>NZ_LYPC01000001.1 GCF_001700435.1 Paenibacillus pectinilyticus
TGGACTGACACCTCTTAGTCATAGTTAAGATTATTATTACTGCTACACTAAGAGACGTCCACTATTAATTCTAAGAGCATTCTTCGACTTATTCCCTTGCGCAGACCTCGGTTATCTCCTGTATGTCGATTTCTTTGACTTATTCCCCTGCGCAGAGCTCGGTTATCTCCTGTATGTCGATTTCTTCGACTTATTCCCTTGCGCATGCCTCGGCTCTCTCCTGTATGTCGATTTCTTCGACTTATTCCCTTGTACAGACCTCGGTTATCTCCTATACGTCGATTTCGTCGACTTATTCTCTTGTGCAGACCTCGGTTATCTCCTGTATGTCGATTTCTTCGACTTATTCGCAGCCTTGTTTTCTGCTCGAGTTAGTCAGGCTATATTACTGCTGCAACGCCCGGTTCTACTTGAGTTAATCCGATTTTCCGACTATCTCACCTCTGCGACGCCCGATTCTACTTGAGTTAATCCGATTTTCCGACTATCTCACCGCTGCGAGGTCCGATTCCGCTTGAGTTAATCCGATTTTCCGACTATCTCACTGCTGCAGACCCGATTCTACTTGAGTTAATCGGATTTTCCGACTATCTTACTGCTTCGAGACCCGGTTCCACTTGAATTAATCGGATTTTCCGACTATCTTACTGCTGCGAGGCCCGGTTCCGCTTGAGATAATCGGATTTTCCGACTATCTCACCGCTGCGGGGCAAGGTTCCTCTCGATAGAGTCGGATTTTCCGACTATCCCTCATTTAAAAGGAGTAAGCCGCGCTTATCCCCAAAAATAAAAAAAGCGACCACTCCCTCACAGGAATGATCGCCTTTCATTATCTTAAAGCAAGCTTCGATTATCCGTGGGATGCCGCGCGCTTTAATAGTGCAATCCCATTCACCGGCAGATCGATTTCTCCTCTTACCGCTTCATTCGTCTCCAAGTGGGTGTAGCTTCTGTCGTCAAGAGAAACGCGTTCCGCTTGTCCACTGAAATTCATGATAAACACATAATCAGATGAACCATCCGTACGCACCTGAGCGGTTACTCCCTGTGGGAGGTCCGTATTCATCGCTCTAACTACGCCAGTTTGCTCAATGATTTTCGTATAAAATGCCTGCAGAAAATCTGCCTTCAATCTTGTCGCCATATGATAAGCTTTCCCTTGGCCAAAATGATTTGCCGTCAGTGCCGGTTGCCCTGCATAAAAGCTGTCCGTATAGACACCCAGCACCTCTGCGCCTTCGGTATGGATCATTTCACAGATCTCATGCGACTCGAAGGTCCCTGTCAACCCGAGTTGGTTATCAGGCGACATCGATAAGCCATTGCGGTCGTAATCATATAATCCCTCAATCTCTTCTGCCCAAATACCAAGCGTTTTCCGAAGTGGTCCTGGGAAGCCACCCAAATGGCATAAGTCATGTTCGTTAACAATGCCTGACCAATAGGTCGTTACCAGCGTTCCACCTTGCGCTACAAAGGTTTCGAGTTTACGCCCCGTTTCCTCTCGGCAAAGATATAACATAGGCGCAACAATGAGCTTATATGCAGATAGATCATCCTCTGATCCAATCACGTCTACCGCGACACCTTGCTCCCAAAATGCTTGGTGATGAGCAAGAACGGTTTCCTCATAATGAATGCCCATATTGCGCGGACCTTGGGCGTCTTTCACGGCCCAGCGGTTATCCCAATCAAACAAAATCGCTGTTTCCACAGGCGTGGTTGTGCCAACCACTTCGGAGATCGTCGATAAAGTCTGACCCAATTCTGCTACATCCTTAAACACACGTGTATGCTCATGCCCCGCATGGTCAACGACGGCACCATGGAACTTCTCACTGGATCCTCTGCTTTTACGCCATTGGAAATATTGCACAGAATCCGACCCATGCGCGATAGCTTGAAGGGAAGACAGTCTATGCATGCCTGGCTGTTTCAGCTTGCTAATTGGCTGCCAGTTCGTAAGGCTTGGCGTACATTCCATAAGTAGGAATGGCTTCTGTTTCAGTGAACGGAACAAATCATGATAAAAGGCAATGGTGGCTCCTAACTTACTGTCCTCCTTAGTATCATGCCAAGTCGGATAAGCATCCCACGAAATAACGTCCAATATATCAGCAAACTTGCGGTAGTCTAAACTTTCAATTAAGTGCATATTGGTCGTGACTGGAAGATTTGGATTCGCTCCGCGAACCGCATCGATCTCATGTTTGCAGAAATCGATCGTCTGATCTGTAACAAATCGGTGCCAATCCAGGTTATGCCCGTGCACCATAGTCTCACCATGTGGTGCAGGTGATTCTACCTGATTCCAATCTGTATAGGTATGCGCCCAGAATGAGGTCCACCACGCTGCGTTGAGAGCATCCAGCGAACCGTACTTCTTCTGCAGCCACGTTCGAAAAGCATCTTGGCAGTAGTCGCAATGGCAATCCCCGCCAAATTCATTAGAAATATGCCAGCCGACAACTGCTGGATGCTGACCATAGCGTTCGGCAAGCTTGTTATTCATAATCGCTGTCTTCTCTCGATAGAGTGGGCTCGTGTAGCAATGATTGTGCCTGAGTCCATGCAGATTGCGTACGCGGTTCGCCCCCACCCTTCTAACCTCAGGATAGCGTTCAGACATCCATGCAGGGCGCGCTCCACTTGGTGTTGCCAGCCATGCATAAATACCATTCTCAGCAAATGTATCTAATAATCGATCCATCCACTCAAAAGTAAAGGTCCCTTCTACTGGCTCCAAAGCAGCCCAGGCAAATATACCAATTGCCATGACATTACAGCCAGCCAGTTTCATGAGTCGAATGTCTTCCTTCAGAACTTCTGGGCTGTGAAGCCACTGGTCTGGATTATAATCAGCGCCGTGCATCAAGACGGGCAGTTTATTGCTAATTGGATTAAATTTATGTGTCATCGTCCTACCATCTCCCCATATCAAAAATCGTCGTATTCTCGTATTCATTTTGATTATAGGACAATCAGGGGCTATACTAGTAGAACAGAAGAAATAAAAAATCGTACAATATGAATATTGGTGGAGATAATCGTATGATGCCATTCCTATTAGCTGAATTTGCGATGTTTGAGAATATACTGCCTCTCTACGTGTATTGTATTGGCAGTCATGAGCAGAAACATCTTCTTAGACCAGACGGGTATCCAGCCCATCAGCTCTTCTTATGTCGAAGCGGCATGGGTATTTTCCGCATTGTTGGCAGTTCAGATTTGGTGATGACGCCCGGAACTATGCTCATTCTGCCAGCAGGCGTGCCTCATGAATATTTTCCTGATCAAAGCGAGGATGCTTGGGAACTAGGCTTTGTGGCTTTTAGCGGCTCCGCATCCGATGCTATTCTCGCACATCTCGGAAACCGCACACCTACGCTATTGAAAAAAAATCAGTTTCATAAACATTGGAACAAACTAGAATCCTTATGGCAGCTTATCAACTTGAACAGAGAAAACGGATTCTGGGAATCGTCTCGCAGTATGTACGACATGCTGCTTTCTGTCCTTGAAGAACAGACCCAGCAAGAAGTTAAGCAGCGAATTAAACCAATCGGGCAGCCTAATACAGCCCTTCAAGAAGCGATCAAGCTGATCCATGATCACTATAACGAACGTTTACATTTATCCAACTTGGCAAGAGCCGTCGGTTACTCCGTACAACATTTTCATCGATTGTTTGTAAGCATATATGGCGTTACACCCATGCTGTATATTCAACAGATCCGAATGCGAAGATCCATCCAACTTTTTCATGAGAATCCAAGTATGACGGTTGAACAAGTCGCACAGCAGCTCGGTATGGAGACAAGTTACTTCATACGCATTTTTAAGCGAACCTATGGTCAGACGCCTAAGCAATTTATGAAATAGTTGATTGAATCCAGTACCCACTTGCAATGTCCCTTACACTACAAGAATTTGTTGCGATATTCGGTCGGTGTCATTCCATACTGCTTCTTAAAGCTCTCTCGGAAATGATCCTGATCGACATACCCGATCCAGTCGCAGACCTCGTAGATTTTAATGGCAGGATCCTTCAGCAGTCGTGCCGCTTCCTCCATACGAAGACGAATGATCGCATGATTGATCGTCATTCCAGTGACTTCTTTAAAGAGCAGATTCAAATATTTATCGCTTAAACCGACTGAAGCAGACACATCGGATAGCGCCAATTCCTTCCGCATATAGGCTTCTTTCACATACTGGATCGCCTGCTCTACTAGCTTCTTCTTTTTCAAACTGCCCGACCATTCCGCGAGCGGCAGCGATTCCGACAAATTCGGAAGTTTGTCCTTCGCAGTTTGTTCCGTGAAAGCCACAGCCTGACGCTCTGCCCGTTCTTTGCGCAGTACCTCCACCGCATTCGCAAAAACGCTTTCAATCTCTCTCGGGTCGATTGGCTTCTGTACGTAATCTAGCACTTGCAGCTTAATGGCTTGCCTTGCATGCTCAAACTCATTCAATCCCGATAAAATAATACAGCGGATATCCGGATTTCGAGCTCGTACGGCTTCTATTAACTCCAAGCCATTCATTTTGGGCATGCCAATATCGGTCAATAGAAGGTCCGGCTCCTCGTGCTCCAGCCAATCTAGGACTTCCTGACCATTCTCAACACCTCCCAACAAATGGATCCCCAAACCCTCCCAGTTGATGGCACGAACCAATGTTTCACGAACGATTTTCACATCTTCTGCAATCAGCAGCTTGAACATGCAATCCCCTCCTTCCTTCATCACGGTTGTTCTGGATGGTACGGCATCACTACTTCAACGCAGGTTCCTGCTTCTACCGCTACATAGCGTAATCCATAGGATTCACCAACATGCAGTTGGATTCTCCGATGTACATTCATCGTTCCGTACCCGCTTCCTATGCTGCTATGCATCATACCACTATGCTTCATGTTGGTATCACGCTCAGGCTGCTCTTGTAGCATTCGGTTCATTGTATTCGCATCGCAGCCTCGCCCATTATCCTCGACGCGCAACACAAGATTATCCCGCTTAACGCGAGCTGTTATCGTAATCCGGCAGCCGGTATGGCGATCGGCAAACCCATGAATGATCGCATTTTCAGCTAGCGGCTGTAAAATCAGATGCACGATATTGGCGGAAAGCAGCTCATCCGATACTAGTATGTCGACCGTCAGATCATCCATCATCATCTTTTGAATGTGGAGATAGGCTTCGACCTGTTTGACTTCGCCTTCTAATGAAATCCAGGTATATCCGCGATTCAATCCGTAACGAAATACATTCGCAAGGGAGCGAACAATCTCGCTCGTTTCCTGGTCTCCCGCCATAATGGCCCGGCAGTTAATTAAATCTAATGTGTTATATAAGAAATGGGGGTTGATCTGGGCATGCAGCAGCTCCAATTGCAGTTGTTGTCGCTCAATCTCCTCCGTAAAAGACTTCTCAATCAAACTATGCAGGGTGACGAGCATCGCAGCGAACTTCTGGTTCAGCTCATCCACTTCATAAATGCCTGTATGTTGATAGGGAAGCGGCATTTTAAATTCCACGACTTCCGGACGCTGGATGGCACTAACCAGTCTAGTGATGGGAACGGTGACCCGCACCACGATTCTTCGGAGCCAGAAGCCAGCAACCAATAAAGCGGCCAACGCTGTAGCAGCACCTAAGGCGGATATAGCGAAGGTGTATCGGCTGAAGTGGCTCTCCGGAACGACCGATAATAACTTCCAGCCGTTCTTTAGTGTTTCGAACATGACCCTGTGGTTCTCTCCGTCAATCCTTGTGAGGAGTGCTCCTTTTGTTCCTTTCAGTGAGCTCACATAGGGAAAATCGCCTGCATGTTCGAGAAATTCATAACGCTCGCTATAGATCACACGGTTCGTTTCATCGAGCAGCAGATGGTAGCCTTTCTCCATATGGGCATTGTCGAACATGCTCTTCAAACTCCGCGTATCCGCACCGATGATCACCGTTCCAAGACTGCGCCCATCCTTGAGACTCGTCTTTTTCCTTGCTGAGTAGATCATAGCAGCATTGATCGGATCTTTCTTTTGCCCCCACCAAACGTTCTGACTCTCCCCGCTGCTCAGTTTATGAAACCATTCTTGCCCCCGCAAATCGCCATTCTTGAAGATGCCCGTTATCGGATAGTAGTCATCTGGCGCCATTTGATAAAGCCCACTCCCCGGTTCTAGTGCAAGAGAGACCACGTAAGATTGCTGTGCAACGTCAGGGGATTCAACGTCATTCAGAAGAGACAATAAGGATAAATTCTGCAGGTTTGTCTCCAGTGTGTAATAATTATCTGCTGCCTCAAAGGTTTCCTGATAGTTGGCCTCGAGCAGATTCTCAATGGATTGATTGCTTAATATAAAGGCCGCAACATTATTCATCGTATCGAACTGATACTGAATATTCCTGTGCAAGAATTTCATCGACTGCTCCGCCATCTGGAGGGTATGGTCGTTCTGAACCCGAATGAGGATATAACTTGCCGCCGTTGTAAATAGCGCGATGAAGGTGACAATTAGCACAAAAATCGGAAGACTGAGCCTAGAAAGTAATCCGGATTTGCTATTCCGTTTTCGTAATTGCATCGTCATCATCCTAAATCCCCATTCCATGTCAGTGACTGTTATGGCTAAAGCCCCGTCAACCGATGCTTATCGGTCGAGGGGCTGCGCTTACTCTTCTAAGGCTTCTTCAAGCAGGCTAATCTTTCCTTCTACTTGCCTGATTTTTTCTTCAGGGATTCTTCAAGCTCAGTCAAAATTTTGGTACCGCCCTGCGACTTCCACTTCTCTGCAAATTCGTCGAACTTCTTAATATCTGCGCCCATGATAATTTGCGTAAAGACAGAATCACGCATCGTGTTCAGCTCCACTAGCTTCGCGAGTTTGGTTGGTGAATCCAGATAGTTGGAAGTATCGGTAATTTGGAACTTATTATTAATGGCAACATCCAGCGCTTGTGATTGACGGAGTGGCAGTGACTCTAAGTAACGAGGCCAGCCCTTCAATCCCGGAGCAAACAGATAGCTTTGAATGCCACGGAAGTTCCCGTTCTTATCTTGTTGGGTCTTAGGATCGATCAGATCCGTAACTACCCGCATCTTACCATTATCGATTTTGTAGTCTTCTCCTTCAATGCCCCATACGGTAAGCATCTGATTCTCTGGCGACAGTGAGTTTTCGATGATAGCCAGCACTTTCTTCGGATCTTTCGTCTTGGCGCTGATAGCATGCATTTGACCGAAAGGAGCACCCGCAGGAGCAACAGCTTTGCCATCAGTACCCACCAGCGATTGGGTCAATGACAAGTATTTATAAGGTTGACTCGACTGATCAGCTAGCTTACCATCTGCTCCAAGTTGACCATTCTTCTTTAACTCGTTGGTTTCCACTTGCATATCGTAATCATTCGGCGTGGACCACCAGCCCATCCAAGATAACAGCTTGCCGCTATACAGCTTCACACGCAGCTGCTCTTCCTTGATCGTCGCGAATTCTTTATCAATGAGCCCTTCTGCATACATTTTTTGCAGGTACAGTAAAGCTTCTCTCATCTTGGGATCGATGTCATAATTGCTAAATTTCCCATCCTTCTCGGTAAAATAACCTGGCGTGACGCCGAACGCACCGAAGATATGGTCAAACGAATTATTCGCATACTTCTGTTGACCAATCTGTGCCGTATAGCCTCCGAGCGGGATAACATCCGGTTTCTCGGCTTTGCTTTTTTTCAAGAGATTGTAGTATTCATCCAAAGTTTTCGGAACCTGAGCGCCCATGCCTTCAACGAAATCCTTACGCAGTACAAGATTCCATCGATAACCAGATCCGGGTCCACCTTGGTAAGGTATACCGTAAATTTTACCATTTACTTTCGCCTGCTCGAAAACCTCTTTCGGCACTTCCTTGAGAATATTCGGTGTGTCTTTTTCATTAATCAGGGACGTAAGATCAGCGAAGGCGCCTTGCTGCGCATATTTTTGGAAATCGTCAGCGAAATCAATGCGTACCACATCGGGAATTTCACCGCTCGACATCTTCAAATTTAACTTTGTTTTGTACTGCTGAACATCAACCATTTCAGGTATGATCTTGATATTCAGCTTTTTCTCAACAGCCTGCTTAACAGCATCTTTCGATGGATCATAAGGCTTGGATATGTCCTGTGCTTTTAACATTTTCAGCTCGTAGGGCTCTTCTGTTTTCGGGGTTGCCGCTACGGTACTTGCTGAAGGCGAAGAAGAAGCTGTAGGTGACTCACTGGACTCATTGGATTTGCTGCACCCCGCAATCGTGACTGTTCCGACTAAAATCGCGGCAAGCACGCCGTTCGACCATACTTTCACTTGATTTGACATCAAAACGACCTCCTTGAATGTTCTTGTTTATAGGTTCACACTAGCCTTTTACAGAGCCAATCAGCATGCCTTGTTCAAAGTACTTTTGAATGAATGGGTAAATGATGAGCATAGGTAACGCCACGATGATAATAGCGGCCATTTGTATCCCTATCGTAGGCGGAGGTGTTGAACCTGCCGCTTCAAGCAGCTCTGGCGGAAGACTGGAGCTTGCAATAATCGTACGAAGTACGAGCTGGACAGGCGCTTTGTGCCAATCTGTCACATAGAGCATCGCATTAAAGAAATCGTTCCAATAGACGACCAGATAGAGCAGTCCGATCGTCGCTATGACGGGTTTGGATAAGGGCAGCACAATCTGCCACAATACTCTGAACTCCGATGCCCCATCGATGGAAGCTGATTCCCGCAAGCTCTCAGGGATGCCTTCGAAAAATGATTTCATAATGATCATGTTAAACGCACTAAAGGCCATCACTAAGATCAGCACATAGTTCGTATTGAGTAATCCTAACTGTTTAATGGTGATATAAGTAGGAATCATTCCGCCTTTGAATAACATGGTGAATATAAAAAACAACATGATGATCCGCCGGCCGGGCAGCTTCTTCTCGGCCAACGAGTAAGACGCTGTTACTGTAAGGAAGAGTGCAAGTAAGACCCCACCCGCCGTATTGCGAACCGTATTGCCGTACGCAGCATAGATAAGGGAACCTTCCTGAAGCAAGTACTTGTAATACTCCAAACTAAAGGAGGTTGGAACAAGAATCAATCCATTTTTCTCGCTGAATATATGGTACGGCGTAACGGATACGGAAATCACATACCAGAATGGCAGCACAACAATCATTGTTAATAACGTGAGTACGATATAATTCGAGGAGACAAAGGCCTTCTCACCTTTCGTAAGCTTCATTGCTTCTCTTCCCTTTCTCAGAAAATGCCGGAATCATTGATACGCTTGGCGAACTGATTGGCGACCAGCATCATCACCAGCCCGATTACGCCCTTGATGACGTCTGCCGCAGCGGCAAGACTGAGATTGAATTGCTCGATACCAACCCGGTAAATATACGTATCCAGGATATCTCCCACTTCAAAGACCATCGGATTGTACAAGTTGATAACCTGATCTAACCCAGCGCTCATGATATATCCGACTCGCAAGATGAAGATGACAATGATTGTGCTCATAATCCCCGGCAACGTGATATGAATAACGCGTCCAAACCGTGTGGCTCCATCCACAATTGCTGCTTCGTACACTTCTGGATTGATTCCCGCTATGGCGGCAATATAGATGATGGCTGCCCAGCCCATCTCTTTCATCGCATCCGTCACAACAAGAATCGTTTGGAAATAAGCGGGTTCGACGAGCAGATAAGTAGGATTGCCACCGAAAAATTCGATGATTTTATTAATGACACCCGTTTCCGGTGAAAGGAGCAGTGTGATAATCCCCCCATAGACGACCCAAGACACAAACCTCGGGAGATAAACGGCTGTTTGCAGCGTCTTTTTGAACCAAGCGACGCGAATTTCATTCAATGCAAGCGCTAACAGTATCGGGCAGAGAAAGCCGCTAATCATTTTGTAAAGGCTAATTAGCAGTGTATTCTTGAAGGCATGAAGGAACATATCGGATTCAAACAACATCCGGAAATATTTGAATCCAACCCACTCACTCCCAGAAAATCCCTTAATCGCATTGTAATCCATGAACGCAATGCTAATGCCATAAAGCGGGAGATAGTCAAAAATGAGAACCCAAGCAATCGCAGGCAGCAGTAAGACATATAACAGCTTATATTTCCATAACCTCCTTGTACGCTTCAGCAGTGGTTTCTTATTTATTTCGGTGATCTTAGCCGTCACCATCTCCATCTCTTTATCCTCCTATCATGCCTCTTGCTGCACCCGTCTAAGAAAGTGTTTACATGATTTAGCTTATCGGAAATCGCTGATAACGAAAACCCGAGTGAAGGACAATAATACAGGGGAAAAGTCCGATCTGTTGAACAGCGAATGCTTCTGTTGGGAACTAACGGGCGTTAGCACAAAACAAAGTAAGAGGCTTCCGGTCTATGCCGGAAGCCTCTTACTTTGTTGCTT
This sequence comes from Paenibacillus pectinilyticus, assembly GCF_001700435.1. Classification (GTDB taxonomy): domain Bacteria; phylum Bacillota; class Bacilli; order Paenibacillales; family NBRC-103111; genus Paenibacillus_E; species Paenibacillus_E pectinilyticus. The sequence continues at coordinate 10,474 of NZ_LYPC01000001.1, forward strand.
AAACCTTAGGGTAATCCACTACAATTACATTTTCAAGAATACCGTCCAGCGATTGCACGAATTCCTGATGAACCGGATGAGGACCATAGGAGCGCAGCGATGCAAGGTCATCAAATGTAACCCGTAATCCGAGCGTGTAGCCATGCACGTTTTCGGTTTCTTCCGTTACATTGATGCCTGCACTAATGTCAACGATCCCTGGGATACGATCCCGAAATGAAAGTAACTGATCTAGCAATTCCTTTTGCTTGACTGGCGTGATATTCGTATTAAACTTAAATACTACGAGATGTTCGAACATGGATATATGGCTCCTTTAAGATCATTATACAGATCTACTAATTTCGATGTTTTACGTCAGTATCCTGTCAAACTATTCATTATTATTTTAACTTGAATCTGAGTAGATGATCGGTCAAATGTTCTCTCTTTAAGATTTCAATTTGCTTGTTCCCTATTAGGTCGAAATGTGGGTATTCATCACGAAGATGTATGTAAGCTGGATTTAAATCATTCGCTATGCACCATTCCTTCAATCGTTCCAGATCACAGCAGCCCACCTTAGTGATCGTCTTCACTCCTGGAAAGCGAGGTTCTACCCAATAATGTGTCAAAAAGGAAATTTCCCCCTGTGAACATTTGCTTTTCCATTCATTCAGTTCCTGTCTGGATATTCCGAAAGCCATGTCATCAATCTCCTTTTCGGTCCAAACGTCCTTAATATGCATTAGTATGAAACTTTTTCCTTGAAAATATCAGGCCGTCCCAGTGCCTCTTTAGATTGTTTTATATAACTATAGTTACCGTAAGCGGAATGATCAAGTCCGCCGACGAAGGTTTGCTTTTTCTTAAAACTTTCGATTGTAATATTGGTTGATGGAAATCCTTGTGAGAAGGATCATGATCAGTACCGCAAACAGAGTGATCGAAATCGTAACGTTAAAGAAGCCGAATACAATCGCTGCCAAAGAGACAGAAAACAAAGTCACATACAAACTCAAAGAATTCGCCTTATCCATGATCAGCTTCTTCCGTTCGTCATGCTCTTCGATGTATAGCTTCTTCAGCAACGATTCGTTTCGCAGCGCGGCACGCCACTTTTTCCCGATCACCAAAATGATGATCTGCATGCCGACAAAAATCCCGACTTGCACTCCGTGTACGAAATCCCCGGCATCGCTTTGGACCTTATACCCATATAGCGCAGTCAAAATAACGATCAGAGAAAACACGCCGGTTGCACCGATTAGCCATTTAAATCTCCGCGTTATAACCGCCCGATACTCTATCATAATCCTTCAACCTCCACATCACTGAAATCAAATACATCTTCAATCCTCAAGTGAAAATATTTCGCAATTTTATAAGCAAGCACGAGCGAGGCAACATACTTCTCGTTCTCGAGCGAGGTTATCGTCTGACGTGTCACGCCGACCGTAAGTGCAAGCTCCTCTTGACTGATCTTGTGCTTTTTACGCAGCTCCTGAATCCTCGTCTTCATGATCTTGATCCTCGTTCCCCCACCAAATGTATAGTTTACTTTACATTTTTAGTATAGTACGCTTTACCAATATTGTAAAGCTGACTTTGCAAAAATCGCACATCTATAGCTTACTCCCTCGAAATCGAATTCCGGAGGAACTCCAAAAAATAAGAAAACACTACTGACACACTGTTGTCAGTAGTGTTTTTCTATAATCGGAGTAAGTATTCGTAAAGGAGTGGGAACAAATGCGAAGTTTATTGGCCCCTATTGATGCGATACCGATTTGTATCATTTATTATAGGAAGGATGTTATTTCATGAATTTTACTTCTGTACGTATCATTACCGACGACGTAGATCGTCTCGTCGAGTTCTATGAGAAAGTCTTGGGGGTTTCGGCGGAACGTCCCGCACCCGTCTTTGCCGAACTCGTTGTGCCATCATGCACACTGGCGATCGGCCATTCCCAGACAGTGCAACTGTTCGGCGCTGGTTCCGCAGTAGCGGCCAACAATCACACTGTCATCATCGAGTTCCGCGTCAACGATGTCGATGCCGAATACGAGCGTTTAAAGCCGTTTATCCACGAGTGGGTAAAAGAACCAACCACGATGCCGTGGGGAAACCGTGCTGTGCTGTTTCGCGATCCCGACGGCAACCTGGTTAACCTCTTCGCGCCAGTGACCGAGGAAGCGATCAAACGATTCAGCGGTAGGCGTTGACGGACTGTTGTGTTCAGTATGTTTGAGAACTGCCTTTAAGATGTAGTTGCGATCAATATTCGGAGGATTGCTTGTACATCATGATATACACTTGTTTGATAAATTCTCGCTCTTCCATGGACAGTGTGTACATCTGTGGCTTCATATCACTAGGCATCTCGTTGAAGCTAAGCCAGGCCTGTTTCATTCCTTTAAGGATTTCTGGATCCCCCTGTGATCGGCGTGCGTTTAGTTCTGTTAAGGACCGTGCTAGGTTTTGAGCTTCCTGGCTACCCGGATCAGCTTTGGCTTCTACGAGCTGTTTGAGCTCAGCTCGGAACTGGGTATATTGGAGAAACGATTCTTCGACGAACTCCTGATCCGCTAGCTTCCTCAGTGCCTCCTGTGAATATGAGTGTACAGCCAGATTACGCATCATCTTCCGTTCGTCGGGGGTCAAATATTTATTGACCCATTCCGGTTTTAATGCCATCTGCATAACCTCCATTATTTTGACGATCGAGTGATAGTCGACCGGGCTACTCTTCTCCATGTTCTGCGTTTCCTCGATTGTAAGTATGATGGAATCGAGCTGCGCCCGTTTTTCCAGCAGCATGTCTTTTTGTGTTTGCAAAGCGGCAGAAAATTGTAATGGTCCCTTTTGAATCAAGATCTTAATTTGGCTGAGTGAGAAACCGAGATACTTCAGAGCCAAAATGTGTTGCATCTTGACGAGATCCTCGTTGGAGTACAATCGATATCCAGCCTGCGTATACTCTGAAGGAGAAAGAATGCCTTTTTTATCATAATATTGAAGCGTACGAACCGTAACGGACGACATTTTGGCAAATTCGTTGGTATGGTAGTATCTTTGATCCAAGCCACATCCTCCTTTCTCCATTAATTTAAAGTATGACGTTGCGTCGTACTCAAGCTTTTTTTATATGTAAGAGACCTGATTCTTTAAGTGATCCTTATCTACAAGTCCCATCTCTGAACCATCACTATGAAAAGTGAAAAGCTACTCACGTCAAACTATTTCGTTTGTTCAACTATCCTGCCAGTGAGTAAAGGCTGCCGATTATGCCGGCAGCCTTTGATCATGTTGCTTATTGAACAAACGTTTCTCGTTAATTTAAGAGTCCAATAACTATTATGGTATTAAATATCAGCTACTGGCACATGTCCCGTCATCCAGTTCAACTCGCTATCCAGCATAAATCGAATATGCCAGCCTTTCTCTGACTTAGGCCATGGATGGAATTGTGTAACACTCTCATATAAAGCCTCAACGTTTTCCTTCGATTTATGTTTCAATACGTTATTCATCCGCAGGACAAGATCATCCGGTTTGTTAGTAACGCCTTCTAGCACTTTCATAAACCATTTATGATAAGGATAGACAACTTCGTTACAGGACAAAATGAGCCTTCCCGCAAATAAAACGAAATTCGTCACCGAGAATTCAATCACATAGGATTCGTTCTTTTTTAAACCTTCGTAGAACATCCATCTCCATCCTTCAAATTGAGCATGAAATTTTTCCAACACTTCATTTTTCCGCTCAATTGGATAGCGTGAAGCCGCTTTTACCAACTCTTCTAGGCCGTTTATTTCGCTATAACTCACTATTGCATCCTTGAAGGCAAACCGAGCTGGTTCGCTGCCAGATTCGGCTACCTTTTTAATGTACGAAACCGAGGTATATTTCCCATCCACATAGCCGCCATCATAAGGCGTTGACTCTGTTTCATGGTAATGAATATCTCCTCTTGCTAATAGCGAAAGATAACCGTCATCCGAAACAACCAGCATAAGGTCTATATCCGAATCTTCTTTTGCAAAACCATGCGCAACGGAGCCGCCTACAATGACAGCCAGTATCTCTTCCTTGGCCTTGAGTTTGTTTGTAACCATGTTAATGGCTGTTTGGTGATGTGGATACATCAGGAATGACTCCTTTAATGATGAGATTATGGTTGTACCTTACGGTTTTTGTAGTAGTACATTTTGTCTTCCTCCGTAATTTGCCGCAGTACTTTGCAAGGACTCCCGACAGCTACTACATTGGGCGGAATATCCTTCGTGACAATGCTTCCTGCGCCTATTACACTGTTCTTACCTATAGTAACACCTGGATTAATGACGGCGCCGCTTCCAATCCATACATTGTCTTCAATAACAACTGGAAATGCATACATTTGCCCTGTTGCCCGCAATTCTGCATCAATAGGATGCCCTGTCGTAGATATCGTAACATTCGGTGCAAATAAGACGCCATTGCCAATCGTAACTGTTGTATCATCCACGATTGTAAGATTGAAGTTTGCATAGACATCATTACCAACAAATGTGTTAGAACCATAAGCAAAGTGAATCGGAGGTTCAATCCAGCAATTTACACCCAAGCTCCCGAAAAGCTGCTTTGCCAATTCTTCACGTTTGGCCACTTCAGACGGTCTTGTTTGGTTAAAGTCATATACTAGCTCTTTCCCCCTAAGCCGTTCCTCTGGCAAGCCTTCCCCCATATCCGTAAACAATAATCCATTCTTTATATTTTCACGCTGTGACATTTCTAACATTCCTTTCTACATAAATGTATTTCTCACTCACATTTGTTAAGTGTAACAAACTAATGTAACTATTCAAAGAATAACTGGTGATCCCCGAATAATATCTGTACCTTGCTATAGTGCCCAATACTTCTATAAGTTCACTCAAGACAAATAGCCGACGGTTCCGCAATACATTACCCTATTCCATTCCCGACTCGAAAAAAACAAAAAATCCAGCGCATCAAAACGCTGGGTTTCCAAAAGAATAATCATTTATTGATGGGTTGTTTTATTTAAATGTTTTCATGTCAATTATTCGCTTTCTTTGCACAATTGTTTGGCAGATTCTTTCAATAAATTTAAAGCATATCCAAAGAAAAAGATTGTTATGTATGACAGCCATTTTATAAGTGGGATACCATCCATGAATCAATGATTTATGGAGTTCATCTATTTCTCCTTTATCATTCAGTAATACAATAGTGTCTTGGTTTTCTTTCACAATCTCATAGATTTTATATGCAGTGAAAATATTTAAATCACTATAGTGTACATCTTGCGCTGGTGTCACATAAGACAAGAATCTGCACATCCTTTTTTTGTATTATCTCAATTGTAATATTCACCTTACTAAAATAGCATATTTATCTAAAATTGTGTATTGGTTCTAGGAATAAAAATTGGGGATCGTTATCCGACCCATTTGCAAAAAAGGCTGCACGCGGCAGCCTTTTTAGGTTTATTCAGCTGTCATCCCTCGTTTAGTCATCTTGCAATCAGACATAATAGCAATACATTAAAGCTACTTATTTCTCCCAAAGCTCGATCAGTCGACCATCAGGATCTTCAATCCAAATAAACTTGCCAAAATCACCAACCTCTTTGTTCTTAGCTAGAGGCACACCCATCTGTTCAAGATGTTTAATAGTCTCGTTAATATCATCTACTTGGAAATTTAACATCACTTGTTGTTCTGTTGGGAAATAACTATCACTCTCCGTAAAGAAGGAAAAGATAGTCTCATTTCCAACTTGGGGTTTAATCACAGTCCCATTCCAATCTTCAATTTGAATCTTCAACACATCACTGTACCATTTGCTTATAACTTCAAGATTCTTCGTTCTCCAAAATATGCCTCCAAAACCCTTTATCATCGTATTTATCTCCTGCCTATCATCTAATTTTAACTATCCGAGTACATATTTCCCTATTTGCAAAATCCGTTGGATTTAGCTCCGTATAACAGGGATACCAGGCGGGAAGCTTTCAGTCCATACCCCGTTCTCATAACGGAGTCGAATCGTACCAGTTGGAACATTTACCTGTAGCGAAAATGACGTCCACGTCGCCGGAAGTTTCGGAGAAAAGGCGATTTCTTCCCACCCTGGCTTCGCAGGCTTCAGACCTATAATATCCTCGATCAGCACCGGAACTGGCCCGCTTGCCCATGGATGGCATAGGCTGGTGTTCCATTTCTGGTCCTTCCCCCATGCTTCAAAACAGGTGGTTGCTCCTTCCTTGAGCATGTTCCCCCACGAATGCTCATCATCGGAGGAGAGTAAGTCATAAATTAAATCATACTCTGCGGCTTCCGCTAGAGCTTTCATGACAAAATAGGAGAAATACACCCCGCATGCGAATCGCTTGGTCCGTATCATGTCGACGATGGCGCTGACAGACTCCTCTGGAGCAATATGGAACAGTAGAGGGAGTACATTAGCATGCAAGGCATGATGCGAACTCTGTTCTGAATCTTTAAACAACGATGTTTTCTCATCATAAAAAGCTTCCAAGAAGCTCCTTTTTAATTTCGGCAGTCGATTATCATACGCAACTCCGAGCAATTCCCGTATCTCATTTACGCTGCTTACACAGCCGAGATATAGGGCATTGATGACGTTATGACAGCCGGGACCGATCGGCTTACTCAGTTCAAAATCATAGTTGTCACGCAATCCCTGCGGCCAATCGACCAGATTCCATTTGTCCGTGACACCTTCAAGCAATCCATCCTCACGCTCAAATTGCTCAAAATGCTGCAGCAAACCTTCCGCATACGGGTACATCTCCTGAAGAAATGCCGTATCCCCACTGTAACGGTAATAGGTCATGACTTGCATCGGCCACTGCAAAGAGAAATCAGCGATTTCCTGCATGAAATGCCCCGGTACGACGGCCATTATACCTCCACAGACGAAAGAACTACGTCCAAATTGCTCAATCGCCTTGCGATACAGCCGTAAATCCCCACTGAGCAGCATATGGGAGTGACCAATAATCGTATTATCCCCCAAATATTGACCTTTCTCTCGGCTGGGACAATCCACGAAATTTTCCTGAGATCCATACCGGACACCATTTTTGCATATGTCAAAAATTTGATTCATCAATTCGTCCGAGCTTTGAAGTAAACAGCTTTGCTCATCAAACGGATAATGCCTAACTACGGCGTGGAATGTTTCCGGTCTCAGCGCTTCCTCGGGTCCCTTCACTTCCACATAACGGAAGGCCTTATAATCATACGTTTCGAAGAAATCTACATCACCGGATAAAGTCCACTGATCATGATAAACACAATTGCAGCGCATTTCATAGCGAACGGCTTGATCTCCAGACATCAGTTCTTCGCCTGACAAAATATGTACTTCTTCTCCCGCATTTCCATGTGCATTCATGGCAAATTGGCCTGTCAGCTCGCCCCCGAAGTCGATCAGGTAATGGCCGGGTGCAAGCCTTTCAATGTGTGAAGGTTGTTTCTTATAAACGTCGACCACCGGAGTTGGCTGCAGAACAAACGTATAATCGATATGCTCCGCAGGCTCTGCATGTGCCCAATCCGAATCGTCATAACCGACTTCAGTCCAGCCCCGCTCTGATTGCCTTGCATCCAAATACTCGGTAAATTGCGTATCATAACCGAACGTTACCCCGGGCCGATTATCATGAACACGTTTCGCTTTCCATGTACGATCCGTCTTGACCAGTAAATTATCGCCTGCCCTTAGTTCTGCTATAAGACCTTGCCGATAGTCAGCGCTGTTATAAGCGCGATTTAGGAGCCCCTGATAGTAGACATGAACGGCAATTACATTTTTCCCAACTTTTAAGTACGAACGTACATCTATACGATTAAAATAGTAATGATTCGCATCACTCTGAGCTGGCCCCTGGGCAACGAACTCACCATTGATATACAGTTTGTAATAATCATCTGCCGTCAGATGAAGCCAGATCTTTTCCTCATTCATTGCCTTGTCATCCAACAAAAATACATTTCTTACATACCAATGGTGATGCTGTAAATTAAGATCATGCGGTTCAATGTCAAACACTTCAAGCTCTTTATGGTAGAGATAGGATTTTTCCACATGCTTAAAAGAACGATCTGTCAGCCATTCTGCCTGCCATTCTTGTGTCAATCTGAGCCTCTCCTCTTCAGCTAATTAGTACTTTTCTTTTCATCTGAGTTATTCGTGAAACCATTAAATTATCCCTTTACTTCATTGAACAAAAAAAGGAGTTGCTACGAGGCAAGTTCCTTCTTTATCGTTTTCAGATATTTTGATCATTTAAAACGGAATAGCCGCCGACCTCGGAGAACTGATCCCTGAGTAAAAGTTCCTTGTGCTTATAATTATAAAAACAAATATTCACTCTCTAGACATGTAGAACTGCATCTGCGTTACAAAAAACAATATAATTACTTATGTTACCTTCTTCAAAAGCATGTTTTCTTGCTTCTCCGTTGCCATGAGGCGGTAATTCTTTATTGAATTTATAAAAACTAATGATATGTTTGACTTCCTTTGAGACAATCTCAATGTTCAATTGACTATCTGTAAGATCAACTCCAACAATAATACTTTCTTTCAGAATTTCTGAAAGATCATCCCACTGGTCCTTTTCATCTGACCATTGAGATATCCAAGGCTGAAATTGTAGGTTATAGGTTAAATGACATTCGAAGACTCTATCGTCCATCATAATATATTGACCAGAAGCCCAGACAGCGTAAGTTAGGTATTCCTTTACACCATCTCTGTCAATAAGTAAACCGAAAAAACCAGGGCCTCCCATGCCATACGTACCAAGGTAATTGCAGTAATTTGTTATTCTAGTTCCTATCAATTTCGCTATCTCTATATCAGCCAATGTCACAGGTTTTCCCAATATTATTGCCTCGTCTTTAACAGGCGCATAGTTAAAATCTCTATAGAACATATCTTCAGCCCACCCTATAGAAACCCACTGTTTCAGTTCCGATCGTCGAATAATCATTGAGTATTCTTTAATTAGCCCCATATTTAGACTACGAAAAGGGTTCTGCTTAATCTTTTTTCTAAATGCCCCAGTAAAATGCCTCATAATCATTTCCTTCCATCGGAATGATTCCCCAATTTTCCGATTACATCTTCAATTTCCCCATCTATCTCATCACTCTGATTTTTTCCATAGACATAGAATATTAACATATTATTTATTTCGAACGCTTTATGTTTTACAAATTCAATAGGTCTATGATAAAAATCCTCACGACCCTTTTCCCGTTCTTTCTCTGTCTTGAAAATATAAAAATAAATGATACCATCCGACAATCTATAAAATTTTGGAATTACCTCATTTATTCCTTGTTGAAATATATTCTCTCTGTTCTCATCTGCTTCAGTGAGTTGTAGACCCTCATTTTGAAAAGCTCCTACTATTTGCTCAAGGGTCAAAGATTGATTGGAATTCGAACACCCTACGATTACCATAAGAAAAAGAAGGATAATGATATGGATCCTCACACAATTCCCCCCTAAAGAGAATGACTACTTACAGATCTGTTATTGTTTCTAAAACGTTTGATGTTGCCAAATTAGTCGTTTTGAATAACAATGCCTATTCTTTCCACCGTACATCGGTCGCGTAAACTGCAAAGTAAAACCTGCCGCTTCTAGATTATTAATACTGGCACGGTTCTCAGGATGTACTGTTGAATATAGGTAGAGATATCCTTTTTCCTTAGCACGTTTTTCTCTCAGCTCATGAAAAAATCTTTGTAAACCAAGCCCACGAACTGATTCTTGAACTATAGTTGAATCCAATACTGCGACATAGGGCAATTCTTTTTCTGGTACGCCAAATTCAGTACCTAGGTTACTCTCGCTTACCCCAGGGAATGCCAGAACTGAATAAGCAACTAATTCCCCCTTATTAAATGCACCGTATACCTCGCCCTTACCATTAATAATTTCTAGAAAGTAATCTTCATCATCCATTGCAAAAAGATCCTGGAAAGGCAGACGCGAAATAACATCCAACATTAGTGCTTGTATTTCCTGTAGATCTAGATGAGATAAACGTCGTATCTCTAATTGTTGACCCTCTTTTGTAAGCAGTGTTAGAGCCCTCCTTTTAAAGCAACTATTAAAATCCAACTAATAACCCTTCTATCATGCTTTTATATAATCCTCAATTATTGTTTTCATGTCATTTTCGATCCAGCGTTTTAAATCAGGTGATTTCAATCGCAAGCTTTTGTTATCATAGTTAATTGTCACTTGATCGCTTACCGAGACTCCCGAAGTCATCACGCCGTTTGAGATTACTATGGATATCGGATCAAATGCATCTATCATCCTAATTACTTTCCCATCTTTGGATTTCATCACGAACTCATTTGGTCCACCGCCATGTGATATGAATTCGTTTTGGGAAGGACCCATATATTCAGCATGTTGCAGCCAATATATGATTTTTGCCACGGTTAACTTTTGCATATTATTATCCAAATCCATTTGAATGGGTTGAATACCTGGTTGTGGTGGTCCTCCAATATTTATGACAGCCGAAACCACATCTTCAATATCAGGAAACTCGATTAGGGGCTCCTTCTTTTTTTGGCTGTCTTGATATACCGCTGCCGCAAAACTCAATGCTAAAAATATTATAATCGAAATAGAGGCGATTTTAGATTTCAGGGTATGCCACTCTTTTCATGTTTACATATTTAAATAGTCACCTTTGTTATTTTCTTACTAAGCTAGCATAAGCCCTTTCGATTATCATAACTCCATTCTTAATTTGTTTTATGTAGTATTTCGTTTCAAGATGATTTTCCAGTTTCAAAAATGTTTGTTCATCCACTATGCAGAAAGGATTTGTTCGCGGCTGTACACCTTTGCTTATCATGCAAAGACTTTCTGGAGCATCTAGTTCGTGATATGTCTGAACAGCATTTAGCTTTTGATTTTCCCATAATTCTACGGAAAGATTAATAAAATAATAAATACGTTCCCCTTTAAATCTCCAGCTTTTATCATTCAAAAGCACATCATCCTCTGGTGTAATCAAATGCAATATGACCTCGTTATCTTCACAACTCCAAAATAATCTAAGATGGTCATGTTCATCGGATTCTAATAGTAGCTGTTTATAGTCATACCTTACATGTTGATCAAAACCGAGCTCAAACTTACGAGTGAGCAGCTCAGAGTTCCAGCTAATTATCTCATCTAATGAATTTTTATCCGCTTCCCAGTATCCTGCTTTGTAGGGGTAGTACTTAAAAAAAAACAGAATATACTTCGCTAACAAAATTATGTGAAACAGAAGAATACGGAAATGAATAATAGACAGAAAAGTATGGCGGCATAGTATGTCTCCTTCTATGAAATCATTCCTTTTAATGGTCTTCCTACATAACCATTACCATATATTGTAACACTCATATGGACGTTCTTAATTCTCAATTGTTTCGCAAGACTTTTCCTTCATACACTGCGGTGCGTCATCAAAAAAATAAAGAACCGCACATGTGCGGCTCTGGGTCACCCTCTTTTGCTTAAGCACTAGTCATCCCTGCCAATTATAGCCGTTGCCGATGCCAGGAAAAGATGATGGTCTAGCCCCATATACCGGATAGGAGCCTTGCGGATGTGGTTCCGCCTGTGGTGGAGCACTGTCAGGCCGCGCCATATGATGCTTTCCGCAATCGGCTGGAGGACCGATCGTCGTCGTACTCTTAATCGGCGCTAGCGCTTGCGCTACCGTCGCTTGATCTAGGCAGTACGTATGGGCGAGCATATCTCGCGGGGCCAGCCTGAGGAAGTCCGATACCGCGATGAATTCCGGTACGGGCGCGTCGAAGATCGCGAGCAGATGCGTATCATCTACACTAGCCATCTCCCAATGGAACCATCCCTGGGGAATATTGGCGACCTGACCAGGCGTAATGTTAAAGTTAAGCACGGTTTTGGTGAACGGATTCAGAATCGACACGATGGCTGCGCCTTGAATGCAATAGACCAGCTCAGAGGCGTTCTGATGAATATGCGGCTCGACGACATTCGCTTTAGATAAATAGATGTCGAGCAGAGATACGTTACCCAGCGTATTCAACTGCTGAATACCCAGAGCGTTAATGAAGTTGTTCCCATCCTTCGTAAAAGTACGATTGTTCCTCAGATCGTAGAAATATTGTACGTTCGGAGAATTGAAATCCATGTAAGATACAGCCATCCGCTCAGCCTCCCGCTTGTGGTTTCATCTTTACTAAGCGTATTCCACTGCGTCTAGAGGCATGACTATTAATAAACTTCTGTGTCTCCCAGTAGGTAAAATTCTAATAATTGCTTCAATGATAAGCCATTTCGATTTAACCAGTCATTTCTCACGTGGAATTGATTGAGTATGTAAGTGAAATTCTCTTTGATATCTATCCCTGCATGGTGCTGGCCGATATAGAAATGAAGTACCGCAATATGATAGACCTGGGTCAATAATTGAAGTTGGTTAATTTCTTGCAACGAACTCTTCCGATAACGAACATACCCCTGAATGAATCCCTCCGCCATCTCCAACGAACCGCTACTCATTTGAAGAATATGATTCAGGCAAATAGCAAACTCCATAAAGCTGGCATCCATCGATGTAAAATCAAAATCTAAGACCCCAACGATCCTGTTATCTTGGGCCAGTAAGTTAAAGATCAACAAGTCGTGATGTACAAGCTGTTGTGGCAGTGCTTTTAACTCATGGATATTCTTATCCAATAATGAAATCATTTCTTGATAAAAAGTTAAGTTCGCTTCCGCAATTGGAAAAGGTGGATTTTCCATAAATGATGTCACCGCAAGCCGATTGGCCAGTGGATGAAGATGATATATTTCCGAGAAAGATATCCCTTGGTATTCTAGTAGTTCAGTATCGTAATTAAGTAAAGTGGAAGAGATTTCTCCGACCACTTGACCATATTCAACAGCCTGCTGGATATCTAATAAGGTGGGCACATCCCCCTCTATAAAGGAAACGATTGCACCTAGCATTCCGTTTGACAATTGTACATACTCTTCTCCTTCTCGAGTACGCAGAAATACAGGTACTTGAAAAGGAAGCTTTTTATTCGTTAGAAATGTTGTTATTTGAGATTCGAATGCAAGACCTGCTGCATGTTTGGTATATGGATTATAGATCCGAATTACGTACTTAGTATCATCAACCGTTATTATTTTTGTAAGGTTTGTCAGACCAAATGGAACCGACGCCATCTTATAATTTAAATCCATGAAATAATGCTGAACTAACTCATCAATGGCATCTTGCATATGTTTCTCCACTTTCCTCTAGTTGATATTGAATTCTCATTGGCCGTTAACCTCTTACTTCTTCATTCATCACTGAACTACACGCTCAAAAATAATTTCATAATCGGTAGGTTTTCCTTGACCATTATAATGAGTTGGTAAAACCTGTACTAATCGCCATCCGTCTTTGGCATGTTCATCAATGGTTTCTCGATGCGTTGCGGATGAGAAGAAGCCGCCTAATGATGTCTCTACATATTTGTACTCGTATTGACTCAGATTAATCATTCCCTTCACTTGTCATGAAATCGATGTCATCTAGCTTCTTCTATTTCCGCCAAAAAGTCGAACAATCGGCCTTATCTACTATATTAAACGTGATCATTTTCTCAAGTAATGAGAAATCAACCGGACTATTCCACTTTATACGTACTAACTCCTTAGTGTGATCATAACCAGCCTGCACAATGTCTTCAGAAAAACGATGAATCCCTACCTTTTCAGGGGCAACCGCCAAATGTTGTTTGGCTACGCTAAAGCCGATAATAAATGTGTCGTGATCGGTAAACATAGGCTGGTTCCACGCAATTTTCGGACTTAAATGAGGGAATTGCTTAGTTACCCACGTCAAAACTTCATCCGTTCGATCCCGATGGTGCGGGTCATCAATACGCGATAAATATTCTTTAAACACTTCCACGTTTTTTCCTCCTAATCGTGCCATACATGCTCTCATTTTTATATTACCATAATTAGGAATTGGAGCATAAGCTCAAGATATCACGTCCATGCCTAGGCATGCATAGCATGTTTCTTAGGAGGCGAAAAAAATGCCAAACTACCGAATTATCGTCGATTTGTCCGATCGTAACCTTTATTTACTTGATGTGAATACGGTTGTCCGGTCTTTCCCGGTAGGGGTCGGCAAGATGCTTACGAAGACACCCAAAGGCGAATATACGATCATCAATAAAGAACCCAATCCCGGCGGTCCCTTCGGAGCCTTCTGGATGGGCTTATCTAAACCACATTACGGCATCCACGGTACGAACGTTCCATCTTCCATCGGAAGAGAAGTTAGTCACGGTTGTATCCGAATGTACAATGAGGATGTCCTGCAGCTCGCAGCGCTCGTTCCCATTCATACGCGAGTTACGATACGGCCTTAATTGCGATAGGATTCCTTCTGAACACTCCGGCCAACTTTGGCTGGGGTGTTTGTTTCTACTTCTGCCATAAAATTTTGTTATCATCAGATGACAATTCGTCTAAATGGGAGTATCGTTCAAGAGAGAGGTTGACCTGGGATTAAGGAGTGTGAACGATGGGTTTGGGTTTTATGAAAAAGTACGTCAGCAAGCACTGGAAGCTGTTTCTGGTAGCTGTCTTTTTTGTCAGTATGGAAGCGCTCGCGGATTTGCTTCAGCCTACGATCATGTCCCACATTCTAGATGTAGGTGTTGCGGAGAAACGACTTGATTATGTGCTTCGCATGGGTGGCTTGATGCTGATCATCACGGCACTCGGGGCTGTCGCAGCATCGCTTCGCAATATTGTAGCCAGCCATGTTTCGCAGAAATTCGGCACGGAGCTTAGAGCGGATTTGTTTGAAAAGATCCAGTCACTCTCGTTCACGAATATTGAGCGATTCGAACGCGCATCGTTAATTACACGTTTAACGAATGACGTGACACAGGTTCAAAATTTTGTGAATGGTCTTATGCGCATTTTTGTAAAGGCCCCCCTCCTCTGTATCGGGAGTTTGATCATGGCTGTGCGGCTCAATCCGCATTTGGCAGTCGTCCTGCTTATCGTGGTTCCGATCGTCGGTGTACTGGTGGCATTGAACTTGAAAGTTGGTTTCACCCGATTCGTAGGCGTGCAGAAGGCACTGGACGGTGTCAACCGGGTCATTCGCGAATACTTGTCAGGCGTTCGTGTCGTCAAAGCGTTCAATCGGTTCGACCATGAAGCCGGTAAGTTTCAAGAAGCCAATACCGATTACCAAAATAAATCGATTCAGGTGACGAGGCTGTTGGCTATTTTTAACCCTTCCATCCTGCTAACTGTCAATTTCGGCATTGTCGCTGTGCTATGGCTTGGTGCCTGGCGGGTTAATCAGCATCAAATGCAAGTCGGTCATATCGTCGCGTTTGTCAACTACATGACGCAAATTTTGTTTGCGTTGATGACCATTTCCCTGGTGTTCAACATGTTCGTTCGGGCGAAAGCATCCGCTAATCGAATCGGTGAAGTTTTCACTCAGGTCAATGAAATGACGTGGGAGGACTCGGCTGCATTGCCTGCACATCGTCCAGGGGGCCGAATTGATTTTGAGAATGTTTCGTTTGGTTATGAAGGATCTGCAGGGGAACCTGTGCTGAAAAATATCAATATGACGTGCCTTCCCGGGGAAACGATCGGCATTATCGGCTCCACTGGCTCTGGTAAAAGCAGTCTCGTAAGCCTCGTCCCCCGTTTCTATGATACGAGTTCAGGCTCGATCTGTGTAGATGGCGTGGACATTCGTCAGTTAGACCCTGCCAAACTACGAGATCGCATCGCCATCGTCCCGCAGAAAACAATTCTATTCAGCGGCACGATTGAAGAGAATTTACGATGGGGCCATGAGCAGGCAACGAACGATGAGATTGTACACGCTGCGAACATGGCAGAAGCGCATAGTTTCATAGCTGCGTGCCCCGAAGGTTATGAAACCAGGCTTGGCCAACGGGGCGTGAACTTGTCCGGCGGTCAGAAGCAGCGATTGTCGATCGCCCGCGCCCTTGTTCGGAAGCCGGATATTCTGATTCTCGATGACTGTACGAGCGCGCTGGACACTGCCACGGAAACGAAAATTAAACAATCACTTAAGGCCTTCGCAGCTGATGTCACTTGTTTGATCATTGCGCAGCGCATTACTTCCGTCATGGATGCAGATAAAGTCGTGGTCATGGACGATGGCGAAATTGTCGGCATCGGCACCCATGAGACGTTAATGAAGAGCTGCCGTGTCTATGTTGAAATATGCCAGTCCCAATTCGGAAAGGAGCTGCCTCATGTCAAAGCCGAATGAAGGATCGCGTCAGCAAGCACCCGACGTCCCCATCATCACGGGACCACTTGCACGGGGCGGGCGTACGCAAGCCGTAAAGCCCAAAAATTTCAAAGGCACCCTGCGCCGTCTATGGTCCTATTTAGATACTGAACGAAAATGGCTGTCTATCGTCTTTCTATTTATTGTCATCGACTCTGCTTTGACGCTGGCAGGCCCCTATCTCATTGGTGTAGCCGTTGACGCGATGGCGGGAGGCCAAGTCAATTATAGCGTCCTCGATGTGACGATGATTGTTCTCATTTCCACCTACATCGCGGATGGCGGGCTTACTTTCCTGCAAAGCTGGGTCATGGCTGGCCTGGCCCAGCGTGTCGTGAAGCGGCTTCGGCAAGCGATGTTCGCGAAGCTGCAGAAGCTGCCGCTTGCTTTCTTCGACGGGCGCTCGCATGGCGATATCATGAGCCGGCTGTCGAACGATATCGACAACGTGAGCAACTCGATCTCGCAGTCGACAACACAGCTCATGTCAGGCTCCATTGCCATTGTCGGTTCCTTAGTCATGATGCTGGTACTAAGTCCTACGCTAACCCTAGCGAGTCTGATTACCGTTCCACTCGTATACTTCCTTGCGAGAACGATTACCAAGCGGACGAGTGTGCTTTTCAAAGACCAACAAGCGCAGCTCGGCAAGTTGAATGGTCATATCGAGGAGACGATCTCCGGACTTCTCGTTGTCAAAGCTTTTAATCGCGAGAAGAAAGCCATTGACGAGTTCAATCGTGTAAACGGCCGATTGTACGAGGTTGGCTTGAAGGCGCAAATCTGGTCTGGATTTCTGATGCCGCTACTAAGTGTTATCAATAATATCGGCTTTTCGTCTGTTGCCATCGTCGGCGGGGTACTGGCTGTCAAAGGGCATATCACAGTCGGTGTCATTGCGAGCTTCTTGAGCTATTCCCGCCAATTCGTGAGGCCATTGAATGATATTGCCAACACTTATAACGTCTTGCAATCTGGTGTTGCAGGAGCAGAACGTGCCTTTGAGGTGTTGGATCAAGCGGAGGAAGTCGAGGATGAGCCTGGAGCTATCGAGCTCCAGAAACCAGTTGGACACGTCACCTTCCAGGACGTAACGTTCAGGTATCGGCCGGACCTGCCGATTCTCAAGCAAGTCAGCTTCGAGGCGCCTGCAGGCAGCAGCCTTGCGCTCGTCGGACCGACTGGCGCTGGTAAAACGACGATCGTCAATTTGGTGACCCGCTTCTACGATGCGACAAGCGGCACGATCTTGATTGACGGCCGGGATATCAAATCCTATACCCGCGACAGTTTGCGCCGCAGCTTTGGCATCGTGCTGCAGGATACGTATTTGTTCTCCGGCACCATCAAGGAGAACATCAAATACGGCAAGCCTGATGCGACGGATGCGGAAGTATCAGCTGCGGCTAAGCTAGCCAATGCCGACGCCTTCATCAGCCGGCTGCCTAAGCGTTACGATACCCCGCTCTCCGAGAACGGCGGGAATTTGAGTCAAGGGCAGCGCCAATTGCTTGCCATCGCGCGCGTCATCTTAGCCGATCCATCTATTCTCATTCTGGATGAGGCGACGAGCAGCATTGACACGCGGACTGAACTTCATATTCAGGAGGCCCTTCTTTCCATTATGAAGGGGCGCACCAGCTTCATCATTGCGCATCGGCTGAATACGATTCGAGATGCCGATACGATTATGGTCATTGACCGCGGCGAGATCGCCGAGCAAGGTAATCACAGCTCGCTGATGAGCCAAGAGGGCACATATTTCCGGATGTTTTCCAATCAATTTAAGAATCTAGAGAGTGCTTTAGAATAAGTAGATGTAACCTATAGCACGTTCAAATATCTACAAACAAGAGACGCTCGGCAACCTGCCGCGGGTCTCTTTTTGCTGCTTACATTTAAGCGTCTATGTTCACTTTGCGATACTCACCTAGGGCACATATCTGAAGAGGAATCTGGTCTGTTACTTAAGTCCAAAGAGGACAATAAGGACATACCCCATCACCGATAGTAAGACAGATCCAATGAAACCCGCAGCAAATGACTTCATTCCCGATCGTCGGAACGTGCCCACATCAACATGAAGTCCAAGACCTGCCATGGCCATCGCAATCAATAAATAAGCTGCAACGATGATTTGGTTCGTCCAATGACTCGGAATGATTCCCAACGTATTTACACCACTCATCACAAGGAAACCTAGAATAAACCATGGAATCGGAATGGATCTCCAGTTCGCTTTTTGAACATTGGCGTCATGCTTACGTTCGAGGCGATTTGTCCAGATGCCCAGGACAATTGCCACCGGTACCAAAAAGGCAACTCGTGTTAATTTGACAATAACAGCCAGATCTACTGCCTCTTTACCTCCGGGAGCCGCCGCTGCTATGACATGCGCAACTTCATGAAGGGTTGCCCCTGAGAAGATCCCATATCCTTGTGCGGTTAAGCCCAGAACTGGATATAGAAGCGTGTAGAGGAGTGTGAAAATGGTGCCCAAAATCGCGACGGTCGCGGCACTAATCGCCGTCGCATCCTCATTCGCCTTAATCTGAGGCGATATCGCGACAACGGCAGCTGCCCCGCAAATAGCGGTACCGCAAGCTGTCAACATGCCTAAACGATTGTCTACCTTGAACAATTTGGCTAGGCCATAAACAACAACGATCGTAAAAAGGATATTTATACTCACAATGGCCAATACCTTAGGACCCGCATGAACGATATCCACCAAGTTCAATCTCATGCCCAACAAGATAATGCCGTATCGTAGAAGTCTTTTGCTCGAGAAAGAGACACCTTCCCTTGCATCATGAGGGACCCCAATAACGCCTCTCCAAATCATACCGAGTACGATCGCGATCACCAGCTGGCCCATAATACTGAGAAATGGAAATGCCGCAAAGTACTTGGCAACGACTGCTAGAGCGAATGTTAAGCTTATTCCTTGTGCGTATCCGAAACGTTTATTTGGCTTCACCGGTAAGACATATACGTTGTCCATCATCCTCACGCTTCCCCTCAAGTTGATCTTCGTTGTTCTTTATAATCTTCACTATAAGGCCAGTTGAATAATAAGTGAAATACCGATATACTATCTTTATCATGAGAAAAACTTATGATTAGGTTATCGTTCTCCCAAAGGATTTGTACAATGTAAGTCTAGGAGGTTTGGGAATGATCGTTGATGCACTTCGTGTTTTTGTCACTGTAGCAGAGCAGAAAAATTTTTCTAGAGCAGGAGCCTTGTTAAACTTGTCCCAACCTGCCGTTTCCTTGCAGATTCGAAATTTAGAGAACGAAATGAATGCCAAACTGATGCATCGTTCCCCAAAGCTTGTTGTTCTTACTGATGCAGGGGAAATTTTATACCGGCAGGCTAAGCAAATCCTCTCCCTTTATGAACAAGGTAAACAAGACATTCAATTACTACATCAAAAAGTAACAGGATCTATTCAAATTGGGGCTAGTTTTACCATTGGTGAATATATTTTACCGCGGCTGCTGGCGGAGTTTGCCTATCAATTTCCAGAGGTGAACATGTCGTTGACCATTGCCAATACAGAGGAGATTGCTTTCGGGTTAAAAGCCAACAAACTGGATCTGGGTTTAGTTGAGGGAGAAATATCGCAGAATGGGATTGAAATGACGGCCTATATGAAAGATGAAATGATCCTCATAGCCTCACCAAATCATCCTTTGCGCACAAAAAAGACCGTGAAGTCGGATATGCTCCATGATTGCACCTGGATTCTCAGGGAACATGGTTCCGGTACGCGGTCTTATAGCGACACATTTATTCATACAACCGGTTTGCGAATCAAACAGTCGTATGTATTTACAAGCAGCCAAGGAGTGAAAGAAGCCGTTGCTGCAGGACTCGGTATCTCCATTTTGTCACGTTGGATTGTTCGCAAAGAGTTGGAAGCTGGAGAGGTTGTCGCGATCCCTCTTAGCCCCAAGTTAACCGAGCGCGATTTCTGGATCATTCAAAATAAGGACGATTCTTCCTCCATGGCTATCCAAATGTTCATCCAAAAACTGTTAGAGCACACACCCCTTTAATCGACATAAACGCGTATTTGATGAATGGCGTTATATCCATAGCCCTTTGTGTTCGAATCGGCCGTTTCTGACTGAACATTTCCTGCGGCATCTGTAGCTCGAACACGAATGTCATAAGTGCCGGGTGTTCTTGCCGTCCATTTCAGGTACCATCGCCTCCACGAATAGGATTCGTGCGGATCTAACCAAGGCGCAAGCTGCCATGACATGCCATTATCCATGCTGATCTCAACAAACGCAACGGGATGCTCACCCGAAATAGCTGTTCCTATTAACCAATGCTCCCCTCTGGCTAACACTTCCTGATCGGAGGGCCTGGCAATGGTTGAGTTAAGTCTGATTTTGGTTACCGGCTCAGATACAGGCTCGATATGACGTTCGTATACATAATCTACACGTTGATAGGGGCCCTGGAACGGCTGATCAATAATATTAATTCGATGCAGCCATTTGACCGAAGCCATTCCATACCAGCCTGGAACGATAAGTCTAGCAGGATAACCGTGTCGGAAAGGAAGCGGTTCCCCATTCATGTAAAGAGCAATTAAAACATCAGGATGCAGCGCCACTTCGATAGGTAAACTTCTGATAAAAGCAAACACACCCGGCATATCTGTTCTTGTTCCTTGATCCATGCCTTCAAACGTTACTTCGATCGCATTGGATTGGATACCTGCGGCATGTAAAAGATCGACAAGCCGAACTCCGGTCCAAACAGCATGGCTGCTTGCCCCTAACTCCCACTGCTCTCCGCGCTTTTTGGGATGAAATAAACCTCTCTTTTCTCCAGCACATTCAAGCGTCACAGGAATAGAAACTTGATGCATCTGTATGAGCTCTGGATATCGGATACAGAGCGGTCTATCCACATAACCGCCGATCTGCAACTCCCACGTACGCATATCAACAGCTGGATAAGGACAATGATTTCGTCTATAAAACAGATGATCTGGCGTAATCCGACTAGATAACGATAATATTGGGAACTCCTGATTCTCAGGAATGATTTTCCGAGTAGTCAAGTGAGGTTCATACAACACGAATCATCCATCCTTCCCTAGGAAAGCCCTCATCTAGGGTATGATTCGCGTTATTTATTTAAAACATTTATTTGCTTAAATCGTATTATAACTGACGAATTCCCCAACAGGTTTACGGTAGCCCCGCGGCCGCTGGCTGGACGTGTCTTCTTTGCCAATCGTGAGGAGCAGCGCAGGCACATACCCATCTGGGATCTGCAGAGACGCTTGCAACGCTTCCGTATCAAAACCGATCATCGGGCACGTATCCCAGCCCTTTTCTTTCGCGGCCAGCATGAAAGTCATTGCGGATAGACTCGCGTTACGAATCGCTTCCTCCCGCATAAAGCCCTCGCCTCTGCTTTCGTAGAAATTGACCACGGATTCCACTGTCATGTCATACTCCTGCTTACTGATTGCACCTAAATGTAACAAGCCCTCATTCAATCGGCCTACATCTTTATAAGCATCCATCTTTCCTAAAACAACAATCGCAGCAGACGCGGACTGCACCTTATACTGCTTAAAACTTGCTTCATATACATGTTGTTTAAGATCAGGATCTTTCACAACCAGATAGTGCACATGTTGCAAATTAAAAGCGGAAGGCGCATATTTCACCAATTGAAAAATCTCATCAAGCTCTTCATTTGAAATATCCACGCCGGGTAGGAATTTATTAGCAGATCTGCGCGCTTTAAGTAAGGTAACAAAGTCGGTTTGTTGTTGAATCATTGTGAGTCCCCCTGTGAATGAGTGTATGTAATGATTAATTTAGTTACTTTTTGTTAGTTATTATATTTTATATATTAAATACCGTCAAGATATTAAGTTCCTCAACCGACGATAGAAGCTTGGCTAAACTTCTTACACGCCTGGCAACAACTCGGGAATACTGTTCCTGCCGACATCAATAACGTACTTACTTAATTCTGAGACGAGTTCTTTGTCAGTTACTTTGTACACCTTCTTGGCAATTACAAAATACCCTGTACTGTAATATGTCTTATCACTTGAAAACTCCAATGTGAAATTCTGCCCAACTTCAGCAGGACCACTGACCTTTGTATAAGGCATGGCTTTTAATTTTTTTATGATTAATTCTTCCATCAACCTATCATCTAGCTGTATTGTGTGGCCATCACCGTAATGAACGACGATTGGTTCACTAGTTGTAAACAATTCCGTTACATTTTTTTCACTCTGCTGCGTAACAACTTCCTGTTTCCCACAGGCAGTTGTGCCACTTAATATTAGAAGGGCAGCACAGGTTGAGATGATCCAAGTCTTCATTTATAGCACCTCTATTAAGTTTTGAAATAGAAAAAGCCGCAACTACGCGGCTTTTAAGTTGATTCAGTTCAACAACCAGTCATACAATTCTTGATTGTTAAAAGTCTTTTCCATCACGGTATGGCTGTGCCCTAATTCAGAGTAGTACGTCGCTTTGATGTTCCCACCTATATTTGTTATTGCTTCTACCATTTCTTCTGTTCCTGATACGCGGACAACATCATCGTCAACACAATGAAAAGCCCAAATTCGTACATCCTTAAGCAGATTAGCTTTCTCGGGTTCATACCATCCTGAAATGGGTACGATTGCCGAGAAAAGTTCAGGTGACCTAGCCGCAATGTCCCATGTTCCGTTTCCGCCCATACTGAATCCAGTTAAATACATTCTCTCCGTATCCACAGGATAACTCGTCGTGATTTCATTTATTAAGGCTATGACCGATTGATATACATGTGTCCAATTAGAATCTGCAGGGCATTGTGGTGTAACCACTATAAAAGGGAAGTCTGGTTTACTTTCTGCAATCCAAGTCAGACCATACTTATTTAATACACTGATGTCATCGCCGCGTTTCTTAATTCCATGTAAAAACACAAATAAGGGATACTGTTGTTCACTTTTTAATTCAAAATCATGCGGCACAAACAATTGATAGTTCAGACTACTGTTAGGAGGTATGTCTTGGCAAAATCTATGGCTGGTTACAGGCATTCCTATCCCTCCATTTCATGCTCATTCGAGTATTGATTTGTAATATTTTCCACATTAAGATGGCAGAATCCTGCCATACACATTACATTATACGGCTTTTAAAAAGCTCTTTATTTCATTCCATGCGCCCTCGCTCGAGAATATAAAAAAGTGGTCACCACGGGGAATCGTCTTCATTGTCTTTTCTCCTCCCCATTTAGCTACAAGGTTTTTAGAATATATGATAGGTACATTTTTATCTAAATCCCCTGCTAAGCATAATAATGGCGTTTTAATGGAAGGTGCCTTTTTAATGGAATTAAAGGATTCTCCAACAAAATAAGAAAGTGGAAACAAGTTATGAAGCTGTAACGTGTTCGATATCTTTTTGTCCAATAAATTAGCATTATTATCATAGGGGGAAACGAGGATTGTCCTTATGGTAGAACGTTCACTTGATAGGTTCACAGCGATTCCCGTTCCTAGGCTATATCACATCGAAACTATTTTCTTATTATCAATATCACTTCTTTTTGAAAAATAATCATAAATGGCATTAGCATCCTGATTTAAACTATTCTTACTTGGTTCTCCTTCGCTCAGTCCATACGATCTATAGTTAATTAGTGCTACAGACCATCCATCTAAACCCTCAAAAATCGATAGTATATCCGATACTTCTTCCCCAGAACCGCCGAAGTAAATCAGAAGTGGTGCCTTTTCAGCACTCGTATTTTTTATTAGCCATCCATTTAATTTGATATTGTCAGATGTACGGAGTTCAATGTCTTCAATATTCGTATAGAGTAAGCTAGTCTTATCTGCGATAGACTGATCGATCTTCTTCGGTTGATAAACAAGATGATTCAATTTAATAATTCCGTCTAGATTATAATAAATAAAGAGGCAAAGGAATACATAGGAGCCAATTCCAACAGATAAAAATAAGCTTAGTACTGCTTTTATTTTTCTTGTTTTTCCTGGAACGAATCGTATGGAGAAAAGCGTGGTAAGAACAACTAGAATTATGGCACATACTGCGAAAATGTTTATCGTTAGGGAATACCTCTTAAACATTTCTAAATCGCCTAATTGTATTTGGTCAATATTCTTAACCCAAGCTGTTACTTTATATGAGAGGATCAAACTTGTTACGACCAGAATACCCAACAATGTGGAAATGATTTTAATGATAAGCAATCCCTTCTTACCCATTTTCATTTTCAACCTCCATTCTGATTAATTTATTGATTATCATACAGATTATAAATGTTATATTTTGGAAATGTAACTCACTATTTTTATCTATTCTTTGAAATTATTGACCATAATTTTTATGGCTTATAACAAAAAAAGGGCAGCATGAGCTGCCCTTTCGTTTCAAGCCTCGGTACGATTAACCTATTCGGCCCGTTCACCTTTTTCGAAAGACATGTGGATGATTGTCATTTTGTTCGACACTGCTACATCTCGATATATACATTCCCCTGATCCACTGACAAATCAAACGTTTCTACTACAACATCGTAGGTTTTGGTACGGACCTTATTGTCTACAATTAGTACACCGGTTTTAATGTCAAATTCCCAATGGTGCCATGGACATCGAACGATCTCCCCTTCTTGTTCGTAAATAAATTGCCCGGGCAGCGGCGATGTGACCCATGAAGTGACTGGTCCTTTGCATAGACTAGCCCCCTGATGAGGACAGTAATTAAGAATGGCATGAAGCTTTCCGGATATTTTATAAATGCCTACACTCCGCCCTTTTACATCAACAATTCTTGGTTCGCCGTCCGTGAACTCATCAACTGTTCCCAAATAATGTAACGCCATCGCTATTCCTCCATATTGTCCTGAATAGACAGGCCATAGAACTTAGCAGCATTATAGTAAAACACATTGTCTGTCGTTTCTTTGTCCATCTTTGGGAAAACGAGCTTCGGTGAGTCGAAATCCCAATGCGGATAATCGCTGCAGAAGAGCAACTTGTCCTTAGCGTGCATAGCCTCAAACAGCGTATCGAACGCTTGACGGTTCGGCGTTTCTTCAATAGGTTGGGATCCGATGTACATGTTGGTAAGAAAATATTCACTTGGTTTTTTCTTCACCCAAGGCGTCTGTTCTCGCAGTGCTCTCCAATCCTGATCAAGACGCCACAAGTAAGGAGCAACCCAGAAGACACCGCCTTCGATAAACGCCACCTGCAGCTCGGGAAATATTTCGAATACACCTTCAAAGATAAAGCTGGCCATATGGGCCATGTAAGCTTGCGTACGGGCAGCGCGGTATTCAATATAGTAAGATGGATAGCCGACATTTGTAGCGGGTGCGTTCATCCCATCGCCGATAGCTCCTACATGCATGGTGAACTTGATTCCATGCTTCAAGCAAGCCTCATAGATCGGATGATACATCTTGTTTCCGTAAGGATGATGCGAGCCCGAAGGAACATAAGCCTGAACCATTCCGGGATGAGAGCCGAGTCGTTCGATTTCCCGAACTGATGCTGCGACATCGTGAATCGGCAAGTAGATGGAGCCTCTGAACCGAGGCTCCTTATCAAGCCAATGTTCAATCGTATAATCGTTGAAAGCGGAACACAATGCGGCCGAGTAATACGTATCGGCAGTGTTCGTGCACGCTATAAATTCGCCTGTCAAAATTCCGTAGCGAATGTCGAAAGGATCCAACAGCTGATCAATCATAAAATTTAAATCCGAACCAGCAGGAGCGCCGTCTGGAGGAAAGGAATCGGCTCTCTTTCCGATGTTGCCTCCGTTCATCGTACCTGGCCCCCCGCCAAAATTCGCTCCCCACAATTCAATACGCTCCCTGTATTTTCGCGGCAAGTAAGGGAACAGCTGCTTGATGTCCTGAAACGTATGATGGATATCGCAATCAATAACTCCTACGCCTTTGCGTCCCTTTGTCTTCTTGGCCGTTGCTTCTAATAAACTCATGTTATCATCTCCCCTTCTTCGTTTATGCACGAATAGCAAGTTCAGGTTTTACATCTCTATCATAAAACTTGAACTGCCCAGCCGAAAATAGTATTTCGCAATTACCATTTGTCATTTTGTAAGGTCAATGCTATACTTCATTCTACTATTAGCAGACCATTTGAAAGGGGGTGCGAACGAAAACATGGGCAAACGGCAGCATCCTGACACATACGAGGAATCACGCCATTATGTTGTAGACGATTTGGCCTTAACCGGTGGCTTATGGCCAATCCGGATGGGACGTCTTAAAGCAGGACCGGAACATCGTTTTCCGCAACGTATGATTGATTATTACGCTTTGCATTTTGTTATAAACGGAAAGGTTCGTCATCGCTATGGAGATCAGCAGATCGAGCTATCCCAGGGCGATGTTTTTTGTGCATATCCGGGTGTCGTATACCACCATTTCATTGTTCCGTCCGACCAGCCCTTGGAAATGATTTGGGTTTCCATCGGTGGCGGGCAGACGCCGCTGCTGCTCGAGAAAGCCGGCTTCCGTCCGTCTGTCCCCTTTGTCCCCGGTGTAATCGGTAAAGAGCTCGAAACATCGCTCGTCCATCTGTTCAGTCAACAGGAAGATAACAGCAGTCAGAGACAAGTCGAATTGATAGCGTCTATCTATCGTATATTTGGTCTTATGATTCCGAAAAATAGCACCGACAAGTCAGATGCAGGACCTGCTAGCTGGATCCCTCGAAGCATAGAGTATATGAATATGCATTACACCGAAAATATTAACGTGCAAGACGTCGCTGCGTATATTTCGGTTCACCGGGCTTATTTTTCAAAAATATTCGCGGAACAGACTGGAATAACGCCTATCCACTATTTGCAAAAGCTCCGCATGGAGAGAGCACTTCAGCTTCTGCAGCAAACACGGCATTCCATCTCGGAAATCGCCATGACGCTCGGATATCCTGATTTATATTCTTTCAGCCGGGCATTCAGCAAACATTATAAAGCATCTCCGAGTAAGCTACGCGAACTTGCAGCAAGTCCAGTAGTTATCTGCTAGTGACTACACATCAAATGATAATAGGGAGCAACTGCCTTAGCAGTGCTCCCTTATTGACGGTGCCATTATAACGAACGAGGCTACCGATTAATGCCGGCAGCCTCGTATTGGTTTCTTATTTACCATTGAATCTTAAAGCGGATAAACGCTCTTCTAAAATCACTCGCAATTCATCAGGAATCCGCTCATACTCGACCTCTTTTCCCAAAAACAAAAGCCAATCTGCGTAATACGCCAGCGACTCTACATCTGTCACATCTAACTGAGTATTGAAAATCCCGCTCGACTGAAACATCCCGGTTAAAGACAAAATGATCCCAGGCGGGTGCATACGCTTAAAGCGCTGAATCCCAATCGTATCAAGTTTCACAACAAGGTTGGATTCACGTGCACGAAGCAGTTTCTTGTTTAAAATCTCTTGTTTAGAGCACTTCATCTCCTGCTCAGAAATTGCCGAATCCCGCAGCAGCTCAACAGGCAGATAACGAAACTCATCCGTATCAAAATCGTAAACCTCGACCAGCCACTGAGCGTTCGAGTTAAAGATATGCAGCAAAAAAACGTCCAGTAACTGTGGCCAGCCAAGACTCAGCTCATATGTCATACGCAAATGCTTATCCCTCACAGCAAGCGAAATCAGCTGGTTTAGCTCAGCAGGTGCAGCATCATCGAGCTCCAATAGATGCGGATTTGCGGGATTTGTATTTTCGAAAAGCAAGATATTATTCAACTCAATCAGCTCATCTTGCTGGGTTTGCGATGCGATGCCGATAAGTTTTTCCGTGATGGAGCGGCGATTATGCAAATAAGGCAGCTGCGAATTTTTCGAAGCGATAAAGCTGATAAAAATCGCCTTCAACTCTTCGGGTGTGAAACGGGCCGCAGGCAGATATTGATTTTGCAGGACATTGTATCCGCCACCGCGCCCAAGCTCGGACGACAGCGGAAAGCCCATCGCCTGAATCTCGTCTATGTCGCGGATCGCCGTCGCGCGGGAAATTCTGAACTCTCTCTGAATCTCGGCAATCGTAAAATGCGCGCGGTTATTGATGTAACGCATGATCAGGTTCACTCGTTCTGTTTTCTTCATGAATATATTATATCAAAAATGTAGCATAAAATGTCAGCACTGACGGATTTACAAATATTTGCTACCAAATAAAAGGTATCATTTTTTGATACATTTGACGAATAGAATCAGTCTTGTAAAGATTAAATCACACAAAGGAGAGAACAATATGACTACCTATTCCATTAAAACAATCTCAGAAAACTACAAAATGACTGCTTTCGGTGTTTCATTTGACGACTACAACGACTGGGCAGGTAATGCTGCAAAAACGGCAGCAAAGAAAGCTGAAATCACTGAAAACGGCCAGCTTGCTGAACTTCTCGCACTCGCAGATGGGCAAGAATATCAAATCAACTACAACCTGGACGGCAAGCCATGGCGAGGCTTCGGCGTAATGGGTGAGTTCAACGTAGAAGGCGCGGTTGTCCTCGATTTTCTTGCTGGTGATTACCTTGTCGTGCCTGGAACAGGCGCTGACAAAGACCGCCTTGCTGACGAAATCACAGGCAAAGTTTTCGGCGGCCTTATTCAAGAAATTACAGAATACAAATACGTTGGACCTGGTAACTCAACGTTCGTTAAAGCAAATGAAACAGGTGAATTCTACGGCGAAATGTGGCTTCGTGTAATTAAAGTCGAAAAAAACTAACACTTATAAAATATGACCAATATTTGTACCAATAAAAGGAGCATGCACATGGCAGAATATACGCTTGAACACAAAAAATCATTCACATTGACCGCTTATGGTTTTTCAATCCAGTCGAATTTTCAAGACATGCCAGCTATGCAAAAAGAAAAAACCGAATTTTGGGACAAACTCAAAGCTGACGGGCGTTTTAATAAGCTCAAAGGCGCCGCAAAAGATGATCGCGAATGGTCAGTCAATGAGGTTTATCAAGGAAAACCGTGGAATTATTTCGCTGTAGAAGCTGGCAAATCAGTGACAGACGCAACGCGCATCATCGAGTTTCCAGAGAGCGAGTACATCGTGGTCGCAGGAGATGGCGACAAGGAAACGTTGTTTGATAAGCTGACTTACCGTGCTTTTGGCGAAGTCTTGGCCCAAGTCACTGATTATGCTTACATTGGTGGCCCAAATGCGACTTATCGCAAAGATAACGGCGACGGCACTTTCTATGGCGAATTTTGGGTGCCTGTAGTTAAGAAATAACCGTATTCGGAAGACAAATAGAGAGATGATCGAGTAGAATCTCATAAATCTCAAGGATTCTTTAGTAAAACAGGCAGCCATCATTTTCGTTGGCTGCCTGTTGTTTTTTATTAACCTTTGATAAAGATTTTTTATTTTATATTCCTCACATCTGCATTCGTATTAGGAAGGAGGTGTAAGTCATCGAACTGCACGACACATCCATCACCAACTGGACTCTGGGCAACTACACCGACTTTTAAACTATGAATATTACTCATTCCAAAATACCGCACTAATGCCCATTCAATACCATCAAGCGAGTAATGAAAAGCTAAACAGTTATCATATCGAGATACTCTTAAAAAAGGGTTTGTATTCCCGACATCGTCTCCGATACAATCATCCGAAGTATCTTTCGTTACAACACTAACAATGGAAGGTCGGCCTCTAAAATCCTCATAACATAACTTGGCCCAGTTATTCTCGTCTGCCATTACCATAAGGCATCCGGAGTCATTCCGGTCACGTATGTCTACGCTGACCCGCGTCGTTAAAATAAAATTTTCTTTTGTTGTCGTGTATAGGAATGGAGCAGAATTTTTTCTACTTTCCTCTGTTGGGCTATGAAAGAAGTCTGCACGAGGTGGCGCGGTAATCTTAAGTGAATGTTGTTCAGAAAATTCCCATTCAAGTGGTTCATTCATCCATTTAAGAGAAGAATTTAAGCTCTTCCCCACGCAGTTATTAAAAAGACTCATATTTAACCGTTGCCACCCATCCATATAATATAAATAATATAGTGCTTGTGTGATTATAACATAGCAGCAGTTAAGATAATCCGTTCGTTAGAGCAGAATAATATTGGGAATGATTCACTAATTGATTCATTAAAAGCTGCTTCCGCTTCGTCGAGAAAATACGATGAGAGGGGGATTTTTAAGCTGTAGTGGCAAGTTTTTAGATGGATAATTACTTCGCCTAAGCTGTATGGGTGCTTGTCGAGCATGCTCCTACAAACTAAGGACATAACAGAAAAAGC
Source organism: Paenibacillus pectinilyticus (assembly GCF_001700435.1). Lineage (GTDB taxonomy): Bacteria > Bacillota > Bacilli > Paenibacillales > NBRC-103111 > Paenibacillus_E > Paenibacillus_E pectinilyticus. The sequence goes on from NZ_LYPC01000001.1 coordinate 41,235, forward strand.
AGTCATCACAGAGGATACTCTGCAACAACTGCTTTCCCAGTTAGAAATCACATCGAAAAGCGAAACATTCCGATATCAAGAGTGCGCTAGCCTTTACTTCAAGCCATCTAACAGTATTTTTAATTGAGGGTCAAGTTTTAGTACATTCAAAATCACTGTAAGAGCCTCTGCGCGGGTGGTATTACCCTGCGGATCAAATTCGCCGTCATTCTTGCCAGTGATAATACCAGCTTCTGCTGCATCTTTAATTGCATTCAACGCATAGGAACTTGCACGGGATATATCTTTAAATTTACCTTTGGAAGTATCTTTGTTTACATTGTCCAAGTTTACAATTCTGGTTAAAATGATGACGATTTCTTCGCGACTGATCGTTTGGTCAGGCTTGAATGTTCCATCTCCATATCCGCCAAGTACACCTGCACTCACTAGTTTCTCAATAGCATCTGCAGCCCAGTGATTGCTTACATCACTCAGAGAAACGGAATGATTCGTTCCGCCACTAATATTGAATATGCGAGAAATGAGTGCTGCGAACTCCGCACGGGTAATATTACCGTTAGGTTTGAACTGCCCATCCCCATAACCATTGATTGCGTGCAGCTTCATGAACGTATCGATCGTCTTTTCAGCCCAGTGACCTTTCGTGTCGGTTGATTTAGTGAACTGATTCGTTTTATTCGCTTCGGCTACCATGGACTCGATAGCTTTAATTAAGTTTACTTCATTCACAACACTGCTTTTGAATACATCAACTTTAGGTTTCGTAGGTTCAGGAGTTGGCGTCTGTGTTGGCGTTGAAGTTGAAGTCTGCGTTGGTGCTGATGATACGGATACCGTCACTGTGTAATCTTGTGTCGTACTGTTCGCCGCTACAACCGTATACGTTACTGGAGCAGTGAAATTCTGCGGTGTTGTTCCGCTCACTTGTGCCGTACTTCCCACCTTCACGCTAGCTCCCGTTGTTGTAAACGTTGGGACTAACGCCGTTACATTCGTCCCATAGGGCACGGTCAATGCGATGGTCTTATTCGATTCATTAACCGTTCCCGTTACCGCTGGACTCAATCCTGCAAAACCAAATGCTGTGATAGCCTTCGCAGGATTCGCTGCTACCGTCACCGTTACCGTGTAATCTTGCGTCGCATTGTTCGCCGCTACAACGGTGTATGTC
>NZ_LYPC01000002.1 GCF_001700435.1 Paenibacillus pectinilyticus
CACCGGACCGACCGGGCCTACGGGCGCCACGGGGGTCACAGGGCCGACCGGGCCCACGGGCGCCACTGGCGTCACAGGGCCCACGGGCGCCACGGGTGTCACGGGGCCGACCGGGCCCACAGGCGCTACCGGCGTCACCGGGCCGACCGGGCCCACGGGCGCTACCGGTGTCACCGGACCAACCGGGCCCACGGGCGCCACAGGCGCTACTGGCGCCACAGGCGCCACAGGCGCCACAGGTGCTACCGGAGATACCGGCGCCACAGGAACAAGCTTAACCGCCAACTCCGCATTTGCGGCCAACACGACAGGAGGCGCCATCCTCGTTATTCTAGGAGGAACCAATGTGACGCTGCCGAGTGCCCAAAATATAGGGCCTGGCATCACCATAAACGGCGCCAATGACACCTTTACCCTCGCAAATGCAGGTAGATACTACATTACGTATCAAATCAATTTGTCGGCAGGACTGTTAGTAAGCTCCCGATTACTCATCAATGGGGCTGCCAACTTGGCGAGCACCATATCACCAGCAGTATCGCTCTCTTTTTTCAATAACGATGTTCTCTTAACAGTTACCGCCAATACGACCGTGACCTTACAGTTATTCGGCCTTGTCGGTACCGCCACCTTATTGGGCAGCGGTGCTGGTGCAGCGGTGACGATTATCCGCCTAAGCTAAAAACCCGAGGCTACTCACCCTCGGGTTTTCTAAGATATTTGATTGTATAGCTGCCCCGGCCAACACGAACCTCATCCCCATTACATGTACATGCAATCGATAATCTTGAGATCGAGGGCAGTACGAGGGAAACCTGTTGTGACTGCCTGATGGTTTGCGTAATTTCCTTCGTTTTCATGCGTATAATAGCGATCATATCGCAGTTCGTATCATTTTGAATCGTGACCGATGCGGACACGCATACGCCAATGGAGCGAAAATACGTTTGAAGCTTCTCATCACATTTTTGAAATATACTTCCGCACGCCTTCTCGAAATCAACATACCTTCTGGAGGGATAGCACTTTCTTCTCTTCGGACGACTACAGCAGGAGGGCTTCATATTAACAATCGTCGTTTGTTTATTCGTTTGAATCGTCTTACTCAAGTTCAGCACCTCCGATCGCATATGTACATTAGGTTATACCCCATAGTACTGTCGGTCGCTTAAAAAGTAACAGGACAAACGTACAAATTTAGAAAATTGATGAATTCGTCCAAGTCAATGACTTCGGGCTTATTTGGCGTGGAAATGTGCGAATGGCACGGTCAATTAGCGTAGACAAGAGTCGACGATTTCCAATATTGATATAGAGTAGAAAAATAATCAATGGAAGAAGGGGTTTTATGAGTTGCCGTGGTGGCTCTAGTCGCAGCCCAATGGTTGCAGATAGTAACTTCTCGTGTTGTAGTCAAGTGACCTATGTCCAGGATCAAGTTTGTATCCCCCTTAATATAGTTGCTGTCGCAACTGCCATTACCCAGGATCTATACCGTTTAAACGTGAATCCCTTGAACCTATACGTATCAGGGACGATCTTAGTTGCCGCTGCACCTGCCGGGAGAGTTCTGACTGTAAACTTCTTCCTTGGCGGACCTACGGGTACCCTGATTGAAACTGACACCCTAACCATAGGTACAGCTCTCGCTTTTACCAAAACCGGATTTGACACCATCCAATTAGAGGTCGCCGCTGGTGTTGGTATTACACCAAACATCACGGGAGAGCTTTGTGTAACCCCCCGCTACGCCATTAGTTCCTAGGTTTGTTCATCCCCGAATCCATACCCAATGAAAACGCCACACACAGAGCATCCCCGCTCTATCTGTGGCGTTCCCACTTCCCCACTATGCCCCTACCGGAATATTGACCAGAGTCGAATCAGATGAAACGTGTTATTGGGATCAATCTTTTGTGCGAGAATAAACGTTAAAATCTGGTTCGTCTGGCTTCCGCTCAGCTTCTCACCAAAAATGCCAGCGGCAAGACCGATTAAACGCGTGACCTTTGTTGTATTTTGTAAGTCAGCCTTCGTGACGCCCTGCAGCAGCATTTTGATGCGTTCCTTCACTTCTGGATTTTTCATCTTGAACTTCACACGCTCCACGAGCGCAGGATCGATGCCATATTGCTGATAACTCATAGCCGCACCTCCGATACCCGTCATGCTCCTATCTTATGAGTGAAAGCCTGCAAACTTGACTGAGACGACGTCATTAAGAAAAAGCCGTACAATACTTTTCATCGGACACAACCTTTTGCGGCCCCATCATCGGATATACAGACAAAAACAGCCACCGTCACCGGCAGCTGTCCATTCGATCTACATATAAATAGCAATAAGGATGACACAGATACAATTAAGCGCAATAAGCAGCGGAAATCCCACCACGAACGAAGTATGCTTCGTCTTATGACGCCACATTCGCATACCGAGCCAGCCACCGATCCCACCCCCGAGAGCAGCGAGTAGAAAAAGGCGCTTTTCGGGCACGCGGCGTCCGCCTTTTTTGGCTTGTCCTTTGTCATGGCCCATCTCAATAAACGTAATCAAATTCATCAATAATAAATAAATGAGTAAATAAGTCAATGGCGGTACACCTTCGTTTCCATCAAAAATAGTACGGCTACACTCCTATCTTAAAAGGGAACACGCCAAGGGTCAACCTGTACCATTCCGTATAGCTGCCTTTCTTGTACCTGACGGAACCCGCAACAAACAGCAAGCTGCTAATCCAACACTTCGCTGTCAAAAATATGAGCTCGCTCCAAATACGCCCGCAGCGGCATGTACGATGCACCCGTCCAGAAGGACGAGTCTCCGACAAGCTCAGCCGCGTCGTCACGCGCCTGTTCCATGATTTCGAAATCCGCCATCATATCGGCGATTCGGAACTCCGGCAACCCGCTCTGCTTCGTGCCGAAAAAATCCCCCGGCCCGCGCAGCTCCAGATCGCGCCGAGCGATCTCGAAGCCGTCGGTCGTCTCCGTCATCGCCTTCATGCGCTCCTTGCCGACCTCCGTCTTCGGGTCGGCGATGAGCACACAGAAGGACTGGTGCTCGCCCCGCCCGACCCGGCCGCGCAGCTGATGCAGCTGCGACAAGCCGAAGCGGTCGGCGTCGTAGATCACCATCAGCGTGGCATTCGGCACGTCCACGCCAACCTCGATCACCGTGGTCGACACGAGCGCCTCCACGGTGCCTTCCTTGAAAGCGCGCATGATTGCTTCCTTCTCCTGCGCGCTCATACGACCGTGCAGCAAGCCGATCCGCATCTGCGGAAAATGCTGCTGCAGCTGAATGTGGACGTCGATCGCATTCTGCACGTCCAGCTTGTCCGACTCTTCGATGAGCGGACAGATCACGTACGCCTGCCGCCCTGCGGCCACCTCGCGCTGGATGAAGCCGAGCACACGCTCGAGCATCGCATGCTGCACCGCGTATGTTTTGATCGGCTTCCGGCCTTTCGGCAGCTCACGCAGCGTCGAAACGTCCATATCGCCGAACGCTGTAATCGCCAGCGTCCGCGGAATCGGCGTCGCCGTCATCGTCAGCACGTCTGGATTCATCCCTTTGCGCCGCAGAATGCTGCGCTGATTGACCCCGAAGCGATGCTGCTCATCGGTCACAACCAACCCTAGCTGGCGGAAATACACATCCTCTTGAATGAGTGCATGCGTCCCAACCAGCACGTGGATCAAGCCCATTTGCAGCGAGGCCAGCAGATCTCGCCGTTGGCGATCCGTTGAACTTCCCGTCAACAAGGCGACCTGCAGCCCGTACGGCTCAAATAACGTGCTGAGCGAGCGATTATGCTGCTCAGCAAGAATCTCCGTCGGCACCATCAGGGCGCCTTGGTAGCCCGCCGTCACCGTCGCGTAGAGGCCTATGGCCGCGACGATCGTCTTCCCTGCACCGACATCGCCCTGCAGCAGTCGGTTCATCGCATACGGCTCCTGCATGTCATGCAGGAGCTCACCGACGACCTTCTTCTGCGACTCCGTCAGCTGGAAGGGGAGCGCGCGCACGAACGCGCGGACAGCAGGCAGATCGACCCCCTGCTTCAAACCATCCGTGCGGCTGCGCGTCACCGCTCGATAAGCCTGGAGCTTGAGCTGGAATAGGAACAGCTCCTCATACACCATGCGCCTGCGGGCCTGCTTGCCCTCCTCCACGCCGCTCGGCGTGTGGATGACAGCCAGCGCCTTGCTGCGCGGCATGAACCCGTACCTGTCGGTAAGGACAGGCGGCAGCACTTCACGAATCATCGCGTTGTACTGTGTCAGCGCCTGTCCTATGATTTTACGCATCCACTTCTGCGTAATAGAGCCTGCAACCGAATATACCGGCTGGATCGTGCCGGAATTCGAATCCCCTTGTCCGGGAAATTCCGAATCGGACACACTCATTTGCCGCCGTTTGGCGTCCCATTTACCAGTCAGCAGAATCTCCTGCTGTGGCCGCAAGCGGTCCTTCAAGAAGTGGCGGTTAAACCACACCGCCGTCAAAAGAAAATCATCAACCATCACCTTGCAGGATAGTCGAGATTTGCCGCTGTAGCGCTGCAGCACCGGCTCGCCAATGATATAGCCCTTTACCGTGACGCGGTCGCCATCCTTGACACTTGCTAGATCGCGTACCGTGTAGTCTTCATAACGGAAAGGGACATACTCCAGTAAATCCATAACCGTAAAAACGCCCATGGCGTTTAGCTCAAGTGCTTTTTGAGCGCCAACTCCATGGACTTCACGAACTTCAATTTGATTTAAATCCATCACTTACACCGTACCTACGAAGGCTGCAATGGTACCAGGTCCGGCGTGTGCGCCAATAACAGGACCTAAGGTAATGTATGCCACATGCTCCACATTAAACCGCTGCACGATAGCCTCACGCAGCCCCTCCGCACCTTCCAGATTATTAGCATGAGCGATGTGAAGCGTCCGAATCGTCTTGTCAGACAAATCTGCCGCCAACAGCTCAAGAATGCGTGCAATCGCTTTTTTGTTACCGCGAACTTTATCAATAACCGTGACTTCACCTGTCCGCTCCAAGGAAAGAATAGGCTTAATGTTCAATAAAGAGCCTAGCAATGCCGATGCCTTGCCAATTCTGCCTCCCTTTTGAAGAAACTCCAGCGTGTCGACAAGAAAATAAATGTAATACTGATCTCTTATTCTCTGTACAAGATCGAGAATTTCCTGAACACTCTTCCCTGCCCGAGCTGCCTCGACAGCAGCGACTACCTGAGCACCGATCCCGTAGGAAGCTGAACAAGAATCAACAACGTGAACCCTGCCGACTTGATCTCCTTCAAGCAAGGAAGCAGCCAGCTCCGCCGTTCCGAACGTTCCACTTAACACAGAAGACAAATGAATCGAAATTACCTCGGTATCTGGCTCTTCCAACAACCTTTGATAGAAGTTCAGAAACTCCCCGGGGGACGGGGTTGACGTCGACGGAAAATGTGAGGATGACCCCAGCTTCCGATAGAAATCCTCCGACTGCAACGTCACCGCATCCAAATACTGTTCTTCACCAAAATTAATTTTGAGCGGCACCATTTCGATGTTCAACGCTTCTCTGACAGCCAAAGGGATATCGGCTGTACTATCCGTTACAATACGAATGTTTGTCACTGGGCTCACTCCATTTCAAGAATTTACTACGCTCGCTCGCTCGTTAGCCTGCCTGTACGCTTCGTTATTCTACTGAGAACAGGTACGCATACAATGGCTGTCCACCAGGATGCAGCTCGATTTCCATGTTCGGGTGCATCGTCTGAATGAAAGATTCCAGCTCCGCAGTTCCTTCTTCTGTCGCATCTTCGCCCGTCAAGATCGTTACAATTTCGCTGCCTTCATCAATCATTTCATCCAGCAGTTTTTTGCATGCGTCCATCAGACTTGGCTGTGAGGAAACAATGCGGCCATCTTGAATCCCGATAAAATGACCTTGTTTAATATCGATACCGTCCATATTCGTGTCGCGTACCGCGTAAGTCACTTGACCCGATTTCACACGACGAAGGGATTCATTCATCGCGTCCGTATTCGCCGCCGCATTCGCCTTCTCTTGGAAAGCTAGAATCGCCGCAAGCCCCTGCGGAATCGATTTGGATGGGATCACAATGAGTGTTTTGTTATCAACCAGATCCACTGCTTGCTGCGCAGCTAGAATAATGTTCGAATTGTTCGGAAGCACATAGATCGTGTCCGCATCAATACGGTTTACGGCATTCACAATATCCTCTGTGCTTGGATTCATCGTTTGCCCGCCTGACAGCACGACATCAACGCCCACGCTCGTTAAAATATCAATGATCCCGTCACCTAGCGCAACTGCAACGAAGCCATACGGCTTATTCGCTGCTGCAGCCGCAGAACTCGTAGGAATGGCAACAGGTGCCTCGTACCCGTGTGTCACATCTTCCAATATATGTGAATGCTGATCGCGCATATTTTCGATTTTGATACGGCTCAAAGCCCCATAATTCATCGCTTGATTCATAACCTCGCCCGGATACTCCGCGTGAATATGAACTTTCACCAGTTCCTCATCAGCCACAACAAGGAGCGAATCTCCTAGCTTACTAAGCTGATCACGGAATGTGCCCTCATCAAACGTAAAGCCCTTGACCTTCCCAGGGACAATCGTCAGCATGAATTCTGTGCAATAGCCGAATTCGATATCTTCCGTGGCTAAATGCGCTTGCGCCGGCAGATGAGCATGTGCTTCCTTCGCCAAGTTCATCCCAGGCAGAAGTGATACTTCCCCTAGCAGATTCGTGTCCATCGTAGCGAAGTCCTCATCAACTTGTACCAAACCGCCGCTTAACGACGACACGAAGCCTTCATAAACACATACAAGGCCTTGGCCCCCTGCATCCACAACGCCGACTTGTTTCAGAATCGCAAGCTGATCCGGGGTTTTTGCAAGTGCTTCCTTCGCTTTGCTCAGAACCTCGTTCATCAGATCCAATACGTCGCTGCTGCGGCGATATTGGACGGCATGCTTCGCCGCTTCTTTGGATACGGTTAAAATGGTGCCTTCAACTGGCTTCACAACAGCCTTGTAGGCTGTTTCTACGCCTTGTTGCAGCGCAGCCGCGAATTGCTGGCTATTCACACTATCTAAATCATGCACATGTTTCGCGAATCCGCGGAACAATTGCGATAAAATGACACCTGAATTGCCTCTTGCGCCCATCAGTAACCCTTTGGACAATGCATCAGCTGCTTTCCCAATATGAGAAGATGGCTTCTTCTTCAGTTCCTCACAGCCTGCTGTGAGTGTTAAATTCATGTTGGTGCCAGTGTCTCCGTCGGGTACAGGGAAAACGTTCAATCCATTAACCTTATCTACATTCCTGCGAAGGTTATCCGCACCCGCCAAGACCATGGCAGTGAAGTCATTTCCATTTATTGAAATAAAGCGCTTACTCAAAGTGATTCCCCTTCCTGGTTACGGGCTTTTATTTGGCTACTCGAACGCCTTGAACAAAAATATTCACGTCGTCCACTTGCAGCCCTACAACTTCATTTAAAATATATTTGACTTTCGTTTGGACATTCCCTGCTACTACGGATATTTTGGTTCCATAGCTGACAATAATATAAAGATCAATTTCGAGTCGTCCATTTTCTCGGCGAACTTCGACACCGCGGCTTAAATTATCTCGACCTAACAGTTCAGCTATACCATCCTTCAATTGCTTTCTCGTTGCCATGCCTACAAGACCATAGCAATCTAGTGCAGCAGATCCTGCCAGAGTTGAAATCACTTCATTGGTAATATACACTTTTCCATACTCGGTTGTGAGTTCAATCGGCATTATGTAACAACTCCTTCAAGTTTCGCTATACCAAGACTAATCTTCATTGTACTATAACATACTTCATAAATAAACGGCAAAAATGAAGCTAATTCGTTGACTAGGCTCCTTTTGCTATGCTATTATGTTTAAGTGTGTTTTTGCTGGTTGCAATCCGCGTATCACAAGATTTAATTTGAGGAATACTGTCATGTCAAGCTTAGGCTTGCCACCCAGGCTTCTTTGTATACTGCCGAAGGAGGTGTCAAACATGTCCCGCAAATGTTTCATTACAGGTAAAAGTCCTAGTTCAGGAAATCACGTGTCCCACGCTAACAATAAAAACAAGCGTACTTGGGGAGTTAACGTTCAAAAGGTTCGCATCCTCGTTGATGGTAAACCGAAACGGGTTTACGTAAGTACTCGTGCGTTGAAATCCGGAAAAGTGGCTCGCGTTTAATCGTAGCTGCGGATACTTAACTTACTTATGTGAATGACAAAAAGCACCTTAATCGGTGCTTTTTTTGCATTCCTGGGAGAATGGCGTAAGTATGGGCAACCTTAGTTTTTACTAAACGTATTAAGTACGGCTTTTACGAATCCTCCCAAAAATCTCGGCAGTTTGATTGTGTAGAATTTCATTCTCTACCCCTCCTTAGAGTTTTCGTCAGCAAACTGACATTGTAAGCCTACACGTAGAGTTTCGACCAGACACCTGGCACTCCAGCTTCCGCTTATCCTGCAGCCAGATCACTGACTTCTTGAGCAAACGCTTCGCGGGCGTGCATGACTGCTCCTTAACATCATTACAACAGTGTATGCCCAGAGTCGAGAAAACGTGCCTTCTATTTTTACTTCCTCCCACAATTCAGTTGCTTCCAGAAAGCAAAAAAAGCTACAAGAGCCCATCACTCTTGTAACTATATGTATGCGGCTAGGGTGCAGTTATGCCCGCCTGTGTGTACAACGCAACAATTAAACTAAAAATAAAATAGAAGAGTACGGCAATCACGATAAACCAGATACGGAAGCCAATTTGTTCAAATCGGCGGAAGAACCTCATCCCCACATATAGAGCGCCCAGTGAGAAAATGTACTTCACGAAATCATGAATCGTTGAAAAGCACGTCAACAATACCGCACAAAGCAGGCTATACATCAGTAGCCAGAGAAATCTCATCGTCTTTCGTCCCCTTTTAGCCGCGGATTCGCCTAATGGCCTCAGCACGATCCTGCTGCCCGAATACGGCATTGCCGGCAACTAACACATCAGCCCCCGCTTCTACGACCTGGCGAGCCGTCAGCTCATTGATACCGCCGTCTACTTCAATGTGAAGTCCTGTAAGCCCCTTTGCATTCGCTTGTTCGCGCAGGGCGCGTATTTTGCTCAGCATACCTGGAATAAAGGCCTGTCCACCAAACCCTGGATTCACCGTCATAATCAGCACGAGGTCCAGATGTTCATCGAGCACGTGCTCAATGAGTGAGATGGGAGTAGCAGGGTTCAACACAACGCCCGCTTTAATCCCGCTTCCTTTAATCAGATCCAGCGTTCGATGCAGATGCGTACACGCTTCTACATGAACAGAGATCAAATCCGCCCCTGCCTTCACAAAATCAGGAATATAACGGTCTGGCTGTTCAATCATCAAATGAACGTCCAGCGGCAGCTTGGTAATCGGACGAATCGCGTCAACCACCAGAGGTCCAATTGTAATATTCGGCACAAAATGGCCATCCATGACATCGACATGAATCCAGTCCGCCCCGCCTTGCTCAGCTTCCTTAATCTCGTCACCAAGCTTAGCAAAGTCAGCAGACAGAATAGAGGGTGCTACATATACCATAATCCTCTAATACCTCCTCTTCCGATCCTTGATTTCAGTTAAAAATAGTAAGTAGTGATCATAACGAGAAGCTGCGATCGTACCACTGGCAACTCCATCCCTTACCTTACAGTCCGGTTCGTGCAGATGCAGGCAGCCTCTAAAGCGGCAGCCCTCAGCCACAGCGGCGAACTCCCTAAAGCAGCTGCTCAAGCCCTCCGCTTCGACTTCCATGAAGTCTAGCTGACTGAAACCAGGCGTATCGGCAACTAGGCCGCCATTCGCAAGCGGCAGCAGCTCCACATGACGTGTGGTGTGTTTGCCTCTTCCTAAGCGTTGGGAGATCGCATTCGTCTCCAAATCAAGCCCACTGATCATTTTGTTCAGTAAAGATGATTTGCCGACGCCAGATTGCCCCGCGAATACGCTCACTTTACCATCCAGATGCCCTAGAATCGCTCCCACGCCCTCTTCAAGTCTAGAACTCGTCGTGACGAACGGATAACCGATTCCCTCATAAAGCTTCGTAATCCGTTCAAATTCCGACGAAGTCATTTCTTTGGCATGAGATGCATCCTCAGCTGTATCGGTCAGCAAATCACTTTTGGTGAAACATAGCAAGACATCAATACCAGTATTTTCGATATGTACCAGAAATTTATCCAACAGCTGTGTATTCAGCACAGGCTCTGTCACCGAAAAAACAAGCACAACGACATTCACATTCGCAATCGGTGGACGAATCAACTCCGAAGTCCGGGGAAGGATTTCTGTGACGGTTCCCTCCCCATTTTCGGTAGCCTCGTACACGACCCGATCTCCAACTAGAGGCGTTATATTGCGGTTCTTAAATACGCCTCTTCCACGACAGGTCACCGTATTCCCTTCCAGAAGAGCAAGCCCTTCAGGCAATACATAATAATAACCGCTCAACGCTTTGACAATGAGTCCTTGCGGCATTAATTGGCCCCTCCAGCAGGTTGTTTGGTTGGCGTTCCACCGGTTTGGCCTTGCCCATTTCCATTACCACCAACAGGGATAGCAGGTCCTGTGTTTTGTTGCTTCGGAGACGGCGATGGAGAAGGGCTTGGCGATGCGGTCTTCCCATTTTTTTGATCCAAATAATCCTGATAGGTACGTGTGATAGAATTAACCAAGTTGTCTCCTTCTTTGATCAAGATGACAGCTTTCTTATCCGGTGAAACAACGACTTTCACATCCAAGTTTTGCGGCTTGGACACTTTCTCCGTCATGTATTCGAAATTATCATTCTGCGCATCGCTGACGATAATTTTGAAGACCGAATCCTTGCCCTCCGTTGTCGGCTTCACAGGGACGCTAACAGTCAACTGCCCCGCATCCTCAGGCAAGCCATCGCTTATGACCAAAGAAATCTCAGCACCAACGGATACATCTGTATTTTTGTCAAAAGGAAACTGACTGATGACTTTCCCTTTGGCTACTTTGTAGCTTTTCTCACGTGTGATGCCATTAGCAGCGAGCTTCAGGTTCAGCTTGGTGATTTGCGCCTTAGCCTCTGCCTCCGTCGAGCCCGTCAAATCTGGCATTTTGAACGTTTCCTTCGCTTTACTCACTGTAAAGGCAATCGCAGCTTTCTCTAATTCAAATTCTTCACCGGCAAGCGGAGATTGTTCCAGAACCGTATCTGGCGTATCGTCGGTCGTCACTTGTGTGATGGTGATTTGCTCATCCTTAATGCCTAGAGCTCGCAACTTTAATTTGACATCTTTCAAGCTTTGCCCCGCGTAGTTGTCCATTTTAATTTTGGGTATTCCCTTGCTCACGTAAAGCGTGACCTTGGTGCCCACATTCAATCGCATCCCACTAGGATTTTGAGAAATGACCGTATCTTTGGGCAGCTTGCTGTCTGCATCATATTCAACCGTTGATCCTAGTTTAGCGGCTGTAAGCTCCGATTGTGCTTGTGTCAGCGTCTTGTTAACCACATTCGGGACCTCAACAGTCTCAATAGCGAACATGCCTTTCACATAACCAACCATATACCACATACCGCCGAGCACGATTAATAAAACAGCAATCCAAATCAGCGGCTTGATCCAGCCCTTCCCTTTGGAAGGAGCGGACTCTACCCGTGAATTCGGCTTGTCTGGTTCATCCTCATCATCGTCCTCATCGAACTTGGTTAGCTGATCGGCACGAATCGCAGGCATAACAAGCGTACGCTCCTCATCCATACCGTAGGCATCCCAGAAAGCAATTTTGGCCTCATTCCGGCGATCTGGATTCAAGCAAGTATCGAGATCGGCCATCATCAACTTAGCAGACTGGTAGCGTTCTTCCGGTTTTTTACGCATCGCCTTGAGAATAATGTTCTCGACGCTCTGGGGAATCAACGGATTCACCTTACGCGGCTCCTCCACATCCTCCTGCAAATGCTTCAGGGCGACCGAAATTGGACTTTCCCCTAGAAAAGGAAGTCGGCCCGTCAACATTTGATACATCACGATACCTAGGGAATACAAGTCCGATTTCTCGCCCGTATTCGTGCCTTTGGCATGCTCAGGGGAGAAATAATGCACAGAACCGACAACCGAGCCGGTTTGCGTAATCGTAGATGACGTTGCGGCTCTCGCGATACCGAAATCCGTCACCTTGACGCGGCCATTTTTGCCAATCAATATATTGTGCGGCTTAATATCCCTGTGGATAATTTCATTATGATGGGCGTGATCCAGTGCATCTGCGATTTGACTCGCATAATGAACCGCATCTTCCACCTGAAGAGGTGCTTTTTCCTTAATCAGATCATTCAGCGTCTTGCCTTCAATATATTCCATCACGATGTAATGGACATCTTCTTCTTGCCCAACGTCATAGATACTGACAACATTAGGATGAGAGAGGGAAGCGGCTGCTTGAGCTTCTCTGCGGAAACGACGAATGAACTCTTCATCGTGCACATACTGCGAACGCAGTACTTTAACAGCCACTTTGCGATTCAAAAGCAAATCATGCCCTTTGTAGACTAAAGCCATGCCGCCCCCGCCAATGCGTTCTAAGATTTCATAGCGGCCTCCAAGCTTTCTACCGATCAATTCCCATCACCCCTTTTTTCGTCCGAATCCTGATCATGTGCAAGTAAAAGGACCGTTACATTATCGTCTCCGCCTTCGCGAAGCGCGCTCTGAATTAACTGCTCCGCCGCATCCTCCAACTGCTCGTGTGACCGAACAATTCGTAAGATGTCGACATCGTCGACTAATCCGCTCAAACCATCCGAACAAATGAGAATAACATCGTCTGGACGCCACGAGTACTCATACAAATCCACTTCCACACTAGGCTCTGTGCCCAGTGCTCGCGTAATCCAATTGCGTCTTGGATGATGATCCGCTTCTTCCATCGTGAGCTGCCCATTCTTGACGAGCTCGTAAACTAAGGAATGATCTTCCGTTAATTGTTGGATGGATTCCCCTGACAGCTTATACGCCCGGCTATCTCCGATATGTCCGATAATTAAAAGCTCCTCTGAAGCAATAATGGCAACGACCGTCGTTCCCATCCCGTGGTACTTCTCTTGATCCGACGCAAAAGCATAAATCTCCTCGTTCGCCTTCTCAATCGCTTCCCGCAGTGCTTGCTTACACGCTTCCACCGACATTCCCCAATGGATGGATTGCAATTGCGCTCCTATCGTGTCAATGGCCATTTGGCTGGCGATATCACCAGCCTGATGCCCTCCCATACCATCTGCCACAATGGCCAAAGATAGACCATTCAGCTGATGGTGGATGGCGGCCCGGTCCTCATTGACTAAACGGACTTTACCTATATCGGTACGACTTACCATCTTCATCCGGCTCTCACCTCATTTACTGCTCTCCATATGCTTCGCTCGCAGTTGTCCGCAGGCAGCAGCAATATCACTACCTTGTTCACGGCGTATGGTGGCATTAATTTTGCCCTTCTCCAGAATACGTTGGAAGGTAAAAATATCATCTCTGGGTGTACGTTTGAAATCACGTTCAGCAACAAAGTTGACAGGAATCAGATTCACATGGCTGAGCGGCATATCTTTCAAGACAAGCGCCAGCTCTTCCGCATGCTCCGGCTGGTCATTCACTTCGCCCATAAGCGCGTATTCAAACGTAATCCGTCTGCCTGTTTTCGCGATGTAGTATTTACAAGCCTCGATCAAGTCCACAAAAGGGAACCTGCGGTTTACTGGCATCAACTTGGATCTAAGTGCATCGTTCGGTGCATGGATCGAAATGGCCAAGTTGACTTGTAAATTCTCATCAGCGAACTTGTAGATGTTCGGTACAATCCCACTCGTGGAAACGGTAATATGGCGCTGACCAATGTTCAGACCTTTCGGGTGAATCATGACACGCAAAAAGTTCATCGTCGCTTCATAATTTTCGAAAGGCTCGCCAATTCCCATGATGACGATCGAAGAGATACGTTCTCCCGTCTCATCGAGCAGTTTCTGCGCCTTAACGACCTGGGCGACAATCTCACCTGGTCTTAGATCCCGTTTGAGACCGCCTAAAGTAGACGCACAGAAGGTACAACCCACGCGACAGCCGACTTGGGTCGTCACGCAAATACTGTTACCGTAGTTATGCTTCATTACAACAGTTTCGATCGCATTTTTATCTTCAAGCTCAAATAAGAACTTGACCGTGCCATCCTGGGATTGATATTTCGTAATCTCAGACAGGGTAACGAATTCAAACTGATCCTTCAGTTTGTCACGTAGTGCTTTGGGCAGATTCGACATTTCATCGAAGCTGAAAACGCGTTTAATATATAACCAGTCAAAAATTTGACCGGCGCGAAACGCGGACTCCCCGTTTTCTTTGACCCAGCTTTGCCACTCATCCCAATTTAAATCATATACAAATGGTTTATCTTTCTCGTACGGCTTAATACCCACATTTATCACAACCTGTTGTTATTTCGTCTATTTGAAAATAGTTTAACACAAAGCAGGAACGAACACACGTCCCTGTCCTTTACGCCTCACGTTTGCGCAGCCTTGCGATGAAAAAACCGTCCGAGTGAAACTGCTGCGGAAGAATTTGGACCATGCCAGCTTCAACAGCTTTCGGGTCAATCTCCGTGAACACATCCGCTGGCAGTGGAGCGAGTTCAAACTCGCTATGCTCCGCAAGGAAGCGCTCCACCATGCCCGCATTCTCCGCATGTTCAATCGTACAAGTGCTGTACACCAACACGCCACCCGGCTTCAGCAGCCGATGGACGCTGCTCAGAATCGCATGCTGCGTTTCACTGATCGCATCGATCTCCGCTTCTTGCTTCGCCCACTTCAAATCAGGCTTGCGGCGTATCACCCCAAGACCCGAACATGGTGCGTCAAGGAGGATGCGGTCAAACGATTCCGCCGCAAAATGCTCATCTAGTGTCGCAGCATCCATCACGAGCGTCTGAATCGACGATAGTCCCAGACGCTCTGCTTGATCTGCGATCAATTTCATCTTGTGCTCATGCAAATCACAAGCCCAGATCTGACCCACATCGTCCATTTTCTCGGCAATGTGAGCCGTCTTGCCGCCAGGGGCGGCGCAGCAGTCCAGCACTTTCATGCCTGGACGAGGATCCAGAGCTTCGGCGACGAGCATCGAGCTCTCGTCTTGAATCGAGAAGTCCCCTTGCTGGAAGCCGGGGACTAACGCCATGTTCCCGGCCCCCTGCACAAGGATGCCGGCCGGGGCCAGCTCTGACGCTTCCGCGCTGAGGCCGCTAGCTTGGAGCTGCGTAAGCAGCTCCAAGCGGCTGCGCCGCCTCGCGTTCGCGCGAATGCTCACGTGCGGCGGCTCGTTGTTCGCCGCACAGATCTGTTCCGTCAGCTCAGGGCCGAGCTGACGGATCCACCGGCGCACGAGCCATTCCGGATGAGAATGGCTCAGCGCGATGCGCTTCACGTCGCCGAGCGCAGCTGGCAGCGTGAGCTCGTCTTTGCTGCGGATGATCGCGCGCAGCACGCCGTTGACCATGCCCGAGATGCCTTGGTGGCCTCGGCGCTTCGCGATATTGACCGCTTCGCTCACGACCGCATGGTCAGGGATGCGATCCAAATAATGCAGCTGATAGAAGCTCAGCCGAAGCAAGCACCGCACCCAGGGCTCCAGCTTCGCCAGCCCTTTGCTGACAAAGCGTTCCAAGAAGAAGTCGATCGTATTTTGGCGTCCGATCGTGCCGTACACGAGCTCGGTAGCCAGCCCGGCGTCGGCTCGTTCTAACGCATGCTTCTGCAGCACTTGATTCAATAGTAAATTGCTATAGGACTGATTCTCTTCGACGCGAATGAGCACGTCCAGCGCCGCATCACGGGCAGAACGCTTAACAGCGCTGCTCTTCGCAGCGCCCGAGGATGATTTTGGCGCAGAGGACTTGCCAGCACTCTGCGAATTCGTATGTCCGTGTTGCGAACGATTGGGTTTATGGTTTGACAAAATCAAATACCTCATTTTTTTCGTGGCATTGTTACTTGTTTTACATAGGGGCTAGTAGATAGCCCCAAAATGAATAAATACGCTACACGTTCCCCAGCACCGTACCCACAGGAATTTGCGCCCCGCGAATGAACTCCGAAACAGGCATCGCCTTTTTGCCGGCAGGTTGAATCTCCGTTAACCACAGCGTACCCGCTCCCGTCATCACTTCGACCCCCTGCTCACTGCAGTTAAGCACAGTTCCTGGCACTGCTGACTTACCGGTACCGCTTGAGTCCTTGGTCTGTGGCTTCAAGCTTGCCCACACCTTGAGGACTTCGCCATTCCACAGCGTATACGCGCCAGGAAATGGATTCAAGCCTCGGATGTGATTCCACAGCTCGGTTGCAGAGCGGGACCAATCCAAGATTTCATCTTCTCTGCGAATGTTAGGAGAATAGATCGCATCTGCCTCGTTTTGGGCGACAGCCTCAATACGTCCTGCTAATAAATCCGGAAGCGTCCGCTTCAACAGATCAGCTCCAGCGATACTCAGCTTATCAAACAACATCCCCGTCGTATCGGTATCTTCAATCGGAAGTTCCACGCGTGAGATCATATCTCCCGTATCCAGTCCAACTGCCATATACATGATGGTAACGCCTGTTTCGGCCTCACCTCGCATAACTGCGTGATGAATCGGCGCTCCCCCCCGATATTTCGGAAGCAGCGAAGCATGAATATTAATGCAGCCATACTTAGGCAAATCTAACACCGATTTCGGCAAAATTTGGCCATAAGCAGCCGTCACGATTAAATCCGGCGCCAGTTGGCGAATCACTTCAACGGAATCTGCTTCACGCAGCTTTACGGGTTGAAGCACGGGAATGCCATGCTTCTCTGCTTCGACCTTCACTGGCGTGGGCGTAAGGACGCGTTTGCGTCCCTTCGGCCGATCCGGCTGCGTGATCACCGTTGTCACGTTATAACCTTCCTCCAGGAGTAGACGCAAGGAGGGTACTGCGAAATCCGGCGTGCCCATGAAAATAATGTTCACTCTTCTTCTTCCTCTTCATCCGCTGTATATGTTTTGACCGCAAGGTCTGTAAACAATACACCATTCAAGTGGTCAATCTCGTGGAAAATACAGCGAGCCAATAACTCCGTGCCGGTAATTTCAATTGGATTGCCGTCACGATCTTGCCCTTTTGCCGTTACGTTCATTGCGCGAAGAACATCACCACGAAGACCAGGAATACTTAAACAGCCTTCTGGACCCATTTGTTCTCCGCTGGAAGTAACGATCTCAGGGTTTACCATTTCGATCAACCCGCCATGCTCCTCGCCGCAGTCCATAACGATTACACGCTTCAGAATACCGATTTGTGGAGCAGCAAGGCCTACGCCTTCCGCCTCATACATCGTATCTGCCATATCATCAAGCAATTTATGCAGATTGGAATTAAATTTCGTAACTGTGATCGCTTTCTCGCGCAGCACAGGATCTGGATCTTTAACAATAATACGAATAGCCATGAATGTGCACCTACCTTTAAGTCTTCTCTATTAGGGTTTTCTACATCAAATATTGCGGGTCAACATCCACGCTAATAAGCAGCTTTTCTTTGGCTGAGCGTTCCTCAAACCAAGCCACTGTCTTCCCAACGATCTCTGAAGCCAATTCTTCCCCCCGATATTTTACCACGCATTGGAATCGATATCTATCTTTGATTCGGGAAATTGGCGATGCCACTGGTCCTAATACGTCAAAATGGAACGATGAATCCATCGGAACTGCTTCCGAGAAGAGATCAACCTGTTGTCTTGTATAAGGGAGTGCAATCTCTTTCAGCCTCGTCACAAAGGCTTCCGCCATACGTACCAGCAGCGGTACCTGCTCATGTGAGAACGTAATCAAGATCAGCCTTTGATACGGCGGATAGCCTAAATTGGCACGAATATCCATCTCATGATTTGCAAAAGAAATATAATCATGATGACTCGCGTACTGCACGCTGTAATGTTCCGATGTATACGTCTGCACGAAGACTTCTCCTTGCTTCTCGTGCCGTCCCGCCCGGCCTGCCACCTGCGTTAACAACTGGAAGGTCCGCTCCGCTGACCGAAAATCAGGAATATTAAGTACCGTGTCCGCCGCGATAACCCCTACGAGGGTAACATCAGGGAAATCAAGCCCTTTGGCCACCATTTGCGTCCCCAACAGCACATCGGCTTGCTTCTCGCGAAACATCGTCAGCCATTTTTCATGCGAACCCTTCTCCGTCGTCGTATCCACATCCATACGAATGACTCTAATACCAGGGAAAATCTTGCTGAGCTCTTCCTCCACACGCTGTGTCCCTGTTCCGAAATGACGAATATGCTCCGACTGACAGCTTGGGCACTCCTTGACCTCGCGTTCAGCATAGCCGCAGTAATGGCAGCGCAGCGCATGCGAGCTTTGGTGATACGTCAATGAAATATCGCAATGCGGACATTGCGACACGAAGCCGCACGTGCGGCACATCACGAACGTCGCATACCCACGCCGATTCAACAGCAAAACCGTCTGTTCCTTCTTGTGTAACCGTTCTTCGATCGCTTTATACAACGATCTACTAAACATCGAGCGATTACCTTGTTTAAGCTCTTCTCGCATATCTACAATCGTCACAGGCGGCATCGGTCTGCTTGCAACGCGTTCCTTCATCGTCAACAACGTAAACGGAGGCTTCGGTCGATCTCTCCTGCGTCTCGTTTTCTCCATGCTCTCAAGCGATGGCGTAGCTGAACCCAGTACAACAACAGCATCTTGCTGCTTCGCCCTTTGAACAGCCACATCACGCGTATGATATTTAGGGCTCTCTTCTTGTTTATACGAAGATTCGTGTTCCTCATCGATAATAATCAGACCAATATTCGTAAAAGGAGCAAAAATCGCCGAACGTGCGCCGATCACGACCTTCACTTGCTTGCGCGTAATTTTGCGCCATTCATCATAACGTTCGCCATTGGATAATCGGCTATGAAGCACAGCAACCAGATCTCCGAATCTGCCCTTGAAACGCTCTACCATTTGCGGTGTCAGCGATATTTCGGGCACAAGAACAATAGCTTCTTTCCCCATATCCAAGCATTGCTGGATGGATTGTAGGTAAACCTCGGTTTTCCCGCTTCCTGTCACCCCATGCAAAAGAAATACCTCATGGCGATCCTCAGCAACCGCTTCACGAATCGGCGCAAATACACCGCTCTGCTCTTCCGTCAAGAGAAGCGGCTTCGTCCGCTCAAAAGCACGACCACTATACGGGTCACGCATCACTTCGACCTCGCGCAGCTCAATCCAGCCGCGATCGGCCAAGCTTTTGACCGTGCTCGCACCGACTTCGACCGTCTCCATCAACTCCGTCAATCGAACAGCGTGCGGATGCTCAATCAAATAGCGCAGTACCTCCTTCTGCTTGTTCGCTCTGGCAGGAAGCTCAATTAATGCTTCTTCCAAGCCTTGACCGCCAGCAGGAGGAAAGACCGTTAATGCCTTTTTGGCATTCATCCGATCTTTCACAAGCTGTACTTCTGCAAGTCTACCTGTTGACAACAGTTCTTTGATCAAAGCGCCTTCCTTCGAAAAATGCTCCAGCAACACGTCCATCGAAACGGATTCTTTGCTTTTCACAAAGCTAATAATCGCTTCGATATCTGGCATATCCAGAAAGGATTGATCCTCGGACTCGTCACCTACGATAATCACACGCTCATATTTCGCCTTGAGTGCCGCAGGAAGCATCGCTTGGAGCGCGGTCACTTCATGGCACATATACATGCGACTGATCCAACGCCCGAGGCTTACAAGCTCACTGGTCAAAGGTGGTACAAGATCGAGCACATTTTGAATCGGTTTGATGCGCTTCGCATCGACTTCCGTTTGCTCTTGCAGCTCGACAACAAAGCCTTGCAGAACGCGTGGTCCGAAAGGTACGCCAACACGACTGCCAACTTCGACCCATTTGCTCAGAGATGCCGGAACTTCATAGTCGAACGCCCGATTGGTTTGTTTCGCAGGGACATCGACAATGACTTTGGCGTACATCAGGATTCCCCCGCCGCGGCAGCCATGCGATCAGCAGCAAGCTCAAGCAGCTTGCGTGCGACGTCCCACTTACTTAATATAGGCAGGGCTTGAACGAGCCCGTTCTGATCATAGAATCGCACGACATTCGTATCCCCGCCGAAGCCTGCGCCTTCTTGTGACACATCGTTGCCTACGATCAGGTCACAGTTTTTGCGCTTCAGCTTGTCCATCGCATGTTCATCTAGCGCTTCCGTTTCCGCTGCAAACCCGATAACGAACTGGTTCTTCGTCTTCAAACTGCCGATTTCCTGCAAAATATCCGGATTCTTAATCAACTCTAGCGTAAGCGAGTCTGATTTCTTTTTGATTTTTTGCTCCGCAACAACGGCCGGACGATAATCAGCTACAGCAGCAGCTTTAATGATGATCTGGCTTTCCGTGAGCCTTGCTAAGACGGCTTCACGCATATCCAGCGCCGACTGCACAGGAACAAGCGTGACGCCTGCTGGCACGGCTAAAGCCGAAGGCCCTGATACCAGTGTCACCGCAGCACCCATGCGGACCGCTTCTTCCGCGATAGCGTAGCCCATTTTGCCGGAAGAATCATTCGTCAAATAGCGAACTGGATCTAACCGTTCTACGGTGCCACCGGCCGTTACTAAGACCCGTTTACCCGCTAAGCGACCCGGTTCTCCCGTAAAATGCCGCTCAACCGCAGCAAAAATCTCCTCCGGCTCCGCAAGCCGCCCTTTGCCCACATACCCGCAGGCCAACTGCCCTTCGCCGGGTTCGATGAATCGCACACCGCGGCTTCGGAGTGTCTCCATGTTGGTCTGCACAGCTGGATTCGCATACATATGCACGTTCATTGCAGGTGCCACCCAAATCGGTGCCATGGTGGCAAGCAGTGTCGTGCTCAGCATATCATCGCCTAGTCCAAGAGCGAGCTTGCCAATCGTATTAGCCGTGGCAGGCGCGATCAGAACTAAATCAGCGCTATCTGCTAGGTTAATATGCGATACGACTGAAGGGTCTTTCTCATCGAAGGTATCGACAAAAACATGATGCCGCGACAAGGTTTGAAACGTTAACGGCGCAACAAATTGCACGGCGGAACGGGTCATAATAACTCTTACAACAGCCCCAGCTTGCGTTAGTTTACTGGTTAGCGCCGCTGCCTTATAAGCTGCAATCCCTCCGCAAACACCGAGTACAATCGTTTTGCCTTGCAATACACCCATGGGAATCCCCTTTCGAAATGCAAAATGAGAAAATCTCTATCGAAGCCATTCAATGATGAGCGACCGCGTTTAGAGAAAAAAATAACAACCACGAGGGTTGTTGGGTAAGACAGTTTATTTCTTCGCGTATTTCTCGCTCTCGTTTGTGTTAATTTTCTCGTAACCAATGTAGTTGCCATAAAGCTCTTCTAACGCAAGACCCACGTTTTTATGAGATTTTTGACCTTTCAAATCGGACTTCGCACCATCACGCAAGGATCTAGCTCTTTTGGAAGCTGCAACAACTAGGGAGTACTTGCTGTCCACGATATCAAGCAGTTTATCAATTGAAGGGTATAACATTCAATTCACCTCATCCATCCATTGTACGATTTTGGGAAACATACGATCTTTTTTGCAATGCTCTGCCGCTAGGATAGCCTGTATTTTCGCGCACGCGGTATCCACATGATCATTCACGATCGCATAATCATAGTGTTCCATTAAACGAATCTCATCAATAGCCACTGACATGCGGCTGCGAATCACTTCATCCGTTTCCGTGCCACGTGTAACAATGCGATTCTCCAGCTCATCCAGAGATGGCGGCAGCAAGAAAATAAATACACCTTCATCAAACTTCTGTTTGACTTGAAGTGCACCTTGCACCTCAATCTCCAAGATTACATCATGCCCAGAACGCAACGTCTCTTCAACGAAACGTCTAGGTGTTCCGTAGAAGTTCCCCACGTATTCTGCCCATTCCAACACTTCATCCGTTTCAATCAATTGTTGGAATTGCTCACGGGTTTTGAAAAAATAGTTCACTCCGTCTACTTCGCCTTGTCTAGGAGAACGTGTAGTTGCTGATACCGAATAGACGATATCTGGAGCAACTTTGCGCAGCGCCGCACAAACCGTGCCTTTACCGACACCAGACGGACCGGATAAAACAATCAGAATACCTCTCTCACGCTCAAGAGTGTTCGTATTACTCGTCATGATCATCGTCCTTATTCGAAAGTCTATGCGCTACCGTCTCTGGTTGTACTGCCGACAAAATCACATGATCGCTGTCCGTGATAATAACGGCACGGGTTCTTCTACCATATGTAGCGTCAATCAGCATGTGACGATCACGTGCTTCTTGAATGATTCTCTTGATCGGAGCCGATTCCGGACTTACGATCGAGATAATGCGGTTCGCCGATACGATGTTGCCGAACCCGATATTAATTAATTTGATAGCCATCTAGGACTTCCTCCTCGCGAAGCATCACGCACACTTCACTCGATATTCTGTATTTGTTCCCGCATTTTCTCAAGCTCTGCTTTCATCGCAATCACTCTAGCCGTAGGCTCCGCATGATTCGACTTGGATCCAATCGTATTCACTTCCCGATTCATCTCTTGAATCAAGAAATCTAACTTACGGCCCACAGGCTCTTTCTCTGAAAGCAAATCTTCACATTGCCCAAAATGACTCTTCAAGCGTGTCAATTCTTCATCCACATTGGAACGATCTGCGAATAGCGCAATTTCAGTCGCTAAGCGCTGCTCATCCATAGGAATCCCATCAAGTACGAGAGATTGGATGCGACTCGTCATCTTCGCCGCATACTCTTGGACAATTTGAGGCGCTAGAGCCTCAAGTTCCAAATGAACTCGCTTCATCTCAGCCAACCGTTCACGAATATCCTGCTCTAGGAATTCCCCTTCGCGGCGTCTCATCGCGGATAACTGAGCAACGGCCTCCTGTAAGCAGGCACAAAGTTCATGTTCAATCTCTTCGTCTGGTTCTTGACGTACATCCTTCATCTGAATCAGCTCAGGGAGTTTCAATAAATCTTGAAGCTCAACCTGCCCCGCGATCCCATACCGTAGCTTCAATTGCTCGGCTGCTTCCAAATAAGCATCTGCCAAAGCAAAATTAACCGTTACGCTCTTCGGGGAAGCCGACTCACGTTCCGCCGTGATGAAGACATCTACACGCCCTCGCTTCACAGCTTGCAAAACCGTTTTCTTCAAAGCGTCCTCGAAAGCCGCCCATTCCTTAGGCAAACGAATCGACACTTCACTATACCTATGATTGACCGATTTCACATCGATAAACACGTTGTATCCCGCAAAAGAACGATTCGCTTGTCCGAACCCGGTCATACTGCAAATCATTCTAATCACATCCATTACCCTATTTTAATTCATTTTGAAAGTGGGTACAAGTGGAAATCATGCCTTTTCGACTTTTCCCACACATACTTCGTCAAATCCACGCACATTTCATACGCTAGAAATGGCGTCATGAGATAGATACCATTAAAGTATTCCATAGCAGTATCCAGCAGTTCTTTTGCAATTTCCACACCCATTGCGCGGCCTTCTGGCCCCTTCAGCCCATCCATGCGCGCCCTGACTTCATCGGATAATCGAATGCCCGGAACCTCATTGTGCAAGTATTCCGCGTTACCGCCGCTAGCCAGTGGTGCGATCCCGATGAATATCGGAATCTGCAAATGCTTGGTCGCTTCGTAAATCTGTTCAATGAGCTTAGCATCGTACACAGGCTGCGTCATGATATAGTCCGCGCCTGCTTCGATTTTGCGCTCCAATCGTTGAACCGCTTTATCTAAATGCTTCACATTCGGATTGAATGCGGCGCCGACTACGAAATTAGCCCTCTGCTTCAAAGGCTTTCCTGAGAAGGCGATGCCTTCGTTGAGCTGTTTAATCATCCGAATAATTTCGAATGAGGTCAGATCGTACACAGAGCTGGACCCGGGGAGATCGCCAAACTTGGCGGGATCGCCGGTCACGGCCAGCACGTGGTCTATACCGAGCGCGTGCAAGCCCATGAGATGGGACTGCGTCCCAATCATGTTGCGGTCACGACACGCGATGTGGATCAGTGGGCGCGCGCCAAGGCGCTCCTGCACGAGGTAACCCAGTGCCAGGTTGCTCATGCGCGTCACGGCCAGTGAATTGTCGGCCATTGTAATGGCGTCGACATGGGCCTCTTGCAGGGCTTTGGACCCCTGCATGAACTTCTCGATGTCGAGATCCTTCGGAGGATCGAGCTCGACAATGACCGTTTTGCGCTGCTTGACGATGTCCAGCAGCGATGGAATGCCTGCCGGCGGCGCAGGCTTCGCCGGTGCCGGCTCAATCACGCGCACGGCTGGCGCGGAGACTGTGCCAGGTGCCGCAGGCACGTAGCCTTGCAGCGCCTTCGCTACAGCGGCGATGTGCTCCGGCGTCGTGCCGCAGCAGCCGCCGATGATGCGCGCGCCAAGATCAGCAAAGCGCAGCGCGCTTTCCGCGAAATACTGAGGCGTCGCCGCATACGTATATTGCCCGTCCACGTAGTCGGGCAACCCGGCGTTCGGGAACGCCGAGAACGGAATGCCTGGAATCGGCGCAATCTTCTCCATCGAGCGAAGGATCCCGTTCGGGCCAACGCGGCAGTTGAAGCCGATCACATCGGCGCCTTCGTCACGCAGGCGCAGGAACGCTTCTTGCAGCGGAACACCATCCTGAGTACTTCCCGTGCCTTCATTTGCAAATTGGCAAATGACAGGGAGCCCGCTCATGCTGCGAATAATACGCAGTGCCAGTTGCAGCTCTTCCAAATCATAGAAGGTTTCTAATAACAGCCCGTCCACAGGTGAGTCTAGCAAGATGCTGATTTGCTCGCGCAAGGATTCTTCGACTTCGGAGGTACGAACATTTTTCCGCTTACCCGCACGAATCGAGCCGATGGCGCCAACGACATAAGCATCGTCACCAACCGCATTCCTAGCCAATTCCACACCCGCGCGGTTAATCGCTTCAACATCACCTTCGAGGCCATACTTCGACAGCTTCTCGCGATTCGCCGAAAACGTATTCGTTTCAATAAGACGAGCACCTGCCTCAAAATAACGGCGGTGCACGTCAGCGACCGTTTCCGGTCTGAGCAAATTCAATTCTTCATACGAAATGCCGACAGGAAATCCCATCTGATATAAGTATGTCCCCATAGCGCCGTCACCGGTCAATATTTCCCGTTGCAATGCGGAACGAAGATCCAATTTCATGAACGATTTCCCCTATCTATCCGACATGTTAAACAGTGCCTGTAAACACTTCTTCTGCAGGTCCTGTCATGTAAACGCGATTGTCCGCTTCGCTCCACTCGATGAACAGATCTCCACCTTTGAGTGAAACCGTCGCTTCGCGATCTGATAATCCATTAAGCACGGAGGAAACAAGCGTAGCGCAAGCTCCTGTTCCGCAAGCAAGTGTAGGCCCAGCGCCTCGCTCCCATACACGCATATCCGTGAATGTACGGCTGCGCACTGTAGCGAATTCAACATTTATTTTACGCGGAAACATCGGGTGTGCTTCTAATTTAGGCCCCCATGTTGCGAGGTCAAAATGAACAGCATCCTCCACATAAATCACACAATGCGGGTTCCCCATAGAAACGGCTGTAAAACGGAATGCCTGACCTTCCACTTCAATCGGATAGTC
Source organism: Paenibacillus pectinilyticus (assembly GCF_001700435.1). Classification (GTDB taxonomy): domain Bacteria; phylum Bacillota; class Bacilli; order Paenibacillales; family NBRC-103111; genus Paenibacillus_E; species Paenibacillus_E pectinilyticus. The sequence continues at coordinate 25,884 of NZ_LYPC01000002.1, forward strand.
GATGACTTCATTCGCATCAACTGTCGTTGGCACCTGAAGACCTTGTAGAATCGGCGCTCCCATATCTACGCGAGCCGTTACGACTTTACCGTCTTGCACTTGTACTTGAACTTTTTGTACACCAGCACCAATCGTTTCAATCGTAATTTCCGTCGCATCAATTAATTTATGATCGTACACATATTTGGAAACGCAGCGGATCGCATTGCCACATTGCTCGGCCTCGGATCCATCCGAATTGATAATGCGCATTTGGAAATCAGCCTTCTCAGAAGGCAAAATAAAGACAACGCCATCGGCACCAATGCTGAAAAATCGATTACAAAGCTTAATCGCCAGCTGGTCCGCCCCGGCAGGAAGCTCTTTCTCGCCTGCAACGACGATGAAATCATTGCCAAGCCCATGCATTTTCGTAAAATTCATTGTAAAGCACCCCTATGTGCGGTTTAGCCATTATCATAGCGTAAAATCACCGTTATGCATAGCCCTTTGCCCCTCTAGCTCCTCGTAGCCTCAAAATCGCCACAAGTCTTTTTCTCATAAGCGTGCAAGAAAAAAGCCGCCTCACGGCAGCTTATTCCCTCATCCTATTATCTGAAACTAGGCTTAGATGATTTATTATACACAGAGGAGCTTGACCCTCTTGAACCTTTGGTACGCTTTGGTGAAAGCACGCTGCCAAGACCCATAAAGAAGGTAGGAATACCGGCGGCAATCAACACAAGAATCCAATCTTTCCATCCGAGTGGAACAGTTTTGAAAATAGGTTGCAGGGCATCCACATACATGACACCGAGCATGAGAATGAGCGATGAGAGCACGGCGAGCACGAGGTATTTATTTTGCAAAGGATTCCGATGGAAAATAGAACGTGAACTGCGGCAATCAAATACATGGATGAGCTGGGCCATTACTAGGGTCGCGAACGCGACACTCTGCGCTTTCAATAACGTCTGGGCATCCGACGGATTTACACGAAGCACAAGCCAGAACGCACCTAAGGTACACACCCCAATAAGTAGACCACGGGAAATAATTTTCCAACCTAACCGTCTTGCAAAAATACTTTCCTTAGCGGAACGCGGTTTATGCTGCATTAAGTCTTTCTCTGCTTGGTCTACACCTAGCGCCATTGCTGGCAATCCGTCCGTGACTAAATTCACCCATAAAATTTGAATAGGGACAAGCGGCAGCGGTAATCCCGCCATCATCGCAATGAACATCGTCATAATCTCGCCAACGTTAGATGCCAGCAGATAACGAATGAATTTGCGAATATTTTCATAAATACTGCGCCCCTCTTCAATCGCTGCAACGATCGTAGAGAAGTTATCATCGCTAAGAATTAAAGAAGAAGCCTCTTTGGATACGTCTGTACCTGTAATCCCCATCGCAATCCCGATATCCGCTGCTTTTATCGCAGGCGCATCGTTGACGCCATCCCCTGTCATCGCAACGACATGCCCGTTACGTTGAAGTGACTTCACAATTCGTAATTTATGCTCAGGTGATACCCTAGCATATACATAGGTATCATTGACTTTAGCATCGAGTTCATCATCCGATAACTGGCCAATCTGCTGGCCGCTCATGCTGACCCCATTGGCTGGAATCATCCCAAGCTGCTTCGCAATGGCTTCCGCCGTCGTTTGATGATCACCTGTGATCATCACGGTCTTAATGCCCGCTTTGCGACACTTGGAAATCGCATCTCGCACTTCTTTGCGCGGAGGATCAATCATGCCCGTTAAACCAACGAAGATCAAACCATTTTCAACATCATCATGTTCTTCATAGCGATCACTGCTCTTAAGATCTTTGTAGGCGATTCCGAGCACACGCAGGGCTGATTTCGCCATGCCTTCATTCGCAGAAATGACCTTTTGCTTCAGTGTCGATGTGAAAGGAATGACCTTGCCGTCCCATAAAATATAGCTGCAATGCTGCAGCAGCACGTCTGGCGCTCCCTTGGTGCAAGCCATGCGGCCATGCTCGGAGGAGACCAGCACCGACATCCGTTTACGCTCCGAGTCGAAAGGAAATTCGGCGATGCGTTTATATTTTTCCCTCAGCGAATCTTGGGTAATCCCGCTCTTCGCGCTTAGAACCACTAAGGCCCCTTCGGTTGGGTCGCCTTTAATGTTCCAAATCGAGGCAGGCCCTTCTGCGCCCTCTTTGCCTTTCTTGCGTTTCGTTTCTTGCTTTTCTTCGAATAACGTCGCGTTATTACAAAGCGCTGATACATGAAGCAGCTTTGTGAGAGAAGGATGCTTATGTACGTCCGTTTGTTGTCCGCTAAGGAGGATGTTCCCGACCGGGGCATAGCCATCCCCTGTTACTTCAAGCACATCACCGCCAACCCATAGATGGGTGACCGTCATTTTGTTTTGCGTCAGCGTTCCTGTTTTGTCCGAGCAAATGACGGATGCACAGCCTAAGGTCTCAACAGACGGCAGCTTCCTGACGATCGCTTTCCGCTTAATCATGCGCTGTACGCCAAGCGCTAACGCAATCGTTACAATCGCTGGGAGACCTTCAGGAATGGCAGCTACGGCTAAGCTAACACCAGCCAGGAACATGGCGTATGGTGGTTGTCCATGCATAATACCTGCAACAACAACGAGAATCGTTAAGGCGATAGCGACGATAATGAGAATTTTACCCAGCTGTTCTAAACGATGCTGAAGCGGTGTTTCCATCGATTCTGTATTTTGAATGAGGTCCGCAATTTTACCCATTTCTGTGCTCATCCCGATACGAACGACAACGGCCTTCGCCGTCCCCCGAGACACCATGGTGCCCATGAAGCCCAGATTACGCTGATCTCCGAGCGGCACTTCCTCATGAGGGATCGCTGCGATAGATTTGCTTACAGCAATCGATTCGCCCGTTAGTGCGGACTCCTCAATATAGACGCCGTTCGTTTCAAGGAATCGCACATCGGCGGGAACGCGGTCTCCGCTTTCGAGAAGTACGATGTCACCCGGAACTAAATCACGTGCCGGAATTTGATGAACGGCTCCTTCTCGCCAGACATTCGCATTCGGGGCTGATAGTTCCTTCAGAGCACGCAGTGAGCGTTCCGCTCGAAATTCTTGCGTAAAGCCTAATATCGCATTCATCACAATGATGACGACGATCGTAATCGCATCTAAATATTCACCTAACAAGCCGGATATCAAGGTAGCCCCCAATAAAACCAGCACCATGAAATCTTTAAATTGATTCAAAAGCAGTGTGATAGGCGAGACTCGCTGCCCCTCTGAGAGCTCGTTTCGCCCTACCTCGGCCTGCCGTTTCCATGCTTCTTCCCAGGGCAATCCTTGCTGCATATCCACCTGCTGTACCTGCAAGACATCTTCCGAGTTCAACTGGTACCACTTCTTCTGACTCATCCGCCCTTCACCCTCCTACTTCCACTTGATCTTGTCTCACTCTTATACGTATTTGTATTCAGACAAGCAGGAAAATATCCCTGAAATCATCTTTCCTCCCCAGCACCCCTTAAGTTTTTGTGAAAAGTATGGCATCATAGAGGTTAGTAACGTTTTCAACAACGCAGCTCCTTGCAATGAGGTGAACGCATAACCTCCCAAGGAGCCCCTCAGAATGGAGTTGTATGTATCATGGCTTTAGACGGACTCGTCCTTCATGCAATTGTTCACGAACTACAAATGTATGTCGGAGGCCGCATTAATAAAATTCATCAACCGAGCGAAAACGATGTCGTGCTGCAAATTCGCACGCAAAGGCAGAACGTGAAGCTGCTGCTTTCCGCCAATCCCACCTACCCGCGCGTTCAAACGACGGAACAAGTATCCCTGAATCCGATGGATGCGCCAATGTTCTGCATGCTGCTTCGCAAATATTGTGAAGGCGGCGTCATTGAGGTCGTGGAACAAATCGGCATGGAACGGGTTATTCGCTTCCAGATTCGCCATCGCGACGAATTAGGTGATATTTCCCTCAAGCACATTATCGTTGAGATTATGGGACGGCACAGCAACATCATTCTTCTCGACCCAGCGACAGATACGATTCTGGATGGCATTCATCATGTGACGCCAGCGATCAGTTCCTACCGTGTGGTTATGCCCGGAAGCAAATATGTAACACCGCCCGAACAAGATAAGCTAAATCCGTTAGAAATAGATGCTGCCGCATTTGCGAGCGCGATTGAGCCGGACGAAGATAAGGAATCGGATGAGGAAGGCCAACTGGACACACAGGAAGTCAAGCCCGAGCAAAAGCTCGTAGCTGCTTTCAGCGGACTGAGCCCTTTGATTGCGAAGGAAATTGTGTTCAGGAGCCTTCAGGGGAAAGAAACTGGCGACATTGATGTCGCATCGCTATGGGAGGCCTTCGATGGCGTGATGTCCGCTATGCGCGAAGATCGTTATGAACCCGTGATCGTCGAGCAAGAAAAGACAGGAAAGCTCTTCTTCGCGATGACGCCACTCACGCATATTAACGGTACGTCCAAGTCCTATCCGACGCCAAGTGCATGTTTGGAGCAGTTCTATGGCGACAAAGCAGAGCGCGACACCGTCAAACAGCGGGTATCGGATTTATTGCGTTTTTTACAAAATGAAGTGAATAAAAATGTTAAAAAACTGGAAAAACTCCAGGGAACGATAGAAGATTCCAAAGATGCGGATAAATTCCGGATTCTCGGTGAACTGCTGACCGCTTCTCTACACACGATCAAGAAAGGTGACAAAGACGTCCAAGCCATCAATTATTATGATGAAGATCAGGCTATGATCACCATCGCCTTGGACCCGTTACTAGGACCGGCAGAGAATGCGCAGCGCTATTTTAAAAAATATACGAAACTGAAGAACAGCACGGTCATCGTCGAGGAGCAAATCGTCCAAACGCATCAAGAAATTACGTACCTCACCACTCTGCTGCAGCAATTGAGCGTCGCCTCTTTACCAGACATTGAAGAGATTCGCGACGAGCTTATGGAGCAAGGTTATGTGCGTGACCGCAACAAAAAGCAGCGCAAGAAAAAGAAAAAAGATAAGCCTGCTTTAGCGTGCTACGAGTCTACCGAGGGCGTTCCGATCTATGTCGGGAAAAATAATACACAGAACGAGTATCTCACGAATCGACTTGCGTCCTCGATGGATACTTGGCTGCACACCAAAGATATTCCTGGCTCCCATGTCGTCATTCGCGGCGAATTCAGCGACACCACACTGCGTGAAGCGGCACAGCTAGCAGCTTATTTCAGCCAAGCCAAAAATTCCAGTCAAGTTCCCGTTGACTACACCACGATCAAACATGTGCATAAGCCGAATGGTTCAAAGCCTGGATTCGTAATCTATGTGAATCAGAAGACGCTGTATGTCACGCCGGAAGAGGACGAGATCAAGCAGTTGAAAGTTACGATTAAATAAGCATGGATACGTCCCATCTCCAATTAATCTAGATCTATAGTTGATGCGCAAAAAACCGCTTACCTCCATTTGGAGATGAGCGGTTTTTGTTATTCTTACAGTTAGACCAATAAGCACCTTTCGTTACCTTACTTACCCAACTCGGTTCCCGCGGTTATTCCAAATCCAACCGCCCCATCAATGTACGTAAGTAGGCCTTCACTTGCTCTTGCAAATCCGGACGCTGCAAGGCCAACTCAATCGTAGCTTCGATGTAGCCCATCTTGTCTCCTACATCATAGCGGTTCGCCTGCATCAGGTATGCCGCCATCTGCTGGTCCCTGTTCAGCACACGCAGCGCATCCGTTAATTGGATCTCACCGCCGCGCCCAGGCTCTTGCCGCTCTAGAATACGGAAAATCTCAGGCATAATGATGTAGCGGCCAATAACTGCCAAATTCGATGGCGCTTGATCGCGATCTGGCTTTTCAACCAAATCCTCAATCAAACGATAGTTCGCGTAACTCGTCGCAGGTGAAATGATCCCGTATTTGCTCACATCCGCCCAAGGCACCTCTTGAACAGCAATGACCGACGTTTCGGTTTGCTCATAAATATCCATCATCTGCTTCAGTCCTGGCGGCGACGATTGCAGAATATCATCCCCAAGGAGAACCGCAAAAGGTTCATCACCAATGAATTTGCGCGCACACAGGATAGCATGACCTAAGCCAAGAGGCTGTTTCTGACGAATGTAATGCACATCCGCTAGGTTGGACACGGACTGCACGATCTCTAGCAGCTTCGTGTTGCCTTTTTCTTCAAGCATCATCTCTAGCTCGACAGATTTATCAAAATGATCCTCAATCGCACGTTTGTTACGACCAGTCACGATGATAATGTCTTCAATGCCAGACTCAATCGCTTCTTCTACGATATATTGAATCGCGGGTTTATCAACAATCGGCAGCATCTCTTTGGGCTGAGCTTTGGTTGCAGGTAAAAAGCGAGTGCCTAGTCCCGCTGCCGGGATGATGGCTTTACGAATTTTTTTCACAATTGCTCCTCCTTCAACGGCTGTAAACGATCAAGCACTTCAATACCAATACGCTTTGAACCAATGGCCGCATGGAAAGCTACGCCATCCCGTACACCATGGAAATCAGAGCCCGCAGTCATCAACAGTCCTGTTCGCTCAGCTAGCGCTTGATACCTCAACTCATCATCAGGAGAGTGATCCGCATGATAGACTTCGATGCCATCTAATCCTTGCAGCGTTATGGCTTCAACGAGCGCATCATCATGATAAATGCCAGGATGGGCAAGCACTGCTTTGCCTCCCGCATCATGAATCCACGCAATCGCCGTAGCAGGCTCAATCCGCGGCGGATTCGCATAAGCGGCTGCTCCCGCAGCCAAATAACGATCAAACGCCTCTGTAATCGTGCTTACATAGCCTTTATTCAAGAGCACTGCAGCAATATGAGGTCGGCCAACGGTGTCCCCTTTTCGCTTAATATTCGCTACTTCTTGGATGACCTCGTCCATGGTTATTTCGAGCCCAAGCTCTTGCAACCGTGCAATAATCATCTCGTTACGAATATCACGCGTATCACGGAGAGACGCCAGCCGTTGTAGAAATTGTTCGTTCTCTATGTCGATATAATAGCCAAGAATATGAATGTCCTGCCCGTTCGCAACGGTTGAAATTTCTACGCCTGGCACGACAATCAAGCCTAATTCAGAGCCAGCCGCTAGTGCTTCCGCTACGCCGGAAATCGTATCATGATCCGTGATCGCGATAGCGCCCAGACCAGCCTCTAAAGCCATTTGCACGTTAGCTCTAGGAGCTTGAATCCCATCTGAAGCCGTTGTATGCGAATGCAAATCCGCTTCCATTCGATTCCCCATCTGAATTGCCTCCTCCATTGCAATCGCCAATCACTGAACATTCAGTTCAGGGATGCGTTCACTTCTATTTAAAGAAAACGACTTAAATCTTCTTGTCTCAAAAAAGTCATGAAACTCACAGCCGAGATCGGCAGCAGCGTCGAATTTAAATAAATCGCATAGAAGCTGCGTTCAAACACGATATTCTCGATCTTCTTCACTTTAAAAAGGCCAAGGGTCACCTCATGTTTCACGGACGATTGCGATAAGATAGAGATGCCCAATCCCGCTTCCACAGCGGATTTGATAGCTCCCGTGCTTCCAAGCTCCATCACAATCTTCATCGTGGAACAATCCATATTGCAACGAGCGAACTCTTCCTCCATCACGCGTCTTGTACCTGAACCCTGCTCACGCAGGACGAATGGGTACTTCAAGAGCTCCTCTAACGTAACAAGCTCTACATCCGCTAACGGGTGGTCAGAAGGTACAATCAGACGAAGCTCATCGCTGAGTATCGGTTCGGTGTGCACGTCGGGGTGATGAATCGGCGCTTCAACAAGACCGAAATTCAGTTGATGACCCAGTACTTCGTCTAAGATCTGCGTCGTATTCATGACCTTCATCGAAACGGAAATGTTCGGATAATCCTTACTGAACGGGCCTAGAAGCCGCGGTAATATATATTCCCCCATCGTCAAACTGGCGCCAAGTTGAAGCCGTCCTTCGATCATCATTGTAAATCTTGACATTGCGACATCGGTATCACGGATGAGTTCAATGCTGTTTTTGGCAAAAGGTAACAGTGCTCGTCCCGCCTCGGACAACTCGATCTTCTTCGTACTCCGGTGAAAGAGCTTCACACCGAAATAATCTTCAAGTGACTGGACCTGCATCGTCACAGCGGGTTGTGTCATATGTAGGGCACCTGCTGCATGTGAGAAACTCCCTTTTTCCGCAACGGTATAGAAAATGTGTAATTGATGAAAATTAAGTGCCATGCGTATACCGCCTCTCTTTGTTTCCATTATATGAAATCAATCACGTACAGTCCATCAAGACGCCAAAAAGAGTATGTCTGCCAAACCTGACAGACATACTCCGAATCATTCGAATGATTAGCGGCGTTTGCGACTGTTCTTGATCAAAGTCATACGGCGAGAGTGTCTAAGCCAGGAATAGTACGATTTTAAATCGCGTAACTCCATGGTCTCTGACATTTTACCAAGGAAAGTAACAATGATCATTTTGTGCAGTGGATTGCCTACAAGATCAGTCTCATGTTCCAACTGTGAAAATTCTGCGACGACCACCAAATCATCATCAATTAAATATACATCTTCTTCATTGCGATAATACGGGACCATGCTATCATTTTTAAGCTTTTCCCATAGAAAAGCACAAATTTCCTCAAGTGAATTGTTATTACTGGAGATACGATCGCTCCATCTTAGTTTAGCATGATTCGTGATCACGATATCCGCTACTTTCTTGTCACCTAGCTGAACGAAGAATGGTTCGTAAGTACTCCATCTCCCCATAACCTTATCTTTCATGACCACATCCCCTTTCCTAATCAAATGGGACCAAATACCTACTCCCTGATTGTATGTAAGTTATATTTTACTATATTATAACTTTTTTTCCCATGTAAGAATATATAAAATTATTAATAAGTATTTATGAAGACAGCAATGTATGCCTAATTTTCGGAAAATTAAGATAACTTATGTCCATACGCTTGGACTTTGGTCGGAAATAAAAAAAAGCTTCTCACGAAGCTTTCATTTTGCACTGCAGGCTTAAAGCGTGTAAAATCTAGTTTTGTCAGGTACATCACTACTATATTCGGTTTTGATTTCATTGCGGTACGATTTCTCTACCTTCTTCACATAAGGCAGCTTTAGCAGACTGCGTGTGGTTTCTTCCACTTTGCTGGCATGTATATAAAGAACTGCGTAATTCATTTTCTTGGATATGTAATGAAGGGAACCGAACCGCTCTAGATTTCTGGCAGCTTTGATATCGTTCACCCAAATGATTAATCCGCTTCGCTCAATCATCATGATTGCAACCTCTTTTCAATAATCCTAGTATGGAGTGATCTCACAACATGAAGCCATCAGACTCGATCGTCCGCGTCTATCGCGGAAGCATAACTGAAAGTATACATCGTATTCACCTTGCTGTCGTCGACACCCAAGGCACGCTCCTGCACAGTGCAGGCGATCCTCAATTCTTAACCTTCGCCCGCTCCACGGCGAAGCTGATTCAAGCGCTGCCGGTTATTGAATCCGGCGCGGCTGATCACTTCGGCCTAACCGAGGCCGAAATTGCCTTATGCTGCGCTTCCCACAATGGGGAAGCCGAACATGTAAGCACCGCCCAGGGCATCCTAGGCAAGCTTGGGTACCATGCCAAGCACCTCCAATGCGGTGCGCATGAGCCGTATCACGCGCCAACCGCGCAGGCGATGCGTGAACGGGGTGAATCCCCTTCAACGTTGCATAACAATTGCTCGGGCAAACATTCGGGTATGCTCTCCCTTAGCAGCCATTTAGGCGCTTCGCCCGATACGTACATGAGCCCTGAGCATCCCGTACAGCAGCTTATGCTAGAAGCAGTGTGCGCGATGTCGGATGTGCCTAAAGCACAGATAGCGCTTGGAACCGATGGCTGCGGTGTGCCGGTGTTCGGCATGACCATAGACCGTTTGGCGCTTGCCTTTGCCCGATTGGGCAGTCCTGAAGGGCTATCCACAGAGCGTGCAAACGCTTGCCAGAGAATTGTCAATGCTGTGCGAAAATACCCTCAATTCCTCGCAGGAAGCGATCGCTTCGACACGCGATTAATCGAGGTAACGAAGGGTCGAATCGTTGGTAAGATGGGTGCTGAAGGCATCTTCGCCCTCTCCATCCCAGAGCAAGCGATAGGATTCGTCTTAAAAGTAGAAGACGGCAATCTGCGCGCCTTGTATCCCGCGGTCATTGAGGCGCTGAAGCAGCTCAAGCTGCTATCAGAGGCCGAAGTCAGCGAATTGGCTTCCTTCCATACCCCAGCGGTTCATAACTGGCAAGGAACCGAGGTCGGACGCATCCGACCCGATTTCAGCCTGTAGCCGTTAGGGCACTACCCGCAATTCCCGCTGCAGCTTCCACCGGAGCTGCAGCCTTTGCCGGTTGGCAATGGGTTGTTGCTCGGTACTTTGATGGAATCCGACACCGCGTGAGCAATCGTCGACGAGACCGTGAACAGCAAATCGTCCAACCGATCCTCAGCTTCTTTATATTTACGAACAGCTTCCACAGCTAGAAGCTTCTCCTGCACATCGTTTACCGCCGCTAAAGCATCATGATAGCTCGGATGGTAATGCCCGAATCGTTCACATTCCTCGAACGCATCCTTCTTCCTTGCGAAGACAGCCTGCAAATCTTTGACTTCCTTGCTGTTCGCGACAGCCGTCTTCCAATATAAATAATCTGCAACTTCCGCAGAAGAATTAATCATGTCACCCATGTCATAGGCCTGCATTAGGACAGCCGACATATCCAGTGTTTCTGTTTCCATTGTTTGTAACATTACGACAACCCCATCCTTTCTCTCGAAAAGTCTATAACACTTCTATCATATCACAGTTCGCCAAGAGTTTCTTCCTTTTCTCTCACGCCTGCATCATTGATTCCTGGTAAAATGAGCTTCATCTCGTTCCATTCATCCCCCTGCCAAGAAATATCCCGATGTTCTTCCCAGCCTTCCAGCAGCCAGCCCGTCCGGTCCTCTCGCAGCATCCGCGGGATGATGAAACAATCCCGCCCTTCTTTGCGCAATTGCAGCACACTCCGCCACTCAATGGCTTTACGAATAATATCTTTCCTCGTCGAGGCATGATAATCTCGGAATTCTTTCGTCCAACTAGTGGGAATGCTGAGCATGTCCGGATATAAATCATCTCTTTGCGGCAAATGCGGATCAATATCATAGAGCTGGATCGTGTCTCTAGAGTAACAAAGTCCTCGCGTAGGCTCAGTTAAAGAAGGTGCCTCCTCCACATTCAAAACAAGCTTCTTCGTTATACTTCTATTGGGATGGAATCCCATCGATTCCAAACATTTGGTCAAGAGTTTCAACACATCGCGAGACACAATAAAGTTAGCTTCTCCAATTCGTTCACCAAGAAACGGACGGCATTTCTCATTTCGGAGCAAGGCATCCGCAATATCTGCGGATTGGCAGCGAAGCAAGGTGACCTCCTCCAGGTACAGCTTGTCTTTCTGTTCTTCCCATTGCTGCAACGAGATTATCAGGCCTGCCGGCACTTCGTAATAAGCATTACGCTGTAACATCTGTATGACTTCTGCGCTTTGCAGCCCATGATCGAGTGCACGTTGAAAGCTTTCTTTGGTCAATCGGTAAGTACGAACAAGATCCGAATGCTGTATGTCTGCAAATGCCGCAACTTCCCACTCCGTGAAGAGTGAGGCATCTGGAGGCAATAATAGCTCATAGTCAGGCTGCACATAAAGAGAAGGGGTCTGATGGGCATAGAGGCTCACTGCCGTCTCACACGTATTCTGCTGCCGCGGCGAGATGAGCCAACGGAGCCATACATGTTCGTGCTCATCCTTCCCTACTTCAAGAAAGCGAAACACAGACAGCGGTTGTACCCAAGCGGAAATGAACGCAGGACGAAGAGCCGTGTCCACGGTATTGTCCATCCCTCGTTGCCCCCCCAATACAGTTGAGCAGCAAGCTTGGATAACTTGGACCAGCTTGTCTAATTCAAACCATTGCCCGTCAGCAGCCTCAGCCTGCTCCATCAAAGCAATGCCATGCTCTAACCAGACAGGAGCCGGTATTAGAGCCTGCCGCCAAATCTGATAGAGCTGTGCTTGTTGACGGTCGTAGGATCCTGTAAGCCAAGCTTGAAAGGCATCCTCATCGATAATCAGGGCATCGCCAGCCTCATTTTTAAGAAGAAAGCCCATCTGGATAGCCATTTCGATGATTAATGCGGAAGGCTCGTCGTACACGTCCGTGAATGCATAAGTAAGTCCAGCCATTGTAAGTATGCGTTTAGGCAGGCTCACATGTTCAGTTAGTTTGAGGAGTTGCTTTTTATGTAGGGTGCCTTTATTCGTAAGGGAAAGTGACGACTGCCGTGAGCAGGCTACCATGAAATGAAACAATTGCTGTGCTAATCCTCTTGGGTTAACTACTTCTTCTTCATTCAAGCGACTATCTTCTCCGACATCCCCTACTGCCAGCACATCGAACTCACAGTCACGATCGGTGTTCTCAATCGGGGTACTGAACGAAGGCAAGAGCAGAGATTGCCACCCCGCAAACGCATCCTCCGGAAGGACAAAAAGCTGCTCCCCCCACGCTTTACGAAAAGCGACAATGATCCCATACTGCCGAAGCCCCATTAAACCCAAGCTCACTTGAGCACCTGCCATGTGCTGTGCGGCTTCCTTTTCCAATCTCTCACCTGTAAAAGAGAGACAGCCGAACGTAGACAAGATCAGACGCAGTGTGCGCCGCTCATCTGAAGAGAGCTTCTCGTTCAATATGGAAAGATGGCTAGGTGATGTCAGTACATCCGCTAGTCGATCTCCTTGTGTACGCAGCGAAGAACACCACGCTTGTCCTATGATACGTTCCTTCATGGCAGGCGGCATTTTCCGATCAATCTGCTCGTACTTCATCCTGTACGCCTTCCTTTCTCACACCTCTTGTTGCCAACTTGTGATTTCATACTGATAGCCCTGCTCAACGAGAAATAATTGCCGTTTCATGGCAAAATCCTGCTCCTTCGTATCGGAACTAACGAGGGAGTAAAAGACGGCTGTGTTGTCACCGTTACGCTTCGGACGAAGAATGCGCCCAAGCCGCTGCGCTTCCTCCTGCCTGGAGCCATAGCTGCCTGAGACCTGAATGGCGATCGCCGCATCCGGCAGGTCCACCGCGAAGTTAGCCACCTTCGATACAATAAGGAGCGGCAACAGGCCCTTTTTAAATAATTCATACAGCTCCTCACGATGTTCATGCGGGACGTTCCCGCAGATCATGGGCGCACCTGTGTGGGCTGAGATTTGCTCCAACTGATCAATATATTGGCCGATAATTAAAGTGGGTTCATCGGGATGCTGCCGAAGCAGATAATCAATCACTTCTAGCTTTGCAACATTCTCCCCAGCTATGCGGAACTGATGCCTTGCCTCCGAAGCGCTGTACATGTCACGATCCTGAAGCGAGAGCGGCACGCGCACCTCTTGACAAGTAACCTTCGCCAGCCACCCCATCGTTTCAAGCTGCTTCCACGCCATGTCATATTTTTTCGGACCAACTAATGAGAAAACATCACTCTCTAATCCATCTTCTCTAATCAACGTAGCGGTTAAACCTAGTCGGCGTGTAGCTTGAATGTCAGCCGTCGCCCGGAACACCGGTGCAGGCAGCAGGTGAACCTCATCATATATGATGAGGCCCCATTCCCTCTCGCTAAACAAACGCAAGTGGGAGAACTCATCTTCCTTTTTAGCGCGATGCGTTAGAATTTGGTAGGTGGCAATAGTAATTGGCTTGATGTCTTTCGAAGTTCCGCTATACTCGCCAACTTGGTCACTGGTCAGCCCTGTTTTGCTTAAAATCTCCCGCTTCCATTGTTTCACAGATGTGACATTGGAGGTAAGGATCAGTGTCGCGCAGCTAGCCTTTGCCATCGCGGCAATACCGATCACAGTTTTCCCCGCTCCGCACGGCAGCACCAGAACGCCGCTCCCTCCGTGATCCACACGTCCGAAAGCGTCCACGGCTTGCTTTTGATACTCGCGCAATTGGAAGGGTTCATCGGTCGTGTCATCGTCACGCCATGGAATGTCCAGAAATTCGCCGCTGCGATAAGCCGCCAAGTCTTCCACAGGATAGCCGAGTTTCGTCAACTCTTGCTTCAAAATCCCCCGATGGCTTGGTGATATAGCAATAGCCCGTTCGCCACGGGTATCTGAGAGATATTTGCTCAACGAATCGTAGGCACTTATTTCTTTGAAAACGACGGTATCATCACTCACCAGAAACAACTCATTCCCCACATGTAACATGCGCAGAATGCCATATCGTTTCGTGTATTTGCGGATAAGAGTAAGTACAGCGGGAGGAACACCGAATTTGGCATGCTGCTGTAAGCAAGATGTCATGTCTTCCAAAGCCATGCCTGCCGCAGCAGCATTCCATAAGGATAAGGGCGTAATTCGATACGTATGAAGATGCTCCGGGCTTTTGACTAAATCGGCGAATCGAGCCAACTTGCCCTGGAGCATTTCAAATTCGGGATGATGCGTTTCGAGGAGAATAGATAAATCGCTCTGAATGATCAGAGGCTTGGATGGGTCCATAGTCAATCGCGTACTCCCCCTTTTTCCTTAGTATGAAAGGAAAGTACTTGATTTAAACATGGACCCCATGCTAACGTAACCCAAAGGGATTATTTCAGCGTTAAATATCCGAGTACAACAATAACAGCGAGCGACAACCAACGAACTACCGCACGAGGACGCAGGCCGGTTTTCTCCTCTTTCATGTGCAAGTGGGCTTTCCTCGAGCGCTCTTCTAATTCTTTCACATGAGCCTCGTATTTTTTCTCTATGTCGTATAAGTTCCACATGGTAATTCCCCCCATCCTTTGGTTGGAATTGATTTTAACATGAGAGGAACGACCAGAGTTATCTATAATAAATGATCGTTTCGATCGAAATTTGTGATAATTGAGGAGTGCATACATATGGATCTTACGTTATACAAAACACTGCTCGAAGTAGGCAAATGGCAAAATTATACGAAAGCATCCGAAAAGCTCGGCTATGCCCAATCTAGTGTAACCTCACAAATTCAAAAGTTGGAAATCGAATACGGCGTAGAAATATTTGAACGGATCGATAAGAAGATGAGGCCAACGCCTGCGGGGGAAATTTTACTGCGGTATGCAGCTAAAATCCTGAAGCTATATGAGGAATCCAAAATCAATGTTGCGGGTCAAACGACAGGCAGCTTTATGATTGGCACACACGAAACAACGCTTTTCTCCTATATGCTGCCTCCATTTCTCGGGGCGTTCAAGAAGTGTTTTCCGAACATCACCATCACGATCAACGAATTATTGGAAAATGACACGTTCCGTGCGCTGAAGGCGGGAGAATGTGATTTGGGATTCATTGTCGATCGCGAGCTTAGCGACCCTGATCTTCTTTTTAGAAAGATCCAGGAAGAAGAATTCGTCATTGTCGCAGCTCCTGATCATCCTTTAGCCATGAAATCCTCGATCGTGCCAGAAGATCTGAATGGTTCAGAGATTTTAATGTCTCCTTCAGGGGGCCGCTGCCGGAAATTATTTGAAACTATGCTTCGTAAGCACAACGTGCACTATACACTTACATACGAGATCAATAGTTATGAAACGATCAAGAAGTGCGCGATGTATGGGCTTGGCCTCTGCCTGCTTCCCAAAACGACGGTTGCTTCGGAAACGCAAAACGGGCAGCTGGCGATACTTCCGCTCAACTACCCGAATTTCAAACTGACTGTGCAATTATGCTATCATGCCAAACGACAACTATCCGTTCCCATGAAAAACTTCATTCAATTGATGTGCGAAACTATTCCACACGAACCGCTTTTTCTTGCGCAATCAAACATAGCTCAGCCGCTTTAAACGTATGTGCTTGTGTCATAGCCGTTTCCGTACGGTTGATGCAATCCAAAATCAACTGACCGAAGAAAGGAAAGCCTACTTGTCCATGAAGACTGTAGTGCTTTTCCCCTTGTTGGTTGACGAGGTAAAGCTGATCTCCCTGTGGATCACGTGCAATATCAATATACTTACGCAGCTCGATATAGCCTTCCGTTCCCAGAATCAATGTACGTCCATCTCCCCATGTCCCCAAGCCGCTTGGTGTCAGCCAGTCAACACGGAAATAGTTCGTCGCTCCATTGTCTCCAATAAGCGTTGCGTCGCCGAAATCCTCAAGCTCTGGATAGTCCTTCGCATGATAATTCGCAACCTTAGAGCTGGCAACCGTCGCATCCTTACAGCCCGCATAGTACAGGAACTGTTCGATTTGATGACTTCCGATGTCACACAGAATACCGCCATATTTATCCTTCTCGAAGAACCAGTCCGGACGGCTTGGTGCGTTCAACCGGTGAGGTCCAAGACCAATCACTTGAACAACGCGCCCAATTGCGCCTTCTTCGATCAATTGACCCGCAAACACGGCACTTTCCACGTGAAGACGCTCACTGAAGTACACGGCGTATTTACGTCCCGTTGCTTCAACCGCAGCCTTAGCAGCAGCAAGTTGTTCCAAGGAAGTAAATGGCGTTTTATCTGTAAAATAATCCTTACCATGCTCCATGGCACGGATCCCCAGAGGGCCCCGCTCCGAAGGAACAGCTGCTGCAGCGATTAATTTTACCTCTGGATCATCAAAAATCTCTTGCTCAGAAGCCGCTATCTTCACCTGTGGGAACTTCTCCACAAAAGCAGCTACTTTCGCCGGATCTTGATCGTAGACCCATTTCAGCTCCGCACCAGCCTCTAAGAGCCCGTTACTCATGCCATAAATATGACCATGATCTAACGCGATGACTGCAAAGGTAAACTCTCCTTTTTGTACAACAAGGTTCGGTTTCCCTTTCGGGGCATACGTCATGCCATCATTTTTTTGCATTTCGGATTTCCTCCATGGTCTTAGACATCCAGTGTTTTAAAGGAGCCCGTCTCTTTATTGGTTTTGGAATTTTTGATTTTTTCTTGCAGATGCTGCTCGAACAGATCTTCGTCGATCGGCAAGTCCACCCAGTTGTCGGTGAACGTTGAAAGCATGATCGCATTGGAGATCATTAAGCCTTTAATGCCCTCTGCTCCCGGTGCAATCAACGGAGTACCGTGGAGAATCGCATCAACGAAGTTCTGCGTGATCCCCATGTGGCCCGTTTCCGTACCCTCAACTGGAATCTCGCATTTCCAGCATTCTGGTTGGCCGAAGCCGCCTTTGTAGGTTTCATTAAATTCTCTTTCAGAAACGCGCAAACGCCAGAATGTCAATTTGCCGTCTTCAACAACGATTTTACCGCGGTCGCCGGACAATTCGAAACGGTTCGTTCCTGGTGCTTCACCTGTTGTCGTGACGAACAGGCCAGTTGCACCATTTTCATACTCAACAAATGCGGTTACATCATCTTCGACTTCGATATTCCGGTGTTTACCGAAATAACAGAATGCGCGAACGCGTTTTGGCATCATGTCAATCGTCCACTGCCACAGGTCTAGTTGATGCGGATCCTGATTGATCAGAACACCGCCGCCTTCACCAGCCCAAGTTGCACGCCAGCCGCCTGAATCGTAATAACTTTGGGATCTATACCAATTCGTAATAATCCAGTTCGTTCTGCGAATTTCACCTAATTCTCCAGAAGAAACAAGATCTTTTAACTTTTTATATAAGGGATTTGTACGTTGGTTGTACATCATACTGAATACTTTACCTGAAGCTTCTGCCGCTTCGTTCATTTGACGTACTTGCTTCGTGTACACACCTGCTGGTTTCTCACAAATAACATGCATACCTGCTTGGAATGCCTTTACAGCTGTTTCAGGGTGATCATAGTGAGGTGTTGCAATCAAAACCCCATCAATGAGTCCTGAAGCTAAAAAGTCGTCTAGATTGTCAAATAATTGGACGCCTTCACCTAAGTTTTCTTTTGCCCATTCCAGACGATCGGCTCTCGGTTCACAAACAGCTGTGAGTACACCGCCCTTCACTTCATTCTTTACCAAATATTTGGCATGTGCGGTTCCCATGTTCCCCAGACCAACGATACCAATCCTTACTTTCTCCACAGTACGTCACCTTTTTCTTGTCAGATTCACAATTTGTAAGCTCGTTTTCACTTTAGCACATTTAAGTGGAGGCATCTTGTCGCAGATTGACTACCTTATTGCGAACTTTGACAGTTACTTGCCACGAATGCGATCTTGGCTATGTATAGGCAGGTAAATGAATCGTTACCGTTGTTCCTACACCTACCGTACTTTGATAATGAATACGTCCATGGTGCTCCTCCATAATCGCGAAGCTCACCATCATGCCAAGACCGGTACCTTTTTCCTTCGTTGTATAAAAAGGTTCCCCAATGCGCGGCAGCCGCTCCTCCGAAATCCCCTGCCCTTGATCCACAAATGCCAGCTCGACGCCGCTGTTATGACGACCTGCTGTAATCGTTAAGCTGCCGCCAGTCGGCATGGCTTCTACCGCATTTTTGATCACATTGACAAAAACTTGCTTCAACTGATTTCGCTCGCATTTGACCAGTGGAAGAATCGAATTCGCGACAAGCTCAATTTCCACGTTATTCATAATTGCTTCTGTATTCAGCAGTTGAATCACTTCGTTCAGAATTAACAAGGTATCGTAGGGCATGTAGGCGACAGCTTGCGGCTTTGCCAAAATGAGCAGTTCACCTAGAATCAATTCAATCCGATTAAACTCTTCTTGCATAATGTGATAGTAGCGCAGCTTACTTTCGTCATTCGCGTTGCACATTAATTTGGTAAAGCCCTTCAATGCTGTCAATGGATTTCGAATTTCATGCGCGATCCCAGCAGCTAATTGTCCAGCTACATTCAACTTTTCAGTTTTGCGAAGAAGTTCCTCCGTCTGCCTCTGAATCGTAATGTCCTGAACCGTCCCGAATAAACATAGAGCTCTTCCCCATTCGTCATATGAGGTTCTTGCTAAGGTATGCAGAATCCGTATATTTCCACCCACGACAATCCTGTAAACAAGGTCTAATGATCCGTGTTGGAGAGCGTCTTTTAAAGCCAATTTCATAGTGGAGATATCTTCAGGGTGGATGTTGTCCAAGAGAGCCTCCAAAGGAAGCCTCTGGATGGTGGAAATATCCACTTGGCAGCCAAACAACGAAATTAACTCGTCAGATAGATACACCGAATTCGAAATAACATCCCACTCATAATGTCCCAAGCCTGCAATTTCTTGAGCAATTTCTAATTTAGCTTTACTTTGAATGAGCTCAGCTTCAATTATCTTATATTCCGTAATATCATGGACTAGTCCGCGAACAGCCCTGCTTCCCCCATCTAAGAAAACCCGTTCGATTTGGGAACGCAAATACCGAATTTCACCGTCTTGACGTACAATTCTGTATTCCACATCTGATTGGCCAAGTTGAATAGCTTCTTGAATAGAAAGGCCCACTTTCTCACGATCATCAGGCAGGATAAAGGCAATGGCTTCGCTTACATGAATGACATTTGCCGCTTTGAGCGCATGAATCCGAAACATTTCATCTGACCACATGATCGTCTGTTCATTCAAATTTCTTTCAAAACTACCGAATTGCCCCAACCGCTGCGCTTGAACAAAACGCTCTTCCACGATTTTACGGGCTGAGATATCTCGCCAAATCCCTAATTTCTGACTCCGTTTTCCTTCTTCATTTAATAACCACTTGAAATTGTTCTCAAACCACACATACCAACCCCTCTTATGAAGAAATCGACATGTTATTATGCCATGGTTATTTGCTCCATACACATGATCATCCTTAAAAATCCTGGTAAGGAGATCAATATCCTCCGGATGGCAAAAAGCCAAAACACTGGAACCATACATCTCATTCTGTTCATAACCTAGAAGTTGTTTAATAGAGGGGGATACAAATAACAGAATGCCATCCTCCGTTGTTAATGTAATGAGATCTTGTACATACGCTGTATACTTTTTAAACATCTCATTCTCAATGGCGATATGCTTCTCGAGCATTTCAATTTTACGAATTACGATATGTAAATGATCCGCAACAGGATACACATTGACGTGTATCCATTGATTGGAAGGCTTCACATACTCTTTAAATGCCATTTCCTTACGCTCTCTTCGAGCCTGGTGAAAGTGACTATAGCAGGCATGACGAATGGCATTGGGAAACTCGGCCCACGCCATTTTGCCAAGAAGTTCTTCAGGTGACCGATTCAACATGCTTGCCCCGCATTCGTTTGCGTATATAAAATGCCAGTTTGAATCTAGAATGATAAAACCAATGGAAGCGTTCTCTTCAAACATGTTCATCTTTTTTATACGATCCCCCTTCACCCATTTCGCTATCATTATCGCTTACATCGAGGCAGCTCGTAAAGGAATTTTTGGCAAATAAATAGCAGCCACCCCATAAATAGGAGTAGCTGCTTGTTTATTTCAATCCGTAGACTAGTGGCTGCCTACCAGCGACTTTCCTTGCGAAATCTGGCTTAGCGCCTCGCCAGCTTCCGATTCAAAGCCGCCACGTATCGCTAAATCGCCAATCGCTACAATACCTACAAGCTCACCGTTGTCTATAACGGGCAATCGTCTTATTTGATGACTAGCCATAATTCTAGCAGCCTCATCAACAGACGTATTCGGATCTATGGTCGTCATATTGCGCGTCATGACAGTCTCGACAGCCGTAGACCCCGAGTGTTTTTCCGCGTAGCCGCGAATAACAAGATCTCGGTCTGTTACACCGCCGATGAACTTCTTTCCATCCATAACAGCAACGAAACCAATATTGTGTTCCTTCATTTTCAGCGCAATCTCGAACACGTTATCCAGCAAGGTAACGGTCACGCAGTCTTTACTCATGATGTCCTTCACTTTATGATCGGCCACTCTCATCATCCTCCTTGGTTTTCTACTCTGTGCAACAAATAATTGCTACACTAGCATTCTCCAAAGAAGCGACGGCATTCATGCCATATAATCCAAAGCCATCCCTATTAATAATTTCGCTGCGTTCAGCATGGATCTCTCATCAATATCGAATTTCGGATGGTGATGCGGATAGATAATGCCATTCTCCACATTGCCAGCACCCACAAACATGAAGCAGCCTGGACGTTCTTGCAAATAATAGGAAAAGTCTTCTCCGGCCATAATAAGGGGAGACTCGTGCACGGACTCTGCTCCGAACAACGCTGAACCGACTTTATAGAAACGTTCCGCTTCGCCCGCGTCATTAATCACGGTTGGATACCCAAACTTGTAATTCAGCTCAAATGTTGCCTGTGACATCTCTGCCGTGGCTTCTACGATTCGTTCAATCCGCGCTTTCACATCTTGTCTTAGCTCTGGATTAAACGTACGAACAGTCCCGTTCAGCACACTAGATTCTGCAATGACATTGAAGCTAGATCCGCCATGAAACGAGCCGATACTCACGACACAAGGTTCAACTGGGTCTACTTGCCGGCTGACAATGGACTGCAAATTCACGACCACTTGGGAAGCTACGTACACACTATCAATCGTTTGGTGAGGTAAGCCGCCATGTCCACCTTTACCTTGGATACGGATCGTAAACTCATCTGGCGCCGCCATGAAAGCTCCTGCGCGTGTATACACATGGCCTACCGGGAATGGTGTCCATAAGTGAACGCCGAACACGGCATCGACGCCATCAAGCGCTCCCGCTTTAATCATCGAGTCAGCGCCGCCAGGAGAAATCTCTTCAGCGTGCTGGAACAGAAAGACCAAATTACCTTTCAGCTCCGCTCGATGTTGGCTGGCTACTTTCGCAATTCCGAGCAAGGTGGATGTATGTGCATCATGCCCGCACGCATGCATAATCCCGTCCTTCGTTGATGCATATGCACAACTCTTCTTCTCATCTTGAATAGGGAGCGCGTCCATATCTGCACGAAGGGCAACCGTAGGCCCCTCACCGCCGCCGCGGAGGAATCCGACAACACCATTTCCGCCAACGCCTGTGCGCACTTCAATATCCCAACTTCGCAGGTGATTCGCAACAAATTCTGCTGTCTGATATTCATGATAAGAAAGCTCTGGATTTTGATGTAAATAGCGTCTCCAACCTACCATTTCCTCAAATATAGCTTGGAGATCTTCTTGAAAATGATTCATCTGGCACATCCACCTCCTATTCTCTAACCCTTACATTTCTATAAATTGATGTCTTGGAACCTATTCTATCAAATATTAGACTTCGTTTCATCTTTAAAGTGCCATCAAATATTAGAATTTACACAGGGCAATCGACTTGCAGAACCATAAGAAACATACTATCATGAGAAAAGAATGCATACGTACAATATGGAGGCGTTAGAATTGATTATTGAAGCAACTGGCTTAACAGGTCTCAAAAGTGATTTGGCTCACCTAGACGAAGTAACAACTAAACTTGGTTTTGTTCGCTGGCAGTGGGAATACACACGTGCTACTTACGATTTTAAAATGGAAGATAAAGCAAGTAAGGCTGTTTATTTCTTACGTGTGAATGCCCGTGTAGAAACAGGCAAGCTAGAATCTCCATATGCCGTGCTATACCTCGAAGAAGCATACATAGGTAAAGAAACGTTCCCTCATGGATTAGATTACAACTCCCCAATTCCTGAGAACGTGCTCAAAATCTCCAAACAAAAATTAGATCAACTGCAACAATTATTAGCAGACTAGGCGCGGGATCAGCATGAATCCCCCTCGCAGAGGAACGCCGGATTTTCTGCTGCTCTTATTAACCTTTGTACTGGTCTGCTTTGGTTTGCTCATGGTATTCAGTGCAAGCTCGATGACAAGCGCTTACCGGTGGGGGGATCCTTGGTTTTTTACCAAGAAACAGTTATTCGCGGTTGGAATCGGTACGGTCTTCATGCTCTTCGGCATGAATGTTCACTACACGAAGATCAAGAAGCTCGTTATTCCCGCTTTCTTCTTTATTGTGTTAGGCTTGATCTTCGTTATCTTCACAAGTAAGGCCAATGGTGCGAGCAGCTGGTACTCACTTGGGAAATACGGAATTCAGCCAACTGAGTTTGCTAAATTGATTGTTATTCTCTATTTATCTTCTCTCATCAGCAATAAAGAAGAGAAATTCAGAAGCTTCCGCAAGGGGCTTCTCCCTGCCATCGTCATCGTAGGATTCGTTTGCGGGTTGATCCTGCTCCAGCCTGATTTTGGTTCCTGTATGATACTCGTAGCATGCTCAGCCATTGTCATTGTGGTCGGAGGGTCCAACCTCAAGCATATCTTTTATCTCGGCATCATTCTTGCTGTCGTTGTCGGTATCGGGGTTTTACTCTATTTATTATTAGGGGATACTAGCTCTTATCGGGTCAGCCGATTAACTTCGTTCATGGATCCTTTCGCGGATCCGCAAGGCTCAGGCTTGCAAGTTGTGCAATCCTTGTACGCCTTTGGTCATGGCGGCTTGACAGGCGCAGGATTTGGACAAGGTATTCAGAAGCTGCACTACTTACCAGAGGCACATAATGATTTTATTTTTGCCATTATTGGCGAAGAACTAGGCTTCATTGGCAGCTCCTTGTTCCTGCTCGTTTATCTCCTATTCATTTGGCGGGGTATTCTGATTGCAGTCCGTTGCCCCGACATGTTTGGCATGTTATCCGGCGTAGGGATTATGGTCATGTTCGCCATCCAAGCCTTTATTAATATCGGCGGTGTCACAGGGACCATTCCACTTACGGGCGTAACACTGCCTTTCATCTCGGCAGGCGGTTCATCTATGATGGTTTCCCTAGCCAGTATGGGAATTATTCTCGGTATTTCGCGCGAGCAATCCCATAAAGAAGCCCCATCCAAACAAAAAGCACAGAAAAAAAGACCCTTATCGACTTAATTGTACGTCGATGGGGTCTTTTCTTATTTCACACGCAACTGTTCTTCGGTTTCTTCCTCTGTAAATGCGACACCTTCTACTTTCACATTCACTTCGACTACCGTTAAGCCCGTCATATTTTCAACAGCTTCCCGTACGTTCTCTTGGAGATCTCTGCAGACATCCTGGATACGGGAACCGTATTTAACGATTACTCGCAAATCGATCGCTGCCTCAACTTGTCCAACCTCAACCGAGACGCCGCGTTGCACGTTCTTACCACTCAGGCGCTTAGCCAAGCCCTCTGAGATACCGCCTGACATCCCAGCTATGCCTGCTGTTTCCAAGGCCGCTAGCCCTGCGATTGTCGATACTACATCATCAGAAATACGAATTAAGCCGGTTTGAATGTCTTCGGACATACGGATCACTCCCTAAACTTGGTATAAATCTATTGTAATAAGAACAAATGCGTAAAGCAAGAACTCCCTGTCCATATCCATTTTAATTTACATTAGCATCCAAACTAGGTATATTAAAAGAAGTTAAAAAGTTCCAATATATAGAGTCGGAGGGTTTCCATTGAAAGGAAAATTGTTTTACGTTGGTTTACTGGTTTCATTCATTGCAGCCGGTGTCGCGCATTACATGCATCTGAATGCAACAGCACAATTCATTATCGCATGTGCAGCGATCGTTTTCGTAGCTGGGTTCTTAGGAAAAGCCACAGAAAGTGTGGCTCATTATGCAGGTGAGCGTATGGGCGGCTTCCTCAATGCCACTTTCGGAAATGCAGCCGAGCTCATTATCGCCTTCTTTTTAGTGCGTGATGGCCTCTACGATGTCGTTAAAGCGAGCCTTACAGGTGCCATTATCGGAAACCTGCTTCTCGTTCTTGGACTGAGTATATTTACAGGCGGGCTCAAATTCAAAGAACAATCCTTTAATATCAAGCTCGCCTCCCATAACTCTTCTCTGATGATTCTAGGTGTTGTAGCGCTGTTCATACCTGCGATCTTCGCAGGGGGCTTAACCACCAAGGAAACATCCTCCATGAGTTTGATTGTGGCGATTATTTTAATCATAGCCTATCTTCTCTGGCTGTTCTTCTCCATGGTGACACACAAGAGTGTGCTCTCCGATGAAGCCATCGAACACGGTGAAGCTGCTTGGTCCAAAGGCACCTCCATCCTCTTTCTCTTTGTAGCCACGGTTATGGTTGCCTTTACGAGTGAATGGCTTGTGGGAACGCTGGAAGAAGTCACTCACAAATTCGGGCTCTCTGAACTCTTCGTCGGTGCATTCCTGATCGCGATCATTGGTAATGCAGCAGAGCATAGCGCAGCTGTCATGATGGCTATGAAAAATAAGATGGGAGCAGCGGTTGAAATCGCAGTGGGCAGCTCCTTGCAAATCGCTTTATTCGTAGCTCCGGTGCTGATTATCCTCAGCTTTTTCGTTAGTGGAACGCCGATGAACATTGTTTTCACCAAATATGAAATCGCAGCGATTGGTGTAGCGGTCTTCATTACGAAGTCCATCACACAAGATGGTTCAACGAACTGGTATGAAGGTCTTCTGCTAATGTTCGTTTACGTCATTCTCGGTGTCGTTTTCTTCCTCGTTTAAGTACATACAACCACAACAAAAAAAGTAACCCCTCGGGGTTACTTTTTGTTGTTCAACGCTTCATACAGCTGCGCAAGATTACGTTCAAGCTTATTGAGAATTTGTTTGCCTGGCAATTCGGAGATCAGTCCCGCTCGAATGGCAAAATCAATTTCCCGCGATAGTCCGTACATTTGCGTATCTAATACCTCTTCGTATAGCGGACATTGACGTGTCGTCAAATTCTCCATCTGTACTTCGATCAGCTTTTCGATTTTATCTGCATCTTCTTGGAGAAGATTAAGCGCTTTTTGATTCATGTCTAACAGTAGATCAGATGAAGACATTCCCAACTTCCCCCTATACGCAAAGTCATCCGTCCTTATATGATCTATATTAAGCGAAATTGCCGTAATATACAAGAGAAGGTACCCTCAGAGATTCTGAGAATACCTTCTTCTTCACATAAATCTATTCTTGAACGACATTAACGCCCAAACTGTGCTTCGCGAATACTTCAGCCATAGCCGCTTTAGCTTCTTCTGCATCTGGACCATGAACATGTAAATCATAGTTGCTGGAGCTCAACAACGTCGTGAACAATCCAAGAATACTCTTTACATCGATATACTTATTGTCATATTGAAGAACGATGGATGATCTGAATTTGTTAGCGGTTTGGGAAATCTCAACAATTGCGGCATTATTAGCACTTGGCATATTTCATTCCTCCATTATAGTCGCATCTGAATTGGTCGTCTTGCTCCCTCTATGATAACTTGGAAACGTAATGGAAAGCAACTAGAAAATTTCCTGCATTCTCCATGAAAGCCCTTTATTTCGCCTTCGGCGCAAGCGCTCTCTTTACGCTATTTCCTAGAAACAATAAAACAACTAGGATCCCTAATAATAAAAGCAATCTTCCTTTGTACCGCTGGAAATGAAATAAATCGTGTGCAATCATCGATTCCAGGAATACAATCGGAAATTTGCCCAGAATCGTTCCCCAGAAAAACTGTCTGAATTTCATGCGAGTAAGTCCCGCAGAGAAATTAATCGCCGAAGAAGGCAATATTGGAATCAGACGTCCAATCAATACATATAAGAAGCCATGCTGTTCCATACGTTTACTGAACTGTGTAACTAATGGAAAACGGTCTAATTTCTTTTCGACCCAAGCATGTCCATAATATCGAGCAAAATAAAAAGACGAAATCGCCCCTAAACATGACATCACATAGTTCACAACAAATCCCATTTTAATTCCAAATATAGCAACGTTAGTACCCGCTACAACGACGAACGGAAT
This sequence comes from Paenibacillus pectinilyticus, assembly GCF_001700435.1. Lineage (GTDB taxonomy): Bacteria > Bacillota > Bacilli > Paenibacillales > NBRC-103111 > Paenibacillus_E > Paenibacillus_E pectinilyticus. The sequence continues at coordinate 52,764 of NZ_LYPC01000002.1, forward strand.
GAACGGAAAAAACGTTTGGCAGAATATCAAGGCCATTCCAATGACTTTACCAGGCCAACCAATTTCCCTAAGATGCCAAGACAATTGCCGCATATTACTATGTGCGAGCTTAATGCCTACGTGGTTAAAGAAAAAGAAATAAACCAAACCAATGACCATAATGCAAATAAAAATAAGAAGTCCTGTACGTTTACTTTTCAATGCCGACAAAATTCGACCATCCTCCCCTAGACCAAACTCATTGTAACATGTTACAAGAAGTTCAGGAAGAGAAAACTGGTGATCACAATTCTACGATTTCGCTCTCTTCGATCCGACGAAAATCAACCTTCATGCTACCTTCAGTTTTCTCTATTTCTATGACTTTTATGAATAAAAAAAGTACTTGTCCTTAGACAAGCACTCGCGCTTCGTCAACCGACTTGAATCTGATTCCGACCGTTGTGTTTAGCCTGATAGAGCGCCATATCTGCCCGATAGAAAAGGGCTTCCACACTGATCTTATCCTCTTCCCAATTCCAATCTGATACACCACACGAGACGGTGACTTGAGGACTTGTCTCCTCTAAGACACGTCTACGAATACGTTCAGCAATCCGAATGGTCTGCTCTTTGGAGACTTGAGGTAAATAAACGGCAAGCTCCTCACCGCCCCATCTAGCCGCGATATCACTATCTCTAATGCAGGACTTAATAATTTGACTAACCTGAATGAGAACCTTATCACCAATTTGATGACCATACGTATCATTGACTTTCTTAAAATTATCCACATCAACAACAATAAGGGAACCACAGAAGTCTTTTTTCTGCATCAGATTGGCTTGTTCATCCAGATAATGACGTGCATACAGCCCCGTTAAATTGTCGGTAATGACCATCCGCTTGACTTCAGCATGTAGAGAGGCATTCGTCATGGCCAGCCCTATATGGCTTGATAGCACCTGCAAAAGTTTGTAGTTATCATAGGAGAAAAAATTCGGCAATCGATGCACGATTAGGATAACGCCTTCAACATTGCCATTCACGAGGATCGGCGAACCAATCAATGACCGCGAATTCGTTCTTTGCATTAAGCTCGAGTTCACTTTATCATTACTCCAATAATCGGAAATAATAATCGGTTCCTTCGACGTATATATGAGACCAGAAAATCCTTGGTCAAGCGTAACCGTTTCATGAAACATGGCAGGTAAATTCGTCGCCTGGACAATTAATTGATCACTATCCTTGGCGCTTTGCAGAATACAACTGTAATCCGCACCAAAAATACTCAAAATTTCACTAGCGGCTGAATTGAAAATCTCATTTAAACGCAAACTTTGATTAAGTTGTTTGGTGATTTCATTGATCAAACGCAGCTCATTAATCATGAGATTCGATTGTTCATATAATTTGGCATTCTCGAAAGCAGTGCCCGCAGAATCCGCTAGCGACGAGATAAATTGCAGATCGGATTCTTCGATAAGTTCATCGGTAGATTCCATGTAGAGAACACCATATACGCCCTGTTTTCCTGATAAAGGGGCCGCGATGTAACCTACACTGGAGCCGCTTTCGGTGGTTGATGGCTCAAAAATAACTTGACCTTCCATAAATGCCCGTGTGCGAATATCCGATTCTGTTCGTTGAAAATTCAACGGCTTTACGGCTAGATTGGTAGAATCATTATCCTGCGAGAGCAACAAATCTACTCGCATCTTGGGATATACACGACCCATGCAATCAATAACCTCAGTCAAGACAGCATGCACATCGATTTTGGCATGAAGCTTCTTGGAAGCCTCGAATAGGATATCCTGCTTCTTATATGCGATTTCCTTTACTTGGTGAAGATTATCTATTTGCTCTAACTTCCTGCGTTCTTGGGCTAAAAGGATGGAACTTTGAAAAGAAAGTGAAAGACTATATAATAATTGCGCTAATTCTTCCATATTTAAGTGAGATTGGGTAAATAGTCCCAAATAAAATAACGTATTACCTTGACGATCCAAAACTGGTGCAGCTCCCGCGTGAAATGTGGATATTGCTGCAACCTTAAATTGATCACCTGTCAATAACTGTGAATGGCCTTCATTCCTACAGCGAACAAATGGATTGTCACCTAGGACATCAACCGTCCAGGAAACACCTGATTGCAGGAGATCTTCGATCACAGGCGTCTGTTTCCAACAAGATTGGACTACACTCAAGTGCTCATCCAGGCATAACAGCGCCGTTCGTGGCGGAAGCATGTAAGAACCAAATTGCTCATTCCAGTTTTCAAAGGTATCGTGTAAAAAAAGGTTCAATTGTGAACCCTTGTCAGAAAGCTTGTCAGAAAGTATAAATCCTTGCCGAAGAAACACGTCAAAGTGTTCTGCGCGACTATGCTTTTGTATACTGCGAAGTTCACTCATAGGCTCTCCTTCACTTTCTAACAATAGTCCTGAAGTACCAAATTAATTATTAATCTATTCTATCATACTATTTTTTCACGCCCTTTGCACGAATTTTTCCTCTGTTTGCGGCTGAGAGAGACTTGACACTTGCCCTAGTTTTTAATAAAATTAGAAGTCGAGTAACACCATGATTTCGGTGAATGCCATTTGTGATCACCCTCACTGCTTTTGCTCCTGCCAAGACAGCGGCTGAACTACTCTTGACAGGGAATCACATTATGATTCGCTAGCAAAATCGGGCACTTGCTTCACCCTGACATCTAGATGCTATTTACTAAACTAATTGTCATGAGAAGGAGTTTTTCCTAATGTCACGTTATACAGGACCTAAGTTTAAATTAAGCCGTCGTGTTGGTATTTCCTTGAGCGGTAACGGTAAAGACTTGAAACGCCCATTCCCTCCAGGTCAACACGGCCCAGGACAACGCAAGAAAATGAGCGGTTACGGTGTACAATTAAATGAGAAGCAAAAGCTTCGTCATATGTACGGTTTGAACGAAAAACAATTCCGCAACTTGTTCGACAAGGCTTCCAAACTTAAAGGTATCTCCGGTGAGAACTTCATGGTCTTGCTTGAAAGCCGCCTTGACAACTTGGTTTACCGTCTTGGTCTTTCCAACTCCCGTGCAGGCGCACGTCAACTAGTTGCTCACGGTCACGTAACAGTGAACGGCAAAAAAGTTGATATCGCTTCTTACATCGTTTCCACTGGTGATGTGATTTCACTTCGTGAAAGAAGCAAAGGCCTTTCCACTGTGAAAGAAGCTCTTGCTAACCGTAACTACCTTCCAACTTACCTTGAGTTTAACGACGCAAGCGTAGAAGGTAAATACATCCGTTTACCAGAACGTTCCGAGCTTCCACAAGAAATTGACGAAAAACAAATCGTCGAGTTCTACAGCCGTTAATAAAAGCAACCCCCTTAGGGATTTCCCTAAGGGGGTTATTTTGTTCCAATATCGTTTAAGCAAATTGAACGAGGAAGTAGTTCTTTTTGCCGCGGCGAATAATAAGGTAGGAATCGCCTAATCTACCCAATTGATTCGTTGTCGCTTCTAGATCGGTTACCTTAACACCATTCACCGTAACCGCTCCGCTTTCGATGTCTTGTCTAGCCTGACGTTTGGAAGGCGCTGCGCCGACAGAAATCAATAGATCAATAAGGGCTACATCGTCTTCAGCTAATGTCGTCGAAGGCACATCCTTGAAGGCTTCCTCGATTTCTGCGCGTGACAGCGATTGAATATCGCCACTAAATAAGGCAGCAGTAATGTTAAGCGCACTCTCCAAGGCTTCTCCCCCGTGCACTAACTTCGTTACTTCACGAGCTAAGACTTTCTGTGCTTCTCTTTTCCCTGGCTCATTCTGTACTTCCGCTTCGAGACGTTCAATTTCCTCTTGCGATTCAAAAGTGAAATATTTCAAGAAACGAATGACATCATTATCCGCAGTCCCTAACCAGAATTGGTAGAATTGGTATGGGGATGTTTTGTTCGCATCCAACCAAATCGCTCCGCCTTCTGTTTTGCCGAACTTCTGACCATCACTCTTCGTTACCAACGGTAACGTTACCCCAAATGCACGACGATCCGTCGATTTGCCAATCAACTCAAGACCTGCTGTAATATTCCCCCATTGATCACTTCCACCAATTTGCACGGAGCAGTACTTCATCTCATTTAGCTTCAAGAAATCGTACGATTGTAAAATCATGTAACTGAATTCCGTGAACGATATCCCTTTCGTGATACGAGAATCCACAGAATCTTTGGCCAACATGTAGTTAACTGTAAAGTTTTTACCTACATCACGTAGAAACTCGATGACATTCAGGGAACCTAACCAGTCGTAATTGTTGACTAGCTCAGCACCATTCTCAATCTCAGTTGAGAAATCAAGGAAACGGGATAATTGGTTTTTAATACTTTGGGACCATGCTTCCACAACCTCAGGCCCGTTCAATGTTCGCTCATTCGCTTTGCCGCTCGGATCACCGATTAACCCAGTTCCACCGCCAACTAAAGCCAATGGAATATGACCAGCTAACTGAAAGCGTCTCAAGGTTAAAATAGGCAGTAAACTGCCGATATGCAAGCTGTCTGCCGTCGGATCAAAGCCGCAATAAAGGACCACGCGCTCTTCATTCAGTTTTTTATCCAAACCTTCTCTGTCCGTAATCTGATGCAGCAACCCGCGAAACTCTAAATCCTTCAAAATATCCATGTTCATCAACATCTCCTATCCAAATTAGGTCATAAAATGAGTGAAATGCAGCTACAGAGCCCCACTTTGCGCAGGTGTATGTCTTTTTTTACATACAAAAAAGCCTTCTTATCCACAAAGGGACGAGAAGACTTGACTCGCGGTACCACCCTAATTAAAACAGCCGTTACGTACATCTATAACCAACGTTATAGACACGGCGTGCTATTTTCACTCAAGAACCTATAACGGGGTTTACTCGGCAAACACTACTTGTGCAGGCAATTCCTGCAGGTTCCCATTCGCTGCTCAAGACCGTAATTCACTAACCTGCAGGTACCGGTTCGCACCCTCCACCGGCTCTCTGAAAGCATCCACAAGCTACCTACTGCTGATCCATCTACGCATTTGTAAAAGTTATAACACAGGTTTTGGCTGCTTGTCAAACCAATATGACCAGCATTCTCCATACAGCATTACCGCAAAAGGTGCAAATATGGTATACTATTAGGGTTCATGTAAGGAGGATATTGGAACTTATGCGCAATTTTTTCGCGAAATGGAATCGACCTTGGGTTATAACCACACTCAAAGTAACAGGGATTACCTTAAAATGGGCTATCATCTGCGCCTTTCTGGCTGGCCTTCTTGGCGGATCCGCTGCATTCGGATATGTAAGTGCACTTGTCAAGAAAGATCCAGTCCGCAGCGAAGAATCGATTCGCCAACAAATGCAAGAAAATGCGATTACAGGTTTCGCTTACTTCAATGATGATTCTGTCATCGGACAATTACGTACGGAGGAAGATCGACGTCTTGCAAAGCTGGACGACATTCCTCAAGTTTTGTTAGATGCTGTACTCTCCATTGAGGACAAAGACTTCTACAACCATCGCGGCATCGATTTCCGCGGACTTTACCGTGCGGTCACTCAGAAGCTTCTTAATGAGGATGTCCAAACCGGTGGTAGTACCATTACCCAACAGCTCGCTAGACGTGTATTCCTTACGTTAGATCGGGATGATGGACGTAAAGCAAGAGAATTACTGCTTGCACTGCGAATGGAACGCATTATGTCGAAAGATGAAATTCTGCTAGCTTACTTAAACAAAATCCCCTACGGAAATGGCTCAACAGGCTACAATCTATATGGGATTAAAGCAGCAGCTAAAGGCATCTTCAACATCGACGATTTAAACAAGTTGAACATCGCACAAGCAGCGTATTTAGCTGGTCTACCACAATCGCCATCGCAGTACTCCGCCTTTACAAGTAAGCCTTCTTTCGATGAAGACGGCTACAAGAAAGCGGTAACGCGACAGCAGCTTGTTCTGAAGCGAATGCTCGAAGAAGACAAGATAACGAACGATCAGTATCAAGATGCGCTCAAATTTGATTTGAAAGCATCGATGCCTGCAGCAGCTCAAAAGGCCTACACAACCTATCCGTATTTGATGATCGAGACGGAGCAGGAAGCCGCAGAAATCTTACTTAAAATTCAAAGACCTGAACTAGATCCGAAAACGAATCAAGCCGCTTACAATGACGCGCTCAAAAACATACATACACAAATGCTTCGCGGCGGTTACCAAATCTACACCACGATTGACAAAACGATTTATGACTCGATGCACGAAATTTCGAGCAATGCAAAGAATTTTGCCCCAACGGATGAGAAAAAAGGCGGCATCGAGCAAGTGGGCGCGATCATGATCGATTCCAAATCAGGTGCGATTAAAGGCATGATAGAAGGCCGCGACTTTTTCGATGAGCAGCTCAATCATGCAACGCAAGCTTACAGGCAACCAGGTTCCACAATGAAACCAATTGCCGCCTACATTCCTGCATTAGAAAAAGGTGTCTTGCAGCCTGCCAGTATTGTAGATGACATTCCCATTATCCTCAAAGACGGGGTAAAAGGCTTCCATCTTCCAGAAAACTGGGATCATAAGTTTCACGGCTTAATGACTGCCCGCAAAGCTTTGAATCAATCCTATAACATTCCTGCCATTGATATCTTCCTCAACAAAGTTGGGATCAATCAGGCTTGGGATTTTGCTAAGAAGCTGGGTATTACCTCTCTAACCAAAGAAGACAATACGGCGCAGACAGGTGTTATCGGTGGTTTAAGCAAAGGTACCTCTGTGAAAGAACTTACTGGAGCCTATGCTTCCATCCCGAATAATGGCGTCTTTAATGAAACATTCCTAATCCGTGAAATTAAAGATTCCAACGGCAAGACGATTTATACACATGAACAGAAGCCACAAACGGTGTACTCGCCGCAAACCGCTTACTTGATAACGGATATGATGAAAACCGTCATCAGTCAAGGTACGGCGACAGATCTCATGACCAAATTCAAATCGTATGGCAAAATCGATATATCTGGTAAGACGGGCTCCACGCAAGATGATGCGGATGCTTGGTTCATGGGCTTTACCCCTGATGTCACGGTAGGCGTATGGATTGGTTATGATCAACCGATTAACAAATTGTCAGCAGCAACCAAACAAACACACCATGCCAAAGATATTTGGGCACTCATCATGAACAAAACGATCGAACAAAAGCCAGAGCTGTTCCCGAACAAAAAGTTCACAAAGCCTGATGGTATCGTTTCTGCAACGGTATCCAGCTTATCCGGCATGCTGCCGAGCGAATTAACAACAAGCTCGGATAATCTGGTGACAGATGTTTTCAACAAAAAATATTTACCTACGGAAACGGATAATGTCATGGTGAAGATGAAAATTTCTTCATTAAACGGATTGAACTATATGGCACAAGACAGCACCCCTGCTGACTTCGTCCAAGAAAAAGTTGTGATCAAACGGCAAAAATCCATCACTCAGTTATTAAAAGAAATTGATGACGTCATGCAGAAGCTGCCTGAGAAAAGTAGAAAGCCGGTTGATTTCTACAAACCAGCTGATTACGATGTAGACGCGCCTTCAGAGATCGATCCTCGGGTTGATGATGGTAAGGTGCCACCTGCACCGAACAACGTCGTCACGGTCAAAACAGGCGACACTGCAACGATCACGTTCCAACCCGACACGGAATCGGATATCGTAGGTTATCGTCTTTATCGGTCGGATAACCATGGCAAGTTCCAGCTCATGGGTGGTAAAGTGGTTCTTGCAGGAGCTGAAGCGAAATTCGTTGATCCTCTTCAAACAGCGGGTCTGACAGGTTATTACGTAACTGCTGTTGATGTTGCGGGCAAAGAATCGGTGCCTAGTCGATCCTCTTATACGGATGGCAGCACACTAGATTCCTTGTTAATTCCTGGGGTGGACAGCAATGGGAATCCTTTGCCGAACACCACTCTCCCTCCATCGGGAGGAGAGCCAACAACAGGACCGGGGACAGGAACATCAGGTACGAACAACGGTAAACCAATCTCCAAAGATGCACCAGCTGCACCTACAGGTATTAAAGCGAAGACGGATGAGGCTTCCCTCGTACTTACTTGGAAAGCCAATGATGCCAAAGACAAGGTCAAACAGTATGTGGTCTACTTTAGCGATAAAGAAAAGGGAACGTACACGAAACTAGGCACCGTTGACAATGGCACAGAGTATCACTACTATGCAGCCGCCTACAATGGTTTTTACAAAATTACAGCCATTAATGATGCCGGTGAGTCTAAATTCTCAGCCACTATTGCTTTTAATCATTAGCATGTATGAAGGAAGAACCCAGCAGGATCCTAGGATCCGCTGGGTTCTTTTGCAAATGAAAGAAGCTTTCCCCACATCCCGAAAGATGCAGAGAAAGCTTCTGTAATAGGAATTAATCTTCAATTGTAGAAAGATCGCCTGTTGGCAGGTTAAGCTCCCATGCTTTCAATACACGACGCATGATTTTACCGCTGCGTGTTTTGGGTAACTTGTCCTTAAATTCGATTTCCCGTGGTGCAGCATGGGCAGAAAGCCCTTCTTTGACGAACTTCGAAATTTCAGCTTTCAGTTCATCTGAAGCGACAAAGCCTTCGCGCAAAGCGATAAATGCTTTGATGATCTCGCCACGCATCGGATCAGGTTTACCAATAACCCCTGCTTCAGCAACAGCTGGATGCTCAACAAGCTTACTTTCAACTTCGAAAGGACCGACTCGCTCACCCGCTGTGTTGATAACGTCATCTACACGGCCTTGGAACCAGAAATAGCCATCTTCATCCTGATAAGCGGAGTCACCAGATACATACCAACCTGTCAAACGGAAATACTCTTCGTATTTAGAAGGATTGTTCCAAATTTTGCGCATCATGGATGGCCAAGGAGTCTTGATAGCAAGGTTCCCCATGCGATTCGGAGGCAGTACATTCCCTGCATCATCAATGATAGCCGCATCCACGCCCGGAATTGGGCGACCCATGGAGCCTGGCTTGATCGTCATGGACGGGTAATTACAAATTAATTGCCCACCTGTCTCCGTCATCCACCACGTATCATGAATACGTTGATTGTATACCTTCATGCCCCAACGTACGACTTCGGGATTCAAAGGCTCCCCAACGCTCAATACGTGGCGAAGTGCAGACAAATCATACGCTGCCGAAACATCGTCTCCCGCACCCATCAACATACGGAATGCCGTTGGTGCACTGTACCATACCGTTACTTTATATTTCTGAAGGGTGTTGTACCAGTCCTGTGGACTAAAGCGTCCGCCACGGATGACATTCGTCGCACCGTTAAGCCATGGAGCGAAGATTCCGTATGACGTTCCCGTTACCCAACCTGGATCGGCTGTACACCAATAGATATCATCTTCTTTAAGATCCAAAACAATTTGCCCCGTGTAATAGTGCTGAAGCATGGCATTTTGAACATGGAAAACACCCTTTGGCTTCCCAGTTGAGCCAGAGGTATAATGAATAATTAAACCATCTTCACGATCTAACCATTCGATTTCAAGCTCGGTTGATGCGTTCGCCATTTCTTTGTGGTAATCAACTTGTCCTTCTCCAAGCTCAATGTTCTCTCCAACGAGAATAACATGCTTCAGATGCGGCAATTCGCTGTAAGGTACACGTGAAAGCTGACTAGGCGTCGTGATAATCGCAACAGCCTCGCTATCAGCCAAACGGTCCCGTACGGCCGTTTCCATGAAAGCTTCAAAAAGCGGTCCAACAACTGCGCCTACTTTGAGGGAACCTAGTAAAGAATAATACAATTCAGGCGTACGTGGCATGAAAATGAAAACGCGCTCACCTTTGCCAATGCCTAGTCCTCTAAGGACATTACCGAATTGGTTCGATCTCTCTTTCATTTGTCCAAATGTAATTGCTTCGTCACGCGTACTATCGCTGTAATACAAAGCAATTTTGTCTTTCTTCGCGCCTTCTGCATGACGGTCAATGGCTTCATAAGCCATGTTTACTTTGCCTGTTTCATACCAGGAAAAGTTTTTCTCAATGTCTGTCCAATCAAATGTCGCATGTGTTTGTTCGTAATTTTCCATGTTAGGATTAAGGGATACTGATTCAATGAGTTCATCTTTCATTTGATCCATAAACGTAAAACCCTCCTCACGAGATAAACCGCTTTCACTTTACTGAAGTATTCGAGCAAAATGTGATCGATTTTTGACATATTCTATTATAACACAATACAAATTATTCGCCTATGATTAAGTTTTGCTATGATTTCCAGATGAAATTTGGTATATAAATACTATGAATCCTAGTGAAGGAAACGCTTATCATGTTGTTTTTTAGAAGGAGAGCCAAGGTTATGCAGCATATCAAAATTTATCACTCACACAGCTTGCGCACTGCTCCCGACCAACCCGAAATTATCATTGAGGGTCCTGTTGCACCTGAAAAATTACAAGAACTCACGATGCACTCGAAGCTCGATGCCTTTCGCAGACCCAAAGAACAACTCGAAGCATTGATCGAAATTGCGGGTTTACCCGAAGGCCGAATTATTCTGGCACGGGACGGTTCGACCATTGTAGGTTATGTGACTTTCCATTATGCGGACGAAATTGAGCGATGGTCACAAGGCAATATGAAGGATCTGATTGAGCTTGGCGCCATCGAGGTTGCAGACGATTACAGAGCCATTGGTTTAGGCAAAAAAATGATTCAGCTTGCTTTTGAAGGTGAACAAATGGAAAATGTCATTTGCTTCACAACGGAATACTATTGGCATTGGGATTTGGAATCCAGCAAATTAACGGTATGGGAATACCGACAAATGATGGAAAAGCTCATGAAAAGCGTCGATATGATCTGGTTCGCAACGGATGATCCTGAGATTTGCTCACATCCGGCGAACTGTCTCATGGTGAGAATTGGCAAACATGTGCCGATCTCTTCCATTGAGCAATTCGATCGCGTACGTTTTCAACAGCGGTTTATGTATTAGCTCTGGGAGAAAAAAAGTCATGGCAAATCTTCAAACGAAATTGTAAGCCAATTCGGGGGAATTTGGAAAATGAACATGAAGTTAACGCAACCTGTGTTTATATATGACGATGAAGAAATTCATTACAAATTCAATGATGACCATCCATTCAATCAAGACCGTCTCATCATGACGGTTGATTTGCTGCGCAAATCCGGCGCACTCCCGGACAGCGTTCTGCTCACGGCCAGCGCTGCGACAGAGGCAGACCTGCTGCGGGTGCATGCCCCTGCTTATATCGAGGCAGTTAAGGCGCTTAGCGCGCCTGTACCCGACGAACGATGGGTCCGTGAGGCCGCTCGCTTCGGGCTCGACACGGACGACACCCCCTACTTCCCTGGGATGCACGACATCACAGCTAAGGTTGTAGGCGGCTCCATCCTTGCCACAGAGCTCGTCATGTCCGGCAGAGCCCCGCACGCCTTACATTTGGGCGGAGGCCTGCATCACGCCCTCCAGAGCAAAGGCGCAGGCTTCTGCGTCTACAACGACGCATCGGCAGCGATTGCGTACGCCAAGGAAGCCTACGGCGCCAAGGTGCTGTACATTGACACGGACGTCCACCACGGGGACGGCGTGCAATGGAGCTTCTATGCCGATCCGCAGGTCGGCACGCTCTCGATTCACGAGACGGGGAAATATTTATTCCCCGGCACAGGGGCTGTGAATGAACGCGGAGAAGGCGACGCGTTCGGTACAAGCGTGAACATCCCGGTGGAGCCCTACACCGAGGATGACTCCTGGCTGGAATGCTTCAGCGAGGTGTTAACCGAGCTGATCGCCCGCTTCCAGCCGGACGTCATTATCTCGCAGCATGGGTGCGACGCCCATGCCTTCGACCCGCTCGCGCATGTGCATTGCTCCATGCGCGTGTACAAGGCTATGCCCGAGCTTATCCATCGACTTGCGCACCAATGGTGCGAAGGTCGGTGGGTCGCGCTCGGGGGCGGCGGGTACGACATCTGGCGTGTCGTACCGCGGGCTTGGAGCCTGCTCTGGCTCGTTATGAGCGAGCAGGCCCTTCCTGGTCAGCTGGAGGCGGAGCCCCAGCTGAGGCTGCCCCAGGCGTGGCTGGACGCCTGGCAGGGCAAGAGCCCCGTCCCACTCGTGGAGACGTGGCTGGATCCTGTGGAATCGTGGGTGCCGATTCCACGGCGCCAAGCGATTGCCGAGAAGAACCGGCATACGAAGGAACTGGCGATGATGTATTTGAAATAAAAAGAAGCTCAGAGTTCGCCACGTCGGGCATACTCTGAGCTTCTTCTTTTCAGAAGAAAGGTACAGTGCTCTTCTTTCTATAAATGCTTAACCATATCTTCCACCATTTTATACGAATTCTCCGACGCAATGACGGTGAACTCCGCGAAATTCACATGCGCAGAACCATCCGCTTTATCGGACATGGAACGTAAGACGACATACGGAATGGCATTCATCGCACACACCTGAGCAACCGAAGAACCTTCCATCTCGACACAAACACCGTTAAGTTCTTGATGAAGACTTGCCACAACCTCACGGCTAGCAATAAACTGGTCACCAGATAGCACTCTGCCCATCTTCACCTTCCCGGCGAATAATTTCTCTCCAGATGCTGCGGCTAATTCCACAAGCTTAGGATCAGCTTTATAAACCGAATTATCTGCATAGGGGATAACACCGCGCGGGAAGCCAAGTGCAGTGACATCCATATCATGCTGTACGCATTCTGTGGAAATAACAAGGTCCCCTATTTGAAGTTCAGGATCAAGCGCCCCAGCTACACCTGTGAAGATAACAGCCTCCACACCAAACTGATCGATCAAAATCTGCGTCGTAACCGCTGCATTCACTTTCCCTACACCTGTCCGACACACAACGACATCCTTGCCAAAATACGTCCCTTCACGGAACGTAATCCCTGCTTTCACAGTTTCACGTACATCTGTCATATGAGCAACCAGCAGCTCAATCTCTTCGTTCATCGCGCCAATAAGGGCAATTTTGTTCCACGTCATGTTTCATTTCCTCACTTTCGATGTTGATTACATGAGAAAACCTCCACCGCGCTAATTCCACAAAGGAATAACGCGACTAGAGGTTTATTGATCATTCCTTGCAATTTATGCTTTCACAGAATGCCGGTTAATGATTTCGTGCGGTAAAATCACTTGCATATTATCCGTTGATTCTTTGTTCATCAATTTCGTCAGTAGTCTCATGGACACCGCACCAATATCATACATCGGTTGAGCAACTGTTGTTAATGTTGGTCTTACCATGGATGCCATACGGATGTTGTCCACGCTGATCACTGCAATGTCTTCTGGAACACGAAGACCATTATCTTGAATCGTATGAATAGCGCCAATTGCCATTTCATCCGTAGCCGAGAAAATTGCAGTCGGTTTCGGTGAAAGTTCCAAGAAATAGTTGACCGCATCTACACTGGACTCGTAACGGTAGTTCCCGATGCGTACGTACTCATCACGTAAAGGAATACCTGCTGTCTCCAGCGCACGCTTGTAACCTTGGTATCTAGCGAACCCGTTTGCAGGGTCTTGCAAGGTTCCAGAGATCATAGCAATATCACGATGCCCTGCTTCGATTAGAACGTTAACAGCATCGAAAGCAGCCTTCTCATGATCGATATCGACGGAAGCCATCGCTTGGTTCTCATCCTTCGTACCACAAAGGACAACAGGAACGGAAGAAGTGCGGAATGCTTGAATATGCTCTTCTGTTACAACTCCACCCATAAAGAGCAGTCCATCCACTTGTTTCTCAAGCAACGTATTAATAACACGAATTTCTTTTTCTTTCTTCTTGTCTGCATTACACAAAATAATGTTGTAATGATACATGTTTGCAATATCCTCAATGCCACGTGCAACTTCAGCAAAGATGGAGTTCGAAATATCAGGAATAACTACGCCGACAGTTGTCGTCTTCTTACTTGCCAAACCTCTTGCTACCGCATTAGGACGGTAACCTAATCGTTCAATGGCTTCAAAAACCTTCTTACGGGTTTGCGGCTTCACGTTCGGGTTGTTGTTAACAACACGAGAAACGGTTGCCATGGAAACGCCAGCTTCTCTCGCTACATCATAAATGGTTACGGTCACGGTTACTCTCTCCATTTTCACAAGTATTCTGCGAACCTAGTAGTTTATTATCGTTATGATACGACAAATTAAACCATCTTGCAATGCAAAATGAAAATGCTTTGAAAATAATTTTCATTTTGTTTTCAAAAGGGTCACAAAAAACAATAAAAGCCAACCCTGAAAGGATTGGCCACCCTATTTTCTTATGTCGAAATTGCGCTTTGAGTGATCTGTGACAACCGTTTGCGAATTTCATCAGCCCATGGTTCGTCTCCTAGCGATTGTGCTAGTAACATAATGTCCAGAAGCTCGTTAATTCGTTCCTCAACAATTTTCTCCATAGAATCATTCATACGCTCTTTTTCTGTTACTTTTAGCAGCAAGAAAGCAACCTCCGAAACTTCGTGGAAGAAAAATTGCTGCTTCTCTGGTTTGCTCCCTAGTTTACCGATCAAACCCGTAAGTTCCGGTTTCACATGAGGGACAACCTCACTTCGGCCACAGGCCTCACAAGAATAGATAGGTACATTCTCAATATCTACTTTGTTCTGATAAATAACCGTACGCAGACGAAGGTTCATCGTGCGTCCGCACTTACAATACTTTTGCATTCTAACACTCCTTCACTGGCAGGCGGCATGTACATGAGTTGCTTGTACTAAGTTATTCTACGATATCGTCAGATTTCCTTCTGAAATATGCATAGTAGTTTTTGCCACCTTTGGAAGCGAGCTATTACTTTTCCTGTTGTATGCTAAACGCAGCCAATTCATCGACAAATCGCTTGGAAAACGCTGGCAGATCTGGCGGGCGACGCCCTGAAATGATATTGCGGTCAACGACCACTTCTTCATCCAGCCAAGTTGCACCTGCATTTTCGATATCATCACGAATACCTGGTGTCGATGTCATGGTATAACCATTTACGATTTTAGCTGAAATCAAGACCCAGCCTGCGTGGCAAATTTGTGCGATTGGCTTTGCATCCGCATGGAACTCTTGGGTTAGCCGAATAACGTCAGCATAGCGGCGTAGCTTATCGGGCGCCCAGCCACCTGGTACATAAAGGCCAACATAATCGGAGGACTTCACTTCATCAAAGGCATAATCCGTGGTGAGAGGCACACCATATTTGCCATGATATACCGTTTTAGCTTTTGGACCAACGAGATCAACAACTGCCCCTGCTTCGCGCAATCGGTAAACAGGATACCACATTTCTAAATCTTCAAATTCTTCATCGACAAAGGCAAGAACTTTCAAGCCTGCTAATTCCATCTCAATTACCCCCTACAATAGATTCCGTTTGTTCCAATTGTTCTGTCTGAGCAAGCAACTCGATAATTTCATCACTCGTTCTGCAAAGCAGAATGCGATCTACCAAGGACTTGCACGTCGCGGCATCACTACTTAGTAACCGATGTTTCACTTGTAATAACGTTTGTACGGAAATGCTCAGCTCTTCAATGCCGAGCCCAAGCCAAATCGGCAGTGCGCGAATATCTCCCGCCATCTCCCCGCATACCCCTACTGGAATCCCCGCACGTTTGCCTGCGTCAATGACAGTTTTGAGTAATCGAATAACAGCTGGATGATAGGGATTATATAAGTGCGCGATATTCTCGTTCATGCGATCTACAGCTAATACATATTGCACGAGATCATTCGTACCAATACTCATGAAATTCACTTCACTTGCAAGCACATCCGCAATGATGGCTGCCGCGGGAACTTCAATCGTAAGGCCTACTTCGATATTGGCGTTATAGGGGACACCAAGGGCACTCAGTTCTAACTTCGCACGCTCTAAATATGATTTCGCCTGACGGACTTCATCTAGAGATGTCACCATCGGGTACATGATTTTCACATTACCAAAATGACTGGCTCTAAGGATCGCTCTAATCTGTGTCATAAATAAATCCGAACGGTCCAAAGAAATCCGGATGGCCCGATAGCCGAGGAATGGATTATCCTCTTTGGCAAGCGGCATATAGTCCAGCTTCTTATCTCCGCCGATATCCAGTGTACGTATGACAATGGGACGACCTTTGAGCTGAATAGCCGCGTGGCGATACACCTCAAATTGCTCCTCTTCGCTAGGCAGCGAATCGCGATCCATATATAAGTATTCTGTACGGAATAAGCCTACACCCGAAGCGCCATTTCGCAGCACTTGGTCAATTTCCATGACAGAATTAATATTAGCATGCAGATTCACTAGACTCTTATCTAAGGTCAGCGGTGCGACATCGGCAATTTCTTGCAAACTTTCTTTGAATTCAAGCCAGTTTTTCTTACGCGCCTGATATCTCTCAATTGTGAGCTTATCTGGGTTAATGTATAACGTGCCTTCTTGGCCATCAATAATGAGGAAATCGCCATTTTGAATAGGACGCAGCAATTTCCCTTCCAAGCCGAGTACATAGGGAACCGACATCGCGCGGGCCATGATCGATACGTGGGAATGTGTCCCCCCGAGAATCGTTAACAAACCAAGCACGTTCGTCGGGTCCAGATGCGCCAGCTGGGACGGTGTGAGCTCTTTGGCCACTAGAATATAAGGATGGTCAATAGGAGGCACAGTTGTGCTTGTATCGCCTAAGAGATGCTTTAGGAGACGATTCCCGACGTCCTTGATGTCCAGCGCGCGTTCCTTCATGTATTCGTCATCAATCAAATTAAACATACCGACAAATTTATCAATGACTTCCTTAACCGCAACTTCAGCGGCCTTATATTGCAGTTCAATAATGCCTTGGATCTCATTCATGAAAATCGGGTCTTCCAAAATCGCCAGATGCGCGTCAAAAATATACGCTTGTTCTTGCCCAACCACTTCTTTAATCTCTTGTTTAATGAGTTCAAGCTCATCCTTCGAATGTCGAATACCATCATACAAGCGTTCGAACTCATACGCTAAATCAGTGACATCAATCATTTTCTCGGGAAAATCCCATTCCCAGGTGGGAATCACAAATGCTTGCCCCATGGCAATTCCTGATGACGCGCCTACTCCTCTAATCATCCGTTCGTCCCCCCCTCGGATTTAGTTGGCTTAAGGACAACGGACATAACAGAGCCTTGGCCTTTCTTAACTGGCTTGAATGGTGCAAAGCTCCAAGACTTCACAATGTCCGGATTCGTAATAATCATTGGTGTCGCTAAGGACGATGCGAATTTCTTGACTTTATTATAATTAAATTTCACAAGTAACTGACCTGCTTCCACGCGATCGCCTTCCTTCACCACCGCATTAAAGCATTTGCCTGGTAGACTGGACGTGTCGATACCGATGTGTAACAGAACCTCGAGCCCTTCATCTGTCAAAATACCAAGCGCATGCATCGTCGGATAAATGTGCATGATGGTCCCTGCAACCGGAGATACCAACTCCCCTTTTTCAGGAATAAAGGCAACGCCATTACCCACCAAGCGTGATGCAAAAATGCGATCCGGCACTTCTTCGATTGGGATCATACGCCCCTGCATAGGCGAAGTAAACAACACAACATGAATGTCTTTGCGTAATACTTTCATAATTTCTTCGCGAATAAGCTCTGAGAATGTTCCAAACACGACTTGAACATTGCCTCCTCCAAGACGTATGACGCCTGCTGCTCCTAAGTGTCGTAATGCCGTGATGTCCATCAGACGATCATTGACAAGCGTAAGTCGCAATCGGGTAATGCAGGCTTCAATCTTCTTAATATTGTCTTTCCCACCAAGTGCCTGCAAAATCAGCGGTGAACGATACGGGATGTCTCCCGCCCACTCTTCTAAGGATGAACCCTCTTCTCTGCCAGGAGTAGGAATTTGAAACCGTTGAATCGCCCAGCGAAACAAGAAATAATAAAGTAACCCATACACCACGCCAATAGGCAGTAACAATAAGCCATTGTGCGACAAGTGTAAATTAATGATGTAATCAATCGCTCCAGCAGAATAAGAAAACCCATGATGGATATTCAGCTCGTAAGCCAGCCACATGGCTACACCGGAGAGAATCGCATGAATCACAAATAGATAGGGCGCCACAAAAAGAAAAGCAAATTCAATAGGCTCCGTCACGCCGGTTAAAAAGGAAGCCAGTGCAGCCGTCAAGAATGTTGCCTTGATCTTCGGCTTTAAATCTTCCCGAGCTTCACCGATAATCGCAAATGCAATCGCAGGTAAAGCAAACATCATAATGGGGTATAACCCTGCCATATAGGTACCCGCGGTTGGATCACCCGCAAAGAATCGCGGTAAATCCCCATAAGCATATTGCCCGGATGGCGTTTCATAGGCACCTACTTGAAACCAAAAAAAGTTATTTAAAATATGATGCAAACCAGAGGGGACAAGCAAACGATGAGCAATCCCATAGATAAATGCCCCGAACCCGCCCAATCCAAGTAAACCGCTTGAAATCTTGCTCATGACCGTTTCTAATGTAGGGCCAATCGCGATCATAATATAAGATACAATCAAGGTTGCGAGTCCCATGACGAGCGGTACCATCCGGGGTCCACCAAAAAATTGTATGTATTCAGGGAGCTTGATCTCCTTGCAGCGATGATAAATGATCGCAGCCAATAAGCCAATCAAGATGCCGCCAGAAACGCCTAATTGAAACTGCGAGCCCAGTCCGTGTTCAATGAGACGGGTAAACATAAAATAACCTAGCATAGCTGATAATCCAGCTATCCCGGCACTCTCCGTTAATCCCAATGCTACACCGACAGCAAAGATAATCGGTATATAATCAAAGACTGTGTTTCCAGCTAAAGTCAGCATATCCCCAAAGCTAGAAGCATGTATGACATCCCAAGGTAAATCCCCTAGACAAAGCAGCACAGCAGCAATCGGAAGCGCAATGGTAGGCAGCATTAAGGAGCGGCCAAGCTGTTGTAAGTTCCCCATCCAGTTCAAACGAACGCTACCTCCTTAAAGTTTTCGTTAGAAAACTGACTTCATAACCATCTTCCTTAGCAAATTCGAAGAGTGTCTTACCCGTATATTCACGCAATATTAACCTAATAATAAGATTCTCTTATCAAATCGTAAAGCTTGTTCGTCCGTTTGTCAAAAATAAAATAAGCAGCATCCCGAGCATGACTTTCGTTGGATACCTACTTACGAAACGTAAAAGTTGACTAAGTAGGTAAGTTACTGTCATACTTTATGGGTAACCTATTTCATAATCCTAGGAGGAACTACTCTCATGTCGTATGATGTTATTATTATTGGTGCAGGACCTACAGGCGCAAGCGCAGCATTATTCACTTCCAAAGCAGGTAAGAAGACATTGGTCATTGACAATGAACAAAGCGTAACGAAACGTGCTTGGGTAGAAAATCATTATGGCGTAGAAGCGATTAGCGGACCGGATTTAGTTGACATCGGTAAAAAGCAAGCCGCTAAATTCGGTACCGAATTCGTTCAAGGCAAAGCCTCTGCGCTTCTCAAAAGCGATGAAGGATTTCAGGTTACAACAGAAAGCGGTACTTATGAAGGCAAGCATGTGATTCTGGCAACTGGCTTATCCGTAGAACTTGCTGAAGCAGCAGGTATCGCAACAAAAGCTGGCACAGAGCCAAGAATTAAATCGATTGTCGATTGTGATGCACAAGGCAATACGAGTCTAAAAGGCGTGTGGGCTGCTGGAACGACTGCAGGTGTCAGCATGCACACGATTATCACGGCTGGCGATGGTGCGAAAGTAGCTGTCAATGTCATCAGCGAACTGAACGGCGAGCGCTATGTCGATCATGATGTTTTAAAAGCTTAATTTCCCCTAATTGAAAAAGCCGCTTATCGATGCCTACATAAGGCTGCCGATAAGCGGTTTATTTGATTTTACAAGGCGGAATTTAGTTGTTTCGGGGATTCAAAATCGCATCTTCAACTTTAATGCACCGATCCATGATCACTTCTAAGCCCGCTTCACTCGCAATTCGTGCCGCTTCTTCATTTACGATTTCCAACTGCAGCCAAAATACCTTGGCTCCTATTTTTACCGCTTCCTCAGCGACAGGCACAACTTGGTCAGCACGTCGAAACACATTAACAATATCAACAGGCTCAGGGATATCTGATAACGAAGCATAGCACTTCTCACCTAGAATTTCTTCTGCATTTGGATTCACAGGTATGATCCGGTACCCTCGGCTCTGCATCGCTGCTGAAACCATATAAGATGTGCGATCTGGCTTATCCGATAAGCCGACTACAGCAATATTTCCCGCTTTTGCAAGCAAATCTTTGATGTGTTCCCTTGACGGATTTTCAAATGTCATGTGGATCATCCTCCTATTTATTCAAGTAGGTAAGGCCCTGTTTCCCCATAGCTGTCCAACTGTCAATAAATTGAGACTTATTCACTTGTAGCTGCTTTTTCCCGCTTAACGGATCATTTAAATAGACATTCGTCTCGTCATATCCAACAAGCACTACCGCGTGTTCCGAATACGTGGTTTGGATCGGGCCTATCGGTGTATCCCAGGTTACCCATTTATACGGTTGATTATAATCAATCGTCGTCCAAACAATGACAGGAATACCGCTGGCAACTTGCTTTTCATACAACTCGAAGGCCTCTCCCGTGATATCAATGGCCTGAGGCACATAGTTCTTCAACAGAGGGAATAAACCTGCGTGATAAATACCGAAGCCTCTTTGTTTACGGGTAACATCACCGACGAACCCTGTATTGGGGTTACCCCAATATCCAATGGAACCATCAGCATTCAGCTTTGCTGGTGTGCTGTCTCTAGGCATCTCCGAAACAAGCTCCATCTTCGCTTTGTTAACACCGTAGAATTGTAACAGCATCGTGAGACTTGTGATCTCACATCCTGCTGGTAATTCAGGCAATTGTTCAACCACGGGTACATCCAGCATCGCTGATTTCATTATCGGAATCGCAGTTGGTGACGGTGTCGGTTTCGCAGTAACCTTCGTCGTTGCTGCAGGCTTATCAGCTGCCAAGACTACTGGACCAGATGCGAAAAAGGTCGGCTCTTTCCCCGTTGCCTTCGCATACAGCAAGACAGCAAATACACTGCTTGCAAATGTAAGACCTGCAACAAGAAACAGTCCAAACGTCACCTTCAAACCTTGCCAAATAATCCTCATGCTGACTCACCCATTCATTGTAATAGAAATTCTAAGATTCACTCACAAGCTCAACCTGTGCACCGATCGAACGCAAGTGGTCAAAATATTGCGGATAAGACTTCGCAACATGATGAGCGTCCCGAATCGTTAAGCCTTTCTCTGAACGCAAACCTACGACAGTAAGCGCCATGATGACGCGATGATCGAAATGCGCGTTAATTTCGACGCCGCCTTCAACCCCTTGCGGCTTACCGTGAACAATAATTTCACTTTGGCGTTCTTCAACATCCGCGCCTGCTTTGCGGAGTTCATTCAAATAATCTGTGATGCGATCACATTCTTTATACCTAAGGTTCTCCACATTGTAAAAGCGTGAAGTGCCTTCCGCGAATACAGCTGCTGCCACCATGGCAAGCACCGCATCCGTGAAATGATCTCCGTCAAATTCACCAGCAACAAGACGTTGATTGCCTAGCACATGCACAACACCATTATCATGCGTTAAGTTAACGCCCATCGCTTTCAGCACATCCACACAGGCTTTCTCACCCTGTTTGCTGTTCTCTTCCAAGCGAAGCACGCGCACATCCGAATTCGTTACCGCAGCGGCTGCTAGAATTGCAGCAGAACCTGGGTAATCGCCCTGGATCACATATTCCTTGGCTTCATATGACTGACCTCCCGGAATACGGTAGTGCATCAAATCTTCGCTGGCATGTACGACAATACCAGCCTGAGCTAAGACTTCAAGCGTTTGACCGACAATGATTTTGGATTTCAAATCATGGAGCACTTCAATCTCACTATCCTCTTCAAGGAGAGGTGTCATAAACAATAGAGAACTCAAAAATTGCGAGCTGACATTCCCCGAAACGGTGATTTTCCCGCCGCGTGGTTGTCCCCCTTTAATAGTTATCGGCAAACGACCGTTATTATGTTGTACTTCCACACCCATTTGTTGCAAAGTATCAATCAAATCATCATGAGGACGCTTCCCCAATGATTCCGGATACGTATTAACGAAGGTCACATCCGGACAAAAAGCTGCCGTAGACATCAAAAAGCGAAGCACAGCCCCCGCATTGCCCACATTCAATTCAGATACATGCTTCGGATTTTTACCGAAACCCGTAATGACAATTTTTTCATCGTCTTCTTCGATAATCGCGCCAAGATCACGCACACAACGTCTCATCGCATCACTATCTTCACTATGAGCTGGATAGTAGATTGTGCTTGTCCCATTCGCTAGTGCACCAATGAGCAAGTACCGGGTTGTATAGTTTTTGGAGGATAAGGCATTAATTTCCCCTTGAAGATGGGAGGTTGGTTTCACGATGGCTTTCATGTCGATTATTAACTCCTTCGCAAGTGTTTATATGTATGATCCGACAAGGATAACTGTCAGAAAACATTCAGTAGCAGTGAGATAGTGATCCTCATATTTATCACAGTGTACCATACGCCATTTAACTTGGGAACCTTCTTACAGGGCGGTACATCAGTGCGAAACTTAAGGAATGTTCCCATGGGTTTGACATCTTGGCGTTATATTTCTATCATACTAAGTAAGGGGCGATTCCCCTGAAAATCACTAACATGGAGGCCTACATATGGATACGATTCTACCATCCGAGATCAAAGCAAGACTCGCCCAAGGAGAGAAGTTAACACTGATCGATGTACGAGAAGATGAAGAAGTCGCTGAAGGCATGATTCAAGGCGCTATACATATTCCCCTAGGCCAATTGCCAGATCGCTTAAGCGAAATTCCCGAAGTTGATGAAGTCATACTCGTATGCCGGAGTGGTAATCGCAGTGGACGCGCGCTCGGCTATTTAGAAGCCAATGGCTATAAAGGATTGAAAAACATGACTGGCGGTATGTTGGAGTGGGAGGACTAAGCTAAAAGCTAGTCTTCTCGTTCCGTAACTAACCCCGCTTGCTGAATAATACGATCTGCAATTTGATCTTCGGTTAACTCCGTTGTATCAATAGATATATGGGCAAAATCATAAGCATGCTTGCGTTGATCCATCAAGGTATGCACACGCTCCTCCAAATTACCTTGCAGCAAGGGGCGATTCGTATCCATACTGACTCTTTGAATAATCGTCTCTGCAGTTGCTTGCAAGCTAACGACAAAGCCATATTGCAGCATACAGTTCCGATTCGTCTCTGCGAGCACAGCGCCGCCGCCAGTCGCGACAACTTGATCTCTGGCTGTTAATATACGTGCCAGCGTCTTTGTTTCCAAAGCGCGAAAGTGAGCTTCGCCATGATTTTGAAATAACGCAGAAATACTCGTTTGTTCATCCTCTTCTAACACCGCGTCAGAGTCACGAAACTGCCATCCTAAACGCTCAGCTAACTTCTTGCCAACGGTAGACTTCCCAGTCCCCATGAACCCCACAAGTACAATATTGCTGACTGTCACATGAATCCCCTTCTCTCATATACTATTCAAACAAACTTTCCCAACATCATACCATAGCCCTCCCGCCATGAATACAATTCAACCCAAAATCATATAGTAGAGTGAATAAATTCTAGCACAAACAGTTAAGATTTTAGAGAGACCATGCCGACAAGGAGAGATGGAGCTTTGAACCCAACTGTTATGAACCAAACTGTCGCCTTCACTAATCGCACACAACGTAAATTGGAGCAAATTTTGCATCCAAGCTATACACTTTGCAAAGAGGATGTCGTCTGGATTCTAGAGTTTATTAAGAAAAAAGTGGCTGAAGAAGACCCAACAGTACAGGGTCTCAATCAACCACGATTATTACGAAACTTTCGCTATTTTGCCGAAGTGTCTCTCATGCTGATCCATCGTCGTAATGGCTTCGATCAAGAAAATGATCGGCTGAAGACGTGGCTCAGAGAAGCCGCATACGGTCTGCAGGAAGAGGCCTAGAGCCTATTCCTATTCGTTACCCATCCAGTTGTAGTGGAAGGATCCTTCTTTGTCCACACGTTGGAACGTGTGCGCACCGAAGTAATCACGTTGCGCTTGCAACAGATTAGCCGGTAATCTTTCAGTACGGTAGCTGTCATAATAAGCAAGTGCGGAAGCAAAGGATGGAACCGCGATACCGCGAGTAACTGCTTCTGCGATAACTTGTCTCCACGATTGTTGATAGTTATCAACGACACCAGTGAAGTAAGAATCGAGCAACAAGTTTTTCAATTCCGGATTGCGATCATACGCATCTTTGATATTTTGAAGGAAACGAGCACGGATGATACAGCCGCCACGGAAAATCATCGCGATGCTGCCGTATTTCAGATCCCAGTTATATTCTTCGGAAGCTGCTCTCATTTGAGCGAAGCCTTGTGCATAGGAACAAATTTTGCTTGCATATAGAGCTTGACGAACAGCCTCAATAAACGCTTTGCGATCCCCTGTAAATGCTGGAGCATCAGGTCCTTTGAGTACTTTGCTAGCTGCTACGCGTTCTTCCTTCATCGCAGAGATGAAACGGGAGAATACGGATTCTGTGATGATGGAAAGCGGCACGCCAAGGTCCAGAGCACTTTGACTGGTCCATTTTCCTGTTCCCTTTTGTCCTGCGGAATCCAGAATCACGTCAACCATTGGTTTACCTGTTTCTGCATCATATTTCGTGAAGATATCACGTGTGATTTCGATGAGGTAGCTATCCAACTCGCCGTTATTCCACTCTGTGAAAATCTCGTGAAGCTCTTCTGTTGTAACGTTCAATACGTCTTTCAACAATTGGTACGCTTCGCAAATCAACTGCATATCGCCGTACTCAATGCCGTTGTGCACCATTTTGACATAGTGACCGGCACCGTCTGGTCCGATGTACGTACAGCATGCGTCTTCGCCAACTTTGGCAGAAATCGCAGTAAGGATAGGCTCAACTAGTTTATAAGCATCTTCTTGACCACCTGGCATAATAGCAGGTCCTTTAAGTGCGCCTTCTTCACCACCGGAAACACCTGTACCTACGAAACGAATACCGTGTGCTTCAAGGTCTTTGTTACGACGTTGTGTGTCTGGGAAGAATGCATTGCCTCCGTCGATCAAAATATCGCCTTTATCCAAATGCGGCAGCAATTGGTTGATCGTATCGTCTGTAGGACCGCCAGCTTTGACCATGATCAAAATTTTGCGCGGCACTTCAAGCGATTGAACGAATTCTTCTACGCTGTATGTACCTACGAGCTGTTTGCCTGGTGCCTCTTGAAGAAGCTCCTTCGTTTTCTCAGCAGAGCGGTTAAATACGGATACAGTGAAACCTCTGCTCTCGATGTTTAACGCTAAGTTTTTCCCCATTACTGCTAAACCGACAACACCAATTTGTTGTTTAGACATGTCTCTTCTACACCCTTCCGATATATAAATAGTTAAATCGTCATCGCGCCAAAACCGCCGTCCACTCTCAAAACAGTTCCTGTTACAAAGCTCGAAGCTTTATCAGAAGCCAGATATACCGCAGCACCTTGAAGCTCTGCAGCCTCACCAAATCGATTCATCGGCGTATGACGCATAATGGATTCAATTCGTTCAGGCGACAAAATCTTGCGATTCTGCTCGGCAGGGAAAAAGCCAGGAATAATGGCATTCACACGAACGCGACTCGGAGCAAACTCACGAGCTAAGTTCTGTGTAATGTTATTCACTGCTGCTTTAGAAGCGGAGTAAGTGAATACACGGGAAAGCGGTGGATCCGAGGAAACGGATGAAATATTAATAATGCTTCCGCCTTCACCTCGTTCAACCATGTATTTCCCAAATACTTGGCAGGCTAACACGACACTTTTCAAATTTACCTCCATAATAGAATCCCATTCTTCCATGGAAATGTCAAAGAAAGGCGTCGCACTATTTTTACCTGGACAATTCATCAGAATATCTGCACTGCCTGACCATGCGATGACATCCTGAAGAACTTGCTCCAAGTCCTCACGTTTGGTTGCATCAGCTTGGAACGTCTTCGACTCGCCACCAATAGCTGCAATGCTCTCACGAACCTGCTCGCTCTTCTCTTGATTGCGTCCAACGATGGCTACTTTCGCGCCATGTCCAGCCAATGCAATAGCCATTGAACCGCCTAGTGTGCTGTTACCGCCAATAATTACTGCTGTTTTCCCAGAAAGATCGAATAAGTTCATTGTCGTCATCCTCTCGATTGATGTTGCTTGGCAAACGTCATGAAAGCCTTAAGCTTATTTATGATTGAGGACTCCGTAGGTGCTGACCTTGGAAAGCGGTGATCGCGTCGAATTGATCTTTTAACTGATGATATACGCTTGTATAAATAGATGTCAATTGTTGATAGACGCGATAATCGTTTTCGTTCACCTCGTGAGCCTTGCCTACCCCTATCCATTGATGTGCATGTGATAAATCATCGATCTCCCCCATTGCGAGAAGACCTAGCAGTGCTGCACCAATCCCTGAGCTCTCAATAGAGTCAGGAACCGTAACTGCGGTACCGAGCATGTCGGTCATCATCTGACGCCAAAAATCGGAACGTGCGAAACCGCCGGAAGCGCGGATCACCTTAGCGGGTCCCATCATCTGCTCCAGAGAAGCAGCAACGGCCTGAATCGAGAACATAACGCCTTCAAGCGCGGCGCGAATCATGTGCTTCTTCTGATGACTAAGTGAAAGACCGAAGTAAACACCGCGCGCATTGGCATTCCAATACGGTGCGCGTTCCCCGGACAACAAAGGCAAGAACAGTAAGCCTTCTGACCCCGCTTCTACTTCAGAAGCAAGAGCTGTCAGGTGATCATACGGATCGATGCCTAAGCGGCGCGCTTCCTCAGCCTCTGCCGTCGCGATCTGATCACGTACCCAACGGAACACAATGCCGCCGTTGTTGATGGGTCCGCCTACGACCCAGAAGTTTTCTGTGAGCGCATAGCAGAACAGCTTGCCTTCAGGGTCGGTTTGCGGTTTGTTCACGACGCTGCGCACAGCGCCGCTAGTGCCGATGGTGACGGCAACGACGCCAGGCTCGAAGGCACCTACGCCGAGATTGGCAAGGACACCGTCGGATGCGCCAACAATGAACGGCGTATCTGTGGACAAGCCCATCGCGGCGGCATAGGCGGAGCTTAGGCCTTGTACGCGATGCGTCGTCGGAACGAGTGTTGATAGCTGCTTCGGTGTCACACCGGCATAATCGAGCGCGCCAGCATCCCAATCCAGCTGCTCTAAGTTAAATAAACCGGTTGCGCTTGCTAAGGAGTGATCAATGACAAATTGACCAAACAGCTTCGCAAATACATACTCTTTTATCCCAATGAATTTATAGGTATTTCGAACAAGCTCTGATTCGTGTTCCCCAAACCATTTTAATTTCAGGAGGGGAGACATGGGGTGAATCGGTGTCCCTGTTCTTGCATAAATTTGTTGCCCCAGCCCGCTGCGCTTCAACTCATCCGCATACTGCGCGCTGCGATTGTCCGCCCACGTAATACATTGGGTAAGCGGTTTACGATGTTCATCAACTGCGATCAAACTGTGCATCGCGGAACTGAACGACACACAGAGCACTTGTTCAGGCGTGACGCCTTGTTTGCGAACAACGGCACCGATCCCCTGTACCACGGCCTCAAAGATTTGATCTGGATCTTGCTCTGCCCTGTCTGCGGCAGGTGTGAACAACGGATATTCAATGGAATGAGAGGCGAGCACGTGTCCGTCACGATCAATGACAAGCGTCTTCGTACTCGTAGTTCCGATATCCGCTGCAATTACATAAGGCTTCTGACTGGGTGTCATGGGCTAATATTCCCTTCTGCATCGAATGTTAGCTCATACGGCTCTGTTAAAATCTCAATGTCTGGATGCTGACGCGCAGCCTCAAGCAAATTCACTGAAATTTCGATCTCACCGAGGTGAAGTGTATCTTGAATGCGTACAAGCTTGCAGGTTGTGTAATCAAGGATATTACACGTCTTCACAGCCGCTTTGATCGCGTAGAAATCATTCTCCAGCGTCGTAGCAATTTTCGTAGGTGCACACACGGTTGATGTTAGACCGTTCGCGTACGTGAACTCAAGGTTCGTCTTATCTACTAGACGCTGCGTAGTAAAATCGGCCGTACCTACACCATTGGCGTTCCCTTTGGTTTCATGCGTCAAATCGAGAACGACCATCTTAGCAACCTCTGGGCCGCCATGTGCATACGGTGTAGGGTATCGTCCAGTAACGTTGGGATCCATGCCATCACCGCTAATATTTTTGCCGATGTAGTCGATCACCAGGACGTCGATCTCATCGAATAAAATTTTTGGTAAACGCGATTTCGCTTCAATGAGCAATAATTCTTCACGCGCTTCGATTTCTTTGGCAGGCAGTACTTCAACCTGGCACGTCTCATCGTAAGCATTTTCGACAAGAGCAACCCCGAATATAATCGGCAGCTTCTCGATCATCAAATTCGCCATCGCTGGCACATTCTCAGCCATGTACTTAAAGCCAAGCTGATGGCACGCTTCAGCGCCTTTTTGCTTGCCGAGACCAATCGCGATCATCTTCATGATCCCGCTCTCGATGCGACCGCGGAACGCCGTATGCGGCTTCACGCGATTGATAACCACAATCGCATCCGCTTCCGAAGCGATACGATCCACATAGACTGGCAATCCATTGGCCAGCTGATCAATTTGAACAACTTCCATGGAGGAACGGATCGGTGCACCCATCGTTTCTTCCGTAATACCAAAGTGCTCCAGGACCTCCGTTTGGCCTTCCGCTGTTGCCCCGCCATGGCTTCCCATACAGGGTACGATGAAAGGATGAGCGCCTCTAGCCTTAATGGCGTCCAAGGTTGTCTTCGTGAATCCTGCGATATTGGCAATCCCTCTGCTACCTACGGCAACAGCAACTTGCTGCCCCGGCAGGATGCTTGGCATGACACCGCTGCTCTCCAGCTTATCAGCGAGCTCCTGTAAAGGATTGGCCAGAATAGTGCGATCAAATTTCTGACGAATTTTGACCATTTGCGGAATCGGAATATCTTTTAACAGCTCTCTAAGAATGCTCATCGCTTTCTCCCACTTTCCTATGTGTGTAATGATTGCACGGATTCACGAACAATCAATTCTGTTCGCAACAGCAACTGCTCGGTTTCATGCCATTTATTTTCTATATTACCTAGGAGACGCATGGCGCCTTCTTTGCTAATTTGTTCAATCGGTCTGCGTACTGTCGTTAAAGCTGGGGTCACATAAGCCGCAAATACCGTATCATCAAAACCGACTACAGAAATGTCTTGAGGAACTTGCAATCCTGCTTCAAATACCGCTTTAATCGCACCTAGTGCCATCTCGTCATTACAGCAGAACACGGCAGTCGGTCGGTCAGTAAGACTCAAGAATTGCCTCATTGCTTTATGCCCGCTTTCCAAATCATACAATCCTGGCATGCGATATTCCGGCGGAACCGAGATCCCATGATGATCCATGGCACGCTCGAAGCCATCCTTCCGATTCTGCGCGGATTTAAAGCCTTTGCGCCCCTCAATTAGGGCGATTCGTTGATGGCCCTGCTGAACGAGAAAGGTTCCCGCATGAAATGCGCCTTGCTCTTCATCAGAGAGGACATTCAATACGCCTGCGGTTTCTACAGGCCGATTCAACACGACAAGAGGAATGCCTTTGGCAGCGATATGCTCGATAATCGGTTGATCGTCATCGCTTTGACTCACAATGATAATCCCGTCAAAGCTTTTCTTCGTGATGGAATGAAAGCTTGTATAGTCATCAATCCCTTTGACAATAAGCTGATAGCGATCCCTAATCACGGAGTTGACACCACGGATCGCTTCGTAGAAGAAGCCCGCGGAAGTTCCATTGCTTAGTGTGGTAAAGAATAGCCCTAAGTTATACGAACGATCGAGCACTAAACTCTTCGCACTGTAATTAGGCGTGTAATCGAGCTGCTCAGCAATGATACGAATGCGCGCCTTCGTCTCTTCCTGGATGAGCGGACTGTTGTTCAGCGCTCTGGAAACCGTCGTGTGCGATACACCCGCCAGCTTCGCGATATCCTTAATGGTTACACTCATACCTTCACCTCTATCTGAAGCATATCACATCTATGCACACGTTAACAATAGTCTTTTTACTGCACAAAAAAACTCCCTTCTCAGGGAGTCTTCTCCGTTTATTCGGTAAAAAAAGCTGGTAAATACGGTCTGTTCTGCTCCAGCATTTCGTCCATTAACGTCTTCGCCAAGGATACGGATGGCACCAACGGATGATGAACAAGCGCTTGAAGAACGAGATCCCTACTGCCTGTAACAGCCGCTTCAATCGTAAGCCGCTCATACGTTTTGACCGCGTGGATAAGCCCTTTCACATGCTCAGGAACTTTGGTCAGTCCCATAGGCACGGGACCTTGACCTGTCACAACACAGTTGACCTCAATGCAGGCATCGTTAGGCAAGAAATCAATGATGCCATTGTTACTCACATTCAGTGTCTGAATGTCGCGTCTGTCATTATAGAGCGAGATCATGAGGTTCACAGCTGCTTCTGAATAATACGCGCCGCCGCGTTTTTCCAATTGCTTCGGCTTTTCTTGCAAATCAGGATCCTGATACAGCTCGAAAAGCTCGTCTTCCACGCGCTTGACCACTTCCGCCCGTGTACCGTTTTCTTTCAAAGAAGTCAACTGCTCCTCAAGCATCGCACCCGTCATATAGAAATACTTGAGATAGTAGGATGGCAGTGCTTGCAGAGACCGTAGGAAGTCGGCATCCCATTCGCTCGCGGGTACATTTTTGCCGCTGTACTCTTCTCTTTTATCTAACAGCTCCGTTAGCTTGTCTTCCCCATCAATCTCAACGCGAGTCACCCAATGCAGATGATTCAAGCCAACGAATTCTGTATAAATCTGATCAGACGTAATGTCATATTTCTTCATCAGCCATTTGTGCAAACCGATTGGCGCGTTGCATAAGCCGATGCTTTTAACCTTGGAATATTTATGAATCGCCTCTGTGACCATACCCGCTGGATTCGTGAAGTTCAACAACCAAGCATTTGGGCTAAGCTCCTCAATATCTTTACAAATGTCCAACAGGACAGGGATCGTACGCAGCGCTTTCATCATCCCGCCAGGGCCCGTCGTTTCTTGGCCGATGACCCCATATTTATTCGGGATATGCTCATCCCATTTGCGTGCTTCCAACAAGCCCACACGCATTTGCGTACTTACGAAATCAGCATCTTTAATCGCTTCTCGGCGGTTTAATGTTAAGTATACGTCAATGGGTAAACCTGATTTTTCGATCATTCTTTTCGCCAGATTCCCGACAATTTCTAACTTATGTTTGCCTGCTTCCACATCAACAAACCATAATTCTTTGACGGGCAGCTGCTCATAATTTTTAATGAAACCTTCCACGATTTCCGGTGTGTAGGATGATCCTCCACCAATAATTGCAATTTTCAAAGCACCTTTCATACCACTCACGTCCCATCTCTAGTTTGTAGGAATTGCCTCATATTCGGAGACTGTTCTCAGATTATCGTAAGCTTGCTGGCTCAATGCGCGTCCCTCTGCTTCCATCGCGAGCCAAACAGCACCCACGACGGGTTCGACACTTAATTTCACAACTGTCGCATTAGGAGCTGCCTTCTGTACGGCTAGCTCGATATAGCGGTGAATGTACGAACCCTCACCTCTTGCAATCACACTTCCGGCAAGTACAACATCAAACTGGTCATTCTGCATGCCCAAACGCTGGATAACAGCCGTTGCTGACTTGCCCAACTCTTCCCCTTGAATGCGCAGAATGCGGCAGGCGACTTCATCTTCTTGCTTGGCCGCTTCAAAAAGAAGCTTGGTTACGTGCAGCGGAACAGGCTTATGGTGATCCATAAAGTCATCAAACAGGTCATCCACCGTAGCGTAACCAAGTTCCTTTAAGAGGAGATCCGTTAGCAAGGTTGGCTGCTCACGTCCGTCCCATGCGCGAATGACAGCGCGGAAAGCTTCAACAGCCAGCGTTCCACCGCCGCCAAAATCACCAAACTGATACGTAAAGCCGCCGCACTGATAGAAGTTCCCTTGGCGGTTCTTCCCTGCGCTATTCGTGCCGCTTCCGCAAATCAACACGACGCCGAATGGCTGCGGTGTGCCGGCACGAAGTGCAATCATCGTATCGCAATCGATTCCGTACTTAGCGAATCCCAGCCCTTTAATGAGAGGGCGAAGCACTTCATAATCGATGGGGCGATCTGCCCCCGCTAACCCGAAAAAAGCATACGTGATATCCTCACGAGATAGATTCGCTGCTTGTAAGGCCATGTCCACAGAACTCGTGATGTTGCTCCGCGCTCGATCCACGCCTAGTTGATGATTGCCATTCCCGCTATGTCCTTTGCCAATGATTCGACCATCGGCATTCGTCACAAGTGTGTACGTTTTACTACCGCCGGCATCGACGCCTAAATAATATGTCATCTTAGTTGTCTCCTTGCTGTTGATTCTCTTATGATGAGTTCTGGCTCCAACTTCACAGTCTGATGCGTCTGCGTGATGCCATCGATCCATTGCATCAATTCATCTACTGCACGACGCCCTAACTCATGGGCCGGCTGCCTGACCGTTGTTAAATTCGGACGAAATTCCGATGCAAAAATCTGATCATCAAACCCTACGATCGATATATCTCTCGGCACTTGGTATCCCGCGTTCTTACACGCATCCATGAAACCAAGTGCGATAAAATCATCCGCTGCGAACACAGCTGTCGGCATCCTTCCTGCCTGAAGCCAATTTCCTGCGATTTCATAACCGGAAGTAATGCTAAATTCGCCAGGTTGGATCCATAACTTAGGCAAACCCGCTTCTTGCATAGCATGGATGTACCCACGCTCCCGTTCAGCGCTGCTTAAGAAGGGCTGCGGCCCTCGAATATGGGCAATCTCTGTATGCCCAAGCGCAATCAGATGCTTCGTCGCCTCATAGCCACCCTTGAAGTTATCCACAATAATCGAAGAAACCGATTCGTGAATATGCTGATTGTCCAGAAGGACAAAGGGAATTTTCTTCTTATGCAATTCGCTCACATAAGCATCCTCATTCGTAGGGGACACTACGATGAGCCCATCCACACGATCCTCTTGGAATAGGGATTTCTCAAAAGACGCAAACACATCAGTCGAAATAGATAACGCCAGAAAATAGCCGCGTTCTGCCAGTCGATCGTTCATCTCTTTGACGACCGCATCAAAAAACGAATCATTCAGTGTCGAGATCGCCACACCGATAATACCTGTCTTTCCTCTTGCTAAACTGCGGGCAGCAGCATTGGGCTGATAATCCAGCTCTTTCATCACTTGAAGAACCTTCTGCCTGTTCCCTTCTCTCACGGTACCAGCCTGATTAATGACCCTTGAAACCGTAACAACAGAAAGTCCGCTTTTCTTCGCCACATCAAAAATACTTACTTTCATGGATTCAACTCCTGTAATACTTACGAAAGTTTAAGCGCTTTAACTTTTATAAAACAATTATAAACGAAGCATTTCGAATCCACAAGTCTCGATTTCCTATGCCCCTTTAAACACACAAAAGAGAGTCCCGTATACGTTCATACAGGCTCTCTTCTATCCCAGCACACTATTCATTCTCACATCTCCAATAAAAGCATTTCTTGTCTCATCTCGATCAGTTTGACCTTGCTTTCCATCGCTGCCTTCGTATCCCCGGATGATAGGGCATCTTGTAGTGTCGCTAGTTCATAATCCAATTCCATACGTAAAATGGGGATGCGTTCATCCGTCCGTTTCGACCTTAGTGCTTGCATGACTTCTTCTACGGTCACAGCAGGCTCCTTCTGATACAGCACCTTATGCTCGATCCCGCTAATTTCCACCATACGGATAATTTCACCGAACATAATATTCTCAATGAGAATTTGCCGATCCTTGAATCTTTTGACTACCGCATGACCGCGTGTATCTCCGATCAGCTTCTCCATCATTTCAGCGAGCTTCTCATCCTTGAATGAATAATTGCCAACAATCTTATACTTCTCGCCAATTCGCTCGAATTTCAGCTTAATCAGCTTACGTCCCGTCCGTATTGAAATGATAAACTGCAGCTCGCTTTCGTTCCAATACAGAGAATATCCTTCTTGAATGAGTGCTTTAATGAAGTTCCGGATTAGCCGGCGATCAAATCGTAACTCTAGGTTGCAATACTCCACTTCATGACTCTTACTCACGGCAATCCCCTCCATAATTGGCACAACACCATTTATTTAAATATTCAGACAACTTGTGTTCTTACTGTTATCTTATTATGAATTCTATGTTTTAGCAACTTGGATTATGGATATTTTTTTAAAAGAAAGAGCACAAAAAAGCCGATGCCTGTTTGCCATCAGCTACAGCCCCTGTTATGCCTTTCCTATGGTTAATGCCAACCCCAGAAAAACCCATCACGTTCCCATGCTGCTCTTCCGCCATGCAATTTTTTGAAAATTTTCTTAACCTCTTTGGAAATCGCTTGATTGCCATTCTCATTCACGTAAATAAAGGATTCCCCAAAATTTTTGATAATATGGTCAACGGCATCTTTTTGATGCAAAATGCCCGCGGATTTCAATTCATTCATCATCCACTCTGCTACTTCATTTGCTGTCATCGTCTTTTCATTCTCCCTTCGCTTGCCATTCCTATATTGTAGCACAGATCGGAATAAATCCGCACTTAACTAGGGACACCAGCACAATCACATGAATCGTCGCCAAGAGTCCATTCCATCCCCTACCAAATGCCATATGCTGTGTCGAAAGACAAAGATCAAGTCTTAGAAAGAGAGGGTGAATGATATGGGTTATGGCGTAGGTGGAGTTGGTGGCGCTTGTGGCGTTGGCGGCGGTTCGGCAGCTGCAGGTGTTTTGGTTCTTTTCATCTTGTTGGTCATTATCACTAGTGCTTTCGTTATCTAATACTCCTTCCGATACGAAAGGGCAGCCCCTGCTAACAGGTGCTGCCCTTCTTGTTGTTTAGCTTACTTCTGCCTCAGCTGGCTTGAGAATGGCGGAACCCACGCTCATGAGAATCACTGCGAATAGCGAGAGCACGCCGATGTTCATCCCCATATGGGACAGCAGTTGACCCGATGGCATACGAAAACGTGACATTTAGTTATTAACCTTCGGGATCTCAATATCTTCCTTCGAAGAACTTCCTATGGAATAATCGAATGTACCATCCGTTTTGGTGATTGGATTCAACGTAATGGTGCTTCGGAAGAAATGACCACTATCTGTCAGTAAATAACTGTAGGTGTTCTCTGCAGGCATCTTATCGAGGATAATCGGGGTCCATGAAAGAACCACTTTATTGATCTCGAAATAGCGATATTGATCTACAAAAGCCTTCAAGACCTTTAGCTTGGTTGGATCCATCTCTCCAGTAATAACGAGTGGATCGAAATTCGTATACGATATGGTTGGGGACTCGTTCCCCACAGCCGTTTTCAATTCAGCCTCGCTCACATATAACTCTCCGGTATATTTCTCTTTCGCTTTACGCATGCCTTCGGTTCGAATGCCCATCCGCTGGAGATCAACTATCCGATAATACGTTTGATCCGCCATATTGATCAACATTGGGTAAGTCGCCCCGCGATAATCCATATACTGCGCATATGGGAATTGCAGCGTCATTTCTGTGTAATTCGTTTGATTTCCTTCTGTCGGTTGATTCGGATTGACTCGTTGGTTGATATAGATCGTTTTCGTGCTTTCTGTCCAATTTACAATAGAACCCAAATAACCACTCAACTCTTTAACAGGTAAGTAACTTGTATTATTGTAAATCAAAGGGGGGGATTCAAGTTTTATGTCTTTTCCATTTACAACCACTTTGAAATCGCTTCGGAGATAGGCATCAACACGCTGCAGCACGTCCTGTGCATACACACCCGCCCCAAAACAAGTTCCCATTAAGGTTCCGATGATTGCAATTTTTGACCATTTCGGTATCTTCTTCATTGTTGTCCTCCTGTATCTTTCCAGTGATCGTTGCTTAAATGGTTCGACAAATCCCTAAATTTACCTGCTTTTTTCGACAAAATCGGTCTTATGGCCTATGTGTCCTTTCTACGAATCTCGCAATCAATTGCGGGAAGTCTTAATTTCCTTTAGAATAGTTCTAATAAACGGCTACGCCAATCTTTTGAAAAACAGACATTGAAATGAGGACTCTAAGCGATGAGTTTTACAGGATTTACACAGCATGATTTCGATACCTTTTCCATTGAAGGCCTAGACGGCCGTATGGTCGCGATCCGCGAGCGGATTCAGCCTAAATTTAAAGCGCTAGGCGATGTACTGGCAGCAGACTTATCCGTGCAATCCGGAACCGAAATGTTCCTTCATATCGCGAAGCATCTGAGACGCAAAATTAATCCGCCAGTCGATACATGGATGGCCATCTGTCCTTACAAGCGCGGTTACAAGCAAGTCCCTCACTTCCAAGTCGGTCTCTTCGATGATCGTGTTTTTATTTGGCTGGCACTCATTTATGAGCTTCCGAACAAGGGCAACATCGCGACGACGTATATGAACAATTTGGACCACATTCAAGCCGAGATTCCGGCCGATTTCCTTCTATCCTTTGACCATATGAAAAAAGATGCGACACCCGTGTCCGAACTTAACGCTGACGGTTGGCATGAAGCTTTAACCCGCTTCCGTGATGTCAAAAAAGCAGAGCTGCTCATCGGCAGAAACCTCCGCTTCGATGATCCGATTCTTACTAATCCTGCAGCCTTAGAACAGTTGATTGAACAAACATTCCAGAAGCTGCTCCCATTGTACAAGCTTGCCGTGAACACTCCCGCTGTCTAATTCAGCAAATATTTATGTTAAATTAAGGTTATTTTTAAGTAAAATGAGGCACTCCTGCACAGACTAAGTCCTGTAATTCCTATTCAACAGGAAAGGAGGCCTCGAACAGACATGAAAACAAACACAATGACCAAATTTCTGGTCAGCTCTATCGCTTTCTCCTTTATCTTAGGAGGCAGCCTCACCGCAGTCGCGCAAAACCCTGATTCCGAAGGGCAAATGGCCGCTCAAACGCAGCAGCTTGATGAAAAGGGGCAAGGCGGACACCATAAACGCAAATGGCCGATTATTGAAGAATCTGCCACCGTCATCGGTGTCGACAAAGAAGCTCTCGTCAAATCGCTGAAAAGCGGTAAAAGCATCGTTGAAGCAGCCGCAGCCAAAGGGATCTCAGAAGCCGATCTCACAGCTAAACTGCAACAGTTACGGACAACGAAGATTGAAGCCGCTGTGAAAGACGGCAAGCTGACAGCTGATCAAGGCGAGCACATGAAACAAAAGCTCACTGAGCATTTGAAGTTCATTCTCAATGAGAAAAATCTGCTGGCTGGTCACCCTGGGCATGGTAAGCACAAATACGGCTTGAAGCCGGACACGGAGAAGCTTGCCAAATCTCTCGGGATGACTAAGGACGAGCTGCGCACACAGCTGCATGCCGGCAAATCATTAGCGGAAATTGCGCAAGCCAAAGGGATTTCCAAGGACAAGCTAGTGGTATCCATCAAGGATCAGTTAACCCCTTCCATCGAGAAGTGGGTTGATCACAAAATGGAACCAAAGGCGAACAAGTAAATGATCGTGACCTACATAAAGAGGCATTCCGGTATTTCGACGGGATGCCTCTTTGTTTTTATTTTCAAAAATGAGTGATTACTCACTTCACATTGGCATACAGTTGTCGTATGATAGGAATACAGGGAGTTCGTGAGTGATTACTCACTTTACTTTAAAAGAAGAAGGTGTGCATGATGGAGACCCTAAGTCCCGCATCCATTCAAGTTCAAACGGTCAGCAAGCAGTTTGGTGAAAAAGTCGTTTTGAAGGATATTACGCTCTCCGTGCCTCGAGCAAGCATTTTCGGACTCCTAGGTCCCTCAGGTTCAGGCAAAACGACGCTCGTACGCATGATCGCTGGTATTGATGCTCCTTCTTCAGGGGACGTGCATGTACTCGGTCAGAAGATGCCGCAGCTCGCTATGTTATCGCAAATCGGCTATATGGCGCAATCGGATGCCTTGTATGCGGAGTTAACCGCGCAGGAGAACCTTGCGTTTTTCGCAGCGCTCTATGGACTCAAAGGTGCCAAATGTAAACAGCGTATACAGGAAGTTATGGCACTGGTTGATTTGAGCGCTCATTTGAAAAAGCAGGTAAGTAATTACTCTGGCGGGATGAAAAGACGGCTCTCACTTGCAATTGCCTTACTACATGAGCCCAGCATCCTCATCCTCGATGAACCAACCGTAGGGATTGACCCCGTCTTGCGTAAATCGATTTGGCAGGAGTTAACGAATCTGAGTCAGCAGGGAACCACCATTCTTTTGACCACGCATGTGATGGATGAAGCAGACAAATGTCATCAGCTCGGCATGATTCGCGATGGGGTTCTCACTGCAGTTGGCACGCCAGGTGAGCTTAAACAAGCCACCTCAACTTCGACCATTGAAGAAGCATTTTTAGTGTATGGAGGTGCTGGTGCATGAGAGTCCGCGCGATTGTAATTCGTATTCTTCGTCAGTTTTTCCATGATAAGCGAACACTGATGATGATGTTGGTTGCCCCTATGTTAATTTTATTCCTGATGTCCTTAGTGTTCAATGGCAACACCTACGTTCCTAAATTAGGCGCGGTGAATGTGCCTGCTCCTCTCATTCAAAAACTGCAGGATCTTAACGCAGAAGTCACCGTCTATACCGCTGAGGCTGCGCAAGAGGCTCTAAGCGATGTTAAACTTGACGCAGTTATTAGTATGGATAACGCAACGCCGCACTTAACGCTTGAAGGCAGCGATCCTAGCAAGAACAAGGCTGTACTCTTCCTGCTTCAGAAAGCGTTGCAAAACGCAGGTCCAGCAAACACCACAGCGCTCACTCCTGCAATTACGTACTTACACGGAGCAGCCGATATGGCCGCTTTTGACAATTTCGGACCCGTTCTCATCGGCTTCTTCGTCTTTTTCTTTGTCTTCTTGCTGTCAGGCGTATCATTCCTCCGCGAACGCACGGGCGGCACCCTAGAACGCTTACTAGCGACGCCTCTACGCAGATGGGAAATCGTCGTTGGGTATATTCTCGGTTTTGGCATCTTCACAACCTTGCAGGCTACGTTGATTGCTTGGTTTGCGACAAGTGTTCTCGGCCTTATGTTAGCTGGCTCGTTCTGGTACGTGCTGCTCATCACTTTGTTGTTGGCGCTAGCCGCGCTCTCCCTGGGCACACTGATTTCCGCTTTTGCAAACAATGAGTTCCAAATGATTCAGTTCATTCCGCTCATTATCGTGCCACAAGTGTTCTTCTCCGGCTTATTCAGTCTGGATACGATGTCTATCTATCTGCGTTGGATTGGTCACCTAATGCCGCTTTATTACGGCGCTGATGCCTTGCGGAATATTATGATCCGCGGTGCTGGATGGGATCGCATTTGGCTAGATGTGCTGGTGCTCTTTTCATTCACGATTGTCTTTATGTTCTTGAATATAGTGGCATTGAAGAAGCATCGTAAGATATAATGAAAGGATGTCCTTATAGTGAAAAGAGGTGAATGCAATGTCCGATATCGAGCCCTGGTTAACTGAACTGTTGCGTCTGAACGATGAAGAAGAGAAAATGACCGATAAACAGATCAAGATTGTTCAAGCGGCCGTGGAGATTTTCTCTGAGAAAGGTTTTGCAGGCTCCTCAACGAGCGAGATTGCCCAGAAAGCCGGCGTCGCCGAGGGAACCATTTTCCGACATTACAAAACGAAGAAAGAACTGCTCCTCTCCATCGTCGCCCCCATGATGACGAAACTGATCGCACCGTTTGCGGTCAAAGATTTCACCAAGATCTTGGAGGCAGACTATCCCAATGTAGAACAATTCTTACGCGCGATTACTGTGAATCGCTTAGAATTTGCACGTAAACATTTTCCCGTGATCAAAATCTTCATGCATGAGATCCCGTTTCATACGGAACTTCGCGAACAATTCAAAGAGACCGTCGCTGTTCTCGTTTTAGAAAAGGCCTATAAAGCGATCCGCCACTTTCAGGAAAAAGGGCAGATCATCGAGATGCCTGCGCCATCGAGCATGCGTCTGATCGCTTCCACGATTATCGGTCTTCTCATCACTCGTTTTCTACTCGCACCTGATTCCGAGTGGGATGAGGCGAAGGAAATCGATTACACGATTAATTTCATCATGTACGGATTATCGCCGCGAGCATAGTGAATAAAAGGACTCCCCTGAGAGTG
The DNA here is from genome assembly GCF_001700435.1 of Paenibacillus pectinilyticus. Lineage (GTDB taxonomy): Bacteria > Bacillota > Bacilli > Paenibacillales > NBRC-103111 > Paenibacillus_E > Paenibacillus_E pectinilyticus. The sequence continues at coordinate 93,333 of NZ_LYPC01000002.1, forward strand.
GATACTCTTGAGGGAGTCCTTTTTGGGTTGGGGGTTGAGGCTATGTGTTGAGATCAACAGCCGCACTGTCTCACCACCTGACTCCCATAAAAAAAGCCGCACACCCCCTACTCCATTCCGGAGATAAAAGGGGTGTACAGCTTGTCTCAACAACCTATACCGCTCGCTGAACACTCGACTCACGGTCAACCAAGATAAACCGCTGCAGCAACAAGATCGCTGCTAGACAGAGCACGCCGCCGATAATGAACGGCAGCGAGTGAGCGATCGCGAACACCGCGCCGCCAAGGAGCGGGCCTGCGATGCGGCCCAGGCTGTCCATGGAGGAGCTGAGTCCCGTCGCGACGCCTTGACCAACCTTCGTACGCTGCGTAATCAGCGACGTCACACACGGGCGTATCAGCGCGTTTCCTGCGCCGAAGACCGATAAGTAAATCGCAGCGGTAACGACGCTGCTGGAGTACAGCAGCAAGAAGAAACCTGCTGCTGAGAGCACTAGCCCGACGCCGATAACGAATTGTTCGGCGCCTTGCTTCACTAGGCGGCGTACAACGCCGCCTTGGATCAAGGCACCAACGATGCCGCTGGCGAGGAACATCATCCCGATGTCGAACGGTGTTGCGCCGATTTTGTCCATTTGATAATACTGGAGTGTGGCTTCAAGACCTGCCAGCGTAAAGGAAACGAAGAACGAAAGCACATACAGATATTTCGATGCGCCCGCGAAGGCTGTCCAACGGGATGGCGCTTTTTCCTTCACGGATCTCCGTTTATCCACTGTCAAGGATTCTTTCAGAATACCTGCCGCCAATAAGAACGAAGCAAAAGCAAGTGCGGATGCCACGAAGAATGGCGTGTAGGTTCCCCAGCGGCTTACGATCCCGCCAACAGCGGGTCCGAAGATAAAGCCTAGGCCGATCGACATCCCGACCATGCCCATCCCTTTCGTCCGATTCTCCACCGTCGTGATATCCGCTACATAAGCTACCGCACAGGCTGTTGCTGCACCTGAGAATAAGCCGCCAAGAATACGGGATACGTACATGACCCAGAGGTGATCATTCGCAAAGCCAAAAATCAAAAAGCTAACACTAAACCCTAACAATCCGATAAGAATGATAGGTCTACGTCCGATGCGATCCGATAACCCTCCCCAGATGGGAGACATCAGGAAGGAAGCTGCGGAATAGACCGAGAGAAGCAAGGCATTGTGATACTGAGCACCTGCGCCCTTGACTACCTCAGGCAAAACAGGAATGATAATTCCGAATCCGATAAAGATCGTCATCAGCAACAACATGATGATTCCAATCTGTTTATTCATGATGCTTTAAGCCTCCAAACCAATTCTTTTTCCTTATCGTACCATACCTTTTTTGGGGATGGAAATGAACATTTGAAGAACAAGTAACCCCACGAGCACAAATCCGCTCATTAAGAAAGGCGCATGATACCCATACACGTCCCACAGCTTACCGGAGACAATAGGGCCAACAATCATTCCAAGCCCTTCGATGGTGAGAAAAAAGCCCCATACCGCCCCTCTCTTCTCTGGTGGAATAGCGGATGCAATCAGTGCATTCCATGATGGAATGATGAACGCGTAGCCCACACCAAGCGCAGCCACTACGAAGTAGAGTACACTCATCGTTTTGACATACGTAAACAACAACAGGGCTGCCGCACTTAAGGAGAAGCCAATCAACAGAAATGGGCGAATACCCATACGGTCTACCATTTTACCCATTGGCACTAGGAAAATAACGGTCACCGCTCCCCCAGCGATGAGGAACATACTGTACTGAAAGGAAGAAAGCTTCAGCACTTCTTTGGCATAAAGCGTTAATATTGGCGTCAGAATTCCTAATGCAAAGGTCTGCGCAAACATCGCAGGAAACATCAACGGGCTCACCGACATCGATTTGCGAACCTCTCTAAGATAGGAAGAGACTCTGCTCATCCATGGTTGATGATGTTGGCTCAACGACTGAATAACTGCATGCTCCTCCTTGGGCAACTCCGTGTCAGCCCCTCGTTGTTTACGCGGAAGCATTAGGGCAACTAGAACGACAACCGTCATACAGCCGATCAGCAGCTTAAAAGCTAGCCCATAGTCATTGGAACCAACAAAGAAATTGATCGCCACTGGACCTAACCCAACCCCAGATAACCAAGCCATATAAACCACGCTCATGATTGTCGCTTTCCCCTTGTCACCCGCAACCTCCGTCGTTCCAGTGATTACGCAAGGCCATAAAGGGGCTGTCCCGAAGCCAAGCAGCGCGCAGCCGATAATCATCCAGATATATTGCGAAGTAATCGCCATCAGAACAACGGAAAGGAACGTCAACAATACGCCTGTCAACATCGTGACCCGATAACCCAGCTTATCAATGATCCAACCCACAGGTGTGCGTAACACATTATCGCCGATATATTGGGCCGCTAACGTCCATCCAATAATAAAAGCGGAAGCACCTAAGTTCGTTTTCATATAGACCGGCAGAATGGTTAAGAGCAGCGCTCCCTTTACAAATTCAACAACAAACATGATAATTAACAATTCCATCACAAATGGGGAGAACAACCGATTATTCCGCCATTTTTGCATCCAAATCATCTGATTTCTCCTTTAATTCGCCTATTTGAGTCACTCGCTGTTATTTTGACCCCTTTCGGCGCAAACTATTTTGAAAAAATTAACTTGCATGAAATCTCTAGTTTGATATACTCATTTTGTTTGTTGCATCACGAAGGACAAGCAATCCACGATAGAAGGGAAGCGATAATCAGGTGGATCATACCCGTACACCCCTGTTCTCTGCATTGCTTGCGCATGCGGAAAGAAATCCAATTCAGTTTCATATTCCTGGCCATAAAAAAGGAGTCGGCATGGACCCGGAGTTTCGTGCTTTCATTGGCGACAACGCGCTGTCCATCGATCTTATCAATATAGCACCGCTTGATGATCTCCACCAACCGATGGGTGTCATTGAAGAAGCTCAGAAGTTAGCTGCACATGCTTTTGGCGCAGATCATACCTTCTTCTCCGTGCAAGGCACGAGTGGAGCGATCATGACCATGATCATGACAGTCTGTTCAGAAGGCGATAAAATTATCGTTCCGCGAAATGTTCATAAATCTGTTCTTGCTGCTATTATTTTTGTAGGCGCAAAGCCTGTCTTTATCCAGCCTGCACGTGACAAAAACCTGGGTATCGATCACGGTATCCCTACGCGTTCAGTTCGTCGCGCACTTGAGAAGCATCCTGATGCCAAAGCTGTTCTCGTCATCAATCCGACTTACTATGGCGTGTGTACAAATCTCAAAGAGATCGTAGATCTCGTTCATAGCTATAACATGCCCGTTCTCGTCGACGAAGCGCACGGTGTACTCATTCATTTCCATGATAAGCTGCCGATGTCCGCGATGGAAGCTGGCGCAGATATGGCCGCTACAAGCGTACATAAGCTAGGCGGATCCATGACGCAAAGCTCCGTGCTTAATGTCAAAGGAAATCGTGTGAACCCGAAGCGTATTCAAACGATTATTTCCATGCTGACGACGACATCCACTTCGTATATTTTGCTTGCTTCCTTAGATACGTCCCGCAGACATTTGGCGATCAATGGGCGCGATATGGCCGAGAGAACGATCGAACTTGCACACTATGCGCGTAAGCAAATCAACGAGATTCCGAACCTCTACTGTTTCGGTGAAGAGATTCTCGGTGAAGAAGCGACCTATGCTTATGATCCTACCAAAATTTGCGTACATGTACGTAAACTAGGTGTTACTGGTTTTGAAGTAGAGAACTGGCTGCGCGATCACTACAATATCGAAGTCGAGATGAGCGATATGTACAACATTCTCTGCCTCTTTACACCAGGAGATACACAAGAGAACGTAGATATCCTGCTGACCGCTCTGCGCGAGTTATCCCACATCAATGATGATGTTGTTGAAGTCAAAGAAGTCGTGATCAAGGTTCCAGCTATCCCGCAGCTCACATTGACACCGCGTGATGCCTTCTATGGCGAAACGGAAATTCTGCCTTTCAAAGACTCTGCTGACCGAATCATTGCGGAATTCATCTATGTCTACCCACCAGGCATCCCAATTCTGCTTCCAGGTGAAGTTATTACACAAGAGCTAATCGATTATATCGTTGAGCATGTGGAAGTTGGTTTACCTGTGAAAGGCCCGGAAGATCGCAGTGTTCAACAGGTTAAAGTCATCGTAGAAACGCAAGCTATTTTCTAGTATTTACTCGTCTTCTTAAGGACGGCGAAGTCGTATATTCCCTCTCTCTATCAAAAGGGAATATATTGTAAAACCGTTTACATGATGCTATGATATGGGTGATGTTTCGCGAATGAGGTGATCAAGGAATGGCTCAAAGCGCTTATATTAAATTCGTAACAGGATCCGCTGTTGCCGCACTAACCTTGGACGAACTCAAGGAGAAGCTGCTGCATTACCGCGAGCAACTCAGCCTGACAGCCAAACAGCTCGGTTGGGAGTATGACGAAGCCGGATTCCCTTATACGATCGAGACGAAACCGGAAGGCGAAGGCAAATGGTTTTATCTCAAAGGCATCAATCCCTTATATCATAGTATTGTGGTTGGGGTCGGTACAGAGCATAACCAGGAGCAGGAACGCCAGTATGTACAAGTCGTATTGCCCGACAATGCCACCCATGGTGACAAGAGCAAAGGCAATGAATTCTGCAAATATTTGGGCAAGCTCCTGAAAGCTGAACTTCATCTATTTAACGGTAGAATCATGTATTTCAATCCTAGAAAATGAATAGTCACAAACAGAAACCCCCTAACAGATCACTCTGCTAGGGGGTTCTTATGTATAGCTCTTATTCTTCGCCTTCTTGAGCCACGATTTCATTGTAAATCGTTACCACACGTTCCCACTCTTCTTCATCTTCAATGTTGACAAGGAAAGCATCCTCATCCTCTTCTTCAACACGGAAAATGACGCCATCTGCTTCAGGATCATTACGATCAAGTAAAACAGCATACGCTTGTTCTTGAGATTGGAAGGTATATACCATGACCATTTCATGCTCTACACCGTTCTCGTCCGTTACGATAAAAACATCTTCCCCTTGCTCGTCGTGATCGTGGTCACAGTCCGGGCCGTGCACATGATCATGCTTCTCATCGCTCACAGGCAGAACCTCATTTCATCAAGTAATAACTTACTTAAATATCCTAACATTTTCATAATAAGAGGTCAAACCAGATCTGCGTTTCCGCGCTTATTCGGATTGAATTTGCTTTTCTGAAACGACTGAATAATCACTGCTTCCATCTTGCTGCATAGCAAATTTAACCACATAAGTGCCGGATTCATCGAAAGAAACGCCATATAAAGGCACTTTCAACCAGAAAGACTCTTTGGAATCCGAAATGGATTTCACGACTGGTGTTATCACGTTGTTTCCGCTAGGAGAAACGATAGAAACACGAACGGAATTAATCGTCGTTTTCAAGTTATCTACTTGTGCGAAAACGATAAAATCAGCTTGCTTACCGCGCTCAACAACGCCGAAAGGAACAATGGCCGAATCTTTACGCACTTCTGTTGTAAAAAACATATGTACATTGGGCTTATACAGGTAAGCTGTCTTACTAGAATCATCCCATCTGAGCAAGGATTGCAAAGCATCACTCATTGCGCGTAACGGCAGAACAGTCTTCCCATCCACGATAAGCGGCGGTACGTCCGAGGAACCGAACTCCTTCGTCTGATTGTTCACGACTAATCTAGCGATATTATATCCTTTATATTCCCCCCATATCGATGAGGCTGTCACTACAGCCGTACTTAATACAAAGAACGCCACCATTAACGTAAAAATGCGCCTAACTATCATCTCATTTTAACCTCCAACCTCGTTAGTCATCTGTTTGTCTGCATCTTTATACTCCGAAGATTGTGAAGAGTTGCGATGAATTTATAATTTCGTAATAAATTTCAGAACACGCACAATATACGCTTCCGGTTGTATTTGAAAAGATCCAACATGCCCCGCCTGCGTAGTGAGCCACAACTCAAAATCATTCGGATGCCGCTCTTGCATTTGAACACTATTGGTATAAGGAATTGCCAAATCATCACGACTATGTATGAAAAGTACAGGCCTAGGAGCAATTCCATCGGTAGCCGCTAAGGCATCGACAGCATGGATGTTTACCCCGATCAGCTTAGGCAAAATAAATAAAATCAGCGGCGTAAATGGGATACGCGGAAGCTTGGACCATACCGGCAGATTATCCTTGAGATATGGATATAATTGACTGAACGCGCTATCCGTAATCACCCCTGAGACAGATTTTTCTTCAGCAGCTGCCAAGATAGAGGCCGTCCCTCCCATCGAAAAACCGATTAGCAGAATCGGCGTCGGTGCAGTTGCCGTCGACTTTACCCAATCAATCGCGCCCAGAATATCATCTTTTTCAAGATAACCAATCGTGGTCGTATTCCCTTCAGAACGTCCCGAATTCCGAAAATCAAACATGAGCACATGGTGGCCCGCTTCCACAAGTGCCTTCGCCAAAGCCAACGCAGGAAGCCCCTTCTCAAGTCGTGTTCCCGCATAGCCGTGTGACATAATGATCGTTATCCTTTTCGAAACTGCAGGCTCACTCTCTGCCTCAAGAAACCAACCATCTAGCTTCACATCCTGCTTTCGACTTGCAAAAGTAACATCCTTCCAATTCAAGCCGTAGTTCTCTGGGGAATCATCCACTGGTTTCTTCTTCGGATGCGTTAATTGCCACCCAACGAATGTAGAGATCCCTATTACAAGTACTAAAATAATGATAAGAATAACTAAGGTCCAAATCATCATAAAATCAACACCTTCGTTTAGTCTGCTTGAATAACTTTGTTCTCGTATTCTAGATATATAAGTTGAAAGTAAGTAACTTCTCATGTTACATTAGAAAAAGATGGATTTTGTCGAAAAATGGAGGCGGCTGAATGAGTTTGCAAATTCAAATGTTGGGAACCGGCAGTGCCTTTGCCAAAAACTATTACAATACAAGTGCCTTAATCCGTTCTACGGATGTAAACATACTCATAGATTGCGGAGCAACAACACCAAGATCCCTCGCCGAAATCGGGCTTGAACTAGACCAAATCGACGGTATTCTTATTTCTCATATTCATGCGGATCATGTTGGAGGACTTGAAGAAGTCGCTTTCCGCTTATTCTACCAATATAACCAGAAGCGTACGAAACTGTATGTAACTGAAGCGTTAGCGCAAACACTCTGGGAGAACACGTTAAAAGGCGGACTTTCGAACCCGACCGAAGGTTTCAATCAACTCGGAGATTACTTCGATCTCGTTTACTTAGAAGAATACGTCCCATACGTAATTGACACTAATCTGACAATTGAAGTCATCCCTACGCTTCATATAAATCAGAAGCTTAACTATTCAATCTTTATCAACCATCGCACGTTCTATAGCGCGGATATTCAGTTTAATAAAGAACTGCTTATTCAAGAAGTTGTTCATACAAGAAATTGTCACACCATTTTGCATGATTGTCAATTAAGTGGTTCAGGCTTTGTACATACGACGTTAGGGGAGCTGCTCACACTCCCTGCCGAGATCCAGAAACGCATCTATTTAATGCATTATGATGATGATATGCCGAGCTATTACGGCCAGACGGGTGAAATGACATTCGTCCAACAACATGCGCTCATTGATATTTCCGGTTAGACTTTTTTCGACAAGACGCCTTGAGAATCCCTATTCTCAGGGCTTTTTCGCTGTTATCTCCTTAAATTTTCATAAAGTCGTATACAGCAGCAGGGATTTTCTGACACGTATAGAAATTGTCACAATAGTAAACACAGCGGAAATTCCATTCGGGAGATGATACAGTGACGATCAATTGGGTTTATTATGTTTATGTGATTCTTTATGGGCTATATACTTCCTTTTTCCTAACGACATCGAACTTCCCCATCCTGCTAGCAGCTACTATTGTTTATATCCTCACGGTCCATTTTCAAACGAAACAGCCAGCAATGCCTTGGACTCAACTCATTGTCCTAGGTCTTATACATATGAGTGGACATTCTAATCTTATCTATCCCTTATATTTAATGACACTCTCTCGCCATACCTATAAGGAAGAAAATCTTACGAAAGCATGGCTTATTTCCGTAGGCTATATGCTCATTTATATTGCAAATGTTAATCTCAACACTATTTCCTCTAGCAAAGATTGGATGTATGGACTAAACTGTATTCTTGACTTCGCAACCGTTACTCTACTAACAAGAACAGCCTACCTTCGCTCAGGTAAAGCGGATCGCATGCGAAACGAGCGTCAATTAATCTCACAGAAAGATTCCTTAACCGGCTTGTATAATTATGAGGAATGTCATCGAAGACTTGAACAGCAAATTCAACATAACCAGCCTCTTGTTTTGTTTCTGATCGATTGCACCGATTTGAAAGCCATGAACACTTCTGGCGGCTTCCAAGCAGGTAATTTCGTATTGAAACAGATGGCCGAACTCTTACAAATTTTATTCAAAGAAGCCCTTTTTATCGCGAGATATGGCGGAGATGAATTCGCTGTCGTGATGCCGCTGTCCCAAGACCTTCAGATGACCGCTTCTTATCAACAAAAGTTAGATTCCGAACTGCCCAAGCTGACAGGGATTCAGAATACATATGGAATTGCCAAATATCCGCAAGATGCCATAACGAAAGATGATCTTATTCTGCAAGCGGAGCATAATCTATATTTGAAGAAACGTGATTCTTGGGTCAAACGCGAGGAGCAAATGCAGCGTTCTGAAAAGCTTCGTGTCATCGGTGAACTTGCTTCGGGGATGGCGCACGAAATTAGGAATCCATTAACAACGGTCAAAGGGTTCCTACAACTCTCTAAAGCAAGCGGTTACAATATCGAGAATTGGTATGCCTTGATTATGGATGAAATTAATCGAATGAGCGATTTAACCGGGGAGTTTCTCCAATTCTCCAAGCCGCACCGAACGAACTTTCGAACGGATTCCTTGAATGATTGCGTGCTCAAAGTTATTGCTCTCATTGAGTCGGAAGCGATTAGTTCTGGTCATGAAATACAATTTCATGAGTCAACAGATGACGTACTGATGCTCATGGATCAGGACAAAATGATTCAGCTCCTTTTGAACATGATGAAAAATGCCTGTGAAGCCATGGAATCCAACGGCTCCATCCATATGAAATTAAGCCGCGATCAGAAGAACGCGACTTTAATCATTGCCGATAATGGGCCCGGCATTCCCAGTGATCAGTTAGACAAAATTTTTCATCCCTTTTTTACAACGAAAGAAACGGGAACCGGGCTTGGACTATCCATTTGCTACAAAATTGTTCAGGATCATCAAGGCACCTTGGAAGTTGAAAGCGAGCTCGGGATCGGTACCCGCTTCATCCTAACATTCCCAGTTGTAGTTCCTATGCATGTTGAAATCAACAACGCAGCAGTAAGCTAAAGAGATTTCTTCATTCTCACGTGTAGGATTCCCGCATCATAGAACGGCTCTTCGGAGATTACCTTGTAGCCGAGTTGACTGTAGAATCCTTCCGCTTGAACTTGCGCATCAAGAATCGCAAATTGGCATCCTAGCTCGCTTGCCTGCTGCTCCATTGACAAGATCAATTTCTTCCCAAGTGATTGTCCTCTATATGCTTTTCTTACCGCTACACGTTGCAACTTCGCGGTGCTTGGTTGATACTCGTACCATCTTGCTGTAGCAATAGGGGTTTCACCGTCCATGATAAGGAAATGATGACAAGCATCTGGCGACTCGTCCTTCTCATCCATTTCTAGGTGTGCAGGAACTTGCTGCTCATCCACGAATACGTCAAATCTGACTTCGAAGCAAGCTTTCAGTTGTTCCATTGTTGTGACTCGTAAGGTTTCCATGTGGGCATCTTCCTCTCTAAGATCGTTTCTTGATCTTATCCCATTCCGGAAATGTTGTCCACATCCAAGAAATCACTTTTACTTTCGTTCCATCCAGTAGCTGCAGGCCCCAATTGCAAGCCCCAAAAGGGCGCCAGCAGCAACTTCTCGGGGAAGATGACCCAAACGTTCCTTTAATGCCTTCCGTCTCCGTGAATGGTATAACCCGGGATGCTGCTGGGCAATGCGTTCGACTTGTTCATCCAGATCGTTCACTTCAACCGCAATCTCTCCTGCTGACCTGCGAATGCCCATAGCATCATACATGACAACGGCCCCAAAAACTGAGCTTACCGCAAAATCCACCGCAGAAAATCCTCTTTTCATTCCAATATACGTGGCCAACGCTGTAACCCCACTAGAGTGCGAACTAGGCATACCGCCGGTTTGAATCAATTGTGACCAATCCCATTTTTTACTCAACACATATGTTAATGGCAATTTAATCGCTTGAGCGGCACCAATGCCGACCAATGCGGTAGTTAATGCTCGATTCATTTTCATCACCTCATGATTAGCATCCATCACAGGTTTAGATTCTATGCGTAAAGTTTGATATACTAGACACATTGATTCTGCTGTAAGGAGTGTAACCCATGAATATCGCTTTTTTTCTTTTACCTAAATCCGAAGTTATTACCGCAACGCCTCATGCAACGCTGCGACAAACCTTGGAACGCATGGAGTATCACCGTTATACCGCTGTCCCCATTTTATCTGATGATGGTCATTACGTAGGCACAGTAACAGAAGGTGATTTACTCTGGTTTCTCAAAAACTCGGTGCATATCGGCTTCGAAAATGCCCATCGTCATACTCTTGATGAAGTTCCTCTTCGTGTCAAAAATAAGCCTGTTCATATCCAAGCTGAAATGGTGGATTTGATTGATTTAGCCAAAGTTCAAAACTTTGTCCCCGTTGTCGATGATTCCGATAAGTTCATTGGCATCGTAAGACGGAGTGAGATTATCGAGTATTGTGCGAAACAAATGAATTTTAAATCCGCTTCTGCCGCGCAGTCCTAATCTATCCTCTATATGTGAAAAATAAAAAGGCTGATTATTTTCAGCCTTTTTTTATTTGAATTCTATTGGACTTGGCCATTTGACGAGGCTTTCGATGACACGAATTCACTTGCCCAGTCCACCATACCATTCATTAATGTCAGAATGAGATTAACCGCGTCTTTCTCTGTTAACGAACCGTTCGACTGAGAACTAACATATTGCGATGTTTTCTGTTCGAGCTTTACTACAAGATCCTTTATTTTTAAAAGCTCATTCGCTAAGTCAGTGACTTGTTGATTATTGTTTGAATTGCCTTGGCCAGATTTCATGTTTTGATTCTGATTCTGATTTTGGTCTTGACCCTGACCTTGACCTTGATTTTGCCCTTTGCCTTGGGTCTGTGCCTGATCTTGATTCTGCTCTTGACCTTGTCCTTGTTGCGCTTGTTGTTGATCTTGCCCTTGGCCTTGATTGGATTGCTGTCCTGAAGCCTCTTGTCCGGTATTACCGGTATTACCGCTATTGGCCGATTGCCCTTGGCTTTGGTTGTCTTGCGAGCCTTGAGCGCTCGAAATCAGCATCTTTTTAACCGATTCCAACTCGATAAGAACCATATCATTTTGTTTCGTTAATTCATCCATTTGGAGCTTAAGATCCTGTGTTTTGATCATGTTGTCGAAACCCTTCCTTCCCTTATTTCGCACCACCGCAAGCAATCCGCTTGCCTGAATTACCGGATGGATCCGTCTTCAGATCATCTTCCTTTTCATGAATCACCAAACTAAACCCATCTGGTTTAATAAGGGAATTTGGCTTGTCCGGTACCAGAACAGCAGACTTCGTAACTGCTCGGAATGTCCCATTACCTTGCGCATCAACAACTAGATTAGGGAGATCCCCAGCGTGAAACCCTTTAGGATTCAAGAAGCCATGTTCCTTCTTCTGCGGATTGAAGTGACTCCCAGCCGAGTCAAATGTAGGCGCTTCACATACCGCTTTCTCATGAATGTGAATGCCATGTACACCTGGCGGAAGGCCGCTTACTTGAACATCTAACTGCACACCGTCTTTCACCGCCGTCAATTCTGCTTTACCTACCGGTTGGTTGTTAGATCCAATAAGCGACAAGCTAACCGACGTTGGAGGCGGAGCAGCTTCTGTTACAGCCGTGGTTTTAGCCGCTGAGCAACCTGACAATATCAAGAGACTTACGCCAGCCGTCACCATGATTTGAATTTTTTTCATCTGTACAATCCTCCTATAAAACCTCACATTGGTATAATCTACCCTTATGATGCACAACTGGCCTGCACGGTAACCGCCGTTATGATATAAAATTTTCTAAATCATCCAACTACAAAGCAAAAAGCCTGTCATCTTTCGATAACAGACCCGTGCTTTACGCTAATTATTTCCAACACGATTATAAAATCGTCATAAGCTTCGCTATGATTTGCAAATTTTCTAACTTCCGTTTATAGAAGTGAAATTCAACCTTCGTATGTTCTACGGCATCTTCCATTTGCAACACTTGCTTCTGCAAGTCTTTTGTATGCGGCCACATTTCCGCTTGTCGCTGCAACTCATTTTTCCCATTAACGAGCCCCTCGCCAATCACTTCATATTCCTTCGTAAGCAGCATATGCTTTGCCCAATTCAATTCAGATAACGCATCTACATAAATAGCTTCGGCTTGCTTCAGTAGCTCTGGTACAAGTTGTAGCTCCAAAATAACATCCGACCGATTCATTCGGATTCCTCCTAATAGTTTTCATCGAAAACTAGCTTCGTCATCAGGCGATCAGATCTGAACTATGATGACTTTGCCTCATATATATTCTCACAAAAATAAAACATGCCAAGTTGGAAAATCCCGCGTAAATAGGCCCTTTTCTCCCCTTATTCGACGATATATTCAACGCACTTTCGGCATTGTATGACAATCGAATCAAGATTACATTAAATCTATTGAAAACCCTTTCAACCTACTTGAATAACCTAATAGAACTGATACAATGTTACTATACGTAGCAGAGGAGGTGACAAACATGAGCCAAGAGGAAGAAGTAGTATCACAAAACGAAGAAGAAATCGCTGAAGAATCCACTGAAGAAGTGGTAAGTCAAGAGGCTGAAGAAGAGATCGCGGAAGCGATTGAAGAAGCAGCAGCTTCAGAGGAAGACAGCGAACAATCCGAATCATCTGAAGAGGAATAATGTAAACGCTCTCTTATATATAATATCCCCCTCAACATAACTGTTGGGGGTTTATTGATTTTACATAGATAAAATTCATAAAATTTTTTTTGAAAATCACGAATAAATATTCTGAACATTCAAATAATACTGGTGTACCATAAAAAAGGAGATGATTATGAATGGCTAGATCTAACACTTTAGTCGTACAACAAGCAAAGGCAGCACTCGATCAAATGAAGTATGAAGTCGCTCAGGAACTTGGTGTCCCTCTCTCCCCTTCTGGTTACAACGGTAATTTGGCTACACGTGATGCTGGCTCAATCGGTGGCAACATCACGAAAAGATTAGTGCAAATCGCTGAACAATCGCTAGGCGGCTACAAACGCTAATCCTTTGATGTAGGAGCAAGCTCAACAAAAAAGACTGAATCACTCGATCCTCCTTAGAGTGACACTCAGTCTTTTTCTTATTTTATTCAAAACCCTCTGATTTTCCTTCAATTTCCTCACCACTTTGCTCAATCATGTATAAAAGACCACTTCCATCTAGTATGATTACTTAGCTAGAATATCCGTTAAAGGAGTGTTCCTACCATGACAACGCAATATGAAATTTTCCGTGATCCGTACCGTATGCTCATCTTATTGGCCACCTTAGTTAGCGAAAAACAAAACCAACCTGAGCTCCAATTTGACAACGTGCCTTTTTTTGAAAATGAATCCTTCCTTATTCAGCATGGCAAATTTGTGTACAAAAAGGACAACACTGAAATCACATGGTACCAATTTCTAGGAAGAGATATTGCTTGTAGTAATGATCTCTCTCGAGAAGCGTATAACAAAATGTTCGTTGATTGCCTTGCATCGTTGTATGATCTTACATAAGATTACATAACCAAGAAAAGGGCCCTACGTGAGTAGGACCCGCTTTTCCATTTTTACTACACTACTTCTTCTTGACTTCTTCTACAAAAACATCGCTTGCATCACGCGTGCTGCCAAGCTCGAGAATCGTATATTTTTTCTCGCCAATCATTATCACATCTTCCACTTCTGGAAGCGGATCCCCTAGATACACTGTTCCTAAATAAACATTACTGCTCTTCAAACGCAAATTCCAACGATGCTGTTGTTTCGTCATAACCTTTTTCCTCCCAAACTCTAATGATCTCAAGGTACCATAAATTCACGCAAGATGAAAGCTATATGAGGAAAGTACTCGTGATTGTGGTGCATTTATTCAAAAGTCCAGTTTTTTTGTGATAAATGCAAGCAAGCCGTTAATACAACCACCACGATTTATACTCATGATGGTGTTTTCATAGCTTTCCGCTTCTTTGAGGTCATTCTGGTGAATTTTATAAAGGGTTGAGAGATAAGATGTAATACTGCGTAAAAAAATTAACAGAGGAGTTGAAAAAAGTTTTTTTCCATTGTATACTAAAAAAGTTCCCCATTTAAAGGACGGTAGCTCAGTGGGAGAGCATTACCTTGACAGGGTAGGGGTCGTGGGTTCGATCCCCACTCGTCCTATATGAAATAAAAAAAGTACTCGCGACTTACATCGCGGGTATTTTTTTGTCTTCTTATATCAAAAAGTCCTGGTCAAAAAGAAGTTGACATAATAATCTCCCTTTTACAGTATCTATTATTTCGCTTCTACTACTCCTACAGTTCATCCTATAATCTCAAAAAAGGGGTGATATCAATGGGTTTCTTAATCGTTGTCGTTATTTTCGCGGTACTATTTGGGGTATTCAAAAAAAGAAGCAGTGATTTAATATTCAAACGGTGTACATGTTTTTATTGTCCTCGCACCAATTTCATTTCCAAGTCCCATCTGATAACTTCGAGTGATCTTCATCCGCCTCATAAACTCGCCCTATCCCTCTTTTCTTAGATATTCTTTCGAAATATCCACTAGTCTTGAAGCCCCAATTTAATTACAACTTATATATTGTCACTTCATAGTCATCTACCACATACTACGGATTACCTTGACATTTCAACGTATTAAGTCGATTTGTAATCATTTGAATCGCTTCTATTTGTAAAGCTCCAGTATGTCCTAGATTTAAATCTCTTCTATTTTGCGCCGCAGGGAATGAGTCATGGTCTCTTGCAATGGTTCCATGATGAACATTCCAATAAAATCTGAAGCCAGTATGATCATTCAATTTAAAACTTACATGGATTGAGGTTATTCTAGCAGTGCTCCCCCTATCTACAAGTGTATACGCGACGGAAATGTGTTTTTCATAAATACCCATATAATCATATGAAGTATCTAGATATCGTTGTGTAGGGCTAGCACCCGAAAAAGGAGCTCTTCCAAGAGCTGTAATTGATAATACCCCATTGCTAACAGGAGCTGTAATTGAAGAAGTTCCATTTGTGGTGGTCATTTCTTTATAAAACACGTTTTTATAATAGTTACGTAAGTCATCTTTATCTACACCATGCTTTGATGCAATTTGCTTCGCATCTTCCATGAATAATGATTTAGGCTTCTTCTTTTCATTATAAAATTTCGTAAGATCATCCTTTAAATTCGTTTTATCTTCTTCACTTAATTGTCGTTGGATCATTGAATGATTTACAAATTGCGCAACCGCACGATTACCGACTGTCCGTTGTAAATTCATAATTAAACCTATAGGACTAGAAGTAAGGGAGTTACTAAGACCAACATTGTTTTTATTCACTGAATGACTAACTTCTTTCTTACGTTGGGTATACATATATGAAGCTCCTCTATATGATTGTGATAAGAAAATTTCACCATATAGGCTCTGTATTAGAAAAGAAGGTACCCCTCGCCAATTACTGGCTTTGAGCACCCTCTGTTGTTTGTTCAGTTTTGTTGTCTCACAATAAATATCCTCACCTTACGTTGTTAGTCCCACTTTACCACTTCGATAATAGGACTTTGCACACATGAAAATATCGATTACCTGTCACTTTTGCCGATTAATTTGAAAGCGCTGTACAGTAATGGAGAAATTTGAAGTCGTTTCCATTAAAATGAAAAAACTCTCCACAAGTAGAAGGACTCTACTTCTTGAAAGCTCTTTGTCTAACCCTTTTACACCCTCAACATCGCTTGAATCGCTATGATCGTCTCATCAATCGCTGCCCGTAATGCCTTGGTTTCCCCTTGAAAAGGATGCACACTGCCAAAGGTATGATTCCCCTCTGGAATTCTCACCCACGTAATCGCGGGGTTGTTCGCAACTAATTGTTCAGAGCCTCGAATGCCCCGTTCGCTATCTTCTGTGCCTTGAACAAGAGTGATCGGGAAGCTAGCTCCACTAATCCTACCGATAATATCGAACCGTTCTTGGTTGTGTTCCATGTCTTCAAGAATTTCGAGATCCAACGGCATCATTTGCTTCGTACGCCCATTGAGCGTATAAGAACGCCCCGTAGCCATCATCTCTGTTTTGTTCTCTGCTGTTAATAAATCTACATTCGCAATGCCATTCCAACTAATGACACCCGCGATATCCTTGGGATGTTCTAACGCATAGATCAAGCTCACTCCTGCTCCTCTGCTATGCCCTAGTAGAAGAATGGGTTTACTACCCGTCTCCCCTTTTCGAAGATCCACAATAACTGCTTCTATATCCTCAAGATCCCTCGAATACGTATCCCGCGCAAACTTATCCAGCTCTGTGAACTCCAGCCTATCCTCGCCTACTCCGTTATGGGAAAAATTCAACGCAATAACATCCACTTCGTCAGCCAATTCACTCGCTATATGGGGGAACATTCCCCAGTCTTTAAAGCCTTTGTACCCATGTAAAACGAGCAATACGCCTTGACTATCTCCTGTTTTGGCTTTATACACATCACCTCGGATGATACGTTCGTCAGACAATCGTAGTTTATAAGATGTTCTTCTATGATCTGCCATCCCTAATTCCTCGCTTTCTTTCCGAGTCAGTCTTCCATAAGTATACTTTTTATATTTTATCACAATCTAACTCGGTCAAGAGATCACTCTGAAGCGCGATTTTATATTTTCAAGTAAAACAGCAAACACTTAGCTATGGCATTAACCCCTATAGGAATAAGGAGGAAGCACCATGTTATCAAACCGAAATCGCAGCAGACTGCGACTCCTACTTGCCCCCCTCCTTCTAGCTCAGTTACTGAGTCCAGGAATGAGCGAGCATGTTCAAGCGCAGTATACGGAGCCGATGCATAAAGAAGCTGCCACCGATGCGGCAACTTTTCGCTTACAGGTTAAAGCAGCTCCCGGAGCTAGGTACCAAACTGAATCTACTTTCGACGATAAATCCTTACAACGAGCGTTGGAATCCGCAGCTGCAGGTGTACCCTACATAGAACCACTACTACCTGATACTACCCTTTCTTATTATAAAAAGGATCAGACTCAGCTCTTGGGTGTCACCCCCACCGGTGAGGCCGTCGATTTAGCTGCCAAGCAAACGCTGCAGCTTTCCAGTAAGGCGCAGGCTGCGCTGCGAGAACAGGTACGAGCTCTGCGAGCCAAACATTACGGCGAACTGCTCACGTGGGAGGAAGCCTCTCTCGTGCTTCCCAAATTTAGTTCCTTCACCGTCCTCGATGTGGAGAGCGGTCTTAGCTTTGAAGGACAGCGCCGAGCGGGCTCCCATCATGCGGACGTACAGCCGCTTACGAAAGCCGACTCCGCGACGCTCAAAAGCATCTACGGCGGCCAATGGAGCTGGGACCGCCGCGCGGTCCTTGTGAAGCTGAATGGCCGCACGCTTGCCGCCTCCATGCATGGCATGCCGCATGGGGGCGATGGTATCCCCGGAAATGACTTCAACGGTCATTTCTGTATTCACTTCCTCGGGAGCGTGACCCACGGCTCCCGCTCTGTAGATCCGGCGCACCAAGTCATGGTGCACCGAGCTGCCGGCTTGCTGAACGACTACGTCAGCAAGCTCTCGCCTTCGGCGCTGATCGACGTTTGGATCAGCGGCGCCCATCAAGGTGACCTGCAGCTATTGCAGGTCACCACAGGGCAAGAACAGGCGTTGCATGTGCGCAGCATGCGCCGCCTGTCTAAGGAGCAGGAGCAGGACGTGTCCCAGCTCCTGCAGCTCGACACCACCGTCGACGTCGCGATGACGGGGGCTAGATCCTCCGCGGTGTCAACTCGCCGCGTGCTCTTTCATCTCGAGCGCGCAACGCTGCAAGATCGATGGTTCATTCGCAGCGCGATCATCCAATAAGCGCGAAAAGCCCGGCAACACTCGAGTTCGATCCGAGCGGCCGGGCTTCTTTGCTTTATTTTACCGTAATTTTACCTTTCATGAAATCCTTATGCGGTTCACAGTAATACGTATATACACCTGGTTGATCAAGTGTAATGCTGCCAGATTCCCCAGCACCCAGCAACGGTATCTTAAAACTGCCATCATCGGCAACCGCATTATGCTTCACATTATCTTTATTCGTAAACACGACCGTAGATCCCGCTTCAACCGTCAAATCAGCATTGCTAAACGCGAATCCTTCTATATTTATGTAATAGGTTTTACCAATTGCCTGACCGGAATCGCTGACTAGATTAACAGTCCGTGTTGCAGCATCATATTGCACGACGACACCAAACACTTCTGCCAGGAATCGTGAATGCACGAAGGTCGAACTATTAATCAACTGGGCTGGTCCCACCATCGTTACTTTGGTTCCATCCACATCCGCTTCGGAAGATCCAATCATCAGCTTGACCGTTTTGGAGCCCTTGTGCACGGTAACCATTTGCCTATCGGCATCATAACTCACTTCGAACCCTAACCCTTCCGCAAAAGCGCGATAAGGAACGAACAACGAATCCCCAATCAAATAGGATTCATCCAGCGGCATCACTTTTCCATCCAGTGTGATTTTCATATCCGATTTCATCGGCTGCTCATAAGCGACCGTCCCCATAGATACCGGCATGACCATCTCATGGCCTTGATCTGCGGAGACAGGAACTACACCAACTAACAGCAATCCCATGCCAAGTAGTAACGTACATAATCTTTTTCTCATACCAAAATCCTCCTTCGATTTAAACATCTACTCCTCAGAGTAAACGTATCAATGGAGGATTCGGTTTACTTCGTGTCGCGATTATTGTTCAGGTTGACCCGAAACCTTACGTAATGCATTCGCAAGTCGATGGAATTCATCTTGAGCTGGTTTAGAAGAGGTCGCCCCATAGCCTGCTGACAAAAAGGGAATAATCGCATTCGCATCTTTGGCGTTCATCGTGTAAGTAGGCGGTTCAGGCGTTATCCTCGTATTCCACCAACCTTCATTCCCATAAGACTCATCGTAATCCACAGCAATCCCATTGGCCATGACATCATTTAAATACTGGTATATGTGAATGAACGTCGATTTCTTTCCACCACTCCAGGCATATGTTTGCCAAAAATGAGAGCACGCGCCTGCAGCATGGACAGCTTCCATCACGGCATAGGACCCATATACCCCTGTCGTATACGTCGGCGTCGCAGAGCTTGCACCTTGAATATAAGCGATTACCGTTGGCATTTCGGCTGGAGTTACATCAAAATCAACGGCAAAATAAATACAACTGCCCTCTGGTTGTCCTACTTGAGAGGCAACTTGCAGCGCGGTAGCTCCATCGGCCAGACCTGCACTTCTTCCACCGAGTGCGCGATTCGCGGTTGTCTCAAAAACAGAAACGATCTGTAAACCTGCATCGCTAATAATACCTGCTTCCGTTTTCGTTAATGCTTTTGCCCCGCTCGGCACTAAATATCTACCCACAAATTTATAGCCATTACCGACGAAAGCAGCAGCTTTAGGTGCCGTCAGCGGTGTTGAACAATCAAACCCTTGCGTCACTTGCCTTCACCTACTTCCCGTTCTAGTACTGCTAGCTTATGCGTTGAGCAACCTCGGCGACACCACCATGCATCTAGAGTCCTGCTTTTGGGCTTGAAAAAGGAAAGATCCCTCTCCGAGGAGAAGGACCTTCTGGTTCATCTATTTGTTAGCTCTCTTTTGTCCCAAAACGTATCGCATTTCGCTCACGCGCACGCTGCGCTTCTACTTCACGATTCCGAGGTTCCGCATTCGTCACTAATGAATTCATTAATTGCTGCGCAACAATGGTTACATCACGAACGGCCTGTTCAAATGCGGCTTCATTCGCCTTAGAAGGCTCCGTGAATCCAGAAATCTTACGAACGAATTGCAGCGAGGCTGCGCGAATCTCATCTTCTGTTACAGCAGGTTCATAATTAAATAGCGGCTTAATATTGCGGCACATGTCGTTCTCCTTTAAGTTAATTCATCTTAAGCTACGTTTATTGGGTTTATATGTTCTAAAAATGCCGTATTTATAATGTGTTTACTATAATAGATGAATTGTATTTTTACAAGTTCGTATACAATTTATTGTACAACATTCAAAGTTATTTCCCACTATGCAATTTGCGTGATAACTAGGTGTGCTGACACAGGTCTTGTTCCTCCAGCGAGGGGAGTCATGGTTAGTGCTGTAGAATTGCCGGCAGGATTTCTTAAAGTGAGTATTGAGTTGACGACTGTTGTTTGCACAATAGTCATTCCAGGTATTTGTGAAGTACCAGTTGCCCGCCCTGCCACTGTATAGGCAAGGTCAGCCCCATTAAGTGTTAAAATGAGTTGGCCCGGTTCACTCATACTTCCCTGAAAAAATATCATATAACTACCGATTGCCGTCAAATTAAATGAACTCGGACCCGTTCGGAAAATGCCAGTTCCACTGTTTGGTCCATCTTGTGGAAAACTTACATCTGCACCAGGCGCGACGCTCGCTGCATTGTCAGGAGGCATCAGAGCAAAGAAATCTGCAAAACCAAATAATCCGCCTGCAGTTCCTGTAGCCCCGGTTGCCCCTGTTCCTCCCGTCGCTCCAGTTCCTCCTGTCGCTCCCGTTGCTCCAGTTCCTCCTGTCGCTCCTGTTGCCCCAGCTCCCCCTGTCGCTCCTGTTGCCCCAGCTTCTCCTGTCGCTCCAGTTCCTCCAGTCGCTCCCGTTGCCCCTGCTTCTCCTGTTGCCCCTGTTCCTCCCGTTGCTCCAGTTCCCCCTGTCGCTCCTGTTGCCCCAGCTTCTCCTGTCGCTCCTGTTGCTCCAGTTCCTCCTGTCGCTCCAGCTTCTCCTGTCGCTCCCGTTGCTCCAGTTCCTCCTGTCGCTCCCGTTGCTCCAGCTTCTCCTGTCGCTCCTGTTGCTCCAGTCGTTCCCGTTGCCCCAGCTTCTCCTGTCGCTCCCGTTGCTCCAGTTCCCCCAGTCGCTCCCGTTGCTCCAGCTTCTCCTGTTGCCCCTGTTCCTCCTGTTGCTCCCGTTGCTCCAGCTTCTCCCGTTGCCCCAGTTCCTCCTGTCGCTCCCGTTGCTCCAGCTTCTCCCGTTGCCCCTGTTCCTCCTGTTGCTCCCGTTGCTCCAGCTTCTCCCGTTGCCCCTGTTCCTCCTGTTGCTCCCGTTGCTCCAGTTTCTCCTGTCGCTCCCGTTGCTCCAGTTCCTCCTGTCGCTCCTGTTGCTCCAGCTTCTCCAGTTGCCCCTGTTCCTCCTGTTGCTCCAGTTCCTCCCGTCGCTCCTGTTGCTCCAGTTCCTCCCGTCGCTCCTGTTGCTCCAGTTCCTCCTGTCGCTCCTGTTGCCCCTGTTCTTCCTGTTGCTCCAGTTGCTCCAGCTTCTCCAGTCGCCCCAGTTCTTCCTGTCGATCCCGTTGCTCCAGTTCCTCCTGTCGCTCCAGTTGGCCCAGTTCCTCCCGTTGCTCCAACTTCTCCTTTTGCTCCTGTTGCTCCTGTTGGACCAACTACTCCTTGAGGCCCTCGTGGTCCCTCAGGACCAGGTGGACCTGGAGGACAATTACATCTCCCCATAATCTCATCTCCTAGTTTTAGCAAATACTTCATCATATTAAAATTTCAAAAAAATGAATTGTATCCATGCCTATCTAACCCTAAAAAAAGAGGTATAATCCAATATTTCCCTTCTTCTACTATGCCATTGTCCATTACCTTTATATCTACGTCAGCATAGATAGTAAATGGAATCGATTGGCTAGGGAGTGATGAGATTGGAGAGTCGCCCATGGATAGGAATTTTGGTAACTAGTAGAAAAAGTAGAAAAAGAATTTTGAAGCTTTATCAACGATATAACAGTCTAAATCTAAAGCTCTACATCTTTACTCCATCAGATATCCGATGGAAAAAACAAAGAATTATTGGACTTAGCCTACAAAAAGGCATATGGAAACAAAGTTTATTTCCATTCCCACAAGTCGTATACAATCGATGTTTTAATAAAAAGGTACAAACTATTCAAAGCCTTGAGAAAGCAATTGGTAGGAATCAATGTTTCAATGCAATTAATTTTTTTAATAAATGGGATCTCTATAACCGATTATCACAGACAAGTCTAAAAACCTACTTGCCAGAAACATTTTCATATAAGTATTCGAATGTATCAGAGCTGTTGGAGACATATCCACTGCTGTATATCAAACCATTTTATGGATCAAAAGGGAGATCTGTTTATCGGATTGAACGAAGGGATCATGGAGACATTGATATCAGTTTGCATAGCACAGCTCCGAGATATATTTGCCGTAAAAATGAAGACATTCAGGGGAAATTGGACGAACTTCTTGGAAGTGCGCAGTACATGGTCCAGCAAGGCATTGCTATGAGTCGAGTCGACCGTAAGTATTTTGATATCCGTGTTCTTGTTCAAAAAGATATTTTAGGCGAATGGACGGTTTCGGCAATCACATGCAGAGTGGCTTATGAACAATATTTTAATACGAGTATGTGTGAAAACATGTATGATTTTGTTGAACTACTTTCGAAAGAACTTCCGCCCGAACAATTCAATACGATTCTTCAAACATTGAATGAAGTCAGTGTGAAGGCTGCACTAGAAGCAGAAACGCTTTTAGGTTTATTGGGAGAGTTGAGTGTTGATTTTGTTTTAGACGAGCAAAACAAGCTATGGATTATTGAACTTAACGGGAAACCTCAAAAAAACATGTACAACGACCTCAAATCGAAGTCTATTAAACGTAAAGTTTATAGTAAACCGTTGGAATATGCTTATTATCTTTCACAAAGCCCTCGTCCTTTTAAATAGGAATGAAGGGCTTTATCTCTTTGTGCACGCATTAAGAAAAAGCCCCTCATTTCCATCATAATCATGATGAAAACGAGAGGCTTTTTGGGTTCCGAAATAAATAAAAACCCTTATGAAGAAGGGTTTACGTGCTATGGGCCCAGAGGGACTCGAACCCCCGACCAATCGGTTATGAGCCGACCGCTCTAACCAACTGAGCTATAGGCCCTTATGAAAATTTGGTTGCGGGGGCAGGATTTGAACCTGCGGCCTTCGGGTTATGAGCCCGACGAGCTACCGAGCTGCTCCACCCCGCGTCATGTATGCCGCTCAACAGCGACAAAAATAAATATACACCAACCGCGCAGGCTAAGTCAAGCGTTAATTTTTGAGATTTTCAGCCCAATTATGTATTGTACCTAACACCGAAACGTCCTTTCTTAGACTTATAGACCTCCACTTCCTGCGGACATTCATAGCCATATATCCACCAATCTTCTTCCATTCTTTTCGCTAAACAACCAGCTTGAAACTTCGAATCATATAATTTCGCCCAATAAATCCAGTTCATGCTCATCCCTCCATCAATTTCAGATCGTTACAACTAGCTTATCCATAAATAGGGTCTCTTATTAGCCCGCTCCATTAGGCTGCTACTTCTGTAGAACAATCCGATTATTTTTTTGACCATATGACAAATAATTTGTGACGGTTTGCTGGAACAGCAGGAATTTAAGCGCTTTTGGGGAAGTTAAAGTAAGATAGACCAATTGGCATTGGAAAAAGGAGCATATACCCATGATGGATACGATCAAGAATTATTTACAAGCACATAGGGATCAACATATAAACGAGCTCATGCAGTTTCTGCGAATTCCAAGCATTAGTGCAGTTGCTCAGCACCAACCAGATATAACGCGGTGTGCCGAGTTCACAGCCCAAGCTTTGAAGCAAGCCGGCCTCGAAAATATTGAGATCATGCCTACAAACGGTCATCCCGTCGTTTATGCGGATTGGTTGCATGCCCCTGGCAAGCCAACCGTTCTGATCTATGGGCACTATGATGTACAGCCAGCAGAGCCATTGGAATTATGGGATACACCTCCTTTTGAGCCGATTATCCGAGATAATAAGCTTTTTGGACGGGGGAGCACGGATGACAAAGGTCAATTATTGCTCTATGTAAAAGTCGTTGAAGCCTTCCTACAGACACAGGGTTCGCTTCCCGTCAACGTAAAATTCTGTATCGAAGGTGAAGAGGAAATTGCAAGTAAGAACCTGCCTGCATTTGTAAAGGCACATGCTTCCAAACTGCAAGCCGATTCCATCGTTCTATCTGACACTCAGATGCATGGCCCTGGCAAACCGGCTCTGATGTATGGACTACGCGGTCTAGCTGGATTCGAAATCACCATAGACGGCGCTAACAGCGACCTCCACTCGGGTCTATTTGGTGGCGCTGTGCAGAATCCGATTCACGCTATGTCGAAGCTGCTCAGTTCTTTCCATGATGAGGAGGGTCGCGTGGCTGTTAAAGGCTTTTATGACCGTGTTATTGCCCTTTCCGACAAAGAACGCGAAGCATTCAAGAAAGTCGAGCCCGATGAGAATAAGGTTCGGACAGATTTAAGTGTTACGGACCTCTACGGGGAAAAAGGTTTCTCTTTCTATGAGCAAACGACTTCTCGCCCAACCCTAGAGATCACGTCAGTTAGTGGCGGATTCCAAGGTGAAGGTATTAAACCGATCATTCCCAATCGAGCTACTGCCAAAATCGCATGCCGCCTCGTAGCCGCTCAAGTGCCTGAAGAAATCATGGATTTGGTCGAAGCCCACATCCATGCTCAGTCACTTCCCGGCGTGAAGATCACGCTGGATCGCCAACTGCGCGGCAATCCTTTTATCACACCGATTGATGAGCCTGTGATGGTTGCTGCTGCTGAGGCTTACCACGAAACCTTCGGCGAATGGCCAGTCTATACACGCAGCGGGGGGTCCATTCCGATTGTAGAGGTTTTAGGCCGTGTCTTGGCTGCACCAGTCGTCTTGATGGGATTCGGATTGCCAGGAGAGAACCTTCATGCGCCGAATGAGCATTTCCATTTGATGAATTGGGACAATGGCACCGAGACCATCAGCCGATACTGGTTGAAACTTGCCGCTATGCCTGAAGAGGCTGCTCCATCTAAATAACGCTAAAATGACAGAGTTAAAGGAGATACTTCTATGGGTACGTCATTACATATACGCGATGCACAACTTGAAGATTTGAGTGAAATCGTCCGTATTTACAATTCAACGATTGCTGGCCGTATGGTTACAGCAGACACAGAGCCAGTTACAATAGCCAGCCGTGAGCGCTGGTTTCACGAGCATTCCGCGGACTTCCGTCCCTTATGGGTCCTGGAAAATGAGAGTGGCATCTGTGGATGGCTGAGTTTCCAATCCTTCTACGGACGACCTGCCTATAATGCCACTGCGGAAGTCAGTATCTATGTTGATGAAGCTTCTCGCGGCCAAGGCATTGGCCGCTACCTGATGGAACAAGCGATAGAAGCTAGCCCGAAGCTTGGATTGAAGTCGTTGCTCGGCTTTATTTTCGGCCACAATGAGCCGAGTTTACAGCTTTTCCGCAAATTCGGATTCACGAATTGGGCGCATTTGCCCGGAGTCGCGGAGCTGGATGGGATTGAGCGAGATTTGATTATTTTAGGGAAACGTGTGGGCTAGCCGATAGCTTAGGGACTCGTGTCGCTTATGAGACACGAGATAAGCTTGCCGATTATGAAACACGACAATTCCTTATCGCTAGGGAAAAAAGCGCTACTCCTCTTATGCACGCGGGTATGACACCGCGATGCGTGAGGGAATAGCGCTTTTTGTTTTACAGGGCTAAAGCAAGAATCAACTGTGGGAAGTACTGAGTGATTTTGCAAATTACTCTCCCACCACAACCGCCTCAACCTCAATCTCGATCAACAATTGCGGATCAATCAATGCCTTCACTTCCACCATTGTCGCCACTGGCTGCACATCCCTGAAATACTCACCATGCGCACGGCCATACTGCTCCCACAATGAGATATCCGTCACGAACATGCGGGTTCGAATGACATCAGACATTTGTGCACCAAGCTCATGCAACGCTCCTTCAATCAATTGAAGAATGCATCGCGTTTGCTCGTAAGCATCTCCGACACCGACGACCTCGCCATCCTTCATAGCCGTTGTTCCAGCAACTTCAATCCGATCCCCTACACGTATCGCCCGGCAATAACCAACAACTGGCTCCCATGGTGAGCCCGTAAACACTCGCGTTCTTTTCATACAGTCCTCCATAACCACGATCTTATAAATATGAAGCTAATTTCGCCTGTAAATTCTCCGTAATTGGTAAAAGCGGTAATCGCAATGTGCCCGACTCAATGATGCCCTGCTGGTGTAGCAGCCATTTGAGCGGAGCCGGATTAGGCTCTTGGAAAAGCAATCGAATCAGCGGAAGCAGCTCCTCGAATGCTTGTCGGCTTTGCTCCTGCGCCCCATTTGCAAATTGTCGAATAAATGACACGAAACGCTCTGTTTCCACGTTAGCTGAGGCACTCATTACACCTTTGGCCCCTGCTTGCAGCGCCGCAAAGAGTAGGGAATCCTCACCACATAGGACCGGTTTTGATCCAAGTCGCGTAAGTTCCGTGACCAGCTGTGTGTTCGGTGTACTGTCCTTCATTCCTATCACACCATCAATGTCAAGAATGGTACGCACGGTATCCAGCTCCAGCGTTACGCCTGTACGATGTGGTACATCATATAGAATAACAGGAACACCCACGCTGGCTACCTTGCGGAAATGCGCAATAATGCCTTGCTGACTCGGCCGGTTATAGTAAGGTACAACGACAAGTGCAGCCTCTGCGCCTAACTTTCCAGCCTCATCAGTCTTTTTAACCGTAGATAACGTATCATTCGTTCCTGTTCCCACAATAAGAGGGACTTGAACATGCGCAGCATCGCGTGCAGCTTGAGCAGTCGCGAACAGGACCCCTAGCTCGTCTTTCGTAATGGTTGGTGATTCTCCTGTTGTTCCATTGACAACCAACCCGTCGATTTCATCTTGAAACAAGTTATACGCCTGATTATAAAATGATGCGGCATCTACCTCGAACTCTTCATCAAAAGGTGTGATGATCGGAACATAAATCCCGTGTAGGTCTTTTTCTTGTAGCATATTAACCATCTCCCTGCTTCGATTGTCTGTACAATTACTTTAGCATGGAACTACTCATCACAGTTAGCTATAATAAATGATAGAACTCATCAAAAATTTTGATAATAAAAGCGAGGGCACCCATGGATCTGACTTATTTCCGAACCTTCCGCGAGGTAGCTCGCCAGAAAAGCTTCACACGTGCTGCTGAAGAACTAGGTTATGCACAATCTAGTATTACGATGCAAATTCAGAAGCTGGAGCGCGAGTATGGAGTTCCCCTTTTCGAACGATATGGACGCCAGCTCCGCTTAACACCACCAGGCGAGAGCTTACTCGTCCTGACTCTCCAAATGTTAGAAATTTTTGATCAATCCAAAGAAATGATTGCCAATCAAGTCAGCGGAACCCTGACGATCGGAACGATCAACTCGTTAGCCGCTTACTATTTGCCCCCTTTTTTACATGCGTTGAAACAGCTCTACCCTGGACTTAATATCCAGTTGTTCCCAGACAGCGAGACGGCCATCCTAACGAAAGTAAAAGAGGGAGATTATGACATCGGGCTGCTGTTAGATCAGTATCCTGCTGATCCCTCGCTTGCCTGTACGCGTGTGAGAGAAGAACAGCTTGTTCTCATCGCACCACAAAACCATCCATTAACTAGGCAAGCTAACGTACATGTTACCGATCTCGGGAATACCGAATTTATTGTCACGGAAGAAGGCTGTATATACAGAGGGAAATTTGAAAAGCTTCTGAAAGACAATGCTGTCGCTCTCCAAATAGGCTTTGAATTAGGCAATCTAGAAACAATTAAGCATTGTGTGATGAGTGGTCTGGGTATCGCCCTACTGCCTCGTATCACCGTTGCTAGCGAGCTTGAGATGGGAAAACTGGTGCAGCTGCCTTTTGCACATAAACAGCTTACGATGGACTTACAGCTAGTGCTGCATCCGAAAAAATGGATGTCTCAGCCTCTTCAAGCATTTATGAACATGTTAACGAAGCAGCTTGAATCTTGAATCTTTGAATCTCGCGTCTCCATACACAGCTAAAAAAAAGAAGCTCACCTTTTCGAAAAGGTAGAGCTTCTTCTTATTTATACGCGAGTAGCCAGACGGCGCCGCTGATGCGGTATCCTATGTGTCTGTCGCATTCACGTTATTCGCTTGTTCGTCCCTGAAAAGATACTTCAAGCACTCATTAAGTATAGAGGAATTTGATGCGATTCGTCAATTTTCACCCTAAGCTTTGAAGCCTAAACACCGTAAGCAGAAGGATTTGCTCTCCACGAACGAAGCAGCTCCATATCGGATTGCTGGATCTTCCCTTTTTCTAAAGCAACCTCAAGCAAGGTTGAGTAGTTAGAAAGGGTATCTAATGGCATATCTGCCGCCGCGAACGCATCGGTCGCTTTATCCAGCTGATAGGAGAAAATCGCAAGCACGCCTAGCGCAACTGCGCCAGCATCTTTGACGGCAACTGCCGCTTTCAACGAGCTTCCTCCTGTGGAAATTAAGTCCTCGATTACGATGACTTTTTGCCCCGGCTTTACGGTGCCTTCGATCAGGTTCTCTTTGCCATGACCCTTCGCTTTATCGCGAATGTAGATCATCGGAAGCCCCAGCTTCTGAGCAACCCATGCTGCGTGTGGAATGCCAGCCGTAGCTGTACCTGCAACAACCTCAGCTTCTGGGAATTTCTCTTTGATCAACGCTACGAATCCATCGGCAATCGCTTCACGAATCGCTGGGTGAGACATGGTCAGACGGTTATCACAGTAAATCGGAGATTTTAGTCCGGATGTCCATGTAAAAGGCTGTTGTGGACGAAGCGCAACCGCTTCGATATCTAATAACGACGCTGCAATATGCTGTGCAATTGTTTCTAGCTTACTCATACTACGCTCACCGTTCCCTTCATTTTCACATCATCGAAAAGCCTGCAAAACCTATACGATTGATTCGATAATCGCTTCAATTGCTGCTCTAGGGTCCGCTGCGCCCGTGATCGGACGACCGATCACAACGTAGTCCGTCCCCTGCGCGAACGCCTCAGCCGGCGTCATGATGCGCGACTGGTCGCCCACGTCGGCCCCCGCCGGGCGGATGCCTGGCGTCACGGTGACGAAGCTGTCACCGCACGCCGCCTTAATCGCTGTCACCTCAAGCGGTGACGCGACAACCCCTTGAAGCCCCGCGGCTTGCGCCAAGCGGGCATAGCGAATGACGGCCTGCTCGGTTGTACCGGCAAGGCCGATCTCGTCATTCAGCACCTGCTGCGAGGTGCTGGTTAACTGCGTCACGCCGATTACCATCGGGCGTGCTGCCCCTACTGCCAGCCCCTTGTCGATACCCTCCAAGGCGGCTTCCATCATGTGCTTGCCTCCGGCAGCATGCACATTGAACACATCAACCCCAAGGCGCGTCACGCTCTCCGCGCCGCCCTTTACCGTGTTCGGAATATCATGCATCTTCACATCGAGGAACACCTTGTAGCCGCGATCCTTCAGACTCGCGACAAAGGTAGGACCTGCAGCATAAAACAGCTGCATTCCTACCTTTACATAACAGGGAATGCCTTGGAGCTGCTTAAGCAGCCCCTCAGCACTTTCTGCGTTCGCGTAGTCCAAGGCGACCATAATGCGTCCGGTAACATCGTTTCGAGTTAACGTACTCATCGTTGGCACCATCCTTTAGACATGTATTGGCATTGCGCGTGAGGAGAAGTTAATCGCTTCAAGCATATTCACTAGTGCTCTGACTGTATCGAGGGATGTCATACACACGACACCGTTCTCTACAGCTTCACGACGAATGCGGAAACCATCACGCTCAGGCTCTTTGCCTTTCGTCAATGTGTTCACTACGAACTGAGCTTCACCGCTGCGGATGAGGTCAAGAATGTTCGGTGAACCTTCGCTAAGCTTGTTGACCGTCGTTACAGGAAGTCCTGCTTGTGCAATGGCTTCAGCAGTTCCACCAGTTGCAATGATTTTGTAGCCTAAGCGGTAGAAGCCTTTCAAGATTTCAATCGCTTCTTCTTTATCTTTATCCGCAACAGTGACCACAACGGATCCTGCAGCTGGAATTTTCATGCCTGCACCAATGAGACCTTTGTATAAAGCTTTTGCGAAATTGATATCGCGTCCCATTACCTCACCCGTGGACTTCATTTCAGGTCCGAGTGTTGTATCCACACGGCGAAGCTTCGCGAAGGAGAATACCGGCACTTTGACAGAGACGTATTTATCTTCTGGCCATAAGCCACCTTGGTAGCCCATGTCAGCAAGTGATTGTCCCATGATTACGCGTGTTGCCACGTTCGCCATCGGGATGTTCGTCACTTTGCTTAAGAAAGGTACAGTTCTGGATGAGCGCGGGTTAACCTCGATCACGTACACTTGATCGTTATGAATAACGAACTGGATGTTTACCAGACCAACTACGTTCAGCTCTAAGCCGATTTTCGTCGTGATATCGATAATTTGTTGCTTGATCTCAGCAGACAAGGATTGCGGCGGGTAGACAGCGATCGAGTCACCGGAGTGAACCCCTGC
The DNA here is from genome assembly GCF_001700435.1 of Paenibacillus pectinilyticus. GTDB lineage: Bacteria > Bacillota > Bacilli > Paenibacillales > NBRC-103111 > Paenibacillus_E > Paenibacillus_E pectinilyticus. Next base: position 124,417 of record NZ_LYPC01000002.1, read on the forward strand.
GCGCTCAACGTGTTCCATAATCCCAGGGATTAGAACCGTTTCTCTATCGCAAATCGCGTCAACCTCTACTTCTTTACCTAGCATGTAACGGTCGATTAGAACCGGATGCTCAGGGTTGATCTTCACGGCATATTCCATGTAGCTTAGCAATTCTTCATCGGAGTAGACGATCTCCATTGCGCGTCCACCAAGTACGTAGGAAGGACGAACGATAACCGGATATCCGAATTTCGCTGCTGTGCCAACCGCTTGATCGACAGATGTTACTGTGCCGCCTGGAGGTTGTGCAACCGAAATTTTGCTAAGTAATGCTTCGAATTTCTTGCGATCTTCCGCAGTGTCGATACTTTCTAGATCAGAACCTAGAATGCGTACGCCAGCTTTGTGTAAAGGAGCAGCTAAGTTGATCGCAGTTTGTCCACCGAATTGAACGATAACGCCGATTGGCTGTTCGCGCTCGATAACGTTCATGACGTCTTCGAAGAATAAAGGCTCGAAGTACAAACGATCCGATGTATTGAAGTCTGTTGATACTGTCTCTGGGTTATTGTTGATGATAACCGCTTCATAACCTGCAGCTTGGATCGCCCATACCGCATGTACTGTGGAGTAATCGAACTCAATCCCTTGACCGATACGGATTGGACCAGATCCCAGAACAACAACTTTCTCTTTCGTTGTCTCTGTCACTTCATCTTCTTGCTCATATGTGGAGTAGTAGTAAGGAGTTGAAGCTTCGAACTCAGCAGCACATGTATCTACCATTTTGTAAACAGGCTTGATGTTGTTTTGCAAACGGAATGTTCTTACATCCGTTTCTTTCGTGAAGGTCGAGCAGCCTGCCAATGTACGGATTTCCGCAACTGCACGGTCTGTAAAGCCTTTACGCTTGATTTCGAAAATAAGCTCAGCCGTTAACTCTTTAGCCGCAATTTCAGTTTCATAAGCGATAAGTGCGCTAATTTTGTTCAGGAACCACCAGTCAATTTTCGTCAAATTTTGCAATTGCTCCACAGTATACCCTCTGCGGAACGCTTCTGCTAGTAAGAACAGTCGCTCATCGTCTGGTTTTTGCAAACGTAATTCTAAAGTTTCTTTATCTAGTAGATCTGTTTCTTTCAAGAACAAGCGGTGCACACCGATTTCAAGGGAACGTACTGCTTTGTGAATGGACTCTTCGAATGTACGGCCAATTGCCATAACTTCGCCAGTCGCTTTCATTTGCGTTCCTAGCTTACGGTTTGCTGCTGTAAATTTATCGAACGGCCAGCGTGGAATTTTGGAAACGATGTAATCGAGTGCTGGCTCGAAACATGCATAGGTTTGACCCGTAACAGGGTTAACTAGCTCGTCTAGTGTGTAACCAATCGCAATTTTGGCTGCCATTTTGGCAATCGGATAACCAGTTGCTTTGGAAGCAAGCGCTGATGAGCGGCTTACACGCGGGTTAACTTCAATTACGTAGTATTGGAAGCTATGTGGATCTAGTGCGTATTGAACGTTACATCCACCTTCGATGTTAAGAGCACGAATGATTTTCAAAGATGCGGAACGCAGCATTTGGTACTCACGGTCCGATAAGGTTTGGCTTGGTGCTACGACGATACTGTCGCCTGTATGTACGCCTACTGGATCAAAGTTCTCCATATTACATACTACGATACAGTTGTCATTCGCATCACGCATAACTTCGTACTCGACTTCTTTCATACCCGCGATACTGCGCTCTACGAGACACTGACCGATTGGGCTGTAACGAATTCCGGAAGCTACGATTTCTGTTAGCTCTTCCATTGTGTTACAAATACCGCCGCCTGTTCCACCCAATGTGTATGCAGGCCGAATAATGATTGGGAAGCCAATTTCATTAGCAAAATCTACCGCTTGTGCCACTGTTGTTACGATAACGCTATCTGGAACAGGCTGTTCAAGCTCTCTCATTAAGTCTCTGAAAAGATCACGATCTTCCGCTTTCTCAATCGCCGTAAGTTGTGTACCGAGAAGCTTCACGTTCTCGCTCTCTAACACACCTGCGCGAGCAAGCTCAACCGCCATGTTAAGTCCTGTTTGACCACCTAGTGTTGGAAGCAAACCATCTGGACGCTCTTGACGAATGATTTGTGTAACAAATTCAAGTGTAATCGGCTCGATGTATACCTTATCTGCCATGTTCGTATCTGTCATGATCGTAGCTGGGTTGCTGTTGATCAGGATAACTTCCATGCCTTCTTCTTTCAATGCTTGGCAAGCTTGCGTACCCGCGTAATCAAACTCCGCCGCTTGACCAATAACAATCGGTCCGGAACCGATAACGAGAATCTTTTTGAGTGTATTATTTTTTGGCATATTGCAGTTCCTCCTTCACAGATGTCGATGCCGTGGAAGCATTCCACTGAGCAAGCATTTGCGCTTGGCGCGGCTGCTGTGGGTTGTCTAGTTTATGCTGACGAATCAGCGAGATGAAATCATCGAACAGGTAGCTGGAGTCAAATGGTCCAGGTGCTGCCTCTGGGTGATATTGTACCGAGAAAGCTGGGTACTGCTTGTGGCGTAAGCCTTCGATCGTGCGATCGTTATTGTTAATGTGCGTCACTTCAAGGTTCGTTCCTTGGATGGAATCTTCCTTAACTGTGTAGCCATGGTTTTGTGATGTGATGTAGCAACGGCCAGAGATAAGATCCTTAACAGGGTGATTACCACCGCGGTGTCCGAATTTCAATTTATCTGTGTCTGCGCCGCAAGCCAGTGCGAATAGTTGGTGACCTAAGCAAATGCCGAACAACGGAATGTCGCCAAGCAAGCCCTTGATCATTTCAACTGCGTGTGGAACATCCTTGGGATCCCCAGGGCCATTGGAAAGCAATACGCCATCTGGTGCAAGGCGGCGAATTTGTTCTGCCGTTGCATCTTGAGGAACAACGACAACATCGCAATCACGTTTGCTTAAATCACGGATGATTCCGCTCTTCGCGCCGAAGTCCACAAGTACGATGCGCTCTTTGTGACCCGGTGCTCCGTATACGCTTTGCGTTGAAACACGAGCAACTTGATCCGTCATGAGTGGCGTGCCTTTCAGCGTTGCCATCAATTCTTCAACCGATTTATTGGAAGTTGTAATGATGCTTTTCATAACGCCATAGTGACGGATTTTACGAGTCAACATGCGTGTGTCGATGCCGCTGATCCCAACGATACCGTATTCTTTCAACAGGCTGCCTAGTGTGTACTGAGCTCTCCAGTTACTTGGAATTTCTTCATGCTCACGTACTACGAAACCGTGGATGAATGGACGCACGGACTCGAAGTCATCGCGAATCACACCGTAATTCCCTTGTAGTGGATACGTCATCGTCACGATTTGTCCACAGTAAGAAGGGTCCGAAAGCACCTCTTGATAACCTGTAATTCCTGTATTAAAGACAACCTCGCCGACGGACTCACCTTCACTACCGAACGATTTCCCTGTAAAAAGTGTGCCGTCTTCCAGCAACAATCTTGCCTGCATGTTCTTTCAACTCCTTCGCTATTGTCAGGCGGTTCTCACGAACCGCAGATGTCATGCTTACCATGTAAAGCTTCACGGACTTGCATAAAGATTAATCTTTCTGTATAAATATACACGATTTTTGATCAATCGTATAGATGCTTCAAGCGATTTAGGCTGTCATTTCAGCCTATTTACGAATTTTCTTTGACTAAGACCAAACGATCTTACCAGAAGCGATCGTAACAACCGGCCAGCCTTGCAGTTCCCAACCGATGAATGGTGTGTTTTTGCTGCGCGACACGATTTCTTCTTTCAAGACTGCCTTCGTCGTATCCAGATCAACGATCGTAATGTCTGCCACGCTGCCTACTTCTAATGTTCCGTAAGGAAGACCGAAGACATCAGCTGGTTTTTTCGTCATACGATCCACTAGGAATCCTAGTGTCCATTTGCCTGTAAGAACAAACTTCGTATACAGCAAGGAGAAGGCTGTTTCGAAGCCAAGGATGCCAAATGGTGCAAGCATCATGCCTTTCGCTTTCTCTTCTTCCGTATGCGGCGCATGATCGGTTACGATGATGTCAATTGTGCCATCTTCCAAGCCTTCGATGACAGCCTGTACATCGCGAGGTGTGCGAAGCGGCGGGTTCATTTTCCAGTTCGCGTCCATTCCTGGAATGTCTTCTTCGGAGAGAAGAAGATGATGCGGACAAACCTCAGCGGTTACCTTGATACCGAACTGTTTCGCATGACGGATCAATCGAACTGACTGCTCTGTGCTGACGTGACATACGTGGTAGTGTACCCCAGTTGCTTCCGCTAGTAATACGTCGCGTCCTACATGAATCGCTTCGGATTCGTTCGGGATGCCTTTCAAGCCATGCTTCGTGGCGAAAGTGCCTTCGTTTACCGGCGCACCAACAACCAATGTGTCATCTTCACAGTGTGCGATGATTGGCATGCCGAGGGATGCCGCAAGTGCCATAGCATCCTTCATCATTTGCGCGCTTTGTACGCCAACTCCATCGTCTGTGTACCCGATAACGCCCGCTTCTTTCAAAGCTGCGAAATCCGTCAACTCACGGCCAAGCTCGTTCTTCGTGATCGTTCCGTATGGAATGACACGCACAACACCTTCTGTTGCTGCTTTATCTAATATGTAATTGACCGTATCCACGGTATCAATAACCGGTCTAGTGTTTGGCATACAAGCGATTGTTGTAAAGCCGCCTCTTGCCGCGGAGCGTGTGCCCGTTGCAATGTTTTCTTTATGTTCGAAGCCAGGCTCTCGCAAGTGAACATGCATATCAATAAAGCCAGGAGAGACAAGCTTGCCTGCAGCATCAATAACTTCATGACCCGCTGTTTGGGGCACTTCACCATTGGAAGCATCCAGTACCTGTGCGATCTTATCATTTTCGACTAAAACGTGTTTCTTCGTTTGTACATTATTGGCATCAACGGTAAGTCCGTTTAGAATCCAAATTCCCATGCTGTGAAATCCTCCTCAGGTTTATGATAAAGCTCGTTCGATGACAGCCATACGAATCGGCACGCCGTGAGCAATTTGTGTAAAGATTTTGGACTTCTCATGCTCGACCAGTTCATCATCTAACTCAACGTTGCGATTAACTGGAGCTGGGTGCATGATGATCGCGTGAGCCGCCATGCGGCTTGCGCGTTCCACAGTTAGTCCGTATTGTGCGCGATATTCTTCCGCGGAGTTCAGTAATCCTGTGTCGTGACGTTCAAGCTGTACGCGCAGCATCATGACCACATCGGCTTTCAAAGCCTCTTCGAAGGTCACATACGGTGCGAATTCCGCTAGCTCAGGTGCTTGCATACTAGCAGGCGCACAGAACTGAACTTTCGCTCCTAACGCGATGAGGCCCCAGAGATTCGAGCGTGCAACGCGGCTGTGCAGAATATCTCCGATGATGGAAACCGTCAAGCCTTTGATGGATCCGAATTGCTTGCGCATGGTATAGAAATCAAGCAACGCTTGCGTCGGATGCTCGTTATTGCCGTCCCCCGCGTTGATGAGCGGGATCTTGATTTTCTCGGCAAGCTCCTGCAGCACGCCATTCGGTTTCAGCCGAATCACTCCGGCATCGATGCCCATGGATTCCAGCGTGCGTACGGTATCGTAGATGGACTCGCCTTTTTGAACACTGGACTCCGCTGCTGAGAAGTTCAACACATCAACGCCCAAGCGCTTTTGCGCGAGTTCGAAAGAGAAACGGGTTCTTGTACTATTTTCAAAAAATAAGTTCGATACGAATTTCCCTTGAAGTTGATTCGTTACTTTGCTAGGGTTATGCTCCCAATAGGCTGCACGATCAAGAATGCTTGTGATCTCCTCTGCGCTTACGCCTTTCAGTCCCAAGAAATGTCTAGTTGTATATGTACTCACGCTACTCACTCCTGTTTCCCCCTCAGTATAATGACTTCATCTTTATCATCAATTTCAGTTAGCAGCACTTCAATACTTTCACTCTTCGAGGTAGGCACGTTCTTCCCTACGTAGTCAGGTCTAATTGGCAGCTCGCGATGCCCTCTATCCACCAGCACAGCCAGCTGAATCATCTGCGGTCTCCCTAAGTCAATCAGGGCATCCATCGCCGCTCTAACTGTTCTGCCTGTGTAGAGCACATCATCGAAAAGGATGATTTTGCGATCTTGAATTTGCAGCTTTCCGCCTTCTTGCACATTCTCTACCGATTTCACCTTAATGCGATCATCGCGGTAAGAGGTAATGTCAATCTCGCCGACCGGAATCGGAACGCCTTCAATTTCTAGAATTCGTTCTGCTACTCGCTTCGCTAAATAAATACCTCGGGTCCGAATCCCGATCAACGTACAATTCTCTACACCTTTATTCTTTTCCAGTATCTCGTGCGCAATCCGCGTAAGTGCTCTGCGAATTCCCATTTCATCAATAAGGGTGTGTTCCGCTGTTTCATTCATCGATATTCGCCTCCTGGCAAAACTAGCTTCGTCCGCATTTCCTTGCGTTTTCTGGCTGAACAACCAAAAAACTCCTTGCCCAATTCATGGCAAGGAGTTACGAGTGCATAAAGAGACAGAGCGGGGCTTGGCAGGATGCGCACACCCTCAAGCTTTCTGAATCAGCGATTCAGAATATACCCGACTTTTCTTATCGTTTTACCTTGCCAGCCTCTCTGGACTGTTTTTAAAGGCACATATGTAATTAAAAGAATTATGCCATTTTCGACACGATAAGTCAATGTTTTTTTGTTAACTTCCTTTGAGCTAATCTCCAAGCATGTGTTATAATTTACATATAAAATGGCGTTCTAACCCATCTTATTTATGAACTCAAAGTGCTTACAATGTTAAGGAGGAAACTATGTTCAAATTGTTTAGACTATTGAAGCCTTATCGCGTTTCGGTGGTTGCAGTCATTGTTTTAATGCTGCTGCAATCACTCTCACAGCTCTACTTGCCCACTCTCCTTTCTGACATTGTGGATGTCGGCGTTGTTAAAGGAGACGTAAGCTATATTCTTCGATATGGCGCGTACATGTTATTGGTCGCTATGGGCGCCATGGCCTGCGTGATGGTAGCCAGTTATTTGCTTGCCAAGACGGCTACCGGCTTCGGGAGAGATTTGCGGCGCAAGCTTTTTAGCCATGTGGAGAGCTTTTCCTTGAATGAATTTGATAAACTCGGTACTTCTTCCTTGATTACAAGAACGACGAATGATATCGCGCAGGTTCAACAATTAGTCGTGATGACGCGTATGTTTATCGGGGCTCCTACCATGCTCATTGGCGGGATTATTATGGCTTCATATAAAGATGCACATCTGGCTATCGTGCTTATCGCGGTTATTCCTATCCTTATTCTAGTCATTGCAGCCATTATGCGCAAAGGTCTTCCTTTATTCAAAACGCTGCAAGTTAAAATTGATGGGATTAATCTTGCCCTGCGGGAACATTTGACGGGTATACGAGTGATCCGTGCTTTCAATCGTTCTGACCATGAAAAGCTTAAATTTGAGCGTGCGAACCAAGACTTCACGCAGACAGCGATCAAAGTAAACACCATTATGGCGACTATGATGCCAATCATGATGCTTATTTTCAACTTAGGTATCGTCGTTATTCTCTGGTATGGCGGCATTCGCATCGATAACAACCAGATGGAAATCGGTGATTTGATGGCCTTCATTCAATATGCCATGCAAATTATGTTCAGCATGTTTATGATGACGATGATCTTCATGATGATTCCACGCGCATCGGCTTCAGCGGTGCGTATTAATGAAGTGTTGGCCATTGAGTCCAAAGTACATAATGATCCCCATGCCAAAAACTTGCAATCAGAACAAACGGTCGTTGAGTTTAAGGATGTTACTTTCTCATATCCAGGCGCTGAACAACCGGCCATTCAGGATATTTCCTTCCGGGCGAAGCCTGGCGAAGTCACAGCCATTATAGGCGGGACAGGCTCAGGTAAAACGACGCTTATTAACTTGCTCTTACGGTTCTATGATGTGGAGTCTGGCGTTATTACACTGAATGATCAGCCGCTACCATCGCTTTCATTGGAAAGTGTACGTGGCCAAATGGGCTATGTCCCACAGAAGGCCGTTCTCTTCTCGGGTACCATTGCGGACAACCTCCGCTTCGGTAATGAGCAAGCAACAGCAGAAGATCTCGCTCATGCGTCTTCCACGGCTCAAGCAGCAGATTTCGTTGAAGGCATGAAAGATACCTATCAAGCTGTTCTCGCACAAGGTGGCACTAATTTATCAGGCGGCCAAAAGCAACGTCTTGCTATTGGACGAGCATTGGCTCGGAAACCGAATATTTATATTTTCGATGACAGCTTCTCTGCACTTGATTTCAAAACGGATGCGAAGCTTCGTGCTGCACTGAAATCAGAAACAGAACGTGCAACGATGATCATTGTCGCGCAGCGCGTCAGCACGATTATGGATGCTAACCAAATCATTGTTTTGGATGAAGGCCGCATTGCCGGCATTGGCACGCACAGTGATCTAATGAGATCATGTGAGGTTTATCAAGAAATTGTTGCTTCTCAGCTATCAGAGGAGGAAAGTGCATGAGTGACAAAGCTAAAGAACCCCAACGACCCGCAGCAGGAGCTGGCGTAAACCCAGGACACTTTGGTCGTGGCGGGATGGCTGGTATGGGGAGACCCGTACAGAAAGCGAAAAATTTCAAAGGTACCTTAAAACGTCTACTCGCTTATATGAAGCCATTTCAAATTTCCATCTCTTTCGTTTTAATAGCTGCAATCCTGAGTACGGTGTTCAGTATTATTAGTCCAAAGCTTATGGGGAACGCAACAACGAAGCTCTTTGAAGGCTCCATGGCGAAGCTCAAAGGCGTAGCAGGCGCAAAAATAGATTTTGACGCGATTCTGCATATCGTACTTATTCTAGCGCTTCTTTATATTCTTAGTGCGACTCTTACCTTCATTCAACAACGAATTATGGTCAGTGTGACGCAACGCATGGTTTTTAATTTACGAAGAGATATCAGCGAAAAGCTAACGCGAGTACCGCTGTCATTCTTCGACGCTAGAAGTCACGGCGATACGATGAGCCGGGCGACGAATGACGTCGATACGATCTCCTCGACCATGCAGCAAAGTTTGACACAGCTCATTACATCGATTGTTACTTTACTCGGGATCATCATTATGATGCTGACGATTTCTCCTTTATTAACATTGGCGACCATTGTGACACTGCCGCTTAGTATTTGGGGGACGAAAATGATCGCTACGCGCTCCCAGAAATATTTTATTGGGCAGCAGCGCACCTTAGGTGAGCTTAATGGTCATGTCGAAGAGATGTATACAGGGCATACGATCGTTAAAGCATTTGGACGTGAAAAACAGTCGGTTGATAAATTCAATGAAATTAACGACCGTCTCTACCACTCGGGCTGGCGGGCTCAATTTATTTCCGGCCTCATCTTTCCTCTGATGTCTTTTATCGGGAATATTGGTTACGTTCTAGTTAGTGTAATTGGCGGGATTATGGTCACGCATAATGCGATCAAAATCGGGGACATCCTCGCTTTCATCCAGTATTCCGGTCAATTCGGCATGCCGATTACGCAGGTTGCGAATATCGCCAACGTCATTCAATCGACAATTGCAGCTGCAGAGCGGATTTTCGAATTATTGGATGAGCAGGAAGAAGTGCTGGAAGAGAAAGTTGCTCAGTCCGTTAGTAGCGTGAAAGGCCATGTACAATTTGATCATGTGTCATTCTCTTACAAAGCGGATTCTCCTCTCATCGAGGATATGAATATCGATGTGAAACCTGGCCAAACCGTCGCCATTGTCGGCCCTACCGGTGCAGGTAAAACGACGATCGTGAATCTGCTCATGCGCTTCTACGAGTTGAATCAAGGACATATCTCAATTGATGGAGTAGATTCAAGAGAAATGTCTAGAAGCCACTTACGCAGCCTGTTCGGCATGGTTCTGCAGGATACGTGGCTATTTAATGGCACGATACGTGAGAATATCGCTTACGGTCGTCATGGTGCTAGCGAGGCTGACATCATTGAAGCGGCTCGTGCGGCCTACGCGGATCATTTCATCCGAACGCTGCCTGATGGGTACGATACGTTGTTGAATGAAGAAGCTTCGAATCTATCCCATGGTCAAAAGCAATTGCTGACGATTGCCCGTGCGATCCTAGCAGATCCGCCTATCCTAATTCTTGATGAAGCGACGAGCAGTGTAGATACGCGGACTGAAGTATCTATCCAACGTGCGATGAATAATTTGATGGCAAACCGCACCAGCTTCGTGATTGCTCATCGGTTATCAACCATTCGCGAAGCCGATCTCATCCTCGTCATGAATCAAGGAACTGTCATTGAACAAGGCACGCATAGCCAGCTTCTTGAACAGCAAGGATTCTATGCCGATCTCTATAATAGTCAATTTGCCCAAAAAGCTGTATGAAACAGATTGGCTCAAACGCCCCCTTTCTGCTAATATAGGAGAGTCAATCATAAATTTGAAGGAGATGTCCCACATGACAGAAATGAATACCCTAGAAATTATCCAGTTTATTAAAGAAAGCAAAAAGAAAACTCCGGTGAAAGTATATGTAAAAGGAAACCTTGAAGGTCTTGAGTTTGGCGAAGGCAGCCAAGCATTCATTTCAGGCGCAAGCGGCGTTGTATTCGGCGAGTGGAGCGAACTTCAACCTATTCTAGAAGCAAACAAAGATAAAGTAACAGATTTCGTTGTAGAAAATGATCGTCGCAACTCTGCGATTCCAATGCTAGATTTGAAACACATCAACGCTCGTATCGAGCCAGGCGCAGTTATTCGCGATAAAGTACATATCGGTGATAACGCGATTATCATGATGGGCGCGCTTATCAACATCGGTGCTTCCGTTGGTGATGGCACGATGATCGACATGAACGCAGTTCTTGGTGGTCGTGCACAAGTAGGTAAAATGTGTCACATCGGCGCTGGAGCAGTTGTAGCAGGCGTTATCGAGCCTCCTTCCGCACAACCATGCGTAATTGAAGATGACGTTCTTGTTGGTGCTAACGCAGTTATCCTAGAAGGCGTACGCATTGGTAAAGGATCCGTTGTTGCTGCTGGTGCCATCGTTACGCAAGATGTTGAAGAGTACACTGTTGTTGCAGGTGCACCTGCACGCGTTATCAAAAAAGTTGACGACAAAACAAAATCCAAAACCGAAATTCTAGCAGACCTACGTACCCTATAAGGTGATCTGGATCTGGAGGAAATCGTTATGCTTAGCCCTTTTGTAGAGCTGCGACGTCAGCTTCATCAAATTCCTGAACCGGGATTCCAAGAGTTCAAGACGCAGCAGCTTCTGCTGGATCAGTTGGCCAAGCTGCCGCAGGATCGTCTCACGATCCGAACGTGGCGGACAGGCATTCTGGTCTATATCAAAGGTTTGAACCCGAGCAAACGCTTCGGCTACCGTGCCGATATGGACGGACTTCCGATCACGGAAGAGACGGGGCTTCCCTTCCCTTCTCAGCATCCAGGCTATATGCATGCATGCGGGCATGATTTTCACATGTCGATTGGAATGGGCGTTGTAACTCACTTCACGGAAAATCCAATACAGGATGATCTTGTTGTGTTGTTTCAACCGGCTGAGGAAGGTCCTGGCGGTGCATTGCCGATGTTAGCTGCGGAGGAATTGCAGGATTGGATGCCAGACCAGATGGTCGCGCTCCATATTGCACCCGAGTATCCGGTCGGCACGATCGCCGTCAGACCTGAGATCTTGTTTGCCAATACGTCCGAGTTGTTCATCGATCTGCTTGGTAAAGGCGGCCATGCGGCCTACCCGCATCAAGCAAATGACATGATCATCGCAGCGACGCAAATGGTTGGTCAGCTACAGACCATCGTGTCACGGAATGTGAATCCGCTGGATTCAGCCGTCATCACGATTGGCAAAATGGAAGCTGGCACAAAGCAGAATATTATCGCGGAGAAGGCTCGCTTAGAGGGTACGATTCGCACATTATCTGCGGCTTCTATGGACAAGATCAAAGGAAGAATTGAAGCGGTTGCCGCGGGCATTGAAGCATCCTTCGAATGCCAAGTGGCGATCGATTGGGGCTCCAATTACCGTCAGGTGTACAATGATCCAGCGTTGACCGTGGAATTCATGGACTGGCTCCGTGGACGTGACAACGTTACGTTGTACGAGTGTACGGAAGCCATGACCGGCGAAGATTTTGGTTACTTCTTGGAGAAAATCCCAGGCTTCATGTTCTGGTTAGGCGTTGATACGCCGCATGGTTTGCATCATGCGAAGCTCGAGCCGAATGAGGACGCGATTGATCTCGCGATTGATACGATTACCGCTTATCTGCGATATAAGTCTAGTTAAATTGGAAACCCTCCAAAACCCACCTCGGTGGTGTTTGGAGGGTTTTTGTATGTCTATTACAGGGGCGCTCATTTGGGTGAGATAGTCGGGTTTTCCGACTATCTCATCCACCCAAGCCACTTCTTTTACCGAGATAGTCGGATTTTCCGAGTATCTCACCCGCCCAAGCCACTCCTTCTCCCGAGATAGTCGGGTTTTTCTACTATTTGATCCACCCAAGCCACTCCTTCTACTCAGATAGTCTGGTTTTCCGACTATCTGATCCACCCAAGCCACTCCTTCTACTCAGATAGCCGGGTTTTCCGACTATCTGATCCACCCAAGCTACCCCTTCTCCCGAGATACTCGGGTTTTCCGACTATCTCATCCACCCAAGCCACTCATTCTCCTGAGATAGTCGGGTTTTCCGACTATCTGCTCCACCCAAGCCACTCCCCCTCCTGAGATACTCGGGTTTTCCGACTATCTCACCCGCCCAAGCCACTCCTTCTCCCGAGATAGTCTGCTTTTCCGACTATCTCCACCACAAAAAAATAACCGTTACTGCATCCGCAGCAACGGTTATTTCCCAATCCTTTAAAGCTTGCCCACAAATCGCTCGAGTCGATCCAGCGATTCCTCCAGCACATCCTGCGCATAGGCATATGATATACGGATATAGCCTTCTCCATACGAAGTAAACGCATCTCCTGGCACGACAGCAACATGCTCTTCGTTCAACAATCGCATCGCAAACTCTTGCGAGCTCAGTCCGAATTTCGCGATCGATGGAAACAGATAGAAAGCCCCATCCGGTTTTGCGAGTTCGATACCCATGGTGAGCAAGCGATCATACACATAGTCCCTACGCGCGACATAGGCTTCTCGCATCGGCAGCGCATCGTCGATACCGACGGTCAACGCTTCCAAAGCGGCATACTGGCTCACTGAGCTTGCACACGTCACATTATATTGGTGAACCTTCACCATATGCGCTGTGAGGTAAGCAGGAGCTAATGTAAAACCCACACGCCAACCTGTCATCGCATGCGATTTGGACAATCCATTGATAACGATTGTTTTCTCACGCATTTTCCCAACAGTTGCAATGGAATGATGTTGAACCCCATAAACCAACTCACTATATATCTCGTCAGACAGCACGAACAAATCGCGATCCGCCAGCAAGTGAGCCAAATCAGCTATCTCTTGCTCTGTGAGCACTTGACCTGTAGGATTCGACGGGTAACATAAAATAACACAACGCGTCTTCTCCGTTAAGTAAGGCTCCAATAACTCCGCTGTCAACTTAAGACCATTCGGTCTCGTATCCACATAAACTGGAACGCCGCCCGCTAAGCGAATTAAAGGCTCATAGCCCGGATAAATCGGGGCTGGTATGATCACTTCTGCGCCAGGCGTCAGGATCGTACGCAGCGTGATATCTACGGCCTGACTTGCCCCTGCCGTAACGATAATCTCATCCGCCGGGCGATAATCCTGTCCATATTTAACTTTTACGAAGTTGGCAACTGCTTCACGAAGCTCGATCAACCCCGGATTCTGTGTGTACACCGTTTTGTTTTGGTCCAAAGCCCTTTGACCCGCTTCAATAATGTGCCGCGGCGTCGGAAAGTCAGGCTGACCAATCGTTAACGTTAAAGCACCAGGAATCGTGCTGACTAGATTTGAAATTTTACGAATACCGGAAATTTGGATATCTTTCACTTGCGGATTTATCAAATGCTCCAACACAGGTAGCTCTCCTCTCTCCTTGAACAAGAACTATGTTGTTCGAATCGTTTGTATGAGGTTCTCCATATCAGAAGGAATCGGCGCTTCGAATTGCATCCATTCCCCTGTACGAGGATGTTTAAAGCCCAAAATAGCAGCATGCAGCGCTTGGCCATCCATCAGCATGCCTTTACTCTTCCCGTACATCGGATCCCCAACGAGCGGATGCCCGATGAACTTCATATGCACACGAATTTGGTGTGTACGTCCTGTCTCCAGTTTCAACTCAACCAAGGTGAAATCACCGAAACGCTCCAAGACAGCAAAATGCGTCACCGCGGTTTTACTGTTTTTCTCCGTGACGGTGTACATCTTACGATCATGCGAATCCCTTCCGATCGGCGCGTCGATCGTCCCTGTATCATGTTGAATATATCCGTGCACAAGGGCAATATATTTGCGATTGACCGTGTGAGCCTTCAATTGTTCCGCAAGGCTCGCATGTGCTTTATCATTTTTGGCAGACATAATTAAGCCCGAAGTATCTTTATCAATACGGTGTACAATGCCTGGACGCAGCTCCCCATTAATGCCAGATAAGTCTTGGCAATGGTACATCAACGCATTCACTAATGTCCCTGAATAATGCCCTGGCGCTGGATGAACAACAAGTCCTCGCTGCTTATTGATCACGATGACATCGCTATCTTCATAGACAATATTCAGTGGAATATTTTCAGCAGCAAGCTCTACACCTTGTGGCTCAGGGATTTGCAACGCGATTACATCATGCAGAGACAACTTATAATTCGGTTTTACAGCTTTGCCATTCACCTGCACGTGCCCATCTTTCACCCATTGCTGGACAAGGGTTCTTGAAATATCTTCTTCCAACGCTTCTGTAATAAACTTATCAATCCGTTCGCTGGTAAACTGATCTTCAACTGTCCATTCAATCGGTTCTTGGGATGCGGAATCAAGTGAGGTCTGGTTTGTGTTCATGTGTTGCTCCTTTTTTCTCTTTTCTTGCGGCAAACAAGGATTCAATAAAGATCAGAATAACCCCAACAACAATACAAGAATCAGCAATATTGAAAATCGGGAAAATATAATCGACATCTTTGCCAAAGAAGCTGAAATCAAATGTGAATTGCAGGAAATCAACAACTTCTCCGAATAGCGCACGGTCAATGAAATTACCCAATGCCCCGCCTAATAGCAAGGTTAAAGCAAAGGTTAACAGCACTTTACCTTCGCGAATTGTACGACGCATGTACCAGAGAATCCCGGCCAGCACAGCTAATGTCACAACAATAAAAAACCAACGTTGATTTTGTAAAATACCAAAGGCAGCGCCGCGATTCCGTGAGGACGTAATCATGAAAAAATCACCAATGACAGGACGTTCCTCGCCAATCGGTATTTTTTTTACAATAATCCATTTCGTTACTTGATCCAAAATAAATGCAAGAAGTGCATAAACATAGTATTTCACATATTTCATCTAAGTGTACCTCCTACATTGTTGAAAGCTTTACATTCCTAATTTGCAAGGAATTACCTCACTAAAAAAAGCGGTCAATCGGCATGATAAACGGTATGAATGATCTGTTTGAAGGGAGCCATCGACCTATGAGCCATTTAACAGAGGAACAATTAAATTCGTTATACGTGCAGCTTTTGGAGGAAAAGGTTGCACTTGAGAAGCATTTTGCCACCAATGATCATTACGGACTTTCTTCTTCCTTCTCCGATTCCATTGGTGAACTCTCCATGTATGATAATCATCCCGGAGATATCGGGTCCGAAATTTTCGAACGAGGAAAGGATATCTCGCTTAACGAGCATGCAGAGATGCATCTGCAACAAGTTAACGAGGCCTTATCCCGTATGGAGAGCGGTGAGTATGGCATCTGTGTATTCAGCCATCAACCCATCCCATTCGAACGTCTACAAGCTATTCCAACGACGTTGTACAGCATTGAGCATGTTCCTGATCCTGATCAATCATTCCGCCGACCTGTGGAAGAGCAAGTTCTTTACCCGCCTTTCGGACGAACGAGCTTCGATGAACGAAACGACGAAACCGAATTCGATGGCGAAGATGCTTGGCAAATCGTTGAAAGCTGGGGAACCTCGAACACGCCTGCTTTCGCAGAAAGCAATCAAGTGGAGAGCTACAGCGATATGTACGTTGAAGCCGATGAACTAGAGGGATATGTAGAATCCTTCGAAAGCTTCGTTGCCACGGATCTCTATGGTGAGCATGTTACGATTGTACGCAGTAAAGCTTACAATGACTATATGCATAGTGATGAAGGTGATCCATTCCTTGAACCCGAAAGAAAAGCAGATCTTAATGACGATTAAACAGCCTCATACATTTCTATATTAGTAAAACAGGACAAACGAGCTTCGCAAATCGCGTAAGCTCGTTTGGTTCCACTACTCGTGATAATGAGCAGTTACAACATCATTACATCTGACACAGAGTGTTGGATGCTCCTTACTGTGCCCTACCTCAGGCGTTACTATCCAGCAGCGCTCACATTTCTCACCATCAGCAACCGCAATTGCGATCGCCACATCTTTGGATTGTAGCGCTCCTTCCGGTGCTGCCGTGCCTACAGGATGAAGATTAACAGCCGATACAATGAATAATTGATCCAATTGTTCGAATTGTGTCAACAAAGCAAACATCGTTTCATTTGGATATAGATTCACCGCTGCTCCTAAGGAGTTACCAATAACTTTTTCTTTACGCGCTTCTTCTAGCGCTTTGAGAACGTCATCACGCACTTCCAAGAAGGAGTTCCACTTCATTTCTAATTCCTCGTTATATACATTCGCGTCAACCTCTGGCAATTCAGCAAGCTGAACGCTGCTTAATTCAACACCTGGAATGTACTTCCAAACTTCGTCCGCCGTATGTGGCAGAATCGGGGAGATCAACTTCGTGATAGCCGTCAAAGCAGCATATAACACTGTTTGAGATGCTTTGCGCGCAGGATCCTCAGCTGCATTCGCATACAGACGATCTTTGATAATATCCAAGTAGAAGGAGCTCATCTCCACCGCACAGAAGTGATGAATTGTTTGATACACAACATGGAATTCGTAGGCTTCATAAGCCTTCACAACTTTCTCAATCATGCGATTCAAACGAATCAACGCATAACGATCTAGTTCAGATAAACTTGTAAACGCTACGCGATCTGTCTCTGGGTTGAACTGACTCAAGTTTCCTAAAAGAAAGCGCATGGTGTTACGGATTTTACGATAAACCTCCGTCGTTTGGTTCAAAATATTGTCCGAAATCCGGTGATCGGATTGATAATCCACGGAAGATACCCAAAGACGAAGAATATCCGCGCCTAATTTGCCACAAACCACGTTCGGATCAATCGTATTCCCGATCGACTTGGACATCTTGCGCCCTTCACCATCCAGCGTAAAACCATGACTGAGAATACCTTTGTACGGTGATTTCTCTCTTGTTGCCACACCCGTGATCAGTGAGGAGTTAAACCAACCACGATATTGGTCGGAGCCTTCCAGATATAGATCAGCAGGCCATTGCAGCTCTGGACGGGACTCAAGAACCGCCACATGTGAAGATCCGGAGTCAAACCATACGTCCATAATGTCCGTTTCTTTACGGAACTCTCCATGACCGCACTTCGAGCAGCTAGTGCCATGTGGAAGAAGATCCTTCTCATCCTTGATAAACCAAGCATTCGACCCCTCTTGCTCAAATAGCTCAGCAACATGCTCAATCGTTTGCTCATTCACCAGCGGCTCATTACAGCTGCGGCAATAGAAAATCGGGATTGGAACGCCCCATGCCCGTTGTCTCGAAATACACCAGTCTCCACGATCTGCGATCATGTTATGAAGGCGAACTTCGCCCCATTCTGGCGTCCATTTCACTTGCTTGATTTCATCCAGCATCTCTTGTCTGAACTTATCGATCGACGCGAACCATTGCTCCGTTGCACGATAAATAACAGGCTTCTTCGTGCGCCAATCGTGCGCGTATTGATGCTGAATGTCCGCAGCTTTTAGCAAAAGACCGGACTCTTGCAGCTTCTCGATGATCAGCTTGCCGCCTTTTTCATAGAACATGCCTTCGAATCCAGGCGCTTCAGCCGTAAAATGCCCTTGGTCGTCCACTGGACACAACACGCCAATGTTGTAGCGTTGTCCAATCGCAAAGTCATCTTCCCCGTGACCAGGAGCTGTATGAACGCAACCTGTACCTGCTTCTAACGTGACATGCTCTCCAACCATAACAAGAGATTCGCGATCATAGAACGGGTGTTGACACGTGACGTATTCCAACTCACTGCCTTTTACAGTTGAAAGTACTTCGTATTCGCTCCAGCCGATTTCTTTCGCCGCAGCAGCTAGCAAGCCTTGTGCTAACACATATTTCTTCCCATTCGCTTGAACAACAGCATATTCGAATTCAGGATGCAGGGAAATACCCAAGTTCGCAGGTAATGTCCAAGCCGTCGTTGTCCAAATAACGATGGAAGCGTCTTGTGGAAGCTTCCCTTTGCCATCTTTTACAGGGAACGCTACGTAGATGGACGTTGACGTCTTCTCTTTGTACTCGATTTCCGCTTCAGCTAGAGCGCTCTCCGAGGATGGGGACCAGTAAACGGGTTTCAATCCTTTGTAAACGAAGCCCTTCTGAACCATCGTACCGAATACACGGATTTGCTGAGCTTCATAACCAGGTTGCAGGGTGATGTATGGGTTCTTCCAATCCCCACGAATACCTAGACGTTGGAATTGGCTCTTCTGCTTCTCAACCGATTGCAGCGCATACTCTTTGCAGTATTCACGGAACTCCGGAATCGTCATTTTCTTGCGATCGACTTTCCCACTGTTCGTAATCACCTGCTCGATCGGCAGACCATGCGTATCCCAACCTGGTACGTAAGGTGCATCGAAGCCTTGTAATGTTTTGAAACGAACAATAATATCCTTCAGCACTTTATTCAGCGCATGACCGATATGAATATCTCCATTCGCATAGGGAGGCCCATCATGTAAAATGAACTTCGTTCTACCCTTACGACTCTCTTGTACTTTCGCGTAAATATCTTCTGCTTCCCAATGCTCTTGCATTTTCGGTTCCGCTTGTGGCAAATTGCCTCTCATCGGAAACTCCGTTTGTAATAGATTTAATGTTTTGCCGTAATCCATGCTTTCCACTCCACTCCTGGTTCAATCTTAAGTTGGCTAAAAACAAAAAAAGCCTCTCATCCCAGAAAGGGACGAGAAACTTAAACTCGCGGTACCACCCTCGTTAAAAAGCCTCATGAACGCACGCCAACAGACGAGCCGATCATAGCTTCTTCACTCGATCATGTGTAACGGCATGACCCGTTTCTCTCTACTAAGTTTCAAGAGACGCTCCTGGGGGATATTCGGTACGTTGCAGAGATTAGGCTCACACCACAACCCTAATTCGCTGACACTGCGCTTAACGTCCTACTCGTTCCAGTCATAGCTTTATTGCGATACTTTTAACAGGAGTATACCCAATCTGGCAGGCTTAGTCAATATGAGGTCGGCCAACCCGCATTTCTTATTCTTCGCTATTGTCAAACTGCATACTTTGCCAGCCTTCTGTGTTCAAAAGTTCAAGCTGAGCTTCAAGTAAAGTCCGAAAGCGTGTACGATAAATGGAAGCTTGCTTCTTCAACTCTTCGATTTCAAGAGCGACTTTGCGTGAACGTGTCAAGGATTCGTTAATAATCCGATCTGCATTCTTCTCTGCTTCTTTCAAAATCAACTGCGCTTCCTTCTTCGAATTACTTCTGACTTCATCCGCAGCTTCTTGGGCAACGATAATCGTTTTACTTAATGATTCTTCAATATGCGTGAAATGATCCAGACGCTCTTGCAAACCTAGCGTTTGATTCTGTAAATCCTTATTCTCACGAATAAGTGCCTCATAGTCCTTGATGACTTGATCTAAGAATTCGTTGACTTGATCTTCATCATAACCGCGAAACGAACGCGAAAACTCTTTATTATGTATATCTAACGGTGTTAATGGCATCAGTGCCCCTCCTTAGCGTTTTGCGTAGCAAAACTGACTTCGTAAGCATAAGCTAAGCCTTTCTGAAAGCTAGCCTACACCCATGTCTATACAGTTCAGTTCGACAGAAAATTAGCAATTCCTGCAAAGTTCGTGGATAAATTATCCACGATCATGCAAACTTGCCAATCTTCACACGAATTCGCCCTTTTTTCGATACGCCTTCCACTTCAAGCACTTTAAAACGCCCAAAACCTTGCATTGATATCATATCGCCTTCTTTAAGCTGCTTGCTCGGATCCTCTTCCAGCTTCCAATTCACACGGCAACGTCCTGCTTGAATAGGCTGCAGTACTTTGGCTCGGCTAAGCCGGAAAACATCACTTACGATCCCGTCCATCCGCATGGAGGCAACGGATAGATGAAGTTCTTCCAGCTGGACTTTGGCTACAGCCAACTTATCCAACGGAAGCAGCTCTGTTTGAACATGCACGCGATGAACTTGGGACAAATTCAAATGTAAATAATCGGCCGCATCCTTCGTCACTAAGCAATGGCAGCCACCCTCTATAACTTGAATATCGCCAACCTTGTCCCGCTTCATGCCGAGTCCAAGAATGGCGCCCAGGTAATCTCCGTGTTCTAAGGTAAGAAACTTGCCATCCCCTGAAGAAACGGCTAACACAGCCATCGCCATGTCTTCGTCTTCCAAGGTCCGGTAGTCTGGGGCAATCAACGCTCGCCGGCGCTCTGCCGCCTCATAGCCGCCATCTAAGCGGCAGTGTACGTCAGGGTGTCGATTCACGAGCGAGTTCAAAATAAACGCTTGTCTGGGATCCAGAAAGTCGGTTAAGGTAACCGCATGTTGCTCCGCAGCACGCTCTACCCAATCCCAAGCTCTATCGACAAAATGGTGCTCGTCTGGATGGAAATGACCATAAATTTCTTTAACCAATGTTAGAATAACCTCGCAATGTAATCAAGAACAGCATAAATCCCACTAAATACGAATCGTAATGCAATTAACGCCACAATTGGCGAGAGATCCAAAGGTCCGATGTTCGGAATAATTCTGCGGAAAGGGCTAAGATAAGGTTCAACGCATTTCCCTAGAATCCCTCCGACGAAACTATCCCGTGCATTAGGGAACCAAGATAAGATCAAATAACCGATAATCATAAAATAATAAATTTCTTGAACAATACTCAGTAAGCTGTATACGTAATCCACGTAGTCATCCACCTCTGTGTTAGGATATACGTCTATTCCTCGCCCATCATCTCGGAGATGTGGCCATGAATATCTACTGAATCTGGTGTGCAGAGAAAGATATTCGGTCCAAGCTTAGAGATAGACCCATTTAATGCATAAACCGTTCCGCTTAAGAAATCTACGATACGTATGGCTTGATCACCACGAACGCGTTGCAAATTAACGACTACGGCTCTTCGAGCACGCAAATGATCTGCGATGTCCTGTGTTTCCTCATAAGTTCGAGGCTCACTGAGCACAACGCGAGAATTTTTCTGCGAATGTATACTTACGACATTTGCCTTATTTTTATTACGTAATTCATACGGATTGGTTTCAGGTTCTTCTGTTGCTTCTACAATTCGTTCGCGTTCCACAATCTCTTCCTCTTCCTGAAGCCCCAGAAAATTCATAAATCGGTTATAGACACCCATAACGGTCCCCTCCTAACGATATTTTCATCATGCCACACTGGCATGGATTAGCTTTCTTTTCCGACCAATACAGTCCCCAGACGTACCCACGTTGCTCCTTCTTCAATCGCAACCTCAAAGTCGCCAGACATGCCCATTGAAAGCTCCTTCACTTCATAAGGGAAAAGACTACGCTCATTCAAACGATCACGCAATTCTCGCAAACCTCGAAAGACGGGTCTCGTCTCCTCTGCTTCCAATTCATATGGCGCCATAGTCATCAAACCGCACACATGGATATGTTCTAATTTACTTACTTCCTCTGCAAATACAAAGAACTCTTGGGGCGATACACCATATTTCGATTCTTCGCCAGAAATGTTCACTTGCAGGAAACAATTCACTTTAATCCCCAATGCTGCAGCCTGCTTGTCCAATTCCTTAGCTAGCGACATGCGGTCTAACGAGTGAATATAGGCAAATTTACCAATGACATCCTTCACCTTGTTTGTCTGCAGATGGCCAAGGAAATGCCACGTTCCTTGTTCGTGCAGCGCTTCCCATTTTGGCTTTACATCTTGCCAACGAT
Organism: Paenibacillus pectinilyticus; assembly: GCF_001700435.1. Taxonomy (GTDB): domain Bacteria; phylum Bacillota; class Bacilli; order Paenibacillales; family NBRC-103111; genus Paenibacillus_E; species Paenibacillus_E pectinilyticus. The sequence continues at coordinate 146,836 of NZ_LYPC01000002.1, forward strand.
TCTCACCAATATGCAGCAGACCTGTATGTAAAACTTGTTCAGTTGTTTCTAAAGAAACATATTTGGTTACCGCGATGATCTTAATTTCATTCTCTTGCCGTCCTGTCTGCCGACATACAGCTGCAATCCGTGATTCAACCTCTTGCTTACGTTCTAATACGCTCATGCTTTTCTACACCTCAATTCGGTACACCACGTTGGATCCTCTTACGTTAGACCAATCCAAGCGATCATTCGACCTGTAGAACCACTTTCTTTTCGATGTGAAAAGAAGAGATCCGTCCGACAACTCGTACATAACTGAGTTACTTCGATATGGGACGACAAAATTCCTGCTTGCTCGATCAATTTTCGATTCAATTCTTGCAAATTTAACTGATACTTATGATTACCCTTATTTGTAATAATTGCTTCTTGTTCTACTTGTGTCATTTGTATTTCTTCAAAAACTTGCCTAACTCGCGAAGCAACCGTCTCATCTACTTCATAGCAGCAAGCCCCAATAGACGGACCAATCGCTGCACGAATATCAGATGGCCGACTACCAAAAGTATGTGTCATTAAGGATATTGTAGCCATGGAAATGTTTAACACAGTCCCCTTCCAACCCGCATGAGCAAGCCCCACCACTCGTTGAACAGGATCGTAAAAGTATAAAGGAACACAATCAGCGAATTGCGCGCAAAGAACAATGCCCGACTCCTTCGTAATGAATCCATCCGTAGCTTGCAAAGCAGTTTCGCGGCTCGTTCGCCCCATGCCTTGCTCATTCAGACTGACAATTGCGATCTCTTTCCCATGTACTTGCTCCGCATAGGTAAATGCATCAAATGGCTGACCTAGGACGTCAGCAATGCGCTCTCGATTGCGAACGACATCACTGGGTCTATCATTCACGTGAAGGCCACAATTCAACGATGTAAATGGTGCTTCACTAACACCGCCTAAGCGTGTTGTAAAGCCCGCTGTTATTTCTGGAAATGCTGACATCCAATTCGCTATAGTCAAAAGGACCGGCTGATCCTCATTCGTTTTCTGCGCTTGCACCACAAATGGTTCCATGCCCATCGCTCCCATCCCAAATCTCGTTTCTTTTCATTACTTTATCACATTTACAAAATAAACCGCTACGTTGAGCTCACAATAAAAAGACGCACGCTGGATAGATCTGCTGTATCAAACTGAGCAGTTCCACCATGTGCGCCTTCCGTCAATTCCGAAATTGACGATTAAACTCGTATACCCCTTCGGTGTCATCCGTTTGCCGATACGGCCTAACGTCTTCTAACTTCACGAGCACAACATCAGCACCAATCTTCACGATATGCTTCCAAGGAATAATGACATCTGTCCCTGAACCGAACAGTCCAAAAAACCGGCTCTGATTCGGCACAACGATGGACTCAATTCGCCCTTGACGCAGATCAAGCTCCAAATCACTGATTTGTCCAAGCTTTTTTCCGTCCACAATATTAATTACGTCCTTCGTCTGGAAATCAGATATTTTCATGAGGCCTATCACCACGTATCTCATTAGAATTTGAACTGATTTTTCTACTAGTATATGTGTACAATGGGCAAAATGTCCTGTCCACATAAAATAAACGAAAAAGCCGTCCTATGCGGACGGCAGCGTTTCTAGCGTTCTATTTCTTCGTTAAACGAGAAAAAAGACCTTCACGGCTTGTCTACCAAGGCCGTTCCAGTCTTTGTTGATTGCTTTTAGGATTTCACGTGTTTTTGCATTTGACAAATGGCTGATTTCTCCAGCCTGGATACTTGCGCTTGCGAGATACCAATTTCATCGGCTACTTCCATCTGGGTTTTACCTTCAAAGAAGCGCATAGATAAGATCATCTTCTCCCGTGCATTTAGCTTGTGCATCGCTTCGCGCAACGCAATTCCTTCGATCCAGGACATGTCCTTATTACGCTCATCACTTATTTGATCCATCACATAGATGGGATCTCCCCCATCATGATAAATCGGTTCAAATAAGGAAACTGGATCTTGAATGGCATCCAGTGCGAAGACTACATCTTCTTTCGGGACATTCAAAGCTTCAGAGATTTCATAGATCGATGGCTCACGTGAATTTTGATTCGTCAGGCTGTCTCTAACTTGTAAAGCTTTGTAAGCAATATCTCTCAAGGAACGAGAAACGCGAATCGGGTTATTGTCTCGTAAGTAGCGGCGTATCTCACCTATAATCATCGGCACAGCATAGGTCGAGAATTTAACATTTTGACTCAAATCAAAGTTATCGATGGCTTTCATCAAACCAATACAGCCTACTTGGAAGAGATCGTCCACATACTCTCCACGATTGTTGAACCGTTGAATCACACTCAGAACCAACCTCAAGTTGCCATTGACCAATTTCTCTCTTGCAGTTCTTTCCTGTTTAGTTTGCAAGTCAGTGAACAACTCACGCATTTCTGCATTGGTCAGAACAGGCAGTTTGGCGGTATCAACTCCACATATCTCAACTTTATTTCGGGTCACCGTGATTACCTCCCAAGGAGAAACATTACTGTTAATTATCCCCGTGAGCGGTCGATTTATTCCTGTCCAATCCCCCGTCCAGCCACTTGACAAAAGGGTAGTAACTCGCTCCCTCCCGTGTCTGCTGAACAATTTCGACATTACCTGCCAAAAAAAACTTTTAAACCATCTTGTTAAATTCTTTACGGAGCCTTTTTATGATCCGCTTTTCCAATCGCGAGATATAGGATTGCGAAATCCCAAGTAAATCAGCTACGTCTTTTTGTGTTTTTTCTTCACCATCTTGCAAGCCGAAACGAAGCTCCATGATGATCCGCTCACGTTCGCTCAGTTTATCCAATGCTTTGTGCAAAAGCTTTCTGTCTACTTGCTCTTCGATATTCCGATAAATCGTATCATTTTCCGTTCCAAGCACATCAGATAGTAGCAGTTCATTGCCATCCCAATCAATATTGAGCGGCTCATCAAAAGATACTTCCGTACGAATTTTACTATTTCTGCGTAAATACATTAGGATTTCATTTTCAATACAGCGGGATGCATACGTTGCGAGCTTAATCTTTTTCTCTGGATCAAACGTATTCACCGCTTTTATTAAACCGATAGCTCCGATGGAGACCAAATCTTCAATGTTAATGCCCGTATTTTCAAACTTTCGCGCTATATAGACAACCAACCTCAGGTTTCGTTCAATGAGCATGGCTCTAATGGCCGCATCCCCAGATGGTAATTTTTCCAATAAGTATTCTTCTTCTTCACGCGTAAGAGGTGGAGGTAACGCTTCGCTACCGCCTATGTAATAGATTTCCTCGCCTTTGAGACCTAGAAACATCAAAATTCGATAATACGCTAGTTGAAAGAGCAGTTTCCACTTCAAGAACATGTTAGTTTCCTCCTAAGAGTTTTGCTGTGGCAAAACTTTCTTCGTAAGCATAACGTGAGTTTTGCCTTGGCAAAACTTTCATCCTAAGCATAAGCTGCAGCATTTTCATAACGAAAACACACTTCGAACAATGTACTTTATTTGCTGCCAACGACTCTTTTAACTGCGTTATTTCGTATGTCTAGTTTGAAAGCGTTATCCCGCTGAAATCAAGGCAGGATGAATAATCGCTTGGTAGGAGCCGTCGCTACACAGCTTACCTCCGTCCAGACCAATAAGTACCTTGGTGGCTTCCATCTGTGAATCATTATGGGTGATCACCACCTTATCCGGTTTAATCGCCAACATAAACTGCGTATTCCGATTGACTCCACGGTATGGCACAAGACGTAAACGGTCCTGCCAAATAAAATCTTCCACACCTATGCCGCTAATAATTTGATCAACATCCGCTGATCGAATCCGTTGCAGCCAGGCTAGGGGCAGTACATCCCCCCACTCGGAGACTTCCATAACCATGACGGGAGTACGTGTTAATGGGTCATACAGTTGATTACCTGTATCAATCAATCCTTTGCACGTAGCGATGAAATCCCCTACATAAATCGTGACCTCTGCCAAATATGTCGTCATAACCTCACGCTGTTTCGTGCTTTGGAACACGGTTCGAAACCACCAGATGAGCGGAACGAGAAGAATTAGCACAAAGAGAATGCTGCCTATTTGAAATTCAAATACCGGCACCCCGGATTGTGTGAACATGATGCCTTTCATGACATCTGAGGAAGAGGCGAGCACATAATGGATGCCGAACAGCCCTCCGGCTACCGCAAAATTAATGAGAAGGAATGTCCCCATGTTGCGTAATAAATTTTGTAGGGATCCATAACCAAAAGCGGTCATAATCATACCTGTACAAAACATACATTTCACAGAAAATGTAAATAGCAAGGTAGGAACTGGTAAAAACATCATAACGACATAAGTAGCTCCTAAACCTGCTGAGAGTGCGATTCTCCACCATTTGAACGCTATTTTCCGCGTTTTAGCCGTAACCACAAGCAAGGCCGCATCCACCAGAAAGTTCAGCAGGAAAATGAGATCCGCGTAGACGACCACTCCATGCCCCACCTCCAGAAAGACACTTTCTAGCAATTTCTTGACGAAACTTTCTGCTTCTAAATCAGTATAGGGGATTCCAACATCAAAGTCTGTCTAAACTTGCTAGTAGGAACCTACTTTTTTTGTCAGTTAACGCGGGCTCGTCTGCGTAAAATAAAAAGCAGCACCACCTCGAGCCACAGCTGCTTTTATCAAGATATTTAGCCAAATGAACGTATGAAACATCCTGCTCCTAAATTTTCAGAAATCCTTGTAGAACAACAAAAAACCGAAGCATCTACATAAAGTAGGGCTTCGGTCTCTAGACAGTTATTGTGTAATTATTTGTCAGTATTCCGTCCGCGGTTACGCAAGAAAGTCGGAATATCTAATTGATCGTTTGAAGGTTGAGCCCCAAAAGGTTTGAGATTATTCAACCGATTGTCAGGAGCAGTTGGCTCAGGCTGAGAAGATGTAATTGGACGTTTGATCGATTGGTGAATTGGCGCAGCTTTATGTTCGAAACCCGTTGCGATTACCGTAACTAGAATTTCATCTTTCAGCTTCTCGTCAATAACAGCACCGAAGATCATATTAACCTCGATATCTGAAGCGGAAGCAACGATATCAGCAGCTTCATTCACTTCGTACAAGCTAAGGTTCATACCGCCTGTGATGTTCATCAGAACACCGCGTGCGCCTTCGATCGATGTCTCCAGCAATGGACTCGAGATCGCTTTCTTCGCTGCTTCAGCGGCACGATTCTCACCCGTCGCAACACCGATCCCCATCAGGGCTGATCCGCGCTCGGTCATAATCGTTTTCACATCGGCAAAGTCCAAATTAATCAGTCCAGGTACTGCGATTAGATCGGAAATCCCTTGTACACCTTGACGAAGGACATTATCCGCTTCACGGAATGCTTCAAGCATCGGTGTCTTTTTGTCAACAATCTCAAGTAGACGATCATTCGGGATGATAATAAGTGTATCCACTTTCTCTTTCAATGCGGCAATCCCTTGCTCAGCTTGTAACGAACGCTTGCGTCCTTCAAAAGTGAACGGGCGAGTTACAACACCAACAGTTAATGCGCCTACTTCTTTGGCAATTTCAGCAATAACTGGAGCAGCACCTGTTCCAGTTCCGCCTCCCATACCTGCTGTTACGAATACCATATCAGCGCCGCGAAGCGTATTCAGAATCGTCTCCCTTGACTCTTCTGCCGCTTTCTTCCCGACTTCAGGATTTGCTCCTGCGCCAAGACCTCGCGTTAATTTATCACCAATTTGCAATTTATGTACGGATTTGGCTAAGTGAAGTGCTTGCGCATCCGTATTAACAGTGATAAATTCAACACCTTTAACACCGTTTTCAATCATTCGATTAACGGCATTACTACCGCCGCCACCTACACCAATGACTTTAATTTGCGCTAACTGATCTAAATCCATATCAAATTCAAACATATGAGCCATATCCCCCTAACTTAACGTTCACTAAATAAATTCACTGAAGAAATTTTTAACTCTTTCCGCCCAACCTGGCTTTTGACTATCGGAGGATTTTTTGGTAGTCTTGGCAACCAGTTTTTTGGCGAAGCCTGTATTACGGTTCTTCATGTATTTGGAAACGAATTGAATAATGCCAACACCGCTAGTGTAGGATGGATCACGAACACCGATGAAGTCAGGCACTGCAATACGAACAGACGTAGCCAGTTCATTTTGCGCAATTGCGAGCATGCCAGGCATACAAACAGTCCCACCTGTGAGCACATAACCGCCAGCGATATTCCCATAGCCTAATCGATGAACTTCAGCACGAATTAATTGGAAAATTTCTTCGACGCGAGGCTCAATAATATTCGCTAGATCTACTTGCGAGAACTCTTTCTCGACATTGCTACCCATTCTCGTTACTTTAAACACTTGATCTGGAGCTGAATCTTCCACGGAGGCACAGCCATATTTCAGCTTAATCTTCTCCGCGATTTCCAATTGTGTATGTAATCCAATGGAAATATCATTGCTGATAAATTCGCCACCGATTTGAATCGTAGAGGTTGCAACCAAATTACCCTCATCAAACACAGCAATCGTCGTTGCACCGGCACCAATATCAACTAACACAGTACCTACAGATTTCTCATCTTTGGAAAGCGCCAACTGCCCAGATGCAAGTGACATCAAAATAAGACCTGCAACCTTCAGTTCGGATTTTTCCACAACACGGATTAAATTATGTATGCCTGTTTTCGCTCCAGTAATGATCGTTGCTTCAACTTCCAATCGAACCCCGATCATACCGCGTGGATCATTAATACCTTCTTGTCCATCCACTAAATATTGTTTTGGTACAACTCCAATTATTTCACGTTCGGGAGGTAATGCGATGACTCGTGCCGCTTGAATTACGCGATCAATATCTTCTTCTCCAATTTCCCGGTCTTCGTTCGATACAGCAACGACACCATGACTGGATTGAAGAGAAATATGATTTCCTGAAATTCCAACATAAACCTCGGAAATTTGTATACCGACCATTCGTTCAGCATGATCAATAGCACTGCGAATCGAATGCACAGTCTGATCAATATCAACGATTGCGCCTTTACGAATACCCTCTGACTCGGCAGATCCCACTCCTATTATATTAATGGTTCCGTTAACAACTTCCCCAATAATAGCTCGAACTTTGGATGTACCGATGTCTAAACTAACAATGATATCATTGTTGCTCAAGCCCCTGGCACCTCCTGTAATTAGGTAAAATTGCAAAATCTACATAAATACTCCTATACGTATTCCACACAACCGCCATATTCCCTCTTTTTTCAACATTTTTTTTGCAGTTAAAAAACAGTTTCAACATCTAAACTTATTGGTTGTGAAATGCAATCGTTCTTGTCTAGTAAATAGAAGAAAAAATAGTATGAACAGATAGATCCTATTTAACCATAAAACTAATTTTAACATTTTTTTAAGAGATTGAGTAGTCTTTGCCACGTTTTTTTGTCAGCAACCCCGCGCCGTTACTATTACTATGGCTTCGGTGTCGGTTTTGGCGTACTCTTCGGATCTGTTTTGGATTCTCCACTCGCAGCAAATGGTGTGTGATATTCAGCTTCGAGCATCGTGATCACACCATTGGTAATATGATTTTCTTGTAAACCAGCAACATAGCCTGGTAAATTATCGATTTTATCAGGAAGATAGGCAATAGTCGTGTGAACTTCGAATTGAGAACGGGTGTAGATCTTAATTTTATCTGGATAGGATTCGGATGGATCCGGTTTGATTTCAGATACATCGGATAATGCACTTTTGGGAATATCGCTGAGCACTTTGCACAGCGCTGCTTTATTAGGGTCTTGATCTGACCATCCGGTCAGAATCGGTAAATCAAGCGGGATGGCACTTCCAGGAGGCAGAGGAATGACACCGCCATCAGCAAGTACAGCTTGCTTTTTGCCATCAGGATCAATCTGAAAAGCTACCTTTGGGTATTCTTCCACCGTGATATGAATCACACCGGGAAAAGACTTGTTCACTTCCGCGCTCTTAATCATGGGAAGCTTCGCAATTCGCGCCTGAATGGTGGATGAACTTACTGAGAAATAGCGGTCGCCAACAGCGATCAAGCTAGCTTGTCCAATGACTTCCGAGCTTAATAGTTCGTTTCCCTCTACCTCAATGTGGCTAATACGACTAAGGGATGACTGAAAAAATAAAATGATGAGAACTGTTATAAAAAAAATGAACAAAAAAGCAAGCAGTTTCCGATTCGTACGCGCACGTGGTTTAGGAACAGGCAGCGCAGGTACTTTGTTATCTTCGGACAAGAGGGGCACCACCTATTGATTGATGACTTTCACATAAACGACTACGTCGTCTCCTGAGACGGTTACGTTTAACTTGAAATAAGCTTATTAACGAGTGAATGAAATAATTTCCAATTCCTATGCTTATGAAAACCGTGAATCCCCTCCTGCTTGCAGGAAGGGATACGCGATTGTCACGTAAAACTTTACTCACTAGGAACCGGAGCTTGACGAAGCACGGAGGCTCCTAACCTGACTAGCATATGTTCTATTCTATCATAGCCTCTATCAATGTGATGAATTTGCTCAACGATCGTCGTGCCATGCGCAGCTAGACCGGCGATTACCAGAGCAGCACCAGCCCGTAAATCCGTTGCCTCAACCGTAGCTCCATAGAGCCTAGGAACCCCACGGATAAAGGCCGAACTCATATCCACACGTATATCCGCTCCCATACGAGAGAGTTCATCCACGTGCTTAAATCTACCTTCAAATATCGTTTCTTTCATCACACTTAAGCCATCTGCTAGAGATAAAAGCACCATGACTTGTGACTGCAGATCCGTTGGGAAAGATGGATGCGGCGAAGTCACAATACGCTCCACTGCCTTGGGTCTTGTCGGGCAGCTTACATGTATTATATCACCGTCCGTGATGATTTGAACACCTGCACGCTTAAGCACATGGATCACCGAGGTCAAATGAGCAGGATTCACGCGTTCCAACGTAATATTCCCTTTGGTTGCGGCAGCTGCCACTAGAAATGTACCTGCCACAATACGATCAGGAATAATGCGATATGTGCAAGGATTAAGTGTCTGCACGCCACGAATTGTGATGGTATCTGTTCCTGCTCCGATAATGTCAGCACCCATAGCGTTCAAGAAGTTTTGTAAATCCTGAATCTCGGGTTCACGGGCTGCATTATAAATCGTTGTGGTGCCCTCCGCTTTCACTGCGGCCATCATAATGTTCTCGGTCGCACCGACACTTGGAAAGTCCAGGAAGATTTCATTGCCTTGCAGTGCGCTTGCGGTACAAACAATACGATTTGCGAATTCTTCAATTTCAGCTCCAAGAGATTGCAGCCCTTTCAGGTGCAGATCGATTTTACGTTCACCGATCGCGCAGCCGCCAGGCTGATACATGGTAACAGTGCCGAATCTGGCAAGTAGTGGACCCATAAGAAAGATGGAAGAACGCATCTGACCCATCAATTCTTCGGGGATGTGGGAGGAATGAACGGTGGTTGTTGTAATGGTTACCGTGTCTCCTTGCTGCTCGGCTCGACAACCCAGCGTACGCAAAATGCGCAGCATCGTGTCGATATCGAGCAGATTAGGAACATTGTGTAAGGTATGCGTGCCGCTAGCGAGTAGGCAGGCAGCTAAAATTGGTAATGCGGCGTTTTTCGCGCCGTGTATCTGGATGGCTCCCGTAAGAGGTCTTCCACCTTCGATAACGAGCTTCTCCAAAATTCCACCTCCGATTTACCTCTCACCCATGACCAGAACCTCAGGTACTAGCTTAATCCCGTACACTTGCTCTACGATCTGCTGTACTTCGCTAATCAGGGTAAGAACGTCCTCGGCTGTAGCTTCTCCAGTATTAACAATGAAATTGGCGTGAAGCATCGAGATTTCAGCTCCACCGACACGTTTGCCTTTCAGGCCTGCTTCTTCGATAAGCTTAGCTGCGAATCCCCCTTCGGGGTTGCGGAATACACTCCCTGCACAAGCTAATTGAAGCGGTTGTGTGCGAAGACGACGATCTCGGTAAGCCGCCATGGCCCCTGCGATTTCGTTACGGTCTCCAGCCTGTAATTCAAAGACAGCCTCTGTTACAATGCCAGGCAACGTATGCAAAATAGAATGCCGATAAGCATATTTCAAATCATCTGCCTGCATGACGACCAATTCCCCTGTATCCAGGATGACTTCAGCCTGCTTGAGTATGCGTGACACATCGGACCCATGGGCCCCTGCATTCATGTAGACGGCGCCTCCCACAGAACCGGGAATGCCAGAAGCAAACTCCAGTCCAGTTAGACCTTCTCTGGCCGCGAGTACGGACAATTTAATGAACGAATAGGAACCGCCAGCAACAACCATCGCCCCTTCGAAGCGAAGCGTATCTAACGCCGAACCTAGTTTAATGACGACGCCTCGAATTCCTTTATCCCGGATTAGCAAGTTGGAGCCTCGACCGATGATGGTCCAAGGGATGCCACGTTGATAGAGAAACTGGATGGCCTCAGTAACCTGCTCTTTGGACCCAGGAATAATCAAACAATCAGCCGGACCGCCGATTTTCCAAGTGGTATATGGAGCAAGTCGTTCATTCGTTCTTATCTCGCCAATATTTGATGCCTGTAAGTCGGCTATTAACTTCTGCATGGGAAAACCTCCTTCACAGAACGTAGGGCAAAATGTAAGGACTAACTGATGGAAGTACCAAACATTTCATGCCTAAGCGCCTTGTCGAAGTTGGCCGGTCTTCGAAGCATGGTGACTTAGGAAGCTCTAGGTGTCTGTCACGGTTATAGTGTAGTTTATGTAAAATCGGATAGAGTGTGACAATCGCCTATACGCTTTAACAAAATCAAAACGAAGCGCTATGCGTTTCAATCAACTTAACAATGGTTGCAACTGCATCTCTCTCATTGCGCAATTGCATGGCAGCCTTATATGTCTCACGGTTCTTATACAGTGCCTCAACGCGTTCAGCAAGGCCATCTACCGTGAGTTCTTCTTCTTGAATCACGTCCGCGTAACCCGCATTCTGAAACGAGGCCGCATTCAGAATCTGGTCTCCGCGACTCGCAAGACGGGAAAGCGGGATAAGCAGCATCGGCTTCTCTAAGCCCAAAAATTCAAAAATAGACGTAGCTCCCGCACGGGAAATAACAAGATCAGTCATTGCCAGCACATCGGGAAGCTCCTCATTTAAATATTCGAATTGCTTGTAGCCACGCGTCGTAACGTGCTCTTCAGCAACATTGCCTTTGCCGCAAAGGTGCACAATCTGAAATTGTGTCAGCAAACGCCCCAAATTGGCACGTACTGCCTGATTGAGTACTTGCGAACCCAAACTTCCACCCATGATCAAAATAACGGGTTTCTGTGAATGGAAATCGCATAATTGCAGAGCACGGGAAGCCTTACCGGCATTCATATTTTCACGGATCGGCAGTCCAGTAAGCACAGACTTACCACCTTTGATATGCGAAAGGGATTCAGGAAACGTTACACAGACTTTCGTTGCGAAAGGAATTGAAATTTTATTAGCTAAGCCTGGCGTCATATCAGATTCATGAATAATTACAGGAATATTGTTCATTCGACTTCCTAGAACGACTGGAACGGAAACGAACCCGCCTTTCGAAAAGACAATGGCGGGCTTCAAACGTTTAAGTAATCGGTAAGATTCATAAACACCTTTCATGACTCTGAACGGATCTTTTATATTTTTGACATCAAAATAACGACGCAGTTTCCCTGATGAGATTGGGTAGAAAGGAACCCCTTCTCTTTCGATAATGTCTTTTTCAATGCCCGTAGCCGAACCTATGTATTTGATTTCCCAACCCATCTGCTTCAGCTTATGCATCAGCGCCAGATTAGGCGTAACGTGGCCTGCAGAGCCACCTCCGGTAAAAACGATCGTTTTCATTCCCCTGTCACCTCGAATAGCGGGATATATTAAGCAGGATGCCAACAGATGTCAGCATGAGCGTCAACGAGGAGCCCCCTGCACTTATGAATGGCAGCGTAATACCAGTTACCGGGAACATCCCAATAACAACGCCAATATTAATAATAACTTGAACCGCAATCATGCCGATAATGCCGACTGCAATTAAACTAGCAAACGTATCTGGTGCCGTAATCGCTGCGCGCATACCTCGCCATACTAGAATCGTGAACAACAGCAGTACCAACGTGCCGCCAATAAAGCCAAGTTCTTCAGCGATAATGGAAAAAATAAAATCCGTCTGCGGCTCTGGTAAGTAGCTGTACTTTTGCCGACTCATGCCTAAACCAAGTCCTACTAGCCCGCCAGGACCAATAGCATAGAGAGATTGAATAGATTGATAACCTGCGCCCAGTGGATCCTGCCACGGATCTAGAAATGCGGTAATCCGCTGCAAACGATAAGGTGCAGCAATAACCAGACCCACAAAACCAGCAATCCCTATCATACCTAGATATGACAGATGAAGCAATCTCGCACCGGATGTGTAGATAATTAATAGCGAAGCGCCAACAAGGACGACACCCGTTCCTAAGTCCGGTTGCAGCATGATGAGGCCGAAGGCCAATCCCATAATCCCCAGCGGCGGTAATAAACCTTTGGTAAAAAAGGTGATCTTCGATTGATTTTCAGATAGCAGCTTCGCAAGAAAGAGAATCATCCCAATCTTCATAAACTCAGAGGGTTGAATCCCAAAAGCGCCGATCCCTAACCAGCTTCGAGCACCGCCGCGAACGACGCCAATCCCTGGGATCAACACGATGACGAGCATCCCGAAACAGACGAAGAGCGCAATTTTGCCAAACCGTTTCCATACCAAATAGTCGACGTTCATCGTGAAAAACATCGCGATCACACCAAGCACCGCGAAAATCAGCTGTCTTTTCAAATAATAGAACGAGTCGCCAAATTCCCGAAATGCAAGAACACTACTAGCGCTGTAGACCATAATAACGCCGATTGTCAAAAGCAGCAAGGTCGGAATAATAATCCAAATGTCAGGAGCGGAGCGTGCTTTACCCATTACAGACACCTCTTTGTCAGTTGTGGGCTTCCATCTAATGACAATTGAATTGACACTAGTCCGTCAATCTGCACGTCCATTAAAGTGGATAAGCCCTACTTAAAGGTTATGCACGGACTCCTTAAACATGCGTCCCCTGTCCTCATAGGATGGAAACATATCCCAACTTGCACAAGCAGGTGACAGAAGGACAACATCCCCCTGTTCACTCATCTCCCAGGCAAGCTGCACGGCTTGTGAAACCGCGTCCGCTGCATCCTTAGCAGTATCGACGGTTTGAACCTTGCTAATCCCTGCCAATTGGGCAATATGCTTAATTTTCTCTTTGGTTTGACCTAAAGTTACAACGCCTTTGATGCGCTCCTTGAACGTAGGCAGCAGTTCCATGTAATCTGATCCTCGATCTAGGCCCCCTGCGATCAGTACAACGGGTTGGTTGAACGCCTCGATGGATTTCACAGATGCGGCTGAATTCGTGGCTTTGGAGTTATTATAAAACGTAACACCATCAAGCACTCTCACAAGCTCCAAACGGTGCTCTACGCCTTGGAAGCTTCTCAACACACTAGCGATCGTCGCTATGTCCACACCTGCCGTAATCGCCGCAGCAGCTGCTGCTAGCGCGTTCTCAACGTTGAAACTAGCCGGCATGCCCATTTCAGCCGCAGGAAGTATGGATTGAATATGACCCTTACCATCTGCATAGACCATTACGTCCGAATCAACATCCAGATACACACCATATTCGAGCTTTTCTTTCATGGAAAAATGAAACTGTTTCGCCTTAAGACTTGGAATTAGACGCTGACACACTTCTTTATCCCAGTTCAAAATAGCCGTATCGGCTTCGGTTTGATTCTCAAATAATTTGGCTTTCGAAGCGATATAGTCATCCATAGAACCATGGTAATCCAGATGTGTTTCGTAAACATTGAGAAGCAGCCCAATCGTAGGACGGAACGCCGTTGTTCCTTTTAACTGAAATGAGCTTAACTCTACAACCATCCAATTCTCCGATGTCACTTCTGGTGCTGCTTCCGTCAAGGCACGACCAATATTGCCTGCGACGACAGGCTTCAATCCAGCTTCCTCTAGCATCAAACCGATTAACGTAGTCGTTGTCGTTTTTCCATTCGATCCCGTTATCCCGATGATCGGCGCTTCACAGAATTGGTAAGCAACTTCAACTTCGGTCACTACCTCAATTCCCAGTTGCTCCGCTTTACGGATCGGTTCAACGGAGTAAGGAATGCCTGGGTTTTTAACGACTAGCGAAATCCCCTCATGAACAAGAGACTCCGGATGATAGCCACAAATAACAGAAATACCCAGAGCCGTAAGTTCGTCGGCTTCAGGGCACGCACTTCGTTCCTTTTTGTCGTTAACAGTGACGATGGCTCCATGTTGATGAAAAAGCTTAGCTGCAGCGACACCGCTGCGAGCCAAGCCGAGTACAACCACTTCAAGTCCACGATAATCCCGCGGATGCTTCATATTCTACAACACCTCATTCATATATAATCCGAGTATCGCAAGTACCAGACCCACGACCCAGAATGTAATTACAACACGCCATTCAGACCATCCAACCAATTCGAAATGGTGATGGATTGGACTCATTTTGAACACGCGCTTCTTCCTCGTTTTGAAAGATACGACTTGGATCACGACAGATAAAATTTCAATTAAGAAAACTCCGCCAATAATAGCAAGCAATAGCTCTGCTTTGGTTAAGATCGCTACAGCGACTAGTCCCCCACCAATTCCCAAGGAACCCGTATCCCCCATGAAGACTTTAGCAGGATGCGCATTAAAGACAAGAAATCCGAGTACCGCACCTACCATGGCCGCTGAGAATATCGCCGCTTCTGGCTGCGTATTATTCATGGCAATGATCGTATAAGCACCGAAAGCAATTGCACTTGTCCCTGCTAACAAGCCATCTAAGCCGTCTGTAAAGTTAACGGCATTCGAAGCGCCTAGCATTAGAATCGCCATAAGTGGGAAATACAGCCACCCTGCATCGAAGTGGAAGGAAACAAAGGGCACATAAAGCTCAGTGTTATGCCCTTGCGTAACGAGCAAAACACAAACAACCGCCGAAATCAGCAATTGACCGAAAAGCTTTTGCTTAGCTGTTAAGCCTAGCGAACGTTTAAAAATAATTTTAATATAATCATCCAGGAATCCAACAAGTCCATAACCTAATGAGGCCAATAGAAGAATGAGTAAATCTGTATTTTTATCTGCAAAACGAAGGGTAGCCAACGAGAGGGCAAGTAAAATAATGACGCCGCCCATCGTTGGGGTGCCTTGTTTTTTGAGATGGCCTTGCGGGCCATCCTCCCGAATTTGTTGACCGAATTTCATGCGCCTTAGAATAGGTATACATAGCGGCCCCATGATTAGCGCAAGCACGAAAGCCACACCCATTGTTAATAAAACTGTGTTTTCCACGTTGGTTCCCCCTGCTAAATGATCTTGCCTTTACGCCGATCAGGCGAGTAAGCTTTGTACTACCTGCTCGAGCCGCATGCCGCGCGAGCCCTTCACGAGCACGAGATCCTCGGCTCGTGCCATTGCAGCGAGCTCCTCCGCGAGCTGCGCCTTGTCCTCGTAGGCGCGCACCTGCGCCTCCGGGAAGTGCGGAGCCGCTTCATCCGCGATGAAGCGGCCGAGCCGACCGAACGTGAAGACGTAGTCTACACGTTCCGGCGACAGCATCGCGCCTATGCCGCGATGGAACTGCTCTTCGTGCTCGCCAAGCTCCAGCATGTCGCCGAGCACGAGGAACTTCCGACCGAAGCCGCTCAGCTGCTCGGTCAAGGCGATCGCCGCCCGCATAGAGGCGGGACTGGCGTTATACGCATCGTTAAGCACGGTCAGCCCAGAGGCTGCCGTGAGCTTCTCGATGCGCATGCTCGTCATCTGCAGCGAGCGCAGCCCCGCTGCAATGGCTTCTGGTGAGGCGCCGAAGGCCTCCCCGATGCTGATGGCCGCAAGCGCATTAATGACGTTATGCGTGCCGAGCAAGGGAATGAACAATTCCGGATAATCCGTAGAATTGATGGTGAAGTACGCCCCGTCCGCATCCATTCGGATGCCGGTCGGATAGCGATCATTGCTTTCGGCATGGCCGAAGCGAATCCGACGCAACCCTGCCGGCAGCGCCAGCTCGCCGAGCGCTTGTTCAATTAACGGCTCATCGCCGTTATAGATGATCAAGCTGTCACTAGGCATCCCCGTGACAATCTCAGCCTTCGCACGGGCGATTTCATCCCGTGAACCCAGCTGCAGCAGATGCGATTCGCCGATCATCGTGATGATCGCGGCTTCTGGTTCTGCAATTTCGGATAAGAGCGCAATCTCGCCGCGTCCGCTCATGCCCATTTCAACAACAGCAAATTGTGTTGTTTCTTCTAATTGGAGCAGCGTAAGCGGTAAGCCAATATGATTATTCAAGTTTCCTTTTGTTTTATGAACCTCGAATGTACTGCCTAGGACGGAAGCTACCAGATCTTTGGTCGTGGTTTTGCCATTACTTCCTGTAATGCCAATGATGCGAACAGGAAGCTCTTTGCGATAGGCTTTGGCCAAACGCTGTAAAGCTGCAAGTGTATCCGCCACAAGGATATACGGAATGCCCTCTGGCGCTGCCCCATGATCATTTTGCCAGAGAATCGCTGCTGCCCCTTTATGATAAGCATCTTCTGCATATGCATGACCATCGAAGTTCTCTCCGATAAGCGGGATGAACAAACTGCCAGCTTGAATAGATCGTGTATCAGTGGAAACACCATGTATGGATATGTCATTAGAAGTGCCAGAAACCTCACTCCCCAACATCGTTGCTATATGAACAATTGTACGCTGAATCACTGTGTTCTCCCCCTTATCGCAGCCTTAGCCACCAAGCGATCATCGAAATCATGCTTCACGCCCATGATATCTTGATACGTTTCGTGGCCTTTTCCCGCTATCAATATTACATCCTTAGGGCCTGCCTCTTCAATAGCCTTCTGTATCGCTTTTTTGCGATCTGCCTGTAAAACATACTGATGAACTGGGTATTCAACTTCTTTCAAGCCTGGCTCAATGTCAGCGAGAATGGCATCTGGATTTTCAGTGCGCGGATTATCGGAAGTCACATACAAAAAGTCGCTGTAGCGAGCGGCAACTTTGCCCATAATCGGACGCTTCGTTCTATCGCGATCGCCGCCACAGCCGAATACGGTAATCACTCTACCCTCGGCAAACTCACGTACGGTTGATAACGCCTTCTCTAATCCGTCTGGCGTATGTGCATAATCCACTAAGACCAAGTAATCCTGACCCTCGTTGACCACTTCCATGCGCCCATCTACGAAGGCAATACTTTCTAGACTAGCACGAATAGCTTCCAGAGGGAACCCCTCTGCCAATGCTGCTGCAATAGCTCCGAGCGCATTATACACATTGAATTTACCCACGAGTTTCGTATGGAAGCGTGCATCACCTGCGAAGGATTTCAGCTCAAATTCCGTCCCGTTCGCTGACATACGGATCTGTGAAGCCCGTACATCGCATTCATTTTCGATACCGTAAGTAATCACTTGCGCAGCCGTTAGCTTTTGAAAGGTATGCGATGCCTCATCATCCGCATTCAGAATGGCATATTGACGCGAATCTGCATCTGCAGAGAAACCGTTCCCTAATCGAGAAAAGAGCAACCCTTTGGCCGCCGCATAGGCATCCATCGTTTTGTGATAATCCAAATGATCCTGCGTTAGATTCGTAAAAATACCCGATCGGAACTGGATCCCCTTGACCCGTCCCATATCTAGACCATGCGATGAAACTTCCATGATCACATACTGTGTGCCGCTGTCTGCCATTTGCCTAAGGATACGCTGAAGTTCCAGCGCTTCTTGGGTATTCGTCGCTTTGTTTTCTATGTAGGTGTCACCAATTTTGATATGGATATTGCCCATCAATCCCGTCGTAAAACCTTGATCTGCGATGATTTTTTCCAATAAATACGTCGAGGTTGTTTTGCCATTGGTCCCTGTAATGCCAATCATCTTCAGTTCTTTGCTCGGATATCCGTAGAAATGAGCAGACAACGCAGCCATCGCATATCTAGCGTCTTTCACGACGAGCTGCGGGATTGGAAGATCCAGGACTCGTTCTGTGACAAGCGCAGAAGCCCCGAGCGCAAGCGCTTTAGGGGCATAATCGTGACCATCAGCTGTCAAACCAGGGATACAGAGAAACAAATCCCCTTGTTTTATTTTACGAGAGTCTGCCTCAATTCCCGTAATCTCCGTGTTGATATCGCCATGTATGTGGGTAATGAGCAGTGCGGAAGCAAGTTCCTGCAGTTTCATTTGCAACCCTCTCTTCCTTGTTTTTCCTATCTATTATGGACAATTTTATGCAAGTAGAAAAGCTAAACATGTCTTATTTGTAAATCTTTTTTGGAGAAGTCTATTTCTCTGGGTCCACATCCGATAAGAAAATTCTGATTGTCGAGCCTTGATCCACACGCGAGCCTGCTTTAGGTGCCTGCGAAATGACATATTTACCATTTCCTGACTTCGCCAATTTAAAATTCATGTTCAGGTCTTCTAATATATCATCAACTGACGCGCCAACCAAGTCCGGAACTTCAACAACAGGTGTTTCACCGTACCGGTAATCTTTGTCAAGTTGATTTTTGTCTGGTTCTACCTTCATATAACGCAAGGCATCTGCCATCATATTCTTAACGAGCGGCGCTGCAATCAGACCCCCGAACTGAATACCCTTCGGGTCATCCACTGCCGCATAAATGACAACCTTCGGATTATCCGCCGGCGCGAAGCCAACGAAAGAAACGATGTGTTCATCTGGCGAATAGCGACCATTGATAACTTTCTGTGCTGTTCCTGTTTTACCACCAACCCGATACCCATCAATAAAGGCATTACGGCCCGTACCTTTGGCCACGACACTCTCTAATGCTTCACGTACTTGCTTGGATGTCGCTTCAGAGATGACATTTCGCACGAGTTCTGGCTCTACTACTTTGACAACCTCACCGGTATCCGGATTGGAGAAGGATTTAGCAACGAAAGGCTTAAAGAGCTTACCGCCATTAATTGCTGCGGAAACCGCTGTAATTTGTTGAATAGGTGTTACGGATACCCCTTGACCGAAAGCGGTAGTAGCCAATTCGACTGGACCCACTTGAGACGGTTTAAACATGATCCCGTTCTCTTCCCCGCCAAGATCAATACCTGTCTTCTTCCCAAAACCGAATCGAGAAATATAATCAAACAATTTCTCTTTGCCTAGACGCTGTCCCATCACGACAAAACCAGGGTTACAGGAGTTTTGAACAACTTGCAGCATCGTTTCACTGCCGTGCCCACCACGTTTCCAGCAGCGCAGTCTTGCGCCGCCAACCTCGATCGAGCCGGGATCGTAAAACTGCTCGTTATTCAGATCCACTTTCTTTTCCTCAAGCGCTGCGGCTAATGTAATGATTTTGAACGTGGAACCAGGCTCGTACGTTTTCCATATCGGTAAATTCCGGTTATACGTTTCGGCCGGTGAATCCATATACTTAGCAGGATCATATGTAGGACGGCTTCCCATTGCCAAGATCTCACCGGTGTTCGGATCCATCATGATGGCGAGCACGTTCTGCGCTTGATACTGCACCATAGCTTGATCCAGCTCACGTTCCATCACCGATTGTAGATGGCTGTCAATTGTCAATTTCACATTTAGGCCATCTATAGGCGCTGTATATTTATCCGTCGTACCTTGCAGAGTCCGACCTGCGGCATCCGTCATATAAGCGATACTGCCTGGAATCCCTGTTAACTGCGTATTGTATTTGGACTCAATCCCTGTTAACCCTTTATCAATACCTGCAAAGCCAAGGATATGCGCAGCCAATGAACCATAAGGATAATAACGTTTGTTATCCTCAGCAACCACGATTCCCGGCAACTGCAGCATGCGAACTTCTTGCGCTTTCTCGATCGTAATCTTACGACCAGAGGGTCTTATATTATTTTGCGACGTTTTTTTCGTAATTTGTTTGTAGATATCATCTTCATTACCCTCGAGCACTTGTGCAAGCTTAGCAGCAGTCGCATGGGCATCTTGAATTTGAACAGGGATGGCGACGATCGTTGGCGTCGTGATGCTGTACGTCAAGGTCACCCCGTTACGATCTTGAATTTCGCCTCGTTTAGGCGCGTAATTGATGACTCTTCGCCAGCTATCCTCGGCTTTACTCGCTAGATCTTGTCCAATCCAAAGCTGAACATAGGCTAATCGGACAATCAATGCTGTAAAGATAACAGTTCCAATGATTAACGCAGTAAACAATCTGCGACGAACGGTAACGTTAGAAGCCCGCATGAACGTTCAGTCTCCCTTCCCATTAAGTCAAGTTCATTCCTAACATGACTATTCGGGACAAACAGGGGTTAGAACAAGCTATCTCCCTAACGTGCTTTATTCGTCGTTGATTGTCCAGCATCCGCCTTTTTATTTGGCGATGGTGTTGGTGTTGGCGAAGCAGGCGGCGCAGAGGCAGGCGGTGTACTCGCTGGCGCATCTGCTTTCTCATTTAAAGGCTTAAATTGCAACGTTACGCCTCGGCCTTCGTCTGCCGCAGATTGTGAAGACACATAACCCTCACCAGAGGTTTGACAATCTACTTTGAAGAAGGAACAAGCCTCAACGGCATCACGCAGCGATTTACCTTCCAGATTAGGAAGCGGCATTTCTTCGACTGGCTGCATGGCGACATAGATATGCTGCGTGGATAAAATTTTCGTCCCAGGCTTCGGAAACTGATCGACAACCTTATCCCCTTTTCCAAACATTTCTAACGCAAGTCCCGCATCTTTGGCCGTCCCTTTCGCACTTGCCGAGGTCGCATCCATAAAATTCGGCACATCTAATTGATTCGCTGATTTGGTCACGGTTTTCGGTTTCTTACTTGAGGGTACGCCCATGTATTGCAGGGATTCTCCGACGATTTCCTTGAAAGCTGGTGCAAGCACTTGTCCACCTAAATGATAGTTACCGCCTAGATCAGGTTGATCTGCAATAAGGGTAATTAAGATTTTTGGATTCTCGACAGGCGCATAGCCAATAAACGAAATAACCCAAGTATCCGGTGAATACGTTTGTTGGCCAGGCAGAACGATGTTGGCTGTTCCTGTTTTCCCAGCTACACGATAATCTTCCATGTAGGCAAGCTTACCCGTTCCGATCTCTTGATCCGATACAACTTGTTCCAAATAGTTACTTACTTGTGTAGCCGTTTGAGGGCTGACAACTTGTCTGATGACTTGTGGTTCAAAAGGGGTAATGACTTTCCCCGTTTTGGGATCCACAATATCCTTCACAATGTGCGGCCACATCAATTTACCGCCGTTTGCCATCGCTGCATAGGCTGCTGTTTGCTGGATAGCCGTTACAACGACTTTCCCTTGACCGTACGTAGCCGTCGCAAATTCGGATGGATACTTCATATCAATAAGCCCGGACACTTCGTTAGGCATATCAATATTCGTTTTTTGGTCAAAACCAAACTTCTTAATGTAGTCAACTAACTTAGGAGGTGTTAACTTCTCGTAGCCAAGCTTAACAAAAGCTACGTTACTGGATCGTTTCAATCCTTCTAGGTAGGAAATTTTCCCCCAACCAACGAGATTATGGTCATGGAGTGTACGATCTAATACTTTTATTGAACCGGATTGGTACGTGTCAGTTGGGTTGAACAACCCTTCTTCTACGGTTGCAGCAAGTGTTACTAGCTTAAATGTAGAACCCGGCTCATATCGCGAGGAAATGGCACTATTCTTAAAATCTGTTTGATTATTAAAAGTCCAATATGTATTCGGATTAAACGTCGGCGTATTCGCCATCGCAAGAATTTCCATGGTCTGAGGATCAACCGCAATGGCAGTCAAGCCTTTAGGATGCCACTTCTCATTCACTTTCGCCAAGGCGCTTTCCATATAAAATTGGATGTTTTTATCGATGGTTAGCCGCACATTATTTCCGTCTTCAGCAGGCTTGAAGTTGACTTTACCATCTGGTAATTCGACGCCTTTGCCATCCTTCTCATAGCTCAACATACCGGGAACACCCTTGAGAACATCGTTTAATTTAAGCTCCATCCCAAGTGCGGCTTCGCCTTCTTTATTCGTATATCCGAGGATATGCGAAGCTAACGTTTCACCTGGATAGTACCGCTTCTTATCTTCCAGGATCGATATACCTACACTCGTTTTAGCAGTCAACTTGAGCTTGGTTTGCAGATTGGTGATGAGCGCTCGGACTTGGTCCGCTTTCTCCTTCTCAATCTTCCAGCCTTCGTTCCTCACTTCTACGTTCACGGCAAAATCTGAGCCATCCTGTTTCTTCTTCGTTGCTAGGTCACGAATTTTATTCACAAGTGTTGGCCGATTTGCCTCTGAATCTTTCAAAATATCTGCAAGGCCTTGCGAAATATCTTCGGCAATATGCAAACTATCAATCATTTGTGGGTTGAGCGCAATCGTATAAGCCGTAGCTTCTACAGCCAGCACTTTATCATTCCGATCTAAAATCGAGCCGCGAACAGGTGTCAGAATCTTATCTGTTTCCCATCGCTTTTCAGCCTTATCTAGCAGCCAAGAGGCTTCTACGACTTGAATCCAATAGACTTTGGCTAAGAGGACAACAAAAAGAAGGGTAAAAAACCCTCCGATTAGCAAAGAACGCAACTTAATTTTTTTTGTCATATGTATACCTGCCCATTACGGTTTAGAAGCTGACTTCGTATTTTTACTGCTAGTAGATGTGCTAGTTTTCGGTTTCACAGTAGACGTTGCTTGAGCAACTACGCTAGCTTGCTTATCATCTTGTAAATTAAACCCGAGACGCGTAGCTTCCTCTTTTAAACGATCAGGACTTTGCAGCTTCTCCACTTCTTGCTTAAGAGCGCTGTTCTGCGCCTGAACTTCACGGATCTCGCCTTGCATTTTCTGAATATCGGCATTCATCTGATAGATGGCCGCGTACCGCCAAATGATAACTCCGGCAACGATGACACAAAGAACAACCGTGAAGAGATACAGCATCTTTTCTTGAGCGGGCAGTGAGGAATTCCGATAAACAACTTTCGTTGTTTCTTTGATCTTTACACGCGGCCCCGTATTCGGTTTCTTTTTCGGATCAAGCGCCAAATTGCCTTGAATGTATGATGACATCGATTAATTCCTCCCTTGGTTCAAATCTTTTCTGCTATACGCAACTTAGCTGATCTTGCACGTTGATTCACATCTAGTTCATGTTCACTAGGTAAAATAGGTTTACGCGTAACCAGCTTCAAATCCCCCGCTTTGTCGCAAACACACATTGGAAAGGCTGGCGGGCATGTACATTTCTCCACATTTTTCACGAAAAATTGTTTGCAAATGCGATCTTCCAGCGAGTGGAATGTGATGACGGCGATACGCCCATGAGGCGCTAGACAGTTCAGTGATTGCTGAAGCGCTTCTTCAAATGCACCTAGTTCATCGTTTACGGCGATTCGCAATGCTTGGAAGCTCCTCTTGGCAGGATGTCCGCCTGTCCGTCTAGCCGCCGCAGGAATCCCTTCCTTGATCAGTTCTACGAGCTCTCCTGTTGTTTCAATCGGTTTCTTGCTGCGTGCTTCTACAATGACACCTGCGATACGTCTGGAAAACTTCTCTTCGCCATATTCAAATAAAATTCGCGCAATTTGGTCAGCCGGCCACTCATTAACGATCGTTTTGGCGGTTAATGTCGTATCACGATCCATTCTCATATCGAGTTCAGCGTCATGATTGTAACTGAATCCACGTTCACCATCATCGAGTTGTGGTGAGGAAACACCAAGATCGAATAGAATGCCGTCTACCTGAGGCTTACCATCGCGTATTGCTTTAGGAACACCGCGAAGTACATGCTCGATTTCTCGGAAATTACTTTTGATAATCGCAACACGATCAAGATATGGTGCAAGCACAGTTTGTGCATTAGCTAGAGCAATATCATCTTGGTCCAGGGCAATCAGCAGCCCTTCTGGGCCTAGTTTGGAAGCGATAAGAGCGCTGTGTCCCGCTCCCCCCATGGTACAATCGACGTAAACGCCGTCTGGTTTTATATGTAAACCTTCTACAGATTCTTCTTTAAGTACAGTCACATGATGAAACACTCTGTATGTCCTCCTATACGTTTTGCCTTGGCAAAACTGGCTTCGTACGCCTAATCCTTAACAGGCAATATCTTCTATAAGTCAAAATTAAAATCGACCAGCTTCTCTGCGATTTCATTGAATGACTGTTCAGACTCATTGGCATAGCTTTCCCAAACTTGCTTACTCCAAATCTCTACGCGATTAGAAACACCGATGACAACACAATCTTTTTCTAACTTCGCATGATCAACGAGATTGCTCGGAATGTTCGCTCGTCCTTGCTTATCCAGTTCACATTCGCTTGCCCCAGAGAAGAAAAACCGGGTAAACGCACGTGCATCTGACTTCATTAATGGCAATGCTTTAAGCTTCTGTTCGAGTATTAACCATTCTGATTGTGGATAAACGAATAAACACTGATCCAAACCACGGGTGATGACAAAAGCTTCGCCAAGGGCTTCACGAAATTTAGCCGGGATAATCATTCGGCCTTTCTCGTCAATGCTATGTTGATATTCGCCCATAAACATAGCATGTCGCCCCCTCTTCCCTCCACTTTGTACCACTTTTCACCACATTTGAATCAATATTCGCTAAAAATAAAAGAAATCCTGCTTAGTTAGCAGGATTAAGTAAATTTATTTTCATTTTTGAGTCTATTCTGTGCCTTTTGTTCCTTGTTCGGTCGTTTCAAGTGCATGTTCAGATGCATGTTGCTCTTTTAACTGTGCTCGCAGTTCCACTAATTTTGCATTGCGTTTGCGTCTGTATACCCAAAATGGCACGCCAATTAACAATAAAATGACCAAAACAGGGACCGCGGCTGCCAGGAAAACGAGTACACCTTGCATGACGGCTACCAAAACATTCAGGCTAGAGTCCCACGCTTTCTGAACCCGTTCCCCTAACGTTAGTTCATTAGGGTCAGAAAGAAGTGGCTTTTTACCTGTTTGCTGGTACATACGCAGCTCAATTGTTGAATATGAAACATTTTGATCTAAGTAACGCATTCTTCCTTTTATCTGCTCAATCGTCTCTTGCACCTTTGCTAATTCATTGGAGAATGCAAGGAGATCATCCGTTTTGGATGCCTTTTCCATAAAACTCAGTAATCTCGTTTCAACAAGTTGTTTGGCCGTCAACCGAGAGCTAAGATCCACATATTCTTCGGTGACATCCTGACCTTGCACATTTCGTTGTAAAGATGGACTCAGCTTTTCCAACCCATCCAGCATGGATACGAACCCGCCCGCTGCAACTTTAATTGTGTAAGTACCGCCTCTCTCGCCCGTATTGGCATTCTCAGAGAACTGCAAGATGTAAGCGCCGCTTAAGGCGACAAGATCACGTAAAGCTGTCTGAGCTTTGCTGTAGTCCTCTACAGGCATCACCAGATTGGCACGGTAGATGAGTTTCCGATTAAACCCGGCCTCTTGATCGTTCCCGCTTGCCGGTATCACAGTACTCGGCACCTCTTTGTTATCCACCTGCTTGGAAGATGCCGCATCCGCTTTGGCGGCAGGAGCCGCAGCATGACTTGCATTCGATTCTGTACCGGCTGTTAATTGATCTGACGCTGCTGTTGTTGATGTCTGCCCTTTCATTTTTTCAGCACTAGTTGCCGAACTCGCGACAGAGGATGCCTCATCCTTCGAAGTAGAAGAGGATGTCGAACCACACCCCGCTAACACCCCTGCCATCAACAAACAGCACACAAGTAACAAAGCTACACTACCTCTAGTCTTACCCCCCAAACTAACAACCCCCATTTTCCATTTTTAGGATATACACCCTTCAAACGGAATCATGTACAAGAAAGTTGCAAACCGTAAATTTTCTTTTTACAACGCAAAAAATGCCCTTTAGCCCAGAATTGGACCAAAGGACATTCTTACTTAAACGATTCTTTAACTTCTAGTGCTCATCCCAGCTATCCAGATAAGCCTTTTGCTCGTCGGAAAGGGCATCTACACTTGTACCCAGTGATTCAAGCTTGAATCGAGCCACTTGCTCATCCAACACGTAAGGCACATTCACAACCGTTTTGCCTAGGGATTCGTAAGCATCATTCACGTGTTTCAAAGACATTGCCTGTAGGGCAAATGTCATATCCATAATTTCAGCCGGGTGTCCGTCACCTGCAGCTAGGTTGACTAGGCGACCTTCAGCAAGTACGTACACTTTACGACCATCAGTCAATTGATATTCTTCAATGTTGCGACGAACCGTACGCTTCGAGGATGACATCGCCTCAAGTTCTGGTTTATTGACTTCAACGTCAAAGTGACCTGCATTCGATAGAATCGCGCCATCCTTCATCACTTTGTAATGCTCACCACGGATGACATCACGATTACCTGTAACCGTCACGAAGAAATCGCCTAATTTCGCAGCTTCAATCATCGGCATAACAGCGAAACCGTCCATGTAAGCTTCTACACCTTTAATCGCATCGATTTCAGTAACAATTACGTTAGCACCTAAGCCTTTTGCACGCATGGCCACACCTTTACCGCACCAGCCGTAACCAACGACAACAACCGTTTTACCTGCAACAACCAAGTTCGTTGTACGGTTAATGCCATCCCACACGGATTGACCTGTACCATAACGATTGTCGAACAAATATTTGCAATAGGCATCATTCACAGCAACCATAGGGAATCCAAGCTTCCCTTCTTTTTCCATCGCTTTCAAACGAAGAATACCTGTTGTTGTTTCTTCCGCGCCACCGCGCACATTCACTGCTAAGTCTTTACGCTCGGAATGTAAAAGAGAAACTAAATCACCACCATCATCAATGATCAGATCCGGTTTGGATTCCAATGATTTGATAAGAAGTTCTTTATACTCTTCAGGCGTTGGATTGTATTTTGCAAATACGGTAATTCCATCTTCAACCAGTGCAGCACAGACATCATCTTGCGTGGAAAGCGGGTTACTTCCTGTGATTGTGACTTCTGCTCCACCGGCTTTTACAACTTTCGCTAGGTAAGCTGTTTTAGCTTCCAAATGCAAGGAAATCGTTACTTTCAACCCTTTGAAAGGTTGTTCTTGTTCAAATTGCTCGCGAATACGGTTCAAAACAGGCATATGCGCCTGTACCCAATCAATTTTCAAATGACCATCTGGCGCTAGCGCCATGTCAGTTACGATACTTTTAGTTCCGGTTGTCATCTTCGTTCCTCCTATAAATGATAGATACGGTGCAAGCCGTCTACGGGTATCGGCGTTTCAATTAAGCTATGTAGCCAAGCATTCCCATAACGATTCAGATAAGCACACCCATTATACACTCTTTCCTGCGGCTTGGCTAACGGGAATATCGTAAGACGAATTCGCTCTAATTGCCGGATCGCTGCATCGAATTGTGTATGTGAAGCTTCATTAGCTTTATGATGCAAGTAATCGATTTGTTCCAGAATTTTAGCCAAATTCGTATCCCCAAGCTTCTTAACCCCTGGATTAATAGCACTGAGTGACTCTACCAGCGGTGCATAACTGCTGCGGAAGGACTCTTTCACCTCGTCGAAGCGGTCATTCAGCCTCAAGGTATCTTGCGCATCCAACCAGGCTTGTTTCTTCTCATCAAAGCGTTCTAATACATCATTTATTGTGAAGTCATATTTGTCCATCTGTTTCTTGATCGTACCTTCAATTAAGGTAAATTCTAAGCGTGGAGCAACAATCGGCATTCTCATATGAAAATGTTCGAAAGCTTGCTTCGTCAGCGCCCAGTATGCGATCTCGCCTGGACCCAATACGGTCGCAAGTACGGGAAATAGAAATTCCTGCATAAGCGGTCGAGACATGACATTATTACTTAATCGTTCAGGCTTCCGCGTTGCCAAATCCCTTAGATCATCCTTCGAGAAACGAATCAAGTTCTTCTTATCTGCAAAATAGTTACTCTCCCGATGCAGCAACAAACGCTGCCCTTCAGCAAAAGTAAAAAGATTCGCGCCATCTTCTTGAATCTCAGCTTGGATGCCATAGCCAGCCCCACTAACGTCCGATTGACTACGCAAAAGCGCACCAGCAAAAGATTCATTCTGATCGATGATCATTTCAAACATAGATGATTCCAAGGCGCGAACGCCAGGTTCATCCGCATCAATAAGTACAAGCCCATATTCACCAAACAACATCGCCATCCAGCGGGCAAAAGCGTCACTCAACGTAGCTCCATCCTCTGTAGCTGAACGCAAGTTCGCTATTAGTGAGGCTTTGAACTCCGTATCCATCAAGGCGCTGTCGAGCTTGTTCAAAGCCTCTTCCCAAGCCTCTGCGGAAAGCGGTAAACGACTTACAGACGTACGTAGTCCTGTAGGGTGATCCACTTTCAACTTCTCTATGTGCTGCGTATTCGAAAGTACGTTAATATGATTAACTTCATCAAAATCATGATCTTCCCCAGCGATCCAGAAAATAGGAACGACGGTGCGCTGCAGCTTGTGACTCCATTCACGGGCCAATTGCAGAATCGTGATCGCTTTATAGAGAACGAGCAGCTCGCCACCGAACAGGCCTGCTTGCTGACCGCCAACGATGGCTAGCGTCTGAGCATCCCCCAAAGCATCTATATGCCGCATGGCCGCACCTGAATTGCCAACACGCAGATTATATGCATGTAATGTGTCTACAAGACGTTTACGATCTACACGCGGACTTCCAGCCGCGCCATCCAGCCAACTAACACGGGCTTGCCAATCTTCCTCACGTCCAAAATGATAGGGAAATAGTGCTTTAGCAGCATCTTTACCCGCAATATAATCTTCTGACAATTGCTGATTTTTTTTCCAATGAAAAGTTTCCATTTGCATATGCGTCTAGTGTCTCCTCTTCCTGACAAATAAAACGACTATCCCTCAATTGTACACGTAAGCTCTGCAATCGTCAAAACTGTATTTATTCTAATTACAATTAATAGGCGCAACAACCTTAAGGCTAAACAACGAAAAGCCGCCCCCATCGGGACGGCCACGCTATTAATAAAGATGACAAGCTACAAAGTGATTTGGTTCCACTTCTTTGCTCGGCGGCATCGAATCTGCACACTTCGCCATGGCTTGCGGACAACGCGTACGGAACGGACAACCACTAGGCGGGTTGAGCGGACTTGGTACATCGCCTTGAAGAATGATACGCTCACGCGTACGCTCTATTTCTGGATCTGGAATCGGAATAGCCGAAAGAAGTGATTGTGTATACGGGTGCAGCGGCTTCGCATAAAGCGCATCCGATGTCGTTACCTCTACAAGACTTCCCAGATACATAACGCCAATACGGTCAGAGATGTGCTTCACCATCGCCAAATCATGCGCGATAAACAAGTAGGTCAAGCCCATTTCTTTTTGCAATCGTTTGAAAAGGTTAACCACCTGCGCTTGTACGGAAACGTCCAAGGCAGAAATCGGCTCATCCGCAATGATGAATTTCGGTTCAATCGCAAGCGCACGGGCAATCCCGATACGTTGACGCTGACCACCGGAGAATTCATGCGGGAATCGGCTTGCATGCTCGTCATTCAAACCAACAGCACGCAATAACTCCATCACGCGTTCTTTGCGTTTAGCACCTTTGTATAAACCATGAATATCGATGCCTTCAGCAATGATATTCCCTACGGTCATACGCGGGTTGAGCGATGCGTAAGGATCTTGGAATACCATTTGCATATTGCGGTTGAAGTCTTTTAACTTTTTACCTGTCAGCTTGTGAACATCTTCACCGTCGAAGATAACTTCGCCTTCTGTCGCGTCATAAAGCTTAATAATGGTTCTTCCTGCTGTCGATTTCCCACAACCAGATTCCCCTACAAGTCCAAACGTTTCACCGCGTTTAATTTCTATTGAAAAATTGTCAACAGCTTTCAAAATCTTACCGTTTCCAAGATTGAAGTGCTTCTTCATATTGCGAATCTGCAGAATCGGTTTTTCCGACTTCGATAGGTTGCTTGAATTAGACATGTTGATGACCTCCCACTCCTACAGGACGTTCAACCTTCGGTGCATCAGGGTGAAGCAACCAGCAAGCTGCTGAATGAGTCTCAGACAAGACAGAATGCGCTGGATCTTCTTCCAAACAGTGATTCATCGCATAAGGACATCTCGCTGCGAATGCGCACCCTTTTGGCGGAGCAAACAAATCAGGCGGCGTACCAGGAATCGGCACAAGCTCCTCATTCGTGTTGGTATCCAACCGCGGCACTGAACGAAGTAAGCCCCATGTATATGGATGCTGCGGCTCGTAGAAAATTTCATCTACGGTGCCTTGTTCAATAATTTTCCCTGCATACATGACGACAACACGCTGTGCCATATCAGCCACAACACCAAGATCATGGGTAATTAAGATAATGGATGAGTCCGTTTTCACAGAGATTGTCTTCATCAAATCAATGATTTGTGCTTGAATCGTCACATCTAGCGCCGTTGTAGGCTCATCAGCAATGAGGAGCTTTGGCGAACAAGCTAGAGCAATAGCGATCATAACACGTTGACGCATACCGCCAGAAAGTTCATGCGGATACTGATGAATTCGACCCTCAGGGGAGTTAATGCCTACCAGCTTAAGAATTTCAATTGCTCTTTCTCTAGCTGCGCTTTTACTCAATCCTTCGTGCTTGATCAAACCTTCCGTAATTTGATCACCGATTTTCATCGTTGGGTTCAAAGAAGTCATTGGATCCTGGAAAATCATACCCATTTCAGAACCACGAATTTTCTCCATCTGTCTGTTAGAAAGCTTCGTAATGTCGTGCTTCCCGTCAAACATGATAGAACCGCTTTTTATATAGCTAGGCGGAGTAGGAATTAAACGCATGAGCGTTTGTGCCGTTACGGATTTACCGCAACCGGATTCACCTACAATCGCCAACACTTCACCTTTTTTCAAAGAAAAAGACACGCCGCGAACAGCTTGAACTTCACCCGCATACGTTTGGAATGAAACTCGAAGATCTTTTACTTCAAGTAAATTGTTATTGGTGCTCATCATTATTCACCCCTTCTTACTTGCGCATTTTCGGATCTAGCGCATCACGAAGCCCATCGCCGAGAAGATTGAAGCTCAATAGAATTAAGCTGAAAATAATCGTCGGGAAAATAAGGCGATGCGGATACAAACGTATATAGTTAGCACCGTCTGACAGCAAGTTTCCTAGCGATGCCAGCGGAGGCTTAACACCAAGACCAATGAAGCTTAAGAATGCTTCGGTAAAGATCGCAGATGGCACAACGAATGTGATCTGTACAATAATTATACCAAGTGCGTTGGGGATCAAGCTACGCATAATTATTCTCATGGGAGAAGCTCCCAATGTACGCGAAGCCAGTACAAATTCTTGCTCTTTGAGCGTGAGCATTTGCCCACGAACAAGACGAGCCATCGGAACCCAACCTGTAATACTATACGCGATGATAATCGATGAAACACCTGAGCCGATAACCATGATTAACAAAATTGCAATCAACAAGAACGGAATCGCATAAACGATTTCGATCGAACGTTGCATAATTTCGTCAACTTTTCCGCCGTAGTAAGCCGAAATCCCACCATAGATAACACCTACAACTAAGTCAATAAGCGCTGCTGTGATACCAATGAATAAGGAGATGCGAGTTCCCCACCACACACGCGTCCATACATCACGACCAAAGTCATCCGTACCGAACCAATGTTTAGCAGTTGGACCAATATTTTTAATTTTGAGGTCTTGCGTCTGATAATCGTAGCTCGAAACAAATGGCACAATGATCGCTAGAACGATCAACGTTACCAATATAATTAAGCCAGCCATAGCCAGTCTATTTTTCTTAAGTCGTCTCCATGCGTCCTGCCAATAATTGAGCGAAGGTCTAACAATGACTTCACCAGTTAAAGATTTATTTGAAACGGGAGCAAACTTGAAGTTAGTCTCTGTTGATTCATTTGGAGTTTGCATGAATTATTTCCCGCCTTTCCCAAGACGAATTCTAGGGTCTACAAAGCCATACACGATGTCGGTTAAGAAGATCACTACGATCAAAATTGCTGAGTAAAAAATAGTTAATCCAGAAATCATCGTATAATCATTCGAGTACACCGATGTTACAAAATGCTTACCCAATCCTGGTACACCGAAAATCTGTTCAACTACTAACGTACCTGTGATGACGTTTACAAATATTGGGCCGATGATCGTAATGACAGGTAATATCGCGTTACGAATTGTGTGTTTAAATACGACTGTCAAATTAGACAAACCTTTAGATTTCGCTGTTTTAATATAATCTTGATTCAATACATCCAGCATGGAAGTACGCATTAAACGCGCCAGAATGGCAATCGTACCGAAAGATAACGCAAGTGATGGCAGAATCATGTATTTCGGGCCTTTCCATAAACCAGCAGGTAAAATCCCCCACTTAACACCTACATAGTAAGAAAGCATTGGACCCAAAACGAATGACGGAATGGATACACCTAGAATCGCAATAAACATCGCTGTATAATCACCAGCTTTATTATGGTTCAAGGCCGCAATAATCCCTAAAGTTAAACCAACAACAACCGCAATAACGATTGAAATCAATCCAAGTTCTAAGGATGAAGGAAATGCTTGCTTGATAATATCAGTAACTTTGTGTGCAGGAAATTGAAAGGAAGCTCCTAGATCGCCATGGATGATGTTGTTCATAAATGTCAAATACTGATGCCACAATGGCTTATCTAACCCGTATTGCTTCATCAACATATCTCTCGTAGCTTTCGGAATCTTCTCAGCACTTTCACCTAGTGGATTACCTGGCAAGTTTTTCATCAAGACGAAAGTAAATGTTGCGATCAGCCATAACGTGATGAGCGCATATAGGAAACGGCGAAGAATGAACTTAACCATATTGCTCCTCCTTTATTAAAATATACAGACAAGAATTAGAAGGGGCCGCTCCCACGAGGTGCGAACGGCCCCTTCTCCATGCAAAAACTTCATTTAAATTACTTGATTGTTGCCCATTTCAATTCCCACTCTTGCCCGAAGGAAGGAAGGATCAAACCACTTACACTTTCTTTTTTCAGGTAAGCACGTGTACGGAAGTACAATGGCGCTACACCTTGATCATCCATAAGGATTTTCTCAGCATCAACTAAGGATTTCGCACGTTTTGTTGCATCCGTTTCTGTTTGAGCGGATTTAACAAGTTTATCGTAATCTGCGTTGCTGTAGTCGCCTTCGTCAAACTCGCCGCCAGTTACCCACATATCCAAGAACGTCATTGGATCGTTGTAATCCGCGCCCCATAGGGAAAGAACGATGTCGAAGTCATGTTTGGAGGACAATTCGATACGCAAAGCATGTGGAACTGGGTTCGCTTCAGCTACGTAACCTAGGTTTTGTTTCCATTGTGCAAGAATGAATTCAAGTGATTTTTTCGCAGTTTCTGTATCATCTGCGTTCACTTTCATTTTTGGAAGCTCTGTTAAGCCAACTTCTTTCAAACCTTCAGCAAGCAATTGTTTTGCTTTTGCTGCATCGAACTTCGGCTGTGTATCACCAGCAGTTTTACGGAAATCGCCGCCAGCGCCATCTGATGTACCACCTGGGATTAGACCAGTGGAAGCTACGGATCCGTTAGCAAGAACTGTATCTACATAAGCTTGACGGTCAATTGCCATACCTAAAGCTTGACGGATTTTTTTGTTAGCAAGTGCTGGTTGTTTTTTCACTTGGTACATCAAGTAGGAGTTCGTCAACTCTGGCTTAGGCAGGTTGTCCGGTTTACCTTTGTACAAAGTAAGTTGGTCACGGTTGATTTCAGTTAGATCAGCCGCGTCTGTTTCATATAGGTTAAGGCCTGTATTTGTGTCTTTAACGATATTGATTGTTGCTTTTGTTAATTTCACATTTGCAGCATCCCAGTACTTGTCGTTTTTCACAAGCTCAAGTGTTTGACCGTGATCCCATTTGCTCAAAATGAAAGGACCTGCGCCAATTACTTTATCAGCTTCTGCGCCATATTTGTCGCCAGCTTTTGTTACGAAATCTTCACGTTGTGGCAAGAAAGTTCCGAATGCCAACATGGAAGTAAAGAAGGCAACTGGTTTTTCAAGTGTAATTTCAAGTTGTTTGTCGTTGATTGCTTTAACGCCTAGTGCGTCTTGAGCTTTTTTAACATCTTCAGGCGTTTTAGCTGATGTTACAGCTTCTCCACCTTTAATCCAAGCTACTACGAAGCTATATTGCCCTTTTGTAGCAGGATCCAATGTACGTTTGAAGGAATAAACGAAATCTTGTGCTTTTACTGGTTGTCCATCAGACCAATTCGCATTGTCACGAATATCGATCGTGTACGTTAAACCATCAGCAGAAATTTTTGGCATGTCTTTTGCAAGACCAGCAGTTGCTTTACCATCTTTATCGATACGATATAGACCTTCGTTAAATGCGCTGATAAATGTAAATGCCGCATTCGCTGTTGCTTTGGAACTATCCATAATCGGTGGTTCTGCAGAGAAATTGATTTTAATTTCTTGAGGCTTGTTGGAAGCCGGAGCTGAAGTACCTGTTGCGCCACCGGATGGTGATGCAGATGGTGTTTCCTCATTTTTACCACAACCAACTGCTACGCTACCCATAAGCGTTAATGCTACTGCTGTTGTAACCCACTTTGTCGCTTTCATATAAACTCCTCCTTTAAAATATGTATATCTAGACATCTACGGCCAGATGATTTGTAAGGTTATATAACATAAACCTTTCACCTTTAACCAAGGATATCAATGAAACCGCTTCTTTAATGTTATATATCATTACATAAATCTCTGGTAAAAAAAATTACTAGAGTCTACGCAAGGAATTATAACATATTATGAATGTTTGTCCATAAATAATTTACCATTGACTAATTCACTGGTAAAAAAATTTACCTTAACAGTTTTTTATTATACAACCATCGGTCAATAAAATCTAGACGATTTTCTTTGTTATTTTCTACAAATATCAAAGAAATATTACAAAGTTCAGCTACAATATTGTCCAAAACATCAAATATCAAGAAAACGAAATGAAGAACTAGGTTGAAAATAGGTAGTTTTTACTAATATGCACTACAAAAAGTAGGATATATAACGCGGACAAGCCGACAAAGCTAAGCCTCCAGACAAGCCTGCCTACCTTTAATAAATTCGTTTCACCTTTAAGATGCGTTTGATAACCCCCAATAATACCGAAAGCAATTAATAAAAACAGGATAATTAACCAAAATCCAAATTGGGTTTGAAATAGTTTGTTCCACATTAAAGAAACCGAGCCTAGTAGAAACAACGTGGTCACATCCATGGTTAACCGCGTCGTCATCTTCTTATCTTTGAGAAATAGAAAAACAAGAAACCAAATGATAACGAACGTTATGAATGGCGCAACCGCCAATATCGCATACAACGTGGAAATGATATTCACTAAACCATCCATCCCGAACTGTCACCTCTTATTTTTCTAATGCCTTGATCATCCGATAAATCATGCTATGAGTCGGCAAACTGAGATCAGACTCCTTCGCCAACCGAAGTAAGCTTCCGTTCATATAGTCAACTTCTGTATGCCTTGATGCCTCGATATCCTGCAGCATAGAAGAATGATTGCGACTTGTTGCTTCGCATACCCCAAGAATGGTGTCCCATAAATCATCGGGCAGCCTTATACCTTGGGCATACGCCACGCTTTGCACTTCTTGATAAAGATCATTCATCAGATCGAGGGTCCATGCGGACTCCAGCAATTCTCCATTCCTCATTCGAAGTAGCGCTGTTAGCGGATTAATAACCGCATTAATGGCAAGTTTACTCCAGACCCTGACTTCCATATTTTTCGACAAAACGGTTTGAAATCCTGCTTGCTCCAGCACTTGCACCAACAAATTATGCTGATTATGTTCAGCACCCTCCTCGTTCGATGCCATTTCACCTATATAAGTAATCCCATGACCGGTGTGGTTGACAGCCGTATACCCATTCCGCTTAGCCCCTTCCGTTGTAACAGCAAGCAGTAAGCGATCTTCACCGATGGCTTGGCTTAGCTTCCACTCATGTCCAATGCCATTTTGAAAGCTAACCAGATAAGTAGCTATAGATATGTGATTCTGTATAAATTGAAGAAGCTCCGACGTAATCGCCGTTTGCTTGACCATAAGGAAGATATAATCTAATCGCGGATTGGGAGTGTTAAGAGTCCTATCCACATTCATTTCATCTATATAGCTGCAAAATGACAGGCTGCTCTCATTCACATGTTCCTGTGATTCTCTTTCATTTCGCGTTATACCAACCCTTGTAAGCTCTATTGCTTGCTCTCTCGTCCTAGTGACGACTGTTAATTGACTGCAGTAGGCAGCCATCTTAGAGGCAAAAAGGAGTCCTAGTGAGCCTCCACCAATTATCATGATTCGCATAGATCGACCTCCTAGCTATTGTCCTAGCTTATTATACATGAAAAAAGCCGCAGCCCAAGAGATCCCTTGGACAACGACTTTTACTTGAAGTCTTTACTTAGTACTTCCATTTACACTTAATCTACTCTTTCTAAATTTCCGTTGGCATCCATTTTGAACCGAGGTTTCTCTTCTTCCTCTTCTTCAACAAGGAAAGCCATTTTCCTAGCTCGATCCATAATTTGTATAAGCGCTTTATAATCATCATTCACAACACGGTAATCTGTTTCAACTTCATTAACTTGTTTATTCAGCTTATTATTTTCTCTGCCAAGTCTATCGAGTTCGTCCTCTTTATCCTGCAATTCTTTTTCCAACGTCTTGATATGACGATTCATATCCTGATAGGTGCTCCGCCATTGACGTAAGAATCGAATGACAGCATCTATAGAAAGCGTCTCTTCTGTAAAGGATTCACTTTTACCCGCTTGAGCCTCCGGGCTATCAAGAAGACCAATCGTAGATGAGCCTGAAATCGAAACGGGTGCATGTTTTTTCAACTGCGTCCGTTTCTGACGCTGCGCTTTGGCGATTTGAATCGCTGCTTCATACTTCTTTCTAACAAAACTGTTCCAACGGAACCCACATGCAGCCGCTGTTCGTCCAATGCGCTCGCCAACTTCTTCAAACGCAGATAATTGTGTACTTCCTTCTCGGATATGACGCAATGTCAACTCCGCTAAAATTAAATCGTCTTCATCGCTCCAAGCATCTTGTCTAATTGCCGACATAAGGTCAAACCTCCTAACATAATATAGGGAGCTTCGCATGTTTTGAACAAAGTCTCTCCTACCCACGGTTACATCATAAAGAAGAATCAATTTGTCAAGTCAGGGTATCAATTGATTCGTGCCATTATTACTATTTCTATGCCCGTACTAGAGTTCATAGAATCTATTTGATACTAAATGGTATTGCCAAATTTTTTGACACTCATACATGGGATTCGTATAAAAAGACATACTACGTGTATCTGATGAAATGTTTTCAATTTCGTCACCGTTTGACGGTTTACACCACTTGGATCAAACGGTATAATGTGTTGTAGTTAAAGTGCAACGTGGTATGAGAGGGGGATGTAACGAGAATGGATCGCATGTTTCGGGTTCTAGGTTTTTGGACACTTGTTATCGCACTAATGAGCTTAGCTGGCGATATGATACCTATGTCTCTGATTTTCTTTTTTCAAACTGCCGTATTCGTCATTCTAGGCTATATGCGCTTGTCAGAACGTACTTACATATTGTTGTTCTGGGGATATATGATTATCTCCTTCAGCGGATTTACGTACTGGTCATTTTTCAAAATGTCCATCTAATCCACACAACAAACAAAAAGGTGAGTTGGCTCTTAAGCCAATTCACCTTTTTTCGTTGTGATGCACACTTTAAATAATTCACTCATTCCGTCACTCAGTAGCAATTGTCGAATCGAACGGTTCCGTTTGGAAACTTCACTGAACGGATTCGGATCAGCATGATTTTGTAATTTTTCCAAAATGCCTTGATCAACCAAGAACTGTCGCTGCGTTACTAACGGACAGACATCAAAACCGGATGCCATAGCGGCCCTTTGGCAATAGCTAAAATTCACATGAGCTGTTATATCCTGTTCCCCCGGGAACAAGAACGGATTATCATGAGCTTCATGCTTGCGATAGCACATCAGCGTTCCTTGATGTCTGTGCGGCGCGAATAGTTCAGACTCGATGTCTCCATAATCAATGGCGATGACAGCACCGCTGCGCATTCGCCCAGATAGTCTGGCATACCAATCCCATGCACCCAGATTCACTTCCCCTATTTGTCCCTCACGCCATTGAACTTCTATAGAAGAAAGATAGTCTAAAGTACGTTGTGATTCTACAGGGAACCAAACCTCTATGAAATGAGGGAGTTGATCCTGCCAAGTCACATAAGACTCTTGGTAATGATCATCCAGATATCGGACTCTTTGGACTGGGAAAGCATCAAGCAGTTCATTGGCAATTACATAAACATGTTCCTCTGGCATCTCTTTCAGCCACTCTGTTTCATCTACGAAACGCGTTAAGGCAGCATGTTCTACCAGCCTGTCTCTTTGGAGTTGACGGTGGTAGGGACTAGATTCAATGATTGCATAGGAAGTACGAGCGTAAACGTTAGGGAAAGATGACTTTAATTCATCAAGAATCTGCAAAGCCATCCGTCCATTCCCACCACCCCATTCAACAAGTTGGATAGACGCCGGCATCCTGATAGATTGCTGCAAATCCTTACTGATATACGAGGCTACCATTTCCCCCATCACCGTGCCGATCGAAGAGCTTGTGTAGAAATCGCCTTGTTTACCAATCTTGATTTGATCATTTCGATAGTATCCGTAAGTCTCTTGATATAAGCAGATTTCCATATAGGTTTGAAAAGGAATTCGTTGATTGGCCGCGGTTTTAATCGCTTCCTTTAAGGCTGAAACGACACCAACATTCCCTATTCGTTGCTCCATGTCACAACCCCCAGTTCTTTACTTACAGACAAATGAATACGAAACCCTTATAATGAAAAAGGATTATGGAAGGAGAGACAGCCCCGCATGTCAAAAAAATGGATTACCTTAACAGCGATAACGGCAATTAGCCTAGTCTCGTTGACAGCTTGTACCGATAACACCAAAGTGAAAGAAGCATTTCAACAATCCGTAAACAAACAAACAGAAATGAAGTCGTATACCTTTGATGGTAACACGACACTATCGATCAGTGATGGTTTGATGAAATCAGCCAACCCTCTTACGAACGGGTTGTTGTCTTTGATCAGAGAAAGTACAATAACTTGGAAGGGGATCAGCAATGTAGACCCGCTTCAATTCCAAACTGACCTGCAGGTTACGGCCAAAGGATCAACATCCCCTATTGCCATACCAATTCTCATTAAAGATAGCAAAATGTATTTTAATATGCCAGTCTTAAATAAAACGGCTGATGAGTATTATGCGATCGATTTGCAAAAAATGAGCCAATCTTCCAGCCCATTAACAGCAGACACTTTAAAGAATTCGTCTCAAGTATCTAGTACGCTAAGTAAATTGATTTTTGAAGGCATCGATGCGAAGTGGTATAAAGAATCCAAAGACCCTGTGAAGTTGAGCGATGGCACCTCCGCTAAGTCGATACAGGTTGATTTAACATCGAAGAATGAGAAGGAAATCAATAAGCAATTCCAGACCAAATTACCAGAATTTGTTGATACCTTGAAATCGAACGGCTTCCTGTCCGCAGACAAAGCGGAAGTTCTTAAGAAAAATGACTTAGGCTCCCTTCAACTCAAAGCACCAAGCTCCATGAAGGTTGCTATTGACGATAAAGGCTTTATTCGCGACCAAACGCTAGATATTACGTTCGCTGTAACCGTAGATGGCAAAGCCCTCGACAATCATATCCTGCTTCATCAGACGTATGATGCGATTAATCAAGGCACGCCGTTAAGCAAGGAAGTCCCTGCTAAGGTGAAGAGCTTCGATGACATTTTGAAGTTAGTAGCACCTGCTGCCAAAAAATAGATGTAGGGTGAAATACTTACCTTTCCCCAAAGGTAAGTATTTTTTTGTGCTTCATTTAATAGAAATATGATAATCTATTCATAGGGGGAGAATACCATCAATGAAATCTAAAAAACTCACAGCGATGCTGTTGTCTATTGTTATGCTAACGCAGCTCACATTGCCGTATACAGCAGTTTCGGCCGAAGAGACCGGCACGGCACAAGACGAAGCGAAAGAGCTAGTCCAAAAAGGACTCACCATTTTTGAAATCGATAAAGAAGTCGCTCGCTTAAATGATCAGGATGCCAAAATCGGCGAACAAATCAAGCAGAACGAGCAAGATATAGCGAAGCAAAGCGGAAATGTCGATACCACTCGCAAGCACGCCGGCAAAGTATTACGCGCTTATTATACAGGAGATCGGGATTCGATCTGGATGCTGCTATTCGCTGCCAGCTCCTTCACCGACGCGCTTCGAATGTTTGAATACCTGCAAATGATTATCACCAATGATCATCGATCTTTGGCGATGTTTACGGATTCCTTTCAGAAGTTGAAGAAACTACAAACCGTGTTAGCTGACTCGCGAACTCAACTTCAGACGACCAAGGATAAACTGCTTCAACAACGCGAAAGACTCGTTAAACTTCAAGAAGATTTGGACAAACAACTCGCGATCAGTACGCAAGCCGCGGCGATCACAGCGCAAATCAAGAGCTTGAATGATCAATGGAAACAAGATGGCTTGCCGTTAGCGAGGGATTACTTAGATAATTTGTCCACGGCTTTCCGGGCGCTACCAGATTTTCTAATGGCTGGTAAATATATTAGCGTCACTTCCAATACGCCAGTTGTCAATCTGACCGACACCGATTTCAACGCGTATCTTCACTCCAAAAGCGATCTTCTCCAAACATTGAATTTCGAATTCAAGGATGGCGCTATGATTGCTACAGGCAAAAAAGGTGACCTGCAGATTTCCATATACGGGAACTTCGTTCTGCTTACGAATGCAGATAATATGAATGAGGTGCGGTTTGTCGTAGACAATCTGGAATTTAACGGCTTCAAGCTGCCTGATACGACAATTGCTGACTTTTCGAAAGATTTTCAGCTAGGCTTCGTCCCGAAAAAAGTAGCAAGTTATCTCGATGTGCTTAGTGTAGAGACCAAAAAAGGTGTAGCAGTTGTGAAACTCAAAATATCTCTGTAAACTACTAGTACAGATAATCAAGATAAAGTGAGGACTAACAGCGATGGAATCTAAAATTGGTCTTATGATGGACCTGCCTGACGGGAAAATCCCCGGCTTTTACGCTCAAATTATCAAAGCACTTGCCGATAAAGTCGAGCTATTCGACCGTGACAAAGAAATGCTAATTGTCAGCAATGAAGAGCAGCGACGTGCTGCTCTCGAGGTAATGGTGCATTTTAACATTGAAACCACGCCGATGGCGCTTCGTTTGCTCCAAGAGGATGCCGAATTGACCGATTTGTTCAGTGATTATGGCTTTACTAGCCGCGCCGAACATCATTATCTGTATGACAAAATCGTCACCTCCTTCCGATTCACGACGGACAGCCCTCCTGTTGAGGTCGATCAAGCTGCGCTTCAAGTGGAAGAACACCTCATCGCGCAGTACAAGGATCTGGATAATCGAGATGTGTACGTTGTTGATCGACAGCTCGAGGAACTCATGTTTGGCATTGCCAAAGCCTATCGATGTAAGATCGAAGTGCAATGAAAAAAGCCCACATCGTCGGATGTGGGCTTTTCTTTCTTTTTTTAAAGCAAATCTGCCGCCAATTGTGCCAGATGAGAACGCTCACCGCGCTCTAACGTGATGTGTCCGCTAATCCCTTCCTGTTTGAAGCGCTCTACCACGTACGTAAGGCCGTTACTAGAGGCATCCAGGTATGGATGGTCGATTTGATCAGGATCGCCTAAGAGGACGATCTTACTGCCTTCTCCCACACGTGAGACAATCGTCTTGACTTCGTGCTTCGATAAGTTCTGTGCTTCATCAATGATAATAAATTGACCAGGAATGGACCGTCCACGAATATACGTCAACGCCTCTACTTGAATACTACCTAAACCAGCAAGTATTTTTTCAATATCGCCTGGTTTTTTGGTATCAAACAAATACTCCAAATTATCATAGATCGGCTGCATCCAAGGACGCAACTTTTCATCTTTTTCACCAGGCAGGTAACCGATATCCTTGCCCATCGGAACAACTGGACGAGCAATCAACAGCTTCTTGTACTTGCGATCATCCTCAATTTTCATGAGCCCCGCAGCTAACGTAAGCAGCGTTTTACCTGTTCCCGCTTTCCCTGTCAGGGTGACGAGCGGGATATCGTCATTGAGCAGAAGCTCAAGAGCCATTCGCTGCTGCGCATTCCGCGCTGCAATTCCCCAGATGGGATCATTACTCATGTAAAGCGGCTCAAGCTTTTTGGCGTCCGGTGTGACTTTGAGCAGAGCAGATTTGGAAGAGCCTAGCTCATCCCGCAAAATGACAAATTCATGCGGGTGCAGCATGTAGCCCAAATTCAGTGAAGTCACGGTCAAGAAGCGGTACGAGTAAAACTCATCAATGACCGATGGATGCACGAAAAGCGTGATATACCCCGTATACATATCGGTTTGAGCTACTATCCGATCCGTTAAATAATCCTGCGCCGGAATACCAAGGACATCCGCCTTAATCCGAACAAGCGTATCTTTACTTACGATCACGACGGGTCTGGCGATATCATTTTCTTGCTCTTCTAAATGGTAGTTAAGCGCAACCGCAAGAATGCGATTATCATTCGTTAATTCAGCAAACGTATCTTGCAATTTCGCAAAACTGCGATGGTTAAGCTCCACTTTGATACTGCCGCCATGGCCAAGTGTAATGCCATCGGATAAGTTGCCTTTGGCTCTTAATCCGTCTAGCAATCTCGAAACATGTCTGGCATTGCGACCGATTTCATCCGCATTTCGTTTCTTCGAATCGATTTCCTCCAACACCACGGCGGGTATGACTACTTCATTATCTTCGAATGCGAATAGGGCATTAGGGTCCTGAAGCAGTACATTGGTATCCAACACGTAAATTTTTTTCATTGGTGTGTCCCCTCCCAGATTTGGCGTTAGATCATTGGTTATATTCATACATACAACCTAACTGTGCAGGACAAACTAAACGCGAGATTCAAGGAAAGAAGGGAACGATTCTGGTGAGACTAATATGCGTATGTGCACTGATACTTACCCTCGCGGTAGGCTGCAGTCAAGCGCCGAAAAGTGGTGCCCCCTCTCAAGATACGAATCAAAAACAAGTAAAAGTTCAACAAATTGCTCCGCAAAAGCTTGAAATCAAAGATTCGAAGGCAGTTGCAGCGCATTTGGAAAACCTAGCAATGGGTATCCCGTTAGTAGAGAGCGCTCACTGCGTTGTCTTCGGCAATACAGCTGTTCTCGGCATTAACATTAAGAAAGACCTAGATCGTTCTAAAGTAGGTACCGTCAAGTACTCGGTAGCTGAGGCACTCAAGAAGGATCCGTACGGTGTTAATGCGATCGTGACGGCTGACATGGATTTAGATCAACGCTTACGCAATATCC
Organism: Paenibacillus pectinilyticus; assembly: GCF_001700435.1. Classification (GTDB taxonomy): domain Bacteria; phylum Bacillota; class Bacilli; order Paenibacillales; family NBRC-103111; genus Paenibacillus_E; species Paenibacillus_E pectinilyticus. The sequence continues at coordinate 190,724 of NZ_LYPC01000002.1, forward strand.
GGGATAACATCAAGGCAGGAAGACCGGTCACAGGCTTTGCAGAACAAATGGCTGATATTGTAGGTCGAGTCATGCCTCAGCTGCCACGTGATATTCGCAATGATCAAGATATAGATAACGCCGGCCCCAATGGCAACAGTCCACAGGTTCCAGCCCGATAAATCGCTGAAGATGACAAAAAGCCTGACTGCAGACGCAGATCTAGGCTTTTTTTATCGCATCAAAAACTCGGCCGAGTGAAAAGAGGTTGTCTCGGCTCTCACAAGCTTTTGCATATTCAGCTTTAATTAACAGTTCGGCGCTATCCAACCATTGCTTCATTGTAGCAGTTAGGTGTTCAGCCATATCGTTTGCGCCTCCTACTAGGTGGTTGAAAACGCTCCTTACACTTACAGTATAGCATAGCTAGTGCCAAGCGTTCCACCATTATGTATCTATTTTCAGATAGGCTGAGTACTCCTTTTTCACCCAGATATACATTAGTGTACGTTCATTAACGCAACTTATGTCCGTCAATTCACAGCGTTAAACCGCTATTGATTGTTGTAAATAGGGTTGGAGTTGATATCATCTAACAGCTTCTCTGCGCTCTCACGATCAAAGTGATGTCGATGATACTCTCCCTCATGTTCATAACCAATCCAAATCTTCATGTCGTCTGATTCTGGCAGAATAGTAAGATTACTGACTCCATGATCTTCACGAAGGATGAGTGCAAAGAAATCAAGTGTCTCCTTGGCCGCTTCATCCTCAGGTCTTGCTTCTGAAACGATATGCATTTGCAGCCAATTGAAGAAAGCATCGCCAAGCTTCATGTCAACATCCGTCCTCTCTTAATAGCACAATGTCATAACCAGCTTCTAACCACTCGCGCCACTGTTTCAGCCAACCTTTAGGAGGACCTTCTAATGAACCCGCTTCTTCCTCCATGACTGACAACAGTAAACCGGCCTCTTGGTTAGTCAACAAACGATCGAGGAACGCTTCTGCGCAATGCGATAGATGTAAAGGCTCACCATTAAATACGAGATCCTCTTCAAGCGTTAGATCTAATTCTACGAGCTCTGAACCACATACATCTTCATCGTCACTCAGAAGCAGACTTGCTTTAAACATCGGGAGTAATCGCGGATGCTGATGGGCCGCCATTTGGCGGAAAGCTTCAAAATCCGAAGCAGCAGGAATATCCATACGCGCGGCACCTAAGGTCAAAGGCGAATAACTTACGATGGGCGTTAACCAATATCGAGTCATAAGGCAAGGGCTCCTCACTCAATTAAGTCGGTCTTTTACCGCTTCTTTTTTCCATAAAATATCGAATTCTCACCATAAACATCATCGCGATCGCAACCGTTAAGCAGAGTACAATGGGCAATCCGACAATTTGAAAGACGAGCAGCATCACAGACCCGATGGCAAGCAGCACATAAATGAGTGCCGTCTTGAGGACAGGCAACTTACGTGTGCGGAACACTTTATTATACACATAGGACATGAAAACAAAGATTAAGAGATACGTGATTAAGAGGTGATTGGCGAACCATTCATTCAAGGCAGTCAACGAACATACACTCCATTTCATCAATAAGTTAATAATTATACAAGCAACTATTCCCCATTATCCCTTAAAACGACAAAGAAATAAAGGGAAATGCGGCGTGATAGCCGACATTTCCCTTTATTCGAACACTTTGTGAATTAAACGTTAGCTTCCGCCGTTTTGCGGTGCTTCTCAGCACGCTCGCGCTCGCTCTTGTTCAAAATCTTTTTACGGATACGAACAGATTTCGGAGTGATTTCGCAATACTCGTCATCATTCAAATACTCAAGCGCTTGCTCCAAGGAGTACGAGCGAGGAGTTTTCATTTTTACTGTTTCTTCTTTATTCGCGGAACGGATGTTATTAACCGCTTTTTCTTTACAGATGTTAACGATAATATCATTGTCACGTGTGTGCTCACCAACAACCATACCTTCGTAAACTTCTGTTTGTGGATGCACGAACAAGATACCGCGATCTTCTACAGAAAGAATTCCGTAAAGTGTGGATACACCGGATTCACTGGAAACCAGTACGCCTTCGTGACGTCCGCCAACGCCAGCTCCTTGGTAAGGACCATAGCTGTCGAACGCATGGTTCATAATTCCGTAACCGCGTGTCAGTGTCAGGAAGTTCGTTCTGTAACCGATCAAACCGCGTGCTGGGATTTTGAACTCTAGACGAACGTTACCACTGCCGTTATTAATCATGTTGACCATTTCGGCTTTACGAGAACCTAAGCTCTCCATTACGGAACCCATACTGTCTTCAGGAACATCGATGATCAAATGCTCGATTGGCTCCATTTTTTGTCCGTCGATTTGACGAATGATAACTTCCGGTTTGGAAACTTGCAATTCAAAGCCTTCACGGCGCATGTTTTCGATCAGAATACCTAAGTGAAGCTCACCGCGGCCTGATACAACGAATGCATCCGGGCTGTCTGTATCTTCAACGCGCAAGGAAACATCTGTTTCAAGCTCTTTGTATAGACGCTCACGGATTTTACGGGAAGTCACCCATTTACCTTCGCGGCCTGCGAATGGTGAGTTATTCACGATAAATGTCATTTGAAGCGTTGGCTCATCGATTTTCAAAACTGGCAAAGCTTCTGGGTTCGCAGGATCTGCAACCGTTTCACCAATGTTAATATCTTTGATCCCTGCAATGGCAATGATGTCCCCTGCAGCTGCTTCTTCGATTTCAATACGTTTCAAGCCACTGAAGCCGAAAAGTTTTTCGATTCTAGCTTGTTTTTGTCCGCCTTCACGTGTCATAACCGTAACTGTTTGACCTTGACGGATTTTACCACGGTTCACACGGCCTACACCGATACGACCCAAGTACTCATTGTAATCCATCAATGTAACTAGGAACTGAAGCGGTTGTTCAACATCTTCTGTTGGAGCTGGGATGTGCTGAACAACTGTTTCATAAATTGCTTCCATGTTATCATCTTGTTTCTCTGGATCAAGACTTGAAGTTCCTTGCAATGCAGAAGCATATACAACGTGGAAATCAAGTTGCTCGTCAGTTGCGCCAAGCTCGATGAACAAGTCAAGAACTTCATCAACAACTTCTTGTGGACGCGCATTTGGACGGTCAATTTTGTTCACGACAACTACTGGAGAAAGGTTGCTCTCAAGTGCTTTACGCAGAACGAATTTCGTTTGTGGCATTGTACCTTCGAAAGCATCAACTACCAGCAATACGCCGTCTACCATTTTCATGATACGTTCAACTTCTCCGCCGAAGTCAGCATGCCCAGGTGTATCTACAATGTTAATCAAGTAATCTTTATAGTTAATCGCTGTATTTTTCGCAAGAATGGTAATACCGCGTTCTCTCTCTAGATCGTTAGAATCCATTGCTCTTTCTTGAACAGCCTCGTTATCACGAAATGTTCCGGATTGTTGAAGCAATTTATCTACGAGTGTTGTTTTGCCGTGGTCAACGTGTGCGATAATCGCGATGTTGCGAATCTTGTCTCTTGCATGCATGAATGTCAAACCCTCTCTACCCTATAATTTTCGTCTCTGTTCATAAAACAAGCGTCGGACATAAGCGCCGACGCTTGACATTTACCCTTAGTATACGCAGTTTCTCGACATTATGCAAGATAAAAGGCGCATAAAACAAAACTTTTCACTGGAAAGAGGCGCGATCACCAAAATCTGCGCTTGCGGAAAATCATGGAAAGTCCAGCAATGACAAGGATCAAAGCGATTACATAAATCCCTAATTTAATCAGCACTGTTAAGCAAAATAAGATAGCTGCAACGACACCCAGGACCATAGCTGCAATCCAAATACTTCGATCACTACCACGATCAAACAAATGAAGTTCATATAATCCAATCGCTACGCCTAATATGAAGCCAGGCCAAATATAGCTCATGGAGCCCCAGCCGAATAAATTGCAAAAGAAAAACATCAGTGCATACGTCGTTAGAATGCCTCCTGGAACGAGCACACCCGCAGGTAATCTTCGGTTAAAGTACAAGTAATGAAAGAGCAGTCCAGGCACGAGTAAGATAAGCGGCCAAAAGAATGAAAGAAGAAGCTGGAAGAACCCTAGTTTGCCCAGCAATAACAAAACGGCCAAGCCAATAAATAAAATTCCGATGGAGTAGCTATTTCTAGCGATACGAATCCCTCCTAAATGTTTACAGCATAATGGGATGTGCTTATAAGATTAATCGACATCCTTCAACAAATAGTTTAGCGTACCTGACATGAAAATGCTAGGTGTTTATCGCCAAATAAAGTTGCGTTCATTTCCCGATCCTAGGGAAGACTAACTCACGTGCAAATCCCTTATTTACAGCTAAAGGGTTTGTCGATCTACAACTGGGGAGGCAGCATGAAACAATCCGTCACAAGCAAACAAAAACAACGAAAACCTTTATGGACCAAAGATTTTTTGATCACAGCCCTGGCCAATCTATTGCTTTTCTTCAGCTTTCAAATGCTCATTCCGACCATCCCAACACATTTGTCGCAATTAGGCGGGGATAATGTACAAGTGGGTCTCGTGATTGGCATATTTACAATATCTTCATTATTAACTCGCCCTTTTGCTGGACGGGCTCTAGATTTATTAGGAAGAAAGCATGTGCTGCTTGTCGGCTTAGCCATTTGTGCGCTCACGATCGCTGGCTACTCCTACATCGCAGCAGTCACACTTATTCTCGCTGCACGCTTCGTACATGGTATAGGCTGGGGCCTTTCTACAACTTCTCTGGGCACCGTAATTGCCGATATCATCCCCGCGGAACGGCGAGGAGAAGGCATGGGCTATTACGGATTATCCAACACCTTTGCCATGGCAGTTGGGCCGCTCACCGGCCTGTGGATTATGCAAGCATACAGCTTCCGTTATGTGCTTCTAGTATCTACATGCCTAGCTATTCTATCTTTATTCAGCTCACTCTTTATTACATACCCGAAACCGATCACATCTTTACATCCAACCCAACGATCTCGTTTTGTCGATCGATTGTGGGAACGTTCGGCCCTTCTTCCCTCATCTCTCTTGCTCTGCACAGCCATTTGTTATGGCGGCATCGTTACCTTTATCACCTTATTTGGTCGTGAGACGGGCATTCCGAATGTAGGTTTGTTCTTCTTCTGTAACGCCAGCATGGTCCTGCTCGTGCGGCCAGTTACTGGTGTACTGTTTGATCGCAGAGGACCCGAATGGGTGCTCATTCCTGGCGCCATCTTCACCATAAGCGGGCTGTTTCTGCTATCTTATGCACATTCCAATCTCAGCTTAGCACTGGCTGCACTTTGTTACGGTGTAGGCTTCGGTTCGATTCAACCCGCTTTACAGGCCTGGACCATATCACGCTCGTCGCCGGAACGACGCGGGGCAGCAAATGGCACCTTCTTCTCTGCCAACGATCTCGGTATTGGCTTAGGTGCCATGGTGCTAGGAGCGCTTGCCAACTGGAGCGGCAGTTATGCGCTGATGTATCGCTATTCCACGATCCTTATCGTCTTGTTTCTTGTGATCTATGGTTGGTCCTTCTGGACCTTAACGCTGCACAAAAAAACAGCACACTGACAACGCGTCAGTGTGCTATATCTGTTATTCATTCCTAGTCTTGAATGAGAGCAATCGCACCCATTTCGCAATACCGCCTGTCGCAATCACGACAACTGTCGCCATAATCGGAATCCAAACATGGAGAAACTCATAATCATGCAGCAACCAGTCGATCATTTTGTCATCCTTAACGAACATCTCCCCTGCGGTATAACCGAGAATTCCTGCGCCCATATATACCAGAATCGGATATTTTTGCAGCAGTGTCATAACCATCGTGCTTCCCCAAATAATAATCGGGATACTTAGTCCTATTCCTAAGATGATGACCGTATTATTGCCATTCCCCTTGGCAGCGATCGCTAAGACATTATCCAAACTCATCACAAAATCAGCGACGATAATTGTCCATATCGCCTTGCCAAGTGTTGCAGCCTCTTTCACATTCGCATGGCCATCTTCGTCAGTGAGCAGCTTAATGGCGATCCATAATAGCAGCACAGACCCGCCCGCTTGAATGAATGGAATATCCAGTAAACTTACAGCGACAAGTGTCAGAATCAAACGCAAGGCAATGGCCCCGAAGGCCCCCCACCAGATCGCCAGCTTGCGCTGATCCAGCGGAAGGTTTTTGCTAGCAAGCGCGATGACAACGGCATTATCTCCGCTCAGCACAATGTTAATTAACATAATTTGCAGAAATAAAAAGAGCGCATCAATCATGCTTTACATTCCTCCTAGCGAACATGGAGAGCAAATGATTGGAAGTGTGGCGATTACAGCGGCATCAAGAGTTAGAATAAATGGGAATTAGTTTCCTTTTTCAATTGTCCATGCACGATTTCAATAGTTTCTGTTCCTAAGACCGCTTTATCGATCAGATCGTTTAAAAAATCCATGCTCTCTTCCAAATTCTCAACCAACCGCAAGTTAGGATTCGTGCTTGGCGACGGCGGCAGAAATAAGGAACAGCAATCCTCATAGGGGAGAATCGAGATTGGAAATGTACCAATGTTTTCTGCAAGACCAATGATTTCTTGCTTGTCCATCATCATCAACGGCTGCAGCAACGGCAGTGTGACAACCCGCCCAATGACGTTAAGACTCGGTAACGTTTGACTGGCCACCTGTCCTAAGCTTTCACCGGTTACTAAGGCACTGAGTCCTTCTCGCTCTGCGACACGCTCCGCAATGCGGTACATAGCTCTTCGAATGAGTGTAACAAGCAGATTATCCTGATAGGCACGGTGAATCGAGGTTTGAACCTCTGTGAAAGACACCAGATGCAGCTTTAAGGAGTCCGTATAGCCCGCAAGCTGATGAGCAAGCTCGATGACTTTATCCTTTGCACGCTCGCTTGTGTAGGGATAGCTATGGAAATGTATCGCCTCCATGGTAAGTCCCTTACGCATCGCTAACCAACCTGCTACAGGGCTATCAATGCCGCCTGACAGCATCAACAAGGCTTTGCCGCTTGTACCCGATGGAAAGCCGCCTGCTCCTGCAATAACCTCGACATAGAGAAGCACCTTGTCTTCTCGAATTTCAACACGCAATTCAACCTCAGGCTTCTTAACATCCACCTGTAACCCAGGAATGGCTTGTAGAACGTAGCCGCCAACCAAATAATTCATCTGCTGTGAGTCATGGGGAAATGATTTATTCACCCTGCGAACCGTTACCTTAAAGGTCGCTGGTTGTTTCGGCAGTGCCTGCATCATTCGCAGTGCAGTCTCCTGGATCGCCTCTAGCTCTAGTGGCGCGTGAAATGCCGGACTGAAGGAAGCAAGTCCAAATACACGCTGCAGTGCTGCTGAAGTAGGCTCATAAGCAGCACCCCCTAGCTCCACATATACGCGTCCAAACTCGGGAATATACCTGATATCTGGAAAAGAACTTAAAACTTTACGAATTTGAATCATCACACTATGTTCAAAACGCTTCCGATTTTTGCCTTTCAGCATCATTTCGCCAAAACGTAAAATTAGACAATCTGGTTTCATCTTCGCTTCCCCCTGTTGATCATGGATGGATTCCTCATGGGAGCTAGCTCCTTGACCACCTCTTGTAACGTACGTAAGAATTGTGCAATATCTAGTTCTGTATGTTCATCTGAAAAGCTAATCCGCAAGCCGCTCACGGCCAGCTCACGGCTGCAGCCCATTGCCAGCATAACCTCACTCGGTTCTGATTCACCTGACGTACAGGCGGATCTCGTCGAGATATAGATCTCTCGCTGCTCTAGTGCGTGGACGACGACCTCTGCTTTCATTCCTGCAAAAGCAAAATGAACGATGTGTGGAGCCATCTCCTCTTCCTGTTCCGAACCTGTTAGGCTGAGTTCAGGCATTGACGCAATACCCTCTAACAGTAAGCGTCTCAACTTATATTTATGAGCTATTTTCGCAGCTTGATTGTCCATCGTTATTCGCAATGCTTTGGCCATGCCCACAATTAAAGGGACATTTTCTGTTCCTGAGCGAACACCATATTCTTGCCCGCCTCCGGCAAGTTGAGGTTTCAACTGCAGGCCCGTTCTCCGATATAAGAAGCCCACGCCTTTGGGGCCGCGAAATTTATGCGCCGATGCGCTGCATAGATCGATTCCCCATGCTTTTGGCTCCAGCGGTAATTTCGCAAGTCCTTGTACAGCATCGACATGAAAAATGATTTTAGGATACGCTGAGAGATAGCGACCAATGTCTTGAAGCGGTTGAATTGTGCCTACTTCGTTGTTCACATACATGATACTAACTAGAATCGTATCCTCACAAATCGCGGCCTGCAGGTCGGCTAGACTAACGCTCCCTGTATGAGAAACAGGCAAATAGGTGACCCGAAAGCCTTCCTGCTCTAATTGACCGAATACTTCTTTGACCGAAGCATGCTCAATTTGTGTCGTAATAAGATGTTTACCTCGCTGTTGATAACCGTAAGCTGCGCCTTTAATGGCGAGATTGTTGCTTTCGGTCCCGCCGGACGTGCAGATGATCTCATTCGGAGATGCGCCGATCGCTGACGCGATAACGCTCTTCGCACTTTGCAGAAGCTTCTCGGCTTCCACACCCAAACGGTGGATCGAGGATGGATTCCCATAATGGGATTTCATCACCTCGGCGATGGTATCAATAACTTCCTCGTAGAGCGGCGAGGTTGCCGCGTAATCCATATATAGCATAGCAGGCTGATTCCCCTTCACAACCATTAACTACGTCCTTCCTGTTCAGCATGGGAGGCCTTTCATTATTAAAGCCTATAACCCGTGAGAACTCAAGTTTGCTTGTTCAAAAGAAAAAGCCGATCTCCGCATGTCACACGCGAAAATCAGCCTATGTTTACACGTTCTATAGAGAAAAATTTTGACGATGTCCAAGTACTTTGGATACGTAAGCTTGTGTTTCTTTGGGAAGAAACTGCAGCTTTTTCTCCAAATCCTGATCGGTTCGAATACCCAAACGGTCCACACGACCAGGTCCAGCATTGTAGGCTGCTAATGCAACCCCTTCGTTGCCATTATATTTACTGAGCAAGCCGCTCAGGAAGTGCGTGCCAGCATCTACATTTTGTGCGGGATCAAATGGATTCGTTACCCCATAGCCGCTGCTTGTTCCATCCATCAGTTGCATTAAGCCCTTAGCACCTGCTGTAGAGACAGCCTGATGATTAAACGATGACTCTTGCTGAATAACCGCTTTAACCAGGGATGAGTCTACCCCATATTTCTGACTTGCCGCTTGGATCAGCCCTTCAAATTGTGAAACAGATGACGTTTGTGAGATGGATTGAAGCGGTGTATACGATTTATTTAATGCACCTAGTGCGCTTGGCAAACTATTTAAAGATGGGTTGAGCGATGAAGTATCGAATACATTACTTGTGTCCGTACCTTGTCCCATTAATGAATTCAAAAGTTCACTAAAATCATTCGAATCATCGGTTTCGGAGGAGGACGATGTATCGTCGGCAAACAGACTCAACTTGCTCATCGTCTGAAGCTGAAGCAGCTCCTTCAATACTCTTGGGTCGATTTGGTTCGTATTTGTTACGCTGCTCATCTGTCAGACCTCGCTTTTTGAATTTCAATGTATTTATTGTACACGTTTTGAGCCTTCGCGACCATCCTTTTTTTATTTTCCGATCATAGAAAAAAGACAGTCAATTGACTGTCCCTCTTCGCTTTCAAGAAATATTTTGCTGAAGCATTTCATTGTCATTCGTTGCTCTTCTCACCATGACGCGTGAAATACGTAAATGATCGGTTTCTTCGACGATGAACATAAATTCATCATTATAGCTGACTTGTTGATTACGACTTGGCGGTATTTCGGTCTGGGAATAGATCCAACCACCGATCGTATCATAGTCATCCGACTCAATTTCGAGACCAAAGTAATCGTTCACTTCATCAATTAACAATAAACCGTCAATCGAGAATGTGTTCTCATCCCTCATCTCAATCGTTGGGCGTTCCTCATCGAACTCATCTTGGATTTCCCCAACAATTTCTTCCATGATGTCTTCTAACGTAACTAAACCTGAAGTACCACCGTATTCATCAATCAGCAAAGCCATTTGACTTTTGCGTTTTTGCATCATTTTGAGCAAATCACTGATATGAATGGAATCTGGCACGGTTGTGATCGGTCGAATAATTTTCTTAATACCTTTCAAGTTGGCATCGGGCTTCAATAAATCTTTGATGTGAACGAAACCAATAATATTATCCTTATCGGGATCACATACAGGATAACGTGTTCGCATCTCTTTGATCGCGATGGCTAAGTTCTCTGCATAAGAGAGACCCGCATACAAACATTCCATTTCTGTTCGTGGAATCATGATTTCGCGAGCCGTCGTTTCTGCGAATCCGAATATATTATCAACAAGCGTGAGCTCTGTATTATCTATTAGTCCATTTTTGTGGCTCTCCTGCATCAAGACACGAATTTCATCCTCTGTATGAGCGGATTCATGCTCCGTTGTAGGCTCAATCCCTGCTCTGCGCAGCATCCAATTGGAAATTCCATTCAACATCCAGATGAAAGGGTACATGATTTTATAAAATAATACCATGGGTCCTGAGGAAAGCAATGTAATTTGTTCTGCTTTACGAATCGCGTACGTTTTGGGAAATTGTTCACCTAACGTAATATGAAGAGTGGTCATTAAAGAAAAGGCAATAATAAACGTAATTGTGTGAAAAACGGTATCAGGCAGATGCAGCGGCGCAAATAGTGGCTCCAAAATTTTGGCAAAGGTTGGTTCACCGACATAACCAAGTCCTAACGATGTGAGCGTGATACCTAATTGACAGGCACCTAAGTAGGAATCGAGGTTATTCATAATCCGTTGAGCAAATTTCGCGTTTCGGCGACCTTCCCCAACAAGCGACTCAATACGGCTTCCCCGTACTTTAACCATGGCAAATTCAGCTGCGACAAAAAAACCGTTTAACAACACCAGTCCAAACATTAACAGAAAACTGATTAACGTTTCGGGCAAAGGATCTTCCAATACCTTACCTATCCCCTAACAGGCGCAAAAGCTGCACCGAGGAGAGTAGGTACACCTCCCTTAATTTCGATTTTAAATTTTAAATATCACTATTCATTATATAATAATACTGTAATCATTCAAAGGTGCGAATATGACTCTTGAAGCCAAATAGTACGAGCAAATGGGCGCAAATCTATTAAAATGAGCCCATTTTGAGTCAATTACCCTCATTAATCGCCTCGTAATGCTCTTTTTCACGTTTTTTTCAGATAAAATAAAAACAAGCCGATTTCTCGGCTTGCTTGAAAAGTGCTACGAATAATAAGGCATTAGCAAAAAATAGGCGGCTACAGCAATAATTCCCAAGGCCACAGACCACGAGCCTAATCCCTTATTTCCCATTACAAAAGCAATAACACCGAGAATGATACCCGAAACACCCAGCAGCACTGGCCAGACAAATAAAGAGGCTAACGCTACGAAGAAAGCAACATACCCCACGGCTTTATTTCGCGTGACAGCTTCAACAAGCTCAGCAACTTCTTCATCCGAAACCGAAGAACCTGGTGCACTCGATTCATAACGGTTCATCCGACCACTGGTTGGTACAGCAATTTCAGCAGCATACTCTTCTCGGCTATTCAAACCGCTCTCGATGCGAAGCTGATCCTTCTGGAATCGCTCCTTGGTCGCATTGTCTAGAGAAACTTCCTCTTTATTCATGCTACCTCCGCGTTACACATACCTAATGTTTGGTCGCGGCTTTAAACGTATGACAACACGTATTCGCCGCTTTCGTCGCTGCATCATGATGCGTGGTTTCAAATGAGTCCTCTGAAGCAAACTCTTCATTGTAGCTAGCATTTGCATGTTGATCGACTTCGATCATGATCGTATCTGCATGACAATTGTTGCCTTGTGTCCAATATTCACAATTAGCAACTGCGCATTTTACTGCTGGCATCCTCATCACCCCCTTAACAATTTGCCCGCCTCAGGAGTGAAGTATGCTCAAGAAAGTCTGTCAGATAGCACCAAGAACATCGCATGAGACCATAGGAGCGGCAGCGCGGGTTCACCATGCTTGGCGGTCCATTCTGCATAGACACCAGGCTCTCGTAGATGATCGGTCACTTGTTCGGGAAAGCGCCCCAGCCCGTCTGCTTTACTCATGATCCAAGTTAAACATCGCTGCGCCTCTTCTTTGTCACCCATTTCTAACTTCACTAAGCCATACCACGCGGTCAAAAGCAGCCATTCGCCTCCACCGTAATAACGATCTTCGTAATATCTTTGGATGCCCCCATGCTTCAATTCAGCTTCGATCGTCTGCACGGTGCGGACCATGATCGGATCCGTGGCCTCGCACACGTTAAAAGGTACAGCGAGCCACAGCAAGCTGGCGTCTACACCGCTTAGAGCCGGTTGCCATATTTCATTGATGCAATGGATTGATTTCACAAATCTTCCTTCATGGACAGCATGTGTATGTATAAATTGTCGAATAAATTGTGCCTTTTCAACTAAATCCTGTCGTGATTCCAGTTCTCCAAGCGTGTTAAGACCGCCATACAGACAAGCCAAGGTTGCTGGATGTACATAATCCGGATATTCTTCCCAGCAGTCAAAATTCGGATAGTGCCAGAAGTTCATCACATAATCTACCGTTATTTCAATACTCGTTCTGAACTCATCTAACAGTGAGGTATTGCCAGTCTGGCGGATATGTGCCACCAGTCCCCATAGCCAAGCTCCATATCCATCCAGCTGAAAATGACCCCACTCCGAATGATCGTCGCGACCATCCAAATGATACCGCGTTCCGAGAAACTCAGATCGATCAATCCAGATGTTGTTCGCATGCTTGCGAAGAAGCTCATCTAACCGCGAACGCTTGTCTTTCAGCACATTGTGCACCCACCGATAAAATTGCTCAGCACTCTGTGTCTCTCCCACACGGTCCATCGCATTCGCTATAAAGGTCCCATCTCGTAACCAACTATACGTATACGCAGGAAATAGCGGCGAAGCCACATAACCTCCGCTTGGATGTTGATTCAACTTAATAACTTCAATGCTTCGGCTGATGAGTTGTTCCTGCTCCATGGTTGATCTCCCCTTTGTATAAGAAAAGAGATGCGCGAATCGCATCTCTTGGTCGTTTATTTCTGAAGTTGAGATAAATAGTCAGATTATACTTTTTCGCCTTGCATACGGCGTTGTGTGATGTAATCTGTTTCATAGTAGGCCAAATCTTCACGAAGTTCTTCGAAGACTTTGGACAATTCGATCGTTAGATCACGAACGTCACGGGATGGTTTTTTACGGAAACGAATCGCATCTTGCCCGGTATAAGCATAACGACCGTCTTCGGAATAGCACTCATTCTTCGGATAGAAAAAGGTATTAACACATGTATGATATACCTCATAGAGCACTTTTTCTGAAAAATCAACATTAAAAGTAGGACGTCTCAAGCTAACGCCCAATTTCTCATAAGCCACTTCGCAAAAAACAAGAAGATGACGAGTATCCTGTAGATAACCGCGGTAAAACTCGTCCATTGCTGGATCATTTTCCACATTTAACAGGGAGAGCGAATGTTGATTAAGAAACAGTTCCATTTTGGCCGTCGTTTCTTTTAGTTTAGTACGCGTGGAATCACAAACATTTTTCACATTAAAAACAGCCATGTAAGAAGACCTCCTATAATTGCGCTACTTCTATCCTACCATAAATGTTCCCGAAGTGGTATATGTAAAACAGCACATACCATGCATAAAACAATCCCGCTCGCCTAACCCTAAACCTAGTTAATTTGTTTTTTACTACGAGTTGGCCTTTTTTCAAAAGTCAGAAAAGGAGGGTTAGAGCCATGTGGCGTTATCTTTCAACCATTACACTTGCTTTAGGCTTAGGTATTATTTTATTTCCCGAGCACAATAACCGCCCCAAACCTGGACCCGAAGTCTACAGTGCAAAGTACGAAACGACATCAAAGCTTGCCCTGTTGGAACAGGATGTGAAGCTGACGGATGAACTATGTAGGAGTCAATGCGCTATTGATTATACCACTATGCTCAGTCAAATTGAAGGCGGCGAGCCGGTAACGAATGTGTTAAAAAATATGCGAAGCCATCACGAGAAGATGGATGTGCTTGTTTGGTCCCAAAAAGGCCAGCCATGGGAGAAAGGGATTCAATCCGGTGACTTACCTCCTTCGAACAAAGATCAAGCAGCAACCTATCTGAAAGAAGCGAAAACGGCTGTAGATGCTGGCAAACATTATCAATCACCTAAATTTGGAGCTGGGCATCAGGTTTATTTTGTACAGGGCACTCCATCAACGAATGGCAATGATTCCTTAATTGGTGTCATACATCAAGATGTACTTGCACAAGTCACGGATCATCAAATGAAAAATTTAAGACTTGAGCCTTATCCGAATGAGAATCGGTGGAAGGTTGAATCGGTGGATACGCACTCTCTGAAAGATAAAGTTGTGGATCATCCCGAGGATAATCAAGGGACAAGCCATTATCATCAGAACGAAGTTGTGGTACGTTTCAAAACGGATCCAACAGACGCCCAACTGAAGCAAATCAAAGCAGAGATTAAAGCCATTTCAGCACAAAAGCTAGGTTATACGTATGTTTTCCGTACAGAGAGTATGGAAGCTAAGGCGTTAATGGCCTATTTTAGCAAATGGAATGTCGCTTATGTGGAGCCTCATTTCCTATATATGACGAATGATTATTACGACGATCAAGAAAAAGACCAGGATACAACGGATTCTAGTTCAAATTCGAATTCACATTCTTCTGGCACAGAGCAAGCACCTGTTTCTGCGAATTTTATGCCTAATGATCGTTTGTATCAAAAATATCAATGGAATTTGCCGCTCATTGAAACAGTCCAAGGCTGGCAATTGAACCGCGGTGCGAATGATGTCATTGTAGCCGTGGTAGACACCGGGGTAGATCAACAGCATCCTGACCTGCAAGGACAGCTTCTGCCGGGCTATAACGTCATCAGTGGGAATGACAACCCACAAGATGATGTTGGCCACGGGACTCATGTAACAGGCGTTATCGCGGCGCTTGTGAACAATAATCTAGGCGTTGCAGGAATGACTTGGTATAACAAGGTTTTACCTGTGAAAGTACTCGATCAAACGGGTGCAGGCAGCACCTACTCGGTCGCACAAGGAATTATCTGGGCTGCTGACCATGGCGCTAAAGTGATGAATCTTAGCCTTGGCAACTATGCGGATTCAGGCTTTCTGCATGATGCCATCCAATATGCTTATGATAAAGACGTTGCCTTAATTGCAGCAAGCGGAAACGATAACACCGAACAGCCTGGTTTTCCAGCTGCGTATCCCGAGGTCTTTGCAGTTGCTGCCAGCGATTCGCAGAATCAGAAAGCTCCATTCTCCAATTATGGGGATTATATTGATGTCACCGCACCTGGGGTCAGCATTGCCAGCACGTATCCGAATAATCAATATGCAGCATTGTCCGGTACATCCATGGCAAGTCCACATGTGACCGCGCTTGCGGCACTGATTCGGTCCACGAATCCGAATTTGAAAAATACGGAAGTCTACGACATCATGAGAAAGTCTGCTCAAGATTTGGGAGACGAAGGTCGAGATAAATATTTCGGCTATGGCTTGATTGATGTGGTAAAAGCGATCGAAATGGCGAAGCAAAATACCGCTCCGCTTTCTTATTGGCCGCAGGATTTTGCGCGTCAGCTGCACTTGGTACCGAGAAAGTATGCGGGAGCGATCGAAAGATAACTCCCATTTAAATGGTAAAAAAACCTTCAATGCCACTTCGTGGGGTTGAAGGTTTTTTATGTAGAAAAATAATAATACCCGCATAGCCGAGGCCATGCGGGTAACCGACAGTGTGGAAAGTTTGCCGTAAGCCGGGTTCTGTACTTCCAGTGGTCATAACGGGCGTCTGCTCCCCTGCCACTATTGAAGCGACAATCATCTATCTAGGCCATGCATTGCTACACAGCTCAAGCGACCAACCCGAACGCGTCTCAGGCGAAGACTGCTGCCTCGAAAGCAACTAGCGTTCCATTAGGTCTTGCTCCAAGTGGGGTTTACCAGGATCTATGTCACCATAGAACCTCGTGGTCTCTTACACCACGGTTCCACCCTTGCCTGTGCTATATTTCAAGCCATCGGCGGTCCATTTCTGTGGCCCTATCCTTCAACTCGCGTTGACTGGACGTTATCCAGCACCCTGCCATATGGAGCCCGGACTTTCCTCTCGCTATGGCTTACCCATAGCCAGCGATTGTCTGTCAAACTTTCCAGTGCATAGGCTAGTATACTAGGAATGCCTTCGAATTACAACTAAAAAGCCGAACTGAAAACAAACAGTTCGGCTTTCTTGTTCATAACCGTTCCTAGATGAACTGGAACGGTTCGGTATCAATCGCAGACGCAAGCACCTGCGTATCCGTCTTTGCCAGCTGCGCGGCGAGGTAATCCGCGACGCCGCGCTTCATGACCTTCTCGACGTTGTGTCCAACGTCGAGGATCGCCAGCCCCGCCGCAAGCGCATCGTGCGCGGTGTGGTAGTCAATGTCGCCAGTGACCAGCACATCGGCGCCTGCAAACATGGCGTGTCGCATGTAGCGGCCGCCAGAGCCCCCTAACACGGCCACCTTGCGGATGGGCCGTGAGAGATCGCCGACGACGCGCACCGTCGGCACGTCGAACACCGCCTTCGCGTGCTCCGTGAGCTCACGAAGCGTCATGGCCGCTGGCAACTTGCCGACGCGGCCCAAACCGAACACTCTACCCTTGAGATCCATCGGGTAGAGGTCATAGGCCACCTCCTCATAGGGGTGGGCCTTCAACATCGCTTGAACCGCTCTGCGCTGTACGCCAGCGGTTACAATCGTCTCAACGCGCACTTCCTGTACGCGTTCCAGCTTACCGACTTCCCCGATAAACGGAATCGCCCCTTCCTGCGGCAGGAACGTCCCCGTCCCGGGGATGTTGAAGCTGCAAGAGCTGTACTGACCAATGCCGCCTGCTCCCGCCTTAAATAGGGCATCCAGGACCTGCTGATGATGTGTCTCAGGTACGAAAACAACAAGCTTTTGCAGCTTCTCTGTATGCACATCTTCTAAGTGAGTGAGTTCCGTTAATCCTAACTGATCCGCCAACAAATCGTTAACGCCGCCTTCAGCCACATCGAGATTCGTATGCGCGATATAGACCGCGATATCATGCTTGATACATTTTTCATATAAACGCCCTGCCGGAGTGTCGGTTTGGAGGTGAGCCAAAGGCCTGAAAATAATCGCATGGTGAGCAATAATTAAATTAGCCCCAGTTGAGATCGCTTCGTCAACAACGGCATCCGTGACATCAAGTGCAACCAATACCTTCGTAATATCCTTCTGTAAGGAGCCAAGTTGCAGACCTATTTTGTCATCAGCCATCGCGTAATGCTTGGGTGCCAGCTGTTCGAATAGCTGAATTACGGTTTGACCTTTTGCAAGCACGCGAGAACCTCCTTGATTTCATTTATTTCCTTGTGGACCTGCTCCGCTTTAACAATAGAAGCCTCAGCAGTCGAAAGCTTTAACTGCGCTTCGATCATCGCTAGCTTGTTCAGTTCGCTCTCCCACTTCATAAACCAAATCTCTGGAGCTTCGTTAATTAAGTAGGGCCCCATCTGATGCAAGCGTTCCTTGGACACGTTCACTCCACCTGGAAGTTGTCGCTCGGCGTAAAGCGATTCTAATGCATCACGTTCCTCCAATGAGCCTGTACTCGCTGTTAGAATCTCATAAATCTTGCCGTCTTCCTCTAGAATCGCTTCCGATTCCAGCTTCCAGCCATTCTCAAGCAGCCAACGACGAACATGATCCTCACCTACATTTGGCTGTAAAATAAGATGCTTTACTCCTGGAAGCTTTGACTTCCCCGCATCCAAAATACTAGCCATCAAACTCCCGCCCATACCCGCGATAGTAATGACATCCACTTCACCAGTTTCAAGGACGGCAAGCCCGTCACCGGATCTTACTTGAATTACTTTCGATAAGCCGCTTTCTAATACTTGTCTCTGCGCTGCTTCATAAGGCCCTGGATTAACTTCACCCGCAATTGCGGATACAATAATCCCTTGCTGTGCCAAATAGGTTGGAAGCAACGCATGATCCGAGCCAATATCTGCAACCTTTGAACCCTTAGGTACTCGGTCTGCAATCATTTGAAGTCTTTTCGATAGTTTAATCATCTGCTACATTACCCACTCTACCCATTTTTTGCGCAACAGAAATAACGCTGCGCCTACTGAAACTAATTTAGCTGTAAATGACATCTGAATCAATCTTTCGCTCATGTCGATGTTGACAAGAAAGGTCATGGCTTCTGGAATAAACCATACAAGACCTCCCACTAGCATGAGCACGCTAGCCGCTTGTTTATTCGTATGATGTGCAAGCCAAGCCATCCATATAAGTACAATACTCACTGGAATCCAGCTTAATTCGAGTGAAAACCAGGCTGGATTTGTTAACTTTTGCATTAAGAGCCAACCGTAAGTAGCTATAAGACCGACCCAACCGCATATCTGAAAGATGGCCATCCGACCAATCAAGCCATTGAAAAGCCAGATACAACTGCAGAAAGCCAAATAACCAATATACGTTGTAGATTTCTGAATATCGGCCAAATCCATCATGTGTAAACCCAATAACAGCATCGCAATGGAAGCAATTCCGCACATGACATATGAAATCACGGGTGCACGTCCAAATTGTCGATAGGCAATTGCATAACAAATGATGACAAAAAGTGTGGAAATACCAATTTGCATTGGCAATCCAAAAGAGTTAAAATTAAGAGCAGATAAGGCAAGAGCGGCGATTACCGCTAAAAAGCCCAACCATATTTTCCAGTTACTGTTTGTTATTGCTGTAGCCGAAACACCCAAAATTGATGCAGGTTTAGGTGTCATATCATCCACATACAAATTCATTAGAAAATCGCAATAATGCTCCGGGAGCAATTTGCTTCTACGCCAATGATCGATTTCTCTTACTATCACTTTTCTTCTCTCAGCATCCATTTGTTCGCTCACCTTCCTAGCTACTTTATCGGTGATATCATGCTAAGATTTTAGTAGTAGTTTTAAAATGTCCACAAAAAAAAGACCCCGCCGAATCTGGCAGGGCCCACTCACAGCGATTTTATTCCAAAAAGTCCTTCAAACGTTTACTACGGCTTGGATGTCTTAACTTCCGCAAGGCTTTTGCTTCAATCTGACGAATCCGTTCCCGCGTAACACCGAATACTTTTCCTACTTCTTCTAAAGTTCTTGTACGTCCATCATCGAGTCCAAAACGTAAACGCAATACATTTTCTTCTCTTTCTGTCAACGTGTCAAGTACGTCTTCAAGCTGTTCTTTCAGAAGCTCATACGCAGCTGCGTCTGCTGGTGCTAATGCCTCTTGATCCTCGATAAAATCCCCCAAATGTGAATCATCTTCTTCACCGATCGGTGTTTCTAACGAAACAGGCTCTTGTGCAATTTTCATGATCTCACGGACTTTATCTGTGCTCAAATCCATCTCTTTGGCAATCTCTTCTGGCGTCGGTTCGCGCCCTAATTCTTGCAGCAATTGACGGGAAACACGAATCAATTTATTAATCGTTTCGACCATATGTACCGGAATTCGAATCGTTCTCGCTTGATCGGCAATCGCACGAGTGATCGCTTGGCGGATCCACCAGGTCGCATAAGTACTGAATTTATAGCCCTTTGTATGGTCAAATTTCTCAACAGCCTTAATAAGACCCATATTTCCTTCTTGAATCAAATCAAGGAAAAGCATGCCGCGGCCTACATAGCGTTTGGCGATACTTACAACGAGTCTAAGGTTCG
Source organism: Paenibacillus pectinilyticus (assembly GCF_001700435.1). GTDB lineage: Bacteria > Bacillota > Bacilli > Paenibacillales > NBRC-103111 > Paenibacillus_E > Paenibacillus_E pectinilyticus. Next base: position 210,738 of record NZ_LYPC01000002.1, read on the forward strand.
CTTCCGCAAGACGGCGCTTTGCTTCCTCATCCCCATTTTCAATACGTTTGGCTAACCCCACTTCATCTTCCGCAGAAAGAAGCGGCACGCGGCCAATTTCTTTCAAATACATCCGAACAGGATCGTTAATTTTAATGCCTGGCGGCAACGCCAGATCATCATCAAAGTTAAATTCATCGCGCTCATTTTCTTCAGGATTCATCGAATCTTCATCCGATTCGTTCCCCACATCAATACCTTGCTCGGATAGCTGTTCGAAGAACTCATCGATTTGCTCAGGATCCTGATCGAAGGGAGCTAATTTCTCCATGATATCCTTGTAAGTTAGTGAAGACCGTTTTTTCCCCTGCTCTATAAGTTGGTCTTTCACCTGGTCCAGGGTCAATTCTGTCTCTAGTTCTGTACGCTGATCATTCGCCATGGTACGGACTCCCTCCTCCCTAGTCATATCAGTCTATCTAAGATGACTTCAACCGCTTTTCTAGGGCAATAATTTCAATTGCAATTTGTGCAGCTCTAAGATGGTCGCCCGCGCGTTCGGCGCGAACTTGTTCTTCTTTCTTGCGTTCAACTTCCTCTTGCATTGGAACTTTGCGAATTTGGCGAATATAGTCGTCAATCACTTGTTCGTTCATTCCATGACCAGCTCCCATCATAACAATGGAACTAGCCAAGCTCTCCAGCTGTTCGTCTTGCAGCATGGCAATGTATCGGCTTGCATCGGGCTCTAAATACTGAGCGTAGTAAGCATATAAATAAGCAGCTAAGACTGCGTGAGCTTCAACATTAAACTGGTCACCTAACTGCGCTTCAACATGTGCGCAAACATCACGATCATGCATCATAACAGCCAAAATCAATCGCTCTGCATTATGATATGCAGGTAGCAGCGAAGGCTTTTTTTGCCGTGTTCGTTCCGCTGTTCTCCCATTATTCATAACATTATTCCACAGAATTGGTTTATTATCCCCATCTGGTCGGTTTTTTTCCGATTGCAGCAAGATTTCATGGAGATCAAGTTTCATGGCTTCATACGATGAATCCGGGAATTCGGAAGCCAACTGTTTCAAATAATGTTCGCGTTCCATCGGAGATTGCAGCTGACTAATTAATTTAACAGCCGATTGTAGATAACGTAATCGTTCGCCATCTTCATGTAATTTAAAATTTTTGCGAATATATAAGAGCTTATATTTCATCGACGGTACGGAAGCTCCAATGACCTCCCGAACGAATCGGTCAAACCCATAATTACGAATATAATCGTCAGGATCTTTACCATCTGGCAACATTGCTACGGTAACTCGACTGCCCGTTTCTTCCAACATCGGGATACTTTTGTAAGCAGCAGATTGACCTGCATTGTCACCATCGTAGCATATGACGATTTCATCCGCGTTGCGATTCAGTAAGACGGCATGCTCTTTCGTTAACGCAGTTCCCATCGTAGCAACACCATTCGTGACGCCAGCTTCCCAAGCTTTAATTAAATCGACATAACCTTCAAAAATAACCGCTTGCTGCAGTTTGCGCATGTTAGGCCGTGATAAGTGAAGATTGTAGAGTGTTCGACTCTTATTAAAGAGTATTGACTCTGGACTATTTAAATATTTGGGCTGTGCGTCTCCCATGGCTCTGCCAGCAAACGCAATAACTTTGCCTGTAGAGTCGCAAATAGGGAACATGATACGTTCACGGAATTTATCCACGTAGCCATGACCATCATGTTTGGCGGAAATCAAACCGCCTTTTTCCATAAGAGCTAAATCAAACCCTCGCTTTTCCAATTGCTGAACGAGCGTGTCCCACATTAATGGTGCATAACCAATCTGAAACGTGTCAATTAGCTTATCGGAAATCCCCCTAGAAGTCAGATATCCTTTGGCCGCTTTACCTTGATCGGTATTCCCAACCACGTAATGATAGAACTTGGCTGCAAACTCATACGCCTTTAATAACGTGGCTTTTTCTTGCTGCTGCTCACTCTGCTCTTCAGATACTTCCTCCCAAGTAATCGGAATGTCCGCATCCTCAGCAAGCTTCGTGATGGCTTCAGCAAAGCTCAAACCTTCAATCTCCATAATGAAACGGATTAAGTTCCCGCCGGCCTGACAACCAAAGCAACGATAAATCTGCTTCTCAGGTGTAACCGTAAAGGATGGACTCTTCTCCGAATGGAAGGGGCAAAGCCCTTTCATATAATGCCCTTGTTTGCTCAAATGTACGTGCCTGCCGATAACATCTACGATATCATGGCGTTTCAGTACAGCCTCAATGACCTCTTCAGGTATGCGTCCGTACTTCATTTTTGATCCACCTACAATTCAGGTCGCTTTTCCGACTAATTACTATTCGCTATTTAATTTCGATTTCCTGCAAATCTTTTAAAAGATTTGTCAAACCATGTAGAAAATTTTTACGATCTGCCTCCGTGAACGGTTTAGGCCCCTTCGTGTGTTTGCCATTTCTTCGCAATTTAGCTGAAGCATGGCGGCGTTCCAATAGATAATCAATCGAACTATCGGTATATTCCTGCCCCCGATTCGTTAAACAGATCGAACCCTTTGCTAGTCCTAATGCAGCGAGCCCAAAATCCTGCGTTACGAGAATATCACCTGATCGAATCTGATTGGCAATATATAAATCGACAGATTGATCGGAACGGTCTACTTGAACAACCTTCACACCAGGGCTTTCCGTCATCTTGTGATCGAATGAAGCAACTAGAACAACTTGTACACCAAACTGTCTACCTGCCTGCTCGATTTCAGCCTTAACGGGGCAAGCATCGGCATCTACGATTATACTTCTCGCAACCACGTACGTGTCAGCCCCTGCCTTTAGTTGAAATCTCACCGTACTATTATATACGATGGACTTATAAAAAATCCTGCAAGCCGAAACATAAAAGGTAATTAGATATGTTCAATATGATCCATAATTAGACTTGCCGTTTCTTCTACAGCACGATTGGACACATCGAAAATAACACACCCGATTTTGCTCATAATTTTATCAGCAAAATCCAGTTCTATCTTAATACGTTCTACATTCGCATAGGTTGCATTTTCTGCAAGACCAAGTGTACGAAGACGTTCTTGACGTATGACATTCAATTTATCCGGGTCAATTCGTAGTCCAATGATTTTATCCTTTGGCACCGTGTAGATGGCAGCAGGAGGCTGCATTTCAGGCACAAGCGGAACATTGGCCACTTTCAATCTTTTGTGTGCGAGATACATAGATAATGGCGTTTTGGACGTGCGCGATACGCCTAATAAGATGATATCCGCTTTCTGAATCCCGCTGAAATCGCGCCCATCATCGTATTTGACTGCAAATTCGACAGCTTCGACTTTCTTGAAATAATCCTCATCCAGCGGATGAATCATGCCTGGCTGTCTACGCGGCTCCTGGCGTAATGCTTTCCCTAACGTAGCGACCACAGGCCCGAGTAAATCGATATAAGGAATATCATATTGATTCGCTTTAGTGATCAAGTCATCCCGCAGCTCGGGAATCACTAATGTAAACACAACGATGCCGCCGTGCGTACGAATCGCATTGATGACTTTATCTATGCCTTCGAAATCATGAATAAACGGTGCTCGCAATATTTCAACGGGTACAGGGTGAAACTGCATGGCAGCTGCCCTTACAACGGATTCTCCTGTTTCACCGACAGAATCAGAAACTACGTATACACGAGTAGGTTGTGGGTGGTCCATAATCCTAACCCCTTTCAGCAGGGACAGACCCTACACTAGTCATTTGTATGTAAAGAAGTTCAGAACAGAACGATAGCATGAGAAAAACCTCACCGATATGCGTATAGCACAAGGGCGAGGTGATTTCCACCACATCATATCAAAGCAAGAATCACATGTCAAATGTGTCCATTTTGTTAAATATTGTACTTTTCCATTTGTTCAATGAAACCTCTGGACTTCCACTGAACGCCAATATGGACATCCATGTAGGTTCTCATACAGCGCTTAAGCTGTTCTTTGGTCTCATCCTTGACTTGGACCGAGCCCAGTCTGCGCATGTCCATTCGCGGAAAAAGCCTTAGCAGCTTATGAGCCCCTTCTCCGATCGGGATCGTTGAAGCATCCTTAAATCGGCAGCGACTGCATAACGTTCCACCCATATTGGGACTAAACGACGTAATGCCTGTGGTTTCACCGCAAGAGACACAAGCATCGGTAATAGGTAAATAACCGGCTAGATCAAACATTTTCATCTCATATAGATGAGTGACAATCTGCATATCCTTGTCTTCTTCTATGGCCATCAGACCAGCCTTAAGCTGTTCGAATATATAGTTGTTGCCTTCTTCATCGCCAAGCATACGATCCGTCATCTCAGCTAGATAGGAGGCGTAGGCCGACTTATACAAATCTTCACGTAGCGCATGATGGGCGTCAATAATCTCAGCACCATTCAGCGAGCCCATTTGACCCCGTTGTTTGTAAAAAACAAAATCGCCGTACGTAAAGAGCTGCGTAACGGCGCCATGTTTGCTTTTCAATTTTTTCGCACCGCGAGCCATCACGCCGACTTTCCCCAGCTCGGGGGTGAATAAACGAATGATTTTGTTGCCTTCTCCGTAGTCCATGCTACGAATCACAATACCTTGAACGCTATGCAGCAAATAGCTTCCCCCATGAATGCCGCTCTGAATATAGGAAAGCTTGCTTTCACATATTCAGACCATCAAGCGGCTCTTCGTTACTTTGATCCTCTTCCTGCACTTCTGAATCCATACCTGGTTCTCCCGTTACTTGTTTGTACAGCAGATAGGCGTCCACATCACCGGTCTTTGAAAAATACGTCCACGAAAAATCTTTCATGTTCAGCATCCTCCCCATCGAACGTGATGTTCATAGGATGTGCAGTGGGCGCTTCTCTATGCGATGTAAAAACTGGTACTCACAGGGAATTATCGTCTATTCGTGACGGAAACCAAGATCACGCAGGACTCTGTCTTGATTTCTCCAGTCTTTCTTCACTTTAACCCATAGCTCTAAGAACGTTTTGGAGCCAAGCAGCGTCTCAATATCTCTCCGAGCTTGTCTGCCAATCTCCTTGAGCAGAGCACCTTGCTTGCCAATTACAATGCCCTTCTGTGACTCACGTTCTACGAAGATGACGGCCGAAATATGAACGACACCATTCGGTTCCACCTTCATATCTTCGATCTGCACAGCGATAGAATGCGGAATTTCTTCCCGCGTCATATGCAAAATTTTCTCCCGCACAAGTTCCGCGCAGACGAATTGTTCCGGGTGATCCGTAATTTGATCCGCTGGATAATATTGTGGACCTTCTGGTAAATAGCGAATAATTTGTTCCAGAAGCGTTGTTACGTTATTGCCTTTCAGCGCAGAAACAGGTACGATCTCAGCGAAATTGTATAGATCTTTGTAATTCGTGATAATCGCAAGCAGCGCTTCAGGCTGGACTAAGTCAATTTTGTTCAATACCAAAATGACCGGTGTTTCAATATGCTTCAACTGCTCGATAATATAACGGTCTCCTCCGCCAATACCATCTGCCACATCAACTAAGAACAGGACAGCATCTACTTCGCCAAGCGTACCATGAGCAACTTTACTCATGTAATCGCCTAATTTGGATGTAGGTTTGTGAATCCCTGGTGTGTCCAGGAAAACGATTTGACCATTATCCGACGTGTACACACCATGAATCTTGTTTCTAGTTGTTTGGGGCTTATCCGACATGATCGCAATCTTCTGTCCGATAATTTGGTTCATTAACGTTGATTTACCGACATTGGGCCGTCCAATAATTGCGACAAAGCCTGATTTAAACACTTTTTTAGCCACTTCTACTTATCCTCCATTTGTGTGCAAATCTTTCGTTGTGAAAGCGCCTGGCAATAAAGCAGCCACCGTCGTTTGAACGAAAGCTCCCTTAAGATTACTCAAATACACCGGCATTTCCGGGTCGCACAGTTCGATTAATACTTGGCGACAGACGCCACACGGCGAAATCGGCCCTTCTGTATCTCCAGTTACCGCGATCGCTTGGAAAGAACCTCGCTTGTGTCCATCCGCAATAGCGCGGAATAAAGCAGTTCTTTCTGCACAATTCGTCGGTCCATATGCAGCATTTTCTACATTACAGCCAAAGTGGACATCGCCATTCGCATCCAACAGCGCCGCTCCGACTTGAAAGTTGGAATAAGGCGTATAGGCTCGCTTCATCGCTTCTTTGGCGAATACAATGAGTTCTTGAGGATTCATAGCCATCCACCCTTTTATCAAATATAAGTAATTGTAAGTTTTACACCTTTAGTTGACTATATAGAAAGTCATAGTTAAGTTATAGCATGTTTAAGCAGGAAAAAGCGAGGAGCGTTACGACAATTCCAATCAATGCACCCAAAAAGAGTGCGGGGAATGGTCTCGTTTTTTTATCATATAAGACAATTAGAATAAGAATAGCTAGTGTGTAGGCTAGCAAAACGACAATCGTTTGGGTTGTAAATTCAAGTATAACCGTCGAAATGGCAAAGGCAACAGCGGTTAGCAAGCTCGGTCTAACAAGCTTCCCTTTATCTGAGAATCTTGTTTCAATGACGATAACAGTTAGGATGACGAGAGCAATTAATATCCATATCGTTCCCGCGGACATAGGCGTATCTTGTAATCGTTTATGACGAAGGAGCTGATCAATCGGCTCGTAGAAAACGACCATTCCGACAACGACGGCAAAAACAGCAGACACCAAGACGGACGCCGCGGCGACGTCCTTCGCAATTTTGGCTAATGGATGGCGGTCTGGCATGGCCAGGTCCACTGTTTTTTCGACAGCTGTATTGATTAATTCGGTAACGATCATCAGGGTTACTGCAAGCAGAATAAACAAAATATCGGATTTGGATAAATGGATAAAAAGAGCCGCTAATAACACAAGAAACGCAACGCAAAAATGAAATTTCATATTGCGCTGCGTATCTAAGGCATACTTGATTCCTTCATAGGCATACCGAAAGCTTCTGCGCCATTTCCGGAAGCCGCCCGACATTAACGTGTCAAGCCTGCCTTTTGTAAAATATCCTCCTGCTTAGCGAACATGACTTTCTCTTCCTCTTCACTCTGATGGTCATATCCAATCAAATGCAAGAACCCATGAACAAATAAAAAGCCAAGTTCGCGCTCAACGGAATGACCGTAATCTTCTGCTTGCGCAATGGCGCGCGGCACAGAAATGATAATATCGCCGAGCGGCTCAATGAAGGCTTCCGAAACGGTTTCACCTTCCGCTAGCTCCCCGTCTGCATCTTCGCCATCGTCTTCATAATTAATTTGGATTTCATCATCGCCAAACTCGCTCATCGCAAAGGAAAGTACATCCGTTGGTTTATCTAAATTACGATATTGCTTATTCAGATCCTGGATCGTCTCATCATCAACAAAAGTAAGCGCTACTTCGCCTTCTGTAACGCCTTCAAGCTCTCCAGCCAGTTTCAACAGTTCTTCCAGCTTTTCAATAAAAGCAGGTGCGATTTCTTTCTCTTCTTGCTCACTGCTCCATGCTAACGTTAAATCTACACTTGCCATATGAAGTTACCCTCCTTTAAATTATGCCCCATGCTTCTTCGTCGCCATGTCACTTGGATACTCAATGCGCGAATGGAAAATCCCTAACAAGGTTTCATTCAGCGTCTTAGCAATGCGATCCAGTTCTTTCAGTGTAAGGTCACACTCATTGAATTGACCATCGTCTAAGCGTGACTTAATGATTTTGGTAACCATCGAATCAATCTGCTCTAGCGTAGGGTTTCGCAGTGAACGCACCGCGGCTTCCACACTATCCGCAATGCCAACAATGGCCGCTTCCTTCGTTTGCGCCTTTGGACCTGGATACCGGAAATCTTCTTCGCGTATTTCTTTCTCACTATTCTCTTCTTCAGCCTGTTTAGTCGCTTTATGATAAAAATAGTGCAATAACGTCGTACCATGATGCTGCTCTGCAATATCGCGAATCGGCTTCGGCATTTTGTAATCCTTCAGCATATCAACACCATCGCGTGGGTGCGCAATAATAATGGATTTGCTTAAATTAGGATCAATCCGATCATGCGGATTCTCAATATTCGTTTGATTTTCAATGAAATAGCTAGGTCTCTTGGTCTTCCCGATATCATGATAATACGAGCCTACTCTGCATAAAAGCCCATCTGCCCCGATGGATTCAGCTGCCGCTTCTGATAAGTTACCAACCATGACACTGTGGTGATAGGTCCCTGGCGTCTCTGTGAGCAGTTTGCGAAGTAACGGATGATTCGGATTCGATAGCTCCACAAGCTTGAGCGGTGACAGGATTCCGAATGCCGCTTCAAAAAACGGCAGCAATCCGATCACAAACACAACGGTGACTAACCCGCCTGCTGTTGCAAAAGAAAGCGACATTAGCACCTCTCTTTGTTGAAAATGATCTTCCATTAGCAGCATCGACGTTATGGTTAACATAGAGAAAAAAGCGATCATGAGGCCAGCTTTCAGAATGGTTGCTCGTTGGCTCGCTCGTTGTATGGTAAAAACAGAGCTGAAGCAGCCAACTAAACTCACTAATCCGAACCGGAAATCGAAAAGGAGTTCATGTTCTGTATTAAAAATGATACTAGCCATAAAAGCGAATACGACAGAAGAAAGAAAAGCAAGCGGTGCATCTAGCAGAATAGCGATCAAGATACTCCCAAGGGCTGTTGGCGCTAGGTACCCAATAAAGGGATATTCCACATTTTGTAATAACGAGATGATCTTCATACCGGCCACATTCATGACAAAAATGAGAATCAGCATCACGAACTGCGAATTATTATATTTGACCTGCAAGGTGCTCTGCCTTACGAACATAAAGATCACAAAAGATAAGAGAGCACATAGAATGCCGAGGCCAAATTGAGGTAAATGATTCGCTTTATCTTTTAAAAGCTTCAATTTCTCTAACCGGGTATATATTTCTTCTGTGATGACGTCACCGGCTTTCACCAGGACATCATTCTTATTAATATAAACAGGCTTTATATTGCCTCGAGCTTGTCCTTTGGCATCATCCGTACCTTTTTGATCAAAAAACTTATTCGGGGTAATCAGCGTCCTGGCGATCTCAGTGACCATCTCACGCGATGTATTCTTGGCTAGCGTAGACGTATTAACCAATTCTGCCACTTTGGCACGCGCTGTTTGCGCATCCAAAATTTGATCATTCATCAGCTTGGCTACGATCTCTTTGGTTACTGGCCGCATGTCGGCCAGATCTTCTTTGGTCAACCGAGGAAGCTTAAAATACACTTCCTCCGGCAGCGGATACTTCTGATCAGATAAACCTTGCTGTATTTGTTCCAGTAACGAGTCGTTGTATTGCCCGCTATTTTGTAAAGTCTTAATGGCATCATTCGTCAGATCACTAATCAATTGTGGAATGACACGGCGGTAAATACTCACTTTATCGTCGAATTTCACTTCATCATCGGCATTAATTTGAGATAACTTATCAAAAATAGCATCACTAATGACTTCATTCTTGAGATTAACGATCCGATAAACAGGCTGAACCTTCTTCGCTGCGTCTTCTTTGGCTTGCTCCGTTGCGACAGCGTTCTCAATCTGCTCAGGCGCATAGATCGTCTTCTCACTCTTCATGCCTAATGTAATATCAAATACTTGCGGAACCAGCTTCGAATAAAGTGAGGTATAGAAAATCAACCCCAATATCAGAAACATGAGTATTCTTAATCCTGTATTGTATTTCCACCCGCTCAGCCGGTAATGAAATTTGCCTTTCATTTGCACTTCATTTTTCATTACGGAGGTCATTCCTCTCTGTCAAGCCAACCTAGCTTCGTTACTTGTTCGATTCTGCGTTATAGGCAACAATGATTTTCTGAACTAGCGAGTGACGAACCACATCTTGCTCATCAAAATGAATAAAGCCAAGCTCTTCAATGTCACTCAGAATTCGCGAAGCTTCTACAAGTCCAGAGGATTTGCCTCTAGGCAAGTCAATTTGCGTCACATCTCCTGTAATCACCATTTTGGAACCGAATCCAAGTCGGGTCAGAAACATTTTCATTTGCTCTGGTGTCGTGTTCTGAGCTTCATCCAAAATGATAAACGAATCGTCTAAAGTACGGCCTCTCATATAGGCTAACGGGGCAATTTCGATTAATCCCCGCTCTAGTGACTTCGCAACTTGTTCAGGCCCGAGGACATCATTAAGAGCATCATACAATGGGCGTAAATAAGGGTCAACTTTTTCCTGTAAGTCCCCTGGAAGGAAGCCTAAGCTCTCACCAGCTTCAACAGCTGGGCGTGTTAGAACGATTCGTTTAACCGCTCCTTCTTTCAGTCGTGTGACGGCAAGAACAACAGCCAAATACGTCTTCCCTGTCCCTGCCGGGCCAATCCCAAAGACAATATCCTTCTTTTTAATCGTTTCGACATACTTCTTCTGACCGATTGTTTTGACACGAATAGGCTTACCTTTGTGTGTGGAGGTGATTTCACCTTTGAACAAATCAAGTAACTGATCGGCCTTCATCTGCTTAGCTAACTCAACCGCATAGAGGACATCTCGCTCGGTCACTGTGTAATTATTACGTATGAGCTGTAAAAGAACTTCAAAGAGCTGCTGAAGTGAGTTCACTTCGGCAGCCCTGCCTTGTATCGTTATTTCGGCTTCTCGTGTAAAGATTTGAGCCTCAATTTCCCGTTCAATAACGTGCAGGAATTTATCCTGTGGCCCAAATAAAGCTAGTCCTTCAGCCGGATTTTTCAATGTAATTTTCACAGTTTGCGCATTTTCTATCAACAGGCCTCATTCTCCTTGTGTCACAATTGGTTGTTCTTCTGCAATATTTTCTTCGACCTCAAAATGAACGTCTATATAAATTTTACCATTCTCTGTTTTTTCATGCAAAATTTTTTCTCCGACGATCCTTGCATCACTGCCTGCTGAAGCCAACAATTTCGCTTTCGCCTGCTCGATTCCACCTTGCCTAGCAGCCTCCACAGCTACTGGCTCTTCGATCAGATTAACCTCCATCACTTTCTCATGCAACCATCCTAACGGAAGCGAAAACGAGCGCCATGCTAACGTTTTACGTTCAGGAATCGTTTCAAAATGTTCAAATGCGGTCTTCCCATAACCACTGACCTGCAAAGCTCTTGTCCCAAAAACGAGGTAATTGCGGTGAATCGTTTCTCCTGTGTAGACCTTATACTGTTTCGTAAGCGGTGCTTCAATTCGGGAGGTATACCAGACCACTCCCCTTATCTTACCATCTGCGACCACCAATTGACTATTTTGCTCATCACCAATCGTTCCAGAGATCAGGACAGCCCCTTTGCGCACATAGGTATTAGGCTTGACCATCGGCCTTCCTTTTTTGGATTCAATCAATGTGACAAGCGCATTTTTGGAAGCCACGATGTTCCGAGGACTCGTTAACGGCTTTTTATCTGGTATTGTCGCTTCGACAACTTTGATGTTGATGTGCGTGCCTCTGATTTCGACGCCTACCCATGCAGCACTAGGCAGCTGTTGTTGTATGGCACGTGAAAGATTCTCTGCCGGATCTAATTTAAATTTCCATTGAAACTTATGTATACCTTGTTTGGCAGCCGCCTGCAAAATCTCAGATGCTGCAATGCGATCATTCCCTTCGACGGTAACTTGCCATACCAGCGATGTTAAGAGATATATACCAATAACGAAAGCGGCCAATCCACCAAAGAACACTTTCCTTCGCCCCATTTTTTCCATAAAAAAAGGCATCCCGTGCCGCCTGAGGACGTGCACTCTGCAGCCTGTCCGCTTTAAGAGCGGCCGAAGTCGAAAGAAATCCTTGATCAGGATATTTAGCTCCAGCTTCCCCTCTTGGCCAGGTTGAATATCCCATATGGAGAAGCCTCCCTCCACCATAGGATGAATCAACCTTTCACAGTCCTTGCCTCGAATTTGTATGCGTACATAGCCACGCAAACGGGCAATGAATAGGGATTGTTTCATGACACAGCCTCCAGTTCCTCATTCACCTTACTTATCAGGGCATATATTTAACATGGTCAATGATGCCTTCAATAAAAACTTCCTCTGAAAGAATAGCTCGAATGACCAATTGTTGGCCGAAAACCTCCAACGTTCCTTTGCCTAGTTCCAGCTTCAGGTTTTCACTCGAGAAATGCAGTACGCCCCGATGATTCTCTACATATAGCTGTACGTTGCCGATCATCGTGATTCGCGGCAAATCCGTAACAACATCTTGGGGAAGATCAAGGATCTTGGCCGTGAATTGGTTCCATTTGCGGGTCAAGCGACGCATAGCTGGGCAGTACCCCCTCTAACTTGAAGATCATGCATGCAGAAAAAGCCCATAGACTTTCTACCAAAATATGCGAGGAGGCCCGCTTTTATGCAAAAAACGCCCTTCTCGATTGAACGAGAGGGCGTCGATTTGGTTATTATCTTCGAAATGGTTTTTTCGAGCGAGGTGGACCTAAAATCTCTGCCCACACAACACCTTGAAGCACTTGTTCGCGCTTCGGATTATCTAGAAAAGGACTGGATGATGAAATCTCATCCGCATATACAGGCGAATCTGCCGGTGCATTCTTTGATGCCTGTGAAGGAAAGGGGGACGTCTTCTGCTTTGGCGGAGCAACTGTCTGCTTAGCAAAGCCAGACTGATTAAATTCGTCCCTGACGCGTTCTACGCGGTCAACCGAGTTGGCAGGCTTTGCCTGCACGTTCCTCGCCTCTACCGGCCGCTTAGCGCCCTCTGGCGCATTACCAAATGTCGGCATCCCTGGTCTTGGCGCACTTTGCCCTGCACGCTTTCTTCTGCTGTTCATTTGATAGAAAAAGGTCAAAGCAATAATGACCAGATACCAGTTCTTCAGTAGGAATACAATAAGCTGTTCCATCTGATCACCTCAATTCTTTATTCTTTTTCATTTTTTCCATCATTTATTTTTCCAAGGGATGATCGCATTTGCGTATCCGATTCAATATTTTTGAGATTCATATAATCCATTACACCTAATTGACCATTGCGAAGTGCTTCTGCCATAGCGAGCGGCACCTGCGATTCGGATTCCACCACTTTGGCGCGCATTTCTACAACTCTCGCTTTCATCTCTTGCTCTGCAGCGACAGCCATTGCGCGGCGCTCTTCTGCCTTCGCCTGAGCAATTCGTTTATCTGCCTCTGCTTGCTCCGTTTGCAAATGCGCGCCAATGTTTTTGCCTACATCAACATCCGCAATATCAATGGATAGGATTTCGAATGCAGTCCCCGCATCCAATCCTTTACCGAGCACGGTCCGAGAAATCAAGTCTGGATTTTCCAAAACATCCTTATGAGATTGACTGGAACCTACTGTCGTAACGATCCCCTCGCCGACACGGGCAATAATCGTTTCTTCACCAGCACCACCGACGAGGCGATCAATATTGGCACGAACCGTAACGCGAGCAATAACTTTTACTTCAATACCATTCTTGGCAACCGCCGAAACATTAGGTGTTTCGATAACACGCGGGTTAACGCTCATTTGAACAGCTAGTAAGACGTCACGACCTGCCAAATCAATCGCAGCCGCGCGTTCAAACTCCAAATGAATCTTTGCACGATGAGCAGCAATCAATGCATTCACAACACGGTCAACGTTACCACCAGCAAGAAAATGACTCTCGAGCTGATTCACACTGAGATCTATCCCCGCTTTCGTCGCTTTAATCATCGGATTGACAATTCGACTTGGTATAACACGACGAAGCCTCATGGCAATCAACGTAATAATGCTGATTCGCACCCCTGACGCCAATGCTGAAATCCACAACATAACGGGGACGATGCTCAATAAAATCGATAACACGATAATAATTATGGCTGCTAATAATACCAAATATAAACCTGGTTCAATCGTCATTTCGTATTTCCTCCTAAATTGTTTTGTTCGTTTGCCACTTCTTTGACTACAACCCGAACCCCTTCAACTTCGATAACAACAACAGCATGGCTGGCTGGAATAAAGCTTCCACTCGTCACAACGTCAATACGTTCACCTTGTATCATAGCTGTTCCAGCCGGACGCAGAGGTGTTATGGCTTCGCCTGTTTTCCCAATTAAGTATGAACGGTCCGGATTCGAGGTAAACCCCTTACTCGTCGTCAACTGTTCTCTCAGAATAAAACGGTTCCACACTCCACGATGCTTAAATGTCCTAATCGCCAAAATAATGGCGACAAGAGCGACAAGCAAGGCAATACCGAGCATTAACGCAGCTTCCTTCGGATCTGAAGAGGCCATGATGACTCCGCCAAAAAGGCAGATCGCACCGAGAACACTAAGAATACCAAAACTAGGAACTACAATCTCTAGAATTAACATGACTAATCCCAATCCGAATACGGCCAAATCGCCAAAGCTTGCGAAGCCAGCTAGATAGAACCCCAAGAAATATAAAGCAAAGCCTGCTACACCTCCCAAGGCCAATAAGCCGCTGCTGAAAAACAACAGTTCAAGGGCAATACCAATAATCCCAACCATTAATAAAACCGTCGCGGTTACAGGGTGAGTCAGAAAGGCGGATAAGTTATCAAGAAACATCGTCGTTCACTCCTTCCCCAGAAACTTCCTTATCACAGGTATGTACGTATTAATCTATGAACTGTTTCAGTTTTTATTAAAAAAAAAGAAAAAGACCGGGTGGAATCATCCACTCGGTCTCCATAACACATATTTGGTGTTAACCTAATAATTGTTGAACTAACTGATTGATAATCTTACCATCAGCGCGTCCTTTAACCTGAGGCATTAATGCCGTCATCACTTTGCCCATATCCGCTTTGGAAGAAGCACCAATTTGCTGGATGGTCTGCTGTACAATGGCTTTCACTTCTTCCTCAGAAAGCTGTTGCGGCATGTACTCAGCTAGAATAACAAGTTCTGCACTCAGGTTGTCGGCTAGATCGTCACGACCTGCCTTGGCAAATTCTTGGAGGGAATCCTTACGCTGTTTGATCTCACGAGTTAGAACATCAAGCACTTCATTGTCGTCTAAGGGTCTTTTCAGATCAATCTCAGAATTCTTAATCGTAGAACGTACCATTCGAATTACAGAGAGCTTAAACTTGTCCTGACTCTTCATCGCTTGTTTCATATCTTCGTTCAATCGATCGCTTAAGCTCATGTTGCCTCCTAGAACTTTCTTTTACGAGCAGCCTCAGATTTAAGCTTACGCTTAACGCTAGGCTTGTCATAATGCTTACGTTTCTTAACTTCTGCAAGAACGCCATCCTTAGCGATGGAACGCTTAAAGCGACGAAGTGCAGCATCTATAGTTTCGTTCTTACGAACTCGAGTTTCTGACAACAGTTTTCCCTCCCTCCGAACAGACCATCTAAGACAAAACGGTTCATCAAATCTCATTATAGGTGATAGTAATTAGGGTGTCAATCGCAAAACGGATGTTTCCTACTAGGAAAGTTTAGTTATGGACGCCAAGTGGTGCCAATCTAGCACCTGCCATCAAATGATAATGCAAATGGTGAACAATTTGACCCGCGTTTGCACCAACATTCGTAATTACGCGATAGCCGGAATCTTCTACCTCTAGCTCTCTAGCAACCTGGGCAGCGACACGCTGCATTTGCCCGACAACAGCCCAATCTTCCGTTTCCCCCGCGGCCAGCGATGCGAAGTGTTTCTTAGGAATGATCAGGACATGAATCGGAGCAGCCGGTTGAATATCATGAAACGCTAGAATTTGATCATCTTCATAGACTTTCTTTGAGGGTAGATCCCCTGCAACGATTTTACAAAATATACAATCACTCATTGATTGATTTGTCCCCCCGACTTTGTTATCCTATCTAACTTTAATTTTATCGGAAATTAAATTAAAAATCCATTCCAAATTATCTCGCATTATCGGTGGGGTTGACTTTTGAGGGATTGATGGATCTTCTTCCATTTCGCTTTCTCGGCAGCTTGGAGTCCTTTATCTTCTTTGCGCGCCAAATAGGCAAGCTCTTTCTGTAATTTCACATAGCTTTGGAAACGCTCCGCGGCTAATGTCCCAGTATCCAAAGCTGCTTTCACAGCACATTTGGGTTCATTCTCGTGCTTACAATCTTGAAAAAAGCATTGCTCAGCAACTTCCTCTATATCTTGAAACGAGGTGCTCAGCCCCTCAGAGGCACTCCAAAGTTGGAGCTCTCGCATACCAGGCGTATCGATTAAAATGCCGCCATCAGGCAGCAGAATCAGCTCACGGTGTGTCGTCGTATGCTTTCCTTTATCATCATCCGCACGAATATCACCGATATTCAAAATGTCGCGGCCATAGATATGATTCACTAATGTGGATTTGCCAACACCTGAAGACCCAAGTAAGGCTACGGTCTGACCTTGCGTGATATAACGTGCCAACGCATCCAAACCACGGTGCTCTGCTGAGCTTATGATGTGAATAGGCACGCCTATCGCGACCGCGGCAACTTCTTCGGCTAGTTCATCTGGATTCTCACAAAGATCAGCTTTACTTAGCACGATCACGGGGTTCGCTCCACTTTCCCAAGCTAACACCAGATATCGTTCAATTCGACGAACATTAAAATCCTGATTGAGCGCAGATACTAGAAATACCGTATCTACATTCGTTGCAACAATTTGTTCTTCCGTGACTTGACCAGCCACTTTACGGGAAAACTTACTTCGACGAGGGAGGACAGCATGAATGACCGCTCGTTGCTCACCCTCTCTTAGCGATAATACGACCCAATCACCAACAGCGGGATAATCCTCCCGGCGCAGCGCATTGTGACGCATTTTGCCAGAAATCTCAGCGAGCATTTCACCAGACTCTGTCTGAACACGGTACATATGCTTATGTTCTAGTGATACCCGGCCTGCGACCCAGCCATCTTCATTCTGATATGGTTGAAAAGCTTTTTCAAAAAAGGAATGCCATCCTAAATCTATTTTATTCAAGTCAATAATTCATCCTCTCAAGGTGTTCTAACGTGAAGTATATACCGATCCGCTGCACCCCACACGGGAAAGAATGATTAAGATCAATTAATCCGAAAGCCCTTGTTTAACAGCGGTCAATTCATTTGTAGACTACAAGTCTATTTTTGCATATAATAGGTGTAAACTGATCGCCCGAATGGAGTGAGCGGATGAGTCAATTCATGAGAGCCTCCACCCGCAAAAAGCGAGAAGTGATGATGGAAGTTGCCTTAGCTATGTTCATGGAAAAAGGCTATGAGAATGTCTCTGTTGATGAAATTATCGCTGCGACGAATACATCCAAGGGAACCTTTTATCATTATTTCAAAAGTAAGGACGCCATCATTTCAGCTCTTTACAGCAAGCAAATTCAATTGATCCAAGATTGGGTCAAGCAACCTCCCTCAAAGGTACAATCGTTAGAGGGACACATTAATCGCCTATTTTTAGACTTAGCGTCGAATATTCAATTCTCACCTAGATTCATTCGCAGCTTACAGGCGCTATCTTTACAAAACGATACCGTGAGAATGGAAGAACAGCAGCAATTACGCGTTTTGACCGAAGGTTTATTGCACTGGCTCCCGGAGCCTCCAAAGATTGAACTTCTCGTCTGTATGTATGCGGGAACGATCCGTACATGGTGCAACCAAGAGAATGCCGACCTACTCTCCATGATGAAAAACAACTTAGCCTGGCTTTGGGTAGGCCTTCGTTCCGAAGCCCCCTTCGCATCGTTGCAGGTAGAACCAGTCCCCAAGGAGGAAAACCTAATGAAAGTAGCTATTATTGGCGGTGGTCTTGCTGGTTTAACAGCAGCTGCCTATTTATCCGAAAACCCGCATGTTGAAGGTATTTTGTTCGAACGCAGTCCGCAGCTCGGCGGGCGTGCTTTTACGTATGAGAAAGCTGGCTTCACACTGAATTACGGCGCTCATGCGATTTATGGGATTGATCGTCACACCCTAACAACGATGGAAAAGGAGCTAGGTCTCTCCTTCTCATCCAAACAAGTGGATAAGCGTAAAGTTGTCTATGCCAAACACAACCAGCTCACGACTGCGCCTCTTGATGCCATTAATTTATTGAAAACAGATTTACTCAGCACGATTCAAAAAGTTCGTTTCGTCGGGGAAATCGCCGCAATTATTGCCAATATCCACAATATTAAAAACTACGCAACCTTAGCCGATTATCTTGCAGAATCGAATGCAGACGAAGATGTGAAAGAGCTTTGGGAGCACCTGGTGTGCTCAAACTTCTTCATCACACCTGAGGATGCACGCAACGTATCCGGTGCTGTTATCAGCGAGTACTACCACAACTTGTTCTTATCAAGCAAGCCGGTCAACTATGTACTTGGCAGCTGGGCTGTTATCACGAATCAGTTGAAACAGAAAATGACTGCGTCCGGTAACTGGGAAATTGCTCTACAAGAAGGCGTCGAAAGCTTGCGCTATGCCGATCGCAAATTCGTACTTCAAACGAAATCACGTGAAATGGCGTTTGATAAGGTCATTTTCGCAATGCCAGTTCAGCAAGTTGTCAAACTCCTCAAAGGAACAGCATGGGAGCCATTCCTTGCTCCGTATGAGTCCAACACCGCGACAGAGGTTATGGTTTATGATATCGGGCTTAGCCGCGTGGTCGCTCGACCGTTCAGTTACATCAGCGATATGGACAACAAGCTGTTCATCAGTGATGTATCCGCGACGGACCACACATTAGTTCCAGAGGGTGGACAATTACTGCAAGGCATCGCCTACCTGAGCGATAACTTCGATAGCGACGAGCAGCGCAAAGCCTATTTGGACAATAAAACGTCGCAAATGGAAGCTCTCTTCGATCAGCACTACCCGGGCTGGCGTGATGTGACTGCCGTCAAACGGGTGTCCAAGAAAGCGATGGTCTCCAGTGTGAAAAATATTGCTACCAATAAGCTTTTACCGACCCGCGTTGAAAATATTCCGTTCTACTTCTGCGGAGATGGATGTACGGGTAAGGGCGAGCTTGCTGAACGCGCATTTTCGAGCGCGCGCAGCGCGGCACTCTCCATCGTTCAAGAAGTGGAGCAAGCTCTGCAAAACGCATAAGGTTAAGATTAAACCATTTCAATTTATACACAGCCAGTGCTTCCGATTCGGGGTGCTGGCTGTTTTGCGTCATCCTAAATATTGGTAAATGTTCGCTTCTTTCGTGCAACTTCATACTGCGAAATTCGTCTACATAGACAACGAATGACATGTAGGAGGTTTTGGTATGACGAAAGTAAGGAAATGGCTGACTGTCGGATGGATCACGCTTGCTATTATGGTTCTGTTCATCGTAGTTAAAATCCTGATACCAACGCCAGCTACGCAGGCCATTGAAAGTATACAGCCTACAGGAACAGCTCTACCGAATGCCAGCATGCAACCCCAGGAAACGGTACGACCAGATGAAAATATAAATACACAAGTAACAGTTCAACCAAATCAAAACATTTTGCCCATAGAAACAGCCCAACCAAAAGAAAACATGCAACCTAGTTCCGCACGGTGGTACGATCCTTCACAGCTTGGAATCGGTGATTCAATTGGTGGTTGGAACGTTGTTGACTTGAAGTTAGAAACGTATGGCAAAGGCTCAAAAGCCTTCATCCTGGAAGGAGAGGCACAAATCTCTGGTACTTTTACGGTTAACTATGCAGAGGATACGTACAATAGCCACCAGATTATTTTGTTAGCCGACGACAATCCCTCCCGTTCATTACCTAAGCCGCTAGCCTTCGGAGGAAGTTCTTCACGCATGATTCTACATCTCAGCAATCCAGATGACCGCAAACAATTCGGCGAGCCGGGATCTAAGGGGCGTGTTACGGTAACTATTCATCAGTATCAGAGCGTGTATGCAGACATTCTTGAAGGTGTCTCTGATACAGCCGAAGTCACACAATTAGACCACATCACTTCTACCCCACCACCGCTAACAGAGGTACTGCCTACCGAACTTACGCAAGCTCTCCGCTCTCACCCTTTGGTTCCAATTGAACTTAACGATAAGAGCTTAACAGCATCTACCACCTATGAACTTATTCAGGGTTGGTTTCTACAGCTAAACAAGCAATATATCAGTGGATTAGAACCGTTTACTCTTAAACGGATTAGCCCTGAACAGAAAGATCAGATTCAATCATGGCTCATGCAGGCTTTTACAGCAGCTCAAGCAGAAGAAATTTCAGCCATGTACGTCCAAAAATCCGGTATACACTACATCATTGGAGGGGGTTATTTACCCTTTAGACCAAATAGTGAAGTGAAGGAAATAAGCCAGCAATCCATACAAATGGAAGGTTCAGACACACTTCAATACACAGGTGTTTACATTCTTTCAGGTATGCATGATGTCCAATTTAGTTATACGTTGAAACGAATAGGCGGAGTTTGGAAAATAGATCAGATCGAGATGAAGCTTATTTAAGAAAAATGGATAACTCTGTTGGCTTTTAGGTGAAGCAATTAAATTTCTACATTCAGTAAAACAAAAAGCTGCTCTAGTCCTGACTTATCGTCAGAAATAGAAGCAGCTTTATCCATGATAAGCTTATTTCGTTGTAATCGTTACCGTTCTGCTTGTTCCATTCCAATTGACGATTCCGCCAAATGTTTCACCTACGAATCTAGCAGGAGCAAGCGTATAGCCGTTCACTAGTCTTGCCGGCTCTTCCAGCTGAGTCGCTTTACCATTGACATATACCGTCGTCTGATCCAGCGTTAGCTTCACCGTAGTAGTCCCCTTAGTCGCCGTTACTGTTCTAGTTGCAGCTTCATAATCAACCTTAGCCCCCATCGCTTCGAAAATAGCACGAAGTGGCGTAAAGGTTGATCCATTTACAATGACCGGGGCTTGCTCAAACTTCTGTACAGCACCGTTGATATCCACTGAAACCTGAGAGGAAATGCCAAACGTTCGCAAAGCTACCTGTTGTCCTGCTTTGTTCATAATCCTCAATTGAAGGACAGAACCCTCTGGCACATCACCAGCCTTCAAATCCAGTCCATAAGGTAAGCTCGTTTGCGAGGCAATGACTCGACCATTTAACAAATACTCCACCTTACCGATGTACACCTCAGGTATTTTGATAAAAGGAATGATCCTTGTCCCCTTAGTGAAAGCCTGATGTTCAGCATCAATCGGCACGTAACCAATATGGTCAGCCGGCTTGGATGCGTCCTTCACCTCAGAAAGCAAATAAGGGTTCGCAATCAATTGTTTATAGTAAGACTGAATTTCGGATGAAGTTGAAAGTGAATAATCGTTCTTCGCGCTCGCCATGCCTTGATCAACATTGAAATAAGTAATGGCCTTCAAGCGCGGATATTTATAGGGCATGATCTCATATAAACGTTGTAGATTCAGTTTCGCCCATTCCGTGTAATCTTCATCTGCTGAGTGTGAATAATGGGGAACCCCTGTCTCACTGAGCATTAATGGCTTTCGTGAAGCATAGGTGTTATATAATCTTGTCAGTCGTTCCACATTACTCGTTGCAAGCATGGACGGCAGGGACGGGTCTCCGTTCTCGTAGGGTTCAATGTACAAACTAACGCCAACCCAATCTACATAGGCATCCCCTGGATAATAAGGATCAATATCGTTTGCCGGAACATCCCCTGGACTCCATACCATCGCCACGTTCGGCGCCTCTGCAGCAAACACATCGTGCAGCATACGAAATTTCGCAATATATTGCGCCGGATTCCCGTGCCATTTCACCCATGCTCCATTCATTTCGCCAGCAAATCGCAAAAAGATTGGAATGCCTGCCACTTTGGCTTCACGCGCCCAATTCCTCAAATAGGCACCATCTGCTACAGGATCTAGCCCATCGTCTGGTTCCCAAGCAATTTGCAAGGCTCCACCAGCCTCTTTCGCCCGTTTAGCATATGTAGCAGGGAAGCTTTGCCCCCAATGTGCATACGCCAAGTAAATGGCGTGCTTTTTGCCGTACTCGGATGCCATTTTCGTGAAAATATTACCCACCTTAGGATCTTGCTCCGAATATACGCCAAGATATGTACCATAAGCAGGTTCAAACTTAGCTAGTTGAGCTCCCTTGGGATCGCTTAGCTGCTGAACTATGCTCTCATTGTTTTCTTCCCGATACAATTCGACCGTTGTTCGAATCTGGTCCGCACGCTGTAATTTGACTGCACCCCAATCCTTACCAGCGTTCACCCAATATTTATTTTCCTGCTCATAATAGTAAATGGCTTGATCATAATCACCTAATGCATCAAAGTAGGCATCTAGCTTCCCACTAAAAAGTGCCGCATTCTCCCAATCCCCTGTACTCGCGTAGTAATTGGTTAGATATTGCCAGTGAGGAACAGCGGCTTTGGAGTTTCCAGCAGCCTGCAAGGCTTCTGCCTGTGTCCAATGATCCCAAACGATATCAGCGCGGGCGGGCGCTGGTGATTGTACGATTCCCGCAGTCATGATTCCAACAGCTAGTGATAAAATCCCGATTCTTTTATTCATTTTCAAAGCATACAAACTCCCTTTCACGTGTTGCAAAATATGCGCATGTACTTCATACGTAATGAAACACGAAAAAGTAGCACAAAATTAAACAAATTGTCAAAATCGTTGATTATTGCTGATAGATGTGAGCGGATGCTTAGGAATACATGAAACAAGCCTTATGCACCTCCCAAATGGAAAGCACTGTGCACAAGACTTGTCATAGGATCCTATTTGGCAGGTTTAACAAGAATGGCTCGGATGCGTTTGCGCTGTTGCTCTGTTAAAGGCTGCACATACGAGGAATTGCCAATCGGTGCTACACCTTTTACCTTACCTGCTATATACGTACCGCCAGCTGTTGGAACTGCAATACGCACGCCATATGTGCTCATCACAAGACCAATTGGATTGCTAATAGAACGTATACCATCGGCTGTGCCCGCAAAATTGAGAGCTGCTGCATATCGATCACTTGCTCGCAGCCACACGGAACCAGAATCTCCAGGAAGTGAAACTGGGCCTGTATTACCATGGATGACGGTCTGATTCCGGAACAATAATGTCCCAAGACTCCCCCCATAGGACACACGCACATCCACATTGTTCGACTCCACTGTACCTCTTACAAAGCCTGATGTACGACCTGTTTTCATTACTTGAAGTCCAACCGGATAGCTTAACAGATGCCCTGGCACTTTAATAAGTCTGCCAGCCCCATTAATCAAATAACGCGGATTTAATCGATGGTTTGAAGTTGGAACCGCAAGCGAGGAATCTTGGAAATTTACTGCACCCGGGCGTAAAGGTACGAATTGAAAGGCTCTACCTACGCGATCTGCGCCAGATACGCCACCATCTGCAGGACCAGGTTGTAAGGTTTCCGAGAAGGAGGCTGAGTTATTTCTAATCAGAACATGATTATTACTGAGAATGTATAACTGATTGTTCTTAATAACAATGACGCCTGCTGTTCCCGTTGCTGCAGGAATGGCTTTACCGATACTGACGCCGCCAGGAACAGGTCGAATTCGACTTGTAAATGACTTCGGTCTAAACACTTTAGGTTTCAGAGCAGGCACCGAATGTGCTTTGAAACTTCCAGACGAGAGAAATCGTACAGGTACAGCTGAACCTAATTTAGCCGCCACGCTTTTTAAGTTATTCAAACCAGAGGGTACGATTTTATCATGCGTATACACGATAACACTCGCGCCCAGCGATGGTTTGTGGGGATCCACATAACCAACACCAACTGCCATAACCTCTGCCCGCTTCAGTAACATAGGTGAAATTCGATTCTTATGTTTCAAAGCTTCATGAAATGTTGCCATGCTCATTCCCCTTTACGTCATGTTGTTGCAGTGTATGCCAACTTGTACGCTTCGGATTGTTGGCTTTACCTAGGAGGGCTGGCTGCGGGAGGAAAAAGGGCTGCAGGGAAGAAAGCTCTGAGGGAATTGGCTGCGGGAAGAAAGCTGTGAGGAATTATTTGCATATATGCGTACGATGCAGGATGTCAATTAAGGCGAGAAAGAACACTGCAGGCGTATTGCATATTAGCTCGGAAATGGCATATTGGGGGATTTTAGACCTCCATGAGAGCTTATTGAGTGAGTGAGTGAGGGGACACTTTGACAAGGACTTATTCGCAGGGAGAGAAGGACTTTTCTAGAGCAATATCACAAAATACGCACTCGCAGATTGCTTATTGTGGCAGAAGACACACAACTGGGGGAATTAAGATCTCTGTAAGAGCTTATTGGGCGGAGGTGAGGACGTTTCATCTGAAGTATCACACAATAAGAACTCCTAGCTTGCTTATAACTACGGAAATCGTAGATGTTGGCAATTTAAGACCACGCCGAGTGCTTATTGGTTGCTTATTGCTGATTCATTCCTGATCGCTACTTATTCAGGTGAAGGTGTATGATACGGGGAGAGTGTTTGGCCCACTTCAGACTCAAAAAGTATTATTAAGTTGGACCTACATTGCCCTCCTAGGAAAGTGCATTTCCCAAGTCATTTAGCTGTCATATGATTTGGAACTCATGGCATTATGAATTAAAAAATGCTAATAACGATTAAATCGTCATTAGCATTTTCCTTATAATCCCTCTACCACTATGCGACTTCCACGCCCTGTAGGCTCTGCAGGTTGAACGATTAATTTGCGAACTAATCGAGCCCTGAGCTCTGGCACGTGGGAAATGACGCCTACAGCCAAACGATCTGTATGAAGTTTCTCTAGTGCACCGATAACCATATCAAGCAGCTCTTGATCCAAGGTTCCGAATCCTTCGTCGAGGAAAAAAAACTCCAGCGGATATTCACCCTTCAGCTGAATCTGTGCGGACAAGGCTAACGCTAAGGCCAACGAGGTGAGAAAGGTTTCGCCACCTGAAAGCGTTCCTACAGGCCGTTTCACGCCACCATTCGCATCATCGCGAATAACAAAGCCACCGCCAGAGTCGACTTCAATGCCGTAACGTCGACGAGTCAATTCGCCCAGTCGCTCAGAAGCCGCGCGACTCACTTGCATTAACTGCTCCTCGGCTAAGTACTCGACGAAGGCATTGGCCTTCAACACGGCTTGCAGCTTGCCAAGCCGCTCCAGCTGAGTCGCCTGCTCAACTCGCTGCGACTCCAGCTCACACCAACGCAAGTGCCGCGCAGCGAGCTCGCTTGCGCCTTGCGCCGCTTTGGCGCGCGCTTCCAGCGCGGCCTCGGCGCCGGCCTTAGCGTCGCTCAGCTGCGCCTGCGACTGCGCCCACTCGGCCGCGCTCAGCAAGCGGCCCTGCAGCTTCGCTGCCAGCTGCGCCAGCTGGGCGCGCAGCGCCTGCTCGCGCTCGCGGTGCTCTGCCGCGAGCTGCGCCCATTGGCGGCGCTGCTCAGGCGCCAGCGCCGCTGCCTCTGCGGCTTCGCGCGACGCGAAGCCGTTGTCTGCGAGCGCGCTATGCAGCGCGCGCTCGGTCTGCGCCAGCTGCCTCGAGGCAGCGGCAGCCGCTTCGGCGGCGGCGCTGAAGCGCTGCGCCGCCAGTGACTGCTCGCGCTGAGCAGCCGCGTGCGCGAGCTTGGTCTGCTGCGCGAGCTGCCGCAGCTGCGCGAGCGTATTGTTCGCCTCCGCGATGAGCTCACTCACCGCAGCGCCAGGCGCGCGCATAGCCAGCTGCCGCGACTTATCAGCGGCAAGCTGTGCTAGACCTTGCAGCCTCTCATGGAGCTGTAAGGCTGTACGTTCATGCTCTTGCGCAGCAGTTTGAAGACTTTCTATGTTAGCGAGCAACTCTTCTAAGAAAGGAATACTCTTCTCAATGCGCCCTCGGATTTCTTCAGCAATTCGCTCATTCTCTAGGATTGCAGTCAATAGATCATCAATAGCATCCCAAGATAACTCTGCAAATCGCGTTTCCCACTCTCGAATTCGCTTCTCAACTTGCTGAACGAGGCCATTCCATCTACTTTGCGCCTCTGCCATTAAACTAGCAGCAGCCTGCGCTTGCGCACTTGAAATTAACGCTTGGCTGGAAAGTTGATGATATGCCTTCGTGATATCTTGAAAAGTTTGCATACATTCGTCTGCCCGAGACATATTCGAATGAACGACTGACTCCAATATCGTCCATTCTTGCTGCCATTTCTCAAATGGCAGCTCAACACGCAAATTACTCTCCGTCAACATAGCATTTTCTAAGCTTACTGCGGCCTCTTGCATCGTCAAAACTCCGCTCTCACTGTATGCATGACGTCCTGCTTGAGCATCTATTTGAAGGACTAATTCCGTTGCTTGCGTGTTGACATCTTTTATTCTACGTGTCATTTGTTTATTTGAAAATTGAACCTCCTTCACCATTTGAAGAAAGGTCTCGTTTTTTTGCAAACTATCTTCTGACAAACCAGTCTCATACGCTCTTTCTGAGCTTCCTTGAATGTTTGTCTTAAGAGGATGTTCCGTTGACCCACAGACAGGACAGGGGGCACCTAATTCCAGCTCTTCTGCTAAACGAGATGCTAACGCATGTCTCTCTTGATGCTTCAAGAGCTTTTTCTGATGCTCCTTCCAACCCTGGAAATCTAGGAGAAAGCTTGTTATTCGGCCATCTTGTTGCACAAGATTTTCTGAACAAGTTGAATGCGAAGTCAACCAGACCATTAACTTCTCTTGAAGACTTCCTAGTTTCTCTTTGATTATCCGGACAGAAAGTTCTTCTGCTGCAAAAGCCTTCGTCCTATCATCACTACCTTGCTTCGCTTCCTTCTCTTGCTCTTGAATTAGAAGAATTGCTTTCTTATCTTGAACTGCGGTTTGCAACAATTGTCTCTTCGCAGTATCCGTCTCCACCAACTTCAATTGCGCTTTTAGCTCCGCTTGTTTAGTTACGGCTTTTTGTTTCGTTTCATTGGCTTTTGAAATTTCTGCTCTTACCTTCGTAAGTGCTGCATTGACCTCAAGCTCACTCGTTTGCATCCTTTGCATTTGAGCTTGAACTTGCTCAAGTTCTTGCTGAATGATTCTCGCTTGCTCCAATTGATCCAAACGAAGTAACAAGGGGCCTTCCTGTGACGCAAGTTCTTGCTGTGCCTTTTCAAAGGCTTGAGTTGTCTGCTCATAGTTCGTTTCTGCTTGCACTTGAGCAGCACTAGCAGTTTCAAGCTGGGACTGACTTGCGAGTACATCTTTTTGGGCCAATGCATGTTGTTCCAAATAAGGGACAACCCGCTCTGCTTGCTCCGCTAATTGAATAAGACGTTCTTTTTCCGCAATAAGTCCACTCTGTTCCTCATGTTTGTGCTTTTCTTGTTGCAGTCCATCTGACTCCTTGAGCCATTGATAGACTTGCTTGCTTTCCTCAAATTGCTTTTCCTGTTGCTCCAAATGAAGCTTACTTCGAGTTGCCTCTGCTTCCGCTTCTAGCAGCCGCTTGTTCGCATCCTCTAACGCAGCCGATGTCGCCTCACCCAATCCCTGCTGTTCTGCAGCAAGTTGTTTGACTGCGCTGTCCGTTTCTTTCACTTTAGAACTAACTTTCGCGCTTAACTGGTCACCATACGTTTCAAGATGAAAAAGTCGTTGCAGCATTTGTCTGCGATCCTTGCCCGTCAACGTCAGAAACTCTGCAAACTTCCCTTGAGGCAGAACCACCGCTCTCGTAAAATCCTGCATCGACAATCCCAAAATATGCTGGACTTGCTGGTTCACTTCACCAGCTTTATCCGCAAGCACAATGGTTTCATCCCCAAGGATATGTAAGAGCCTTGCAATCGTTCCGTTAATGGACATCTCTGCTCCACGTTTAAATTGCCGTTCAACCCGGTAACGCTCAGTCCCAGACGCATTCGTCAGCTCAAATGTAAAAGAAACGAACAACGTTTGCTCAGCATGGTTCATAATCGCTTGTGTACCGCCACTTGCTCTTTCTACTTTGCCATATAAGGATAATGTTATCGCATCTAAAATAGAAGACTTCCCACTCCCCGTTGGCCCAAATATACCAAAGACCCCTGCATCCAAGAGCTGACTGAAATCAATGGTTTGCAGCTCTCGATAGCTTTGTAGACCGGACATCTGTAATTGGATTGGACGCACTGTATCTTCCTCCTTTCATTGGCATCGATTAGTTATCCACAAGTACTCAATGGGAATAAATCGATTCTTGAGCAGCCGCCATTTATGCTAACCCTTCAAATTCGACATCAGTATTATTCGCCTGAAGCGTCGCCTAGATCTTTCTCCTGTAGCAGCTCCAAAAACAACTGAACCAATGCTGGTTCTGGCTGTGCACCGCCGGTTTGACGTGCATAAAAGCGTGTAAAATGCTCTTCCATCGAGAAAGTAGCTTTAGGCAATGCTTCACGCACCGCTTCCATCTCTGGATAGATGGGACGAATATGAATGAAGCCTTCATACGCTTTACGCAATGCTTGTATTTGTTCAATGGACATCGCTGCTGTCATTGTAATTTCCAGATCGATCCATGCTGTGCTATCCCGTTGTTCATCAAGCCATTGATGCACCTGACCAATACCATCTCGGGCTTTCCAGCTCACTAACGGGCGTCCAGAGGTTAAGAAAATTTCTTTCGGTTCCGCAACTTGCCCTGGGGCAAGTTCAAGAATCGTGACGGACTTGGCTTGTCCCGCTTCGGAGAAACTATAAGCAATCGGAGATCCGCTATACCGAATCATAGCATCAGACTTCACAAATTGCGGCCGGTGCAAGTGGCCTAGTGCCACGTATTGCGCACCAGCGTTTAAAGCTTCTGTATCTACAGTATACGCACCACCTACTTGAATAGGTCGCTCTGATTCCGTCTCATGCCCGCCTAGTACATATAAATGACTCATAATCAAATTCACCGTGTTCGGCTCGAATCCGGTTGCCTGCTTGCGAATTAGAGCTCCAACCCGCTCCGAATACTTACTGCGCAGCACTTCTTCCTCTGCTACCTCTGACAACAGCTCCTTTAAGCGTGATTCCGAGGGGTAGGGCAATGCAATTAATCTAGCGAGCTCACCGGTTCTAGCAATTCCAATAGATTGAATGTCCTGAACAGGTAAACCAATCAAGGTAATTCCTTGCGTTGCTGCTAATGGACCTGAAGCTGCAAGTCGATCCGGATGATCGTGATTTCCCGAAATAATCGCCACTTGCCTTTTACCCCCATCAGCGAGCCGGGCTATACCTTCATAAAATAACTGCTCCGCAGCAGCGGGTGGATTCACACTGTCGTAAATGTCTCCAGCAATCAACACGAGATCGATCGCTTCTTCTTTCACAATGCTCACCAACTCATCCATGAAAGCGATTTGCTCACTCAATCGACTTCGCCCTTCCAACGAACGTCCAAAATGCCAATCGGCCGTGTGTAAAATTCGCATAACATGCCTCCTTTCTGACAACCACAAGTGGCCTCTATTCTATGAATGAACGTTACATTTCTACTAGCTTTGCACCATCAAAGAAATAGAGGAACTTCCCAAGGACTGGGCGTTTCCAAATGTGCTCGACAGCTCTCGCATACAAATTAATTTGCTTCTCGTAACGAAGCTGCAGATCCGCATCACTATTGCCTTTCACTGCATCTGTCTTATAATCTACCAAAACAAGGCCCAGCTCATCTTCAAATAAACAATCAATAACCCCTTGAATGAGTACAGTTTCTCCTGCAGCAGTTGAATCTGCCTCCATATAGACTTCATCGGCAGCTAATCCATAACTAAACGGGACCTCACGCTGAACGGTATGCGCTTGAATCATTCTCTTACCAACTGATGTCTCGAAAAATTTTAAAATAACAGGTATATCCACCACATCACGCTGTTCTTGTGTCATGGTTTGTTTATTCAACATATCTTCGAGCGTGGCTTGTATACTTGCTTCTGTAGGCAACTCGAGTAGGGAAAGATTTTGCATCACGGCATGTACAACTGTTCCTTTCTCAGCTGCAGTAAGCTTCTTCTCCTCCATAAATCTCGGTCTACGCCAAATTGTGTTGGCAGGTCTACTTAAAGCTGGCGAAGATTCTTCCTTAACAGAAGTCTCGGTAAGACTAGGAGTCTCAAATTCTGTAACGATACGATTGATCTCGGATAACCGCTTCATTTCTGAGACAGTCGTTTTGGCAAAATGCTTAGGTGCATCTGGAAAATCGTATCGCCAAGACAATCGATCCTCCAGTTCTTTTTTCCATCTGCCCGAGGTTACAACAGCATCACTTTGTTGAATAGCCTGTATACGATCATGGTCCGGGATGATGGCTTCTTCCTCAAGTATCGCGTCCATCTGCAGACTCTCTGGTGTAATGACACTCAGTTTCCATTTGGAAGGATCGTGCAACAAGCGGACATCTGA
This sequence comes from Paenibacillus pectinilyticus, assembly GCF_001700435.1. Lineage (GTDB taxonomy): Bacteria > Bacillota > Bacilli > Paenibacillales > NBRC-103111 > Paenibacillus_E > Paenibacillus_E pectinilyticus. The sequence goes on from NZ_LYPC01000002.1 coordinate 241,144, forward strand.
TGCTGCTTCGCTAATACCAAGTCGTTCCCGCCATAAAACAGCATCTGGATGACGCAGCAAGGCAGGGCCTACCCAGTCCAAATAGCTTTTAGCTTTCGCTAACTCAAAATCGGGTAAGTACCAAGCCTCTCTTGACAGATGACGTCCCCAACCACGCAGCAGCTTATCTAGTGATTTCACCGTACCAAGCAAATATAATTTCTCTCTTGCTCGCGTCAGCGCTACATACAATACACGCATTTCTTCTGCAAGAAGTTCAAGTTTCAACCGCTTTTTAATCGCGAGTGAAGGAAGTGTTGGGTAACTGACCCGCAGCTTCGTATCCACAAATCTTGGTCCAAAGCCTAATTCCTTGTGCAGCAAGAACGCTTCGTTCAGATCGCGTTGATTGAACATTTTGGCCATACCTGCTACGAACACGACAGGGAATTCCAAGCCTTTACTTTTGTGAATCGACATAATACGTACGACATCTTCTTGTTCGCCAAGCGCACGTGCTGTTCCGAGGTCACCGCCGCTTTCTTTCATCCGCTCAATAAATCGTAAAAATCGGAATAACCCGCGAAGTGATGTACTCTCATATTGCCTTGCACGATCATAGAGCGCCCTTAAATTGGCTTGCCGCTGCATGCCACCTGGCAAACCACCTGCGAAGTCATAATAACCCGTTTGTCTGAAAATACGCCAAATCAAGTCAGCTAAGGAGCCTTGTCTAGCTTCATCCCGCCATTGCTCTAAACGCTCAAGAAAGTAGAATAATTTGTTCGATAACTCGTCTTGCCCTTCGTTACTCCCTTGGAGCGCCATGCGTAAAACGGACTCATAGAAAGGTACGGATTTATCCGCAGCTCGAATTTGGGCTAAATCCTCAGCAGTCAGCTGTACCATAGGCGAGCGCAATACAGCAGCAAGTGGTACATCCTGATACGGGTTATCAATCACCTTCAATAAGGACAGCATGGTCTCAACTTCCGTTGCTGAGAAATACCCCGTACTGAGCTCCGCATAAGCTGGTATCCCCTGCTTCTTAAGTTCGTCAATTAAGATAGGTGACCATGCTTGCGTCGCTCTTAATAAAATAACAATATCTCTATAGGTTGCTGGGCGATCTCCACCAGTTCGTTTATCAAAAACTTGAAAAACTTCCTGCCCACCTGCACCTAGTAGTCCACGAATTTGAAGAGCAATTGTTCTTGCTTCTAATTGTGCGGTTTCCAGTTCTTCCGCTTCAACAACAGGATCAACTCCGTCGGAACCCTCAACATGCATATCCGTCTCGATTTCATCGGATTCCTCTGTGAATGATTCGTCTTTGTCGGCCCCATCTTTAGCGCGATCAATGAGCAGCATTTCGACCGAGCAGTCGGATGCTGAAGGCGGATAACCCGCTCCATAGACTAGTTCCGCGCGTTCGTCGTAAGCAATTTCGCCTACCGTCTCATTCATCATTTGTTTAAAAATAAAGTTAACAGCATCAACAACTTGAACACGGCTTCGGAAATTCCTCGCTAAGTCAATTCTTCCACCGTTCATTGCCTGATCCTGCACAGGATCTTTGTTGGAACGATACGCTTTGTACTTCTCCATAAATAGACCAGGCTCAGCTAATCGAAACCGATAAATACTCTGTTTAACGTCACCAACCATGAATCGGTTGCCAGGTTTGGAGGTTGAAATCAATTCAACAATCGCCTCTTGGACTCGATTCGTATCCTGATATTCATCCAGCAGCACCTCAGCAAATTGTTTGCGATACGCTTGAGCCGCTTCTGAAGGATACAATTCACCAGGCATCGATCCAGGCGCCGTTAGAATTTGCAGGCAATAATGCTCCAAGTCAGCAAATTCAATCAGACCTTTAGCAGCCTTAGCAGCTTGATATCTTTTGCCGAAATCAACGATGAGATCAACAAGTACATGAAGCAAGGGGGCCATCTCTGCGATTTCTTGATGAAACTGTTCTGGCGTACGTCCGAACAATTCTTCCTTTAATTTGTTAATCTGATCTTTGGCCTTGTTCCTCAGCTCTTTGACTTCTTCCTGCATAGCTTTATCAAAGTCATCGCCTTTACAAGCTTTGAGCTTACCGAATTCAACGGTTTGGAAACCGCGATATAGAACGGACCACGGATACGTCGTTGTTTCTAATAAATTCTGAACAAGTTCTATATCATCTCGCAAATTGTCCAAATAAGGAGCCGGTCCTCCTGGAGACTCTGCGATAAATTGAGCCTGGCGCAGTAAATCAGCAGCCCCTTCAAGCTCAAGTGTCAAATCTCGTACAAGACTTTGTTCCCAAAGGGAGTAGTCCACTGGCGCAGAAGCCGCGGCAACATAAGGAAGCGCCTCTTCAACCAAAGGCACCGCTTCACTCTTCATTTCCTGCGGTGCAGGAGGACCAAACATCGATGCCGTTTCACGAAGCCAGAATTCTGGCCAAGGATGACTGCGAGATACATCATATAGTTTCTGAATGAGCTGCATAATGGCGTTGTCATTGCGTTCCCCACTAAAAGAATCAACAAGCTGCCAGAAGGCACTATGCTCGTCACTTGCAGCATAATACTCTTCAAGCATTTCACCAAGCAAGTCCTGACGCAGCAAATCACCTTCTGTCTCGTTCGCGATTCGGAAGCCGGGATCTAACTTAATTAGGCTAAAATATCGCTGAACAACCTCTAAACAAAAAGAATGCAAAGTCGTAATAGACGCCTTCCCCATAAGCGCGAGTTGTTTACGCAAATGTTGTGAATGGGGCTGTTTCATGAGCTCTTTCTCTAAGGCTTCTCGGATCCGATGCTTCATTTCTGAAGCTGCCGCCTTGGTAAAGGTAGCAACCAGTAATCGGTCCACATCGATAGGCTCCCACTCGCTGGAAATCCGTCGTATGATTCGTTCCACAAGTACAGCTGTTTTACCAGACCCAGCAGCAGCGGCAACCAGCATGTTTTGCCCTTTCAGGGTTATGGCATCCCATTGATCATCCGTCCATGTACTTCCAAGGGGTTTAGGTTCTTGCTGATGCGTCACACGGATACACTCCTTTCTGCCTTCACGGCCCGCTTACCTGTCCAGCCAATTCCGTCCATACCTGATCCTTCGCTCGTTGGCGGAAAACATGCACTTCATTCCCTTCGAATAAAGGGTCTATTTGACAAATAGCTGTATAGGAACAATGTTGGCATGCTGTCTTTTTACCCATGCGGTACGGAGCAATATCTACATGTCCATCTGTAATGTTGGTTCCAATTTGTTTCACTTGCTTACGTACATAGGTTCTAAGGGTATCCCACTGTTCTTCTGTCGCTACGGAGGAAGTTGAATAAAAACTTCCATCTTTCTTTAATGCCACTGGAATAAGCTGTGAATGCCCTGCACTTCGAATCAATTCATCATCCATTAAACCTGCAACTTCAGCATCCGCAGTAATTAAGCCCTTCATTTTGTAACGTTTACGAAGTTCTTTCTCTACAGATGCAGGATCAAGCGCATTTTTTTGCTGCAGCATAGGGTTATGCACATGGAAATAAAGCACGCCTGCCGGCTTTGCTTCTACACCTAGCCAAGTCTCTGCATGTGTAAGGATGACGTCTAGATACGTCAACATCTGAAGGGACAGCCCATAATACACTTCCGATAGCTGTAAAGCTGTCTGGCTTGATTTATAGTCAATAACGCGCAGTAATACACCTTGCTCGCCATCTGCTCGATCTACACGATCGATTCGCCCAATAATCTCCATTGTACAACCATTATCGAGCTCAAATGTAAGCGGAGGTAACTCTTTGCCTGGGCCAAAATCAATTTCCAATCCAAGCGGTTGAAACTGCCCATGCTTCGCATGTTCGCCTAGGACGACGGCAGCTCTACCGACCACCTGCTTGAGTTTTCTAGCAATATAAGCATATCGACTAGAACTTAGTAAAATTTCGCCTTGCAAGCGAGGCGCTAGCTCGTCCACAACTTGTGCCGAACGCTCCATACATTGCTCAGCGGATAAAGAACCCCAATCGAGCTGATCCTGCTGCAGCTTCTGAACGAACTGGTTCAGCGCCGCATGGAACAATTGACCAATATCAGGTGCATCCAATCGATATACACGACGTTCTTGAAGACGTAAGCCATGAGAAACGAAATGCGAGAATGGACAAGCCACATACTTCTCCATCCGTGAAACACTTGCACGTAAGTGCTGCCCATATAAAAGCTTACTTGTCTTGGAGGTGAGTCTCTTTTCTTTGTTTGTATAATTCAGAGCTTGCGCTAGGGATTGCAGCTTCAGCTGCCACTCGGGCTGTTCCGTATACCAATTGTAAGTATCCCACCATAACTCTGACATCCGACCACCCAGTAACCAGTGCTTCATACGTACGGATAAATACGAAATCGCCTGTGTCGGATGTGCTAAATAAGCCGCTTGCTCAACTTCAGATAAATCCACCGAAGGTTCAGCTAGGAGTAAGGATCCCTCTGTGCCAGGAAAAAGTTGCCGCATTTGCTGAATAAGTTCCGAAGGTAATAACGATTTGCCCTCTTCATCTGCCAAGGGATAACTCAACCAAAGTCGTTTACCCGGTACCGTGAGTGAAGTATAGACAATGAACTGCTCATCCAAAAGCTTCCTGCGACTGCCGTCGGCCATGGGTAATCCGGAGTCCATCAATACACTGCGTTCCGCTTCTGTCAGAACCCCTTTCTCAGCCATCTGAGCAGGGATAACACCGTCATTCACGCCTAAAATATAAGCATATCTGATACCGCTAGAGCGTGTACGATCCATACTTCCAATCAATAGCTGATCCATCGAAGGCGGCACTAATCCCAACTGCATACTTTCCATGCCCGTTTCAATTAGACCGTTAAACAGTTCAAGTGAGAGTTCATCGGTTCCCATGGTTTCTACCAATTGATCCAGCATATCCATGACACTGTTCCACATTTGGCTGTGCTCACGTGCCTTCTCCGGCCTTCCAGCAAGTGTAGCCTGTTGTGTCCATGCTTCCAGCTTCTCTGGCGCTTGAACGGTCACCAGCAGGTCATATAACGCTTCAACTTGATCTTTGACTGTCCGAGCCTGCCCCAACCGATTGGATAACGCAAGTAAAGGACGTACAACCCATGATTTACTTGTATTCAACGCTTGTAATTCTGCCGTTTGTTCCTTGATCTGGTCTTCCGCCTGCTCTAAATTCGCACGAAATTGATATGTCCATGGCTTGCCATCTGTCCATCTATAGCCTTGAATCCCGAAGGCAAGCACATAATTTTCTAATTTATCCAACTCTGTACGTTCAGAGGTCGCTTCTAGAGGCAGCAATAAATCCGTTTTGATGCAACGGAATACGGCATCGTAATGCCAATTATGCTGGACGACTTCTAGTGCGGAGCGAATGAACTCCACAAGTGGATGATGCAATACCGATCGTTTCTGATCAAAAAAGTGAGGGATTTCATGATCGGTTAGCACCATGTTTAACAGATCCTGATAGCCTTCCATGTTCCTCACCATGATGGCCATTTCGCGCCAACGAACCCCATGCTCACGAACGAGCTCAAGCATATCACGCACGGCACCTTCTACCTCAGCACGACGATGGACGGCTTCCCGGATGACGAGCTGATCAGAGAGCTTTTCCCCAATGGCAGGCTTATACTTATGCGCTCCTCCACCTATTCGGCGATGGAAATTCTGCTCTAAATACGCAAGCGCTGGGCTATCTTCATAACGAGGTGCATGCTCGGGACTAAGCTGAACGACTTCAGCTCTATCCAGTCCTAGCTGCCAAATCAACTCTTGTAACCGAACCATCGTCATAGCGGTCGGATGGAACAAATCCAACTCATCCGGCTTGTCTTCTGCCTGCAGTTCACGATCTAAACACAAGGTGATCGTCACTTGCTTACATGAAGCAAATAAAGCTCCCAATACTCTGAATTCTTGGGGTGTGAACCCATGGAAACCATCAATCCAAACCGAAGCTGAACGCAAATAAGCGGAATTCACCACTTGTTCAGCGAGCAGTGTCAAATAGTCCTCTCCATCCAAATACTGCTTGGCTACCGCCGCTTCAAACTCTCGATATACGAGCTGAATGTCGTGCATTTTATCACGCAGCAATCCATGCTCACCCAAGTTAGTGACACGTTTACTTTCGTGAGATTCCAACTGCTCTGCTGTTACACAATAGCGCTTCATTTCGGTAAAAAGCTGATTCAACCGATCCACAAAGCCCATTTGCTCAGCGGAATGTCCAAAGAGGCGTAACTCCTCCTTGTGCTTATGTAAAATGCTCGTTAGCAGTAGTTTCTTCCCTGTATCATCAATAGGCAGCCTTGCTGTACCGCCTTCTTCTTGCATTACACGCCAAGCTAAACGATGAAAGCTAAGTACCTGTGCGCGGATCATACCGCGAATATTGGGATCTGATACAAGGGCATGCTCAGCTTGAAACGTGGCTTGCTCAGGGACTAGTAAAATGAGTGGATCACCTTCAGGCGCTGACGCCAATTGCTGCTTGATCTCTGTCAGACAGCGCTCACTCTTACCGCTTCCAGCTCTACCAATAACGAATCGAATAGACATGCAGTGCCTCCTTACACTTTCCGTAGGAAAGCTTGCTTCGTAAGCAATTCTAGTTTTCTATCTCTCTATTCTAGCATACTATCACTTCAGAGTCGGCGTGGTAGATGATGGGGAGAACTGAACGGGACTCTTACAACCCCATAAATACGAACGTACATTCTATTATTATAGCATATTTGACAATAAACACCAGAAAAATTGAATTTCCAGCAACAAAAAACAGGCAAGTCAACCCTCGACTGCCTGTCGGTATATCAAACCTTTATTTACTGCGCACTTCAAAGATGGCAAATTTCAAATAATGACCTTCATCCACACCAAGGATACGCGGGTGGTCCATGCCGGCGCCACGGAACTCGATTAAACGCAGCAACTTACCTGCATCCGTCGCCGCAGCATGGATTGTCTCCAAGAATAACTCAGGATGCATGTGATAGGAACAGCTGGCCGTAACGAGATAGCCGCCTTCGTTTACAAGTTTCATCCCGTGTAAGTTAATGTCTTTATAACCGCGACAAGCCCCTTCAACAGCACTTTTCGTCTTTGCAAAAGCTGGCGGATCTAGAATGACTACATCCCAAGTACGTCCACTTGTTCCGACTGGCTTGGAGGTATCTACCTTAGCTTGCCCCGCAGCCCCTGCTGCAGCACGAAGCTTGCGCTCATCTAACCCTTTAACTTGCGTACGCAAGTACTCGAAGGCATCCGCGACCACAAACTCAACGCGGTCCTCAAATCCGTTCAGTGCAACGTTCGTACGTGCACTTTCGATTGCATGCTCAGAAATATCGAGACAGGTTACTTTTTTGGCACCAAATTGACAAGCATTTAGCGTAAAGCTCCCCGTATGAGAAAAGCATTCAAGTACAGACGCACCATCCCATAGCGGATAGGTAACCACTTTACCATTAGCGTTCACTGGAAGCATTTGCATTTCGCCGTTCTCTTCAACTTCAGCCAACTGAATCCCACTACGATGACCCCAGCCTGTCATAAGTGGAGCAATCGCTGCACGGTTCTCACGCTGATCGAAGAAATAACCCGTCTTCTGACCCTCTTCAATATCAACGCGAATCCGGAGACCATTTTCCAAAATATCCACATGCTTGGAGCAATCGCCGTATAGTAAACCTTTCGTCTGCTTCAGACCCTCAAGCTCACGAATGGGAACATCACTGCGCTCATAAATTCCCGCTGGCTTCATGACTTGCACTAAAGCTTCGACAATACTGTCTCTACAGCGATCCATTCCTAGGGTTAAAACTTGCACAACCAGTGTATCTTCAAATTTATCAACAATGAGACCGGGCAAGAAATCTGCTTCTCCATAGACCAACCGGTAGGATTGAGCTCCCTTCACAAAACGCTGACGGTGCTGGAAAGCACGGGTAAATCGCTCTATGAAAAAAGCTGTCGTCATGGCTTCAAGTGGACTGTACGATACAATTCGTACCGTTAATTGGGAAGCTTCATTGTAATAGCCCGTAGCTAGGTACTTGCCGAGATGATTTTGAACATCTACCAATTGCCCAGGCACAATATCTGCGTCTTCTCGTTCGATTTCACTCTTGTATACCCATGGGTGTCCTTGCTCTAAGCGCGGTTTACGTTTCTTATATAGAAATACTGCTGCCATCTGTTTTTGCCGTCCTTTGCGTGAAACCGTTCACCTATACCATCTGGCTTGTCATGCTTGTCTGTACGGTCACATATATTGGTTGAAAAAGTCGTACATCACGAAAAGGGGAACCCGCTCATGATTCATGCTATTATCCTGCCTGTTATCGCAGGCTTAGCCTTATTCCTACTTGGTATGAAGCTGATGGAAAACTCGCTTCAAACCTGGGCAGGCCCTCGCCTCCAGCTATGGCTGGAGCGATTCACCCGGACACCGGTGCGCGGCCTCATCACCGGCACCGTACTCACAGCGGCGCTGCAGAGCAGCACCGCAATCACAGTCATCGCCATCGGCCTTGTCGGCGCTGGCGTCCTGTCCTTCCCGAGAACACTTGGCGTGATTCTCGGAACGAACATCGGCACGTGCCTCACCACTGAGCTCATCGGGCTCAGCTTAGGCGGCATCGGTGTGCCGATCCTCATCGCCAGCGCCTGCGTCTGGCTGGCGAGCTGGCTCGCGGGTCCGCTGCCACAGCCCAGCGGACCCCGCACGAATGCCGCGGCTCAGTCATTGTCCGCGGCACTCCCTCAGACCGCCGTACAACTCGGCGGTCGCCCTTGGCTTCGCAGCGTCCGCTACGGATCGCTTGCGGTCGCCGGCTTCTCTCTCGTGCTGCTCGGCATCGAGATCATGCAAACCATCGGGCCTGCGCTGCAGTCCCGCGGGCTCTTCGCCTGGTTCGTGCACCAGGCCCAAACCAGCCTGCTCTGGGGCATCCTCGCAGGCGCAGCGGTGACAGCGCTCGTGCACAGCAGCGCAGCCGTCATTGCCATGGCGATGGGCCTCGCTGCCGGCGGAGGCATCCCCGTCGAACTCGGGATCGCGATCACGATCGGTGCCAACGTCGGCACCTGTGCTACCGCGCTGATCGCCGGCATGAGTTCCTCGCGCGCTGGGCGATATGTCGCCTGGTCACACGTGCTCCTAAACGTTGGAGGCGCGGTCCTTTTTTACCCTTTTATCCATCAGCTCGTTAGTCTATCTGCTTTGTTAGCTACTGATGCCTCATCGCAAATCGCCCGCTCACAAACCATATTCAATATCGTAGGGTCTTTAATCGCATTGCCCCTTTGTTATCTTAATATGTGGAAACGCCTTGAGTTCCGTTCACAATAGCTACGCCTGAACTCGTACCTAATCTTGTCGCACCAGCTTCGATCATGGCAATAGCCGTCGCCACATCTCTAACGCCGCCAGAAGCTTTTACGCCAATTGTGCTGGATACGTTTTGGCGCATCAAACGAACATCTTCCACAGTAGCTCCATCAGGACCAAAACCTGTGGATGTTTTCACGAAATGAGCGCCTGCTTCTTCCGAAAGTCGACAAGCTGTTGCTTTTTGCTCATCATTCAGGAAGCCCGTTTCCATGATTACTTTAACAATTGCTTTACCTTTAACAGCATCTACGACTTGCTTAATATCAGAACGTACTGCATCGAATTGACCTTCCATAAGCAAACCAATTGGCAATACCGTATCAATCTCAGCTGCACCATTTTCTACGGCTTTGGCTGCTTCGAAGGCTTTCACTTCACTCAAGCTAGCGCCAAGCGGGAATCCAACAACAGCAGCAACCTTAACCCCTGTTCCCTCCAACGCTTTGGCAGCCGTTGCAACAAACTGGGAGTTCACACAAACGCTGAAAAACTGATGTTCAGCAGCTTCTTTGCACAATGTAAGAATAGCCTCAGAGCTCGCATCTGCTTTTAATAATGTATGGTCAATATAACTTGCAATCTCTTTCGTATTCAATGTCATCTAGAAAGCACCTCATCTAATCATTTTAATGGTTAATTTACGTTTGCGACTTCAAGCCCACACATCGAGAAAACCTCTACGACAGCCATTCACGAATGTGTGACTGCAAGTAGAGGTAGGTTTTCTCACAGGAAATCTGTTACAAATTCACAACGTTAGCCGTTTCAAGCACACGTACGAGTTGTCCCTTACTTTCATTCACACCAGCTTCTGTAACTTTCACACGGCACACTTGACCAATCATATCTTCCGAACCTTCAAATACTAACTGTACATAGTTATCGGAATACCCGCTATATAATCCACTATCCGGAGCGCCTTTGTACGTACGTTCTGGAATCACTTCCAACACTTGCCCAACGAACTTCTGAGCGTAAGCTAGCTGCATTCTCTCTGATAGATCGATTAACTCGTGCACGCGTGCGTTTTTAATTTCCTCATCCACTTGATCCTCCATCCGCGCAGCAGGCGTACCCGTCCGTTTGGAATAAGGGAATACGTGCATTTCAGAGAATTTCATTTGCTCCATGAATTTCAAGCCATCACGGAACATCTCTTCGGTTTCACCAGGGAAACCAACGATGACGTCAGTTGTGATCGCAACATCCGGCATAATTTCGTGAAGGCGTTCAATTTTACGTGCAAACTCAGCTGTCGTATATTTGCGGCGCATCCGTGCAAGCACTTGATCATCACCCGCTTGTAACGGGATGTGCAGATGACGGCACATTTTGTCCGAAGACTTCAATACGTCAATGACTTCGTCCGTAATTTGGCTCGCCTCAATCGACGAAATACGAATACGTTTCAACCCTTGGACTTTATCCAAATCCTTGAGCAGCTTCGCCAAGCTGTAATCTTCAATATCTTCACCATATCCACCTGTATGAATACCTGTAAGGACGATTTCCTGATAGCCTGCAGCTACAAGCTGTTCCGCTTGCGCGATCACGCTTTGCGGTTCACGGCTGCGCATGAGCCCACGGGACCATGGAATAATACAGAAGGTACAGAAGTTGTTGCAGCCTTCTTGAATTTTCAAAAAAGCACGCGTACGATCTGCAAAATCCGGCACATCCAGTTCCTCGAACTGACGTGTTTTCATGATGTTTCTTACGGCATTAATCGGTTGACGATCTGTCTCAAATTGTTTTACGAGTGGAATAATCTTCTCACGGTCCTGCGTCCCAATTACCATGTCCACACCAGGAATAGCCATAATTTCGGCAGGTGACGTTTGCGCATAACAGCCTGTTACAGCGACAATCGCTTCCGGATTACGGCGAATCGCTCGACGAATCATTTGACGACTCTTTTTATCCCCTGTATTCGTAACCGTACATGTGTTAATGACATATACGTCTGCCGTATTTTCGAAATCGACTTGATCATAGCCCTCATTTTTAAAAAGCTGCCAAATCGCTTCTGTATCATAAAAATTTACTTTACATCCCAATGTATGAAACGCTACCGTTGCCATCTTGCTTATCCTCCCATTTCACCGGTTTCATAGAATAGACACGTAAGACCTACCATCGCGGCTGTCTCCGTGCGTAAAATGCGACTCCCCAGTGAAACTGAACGAAAGCCCGCTTCTTCAGCCTGCTTAATTTCTTGTTCTGTGAATCCACCTTCGGGGCCAACTGCTATCACTACTTGTTTACCAGGTCCTAGCTGGCCTGCTGCTACTGCCGCTTGAATGGCAGGCTTCAACTGTTGACCGTCTTCTTTCTCATAACAAATCCAAGCGACATCCGCTTCCTTCGCCCGTTGCAGCAACTGCTTCCACGTGTACACAGATTCAATCTGCGGCACACGATTCCGATGGGCTTGTTCTGCCGCTTCCTTGGCAATTTTCTGCCAGCGCTCTGTGCGCTTGGCTTCTTTCTTCGCATCATATTGTACAATGGTTCGTTCCGATAAAAAAGGAAGAAACCGGGCTGCCCCGATCTCGGTCCCTTTCTGAATAATAAGTTCCATCTTGTCGCCTTTGGGCAAGCTTTGGGCAATCCACACGCCAACAGATGCTTCTGCGTCCATCGTCAATTCCTCGACAATTTCAGCGGTGACCACGCCTTTGTCCAACAAAGAAATACGTACGAGTACCTCTCGGTCCACACCATTGCTGCAGATGACCTTATCGCCAACTTCTGCTCGCATGACCCGCCCCAGATGGTGAGCGTCGTCTCCTTCAATCGTAACGGTTGCTGTATCGGCATGGAACTGCTCATTCGGAAGAAAATAACGTTGCATAGTCAAGCCTCTCTATCTTCGATCTTATCAACATCTACATTAAATATCCACACACCATCATACCTTGTTTAGTCCCGAAAATCCATATGGAACTGTTTGGAGATGGATTACATGTTCAATATCTTTGTAATTACGATGGCAAACTGATTAAGTATGTCATTCCCCAAGCTTAGATAAGGATCCAACGTTACACGACGCAGCGGACCTACAAAAACAACTAAAAGGAATACAACAGATGCCCACTGTTCAAACTTTTGCAAGGAGGCTGAGTATCTAAGATCCACTAAATCTTGGATAATACGATATCCATCAAGAGGCGGAATTGGAATAAGGTTGAACATAAATAATGTGATATTAATATTCAACATCAGTTTTAAGAAAAGGACAATCGCATCAGCGCTTCCTTTAGACATTCCGTCTAACCAGCCATATTTCTGGAACAATGCAAAAATAAAGAGGGAAATAAAGGCCAAAATCAAATTACTAATGGGTCCTGCCGCTGTCACAATAATCCCATATAACCTGGGGCGCTTAAAGTTTCCACGGTTCACAGGTACCGGTTTCGCCCAACCAAAACCCGCAATCAAGAGCATGATCGTCCCGAAAAGGTCCAAATGGACCATCGGGTTAAGAGAAACACGGCCAAACTGATACGCCGTAGAATCTCCTAATTTATAGGCACTATAAGCATGCGCCCATTCATGAATGGTAAATGAAAGCACGAGCACTAATAGCACAAACGGCAACGTGTTCCAATCGTAATATAATAAACCTCCCATGAGCTAACACCTACAGCTTTCTAGCTACGATGGCAACCCAATTCGAATCATAGTTTTTCTCTACGATCGTGAATTTAGCTGCAATCAGCGCTTTTTCTACATCCGCTTCTTTGTTCGTTATAATGCCTGAAGTTATGTAATAACCGCCCTGCTGCAACACCTCATACACGTCATCAACAAACATAACAATGACTTCAGCCAAAATATTCGCTACGACAAGTTGTACCGGAATCGTAACGCCTAGTCCCGCGTCACCTTGGGATTCGCTTTCTTTTAATACGCCTAGCAAATCACTAAGTTTCACTGTAATTTGTTCTTCAAGATGATTCTGCTTCGTATTATCGAGTGCGCTCGTTACTGCAACTGGATCAAGATCAACCGCTAAGACATGCTTCGCGCCAAGCTTGGCTGCTGCAATGGATAGAATGCCTGAACCTGTTCCTACGTCAATAACGTCGTCTCCAGGCTGCATTACTTTCTCCAACGTTTTTAAACAAAGCGATGTCGTTGCATGTGTCCCCGTTCCGAATGCCATCCCTGGGTCTAATTCCAGTATGATTTCACCCTCGGATGCCGTATACTCTTCCCATGTTGGCTTAATCGTCAAACGATCGGACACGCGAATCGGTTTAAAATACGTTTTCCAAGCATGGGCCCAGTCCTCATCGTCAACCTCAACGACTTCGAACGTCGGATTCCCTGTGTCGATATCAAATTCCGTTAGTTGTTCGACGGATGCTTTCAAATTAGCGAGTACGGGCTCCATATCTGTGCCATGATAAAAGTAACCTTTGATAACGGCTCTTCCCTCTGGGATATCGTTGAACGGCGTTTCGTACAGTTGACCAAATGAAGTATCTCTTTCTTTATTTAAGGTTCCGGATTCCTCGATAGAAACACCTCCGGCGCCCAATTCATGAACAAAGTTAGTAATCATTTCTATTGCTTCTTCTGTTGTATGTACAGTCAATTCTTGCCAAAGCATCGGTATTGCTCCCCCTGTCGGTTATTCCTATACAAACCTTCACCTATATAGGCTATTTTCACAAAGAACATTGTACTACACTTCGCTTCTGGGGTAAAATGAAGAGAAAAATGTAAGCGCTTTTTATTTTTCTTAACACTGTTCTAACACTTACGTGCTACATTGAAGAAGTAATCATTATTAACTATCGTATGAACGGAGACTTCTTATGCGCAAAACACTTATGATCCTCCCAGTCCTCCTAGCGGTGGCATTTACTGCCCCTCAAATTACCCATACGATGCTCGCGAGCAACTACAGCCAGGTTACGGCTCATCGCGGAAGCTCAGGATCAACACCCGAGAATACACTGCGTTCATTTCAGCAAGCAATCCTGGATCATGCTGGTTACGCAGAATTAGATGTCCAAGAAACATCCGATGGCGTCGTGATGGTTATGCATGACGATAATGTATATAGAACGACAGGCATTAACAAAAACATGTGGGAAATCAGCTCGTCTGAGCTGAAACAAGCAAGTGCTGGAAGTTGGATGAAGGGCGATTTCAAAGATGTAAAAGTCCCTGAACTACGTGAAGTTATCGAGCTCGCCAAAGGACGTATCAAGCTGAATATCGAGTTAAAAAATAATGGTCACGGTGTTCAACTCGCTAAACGAACCGTAGATTTGATTCAAGCCCATGATTTTGTGAAGGAATGTACCGTAACTTCCTTTGATGCTAATCTGTTACATGAGGTAAAAACACTCAATTCATCGATTAAAACAGGCTTAATCGTTAGCCAAAAAACCGATCATATCGATGACCTGATGCGCAGCTCTGATTACGATGTCATTTCTGCGGCTTATCCGCTTGTAGATGAAGCATTCGTTAAACAAGCCCAGAATCACCATAAAGAAGTTTATGTCTGGACAGTGAATGACACTAGAACGATGAAGAGAATGCTTGCACTTAACGTTTCGAGTATCATTACGAATTATCCAGATAAGCTTATCAAAATAATGAACACAGATTAACCGTTGCATGAAAAAGCACCTATCCTTCCATCTCGTTTCAGGCGAGATCCAAGGCATAGGTGCTTTTTATTTACATCGTGCCGCCTGCAGTTTCAATGACACGAACCGCTTGATCATAGCACTGATCATCAATCACCGCAGCTAAGATAATATCAAGCCCAACAGCATGGAGTTCATCCTCTCGGCTGACCATACTATCGGCCATTGCAGCGTCTAACCCACTGCCCACATCATTTTGAAAACGATCCACCTGCACATCAACAGCTCTCAGCGCTTTAAGTTTGGAAGCGACTCCCTCTGCTTGTTCCGGGGAATGGAAATAGGCAAGAATCCCTCTCTCCGCCATTATTGGTCTTCCTGTCTGTCATCCGCCGCTTGCGCGCGTTCCGCAGCTTCAAAATCATCTCGATCTGCCACTTCAGCTGAAAACTCAACATCTTCCTGCTTCGCAACTGGCAGATTGCTTTTATTTTGCTCTTGATTCATATACCCATGCCTCCTATAAACCACAATTAAAAACCAGTTTATAGTTTGCCAATTGACGGCTCATTTATGCAAAAACCCAAATGTCCGAAGAACAATTATTCCTTCATCCGTTCAAAAGAAGCATCGTAAAGACGAAACATCGTTTTGTAACCCGATTCATCCAGCTTAATGCCCACATCAAGTTTTCCTGTAATGAGAAGCGGTCCTGACGTGTAACGCAGCTTAATGGAATCTGGGACATACACAATCATGATTTTGTTCCAGTATGTCTCATCCCCATTATCGAAGGGACATTCCGCCCCCGGCTTAGGGATTAGAAGAAACCAATGCTTGTCGAATGACAGAACTTCGCCCATAAATCCTTTAATTTGAACCGTTTTCCCATTCATATCCCAGAATTTATTCGATGGCGTATCCTGCTTCTCCGTATCGAAAAACTCATTCCAAGTGATTTCATTGGATAACGTTGGTTTTGGTTTGGCCGCGACTACAGCAGCAGGCTCTGCCTGCCTAGATTCAGGCTTCACCTGTGCTGCAGGAGAAGCGTCGACGACAGGCTTAGGTGATGCTACCGCAGGCACAGACGTGCTTTTATCAGCATCGGCCTGAGGAGAAGGCATCGGTGTGACCGTAGATGTGATCGAAGGAGAGGCTGTGACTCCCTGCACGACAGGTTTTGAGCTCGACACAGCAGACGGTGTCTCCTTGGAGGAGACAGGGCTAGAGCTCCCAGTCGGAGCCGGTGTAGCGGCTGTTTCTACAGGACTTACTATACTTCCGAAGGATTGTCCTGGCATCTCTGCTTTCTTTTGACCACAGCCTGAAACAACAACCATGATAGCTAAAAGACTAATCCAGGCGATCTTGCTTTTATTAAACATCATCCACTCACCTCAAGACCGAAATAGTTGTAACGGGTCAACTCTGTAAGCTTGAATGGCTGGACCGATTGACGCCAACACAGCGATTAGCAGCGTGATTGCAATGAGCAAAGATTCTCCTGGCAAGAAAGTTCCTGCTTGCATCTGCAGCCCCGTATAGGCGAAAACCGCTTCCCGGCTTAGATAGCCGCCAATATGTCCAATTAATAACCCGGCAATTAAGCCAACCAGTGTTAAAATAACACCTTCACCCATCAACGACATCCAAATGAACTGCTTGGATTTCCCGATAAGTCGAAGCAGCGCGACATCTTTTTTACGCTCATGTACGGCGGCTACCAACGATAGCAGAATCGATCCCGCAGCGAGCACAACGCATATCACAGTAACGAATTTCACTGCCTGTGTTCCTTTATCAACCACATTGACGACATCGGCCACCGCTTTACTCGTATACACAGCCTGCACATTGTTGTACCCGGCGAAGGTTGTTTTGATCGACTGCGCCCCTACAAGAGACTTCGGTTTTACAAGTATGGCGGTAATATCCTTTGTTCCGCTCTGCTGACTTTCGTGGACCGCCCATGCATAATCCAATGTCGTGAAGACAGCCCTATCGTCAGACGTCATTAGCGGCGGTAAGATACCTACTACCGTATACGTGAAGGTATGGTGGTGCTCTTCTTCCGCGCCATCCTCGCCATCTGCATCTTCATCTAGGCCTTTGATCAGTCCGTGAGCACCAACAAATGTATCTCCCACATGAAGTCCAAGCGAGCTTGCCACATAGGAACCGACGATGGTCTCTCCCAGCTTACCGTAAAGCGTGCCATGCGCCATTTGTTTGGCAGCGCCATAGCGCGTTAAGAAATAACCTGGTTCCATCCCAATAATGGGGAATCCATTATAGTTATCTCCGGTCGTCATCGCGAAGGCGGCATCAACAAGGTCATTTTTGCGAACATCCTCTAATACGGTGTAATGAATATTTCCTGTCGGCGCACCGATATGATAATAGGTATTCAAAGCAAGCTGTGACGCGCTGCCCTTAGCTCCAATCGTCACTTCGAAGGGGCCATAACCTTTCTCTGCACCTTGCTCAACCCCTTGACTGCAAAGCATGAGAAATACGACAAGAGCAGCCGTGATCGCCACGGAACATATGGTTAATAACGATAGCGTTTTGCGATGCCAAATCTGTCTCCAGAGCAAGGAAATCACTTTCATACGGATACACCCCTATGCAGATCATTCAGGTCTTGCATGTGGACACGTCGGGGGAACATATCTGCGATATGCCGATCATGCGTAACTGTCAAAAGCGTTAACTGCTCATCTTTACAAATTTCAAGCAATAGCGACATCATCTCGCTGGCCGTCTCCCAATCTAAGCTGCCTGTTGGCTCATCTGCTAATAGAAGCGGCGGCTTCGTGATCAATGCGCGCACAATGGCAGCCCGCTGTTGCTGACCTCGAGAGAGCTGTGAAGGCAGATGGTTTCCACGATCCGCTAAGCCCACACGCTCAAGCCAGTATCCGAGCTTCTCTGCCCTTTCCTTTTTCGTCCAGGTGCGCGGCAAAATTAATTCCACATTCTGCTTCACCGTTAGCGATGAAATCAGATGAAAATCTTGAAAAATATAGCCGATGTAATCTGCTCGAAAACGATCTCGTTTACTTTCGTTGAACAGATGAACGGGTTGACCATCGACCCACACTTCGCCTTGATCAGCCGTAATAATTCCGCTCAGGAGATGTAATAATGTACTTTTCCCGCAGCCGCTCGGCCCCATGAGTGCAAGGCATTCCCCCTTGAGAATCTGCCACTCTGCTACTTGGAGAATCGGTAATGTTTGACCGTGCAGTCGGAAGGATTTCGCTATTCCCTGCAGTCTGATCATATGAGCACCTCTCGTTTCATTTCAACTCCAAAAGAAAAGAGGACACAGGGAAGGAGCTCCCCATGTCCGTCTGCTCCTACGATTAATTTTTCACAATGCGCTCATTGAAGGAATCCCATGTAAAGCTTTTACCAAGCAATTGGTTGAAAGCCTCAAGCGGCAAGTACAACTTACCGTTATCCACATTGCCAACCCATGTACTTGCTGTGCCATTCACTGTAATTGCACCAGTGGAAACCAGTACGGATAGCTTTTGGCTGTCTTTTGTGAATGTAACAGTACGACTTGCTTCATCCCATGCTACTTGAATGCCTAAGGATTCAGCCAAAGATCTTGCTGTAAATAACGTTTTGTTATCACGCGTTACTTTGAAAAGTGGGTAGATGTATTTATCTTGAAGCTCTTTCGTTGCTGCAGCCAAATCAGCGCCGATCACTTTCGCACCATTTTTAGCAATATCCGTGTTATCTACATCGCCTTTTACTAATGCAGCAATTGGACCGTAAGCCCAAACACCAACATCAACGCCTGTATGACCATGTCCCGTCCAACCAATAGCAAGTCGCTTCGACACGACGTTGTTGTAACCACCAGCACGTCCATAGGAGGAACCGTCACCAGCTAAAATCAATTGAATTTCTTCATTCGTCAAATCCGTGAAGCCAATGTTGTCAGCAACGATTTTACGAACATCGTCAGCTGTTTGTGCTTTTTTCAAAATACCATCCAGGTACTCATAGGAGTGTTTTTCTTTGTTGAATAAATCAACATTCAATTCGTAGACATTATCACGACCCAAGGACAAACCGCCTGTCTCATGGTCAGCTGTTACGACAACAGATGTGTTTCCATCTTTTTTAGCAAAATCAACTAACGTTTTGAACGTCGCATCCAACTCTAGCATTTCTTGAATGTTCGCAGGAAGATCATTCGCGTGACCCGCGTGGTCAATACGGCCTTGCTCAACCATCAAGACGAAACCATTTTTATTTTGGGATAAAATATCAAGTGCTTTTTGGGATAATTGCGGCAAGCTAGGAATCGAATCTGTACGGTCTAGTACGTAAGGAATCTCTGCATCCGCAAACAGTCCAAGCGCTTTTTCAGCAGTCGCTGGAATCGCATCTAGCCCTTTTTTATCAAACGCGGTTTGGTAGCCTTTTGCTTGGAAGTCAGGAATAATATTTTTGTCTGTACGTTTGCCATTGTCTTCTTTCGTCGTGAAGTTGATTTTACCACCGCCGAAGAATACATTCACACCGCTATTCAAATATTGCGATGCAATCGCGTTTTGGTTGCTGCGCTGACGAACATGAGACGCCCATACTGCTGGTGTAGCCCCTGTGATGTTGTCTGTCGTGACAAGACCTGTTGCTTTGCCTTGCTTCATTGCGGCTTCAATAACGGATGCATATGGCTTTGCTACGTCTCCGTTGGATACGCTAATCGCGTTGTTATACGTTTTATTACCCGTTGAAAAAGCCGTACCTGCAGCAGCTGAATCCGTTACAGCTCCTGATTCTGTTGTATAAGGGCTAGGTTGGGAGTATGTAGTCGCTTTCCCTACATAATATCCGCCATCCAACTCCAGATGATCTTTATTCAGAAATTTCTTTGCGTAATAGCGCGCTGCTGTTACTTCTGCAGGACCCATGCCATCGCCAATGAGAACAATCAAGTTTTTGGAAGGTGTTGCTGGAGCTGCTGGAGTCGTTGTTGTTGAATCCGCTGCTGAAACCGTACCTGCTAGACTTAGAGCCAATAAGGAAACTGCCAGTCCTGAACCCATGATTTGCTTTAACCCTTTTTTCAAATGTTTTCCCTCCAAAAATAGTATTTCACCTTCCTAGCATACGATTCATAGATTTGGGGAAATTCAAATGGATGTGAATTATTTGTAAAAAATATGTGATTTGTTAACTGGGTAATAACACCAAAAAAACACCTCGCCTGGGTGGCATCCGGAAATCATCCGAACATCCACCTAAACGAGGTGCTCTTTCTTACTTTCAATCGCCTAAGAAGGCTCTTTTCATACGTTCAAAAATAGACTGTCCTTGCTCATGCGTATGCTCGCCGCTTTGCTTACCGAATTGACGAAGCAAATCCTTCTGATCTTCGGACAAGTTCGTTGGTGTCATCACGATCACTTTCACGTGTTGATCCCCTTGACCGAAGCCGCGAAGATGCGGAACGCCCTTGCCTTTGAGTCGGAAGTACGTATCGGTTTGCGTGCCTGCTGGAATTTTGAGCTTAACTTTCTCTGTCAGCGTTGGAATTTCGATTTCATCGCCAAGCGCTGCTTGCATGAATGTTAGCGGCACTTCACAGTAGACATCATTGCCTTCACGTTGGAAGAATTCATGAGACTTCACGCGTATCACGACGTATAAATCTCCGGATGGACCTCCACGTGTTCCGCCTTCACCTTCACCCGAAACGCGAAGTTGAGCACCATCATCTACACCAGCTGGAATCTTGATGTGAATCGTGCGTTGCTTCTTCACTTTACCAGCGCCGCTGCAAGTTCCGCATTTCTCTTTGATGATTTTACCGGAACCATTACAGGACGTACATACACGACGGTTCACAATACGGCCGAAGGCTGTATTCTGTACCACTTCTTGTTGACCGCTGCCGTGACAGCCGCCGCACGTTTCTGGTTTCGTTCCTGGCTTCGCACCTGAGCCGTGACACGTATCACAATTTTCAGTACGCGGAATGTGAATATCCATTTCTTTACCAAAAATAGCTTCTTTGAACTCCACGGTCATCGTGTACTGCAAATCATTACCGCGCTGCGGCGCGTTCGGATTACGACGATTGCCACCGCCGCCGCCAAAGAACATATCAAAGATATCCCCGAAGCCGCCGCTGAAGTCTTGGCCGCCCATTCCTTGATTCGGATCTACGTGTCCAAACTGATCATACTGTGCTTTCTTCTGATCATCGCTCAGCACATCATAAGCATCCTTTGCTTCTTTGAACTTATCTTCAGCGTCTGCCGCTTTGTTTACGTCAGGGTGATATTGACGTGCCATTTTGCGGTAAGCTTTCTTGATCTCATCCTGTGAAGCATCTTTACCGAGACCTAACACCTCGTAATAATCACGTTTACTCACTTGTTCCACTCCCATGTTCAAGACTACAAACGGAAAGTCAAAGCCACGGAGAAATCTCCCTTGGCTTTGACTCATACGTTAATTGATAACCAACAGTGTTTAAAAACCTACTTTAAACTTCTATTTAGTTAGAATATGTTTATTTTTTAGGTTCGTCAACCACTTCGTAGTCAGCGTCAACAACATTTTCTCTTCCTTTTGGAGCTTCACCCGCGCCACCATTAGCGTCAGGACCTTGATCCGCAGAAGCTTGCTCATATAATTTAACAGAAAGCTGTTGAATCACTTCAGTCAATTCTTCTGTCGCTTTTTTGATGGTTTCAAGATCGTTACCTGCTAGAGCCGCAGTTACTTTCTCTTTTGCAGCATTCGCTTTATCGATCTCGCCTTGGTCTACTTTATCACCAAGATCTTTGATCGTTTTGTCAACGGAGTATACCAATTGATCCGCTTCGTTGCGAGCTTCTACAAGCTCTTTACGCGCGCGGTCTTCTTCCGCATGTGCTTCCGCATCTTTCACCATTTGTTCAACTTCTGCATCACTCAAGCCACTGGAAGAAGTGATCGTGATTTTTTGGCTTTTGCCTGTTCCTTTATCCAAGGCAGACACGTTAACGATACCGTTCGCATCGATATCGAAGCTAACTTCGATTTGTGGAACGCCACGTGGAGCTGGAGGAATGTCACCTAGCATGAAACGGCCAAGTGTTTTGTTGCCGCTAGCCATGGAGCGCTCACCTTGAAGAACGTGAATCTCAACGCTAGTTTGGTTATCTGCATAAGTGGAGTACACTTGTGATTTCGTTGTAGGAATCGTTGTGTTGCGGTCGATCATTTTCGTGAATACGCCGCCTGCTGTTTCGATACCCAAGGAAAGTGGTGTTACATCAAGAAGAACAACGTCTTTCACTTCACCTGTCAAAACACCAGCTTGAACAGCTGCGCCAAGAGCAACAACTTCATCCGGGTTAACACCTTTGTGTGGTTCTTTACCGATCAATTTTTTGATCGCTTCAACAACCGCAGGAATACGAGTGGATCCACCAACAAGAACTACTTTATCGATTTGGCTTGTGGACAAACCGGAATCTTGAAGTGCTTGACGAGTTGGTCCTAGTGTTCTTTCAACAAGCGCCGCGGAAAGCTCTTCGAACTTCGCACGCGTCAAGTTCAACTCCAAATGCTGTGGAACGCCGTCTGCTACTGTGATGAACGGAAGGGAAACTGTCGTTGTTAGAACACCGGAAAGTTCTTTTTTCGCTTTTTCTGCTGCATCTTTCAAACGTTGAACTGCCGCTTTATCTTTGGAAAGGTCAATGCCTTGCTCTTTTTTAAATTCAGCTACAAGGTAATCGATGATCACTTGGTCAAAGTCATCGCCGCCCAATTTGTTGTCGCCGCTTGTTGCTTTAACTTCGAAGAAGCCATCGCCTAGTTCAAGGATGGATACGTCAAATGTACCGCCACCAAGGTCATAAACAAGGATCGTTTGATCTTCTGTTTTTTCCAAACCATAAGCAAGTGCTGCCGCTGTTGGCTCATTGACGATACGAAGAACTTCAAGACCCGCAATTTTACCAGCATCTTTCGTAGCTTGACGTTGGCTGTCGTTGAAGTAAGCAGGAACGGTAATTACTGCTTGTGTAACGGTTTGGCCAAGGTATGCTTCAGCATCAGCTTTTAGCTTTTGCAGGATGATTGCAGAGATTTCTTGTGGCGTATAGTCTTTGCCATCGATGTGTTCTTTGTGGTTTGTACCAATGTGACGCTTAATCGAACTGATTGTTTTGTCTGGGTTTGTGATCGCTTGACGCTTCGCTGTTTCACCAACTACACGCTCGCCATCTTTTTTGAAACCTACAACGGATGGTGTTGTACGATTACCTTCTGGATTTGGAATTACGACGGCTTCTCCGCCTTCCATAACGGCAACGCAAGAATTTGTAGTACCTAAGTCAATACCAATTACTTTACTCATGTAAAGATGCCTCCTTATGTCCCATAGGAACGTCATTAGTTTATTTTAGAAAGATAAGAACCCTTAACTCTTATACGCTAACTTTAACCATCGCAGGTCGGATGACCTTATCTTTAAGAATGTAGCCTTTTTGCAATTCTTCTACAACGATACCTTCTTCATGTTCCTCAGACTCCACTTGCATAACAGCTTGATGGAACTCAGGGTTGAATGGCTGACCAATAGCTTCGATAGGCTTAAGCCCTTCAGCTGTCAATAGTTGATCGATGCCGCGGTACGTCATATCCAAGCCTTTCACCAAAGCGTCAAAATCCTTCGTTTCTTTGCTTGAAGACAGCGCGCGATCAAAGTTATCCACAATCGGTAATAGCTGCTCAATCAATTTTAGCGAAGCGTATTTCGCGAAATCTTCCTTCTCCGCTCTTGCACGGCGACGGAAGTTGTCGAAGTCCGCTTGAACGCGTAATAAACGCTGATAGTTTTCTTCGGCTTGCACACGCGCCTGTTCCAATTCGCTGTTCGCTTCCTCGGAAACGTTCACTTCTTGGGCAACTTCTTCTTGTTCAGTCGTTGCCTCGTTATTGGCTGCGTATGTAGTGTCCATGTCTTGCTCGACTGTTTTGTTATCTCCAGTACTCAATTGTCCTTCACCTCCTATACATAATACACAACGTAATCCTAGTACGCGGCACATTTGGGCTTAGTTTGCCCATCTTTAGCCCTCTTCAAAAGGCTGCTTCATCTTAATCACTGTATGGATACGCAGTACCGCGGCGGCCACTTCACCAGCCGCTTGCAGCGCGTGAATTTTCACATCTGTCGGATCCACAATGCCCGCCTCTACAAAATCCGTGATCAGCCCCGTATCGCAATCGATCCCTAGGCTGTCCGTATCTTGAGCAAGTTGGGCCGCTTTCAGCTCTTCCACCTTCTCTAGTGGATTATAACCTGCATTCACCACGATTTGCGACAATGGCTTGCGCAGTGCCCCCGCGACAGCGGCTACACCGAAGCCCTCCATGCCTTTCATCGTCTCGCGCACGCGTTCCAAATCGTGAGCGACGGCCATCTCGGCCGCGCCGCCGCCGGGTAAGTACCCGCC
Organism: Paenibacillus pectinilyticus; assembly: GCF_001700435.1. GTDB lineage: Bacteria > Bacillota > Bacilli > Paenibacillales > NBRC-103111 > Paenibacillus_E > Paenibacillus_E pectinilyticus. Next base: position 265,666 of record NZ_LYPC01000002.1, read on the forward strand.
GCGAACGGCGGCTTGAACGGCTGAGGCTGCGTCCTTCGCGATGCGCGAGCGCTCATGCGCCGCTTCGCGCGTTGCGGCGCCAACGATCACGGTCACGTGCTGCTCGCCGTGACCCTGCGCGACGCGCACGCGCTCTAGCCGCTCGTCATACGCGGCATAGCCCGCGTGACCGAGCGCCGCGCTCAGCTCCGGCGCGCTCTTGCGCAGCGCCGTGCGCCGCACCGGCCTAGCGCCGGTGTGCTCGCTCAGCAGCTGCAGGTCCCTGCGGGACAGCCGCTGCATCACGAGGATGCCATGGTCGGAGCAGAACTGCTCCGCCTCAGGGTCAACCCCGCGGTCTGATGCGATCAGACCGACGCCAAGCTCCAGCAGCGAGCCTAAGCTGCTGCGGAACTGCTCCCGGAGCTGCATGTAGCGCTGGAAGCCTGCCTCGGTGACCAGCGATTCCTCGCTGACCGCCTCAGGCTCCAGAGCATCATGCAGCACGAGGATGCGAGCATCTCGCCGCTCATGCTCGAGATGCAGGTTCATCGGCTTCTGGTTCAGCAGAATGCCGGTCCAGACCTCACTGCTCGCTTCTTCATGTGCGAGCACACTGTCTGCGAAACGATAGCCCTCTTCGCGCAGCTTCTCCTCGCCGACCGCTTCGGCCGCTTCGATGATGAGCCTCGCGATATCGGTCTGCTCTCGCCCAGCGGTGTAAGCGATCCGTTGCAGTGCGCGATCTGCCAAACTTTCAATAGCGCGACTGCGGCCTTGTAAGCTCGCTACGGCTAATTCTATTCCTTGCAGCATGCCTGTGACAACTTTTGCCACTGGAACGCCGCGTGTAACCTGTGCGACACCTTCTTGGACCATCGCCCCTGCAAGAACAGTAGCCGTCGTAGTTCCATCGCCTATTTGGCGTTGTTGACTGCGTGCGACTTGAATCATCAATCTGGCAGCAGGATGCGTGACATCCATCTTTTCCAAAATAGTGACGCCATCGTTCGTAATTATGACATCCCCTTGGCCGCCAACGAGCATCGTGTCCAGCCCTTTAGGACCTAGTGTGCCTTCGACAGCCGAGCATATCGCTCTGACTGCCGCAGCATTATTGACTAGCGTTGAGTAGCGATCTTCACCTTCACTGTGACCTGTCTTGATTCCACTCATTTGCCGTACCAACGTCCTAGGACCAGTTCCATATGCTTCGATAGATGCTCCATTAAACCGATGACTCTGCCATACTCCATGCGCGTAGGCCCAAGAATGCCAATTGTACCTAGCGGCGTTCCACCTATTGAATAAGAGGCTGTGATTAAACTGCAATTCGATATCGCTTCAATACTATTTTCAGCACCAATTTTGATCTCGATGCCTTCGTTGGATGGGGTAAATAACTTGATCAGGGTCGGCGCTTCTTCTAGCAGATCAAAAATACTCTTCACTTTCTCCACATCCTTAAACTCAGGCTGTGTCAGCATATTCGTCATGCCGCTAAGAAAAACACGATCCTTCTCATCACTTTGCAGTACACTTTCCACCATGCCAAGCAGCTCTTGATACCCATTGACATATTTACTTAACTCATTGGAAATCTCATTGTACAGCTTCGATTTAAACTGAACCAGCGGCACATTTTTAAGCCGTGTATTCAAAATATTGACGACCTTCTCGATTTCGGACATTGGAATACCTTCTGGTATCGTCACTGTCTTATTCTCAACATGTCCTGTATTCATAACCAGAATCGCAACAGCTGTCGTCTCCGATATCGGGATGATTTGGATATGCTTCAAAGTCGTACTAAACACTTCAGGACCTAGCACAATCGATGTGTAATTCGTAAGGCTGGAGAGCATACCCGCAACATGCTGAATGACGCCTTCCATCTCTTGAATACGCTCAGCGAAAGCGCCCTTCATGGAATCCAAATCTTGCGTTTGCAAAGACCCATGCTGGAGCAAATGATCAACATAATAGCGATAACCTTTATGGGAAGGAATACGACCTGCGGACGTATGAGGCTGCTCAAGATAACCCATTTCTTCGAGATCAGACATCTCGTTGCGTATCGTTGCTGGACTAAACCCAACATTCCCACGCTTCGAAATACTTCGCGAACCAATCGGCTCCGCTGAACGGACGTAATCATCTATGATGGCACTTAAAATCATGCGTTGGCGCTCTGTCAACATGAGTACCTCTCCTCCTCACTTATCACTATTCGTTACTTTCGTTAGCACTCGTATTTAGTGAGTGCTAAATCCTAATACAAAAATAACAGACCCTAAGGTCTGTTGTCAAGTCAATCCAAACGTTTAAGTACGGCGATTTCGTCGCAACAATACTGTTTTTTGCAATGCATGCAATCTCGCCAAACCTTCTCCGGAAAAATCTCCTTCGGAACTAGTGTAAAGCCGTTTTTTTGGAAGAATGCAACTTCATACGTAAGTGCCATAACTTTAATGATGCCTTGGCTTCTTGCCTCTTCAACTAAGAAATTAACGAGCTTACCGCCGATACCCTGCCCTTTGTAGCCAGGCGTCATCCCAAGTGAGCGAATCTCAACAAGATCTGGCCCTAACCTCGTCAGTGAACCACAGCCAATTAATAAGCCGTCAAATTCCGCGACAACAAATGTATCAATCTGCTCCTCGAGCATTTCTCGGCTGCGCGGCAGCATAATGCCTTGCTTCGCATACCCTTGTATAATTTCATAAAGCTTCTCAATATCATTCACGGAAGCTTTTCTTACAGACACCGTAGTTGATGTATTCACGTTTATCCCACCAATCGCACAAAAATGCATAAAAGCCACGCTAGCGCCCTGCGGCTTTCCGCTGTTTCGCTTGTGGATTCATGTATAAATATACAACAATGCGTATAAATGCACAAGCGTTTTTTGCTGAAAAGGCTGGTCTTACGTTAGAAATGAAGCGAATACTTCATTGCCCAGTAATATGCCATGTTTGGACAACCGATAGCCATCGGACGTTTGTTCAAGTAACCCTTTGCTCAACCAACCCTGCAAGGTATCACCAAATTGGGATTCAATCGTAATGCCGAATTGATCCATAAAATCCTTATTCCGCACACCCTCAAGTAAACGCAGTCCCACCATCATGAAATCTTCCATGGCTTCCTGCGGCGTTACTTCGAATTGTTCCATGATCGGCAAACCTAGTTTGGTCGCATCAATGTAAGGCTGAATTCCTTTTACGTTCACGTGGCGTTGCCCATTCATATAACCATGCGCACCTGCGCCGAGCCCATAATAGGAACGATTACGCCAATATTGTGTGTTGTGTCTGCTCTCACGACCAGGTTTAGCAAAGTTGCTGATTTCATATTGCTTGTAACCCGCTCCTTCTAACCTTCTCATGATGAGCTCGTACATATCAACTTCCTCATCCTCACTTGGGAGTGGCAATTGATTTTTATTGAACAAGGTATGGAAGAGTGTATTCTCTTCGACTTTGAGGCTATAGATGGAATAATGCTGCAGGTCCAAAGATAATGCCTCATCTAAAGTAGCCTGCATAATTTCTACCGTTTGCTTGGGAAGCCCAAACATCAAATCAATCGATAGATTATCGAAGCCAAGCTTCTTCGCATTCGCGATGCTTCTATGCACATCTTCTGTATTGTGAATACGGCCGATTGCCGCCAAAATGTCATTGTTAAATGACTGCACACCAAAGCTAATCCGGTTCACACCGCCAGCTTTCATCACAGCCAGCTTATCTTCGTCTGTCGTACCTGGATTGGCTTCCATGGAGAACTCGACTTCCGCGCTGTCCGCAGGGAAATAAGTACGCACGATGCGAAGAAATCTCTCCATTTGATCCGGCAGAAGGACTGTAGGGGTTCCGCCGCCTACGAAGATCGTCTCCACCTTTTGAGGAGGATTCGTGCGTACTGTGAGTTCCATCTCCCGCTCAAGCGCATCTAGATATTCCATGACAGGCTGTCCTTTGAGGACGTAGGAATTGAAATCGCAGTAATGACATTTATTTGTGCAAAATGGGATATGAATGTACACCGCTGTTGGCGTTGTATAGTTTACTAACATAGGAGTATTCCTTTCTAACTGCGATCTGTCGATCCATTTGAGACGCATGAATTATTCAAGGTCATCTATTGAGAAAAAGCCAAGGGACAGCGTCTGCTGCCACCCCAGCTTTTGATTCCTTACTTCTATTCGTCGATTTTCAGAACAGCCATGAACGCTTCTTGCGGCACCTCTACGCTGCCGACCTGTTTCATGCGTTTCTTACCTTCTTTTTGCTTGTCCAGCAATTTACGTTTACGCGAAATATCTCCGCCGTAACACTTCGCAAGTACGTTCTTACGCATCGCTTTAACCGTCTCACGCGCCACGATTTTCTGTCCAATCGCCGCTTGAATCGGCACTTCAAACATTTGCCGCGGGATAAGCTCTTTCAGCTTATCACAAATGATTTTGCCGCGGTGGTACGCCGTATCTCTGTGAACGATGAAGGAAAGTGCATCCACTTGCTCGGAATTGAGCAAGATGTCCATTTTCACGAGATTGGATTTCTTATATCCGGAAACTTCATAGTCGAATGACGCATATCCTTTGGTACGTGATTTCAGCATATCAAAGAAATCGTAGACGATTTCTGATAACGGAATCTCGTATGTCAACGTAACACGATTCGTATCTAAGTATTCCATATTCAAATATTCGCCGCGTTTGCCTTGGCACAGCTCCATAATGGTACCTACATAATCATTCGGCACAATAACGGAAGCTTTCACATAAGGTTCTTCCACGAAATCAATCCGTTGCGGATCTGGATAGTTGGATGGGTTATCGATATCGATCACATCGCCATTCGTCAATGTAATTCGGTAGATAACACTTGGTGCCGTTGTAATCAGTGGAATATTGAACTCACGTTCAATCCGCTCTTGAATGATTTCCATATGTAAGAGTCCTAAGAATCCACAACGGAAGCCAAAGCCCAATGCCGTTGACGTTTCTGGCTCAAAGCGCAGGGAAGCATCATTCAGTTCTAATTTTTGCAGCGCTTCACGAAGATCATTGTAATCTGTCGTTTCGATTGGGTACAATCCGCAGAACACCATTGGATTGATCCGACGGTAACCAGGCAAGGCATCCGGTGAAGGACGATCTGCTTCCGTTACCGTGTCACCGACACGGGTGTCTCCGACATTTTTAATACCAGCCACGATAAAACCAACGTCTCCAACTTCAAGTGAAGGAACGGATGACATTCTTGGTTTGAACGCACCAACCTCAATGACTTCAAACACCTTGTTTGTCGCCATCATTTTGATTTTGGAGCCTGCTTTGATCGAGCCATCCACGACACGCACATACACGATGACACCTTTGTAGCTATCGTAATGGGAGTCGAAAATTAAAGCCTTCAATGGAGCGTCAGGATTACCTTGCGGTGCCGGTACCTTCAAGCAAATTTGCTCGATGATATCTTTGATCCCGATACCCGACTTCGCTGAGGCAAGAACAGCATCGCTGGCATCAAGCCCGATCACGTCTTCGATCTCTTGCTTCACTTTCTCCGGGTCCGCGCTTGGTAAGTCAATTTTATTAATGACTGGTAAAATTTCTAAATTATTTTCCAATGCGAGATATACGTTTGCTAGTGTTTGGGCCTCAATCCCTTGCGCCGCATCCACAACCAACAGAGCGCCTTCACAAGCAGCGAGGCTTCGTGATACCTCATACGTAAAGTCTACGTGTCCTGGTGTGTCAATCAGGTTAAGAATATAATCGACACCATCATCCGCACGGTAAGCCAATCTTACCGCTTGCAGCTTGATTGTAATCCCCCGTTCGCGCTCCAGATCCATCTGGTCGAGAACTTGCTCTTGCATCTCACGTGTTGACAATGCACCTGTATATTCCAGAATGCGATCCGCAAGTGTAGACTTGCCGTGATCGATATGAGCAATAATTGAAAAGTTGCGAATTCTTTGTTGTCTTTCTCGAATGTCCGTCATGCTAAAGACTAACCCCCACTACATGCAAATAATTTTCATTATAGCAGTTGTGTGAAGTTGGGGCAATGCACGCCTAACCTTTCCCCAAAACAGCATCAAATAACGAAACGAACAATTTAATGCCATAGTGCGCTGTGATCTGCAGCACTTCTCCTAATTTGTTCCCTACATGGTTCAAGGAATTATCGTGATCGGCGATCGGAACCACCTGCTGCTCAGCCGTTTGTTTCGACTTGTTTATGCCATCTTTGACCGCTGCTGTAGGCGAGGGGGTAACGGTTACAGCCGTAGTCACTGTTTTGCCAGTCGTTTTCACAGCAGCTTCTTGTGCGATCGCTTTAGACGAAGGCTGAGGACCTTCAATACGTTCCATGCCGCTTGAAGCTAAGCTGACGCCGAACAAAATACAGAACAGCAGCAGCAAACCAAACAAGCTCACCTTGATATAAAAGTGCCTCAGCTTCATCACAATTCCTCCTATGTTTAAACTACAATACTTGCATGGTTAACCCACTGCTTTACTCAACATTGTTAATTTATGATTTCTTTGGCGAACTAGCAGGAGCATCGACTTTCTTAGCATTTAAAATCACTTCTGAGATCGCTTCTGCCAACCAGTCTGTCGTCCGGTAACATTCTTCGAGGGTATTGTAAGGCCCGCCCACTTCAATCAAAATACTGTTCGGTGAAATGTTCTGATTATACAAACCATTGCCTTCACTGGCCTCTTTGGCATGGATGCCCTTCGAAACGCCTGGATGCTTCTCTTCCAAAACTTGATGGATCTTGTTTGCAAACTCTTCATTCTGCTTCCAGTTCGGATTCTTACCACCAATGATGAAATACACCTGAGCCACATCTTTCCCATCAATCGTTACCGTTGTTTTGTTGCGAGCCGCTGAATCCCGGTGTATATCGAAGAAATAATTCAAATCTTGATGTGCGGACATCGCATCCTGCAGAGTTTTCAACGAATATTTGTAAGAGTACGGATATTCAAAGTTTTTGACTGTACTTGGGTACACGGTTTCGGAATGAACAGCGCCAATCCCGTCTTTTTCGAGATTCTGAGCAAGCCGCTGACCTACGGAAATGATATTCACCTTATCGCTGTAAGCTTTATCAGGATCAGTTACACCCTTTAATTCTGGTAAAAAGGATTCATTGCTATGCGTTTGATAGATAAAAGCGATATTATCACCAGCAGTTTTCGGCGGTTGTCCAACTGGATTTGTTGAAGGCGCTGCACTCGTGGTTGGCGAAGGCTCTGCAGATGCAGTAGGAAGCGGATTAAGAACCTCCTGCTCCAAATCTTTCGAATCTGGATTATAGTAATCAATCGGTGAACTTGGATTGGTTGCACTCCCTCTTACCAGTACAGTGGATTGCGTTGCATCCATCCCTGGCACCTCACTAGCTACCAAGCTCTTCGGATCACTTGGATTAATATCCGTTAGGAATTGAAAAGCAAAGTGAAACACATTGTGCTGGGAGAAGGTAAATTTTTTCTGATCCTTATTTAAATGAGGGACTTCCATACCCAGCATATCGATAAAAAACTGATTCGTGACGGAAGCGGCGAGACCTTTCATGGATGAAACCGGCGACGTTGTCATTAAATTGCTTTGCAGGACGCCACCCAGCCCGATTAGAACAAAGAGAGCTAAGGTCGAGGTGCTGAGTACAATGAACGTTTTCCCGACGGAACTGGCGCTCTGAAAGGTTTTGCGAACTTCGCTGAGATTCCAAGTGGCTGATGTCCATTTCATAGTCTGATTCCTCCTAAACTATCTTAATTCAATCTATGAAACGAGCCTGAACGATAGAACCCATTTCACTAGATTTTTTTGATAGAGGAGGTTTCAGTAGGAAACCCGGCTAATTTATGCTTCCCCCCGACGACAAAAAGAACCGCGCCCGCCCTCCAGCAGACCCAGTTCTCCTATTTAGTTAGTGCGTGTAAGCAGCCACGTTATCGACATCCACAGCATCATGCAGCGCCGCATTCAGGCCGCTGGCAATGATATTGGCAATGTCCTCGATAAATTGATCGATTTCCTTTGGTGTAACGAGCAGATCGTGTCCTACAGGGTTTAGCACTTCTTTAACCAGCTGCAACCGCTCTTCTTCATTGATATTGTCTAAGAGTCCAAAGATCTGGCCCGTATTGCTCGTTTGCCCGCTGAAATGCTTCTGCATCAGATCAAATGCATTATTTACAATCGTCGATGCATACACGACAGTCGGTACGCCAATCGCAATGACGGGAATCCCGAGATTCTCCTTCGTCAACCCTTTGCGCTTGTTGCCGATCCCAGAGCCAGGATGGATCCCCGTGTCCGCAATTTGAATCGTCGTGTTGACACGATCCAAAGATCTGGAGGCGAGCGCATCGATGGCGATGATGAAATCAGGCTTCGATTTATCAACGATCCCCTGTACAATATCACTGCTTTCAATCCCCGTTGTGCCCAGTACCCCTGGCGCCACGGCACTGACTGCACGATATCCTGGGCTGACATCTTCGGGAACCAGTTCAAAATAATGTCTTGTCACCATGACATTCTCCACTACAAGCGGCCCCAGCGCATCGGGCGTTACATTGCCATTGCCCAGTCCAATAATAAGCGCTTTTGCATTTTTGGGAATGCCAATCTGCCTTAGAAACTGCTCAAACTCCTGAGCAAGCTTCGTAGCAACGCGATCCTGGAGCTGGCTGTCCTTCTCCCGCAGTGCAGGCACTTCAATCGTTATATAATGACCCAGAAGCTTACCGAGCGCTTTGGAGCCTTCTTCGTTCAATACATTGATTTTGGTCACGCGAATCCCATTCTCCCGTGTAAACTCCTGTTCAATTCCAGGAATCGGTTGTCCTTGATTGGCCGCGTGTGCCATATCCCTTGCATCGAGCGCAAGATCCGTTTGTGTGTTAAAATTGCTTAAATCCATTGGAGGTCCCCTTTCACACGTCAATTGCATCTCTTATTGTGTGACAGATTCCAATCGCTTATGCAGAGAAGAAGACCACTGAAAACCTATTGACAGCTCTTGCATTTTCAAATATTGCATGGTAGAATACTTAAAGTTGTCAGCAAACATACAAATGTAACGTTGATCGTGTTTTGTAAGTAGGAGGTGAATTTCATGCCAAACATTAAATCCGCTATTAAACGAGTAAAAGTTAGCGAAAAGCGTCGTCTTCGTAACGCTTCCCACAAGTCCGCTTTGCGTACTGCTGTGAAAGCTTTCGAAACAGCTTTAACCCCTGAAGCTTTAGTTTCTGCTTCTAAGAAATTAGACAAAGCTGCTTCTAAAGGTTTAATCCATAAAAATGCCGCTAACCGCAAGAAGTCCCGTCTAGCTAAAAAGCTAAACGCTCTTACGGCTCAAGCGTAATACACGGACATAAAGCAAAAGACTAACTCTCCTCGGAGAATTAGTCTTTTTTCCTTTTCCCATCCTCCCTAGGCAGCCAGCCTAAGAAGGAATAATTCCAATCCTAATACCTTATCGATCTTCCCCGTTTTCATCTGCAAATCGAGATCCGCGAGTTCCCCCATGATGCGGCTCAGCTTATCGCCATCATACTTCCGCGCTTGTCCCTCTGCTACTTTCACAGCAAAGGGATGCAAACCGATCTGTGAAGCCATCTGCTGCTGCGAATAGCCTTGTTTCCCGAGCTCTTTCACTTGCAGCATGATGCGGAACTGTCTGGCGATGAGTGAGGCAATTTTGATCGGCTCCTCTCGCTGCTTCAGAAGCTCCTCTAAGATGACAAAAGCACGCTCCAATCGCACATTCACAATATCCTCAATAAGGATGAATACGTTCTGTTCTGTGCTCCGAGCGACCAACTGATCGATCACATTCGGTGAGGCCTCACCATTCGCACCCACATATAAGGAAATTTTCTCTAGCTCCGCCGATAAGGATTGTAAATTACCACCGGTGTACAAAATAAGTTGGTCAGCAGCTCCGCCTGTAAAGTTAAAACCTAGCTGACTCGCTTGTTTCGCTACCCACTGCGTCAATTCCTCAGGGCTCAATGATAGAAATGGCACAGCGGCTTCCATGTCTTTTAAAGCTTTAACAATTTTCTTACGCTCGTCCAATTTATCTGCATCAACCGTGAATACGACAACCGTGTGCTCTGCGGGGGATTTCAAATAAGCTGTCAATCGATCCAAATTATGCTCAAGCTTCGTGTTTTCCTTCGCTCCCGTGAAAAACAACGCATTCTTCGCGATGACGAGCTTCTTCGGCACCATAAAAGGAAGCGTCTCCGCATCATCCAACACGGAAGAAAGCGGCATTTCGCTCAAATCGAACTTACTTACCGCGAACTCTTTGTCTTCCGGGTCCATGAGGGAGTCCGTTAAAATTTGAATAAATTCACGCATTTTATATTTTTCAGGACCATAGCACAAATACACAGGTGCCGGTCGTCCTGCTTGTATATCTTTTAATGCTCGTTTGGCATCCATGACAGCACTCACCCCTTCCCTTCATTCTAACAACAACAAAGGGATTACGTCAAAGTCCGAAGACCTTGAAGCAATCCCTTGCCAGTCTATTTAAACACCGGTGTAAGGCCCTAGAAACCTTAAGCCGAGTGGATAATTAACTGTTCTGTGTTTCTATATAGAATAACATACGCAATCCATATCGATTTGGTGCAAGATATTCTTACCTTTATTTACTCGCTTCCGTCTTCTCACTAATATTGATCAGCAGAGTTTGGATTGATCCTTTGCTTGTAACCTGATAGAACAAATTGTCATCCTTCGTCCATTCCAGGAGCTTGATCTCATCATCTGACTGCCACACATGGTTGGACGTAAACACGACCTCTAAGGTGTTGCTATTACGAATCACAACATGCGTATTCTCAATGTCAGCCACATAAGTACCCGTTGCTGATTTCAGAGAAGCTCCAATCTGAGGTCCAATGAAAGATTGTACACCTAGATTCGCATCCGTACGATCTGCACTCGCAGGATCCGTTAACGGAACTGGAGTTGTTTTTTTGTTAGGATTTTCCAACTTAACATCATTAGGCGTACTTGGCGCTACTGAGCCTGGCGTTGGTGAAAGAGTTGTCGAAACTTGATCCTTACTTGCTGTACCTGAAGAAGCTGTATGGTCTGGAACTACCATGCGTGCAGGAGCGGTGGTCGAAGGCGATGTCTGCCTGTCCATTGTGTCACTCCCACCAATAGGTGAGCTGATCACATCAGGTTTCTCGATTTTAGCATCCGTAGTCGTCTGTGGACCTGATGGAACCGCACCACCACTTCGATCAGTCACTTCAGGCTTCGATGTTCCAATGGCAAAAGTATCAGCATTAGGAGCGTCCTGCGACGCTTGATTAGAAGTTGAGTCACCCTTCATTTTCTTCACTACATCGCTGCTCTCATCGCCGTGATTCACTCCTGAAGCTGTAGCAGCCTGTTTTTCTGGGGCAGCTTTGGTATCTGAGCTTGATTTGAGCAACCTAAAGCCATCAGCCTGATCTATAACCGGATGACCTAAGTTAAAAGCAAAGAAACCAAGAATAAGTCCCGCGGCAACAACACCGCTTGCGATTTTCCAAGAAAACTGATTTTTAAATCGAGTCACACCTGATCTTGGCGAACGTTCCTCCGTCTCTTGTACAGCAGCAGGGGCATGGAACGCGATGACATTATCCGTAACGGACTCGTTTTCTGATTGTTGATCTAATTGGAGCAGCTGTGGCATGATTGCATCAACCAAACTGAAAGGTGGCATTACCTTAGGTAGTTGGGACAATTCGTCAGACAGCGCCTGCAGACGTTCAAACATCTCTGCGCAGTCCAAACAATGCCTTAGGTGAGCATGCAGCTCATCTTCCTCATTAGGAGCTAAGTCTCCATCTAGCTGTCTTTGCATGTATATCATCACCTCTTGACATTTCATCCCCGAACACCTCCTTTCTGATAATCTTGGAGTAACGACTGTAAGGTGTGTCTAGCTCGAAATAAGTAAGACTTCACCGTATTGAGTGGTAAGTTAAGCGATTCTGCGATTTCATGATACGAAAAGTCCTGCAAATAACGAAGAACAACCACAGTGCGATGGTGCTCGGGAAGCTTATCGATCGCTTCTCGAATATCTTGGGCTAGGTAGCCCGTTAATATTTCTTCTTCTACATTTTGTTCAGCAGTAAACGTCATGTCATGCTCATCCATAGAAACCGTCGGCTTCGCTCTGCGAAATTTATCGATGCAGATGTTTGTGACAATCCGCTGTACCCACGTTTTGAATAAGGCTTTTTCTTCATATGAATTAATTTTGGTATAAATCCGAAGGAGAGCCTCCTGAGAAGCGTCCAGCGCATCTTGTTCATTATTCAATATATAGAAAGCCGTTCGGTAAACGTGAGACTCAATCTCTCGCAATAGGGTAATGAGCGCATCACGGTCACCGGCTTGTGCTGATCTTACCAGTTCGGGTGCTATCACTGGGATCCCTCCCCCTTGCAATCTTACAGACGCACGCACATCTCATAAGGTTGCAATATATTTGGAATAAATAGAATGAAATTTTGCTAACTTGCACTTATCAGAATAACAAAAATATAGGCATATAACACCTTTTAGACGAAAAATAGCTGAAATAGTTTCATCCTTGTGACGAAATACCAATTAATTCTTGCTTACTGCCCTTCTTCATGAAAAAATCCTAGAAGAATACCTCCATTTCAAGGTTTCAACTAGGACTTCCTTTATGCTTTATTATACTTTAAATTTGGACAAGGAGTTCTGTAGGGCGTTGGATAACTCTTCTAGCTTCGACGATAATCCCACTAACCCATCACTAATGCGTAACTGTTCCGAGCTCAGAGCGGCGACTTGTTCCGAAGTGGCCAGCGACTGCTGTGACACGGCACTTACGTTCATCATGGCATCACTGAGGACAACCTGTGATTCTTCTAATTTCAACACTGTCTGACTCACGGCAGCCAATTGGGAAATAAAACTGCCCATTCGTTCTTGCACTTGTTTGAATAGTAGATCCGCTTCTTTGACCGAATGAATTTGTTCTTGGAAAATCGGATAAGCCTCGGATAATACCGCAACGGTATCCTCAATTTCTTGTTGAATCGTCTCTGTGATTTGACCAACATAATCAATAGACTGCTTGGACTGATCCGCTAGTTTCCGAATTTCATCCGCTACGACCATGAAGCCCTTTCCTGCACTGCCCGCCCTTGCGGCTTCAATCGTTGCATTTAGTGAGAGGATATTCGTTTGTTTCGTCATCCCGCTTAAAATATCGAGCACCTTGCGAATAGATTGTGTGCTGTCTTTCAACTTATCTACTTTGGATACCATGGAATGTGTCATGACTTCGGTCTTGCTCGTCTTGCCAATCAACTCTTCCATATACCGAATACCCGATTGACTGGAATTCTGAACTTCCTCTGCGGAAGCGCCCATTTCCTCATTCGCATGAACGACGCTCGCAATTTGTTGACCGATATGAATGGTTAATTCGTTACCGCGTTCTGCTTGGGTTGCTAATCCTGCTGCGCCTCCAGAAATTTCTGTAGTGGCGACGGCAATTTCTTTGGCCGCTTGGGCTGTATGCTTCGAGGAACTGGAAATTTCACCAGCCGTCTGCAGTACTTCCTCTGACGAAAGGTTCGTTTGTCTGAACAGTTCCGTAATTTGCTGCATCATCGTGTCGAAACTATGACCCAACTGTCCGATTTCATCTCTAGAGGTTGTCTGCACACGGATTCGTAGATCTCCGCCTGCTCCCCCCTCCATTAAATTGCGTATATGGCCCAGCGGCTTGCCAATCATCCTCGCAACGAAATAGCCAATTGCCGAAGCAATGATTAAAGCTCCGAGCGCAACAATTAATGTCAGATTATAAATAGAACTCATATCTTTGGTAAGATCCATCGTCGGGATCGTACCAATCGTAAACCAATCGGTCATGGCCGATTTCGAGAAAACGATTTGCTTCGTCCCATCCTCTGACATGAGAATATCATTTGTATTTGTTTTGCTATTTACAGCATAGGCTGATTTACTTCCCATTTCGGCTGCCTGTTGGCTATAAATAACTGTTCCAGCTTCATCTATGACTTGAATGGAACCTGTATCACCCATTTTAATGTGCTCTAGCTGCTTCTTAATAACATCGAGGTTTATATCAAAAAGCGCAATAAACACCTCATCCGAATTGGCTTGATGAATGACGCTCCCGACCGAAAATACCGGTGTTTGAATGCGGTTATCCTGTAATTTCGTCGAGAACCAAACGGGTTCCCCATCTTTCGCAACTACACGCTTAAACCAATCCTGATCCCCATAATTTTTGTCCGGCATCAAGCTTGATTTCGTTTGGATAATATCGCCTTTTTTCGTAAATAATTCGATCGACTGAATGCTATCATTTGCATGGAAATAGTTCGTTAAAGATGTTTCAAGTGCTGAGAGGTTGGCAAGATATGCCGATGAATCTTTCGTTAATTTCCCAGCATTCGTAACCTGATTTTGAAGCAAATCATCCATAACGAGCTGCAGCGTAAATTTTTCATAGAGATCATAGATGAAATCGAGTTTCTGACCAGCTTGCTCAATCGTTTGTAAGGAAGCGTCGCCAACCTTTTTTTGCATGACATTCTTGGAAATTTGATACGACACAATGCCCATAAAGAGGACAAGCAACAAGCTGCTTACGATCATAGTAACACTTAACTTTACACCGACGGATCGAAAACCAGTTCGAGATTTCTTGCTTTGTAGTTGATTCTTCATTTCTTCTCCACCGCCATGTCGTATTATGTATATTACTGGTTACCTCCTTTACAATTTCGACATATTCTTAAAAATACCTTTAAATTTTTGATCATTTCAATCAAAATTTCGAGGAAAATATTTCCTTAGAACTAGTTATATAAGCCAAAAGACTCTTTACATACTCGTATCGACATGTCTTTAATTGAAACCTTTCAATCGTGTGAATATTCCATCTTTTCTCACTTCCATTTGAATTTCCCCCATCTGATCTGTGCGAAATACGCCAGCTTTTACGTTTAACAGATGGTCAATTATTTCAGGAGAAGGATGTCCATACGTATTCATAGCGCCCACAGATATGACAGCAGCCGTAGGATTCCAAAAGGCAAGCCATTCTGGCGTCGTGGAAGTTTTGCTGCCGTGATGGGCAACTTTGAGCACGTCTATTTTGTGGTTGGTGGTGGAAGATCCTCCTACCAAATCAGGATGCTCATGGAGATATGCAAGCACAGTCGCTTCGGACTCTTTCTCCATATCCCCGGTAAACAGCCATCGTGTTCCTTGCATGTCTAACAAAAAGACGACAGATCTGGCGTTCTGTTCTTTGACGATTTCAACGTGGGTCTCTATGTTTTCCAGGGGATACAGGATCTGCAGTTTCGTTTGGGGATCAATCTCGATCCAATCGCCTACATGTGCTGGTAACAAGGGAACTTTCTTCTGGAGAAGAGTCGTAAACATCGTAGTCATACTCCCTCCACTTTTGAACGTTCCGTTAAAGAGGAACTGCTTGACCGGGATTTGTTCGAAAACAGCCTGTAAACCGCCGCTATGATCAGCATCCTCGTGCGTAAGAACAACGAGATCTAAACTGTGTACACCCCTTTTTTTGAGAAGAGGAACCAACAGTTTTCGACCTACTTCATAAGGATCTTTACGGTTCTTCCATTCTTCACCCGCTTTTCGAAAAGAGAGCGTTCCCCCGCCATCAATTAGTAGCTGACGTCCATACGGAGTCCGAATCAAAATTGCATCGCCTTGTCCCACGTCAATAAACTGCACAAGCCCATTTCGCAGGAAACGATCCGGTGTATATCCGATCCATAAAAGCAGGAGAAAGCCAGCGCACGTAAGGCTTAATACTATTTTTGGATTGACATTCCTTTTATTTTTGCTGTTCGTGTAATCTAACTGAATAGGTAATTCATGCTCGAGAGTCTGGTGACTTCGGTACCAAAGGAAATAAATAAACACGAGCAGTCCATAATAGCACACGATCCACGGTAGACTGGGTGTTGGCCAAATCATTTTGACATAAGGAAGCTGTTGGAGTTTATCGGTAATCCAGAAAATGGCTTCATTTAACCATGAGATCAGCCATCCGATGCTTCTGCCTAAGGGCATATAAATGAGGCCAAGGGTTAGCGCTACTAAGCCTGCTGGAAACACGATCATACTGATTACCGGAACCAGTACAGCATTGGCTAACCAAGAGAATAAGGAAAATTGATTGAAATAGTAAATGGATACTGGAAATGAAACGGATTGCGAAACGAGTGTTATGGCGAGGGTATTTCTGAGTGTTGGTGAAGTCAAATAGGGCTTAATTAAGTCTGTTACTCTTTGTACGCCAAGGATAAGGCCTAAGGTGACAAGAAAGGAGAGCTGGAAGCTCACATCTAACAAAAAGTAAGGATTCCAGAGCAGCATGCCCCAAGCGGCAATGGCCAAAATATGTAGAACATCTTTCATCCCGCCACGCCTAGCTGCATACAAAGCAATCATTGACATCAGACCCGCTCGTACAATCGACGGTGATGCACCCGTGATAAGGACATAGAACGGAAGCAAACACATGCAGATGAGGAGATATGTCTCTTTGGCCATTCGGAACCGGCGCATGAGCCAAATGCAGACACCTAAGAATACAGCTATATTTAATCCTGATATGGCTAAAATGTGAGTCAGACCCAGCTCCGAAAATTGCTGGAAACGGTCAGGATCCAGATCGTCCGTGAGTCCGATCAGCATGCTCTTCATAAATCCCGCCTGCGAAGCGGGAAAGATCCCATCCATCCGCCTGCTTAGCGCAGCGCGAAGTTCGTCGTTCCAGCGCAGCAACTGAGCGACGCTAAAGCGCGCAGCCGCAGGCTGCACCTGCGCCTGATCCACCCCTTTGGCTGACAACAGCCAGTGGGTGTGGTGAAGGCGCAGGTATCGGCGGTAGTCGAAGCCGCCGAAGTTGCTGGCCGGGGACGGGCTGCGCAGCGTCCCCGTCAGGGTTAGGGCGTCGCCTCGGCGCCAGCCCGACGCCACGGCTTGCTGCGCCTGCTCCATCAGGCGCAGCGAGACCTGCACGCTTTCCCCGCCGAGCGGGAAAGCGTCGGTGTCTTGGAAGCGGACGGATGCCGCTTCCATCGTGAAGCTAGCCTTGTCACCGTCAATGGTGACAGGGCTAGCGAACCGGCCGAGCAGCGTGACCTCGCTGCCGGCGTCCTTGATCTGCCCCTGCTGCGCCAGCGGCAGGGCGGAGATGTTGCGCTGGTCGGTCCCTTGGTAATAGCCGTAGGCTATGACGACCAGCAGCAGGGCGCCTAGCGCCTGCCGGCCAGGCAGGCGCAGCGCATAAATGATGACAAGCGCGGCTAGCAGCAGCGCGCTCGTCATCCAGGTCAACCATGGAAGCTCCGTGTACATGGCGAGCACATAGCCACTTATCCACAGACAGCATCCTTGAACAACTGGTCTTTTCATACTTGGGGGAACAACTCCTTTATTGATATTAGTTCTTGCGTCGCTATGCAGCTCGGTTCCGAATCCCCCGCTGCTATATCCACATTAAAGTTCCGCTTACGGGCCTGCTCAACCGCTCAATCCCCCTGTCTTCCCACACAAAAAACCTCCCCCTAACGCAACCATTTGGCTGCTGTTAGAGAGAGGTTCTTCCCCTCAGACACACTATTTAATTCACAACCTCGGACACGGTTCCCGCTGGCGGCTCGTAGGTCGTCATCTGACGGAACGAAATTCCTCGCGCTACCATCAACTGACTAACTTTCTCCTGATCCTTGGGATAGCCCCGATGAAATACAATTTCCGTGACGCCACTGTTAGCCAGCATATTAGCGCAAGTCCAACACGGCTGATCGGTCACATACACTGTAGATCCTTCGCGATCCTCGCGGTCGGTAAACAGCAGGAGATTTTGTTCGGCATGAATGGTCCGAATGCATCGCTGCTTACGAACGACTTCCTCTACGTCAGCAACGAGCTTCAGCTCGATTTCTTCCACCAGCATGCATCCTGCTTCTGTGCAATCCGGAACACCCATCGGTGCACCATTATAGGCTGTGCCTAGCAGCTTTTTACCCTGCACAAGAACTGCTCCCACATGCCTCCGATTACAGCGCGAGCGCGTGGATGCCATATAAGCAATATCTAGAAAATACGTATCCCAATCCTTACGGATGCTCATGATGATTGATCCCTCCTGATGGCTCTT
The DNA here is from genome assembly GCF_001700435.1 of Paenibacillus pectinilyticus. Lineage (GTDB taxonomy): Bacteria > Bacillota > Bacilli > Paenibacillales > NBRC-103111 > Paenibacillus_E > Paenibacillus_E pectinilyticus. The sequence continues at coordinate 283,939 of NZ_LYPC01000002.1, forward strand.
TCGATGGTTGCTCCCATTGTTATCGATTACCAAATCTATTGCTAGTATTTTCTCATACTTCACTAAAAATGAAAAGATAGACTAGGATGGCGCTACATACACAAGCCCTTTCAGCTTCGCAAACATTTTCTCACCAATGCCTTTCACATCCATTAGTTCCTCGACCCGCTTAAACTTCCCTTTCTTAGCACGGTGTTCAAGTATCGCCTTCGCCTTACTCTCTCCAATACCAGGCAGCTTATCTAATTGTTCTAAGGTAGCCGTATTCAAATCTAACAGTGTTTGCTGCGAATTAGATGAAACTTGTGTTGATTGTGAAGTTTGCGCGTGTTGTGCAGTTGATGGAATAGGCGGGATCGGTGATCCCATTGGGACCGTGGAAGAAGACTCAGGAGTCAGAGCCGAATGCGTTGAGTCGGTTGCTGAATTAGGAGCAATCCCAGGTGATTGGGAAGGAGAAGATTTGGGGGAAGCAGCAGATTTTGGCGATGGTGTAGGTTTAGGGCTTAGTAACGATTTTGCACTTGATTCTTGTGAAAGCAGCTCACTCATTTGATTATTCATTGGCATAAAGGAAGTAGTGATCAATGCTCCTCGCCCATGGAGAAAGGGCCATACAATGCAGACGCACAGCAAGACGGCCCCGATGAGCAATAGGAGTCTTTTTGTTTTATTCCCATAAAAATCCATGGACTACCTTCTTTCTTAGCATATTTGCACACGCGCAGCCATATACATGAAAAAGCGTCCGAATGCTGGCAAGTATCGCTACCATTTAAACAGGATGCAAATATATGCTCTTTCTTTGCCATTCATGGATAAGAGACCGCGTTGGTATGAAGGCGCAGGATAAAGTCTGATTTTTTTCGGGAGGGATTACTTGATGAAAGCTGGATTCATCGGTACTGGGAGTATGGGAAGTATTCTGATTGAAGCATTCATTCATTCCGGGGCATTCAATCCCGAGCAAATAATTGCGAGCAATCGAACCTTAAATAAAGTTGAACTTCTTGCGGAGAGATATCCTGGCTTGCAGGTTGCTGAGACGAATAGCGAAGTCGTGCGAATAAGTGACCTGATTTTCCTTTGTGTGAAACCCTCTGAGTTTAAAACCGTTATTGATGAAATCAAAGAGGACGTGCTTTCCTCTCAATTTATTATATCCATTACGAGTCCAATCCTGATCAGTCACCTGGAGGCCCTTCTACCTGCCAAAATCAGTAAGATAATTCCAAGTATAACGAACTATGTGTTGAGCGGTGCTACGTTATGTATTCACGGGAATCGGATGCAGCCTGAAGATAAAGAATGGCTCGAAAACATTTTCACTCATATCTCAACGCCTATTCGAGTATCTGAAAACTATACAAGGATTTCATCGGATTTATCTAGCTGTGGTCCTGCATTTTTGGCGAGCTTTATTCAAGCATTTATTGATGCGGCTGTAGAAGAAACAGGAATTTCTGCGGAGGAAGCTACTTTGCTTGCGAGTGAAATGACATTAGGTACAGGAAAGCTGCTCACTACCGGAGGCTTCAATCCTGCCTCTTTGCAAAAGCGTGTTTCTGTTCCTGGGGGAATTACGGCGGAAGGCTTGCGGATTCTTGAAAAGGAACTTGCTGGGGTTTTCTCACAGGTCATCTGTGCGACTCATGCGAAATATGAAGAAGATCTTGAGAAGGCCAAGCTGCTTCTCGCTTCGAAGCAGCAGTAACCTTCCCAAATCATCAACTTCCGGTTCTTAACCTACAACGATATTGACTAATTTACCCTTCACAACAATCAATTTGCGAACGGCCTTTCCGGCGGTCGCTTCTTTGACTTTGTCGAGATCAAAAGCCATTTTCTCCATCGCTGCTTCATCTGTATCTTTCGAAATCATCACGCGATCAACGATTTTACCATTGATCTGTACCACGATTTCGATTTCATTATCAACGGTCCATGCTTCGTCATACGTTGGCCATACTTCGTACGTGATGGATTCCGTACCGCCTAACTTCTCCCATAGCTCTTCCGCTAAGTGAGGTGCGATCGGGGAAAGCATTTGTACGAAGTTTTTCATTGCTTCCAGCGGTAGACGCTCTGTTTTGTAAGCTTCATTGACGAAAATCATCATTTGGCTAATCGCTGTGTTGAAACGAAGTGCATCGAAATCTTCCGTGATTTTCTTAATCGAACGGTGCCATGTGCGTTTGAAAGTGTCACTGCCTAGTGTTTCATCCGCGCTAATTTTCGTTTGAATCTGACCGCTGTCATCAACGAACAAACGCCACACACGATTCAAGAAACGGTAAATCCCGTCAACACCTGTTGTGTTCCACGGTTTAGTCGCTTCAAGAGGCCCCATGAACATTTCATAAATACGAAGAGTATCCGCACCTTGATCGCTAACGATATCATCCGGATTCACAACGTTCCCGCGTGATTTACTCATTTTCTCCATGTTCTCGCCAAGAATCATCCCTTGGTTAACAAGCTTATGGAACGGCTCTTTGGTATGAACAAAGCCAAGATCATAAAGCACTTTATGCCAGAAACGCGCATACAGCAAGTGAAGAACAGCATGCTCCGCGCCGCCGATGTACAGATCTACTGGCAGCCATTGCTTTTGCAGCTCATCGGAACAGAAAGCTTGATCATTCTTCGGATCGATGAAACGCAGGTAATACCAGCAGCTTCCCGCCCATTGTGGCATGGTGTTCGTTTCGCGGCGAGCTTTCATGCCCGTCTCTGGATCAATTGTGTTGACCCATTCGGATACGTTAGCAAGCGGTGACTCACCCGTACCTGAAGGTTTGATCTCATCCACTTGTGGAAGCAATAATGGCAGCTGATCCACAGGAACCGGCTTCATCGTGCCATCTTCTAAGTGAAGAATCGGAATCGGCTCTCCCCAGTAGCGCTGACGGCTGAACAACCAATCTCTCAAACGGTATGTCACTTTGCCGCGACCTTTACCGTTCTGCTCTAGCCAAGCGATCATATGGCTGATCCCTTGCTCAATGTTCATGCCATCGATAGGACCGGAATTCACATGCTTGCCATCGCCAGCATAAGCTTCCTTCTCCACATCTCCGCCTTGGACAACCTCAATAATCGGCAAATCGAACTGCTTCGCAAATTCCCAGTCGCGTTGATCGTGACCTGGAACCGCCATAATCGCACCTGTACCGTATCCGCCTAGGACATAATCAGCGATCCAGATTGGCACTTTCGTGTCATTAACCGGATTAATCGCATAAGCCCCTGTGAACACACCGGATTTGTCTTTTGCTAAATCCGTACGCTCCAAATCGCTCTTACGCGACGCTTTCTCTTGATACTCTTTGATCGCAGCAGCTTGTGCTTCTGTCGTAATGTGCTGAACCAGTTCATGTTCAGGAGCCAATACGCAATAGGTCGCACCGAATAAGGTATCTGGACGCGTTGTAAAGACCGTTAGACTTTTCTCGGATTGACCTTCAATCGCGAATTGAACCTCTGCCCCGGTTGACTTCCCAATCCAGTTGCGCTGCATATCTTTAATACTTTCAGACCAATCAAGCTCCTCAAGATCTTCAAGTAAACGCTCCGCGTACTCCGTAATTTTCAAAATCCACTGACGCATCGGTTTCCGAATGACGGGATGGTTGCCACGTTCACTTAATCCGTCAATAACTTCCTCATTCGCAAGTACTGTGCCTAAAGCCGGACACCAGTTAACTGGCACCTCATCGACGTAAGCAAGCCCTTTGTTGTACAGTTGGATGAAAATCCATTGCGTCCATTTGTAATACTCGGGATCTGTCGTACTGATCTCACGATCCCAATCATACGAGAAGCCCAACGATTTAATTTGACGACGGAAGGTGTCGATGTTCTTCTTTGTGAACTCACGCGGGTCATTTCCTGTATCCAAAGCATACTGCTCAGCAGGAAGTCCGAACGCATCCCAGCCCATAGGATGAAGCACATTGAAGCCTCTCATTCTTTTGAAACGGGAAACGATATCAGTCGCTGTGTAGCCCTCTGGATGTCCTACGTGCAAGCCTGCTCCTGATGGGTATGGAAACATATCCAGCGCATAAAATTTCGGTTTATCCGAATTTTCCAGCACTTTAAATGTTTTCTTCGCATCCCAATATGCTTGCCACTTGGGTTCAATCGCTTGCGGATTGTAGCCTTGTTGTTCTTTGGTTTCTTTCAATTCCTGTGTCATGATACAAATCCTCCTTCAGATTGCTCTTATCTGCGTATGCGCACAAAAAAACCTCACATCGCTAGCGGATATCGCTAGGGACGAGAGGTATAATTCCCGTGGTACCACCCTAGTTAACACAAGGCATACTTTACCTGTGTTCACTCTGCCCCTTAACGCGGGTGAGACGATCCAGCTAGCACCTTGATCGGGGATCAGGCGATTCACCTTCTAGCTCCGAGGCGAGTTCTCCAGACGAACATCTACCGGCTTCCACCCAAGCTCCGGCTCTCTGTAAGATGCTGTACAAGTTACTATTCCTCATCTAAGCTTTCCATACAACTGATTAGCTTTGATTATATGTAAAATAATGCCGCACTGTCAAGCCGCCGCGGACGAATCCCGTTAACCCTCTTATTTCTTCGCAATAAAGAAAGCTCGTTCTGTCTGTACAGTTGGCTGCTCCCACGTGAAATCCGCAACTACATGAACTTCGCGAAAACCAACCTCTAGCAACATCTGCTCTAGCCACTGCAAAGAGTATGCTCTTTGCTCATGCGTTTCGTCAATGCGGCGGAAAGTGTCCCCACGTCCACTGTCTTTCACGAAAATCGTTAGATCGTGAACAATCTGTACACGTTCCTCATCCAATTCACTTGTCCAAATGTAGGCGACATCATCTTCATTTAGAAAAAATGGCTGAGAGTCTGCATAGGCGAATAATTGCTCTGGGGTATGTACATCGAAGAGGAATAAGCCTCCTGGCTTAAGTCCAGCCAATGTCTGACGGAACGCATCCACGATGTCCTCTTCTTCTAGCAAATAATTGAGACTATCGCAAAAAGAGATGGCCACATCGACTTCCTCGCCCAGCTCCCACTCACGTAAATCCTGTTGGATCCAGCGAATAGCACCGCCGCGAAGCGGCCCTTGATGATCGCTTTGCTTCTGCTCAGCGACAGCCAGCATATCCTCGGACAGATCAATGCCTGTTACTTGATACCCTTCAGCTGCAAGCGGGATGGACAAATTGCCTGTCCCACAGCCTAGGTCAACAAGGGTTGTTGGCTTTACATCAAACCGTTCGAAGCTTTCCTTCGTAAAACGCAGCCAATCCGCGTAGGGCATACTGTTCATCAAGCGATCATACGTATAGGCAAACTTTTCGTAACTCATCTCAGCCTTGCGTCTCCTCTTGTTTCAGATAGGTCCAATCCGCTTCTTGGTAGATGAGCCCATCCTTCATAAGCTTGCCTAATGCACGCTTGAAGGCTGCTTTACTTAGACCGAACTTATCTTTAATGATATCTGCTTGTGTTTTATCCGAAAATGGCATGGCATTCCCCGGACGTCCACGGAGCACCTCGAGAATGCATTCTGCATCTTCGTCGCGTCCTTTTTCCTTCGGAAGTCTCATCGAAAGGTTAACCCGTCCATCCTCTTCACGCACGAACGCGATTCTGACATCCACTAATTCTCCTACACGAAGCAAACGAGTACGTTCTTGCGGAATGATCAGTCCAATGATCCCAAAACCAAGCACACCTGCTTCACAAATCACGAATGTGCCCATTTGAAGCGGCCGATACACGCGAGCTTTCACCCATTGATTGGTCCAACTGGAAGGGGCTCGTACACATAGCGGAGCTAGATCTTCTTCGAGCGCCAGTTTGGCAATTAAGCGACCTTGTCGATCGTGCGCCAGCGTTGCATATACTTTATCGCCTACTACGGGGCGAAGCTCTTCGAGTTCAGGCACATGACGGTACGGTAAAAGCAAATGGCGTCCAAGACCCATTTCTAAGAAGTAACCGAAACGCGGGTGAATATCAACGACCTCAAGAAGTCCGACCTGACCCATGGTCAGTAAGGGACGTTTCATGGTCGCCATGATCCGATCCTGGGTATCGTGGAATAAAAAGACTTCCACTTGGTCTCCCGGACTAATTCGGTTCCCAACGATTTCTGCGTAAGGCAGTAGAAAATCTTGATAGCCATCCGTTAGGAAAAAGCCATTTGGTGGAACTTCCCTTGCTACCTCTAGGGTAACAAGGGATCCTGCTTCCATTCTCATACGCGCTCCACAACTTTAGCATCTGACCAAAGTCTTTCGATGTTATAGTACTCACGGTCATCACGATGGAAAACGTGGAGAACAACGTCTCCTAGATCAAGCAGTACCCATCTTGCTGTATCGATTCCTTCATAGCCTCTAATATGAACACCATGTTCATGCGCTTTTTTACGAGCTTCGCCTGCAATTGCTTGAACTTGTGTTTCCGAATTCCCGTGACAAATAACGAAATAATCCGCAATCAGGGAGACACCTTTCAAATTAAGGCTAACAATATCGGCAGCTTTCTTATCTTCAGCGGCCTCTACAACGAATGCTAAAATTTCTTCTGGGTTTTTACTCATGCAATCATCCTCCATGTCATTTGGTGTGTTGTTGAATCTGTTCTAATAAATCATTCCGTGTCAAAATCGTAAGTGGATATATGCGCTTTCCTTTGGAAATCAGAAAGTTGATCGTCGAGTCGAAGCCCGCAACTAATGCTCTCTCTAGGCTGATTTTGGCGAGTTCACGAATATGCTCAACACCGGGAAAGTCACGTCCAGGTTCCATATAATCAGCTAAACAAACGATTTTGTCGAGCAGCGTCATCTGTTCACGGCCTGATGTATGGTATCTGATCGCGTCCAGAACTTCCTCATCCTCAATGCCGAATTGCGTCTTTGCAATAAAAGCACCGGCATGCGAATGCCATAGTTCCTTATCAAATGCCAGTAAATCCTTAGGTAAATCGTTATCACGAATAATCTTAGCTTGCTCTTCAACCGCCCAATACTTGCAATAATCATGCAAAATGGCGGCAAGGTCTGCCTTGACCGTATCCCCGCCAAAACGCTCGGCCAAGATTACGCTCGTTTCCATCACACCTAACGTGTGCTGCCAGCGACGTTCTGGCATTTGTTCTTTCACCGCAGCCATGAGGTTTTCACGTTTCATATAAGTGATTCACCTCCATGAATTGGCTTACCTTCTCTGGTACCAGGTACCGGACAGGATCGTGCTTCTGCCTCATTGCACGAATCGCTGTAGATGAGATCTCAACAAGCGGCATCGGTACAAGCTTAACGCGATTGCGAATATGTTCGGACATCTTCGTCATATCTAATTCGTAGCCAGGCCTGGCTAATCCAATAAAATGAATATGCCGCACGATGTCATCGATGCGATGCCACTGCGGCAAATATTGAACCATGTCGGCTCCAATAATATATGAGAAGCCAATGTCCGGATATTGCTTCATCAACAGCTCGATCGTATCGATACTATAAGATACGCCGCCTTTGCCAATTTCGATATCGACAGGACGAAAAAAAGGATTGCCTTCTGCAGCCAGGCAAACCATCTCCCATCGCTGCTGACTTGTTGCTCTCGGCGCATTCGGCTTATGCGGCGGGACGTTGGCAGGCATCAGCCAAACCTCGTCCAAGCCTCCTTCCACCCTCGCACGTTCAGCTGCGATCAAATGACCGGTATGAATGGGATCGAATGTGCCTCCCATAATTCCGACAAGCATACATCCACCCCATTATCGCGGCAGTTCAATCTTCTTATTGTCACGCGATTCTTTGTAAAGTACTACAATTTTACCAATGACCTGAACAAGTTCTGCTCCGGATTTCTCAGCTAATTCGCTGCCTACTTCTTGACGATCTTCTCCGCTGTTGTTCAACACCGTAATTTTGATTAATTCACGCACTTCGATCGCTTCTTGAATGTGGCGAATTAAATGATCGTTCACACCACCTTTACCTACTTGAAAAATTGGATCTACATGGTGAGCCATGGAGCGTAAATGACGTTTCTGTTTGCCTGTTAACATGGATGTCCCTCTATTCATTCTTATTCAGTTAATGACTGTTCTACCACCTGTCTCATCGCCTCAACCGGCGCAGGGGTCCCCGTCCAATACTCAAAGGCGTATGCGCCTTGATAAATAAACATGCCAAGCCCGCCATGAATGCGAGCTCCAATGGCTTCCGCTTTACGCAAGAATCGCGTAATACGCGGATTATAAATAAGATCACTGACTAAGTGATGCGAGCGTAAAAGATGGAGCGGTAACGGAAGCTCATCCACATTGGGATGCATACCAGCGGATGTGGTGTTGAGCACAAATTCAACTTGATCAACTACATCCTCTAGCTCGTCCATGCCTAAACCAACGGTTTCTGTAAACGCACCAATCGTTTGGGCCAGCTCAACAGCTCGTTCTCTAGTACGATTCGCGATATATATGCAGCTCGCACCTTCCTTCGCAAGAGCATACGCAACACCTCTTGCAGCGCCGCCAGCACCAAGTACAAGAACACGTTTCCCCTTGAGTTCGATCCCCGTCTCTTCCTTCAAAGAACGGACGTAGCCGATTCCATCGGTATTGAATCCTTTGAGCTTGCCCGCTTCGTTCACAATGGTATTGACGGCACCAACGATCATAGCTCCTTCATCGATCTCATCGAGGTAGTTCATGACATCTACTTTGTGTGGAATGGTCACATTCACGCCGCGGTAGCCTAGCGCTTTAATTCCCCGAACGGCCTCGCCAAGTTCTTCAGGCTTCACATGAAAAGCCGCATAGACACCATTCACGCCCGTTTCCTGAAAAGCACGATTTAACATGATCGGGGAACGCGAATGCCGGATAGGATCTCCGAATACCCCATAAAGTACTGTATGACTGTCGATTGTCCGTAGTTTCTCCATGATCTCCCATCATGCCCCCCCGAAATAAACGGCTACGAAGTCTGTAAAGGACGACGCGTTTATCAGAAATATAGCCAATTCATAATCTGAAACTAATTCTCTCTACTATGTTAAATCAATGACTCCCGCGTAATTACTTTTATGCCTTTCGGGGCATGAACGGCAAGCTCTGCACCAGCTAGGCTATTGACTTTAATCCAGCCTAAGCCAGAGATTAACACATCCATCTGTTTGCCCTTAGGAATATGCAGCGGATGCTTAACAAGCTTAGGAAGTTCTTCCAAATCCGATTGCTGAGGCGGCGTTAACATTACGCCTTTGTGTTCTTCGTACAAGCTATCTGCCCGTTCCAACTTCGTGCGATGAATCTGGATCGCATTCGATGTGTAGCAAGTAAAGGATTGATGGTCTCCTTTGATAAAGTCAAATCGAACAAGCGCACCGAAAAACAGCGTTTGCTCGGCATTTAATTGAAACACCATCGGTTTCAGCGGTTTGTCTGGCATAAGCGGCGTCAAGTCACGCTTCTTCACAACTTCGGTCAGACGGTGCTTGTACACAATCCCAGGCGTGTCGATAATGAATTTACCGTCATCCAACGGGATTTTGACCAGATCAAGAGTGGTTCCTGGATATTGCGATGTCGTCAACTCCGCATCCAAATCACTGTAATCACTAATCAGGCGATTAATGAGCGTCGATTTCCCGACGTTCGTTGCACCAACGACATATACATCCATGTTGCCGCGATATTCTTGTACAGCGGTAATAACACGGTCGAAACCGATGTTCTTCTTCGCGCTGCATAGCACAATATCAACAACTTTAAGATTTTCTTCCTTCACTCTGCGCTGCACCCAATTGATGATTTTGTTCGAGTTCGTCACTTTAGGCAGCAAGTCAATCTTGTTAACGACGAGTAAAACGGGATTATTTCCGATAAAACGGGAGAGTGAGCTGATCATACTGCCTTCGAAATCGAAAATATCCACGATTTTCACGACTAAAGCCTTCGTTTGACCAACATGTCCTAATAATTTCAGGAAGTCGTCTTGTTGAAGGGTAATACTTGAAGACTCATTGTAGTGCTTAATCCGGTAACAGCGTTGGCATATCAAGGGCTCCTTCTCTAAGGCAGCCTCTGGAATAAAACCTAGTTTACTTTTGTCTTCTGTTTGCAGCGCAATGCCGCAACCCGCACAATGTTGTATCATTTCTGTACTCATGAAACCTCCTATTTCTTCATCCTAGCTAAGGCCCACTTCTCAATCAGGCGGTTTACTCTCGTAAACACACCCTCGTCTTTTCTAGAGATAGGTTGAACAAGGATCGTATAAAGCCCCATCCGATTGCCGCCAAGTACATCTGTCAGCATTTGATCCCCGATCACAGTGGTCTGTCGAGCATTCGTTCCAAGCAACTTCATCGCTTTATGGAAGGAAGCATTCGTCGGTTTTTTGGCACGGTGAATGAACGGTATGCCTAGCGGCTTCGCAAAGGTCGACACCCTGTTATGATGATTGTTCGACACGATGACAATCTTGAAGCCGATCTGTTGCAAATGATTCAGCCATTCTATTAGCTCAGGCGTCGCATGTGGATCAGCTGCACCGACAAGTGTATTATCAAGATCCGTTATAATTCCGCGAATACCGAATCCCCATAGGTGATTGGCATCAATATCATAAATTGTATGAACAGACTGTCTCGGTACAAGCTTTCTCAGCAAACAAATTCCCTCCAACTGCTTCCTTGACATATACGTGAAACTATACCATAGTGCCCCGTTTGTTGCAAAAAGAAAAGAACATATTTTCCCCACTAAGCCTTCGTTGGCAGCGGTAACCAGTCTAATACGGTTTGAATTTTGCGATCCCAATAGCCCCATTCGTGTGTAGCAGGCTCTTCGTCATAGGTAATTTGCAAACCTTGTGCATGGCAATAATCTCGGAAACGGATGTTATCTTCATATAAAAAATCTTCCGTGCCACAGCATTGGTAGAGTTGCGGTCTGACCTGGTTACTAGCAACCAGTTGATCTGCTAGATAGAACAAATCATTTGGACTATCTTTGATCGTAGCTGCATCGCCAAAAATTAATTGAAAATCATTCGGAAATGCCGTCGCTCTTCCAACAATATCAACCGCTCCTGACAAGCTTGCCGCAGCGGCATACTGATTGGGATGTGAAAGGGCCATCTTCAAAGCGCCATATCCCCCCATGGAAAGTCCAGCCACATAATTCAATTCTCTTTCCTCCGCCAATGGAAAAAAGGATCTGGCTAATGCGGGCAATTCTTCACTGATGAACTGCCAGTACTTCGGACCTGACGCCATATCGGCATAGAAGCTGCGGTTCACCGCAGGCATAACAACAGCGATGCCTAACGCTGAAGCATACCTTTCAATCGAAGTTCTACGCATCCAAATGGTATGATCATCCGATAAACCATGGAGTAAAAACAGCGTCGGATGTTTACCGCCAAAAGCATGAGACGCAAGTCCAATTTGGGTAGTAGCGACCTGAGGTAAAATGACATTCATAGAAGCTGATACACCAAGTGATTCTGAATAAAAGTGACAATCGATAAAAGCCATTAGATAGATCCCCTCTCATAGGAAGCCACCCTCCATAAGTCGGAGAGTGGCTTCTCTTTCCTCATTTATTTCATTTGTTCTTTGACACGCATAATTAATTGACTTGCTTGTTGATAATCAACTTCAGTTACAGCTAGCTGACTATATTTGGCTCGTTCGAACAACTCGATTAACGCGTCTAACTCTTTTTTCAACCATTTACTCTGAGCTGACCATCTAGTCGTCGCTTCTCGCACCGTTTCGTGTTCATATCTCGTATACCCTTTACGACGGCTTGCGCGAAGCATTTTCTCAAAATCAACAATAATTTTCTGATTAAAATTAACCACTTGCAGCTTTTTCCTGCGATCACGCCAATTCCTCCACGCTTCGCTTCTCATCAGGAAAAATAGCGCACCACTTACGATACCAAGAGCTGCTACAGTGCTTAGAGTCAGCCAAAGCCATGTATGGCTCGTCGTTCCCGCTGGCACGTCAGGCAATGTGCTAACATCGGTGTCTGGCGTTGGTTCTACCGGCGGCGGAGTTGCCTCAGGGAAAACATTCGGCAGCTTAAAGCCCGAAGTTGGTTCAAAAGATATCCAACCGAAGCCCTCAAAATAAACTTCAACCCATGAATGCGCATCGGAGTTACGAACCGTATACGTTGCAGCGCCATCTAAATCAACACTAGCTCCGAACTGACCTAAAATACCCTGATTACGGATTTCATCGTTGACGGAGGACGTGCCAGAAGAGTACCCTTTCACCCAACGTGTTGGTAAACCAATGGTACGAGTGAGCACTGCCATCGCAGTTGAATAATAATCACAGTACCCTTGTTTCACTTCGAATAAAAAGCGATCAACGAAATCCTTACTTTTGGCCTTCGATTCATCCGGTGTATTCGTGTATGGAAAGTGCTCGGACAAATAAGTCTCGATCGCCTTGGCTTTATCATAAGGATTCGTTGCATTCTTCGTGATATCCAGTGCAAGCTGTTTGACACGCTCTGGCAAATCCGTTGGCACTTCTAAATATTCCGCCCAATCTGGCTGATTCGCATAATCTGCAGTAACCTTACGCAGTTGGTCTTCTTCGAGAATCGGCTCTTGAACAACAATCGAATAATCTTTGGGATACCCGGTTCGTCCAGCGTATCGCAACTCCGATTGTCGCGGTGACCATACGATCCGTTGGATCGGATTTTCTCCTGTATTCACATCAGCGATTCTCTGAATGGCATAGCCCCCGAATAACACAGGGAATACTTCGTCTCGATTCATCTCGACGTGTTGGGTAACTTCCTTCGTTTTCAACAACGAAATATCAAACCTAGGGTCAAGCGGTAACGGATTTGCATTTACACGATACAGCGGCAACTTCTTCTCCGTAGGTCCAAGAACCCAGCCTTTTCCATTATAAAGAGATCTGGTTTCTCCTCGAAAATAGGTGCGTTTGCTAGACTCAACCGTCATCACGGGTGTGTAATCATATCGAAACCCACCGCCTAGCGAGCTGTCATCACGGCTGTAACCAGAGGAGGCATCCGCTGTCGAAGAGGCAATACTTACACCTTTTCCTAGTAATGGAACTGTTTCTCCATGGCCTACTTTCCATGCGGTATACGGATCTGTCAGGATCGGATTCACCGTTGGTGCAAAAATGCCTGCTAAAGCAATAACGCCTACTACAATAAGAATAGGTACCGTGAATGAGGACGGGTAATCAGAAATGGTCTCCCAAACCACAGGCGCTCGTCTCTTCAATTGCGAGAAATGTCTCACAATCAAAAGAAGAAATCCGCAAAGTAAAATCATAGCGACTTGTGGCCAAAGAAAGATCAAACTAAAGGAATCACGTACGGCGAAAAATAAAATGCTAACAAATATAAGGACAACGATTCGAAATCTCGATTGAATGGACCACATCACGAACAAGTAAATGATCCAAGCACTTAAACTAAACCAAATATACGGCTCCAGTTGTCCTGCATTCAAGCCAATTAGGCGCAGCGCCTCTTTCCAAGTTGTGACATGAACGCCTATCCAATGGTACCCCATGCCTAAACCGTGAAAAAAAATGATGAGTACGAATTGCAAGCATGCGCGCCAGCCACTTTTCATATGAGGGATAAAATAGGTTGCCGCTAGTAAGACCAGTGTCCACGTTACATAAGAAACCGTCTCCGCCAGCCACAATCCGTCCTCTTTCATAATCCAGATGACAAATTGATACAGAAAGATCGCAACGAGAATGGTTGAGACTCTCAGTGTCCAATCTTTCAGAAGGAGTCGCCCCCACCATGTGTTAGGCATACCGTTTCGCCCCTCCCAGAAGGTTAGGCAAGTCCGTTAATTGACCAACCTCATACCCCAAATAACCTTGTGAGCGAATGGCTTTCATATAATCATCATGAGCGGAGATCTGCTCCGCCCCTTGAGCCTGGAAGCCTTGTGTCGATTGCGCACGGATCCAAATATGGCAAGGCTTCATCTGAAGCAGTGCCATCTGCTGAAACATCTGCAGCATGCTGCTTCCTTTTTGCGGTGAAATCAGAACAACCAACGAACCAGCAGGCCATTCCTGCGAGCGTTCCTTCAAGATTTGACTCAAAGACTGATGACCATCTGCATTGACACCAACGAGATGTTTAACGATTTCCTTATAATGCTGTTGACTATGCTTTGGCTCAAAATACGTAAATTCCTTGCCGATTGAAAGCAATCCAAGCGACATTTCACGTCCTGTTCCGTAACGGAACAACGAAGCGGCCACAGAAACAGCCAATTCAAATTCAGCTCCATCTCGATACGCACGAGCGGTTCGATCCAGCAAAACAATCGTTTTCGGCAGCGATTCCCGCTCGAATTCCTTCGATTTCCAGGTGCCAGTTTTGGCTGTTGCATTCCAGTGAATACGAGAAAGTCGATCGCCATATATGTATTCGCGCACGCCATTAATTTGCGTCGTTTCACGGTGAGCGCTCGTCGCTGTCGAATGATGCTGCATGCCTTTGAGCATTTGATGAAACTGTGCCCATTCGGGGATCGCGACTGTTTGCGGATACACAGTGACCGATTGTTGAAGATCTAGCCGGCCTTTGTGCTGAAAAAAGCCGAAAATATCCTCCGTTAAGCACTCCGTCGTCTCAAAACGGTAATACCCCCTGCGCAGTGGTGGCGTGCTGTAAGTGAACTCGCCCCTGCGCTTCCAGTCGGGGACGATCGAACCTTCAAAGATCGCAATATCGCCATTTTGACGAATAAGCTGATCCTTGATCATGACATAAGGAATGGGCCAGTACCCTGGGATTTGCACGTTAATCTGGATTTGAAGGGATTGCCCGGCTTCGAGTTTAGCTTCGACACCGCCATTTGTTAATTTGCGCGTACCTTGCGCACTTTTGATGCCGCTCCAATTTCCCGAAAGCAAATAGAAAGATAAGAAGGTCATCATAATCAACAACATGGAAGCCAGTTTGCCGCCTTGGAATAAAAGGAAGAACAGACTAGCCAGGAAGCACGTAACAAGTAGCCAAAAAGCTGCCGGAAACCGGGGACGTTCCCCGAATCGTTTGAATACCGGTCGTTTCATAGGCTCACTTCTCCAATCTGACCGGAACGCGTACTTGCTCAAAAATCGTATGGAGTACAGAAGCAATCGTGATGCCATCCATGCGCGCTTCCATTTGAAGGATCATCCGATGACCCAGTACAAAAGGAGCCAAATATTTAATATCATCCGGGATGACATAATCACGCCCATTTAAGAAGGCATAAGCTTTGGACGCCATAACTAGCGAAAGGGTAGCCCGAGGACTCGCTCCTAGGAAAACAGCTTGATGATCGCGCGTTTTTCTCGAAATCGTCACTAAATAATCCGCAACGGCTTCATCCATATGAACTTGGCGGACTTCTTCTTGCATTTTCAAAACCAACTGGGTATCCATGATCGCGTGAAGTGCTTCCATCGGATGTGCTTTGCTTTGGGAAGCAATCATCAATTTCTCTGCGGCTTCACTCGGGTAGCCTAAGCTAAGCTTGATCATGAAGCGATCCAACTGGGCTTCCGGCAGCGTATACGTGCCTTCGAAATCGATCGGATTCTGCGTCGCCAGCATCAGGAACGGAGAAGGTAATTCGTGTAAATCACCGTCAACCGTGATGGACTGCTCTTCCATGGCTTCCAACAGGGCTGATTGTGTTTTGGTCGTGGCGCGATTGATTTCATCAACCAGCAAAATATTCGTCATAATCGGTCCAGAACGGAACAGAAACTTCTCTTCTTTGGGATGATATATAGAAACGCCAGTTATATCCGTTGGCAATAAGTCCGGATTACATTGTATACGTCGAAATTGACCATTAATGGAACGAGCAAGCGCTTTAATCAGCACCGTTTTGCCTGTTCCTGGGACATCCTCAAGCAAAACATGACCGCCGGCCAACATCGCAGTAAGCAACAATTCAATTTCAGAGCTTTTGCCAAGAATACACGATTCTAAATTTGCTTTCAGCCGAGCTAGTACTTCTACATGATGTTGAGTGGCAGTTTCCATGTGTTGATCCTCCTTAGAGTTTTCGTAGAAAACTTTCTTCGTAAGCGTGTACTGAGTTTTGCTTGCAAAACTTTCTTCGTAAGCCTTGCTGAGTTTTCGTAGAAAAGTTGTATACGTAAATATTACTATTTAATTGGCATTATACCTTACTTTCCGTGTAACTCAGGAATTAAAGGAAAATGTACGTAAATCTAGTTTACAGGAAAGTTTTTCTTCCGTATACTTGTAAATCCTCTAAAGTTATTTGTTAAATTTACCCACATTTTGGATTGTAACAGTCACTCTACTGGGAGAGAAAATGCGGGACAGTTACTTGAAAGTGTTAGATGGAAAACATACAGTTATTTCTGGCCATTTACACCGAAAAAATCGAATAGCTGGATTTCATGCAGGTAATTTCAACGAACTCAAGCGTATTGGTTAAAATCGCTAAAATTAGCTGTATATTTTCCATCTAGTGGGTGATTTTAGCTCGAATGTTGATTATTAGCTGTATGTTTTCCAGTTAAGTTTCGAGTGCGAGGGAGTGGATAGTTGGGTTGGTGGGGTTGGTGGGGTTGGTGGGGTTGGTGGGGTTGGTGGG
>NZ_LYPC01000003.1 GCF_001700435.1 Paenibacillus pectinilyticus
ACGTACATACAACGCTCCCCTACCCATGCACATTGTGCAAGCCATAGCTTCGGTGGCGTGTTTAGCCCCGTTACATTTTCGGCGCAGAGTCACTCGACCAGTGAGCTATTACGCACTCTTTCAATGGTGGCTGCTTCTAAGCCAACATCCTGGTTGTCTGTGCAACTCCACATCCTTTCCCACTTAACACACACTTGGGGACCTTAGCTGATGGTCTGGGCTGTTTCCCTTTTGACAATGGATCTTAGCACTCACTGTCTGACTCCCGGATTTAAGTTTGTGGCATTCAGAGTTTGACTGGACTTGGTAACCCTTGGCGGGCCCCGCACCCAATCAGTGCTTTACCTCCACAACTCCACATCCGAGGCTAGCCCTAAAGCTATTTCGGGGAGAACCAGCTATCTCCGAGTTCGATTGGAATTTCTCCGCTACCCCCACCTCATCCCCGCATTTTTCAACATGCGTGGGTTCGGGCCTCCAGTGAGTGTTACCTCACCTTCACCCTGGACAGGGGTAGATCACACGGTTTCGGGTCTACGTCCACGTACTAAAGCGCCCTATTCAGACTCGCTTTCGCTGCGGCTCCG
>NZ_LYPC01000005.1 GCF_001700435.1 Paenibacillus pectinilyticus
GCCTCCACCCAAGCTGGCGCTCAGGCTTCAAAGGCTCCCACCTATCCTGTACAGATCGTACCAAAGTCCAATATCAAGCTGCAGTAAAGCTCCATGGGGTCTTTCCGTCTTGTCGCGGGTAACCTGCATCTTCACAGGTATTAAAATTTCACCGGATCTCTCGTTGAGACAGCGCCCAAGTCGTTACGCCATTCGTGCGGGTCAGAATTTACCTGACAAGGAATTTCGCTACCTTAGGACCGTTATAGTTACGGCCGCCGTTTACTGGGGCTTCAATTCATAGCTTCGGGTTGCCCCTAACCACTCCTCTTAACCTTCCAGCACCGGGCAGGCGTCAGCCCGTATACTTCGCCTTGCGGCTTCGCACAGACCTGTGTTTTTGCTAAACAGTCGCTTGGGCCTTTTCACTGCGGCCCCCTCGGGCTATTCACCCTACCGAGGCACCCCTTCTCCCGAAGTTACGGGGTCATTTTGCCGAGTTCCTTAACGAGAGTTCTTCCGCGCGCCTTAGAATTCTCTTCTCACCCACCTGTGTCGGTTTGCGGTACGGGCACCTTCGCCTGGCTAGAAGCTTTTCTTGGCAGTGTGAACTCATGACCTTCGGTACTTAAGTTTCCCTCCCCATCACAGCCCAGCCTTACGGTTAGCGGATTTGCCTACTAACCAGCCTCACTGCTTGGACGAGCATCCATCAGCTCGCGTCACTATCCTTCTGCGTCACTCCATTGCTCATAACGGCTACGGTGGTACAGGAATTTCCACCTGTTGTCCATCGACTACGCCTTTCGGCCTCGCCTTAGGTCCCGACTTACCCTGAGCGGACGAGCCTTCCTCAGGAACCCTTAGGTTTTCGGCGGATCAGATTCTCACTGATCTTTTCGTTACTTATACCGGCATTCTCACTTGTATGCGCTCCACCTGTCCTTACGGTCAGAATTC
>NZ_LYPC01000006.1 GCF_001700435.1 Paenibacillus pectinilyticus
CTCGTCCTATTGTGAAAGCTGAAATGCTCATTTTGATGCTAGCGAGATTTTACAATCTCTTTTATAGTCGATTACTCGACTTTGCTTACTCACTCGTTGTTCAGTTTTCAAAGATCAATTTCTTTCGTTCACTGCCGTGTTACCGAAGCAGCGAGAAATAATATACCATATTGATTTTTCATTTGCAAGCTTTATTTTATTTCATCCATTCGTGAAGATATTCAACACGTTCAGACTCCATGGTTTGTGCTTGTTCATGCTTGCCTGTTCGAAGCAAGAAACCTAATATAGCACAAACCATTTCGTAAAGCAAATGTAAATCTGAACTATTTCAGCCGAATACTTTTGAGCAACATTTCAAGCGGTTCACTCTCTTCGGTCTCCCCTCGATGATCATGCTCAACAAGTTTATCCAACCGTACAATCTGATGACCATAGTCATACATGGCTGCCGCAACGATCGATAAGCGTAACATACCGTTCGGACTCTCGTTATAGCGTGCAATAAGATTGACCATAAAGCGCTCATTTTCTGCTTCCATTTCAAGACCATCTGAGCTTGTTTCCTTCAGCTTATCATCGAACTTTAGCAGCACATGCTCGTGATATTTAATCAATTTCTCCATATGATCATCAAAACATGCATCCGTTTCCGCAGAACGCGTAGCCTGGAAATAATGCTCATCCACAGCCTCCAACACCTCGAGACCCTTGAACATAACAAGCAGTTTCTGCTTGTACACGACGAGGGCACGAATCCGCTTGGATCCGCTGCCCTTCATTTTCTTAATTTCTTCTTCCATAAGTCTGTATTTATCAGACAGGGACTTCAAGGCATTACGCAGTCCTTCCTTTTCTTCACGAAACACCGTTTCCTTAATTTCATTCGAGATAACCGTGCGAAGGAGCAGTGACATTTTGCCGAAAATAGTACCGATCTGTGCAGCGAATTGTTCCTTCGGCTTTGGAGGAAAGAAGAGTACATTCACAAGGAAGGCACATCCAATGCCTATCAAACTTAGCAACAAACGATTAACAGCAAACCGCCACTCACCTGACGCCTCCATGACTGCGACAACCGTTACTAAGGTAAGACCTATCGTTTCTTCCATACGCAATCGTAAACTTAGAATAATGACAATAATACATACAATGCCAATGGCAACTACGTTTTGCGAGAAAAATATACCTGCTAATAAAGCAAACGCAGCCCCAATAATATTCGTCTGCAGTTGGTCCAAGAAATAACGCCATGATCGATAAATCGAGGGCTGCATCGCAAAAATCGCCGCAACAGCTGCAATAACCGGTGGCGTGAATTCAAGCCATGCACTTATATATAAAGCTAAAGCAACCGCGATTCCTGTTTTCCACACGCGTGCTCCAAAAACCATGACCCTCACCTCGTCCAAAATTATCCTTACATCTATCTTACACAGGACATGGGTAGGATGCAAAAACCAAGTATACGAGGCTTCTACATAAAAAGACCCTCGGCTAGGTGCCGAGGGCTTTTCATAGCTCAACTCATCGTTAAGCTTATTTGTTGGCGCTCTTCGTGCTCGCACTGCTGCTTGTCCCAGACGCTTTGGCCGCTGCTGCAGCAGCTTTGAGGCCCTTACTCTTGTAGGGTTTCGGCGCACTCTTTGCCTTATTGGCACTTGCTTGCCACCGGTTCCAGCCTTTGCTGTCCGTGCCTCTACCTGTTCCACCTTTACCCTTAGCCATCTCTTCACTCCATAATTGTTGCTTCTTATTTATTTAATAAACCCGACCATGTCGTTTCAAGCCATTGATCGAAATCAGAGCCTTTGTCGCCTTCATACGTGTCATAAACATCACTTCTCATTTTCTGCAGCTTCTCTTTGAAAGCCTCATACGTATGACCTTCTGGCAAGCTCTTCTTGATGCGAAGTAAAATCTTTCCTACACCTTTGATCAAGTCACCCTTTTTACGAGGGGGCAATTGAACATCCTCACCCAAAATTCTCAATTTACGGAACGCTGTCTCTTGAATGAGATAGACGGAATCGTTCGCCATAAGTCGTTTAAGAATATGAACGGATTGTTGATCGCCGTGCTCACCTAATGCTTCAACAGCCGAAAGACGCTCCCTCCAATTGGATGTGCGATTTGCTGCTTTTTTCAACTCTTCGAAATCGGTAGGTACTTCATTGTGTAATTCAATATTCAACTGATTCATGCTCCTTCTATGTGCTTATGAGTTAGATGTTACACTTTTTCGGGGCATAGTGCCAACTATTTGATATGTTTAGTTTATGGAAGTACCATTCAGACAGGATTTCATGCGTTAAATCACCATATATAGGTATCTCATTTTAGACAGGAATTCAATAACCTCAACTTGAGGTGAATGAGATGTCTGATTTTCTAAGGCTCATCGGTGAGCGATTACGTATGATTAGGAAAGTAAAAGGATTCACGCAGGATCAGCTGGCTGAGAAAACAGACAAGGTCGGCATGAGCAAATCACATATATCAGATATTGAACGCGGCCAGCGAAACATTTCATTGACTACGTTGGAAACGCTGATGAATGCTTTGGAAATAGATCCGAGTGAGCTATTTAATTTTCAGAAGCTAGACGGTGTTGATGGCATTCATGAGAAGAAATTAATCATTGATATTCATAAAAGCATGCTGATGGAACGAGGCCTTGATGAAGTTCAATATATTGTCCGAACGGCGAGTGATTTCTTAGGAACCCTGGATGCCAAGGAAGCTAGCAGACGTAATAAGAAAGAATAACTACCACTAAAAAAGCAACGAAAGGCTCGCTGATTGGCGAACTACTCGTTGCTTCTTTCTTCCCCTTTTAACCATTAACATCTAGGCCTGCTAATTCACTACAACCCCCCTGCAATACTTACAAACTGGCGCATCAATAGCGATTTCCTCATTGCAGTAAGCGCAGGGTTTGTGCGTTTTCACTTCAGCTGGCGCTGATGATTTACCTCTTCGTAGACTTGCAATAACTAGTACAGCAACTACTACCACAATCACAGCCAGAATCCAATAAATCATACCGAAACACCTCCCAGTTGATAACCAACTTCTGATGATTCCGTATATGTATATTCGTTCTCTGGGCTCTTATGAATGCGTTTTGCTAGTACTTTTAATCGAATTTACAGCCACATTTGTTGGCGATAGGCCATTTCCCAGAACATGGTTTCATAGCGGGTCGTATTCAGAAATATCGTTTCCAAACGCGCCAGATCACTTTCTGATTTCCCCACGGCAAGTCGATCCATTAATGTAATGCACCACTCCGCATGTTGGCCGAACTCTTCTGAGCTGTAAGCTCTTACCCACTCCCCATAGTCAGGATGATCTACCGCGCCAGGGATTTCCTGGAGCATACGGCCAATTTCCCAGTAACTCCACATGCAAGGTAGAAGTGCTGCCGTTAACTCCGCTAACCCACCATTCTGAGCCACATGCAGCATATAATGAGAGTAAGCGAGTGTGATTGGTGAAGGTTCTGCATGCTCCAGCTCCTCTTTCGTAATTCCAAACCGAGCCGCATAAGAACGATGAATCCCCATTTCCTCATGTAAAATATTACTCAGCGACGCTGAGAATTCACTCATCGTCTTCACGTCCGGTGCCTTGATGGCACCGAGCGCGAACAATTTGGCATAATCAACTAAATATAAGTAGTCTTGAATCATATAGAACCTGAATTTACTGCGTTCTAGTGTTCCTTGACCTAACTCTTGCACAAAAGGATGTTGCTGAGTTTGACGCCATTCGTGCTGATATTTATGGATTAAATGCTGGGTAAAGGTCATCGGGTAAGTCTCCTTAGATTGGTTTTTTGGGGATGTATGTTATGAAAAATGGAATGCATTGCTGTTAGTAGAATTGCGTGAACCCTCTCATTTTACCATATTTTAACTATATTTCTAGCGAAAATATAATAGAAATGTATGTAAATAGATTATAGAATTTCATGAAAATTACGCTTCTACTGCCTATATTTACATCCATAATATGTCGAAGTTGGAAACAAAAAAGCATAACCCCACAGCTATTGCGCTGCAAGATTATGCTTATTACGATGTACTCTATATGAAGCGGATGATTGAAAGAAGTATAACCATTCAACAACCGCGCTTATATAAAATGATCGGGACGACACGATTTGAACATGCGACCCCCTGCTCCCAAAGCAGGTGCTCTACCAAGCTGAGCTACGTCCCG
>NZ_LYPC01000007.1 GCF_001700435.1 Paenibacillus pectinilyticus
ACACCTCTTAGTCATAGTTAAGATTATTATTACTGCTACACTAAGAGACGTCCACTATTAATTCTAAGAGCAGAAATCCATCTAATCATTCTATATGCGCGAAAAGTGTTCAAATGGATGGACATTTTCCATCTAATGCACCTCCTCAAGTATGCACAACCAGCAGCACCCATTTCCAGCGAAACCCTTGTTCGGATGCCTATATCCAAAAAGCAAAAAAGGCCCTCCCGCAGAAACCTGCGACAGGGCCATTTTCATACTTACATCATCGTTTCGCCTTCGGTAAACAATTGGAACGTCACACCGAACTTATCCTTCACTTGTCCGTAGGCTGGGCTGAAGAATGCCTCGTGCATATCAAGGATAACCGTACCGCCTTCTTTGAGTCCATCGAAGTATTGCTTGGATAGGCTGGCATCCTTCGTTGTGATACAAATCGTCACTTGATCGCCCTGTTGAACGGGCTGACCTGGGAACGTGTCCGAGAACATCATTTGACTCTCGCCTACTTGCAGCATCGCATGCCCAACGAGTCCTTTTTGCTCATCAGCTAATGGGAATTCGGGATTTTCAGGCATCTCTCCAAAGGTTTGTTTGAATAAAACTTTGGCATCCAACGCTTTTTCATAAAATTGAATGGCTTCACTAGCAGTACCAGGTAATACTAAATAGGGAGTTAAACGAACGGACATGACATAACAGCTCCTTAAATCGAGTTATTTTTTGCATGAAAAAGACTACATCTAATTATTACCACATTTACCCGAAAAAATAAAGAACATATGTTCTAATTTTAAAAGAATATGTAGAAAACTGCCCTTCAACATGACTTTTCCCCATGCCCACGGAATGTGACCTATACTATAATGTAAAGTAGAGAAAGACTATCTTCGGACACAGGAAAGGTGCTGAGTCGCCTATGAAAAAGCTTGCTATCTGGTCGTGGCTGCCACGCCTATTCCATTCCTTTTCGTTAAAACAACGGATATGGTTTACCTTCGTCCTCTTAATTACCGTAGGTCTAGTGGCTACAGGCAGCATCGCCTACCTCATCGCATCGAAGGAAATTCAGCGCAACGCGATGCAGTCGAGCCAAGATACCGTGAATCAATCGTCGCAAATCGTCAATGAAAGACTGAAAAATATCGGTACCGCCGTTCGTTCGCTCATGTTCAGTGATGCCTTCAAGCAGCTGATGAAGGATGTTCAGAATGAAGATAGCTCCAGCTACTATAAGTCATTGACAGCCCTACAGTATGTCTTTTCACAAGTGAAATTCAACGATTCTATGATCGAGAGTATACTTATCGCTACGCCTATCGGGGATTTCTATCCGACGTCTAGTGCGCGGAATCATGCAAATTCTTTTTACCAGTCGGAAATGTTCAAGCAGTTTCAGCTCTTAAAGCGGGGATTTTGGAGCAAGGGGCATGTGGATCCTTTTTTCACAGGTGGGCAGCGGGTGATCTCGCTCGTCGCAGAGGGTGTCAGTGAAGATTCGTACACGCGAAATGAGCCGACCAATGTGTATGTGGTCATTAATGTGAAGGAAGACGATCTGCGGGATCTCTTTATGGAGAACTTAACGGACCCTGATAAACACTACTATTTCGTAGATTCACAAGGTGAAGATATTAATTATGCAGACCGCACACAGGATAAGGCCTTCATCCAACGGCCAGACTTTGTGCAGCAATTGACGGGGGAACGGAAGGGTTCATTTTTCTTCACCGATAAGGATCGGAAGGATTACTTGGTTAACTATGCAAGGCTGGACGTCAAGGAGGATTGGCTAATCGTTGGCATCCAAGCCAAAGCAAAATTACTTGCCCAATTAAATGGGATTAAGCAAGCAACAACGTTGGTGACGATCGGTTTTGTACTGGTCTCGCTGTTCATATCGAACAATCTCACGCTTCTTCTGCTCAAGCCGCTATTCAGACTGCAGAAGCTGATGAAGCGCGTCGAGGAAAATGATTTGGATGTTCGTTTTGAAAGCGTTTATAAGGACGAGGTCTCCCAAGTAGGATTCCGTTTCAACCGTATGCTGGATGAGATTAAGCAGCTTATTGCCGATGTGAAAAACCGTGAGCGGGATAAGCGCAAAGCTGAAATTAAAGCGTTATCGGCGCAGATGGACCCGCATTTCTTTTACAACACGCTCAATACGATTTACTGCAAATCGGTGCTGGGTGAGAATGAAGATGTGAATGAGATGATTTTGGCGCTATCGAATATGTTCCAACTGAGCTTAAGTGGTGGTCGAGATCTCATACCACTGGAGGATGAGCTCGATCATGTTCGTCAATATTTGGCGATTCAGCAGCGATCGTATGAGAATTTATTCGTCTTCCGGATGGACATCGAACCTGAACTGCAAGCTTGTCTTGTGCCTAAAATCATGATCCAACCGCTGATTGAGAATAGTATTTTGCATGGCTTTAAAGACATGACCGCCGGTGGGGAAATTCAGCTCACAGCTCGCGCGGACGGCAATTGGTTGCATATCACGGCTGAGGATAATGGACAAGGACTGGTTCCAGAGCTTCTCCTCCAGAGCATGATGCATCCTACGACAACAAAGCACGGCTATGCACTGCGCAATATTTATACCCGACTACAGCTGTATTATGGAACGGAGCAACGGATGGAGATCGGTGTGAATGCATGGGGCGGAGCGCAAATCGACTTGTGGCTGCCACGGTATGAGAAAGAGGAGGATTTCCATGGACCGACTAGTTAAGCTATGTGTGGTAGATGACATTCGAAGCGTTGTTGATATGATCACGAAGAAGATTCCATGGGAGGAACACGGCATTGAAATTGTAGGTAGTGCGACCAATGGCGAGGAAGGCTTTGCGGTTATCCGGGAAACGCGGCCAGATCTAATTCTAACGGATATTCGCATGCCCAAAATGGATGGCTTAGAAATGACCCGCCATATTATGGAGATCTTGCCGACGAGTAAAGTCGTGATTCTCAGCGCTTATACAGACTTCGATTATGCTCAGAAAGCGATCCAATATGGCGCATTGGATTATGTGAAGAAGCCTTTTTCCATCGAGCAAATTGTGAAAGCGGTTGTGAAGGCGAAGGAAGTATGGGAGCAAGAGAACCTGAGTCGCACCCAGCTTATTGGCCTTCAGCAGAAGATCAAAGAGAGTATGCCAGCCCTCAGACAGGAGTATTTATCCTTACTGGTTTATCATCAAACCAACGAATCTGAGCTGGCGCGTTTATCGGATTTTCTGGACATTAATGAGCTGAAGCCGCCTTTTACGGTGATGACCATCCAAATCGATCAGTTTACGGATAAATATGGCGAAGTACCGGTGAAGGAGCTGGAGTTAGTCCGTTTTTCATTGCAAAATATCGTGGAAGAGACGATTGCCTTGAGTGGAGCAGCGGTTGTATTTCGGGAGGGATTCAATCGTTATATTTGTATCCTCAACGTGCCGAGTCCAGAGCTGCCGATTGCTATCGCAGATCAGTGCTGCGCGAATATCGCACGTCATACGAAGTTCACCATCTCCATTGGCATTGGCCAATGTGTAGAGACTGTGCAAGAGCTGCCGAAGAGCTATCAGCAGTCGCTAAGCGCTTTGTCGTATCATTTCTACACAGGAGGGAATGGCGCTTTCAGCTACCATGCGGATGCGACAGCAGTTCCAGTGGAGTGGATCTATACCGAGGATAGCGAAAATGAGTTTCTATTCGCATTCCGCTCAGGGAATCGAGACGCCTGTGTGGAATGGGCGATGACCATTTTCAACGAGATGGGGAAAGTGCCCGTGCTGCCTGAACCAGGAGTCGTAGAGCGCTTGCTGCAAGGCCTCGTCCTGCGCATGCTGCGTGTGCTTATGGAGAAATTCCCACGACCTAGCTTAGCCGAATTTGAGGCGAAAAATCAAGAAATTAGGGAAAGCGGAGCTGCCATATTGGCCTATCGCGCCTGGTTCATTGAACTGTGCGAAATCGGTTGCCGCATGATTCATCAGGAGCGGGCGAGCGAGTCGCAGAAAATTATTCATCGTTCAGTCGAGTATATCAAAGCCAATCTGGACATCGACTTGACTTTGGAACACTGTGCGAAGCAGGTAAACCTGAGTTGGGGCTACTATTCTAATTTGTTCAAGAAAGTAACGGGTTCTACCTTTGGTCAATTCGTTACCCATGCGAAAATGGAGCGGGCGAAATCGATGCTGATCGAGGACTTTCAAGTTCAGGAGATCGCGCAGCAACTCGGCTATGAGCACCGCCGTTATTTCAGTGAAGTATTCAAAAAGCAAACGGGTCTTACACCGACAGAATTCAAAGAAATGTCTTTGGGCAAGTCCTCCAAGCCGTGAGGACTTGCCTGTTTCACGTGCGATTGGTAAGGGCAACATATAGAAAAATCTGCCCTCATTCAAGAATTGACCTCATTATCAGGTGAAGCGAATTCTTTTACTATTAGAGATGTAAACAACAGATTCAAGGGGAGGCTTACACATGATAAAGAAATTAGGGACCGTCACATTATCAGTTGCACTGGCAGGCAGTTTAGCAGCTTGCAGCTCCACCAAAACAGATACAGCAGCAAGCCCAGCGGCATCCGCGAAGACATCTACGGGTCAGACCAGCGCAGCACCTGCTAAGAAGGATAAAACGAAACTCGTTTATTGGACGCTCGATCGACATGATATGGATTACATTAAAAGTGTCGTACAAAAATTTAATGATACGAATGGCGAAAATATCGAAGTCGAAATGGTTGTAAAGACGGAAGATTTCAACCAGGCGATCGATCTGGCTTTTGCTTCCGGACAAGCGCCTGATATTATCCGTGTGAAAGAAGGTACGATTCAGCCTTTCGCAGCGAAAGGTTATCTCAAGCCCATTGATTCTTACGTAACGGATGCCATGAAGAAGGAATTCCCAATCATTGACGATTTCAACCGTATTGGTGGTAAATTATACAGTCTTCCAAACTATGGCTCAACGATTCGACTGGTTTATAACAAAGAGCTTTTCGCTAAAGCAGGCATTGCAGCACCTCCGAAGACGTTGAAAGAAATGGTGGACGATGCGAAGAAAATTACAGCAGTCGGTAAGGCGAATGGCTCCTACGGTTTTGCGCTAAATTTCAAAAGTCCAGAAAGTGCTCTAGGCCGTTCCGCAAGGGCTATCGCTGAGGTAAGCGGGTTCGGTGGATTTGGCTATGATTTCAAAACAGCCAAGTTCGACTTCACAGGGTACAAAGATATTATGCAATCCTTCAAGCAAATGGTAGACGACGGCAGCACATTGCCAGGGATGGAATCCTTGGATATTGATCCACTGCGCGCACAATTCGCTGAAGGTAAAATCGGCATGTATATTTCCTACTCCTCGGAGCCAGGCGTATACGCGAATCAGTTCCCTGCGAAGATTGAGTGGGCTGCAGCGCCGGTTCCTACGGTTGACGGAACGATCAAAGGAGCAAGCTCCTTCTTGGGTGGACAGTGGCTTTCCATTAGCAGTACGACCAAAAATGCTGATCAAGCTTGGAAATTTATGCAATTCATGTACCAAGATGACGTATTGAAAACCTATCATGAAAAAGGCTTCGGCATATCCATGGTCCCAGCGGTATCCTCTGTCGCGAAAAAACCGGATATCAAAGGGATTGAGGGGTTCTTGCCAAATGGGAATGATGGCACATGGCCGCTTCAACCAACCGTTACGGTTGAAGGCATGAAATACAATGACGCATTCGTCAAATATATGCTCAGCGGTGGTAACTTGGATCAAATTACACAAGATCTAAACAAACGCTACAATGATGCGCTGGATAAAGCTGTTGCTAAGGGCGATGTCAAAGTTACTCCGAACCCGAGCTTCGATCCGATGAAATTAATGATGAAATAGTGCTGAATGGATGCTAATTAAAAGAGTAATAAAGCGAGAGTGGAGCTGAACCTCCACTCTCGCGACTTATCTTAGCTTCACTTTTTGGGGCATTTTAGGAGGGAATGAGATGAACAGGGCACGCCAGATCGGTTTTTCATACTTATTTTTATTTCCGAGCTTTCTACTGACCATGGTGCTGGGCGTCTATCCAATTGCATGGGCGATTCGCTATATGTTTTATGAGTACAAGGGCTTCGCGGCTCCAACCTTTATTGGATTCGATAATTTTAGACGGCTTTGGCAAGATACAGAATACTGGCATTCGGTTGTCAATACATTCGTTTATGCCGGTGGCAAGCTGATCATTACACTTCCGTTATGCTTACTACTCGCTGTTATTTTGAATAGCAAACTGCGCGGGCGCAATTGGCTAAGAGCGATCTATTTCATGCCAACGATCATTAGCTCGGCTGTCATGGCTGTCGTATTTTTTATCATTTTCAACTCATATAACGGTATTCTTAACCAGTACTTATTGAAGTTTCATATCATCTCCGAAAGAATCGACTGGCTTGGACCAAAGCATGCGATGCTGACAACGATCCTCATCGCGGTGTGGGGCGCTGTAGGTAACTATATGCTGTTATTTCTGGCTGGTCTTCAAAATATCCCGAATGATGTGTACGAAAGCTCATCTTTGGATGGAGCGAACAAAGTCCAGCAGTTCTGGTATTTAACGATCCCTATGCTAGGGCCGGTGCTGCAAATTGTTATTATGCTGGCCATCATTAATTCCCTGAAAGGCTATGAGAGCATCATGGTTCTCACGGAAGGCGGACCGGTAGGCAAGACAGAAGTGATGTACCTCTACGTGTATAAACTCTTTTTCCCAACAGCTTCAGGATCTATAACGGATCAACAATTTGGCTACGGCAGCGCGGTTGGATTCATGACGGCTGTCATTGTAGGCATCATCACACTGATTTATCATGCGATGTCGAGACGCTTAAATAAACTGCAATAGGAAGGAGACTTAGACATCATGGAAGTGAGAGAAACGATACCTGCTGTCCATATAAAGAAACAAGTGGCATCATTTTCGATGGGGAAATTAGGCGGTAGGGTACTGCTTTGGTTGTTCTTACTGGTGACAGCCTTACTCATCGTATTTCCAGTGGTTGTAACCTTTCTAGGCTCGTTCATGTCCAATATTGAAATTACCAAGGGGGGCCAAATCTTTCCGTCTTCCTGGCATTTCGCTAATTATAAGGAAGCTTGGGTACAGGCGAATTTTGCTCGATTTACTTGGAATAGTCTATTCCTAAGTGGAACAACGACGATCGGGACATTGATCGTGGCTTCGATGGCGGCTTATGTGGTTGATCGGATTCATTTTCCCGGTAAAGCCATTTATGTGGCTATTCAAGCCTCCACGATGTTCATTTCCATCGGCGCTGTTGTAATTAGACCGCAATTCGAGTTGATGGTGAAACTTCACATGAATACGAATTTATGGGGGGTTGTCCTCATTCTAATTAGCGGACACGCGTATATCTTCTTTATTTTGTTAAGCTTCTTGAAAGGCATTTCCCGGGAATTAGATGAAGCAGCCCGCATTGACGGGTGCTCCAATGCCGGCATCTTCTGGCGTATTATTTTACCTCTGATGCGACCAGGTCTAGGCGTTGGCGCCTTGTTTACCTTTTGCGGAGCGTGGAATGAATACTTGCGTCCGTTAGTGTTTACGATGACGAATCCGAAGCTGCAGACGTTGACGGTTGGCTTGTCTTACCTGCGTTATGGGGCCTCAGCTGCCGTTCAAACCCATTACATGCTAGCGGGGGCTTGCTTATCGATTCTGCCATTATTAGTTGTGTATATGGTTGCCAATAGATCCTTTATGCAAATGACAGCTGGGTCATTGAAAGGTTAGGTAGGAGGAAGGAAATGAACAAATATCGTTTGGAACGACTCCGATTAAACTGGTCTTCGCCAGCTTTTAGTTTGGCTGCTGAGCGATTGAGATATGAAGCAGATCAGGCTGCCCGCATTTCATACGAAATACGTGCGAATGAACAAGGGCAGTGGACACATTATTATCATTGTGCATCCGACGGTGCCATGCTGACCTTTCAGTGGGACCAGCCTTGTCAGCATGCGTGCCCACAATGCGGTAAGGTGTATACAGGGGAACCGTATAATGCCGCGTGGGTTTCACTTACACATGTCCAGATCGGCCGGGCTGTCTACCATTTGGGGTTGCAGTCTGTCGTAGAACCCGATAACGATCGGCTGAGTCAGATCAAAGACTATTTAATGGCGTATGCAGATAACTACGACACATATGCCATTCATGGCAATATTCCTTATAACGGGCCGGGACGTTTGTTTGCCCAAACCTTAGATGAAGCTCATTGGATTACGGATCTTGCCCTCGGCTTTGATGTCATTAAAGAGAGCTTATCGCAAGAAGAAGCTGCTCATATCTGTAAAGGGCTTTTGGAGCCATGTGCTCGGTTCTTAATCGATTATAAAGAAAACCAGATTCACAATCACGCCGTTCTGATTACGTCTGCAGTAGCAGCGCTTGGGCTGTTGCTAGAGAATGAAGACATTATTCAGGCAGGATTAACAGGTGAATATGGTTTGTTGGACCAGCTTGAACGAGGCATCTTCGAAGATGGGTTTTGGTATGAAGGTAATGTTCATTATCACTTCTATGCTTTTCAATCCCTTCTTCACTATGCCATGATTGCGGAAGGAACCAGTCGGGAGATATGGACGAATCGAGCCTTGAAAGCCATGTTTGACTTTCCGCCAGAGCTGCTGCTGCCGAGTGGTTGGATGCCGGTATTGAATGATGCAGCATCTTTTAGCCATATTGGAACATATGCCCCCTATTATGAAATTGCTTATGCCATCTATGGTGATGATGCCTATCGTACGTATTTACTTACCGCTTATGGGACATGGAGGAATGACGAGGAGAACCGTGTTCAAACATGGGCTCAACGAGATTCTATATATGCACTCCTGTTTGGGGAGGAGCTGCCCGAGCAAGGAAAGGCTTCTCTAATTGTCGTGATGCAGACGACGAAAGCTTTGCCAGCCAGCGGGCTGACTAAGCTGGTGAACCAAGCCGGCTGGCATGTGCTGGTAAAGCACAGTCGCTTCGGCGGTGAGCACGATCACATGGATCGGCTGGGTCTCTCTATTATGCATGGCCATGTCCCGCTGCTCATTGATCCTGGCACAACCGCTTATGGCGTGCCGGTGCATTACGGGTGGTTTAAACATACGTACTCCCATAACACAGTGAGTATTAACGGGGCAGACCAGCCGCCACGAGATGGGCGTTTGATTCAGCTGCAGGAGGAGTCATGGGGCGTATGGTTGGAAACGGCTGTGGATTGGTTAGCGGACGATTATCACATGAAGGATCGTATCATTTTGCCAGCTGAGCTGAATCCATGGGATGCTGATGCCTATACAGGTGTACAAATTCGTAGAATTAACGTGTTAGGTGAGGATCACCTGCTGGATGTAGTTCAAGTTACAGTACCAGAGGCACGCGAGGTTCATTGGATGAATCACGTTAGCGGCACACGCATAAGCAGTGGTAACGATCAAGACTGGTCTGCGACCGAAGTGCGATTGAGTCGGCTGGATCAACATTGGTTTCAAATGAAGCAGCGATTGGTGCAGGGTGCTCCTTGTTTTGTCTATCAGATGAGTGAAGGTACACTTGAGCAAATGACGTGGTGCTCACTGCCAACATCAATATACACCGCATTGACTCCGGATAATCCCCCTAGCGGGCTGAGAACGTCCCTTCTTATAG
This sequence comes from Paenibacillus pectinilyticus, assembly GCF_001700435.1. Taxonomy (GTDB): domain Bacteria; phylum Bacillota; class Bacilli; order Paenibacillales; family NBRC-103111; genus Paenibacillus_E; species Paenibacillus_E pectinilyticus. The sequence continues at coordinate 9,713 of NZ_LYPC01000007.1, forward strand.
CGGCTGCCGTGCAAAAGGAAGTGATTTTCGTTCAGATGCTGCACTATAATCGCAGTGATGAGGAGTACCTTCAAGGTCACCTAGAGGTGGTTAGGCTGCCTGATAGCACCCTTCAAGTGATGTGGAACAAGATAGATTCGCACATCACTTATCATGTGCAGCTGCGAAACGAGAAGGCTGAGCTGATGAGGAGAAGGGTGGAATGAAATACGTCCATTCGTTGAAGTGTACTAAAAGATTGAAGGATGCAGATGACCGCGATTGGCCACGTTCGCCTTGGGCTGACGTGGTTTTTGTTGTGCAATGCGAGGTAAAGCATCGCCGCCCCGCGCGATAGGCTGGGAACCCGAGCCTAAGCGTCGCTGCCTCACACGCGATAGGCTCAGAACTCGAGCCCAAGCATCGCCGCCCCGCGCGATAGGCTCGAAATCCGAGCCCAAGCATCGCGACTCCGCGCGATAGGCTCGGAACTCGAGCCTAAGCATCGCTGCCCCGCGCGATAGGCTCGAAACCCGAGCCCAAGCATCGCGACTCCGCGCGATAGGCTCGGAACTACTCTTAGAATTAATAGTGGACGTCTCTTAGTGTAGCAGTAATAATAATCTTAACTTTGACTAAGAGGTGTCAGTCCATGAGCGAATCGAGACAACGATTTAACGAGACATTTAAACGTGAAGCTGTAAAGTATGTGC
>NZ_LYPC01000008.1 GCF_001700435.1 Paenibacillus pectinilyticus
GACGACGAGGTTGATAGGTTCGAGGTGGAAGTGCGGTAACGTATGCAGCTGACGAATACTAATCGGTCGAGGGCTTAACCATATATAGGGATCTTTAATCGTAGATTAAAGTCTCTCTACTGTATCCCAACCAAGTGAAGATAAGCTTTGTAGCGAATTCCGAGTACTTGATTGGGGCCCAGAAAATCCTAAGTAATTCAAACTTTACGTGCGTTTCGTATCTAGTTTTCAAGGCGCAACAAAACGCTTTGACTGTTTGGTGATGATGGCGGAGGGGACCCACGCGTTCCCATCTCGAACACGACCGTTAAGCCCTCCAGCGTCGATGGTACTTGAACCGCAGGGTTCTGGGAGAGTAGAACGTTGCCAAGCAGTGCCCCTTGTGGGTATTTTTTTTGTCAGTCCTTCACTAATGGGGCCATAGCTCAGCTGGGAGAGCGCCTGCCTTGCAAGCAGGAGGTCAGCGGTTCGATCCCGCTTGGCTCCACCATTATTCCCTGATAGCTCAGTTGGTAGAGCACTCGACTGTTAATCGAGTTGTCACAGGTTCGAGTCCTGTTCGGGGAGCCATTTTAAGGCCCGTTGGTCAAGTGGTTAAGACACCTCCCTTTCACGGAGGTAACAGGGGTTCGAGTCCCCTACGGGTCACCACTAAAATTACCCAAAAGATTTATTCCCATGGAGGCTTAGCTCAGCTGGGAGAGCATCTGCCTTACAAGCAGAGGGTCGGCGGTTCGATCCCGTCAGCCTCCACCATTATATATTTGGAGCTGTGGTGTAGTGGCCTAACATGCCTGCCTGTCACGCAGGAGACCGCGGGTTCGAATCCCGTCAGCTCCGCCATTTTTTCCAAAATATGAGTCATTAGCTCAGTTGGTAGAGCACCTGACTTTTAATCAGGGTGTCGTAGGTTCGAATCCTACATGACTCACCATTTGCCTTCTTTACAACATGCGCGTATGGCGGAATTGGCAGACGCACTAGACTTAGGATCTAGCGGGTGACCGTGGGGGTTCAAGTCCCTCTACGCGCATTAAATCCTCAAACACATTCATGTGTCTGAGGTACCCTGCGGAAGTGGCTCAGCGGTAGAGCATCGCCTTGCCAAGGCGAGGGTCGCGGGTTCGATCCCCGTCTTCCGCTCCATTCTTACTAAGGCGCCATAGCCAAGTGGTAAGGCAGAGCTCTGCAAAAGCTTTACCCCCAGTTCGAATCTGGGTGGTGCCTTCATTTTATATTAGCCGGAGTGGCGGAATCGGCAGACGCACAGGACTTAAAATCCTGCGGTAGGTGACTACCGTACCAGTTCAAGTCTGGTCTTCGGCACTTTCAAATTTCATACGCGCCCTTAGCTCAGCTGGATAGAGTATTTGACTACGAATCAAAAGGTCGGGAGTTCGAATCTCTCAGGGCGCGCCATTTTTTGCGGGCGTAGTTTAATGGTAGAACTTCAGCCTTCCAAGCTGATCGCGCGGGTTCGATTCCCGCCGCNGCACTTTCAAATTTCATACGCGCCCTTAGCTCAGCTGGATAGAGTATTTGACTACGAATCAAAAGGTCGGGAGTTCGAATCTCTCAGGGCGCGCCATTTTTTGCGGGCGTAGTTTAATGGTAGAACTTCAGCCTTCCAAGCTGATCGCGCGGGTTCGATTCCCGCCGCCCGCTTATAATGAAAAAAGACCGCCTCCGGGTGGTCTTTTTTCGTTTAAGTCAGGTAGGGAAGAGAGCCCGGGGAAGGGTTCGACCGTCCGTATATGCATCTCTGAATCAACCTGAGTAGGACGAGCGTCCAAATTTACCGCTAGATGCTTCCGTAGGAAGCAAGTACAATCGGAATTTGGAGTATTCCCGCCGCCCGCTTAAATGAAAAAGATCACCTTCGGGTGGTCTTTTTTTCATTTAAGTCAAGCAGGGAAGAGAGCCCGAGGAAGGATTCGACCGTTCGTATTGCATCATTAAAGCGGGCTGGAAAGAGAGTCCACAGAGGGTTCAAACGTTAAAATAGCAGTTGCTAAAAATGTATTGTATAACTCACACGGAAATGATAAGTTTATTCTGTATTATTTATATTACAGGAGGATGAAAGATGAAAAACGAACAAGGTAAGCCTATTTATTATGATGGAAGTGGTACGATTCAATTTCCTACGAAGACTCTGGCTGATAAGGATATCCTCATTAAGCCCACCGGTGTGAAAATCGAGCACGTTAAAATCCCTTATTTTCCATATCAATAATATTCATATCTAAACGCCGTTACACCTTAGTTTCCCACAGTTGTTTCCTTTTCGTTATCTTTCGATGTACACATTATTTGTAAACCTAATTGAATAGAAATTCCCCATCCGAGGATGAGAATCCATGACATTTTTAGCATACATAAAAGATATAACGAAATTGCCAATTTCAAAAAATGGATTAAGATCAGCTCGTGTTTGGAGGAGGTTTATGAGTACAATATATCGTGATTGTGATTTTCATAATGTCATGTTGTATGGACAATACATCATGGTAATGATTGATGGAAGAATGGCGGGTGGCGGACTTATTGCGTCATACGATGAGAAAGAGGTGCTAGTAGGGAGTAAGATATTCTCTCGCAGCCAATATACATTTGTGGTGTCTCCACCCCCACAATGTTATGTTGAGTTTATATAAAGCGAAGCGGCCTTCAGGTGGAGGGCAGCAGACACAACAAAAAGAGGCATCTACATGCCTCTTTTTGTTGCACATGGCGCGTTAACCGCTTATTTCGTCGGTAAAAACTCATCCGTGTACAAATCTTTCACCGGGATGTCCTCTTTGATCATGCCGGCTTCTTTCATTTGGCTAACGAGCGTTGTCCAACGTTCGTCGGACATGTAGCCGACACCATGCTCTTTGGCATCGCCGCCGAAGATGAAGTCTTTGGCCACGGCTTGCGCAGACTTGAGGTGATCGATGTCGTAATCTTTGTTAACGCCATTGAGGGCGTTATTTACTTCGTCACCGTGAGCGTAGTAGTAATCCCAGCCTTCGCTGGTTGCTTTGATGTAACGTTTGATCAGATCAGGATTCTTCTTGATAAAATCATCAGTGGCAATCACGACGTTACCATACGGGTTATAGCCGAGGTCAGCGTTCAGGAACCAGTCGACATCGACGCCTTGTTTTTTGAGGACATAGGGTTCATTAGTGGCAAAGCCTTGCGTGACGGAGTCTTTATCCGCGGTAAAGCCGGCCAGGGAGCCTGTGTAGTTCTGGATTTGGACATTGTTAAGCTTATATTTGTAACTGATATACTGCCAGAACGGGAAGCCGATCGCGGTGTACACTTTGCGGCCGTTTAAGTCTTCGATTTTCTTGATTCCGGAGTCTTTGTGGAAGATGAGGTTTTGCGGGTTGGTTTGCAAATTGGCATAGATGACTTTGACGGGAATGCCTTCTTTGCGGGCTAGTACGACTTCATCGGCATTAGCCATGGCGAATTGGACCTTGCCGCCAGCGACGAGCTGAACGTTGGATACTTGAGGCCCACCTTGTTGAAGCGTGATGTCGATGCCGGCTTTCTCGTAGAGATGTGCGACTTGAGCCGCATAGTGTCCACCCATCTCTGGTTGGGCGAACCAGCTCATGGCTTGCGTGACTTTGTCAGGCGAAGCCTTCGTGTTTGCGGCAGCTGTAGTTACTGCTCCAGAGGTAGAAGCAGCGGCTGGCGATGCTGTCCCAGGTGCGGATGATCCAGAAGACGACGTTGTACTCGTTCCACAAGCAGTGAGTAGAATGGCTGTTGCAATTGCGGCTGTACCTGCTTTAGTTTTCCCCAGTAATTTCATTCGAAATCTCCCCATTCCCTTTAAATGTTTGTAGAGCTTTTTCTATATTTTCCAAGCGTTCTGCAGCTGCCGTCCAGCAACAGGAACGCCTCGAACACTAACGATCTCACGTGGGGGTGCTGTAGCTGCGGCATGCTCGGGATTCACGGCAGCCAGCAGGATAAAGTCTGCAGGATCACCGATTTGAAATAGCCCTGCTGTAGAGCCCAGGTGCGGATAAACGGAGCGCAGCCGCTCATCGTCATTCCAGCGGTACTTATCTGCCATCCTGCGGCCTCGCATGAGCTGATCTGTGAACCCGAAGGGTGTCCAAGCATCAAGGCCAGTATGGTCGGAGCCGAGATAGACACGGACGCCTTCTGCCCTCAATTGCGCGACACGAGGCATTGCGGAATCAATCGGCACGCTGGTAATGATCGCGATGTCGAGTGTGGCTAATCGCCGAGCTATAGCGAGGGATTCATTTTCGGATACCTCGTCTAAGCAGTAGGCGTGACTGACGGCAACTTTGCCCATTTTACCCGACTGCTCGGTGTAATCCATAATACGCTCCAGAGTGAACAGGCCAAGGTGACCGGGATCGTGAAGGTGAATATCGACTTCGGCATCGTGGGCGACACTCAATTCGAAAATAGCGCTCAAACAGGCCTCGATATCTCGGTCTACACCAGCAGGATCAACGCCGCCTACGATAGTCGCGCCCTCCTGAAGGGCTTGATTAATGAGGTTAATCGATTGCGAGCGAATCAATCCCTGTTGGGGGAAGGCGACAATCTCAATGGTTAACGTCCCTAAGAATTCTTCCTGAAGCTCCCGCACCATAGCGAGATGGGAGAGTCCAATCTCGGGATCGATGTCGACGTGAACACGAAGGTGAGTCGTACCGAAGGCTAACATTTGCTGCAAGATGCTACGCGCACGTTCTTTCTGCCCACTTTTAAGCGGAGCTAGAAGATCCTTCTCCATTTGAAATTGAGCATATAGGGAACCGACCTTGTGCCGAGAAACCCATCGATCATCGGGGAAAGCTTTGTCTAGATGTACGTGATAATCCTTGAACGTGGGCACCATCAGCATGCCTTGTGCGTCCCAAGCAGGAACCTCCGGCGCTTGAGCGGCGGGTAGGATCTGGGCGATAGTGCCATTTTCCAAAAAGATGCTATGAAAGTCACCGTTTACAAGAACATTACTGAGCCATTGCCCCATCATTATTGCTCCTTTACATACAGTTAAGTCTGTTAATTAGTTGGCCGTTCATTCGTTAGGTTTTATTTTTGAGATAATTGCGAAAAAGAAAGGCTAGCTTCAAGCGAAGCAGGTCACTCATTTTTTTGAAATCCATTTGCAAAAGATCAGCAATCTTCTCCAATCGATATGAAACGGTGTTGCGATGTACGAATAGGTAACGACTAGTTTCATTAATAGATCCGTCATATTCGAAGTAAACTTCAAGCGTTAGGGCGAGTTCAGGATCGACATGTTTGCTCGTGCCATAGATAGGTTCCAAAACGTAAGTATAGTAGCTGTACATAGCTTCTTCGGACAGATGCTGAAATAAGGAGAATAGTTCGATGGATTCGTGATGCAGGACCGTTTGGGTCATGTGAAGGCGATCTGCGGCACGGTGTGTTTCTAAACATTCGTTATAAGCATCGAAAATGACCTCAGGCTGTGCCTTCGCTCGACTGACCCAGCAATGCAGGCCTGTAGTTGCAGAACGCGAGCTCAGATGGGATAAAGAGGAGGTCAGTGAAGCTAGAAACTCTTTCTTATGAAAAATCCGTTCCTCCGGTAGCGCGAAGATAGAAAGGAGTCCTTCTGTTAGATAGAAATGTTCCGACTCATAGTGTTGCAGCTGCGGATGATAAATAAAAGACTGGCGCACCTCATTCAAAAGTCTAGCGGCCCCCAATTGATCCGTAGAAATCGTCGTAAGTACGCATTGATAAGTACTGGACAGAACCGTGAGCTGGTGACTTTTGCAGTTCTTCATGAAATCGTGAAACGAGAGCTCGCGTTGGAAAAAGTCATGGAACACCTGACTCAGTGTGTGCAGGCGGGAGGGATTTTTGCCCTTCTGAATGTCTAATCCAAGATGGTAGGTTAGAATTTCGGCCGCTTGGTGGAACAAGGCTTCTTCCTCCTTCAGCATCAAGGGGGAGTTTACATACACTTTGAAAAATCCTGTACAACCATGCGGATCCATTAATGGGATGCGGAAGCATCTCGTGTCTCCAAAGCCCTCCCACTGCGGGGTTTTCGTCCATGGCCATTGGTGCAGGAGGATATCCTCCGACCACGATGTGTTATGGAAGAGAACATTGCCGCCTTGGCCAAAAACGGCAATAGGTTGACCAAGAATACCAGAAATCATATGAAAAATATCGGAGGATTCCTTGTTTCGCAGGGCGAATTGCATGAGCTGCTTTTGCTTTTCGAGGACGGTTTGCAGCTTCTTCGTCGTCTTCGTGTATTCGGCGTTGAATAAGGCATCCATTTGATCAGAAAAGGTAAATTCGAAGGGAAGCTCAAGGATCGGCATTTCTAAGCGATTGGCCTCATCATAGAGCTCCTGAGGGATCTCGTTCCAGTAGCGGCCGACTTTGATGCCCAGTCCTGCTCCGCCACGCTCATCTAGCATCCGTAAGGTGGAAAGCGCCATGTCCAGGTGATCCTTCATGACAAAAGCGGTCGTAAACAGCATCTCGCCAGACTTGATCCAATCGCCTGCATCAGGTGCGTCCATCACATTGACGGATCGCAATATGCGGGTGAGACCCTTCTCCCCAGCGACTAGCTTGGCACGTGACAAAGGATAAATGGTTAACGCTTCTTCAACGGTCAGGTGCATCTAATCCCCGCCTTTCCCCATTAAGAGCTCATTTGAGTATGATAAAAGGTTGTCTGTTTCACGGTTGAAGCTACCAGCTGTCCTCGCTTCCAGACGAATCGTCTTGGAGCACGTTCGTAGACGGCGCTTCGCAAATTGGACGCCTCCAAAAGGACAAGATCCGCATCAGCTCCTATATGGAGTCCGTAATTCGTAAGTTCGAGTGCTTGAGCGGCACGTGTGGTTACCATCTCTACGAGTGTGACTACGTCCTGTTTGGAGCCCATGTAGGCAGTCTGTGCGAGGAGCATGCCAATATCTAACGGGTCTGCCGTGCCAAATGGGGTAAAAGGATTCTGTATATTATTGCTGCCATATATCACATTCACGCCTTGCTCTAAGAGTAGCGACACGGGAGTTAATCCACGTCTATGACGGTGATCATCGCCACGCCCGCCTAGGTATAGGTCTGTCGCTGGCAGCGACATGACGTGAATGCCGGCCTCCGCAATAGATTGGCAGATGGTCCTGGCCTCTCCATAAGGAAGTGAACCGAGTGAGGTTAGATGTCCGACACTTACGCGTCCTTGCATACCATACGCATGTGTCATCCGGATGATGGTCAGAATGGCTAGCATGGACGGATCGTCCGAGAAATCCACATGCAGGTCTAGGGGCTTATTGAAAGCTTTTGCCAAGTCAAAAACGGTGGTGAGATGTTCTTGCAGATCCCCATCCTGATAAGTGATCCCGCCGACGACGTCAGCACCGAGCTGTAGGGCTTGAATGAGCAGTTCTTCCGTGCCAGGCTGTTTCTGGATGCCTTCTTGCGGGAAGGCAACGATTTGCAGCGTGATCTGGTCACGGTAGTGTTCTTTCAGCTTTAGCATCACTTCGAGGCTCAGCAGACCAACGATAGGATCAATCTCCGCATGACACCGCATGTGGGTCACACCGTGGGCAATGGCTTGTTGGATCACTTGGATCGAACGAGCTTCGATATCTTTTTTGGTAAAAGAGCGTTTAAGCTCTAAGGTAGAAGCGATCGCTTGCTCGACGGAGTTAGCGTCTTGCGTCATTTGATTCAAGAGGAAGGCCTTATCGAGATGAATATGCGGTTCTATGAAGCCGGGGAGCAGTACTCTCCCCTCAGCTTGTATGAGTTGACCGGCACTGAGCACGTTCGGGTCGTTAGGGAGATGCTGCCTAAGGGAGATGATTCTCCCGTCTTTAATACCGACATCCATCAAGGTGTCGAATTGAGGGTTAGCAAAACATTGGATGATCAAATCGGGCGCTATATCGTCTCACCTCATTTATGTTAGATAAATTTACATAACGTTGATTTATTAACTGAATTATAGGACTGTTTGCTAAAAACAGTCAATGGATTGTAAGGTGGATTGTATTTTTCATTAAAAGCAGAGGGTTAATTGTGATTTTGTAAATATATTTGTTAATTAATATGACATCGAATTGTGCGGGTTAAGCGGATTTGTAATACCCTTGTGATGCACGATATAGTAGTTACATAAGGTTAGATGAGGAATGGGGATGAATGTATGGCGCAGAAGCGATATACCAATATAGATCCAACAGCGAAAACGAAGACATGGAAAGAAGTTCGCCGCTGGCAGAAGGAACGCAAGGGGAAAGTCAAAGATCTGACGTTCCGTGTAGGGCAATCCGAGCATAAGCAGCCGGAGCTTTTGAAGCGAAATCATGATAAGGTGACGATTACATGGATTGGTCATTCCACTTTTGTCCTGCAGATAGCGGGATTAACGATTGTGACAGATCCTGTCTGGGCCACAAAGATGGGTTTCGCGCAGCGGATTGAGGAGCCAGGTCTACCGATAGAGGAGCTGCCGCCGGTTGATGTGATTGTGTTATCGCATTCGCATTATGACCATTTACATGTGGCATCGTTAAAAAAGCTAAAAGGTAATCCTGTTGTACTGGTACCGGAAGGTTTGGGTGCGAAGATTCGGAAGCTTCGGTCTGGGGATGATGTTATCGAACTACCTTGGTGGGGAAGTAAGACCGTTGGTGGTGTTGAATTTCATTTTGTGCCAGCGCAGCATTGGACAAGGCGTACCCTGACAGATACGAATACCTCGCTCTGGGGTGGATGGATCATGAAGCGAGCGACGGGGTTGAAAGCTGCAGATGCAGATACGGTGGGCGAAGGCGATACGATTTATTTTGCTGGGGATAGTGGGTATTTCGCGGGGTTTCGTGAGATTGGTGAGAGATTTCCAGGGATAAACTATGCGTTAATGCCAATCGGCGCGTATGAGCCAGAGTGGTTCATGGGCATGCAGCACGTGTCTCCGGAAGAGGCGGTTCAGGCTTTCCTTGATGTTGGGGCAAAGTTATTCATCCCGATGCATTATGGGGCATTTCGGTTGGCGGACGATACGCCGAAGGAGGCGTTGGATCGGTTACTGGCGGATTGGCAGCGGCGAGGACTTGATCTGAACGGGTTGAAGCTGTTGAAGCATGGGGAAACGCTAGTTGGTAAATAGGGACGTTTGTACAGGTGCTGGAGCGCAGGGAGATGAATTCCTGAACTTCAACACCTTTTTTCATGAGGGAAGGAGGAGGCTCTAAGAAGCTTTAATCGTTGAGGTTCTGAATGGTAGACTTTTGAGAGAATGATTAGGTAAAATAAGCCTAGTATGAGGTGAAGATCAGCTGCGACGTAGGAGGAGATATTCTAAATGAAAACCACTATTTACATGGTTAGGCATGCGGAATCGCCTTTTGAATTCGGGCAAGAGAAGACACGCGGATTATCGGAGGAAGGTTTTGCGGCGGCCAAACAGGTTGCTGAGTTATTCACAAGTCTGGATATTCATTATATGGCTTCCAGTACATATACTAGGGCCGTGCAGACCATTCAAAATATAGCAGAACAAAAGTCTCTACCTATCGTAGAATTCGAGGAACTTATTGAACGTTCGATTAAAGGTTTGGACTATAATTCTTCGTGGGACGAGTTATACGAGGGAATTCGTAGATCTTTTGAAGATCTTGATTTCGCCTTAGAAGGCGGAGAATCTACACGATTAGCACAGCAAAGGGCTGTGCCTGTCATTGAGAAACTTTTGCAGGAGCAGCAGGGGAATAGCATGGTCATTGGTACACATGGAAATATCATGACGATCATTATGAATTATTATGATAGGGCGTACGGGTTCGATTTCTGGGAGGGGACGTCGAAGCCGGATGTGTATCGAATGATTTTTGAGGGGAATCAGTTGGAGGGAATTGAGAGGGTTTGGGGACGGAAGTAATTCATTGAACATTGCTAGTAATTTCAACAAGAGAGGGTTGCAGATGAACATGAATGATACGGTAAGCTTAAGTCTTGGAGGATCTTACGTTGTGGCTCCAGACAATCCAAGAAAGACAAAAAATCGAGGCAGGAAATGCATGATTCTTTCTTTCGAAATGAATGATGGGGATCTAGACATTAGGGTGATCTATCTCGATACCAGTAGAGAGGTACTGCTTAAGTTTAGTGATTTGAAGCCAATTACGGAGTGATATAGCACCTGCAACATAACGACTAACCCCTTGGTGCCCACAACATGATCGAGACGCCGATTACGCAAACCGCGGCACCGATCCAATCGTACATGTCGGGTGTCTTTTTATCGATGAGCCAGCCCCACAATACGGCCAAAACAATGAAAACGCCGCCGTAGGCTGCATAAATGCGCCCGAACGAAGGGAAGTTTTGCAACGTTGGAATGATGCCATATAGGATGAGGACAAAACCTCCGACGATGCCGTACCAAAGGGGTTTGGACTCGCGCAGCCATAGCCAAACTAAGTAGCCTCCGCCGATCTCAGCGAGCCCTGCAATGATGAATATGAGCATGGATAGTAACAAATGGAAGCCTCCTTGGAGCTGATTTTATAATAAAAGTATAGTTGGGATAAGCCTTTGTAGTCTATGGAGAAGTGAAGTTAATCTATGCAGATAAGGGAGTTAACGATGGAGGATCAATGGAAAATAGCCAAGCACGATCCGCAATGGAAACAGGAATTCGTTGATTTGGCTTCGAAATTAAGGGATTCTATGGGTGATCAGGCCATTCGAATTGATCACGTTGGCTCTACATCAGTGTTGGGCCTGGATGCCAAACCCATTATCGATATCAAACTATCCGTAAGGGATATTGAGGATATTTTGTCCTATAGAGGCAAAATTGAAAAAGTGGGTTTTATTTTACGAGAGGACAATCCAGATCAGACAAAGAGGTACTTTCGGGAAGTGCCAGGCAATCGGAGAGTGCATCTTCATGTCAGGCAAGCAGGCAGCTTCTCTGAGCAGTTGAATTTACTCTTTAGAGATTATTTGCGTGACCATCCAGCAGATTGTTTAAGATATGCGGAAGAAAAACACCGCTTATTTGAGTTATTCAAGAACGACCGTTCAAGTTATGTGGATGGTAAAGCGCCGATCGTGTGGGACATCATTCACAAAGCACATCTTTGGTCACAAGAAATAGGATGGAAACCAGGTTTATCTGATATGTAAAAGAAGGCTACCGATCTAAATGCCATCGGAGGCCTTCTTTTTTTAGGTAATTAGGAAGTTTCGTTATTTTTGTAATTTATTTGGGAATAATCCATAATAAACGGCGAAGCTCTCAAGTCATTTACTACATTTCCCAACAAAGGGATCAGTTTGTAAATGATGCATATTTATCTGAAATATTGACACTTTTGTGTAGTGAAGCTTAGTTTGGTCAACTTTTGTTTATTGTTTTGGATTAACAATATTAAAATATGTTATCATGAGATAACATTATAAATAAGCGAAAAGGCTAGTACATACTTGGAGGTAATTACCATTAGTACCGATACCCTGAATGATGCAATGACCATGTTGAAACAAACAAGCCGAACTTTCTATATACCGATAAGCAGCTTGGACGCAGGATTAAAAGAGGCGGTCACATCTGCTTATTTATGCATGCGGGCCATCGATGAAATTGAGGATCACGAGGACCTTCCGGACCATTTGAAAATAGAGCTCTTAGCTGGTGTGCATAGCGCCTTTCAAGCAGAGGATATTATCGATGCGATCAAAAAATTGCTAGCGCCGCATAAGGCCGTTTTGCCGGAAGTTTCGATGCGATTGGATGAGTGGCTGCTTCTCTGTCCGTCAACGGCAACCCCAATCATTAAGCAGTATATTGCTAAAATGTCGATCGAAATGTCCGAATGGGTTCAAAACGGTTGGAGCATTCATACGGAGGAAGATTTGGATCGCTATACCTACAGCGTGGCTGGGATGGTTGGCGAAATGCTGTCCGAACTATGGTTATGGCATGATGGAACGGAATCCGATCGGGATAAGGCCATTGCTTTCGGCAGAGGATTGCAAGCGGTAAATATTCTCCGTAATAAGTTGGAGGATGGGAAACGTGGCGTGAACTTCTTCCCTGATGGCTGGGGGTTCAAAGAAATGCAGCAGTACACGCGTCGCAATTTAGAACTTGCTGATGCGTACATCGCGGATTTGAAGCAGGGGCCGGCATTGAAGTTCTGCAAAGTGCCGTTGGCGCTAGCTCATGCGACCGTCAAACTGCTAGCGGCTGGCGGGAACAAGTTGACGCGGGATGCGGTTTTGAAGATTGTAAGTAAAGTGACGTAAGGACGAGTACGACAAGATAGGAAGAAGAAGCCTGCTGAGGTTAAAGCGGGCTTCTTTTTCGTATTCCTGATTAAATGGATAGAAATATTTGTATACTTCCATCTTTCGAATAGAATTCAAAATCAGTTTTATAGGCTCGTTGAATATCACTTTTCCAAATATCCTCCCAAGCATGAAAGACGCCCTGTGGGTCGGTATGATCCACTTCTACAACATGGTAGTTTCCTGCTAGAATGAGGACCTTACTTTCATCCACAGATGTTTCTTCAGAGCCAATGAGCAAGTCATAATCACCTGTAAAATCACTTGAATAATGATGATAAACAGCATAGATATCACCTTTTACTTGTAAACGAAGAAATTCTTCCCACAGACTACCTATTTTGTCTGTATGTTGATTATTGGTTCTTATTTTTTTGCCATAAATAAGCTTTTCAGTTGCTGTTGCATGCATGTATATGTCCTCCTACAAGTTTTAATATAGAAAATATAACATTCATAATATGACAACAGTCTGTCAGCTTTCATAAATAAATGCTATTTCATTCCTATATGCTTGTTTGAGCCATAGTGGCGATACTATCTTTACATACCTGCCGAACATGAGTACAAATGGCAATATATTTTTAGCACTGTCATAAAGAAAAATTACTTGAATACTTCCATCTTCAAGGATGGATAGTTCATCTTCCGTAAAAAAATCGTATAGCTTACCAAGTTCACTTTTGGAAAAAAGTAATATTATTTCCTCAACGTTTACGGACTTAGGCGTTAAGTGTTCATTTTCCACTGTATAAACGCTCCGAGTGTCGTCAAGTATGACCTCCATACTTCTGATCCTAGTCAATTTGAATAATCTTAAAGCTTGTTTGGACTCACAAAAAGCTTCCAAATACCAACTGCCATTCATAAAATTTAATTTTAAAGGTTGAATAATTCTACTCGACATATTGGCCGTTTGTGATACATATTGAATGCACATTTTATGTCCCTCATTAATGATAGAGAGCACTTTTTTTATTTTTAATTTGGTTTCTTCTTCTATCGATTCTCGGTGTAAGGTAGATGATGTTATTGTAATCGAAGAATGAAATTCTTCCTTATTTTCTTTCAAAAGCTCTATTTTTCTTTGTAACACGGATAATTGCTGATTATCGAATAACTCACTTTTTAATACTAAACCTTCTAATAAAAATCTCTTTTCTTCTTCATTAAATGTAAATTTATCGAGTTGATAGTTATCGATTAAAGTAAAACCACCATTTTTACCTAGATAAGAAATAATAGGGATTCCGATTGCTGATAGAGCATCCATATCTCGATAGATCGTTCTTGTACTTACTTCGAATTCATTGGCTAGTTCATCGGCAGAAACTAATTTTTTCTTTAATAAATAGATAAGTATGGAGAACATTCTCGCTGTTTTCATGGCATCCCCCTTGTCGGATCACCTTTTTACCATATGGCTTAAACTGGTAGAAAGCAAGGCTTGATAGTATCCATCACAAAGCCCGCTCAATCACCCTCCGATAATGGCGAACCGAAAGTATTCCGAATACCGAGTAAAGCGCTGTGTACAGCACCATGACGATCAACATCGGGGTCCATAGCTCTGTGCCGAATAGGAACCAGCCCGATTGGATGGCGAAGTAACTGTGGAGCAGCCCGATGACTAAGGGGATACCGAAGTTAAATAACTGCTTGAGTTTAATGCCATTCAATAAATCATTTTGCGTGAAACCTAGTTTTCTTAGTACGGTATAGGACGATTTCTCGTCTTCGCTCTCATCCATTTGCTTGAAATACAGAATACAGCCAGATGTAATGAGGAAGGTAAGCCCAAGGAAACCGACGATGAACATCAATAAGCCCATGGTATTCTTCAGATCATTCGATGTATTTAAGCGAGAATCATAGGCTTTATTGTCGTCAAATCCTAGTGTATGAAAAATTTGATTGGCAGCCTCTATTTGTTTCTCATCCACAATGTCAATCCCGATGTAAAGGGAGGATTTCCGCTGTAGTTCAGGATCGAGATCTTGTTTTAATTTCTGAAATACGGAGTCATCTACGACAGTAACCGGTAGGTCGCCATTGGAAAAATACCAGGAGATGTAGGAATGTTTCTCCAGACCAATATACGTTTGTGGAATGACAGAATGCTGTCCACTTAATCGAATTTGACCGCTATTTTGGAAACGAACGAATTTCAGCATAAGGTCGCTGGTACTAGTAAGCATCGTTTGATCGGGGGTCAAATCAATGGAGCCCGTTGCTTTGTCGCTGATGACAGCCATCCGCATGACCGTCGAATCCATCAGAAGATTACCCATATTAGATGCCATAATCTCGCTGAGATCGGCACGAGCTTGAATGACTTCTATCGTCGTATCCTTGTGCTGGATGCTATCTGCCTCTAAAGCAGCCTTAAACCGATTCGCATCGTTCACTTCCGTAATCGCAAAGTGAGCGGGTACGTTCTTTTTCGCTGTTTTATCAGCAGAATAGTAGGAGATGTAGCTTAAGGACAGCAAGCCTATGGCAAGTGCAGACACCGTCGTGATGACGGTCAAAAGCAGGGCATTGGATTTCATGCGATACATGATGGAGGCCAGGGATAGTACCTCGTGCACGTTCAAATAGCCATTTTTCTTCTTCCGGACGAGGTTTAGAATCAATCGAACGGAACCTTTGTAGAACAGGTAGGTACCGATGATGACTGAAGCCAGAATGACGATCATCCCTCCGAACAGCTGCATGACGGTTGTTAAATTGCCGTTCAACAACCGGGTGGATACGAAGTAGCCAACTAGAATGAGGCATAGGCCAACGAAACCAAAGACAGCTTCGAAGGTGGACATCTGTTTCACTTTGGCTTCGGTCGAGGTAGACACTCGGAACAGTGACAGGATGGTCTGTCTTTGGATAAACAAATAATTGACCAACATAATACAGACATAGATAACGCCGAACACAACGAGGGTCTGAATGAGCGCCTGTACCGAAAAGTGAAGCGAAGCGGTCGCCTTAATCCTCGTGAGATGAAATAAAATCATCAGAATGAGCTTTGATACGGAGAATCCGATGAACGTCCCCACGACGAGTGACCCGAAGTAGAGGATGAAATTCTCGGTGCTCAGAATGCGAAAGATACGCAATTTCGTCATGCCGATGAGTTGTAAAAGGCCGATTTCTTTACTGCGTCTTTTCACAAAGATGTTATTGGCATATAAGTTGAAAATCAACACAATAGCAATAAGTAAGATAGAAGCCGATCGGAGCGCAGCTGCGCCTTTAATCGACCCTTTGGCCGCATCAAGCGCAGGATCATACTGCAAAGTGACGAAAGCGAAATACAGGGCAACGCTAAACATGAGGGCGAACACGTACAAGTAGTAATGTTTGATATTCGCTTTCAGATTCTGGAGAATGAGTTGATTAATGCTCATCGTGCACACCGCCCAGCACACCTTGGGTCTTCATAATGTCTTGGAAGAAGGCTTGCCTGCTCTCTTGACCTCTATAAATTTGGGAATAGATCTGTCCGTCTTTGATGAAAATAACCCTGGAGCTATAGCTAGCGGCAACCGAATCATGCGTGACCATGACGATGCTCGCTTGTCTTGTTTGGTTCATGGCGCTCAGCTTATTCAGCATGTCCGAAGCTGATTTGGAATCAAGTGCTCCCGTAGGCTCATCCGCGAAAATAATCGCAGGCTCATGGATGAAAGCTCTAGCTGCTGAGGTACGCTGTTTTTGCCCGCCAGAGATTTCGTTCGGGTACTTGTCTTTCAATTCATAGATGCCTAGTTCCTCTGCGACAGCTTGAAACTGCCGATCAGCTTCTTGCCGCGACACCTTCGTGATCGACAATGGCAGCAGGATGTTTTCCTTCACAGTAAGCGTATCTAGCAAGTTATAGTCTTGGAAAATGAACCCCAGATGATGCTTCCGAAATTCAGCTAGCTGCTTCTCCTTCATACGTGTTGTTTCATTCCCATTGATATGAATGGAACCTTGACTCAGCTTGTCGATGGAGGAAAGCACGTTGAGCAGCGTCGTTTTCCCAGAGCCGGAAGGGCCCATAATACTGACGAATTCCCCTTTTTCGATGGCGATGTCGAGTCCCCTGAGGACTTCTTGTTTGTTATGTTTGTTCCCGAAGCTTTTATGAATTTTGACAGCCTGTAAAATAGGCATAATGCGCACACTCCTTTACTCGATAGCTTTATTATAAAAAGCTGCGCCGCATTTATCCTTCGATTGGACGAACAAAGCAGAGAGGCATGTGACATTATTGTCACATGCCTGTTAGGCGTACGAGTTCATTTTTCTGTGGAAACGTGAGGGTGAACGTCGTCCCCACGCCAACCTCTGCTTGCACGGCCATCTGGATGTGCAAAGGTTCTGCGGCTTTTCGAGCCAAATATAAGCCCATGCCGGTCGCGGCGCTGTCCTGATGCCAGGTCGTAGACGTGAAGCCTTTATCAAAGATGCGCGGCAGATCCTTCGCGTCAATGCCACGCCCGAAGTCAGTCACTTCGATGACCATTCGTTCATGCTCGAGGAAGCTCTTCACAATGATATCCGGCGATAAGTTATCGCTGTATTTCACCGCATTCGTCAGGATTTGACGAAGGATGAAAGCGAGCCATTTGGCATCGCTCAGCACCGTCGTGGCGTCTAACTGGACGTCAAAACCGATCCCCTTTTGAATACACCAGGATTGCAAAGATTTAATCTCCATATAAAGGAGATCTTCCACATTAACGTTCTCGATATAGAGATCGTTTTCAATGGAAGGAAGCCGCTGCTGGTGGAGCTGCTGATCCAGGAGATGGTGAATACGCAGCCATTCATAGGTCAGAGTAGCTTTCATCGCATCGTTCTCCAAACGGCCAATCATCAGATGCATCGCTGTGAGCGGCGTTTTGACTTCATGGATCCAAGACAAGAGCTCGTCCTTCTCCTGCTCTAGCGCGATTTGCTGCCGCGAGGCCGTCTGCCGGAGTCGTTCGGTTTGGTCCGTTAGGGCGGTATCTATGATGTGCTCGAAAGGACTGGCTGCGCCCACGATACCGGATACATCGAGATTGTTTTCCCAATCTTTTAACCGTTTCATATAAGCCGTTTCTTTGTTAAAGCGAATGATCAGGAAGATGGCGAACAGCATCAAGGATAGGAAAACAATATACAGCACAGGGCTGAAGGGAATCGAAAGGTCTAGATACGCGATTAACAGCAGGAGTATTTGTCCGCAAAGGAACATCCCAATCCAACTTTTTCTCTCTATCAGGAACGTTTTAATCATAGTGTGGGGGACTCTTCCGTTGCGATGTAGCCTTGCCCGACCTTGGTTTCAATGTACTGACCTAGATTCAGTTCGTCGAGCTTCTTTCGGAGCCGATTCACGTTCACAGTCAACGTATTATCGCTGACAAACCGCTGGTCATTCCACAAGCTGTTGATGATGGCTTCGCGGCTGACGATTGTATTTTTGTGCTCGATGAGGAGCTTCAGAATGTAGATTTCATTCTTCGTCAATTCAATAGATCCAGCGGGATTACTAACGATATTCTTCTCAAAATCGACCGTTGCACCGCACCATGTTTTGAGCTTAATTTGCTCCGTATTATAGTTATACACGCGGCGGAGGATGGCATGAATTTTGGCAATCAGCACGTCAAAATGAAAGGGCTTTTGGATGAAATCATCGGCCCCAAGCTGCATGGACATCACCATATCTGTAGGATGATCGCGCGAAGAGAGGAACACAATAGGCACATTGGAATGCGTCCGGATCATGCGACACCAATGAAAGCCGTCGAATTTGGGCAGTTGAATATCAATAATCACTAGATCTGGCTTCAGGTCAATAAATGCCTCCACCACTTTATTAAAATCGGCGATGCCATGAATCTCATACGACCATTTGGCCAGCCGTTCTTTTATTTCTGCGAATAGTGTCGCGTCATCTTCGATCAGTAAGATTTTAAACAGTGGAAATCACCTGCTTCCAGTCATTCTTTGAATACTAAGCTCATTTTAATGTAAAATGATGAGAAGTGCTAACCTCCGTTCGTTCATTTTAGCAAATGATACCAGTAATTCAAGTTGGGAGTTTTGATGACAATGAAACAGAATAAATACGATGATCTTGGATTTTTCGAAAAATATAGTGAAATGCCTCGTTCCATTGGCGGCCTAGATGCGGCTGGGGAGTGGCCTGTACTGCGTACAATGCTTCCCTCGCTTCGCGATAAACGTGTTCTTGACCTTGGCTGCGGTTATGGCTGGCATTGCAAGTATGCACGCGAACAGGGAGCTCAATCTGTGGTTGGGGTAGATCTCTCTGAGAAAATGTTAGACTATGCCAGAGCTCATAATCATGATCCTGCGATCGAGTATCGGAGGGGGGCCATTGAAGATATTCAATTTGAAGCTGAACAATTTGATGTCGTGATCAGCTCACTGGCTCTCCACTACGTGGAGGATTTTGGGGCAGTGTGCCGTGAAATTCATCACCTCCTCGCAGCAGGCGGGAGCTTCGTCCTCTCTGTGGAACATCCGATATTTACCGCGTTGGCCGCGCAAGACTGGCATTACGGCCCGGAGGGGGAGCGGTTGCACTGGCCTGTCGACAACTACCAGAGCGAAGGGCTGCGAGAGGCGAGATTCCTAGACAATGATGTTATTAAATATCATCGCACGATCGCGACCTACATGAATGCCTTAATCGATGCGGGCTTCCGGATTACGAGGCTTTCCGAACCACAGCCGACGCAAGAGGCGCTGGATGCGTATCCGGAGATGAAAGATGAAACGCGTCGTCCGATTTTCCTTTTGATCGCAGCGGTTAAGAATTAAAGCGGTCGTAAATTCTGTCCTGTTGCCCTTCGTGGCGGCAGGATTTTTTTCATTTTCGCAAATGGGTTGAATGATTGAAACATTACATGGGAAAGCGCGTCTAAGCATAGAGGAATTATTTGGAAGGAAGTGGCGTGTGAAGAAAGGTTTGATTTTCTTGACGTTTATGATGCTATGTAGCTGCCTAAGTATGGCAGTACCCAATAAGACGTATGCCTGTAGTTGTATGAAGCCGCCAGATCCGATAAAAGCTGTTGCACAATCGAAAGCCGTATTCTCCGGCACGGTGCTCGACATCAAACGCCAAGTGCTGGACATAGACGGGATTATTGAGCAACAAATCGCCGTGTTATTCGATGTCGAGCAAACGTGGAAAGGGTTGAATCAAACCCAAGTCATGGTTCTCACTAATCTGGACGAGCCTGCATGTGGATATCATTTTCAAGTGGGTCAAACCTATCTCGTCTTCGCTGGAAGCTATAATTATAATAAGGAGTTACTGGGGACAAGTAATTGTTCCTTAACGAAAGGGATTTCCGT
The DNA here is from genome assembly GCF_001700435.1 of Paenibacillus pectinilyticus. Lineage (GTDB taxonomy): Bacteria > Bacillota > Bacilli > Paenibacillales > NBRC-103111 > Paenibacillus_E > Paenibacillus_E pectinilyticus. The sequence continues at coordinate 19,726 of NZ_LYPC01000008.1, forward strand.
TGCTGCGGCGGATTTGAACCAGATCGGGCAAGGTGAAAAGCCAACAGAGATCGTGAGCTTGCAACATAAGATGGACAGGATGGCGTACACAAATAGGTGGGCCTACGTAACTATGATTGTACATCGAATCATTCATCATCATTTGGATGAGCTGATGGTCGTTGGTGGGATCCTTGTGGCAGGTGGATTCATACTGGTTCTGCTTATAAGGAAGAGAAGGGGATTATGAAGGTGAAGTTGAAAAATGAAGAGATGATTTTACATTCACGGAGGGGATACTTGTGTGTGCTATACATATCAATCGTAAGGAGTTCGTCTCAACGGAAGAGGAGCTGAGATCCCTCATTGGGTATCCAAGCGGATTGGTTAACCATAAGGTTATTTCTCATATAGACCAGCATTGCAGAGATTTCATCGCCAAGTCGCCGTTCATCTTCATGTCCACTTCGGATGCGTCAGGTAAGTGTGATGTATCACCAAGAGGAGATTCGGCGGGGTTCGTTCACGTTATTGATGAGACCTATCTTGTGATACCAGATCGACCTGGGAATAAACGAATGGACACGATATGCAATGTCATTTCAAATCCAGAAATAGGTTTAATTTTTATCATACCAGGCTTAGGGGAAACACTGCGAATCAATGGACAAGCTTATATCACGAAGGATAAAGAATTGTTACAATCCATGGCGGTGAATGAGAAGATACCGTTATTAGGAATCGTGGTGGCTGTGGAAGAATGCTTTATTCATTGTGCAAAAGCCTTCCGTCGCTCGAGCCTCTGGGAACCGTCATCCTGGTTGAACCCATCTGAGTTACCCTCGGCATCCAACATATTATCCGATCATGCTAAACTAGATGGCATGACGCCTGAGGTCATATCCGATCGATTGAAGGAAGGATATCAGAAGCGACTTTACTAATTGTTTGATACAAAGGGAACCCTTCATTCAATACAAACGACCATTTAATCATAATTATGGAGCTGATCATCATGTACTTGCGGGGGCTTGAAATCCTGAGGAATGCAGAAACGGATACCAAAGCTTATCCATTCTCAATTCCTGCCGTGAACACATTAACAACCCTTTCGTTCCGATCGAAAGTTACATTTCTTGTAGGCGAGAATGGTTCGGGTAAATCCACACTTCTTGAAGCAATTGCCTATCAATGTGAATTTAACACAGCTGGCGGCGGGAAAAACAATACCTACAATGTGGATGCTTCGCACTCCGTATTAGGTGAGCACCTTCGACTTTTCTGGCTGCCCAAAATCACAAATGGTTTCTTCCTGCGCGCAGAGACCTTTTATCATTTTGCCAGTCATTTGGACACCATGCCCGAAAGTCTAAGATACTACGGCGGACGCTCCTTACATGAGCAATCGCACGGTGAGGCCTTTCTTTCGCTGTTTAAGCATCGCTTTGGCAAAAAAGCCATTTACTTGCTCGACGAGCCAGAAGCAGCACTATCCCCAGCCAGACAGTTGGCCTTATTGCGCGTAATTAAAGATTTGGAGAATGAAGCCCAATTCATCATTGCCACCCATTCGCCGATCCTTCTGGGATACCCGGATGCGCAAATTATTGACTTCGATGCCCAGCCAGTTGATGAAATCCGTTATGAGGATACGCTTCATTATATTCTTACTAAGCGATTTCTGGAGAATAGGGAGATGATTTTGGCGGAGCTTTTTGAGGATTAACACGGGTTGAAGTAAATACCAAAAAGAACTTCCAAGGCGGAAGTTCTTTTTAGTACATAATTAACTAGAAATTTAAATTAGTGATAAATCGGTAAAATAACAAGGCAGTTTGGCCGCGGTTAGTAGAAATATCTTTATCAAAAGTAAATACGTCGTCCAATTTGATGAGATTAAGTTTGACAGCTGTTGCTTCTGCGGAAGCTGCCCAGGCTTCTACTTGAATGTCCTTTTTAACTTTATCTATCAACTGTGCTTTTTCTACTTCAGTAAGCGTTGCTCCTGGATTCAAAAAGTGATAAGCATTCGCAAGCATAACTAACGCCTCTTGATGACTGATCTCTTGGTTTGGTCTAAACGTTGCATCCTCGTAACCACTTAGAAGTTCACGGGAGGCTGCTGTTAGGACATCCTGATAGAACCAATCTGATGCTTCAATATCTTTGAAATTTTGGGTTGAGGACTCACTTCCCTTTAACCCGAGTGCGCGTACCAATAAAGAGGCGAATTGCGCTCTTGTTACGGACTGCTCACCTTTGAAGGTTCCATCCTCAAAGCCATTAATGATACCTTTGGCTGCTAAAGAGCTCACAGCATCCTTCGCAAAGTAATCTTTCGAAACATCGGGAAATTCTTTGTTTTTCGCTTTGTACAACACATATGTCGAATTGCCGTTTCTCCACCACGTAGCCGTTTGCGACTTGTCTTCATTATGCTGAATCGTAAAGGGGACATTTATGAGTGTCTTTTTCTCGGGATTCCAGACAGCTCCTACTAGTATTTCATCATCATTAAGCTTAAAATCTGACGGTAAAACAACAGAATGTCCAATATATTGTGAAAATGTGTTCATAGAAACTTTTTGATTTTTCGAATCAACGGCATAAAGTTCAAAAGATAGCGGCGTTCCTACGAGCTTACTGCCGTCATGTCCCAAATAGGAGACAATATTATTTTGTTCAAGGTTAGCTAAGTTTTCAATCTGAAACTGTAGCTTAGAGTTATCTAGATCACTTATTTTTTGAATAACATCTTTTAGAACATTACCAGGTACTTTTATTGATCCAAGCGATGTTTTAATCTGAATAGTAGCATCTGCTTTCACGTTAAGCATATCAGAGAGTGCTTTAGCAGGCGCTAGAAAATCATATCCATCGACTTTTCCCTCCAATGAGATTTCGAGCGTGTTATTGCCATCTTTTAGTTGATCTGTGTATAAATTCTTCAGCTTTTCTGCTGTTATGCTGGAAGTGACGCGAAGACTATTATCTTGATGAACAAAGTCCCAATCAATAGGGCTGCTTGCACCGCCGCCACCGCCACCACCACCAGCGCCACCACTGCCGCCTGTGGAAGTCTTTGTTGAGAAGAATTTAACGTTCACATAATAAGGTTGTCGTCCATCTATCGTTTCAACGACAAGTGCAATTCCAAGAGCAGAATCAGGCACATTCTTTAAATCTAATTTAACGGAATACGTGGTCTGACCGGGTACTACTTCTCCAAGTGGCGCACCGAACATGTCATTGTTATCGATATAATAAATGCGGTAAACGGTTCCTACAGTTTCTTTCTTCGCAGGTTTCCAAGTTAACGTACCTTTGAATTCACCGGAAACATTACGGTCTTCTGTGAGATTAACTTGAGTTGGAAGATAGGTGGGTGCATCCCATAGTGGGAAAATAACCGGAATATTAATGAGAGTATTGGATCCGGAAATACCCTTCGAGTAGGAATAGACACCTAATGAAACAGCTTTATCTGGCACGAAATTACCATTCAAACTAAAATCCATTGTTCCATCGGGAAGGATTGTCATATTCGAAACACTGACATATCCAACGTTTTTTTGATTAGCATCTAAAAAGTTAAATTGATAACTCGAAATGCTGTCACTGTCTCTAGCAGGTTTCATATAAATATGGCCATTGATATAATTTTCTTGTGTATCTTCATCCCATAGTACTGGGGTTCGTGCAAGTAATTGTGTACGAATGAATGAATCAATATCTGACAGATTCGCAAATTTATATAACCCAGTCGTGGTTGATAGTAAGATTTCACCATTTTGACTAACAAAAGCTCCAGTAATTGAGAAAGGCAAATCTTTAATTTTTACAAAGGTATCTCGGTCATAGACAGCATTTTGACTGAAGACGAGTAAGCCTTTAGCGTATAGAACTGGTTCGGGATATGTACCGTATACTACGCCAGTAACACTGTATCTTTGATTGCCGTAATAAAACTGGTTATTGTCCTTTAGTAATTTTCCGGAGTACTGTGAATAATCTAATTGGATGACAGGGTTACCTGTTAGGTTGGTGGGATCAACTTGGAATATGCTGTTACCAGCATGCTGGGTGACGCTTCCTGCACCATACATGGCACTTGTTACTGTGTCAAAATATGCACCATCATACTGAAAACTAATTGGAAGATGTTTATCTGCTAGTGAATAATTTGTTCCATATGCTAAATTATAAACCCCCATATTTTCAAAGCCTTGTCCCCAATAATACATCAAGCCGTTCGCTGGATATACTCTATCGGGGTTGGATCCAATTAAGTAACTATTTATTGGCGTATTGTTTCCTGTTTGATAGACCGCATCTACTACTGCCAGATGTGTTTCTCCTCGAAGTGCAAAAAACAATTTGCCATTTTGTAGTTGGACATCTGTAGGATTAGATCCAATCAACTCCTGTTTTACTACAGACATATCACTTTTGCGAATAACGAGCCATTCATTGGTTACTTTTGATACCACATGAATATACGGTGATGAATCATCTGTTGCAAATGCAGATATAGGGTCACTAAATTTAATGTAATTACCTTTAGAATTGGATTGCATACTATAAGCGTGTGAGAGGTCAAGTTGATAGGCTTCAATCTTATTATGGCTGCTTCCATATTTACTATCGTATACATAAGCGGTTCCATCGTTATCTAGTAATCCATAAGAAATTTCATACGGAAGATCTGCCAACTTTACTCCTGTATCTATATTGAAAATCGATTGGCTTGTCAGTAGAAACTTCCCATTAATATCTAGTATTTTGGAATCCAAATAACTATAATCACCGTATCGTTTATAGGCTCCATTAATTTCTTTCAGATTTGAACCGTTTAATTTAGAACCTGCGTAAAATACGTTTTGACCATCAAAGATTATTTTACGATTAGGGAATTCAAAATAGGTACTTGAACTTAATATCGTATTAGTCAAATAATTATAGGCTGAAAGTTTAGAACTACTAAGCCCAGTTTCACCAATGTAAAGGGTGTTAGTAGATTCATCAGCTGTAAAGACAGCTTGATAGTGGTTTGAACTGATCTTTTCAATGTTTCCGTTGCTTCTGTTGTAGGAATAATTATCCCAACTAGAAGTACCATAGAATAAATAATCGGAAGTTACAGCCACCGATGTAGGTTTAACATTAATAGGAAGAGAAGGTCCCAAAGACTGCGTAGTCAGATCGACTTGTTGAATAAGGGTAGACCCCGACAATGCAATAAATAGTGTATTCCCATTACGTGCGATGCTCACTGGTTGTGAACCGACTGCTAGCTCTTTTTGAATCGTAAGATCTGAAGCCCGAATAAAATATAGCTTGTTAGTGCTGCTAGATACAGCATACAAATATCCTGTATTCCAGTCAGCTATCCAGTCGCTAATACCTTGAGAGAAGCCCAAAGTATTAACAGGTGTGGTTGTAGCTGTAACTGTAGTGGTTTCTGCTGCACGAGTGCTTGGGATACCTCCGATGAACCCATTAAAGGTGAAAGATAACATGAATACCAAAATAAGACTTATTTTGCTGCTGAACTTACTTAATTGCATGACGAGGTACCCTCCAGGTATGTAATATAAAGTATACTTCGCCATTGATGGTAAATTCCCTCTATTCCCTCTATTTTACAAAAAAATAATTTTCTGTGATCGATGATTTAGATTCTCTAATAAGAGAGAAGGAAGTAATATGGAAACTAACAGGAAAAGGTTGCAAAAGAGTATAAATATTCAAATAGACAAGTGGTGATATATGAATAGAGGTGAACTAATAGATGAAAAAAACAGTCCTCCTATCCGCTATCCTTCTTTTACTCTTATCCAGTTTTGTTCTATACCAGTTCCAAAAGCCCCTACTTTCCCAAAATGAGGCTATAGCTAAAGCGGAAAAATACCTAGGGATCGTGAATACAAAGTTGAATATCCAGTATCAAACCAAACGTGTAGAAGAGAACACCTGGTATATCCCGCATGATGACTTTTGGCACACCGTGGTGGGGAGCAGGAAATGGTCTGGTTTTATTGATGGCGTTGGCATAGAAATCGATGCGTTCTCTGGTGACTTTATCCAAATGGTTTTTCCGCTGGATGGCATCGTTACGAAGGAGGAACATCCGGATTGGTTTACATCCAAGTAATGGTCTAGGCATAAAAGAAGCTCATAAGAGAAGCCGCCTTGGTAAGGGGGCTTTTCGTCTTGCGTTCATACCTTTGAATTTAATTGGTAAATATTTCAATAATTAGACATAAAGTATGGGTGGTAGCTTCTGAATTAGGTGTAACATATTTGAAAAGAGGATAGATAACGGTTTGATGAACTAGGAGGAGAACGAGTGAAACTTCAAAAGTTAGTCATTCCTATACTAGGCGCAATGTTTTTGTTACTCTCGGCACAACCTTTGTTTTTAATGGGGCGAGAGTGGTATTACGGTAATCAGGTCAACGATGAGATTCAATTCGAACATATTTATGTGAATTCCATGGTGCTCGGCAAGGTGGAGATTCTGGGGAAAGGCACACCTGTCCCTTTTAATCGTATTTCACTGGAGAATTACTTATCTAACAATGGCGAGAAATTGCCAATTACATCGATGGAATCTTATAGGAAGTTAAATCACGATTGGCAGTCAGATCTAATTCACTATGCAAGAGTGTACAAATGGGAAGGTCAGACCATTCAAATTGAAGATCAATTTCATGCTGGTGTTTTTGGTGAATTTAGTCGTGAGCAAGCGAGTTTGAACATCACAATTAATCAAAATGATTGGTCTACAGAAGCTCCTATAGATATCAGACCGAATTATGTGGATGAAAATCGCTATCATGGATACTTTGGCGTTCTGGATGTAAAAGAGAAGGGGACCGAAAAGTTCGTTATTATTCAACGAATCTCGGGAACTGCTTTTACAACGGATAAAAATCTGGCATGGCGCATACTTCGTGTGGACCCTAATGGACAGGTACAGGAGGAACGGTTCACATACGACCAACGGAGTGAGAATCCACAGAGGGTGAATATGATCAATATAACAACGACTTCACCATTTGCCTTGGGATATCAAAGCAATATTCTGATGGGGTGGCCATCCCTATTCTTTCCGCTCATTTACCCGTTCGGGACGGCTATTTTAGGACTCATTTTTGTCATAATTGGCTTGGTAAAAGGAGTTCGCTCTACGTCAGCATGATGTTTCACTCCTGATCTCGTTGGACCTTTACCTAGCCTGTTCCACCTCAGTCACAGTCAGTGGATAAATGGATTTCTGCTCTTAGAATTAATAGTGGACGTCTCTTAGTGTAGCAGTAATAATAATCTTAACTATGACTAAGAGGTGT
>NZ_LYPC01000009.1 GCF_001700435.1 Paenibacillus pectinilyticus
AGACGACGAGGTTGATAGGTTCGAGGTGGAAGTGCGGTAACGTATGCAGCTGACGAATACTAATCGGTCGAGGGCTTAACCTAATCCCAACCAAGTGAAGATAAGCTTTGTAGCGAATTCCGAGTACTTGATTGGGGCCCAGAAAATCCTAAGTATATTACTTTACGCACGTTTCGTATCTAGTTTTCAAGGCGCAAACAAACGCTTTGACTGTTTGGTGATGATGGCGGAGGGGACCCACGCGTTCCCATCTCGAACACGACCGTTAAGCCCTCCAGCGTCGATGGTACTTGAACCGCAGGGTTCTGGGAGAGTAGAACGTTGCCAAGCAACTGAAAGAGTCTTATCCGGAGAAATCCTGATAAGACTCTTTTTTGCATTTGTTACGGCTCCACCAGACTAGCAGCATCACTCTCGTTAGTGACACTGTCATCAGCGATTAACTGTATTAACTACAGCTAATTTCGGTGATTGGCCCTGAAAAATCGAGTTAGATGGAAAAGCTACATCTAATATCAGCTGATATGGTGATTTTCATCTGAGCAGGCGATATTAGCTACATAAAATCCAGTTATCGCGATGAAAGTTGCAAAAATGGCGAAATTAGCTGTACAAAATCCAGTTAGCTTAGTGGGAAGGCAGCGGTGTGCTTGGAGGAGTGTTGCGAGGGCTGGATCCCAAGATTTACAAAAAACTTTGTCATTTTCACAAAAATACAAAGAGAATCCTAATAAATACTTCATTTTATATTACAATAAAGCTTAGTTTACTTCTTAGGGAATAACAACGATGGAATGGGAGTGATACATAGTGGAGAACGCCTATGTTCAGATAGGGACGGCGATGTTCCGGACAGGGATTTTGGGATATGGCGGCGGGCCGTCGATTGTGCCATTAATTCGGTATGAAGCGGTGACGCGTTTTAAGTGGATGAAGGATGAGGAGTTCATGGAGGTACTCGCGATAGCGAATACACTGCCAGGGCCGATTGCCACGAAGCTGGCGGGCTATTTGGGTTATCGGCTCAAAGGAAGCTGGGGGGCGCTGGTTGGTGTTCTGGCCCATATTTTGCCTACGTGTGTGGCGATGGTGGGCTTGTACTCGTTTATTACATTTTTCAGCACGTCGCATGTGATCAAGGGTATGATTGCGGCAGTGGTGCCCATCGTTGCGGTCATGTTGGGTGTGATGGCGTATGAATTTGGAGAGAAAGCGATTAAAGGACTAGGCTGGCCAGCGGGGGTTACCTTTTTCATCATTGCATTCCTGCTGCTGCAACCATTAGCGGTGCACCCGGCAATCGTGATATTCATGTTCCTTCTCTACGGAGCATTCCATCACAAACTGAAGGACAAGTGGACGAAGAGCAAGAAACCGCTTGGCAAAGGTGAAGGCGTATGATAATGGACTGGTGGCATTTACTCGTTAGCTTCTTTCTTGCGAATGTGTTCGGTTATGGCGGCGGGCCTTCGTCGATTCCGCTGATGTTCCAAGAGATCGTCACGAATCACAGCTGGATGAACAGCAGTGAGTTCTCGAATATGTTAGCGCTGGGCAATGCGCTGCCGGGGCCGATCGCGACGAAGATCGCCGCGTATGTCGGCTACCAAATCGGCGGCTGGATTGGCGTGCTTATTGCAGTGGCGGCAACGGTGGTTCCGTCAATTATTGCGCTGATTATTTTGTTGAACATTTTGCAGAAATACAAGCAATCCCCTGTGATTAAAGGGATGACGCTGCTGGTGCAGCCCGTGATTGCGATTATGATGGTGCTGGTCACCTGGAGCAGCTTGGTAGAATCGACGAAAGTGATCGGGTATTTGCAGTTTTTTGGGATCGCGGCAGTCGCTTTTTATTTGATTCAAATGCGTAAGATTCACCCCGCCTTTGTCATTCTTGCCGGGTTCGTATATGGTGGAATTTTCTTATCGACGTAATCTAATCTCACATTTTTGGCGCTAAGCACAAAGCTTGCGCCTCTTTTCGTTACATCACCAAACTTCATGTCACCTTTATTGACGCCAAACAGAGGCTGACCGTATAGTGATGTGAAAGGGATAGACGTGAAATGACTGAAGATATCGGAATCCTGAAACAGCAAATCCCTTGGGAGATGCTGTTTTGTCATATCGGGGTGTACGGATATGGTGAGATGTCATTGACCTGTATCGGGGTGTTAACGGAATAAGGAGGTCGAGCGCCAATGCGTACTCAAGATAATTATGCGGTTGAGATGATCCAAATCGTGAAGCGTTTCGGATCGGTGCTCGCGAATGATGAGGTGGATTTCCGGGCGAAATCAGGAGAGATACACGCGCTGCTTGGCGAAAATGGTGCAGGCAAAAGCACGATGATGTGCATGCTGTCCGGCGTGTACCGCCCAACGAGCGGCGAGATTCTGATTCATGGCGAAAAGGTGCGCATTCGCTCACCAAAGGATGCGATGAAGCTGGGCATCGGCATGGTGTTTCAGAACTTCCGCCTTGTGCAAACCTTAACCGCGGCGGAAAATATTGTGCTGGGGGAAGCTGGCGCATTCTGGCGCGGACCCGGTTGGTTGGCGAAGAAATCGGAGGAAATCGAGGCGATTTCGAAGCGTTTTGGGCTGCTGTTTCCTGTGGATCGGCCCATCTGGCAGCTATCCGTTGGCGAGCAGCAGCGAGTGGAAATTGTAAAGACGCTCTATCGGGGAGCGGATTTTATTATTTTAGATGAGCCAACGTCGGTGTTGACGCCTGGCGAGGTGGATCAGCTTTTTGAGACGCTGGACCGTATGAAGAAGGAAGGCAAAACGGTCATTATAACGACGCATAAGCTCAAAGAGGTGATGTTCGCGGCGGATCATATTTCGGTCATGCGCAAGGGCAAGATGATTGCGACAATGTCGAAATCGGAAACGAGCGAGCGTGAGCTGGCGCAGTTGATGGTGGGCGAGATGAGTCTGAATAGCCGCGCACCTTTAAGAACGCAGACAACGGGTAAGCCGATGCTCACGGTTCGAGGGCTTGATGTCTATGCGGACCATGGACGCAAGGTGCTGGATGGGCTTCATTTTCAGGTCAATGAAGGTGAGATTGTCGGTATTGCTGGTGTCTCCGGGAATGGGCAGAAGGAGCTGGCAGAGGTGCTGACGGGGCTGCGGATGTGGAAGCAGGGGGGAGTTGATTTTGATGGCAAAGCCCTGCGGAATGGATCGGTTCGGGCGGCGATTGAGCTGGGGATTGGGCATGTGCCGGAGAATCGGATGCGGAGCGGTCTGGCCGGGAGCCTCGGTTCGGTGGATAATTTGCTGTTCAAGACGTATCGTTCCTCGGAGCGATCGAGGTTTGGTTTATTGAGGACAGGAAGCAATCGGAGCTGGTCACAGAAGTTAGTTGAGACCTTCGATGTGAAAACGTCGGGGATCGATGCGCCGATTCAGTTTATGTCGGGTGGGAATCAGCAGAAGCTGCTTTTTGCCAGGGAGATTGATCAAGGTCCGAAGCTCATGATTGCGGTGCATCCGACACAGGGGCTCGATGTGGGTGCCTCGGAAGGTGTATATCAGTTGTTGGAGGATTTGCGAAGCAAGGGACGTTCTGTTTTGCTCATTTCGGAGGATTTGGATGAAGTGCTGCAGCTAGCTGATCGCATCCTTGTGATGTACGATGGGCGAATTGTTGGGAATATAGCGAGGGAAGCGGCAAGCCGCGAACATATCGGTATGCTGATGGCGGGATCGGAGGAGGATGCAGGATGAGGGAACAACGAACAGCAGGCAGCATTCCCGTCGAAAATAAGGTGCCTAGGCACGGAGCAGGGTTCCGCTTGCCGTATCGGTTAGAAATCGATCCTGCAGGAGCGAACAGTCCTTGGTGGATAACGATTGTCGCCATCGCATTAGCGCTAGTAGCTTGCGGTGTGTTCATTGCCCTGAATGGGATGAATCCGTTCATGGTCTACAGCAAAATGGTAAAGGGAGCTTTCGGCTCTACTTTTGGATTAACGGAAACGCTGGTGAAGGCGATTCCTCTGCTTTTATGTGGGCTGGGTGTGTCTATCGCATATCGCATCTCTGTGTGGAACATTGGGGCGGAAGGCCAGTTCGTGGCAGGAGCCATGGCGGCGACAGCGATTACGGTGTATTTTCCGACGCTGCCGATGTATGCATCGATTCCGTTGATGATGGTCGCGGGCATCGTGGCCGGCGGTTTCTGGGGATTGCTGACTGCAATTCCGCGGAATTATTTTCAGGTAAATGAACTCATTACCTCGTTGATGCTGAACTATGTGGCGCTGCTTGCGCTGAATTATGTGGTTTTCGGACCGTGGAAAGACCCGAAGGGTTTTAACTTCCCAGGTTCTCCGATGTTTAAAGCGGCGCAGACGTTACCGGCCTTTGGCACGACGCGACTGCATATAGGTATTATTTTCGCCATCATCGCGGTACTGATCTATGCCTTCGTTGTTCGGTATACGCGGTGGGGCTATGAATTGCGATTAATTGGAGCCAACAGTGAGGCAGCTAAGAACGCCGGCATTCGCATTTCCAGACATGTGCTTGTGGTGATGGTAATTAGCGGTGGACTGGCGGGACTGGCGGGAATGAGTGAAGTGTCTGGGGTGGCGCATCGGCTGATGTACGGGATTTCGCCAGGGTACGGGTATACGGCAATTATTGTGGCTTGGCTTGCAAAATTGAATCCAATTGGCCTCGTGATCTCATCCGTGCTCTTCGGTGGGCTTATTGTCGGCGGGTACAGTGTGCAAACGATCGGACTTCCGTCCTCCATATCGTCGATGATTCAAGGCGCGATTCTGTTTTTCCTGATTGCTGGTGGGATGGCAGGAAAATTCCGCATTCGGCGGAACGGCTAATGGGATTTGGTGCGAAGGGGTCAGGGATCATTAAAGTGTGGCGTTCAGCGCGACAGGCGATGTCGTACAGTGACATTGTTAATGGCATTAATGAATGGTTCAAAAAGGAGGCATAAAGAGATGGACACGATCACGCAAATCATTGTTTCGGCGATCTCATCGGGTACTCCGTTGCTGTTAGCCGTGTTGGGAGGCATCTTGATCGAGAGATCGGGCATCATGCAGCTAGGCGCAGAAGGCCTAATGCTGATGGGCGCTGTGACTTCGTGCCTCGTTTACATCCATACAGGCAGTTTGGTGCTGGCGATACTGTGTGTGCTTGCGGTTAGTGGAGTTCTCGGGTTGCTTCATGGGTTTCTCTGTGTGACACTGCATGCGAATCAGGTTGTTTGCGGGCTGGCGATGACGATATTTGGCGCGGGACTAAGCGCGTACTTAGGTAAACCGGTGAGTGGACATCCACTTGTGGGTGCAGTGCCGAAACTGAATATGCCTTGGCTGGAGCCTGTGCCAGTGATTGGGAAGATTTTTGCCCATATGGATTTATTTACATGGTTAAGTTTCGTGCTGGTGCTGGCCATGCATCTGTTCATCCACCGTACGTCATGGGGGCTGCATCTTCGGGCAGTTGGCGGTAATCCGGCTACGGCCGATGTGATGGGGATTCCGGTAGTGGCGATCCGTTATGGCTGCATAATTATAGGTTCGATGCTGATCGGGATTGGCGGGGCGGATTTGCTGCTCGTGTACACACCCACTTGGAACGAGGGGATGACCTCCGGACGCGGGTGGATTGCTGTGGCGCTTATTATTTTCGCGAGATGGAATCCAATTCGTGCTCTGGTGTGCGCGTATTTCTTCGGTATCCTAGATAGTCTGGGGTTCCGTGTGCAGCTGATCGGCAGCCATATTCCTTCTTATTTTCTGAAAATGATTCCGTACGTCGTCACCATTCTGGTACTGATGTTCCTCGGTTGGCGGAATAAAAATAAGCCATCTGGTGCGCCTGAGGCGCTTGGGGTGCCTTATATACGTGAGCAGAGATTTTAGCTTAGGGCAAAGCGGCTAGGGAAGAACCTGGGGGAATCCAGGAAATGCAAGAAATGCAAGAAATGTAAGAAATGCAAGAAATGCAAGAGCGAAACTAGAAGTAGGGCGAGAGCAAAACTAAAACTTGGGACATGAAAAGAGTAAAACTAGGAGTAACAACATGGGAGAGACACAAAGGAGTAACAATATTGGCAAAACAACAAGGAGTAACACCATGGGAAAAACAGGAGGATCAAATATGAGTGAATTCGAGGTTCATATTCCATATCTAAAAAGATGTGTGGAGCTTTCCTTGTTAGCGAGAGAAGCTGGCAATACACCGTTCGGTTCGTTGCTCGTTGGACCAACGGGTGAGATTCTGCTGGAGCACGGTAATGTGGAGATTACCGAATCGAACTGCACAGGGCATGCGGAAACGATGCTCATGGAGGTGGCTTCGAAGCGGTACAGTAAGGAAGAGCTGTGGGCGTGCACGCTGTACACTTCGACGGAGCCATGCGCCATGTGCGCGGGGGCGATTTATTGGGGCAACGTGGGGCGCGTCGTCTTTGGGATGTCGGAAGCGATGCTTATTGTGCTGACGGGAGACAGCGAGCAGAATCCGACATTGGCGTTGCCTTGTCGGGAGGTTTTTGCGAGAGGGAACAAGCCGATCGAGGTGATCGGTCCTGTTCCTGAGGTTCTGAACGCAGCTATTGCGGCGCATAGCGGGTACTGGAAGTGAGAGAAGCCACTGGGACGAAGTTTGTCCTGGTGGCTTCTTTCGCATGTTGTACTTCGTACAACATAATTGATGGATTTGGCCTCAATTAGAGGCCGATGTTGTAGTTTGTGCAACATTTTGGGGCGATTTCAACCGAAATGGGCTGAAATAAGAAATAATGTTGTACGTCGTACAACCTGAAGACGGATTTGGCGTGTTTAGGGGCTTCGAGGTTGTATGAAGTACAACTTCGGGAGATAAGGGGAGGGAGTGGAGTGAGTGATGGAGGATGGATTGAAAAGTAGAAGGAGAAGCCACTGGGACGAAGTTGTCCTGGTGGCTTTTTTGCATGTTGTACTTTGTACAACATATTTGATGAATTTGGCCCCGACGAGAGGCCGATGTTGTACGTCGTGCAACTTGCAGAAGGATTTGGCGTGTTTAGGGGCTTCGAGGTTGTATGAAATACAACTTCGGGAGATAAGGGGAGGGAGTGGAGTGAGTGATGGAGGATGGATTGAAAAGTAGAAGGAGAAGCCACTGGGACGAAGTTGTCCTGGTGGCTTTTTTGCATGTTGTACTTTGTACAACATATTTGATGAATTTGGCCCCGACGAGAGGCCGATGTTGTACGTCGTGCAACTTGCAGAAGGATTTGGCGTGTTTAGGGGCTTCGAGGTTGTATGAAATACAACTTCGGGAGATAAGGGGAGGGAGTGGAGTGAGTGATGGAGGATGGATTGAAAAGTAGAAGGAGAAGCCACTGGGACGAAGTTGTCCTGGTGGCTTTTTTGCATGTTGTACTTTGTACAACATATTTGATGAATTTGGCCCCGACGAGAGGCCGATGTTGTACGTCGTGCAACTTGCAGAAGGATTTGGCGTGTTTAGGGGCTTCGAGGTTGTATGAAATACAACTTCGGGAGATAAGGGGAGGGAGTGGAGTGAGTGATGGAGGATGGATTGAAAAGTAGAAGGAGAAGCCACTGGGACGAAGTTGTCCTGGTGGCTTTTTTGCATGTTGTACTTTGTACAACATATTTGATGAATTTGGCCCCGACGAGAGGCCGATGTTGTACGTCGTGCAACTTGCAGAAGGATTTGGCGTGTTTAGGGGCTTCGAGGTTGTATGAAATACAACTTCGGGAGATAAGGGGAGGGAGTGGAGTGAGTGATGGAGGATGGATTGAAAAGTAGAAGGAGAAGCCACTGGGACGAAGTTGTCCTGGTGGCTTTTTTGCATGTTGTACTTCGTACAACATATTTAATGGATTTGGCCTCAATGAGAGGCCGATGTTGTATTTTGTGCAACATTTTTGGGAGATTTCAACCGAAATGGGCTGAAATGAGAAATAATGTTGTACGTCGTACAACTTGCAGAAGGATTTGGCGTGTTTAGGGGCTTCGAGGTTGTATGAAGTACAACTTCGGGAGATAAGGGGAGGGAGTAGAGTGAGTGTTGGGAGAGGGAAGGAAAGTAGAAGGTGATGCGGCTGTAGAAGAAGGATTGGCAAGTACAGGTGGAGTGGAGTGAGTGATGGGGGAAAGATTGAAAAGTGGAAGGAGATGCGGCTGTAGAAGAAGGATCGGCAAATACAGGTGGAGTGAATGTTGGTGTATGGATTGGAAGTAGAAGGAGGTGCGTCTGCAGGAGAAGGATTGGCAAGTACAAGGTGGAGTGAGTGTTGGGGATGGATTAGAAGTACAAGGAGATGCGACTGAGGGGGAAGGAAGCAGAAATGGAGTGAGCAGAGATGAAGTGGGGGCGATTTGTGAATGTGAGGAGCACAGTGCGCAGCTATTTTAGCAAAAATACAAAAAAACTTAACGATGTTATGAAAGTTTACAAACTTCTTTCATATAAATTGACCCATAGGGATGGTGCATTTACAATGAAACAAATCTTGGTAAAACATGCATGGAATTTCAGGCGGAAATTGAGGTGACGAGGCGATGAAGCACTCACGGAAGCAAGTCAATGATATGACTCAAGAAGCGTTCGTTCTAGCGTTTGGCCCTCTTTTTGAACACTCGCCTTGGGTGGCAGAGCGGGCTGCGGGATCTCGGCCTTTTGCCACCCTGCAGGATATGATAAGTGCTCTTGAACTAGCAGTCGAGCAAGCCAATCGGGAAGAGCAATTAGCGCTGCTGAGGGCACATCCCGATCTCGGAACCCGCGTGCGGATGACCGACCATTCCGTCCAGGAGCAGTCAGGTGCCGGTCTGAACCAGTTAACCCCTGAAGAATACGAACAATTTCTTTCTTTTAATAAACAGTACACGGATCGGTTCCAGTTCCCTTTTATCATGGCGGTGAAGGGGCAGACCAAGGATACAATACGCGAGGCACTACGTCTTCGGATCGCGGGCGATCCGGAAGTGGAGCTGCATACGGCATTGCAAGAGGTAGGCAAGATTGGGCGTTTTCGGTTGGCAGATATCGTGATGAATGAAACGGAGGAGAAAGCGATGGAACAAGCAAAAGGCACAGAGAGAATCATGTACTACGGAAAAGGTGACGTCTGGGTCTATCGTTCCTACGCCAAACCTTTGACGAATATTACCCTGATACCAGAATCCGGGTTTACCGGTCGAGATAATGTGCTGTTCGGAATGAACATCAAAGTCGCGGTGAGCGGCGAGAAGTTGTTTACGTCCTTTAGTGAAGGCGATAACACACACGTTGTGGCAACGGACTCGATGAAGAATTTCATCTTGCGCAAGGCGGGCGAATATGAAGGATCTACGGCAGAAGGGTTCTTGGCTTTCGCGAGTCGACTCTTCCTTGAGAAGTACCCTTGGATGACGGGGATAAAAATGAGTGCGGATCAGGTGGCTTTCGAAGTGCTGCCAGTACCTGGCGAATCAGGCTTTCAAGCAGGAGATCTCGTCTATCGCTATTCTCAAAATGAACACCCAACCGCAGCGGTAGAACTTGTTCGCACAGAGGATGGCGTTGGCGTCGTTGACCACTCCGCTGGTATTGCCGATCTCAAACTGATCAAAGTCAAAGGAAGCTCGTTCGCTGGTTTCGTGCGTGATGAATACACAACGCTTCCGGAATCGTCAGATCGCCCGCTCTTTATTTTCCTAGACATTGCTTGGAGCTATGAGTCAAGTGAGGATGCTTTCGATGCAGACTTGGGTCGTTATGTAGCGGCAGAGCAAATTCGTGACATTGCGCATACCGTATTCCATGAGCAGCATTCACCGTCGATTCAAAATCTCATCTATCGGATCGGACAACGCTCGCTGCAACGGTTCCCGCAACTGAAAGAAATTCGGTTCGAATCGAATAACCGGACATGGGAAACGATTCTTGAGGAAGTGTCCGCAGGTGAGGGCAAGGTGTTTACAGAGCCTAGACCACCGTATGGTTTCCAAGGATTTTCGATGACAAAGCGTGATCTGGAGGGCCTATGAGCGTAGGGATCACATCGCACGTGCTGGATGTTAGCCGAGGCCAACCAGCGGTTGGTGTCAGGATTGATTTATTCAGGCTCGAAGGCGGTATAGCGGAGTTGCTGCGCACCGACTTTACAAATACAGACGGCAGGTTACCAGGGCCGATGCTAAGTGGGGAAGATTTTACAGGTGGGACGTATGAATTGCTATTTCATGTAGGGGACTACTTCAGAGAGAAGGGCGTTGAGCTTCCAGAGCCGGCCTTTCTAGATCAGGTGCCGATACGCTTCGGCGTTGCCAATAGCGAGATGCATTATCACGTTCCCTTATTAATTGCCCCATGGGGGTACAACACCTATCGCGGGAGCTAGTTCAAGATGACAGACAGAAAGCTTCGAGGGAGGGTTTCGTAAGATGAATCACTATGATCTTATCATTCGCAAAGGGACTGTGGTCCTGCAAGATGAGTGTCGGCAGATAGACATCGGAATACGGGACGGCAAAATTGCAGCACTAGGCGAAAACCTCAAATACTCGGAGCAGACGCCTGTATATGACGCGGAGAACCTAACAATTATGCCCGGCATGATTGATGCGCATGTTCATTTCAATGAGCCGGCACTCGGTCACTGGGAAGGGTTCGCAACGGGCTCGGCTTCCCTTGCTGCTGGCGGATGCACGACCTATATCGATATGCCGCTAAATGGCGTTCCGCCAACCGTAAGACTCAGCGCGTTGGAGCTAAAGCTGGATGCGGCAGCAGGCCAATCCTATGTGGATTATGCACTCTGGGGCGGTCTTGTACCCGGCAATATTGGTCAACTCGAGGAATTGGCGAAAGCGGGTGTGATTGGCTTCAAAGCGTTCATGTCCTGTCCGGGTGGAGAGGGTGAAGACATTTTCGCAGAGGTCGATGACGTGACTCTCTTCGAGGGGATGAAGGAGATTGCGCGCTTAGGGCTGGTGCTGGCGCTTCATGCGGAGAGCGAGGAGATCGTCGCCAAGCTCGGCGCTGAGGCTGTGCAAGCTGGCAAACGCAGCGCATTGGATTTCATCGCCACGCGGCCTATTGCCGCCGAAGTGGAAGCAGTAAACCGCGCCCTAGGCTACGCGGAGCAGACAGGCTGTAAGCTGCACTTCGTGCATATCTCCAGTGCAGAAGCGGTGCAAGTCATCACCGAGGCGAAGGTGAAGGGATTGGACGTGACCGTGGAAACGTGCCCGCACTATTTGGTACTCACAGATGAGGACGTGGCACGTCTCGGTCCCGTGGCCAAATGCGCACCGCCCGTACGCACGGCGGAAGATCAAGCGCGGCTATGGAGAGAACTGGCCGCAGGTCGGTTCGACATCATTGCCTCCGACCACTCGCCATCGCCAAAGCATATGAAGCAAGGGGACTTTTTCGCGGCGTGGGGCGGTATTTCAGGTGCGCAAAGCTCGTTAGAGCTCATGATCGATGAGGGGCATCTCCGCAGAGATATTCCGCTGCCAGAGCTCGCTCGGATGCTAGCGATAGAGCCAGCTAAACGCTTCGGATTATATCCGCGTAAAGGTGAAATTGCCCTTGGTGCCGACGCAGATTTAGCCATCATCGATTTGGCAACGGGCTATACCTTGCAAGAGAGTGACTTGCACTACCGCCATAAGCAAAGCCCCTATGTGGGGAAAACGTTCAACTGCAGCGTGAAAGCAACCTTCCTGCGGGGAACGAAGGTGTATGACAGAAGTGTTGGCGTTGGAGCAGATACAGACGGCGCTTGGTTGCGTCACAATGCAGCGATCGGAGGCGGGCTAGATGGCTAAAATGCAACAGCATCCACAGGAAGAAATCCTAGCTCAATATGGCGAGCGTATGCTCCTTGCTTTGGATTGGTTATCGACGTTCGGCTCAGATCCCGAAGGCGGCGTGACCCGTCTCTTGTATGCGGAGCCTTGGCTCAAGGCGCAATTAGCTCTGATCGACAACATGCAAAGCATGGGGCTCAAGGCAGATTTCGATGAAATCGGCAATGTGTACGGCAAATTGCAAGGGTCCAACCCTGCATTAAAGCCGGTCCTGACAGGCTCGCATATCGATACTGTCAAAAACGGCGGGAAATACGACGGTGCATACGGTGTCATCGCTTCGATGATGGCGCTGGGGTATTTGAAGGCTGTATATGGAACACCGAAACGGACGCTGGAAATGGTCTCCTTTTGCGAGGAGGAGGGAAGTCGCTTCCCATTGGCGTATTGGGGTTCTGGCCATGTGACCGGGGTTCTGTCGTTAGCTGAAGGCGTCGGACTGGCCGATCCAGAGGGGGTAACATTACTTGAGGCGATGGAGCAAGCGGGCTTCGAGACCTCGCAATCTGGACAGTACCCGGCGAAGCGTGATGATATTGGCGCATATATTGAAATTCATATCGAACAAGGCGCAGTCCTTGAGTTTAAAGAGAAGCAAATTGGCGTTGTGACAGCCATTGTAGGCCAAATCCGTATGACCGTTGTGGTGACAGGCACGCCGAATCATGCAGGAACGACGCCGATGACGATGCGCAAAGATGCGCTCGCTGCAGCTGCTGAAATGGTCGCGTTGACCGAGCAGATGGCACTTACGGAGGGTGAGCCGATGGTAGCCACCGTAGGACGGCTTGAAGTCAAACGGGGAACATCGAACGTAGTGCCTGGTGAAGTGGAATTCACCTTAGATATCCGACATACTGACGAGCGAAAGATAGAGGCTTTTCGTGCAGATTTGCTGGCAAAGTTCATGGAAATCGCGGTGCGAAGAGATCTTCATATAGAAATGGTTGAACATCTAAATGCATTACCCGTGGCCATGGATAGCGGGATATCGGCAGAAATTGAGGCTGCCTGTGACTTCTATGGCTATGAGCATATCCGCATGCCAAGCGGCGCTGGACATGACGCTCAGTTATTTGGGCCGATATGTCCTTCGGCGATGATTTTTGTACCTAGTCGGGCTGGTATCTCTCACAGTCCCAAAGAGTTCACGAAGCCTGATGAGCTGGTGGTCGGCTTCCAAACGCTCGTTCATGTGTTGTATCAATATGGTTATGGGGGGAAAGCAG
Organism: Paenibacillus pectinilyticus; assembly: GCF_001700435.1. Lineage (GTDB taxonomy): Bacteria > Bacillota > Bacilli > Paenibacillales > NBRC-103111 > Paenibacillus_E > Paenibacillus_E pectinilyticus. Next base: position 13,093 of record NZ_LYPC01000009.1, read on the forward strand.
ATGAAACATTATAAGGATTTATCACCCTCGCTCCGAACCATCATGACCCCAGGGCCCGTCGAGGTAGACCCAAGGGTGCTGCGCGCGATGTCCTATCCAATTCTGGGCCAGTTCGATCCGGAATTCACCGAGCTGATGAATGAAACGATGGAGATGCTGCGTGAGGTTTTTCAAACGACGAATCAATGGGCTTTCCCGATTGATGGCACCTCCCGATCAGGGATTGAGGCTGTGCTCGTTAGTATCATTGAACCAGGAGATAAGGTGCTCGTTCCGATCTACGGGCGATTTGGGAATTTACTGGTAGAAATAGCGGAGCGCTGCGGCGCGGAAGTGATCATGATAGAGAAGGATTGGGGCTCCGTATTCGAGCCTGAGGAAATTATTTCAGCCATTGCACGTGTAAAGCCTACGATTGTAGCTATGGTTCATGGCGAAACGTCAACGGGTTGTATACAACCGTTCGATGGGATTGGAGCCGCTTGCCGTCAAGTGGATGCACTTCTCGTTGTAGATGCGGTAGCGACCATTGGCGGTGTACCTGTGAAGACAGACGAATGGCAGCTGGATGCGGTGATTGGCGGCACGCAAAAATGTTTATCCGTCCCATCGGGAATGTCACCGATTACGTACAATGATCGCATCGAAGCGAAGGTGCTCAGACGCAAGACCATCGAGCGCGGACTGCGGGAGAAAGGCTCCGCTGTATCAACAGGTAAACCCGTGGCGAGCAACTACTTTGATCTCGGACAACTGCAAGACTACTGGAGTCCGAAGCGATTGAATCATCATACAGAGGCAACGACAATGTTGTATGCGCTGCGTGAAGGCTTGCGGATTGTGCTGCAAGAGGGGCTGGCAGAGCGCTTCGATCGTCACAAGCGTCACGAAGAGGCTTTGGTTGCTGGGCTGCAAGCGATGGGATTGACGCTCTATGGAGATCCCGCCTGTAAGCTGCCGGTCGTCACCTGTATTCGCATTCCAGGAGCGGTGGATGGTGAGGTTGTTCGAACGATGCTTCTGAATAGCTTTGGTATTGAAATCGCGAGCTCCTTCGGACCGCTAAAGGGTCAGATTTGGCGCATCGGCACGATGGGTTTTAGCTGTAATCAAAAGAATGTGCTGCACGTGCTTGGGGCGCTGGAGGCAACGCTGCATTGGCATGGTGTGGATATATCTGTAGGGAAGGCGCTGCAAGCTGCACTAGCGGTGTACGCTCATAAACGGGAGGAATAATCATGTTAAACATCATGCCACGAGCAGAGCGAGCCATGATTGCTACGCCTCATTATTTGGCTAGTTCAGTGGGGAGCGCGATTCTACAGCAAGGCGGCAATGCCTTCGACGCGGCAATTGCCATTAGTGCGACCCTGGGTGTCGTTTACCCTCATATGACGGGGCTCGGCGGGGATGCTTTCTTCCTCATGCATGATGCGGCAACCGGCGCATATTCCGGATTTAATGGCAGCGGCAAATCGGCTGCGAAGGCGACGCCTGATTTTTATAAAGAGCAAGGGATGGAGAAAATTCCACAACGCGGCATTTTAAGCGCGATCACGGTTCCAGGTATGGTAGATGCCTGGTGGCAGGTGTGGGAAAAGCACGGCAAGCTCCCCTGGGCAGAGTTGCTGGAGCCTGCTATCGCTTATGCGGAAAAGGGGTTCCCGATCTCGCGTAATTTACTGTACTGGATGCGCAAAGATGAGCCGTTTATTCGTGCTTCTGCGCAGCTTCGTGCTTTGTATATGCGGGATGGTGAGCTGTTGAAGGAAGGCGATCGCCTTATTCAGGCTGATATGGGAAGAACATTGCGTCTTATCCAACAAGAAGGCAGAGATGTATTCTACTCTGGTGAGTTGATGCAGACGATGATTAATAGCATGAAGCAAGATGGCGGGTTGCTGGAGGAAGAGGATTTCCGCAGCTTCGCAGGTGAATGGGTGGAGTTGCTTTCAACGACGTATCGTGGCTATGAAATTTATCAAATGCCGCCGAACTCACAAGGGTTCACAGCGCTTATGATGATGAATATGCTGGAACATGTCGATGTTGCAGCTGTGCCGAGAGCTTCGGCGAATTTCTATCATCTCATGTCTGAGGTGATTAAGAAGGCATTCAAAGATCGTGATCTGTATCTCACGGATCCTCATTTCAGGGAGATTCCGCTCGAGCGATTGTTGTCCAAATCATACGCGCAGGAGCTATGGCATGATATTCAGGCGAAGCCTTTTCAAGCAAGTGAGCATCTCTCGCCAGCAATCGGCCAGGACACCGCGTATGCGGCTGTAGTAGACGAGGAAGGGAACTCGGTTTCTTTTATCCAAAGCCTCTATTTCGATTTCGGAGCGGCATACGTCCCCGAGGATACAGGGATTATTATGCAAAACAGGGGTTCCTTCTTCTCCCTTGATCCGAATTGTGCGAACGCGCTAGAGCCAGGCAAAAGATCCTTCCATACCTTGATGCCCGCGATGGTGAGTAAGGCAGGTAAGCCTTATATGCTGTTCGGTACTCAAGGGGGAGAAGGTCAGCCGCAAACACAGCTTTCTATACTCACCGGGGTATTGGACTATGGTTTATCAATTCAAGAAGCGATATCGCTTCCGCGTTGGGTGTATGGCCGTACGTGGGGAGAAGATGGCGACGCATTAAAGTTAGAGCATCGACTTGATCCTGAGGTGTATACACGGCTAAGGCAGTGGGGGCATCGCGTGGAGCCTGTGAAGTCATGGGATGGCATCATGGGGCAGGCGCAGGGCATTGTGATTGATGAGCAGGGTTTCAAAAGTGGTGCAGCTGATCCGCGTGGCGACGGGTTGGCGATTGGCTGGTAGCCAGCGGGTAAGGCGCGTGTAGAATGATGGCAAAGGTAACGAACACATAAGGGAATATATGGAGAATCAAGGCATTTGTAAAAAGAAGGAGCGATGAGCGATGGAGGCCTATGACATTTTGCTAGCTGTGGAGAGTAATCCCAATGCACGTGTATTGGCGACAGTGATTCATGTGGAAGGCCACGCTTATCGTAAGCAAGGAGCTGTCATGCTGCTAATGGCAGATGGAAGCACGGTAGGGAGTATTTCCCCAGGTTGTTTGGAAGGGGACCTCGCCGCCTATGTGCCAGGCGTGTGGGACTCGCAAAAGCCTCAAATGGTGGAATATGACATGCGGCCTGCCGACGACTTCGGTTGGGGAGAAACAATTGGATGCGGCGGGCTGATTCGAATTCTACTGGAACCCTTGTCGGGGGAGCTTCTGGTGAATCTACTGGTGATAAAAGCAAGCTTAGATCGCGGTGAAGAGATGGAGCTGATCCGCACTTATACAGATGGGTATTCCGAGATTGCCTACACGCTGCGTGAACCTGGCAAGGTGGAGACTACGCTGCCTTCTGATAGGGATCCAATGAGGTACGAGACAAGATTACGCTTCATGCCGAAGCCAAGAGTCATCGTGTTTGGGGCGAATCCGGATGCACGTCCATTGGTGCAAATGGCTGCAAACAGTGGGTTTCGCGTGGTTGTTGCGGATTGGCGCGAAGCGTACTGCAATGGGGATAAGTTTCCCGGGGTAGAAACGGTTGTAGCTTTTCCTGAGGCATTAGTCAAAAAGCTTGCGCTGAACGATCGTGACTATGTTATCATCATGAGTCATCAATTGGAGAAAGACACCGCTTTTTTCCAAGGTGTTATGGCTTACAACCTGCATTATCTCGGGATTATGGGGTCGAAGGACCGCACGGGTAAAATGCTGGAGGGCTTCGAGCGCCCCGACTACCTGCATGCGCCTATTGGGGTAAGCATCGGCTCAGAGGGCGCATTCGAGAATGCGATCTCTATCGTCGCGGAGTTGATTGCGGTAAAGCGCGGTAAGCATGGTAGACACGGAAAACATAGTAATCCAGGAGCAGGTCCGTGGAGTTCCCCCCTAGCTAACGGACGGGATGTCCAAAGTTTTAGCACATGGTGACACATGGGAAGAAGCTGGTCGGCATTTATTTGGCGGCGGGAAGCAGCCGTCGCATGGGGACAGCGAAGCAGTGTTTAGAGCTGGCGGAGGGCATTAGTCTTGGCGGTATTGCGCTGACGGAGGCGCTGCACTCCGAGCTGGAGCAGGTGATTGTTGTCGTGCGCAAAGGCGATACGTTGGGCTGGTTGCCGGAGGAGGCACATGGGCACATTTCGAGTGGCCGATGCCGAATCGCGGAATGTCAGGATGCTGACTTGGGCATGGCCTATTCGCTTCGCACAGGTATCCAGGAGGCCGAGGCGCTAGGTGCGGAAGGAGCGCTGGTCATGTTAGCCGATCAACCGTTCATTGATGGCGCCATGCTGGGCAGGTTGAGGGATGGTTTCAGTGAAGGTGAAGGTTATGACTTTATCGCTAGCGGTGATAAGGGAGTTCCAAAACCGCCTGTCATTCTGGCACGTGGCATGTGGCCGGCAGTCGCTGTTTTGGAGGGGGATGCAGGTGCACGATCCCTGTTTCAATTACCTGCCTATCGTGGGCAGATCATCGAGGAAGCTGAACAGCTGAAATTCATGGATATCGATACCGTTGAACGATATGAAAAAGCTGTGAAAATCTTTAAGCACCATTTTATGTGAATTTAAATAACATAAAAATAGATGGGGAGTGCATTGATACGAATGATGCGCTCTTTTTTTATACAAAAAAACAAAATGATGTGAAGTTAGTTGACGTTAATTTCGAAAATTGATTATAGTAGATCTAATTTATTCGAGCGAATGCAGAAGATAAGGCGTTATGTGTGGGAGCCAGCAGTGGAATTGGCCTCATGTGAAGAAAAAATGGAACGACATTCCGCTCTTGTAGGTAATTGGCGCCAAATGCAAAGTAAACAAGTTTCTCAAAGTAACTCAGAACACTTAACGAGCACGTTGTCACTTAGAAACTCTGAGGAGGGGTGCACATGTCAGTTCCTATACATCAGCTGCCAGAGCAGCAACCTTCCGTATGGCAGCCAACAAGTGTGGAGGAAGCCATACAATTGAAACGTAACTGGGGCGACAACGCGGTGATTGTAGCTGGAGGCACTTGGCTTCGCACACGTTGGGAGAATGGCCTCGCACCGATGCCGCAGCATCTCATAAGTCTTGGACGCATTCTTGCACTCTCGGGATTAACGGTTAATTCCTTAGGGCAAGTTCACATAGGGCCAGCGCTTAGCATAGCAGATCTAATGAAGAACGAGCTGGTTCAGCACACATGCAGGCTTCTCGTGCAAGCATGCTCGGAAATCGCGGCACCTTCCATACGAAATCTTGCCTCTATAGGAGGTAATGTCATGACACGTACAGGGGATTTGATCCCCGCTTTACTAGTGATGAACGCGCAAATTCGTTGCGCGGATGGGCAGACAGAACGAACCACGCTACTGAAAGATTGGCTTGCCGCACCTGTGGCATCAGATGAGCTGGTAACAAGCATTATTGTACAGACAGAGACAGGGACAGCGAGCACGGAGATAGCTGAACAAACGGACACTAGTGGAGGAGCTCAGAGCACCGAAGATACGCATGTACCATTGGATGTTGATCCATTTGCAGAAGCGGTGGTCAAACATGAGTTTTACCTCAAGGTAGGGCGCAGAGAGGCATTTACACCCTCGGTTGTAACTGTGGCAGGCATTCTCACCATCGGCGTTGACGGAGCAATTACTGACATAGCGCTAGCCGCAGGCGGAGGGTCAGCAATCCCAATGAGGTTCCCGAATTTGGAAGCTGATCTAATGGGGAAACGATTATCCAAGACGGTGTTACAGTCTCTCCATAAGGGCATCATGGCTGACTTCAACGCAGTGGCGGATGATTATGCTGGTGTGGCTTATCGGAAGCAGACAGCGGCGAATATGATCATTTCGGAGTGTTACAAAGCTTGGCGTAAAGGGGGCGGAGCCCATGCTCCTAAATCGTAATACGCATGCGAAGAAATGGATTATCCGACCAGACGGGAAAGAAAAGGTTACGGGGGAGCTCCACTATCTCACCGATTTAACAGCCCCCGGCATGCTGCATGGCAAGGTACTGCGGAGCCAATATCCGCATGCTTGGATTCTTTCGATCGATACAACGAAAGCCAAACAACTACCTGGTGTACGTGTAGTCCTAACGGCCGAAGATGTACCAGGTCTCAATTTATTCGGCATTGCTTTTCCGCATCAGCCGGTGCTGTGCCATGATCGTGTTCGCTATATCGGAGATGCGGTAGCATGCCTAGCGGCAGATACGGAGGAAATTGCGGAGTATGCGCTTAGCCTCATCGAGGTCGTGTATGAGCCGCTCCCTCTTGTCGATAATCCAGAAACCGCACTAGAAGCGGGTACGATCATGCTGCATCCAGAGGGGAATTTGCTGCATCAGACTTCCTTGCGACATGGCGACACAAACATAGATGACGTATTTGAGGCATGTGCACATGTCGTTGAAGCTACCTATTGGACACCTCGACAAATGCACACGTATATGGAAACAGAAGGCGGTCTCTTCCTTCCAGAAACGAATGGACGGCTTACCGTATATTCGCCAACGCAGCATGGCTACAAAGATCGGTTTCAACTCGCACGTATTCTTGGCGTCCCCGAGGAGCAGATACGCGTTGTATCGAGCCCTATCGGCGGTTCATTTGGCGGCAAAGATGAGTTGAATGTGCAGCCTTTTGGCGCCATGATGGCGCTGCGGACAGGTAAGCCGATCAAAATGCACAATTCTCGCCGTGAATCCGTCATTTCCGGCATCAAGCGTCATCCGATGCGGATTACGATGAAGACCGGGACAGATCAAGATGGACGGCTTATCGCGCATCAAGTTCGCATCCTCGCGGATACAGGAGCCTATGCGACACTCGGTTGCGAGGTATTGAATTTTGCTACCGAGCATACGATTGGTCCTTATACGATTCAACATGTGGATGTTGAAGGCAAGAGCGTCTACACGAATAACGGGGTATCCGGTGAGTTTCGGGGATTCGGCGGCAATCAGGTGATTTTTGCGGTGGAGAGCCAGATCGAACGCTTGGCCGAGAAGCTCGGCATGGATGCGTGGGAGCTGCGCAAGCTCAATCTGCGCCAGCCGGCAGATCCGGGCCCGATGGGCCAGCAGATCGTGGCGACCGAAGGCGCCGACCAGGTGTGGGCGAAGGCGCAGGCATCGCCGCTCTGGGCGAAGCGCGCAGCGTATGCTCGCCAGCCAGCGGCTGCGCAAGAACCTTGGCTGCGCCGAGGCGTCGGCGCTGCGCTGGTGATGCACGGTGCCGGGCTCGGCCTCGGCATCCCCGATCACTCCGGCGGCCGCATCGAGCTGACGCCGGAGGGCAAGATCCAGGCCTCCTTCGGCTTCGAGGAGTTCGGCCAAGGGCTTTATGCAGCACTCACGTTGATGCTGCAAGACTGCTTCGGCTGCGCCGCCGATGACATCCGCATCGTCATCGGCGATACCGACCGCGTGCCCAGCAGCGGTTCGAGCACGGCCTCCCGCGCCACCACGATGATGTGGCGCGCGCTCCAGCGGCTGAAGCCAGCCTTCGAGCTGGCGCTGCTGGAGCAGGCTTCGCAGCTCTGCGGCCTCCCAGCCGCAGAGCTCACAACCGGCGCAGGCGGCATTCATCACAAGGGTGATGAAGCGGGGAAGCCGGTTGTCACGTATGCGGTGGTTGCTGCGGCAGCAGCTAAGCCGATCATCGCGCATACGGAGTTCGACTACCCGACGACGCCCGAAGGGCGCGTCGGTGCGCACTATCTCTACTCTTACGCAGCAGCGATCGTCGAGGTCGAGGTCAATATGCTGACCGGCAGGGTTAAGGTGCTACAGACCGATCACGTCATCGCCGCAGGTCCTGTCATTAATCCGATGGGCTTTCTCGGGCAAATCGAAGGCGGCAGCGTAATGGCCTTGGGCTACACGTTGACCGAGGACGCGGTGATGAAAGAGGGGCGTTACCTCAGACATAACCTCGATACGTACTTGGTTCCTACGTTCAGCGACAGCCCGCTTAGCATTCAAGTTGAAGCGATCGAAGATTTGCCCGAGGGTGATACTTTCGGACCTCGAGGCGTCGGCGAAATCGGCTCTGTCGGCTTAGCCCCTGCGATCACAGCAGCGGTTAGGCAAGCGACAGGCATCTGGGTGACGCATTTGCCCATATCACCAGAAGACATCGTGCAATCCATCGATTGGTTAGAAGGGGTGGAGGCCATTGATTAATACATCGTATGTGCTAGATTGCTTCATTAACGGTAAGGCCGTGTCGATGGCAGTTCCAGCATCCAAACGGATGTCTGCCATTTTGCGGGATGACCTGCTGATGACCGGTACTAAGGTTTCTTGTGAAGTGGGACGCTGCGGCGCTTGCATGATTCTGCTCGATGGCCAACCCGTAAATTCCTGTCTGCTTATGGCGTATCAGGCAGCGGGGAAGGAGATTACAACCATCGAAGGGATATCAGCAGGCGAAGAGCTGCACCCGATTCAACAAGCGATGCTCGAGGAGGGGGGATTGCAGTGCGGCTATTGCACCGCTGGCATGGTGGTTACGTTAACGGCCTTATGGGAAACGAATCCTTCTCCGACGAGGCGTGAAGCTGAGGCAGCACTATGCGGGAACATTTGCCGGTGCACAGGGTATGAGGGGATTTTCAGAGCGGTAGAGAAATGCGGATTGTCCATAAAAAGAGAGGGGTAGAAGCGATGAGAAAATTGATGCTGTCTTTAACGGCTATACTGTTAGTTATTTTGAGTGCCTGCTCCACAGAAACGGCAACAACGAGTTCAACACCGGCGCCAAGCACGGCGCCTGCTTCCTCCACAGCGGCTGCCACGACGCCGACAACGGAGAAAAAGCTGCCTAGAGTTGCCTTTGTCTACATCGGAGTTCCGGGAGATGGCGGTTGGACGTATGAGCATGATCAAGGCCGATTGATGATGGAAAAAGAGCTGGGGATTAAATCGACGACTGTCGAAAATATACCGGAAGGTCCTGACGCTGAGCGCGTATTCGAAGAGCTGGCTCAGAAAAATGATATCATTTTCGGAACCTCCTTCGGCTATATGGACGCCATGGTTGCTGTAGCTGCAAGACATCCAGAGGTGAAGTTCCTGCACTCCACGGGCTACAAAACAGCGCCAAACCTTGGAACTTACATGGGACGTGAGTATCAAAGTGCTTACCTCGTCGGTATGGCTGCTGGGAAAATGACCAAAAACAATCACTTGGGTTATGTCGGTGCATTCCCGATCCCAGAAGTGATTTACACCATTAATGCTTTTACACTTGGTGCGCAAAGCGTGAATCCGAATATTGATGTCTCCGTCGTATGGAGTAACACGTGGTTCGATCCTGCAACGGAGAAGCAAGCGGCAATTTCCCTTTTGGATAAAGGGGTAGATGTCCTAGCGGCTTACCAAGATTCACCGGCAAGTATTCAAGCAGCTGCTGAACGCCACGTGTGGGGCATTGGGAATGACTCCGATATGGGCAGATTCGCACCAGATACGTACATATCTAACCCGAAATGGAACTGGGGCCCTTATTATGTAAAAACGGTGAAGAGCATCATGGATGGCACTTGGAAATCCGATGCCTACTTCGGCAGCATGAAAGACGGCATTACGGACATTGCTCCGCTTGGCAAAAATGTACCTGCTGATGTGAAGGCCTTAGTTGAGAAGAAGAGACAAGAAATTCTAAATGGCACATTTGATGTGTTCACAGGGCCTCTCGTTGATCAAGACGGTAAAACGCTTTACGAGACAGGCAAAAAGATGACAGACGAGGAAATCCTCGGCACAACTTGGTTTGTTAAGGGCATTAAAGGTGTTATTCCTAAATAAAGCACGAAGGATGTGAGGACGATGACAATACAAGATATGGCGTTGATTGACGAGTGGCATCCCGTGTTGTTGTCGTCAGCGCTGCCCATGGATAAGCCAGAGGCCGTTGTTATTTTAGGCGAAAAAGTAGCGGTCTTCCGCACTACGCAAGGTGTCCACGCGTTTAAAGATCTATGCATTCATCGCGGAGTCCCGCTATCGCTGGGGAAAGTGCGCGGGGATGAACTTGTCTGTGCTTATCATGGCTGGTCCTATAACGGCTGCGGCACTTGCACGAAGATCCCTTCGCTGCCGAAGGATCAAGCCATTCCATCGAAAGCCAAAGCATTCGTTTATGCTTGTGTGGAAGCCCACGGTTTGATCTGGTTATGCTTAGGAACACCTGCACAGCCGCTGCCTAAAGTGAGCGCTTATGTACCTGAGGGCTTCAAGGAAGTATTCATGGGACCCTACACGCTGCAAGCGGCAGGTCCACGAATTATTGAAAATTTCCTCGATGTATCCCATTTGATGTTCGTGCATGAGGGGCTGCTGGGCGATAGTGAGTTCGCTGAAATCAATGATTATCACGTCTTGGAAGAGGATGGCGTCTTGCGCTCCGAGGAAATTGTCGTGTATCAGCCGGATGCGGATGGAACGGGGCGTGGGGTTCATAGTCGGTATGTCTACGAAGTATTCGGACCGTTATGTGTGGCCTTTACCAAAAGAGACGATATATCCGACCACATCTTCCGACTGTTCTTGATGGTGCTGCCCGTCACGGAGCAGACAAGTGTGGCGTATATGTTGAAGCAGAGAAATTATGCGTACGACGAGTTAGATGAGGTTTTCATCCAATTCCAAGACCGGCTCATCGAGCAAGATCGCATCATGGTAGAAAACCAGAAGCCGGAGCTGCTGCCGCTAGATTTGCAGGCAGAGCTGCATTTGAAGTGCGATCGATTGAGCATTGCTTATCGCAAGCGGCTTCGTGAGCTAGGGGTTACATTTGGAACGGCCTAATCCAACTGGTTGAATCTAGGAAATAAGCAAAGAACATGCATACGAAATAAAAAAAGGATTGTATAATTAGCAGAGGCTAATATGCAATCCCTTTTTTTATTTGGTAAACTGAGACTACTAGATTACCACCAGTAGTTGGAAGGCTCGTTAGCATCTTGTTGTCTTGTGTGTGAAGGTGTTGTGAACGTCTTGATTAGTGCTGCTGTTTCTTCTGCAGATAGAGGTTGAGCAACCATGAAGGAATCTGCCTGCTTGCGCAATTCTGCGCGTTTCACTGCGTGAACGGAACGTTGTAATTCTGGGTTTAACTGAATAACTGTCATAGATTTAGCTCCCTCTTTAAAGTAGTAGTGTACACCAGCAATTATAGCAAAATATTGGAATTTAGGGGAGAGGTAATTGAAATTATTATCGAAGTTTAGTGTCAGTTTTTGTATCGTAATCGTCGTTGCCTTACAAATCTGGTGTTCCTTTATTACGTTTCATTATCCCTATAATGGTATCTATCTGGATCCAGCACGTACGGACGAGTGGGTGGTCATCAAGCTGGAAGCAAACAGTATGAATACGAATATTCATATTGGTGATAGGGTCATCGCCATTGATGGAAAGCCACCTGGAGAATCGTCTACGGTACGTAGATGGAATGTCGTAGAGAAGGCGGGCACAGTCGTTATTGAACGAGCTGGGAATGTAGAATTAATCGACTTAAGAACGACTAAACCTTCCGCATTAGATATTATTTCGCTCGCTGAGGAAATCGTATGTCTCTTCATGTGCGCTTTATTATTACTGCGTGAAAGTCGCTCACCGTCGGCGCGGTTGCTAGCCTTCTCCTTCTTGAGCGCTGCTCTTATTTTCATGAGCTTAGGTGCGTCTATGCGAGGCGACTTAATAGGCAAATTAATGATTGCCAGTTCGATGATGGTGCTGCCCATTGTTTTCCTGCATTTTCTTGTTGTCTTCTTCAAGGAAAAAGGGGATATGGAGTTACCCAAACGGCACTTTAAATACTTATATACCATTGCTTTACTGGCTTTTCTATCAAGGGTCTTATACTTCTTTCCTTCGATGGCTTTCGTCTATCAATATGACGGTTCGATCACGATGGGATTCTTCATTATTGTAATTTCCTTGAATATTGCACTCTTGGCGACACTCTTTGTTAAAATTAGAAAGGTGCAATCGCCACTTGCCAGTATTATCAAAAGTGTGTTTTATTCGTTGCTTATATCCTTTCTACCGATAATTTGTCTATCGTTTCTGCCGCAGCTTGTTGTCGGGGATTGGATCTTCGATCCGATTTATACGAGCTCGCTGCTGCTCATATTTCCGATTACGTTCTCTTATTTAATCGCATCGGATCAACTCTATGATATCGGACTCGTAGTCCGACGCGTTGTGTTTGCATGTTTAATGGCGGTTGTGCCAGTCAGTGTGTTTACAGGTGCATTTGCCGTTATCTTTCATGGGGAAACCAATGGTAAGCAACTGGTATTCGTATTCATCGGAACGCTGTTCCTGTTATCAGCGATGCTATATGCGGCCGAATATTGGACGACACGGCTTGAGCCCTATTTATTCCCGAGAAAGTACATATTGCAGTCGGCATTGAAAAAGATTTCCAAAAACCTCGGCACGATCTCGAGCTTTCGTGATTTGAAGGATATTATCCTTGTGGATATCGTGAACACGCTGCAAGTGACGGGCGGAGCCATTGTTTTTCGACATAAAAATGATATTGAAGTGATTTGCGAAGGTGAAATTGATACCGCAGAGATTCAACAATTGGTTAATTCATCCGTGGTCGTCAATCATCCTTACTATACCTTCATGGAAATGAACTGCCACGAAGAGTATACGAGCTATCTTATTGTGACACGCAAGAAGACGAATACGCGTATTGCCAAAGAAGAGATGCAGTGGCTGCAGCTGATTACCTCCTACTTGGAAGTAGGGATGGAAAATGTGTATCTCATTCGTAAGCTGACAGGCAGACTCCAGCAGATGGTTTCCCATCTTCCGCAGGAAGAGCATCTGTGGTTGCGCAAGGTGATGTTCGAGCTGCAGGAGGAAGAACGAATTCGCATTGCGACGGATCTTCATGATACGACGATGCAGGATTTATTTTTCCTGAAACGGAGATTAACTTCACTGGCTGAGAAGCCGTCGATGCGTCAAGAGGATCGTGAACAGCTCAACAGCATGAACAATTTCGTAGAAATGATTAATGCCAGCTTGCGCCAGAGCTGTTTTGAACTCAATCCGCATCTGCTGAAAGAAGTCGGTTTGAAACAAACGTTAAAGATGTTCGTCGAGAAAGAATCGTATACAACCCCTTTCGAAATTTCGTTCCGAGCGGAGCAAATTTCCGATATTGAAGGCAAGGATCTATCGTCCAAACGGCATATTTTCCGGATTGTTCAGGAATTACTTAACAACGCTAAGAAGCATTCGCAAGCCGCAAACGTTAGCTTCCACATGTGGGAAGAAGGAGCGTTCTTTTACCTAAGTTATCGCGATGATGGTGTTGGTTTTCATGTGAAGGAAGAAGTTGCCGTTGAAATTGCAGCGTCAGGCATGGGACTAGCCTATATGAGAAGCCGGGTGCTGCATATTGGCGGAAGCTTTGAACTGGAGACTGGAGAAGGCGAAGGCACTCATATCTTTATTACCATACCGATTGAGGAAGTGATGTCAGCATGAGTGAGATTGTCAAAACATTAGTGGTCGATGACCATCCTTTATTTGCGCGGGCGACGAAGTCGTTATTAGATGAAATTGATCGTATTGAGGTTATCGGCGTTGTCAGCAATGCGAAGGAATGCTTGGAGCAGGTTAAGCTGCAGCAGCCTGGGCTTGTATTTCTGGATTACCAGCTGCCTGACCAGACGGGGACGGAAGTTGCCTATCAACTGAAGCAATTATATCCGCATATTCATATTGTTATTTTTACAGGTATCGAGCTGGCGGGTATTTATAATAAACTCATTGAAATGAAAGTAAGCGGTGTTCTCTCTAAGGAGTCCAGTGAGCGCACGATCAAGAATATGGTGTATTGCATTCTGGATGGGTATACGATGATCCCGCTGTCCTTCTTTAATCAGATGCAATTGAACGAAGCGGATGCTGGGGAAGAGTGTGAGCTGCAAGAGGAAGAAGTCCTCATGATGAACATGCTGGTGAAAGGGGCCACGCATGAGCAAATTGCGGAGCGCATCTTCATGAGCAAGCGAACGGTTGATAATTACTTGCGCAAGATCTATGACAAGTGGGGCGCGAAATCAAGAACTGAGGCATTGGAGAAGTTTATCAAAAGTAAATACTATACTTGAAAGTAGGCGCTTTGCATGCAAGAAGTTCAGCAGCATATGGCTCGGATGATGGATGATTATATGTTTGATGAAGATTTAAAAATGCTGCTGCGCTCATGCATGTCTGACAATGAGACGGCGAGTCTCTCGTGGGCCAAAATCACACTTTGCACGCATGCCATGGTAGGCGGTCATTCTCCTGATATTCATCGTCGTGCGGCATTGACCGAGTTGGTTATTCTCATCCTCGATATCGTCGATGATCTCCAGGATCAGGATAATGCGAGTAAGCCTTGGATGCAAGTGGATTCCGCAAGCGCATTGAACGCCGTCTTAGCGCTTATTATGGGTGTAGTGGGTGAATTGGGCAGATTGCAGGCAAGCGGGAACATGCTGGTTGAAATCAGCAAAATCATCGCGAGATCGATTAACGGGCAACATAAGGATGTGACCAATGCCGCTTCAACCGTCGATGAGTATCTGTGGATGACCCAAGAGAAATCGGGCTCCTTGTTCCGATTGGCGTGCTTCATGGGCTATGCCGATGCGGATTGTGGGGAAGAAACGATAGAGCAGCTGCATCAGATGGCGGATTGCGTGGGACTTCTCCATCAAATTCAGAATGATATGCGCGATCTCGTTCGCTATGATGAGAAAAGCGATTTGATGGCGAAGAAACGGACACTGCCAATCTTGTATATTCTTGCGGTGGAAGACGAGGTCTTCTCACCGGTGAAGGCTTATTATGAGAGTGCGGTGACAGCGGAGTTCATGACTGAGAATCAAGACCAGATCAAGCGGTTGATTCATGACTCGGGCTGTTTGGAGTATGCACGTATTGTGCAGTCCGTGTGTGTCCAGAAGGCCAATGAGATTTATGAACAGCTGAAGGCTTTGTCGCCTTGGAAAGAGGATTTCCGTTCGCTCATGCTGGGCGATTTCATGAAGCTAGGTGTGGAGGTGGAACAGGCATAGTGCCTGTTCTTTTTTCTTTTGCTTACAGGATCATAAAAAAGTCACATGGAACGCAAAAATGTTGAATGTTCATCGTGAGCGGGGTCTGATAAAATTTAGATGGAGTCGGTATTGTCTAGGAGGAGTTCATCATGACTACACAGAGGTTCCAAGCAGCTGCCAAAGGTTTCCAAGGCATTATGGCCTGCTTAGAAAAGGAGGCAACCCTTGTTTCAGATTCTCATTGTTGATGACGAATACATCGAAAGAGAAGGAATTAAGCGGTTAATTCACAAATATAAGCTGCCCTTAGTCGTGCTGGAAGCAGAGAATGGTGAAGAGGCACTGGACATTTTACTTGCTCAGCCTATCGATATTTTATTAACGGATATCAAGATGCCTTTTATGGATGGTCTTTCCTTATGTGAGAAGGCTAGGGCGCAATTCCCTGACTTGAAAATTATGATTTTCAGCGCATACGGCGAGTTTGAATACGCGCAAAGAGCGATTCACTATCACATCTTCTCGTATCTGCTTAAGCCGATCGATGTCAATGATTTTCAGCGAGCGTTTACCGAGGTTATTGCGCTGTGCCAAAAGGATCAAGAGCAGGAGAAGGAGGAGCTGCTTCTAGAGATTATCCATCCTTCCCAGTCAGCAACAGGGCTTGCCAGCAAGCTAGCTTCGCTTGATATAGATTTTAATCAGATGTCGGTTCAAATGATCTTGATTGACTATGCGTCTTCCGTTTTTGATGTGGAGCATGATCGACTCCCTGGCATTTTGCAAGAAGTGGTTCCTGTGCCGTTCGATTATGTGAATTTAAACGAAAGTCAGAGTTTACTTTTTGTGCGATGGGATGATAAAGAGGATGAAGACGTGCTTCAGTCGCTAGGAAGCAGGCTCAAAGAGCGTATAGCGAGCGCCTACGATGAAATCTTCACAGTCGTGATGTCGAATCGGTTACATGCAGGAAATGATCTGGCCACGGAGTTCAAGATGCTGGAGAACATGCTGGACTATAAATTTTTCTTCCAGGAAAGCACAGTCATGTATTCGGACGAAAGTCAGGGGAAAGAAGACATCTCCAACACCATTCCGAAATTGATGGAAACGATCCATTGGCATCTGGACATGAAGGATGAATTTGGTCTCCGTCAGGGCATAGAGCTATTCTTCAAAACGATTGACGGAAGCGGGCAGCACTCTGCCATCTATGTGAAATACATGTGTATCGAGCTGGCTAAGAAGATTTGGGAAACGGCCGGCAATCAGGATAGTTACACGTTTAAATCCGTCGTCGAAACGATATTTGGCTGTAAGTCGTTGACGGAGCTGAAGGCACAGATTCAATCGGTTCTAGGTTTATTAAATAGCGACGCAGAGGTTCATAATCCGGAGTTTAGTAAGAAAGTGATCAAGGATATCCGCAAGCTCATCGAGGACAATTATCGATCAGATATCAGCTTGCAATGGATTGCCGACAAGGTATTCCTTACGCAGACGTACGTGAGTTATCTGTTCAAGAAGGAAGCAGGGCAAACCCTTGTAAAATATATAACGAGCATCCGTATGCATAAGGCAGCAGAGCTTCTCCACGGGACGAATCTAACGATCGCAGATATTAGCGGCCAAGTGGGATTCATGAATACGTCGTATTTTTGTAAAACATTCAAACAGTATCATGGGCAAAGTCCTGCCAAATTCCGTGAGAGAACAGGCTAATATGAGACTATTTCTAGCATATTTTCAAAATTTGAGATTCAAGCAGAAGCTCTTTATCTCTTATATTGTCGTATCCATTATTCCCGTCGTCGTACTGGGTTTGTTCTCTTATCACCAAGCTAGCTCCTTCCTGTTGCAGCAGGCGAAACAGAATTTGGACGGCGCTGTCAGTCAAATTGCGGAGACGATTAACTATCGGGCGAAGCAGCATGAAGCGATTATTAATTCGATCACGCAAAATGTCGTATTCAAACGGATCTTCATTAGTGATGACGGCAACTTTTCTGATCTGTATCGGGACTATGTGGATCCGTTTTTTAGCAACATTCTGGATTTCAATCGTGATATTTTACAAATATCGGTGTTTACAGAGAATCAGGCGATTCTCCGTGGCGAGTATATTCTGCCTCTCAGCTTGACGACCGATCTCCAATGGGCGAAGAACGGGCGGATGCCTTCAAAAGAGACCCAGTGGCACATTAAGAATGGCAAGCTCTTCGCTACTCGGCCGTTCGTCAGTGACGAGGAAGTGCCGCTAGGGAAATCCCCTGCCGTATTATACCTAAGTATCGATGCGGACAGTTTATTTCAAGGATTGGACGATATCAAAGCGAAGGCTTATGGCATCTTGATTTTAGATAAAGAGGGGCATCAGATTTTATCAAAGAACATGCATATGAGTGCGGACCTTCCGATAGAATCGCTGCAGACCGCCCAATTGACAGAGCGAATCGGTTCCTTCTCCATGAGTGCAACGGATTATATGTACATCACGGAGGAGATGGAGGAGCCGGGGTGGAAGCTGGTCTATTATACACCAAAGAATGGCATTTCCGTAGATGCACGGAGTATTGTGAGCGCCACAGCGCTGATTACTCTGATTTGCTTAGCCGGCTTGCTGCTCATTATATGGATGTTCTCGAACACGTTCGTCAAACGCATTATTAAGCTCAATAAGAAGATGTTGATCGTCGAAAATGGGAATCTGAAGATTGATGTGACAAGCCAGTCTAGAGATGAAATTGGCCAGCTCACGAATCGCTTCGGCAATATGCTTACCAACATTAATACGCTGATTGAAGAGGTTTATCAAAGTAAGATTACGCAGAAAGAAGCCGAACTCAAGGCGCTGCAAACGCAGATCAATCCGCATTTTCTCTATAACACGTTGTCGATCATTAATTGGAAGGCGCTAGAAATCGACGCGATGGAAATCAGTCAAATTACGAATACGGTTTCGCGCTTTTACCGAACGGTGCTCAATAAAGGGCGGGATTTCATTCCGGTTCGCTATGAACTGGAGAATGCCAAGGACTATATGCATATCCAAAGTATCATGCACAATTATCGCTTTGATTTTATCTGCGCGGTTGATGAAGAGCTGCTGCAATATGATATGATCAATCTGATTTTTCAGCCGATCTTAGAAAATGCCTTAGAGCATGGGATCGATAAGCTCCGCAAGGGAAGTGAGCGCGGCGTTATCCGTCTTCGGGGCTACAGGTCGGGAGATGATTTGGCGTTCTGTATCGAGGACAACGGGCCAGGGATGAGCAAGGAGCTAGCGGAAGAGGTCATTAAGCGAAATTCGGTCGGTTATGGGCTGAAAAATGTGCACGATCGCATCCAGATTCGCTTTGGTCAAAGCTATGGCTTGCGGATTGAAAGTGAACCGGGGCAGGGCACCCGTGTGTTTGTGGATTTCCCCGTTTATACAGCGGAGGAGCTTTCCAGTAGAGAGTAGTAATCAGAAAAATAGTCACATGGTGATGATGGAACACTTGTTTGGCAGGCGCGGCAGCGACCTGACTAAGCAGGTGTTTTTTTGTGCGCAACGCTCCCCTTACGACTGTATTGCCCAGCTATAACTTCCATAAGAAAGTGTTATATATCGCAAGAATGTTGGATATTTGCCAAGTCGCTTATGCGCTAGAATTTACTTATAGGATTACTGATTGAAAGGAGCTGGACATAGTGGGGGATAAGAAGCCGCTGCTGATCAAGCTGATTCGCAGAGATAAATTGCTTCTATTGATGTTTTTACCGGTCTTTTTGTACTATCTCATCTTTTGTTATTTACCCATGCCGGGAATTCTCATTGCCTTCAAAAATTTCACCCCAGGTCATGGTGTCTTCGGAGGCGATTGGGTAGGGCTCAAATGGTTAAGCCAATTCGTCCATTCTCGGTATTTCTGGCGGCTGCTGAGAAACACCTTTTTACTGGCGTTTTATCCGCTGGTCATCGGATTCTCCATCCCGATCTTCTTCGCGATATGCGTCGTTGAAATCAAGAATGGGCTCTTCAAGCGTTTTGCCCAAACAGTGACGTACTTGCCGCATTTCATCTCGACCGTTGTCATCGCGGGAATGATCATTAACTTCCTGTCTCCGACGGACGGTATCGTGAATACGATGCTAGCCTCGCTCGGTATGGCCAAAATAAATTTCATGATGGCCCCTGAATGGTTCCGTTCGATCTTTACGGTGTCGGGTGTTTGGCAAAGCTTCGGCTTTAGCTCCATTATCTACATCGCTGCCATTATGGGGATTGACCAGGAAATGTATGATTCCGGAAAGATTGATGGCGTTAACAAATTCCAAGAAGTGTGGCACCTAACACTGCCCAGCTTGAAGCCAACGATTGTCATCCTGCTACTGCTCTCCATCGGCGGCATTATGAGTGTGAATTTCGAGAAGGTGTACCTGCTTTACAATGGAGCGACTTACGAAACGGCGGACGTCATCTCGACCTATGTGTACAGACAAGGGATAGAGTCACAGAACTTCGGCTTTGCCACAGCGGTAGGGTTATTCAATTCCGTCATTAGTTTCATCTTAGTGTATGCGGCCAACCAAGCGAGTCGTCGTGTGAACGATATGTCTCTGTGGTAGCACCGCTGCAAGAAAGGAGGCCCTCATGGTGAAGTCATGGACGGACCGGAGCTTTTATGTAATCGTTTACAGCATTGTTATTTTAGCCATCATTGTCACTTTGTACCCCTTTATCTATGTCGTGAGCATCTCGATGAGCTCCGTGCAAGCCATAGACAATAAGCTAGTTACCTTTTTACCAGTAGATCTAAATTTCGATGGTTACAAAATGGTGCTGGGCTACTCGGAATTATGGAAATCGTACTACAACACGATTTGGTATACCGTCGTCGGGACGATCTTCAATCTGGCAGCCACCTGCTTGGCGGCTTATCCGCTTTCGAGGAAGACGTTCTTCCTCCGAAGAAAGCTGAACTTCTACATCGCGTTCACGATGTATTTCTCTGGCGGGTTAATTCCCCTGTACATGGTGATCACGGAGTTGGGGCTCTACAACACCAGATGGGCCATGATCCTGCCTGTGCTGGTCAGCACGTTTAACATCATGATCTTGCGATCAGCCTTCGAGAATATTCCAAACGAAATATTTGAGAGTGCGAACATGGACGGGGCAAAGGATTTCACCTTGCTATTCCGCATTGCGATACCGCTTACAAAGCCCACACTCGCGGTGCTGACCCTGTACTATGCCGTCGCACATTGGAATGATTTCTTCAATGCGCTCCTGTATCTGGGAAAGGCAGAGCTGCAACCGCTGCAAATTTTTCTCCGGAGAGTGCTCATTATGGCCTCGCCTGAAATTATGCAGAAAATGGGGGGCGAAACAGCGGCTAAGGCGCTTGCAGTTTCGACGCTGCAGGTACGCTACGTTTCGATTGTCGTCAGCATTTTACCCATTATTACAATCTATCCGTTCATCCAAAAATATTTCGTGCGCGGTATCACACTCGGTGCAGTCAAAGGGTAGCGATACCTTTGCTGGATAAAAAGTTAAGTTTCAACCATTTGGGGAGGGTTACGAAGATGAAAAAAACACTTAAAACCACAGCAAGTTTGTCTTTGATCACGGCTTTATTCGCACTACTAGCAGCAGGCTGTACAAGTGAAGGGTCGACGTCGCCTACCGCTAGCACAGATACCTCAATGAAGAAACCGGATGCGAGCGCTACAGCTGCACCTGCAGGTTTCGCTTATACAGGAACAGGGCCAATAACGGATAAAGCGGGCTCGCTCAAAATCCTCGCAACGAACGCTTGGACGAACAATGTCGACTTGAATCAAGCGCCTATCGTGCAAGAGCTCAGTAAACGAGCAGGCATTACAGTGAACTGGGAACTACTTCCTCCGTCCACGTATCAGGATGCGATTAGTCCGAGACTTGCTGCGGGCGCCGATCTGCCCGATGTGATCTATCAGCTAGATCTGGATCAGACGATGAAAAATATTCAGGGTGGTTTGTTCAAACCGCTTAATGATTACATTGATAAGTACGGCGTGAACATCAAGAAGCTGTTCGAGAAATACCCCGCGTTGAAAGCGAGCCTAACGACGCCAGATGGTAAGATTTACTATCTACCGCAGTTGGCCGTTACGAAGAACTATATGCCTACCTTTATGGTGAACCAGAGATGGTTAGATAAGCTAGGGTTACAGGATCCAACGACGTTGGATGAGTTCACGAATATGCTGCGCAAGTTCAAAACGGATGACCCGAACGGCAATGGGAAACAGGATGAAATCCCGTTCACGGTTGCACCTAATCAGCTGGCCAGTGCTTTTGGTCCTGTATTTGGCTTGGATTTAGCGAACAATTTCTATGCGGACAAGGACGGCAAGGTACACTATAGCTACTATGAGCCCAACTATAAGGAATATTTAACCTACTTAAATGGCCTCTATAAAGAAGGATTGTTGGAGTCGGATTTCGCCAGCGTCACAGCGGATCAGATCACGTCGAAGTTTTCGCAAAATATTACGGGCTCTACGTTTAACTTCAGTTGGTATACCTCCATGGTGTACAGCAAGCTGTTCAAGGATTATGATCCAACGAAACCGTTGATTAAAGGGATTGCGCCATTCAAAGGGCCGCATGGAGATCAATTCTACACAGGAAGAAACCCAATTACAGGTATATTCGGGATCTCCAAAAATGCCAAGGATCCAGAGCTCGCGTTCAAATTCTTAGATTATGCGAGCAGTGAAGAGTCCAAAGAGATGTATGTATGGGGTCTGAAAGGGCAAACGTACGATGTGGTTGATGGCAAAAAACAATTTACGGAGAAAGGCAAGGATAACGATTTCATTCAGAAATTTGGTATCAATCCTACCAATTTACCGATCGAGCAGTCTGTTGAAGCAACCGATGTACTGGTAGCCCCATGGCATGCTAAAATTGATAAAGAGATGGAAAAATATATTAAGGCACCGTTCCCATTCGTGTACGCGCTCAAAGAAGAGGCGGACAAAGAGAACACAGTCATGCCGGATATCACAACGTATGTGAATGAAATGAATATTAAATTTATAACGGGCAAGGAAAGTTTGGATAAATTTGATAGCTATATCAAGTCCTTGAAGAGCATGGGCGTTGAGGACGTTATCAAAGGCAGACAGGCACAATATGACCGTTATGTAACAGCTAGTAAGAAATAAACAAGGATCGTCGTTCGATGTCAAACACAGCAGCCTCTGATGGGGCTGCTGTGTTTATCCGTTTGTTGCGGCGAATAAAGGAGGTTTCCGTGATGAAAAGATCCACCTATCTCCTGCTTACGCTAGTGACTTGCGTACTTATTGTTGTGGCGTTGATGTATGGGAAGGGCGGAGGCCCGGGGCGCACATCGACAGCATCACCCGAGAAGTCGAAGACAGGCATACAGCCGACGACGCTGCACTTATTGTTTCCCTTGGAGAAGCCTGTCGCCCAAGATGAAGTCATACAAGCTGTTGAGGCTAAGCTGGCTAAGGACGGTTTGCCTATTAAGCTCGAATTTACGTATATTCCGTACGATCAGTATTGGAATAAGCTGTGGCTAAACGCCGCAAGCGGTGAGCCTTACGATATTGCGCTATCGGCATTCTCGAATATAGCAGATTTAGTGTCGAAGAAAGTATTAGCACCGCTAGATGATGCACTTCGCGATTACGGGCAAGCCATTGTGGCGAGTACACCGGATTATGCGTTCCAAGGCGTCACGATTAATAGCCATATTTATGGGATACCGCGGGTAATGCCGATTGCCGAGTTTCAAAGCTTCGTGCAAATTCGTGGTGATCTGAGGAAAAAATACGGCTTGCCCGAAATCAAGACGGTTGCCGATATGGATACGTATTTGGAGACGATTCATGTGAATGAACCGACCATTACGCCTTATTTTTACGATACGGGGCGTTTCTTGCTTAGAGAGTATGGCGATGTGGCCTTTTTTGCGGGCGGCTATCTGAATGCGCCTGTGTATATCGATCCGGCGGATCCTGAGCTAAAGGTAAGAGATACGTATGAATCGGACTTTTTCCTTCATATCATGGAGAAGATGCACGAATGGCAGAAGAAGGGCTATATTCCTTACGGCCCTTCGGATACATCGAAGTATCCAGATCCAGAGCTAGCTTTTAACTCGGGCAAAATTGCCGCTACCTGGAGTGTCGTCATGAAGCAAACAGAGCGAATTGATGCTTTCAAAGCGATGTACCCAGACGGAGAGCTGGAAAATGTGTATTTGCACCCCGAGAAGCCGAAGTACTTATTTACCGGAGCGGACAATATTCTCTCTGTCTTTTCGACCAGTCAGCATGTGAATGAATCTGTTGCCTTTCTCAATTGGCTGAGAAGCAGTCAGGAGAACTATGACCTCTTCACCTACGGGATCAAGGATGTGAATTATAAGCTGAAGGATGAGGCCATCGTGTATGAAGGGATTGATCCTAAGCATGCCTATAACCCCATCAGTTGGACGTGGAACGATATCCGATTTGCCCGGTTTAGTACATATATTTCCCCCGCGTACAGCAAGCAGCTGCGAAATTGGGATAAGGAAGCGATCGTCTCGCCAACGCTGGGCTTTGTGCCCGATCTAGCTCCGATCAAATCGGAAATTGCGCAGCTTAATGTGATCATTACGGAGTATTTACCGCTTTTGTATGATGCGAAAGTGGATTGGACAGCGACGATGGCAAGCTTTAGAGCCAAATTAAAAGATGCGGGAATGAATCATGTGATGACTGAAATTCAACGTCAATTTGATGCGTACCACGCAAGCCGAAAGGTGGATAAATCATGATAACCGTTGCCGCAGATGGAACCGGGGATTTCCTTCGGGTTCAAGAGGCGATTGATTCCGTGCCCGAAGGGCGGATGAAGCCGATAACTATTCTTATTAAAAGCGGTACTTATAAAGAAAAGATTTATATCGATAACCCGTGGATTCGTTTGGTTGGCGATGGGGCGGAAACGACGGTCATTACGTATGACGATTATGCGAATAAATTGTTCCCGAACGGCGAGCCGTATCATACGTTTCATTCGTACACGGCTTATATTGGTGGGGACCATATTACGGTGGAGGGGATCACGTTTGAGAACTCCGCTGGGAAAGGCGAGGTCGTTGGGCAGGCGCTAGCTGCCTATGTCGACGGAGACTGCGTCGTCTTTCGCGGGTGCAGATTCCTTGGACATCAGGACACGCTGTTTACAGGGCCGTTGCCACCGGAGCCGCGGGACCGCGCCAGCTTTGGCGGCCCAAGGGACGATGTGCCAAGAAGAGCGGTGCGCCAGTATTATGAGCGCTGCTATTTGGAAGGCGACATTGACTTCATTTTCGGCTCCGCGACGGCGGTCTTTCAGGATTGCGAGATCCGGTCGTTGGGCCGCGGTTGGGTCACGGCGGCTTCCACCCCAGAGGATGTGCCATTCGGGTATGTTTTTCGGGGATGTAAGCTGACTGGGGAGGCACCCGAACAATCAGTTGGATTAGGGAGGCCTTGGCGGAATTATGCGAAGACGGCCTTCCTAGATTGCTGGTTAGGGCCGCATATTAAAGCGGAGGGCTGGGACCGTTGGAATGAACAGGAACCGATAGATGAGGTTAGGTATAGCGAGGTTGGCAATGTGGGGCCAGGCGCTGTAAGCGGTGAACGTATCGCGTGGGCGACGTCGCTGAGTACGGTGGACGCGGCGAGGTGGACGGCCCGATATGTCTTGGCCGGCGAAGATGGCTGGGATCCGACGAACGCGTAGGGGGGAGTTACTAGGTCATAACGCGAGCGGATGCTGGGCGCGCGTTGTGGCTTACGCGCATGGCGGAATGATGGAACACAGGAAGCTCGTAATCCGAAACTCGAAACTCGAAACCCGAAACCCGAAACCCGAAACCCGAAACCCGAAACCCGAAACCCGTAAGCCAGAACCTAGAACCTAGAACCCAGAACCCAGAACCCAGAACCCAGAACCCAGAACCCGTAACCCTGGCACCGTTTCACCACCGTTCTTCCGATTTTCGGAACCGGGGATAAGACAACGGGAATCGCTTATTCGTCTCGTATCCTTGGATATGAACGAGATTAGCTATCCTGGTGTGCTTATATTCGCAAATGCGCGGCGATTCTCGCTGTTTGCAGGTAATAAGCACGTGCGGAGGTCTTATCATACGAAATACGCAAGTATTCGAATATATAAGCAAGCTAAGCTTGCCTATGCCGCCAGGATCAGCGATCCTGACGGTTTTTTATTTTAAGAAGCAGTAATTCGGTTATAGAACTTTCATTCCTGTTGGTGATTAAAAGCCACTCACACGTATTCGATAGTCTATTCTCCTTGCTGTGGGGGCTTTCACGATGATCCCATAGGATTGTTGACAATGGTTCTCATTTAAACTAAAATAAATACTATATTATAATAATTATAAATAAGAATGTTGATCATCCCTAAATCTTATAGCTGAGAAGGAGAATGCAGATGACATCTAACCATTTAACAACGAATCAAGGGGCGCCAGTTGGCGATAACCAGAACTCACGGACAGCAGGCCAGAATGGCCCGACGCTTTTGGAGGATTATCATTTATTAGAGAAGATCGCACATTTCGACCGTGAGCGTATTCCAGAGCGTGTGGTTCATGCGCGTGGAGCGGGAGCATTTGGAACCTTTGTGGTGGAGAATGCCATGAAACGGTACACGAAAGCGGGCTTCCTAGGTGAGGTGGGCAAAGAGACACCGGTGTTTGTTCGCTTTTCCACCGTGATTCACGGACAGGGGTCACCCGAAACAGCACGCGATCCGCGCGGCTTTGCGGTGAAATTTTACACAGAAGAAGGCAATTACGATTTGGTCGGCAATCATCTTCCTGTTTTCTTTATTCGCGATGCGATGAAATTCCCTGATATGGTGCATTCCTTAAAGCCGGCTCCGGACACGAATGTACAGACCCCGGATCGTTATTGGGATTTCATGTCACTGACTCCGGAATCGACGCATATGCTGACTTGGGTGTTTTCTGATTATGGTACGCCCGCGAATTACCGTGAAATGAACGGTTTCGGTGTCCATGCGTTTAAATGGATCAATGCCGTGGGGAATTATGTGTATGTGAAATATCATTGGAAGCCGCATCAAGGCGTGCGCAATTTGAGTAAAGCGGAAGCTGCGGCTGTACAAGGCGAAGATTTCTCGCATGCGACAAGAGATTTATATGATCATATCGCTAGCGGAGATTTCCCGAAATGGGATTTGCACGTGCAGTTGTTGCAGCCAGAAGATCTGGATGCGTATGATTTCGACCCGCTGGATCCAACGAAGCTGTGGCCGGAAGATCTCATCCCGTTACAGAAGGTAGGGACGATGACGTTAAATCGAAACCCGCAGAACTTCTTCGCGGACGTGGAGCAGGCGGCATTTGCGCCAAGCGTATTGGTCGCTGGCATTGAGCCGTCGGAAGATAAGCTGCTGCAAGGCAGATTGTTCTCTTATCCGGATACGCAGCGGCACCGCCTAGGTGCCAACTACCTGCAAATCCCGGTGAACTGCCCGTATGCGACGGTGCACAACAATCAACGCGACGGCGCGATGCAAATGAAGCCGCAGTCTGGCAGTGTGAACTATGAGCCGACACGTCATGCGGATGCACCGAAGGAGGCACCAGAATACCGCGACAGCAGTGCTCCGTTGCAAGGTTCATCCGTCGTTAGGCAAAAAATCGCCAAAACGAATGATTTCGCTCAAGCCGGCGACACGTATCGCAGCTTTAGCGAGCTGGAGCAAGCGAATTTCCTTGCCAATCTGATCGGTGATCTGGCTTCCGTTCACGAGAAGTCGAAGCTTATGGCGATCTGCAACTTCTATCGCGCTGACGCCAATTTAGGCGAGAGCCTCGCGGCAGGTTTGAACGTAGATATTTCGAGTTATGTGCAACATTTGAAGCGGTAAATATATTCTTTTGCACAATGAAAAGAGGAGGTTCCCTAATGGTTAAACATGATCTGAATCTAGCGTTACAGCGGATGCGGGCGAGAAATATCCCGCTAACTCCGCAGCGGCGCGCGTTACTTGCGTTTCTGTACGCACAGGAGAGTTACACGACGGTGAAAGACATTTGTGAAGCGATGGCCGGTGAGTACCCGCATCTGAATGCGATGACAGTGAGCAGCACGCTGCACGTGTTTAAACAGCTCGGATTAGTGAATGAATCGACGGTTAGCGGAGCCTCCCTGCGATATGAAGCGGCGATTTGTTCGTGATGGGTAGCGATCTATTCTGAATGAAATAAAAAATCTAGAGACAGCCTCTCAGGCTCGTCTCTTTTTACTTTCCTCTCATTGTCGAAAAATATTACGCTCAACACGAACGATTTTGACGTTTTCGGAGAAAGCAAACCTTATATTGAGATGTTGAGAAACGTAACCGTGGTCTTCAACGGACGAAAAGATCGAAAATATGCCTTAAAAGCGAACTATTCAAAAGAATTAACATAAAATCGTTCGTTTTTTCAAATTGACATGATACGTCAGTTGGTAGTAAACTAGGAAAGCGGGAAATGAACCCGCACCAATTGAAAATGTCGAATCAACTCGTATAAAATCAGGGATAAGGCCTGAAAGTTTCTACCCAAAAACCATGAATTTTTGGACTACGAGGAAGCGAATGAGGGGAACCATAGGAAGATGATGGTCTTTTTGCATTCGGTTCTTTTGCTGTCCAGCGTATAGAATCAAGAATTCTAGCTCTGGGCATTTTTTATTTAGCGTATGAAATGATTATAAGTCGGCTTTCAGAAAGAGGTTTGTGATGACGGTACGTGTTGGTGTTATTATGGGAAGCCAGTCGGATTGGGAAACGATGAAGCATGCTTGTGATATGTTGGACGAACTGGGCGTAGCCTATGAGAAAAAGGTCGTTTCCGCGCATAGAACGCCGGATTTGATGTTCGACTATGCGGCTTCCGCAATCGAGCGTGGCCTACAAGTAATTATTGCCGGAGCAGGCGGTGCGGCGCATTTACCAGGAATGGTAGCAGCCAAAACAGAGCTTCCGGTTATTGGTGTTCCAGTCAAAACGTCTACGTTGAACGGTATGGACTCGCTGCTTTCTATTGTTCAAATGCCAGGCGGCATTCCTGTTGCAACGGTTGCAATTGGGCATGCGGGTGCAACGAATGCGGGCTTGCTTGCTGCGCAAATTCTAGGCGCTTTTGACCCAGAGATTCAAGCGAAGGTGAAAGCACGCCGGGCGCGCATCACACAAACGGTATTAGAAAGCAGTGACCAGTTATGAGTGAAGCTACAAGCGGTAAGGTCATCCAGCCAGGAGGCACGATTGGCATCCTCGGCGGTGGGCAATTAGGGCGTATGCTCACGTTAGCCGGACGCAACATGGGATATCGCTTCGTGACGCTTGATCCGACAGAAGACGCACCATGCGGTCAAGTAGCCGATCAGATTCAAGCGAATTTCGACGATGTGGAAGCAGCCAGAAGGCTTGCGGCACGGTCGGATGTCATCACGTACGAATTCGAGAATGTGGATGCGAACGTGACCAACATTTTGATGGAAGAGTCCTATGTTCCACAGGGCAGCCATCTTTTATACACGACACAGCACCGTCTTCGTGAAAAAAGAGCGATAGAAGCCGCAGGCGTGCCTGTTGCACCTTACGCGGAAATCACCAGCGAGGCTGACCTGAGAGAAGCGGCAGAACGCTTCGGTACGCCATGCGTACTCAAAACCGCTACCGGCGGGTATGACGGCAAAGGACAGTGGGTGCTTCGCTCGTTGGATGAAGTCCATGAAGCCTACGAAACGCTAAGCCGCGCCAAAACCGAGCTGGTGCTCGAACAATTCATTCATTTTGACAAAGAATTATCTGTTATTGCAGCTAGAAGTCCACGCGGCGAGGTCAAAGCATTTCCTGCTGCTGAAAATATACATGTACATAATATTCTGCACGAATCCATCGTGCCGGCACGTATTCCTGTGCCCGTGCAGAAGGCAGCCGAAGAATTGGCGATTCGTATCGCTGAGTCTCTCGGTGTGATCGGGCTCATCGCGGTTGAGCTATTCCTAACCAAGGATGGTCAGCTATATGTCAATGAGCTTGCGCCACGCCCGCACAATTCCGGGCATTACACGATGGAAGCATGCCGGACGTCACAGTTCGAGCAGCATGTGCGCGCGATATGCAACTTGCCTCTCGGTTCAACAGAACTGATCACACCGGTGGTCATGGTTAATCTGCTGGGTGAACACATTGCGCCGCTGCACGATCGACTAGCTGAGCCAGGCTTCCTAGAGAACGAAGATTTGGGAGTCAGCGCGAAGCTTCATCTATATGGCAAGAAAGAAGCCAAAGAGAAACGCAAGATGGGTCACTTTAATCTTTTAACAGACGATGTTGCGAAAGCATTGACTTGGATAGAACAGACAGGCATTTGGGAAAGTAAGTAAAAGAACCTTATTGGAGGAACGGAACATGATTGAACGTTACACACGCCCTGAAATGGCACGCATTTGGACCGAAGAGAACAAGTTTAACGCTTGGTTAGAAGTTGAAATTCTTTCTTGCGAAGCTTGGGCTGAGCTTGGTGTTATCCCTAAGGAAGATGTGAAGGTATTGCGTGAGAAAGCAAGCTTCAACATCGATCGTATTTATGAAATCGAGCAAGAAACGCGCCATGACGTGATCGCCTTCACAAGAGCGGTTTCCGAAACGCTAGGGCCTGAGCGCAAATGGGTTCACTACGGCTTAACGTCCACAGACGTTGTCGACACAGCATTAGGCTATTTATTAAGACAAGCGAACGAAATTTTGGACAAAGACATTCAAAACTTCATCGAAATCCTTCGCAATAAAGCGATTGAACATAGAGATACAGCCATGATGGGCAGAACGCATGGTGTGCATGCAGAGCCAACGACGTTTGGTTTGAAAATGGCGCTATGGTACGAGGAAATGAAACGTAACTTGGAGCGTTTCCGCTTTGCCGCTGATGGTGTGCAATTCGGTAAAATCTCTGGAGCTGTAGGAACGTACGCGAACATCGATCCGTTCGTTGAAGAATATGTGTGCGGCAAGCTTGGCACGAAAGCAGCGCCAATCTCCACGCAAACGTTGCAACGTGATCGTCACGCTGAATACATGGCTACTTTAGCTTTGGTAGCGACGTCCTTGGACAAATTTGCAACTGAAATCCGTGCTCTGCAAAAGAGTGAGTTCCGCGAGGTTGAAGAGCCGTTTGCTAAAGGTCAAAAAGGTTCTTCCGCAATGCCGCACAAACGTAACCCAATCGGTTGCGAGAGCATTTCCGGTCTTTCCCGCGTGATTCGTGGCCACATGGTGTCCGCATACGAGAACGTAACGCTTTGGCATGAGCGCGACATTTCGCACTCCTCCGTTGAGCGTATTATTTTACCAGATGCAACACAGTTGCTAAATTACATGTTGAACCGTCTAGGTAACATCATCAAGAACCTAACGGTGTTCCCTGAGAACATGAAACGCAACATGCGCAGCACGTATGATGTTCCTTTCTCCGGCCGCGTGATGACGAAGCTGATCGACAAAGGTTTTGCGCGTGAGCAAGCGTACGATACGGTACAGCCGAGAGCGATGCAAGCGTGGGAAGAGCAACGTTCTTTCCGTGAAATCGTGGAGAATGCATCCGTGATCACAGAAGTGTTAAGCCCAGAAGAAATCGCAGATTGCTTCGATCCGAGCTGGCATTTGAAACACGTAAGCACGATCTTTGACCGTTTAGGTTTGAAATAGAAAGTCCATTGGAGCAGGAAGGAGTGAGGTTCGTGTTACAGGGTATCGTGGGTACAGCAGAAGAAATGATTAATGCGCCTCTGGTGCACAAAGGCAAGGTTCGTGAACTCTATGATCTAGGCGATAGCTTTTTGATCGTGGTAACGGATCGGATTTCGGCATTTGATTACATTTTAAAACCAGGCGTTCCGGATAAAGGATATGTACTGAATGCACTCAGCAAGTACTGGTTCGGTGTAACCAGCGGTTATATGAACAATCACATCATCCACACCGACGTGGAGAAGCTTCATGCGATTATTCCTAGCGCTGAGGATCGCGAACTATTGAAAGAGCGTATCATCGTGGCGAAAAAAGCGGACCGCATCTCCATCGAGTGCGTGGTTCGTGGCTACATCACGGGGAATGGCTGGAGACAGTACGAGAAAACCGGGGAAATTAACGGTCTTAAACTGCCTGAAGGCTTACGTAAAAACCAACGCTTGCCGGAACCGATTTTCACGCCTGCAGCGAAAAATGATGTTGGTCATGATGAAGACATCTCCCTGGCTCAAATGAAAGAACTTGTGGGTGAAGAGTTGACCTACGCCCTGCAAGAGCGCAGCATCATGCTGTACACGCTGGCGCACTCCATCTGCGAGCAAAAAGGCATTATTTTAGCGGATACGAAGTTTGAATTCGGTTTTTATGCGGGTGAACTTATTATTATTGATGAGATTTTTACACCGGATTCTTCCCGTTATTGGTCTGAAGATAAATATGCCTTGGATATCGAGATCGATTCCATGGACAAAGAGCCTGTTCGCACGTACTTAGCGGGATCAGGTTGGGATAAAAATAGTGAACCGGACGAGCTTCCAGCATCAGTCGTGGAAGAGACTTCGAACCGATATAAAGAAATTTTGCACCGCTTGGTTGACTAAAATAACGCTGAGGAGCGATTTCAGGATGAAAGCAACAGTCTATGTAACGATTAAACAAAACGTATTGGACGTGCAAGGAACAGCTGTACAAGGAGCGCTTCACTCCATGGGCTTTGAAGAAGTAGGCAAAGTACGCATCGGTAAATATTTGGAGCTTGAACTAGGTACGACGGACAGAGCAGAAGCAGAAACACGCGTGAAAGCAATGTGCGAGAAGCTGCTTGCGAACACAGTTATCGAAGACTACCGCTACGAATTGGTGTAATTAGAGGAAGTAAGCAAGCTTAACTATGCAAAACTTTTAGGAGGAAATACCATGAATTTTGCGGTTCTTGTGTTCCCAGGATCGAATTGCGATATCGATATGTATAAAGCAATTGAAGATAGCATTGGACAACCTGTTGATTATGTATGGCATACGGACGGCGACTTGTCCAAATACGATTGTATCCTAGTACCAGGAGGATTCTCTTACGGGGATTACCTGCGTTGCGGAGCGATTGCGCAATTTACGAACGTGATGAAGGCTGTTGTGAAGGCTGCAGAAGAAGGCAAATACATTCTAGGTATTTGTAACGGATTCCAAGTCTTAACGGAAGCTCGCTTACTGCCAGGCGCTTTGCTGCGCAATAACGGCATGAAATTCCGCTGCCACCAAACGGTTCTGAAAGTGGAGAATAACACGACGGCGTTCACACGTGACTATGCCGAAGGTGAATTGATCACGATTCCGATCGCACACGGTGAAGGCAACTACTATTGTGACGAAGCTACATTGAAAGAATTGCAAGAAAACAACCAAATCGTGTTCCGTTACGAAGCGGGTAATAACCCGAATGGTTCACTTGATGATATCGCAGGAATCAGCAACAAAGCAGGGAACGTAGTGGGTATGATGCCCCATCCAGAGCGTGCCATTCATGAGATTCTAGGCTCCGCTGACGGTAAGAAAATGTTTACATCAATTCTAAGTGCTTGGAGGGAAAAACATGACGCAGCAGCTATCCGCTAAGGAACCATCCCCGGAACAAATCGCGGAACAGAAGATTTACAAGCAAATGGGTGTAACCGACGAGGAGTTTGCGAAAATTTGTGGTTTCCTTGGACGTACTCCGAACTACGTTGAGATCGGTGTATTCAGTGTAATGTGGTCCGAGCATTGTTCTTACAAAAATTCCAAGCCCGTTCTTCGCAAATTCCCAGTTACAGGACCTCGCGT
This sequence comes from Paenibacillus pectinilyticus, assembly GCF_001700435.1. GTDB lineage: Bacteria > Bacillota > Bacilli > Paenibacillales > NBRC-103111 > Paenibacillus_E > Paenibacillus_E pectinilyticus. Next base: position 46,164 of record NZ_LYPC01000009.1, read on the forward strand.
TCTAATGGGACCTGGTGAAGGTGCAGGGATTGTAGATATCGGAGACAACCAAGCGGTTGTTTTCAAAATAGAAAGTCATAACCACCCTTCCGCAATCGAGCCTTATCAAGGCGCGGCGACAGGTGTGGGCGGTATTATTCGTGATATTTTCTCCATGGGCGCACGCCCAGTGGCGTTATTGAACTCCTTGCGTTTCGGTAAATTGGAAAACGATCGTGTGAAGTACTTGTTCGAGCACGTTGTCTCCGGTATCGCTGGATACGGTAACTGTATCGGGATTCCAACAGTTGGCGGCGAAGTGATGTTCGATGAGAGCTATGAGGGGAACCCGCTCGTTAACGCAATGTGCGTGGGTCTCATCGACCACGACATGATCCAACGCGGTGTTGCCAAAGGTGTTGGCAACCCAGTCTTCTACGTGGGCCCGGCAACAGGCCGCGATGGTATCCACGGTGCGACATTCGCATCCGAGGAACTAACAGCTGAATCCGAAGCGAAGCGTCCAGCGGTTCAAGTGGGCGATCCGTTCATGGAAAAGCTCGTGCTAGAAGCTTGTTTAGAGTTAATCGATTCCGGCATCGTGCTCGGAATTCAAGATATGGGTGCAGCGGGCCTTACATGTTCCTCCGCTGAGATGGCAAGTAAAGCAGGTAACGGCATGGAGCTGTACCTGGATGAAGTTCCACAACGCGAAGAAGGCATGACAGCTTATGAAATGATGCTGTCTGAGTCCCAAGAGCGTATGCTTTTCGTTGTTGAGCCGAAGGATGAAGCGCAAGCGAAAGGCATCTTCGAGCGCTGGGGCTTGCATTGTGCGAAAGTCGGTAAGGTAACCGACGACGGTTTCCTTAAGCTGATTCACCACGGTGAAGTCGTGGCGAACATGCCTGTAGGCGCACTCGTGGACGAGTGCCCGGTTTACAATAAGCCAAGCAAAGTGCCGGCTTATTACGAAGCAAGCGCAGCGATCGATACAACACGTTACCCAGAGGTAACGAAGTTGACGGAAGCGCTGAAATCTGTACTCGCGTCCCCGACGGTAGCGAGCAAAGAGTGGGTTTACAACCAGTATGACTACATGGTTCGTACAGAAACAGCTGTGCGTCCAGGTTCGGACGCAGCCGTAGTCACAATCCGCGGTACGCGCAAAGGTCTTGCGATGACAACGGATTGTAACGGACGTTACGTATACCTAGACCCAGAAGTGGGCGGACGTATCGCAGTATCCGAAGCAGCGCGTAACATCGTTTGTTCCGGTGCGGAGCCTCTTGCTGTAACAGATAACCTGAACTTTGGTTCCCCTGACAAGCCGGAAATCTTCTGGCAGCTGGAGAAATCCACAGACGGTATGGCAGAAGCTTGCCGCTTCTTGGATACGCCAGTTATCGGCGGTAACGTTTCACTTTACAACGAGAACTCCAAAGGGGCTATTTACCCTACACCAGTTATCGGGATGGTTGGTCTTATCCATGATGTGGATCACATCACGACACAAGGCTTCAAAAACGAAGGCGACATCATTATCCTGCTAGGCGAGACGAAAGCGGAGCTCGGCGGCAGCGAATTCCAATATGTAATTCATGGCGTAACTGAAGGCCGTCCACCTGAATTGGATTTGGCAACAGAGAAACTTCTACAAAACACAGTGCTTAAAGCGATTCAAGAAGGTCTGGTTGCTTCTGCGCATGACTTGTCTGAAGGCGGCTTGGCTGTAGCACTTGCAGAAAGCTGTATCAGCGGAAACGTAGGCGCATCGGTGAATGTAGCGTCTGATCTTCGTCCTGATTTCGCTTTGTTCAGTGAAACGCAATCTCGTATCGTTCTAAGTGCTACGCCTGCCAAGGCTGATGCGCTTAAACATTGGATCGCTTCCCAAGGCGTACCTTATCAAGAAATCGGAACAGTTACAGGCTCAGACCTGACTGTCAAAATCAATAACGAACAGCGTCTCCAGTCTCCGATAAGTGAGCTGGCGAAAGTCTGGAAGGATGCGATTCCATGTCTAATGGCGTGAAGCAATCCAAGGCCCTGAAGCTTCCTGCGGCTCCGCAAGTTCAACTTGCAAATGGGCAGCACGAGCTTTGGACAGGCGAATATTACAACGAAGGTATCGGCGGCCAAGGCGGATTGTTCGATAAGCTGAATGAGGAGTGCGGTGTGTTCGGGGTGTACGGTCATCCCGACGCGTCCTCGCTGTGCTATTATGGGCTGCATGCCCTTCAGCATCGTGGACAGGAAAGTGCTGGCATCTGTACGGTCGATGATGGTAAATTCAACTATTACCGTGGGATGGGACTTGCGAAGGAAGTTTTTACAAATGATAATTTGCATCCACTCACGGGTTCAACGGCTATCGCTCATGTTCGTTATTCAACAGCAGGCGAGAGCAAGTTGGCGAATGCGCAGCCGCTCGTGTTCAAATACCGTGAGGGCGATCTAGCGATTGCGACGAACGGGAACCTGGATAATGCCAACATTATCAAGCGTGAACTGGAGCGGAAGGGTTCCATTTTCCAAACAACTAGTGATACCGAGGTTATGGCGCATCTGATCGCTCGCTCGGAGCATGATGATATCGTGGATGCTGTGAAAGATGCGATGAATCAAGTCATCGGCGGTTTCGCTTTCCTCATTATTACCAAAGATAAATTGATTGCTGCACTTGATCCGAACGGCTTACGTCCGTTCATGATCGGCCGTCTCGGAGAAGCTTACTTATTCGCTTCCGAGACATGTGCATTTGATGCGGTTGGGGCAACCTATTTCCGTGATGTGCAGCCTGGCGAGATCATTGTGATTGATCGTGATGGCTTCCGTTCGGAACGTTTTACTGAGAGTGGGAAGCGTGCGATATGTGCGATGGAATACATTTACTTCGCTCGTCCTGACAGCGACATCGATACGGTGAATATTCACTCCGCTCGTAAGCGGATGGGTAAACGCCTAGCGATGGAAGCGTTCGTGGATGCGGATATTGTAACCGGCGTGCCGGATTCCAGTATTTCGGCGGCGATTGGCTTTGCGGAACAAACGGGTATTCCTTATGAGCTGGGTCTGATTAAGAACCGCTACACAGGTCGTACGTTCATCATTCCAAGCCAAGAGCTGCGTGAGCAAGGGGTTAAAATGAAGCTGAGCGCCGTTCGCAAGGTGGTCGAAGGCAAGCGTGTCGTGATGATCGATGATTCCATCGTTCGCGGGACAACGTCCTTACGCATCGTCAACCTGCTTCGTGAAGCAGGGGCAACGGAAGTGCATGTGCGGATTTCTTCGCCGCCTTTTATGAACCCATGCTATTACGGTATTGATACGCCGGACCGCAAAGAGCTCATCGCGGCGATGAATTCCATTGAAGAAATTCGCAAGGCCATCAACGCGGATTCGCTTCATTTTCTGACGAAGGATGGATTGTTGGATTCAATCGGTCAAGGTTCCGCTGGCAAAGAGAGCGGCTATTGTACAGCTTGTTTCGATAACAGCTATCCAACCGAAATCGTTGATGTGACGAAGATCGGTTGTGCTTGTGATTAATAACTGATTCCGTAGATGCGTTGAGTTGCGTCGCGGTTCAGGTAACAAAGAGAAAGAGGGGGTCTAACGACCTCCCCATACATAGACAAACTAAGGAGTGTTGGTCAGTGTCGGATGCTTACAAAAAGGCTGGCGTCGATATCGCGGCGGGGAACGAAGCAGTAGAACGGATGAAAAAGCACGTAAAACGGACTTTCCGTCCTGAGGTGTTAACAGATCTCGGAGGCTTCGGCGGGCTGTTCAGCTTGAACAAAGACAAGTATGAGGAACCTGTTCTCGTTTCCGGTACGGACGGCGTAGGCACGAAGCTGAAGATCGCTTTTGCCATGGATAAGCATGATACGATTGGGATCGACGCAGTTGCAATGTGCGTGAATGATATTATCGTTCAAGGCGCAGAGCCATTGTTCTTCCTTGACTATCTCGCTTGTGACAAAGTCATTCCAGAGAAAATTGAAGCGATTATTAAAGGGATCGCTGACGGTTGTGCGCAATCAGGTTGCTCACTAATCGGCGGCGAAACGGCGGAAATGCCGGGCATGTATGCACAAGGGGAGTATGACATTGCCGGCTTTACGGTTGGAATCGTCGACAAGAAAAAGATCATCGACGGAACAACGATCCGTCCTGGAGATGTCGTGCTAGGACTAGCTTCAAGCGGTGTGCACAGTAACGGGTTCTCGCTTGTGCGTAAGCTTTTGCTAGAAGATAACGGGTATACCCTTCAAGGGCATGTGGAAGAGCTTGGTGACAAACTAGGTAACGTGCTGCTTGAGCCAACGAAGCTGTATGTGAAGCCAGTTCTAGCTATGTTGGAAGACGTAGCGATCAAAGGCATGGCGCACATTACAGGCGGCGGTTTCATCGAAAATATTCCGCGGGTTCTGCCTGATGGCGTGAACGTGGACATTCAATATGGATCATGGCCTATCCTGCCGATTTTCTCCTTGATGCAGCGTGTGGGTAACATCACGAACAATGATATGTTCCGCACATTCAACATGGGGATCGGGATGGTAGTGATCGTGGCAGCTGACGATGCAGAGAAAGCGATTGCTGCAGCAGAAGCGCAAGGCGAGAAAGCTTATCGTTTAGGCGTTATAACTGAAGGCGAGCGTGTCGTTACGTTCCAAGGAGCTGACGTTTAATGCAGCCTTATCGCATTGCGGTTATGGCTTCGGGCAGCGGCTCGAATTTCCAGGCCATCGTAGATCAAGTACAGAAGGGGAAGCTTGATGTTAGCATCGAGCTTCTTGTCTGTGATCGCCCACAGGCGTTCGTGGTTGAGCGTGCGAAGGAAGCGAAGGTGCCTGTGTTTGCCTTCAACCCGAAAGAATACGCAAGCCGCGAGGCGTACGAGACGCTTGTTTTGAAAGAGCTGCAGGATCGCCAGGTCGATCTGGTTGTGATGGCAGGCTACATGCGGATCATTACGAATGTGTTGGTTGAGCCTTTCTTCGGGCGGATGATTAACATTCATCCGTCGCTGCTGCCTTCGTTCCCCGGCGTACGCGCTGTGGAACAGGCTGTGGAGTATGGCGTGAAGCAGACCGGCGTCACGGTGCATTTCGTTGATGGCGGGCTGGACTCCGGCCCGATCATCGCTCAGCGTGCCGTGGAAATCCACGAGCACGAGACGGCCGATTCGCTCACGGAGCGAATCCATGCGGCTGAGCACGTGCTGCTGCCGCAGGTTGTGCGGTGGCTGCGCGAGGGCCGCGTGAGCTTGGACGGCCGCAGGGTTAGCGTGCGGCTGTAGGGTTTGCGGCGAGGAGGAGATGCCTCGCCGGAATCCGCACCGGAAAATTACACCGGACACGCGCAATAAGCACTCACGGTGGTCTTAATGCGCGAAGAATCGCGAATATGGAAGCAATACGCAAGCTAGAGGTGCTTATTACGCGAGTGTGCGCCGGAAGTCGCACCGGATTCGGGCAATAAGCACTCACGGTGGTCTTAATGGGCGATAAATCACGCATTCGGAATCAATAAGCAAGCTAGAGGTGCTTATTACGCGAGTGTGCGCCGGAAGTCGCACCGGATTCGGGCAATAAGCACTCACGGTGGTCTTAATGTGCGATAAATCACGCATTCGGAATCAATAAGCAAGCTAGAGGTGCTTATTACGCGAGTGTGCGCCGGAAGTCGCACCGGATTCGGGCAATAAGCACTCACGGTGGTCTTAATGTGCGATAAATCACGCATTCGGAAGCAATAAGCAAGCTAGAGGTGCTTATTACGCGGGTATGCGCCGGAAATCGCACCGAACTTTCGCAATAAGCACTAACGTTTACAACAATGCGGAACGGTAATGTTGAAACAATTCATTCATTCACTCACTCATACATTCATTTCATTCACATACAAACCCATTCCCTAAGGAGGAAGCATAGTGGCAATCAAAAGAGCACTGATTTCCGTTTTCGATAAAACGGGCATCGTTGAATTCGCGAGCGAGCTGTCGAAGCTGGGCGTCGAAATCATTTCCACAGGCGGTACGCTTAGTTTGTTGAAGGATAAAGGGGTACCGGTCATCGGTATTTCCGAGGTTACAGGATTCCCAGAAATCATGGACGGCCGCGTGAAAACACTTCACCCGAACGTACATGGCGGACTTCTAGCTGTTCGTGACAACGAGGAGCACCAAGCAAGCATGAAAGAGCTTGGCTTAGAGTACATTGATCTCGTTGTCGTGAATTTGTATCCTTTTGCAGAAACGATTGCGAAGCCAGATGTGACGTACGAGGATGCGATCGAGAACATCGATATCGGTGGACCTACCATGCTTCGTTCCGCAGCGAAAAACCATGCTTTCGTTTCCGTTATCGTCGACACGACGGACTATGCGAAAGTGTTGGAAGAAGTACAAGAGACTGGCGACACTACGCTTGAGACGCGCAAACGTCTAGCAGCGAAAGTGTTCCGTCACACAGGTGCTTACGATGCTTTGATTGGCGACTATTTGACTGGCCTCCAAGGCGAGCCTTACCCAGAGCGTTACACAGTAACGTACGAGAAAATGCAAGAGCTTCGCTACGGCGAGAACCCGCACCAAAGCGCAGCGTTCTACCGCACGCCGAATGCGGCTGCTGGCAACATCACAACGGCTGAACAATTACACGGTAAGGAATTATCGTACAACAATATCAATGACGCGAACACAGCCCTGCAAATTGTCAAAGAGTTCAGCGAGCCTGCGGTTGTTGCCGTTAAGCACATGAACCCTTGCGGCGTGGGTATCGGTACGAACGTGCTTGAAGCTTACACGAAAGCGTACAATGCAGACCCAACGTCCATCTTCGGTGGTATCGTTGCTGCGAACCGTGCGATTGACGAAGCAACAGCACAATTGCTGCATGAGATCTTCTTGGAGATCGTCATCGCGCCAGATTTTACACCAGAAGCACTTGAGATTCTAGCTAAAAAGAAAAACATCCGCCTACTCAAAGTAGCTGGTTTGGATACGATTGCTGGTCGTGAGTCCCAGCCAGTGATTACAACAGTGGAAGGCGGCATGCTGGTACAAGCTAGCGATGCTTACCAATTGACAGAAGCAGATCTGAAAGTCGTTTCCGAGCGTCAACCGACAGCAGAAGAGATGAAGCAATTACTTTTCGCATGGAAAGTAGTTAAGCACGTTAAATCTAACGCCATCGTACTCGTGGCTGACGATATGACTGTGGGCGTAGGCGCTGGTCAAATGAACCGTGTCGGCGCAGCGAAAATCGCGATCGAGCAAGCTGGCGAGAAGTCCAAAGGCTCCGTCCTTTCGTCCGACGCATTCTTCCCGATGGGCGACACGCTCGAAATGGCAGCAAAAGCCGGCATCACTGCCGTGATTCAGCCAGGCGGCTCCATCAAAGACGAAGAATCCATTCGCGTTGCTAACGAAAATGGCATTGCGATGGTCATGACAGGCGTTCGTCACTTTAAACACTAAAACAATTGAGAATGCTCACGATTCGTAAGTGGACCGTGGGCATTCCCCATGAGAGGGGTTTCCAGAATGCGTGTATTAGTTATTGGACGTGGCGGACGCGAGCATGCCATTGTATGGGCACTCAGCAAAAGCCCGAAAATCAGCAAACTGTTCTGCGCACCAGGAAACGGCGGGATTGCCGGATTAGCGGAATGCGTACCGATTACGGAGCTTCAATTCGATGAGATCAGCACATTTGCCAAGGAGCAAGCGATTGACTTGGTCATGGTCGCGCCTGATGATCCGTTAGCGGCAGGTTTGGTAGATCATTTGGAGTCGAAAGGCATTGCAGCATTCGGTCCGCGCGCCAACGCTGCAATCATCGAAGGCAGCAAAGTGTTTATGAAGCAGTTGCTTAAAAAATACAGCATTCCTACAGCTGCGTACGAGTCTTTTGACGCGTATGAGCCGGCACTGGCTTATTTGCGCTCACAGAAAGCGCCAATCGTCATCAAAGCAGATGGCTTAGCCGCTGGTAAAGGCGTTACGGTTGCGCAAACGATGGAAGAAGCGGAAGCTGCGCTGAAAGACATCATGGTGGGTCAGGTATTTGGGGCATCGGCAGGCGCGAGCGTCGTGATCGAGGAGTTCCTGATAGGACAAGAAATGTCGTTATTGGCGTTCGTTGATGGTTCAACGGTGCGTTTGATGGTGCCTTCGCAGGATCATAAGCCGGTATTTGATAACGATAAAGGACCGAATACAGGCGGAATGGGGACGTATTCCCCGCTGCCGCATATTCCAGAGTCCATCGTGCAGGAAGCACTTGTGAACATCGTTCAGCCTACGGCGGATGCCATGGTAGCAGAAGGCCGTCCGTTCAAAGGCGTGCTGTATGCGGGTCTGATTTTGACTCCTAACGGTGTAAAAACAATTGAGTTCAACGCGCGGTTCGGTGATCCGGAGACGCAGGTGATTTTGCCGCGATTAAAGACGGATTTGCTCGATATTTTCCTAGCGATCAACAACGGAACATTGGCTGAGCAGCCGATCGAGTGGAGCGAACAAGCTGCAGTATGCGTGATTGTCGCTTCACCAGGATACCCAGGGCCGTATCCGAAAGGACTGCCAATTACAGGACTTGATCAAGTGCAGGATTCCCTCGTGTTCCACGCGGGTACTGCGGTTGATGTGAACGGTCAAATCGTCACCAACGGTGGACGCGTGCTTGGGATCACTGGCCTTGGCAAAGATATCGTTGAAGCTCGTCAGAAGGCTTATGCGGATGCGGATCGGATCCATTTTGAAGGTAAGCATTACCGGACGGATATTGCGATGAAGGCATTGAAATAGGTTGTAGATGAACGATTAGAACGGCTAGAACGAGCTAGACCAACACAAAAACACAGTCCTCTTAGAAGCGAAACCCGATTGGGGGCGTGCGCAGGGGGCTGTGTTTTTTGCATGTTGGAGGGAACTAGGTGAAGTGGAGCGACGAGGGAATAAGTCACCATACGCCATGAGTTGTTGACCAACACAGCCCCTCCGGATAGATGGATTTTATGTAGCTAATTTTGTGAAATTCACGGATTTTCCGCGATTAGCTGGATTTCCTCCAGTTCATTTAAGGCGATTTGGTCGAAATGGCGAAAACAAGCAGAAATAGCTGTAAGATTTCCATCTAAGTCCGATAATAAGAGGGATAGCTCAGAAATAGCTGTAGGTTATCCATCTACTTATTACTCCAGCCGCGGATGTACTTGTCTTTATTCTTGTAGACATACCAGCAAGCGAGCAGCGCGCCGAGGATTAGGGCAATCGACAGCCAGTGCTGAGTGATATAACGCCAGAGTGCCAGCATTGCAGAACCTCCCAAATGGATACGTATGGTAGGGTTAGTTTTGTGTTTGTGGATTTTTTTTATGCAGCATATAGAGAGATGGGGGAATGATCGATGTTTGTTAAAAGAGTGCTGCTCCTAGCAGCGGTGCTGATGCTAGTCGTCGTGATGGTTGCTTGTTCGTCCAAGCTTCCGCAAAAGGCAGTTTCGCCTGGAGGAGAAGCTGTTATGTCAGCAACGGAGGTGAGCGCCGTTGCTGCTGGAAGCACACCCGCAGCGACAGCAGCCGCACCTGCGTCTGGAGGTGCAACTGCGTCGCCGATGGCGGAGGCTTCGCTAAGCCAAGCAGCAGTGGCCTCGCCGACGGCAACACCTGCGGCGTCACACGTCCCGTCTGCGACGGCTGCTCCGGCAGCAGAGCGGATCGTGCCCCGCACGGACAAGCTCGTGATGATCGATCCCGGGCATCAGCGGGTCGGCAACAACGAGCCTGAGCTGGTCGGGCCTGACACGCGGGAAACGAAAGCGAAAGTCAGCTCCGGAACGGTCGGCGTTCGCACGAAGAAGCCAGAATACGTGCTCAATCTGGAAGTATCCATGCTGCTCAAGGCAGAGCTGTTGAAGAGAGGCATCCCGGTTACGATGACACGTGAGACGCATGACGTGGACATCAGTAACAAGCAGCGTGCGGATATGGCGAACGATGAGGGCGCTGCGCTAGTTGTACGTATCCACGCTGACGGGGATAGCTCGGCGAGTACGAAGGGGTTCTCTGTGCTGTACCCGTCGCCATCGCAAGGTGCAACGAAGCCGATAGCTGCTGAAAGTCGTCAGGCAGCAGGCTTGCTGCTTGCCGGCTTGCAGCAATCAACAGGCACGAAAGGGCGCGGTCTCTCCGCGCGGGATGATCTCAGCGGATTCAACTGGTCGAAGGTACCCGTAGCACTCGTAGAGATAGGGTTCATGACGAATCCCGAGGAGGACGAGCTCATGTCCGATGCTGCCTATCAGCAAAAGCTGGCTTCAGGGATCGCGGATGGGATTGAGCAGTTTTTGAACGGGAAGTGAGGGCGAGATCGCTATTCAGGTGCACTTGGAACGGGAACATGTATACTTCGAGCACGAATGCTCTGATTGTTGACGAGCCGAGAATAATTTACGACGGCACGCGGTATGGTTTTATTTTTAACATTTCGAGAATAATGTAGATAATTGGCATGGATTTCAAAACAGGGAGGAGGGCTAGGATGCTGCCGACATTTTTTATTGCCCATGGGGCACCGAGTTTGGCGATTGAGCAGCATGCGTACACGGAGTTTTTGCGTAAGCTTGCGATGTCCATACCAACTCCCAAAGCCATCGTTTTGTTCAGCGCGCACTGGGAAAGCTCGGTGCAAAAGATTAGCTCGGCTGTTGAGCCGGAGATGATCTATGATTTCTCGGGTTTTCCAGATGAACTTTATGACATTAACTATCCGGCCAAAGGGGATCTGACGCTAAGTTTACATATTCAGCAGCTTTGTCAGCAGGAGGGTATACGCTGTGAGCTTAATGATAAGCGGGGATTGGATCACGGCGCTTGGTCGCCGCTCTCGATCATGTATCCGGATGCGCAGATCCCGGTGGTAACGATGTCTGTGAATCCACGATTAACCCCTGAGGAGCATTATCGGATTGGTGCAGCCCTAGGTCCTTTGCGGGATGAGGGGGTTTTGATTATTGGAAGCGGCGGAACCGTTCACAACTTGCGGAGATTGGATCACAACAATCCAGTGCCACAGCTGTGGGCGGTGGAGTTTGACGAGTGGCTGGCGGAGCAGCTGGAGACGTGGAATTTGGATGCGCTGATTCGCTACGACGAAAGAGCGCCCCATGCGCAGGAGGCGGTGCCGACGCCGGAGCATTTTGTTCCACTCCTGATCGCGTTCGGAGCAGGTGATGCTTCACGGAGCGCGAAGCTTCTCCATCACAGCTTCCAAATGGGGACGCTGAGCTTGTGTTGTTGGATGTTTGGCAGCTTGAAGCGGGAGAAGCGCGGCTAGTTGAACGATCCCGGCAACCTTTTAATTCAACATGCCCATCGTATCTCAACGCTCATCTATTAAAACTAGCTAATCTCTCACATCTAATACGCAAATCTTCTTGCGTACTTAACATCTTCAAGGTTCTTCCTCATCCCACTTCATCCCATCTCTCCCTCTTCTCCTCACCCCATTAGCCCACTGGCCCCAATACTTCCTGCGATTTTACATGAATTCCGCCGGAATTCACGCAAATTGCAGGAGTTCATGCAAATGCCGCTAGACCCCCTTAATCCAGAAAGCGCCCCTTATGCTCGGGCTTCGGCAGCATACAATGTTCGGTCTTACCGAACCAGCGATAACGGTTGCGCGCGACGAAGCTGTAGCCGAGATTTCGGATCGGCGCCGGGATGATGATGGCGGCATAGGCCAGAGGCCAAGCGCCGCGCAGACGGCGAGCAATACGCAACGCCGCGGAAGAACGTGCATACGCGCGGGCTCCTTCTATAAGCACGATCGTGCTTAGTTGATCGGAGGGAAGGTGGTGCTTTTGGAGCAGCATTTGTCCCGTCTCCGATTGTAAGGTGGCAAAATGAAACACACCCTTCGGGTCATTTCGCAGGATGAATTGCACCGCACCGCTGCAGAGTAAGCAAACGCCATCGAATAAGATAATGGCTTGTTGATTATGTTTTGTAGGCATGAGCTCTCCTCCACTGGGCAGACTGGTCGATGAAACCTTGTGTTTATTATATCGTTTTTGAGAAAGGAATGGTGTTAAAAACCAATCCGCTCAGGTTGACGAAAAAGCTACAAGGTTGTATAGTTCTTTTATACCCATACGGGTATGGGTAATTAATCGCGATAGTAATCCCAACCGTCAAACAAGATCATGAAGTCTAATTAAGTATAATCTACGTAAATTCCTTTGCCAGCGTTTTGCATGAACCCACGATAAGTGGCAATTTTTTTGATTTTTTATATACCCTATGGGGTATATAAACGGATCTTCTCAACAAGAAAGGCAGAACTTTATGGATTTCACATGGATCCTGATTATTTTCACCATAGGCATCATGCTGTTGATCCCATCACTTACTCTCATCGCAGCAAGTACAATCGCTTCTTCCTTCGGGGCAAATCTGAGCAAGAAAATGAACATCAAATTGCTCCAATGGATATTGGCTGTGTTAATCATGGCGACAGTAATCAAGATTTGGATGTCCATTTTAGCCTAAAAGAAATGAATGAACTGGAGGGAATACAAATGAAGGAAACCCAACTACAAGGGATGCACGCAGATCAGCTAGCCAATAGAGTGCTGAAGAAGGAACCGATTTTTATCCTAGATGTTCGGAATGGAACTGACTTTGCGGATTGGCGGATTGAGGGCAACGGGGTTCGGAGCATGAATGTGCCTTATTTTGAACTGATCGATGGGGTTGAGGCAATTCTCGATACGATCCCTAGCGACGAAGAGGTAGTGGTCGTATGTGCCAAAGAAGGTTCGTCCATCTTCGTCGCGGAGCAACTCATGGTGGCAGGCAAGATGAACGTTTCGTATCTCATCGGTGGCATGAAAGCGTGGAGTGAACAGTTAACTCCAGTTCGAATTGGGGATCTGAAGGACGGCGGTGAGGTTTATCAGTTCGTTCGTGTAGGGAAAGGCTGCTTATCTTACATGGTTATCTCCGGTGGTGAAGCGGTGGTAATCGATGCGGTGCGTATGATTGGGGTGTTCGAAGATTTTGCTCGGGAAAAGAACGTAACGATTACACATACCCTCGATACCCATCTGCACGCGGATCATATTTCGGGTGGACGAGAGTTGGCAGAGCGGACAGGAGGTCAATACTGGCTCCCATCTAAGGATGCAACCGAGGTAAATTTTCCTTATCAAAAGCTTGAAGAAGGTCGGAATTTAGCCGTTGGTCAGACCGCGATCAGCATCCAGCCGATTTACTCACCAGGGCATACGATTGGGAGTACATCACTTATCGTGGATGATCGGTACCTGCTATCGGGTGATATTTTATTCGTAACCTCCATTGGTCGCCCTGATCTAGCAGGTAAAGCGGAAGACTGGGTATCTGATCTTAGAACGACGTTATATGAACGTTATCCAGCGGTATCCGAAGATTTAATTGTGCTGCCTGCCCATTTTGGCAAGGTAACAGAGTTAGGCGACGGAGGACGTGTAGCGGCTCGATTAGGCGATTTGTTTCAAAAGAATACAGGTCTTCGCATGGAAGATGAATCGGAATTTAGACGTATAGTCACCGAGAATTTGCCACCGCAACCGAATGCGTATGAGGACATCCGGCGAACAAATATGGGTAAAATCAACCCGACGGAAGATGAGCAGCGTGACATGGAGCTCGGGCCTAATCGCTGTGCAGTTCACGACAATTGAAGGAGGACGATCAGATATGAGCGCAATGCCGATACAAGCGGATCGAATTTTAGCGTGCGAAGGGCTAGCCTGCCCACTCCCGGTGGTTCGTACGAAGAAGGCCATAGACGAGATGAAGGAAGGGGAAGTGGTAGAAGTACGCGTGACGGATAAAGGTTCCGTGGCCGATCTGAAGGGCTGGACGCAGGGAACAGGTCATCAGTATGTGGGTTTAAAAGAGGAGAACGGGATTTACCGACATTTTATCCGAAAAGCGGAGGCATCCGAAACGAAATCGGAGCGGAAGCATCCGCACACGATTTCCAATGAGGAGCTTCAAGCAAAGCTAGCTGCTGGGGAGCAACTGCATATGATCGATGTGCGCGAGCCTGCTGAATATGCATTCGGAAGGATACCCGGGGCAGTATCACTGCCGCTAGGCGAACTAACGGAACGGCTGTCTGATCTCTCGCCAGATCATGATTATTACGTAATCTGCCGAACAGGAAGGCGGAGCGACATGGCCTGCCAATTGTTGGCAGAGCATGGGTTTGGGCGGGTCACGAACGTGACGCCTGGCATGTCGGAATGGACTTTTGAGATGGAAAAAGACAAAGAGGAGGATGTTAACATGGTTCATTTAACAGTTGATGCCAAAGGCTTGGCTTGTCCAATGCCGATCGTAAAAGCGAAGAAAGGGATCGATTCTATGGAATCAGGACAGATCATGGAGCTGTTGACGACGGATAAAGGGTCGATGAAGGATTTTCAGGCGTGGGTTGGTCAGACCAAACATGAGCTGCTAGAAGCCACTGAAAGTAACGGGGTTTTCACGTTTATCGTGAGAAAAAGATAAGGAAAGGAGGAACTGCATCGTGGAGACGAAGGAGAAAACAACGATTGTGCTTTTTAACGTGGAGCTGGATAAAGCGATTGCCGCTTTCATTATTGCGAATGGGGCGGCGGCTTATGACCACGAGGTTACGATATTTTTTACCTTCTGGGGACTGAATGCCCTGCGTAAGGATGAGCCCATAGCGGTGAAGAAAAGCTTCATCGAGCGTATGTTTGGTAAAATGATGCCACGCGGTGCGGATAAACTTGGTTTGTCCAAAATGAACTTCGGCGGCATGGGCCCCAAAATGATTAAGCATGTCATGAAAAAGCATAATGCGCTATCGCTTCCTCAGTTGATTGAGTTGGCTCAGGAGCAAGGCATCCGGCTTGTGGCTTGAACGATGACTATGGACTTACTTGGTTTACAGGAAGATGAGCTATTGGAAGGCATTGAGTATGCAGGTGTTGCGGCATATTTAGGCGATGCGTCAGAAGCGAAAGTGAACTTATTTATCTAAGATGAGGCTGTGTTTCGGGGCGGCGGCCGAGATTTCGTGTTGTTTTCATGGGTAACATGGGCAATAATATACCTATACAGGTATAGGGAAGGGAAGGGTCGTCTATGCAATATGATGATGATGTGAAAAAAAGATTAAAGCGAATGGAGGGCCAAATTCGGGGGATTTTGCGGATGATGGAGGAAGAGCAGGATTGCAAGGATGTCGTCAGCCAAATCTCTGCGGTTCGCAGTGCAGCCGATAAAACAATCGCCACGATTGTCGCCGTTAATTTAGAGAAATGCATCATGGAAGAGATCGAAGCAGGCAGAGATACAAGCAAAATGGTTCAGCAAGCTGTCGATCTATTAGTGAAAAGCCGTTAATGCTCAGAAAAGAGGCAAGCTATGAATGGTAAATTGATTATTGATCTCGTGGCATTGGGTTTTATTATTTGGTTTATATATTCCCGATTTGCTGGGGTTAAGGGACTGCGGAATGTTTCGTCGGATCAGTTGCAAGAGGTGATGGACGGCAGGGATGACGGCGGTGGAAACGGTAAGAACAAGTTCATCCTGATCGATGTGCGTGAACCCGGTGAAGTGAAGCAAGGGTTTATTCCGGGCGCGGTGAACATCCCTGTAACGACGATGAGCAGGAGAGTGGGCGAGATTCCGAAGGATCGTCAGGTGTATCTCTATTGCCGGAGCGGGATGCGAAGCAAGCAGGCTGCCCGAATTCTTCGGAAGCAGGGTTTCAAAGAGATTTCTCATCTCCGTGGCGGGATTATGTCATGGAAGGGAAAGTTAACACAGTAAAGAAGCGAAGTCATTAGCCCGTGGGGTTGATGGCTTTTTTTGTGTCGGGGTAGTGCGGCTGGGTTAGTCGGTAAACCCGACTAATTCGTGTGAGTAAGAGGTAGAAAGCGTGGAGATAGTCGGTAAACCCGACTAACTTGAGTGAGCAAGAGGTAGAAAGTGTGAAGATAGTCGGTAAACCCGGCTAATTCGTGTGAGCGAGAGGTAGAAAGTGTGGAGATAGTCGGAAAACCCGGCTAATTCGTGTGAGCGAGAGGTAGAAAGTGTGGAGGTAGCTGGAAAACCGGACTAACTTGAGTGAGCGAGAGTTAGAAAGTGTTAAGATAGTCGGAAAACCCGACTAACTCGAGTGAGCGAGAGTGGAAATTGTAGAAATAACTGGAAATCCCGACTAACTTGAGTGAGCAAGAGGTAGAAAGCGTGGAGATAACTGGAAAACCCGACTAACTCGAGTGAGCGAGAGGTAGAAAGTGTGAAGATATCCGGAAAACCCGACTATCTCGAACGGCGAGAGCTAGAATATGCTAGCTTCTATTTTTCAACGCTCTAGCATATACATCTCATAGATCGATAGTCCAAGAGAAAAAGAGGTGCAGCCCCATTGAAAACATTGCCGCTGATCCCTAAAAGAATCCTTAGCTCATGGCTCGTACTTGGATGCTCTGTCCTAACCCTTGCTGGTTGTAACGACGCAACCACTGCCATAGCAACGCCGAGCCCGCCCGCCGTCGCCGTGACGACGACGGTCACAGCCACACCGGCGCCTGCTGTGCAGCCTGCCACGACTTCCGTCGAAGCTCCGCAGCCGTTCAAATTCCCGCTAACCGGCCTGCCGGCCGATCACGAGGTGAAGACCCGCCCTTTCATGGTCATGGTCGAGAATGCCCCGCAAGCCCGGCCCCAAACCGGGCTAGATCAAGCAGACATCGTCTATGAAATCCTCGCGGAGGGCGAGATTACGAGATTCGTCTCCGTGTTCCAGAGCCAACCAGCGAAGACGATTGGCCCGGTGCGCAGCATTCGGCCTTATTTTGTCGAGATCGGCGACGCGCTGGATGCCATTATCGTGCATGCGGGCTGGAGCCAGGATGCGATGGACATGATGGCAGGCCGCAACCTGGCCCATCTCGATGAAGTGTATGGCGACGGCGCCTACTATTGGCGCTCCACCGATCGGAAGGCACCGCACAATTTATATACCTCTGTGGATAAAATGAAAAAAGGTGCCGAGGCGCGCAAGTTCCGCACGGAGTGGAACGGACCTTTGCTCACTTTTGCCAAGGAAGGTCAAACCAAACTCACCGGCGCAGCCGTTCATTATGTCCAAATCCCATACCTCATGGGGTATTTCGCTTCGTATGATTATGATGCTGCTGCCGGCGTGTACAAGCGCTCAATGGAAGGCAAGCCGCATCTCGATAAGGAAACCGGGAAGCAACTGCAAACCAAGAACCTGCTCGTTCTCGAGAGCAAGCACCAGATCATCGATAAAGAGGGGCGCCGCACGGTAGATGTATTTGGCCCTGACAAGGGAATGATCTTCCAAGAAGGCATGTCGCAAGCCATCACGTGGGAACGCAAAAACGGCATGCTTCGCGCCTATGCCAGCGATGGCAAAGAAGTGCCGCTCCTGCCAGGCAATACGTGGGTACAAATTGTGCCGGAGGGGACGAAGCTGAAGCTGGAGTAACATGTTTAACAATCCATTTACATCCCCTTAATCGTACGCAAACACTTAACTTCTATGATTACTAGTCATAGGAGGGATAACATGAAGGTATTTCACCGTAAGATTTCGATACCAGCTTATGTCATTTTCATTGTGCTGCTGCTCGGCATATTAGAAATAGGTTACGCGATGTGGGGTCAGCAAGATATGGCACAAGGCACAGAGACAGTAAAAGCTGCAGAAGCCGAACCCCTCGTTAATGAGGTTAAAAAGGTCGTCTGGTGGCATTCCATGAGCGGCGAGAATGGCCGAATCGTGGACAAGCTCGTCACGAACTTTAATGAGTCTCACAAGGATATTAAGGTGGAGGCTGTATTTCAAGGCTCCTACTTCGATAGTTTGACCAAGTTGAAAGCGTCGATGGGTACCAAATTGGGGCCTACCATGGTGCAGGTGTATGATATCGGAACGCGATACATGATCGATTCCAAGGCGATTACACCGATTCAGACTTTTGTAGATCGGGACAAGTATGATATATCCCAAATGGATGAAGCGATTATCAACTATTATCGGGTGGAGAATAAGCTCTACTCGATGCCTTTTAACACCTCGAACCCGATCTTGTATTACAACAAAGATCTGTTCAAATCTGCTGGATTAAACCCTGATAAACCGCCTGTTCTATATGCGGACATCACACAAGCGGCGACAAAGTTAACCAAAGAGGGCGTTACAGGTGCCTACTTCGGTACGTACAGCTGGTACATGGAACAGTTTGTTGCGAATCAGGGTGCTGAGATGGTCAATCAAGGAAACGGCCGTGATGGCTTAGCGACGGCTTGGCAGTTGAATGGCGAAGAGGGCGTCAAGGCGCTTACGTGGTGGAAGGGACTCGTTGACAGCCAGGTGGCCATTCACTCAGCGGGGAAGAGCGATGGCTCCAAAAAAGCGTTCACCGAAGGGAAGGTCGCCATGATTTTCGACACAACGGCAGCGCTGCGCGATATTCTCAATTCCGTTGACGGCAAGTTCGAGGTCGGTACTGGATTCTTTCCCAAGTCATCCGAAGCAAGTAATGGCGGTGTCGTGGTGTCAGGAGCCAGCAATTGGATCATGAACAGCAAATCGGATGCAGAGCAGCAGGCAGCATGGACATTCATGAAGTATTTGTCCGAACCTGAGCAGCAGGCGTTCTTTCACGTGAACACGGGCTATTTTCCCATCACACAGAAGGCCTATGAGCTGCCAATCGTACAAGAAAATATGAAGCAGTTCCCTCAGTTCAAGACGGCGATTGATCAGCATAACGCTGCCAAGCTGAACAAGGCGACTCAGGGCGGTGTCCTGGGGGTTTATCCAGAAGCGAGGAAGCTGACGGAGAATGCAATTGGACAGGCGCTGAGCGGGCAATTATCACCTCAAGAAGCGCTCGATGCAGCAGCACTAGATATTAACGCCAAAATCGAAGCGTATAATCAGACTGTAGATTAAAAAAACGCAAGCCGGGGATAATGACCGGCTTGCGTTTTTTCTATCTCATTTATCCAGTAAATGGGTTCTGCGGTATTCACCGGGCGATGAGCCTGTACGGTTTTTGAACATCCGATTGAAGGAGGAGATGTTCCGGTAACCGACTTGAATGCCGATGTCTTGAATGTTCATGTCGGAATGGAGCAGTAATTCCTGGGCGTTGCCCACACGCCGATGATGCAGATGCTCCATGAAATTGGCGCCAGTCTTCTCTTTGATATACGTAGAGAGATAGGAAGTGCTTAGATTCAGTTGATCAGCGAGCACATCAAGGGAAAGATCCTCAGCGTACTGCTCCTGAATAATACTGAGCACATGTTCAATAATGGGATCATTCGTCTCTTTCTTCTCACGGATGAGCTGGGTGACGATTCGGAAATAAGATGCAAAGGATTGCTTATATTCGTCCAGCGTACAGCATTCATCTAATTGAAGCAGGATTGATCTCAGCTGCCGGATATCATCGGAATGAACCTTGTAGTGTTCAAGCACCATTTTGGCCTTATCCGTTACGGCAAGCACCATAATCTTAAACATAGCCACTGAAGCTTCGTTCTGCTCAAGCTCCTCCAGCCAAGGCATGAAGAGATCTAATATATCTTGCTCTTTACCAGATTTCAGCGCTGTGGTCAGATCCTGCTCTTGTGTCAGTGTAAGGAAGTAGGTAGAGCTATCGGACCTATACTCAACGACAATTTGCGTTTCATCCAGTAAACGGGCATGTGTAGCAATTTCATTGACTTGTCGGTAGGCATGACCGAATTGTATGGCACTCTCGAATGCCGAACTGATAGCAGCCGTTACAAGAACGTATCGGCGATCAGTGTCCAGCACGAGCTTTAACGCCTCCAGCAATAGGAGGATACGATCTCGCTCGTTGCCAGGGAAGACAGTGAGAAACTGATGCTGCTCGATCTGAAACGTATGCGAATCAGGAAATTGCTCATCGGTCATTCGCTTGAGATGCTCACCAATCGTTTGCGATAGGTGTTCCCTGCTCAAGGGGATCTGGGTGAAAGCGGGTGAGCGGAAACGAAGCTCGTACAGCACGATGGTGAAAGTCCCCTCGGTACCTTGAATAGGCTCCCATTCACCAGGTTCGTTCGGAATATTTTTCAGCTTATTGATGAAATGATAGTTAGTTAACTCCGATTGTTGATCCTGCAGCTCCTGCGCAATCTCATCTTTCTCTTGGAGCAGCTGTCGGACGGGTCTATTAAGGCGTCTACTGAAAAATAGCGAGACGATAAAGGCTACAATGATCGAAGCGATTAGCAGTATGATCATGAGATTGTCCAAACGAAGGATTTTGGACGAGAAGTCCGGGCTTGTCATTTTCATAACGAAACGCAAGCCGTCTTCGTTTTGATATTCAATATCAATCGACTCTGAGAGTGGATGCGAATCCTTTTTGGTCTCATAAATGATGGCTTGGTTCGGTCCTGCGATCGTTAAGTCCAGATACGGATAGTCCTTGAGAATCGCGTCTCTCAAGCGGTTGCCGTCGATCATCGCGATCAGCATATCATCAGCTAATGCAGGCTTAATGGAATAAGGAATTAACATTCTACCTGTTGACTCACCAGCTGGAGAGGCGCTCCCAAATAAAGCGGCTGGATGCAGCACATAGTTGTCGCTGCGCTCAAACTGCGTTTGCCAGTAAGTCGGCGGATAAGCTTTGCTGTCATAGATGCTGCTGAATAAATCATCCGTTGTGCCAGGACCCAGCTTGCTCAGCGTTAGATTCGTAGAACGAAACATCAGAATCAAATTATCGAGATACAGCTCCGAATCGCTTGCGATACTTTGGATGGACAGCACGATCGGACGGGTATTCAGCGATTCTGGATCTTTCTTGATGACCACTTGATTGTTAAGTGTAATCACATTCTTATCCGTAAATTGCTTATACAAAGCTTCTCGAACTTTATCAAATTGAAATTGGTACCGCTCAGCCACCTTCTGCAAGGTGAGACGATTCTGTGCAATCATCTCGCTGCGGAGGTGGCTTTTGACGAGCCAAAAGATCAAGAGATTGAACGAGCAGAAGATGAGAATCAAGATCATAAAACTGGCTAGGATGTTCCTAAACAGGGATCTCTGTAGGGTGAAAAGTTTCATAAGTCGCAGGCTCCCTCTGATTGCTACGCTGTTTTGCTTCCGGCGAGTTATACACATTAATTGTAGTTGAAAATGGGTGTGAAGGGTATGGGCTTTTTTTTGGAAGCTGCGCACTTTTACTTGTTTCCCGCTTTATAAAAGCTTTAAAGAAGAATCGTAAGAATCGAATAAGAACGAAAATCATGTGTATAGGCAAGATTCCGGAGGCTGGATATGATGGGCAAGTGGCAATAAGGCTTAAGGAAAGGAGCAGGTAATTAAGATTCATCATGAGCATGTACAAATGAATAATGAGGGGATTACGTATGTGTTAAACATCAAAAGAAGCTTCATCGTATTGGCTTTAACCGTTATTGTATCCCTGTTCGCAGCTAGTTCAGCAGGGGCTCATTTCTCTTCGAGTGGTTATTCCGATATCCAAGTAGGATCAACGACAATGACCTACCATCTATCCTTATTGGAACATGATCTTCTTCAAATCTTCCCAGACAAAGCCGATGGGGGCGACAAGATCAGTGATAAACAACTAGCAGGCTCCTTAGCTGCAATTGGAAAGTTGGTCGATGATGGCATTATCGTAACCGGGGATGGCAAGGTAGGGACAGGTGTCATTGTCGGCGCCAAACATGAGAAGCGAGCCAGTATGGATATGATAGGGATCGATATTCGTTATACATTCGCGTCCCCCGTGAAACGTTATCTGATCCAGTACAATTTCTTCTGGTACAGCGGGGTTGATCCGAATCACAGCAATTATGCCACGATTCAGGTCGGAGGACAGACCATTGAGCAGGTGCTGGGCAGTCAGAACTATATTGTACAAATTCAAGGGCCAGGAGCGGCTGCCGGGAATCCAGACAATGCGGTAAAACCAATACAACCAGCCGCTATGCCAGCGGGCGATCCGTCTTCCAATCCTGCTGTTTCTTGGCAAAACACGCTGCAGACCTACATTCTCATGGGCATGAAGCACATCTGGTCAGGTCTGGATCACATGTTGTTTCTCTTCGGACTGCTGCTTGCAGCTGAACAACGCGTGTGGAAAATAGTTAAATTGATTACGGCATTCACAGTAGGGCATTGCATAACCCTTGTGTTGTCTTCCCTAGAGATTGCTTATCTCTCACCTAAAATCGTAGAACCCTTAATTGCGCTTAGCATTCTCTATATTGCCGTTGAAAACATATGGAAGAGAAAAGAGAGTGCGCGGGTCGTCGTTACGATGCTGTTTGGACTCGTGCACGGCTTCGGATTTGCCGAGGTACTGCGAGGGACACTGTCTGGACATATGGCGCTGCCCTTATTCTCTTTCAATTTAGGCGTGGAAATCGGACAGCTTGTCGTAGTGGGCATCCTGATTCCTCTACTCTTATTGATCCGTCGCATACCGCTCAAGATCAATTGGAACTTATATGCCTCAGGCATCGTTGGCGTATTCGGGCTGTATTGGTTGGTAGAGCGTATTCTTACGCAATAGAGCTTTAGATAGATGGCACCATTTTATACAGAGAGGGCGTTACCATGTTGGTTAAAAAGAGTTTAAAACGATTGATTTCAGGGGTCACCGTAGCTGGAATGATGTTCAGCATGCTGGCACCTATGGCGAATGCTGTTGGTAATGACTTACAAGTTAGCGCTGTAGACTATTCGAAGGTACCGAAGTTGTTGATTACGGAACTTGTACCGGATACCGCGAATATAGCTGGTTCGGATGCTTATGAGTTCATAGAAGTGTATAACAATACGAATAAGGCGATTGAATTTAACGACTATAATTTGGTTTATCGTGCTTCGGGCGCGGATACCGTATGGCCGGCAATTCATAATAAAATTCCCTATGCCACGATGAAAATCCCCGCGCAATCCGCCATCACCTTATGGGTAACGAATAAGGAAAATGGAAGCTTGACGGAGACTGATTTCAATACGAATTTCCATACGAATCTGCAGGAATATTTGAATCTTTTCCGTGTGGATGGCGGTGGGGGCATGCACAATAGCGCTCCGAGAGATCTTGTCATTCAAGAGAAGTCCGGCAGTGATATCTCTATTGCAAGCTACCAGAACGATGATCAAACGAAGCCGGACAAGGGTATTTTCTACCGCTATCCGTCAGACGGTTCGAAGAATATGGTCATGTACGCTTCAGGGGCGGATCCAGTGCCAGCAGCAGCAACACCAGGCACCATCGATCCGACACAGGTTCCACCTGTACCGCTGAACTTTTCGGAGCCTCCGGTGATCAACCATACGCCAGTGACGGAGGCCGTTTACAATAGCGATCTTACACTGAAAGCGCAAATTTCGAATATAGAGCAAGACGAAACAGTATCCGCAGCGGTGTACTATCAAATGGGGGCAGAGACCACCTACAATTCGGTCCCTATGACTGTGACAGGCAGTAACCAGTATCAAGCTACGATTTCGAAAGACATCATGTCCCAGAGCCAGTTGAATTACTATGTTCAGGCAGATGATGGCTATAATACCGTGAGATCTAACGTGTACCATGTTGATATTAAACGTGTTGATATTGACTATACGAAGGTGCCGTCTCTTCTAGTAACGGAAGTCGTGCCAGACTCTACGAATGTGGGAACGGCAGATGGTTATGAGTTTATTGAGGTGTACAACAATTCGGATCAGCCTGTTAATTTCAAAGACTACCAACTGATCTATCGCTATACGGACACTGGACCTGACGCGGATGTCATTTGGCCGGCTGATAAAGAAGACATGGTCATCCCCTCCAAGGGTTCACTTGTTTTCTGGGTCATTAACGCTCAGAACGCGAGTTCAACTGTGGCCGACTTCAATGCCAACTACAATGTTAATCTAGTGGAAGGCACGAATTTGGTGCGCATTCACAATGATGGCATGGCCAATAACGCCAACAGGGGCATTCTAGTCGCTACAAACACAGGCGTCGAAGTATCGTCGGCCTATTACATCGCTGGAGACGCGAAGGCGAATAAGGGAATCTTATATAAGTACCCGCAAGACGGCAGCACAACCATGATGAAATACAGCGCGGGGCTAACAGCGGCAACGCCGGGAACCGTGGATGCGGTTCAAGTCCCTACGAAGACGATCGTCGTGAAACCAGATACGATCAAGCCTGTTATGACGGATTTGACCAAAGAAACGGTCATGGATCAATCGAAGGATCTCGAAATGATCGGCGATGCCGAGGATGAAACAGCTGTCAAAACAGTGGCTCTCTACTATAAAACAGAAAAACAGTCGACGTTTAACCGAAAGTATTTGAAAGAGAGCTTCGCAGATACGTTGTATCATTACACCGTTTTCTCACCAGAACTCATCGGTAATGCTTACCTTGATTACTATTTTGTTGCTTCAGATGGTCAAAATGAAACCACAACCGCAACCAAGCGGATTGCGATAAATGGAGGCTCCGATCATTCGCCGCTTCGTCTGAATTTCAAGGACGGTGACATCATTGCCGGAACCAAAGTGATTAAAGGAACAGGCGAGGGACTTAGCGCGGATGACCAGAAGCTCGCGATCGATGGAAACGAGTTAACAGCTTCTACGTTCCATGCGGTTGAGCATGATGCTTACTTCGCTTTTGAAGTCACAGGCGTGAATTACTATTTCAAAAATGCCGTCACCCAAGGACAAGATATTCTCTATACGTTCCAAGATACGGTTAATAGCTACACAACGTTATCGACTTCGATTCAAGCGGACCGTTTGAAAGAAGGAAGCAATGTGTTCTCGATCCGAGCAGGATCGAAGGCATCACCTTTCGATGATCGACCGGCGGAGAATAAAGATGATTTCGAAGTGAAAAACATCCGCCTTGTGTTTGATGATGGCACGGTTATTTATGATCCCAAATATAACGATCCGGCCAAAGTCATTAAAATGGGGGATTCTACAGGGAAATTCCCGGTTGTGGACTTCAATTTCACCATTCCAGCAGGACTGTTGGCTTCCAAGGCTTATCTTTGGAACACGCCAACGATGGCGGATGGACACCATCAGATCGCTGTGAGCAATACGACTGCTGGTACAGTAACTGCGGATGTCATCGTGGACAACACGGCGCCAACTATTCAACCTACAATTGAAGATGGCCAAATGTATCGTGGTCCTTTCACGCTGGACGCAGTCGTAGCGGATGCGCTGGCTGGTGTGGAGAAGGTAGAAGCGACACTCGACGAGCAAGCGATCACGTTACCACTCGCAACTTCATCTGCGCTGCTTCAAGGTGGTAAGCATGTATTCAACCTGAAAGCGACGGATAAAGTCGGAAACGTATCAACGATGGCGATTAACTTCGAAGTACCGAATGAAATCCCGAATACGCCTGAGCAAGTGTCACCTGGGCAAGGGGCTGCTGACGTAGATCGCAATGCTCCTTTAACTGTTAAAGTCTCCGATCCGATGAATGACGATATGAATGTATCCTTCTACGGCGGATTCAAATACGACGCGGGAACTCAAGGACAATTTACCGGTTACCTTAACGCATCGGATACGGAGCCTCCTGAGCAGGAGAAGCCTGCTGGAGAGACTGCTTTTTCCAAAGAAGATTATGCAAAAATCAGTGCGTTAGATGGCAATTACCTAGTGAATGATTCAGATGAGCAATTCCCTTACCAACGTTTTGAGGTTTCATTAGATCCTTCTATTAAAAGTACGGATAAAGTGGAAATTAACTGGAAGGGTAAATCGTTGGAAGGCCGTAAAGTGAGCTTGTACGCTTGGAGTCCTAGCGGGTTGAAATGGAATCAACTGAAGACGGTTATAGCCGGAACAGAAGATTTCGAATTGAACGCGACTGTAGCAGCTGGCGATTATGCGAATAAAGGCAAGATTCAGGTGATGGTGCAGGATCAAATTGCTGTCGTCCAAAATAATCAGCCGCAAGAGTCAGCAGACTATGATTTCTCATTCGTATGGATGTCGGATACGCAGTATTATTCCAAAACGTATCCTTACATCTACCAAGGAATCGTCAAGTGGATCGCGGATCACAAAGAAGATAACAAAATTAAATATGTTATCCACACCGGTGATATCGTAGATATCGCGGATCAAGAGTATCAGTGGGTTGAAGCGGATAAAGATATGAAGGTTTTGGAAGACGCTAAGATACCGTATGGGGTATTGGCAGGTAACCATGACGTCGGTCATCAGAACAACGATTATAGTTACTATGACAAGTGGTTTGGGGAAGATCGTTTCAAAGATCAACCTACGTACGGCGAGTCCTACGATAACAATCGCGGGCATTACGATCTCATTTCCTCCAATGGTAACGATTTTATCGTCGTTTACATGGGCTGGGGTTATGGTGACAAGGAAATTGAGTGGATTAACGAGGTTTTGAAAAAGTATCCGAACCGGAAGGCAATCCTGAACTTCCACGAATTCATGCTCGTTTCCAATAACCGCGCGCCGATGGCGGAGAAAGTGTTCGAACGTGTTATTAAACCGAATAAGAATGTCATTGCCGCTCTTTCTGGCCATTATCACGATGCCGAATTGAAAGTTGACGCGATTGATGATAACAATGACGGCGTAGCAGATCGTAACGTGTATCAAATGCTAGCGGATTACCAAGGGGCACCTGAAGGTGGACTAGGTTATATTAGACTGATGCAGTTCGATATGGCACATGGCAAAATCAATATGAAAACTTATTCACCGTATCTAGATGATTACAATTACTATGATCCGGCTGAGTATCCTGGTAAAGATGAGTTCTCTATTGACTTAAATCTACAACCTGTAACGAAACGTGTAGCTACCGACTATATCGGGGTGAACGTATATACAGATAATAAGATCGGAAGCGTAGAGCAAGTGAAGAGCGGGGAACAAGCATCCGTTATCTGGCACGGTCTTGCTCCGAAGACGGAATATCAATGGTATGCCGTTTCCGAAGATAAGTTTGGTGGCAGAAAGCAGTCCGATATTTGGAAATTCACAACCGTTGGTGAGGGAAGCTCTGGTGGCAGTGGAGGTGGAAATGGAAGTGTTCCACCGAGTAATACAGGAACCACTATTCCAGCTAACGGAGGAACCGCGACGACTGCAGATGGTGTGCAAATTGTTATTCCAGGCGGTGCCGTGACTAGCGATATCAAAGTAACGGTGAATAAACTGCCAGACGGAGCATCACTCCCGATCGAAGCAGCATCCAAGTTAGTCAGTGACGTGTTTGAGATCCAAAAAGATAAAGAAGGTATGTTTAACAAAGCGATTCAAATCACCTTACCTTTTGTGAAAAGCAATGTAGACTTTAATCAATCCGATGTTGCTGTCTATTGGTTTAATGAAACAACCCGCACCTGGGTAAAGCTGGACAACATTGTCGTCGATAAGGAAAAAGGGACAGTGACCGGATCGGTTACTCACTTCACCAAATTCGCCGTCATTGCGACTCCGAAAGATGAAGTAAAACCTGAACCTCCAGTATCTGATGCGGATTTGACGGATATTAAGGGGCATTGGGCGGAGAGCAGCATTCGTGAGTTGATCCATTTAGGATCAATCAACGGCTATCCAGATGGCACCTTTAAACCGGAAGGTCACATTACGAGAGCGGAATTCGTTTCTATCGTTGTGAAATTCTTAAAGCTTAGTGATCAGAGTGGCAAAGTATTCACCGATACAACGAACCATTGGGCAAAAGACACCATCGCGGCAGCGGCAGCACAGGGAATCATCACAGGGTACACGGACACGACATTCGGTCCTGACGACACCATTACCCGTGAGCAGATGGCTGTGATCATTGCACGCGCTGCACATCTGAATCAAGGAACAGAAGCAACGCGATTCGCAGATAACGCGGCTATTTCGGAGTGGGCACAGGCGGCAGTAGCTGCCCTGACTTCGAAAAGGTTATTGAATGGTTACCAAGACGGCACCTTGAAGCCGCAAGGGCTAACAACACGTGCAGAAGCAGCAGCAATCATTTTGAGAGCATTGAAGAAATAGTGGTATGCGAAAGGGACTCCTCCGTCTGTGAAGACGGGAGAGTCCCTTATTTCATTTAGGAGCTTGTGACTTTTTCTTCAAAATGGCGCGGAAGCAATACAGTCCTCCCCATTGATCGGTATGAAGCGCATCCGCGGGCCGTGTATAATTGACACTTCCACAGAATTCGAACCCTGTATCATGGACGAGTTTATCAAAAAACGCCAAGTCAACGGTAGGGTAGTCAAGTGTCAGGATAAGAACACCATCATCCCTCAAGGTGCGGTTGAATTCCAAGAGCGACTGTATCGCATCCGTAGGATGGAGATGCTCCAGCACAGAAATGCAAAATATTTTATCAAACATGTTCTCCTCGTAAGGAAGCGCAGTAATACTAGCTTGGAGAAAAGCATGATTCGATGAGAATTCAGAGGCAATTTGCTGGGCAGCTTCTTCGCTTATATCAGATTGAATATCCTGAATTATCGCTTCGAAAGAGGAGACGGAAGGATCCCAATCACATGCGTATGCGCGCTTGCTATGCCGTATCAAATGAAATTTGAACGGGTGTGATATCCCGCAAGCAGCGTCTAGGACGGTATCTGTGGGCTCGACAAAAGAGGCACACCACGCATACTCATAGGGGCGGCTCCACCAGGTGTCTGGTAGACGATAAATGAAATGGCGAGCAAGAGGATCGGAAATTAAGAAAAAACGAGACTCCAACAGCTCTTGAGATCGATTGGTCATTATACAGCTCCTATTGTTCTAGATTGGGATGGAACAAAATCAAAAGATAGCGGAAGGTTTCCCGCTATCTTCTTGTAGGGGCACTACCTGCGTTTGCGCCTAGCCGTCCCGGACTTCGAACCGCCTTTGCGTCTCTTGCCTGTGCCGGATTTCCTCCGGCGTTTACGCTTCGGACGGAAGACCTCCTCGATGTCTTCGGAGGACTTCACTTTACCTTTGCCGACAGAGCCAAGGAGTGTTTTCACCATCGGTGCCATTTGCTGAAATGTCGACATGAACTTCTGAACCTTGCCCATCGTGCCGATGATGCCGTCGATGCCACCCATCCGCTCCACGAAGCCGGAGATTTGCTTGATATTTAAGCCGCTCAGCGGGTTCGAAGAACCGCCAGCAGCACCACCACCGCCGCCGCCAAGGAGGTTGCTCAGGAAGTTGCCGCCGCCACTACCGCCACCGGCATTACCACCGCCGCCGCCGCCGAAGAAACCACCACCACCGCCGGTGTTACCGCCAGCGCCGCCGCCAAAAAATCCCCCACCGGCATTACCGCCGGCAGGAGGTCCGCCGAAGAAACCGCCGCCTGCGCCGCCTTCAAAGCCACCGCCTAAGCCTGGATATTGACCGAAGCCTTCACCGGGCAGTGTTAAGCTCCTTGTTTGTACTTCAGGACGATTTCCGCCATTACCGATAAATTCTTGTCTTGGGTTGGTCACTAGGATTCACGATCCTTTTTATCAGATTTGTCTCCTACAGGATATGTCACTTGCCTACCTTTGGTATGGACGAATGTCACGGGTCTTGGGGATTTATCATGGATTTGTCATTGTTTAGCCCATTAACGCATAGAAATTTTAACGTTCTGCAATCCTAAAGGAAGGAATTGCCCAGGACGTGTCGAATGATACACAGGAGCTTAGAGAACCAATGAGCCAACATGCTTTTTGACCGGGAGTTGACAGCAGATGCAATTAAAAAAATTAAATGATAAAGCCATAGACCAGCTTTTTGAAGCTGTACTAACCTTGAAGGATATTGAAGAGTGTTACGTCTTTTTTGATGACTTGTGTACCGTGAACGAGATTCAGTCGCTTTCGCAACGCCTTGAAGTAGCTCGGATGCTGCGCAAGGGATGTACGTATAATCAGATCGAAGCGGAAACAGGGGCTTCTACAGCAACCATTTCGCGAGTCAAAAGGTGCCTGAATTACGGGAACGATGGTTATGTACTGACACTGGATCGTTTAGGTCGTTAAATAATTGCCTTGTGATAAATCCTGTATTACCTCGTGTAATACGGGGTTTTTTCCTGTTCAAGCAGGGTTCAATTGACATGGGAGAACACATTCGGTAGCATAGGAAGATAGGCTTAGTTCGTACGGGTGGGGGAAGTTGAATTGAGGAAGTATGGTGTGCTTGTTATTAGCCACGGATCCCGTGATGAAGGCTGGGTGGAGCTGGTCGAAAATGCTGTGAAAGCCGTAAGCATGCCAGAAGCCATACCCATTTATGCGTCATATCTGGAGCTCGTCGAGGGTAGATTGATCCAAGATGGTATTTATAGCTTAGAGACGCAAGGCGTGACAGACATTATCGTCGTTCCCCTGTTCGTGTCCTCTGGGAGTACACATATCGATGAAATCAGCTACGCGTTGGGGGTTATTCCTGAGCCGCAGCTCGAAACTGACATGGAGCTTATGAACATTCACGCGCGAATTCACTTCACGTCGCCGATTGATGATCACCCCGATATTGCTGCTATACTTTATGGCAAAATCAAAGACCTTTCCGAGTCCCCTGGTGAGGAGATTCTCCTTTTGGTAGGACACGGGAGTAAAGAAGAAGGCTTCCACCAAAAGTGGCGCCAAGGATTAGAGCAGCTCGCTGCGCGATTGCAAAAGCTAGGCGGCTTCGCCGAAGCCGATGTGGCTATGCTGTTGCCGGATCAACTGGCAGAGCGAGTGGCCTGGTGGGCCCGCGAAAAGCCATCGTATCGAGTGATTGTTGCACCGCTTTTTCTAAGTGAGGGGTATTTTACAAGTAAAGTGATTCCTTCTAGATTGGAAGGGTTCACTTATCAATATAATGGACAGGCATTATTGCCTAGTCCGCTAATTTCCAAATGGATTGAGGGGCAGATTGCCTCCGTATTCCCATAAGGTGAACAGGGGATGAACACACAGTGGTCAAACGAGCACGATTGATCTATAATCCGACTTCAGGCCGGGAAGAAATGAAAAAGAGATTGCCTGAGATCCTCCAGCGCTTGGAGCGCGGCGGGTTCGAAACCTCCACTCACGCGACCATCGGTGAAGGAGATGCCACACTGGCAGCGGCCGAAGCCGTACGGCGTGGGTTCGATCTTATCATCGCCGCAGGCGGTGATGGCACCATATGCGAAGTCGTCAACGGCATGGCCGAAAAAGAAGGCAGACCGCCGCTGGGCATCTTGCCCCTCGGGACGACCAATGATTTTGCGCGTGCGCTCGGTATCCCTAAGAATTTGGAATATGCTTGCGACCTCATCATCCAGCAGTACTCAACCGCTATTGATGTAGGCAAAATTAACAACCGCTACTTCATCAACATCGCTGGGGGCGGATCGATGACCGAGCTGACGTATGAAGTCCCGAGCAAGCTCAAAACCATGATTGGCCAGTTGGCCTATTATATGAAGGGACTCGAGAAGCTGCCTAGGCTGAAGCCGATCGAGCTCTATATCAAAGCCGGCGATCGAGAGATGCATGAAGAAGTCATGCTCTTCCTCGTGGGCAACACCAACTCCGTTGGCGGCTTCGAGAAGCTAGCTCCGGAAGCCAGTATGAATGATGGTATGTTCGATGTGATTATTTTGAAAAAATGCAACCTCGCCGAGTTTATCCGTATCGTATCACTGGCGCTGCGCGGCGAGCATTTGAGTGATCCGAATCTGATTTATTTTCAGACGAATCATATCGAAATTAACTCTCCAGACTACGTGCAACTGAACCTTGACGGTGAGTTTGGCGGGACACTGCCTTGTGTGATGACGAATTTGCAGGGACATTTGCGAGTCATTGTGGATGAGTCGGGGCAGTCGATTTATAAGAAGAAGTTTTTTGAGGCATTGACCACGCCGTTCAAAGGGCATGGACATGGGCATGATGATCATGAGTAGGTAGGTCATCGACCGAAACCATCCTGACTACTTGGCAGGTTAACAGATGAAGTGAGGTAAATATGAAAGCAAAAGGTACATCTGGTTTTGCGCCAGGTAAACATAGAGGTAGTGGCAAGTCAGG
Organism: Paenibacillus pectinilyticus; assembly: GCF_001700435.1. Taxonomy (GTDB): domain Bacteria; phylum Bacillota; class Bacilli; order Paenibacillales; family NBRC-103111; genus Paenibacillus_E; species Paenibacillus_E pectinilyticus. The sequence continues at coordinate 78,324 of NZ_LYPC01000009.1, forward strand.
ATCCGCTGGTAGAACGGGGAGTTCGGCAGCGGGTAGTAATAGAGGGAATAGGAATAGCATAGGGAAGAAAGAAGTGCCAGCTTGGATGGCGAGCTTGCCTGTGCAAATCGGGCAGCAATACGAGGCTGAGATCTTCGGGATCAGCCATGATGGCGAAGGGGTGGGCCGTGTGAACGGCTTTACCCTTTTTGTCGCGGGGGCGCTGCCGGGTGAGCGTGCATTGGTTAAGGTTGGGCATCTGAAAAAGCAGTACGGGTATGCTTCTTTGGTGGAACTGATTGAAAAGAGTGCGGATCGCATTGCTCCCGACTGTGCGATTTATGACGAGTGCGGTGGCTGTCAGCTGCAGCATTTGAGCTATGAGGCGCAGCTGGGCGTGAAGCGGCAACAGGTTGTTGATAATTTGCAGCGGATTGGGAAGTTGCAGGTGGCGGGGGAGCCGGGGCAAGACCAAGATCAAGGTCAAGGAATTGTTGTTCATCCCACGCTCGGGATGACCGATCCGTGGAGATATCGGAATAAGGCTCAGGTTCCTTTCGGGGAAGAGCGGGGCGGCCTCATTGGCGGATTCTATGCGCAGGGCAGCCATCGCATCATTGATATGGAGGCTTGTCTCATCCAGCACGAGGCGAACGATGAAGTCGTTGCACGCGTGAAAGAGATTGGCTCGCGGTTAGGCATCCGAGCGTATAGTGAAGAGACAGGGACTGGGCTGCTGCGCCATGTCGTTGTTAAAGTCGGCTTCCGCACGGGCGAGGTTATGGTCGTTCTTGTTACTAATGGTGCCCAGATTCCTCGTGTCGAGGAATGGGTGGCTGGCATTCGCGAGGCTCTGCCTGCGGTGAAGAGCATTTGTCATAACATTAATGTGAGACAGACCAATGTTATTTTTGGGGATGAGACGCACGTCCTGTGGGGCAGCGAGGTCATCTATGACTATATCGGCGAAGTGAAATTTGCAATTTCCGCACGATCCTTCTTTCAAGTGAACCCCGTCCAGACGGAAGTCTTGTACGGGAAGGCTTTGGAGTACGCCGCGCTGACCGGCGATGAAGTTGTCGTCGATGCCTATTGCGGCATCGGCACGATCTCCCTGTTCCTGGCGCAGCGCGCGGGACAGGTGTACGGCGTCGAGATCGTCGAAGAGGCGATCTCGGATGCACGCAAGAATGCCGAGTTAAACGGCATGACGAACGTGCACTTCGAGGCAGGACCGGCCGAGGTCGTCCTGCCGGAGTGGACACGTCAGGGCGTTCGGCCCGACGTGATCGTTGTGGACCCGCCGCGCAAGGGCTGCGACCCTGCGCTGCTGGCGACGATTCTCGAGCTGCGGCCGCGGCGCGTGGTGTACGTGTCGTGCTCCGCATCGACACTCGCGCGCGATCTGCGCGTACTGGTCGATGGTGGGTACGGCGTCGCGGAGGTGACGCCGGTAGATATGTTCCCGTGGACGACACATGTGGAGTGCTGTTCACTGTTAGTAAGGCAAGACTTGTGAACATCTCAAAGCCTAAAAAGTCATCTTAGAGCCTAAATAGTCGTGTCACGAGCCGAGCGAAACTCAGGTATCCACTCCTGTTTTCCTCGGCTTTTTTCTTTTAGAGCAGGGGAGAGGTTTAGGGAGAAGGGAAGCTCTTGAACTAACCAAATCCATTGATAATCAGGTTATCTCTCGTTTTTCTTTCCGATTTTGAATCTGATTGCTTTTTCCTCCGATTTACCCCTGCATTTAAGTCAACTTTATTTGCTCGTTATATTCCGATTTTCTCCGATTTTCTCCGATTTACCCCCGATTTTACTCCAATTTGTAGGACGACTTTATTTGCTCAGGTTGAAACAGGAAAGTGAGGGCGAGAGGCGTTAAAGCCAAGTGGCGCAAGGCTTTTGTGAAACGGTGCATGTGGGAGGAGGCGTAAGACGACTATTTAGGAAAAGCACAAGGCTAATATTCGAGATGTATTGTCGTGTAATGAAGTGGGCTCCTGCTCGCTTCTTTTTTGTTTAAAGTGGATTATTGATAAGTAGGATTTTAATGGAAAATGTCGAATTATGAAAAAACAAAATTAATTTTAGAAGAAGACAATTAATTAAAAGGGGACTTAGATATAATGCCGATAAGGTTAAGTTTAAAAAATGTACCAGTTCACTTTCATCCTAGTACAGATACAACACTTTTTAAGAAAAGTGCGTTTAATGAAATAAAGAATAGAGGGTTATTCCTTACAGATTTGAATTTAATTCATTGTGCTATGATTCATTTTCAATCTAGATTTAAAAGAAGCCTATCAAAAAGATTCCAATATACTTACTTAACAATAGAACCCACTTTACTAGAAGACAATACACATTTTTATTTTGATGATGGAGAAAAATCTGAGTTGCAAACTCAATCCTCTGAGGTTATTGGCGTTGGATTTGCCATTGCTCTATTCCAGAGATTGTTTAATGTGAACTTTAATTGTATAAATGAAATAACCACCACAGGTAAACGGTGTGATTTTGAAATTAATTTTCTAGGTAGGAGAATCCTTGCTGAATCAAAAGGTAGAAAGAGTGGATTAACACAGGCTATTAATGAAATAATTGAACAAAAAGCTGCATATCCTGCTACAACATCTAAGTATGGGGCTATTAGTATAATAAAGAGGGATGTTAATCCTGTTGAAATAACAGTAGTTGATCCTCCCAGCGAAATATATGATATAAGTAGAAACGAAAGAATACTCTCTTTGTTAATTCATTATACTAAGGTTGCCCAGCTTTCAGGATATAGTAAACTAGCAAGTTTATTAAACGAAAGAATAGATGAAATAATAAAAGATAGCTCGAAAATCGAATATTATGAAGGTAAAAAAGTTGACTACGATAATAATGTAATAAAGTTTGGTTTTGAGGTTTTTTCAAGTGTTGGAGAGTATAACTTTTGTACATTTTATCACGGCGATGAAAGAATTGATGGTTTTAAATTCAATGTTAATAATCATTTACAATTATTCTTTGGATTAGATAACCGTATAAAAGAATATCTTGAGGAACAGAATTTTGAAGCACTACTTCATTTTAATGGTGATTACAATGTTAATACAGAGATGACTTACGTATCGGTACATAATGATGGGACTTGTGTAATTCTTATAGAGAAAGAAAAATTAGAAGAATCTAAGAAAAATAATAAGCTGACAAGCTTTGTAGATAAGTATAAATTAAATATAAACTTTAATGGATAAGAATGCTGAACGGGTAGCGCCGTTCCACTTTATGGAGCGTACAAGCATTCGTGAAAATCTCAATGATATTTAAAAAAAACAATATATGGTAGTGAATTTCCATTTTTAAATTGATCTCCCATGTGATTGAGAATTCTTAGTAAAGGAGTTATGTAACTATGAGATGTGTAATTTTATATATGGGTTTCGACACTGTGGGTGACACTTAAGTCACGTAGAGTCAGTGGTATTAGTAGTAACTGTTAATATAGATGATCTTACATTTGCTGAATCCCTCGCACTAAAAACAAATCATAAATGAGGTAAGTAAAATGGAGTTAAAGTTAAAATAACAAATTGGTTTACTCAGCACCTGGCTGCTAGAATCGGGTGTTTTTTTATTGGAAATATTAGATCAAATTAGTATTATTTTTTGTTTGACTATCCGTGTTGGAGAATTGCGGAGTATGTAGGGCATCTTTTATGACAGAAAATAATTCTGAAACAATAATTGCTTGCGAAGATGAATGGATATCACATTTTTCGAGGTCAATTTTAATGATGCTGAGTTTATGAAAATAATTATCTCGGCAATTTCCGATGCTGAGTTTTCACTAGAGCGTCGAAAAAAGCACATTTTGCACTTTATTAAGTTAAATACGAATCCGCTATTATTTGATGAAATTCATTTAGAGCCAAGAGGTTAAGGCGAAGTAGGGAGCATGATTCCGTATATGGAAGCAAGAATATCATTCTTGGAATCGCTGCTTCCAGCTTTAAATGGATTGACTTATTTAAATCACAAACAGAGAATTGAACGATCAATTGAAGCATGGAGACGAAGTATTGAACGAGAACAGACTGATGAAGTTTTAAGTAATTTTATGTTTTATAAAGTGAGTTGTGAATCATAGTAGTTCTTGTGATTAAGTTACTACTGCATGGTGTAAATGAAATAATACTTCGTATACTACAAGGGGGTATAGTGTTTATGGAAAACAACGTTAATTTTTATTATGATGAATCTGAGCATAGTAGAAAAATTAATCATTCTACAGTTGTTTCTGATAATTACTACGATAATTTTGTTACAACAATTGTTGGATGGCGTACTGAAGAAGAAAATTCTATATTTCAACGATATCTTGAGTTTGAAGAGAAGTATTCAGACCGCAAATCAAATGGAGAGTTAAAAAGTTCGACATTGAAGACAAAACAATTAAAAAATGGATTGGCTTCATTAAGTTCCGACAATGTAGCATTTATCCATGACTTTTTAGATGTGTTTGACAATCGCATCTTTTTGTATTTTTCTGTAACAAGCAAAATAGAATTTATTGTAAACCAAATTTTCCTGAATTATAAGAATAGTGTATTTGTAAATGCGGATGCCTTGAAGTATTCAATCGTTAAGACAATAGTGATGTACAGACCACAGGAAATTATTGGTGGAATGTATGAAAACACAGGCGAATTGGTTCAGTTATTAAAAGCATTTTTCCTTAAACGAATCGCTGAGAATCGAGCAAACCCAAAATTGAAGCGGCGTGAAACATCAGCTTTTTCGCAAATAGTGATGATACTTGAAGATATTAATGAGCACAGGGATATTAATTGGAACTATCAAATTGCTTTTGTTGGTTTTAAAAAATATTTGCTAGAGAAAAATATTTCTAAATATGCGCTGTTTATCGATAAAGAAGGTGATGACAGCAATACGTTGAAAGCGGCAAAACAATTAGGACTCTCCCCAGTTACAGAGGTTAATTCAAAAGAACATGTAGGGATTAGGATGGCGGATATGCTTGCAGGTATAATCTCTAAACTTCTTAAATCTTTACATACTGAATTGCAATACGATTCCTTTGAAGATGGGATTAATAAAAAAATACTAGGTGAGAAGTGGTTTGAATTAAATAATCGTCAACTCTATTTATATAAACGATTGTTACATATTATTTGCCGCTTAAATAATGGGTGGTATAAGGTTTTTTCAGGAAATTACTCAGATGACTTGATTGCTATTATTTCTTTGCTCGATTATATGAGTAGCTACAGGACAATTGATGAAGTTAGAGCAATTGATAAAAAAATGCATGGTGAATACTTTAATGCACTGGCATGTGAACGCTTAGCAAAACATTATGATGATATGAGATCAAAATTGCAGGTTGATCCGATAGCAGAGACTGACAAGGATTATGATCTTAACCAAAGAGGAGGAAAAGTCTTCTTTGATTCGAGTAAGCAACCGTCATTAAGAATAAATGAAGGTTCTAACACATTGGATGTTTTATCAGTTGGTTTTATGAAGGATGGGACTCCAATGATTACAGTTAGTGAAAGTGAGGTTCCTGTTTGCTATAAGCTGCCCCAAGAATTATATGCGTGGGCAATGGATTGTGTAGCTCTAGCAAACATGGGGATTAATCATTTTCCCTCAAAAGTAGAGATTACAAAATATAATGACAGTTTTTATGCAGATTTTATAGTCTAATAGGTCGAAGGAAGTATTTATTGATAAGATTGAGATAAACATCTTCCACCAATGGTATACTAGCTTTTTAGAGCATCATTATTATCTACTCAAGGCATGTGAGTCGGTCATATTGAGGGTTCGAAAATGAGATGTGGCAGGTTCGCATAAAATAAAGACATTTGAAATGCTGGCGAGGAAATAATCTTGATCACATTTACATAAAGTAAAGAACTCAAGTTGATCGTTTGATGATCATTACTTGAGTTCTTTTCTGTTGTAGGTTTTTGGCGGAAGTCGTTATGGAACTGAAGCAATTATATGGTGAATGTTGTAAAATGGATATACAATGCACTTGTTTTTGTAATCCACGCTTGTCTGTGAGACTGGAGGAACTATGACAATGTTTCTTGATAAAAAACTACTTATTGAAAAAGAAGAAGGATGGATACTTCCTGCCGAACTACACTCTTGTTGGAATGTAAGGGGATTGTACAGCCCAACTCAATTTGTGTTGAGGCTTCGACCAGATATTCATCTTGAACTTCAGTCAATAGAACCAGGGATTAGATCCAATAGCGAGTTAAGCTTTCAACAAATTCAAGCATTTTCCACATATTTTCATGAAACTATACATTGGTGGCAGCATATAGGTTCGACGCTAGGTTTAATGTTAAGCCTTATATATCCGGCCCAAGCTCATATCAACAACAGGGATCTTAAGCATTTAATTGAGGATATCGGGCCTGTAAAATCAATTTTGAAATATGATGCCGTGCATAAGGGTTCTTTGAAAAATGAGACAGGTAGTAGAATAAATCGTGTGTTATACAACTGGCATGATATTGAATTTTTTATGCGGCTTGCAATTGATCCTAAAAAAGCCTCACATATAATTAACTCACCATACTTTGAGAGTGTTGGACATTCATATAATATGGCTTGAGGTTCTGTACTCTGGCTGCTTTCATCCACATTCGATAGTAATTTGGTATTTTTACCGGATGCAAGGAAATGGGAGAGGGAGTTTGAGCAACTTAATAAAAATAAAGTGTTTGGTTACTATCACGGTTCTGATATTCGACTATCACCAATAGGCGCAAGAGAGATATTTGAAGGGCAAGCTCGTTTTTCGCAATTACAGTATTTGTATCTCTCATCAGGCAGGAAGATGAGTTGGGATGACTTTGAGCACGCAGGAATGCTCAGTCAACTATATAGAGAGGCGTTCGATATTTTCCTCAAAATTCTTGATACACCTTGGCCTGGTACACCAGAAGATTCGGTAGTGGGGTTGTTTTTGTTAGTATGTGATCTTGCTATTAACCCAACTGATGGTTTTCCTTTTGATCTATATCACTTTCCATCATTTGTTTTTTCAGTAGATCCAGGGATAAGATTTTTAATGTTATGCGAGTCAATAAAGAACAAGAATCCAAATTTAGTGAATTCGATTCATGGCTACACAAAGGAAGAGTATTTAGAAGTTTCCGAAATCCTTTGTGGCTATATTAGTTGTAAAACGCCCTATTCTGCTTCTGAAAAATTAAGTGATTGGGCCAGTACTAACTGTAAGGAATTAATGGAAGAAGATAATTCTTTTGAGTTTGGTTCTGAAAACCTACCAGTTCGATTGCTTTTCGCTAGATTTTTAAGATTTCAGCAGGATAAATTTATTACACCTGAGTTTTTTTGCTGGCCGGGGATCTGGTCTGTTGGTGAAAGAAAAGCAGGTATTTCGTTAGAGAATGCTCGAGAGTTGTTTGAAGCACATAAAGCCCTTTTTTGTGATGGTTTAGATGGAGATATTTACCCGAGTACTTTTCCAGATAAAGATGAGAAATCTGTTCAAAACACCTTTAATTCGTTTTATTTTTGGAATATGACATATGATATGACGAGGCAATGGATCATCCAAGATGGAGAATTTGAGTATAATTTTTCTTGGTTAACATCCAAATTCCCAAAATCAGAGGTTACTACTAGTGTTCGTAATCAATTTAGAGATGTATATGGTGTTGATCCAAGTGCATTTCAAATTGTGTAACAGTGGCCTGGGTCTAGGAAAGTTTAATTCATAACTGAATGAGTTTTTGAAATGTAGTCAATTGGGGGAGGAGGATTAGCTATGGCAATGTATGTCTATAAGGATGCTGCTAGAACAGAGAAACTATTAGCAAAAAATGCTCAGAAACAAGACAAGGGTAACCGCTACTATTGTCCAAACTATAGTTGTGATGCTCATATGCATATATGCAATATTGAAGGAGTTTCCGCATCATACTTTAGTGCAAGCCGTTTTTATGGGCATATTGAAAAATGTCCATATGAGGCTTCAAATGGATTTAATCCAAATAAATATAATGAAGGGAACTTCGAATTTGACAATGCATTATTGGCTTTAACGATGCCAAGTAATCCACAGACTAAAAAGGAAATACCTGCAGAACATGGTAGTGGTACAGCAACACCAAAACCGCCACGTACAATACGTCAGATATATGCAATGTGTAAGGCATACGACTATTCTGATACTTACAACGGTGTTACAATTGGTAAAATGCTTCTAGATAATAGAAGCGTACATATGTATCCTAAAGGTGTATTCGATTGGAGAATCATTGAAGGCAAATGCAAAAGTGGACGCTTTTACGACGCCTCTAAATTGGAAATCTCTCTTACTTCTTCTACTGATGGAAAGGAATACACTTTCATTTTAAGGTTTGACAGTGAAGAGTTGTTTAAAGAAATAAAGAACGATATTTTTTCGAACAGAGAGTACCTAGTGGTTGTAGCTGGACAATGGAGAGCTGCGGGAAGCTTTAACGCATTTTGTACTACATTTTCGAGTAAAAAGCAGTTAGCAATCATAAAGTAGATTATTTTATAAGTGCAGGTGAAAGACTTGAAAGAACTTAAAACATTCTTACTACTGCAATATATCATCAACTTGATAAAATAATTGCTGAGTTCAAACTGATGAAATATTTGTCCCACAACGGGGAAAAAGGGCGAGAAACCGAAGGTATACTAACAAATTTTCTAAAGACATTAGTTCCAAATAAGTTCGATTTAGGAACTGGCTTTGTAGTTAACGACAATTCAATAAGTAGCCAAGTTGATATTATTGTTTATGATAAATATAATGTTCTGCCTATTTATAGCGGTTTTGAGCTAATCATTTAGCCAGTACACTCTGTAGCAATGGCAATAGAATCAAAAAATGTCATTAAACTCAAGTCAAATAGGGAAATGTCAGACAGATGCGCAATTAGTAAAATCATTATTTAAATCGAACTTTGATTATATATATTTACAAGACCAAGTAAATGAATATAGTGGCCCACTCACTGTATTATTTGCTTTCGAATCCGCTACATCAATACAAACAATTGCAGATAAACTAAATGAATCCAAAGATAAGGGGCTAGATATTGTATGTATATTAAATCAAGGAATATGCATCTATAATCCAAAACATGATAAGTACTCTATAATAGACGCTTCTTCGCATAAATTTTATGGAATTACTCCAGAAGAGTATAGTATCACCCTGCATCATAAATTTTTTGCGCAATTTATTAGCTTCATATTAGACAGACTAAACTAATTTAAATCTATAAAGCCAAATTATACATTATGGTACATGAACTCTTCGATTTTCACAGATTTCATCTCTAATTGAACGCCAATTGCTAGATCTGTTAAAAATGACAAGGGCTTCACATAACACCATATTCACGCATTGGGCATACGTCCCCGGTTCGGCAGGGGTTAGAGATGAACTCGGAGAAGCAGCTCAATGGCGTAAAGTTGATTTAAGCCGGACACATCCGCACCGACTAACCACTTCGCGGCCGGCTGCTGGCGCAGCCTAAGTCGGTGGGACGTCGTGAATACAATAACGATAACTAAAATTACTGAAACAGCATTAAAAATCTAAACGTTCTGGAGGAAAAATGAAAGAAAGATTGATAGAAATATTCGAGAAGGCAAATAATAATTTCATTCAAAGTGATCTTGAATTATTAAATTCTAAAGTATCTGAGCGTACACTTTGTGGAGCGCTTATGATTCACTTATATGGAGTAGTTAAGATATCTGAGTTTTCAGAGTACAAAGTTGATGTAGAGTACAACCGTAATAAAAACGGGAAAGTTAAAACCCATGTTAAAACTATAAATGGACCTGATGATATCATTGTAAAGATTAACTGTGATCTAATTGTTCATAGTCGAGGCAACATTATAGATCAGGATAATCTCATAGCACTTGAGATGAAAAAATCAAATAGGAAAAAACAAGAAAAAGATGATGATAGATCGCGATTAGTAGCTCTGACGAAAGATAGTTATGATGATATTTGGTCTTTTGATGGTAAGACTCTACCAGAACATGTTTGTAGATATGGATTAGGAGTCTATTATGAAGTCAATTACCCAAAGAGAGTAATTTTAATAGAATATTATAAAACCGGTTACAAGTTTAAAGAATACGAAATTAAGTTTTAACTACAAATAATAAAATATTAGCAACCTTACAAGCTTCTATTGAAACCATCAATTCTTAATAATACAAATAAAAAAGACGGGGCTCCGTCTTTTTTTATTTGTATTATTCTTTACCGTTGTCTTTTTCAACCTGTAGGTTGGAATGCTCTCATCTTATACCGTTGAGTTATAAAGATTAATGATTGAATGAAGCATATGAGGAAATTAAAAATTAAGTTTTCTTGTAAATTAGGTTGTTTAAAACAACCGTGACTAAGGTCTCATTTGTTTTTTTATTTCAACAAATAATGTAAAAAAAGCAGGACTTTTGTCGGATTACATTGAATTAAATATATATGTGGAAGATATTAGGATTTTAGTCAGCAAGAAAAATAGCACCTGTGAGGAAAGATGATATGGCTATAATTGAACCATTTATTCGATGGGCTGGTGGGAAAACCTGGTTAGTAAAGTCATTGGACCAGATAATTGGAAACTTGCAATATCGAAGATATTATGAACCTTTTATTGGTGGGGGAGCAATTTTTTTTGCAATGGACCATCGGCATAACTGTTATTTATCAGACCTTAATAAGGAGTTAATAGATACATATATAGCAGTAAGAGACATGCCGGAAGCGGTAATATCTCGTTTTATAGGGTATAACAATACGTCAGATGATTACTACAGAATACGTTCTCTGAATCCTGATGATCAAGTGGAGAAAGCCGCGAGATTTATTTACTTAAATCAAACCTCGTATAACGGTCTTTATCGTGTTAATAGACAGGGACAATACAATGTTCCTTATGGACGTCGAGAAAAATGGACTTATGATATTAACAAAATTATTACTGCAAGCCAAAAGCTTCAAAAAGTGAAATTACAATGTTTTGATTTTGAAGGTTACAAATATCGAATAAAAGAAAATGACTTGGTTTTTTTAGATCCACCTTATACCGTCTCTCACAATAATAATGGATTTATTAAATATAACCAGAATTTATTTTCTATTAATGATCAGTACCGTCTAAGTAGATACATTGACTTTATTAAGCGAAAAGGTGCGTACTACATTCTAACAAATGCTGCCCATCCTGTTATTAGAGAGATTTTTCAAAGAGATGGAGATCGGATTTTAGAGCTAGATAGGCAAAGCTTAATTGGTGGGAAGGAAGCAGCGAGAACCAAAGTTTCAGAATATGTGTTCACAAATATTCCGGAAGAGGTGAGTAAGGATGAGTAAGACAAAATGGGTTAAAATCGTATCTGGAAAAGAGCTTGCAATAGCAAAGACAGCAAGGAGCAAGACATTTATTTCATCGAAGGAGAGGTCACTTGCTCTTCCGGACTTAATTGAGGAAGGTTGGACGAGATATAAAGAGTACAAAAACCCAAAATTTATTGGTGTAAAGAAAGACAAGCCATTTGATGAACAATTCGAAGACAAAGTATGGCTACTGTTAGCCAACATGGGATTCACGGAGATGAACTCTGATCGGAATTTTGAAATGTCATATGACTATCAAAACCCGGCTTTCACTCAACAGATTGATGTTTTTGCTGCTGATGACGAAACCATACTTATTGTCGAGTGTAAATCTGCAGAGGACATTAAGGATGGTGCCTTTAAAAAGCCAATAGAGGCATTATATGGGCAGATGGAGGGATTACGAAAAGAGGCTTTGAAGAAATATCCAGGTCGTAAAGTCAAATTTATCTGGGCGACCCATAATTTCATAATGAGTAAGACGGATTTGGCAAAGCTTAACGAATGGGGCATCATACATTTTAGTAATGCTGTTATCGATTATTACGTAGAATTGGTTAAACATCTTGGTTCTAGTTCTAGGTATCAATTATTGGGGAATCTGTTTGCTAATACTGAAATTCGAAATATGGAGGAAAAGATACCTGCCATCCAAGGAAAAATGGGAGGTAATACATATTACTCTTTTTCAATTGAGCCAGAACGCTTATTGAAAATCGGATATGTTTTGCATCGCACTGAAGCGAATAAGAATATGATGCCTACTTATCAGCGACTCATAAAGAAAAAACGTATGCAAGAAGTTCATACATTTATCAACAGAGGAGGTTATTTTCCCAATTCACTGATAGTTAGCATTGATACTAATGGAAAAGGTCTACAATTTGATCAAACTGGAACAAAAATTGAAGGCTCAATCTCCAAACTAGGTGTTTTACATTTACCTAAGAAGTATAGGTCTGCATACATTATTGATGGCCAACATCGTCTCTATGGATATTCTGATTCTCAGTATGCATCTACTAATACTATACCAGTGGTAGCTTTTGTGGATTTAGATCGTTATGAGCAGGTAAAGCTTTTCATGGACATCAATGAAAACCAGAAAGCAGTACCGAAAACATTGAGGGTAACACTAAATGCTGATATGCTGTGGGATTCTGAAAACTATAATGAAAGAAGGCAGGCACTTCGATCGAAAATTTCGCAGATGTTGGGTGAAGAAGAGACATCTCCATTGCTAGCTAGAATTGTTGATGGAGAAAATGAGACCTCTCCAACAAAGTGCATAACAGTAGAAGCGCTTCAATCAGCATTGAAGAAATGTCATTTTTTCACTATTTTCGGAAAAAAGAATGTGATTGCAAAAGACGGAACTTTTGACCTTGGTACAAATCAGGAAACCTGTGATTTGTTTTACCCTTTTATTGAAGATTGTCTCATATACATTAAGAAGTATACTGAAGAAGAATGGCTAAAAGGTGACTTGGATTACGGGATTCTAACAATAAATCGCGGAATCCAAGCTATAATTCGTGTTATTAATGATGTAGTTAATATGTTAGTAGCTAGTGGCGAGATAACACCAAAAACGAAAAAGACAGAAGTTGTCTTTGAAAAAGTACGCTATTATCTTGATCCTCTAATAGACTATATTAACAATATTACACAAGAGCATCGAAAAGATCTTCGTAATTATTTAGGTGGCGGAGCTGATGCACATTTCTGGAGAGCATTCCAGAAGGCAATAGCGGATATTAGAACCGATTTTAAACCAGATGGACTTGAGAAATACTGGCAGGATGAAGCGAAAACGTTTAATGATGAATCGCTGAAATATCTGCGCGAAATAGAAGTTAGTGTTAAGAATGTAATAGCCCGAAAGCTCACAGAAAAATGTGGAGCTAATTGGCTGATAATAGGGCTGCCGAAACCGGTTTATACAAGAGCGAAAAAGGACTCTGACTCTCAAAATTATGATTTGATTGCGAAGGGGGGGATAGGAGAACCAGTATCGATTTGGGATTGTGTCAGGTTATCAGAATGCAAAGATGTAATTCTTAACGGTAAGAATTGGTCAGAAGTATTCGAAGGTATTATGGTTCGTCCAGAAGATATGAAGATCCCAGGTGGACGTGAAGCAAAGACAGAATGGCTTGTAAGGTTAAATACTATATCCAACAAGCTTCAAAAAGCTGCTTATAGTGTATCTACTGAGGAATACAATTTGATAAATTCAATTTATAGATGGATTTGCAATTAGTCGTACTTCTACGGATGCAGTTTTTTATGATTTAAGTCGATATCTACTCGGCTTTATTCTGGAAGCTAGGGTATAACACGAGCTGTAGTAAACCTGCTAGGCTAAGGACTTACACATACACCTCCTCTTTATACAAAAGTAATGTTATTGATAACAATATTCTATTATTAGCTTCCATACTTGGCTTTCTAAGGAAGGTTAGCTTGTAAGAGAATAAGTTATCTTATCACTGCTTAGCAATCCATTGATTATTATGTGAAGGTAAATTTGAAGTTTTGGTCTTTTTAGTACGGGCTTTATACTAGGGTCGGATAAAGAATCCACCGTGGAATAGAGCCTTTTACTTTCATACAGTGGCGATTAGATCTAGTTCACAAATAGAATAGTTCCATGCCATTAGAAAATAAATCGTTTAAATGAAGAACAGCCATCGCCTCAGAGAACGTTTCTTTATCCCAATCCCCTTTTATTCAGTATAATAAAGCAGGAAGAATTTACTAATTCTAGGAGGAACAACATGAGAGAGCATAGGGGAGTTTTCGAAGAGATACTACATAAAAACAAAGAATATCCATCTAATCAAATTACATATAACCTCCTCCCCCAGAATTATAACAACGCCTTAATTCAACAAGTAATGAAGGATATCAGTAAGTCTTTCAGATATTTGGCAGATCAAAACCAACACGCTAAAATATTAGAATTAACGAACCAACTGAGGGCAATTATTCCTGATTTGGCCTCATATGACTTGGATATGCCACTTAAAGCAATTCATTACAGGAATGATGATATTTCCTTGCCGATGTATCCTGAATTATTTCTATCACATCCACTATTGCTAACTAATTCAACTGCGGACCCAATTCACTTATTTAAAGCCCTTAAATATGAATTGTTAACTGCGGACAATGCGTTCTTTATGGTTAGTTTTGTGCGGTGGTCAGGACTACAACTGCTAATTAGGGCACTCGATGATCTTAGAAGAGAAGATCCTTCCAAGAAAGTTAAGATATTAACATCAACTTATCTTAAGATTACAGAGCCTAAAGCCCTTCGCCGCTTGTTAGAGCTACCAAATGTGGAGACAAAAGTATTTGATTCTGGTCGAGTTTCCTTCCATACCAAAGCTTATATGTTCGAGCGCAAATCTAGTCTAAATACGGTTATAATTGGCTCTTCTAATTTAACCTACTCTGCGTTGCAGACAGGACATGAATGGAACGTGAAATTACCAGGAGATACGTACTATTCGATTTATGAGAATGCAAGAAAAACGTTCCAAATGTACTGGGATGATCAAAGGGCTATCCAGCTTAGCAGTGATTTGATTTCAGCTTACGAAAAAGAATATAACAATAAGAAAATTATGCTAGTCAATCCATACTTAGCCGCGCAACATGTTGATTTGGTTAATGTTATGAATGACGACAAAAGTTTCACAAAAAAAGAGATTGTACCAAACAAAATGCAAGAGGGAGCTCTTAGGGCGCTGGGACAGACTAGGTTAAATGGTCATAATAAAGGCGTTGTTATAGCAGCGACTGGAACTGGTAAAACGTATCTTTCTGCTTTTGATGTGAAGAATTTCGGAGCGGATAGGGTATTATTTCTTGCACATAGGGATGAAATATTAGAAAGTTCTAGAAAAACTTTTGCAAAGATATTTGATGAAGCCAATAATTTGTGCGGCAAGCTCACGGGGATTGAGAAGGATTGGGACAAACCGTATTTATTTAGCACTGTTCAAACTCTTTCAAGAGACGATGTGTTAGAAAAATTTGCGCCTGATTATTTTGATTATATTATCGTAGATGAATTTCATCATGCTGAAGCAGCTACCTATAGAAGGGTAATTGACTATTTTAAACCTAAATTCTTATTAGGGCTTACAGCAACGCCCGATCGCATGGACGGCAGGGATGTTTTAGCAATTTGTGATAATAATGTCGTATATGAAATTCGTTTAAGGGATGCACTTAAAGAAGGGCTCTTAACTCCATTTAGGTATTTTGGTTTGAGTGATCCTACGATTGATTATGCACAGATTGAAGTTCTAAGTAATGGTCAATTTGTTGAAAATGAGCTAGTGCGTGCCCTGAACACGCATGAACGTGTTGACTATGTAATTAATATGATTAATAAGTTCGGACATGATGGCAATGTTATGACGGCTTTGGGCTTCTGCGCTTCAATTGAACATGCTCGTTATATGACGGATGAGTTTACAAGTCGAGGCTATAAGGCAGCTTGTCTAACGAGTAATGATCTTCCGAACGAAAGGCAAGATATTATTAGTAAGTTGGAAAATGATAGTGATCCTCTTCAAATCATATTTACAGTAAATATTTTTAATGAAGGTGTAGATATTCCTAAGGTGAATTTGATTTTGTTTTTGCGACCTACGGAATCGGCAACTATTTTTATACAACAACTTGGTCGGGGATTACGGAAAATCGCAGGGAAAGAATATGTAACAATACTTGATTTCATTGGAAATTATCAAAAATCATTTATTGTGCCGTTAGCCTTATCTGATCAACATAACCATAAAGCATTTGACCGGGATTCTTTGCGAATCGCTATTGAAACGGAGTTCGCCGATTTACCGGATGGCTGCTTCGTAGATCTAGAAGAGGTGTCAAGGAAAGAAATCCTCAAGAATATTGAGAATATTCGTATGGATCGAGATCTGTTACTTATGGAGCTTTATAATCAATTTAAGAGAGAGTTAGGTTATTCACCCGAACTAAATGACTTTTTATATTATGATGGCGCTCCTAGTTTAAACTTTTTTATATCCAAGTATGGTTCGTGGGTTGAAACGAAAAAGAAGATGAAGGATATTAATGCTTTCGATATTGAGTTATTAGAAGACAAAGCGATGCTGGAGGTAGTTCAGAGGCTAGAAGATATGTTGCCACTTAAATGGCCATATGAGTTTTCAGTTCTTTCCGTAGCCTTTGAAAAGGGGAATATTACAAGAGGGGACGTACTAGATGATTTAGCCTATAGATTCGGAATACGTGTTTCAGAGGATATACAAGGTAACAAGATTGATAAAGCCATGGAGAAGCTAGCAACCAAGCTGGTAAAACAGACGTGGTCATTTGGGAGTTATGATAACGGTAGTTTCGCTGGTTCAACTATCTTACAGCAGATTAAAGAGAATAAAGAAGTATTTAATTATATTAAAGATCGCTTAGAATATGGTTTGGCCGAATTTAGAAGGTTCTATAGACCTGATGTATTTTTTGAAAGTCAGAAGAACGTAGTAATGTATCAAAACTACACAAGAAATGATCTCATGTACTTGTTTGAATCACCTGCGAAAGAAGGTACATGGCGAGAGGGGGTAAGTCGGGTAGGGGATCATTACTTACTCTTTATTAATTTGAATAAAGGGGAGAAGGTCGCTGATCACTTACAGTACCATGACTATTTTGTAGATCAGCAACACTTCCATTGGCAAAGTCAAAATGCTACTTCTCATGAATCCCAGCGTGGGCAAGAATTTATTCATCACACCAGTATGGGAATTCATTTACATTTATTTGTTAGGAAATTTGAAAAGATGCATAACGAAGTCTTACCCTTTACTTACTTAGGTGAAATTGATTATATGAATAGCCATGGTGATAAACCAATGAATATTAATTGGAAATTACATCATCCTATACCAGATGCTATGTATACCGATTTTATTCGTTAGTCGTTGTTTAGCAAATGGCTGCGAGGGTAGGTAGGTCAGCAGGCGCCCACTCAAGCTCATTAAGTTGATTAACAGGCAACCAAACTAATTTCTCGTGCTCACTGGCAATTGCAACACCATCGATAATTTTAGCCTTGTAGGTAATTAATCGTACGATAACGTTCGGATACTCATGAGTAGCATCGACAACAAGCTCGCCTACTTCAATTGTACAGTCTAGTTCTTCTTTAATCTCACGAGCAAGGCTTTCTTGAGGGGTTTCATTAGCTTCTATTTTCCCACCAGGAAACTCCCAATAACCAGGCAATGACATTTGTTGAGAGCGGAGTGCACATAGCACTTCGTTTTTTTCGTTATAAATAACAGCGCCGACTACATCGACTTTTTTCATGATTTATAATCTCCTACTCTGTTTAGATGTACTTATATTATAGCTTTAATTTAATGAGGTTCAAATAACTGAATAAATCCACTTTAATGAATAAAAGAGCGACCTCGAAACCAACTCGATGTCGCTCCTTTGATTTCATTTTTTTGTAAGAAGAATATCCATAGATATTTTATGTATCAATTTAATTTCATCAACGCTTCTATCTTCAAGGAATTGTTTATGTACCTCTAACACTGCCGCTTTATCAAAATCATTGGAGGTAACATCAATTTCATTAAAGTTAAAGAAAGTTCCAAGATCGGTATTAAGAGCGGTTATGATCTTGTCCAGTGAATCAAGAGAGATGTTCCGAGTTCCTCTTTCGACATCCCCAATATATGAATTCTTCAATTGAGCTAGTTCTCCGAGTTTTTCTTGGGAAAATCCCCTTTGTTTTCGTATCATTCGGATCCGCTCGCCAACTAATTTACGAAAGTTACCCATAATAACCACCTCAGTAATAGAGTAGGTTTTAAATAATGTAGCAAACAGACCTTTATTAGTGTATATTATTAATAATTACACTTATAAGTTATTTTTAAGTTTTGAGATACCAATTTATTGGATTTACAAAGGATAATACAGAAAGGAGATTATTTCCTCATCTTCGTAGTAGCATTCAAGATAGCTATTATGAACTACTTAACTCAGCATTAACAGAAAAGAAGTTGGATAAACATTGTCTATCATCGGAGGTGAGCCATATGAACGATACCCTTGCCAAATATAATGAAGCCGTTAATGAGGAACAAATACTTATACATAGAATCAGTGTGTGCAAAGAACTAATAGACATTATCCTAACCTACATCTCCGAGAAGGCAGATTCTATTCACATGCTTACAGCAGAGGACATTATTACTTCGGTTCATACGATAGGTCAGGATCTGGATACAGAATTGCTCCATTTGAGGCTGGAGAAGGGGATTTTGGATAATAAGCTCAAAGGGTTAATAGATTAAGATGATAGCCTCCCCCCGTACAATGCGGCGGAGGTTTTTCCAAGTTATTGGGATCTGTACAGCAACATATATCGAAGTAACTCAGTATATAGATAGTTAAACCATGAAAATGAAAGAGGTGAGCACATGAAGAAATTGGACGGCCTCTAACTTCCCCCAAGGAGGTTAGACCAATGAGCAGAAGTTACAAAAAATCACCGGTATGTACCGATCACACATCGCCAAGAACAAAGTGGGCCAAACGCCAGGCAGCTAAAGCTGTAAGACGACATGACGGGTTTATCGAAAATGGCAGATCTTACAGAAAGTTATTTTGTTCCTGGAATATTTGTGACTATAGGTTTTATCAGACAAAAGAAAAGGCCGTTTTTGAGTGGGAAAAGGATGTAAGGCTTCAGTCGGGATTTTCAAAAGAAAGAATGCTTAGAAATTGGGAGAAATTCTACAGGAGAAAATAAGTAAGAAGCGTTGGCCAGGGAAGTGCCAGCGCTTATTGCTTTTAATAAACATTTTTGGCTAAGTGGCTATATTTCCCCTATGATTATTTTGTACAAATATTAGGGGTTTACAGTAGTGAGTGGACGGGCGATTGGACATGAAAAGGGGACGTGCGAATTATGCACGTCCCCTACCAATGTTATGCCGATGACGCTGGATACATTTGCATCTGTTGAAGATCAATAATCATGTTACCGCCTTTAAGTATATCTAGGCCAATGAGTCCATTAATGTGATTGATATCATCGTGAAATATACCAAAATCCATTCTGATATCGTTTATAACGAGGCTACCGAGCTGGATTTGCTCTACTTGCTTTTGGAATGAGTACTCTTCTCCGCCGATTCCAAAACTTCTCACAAGCTTGTCTCCATTCTCGAATTTAATACCGATTTCGGACACGATGTCTGAGGAGAGAAGAGAGTGTGCCGCGCCGGTATCAATCACTAAATTGCCGATAGTTAAGGAGCGCCCTTTATAACAAATTGTCATAGAGGTTTGGAGTAAATTATGAGCATATTCAATCTGCATGTCTTCTACTCCTATATAAAGGATTATGCCTGATTTCGATAGTTATTTTTTCTTGACCGGTATGGTAGACGATGTTGTTGTCCTTACACTTAAATAATTCTTTAGTAGCTTCATCGGGGTCTTGAATTGCTCTAACCAAAGCGACTTCATCAACATACTGAACATTATCTTTGGTATGAGAAGTCAGGATTTCTAGCAAAACGTACTGGTGAGGGTAAATATTGCGAACTTCTTGCCATTGCATAGAACATGCACCTCGCTTACAGTATTTCTTACTAAAATTATACCATATAAAATCGAACGATAGAGCAATCCAGCGAATGGCAGTCCGGTTTGTAGTTTAGAGAGAACTCTAAACTCCCCCCTATTTACAAAAACTTATCCCCTTTTAACAATCCGATCACAATCTTTTAACTCTTTCACAACACATTTCAAACAACGAACACAATGCTCTCGATTTGCACACAATGTTTAACACTTTGAAAACAGACAAAGGCACTTTCCTGTCGTACCATGGCAATAGACAGATGAATTTAGCAAATTATCGAAGGTGAATAGGATGCGCAAGTGGCTCAAATTGTTGTTGAGGATAGGTCTTGTCTTAGCGATTGTAGCCGGTGCGCTTTATTATTGGCTGCGTCCGCTTTTGGTCAGAATCGAAAGCACGACGCTGGCTAGCGGCATACATGTGAAGTTTAAGACCGAAGGAACGAATGTAGAAGAATATGCGAATCAAGCCTGGCAGCCCTATTTTGCCAAGGGGATTAATATGGGGGCGACGATCCCTGGACATTTTCCTGGTGAACTGGCCATTTCAGAGGACGACTATGAGAGATGGTTTGGCATGATTCAGGACATGGGGGCGAATGTGATCCGGGTGTATACGATCATGATGCCCGAGTTTTACGAGGCGCTTTCCAAATACAACATGAAACATCAGAAGGATCCGCTTTTCTTCCTTCAGGGCGTATGGAGCCCCGAGGAACAGCTGATTGAAGGGCAAGATGCCTTTGATCCCAAGATTAAGGAGAAATTCGAGCAAGAGATTAAAGACGCGGTTGCGGCGGTCTATGGAAAAACGACACTCACACCCGAGCCGCATTCAGGAAAAGCTGGAGGTGCCTACAAATTTAATGCAGGTCCTTATCTGATGGGCTGGATTGTCGGAACAGAATGGGATCCGAAGATGGTGAAGGGAACCAACGACCTACATGCAGATACCCCAGACTACACGGGGAAATATTTCCGAAATAAGCCGGGAGCGAACGCTTTTGAAAAGTGGCTGGCCTTGATGGTCGACACGGCGGCGCAAACGGAAGTTCAGTATGGCTGGCAGCATCCAATGGCCTTCGCCAATTGGGTGACGACGGATCCGATCGCGCATCCGGGCGAGCCGCTGGTTGAAGAGGATCTGGTTAGCGTTGACCCGACGCATATTGAGGCGGTGAATTGGGAGGCTGGTTATTTTGCCTCGTATCATGTGTACCCGTATTATCCGGATTTCTTTGCCTTTGATAAGTCATTCCAGGAAATGACCAACAGCAAAGGAGAACCAGATAGTTACCTCACCTACCTCAATAAATTAAAAGCAGCGCATCCCAATATGCCGGTCATGGTTACGGAATATGGCGTTCCTGCCTCTGTGGGGGTAGCTCACTTGGGTACGCTCGGCCGCGATCAAGGCGGTCATAGCGAGAAGCAGCAGGGAGAGATCGATGCGGACTTGCTACAGGAGATTCATGGGTCCGGCTATGCGGGTGCGATTTTGTTCACGTGGCAGGACGAATGGTTTAAGAAGACGTGGAACACCCAACGCTACGATGAAGCGGATCGCCGAGCGTACTGGTATAACACGCTGACGAATGAGTCGTTCTTCGGGGTACTCGGGATGTTCCCGAGTAAAGACAATAAACTTTTCATCGATGGGGATGCCTCGGATTGGAACAAGCTGAAGGATAAGACGAAGCTTGATGTGCAGGTTCCGGGCTTTGAGGAGATTTGGGCCACGCATGACGAAGGCTATCTTTATTTGCAGGCCAAGCTATCTGAACCATTTGACCCATCCAAGGAAAGTATTTATTTCGGGGCGGATACACTGCCCGGTGGTAATCGTCATGGACCGGAGCTTCACGGCATGACACTTGATGAAGGATTGGAAACTTTAATCGAGCTATCGGATGAAAATAAAAGCCGCATGACGATCGCTTCCAATTACGATATTCATTCCCGGTTGTATGAGCGTTCCGGGCTGCCGGACATCGATCCGAAGGAAAAGCAGGATGACTCAGGGATTTTCAAGCCTTGGAAGCTGGCTGTCAATTATTTACTCGAATATCCGGACTCCCGGGTGAATCACCCTTTCGGAGACGTAGAGGTTGGCATTTTAGAGAGAGGGTACAGCGATCCGTCGCGTTCTGACTACAATTCGAAGGCGATGTGGCAGGTGCAAGGGCAGGTGCTCGAAATGCGTATCCCGTGGATGCTGCTAGGATTCAGCGATCCAAGCTCTCTGAGCGTTATTAACTACAGTCTGCCGAGTAAAAATAAATTTGAAATGACGCACGTAAAAGGTGTTCGTTTTGTTCCGTGGATTGTGAAGAATGATGAGGTTGTTGGCCGGGATAACTCGGCTGCAGCGCAGCCAATTCCAGTGTCGGCTATGCCGCTCTACACATGGCAGGGCTGGGAGGATAAGGTAAATTACGTGGAACGGCCGAAACAAAGTTACTACATCATGAAAGAGGCGTTGCATAAGATCAATGGCCCCGCTACCCCTACCGATCAATCGGGCAGCTGAAAAAGAGGAGAGTGCAAGTGTGTACACCAATCTGAATGCAGCCATACAAGCGTTATATATCATTTTGGCTTTTAACCTGGTTTGTGTGGTCATCATTTATGCCATCAAATTAAGAAGTATAAGAAGGAGAAAAGGGAACGACCGCTTCCAAACGAAGTTTAAGGATTACCTGACGTATGTGCAAGCCAATCTGGATGGGACGGAGCCGTTAAGGGCCCCTCCCTGGACGATGAACGTGGTGGAAAGAGAGGCGATGCAGGAAAAGCTGAATGATATGATGGAAATCTTCTCGGGCGAACAGCGGCATAAGCTGGTTCAGCTTTGCTTAGATCTGGGGCTCGTGCTCCACCATATGGAACGCCTTAGCAGCCGAACTTATCGGGTGAAGCTGGATGCAGCGTATCATTTGGGATGCATGCGGGTGAAGGAGGCAGTGCCGGCTTTACTGGACATGTTAAAGGAGCATCCGCTCAATTCGTCTCTGTTTGTGGTGGCCCGCGCTGTCGCTAAGTGTGCCACCAGCCAGAAGGAGCTCGAAGCCATGGTTCAGATTCTCCTTCAGCACAACAAGAAATACTACGAGCTAATTGTCGATATGATAGCCGACTCGGAAGTAGATGCTGGTTCCTTGTACACGGGCTATGTGAGTCATAAAAATCCAGCTTACGTGCGGATTGGACTGATTGGGCTCAATGTCCATACCGATCCGGCTGCAGCCTCTGCGGTCTATCGTCTCATGGATTCCGAGCAGGAAGACATTCAAATCAAAGCGGTGGATTTGTACCTGAAAAGCTCTCGTCTGCTGCCTAGAAACATCGTGAGCAAGCTGCTGAATCATTCAAATCTCAGCATTCGCCGATTGACGATAGAGACTTTGGCCGACATCAAAAATCCAGCTTACGTCGAACTGATGAGAAGCAGTCTGAACGACGCCGATCAGCGAATTGTGTATGCGTCGGCTAAAGGGCTGCTCCGTATGGGAGAAGAAGGTATGGCGGCGCTTTGTGAGAGTGCAGTAGCAGTTCAAGGTATGGAACGCGGGCAGTTCATGCAGCAGCTAATTGATGATGAGCTCAAGCATCTGTCTATGCAGCTGCACAATTGGGATAAGCTCATGCAATATAACCTGCTCATGTACACCTATGACAAAGTATTTCACAGGTCAAAACGTATCTATCGTGTTGTATAGGAGGGTTGTGTAAACATGTGGGTTTTCGGATATCAAGTCGTGTTGGATTCATTCCTGCACGGGTTAAGGGAGTTTTTGCTCTATTACAGTTACGTCGCGATCTTTTACGTTATTCTCGTCACACTGCTCTATTATTTCATCTTCGGATTTTCGATTCGGCATATTTTCTCGATCAAGCGTGGAATTCAGTACAATCGGATCAATAAGCTATCCAGTTCCAGCCAGC
The DNA here is from genome assembly GCF_001700435.1 of Paenibacillus pectinilyticus. Lineage (GTDB taxonomy): Bacteria > Bacillota > Bacilli > Paenibacillales > NBRC-103111 > Paenibacillus_E > Paenibacillus_E pectinilyticus. Next base: position 102,376 of record NZ_LYPC01000009.1, read on the forward strand.
TCCCGCCAGTTTCCCTGTTGGTTCCGGCCTATAACGAGGAATTAACCATTATTGAGAATGTAAGATCGCTGCTGGCGCTCAATTACGCGGAATATGAGGTGATCGTCGTCAATGACGGTTCACAGGACGGGACCTTGAAGTGCATGCTTGAGGAGTTCAAGCTGGAGCTCGTTCATCCGGTGCTCTCCAGCTCCATTAAGACCGGAAAAATCAGAGGGGTGTACCATAATCCCGAGTATCCCAATCTATTTTTCATAGATAAAGAAAATGGCGGGAAGGCGGATTCGCTAAACGCAGGTATCAATCTCTCCCATTATGCGTTGATCTCCACGATCGATGCGGATTCTTTGCTTGAAAAGGACGCCTTAACGCGGATTGCCCGGGTTTATATGGAAAATCCTGAGGAAACGATCGCCGTTGGGGGCAATGTTCGAATCGTGAACAGCTGCACGGTGGAAGACGGCATTGTGAAGGATGTGCAATTTCCTCGTAAGCTGCTGCCGGCATTGCAACATGTCGAGTATACGAAGGCTTTTCTCGGCGGCAGGATCGGCTGGAGTGCGGTCAATGGCCTCATTATTATTTCGGGCGCCTTTGGTGTGTTTCAAAAGGAAAAGGTCATCGCCGTCGGCGGTTACCGTGGGGGCTACCCCGGTGAAGATATGAACATTGTCATTAAGCTTCACCGCTACTGCTTGGACAATAAAATCCCGTATCGGGTAGCATTTTGCCCGGATGCCGTTTGTTGGACGCAAGCCCCTGATTCGTACCGAATCTTGAGCAGCCAGCGTAAGCGCTGGGGGCGGGGAAATCTGAAAAATATGATTGAAGAAGGTATTCACATGGTGCTGCGCCCGAAATACAAAATATTCGGGATGCTGACACTTCCCTATAACATTGTGTTTGAAACACTGAATCCGTATTTCCGCCTCAGCGGCCTGTTGGCTATATTGGGCTACTGGATGCTGAATATGACGGATTGGTACACGGTCGTTATCTTTTCGTTAGTCAATCTATTTTCCTGCTTTACCTTAAGTCTGGGGGCCTTATTTATTGAAGAGGCGGCCTTCAGCCGATATCCCAAGCTGCGTGACCTGAACAAGATGCTCTTGTATTCGCTCTTAATGTTTGCAGGGTATCGGCAAATCGGTGTTTGGTGGAGGTTAAACGGACATGTCCAATTCCTGCGCAATAACAACTCGTGGGGAACGATGGTCCGAACCAATTTTAATAAATAGATAAGAGGAGTGGAGAAGATGGCGGTATTAGTTCATGATCCGATTCAAGAAGCGATGTTGCAATTAGCAGAAAGAGTTCAGGTTTCCTATGAAAAAGGTGCTCCCTATGGGATGATCCTTGCGCCATGCGCAGCGGTGGGCCAGAAAGTACTGGAACAAATGCAATCCTATGTGAGCGGCTTTGAGCCGGAGGCACCTCTTCATTGCTTCTACTTAGATCCAAGCGGCCTTCTCGGAATCGTGCTGTCCGGGCAAAAGCTTATCAATACCCATTATGCATCGCTCGTGCTCAAAGAGTTTCTGGAACAGCAAGATTTACTCGAAGGTCAGGTGGCAGTCGCCAGCTTCCCAGAGAGTGGGGAGCTGACGGAACTGTCGATGTCACAGCTGCTCCAAACGACGCTGCAAGGGAAAGGGGAGAGCCGAGATATTCACCTGTTCATGAACCATGGGGTTCAACAGGGAATTACATCGATTCTTATCGCCGATCCGGACGAGGTGAGCCGAGAGTTTGTCAAGCTGCGACTTGAGATTAACGGTTACAAGGTAGAAGAGGCCAGGGACGGCAGTGAAGCCCTCGAGAAATTTGAGAAAACTATGCCGAACTTGGTGATCACGGAGCTGAACCTGCCGATTCTTGACGGATACCAGTTGATCGACAAAATCAAGCGGGATTATGACGGTGAAGGACAAGTCATCGTGCTTACGGATAAGCAGCTGCCCAAAAGTATGGACCGTGCCTTCGAATTGGGCGCATCCGATTATGTGACGAAGCCCTTCTCCATTTCGGAGCTGGAGTGGAGAATCAAGAAACTGAGTTCCCGTCTGAACTAATAAGCGAGAAACCATGAGAGGGTGGAATCATAATGAACGCATATAACCAATTAAAATATAAATTTCAGACAAAAACGGCCGAAATCGGGGTCATTGGTCTCGGCTATGTAGGGCTGCCACTATGCATGGAGATGGCGAAGGGCGGGTTTACGGTATACGGTATCGATCTCGATTTCCGGAAGGTAGAGTCACTTCAAAGCGGCCAGTCCTATATTCAAGACGTTCCGAGCGAAGAAGTGATGAAAGCGATCGAGTCCGGCCGGTTTATTCCAACGGATGACTACCATACGGTTCAAAAGCTGGATGCGATCTCCATCTGCGTACCGACCCCGCTTAGTGAAAACCAAGATCCGGATACCTCTTATATTCAGAGTGTCGTCCGGGAAATCAAGAAGAATCTTAAGCGTGGAGCTTTGATCATCTTAGAGAGCACCACCTATCCGGGAACAACGGAGGAACTCATCCAGTTCGAGCTGGAAGCGCAAGGACTCAAGGTGGGCAAGGATTTCTTTCTCTGTTTCTCGCCGGAGCGGGTTGATCCAGGTAATCCTAAATTCAACACGTTTAATACGCCAAAGGTGATCGGTGGAACGACGGAAGCGTGCATCGACCTTGGCGTAACCTTATACAGCCATGTCGTGAAGGACGTCGTACCTGTCTCCTCGCCGAAAGTAGCGGAGATGTCCAAGCTGCTAGAAAATACGTTTCGCAGTATTAACATTGCGTTCATTAACGAAATGGCGATGATGTGCGACAAAATGGACATTGACGTCTGGGAGGTCATTAAGGCAGCCTCGACGAAGCCGTTTGGCTTTATGCCGTTCCATCCGGGACCTGGCATTGGCGGTCACTGCATTCCGCTGGATCCAATGTATTTATCGTGGAAAGCGAAGGAATTCCGTTTCTACAGCAAGTTTATCGAGCTGGCGCAATCCATCAATGATAATATGCCGGAGTATGTCCGCTATAAAGCTTCGCAGATTCTCAATATGTATGCGAAATCCATCCGCAATTCGAAGATTCTCATTCTAGGCATGGCGTATAAGCCGGATGTGGACGATCTCCGTGAATCGCCAGGGCTGGAGCTGTACGAGCTTCTTCAGGAGAGCGGAGCGAAAGTGGACTATTATGATCCGCATGCCGTGTCCTTCCTCGATAAAGAAGGGAATACGGTACAATCTGTGAACTACGATCTGTCCGCTTTTGCTGAATATGACAGCATGGTGTTGATCACGAATCATCGCTGCTTCAATAACCGTGAACTGGCAGATCTGGGTGTGCCGATTATCGATACGCGCAACGCTTTTGTAGACATTCATGGGGACAATATTTATAGATTGGGTACAGGTATTCGCAAGCGAGAAGTGAGGCTCGCTGTAGGCGTTTAAACGCATTTTAGAAGAGAGAGGAGAAAACAAAGATGTGTGGCATTGTAGGATATATCGGAAGGCGAGATGTGCAGCCCATTCTGCTGAACGGATTAAGCAAGCTGGAGTATAGAGGATATGATTCCGCGGGGATTGCGGTATTGGTGCAGGATCAGCTCAAGATTAGCAAGGCGGAAGGACGTCTGGTCAACTTAGCGGATCAGCTGGATAAGGAGCCGTTGAAAGGATCGGTTGGCATCGGTCATACACGCTGGGCTACTCACGGCAGACCGTCGGATGCTAACTCCCATCCACATACAGATATGTCGGGTAAATTCACTGTCGTGCATAACGGCATCGTGGAAAACTATATGGAGCTAAACAAAGAGTTGGAGCAAAAGGGTGTCACCTTTGCATCCGAGACCGACACCGAGGTCATTGCCCACTTACTTGCTGAGCATTACGAAGGCGACCTCTTTACCGCGATGCTCGCGGTCATTCAGAGACTGCAAGGGGCTTACTCCCTTGGTGTCATGACGGAGTATGAGCCGGATAAGCTTATCGCGGTCAGACAATCAAGTCCGCTTGTGATTGGTGCGGGTCAGGGAGAATACTTCATTGCTTCAGACATCTCCGCTCTTCTTGAATATACCCGTGAGGTATGTATTTTGGAGGATGGCGATTTGGCCGTCATTACACAGGAGGGTATCTCCATCTCGAAGGTCGAGACAGGGGAACCGGCGGCGTGTAAGCTGCAGCATATTGATTGGCGTGCAGATCAGGTGGAGAAGGGACTGTTTGAGCACTTCATGCTGAAGGAAATTCACGAGCAGCCGTTAACACTGCGTAATACGATGCTCGGGCGCATCAATGACCAGGACAAGGTGATTTTCCCGGAATTGGTGCACGCAGCAGGCATGTTCCTACAGGTGGATAAAATCTTTATCGTGGCTTGCGGCACCGCCTATCATGCCGGACTTGTCGGCAGTACGGTCCTTGAGAAGCTAACGCGGATCCCGGTGCAGTGCGATATCGCATCGGAATTCAGATATCGGGATCCGATCATCACGGACCGTACGCTCGTCATCGTCGTGAGCCAATCTGGGGAAACGGCGGATACGCTCGCTGCCCTGCAAGAGAGCAGAAGGCAAGGCGCGAAAGTGTTAGCTATTACGAATGTGCCAACCAGTTCAGTTGCACGAGATGCGGACTATGTCATCGCAACGAAGGCCGGCCCGGAAATTGCCGTAGCCTCGACCAAAGCGTATACCGCTCAGCTGCTCGCCTTCTATTTGTTCAGCATTTACTTGGCACAGGAAAGAAAGACGCTGTCTACCGAATTTCATGCGGAGCTGATCAAAGGCTTGAAGGCACTTCCCGTTCAGGTGGAGAAGGTGCTGGAAAACGCCAACGACGTGAAGCTGTATGCCGAATCGATCAAAGATGCGGACAGCCTATTTTTTATCGGAAGAGGGTTGGACTACGCTGTTGCACTTGAGGGCTCTCTCAAATTGAAGGAAATCTCTTATATCCACTCGGAGGCTTATGCAGCCGGTGAGCTAAAGCATGGCACATTGGCGCTGATCGAGAAGGATACGCCGGTGATTGCCCTGGCTACACATATGGATCTATACGAAAAAACAGTTAGCAATATTAAAGAAGTTAAGGCCCGTGGCGCACATGTCATGGGGATTACGGTGGAAGGTAATGTCGGGCTGCTGAATAGCGTAGATGAAATCTGCTTCATCCCGCCGTCCCTTCAGCTTTTGGCACCGATATTGGCCGTCGTGCCGCTGCAGTTAATCTCTTATTACGCCTCCTTGGCCCTGGGGAACGATATTGATAAACCGCGCAACTTGGCCAAAAGCGTGACGGTTGAATAACCATCCAGAGGGGAGCTGAACCACACATGGAAGCATTCGCTATTGTGTTAGCTGCAGGGAAAGGCACACGGATGAAATCGGAGCTGCCCAAAGTGCTTCATCCCGTTGGAGGGGTACCGATGATCGGCCGTTTGGTGGGCAAGCTGGAAGCGATGCCGATCACTCGGATTGTGGCCGTGATCGGGCATCGGGGAGAGCTGGTGAAGAAGTGCTTGGGAACGCGGGTTACCTATGTCCAGCAGGAGAACCAGCTTGGAACGGCACATGCCGTTCATCAGACGGAACGTCTGCTCAGTAACCGCAGCGGATCGACCTTGGTGCTTACGGGCGATACGCCCCTCATCAGGCAATCGACCATTGAACGGCTGCTAGCGGACCAGCGTGCACACACAAGTGCTGGCGTAGTGTTGACCGCGATTGTTCCCGATCCAACCGGCTATGGAAGAATTATCCGAGATTCTGCAAGCGGCGAAGTTGTCGATATCATTGAAGAGAAGGACGCAACGCCTGAGCAGAAATCGATTACCGAAATTAACACGGGGATTTTCTGCTTCGATAATGAAAGCTTGTTTCAAGCGCTCCCTGGCATTACCAATGACAATGCGCAGCAGGAGTACTACTTGACCGATATCGTGAAGGTGATGCGTGAGACCGGTATTTCCGGCGGTCAGAAGCGATTCGAGGCGATGGTTCTCGAGGATCCGACAGAAGTGATGGGGATTAACACTCCTGAACAGTTGGAGGAGGCGAATCGAGCCTTTTATGAACATATAGGGATTTTTGCTTAAAAAGCCATAGGGAGGAGAGCTGATATGGGAGCTATTTTCGGTACGGATGGCGTCAGAGGAGTTGCCAACCGCGAGTTAACGCCAGAGTTGGCTTTTGAATTAGGGCTTATTGTTGGCTTCATGCTGACGCGCAGCGGTGAAGGTCATCGGCCCACCGTCGTTATCGGACGTGATACCCGCATCTCTGGGCATATGCTAGAAGCAGCTTTGGCTGCCGGGTTGTTATCGGCCGGGGTGGATGCCGTAAGGCTGGGTGTACTACCGACGCCGGGTGTGGCTTATGTTACACGGCACTCGGGCATGGATGCAGGGGTGATGATCTCTGCCTCACATAATCCGGTGGAGGATAACGGGATTAAGTTTTTTGGCAGAGATGGCTTCAAAATGCCAGATGCGTGGGAAGCGGAAGTTGAGAGCAGCCTGCAGGGTGATGAGCATCGGAATTCCCGCCCAACGGGAGCGGGGGTTGGTACCTTGCGTGATGATGCGCAGGGAGCGCTGGACTATGTGAGCTACGTGAAGTCAACGGCTACGGTACCTCTGACAGGCTGCATAATTGTGCTCGACTGTGCGAACGGTGCTGCTTCCTTGCTAGCTCCGCAGCTATTTGCTGAATTGGGTGCGGAGACGATTCTATTGCATCATCAGCCGGACGGTTTAAATATTAATCAGGATTGCGGCTCAACCCATCCGGAGCATCTGTGTAAGGCAGTGCTGGAACATGGAGCGCATGCGGGACTTTCGTTCGACGGTGATGCTGACCGGCTGATTGCGGTTGATGAACGAGGCGAGATTTTGGACGGGGATCACATCCTCTACATCCTGGCCGCTCATCTGGCTAAGCAGGGCCGGCTGAGTCAAAACACGGTCGTTTCTACCGTTATGAGCAACCTTGGCTTTCATCAAGCGCTGCAAACCATCGGTGTGAACTCGCTAAAAAGCAAGGTCGGAGACCGGCATGTCATGGAAGCGATGCAAAGTGGCGGGTACAACTTGGGCGGCGAGTCTTCTGGACATATCATTTTGCTGGATCATTCGACGACAGGCGATGGCCTGTTATCGGCTGTTCAACTGCTGCAGGTCATGCTTCAAGAAGGGAAACCTTTGTCCGAGCTAGTGTCCCCTGTCGTGAAATACCCTCAGCTGATGGTTAATGTACGAGTGATCCATAAGTACAAGCTGGAAGGCAATCGCCGAATCGATGCGGTCATCCGTCGGGTGGAAAATGAGATGGCCGGCCGCGGCCGTGTACTGGTGCGGCCTTCTGGCACGGAATCACTGGTGCGTGTGATGGCGGAAGGACCGGATGAAAGGGAGTTGTCCGGCTATGTGGAAGGCATTGTAGAGGTGGTAAAGGAAGAGCTTGAATATAGCATGGTTTAATCCGTTAGTCCCTATGAGGAAGACGATTGTATGCTTGGTACTTATTCAAATGTTAACAAGCCTTCCTTTATTTTTCCCAGTGTACTCTCTTATCAATGAGCTTGGGGTTGAGGTCAATGGGGAAAAGATAGCCTTTATGGATGCCCAGCCGTACATCGATGAACAGACGGGGAGTACGATGGTGCCGGCTAGAGAAATTGCCGAAAAATTGGGTGCAGAAGTGGCATGGAATCGTTCCTCGATGCAAGTAACCTTTCGCAGTCAGCACGCAACATCAATATTAACCATAGGTCAAAAAAATGCCTCGGTTGACGGCAAGCAGGTCGAACTAGACTCGCCGGCTGTCCTTAAAAAGGACCGAACCATGGTTCCGCTGAGAGCTGTTAGTGAGAGCCTCGGGGCCGATGTCGATTGGGTGGGAGAACGAAATTTGGTACTAATCACTTCGGCGGACAAAGCGCAAAGGTCCACATGGATCTGGGACAGCAAGCTGATTGAGACAGATGGTGACCGTATCCTCCAGTTTGCGGCGAGCCAAAAACTGACTGCTATTTATCTGCGTTTTGAAAAGTATCCGAGTCAGGATGTTTACCGGAATTTCATCCGCAGAGCGAGTGGTCAGGGCATCAAGGTTGAGGCGCTGGCCGGCGAAAGGGATTGGATCTATGAGGAAAACCATATCTATATCCAGCAATGGATGGCTGCGGTTACGCAATATAACACTTCAGTAGATGCGCTAGAACGCTTCCAAGGGTTCCATTTTGATATTGAACCTTACACATTGGACAAGTGGAAGGTCAATCAGACCTGGGTGCTGGAACGGTGGATGGATACAATCCGATTCATTGAATCGAGAGTGAAGAGCTCTGATCGCAACATGACGATGGCTTTCGATATTCCCTTTTGGATCAACAGCGTTACCGTTCCGGGATCCAGCTATTCCTTTAGCGCTTGGCTGCTGGAGAAGGCAGATAGTGTCGTCATTATGGCTTATCGTAATAAGGCACTCGGCAGCAACGGCATCATTGCCAGAGCCAAATCCATCATTTTAGAAGCAGCCACGCTGAAGAAACGGGCGGTCATTGCCGTGGATACATTGCCCAGTACGGAAGCCGATTATACGACCTTTTATAAGTCGAATGCTTCGCTTATGGAGTCGGAATTAAAACAGGTCAAGGAAAGCCTCTCCCCTTATCCGAGCTATATCGGCATCGCTGTCCATGATTACGTGAGATGGATCGACCTATTGAACGCTAATCGCTGAGTGGGTTCGATGAACAAAAAGGAGGAGGATGCAAAATGAAAAAAGCAGGTTTGGTAATCTCTCTGTTGGCTGGTGCGGCGATCGGTGTGTCAGGAATGGCTTTTGCTTCGACAGGCGGCCATCAGACGGCGACGGGCACCTTTCAGGAATCGTCTCTACCGGGAGGAGGCCTTGAGGTTCCTCATAATGATCGGATTCACCTTTCTACCGATAAGCAGTGGATCTCCTCGGAAGGCCACTTGTCGGATCTCATTCGGCTGCAGTGGACGAAAGACCGAGCGAAGCCGGCCATCTCTTGGTTGGATGAGACTGGGAAGGACAAGGCGGCTATCGTCGCTCATGCCAAAGCGAATAACCCGGAGCAGCATGATCATAATCATATGTCGTTTGAAACCACGATGGCACCTGACGGCAAAAACGCGAATGAGCTGTTTACACGTTTGGAAATTCCGTTCGACCAGGACGTGGCTGAGATTCGGACGCATTCCTCTAACTTCAATGTGATGGACGGGATTCTAAGAATTGCTGGAACCGGCGGCGTCAATCGTGATCTGACTTGGGCCAAATCGGACGATGGAAATGTGACAACGCCTCGCTGGTCAATGCGTGCAGATACCTCCGAGGAAACGGGAGGAAATGCCGGCTCCAATCTGCAAATTATCCGTTATTCGGATGACGGTAAAGCACTGGACAATCCATTAACGATTAACCGCAGCAGCGGTAATATCGGTATCGGAAACTCAGACGCCAAGACCAAGTTGGACGTCAGTGATGACAGCATCCGCATCAGAAAATCGATGACGCCAGCCTCTTCTACTGCCCCCGGAGAAGTGGGGGAGATGGCATGGGATGACGGGTATGTCTATGTTTGTGTGGCACCGAATACATGGAAAAGAACGGCACTCTCTTCGTGGTGAAAGTAACTCCTTATGAGGGAGTCACGTAAGTAGATTTTACTACTTCTAGAGGAATAGTATTCTTTTTAACCAATAAGTCACTCTAGGATTCACTATTTGGCAAGTACTCACCTAAACGAAGCTGTCTCTAAGGTCTAAGAAGACCTAAGAGATAGCTTTGTTTTTTTTGTTTTATAATAGCCAGAAACAAAGGACAAAAGCGGATTCTTATCACAATTTTCAAGGGTCATTAGGTCATTTCTATTATGTAATATAAATGAAACTACCTCGGATACCCCCTTAAAATGGAAATAGTTGCAGAAATCTATGAAAGGATCATAGAAAGGTGTGAACCGCTTGTGACTTGGAAAGTGTTGATTGCGGATGATGACCCGAATGTGAGAGAAATCATCCGGCTCTATTTCCGTCAGCAGCTTATCGAATTAATCGAAGCCCCTGACGGCGTCTCGGCCCTGACCATGTTAGCAGAAGTTAAGCCTGATATCGTGATACTAGATGTGATGATGCCCGGGCTCGACGGGTATGAAACGTGCCGAGAGATTACCAAGCGTTATGAAGATGTGCCGGTCATTATGCTGACGGCGAAGAACGATGAGTTTGATCGGGTGCTGGGCCTTGAGCTGGGCGCCGACGATTATATGACCAAGCCCTTCAGTCCGAGGGAGCTGGTGTCGCGGATTAAAGCGATTTTACGCAGAATGCAGAAGGGACAGCCGATTATTGAGTTGGAACCCGTCCAATATGAGTTTGATAATTTAATCATACATGTGACCCGCCGAGAGGTGCTTGCGGGGAATATGAAAATTGACATGCGCCCCAAGGAGTTTGAACTGCTTGCCTTTTTTGCGAAATCTCCGGGTGATGTGTTTACGAGAGAACAGCTGCTGGAGCAGGTGTGGGGATATGATTTTTTAGGCGATATGAGAACGGTGGACGTTCATATTAAAAAACTTCGTGAAAGATTAAGCCCGTGTCATCATGTTTGCATTCATACAGTCTGGGGAGTGGGCTATAAATTTGAGGTAGCTGCATGTTCCTAAATCCAAATAAAAGCATTCTCCGCAAAATGTTGACCAGCTCCATCGTTACTGTACTTCTTGGGCTATGTGCGGTGGGACTCGTTATTTCGTTGTTTGCCAAGGATTATATCGTCAACTCCAAAAGTAATGAGATGATCCGACAAGCGAAGCAGGTAAATCTCGCCATTCAAAATCAGACAGGACCGAGTGATAGACTGAAGGAGCAGCTGCGCTTTTTCGATGAAGCCTTTGATGCGCGTATTTGGATATTTGACTTAAATGGAAATATCGTTACAACCTCTTCAAAGGATGAGGTGAATGTAGGCAAGGTCGTCAGCACTAAAGTGGTCAACCAAGTCCTAAAAGGTGAACCCACCATTTGGCATCAATCCGAAGGTTTTAAAGAAGGCATGCTTTCGATTGCGGTCCCATGGGGAAAAGACAACGACGTATACGGTGGTATTGTCCTGCATTCGCCGCTTAAAGGGATGAATGAGACGATCGCTCAGCTTAGAGAAACCATCCTTTGGGTTACCCTGCTCGGTATCTTCTTTTCATTTGGTGTATCCTCCTACTTATCCTGGTCTATTACGAGGCCCATTCAACAGATTGACAAGGCCGCAGCCAAGATTGCCATCGGTGATTATAGCGAGAGAATTCAAATCGATTCCAAGGATGAGATTGGTGAGCTAGCAACGACCATTAATCACATGGTGGAGCAGCTTGCGCGCGTTGATCTGGAGAAGAGGCAGCTGAATCAGCTGCGGCATGACTTTTTGGCTAATGTTTCCCATGAGCTGCGAACACCGCTTACGGCGATGCAGGGCTTTTTGGAGGCGCTTCAGGATGGTTTGATTGAAGAAGGAGCGCGGGACAAATATTACGAGATCATGTATAACGAAACCCTACATATGAACAGGCTAGTCGATGATATTACCGATTTAATGAAGCTGGAAAATAAGGAAATCGATCTTGTCTGGTTGGCGGTCGATGTTCAGGCAATGCTGTCTAAGCTGGCCTTTAAATTTCAACCGGAAGCAGAACTCCGCGGGACGTTTATTCACTGCCTTGTGGATGAATTTCCGCCACAGGCTCACGCAGATCCGGATCGGCTAGAACAAATTTTAAACAATTTGATTAAAAATGCCGTTAAGTTCACCGAGAACGGAACGATCGAACTGAAGGCGATGGCGGTTCCGTCGGAAGGCTATGTCCTCATCACGGTAACCGATACGGGAATTGGGATATCACCGGATGATCAAGGGCTCATCTGGGAGCGCTTCTTCAAAGTGGAGAGAGGCAGACCCGTGAAGCATAAAGGCTCATCCGGTTTGGGGCTAGCCATTGTGCGAGAGCTTGTTGAGCTTCACAATGGAAGCATTCGGGTGCGAAGCGAGCTGGGAATTGGAAGCTCCTTTGAGGTTAGAATTCCGCTGTATGACAGCCGTCCGTATGTGCAGCCGTTGGTGAATTTGGCTGGTGTTGGATAGATCGTATCCACCTATCTATAGAAAGACCACAGAGAAGGGAGGCTCCTTTTCTGAGGTCTTTCTTTTTTTACGCCGATTCTATTCACATCCTCACTGCCTCGTCCCAAGAATATGCCAAAAACTTTAATTCATTATGAGTAGAATATCTAATCTTCATATGGTTAAAATGAACAAAGGCTCGATAGCCCACATTCTTTTGACCCCCTTGTATATAGGCGTGACAAAATGGGCTTTCGTATCATATAGTGACTAGTACGTTAAAGAAAGTGATGCTTTCAGAATGAGCCCGACAATATTCGACCGAAAAGGTGGAAATTTAGAGAAAATTACTTTCTTCCACTTTGCATGAAAGCCACAATCTGTTAGTATATAAAGAAAGACGATAGATTTAGTAAGGATTAAAAGGAGGCACCTTTCCATGGAAAAACTGATGCTTGATTCTATAGATGAAATGACGCATCTGGATCAACTCGAGGCTGAAGCGATTTATATTATTCGAGAAGTAGCGGCGGAATGTGAAAATCCCGTGATGCTATATTCGATCGGTAAGGATAGTTCCGTAATGCTGCATTTGGCGCTGAAAGCATTTTATCCGGAGAAGCCGCCATTTTCCTTCATGCATATTGATACGACGTGGAAGTTCAAAGAAATGATTGAATTCCGCGACCGCAAAGCCAAAGAATTCGGAATCAACATGATTGTTCACTCCAATCAGGAAGGGATTGATCAAGGGATCAACCCGTTCGATCATGGTTCCGCGTATACGGACATTATGAAAACCCAAGCCCTGAAAGAGGGATTGGATAAATACGGATTTACAGCTGCATTCGGCGGCGGAAGACGTGATGAGGAGAAGTCGCGTGCGAAGGAGCGGATTTTCTCGTTCCGGAATAAGAACCATGCCTGGGATCCGAAGAATCAGCGGCCGGAAATGTGGAAGCTTTTTAACACTAGAATTAATAAAGGTGAAAGCATCCGCGTCTTCCCAATTTCCAACTGGACGGAAAAAGACATCTGGCAATACATTCGCAGAGAAAATATTGATATTGTGCCGCTCTATTTTGCCAAAGAAAGACCTGTACTCGAACGCGACGGACATCTCATCATGGTGGACGATGATCGCTTGAAGCTCGAGCCTCATGAGAAAATTGAAATGAAGAAGATGCGGTTCCGTACGTTAGGCTGCTATCCTCTTACTGGCGGAGCCGAGTCGGAAGCGGACACGATAGATGCCATTATTGAAGAAACCCTGGGTGCTGTGTCATCCGAACGGACAACGCGGGTCATTGACCAAGAAGCGGCGGGAAGTATGGAAAGACGTAAACGGGAGGGTTATTTCTAAAATGAAGAGTCTTCTTAAATTTATTACTTGCGGAAGTGTGGACGACGGAAAATCCACCTTAATTGGACATATGCTTTATGAGGCTAAGCTTTTATTCGCCGACCAAGAAAGAGCGTTAGAGCTGGACAGCAGACTTGGCAGCCGCGGCGGCAAAATTGACTATTCCCTACTGCTTGACGGGCTGCTAGCCGAGCGTGAGCAAGGGATTACGATTGATGTGGCGTATCGGTATTTTACGACAGACGACCGTTCGTTCATCGTAGCGGATACGCCTGGGCACGAAGAATATACCCGTAACATGGCCGTTGGCGCATCTTTTGCGGATCTGGCTATCATTCTTGTGGATGCTAAGAAAGGGGTCATTACCCAAACGAAGCGCCACACTCGGATTTGCGCACTTATGGGGATTAAACATCTTGTTTTAGCCGTGAACAAAATGGATTTAGTAGGTTTTGATCCTAAAATATTTGATGCGATCAAACAAGAATTCTTGCAATTGACAGCTGAGTTTCACTTCCAAAGCATTCAAGTGATCCCTGTTTCTGCTACAGAAGGGGATAACATTACGAAAAAATCGCCAAATACCCCTTGGTATGAAGGGCTTGCTTTGCTGCCGTATTTGGGGAATGTGGACGTTCATCAGATCGATAATACGAAGCCATTTATGATGCCGATTCAGCGTGTATGCCGTCCGGATCATACATTCCGCGGTTTCCAAGGCCAAATTGAGGCTGGGCGTATTGCGGTTGGCGATGAGCTGATAACGTTGCCTAGTCATGAGAAGGCGAAAGTTAAACGAATCCTCGTGACAGACCAAGATCGTGATTATGCCTATACTGGACAGCCTGTAACCATTCAATTGGATCGGGAAGTCGACGTTTCGCGGGGCTGTATATTCACGAAGGATAGTCAGATGCAAGAGGCGGAAAGGTTCTCCGCTACGATTCTTTGGATGGATGATTCCGTGCTGACACCAGGTAAGAACTATCTGGTCAAAGTCGGAACGAAAGTTCTGCCAGGTACTGTAACGGCCATTAAACATAAAATTGAAGTGAATACGGGAAAAACGGTTCCAACCAATCATATCGTCAAAAATGAATTGGCCACCTGTGAGTTTTCCTTATCTGATAAAATCGTTATAGATTCTTTTGAACAAAATAAAAGTATTGGCGGCTTTATTCTGATCGATCGTGTCACGAATATGACATCGGCTTGCGGAGTGATTGAGCAAATCCATCAGAACTCCGATAAATCTGTACAGCTAGATACGGAAATCACGAGAGATGTTCGTGCCCAGCAAAAAGGTCAGAATCCGTTGACCCTGTGGTTCACTGGTTCGGTTTCAGAACATGCGGCGCTTGCGAAGGAAGTTGAGAAACGTTTGGTAGCGACAGGCCACCATACGATGTTACTGGGGAATGGCCAAGGCGAGTCGTTGCAACGATTAGCTGAGGTTGCCAAATTGATGAACGATGCTGGACTTATTGCATTGGTATCGAGTGATTCCCCGATCGGAAACGACCAAGAAGCCGTACGGGACATCATTGGCAAAGAATATGTTGAAGTATACGTACACGGATCGCTTGCAGACAGCTCAAGCACAAATGCTACAGCTGGGAACGCTTATATTGAAATCGATACAAGCAAATTCTCCATCGAAGAGTCTGCCAATTATGTCGTGAAACGAATTATTAAATATTTAATTAATGAGAGTAGTGTTGGGCAATTCCTTAATTTCTAATCTCAAATTTAATAGTATCCCTACATCATCGTAAATTGTGATGTAGGGATTTTTTTATCGGTGGCATAAGTGACTAAATTATTAGCTAGAGTACAATTCCCCTGAAAAGTACGGACATGGTTGTCTGGGACTTTAAAACGTGTGGTATAATGGAGATATCAAACCGTATTGGAGGGATAACCTTGATCCCCAAAAAAATTGATTTTGAGACAGCGAGTGCAATCAAATTGATGCTTCAAAAATTTAAAATCAATAACTCCCGAGTAATCATTGATCTTGAGAAGCAAACAGTTGAAGCTCAAGATGATGATTATTCCATCGATGATCTTCTTGAAGCAGCTGGGACGTTATCACCTGAAAGAGGCAAAGAGCTGCTCGAGGAACTGAATAGATCGCGTGAGGAATGGGATTCATGAGTCGAGGTTATTTGCTTGACACGAATATTGCAATTGCAATTCTTATTAATGAGAGCAGTGTAATCGATTTTATTCAACAAGCTTCACGAGATAGAATGCCGATATATTTTTCAACAATTACTGAGTGTGAGGTGTTTGCAGGTTTAAAACCTGAAGAACAATTGCGGGCAGAAAAGTTATTTACCTCTAAAAGATGTGTAGAAGTAACTTCCGAGAATGCCAAGCTAGCTGGAACTATTCGCAGGGATCAAAAAAGCAAAGGGCGAAAGCTAAAGACTCCAGATGCTATCATTATAGCTACTGCTCTAATTAATGAATTAACTCTAATATCAAGAGATTCAGATATGAATTTTGTTCATAACGAGCTCGAGATTCCTCTAATAAAAATCTAGATACAATAGTTAAAGTTCGCCACCAAGCCGACGATCTTCAGGCATATCTCCTGATTTTCGCTCGGTTTATTTATCTAGAACCCATCCCCAACCGACGCCCACATATAAGTACAATCACAACTGTACCCATCAATAAGCCAGCGCATATGCCATACATCGTAGAGTAGGACAAGTGATCGGCAATCGTCCCCATCACGATGTTGCCAAGTACGGAACCCAGATCGGAGACGGCAATGAAGACACCGATTAACGTATTGCGGGCGGATATGGGTAGAACAATGGTCAAATAAGTCACTAAATGGGGATAGAGCAGTGCCATGCCTAACCCGATCAATATGGAACCAGCGTACATGAGAGATGCGCCGCCATATTTGGCAAGAGCCAAGAGCTTTAAGCCAACAGCCATACTTAGTAATAAACTGATGAGAAAACGGGGATGCCATTGGCCGTCTGAAGGAACTTTTTTGCGTAAGGTGAATCTGCATACAACCATCACACCAGCTTGGAGCATCAAGTAAATGCCGGCATGACCGACACCGCTCTGTTTTGTATAGAGTGATATAAACGTTGTAACAGCCCCAAAGGAGACGGAAGCCATAAGCATGGCTGTACTGCATACGAGAAATGCACGATGAGTCCACAACTGGCGCAACTGAGAAGTCATGGAGCTTGCTTGTTCCTGCTTGTCCGCAGTTGCTTGCGAACCGGACGGCAGCGGAGCTGCGAATCCCAGGATACCTGTGGCAAGAGCAATAACGATCATAGCTGCGGTGAATGCGTTCATGCCGCCCCAATCCCACAGGGTCAATGCCAGCATAGGACCGATTACGGTAGGCAGCATGCCTGCTAACAAATAAAGAGATATCCCCTGAGACCGATCATGATGGGCCAGCTTATCAACAATGCCTAGTTGCAGCGCTAAGGAGAAGAATGCCGTCGTTACACCCTGCATAGCACGAAGAGCGAAGTACCATTCCAGCCCAGTTATCGTATACAGAATGAGAATAAGACCATTTATGATCAATAATGCGCGTAATACAGACAGTGGTCCGAAGCGATAAACGATGCTGCCCGCCCACGGGCGAAAGAGCATGCTCGTGATCATATAAGCGCCCATCATGACGCCGATGTCTGTATTGCTTAAGCCTTGAGCATTACCGCGTAGGGGAACAATGATATTTAAGATGGGATTCGCGCTGAAAAATAGAAAAGTGATGACGTATAACTTTATAAAAGGTAAAGATAAGGGGCCGCTTTTGTTCATAATGACTGACAGTCTGCTTGAACGGATTTTATTTTCCGATCGCGAGGATGCTCAGCTAGGACGGATTGTAGCAAGAGTTTTACAGCAGGATGAGATGACGTGAAAATGGCGTCCTTGTTTTCATACTGCTCGACGAGCTCTCCATGATCCATGACCGCTATCTGATCCGAAAGCGCGTAGGCTGCCTTGATGTCATGGGTGATGAACAGATAGGAAAGCCCAAATTTTAGCTTCAGGTCATGCAACAGCGCTAATATTTGGCTTTGATTCACCATATCCAGGCTGCTAATTGGCTCATCTAACACGATAAGCTTGGGTTTCAAGGCAATTGCCCTTGCAATGTTGATTCTTTGCAGTTGACCGCCACTGAATTGATGGGGGTATTTCACCATGTCAGCTGCTTGTAGTCCGACCATTTCCAACAGCTCACTGATCGCTCGCTTTTGCTCAAGCAGCGAAAGGGACCTGTAGTTGCCAAAGGGCTCTCCGATAATCTGTTCAGCACACATACGCGGATTCACGGCGGAATAACAATCTTGCAGAACAACTTGCAGATTTTGACGAAGCTCTCTGCGAGCGTGTGCATGCATGCTGTACATATCGTGCCCCATCAAGATGATCTTACCTTGCTGTGGCTTCTCGAGCCCAAGAATGACTTTGCCAAGCGTACTTTTCCCGGCTCCGCTGCTGCCCAATAAACCTAGACAAACGCCTTCTTCGATGGAGAAGGAAATGTTGGAAAGGATTGGCGGTTGTTGGCGTGTAGAGCCGAATAATCTATTTCTTCCGTAGGTATGGCTGACTTCCTGTACGTGCAACAAGCTCATAGGTGTGACCTCATTTTAAAAGTTCGCAGAATACGCGACCGTCTGCTTGTTAGCAGGGATCTGCAGCTGCAACCTTGCGTTTAGCAAATTTTGGGTATAGACATGTTCGGGTTGATCGAATAGTTGAAAGACATTGGCTTGTTCAACAATTTGCCCATGCTGCATAACCATCACTTCATCTGCCATTTCGGCAATGACGCTTAAGTCATGAGAAATGAGTAAAATGGTTGTGCCACATTCTGACCGCAGCCGTTCGAGCTCCCGTAGCACCTGCAATTGATTGACCATATCCAATGCGGTCGTTGGTTCATCGGCGATGACGACGGCGGGCTTCAGGCACATACACATCGCAATCATCACCCGTTGCAGCATGCCTCCGCTCAGTTGAGAAGGGTATAGCTTGAGAATCTCGTAGGGCTTGGGCAAATTCACGTTGGAAAGCGAAGCGGCGGCCAGCTCTTTGGCTTCTTTTTTGCTCAGCTTGGTATGCGTACGAATGGTCTCGATGAATTGATTGCCGATGGAATAGACTGGCGTAAAGGCATTCATCGGATTTTGCATGATAAAGCCTATTTCTTTGCCTCGAATGCGGCGCATTTCCTTCGGATCCAAGCCATTAAGCTCACGGCCACCCAATTGAATGCTGCCTTCGACATGGGTATGTGGATTCATCAACTGCAAGATGGCATGGCATGTCATGCTTTTGCCGCAGCCGCTCTCGCCTACGAGACCGAGAATTTGACCTTCATCTAAATTGAAATGAATATCGTGAAGAAGCTGAAGTTGGCCTTGATCCGTCGTGACTTTGACGTTCAGCCCACTGACCTGCAATACGCTGCGGGATGTGTTCATGTTAGCCTCATTCCTTGTTTAAAATCTTTTTTTAATTCCGAATTTATTCGATAGCGCTTCACCGAGCAGATTGAAATTAATCACCACAAGTAAAATGAAAAATCCAGGGTACATCATCAGTTCGGGATGGCTCCGAATGTAGCTCTTGCCCTCATGAATCATGGCACCCCACTCAGGGGCGGGAGGCTGAATGCCTAATCCAAGGAAAGACAGCGCAGATATATCCATAATCGCCCAACCGATCTCAAGTGTCCCGATGACGACAATAGGGGGCAGAACGTTGGGAATGATGTGAAGTCTCATAATGGTCCATGGTGAGGACCCGTTTATAATGGCAGCCGTAATGAACTGGCGTTCTCGTAAACTGACAACAAGACCGCGAAACATACGCGCATAGGTTACCCATTGAACAAGAAGTAGAGCAAACACGATTTGCATAATACCGGGACCCAGCATCGCTACAATTCCAAGAACAAGCACAAGGTTCGGAAAAGCCATAACGCCATCACAGAAACGCATGAGGAACGTGTCAATCCATCCGCCTTTGTACCCCGCAACCGTCCCAACGATTAGCCCTATGGTCAATGATGAAATAAACACAAGGAAAACTAAGCCTAGAGATATGCGCGCTCCGTACATCAGTCGGGATAATAGATCACGCCCTAGATGATCCGTACCTAATAAATAATCAGATGAAGGAGGCTGCAGCTTCAATGCTAGATTGACCTTGATCGGATCATGTGGTGCAAGGTAAGGGGCCAGAATCGTGATTATGAAACAAAGCAGTAGGAAGCAAGAACACGTGATGATAGTCTTCTTACCTGTGCGAATAGTCTTCCTAGGTTTAATCACGAATCGGTTCTTCCTTTCAAAGAAATTCGAGGGTCCATATACATGTGAACTAAATCAACGAGCAGGTTACAAAGAAGGAACGCGCATGCAGCGAGCAGTACATAGCATTGAACGACTGGAATATCTCGATTAAAGATCGCTTCGATGAAGTATCTGCCAATCCCAGGCCATGAGAACACTTGCTCTACAATAATCGTACCCGTAAGCAGCTTACCGAAATTCATACCCAAACCAGTTATGACAGGGGATATCGCAATTCTCATCACATGTTTCAGCATAATGACTTTCTCATGTATGCCACGAGTTCTCGCATATACCACATAAACCTCTTGCATTTGCTCCACGATGCTTGCCCGCAATAGTCGGCTATATACAGCGATAAGTGCAAGTGACAGGGTAAGTGAAGGAAGGACGAGATGTTTCCAGCTTCCCATGCCATTAACGGGTAACCAATCCAATTGGACAGCGAAGAAAAAGATGAGTAAATAACCGAGCCAGAACTGCGGAATGGATGCCCCCACATAGGAGAGAGCTTTGCTGAAATAATCGACCCAGCTACTGGCGTAAACAGCTGACAAATATCCCAGTCCTATGCTGACAATAATCGTTAGGACGATGCTGCTGAAAGCAAGCTGCAAGGTGGACGGCAGTCGCAATGTCACCTCGTCCCATACAGGTTTATTGGACAGATAGGATGTTCCGAAATCAAGTCGGGCAATTTGGGATAATGTTTGCCAGTACTGCACATAAAGCGGTTGATCCAGCCCCAGTTCGTGTCTCTTCTCAGCAAGCAGTTCCTCCGTCGGTTGAATATGCGAAGCGGAGAAATAAGCTTCCGCCGGGTCTACCGGCGAAAGCTGAGTTAAAATAAATGTGAGCAATGTAGCGAAAATAACCAAAGGAATAATAGCGAGCAGTCTCTTCCCGATATAACTACTTAATGCCATTGAAAGGGTGATCCCAACGGCTTGCAGGGAAGGTCACATTGGATAAGGATTTATTGTAAACAACAGTTTGTTTAATGTAGGAAATCGGCACGATGACGGACTGCTCATGCAACGTTGTCAAAATTTCCGTATAAAGCTTCTTGCGTTCGACTTCATTCGTGGAGGCAAGCACCGTCTGTATTTTCTTGTCCAGCTCCTGCTTCATGGGAATGCGTGAATGGGCTTCAGCGACACCAAAGCTTGGTTCTTTCACAGCATTAATCAGCGTATGGGGATCATAGGGAACACCGGAATTGAACCAGAAACGGACGTCAAATTTCCCTTCTCGCAACAACTTCGTTGCGGCAGTTAATTCCATACCAGCGATGTTTAGCTTAACGCCAATCTCTCCCCAAGCCGCCTGTACGGCTTCTCCCAATACTTTTTGAATCGGATCGGTTTTATCGTAGACTAGTTCCAACTCTAATTTTTTGCCGTCTTTTTCACGAATGGTTTGCCCTGGAGCCAACTTCCAACCAGCTTCATCTAGATAAGCCGTTGCTTTGGCTGTGCTGTAATCAATGGGGTTCACTTTCAAGTCCACGTACGGATAGTTGTTAGATAAAAGAGAATCGGCTTTTTGCTCTACTCCGCCTAGAATACCATCCACGATGCTCTGTTTATTAATGCCATGTTGGAGCGCAAGACGGACCCGTTGATCCGCAAGCATCTCGTTGGAGGAGTTCAACAGAATATTTCGCGTACCTACGGGATCGGAGAGAGCTGTTCCGTATTTGCCTGTGCCTTGCAGCTGTTTATAGGCATCCAGGCTGATCGCGCCTTCGCCGAATAACATATCCAGTTCGCCTTTTTCAAAAGCAAGGACACGCGTTTCGCTGTCAGGAATGATCTTAACCGTTACCTTATCAACCGTTGGCTGTTCACCCCAATAATTAGGGTTTCTAGTGAATACGGTATATTGATCTTGTTTGTACTCCGTAATCATCCACGGTCCTGTACCGATCGGTGCTTTTAGATCTTTAAGGGTATCATCGCCTTCTGGGAAACCAGCTTCACCTAGGAAGCGGAAAGGCCGAACTGTCGCCAAATCCTGTAGTGCTGGATAATACGGCTCAGAGAGTGTTAATTTAATTGTATGCTCGTCAACAATTTCGGTTTTTTCTAGTACTTTTGCTATGCCAAGCCAACTGTGCGTGCTTTTGTTTTTCATGATGGCATCGAAATTTCTTTTCACGATAGCGGCGTTAAAGGAAGAACCATCCGAAAACTTAATGTTTTTGCGGAGTTTGAACGTATACTCTTTGCCATCTGTGGAAATGTTCCACGATTCGGCAAGATAAGGCTTAAGCTCTCCGCCTTCGTTATAACTGACAAGAGGTTCATACAGCATCGACTGTGAAAATAATTGATTCGGATAGTAGGCATGCGGATTCGATGGGCCTAAATCCCTCATCCAGGAAACGGTGATCTCCTTCGGTTTCTGTGCGGGAGCCGTTTTATCATTGGAAGCGGGCTCTGGTTTTGTGCAACCTACTACAAGGATAAGCAATGCTAATAGCACAGCTATTATAGGTATGAAGCGAGTTGATTGTTTACGAGTCATCTAATAAAGTCCCCTTTTCATTGATAATGATAATCATACTCGATAATATTATTTTTTTTTGCTACACTTAACAATGGAGAAATAACTGTTTTTTTCTTGGACAAAATAGAGCGCGTAGTTATCCCTAACTAAACACTAACAGGCATGGACAGAGAAGGAGGGGACCCTGACATGTACATATACGATATATTAGAGGTTAAAATCATAGATTTGTTGGACAACAAGCTGGTTGTTTCTACGGATTTAACGGGTCATAGAATTATTTGCTTTGCCCGAATGGGGGGCAATCTTCGTTTGGCAGGACATACGCTGTATGCGGATCAAGGATCTTGTATGCTTTTGGCCCCAGGTGACAAGGCGGAGATAGAGATTAGTGGCACAACAAATGTACCAGGTGCTGTATACATGATTCGCTTTCACGCCTATGGGATGGGGGAGCGGGAACCGTCAATTGATATTGGGCCTTATGTGCCCTATGAGACGAAGATTGATGTGATGCCATTGTCACGGCTTGTCGATTTGTTAGAACAGATTGCTCATAGAGCCAGCGAAAGTATGCGTCATGAATATGTGGAACGTTATAAGCAGCAGATACATCTGCAAGAACTTCTCGTACTACTTATGGAAAATGTCCAAACAACGCACGATTTCACCGATGACACAGCAGCTGTCCAACAAACGATCAGCTATCTCAATCACAACTATCGGGAAGAAATTACGGTTGAGCTGCTATCGCGAATGTCAGGGGTTGGCCGTTGGAAATACAGTGATTTGTTTCAGTCATTGATTGGCAAAAAACCGCTTGAATATTTGACCGAGGTTCGCATTAACAGGGCCAAGGAGCTTCTACTCCAAACGGATGACCCTTTACGCGAAATAGCTCGCCGAGTCGGTTTTAAGGACGAATATTATTTTTCCCGCAAGTTTCGGCATGAGACGGGGATGACGCCCAAACAATATGTCCGCACAAAAAGTAACAAACTGGTAACCAATGATCGCAGTGTCAGCCCTTTTACAAGAGTTGTGGCAGTGGGGGCTGTACTTGGTGACTTATTGGCTCTTGGCATCAAGCCGATTGGTGCGGATATGACGGTAATCGGCAAGAAAGTAGTCTATCGCGAGGAATTGAACAACATAGCAGATGTCGGCCTCTTAGGTGAACCAGGTAAGGTGAAAGCGTTAAATCCCGATCTCATCGTGTATAGTGGTTTCCGGCTCGATTGGATCGACAAGCTGTCCAATATAGCTCCAATTGTAGCGATTGATCGGTTCGAGCATACGTACGATCGGCTTCTGAAAGTAGCTGATTTATTCGGCAGGACCAACCAAGCACGAAATTGGGTGGAGAGCCATGAGCAGAGATCCACAGAGATATGGAAGATGCTGCAAGTACACCCTAATGACAAACGGAAGCAAGCTACCATTTTCGTCGTGAATGATGGTGTTGTCTATGCCATGGGAATGAGAGGTGTAGCGTTTACACTCTATCATCCATTGGCTTTCGAGCCTTCCGACAAAGCGAAGGATTTGATTGCTAGGAATATTCCGTTTTTCGCTATTGAACCTGAGATGATTATGGAATACGGGGCTGATCATTTATTTTTGCTCGTGGATGAGTATGAACGTTCCAAGCGTAAGGCGCAGAGTGTAATGAATCATCCGTATTGGCTATCGCTAGGGCAAGATCATGTTCATGTCCTAGATGCCAAATGGAATTTTGATGATCCGATTACGATGGATCGACTTCTCCCTTTATTGCCGCGTATGATCAGGCCGATGTAGCGGATTGGCTCTTTCTTTTTATACCAATCAGATTTATAGTAAATTTTACTAGCATAAGCCTTAAGGAGAAGAACCGATGATTCGTGTAATGCTCATTGATGATGAAGAAGATGCGCTGGATTTGTTGGAAATTTTGCTCGAACATATTGGGGATATCAAGGTTGTCGGAAGGTATATGAATCCGCTTCAAGCGATTGAAGCTTTAGGCAATTCCACGGTAGATGCCGTGTTTCTGGATAACCAGATGCCGGGAATGAAGGGCACGGAGGCTGCTAGGAAAATAAGGAGCATGCTCCCGCGCATGCCGATCGTTTTCACAACGGCCTATGCGGAATACGCGGTTGAAGCGTTTGAAATTCAATCGACGGACTATCTGCTGAAGCCGTTTACGATAGACAGATTGCAGCATACAGTTACGCGCATTCAACAATCCTTATCCGAGTCGGTCATTCAGGCGCGCCAGAGCACAAGCATCATCCCGACAGTTTATTGCCTAGGAGGCTTCCATATTGGATTGCCGGGTGACGAGAACAAGGTGCTAACATGGAAAACGAAGAAGGAAAAGGAGCTTTGCGCGTTTCTGATCCATTATGCAGGAAAGTCTGTGAATACGGCTTCGATCATTGAGGCGTTATGGCCGGGCTACGATTTGAATAAAGCGAAAACGTATTTATATACATGCCTGTCGTACTTAAGGAAAAGCTTGGCAGAACATCAGATTCCCATTCATATTCGTAAAGCGGATCAAGGGTTTGTCGCTGTATTGGACGGGCTCACGGTTGATCTAAATGAATTTGAGCAGTTGCTAAGCAGCATATGGGCCGAAGCGGAGATGGATGAAAAAGCTTACGATAAAATGAACCAGATGTATACTGGCGAATATTTGGAAGCTTGCGATTTCAGTTGGGCTAACGCCAGACAGTTGGAGATCAAAGCCACGTATGTTCGTGCGCTGCGTAAATGTTGCGGGTATTTTCAAAGTCAGGGTAATCGTACACTTGCGGTGGACAGCATGCAAAAACTATTGTCGCTTGCCCCTGACTCCGAGCTTGACGGACGTGAATTGATCAGACTGCATCTAGAGATGGGCAATCGAAATGAGGCGTATCGTGCCTGCATGCATTTGGAACAAGCGGTGCGCTTTCAATTGGGAGCCGGGTTGGAGGAAGAGACATTACGGCTATTCCAACAAACGAAAGACATGATGGAGCAAGCTCGATGAGAAAAAAAGTGGCGGCAGCGCTGATCACCCTATCTCTGTTGATTGCAACCTATGGGTCGTTGTTGGCCTACTTCACTTCGCACAAAAATCCTATGCCTGTAGCGGTAAAAGGGGCCTTGGACTTATCCGCTTGGAAATTTGAGGACGACGGAGTCGTGCGGCTGGATGGGCAGTGGGAGCTTTATCCGGATCAACTGTTGACCAGTCAACCTTCTCAGTCTTCTGCTGTTGGAGGGGG
This sequence comes from Paenibacillus pectinilyticus, assembly GCF_001700435.1. Lineage (GTDB taxonomy): Bacteria > Bacillota > Bacilli > Paenibacillales > NBRC-103111 > Paenibacillus_E > Paenibacillus_E pectinilyticus. Next base: position 128,037 of record NZ_LYPC01000009.1, read on the forward strand.
ATTAAAGCCTGAGATCCTTCAAGTTCCCGGAACATGGTCGAAAAAGATAGCTACGATTGGTATGGCGACGTATCGATTACAAGTCAAGATCGACGATGCAAGCGCGGTGTATGGCTTAAAAACAGCAGCTATCCTGATTTCCAATCGGCTGATCGTCAATGGCCAAATCGTTGGATCAAGCGGGAATCCAGCCGAGAAGCAGCAGTACAAAGCGCTTAATAAACCGTATGTCAGCTACTTCACGTTGCAGCCGGGCTGGAATGATATTTTGGTTCAGGTGGCCAACTATGAATTTCATGTAGGCAGCGGGATCAGTGAATCGCTTCTCTTAGGGAAGGCTGAGCAAATTGCCCGGCTTCGTGATCGAGCGACGGCTCATGATTGGGTCGCGTTAACGGCATTCCTGATTATGGGTTTATATTTTATCGGGTTATATTCGCAACGTAGAAACGATTTTTCACTTGCGGTATTTGGCTTCGTTTGCTTATGTATTGCTGCATTCACTAGCGTTAGCGGCGAAAGAGTACTATTCGATGCGGTCGGCTCGATTCCGTTCTGGCTTTATTTCCGGGTCCAGATGGTCGCGACAGTTGGCGTAGGTGTTGGATTTTTCCTTTATGTATATACCGCTTTCCGGCCTTACTGCTTTCAATGGCTCACTCGAGGCGGCTTGGTCGCAGGTGGGGTGCTTGCCGTGCTGCATGTTGGCTTCGCCTCCCAGCTTACAACAGGTCCTTTACGTCAGTTGACTTCGTTCTACGTGACTTTCTCATTGCTGTATGCAACGTATGTATTCATATATACAGCTCTTCACAAAGTAGCGGGTAGCGGGTATTTAGCCGTGGCGGCAATGGCATTGAATGTACTCGTGCTGAACCAGAATATGAACGTGTACTTTGGCGTGCCGATCTATTCGCTTGCGCCGGTTGAACCTTTTCTTGTTCTGCTGATGCTTGCTTTGCTGATGTCGCTCCGGTTCTCGAACGCTTTCCGTAAAATCGAAGAGCTGTCCGGGCAATTGCTGCAGGCGGACAAGGTGAAGGATGATTTTCTGGCTCGCACCTCGCATGAATTCAAAACACCGCTTCACGGCGTGATGAATATTTCCCGGTCCATGCTGGACGATGCCGTTCATCCGCCGACAGCCGACCAACGGGAAAAGCTTCAATTGATTACCGACATTACGAAAAAGCTTTCACAGCTCGTTTACGACATCTTGGACTTATCCAAGCTGAAGCTGGGTGAACTGAGAATCGTTCCAGCGCCGATTGATGTTCGTTCGATCGTGGAGGTTCAAGTGCGCTTCTATTCCTATCTGTGCACAGAAAACCATATTCAACTGGTGAACCATGTGCCTGCGCAGCTGCCATCCGCTATGGCTGACGAAATACGCCTGAGCCAGGTTATCGGGAATTTGTTGGACAATGCAATCAAGCATACGGCAAACGGAAGGATTGTCATTACCGGCAGAGAGCTTGGAGGCAGGCTCGAAATCGCGGTGCACGACACAGGCAAAGGTATCGAGCCCCAGGAGATTCCTTTCATTTTCGAACCGTTCAAATCACTTGAGGGAGATCAGCATCGGGGCTTTGGATTAGGGCTGCCGATTGCGAAGCAACTGGTTGAACTGCAAGGGGGTACGCTGTCAGCTACTTCCACGCCTGGAGTCGGTTCGACCTTTACATTTACGCTTCCGATCGCCGTTGAGCGAAGTGAAGCAACATTGTCTATGTCCCATTCAAGTCCACAGGTCATACCTAAGGAAGCCGAATATTCTTTCGCAACGCCTTATCATGTGAATCAGAGCGGCAAACATACAGTGCTGATCGTTGACGATCAGTATGTGAACTTGAAAGTTTTATTGGATGCGCTTCAAGCCCTCGACTATCGCGTGATTGCGGTCAAGAATGGGTATGAGGCACTGGAGCAGCTCGATCAAACGGGCAGAATTGATCTTGTTATTCTCGATTTGATGATGCCGGGCATGTCAGGCTATGAGGTGTGCCAAGAGATACGCAAACGATACTCGTTGCTGGAGATGCCCGTTCTGATGGTGACGGCGGCAATCCAGCCCCAGGATAAGGTGGCAGCACTTCAAGCGGGGGCGAACGATTACTTATCGAAACCATTCGATGTGGAAGAGCTTAAGGCACGAATCGGCAGCCTGCTCGCGATGAAGGAATCGCTTGGCCGAGCGATCCATATGGAAGTAGCGTTTTTGCAATCGCAGATCAAGCCTCATTTCTTATATAATGTACTGAACAGTATTGTGGCATCAAGTTATAAGGATGTTGAGCGAGCGAGGAAAATGATCGCCGATCTCGCTGATTACTTGCGCGGAAGCTTTCGGTTCAGCAATTCGGAGGAACGCATCGGGTTTGCAGAAGAATTTAGCCTCATTCGAACGTATGTCGAGATTGAGCGAGCCCGATTCAAAGATCGTATTCGCTTCGAATACGATATCGAAGAAGCTGCCTATCGCTTGCGTATGCCGCCGCTTCTGTTACAGCCGCTTGTCGAAAATGCAATCCGCCATGGCATTGGTGATCGCATTGAAGGTGGCACAGTGACATTAACAGTGGAAGAATCGGATGGGAAATGGCGATTTGTCGTAGCCGACGATGGTATTGGGATAGCCCCTGAACGCTTGAAAACGCTGCTTGAACGGGCCGATGCGGGCGAGCCACAGGGGGTCGGTTTGCGGAATATTAACAAGCGGTTGAAATACGAATACGGAATTTCGCTGGAGCTGGAAAGCGAGCTAGGATGTGGTACGAGAGTGACCATATGCATCCCTGTTTCTGCGGTTTAACTGCACGAGTCTGATAGACCTAATAGGTTCTCATCGATTTAAGATGGGGGCCTGTTTTATTTTGGGGAAAATTGTCGGTTTTTAAGGTTTCTTTAAGGTGCCGTCAGATATGCTGAACTCAAATTGGCGTGACTAAAGGAAGAACGACGATCAGGAGAGGAAGATGCACATTGATCCCGAAAATAAAGCTAGGCATACATAGTGGGAAGCGGAGAATCCGCAAAAGCATACACGGTTTACTTGCCATTATGCTGATGATTCCTCTGATATTCAGTGGAGGTGGGGCGATTAGCGCAGCGTCCGGCTGGTCGATGATCGACGGAGGCGGAGTCAACGGCCTTAACGTAAATGCAGCCAATCGGGCGGAATACCCTGCCACGGCCGTGTGGAACGGTGAAGTTTATGTCGCCTGGCAAGAAAAAGTAAGCGCAACCAGCAAACAAATCAGAGTTAAGAAATATAATGGAACGGGCTGGACGAGCGTCGATGGTCCGAACGGATTAAATATGGACCCGGCCAAAGAAGGAACAAGGCCGACTTTGGTCGTATCTAACGGTACTTTATATCTCGCATGGGTCGAATCGGTTACATCGTCCTATGGTCAAATTCGGGTCAAGAAGTATAACGGCACAAGTTGGACAAGCGCCGAAGGCAGCACGACTGGACTTAACGTCGATGCGACAAAGGACGCTACCTTTCCTGCTTTGGTTGATTACAATAACGCGCTGTATGCGTCGTGGGCAGAACAGGGTAAAATTTTCGTGAAGAGATATAACGGCACGGAGTGGACAAGTGTCGACGGAGGTACGAATGGCATCAATGTGGATCCAGCAAAAGGCGCTAGTTTTCCTGCCTTGGCCGTATTGGGAAATGATGTAATCGCTGTTTGGACCGAACTTTCCGGGTCTATTTTTCAGCTCCGGGCCAAAAAGTATGATGGCACAAGCTGGACGACGATCGACGGCGGAACGACTGGATTGAATATAGCGACGGGGAAAAGCGCATACTACCCGACTTTATCCACAGTCGAGGGCGTCTTGTACCTAGCTTGGCATGAACCGGCCACTTCGACGACAGACGACCAAATTCGAGTGAAGAAATATGACGGTAACGCTTGGTCAAGTGTTGACGGTGGTGGGACGTATGGACTCAACGTGAGTTACGCATATCGAGCTAATTATGTGAAACTAGCAGCTGCTAACCATAATTTGTATGCGGTGTGGTCAGAAAATACCGGATTGTTAGGAACGGGATCAATCCCCGTATTTAAAATTCGCGCGAAGAAGTATAACGGAACGGCTTGGACGAGCGCCGAAGTCGGCTTAAATGGTTTTATTGTGGATAATACGAGAGCTGCTTTTTATCCTGCTATAACCTCACTGAACAATGGTTTATTCGTAGCGTGGCAGGAACAAAACAGTAGTACAGACCAAGTTCGGGTGGCTAACTTACCGGCTCCGGCTGTAAATAGCGTTACCGTCACTCCAGGCACGGCAACTATCGCGCAAGGAGGAAGTAAGAATCTCACGGTTGCGGTAGATGCGGTGGGAGAAGCAGCGGCGACGGTCACATGGACAAGCAGTGACGTCACTAACAAGGTGAGTGTAGATAGCGCGGGTAACGTAACCGTCGCGGCAGACGCCACGCCTGGTAATTATACAATCACAGCCACCTCGACGGAAAATAACAGCAAACTAGGAACAGCGACGGTTACCGTCATACTTCCTGCCGTTAATAGCGTGGTCGTCAGTCCGATAAGAGCTACCATCGTACAGGGTGGAAGTAGGCAGTTCTCTGCAGTGGTAGACGCGGTGGGAGGATCACCAACGACAGTCACGTGGACAAGCAGTGACGTTGCTAATAAGGTTACGGTGAGCAACACGGGTAACGTAACCGTCGCAACAGATGCCGCGCCGGGAAGTTATACGATTACGGCAACATCGACGGTGGATAACAGTAAAAAAGGCACAACTACGGTCACCGTCTCGGCAGCGCCAGCCATCAACAGCGTAACCGTCACTCCAGGCACGGCAAGCGTTGCGCAAGGAGGAAGCAAGCAACTCGCAGCTTTGGTAGATACGGCTGGTGGAGCGCTGACGACGGTCACATGGACAAGCAGTGACGCTAAGGTGACGGTGGATACTACGGGGAAAGTAACCGTTGCGACAGATGCCGCGCTTGGCGATTATACGATTACGGCAACCTCGACGGTGAATACCAGCAAAAAAGGGACAGCGACAATTACCGTCACGCCAGCCCCAGCCATCAACAGTGTAAGCGTGAGCCCGAGCACCGCAAGCGTGGTGCAAGGAGGAAGCGAGCAACTCTCCGCTACGGTAGATGCAGTGGGAGGAGCGGCGACGACGGTCAACTGGACAAGCAGCAACGCTAAGGTGACGGTTGATAGCACGGGTAACGTAACCGTTGCAGCAGACGCTACACCTGGGGATTATACGATCACGGCAACCTCGACGGTGAATACTAGTAAAAAAGGAACAGCGACGATAACCGTCACGGCTATGCCGCCAGCAGTCAACGGCGTAACTGTGAGCCCGACTACCGCAAGCCTGGTGCAAGGAGGAAGCAAGCAGCTCACAGCAACGGTAGCTGTGGTTGGCGGAGCGGCGACGACGGTCACGTGGACAAGCAGCGACGCAGACAGTAAGGTGGCGGTGGACAGTACGGGTAATGTAACCGTCGCAGCTGATACCACACCGGGGGATTACACGATCACGGCAACCTCGACGGTGAATAGCGGCAAAAAAGGAACGGCAACAATTACCGTCACGGCAGCGCCGGCCATCAATAGCGTAAGCGTGAGCCCGACTACGGCAAGCGTGGTGCAAGGAGGAAGCAAGCAACTCACGGCTTCAGTAGATGCGGTGGGAGGAGCGGCAACGACGGTCACGTGGACGAGCAGTGATACCGGAAACAAGGTGACGGTGGACACTACGGGGATCGTTACCGTTGCGGCTGACACCACGCCGGGCGATTATACGATCACAGCGACCTCGACGGTAAATAGCGGCAAAAAAGGAACAGCGACAATTACGGTCACCCCAGCGCCAGCTATCACCAGCGTAAACGTCAATCCGAGCACAGCAAGCGTGGTGCAAGGAGGGAGCAAGCAGCTCACAGCATCGGTAGATGTAGTTGGGGGAGCGGCAACGACAGTCACATGGACGAGCAGTGATACCGGCAACAAGGTGACGGTGGACAGCACGGGTAATGTAAGCGTGTCTGCGAATGCCACGCCAGGAGATTATACGATTACGGCAACCTCGACAGTGAATAACAGTAAAAAAGGGACGGCGGTAATTACCGTCACACCAACGCCTCCGGCTGTCAACAGTGTAACCGTCAGCCCGAGCATCGCAAGCGTAGTGCAAGGAAGAAGCAAACAGCTCACAGCATCGGTAGATGCAGTTGGGGGAGCGGCAACGACGGTCACATGGACGAGCAGTGACACCGGAAACAAGGTGACGGTGGACAGCACGGGTAATGTAACTGTCGCAGCCGATGCCACGCCAGGAGATTATATAATCACGGCGACTTCGACGGAGAATAGCGGCAAAAAAGGGACAGTGACGATCACCGTTACGGCAGCGCCTACCTATACAGTCGCTGCTATCACGGATCAAACGTTAACAGCTCTTATACAGGGATACGTATCGGGTACCCAAGAAACGAGACCCGTTACTATCGCGAATACCGGTACTGGCGATTTGGCGAACTTATCAGTAACACTTAGCGGTGCAAGTGCTAACGATTTTGTAATCACACAGCCGGATTCTACTTTAACTGGTAGTGAAACAACAAGCTTTGATATGTATGCCAAGGATGGTTTGCCATCTGGCACTTATACGGCAACGGTCACAATATCCGCTGATAATATGACGCCTGTGACGTTTGACGTCACACAAGCAGTGAACTTGCCGAATGCGCCTGCGAATCCGCAAAATCTTGCCGCTGACAGCGGCGACCGTCAAATTACGCTGAGTTGGCGTACAGTACCGGATGCGACGCAGTACCATATTTATATGGCCACGGATGCAGAACTAACTAACATTATTGAAGTTGCTACTGTTACATCTTCTACCTACAATGTACAAAATCTGATTAACGGTACAGCTTACTACTTTGTGGTAAAATCAGAAAACTTAGGCGGTTTGAGCGCGGCATCGAATCAAGTAAGCATGACCCCGGCAACGATCCCTGGAGCGCCATCCGATGTGACGGCAGTCGCGGGTAACGGACAAGCTGTCATTACGTTTACAGCTCCGACCGATAACGGCGGAAGTGCGATTACAGGTTATGAAGTGACCGCTTCACCTGGAAATATAATCATTATCGGAGGAGCAAGTCCGATAACCGTCACAGGATTGACGAATGAAACGAGTTATACATTTACGGTAAAAGCAATCAATGGGAGAGGCAGCAGCGCAGCTTCTGCAGAATCGAACTCCGTCACTCCGAGAATTCCAAACACGCCATACGAACCTTCAAATCCAACGACACCAGTTGATACGAGTACGGGCGTTGATATTCTTGTTAACGGGAAGGTCGAGAATGCAGGAACTGCTAAGGTCGGCAAGCGAGACAATCAGACTGAAATGACGGTGGTTGTGGATCAGAAAAAGCTAGAGGAGAAGCTTGCGGCTGAAGGGCAACATGCGGTAGTCACGATTCCGATCAGCCAAAAATTCGATATCGTCGTTGGCGAACTGAACGGTCAAATGGTGAAGAATATGGAGGACAAGCAAGCCGTTCTCGAGTTCAAAACCGATCATGCGACCTACACGCTGCCAGCACGACAAATCAATATCGGCGCTTTATCCGAGCAGGTTGGTAAGTTAATCGACTTGCAAGACATAAAAGTACGAATTGAAATCGCCGTTCCTACAACAGATACGTTGAAGGTTGTGGAAGACGCAGCATCCAAAAGTCAACTCGCGCTTGCCGCCCAACCGTTGAACTTTACAGTGAGAGCCGTCTATGGTGATAAAATAATTGAAGTATCGAAGTTCGACGTCTATGTGGAAAGAACGATTACGATTCCGGATGAGGTTGATCCGAACAAGATTACTACAGGCGTTGTAGTTGAACCGGATGGTTCAGTACGTCATGTGCCGACAAAGGTCCGCCATATCAACGGGAAGTACGAAGCCCAAATCAACAGCCTGACCAATAGTACGTATGCGGTTGTATGGCATCCGCTCGAATTTAGCGATGTGGCGAATCATTGGGCGAAAAACGCCGTTAACGACATGGGATCTCGAATGGTCGTCGATGGAACGGGTAATGGTATGTTCAGCCCTGACCGAGATATCACACGCGCCGAATTTACAGCCATCGTCGTTCGCGGATTAGGCCTTAAGCTGGAGAGTGGTGTAACACCATTCTCCGATGTGAAAACGGCAGATTGGTATAGCAGCGCGGTCATAACGGCTTATTCGTATGGGCTGATCAGCGGCTTGGATGATGGTACGTTCCGACCGAACGATACGATTACGAGAGAACAAGCCATGGTTATTCTATCCAAAGCGATGGAGATAACTGCTCTGAAAGACAAGCTGCTCGAACAATCGGCGGAAGCTACACTTCGTCCGTTCGAAGATGCGGTCGGAGTATCGTCATGGGCGCAGAGCAGCGTTGCGGACAGTGTGCAGGCTGGTGTGGTATTTGGAAGAAGCGAGACTTTACTTGTGCCGAAAGGGTACTTAACCCGAGGTGAGGTTGCAACGATGATGCAGAGATTATTGCAGAAATCGGATTTGATTTAAGCTATTATCGAAAAGCGGAACGCAGGCTGCCAAAGCCGTGTGTTCCGCTTTTTATTAAATTCTTACATAAAATAAGCATTCTGATGCTATCCTCACTGGTAGGAGCAATTCTTTGAGACTCGACTGGGTGTAGCGGAATGAAAGCCTAGATGTATGATATAATAAATAAAACTGCTATTGGTAGGGGGAAGTAATTTGAAATGGTCTGAAATTTGTAGCCATTATCCCAGTCGATTTGTTTTAGTTGAAGCAATTAAAGCGGTATCAAAGAATCGCTTACGTACGATTGAAGAAATGGCAGTTGTAGAAGAATATGATAACCAGATGATTGCTTGGGAAGGTTATAAGCTTCATCATAAGGAAAACCCTGAACGTGAATTCTATGTATTTCATACCAGTAAACAAGAAATTGAAGTTATTGAGGAATACTTCACGGGAATTCGAAAATCATGATGGAACTAAAACTTGTTAACGGACTTCCTATAATTTCATTTCCATTAATCTATCAGAAACAAACTATTAAAATGGAGAACGTGTTGTTTGATACAGGATGTGCCTCAACGATTTTCGACACGGATTTAGTGGCGAATATTGGGCTAGACCTCGATATGATAAATGGGACTGCCAAAAGAATGTATGGTGTCGGTGGCGCAAGTGAGTTGTGTTATGAACAAGTAGTGGAAGACATGCAAATTGGATCCATTGTCCTGCCCTCATTTAAACTCCAATTAGGAATGACTAAGATCCCTATGGTTTTGATGGCATATTAGGTATAGATTTTATGACTGCAATTGGTATAAAAGTAGACTTTAAAAAAATGAGCATTGGATATGACTAAACCTTGTCTGGAAGACAGGGTTGTTTTATATGCATTTGAGACCGAATCTAAATCCTTTCAGAAAAGAGAGCCAAAAAAATGAATCCAATAATCAGGTCGAAAGTAGAAGCCGAGCTTCAGGCCTTCGTCGGGGCTGATGCTTATATCCACAGCGAAGCAACTTCATTTGTCTTCGTTCGCAATTTCAAAGTGAAGGTTACGCATGCTTTTATAGCGGGGGACGGTCCCTTTCGTGCAGCCATCCGGTTCGACGGGCACGGCTGGCTGCGCATGGAGGCGCTCACGCATTATGAGATCGATGCGAACGGTCGTCTTTTGCTAGCCGGATATGATGATAGAGGCAGGATGAATGTTGCTCTGCACATAGGAAAGGAGCCGTTTCCAGAATGAAAAAGCTGCTCGCTGTATTTGCTCATCCAGACGATGAGTCGTTTATTTGTGGAGGTACCCTCGCCAAATACGCAAGTGAAGAAGTCGATATTACGCTGGTAAGCGCCACGCGGGGGGAGATGGGACGACGCATGGGCAATCCGCCCTATCTCAACCGGGAATCGATGGCAGCCGCCCGTGAAACGGAATTGCGGAATGCCTGTGACAGCCTAGGTATCCAGCAGCTCCTATTTTTAGATATCCGCGACAAGACCGTTGAGTTTGTCGATGAGGAGAATCTGACTTCAAGAATTGAGAATCTCATTCGCGAAGTGGAGCCTGATGTCGTGCTTACGTTTCACGAAACGCTGGGTGGACACCCCGATCATTGCGCCATTGGGAAAGCCACCACGGCTGCATGTCAGCGCACAGGCCATAAGGATTCATTATATTTCATTACGTTCGGTAATGCGATGGAGCAGCCAGAGCGATTCGGGTATTCCCATCAGGACGTTATCAAAATCGATGTGCAGGCTCATCTAGAAGCCAAGCTGGCCGCGTTCCGGGCCCACCGCTGTCAGACGGAGATTGACGAATGGGTGTGGCTGCCTGATCAAGAAGCACTAGCGAGATTCGGTAGATATGAGTACTTCTTGAGAGCGGATAGGGAGTCGTCGGCAAAGAATCTGAATGATCTGTTTTAGCAAAATTCCCCTCGGATTACAAGGGTTTCTCGGCCAAAGCGGCAACAGCCAGGTTATGCAGCACTGTACTGTCCATAGGTGGATTATGCAGGCCTGCACGAACATCTCGGTAGTACCGTTCCAAAGGCTGCTTGCGGGACAAGCTGCCGGCACCGACAATGCGCATCGCCAGGTCCACGACTTTGATGGCATGGTTGGTTGCGACATATTTGGCTAAGCCGAGCTCGGGTTTTTGCGCAGGTCGGCTTTCCTGATCCCGATCCCAACGATCCGCCGTCGCATATAGGAGTGCGCGTGCGGATCGCAATTCGATTTCCATCTCTCCGATCGTATGGTGGACGGAAGGGAGTGCGGCTATCGGCTCGCTCATATGGTTGGGGCGATAGGTATTGGCGAATTCCAGTGCATAGTCTCGTGCTGCCAAAGCAATACCCAGATAACAAGCTGGAATGTGCAGCAGCCAGCCACCGCCGTCATCCATGCCTTTGCCGGTGAGTCTCATACTTTTATCCACAAAAACGCTATCCAGAACAACATCGTGGCTTCCAGTCGCGCGCATCCCGAGGGTATCCCAGGTTTCCACGATCGTTACCTGATCCGTCTTATGAACAAGGAAATCGGCCGTACAATCTTCATCCGGGATATACGTTGACACCACAAAACGATCGAGGATCGGTGACAGCGTACTGAACGTTTTACGTCCCGTAATCAGCCATCCACCGTCTGTAGGAATCGCCGTCGTTTCGGGCTTGCCGCCTCGACTTGGACTGCCGGATGCTGCTTCGCTTGCAAAGGTGTTGATCATAGTGCCATCGCTCACAACGGAACGGCACAAATCAGCCCATATAGCCTCTGGCCATTTCCGCGTTGTTCGAAGATGAAGGATCTGACCGATGTGCCAGCCAACAGCCAATGCGGTTGATCCATCCCCATAAGCAAGTCGCTCCTGCAGCATGACGAGCTCATATAGCGAAAGTTCATCCCCGCCAAATTCCTGAGGAACGGTAATCTTTAAGTAACCAGCTTCGCGTAAGTCTGCGAAATTCTCAAATGGAAATGACCCCTCTTGGTCATGCTGCGCGGCCCTTGCCGCAAAACGGACAGCCAGTTCCTCTGCTTTTCTAGCCCAAGCCCGTTCTTTTTCGTTGCGTATATAATGATCGATGATTCGATTCATCCAAGTCACACTCCTTTATCCTTTTATTATATCAGTTGGAGCATAGTCGAGTTAAATCCGAATCATTATTGAAAACTATGAAAAGATAAAGAGAGTTAGGTTTAATCACCGGGCTCCTTTTTTATGACGATCGTTTCAAGTCCAGCAAGCTTATCCCATATTTTTTCCACCTCCCACCGTAACTAAACTCACTTCCAAAACGTCTATTATACTGTTGCTATCTAAATCTCTATCCTAGCAATCTAGTTATAATGGAAAGGGAAGAAAACGTACATGTTGAAAAAGACAATCCTAATGGGCCTCATTTTTACTTTTTTATTCGCAAATAGCGCTTTCGCGTATGATGTAGGGCTCCTGCCCTTCAAGGACGAAGAGCAAGACTATTCGAAGGATCCGATTTATACGCTTTCGGCACTAGGTATTATTAACGGTTACGAGGACCGAACCTACCGTCCGAATGAGGACCTGTCGCGAGAAGCCTTCATCAAACTTCTTGTTATGGCAAATAAGCTGGAACAAACGCCAGCATTGGGTCAAACTCCCTCCGATGTAACGAAGGATCGCTGGTCGGCGCCCTATATTTCTGTTGTTTTTCAAAAGAAATGGATTGATAGCTTACTAGATCAGAGTGGGCTCTTTCATCCGGCGCAGACGATTACGAGGGAAGAGGTCGCGATGCTCGTTGGGAAAGCGTTGCTGGATGCGGAAAGTGAACAGGCTCGCCAGCAATGGCTGACGACGGACTGGAAGACGGAGCGGGACGCGAGAGGTTTTAAGGATCATGCGGCTATAAATGAGGCCATGCAGCCTTATGTCTATTACGCATCGCATCGCGGCATTATGGAAGGGGATTCGGCAGGATTTAACCCGCAACAACCCTTGATACGCAAGCAAGCAGCCGCAGTTATCTATCGTTTGATGGATAAGCGTGTCTCCGAGCAGAAGATGGATTTTACAGGTTATTACGCCATTCAGTCGTATGCTGCGATCAATCAGATGAATAAGCTTTCTAACGTGATCTTAGGCTGGTCACACTTGGACTACGCGGGCGCGGGGACAGCTTCATTGAACCTCAGTACGACGGTGAATCGAGTCCCGAGTGGGTATGAAGAGGTCATCGCTTCTGCCAATGCTGCTCATCTAACGAAGGAGCTGATGGTTTTCTACGACAGCAGCAATTTGAAGGACTTTCTGAAGGATGCGTCCGCGCAAAAGTCTTTCATCACCTCATTGCTTACGACGTTAAAGGATCCAGCCTACTCATTTACGGGAGTAAGTATCGATTTTGAAGGTTTGACAGATGCGGCGAGCGCTGCGGACTATACGCAATTTCTTCAGGGGTTGAAAAATCAATTAGGCACGCTGACCTTATCCGTTGCCGTTCCTCCGGTCTATTATTATAAGGGGTATGATTTGAAGGCGATCGGCAAGTTGGCCGATACCGTTATCCTGATGGCGTATGATTTTACGCATGATGAGAGTGTTTTACCCTCGGCTCCACTGCCGCTAGTGAATGATACAGTCGTAACGGCGCTTCAAGTAATACCGAACGATAAGCTGGTGCTTGGCATTTCCAAGCAGGCTAACCAGTGGATCACAACTGCCGGAGTAACCGGACCTGCGCTAAACCCAGCCATCGCGGATGTGGAAAAAAGGCTCGTAATGCCTGGCATTGATCTTACATGGACTATGCCGTATTACTTGGAGAAGGCTACGTTCTCCGATGACCGCGGCAGCCACGTGATCTACTACGAAGATTCGCAGAGCATAGCCAAGAAAATCTGGCTCGCTAAGTTTTATAACCTGAAGGCTGTTTCCTTGTGGTATATGGGCAATTATACGGCAGCAGACTGGGAACAGGTCGGGCAGCAGACGACTAAGAAATAGTCGAAAGATAAAGGAGTTAGGTTCATGAACCTAACTCCTTTGCTATTTATGATGGTTTCCACGATTTCTTTACTCATCATTCCCGTACAAATAAGCAATTGTCTCAGCCCGCCCCGAAACATTGAGCTTCTTATAAATGGCGCTTAGATAATTTTTTACCGTACCCGTGGTCAAAAAAAGTTCAGAAGCGATCGCTTGATTCGATTTCCCTTGTTTTAAGTGGGTTAGTATGTTCCGTTCTTGTGTGGATAAACCATCCCACCGTGCATCATGCTGCGGGTCTTCCAGTTCTTTCGATATGCGTTCATCACATTCTTCTGATATATGAAGAGCTTGGACCAGACGGGGCTGGATACTAATGGGATAAGTAATACCGCCATCCAAACAGACTTGAATCGTAGACAGTATTTTCCTCGTCTCAACACCTTTTACCAAGTAGCCGCTTGCCCCGTGACGTATGGCTTCCCAGATGTAGGACTCGTCTTCAAATGTTGTCAAAATCAACACCTTGGTATCTGGGAATTCGGCTTTGATCCGTTTGGTTGCTTCTAGGCCATCTAGCTTCGGCATGTGGATATCCATGAGTACAAGCTGAGGCTGGTGCAGCTGTACTTGTTCAATCGTACTGAGCCCATCACTCGTTGTAGCTACTACAGTATAGGCTTCCTCCATGCTTAGAATAGCTGCTAACCCGTCGCGGATTAAGGGTTGGTCGTCTGCGATAAGAATGGTTGTTTGCGACAAGGTGATCACTCCTTCCGATCATTTTCGACTGAATGGTATCGTTATTTCTAATGTTACGCCGCCCGCAGAACCTTTGTTTATCATCGCTAATGCCCCTCCGACATCCGTCACTCGCTCTTTCATCGCGTTAAGTCCATAACCGAAATGAATGACAGCAGGGGAATGACCGTTATTGGATAAAACAAATCGAAGGACTTCATCCTGATAAACCAGCGTGAAGTGAAAGTACGTGCTCTGACCATGCCGAATGCCATTGGTAAGCCCTTCTTGTAAGGCACGATAAATCGTTAACTCGATAATAGGTGACAAATCTGGCGTCGATGTGTCGATTGTGAAGGCAATGTCCACATTGGTTTGTTTTTTCGTATCATCGATCAATCGGATAAGCTCCGGCAGGAAGGAATGATCCGGGAAATTTTCGCGCAATACATGAACAGAGCTTCGGACGTCATCTAGACCTCGGAGAATACTTTCCCGCGTTCTGTCGATCATCTCTTTGGCAAGTGGAACATGATTTTTCTCAATAGCATGCGCGGCTGTCTGTAACCCGGTTAAGGCCGAGGTAAGGGTATGGCCAACGGAGTCATGGATGTCACGGGAAATACGTGTCCGTTCTTGTAATTTTGCTTTCTGCTCCAAGGCAATAGAGGCCATGCGCAGATGTTCATTGTCCGTGGCTAACTGATTCTTTTGTTGAAAAGCGATTTTGGCCAGAAGACTCATTCCGAAAATAGCAAAGAAATCCACAACCCGGGGAATAAGTAAGTAGATTTGCTCAAAAGGCGGAAATTGGCGATAGATCATAACGCCTAGCAAAATACAGACATAATTCACTGTCGTGTAGATAATGGCCTGTTTTCTGGATTGATGAAAGGTAAATTCCCCAATGAGAATGAGGAGATAGATTTGCGAGAAAAAGCTCTCCGACCATACACAGATAACCAAAGCTAAGGCAAGTTGAGCATATAAGATACGCATGCCAGTCCCGACGTGCAGGGTGATCTTGAAGACGTAATCTCGCATCAGGACAATGACCACATACGTGCACGCGAGCAAACAAAGTCCAATTGAAAAATGGTTCGTGTGAAACAGTAAGCAGAGCGTTGCACCTACCATGATGATATTTAAAATGAGCGTCATTCTTTTACTTAATAGAACATCCATATCAGTATCCTCAAGTAGATAGATAGTTTTTCCATTTATTTTACCACAAACATGACTTAAGTCATATAAATACCGAGGATTTATGACGAAAAATGACAGAATAACCGCTTTTTTAGTGAACTTCTTCATCTATAATAGGACTTTGGAATCACTTATAATAAGGAAGGTGGAATAAAATGACAAGGGAGGCATGTCCAATTGTTGATGATTCTATGGAACTTACTAGGTGGCATTCTTCTATTCTTGAGTTTATACATGCTCATTCGATTATTATTGGAACGTAACCCTGAGTAGGAGGGAGTACGATTTGAAAGAAGGAATGCCACGAATGAAAGACAGCGAAATTCATGTAGCATACAATACAGACTATGAGAGTATGAATGAGTTTCTGATTCAGGAAACAGGTACTTCAATGGTCGGTTTTTCAAATCGATATCAAATTACGAAGCGAGAATCAGAAATTTTCTTGATGATCGCCATATATGGATTTTCAAATCACGAAATTGCCGAACACTGCCGGATTAGCGAAAAAACGGTCAAAATTCATTTAGCCAACATCATGAACAAAACCGGTATCAAGTCGATGCGGAAGCTTCTGTCTTTATTATTTAATCATGTCTTGTACTTTCGTGAAAACAACGCAACTAAATGGGTAACGCCGTATACGGATGGGCCATTGCCGAAAGAAAAGTAGGGATAGTAGAAGCATTCCTACAAGAAGAAATCATATTTTGATACAATAGGAGAATGAGAAGTGGGAACCTAGGAGACATCCTGACCCACGGCTCATTCTCTTCCTTTTTAGCTGCAACATAAATAACCCTACAGAAACGATGATCCCTATGAAAATTGAATGCGAGAACACGACCATAGACGTTAACGTCCAATATGGTATCCGGACCAAACTGACCATCCATATCGACGCCTCGGGCTTCATTACGGTCAAAGCGCCGAACGATACTAGCCAAGAGACGATTGTTCATGCGGTGAAACAACATAGCGCTGCGATTATACAGAAGTTAACGGCCATCGCAGATGCTCGCAAAGAAATCCCTAAGGTCAGAGAGTACGAAGAGGAAGGCAAGTTCCTTCATCTTGGGAAATATTATTTCCTGCATGAGTTGATTGAGACGAATGGCCTGAACGAGGACGAGCTGAGAATCAACTTGAAGAAATTCTATTTCGCAAGCTGCAAGAAGGTCGTGGCGGAGCGCATCAAATCCTACCAATCCCAACTGAAAGTCAAACCAAAGATGATCGAGGTCGATGAGTCGCGAACCAAATGGGGAAGCTGCAGCTCGGATAAAAAGCTAACCTTTAACTACCGCCTAGCGATGGCGCCCGTTGAAGTCATTGATTATGTCATCATTCATGAGCTATGTCATCTCTTGCATATGAATCATGATCGCTCCTTTTGGCGGCGTGTAGGCAGCATAATGCCGGATTACAAGGAAAAGGAAGCTTATCTGGCCCGGTATGGGCAGGCGATGACGCTTTAGTTTTGATAGGCCAGACGTTGGCTTCTCCAACTCTCAAGGAATGGAGTGTTCACCATGCTCACCTCAAATAATCAAATCGAAACCTACCTAGCACGCATTGGTTTCACAGGTTCCCTCGATGGCAGCGCAAAGACGCTAGCCGATCTACAGGAGTGCCATTTGCACACCGTGCCGTACGAAAATTTGGACATTCTGAACCGTATCCCGTTATCACTGGATCCTCAAGATATCTATCGCAAGATTGTCGAGCGCCGGCGCGGTGGGTATTGCTTCGAGCTGAACGCTTTATTCGGCTGGCTTCTGAGAGAACTGGGCTATCCAGTTACTGACTTGGTTGCCCGATTTTGGCGCGACGAACCGAATACACCGCCGAAACGCCGTCACCATGTCTTGAAAGTTGAAGCCGAAGGCACAACCTACTTATGTGATGTTGGCGTTGGGGGAATCGTACCTCGCAGGCCGATCGCATGGGCGGAAGGTCTCGAGCAGCAGCAAGGTGAAGAAATCTATCGTCTCGAACGCGACCTTGATTATGGTTGGATGCTTACCGAGCTGAAGAACCAAGAGTGGAAGCCCATCTACTCGTTCACGGAGGAGCCGCAGCTGCCCAAAGATTTCATCTTCGCAAGCTTCTGGTGTGAGCATGCGCCCGATTCGGTATTTACGCAAATTCCAATCGTAGCGATCCGCACGCAAGAGGGGCGGAATACGATAGCGGGCCGGGAGTTTCGCATATTTACCGCCACGGGAGTAAGTACCTTCACGCCAGAGACGGATGAAGCGTATAAAACAGCATTGAAGGAGCATTTTGGCATTCAGCTAGCGTAATTCTTGATCACGTTAATAACCGACAAACCCTGTCCATCGACAGGGCTATTTTTCATTCATATCATTAATCAAATCCCTCCCAAGCCCAAACTATCTATGGTAAACTATAGGTAAAATGAACTAGTCCTCCTAATCCCCTCTACTTTACGAAAAGGCGCTGAAACCACTCATGCTCTATCTGTACCG
Source organism: Paenibacillus pectinilyticus (assembly GCF_001700435.1). Lineage (GTDB taxonomy): Bacteria > Bacillota > Bacilli > Paenibacillales > NBRC-103111 > Paenibacillus_E > Paenibacillus_E pectinilyticus. Next base: position 146,028 of record NZ_LYPC01000009.1, read on the forward strand.
ATCCGTCTTACGCTATTTAACGAATAGCAAAAAAGTATTCACCCTCTTCCTGCTGGCGTTGCTGTTTGAGCTTTCTTTTGAGTACTTTACGTCGTTAAGTATCAAATATTTAATTGACGATGCGATCACGCCAAGGAATATGACGATCTTCTTTGCTCTCCTTTTAACGCTGCTCATTGGCGGTATATTAAATCTATTAATTGGCGTCGGCGGCGATTATACGATGTCCAAACTGAGTGAAACGATTCTTATCGGACTGCGCAAGGATCTCTACGAGCAAACCCAGAAGCTATCCGCTCATTTCTATTCGCGCTACCGGATTGGTGATATCGTCGCGCGATTCACCATGGACATACCAGCAGTCGAGCATGCGATCATGCAGACGCTGTCCACACTGATTTTAGCTAGCTTGAGTATGGTGGTTGGTACGGTAATCCTGTTTGTACTAGAGTGGAAGCTGGCACTTGTTGCTTTTGTCGGCATTGTGTTCATGTTCGTACCGCAGAAATTATTAAACAAACGCGCGCAGCATCTGAACGAAGAATACGTAGGCATCGTGGAGTCATTTTCCAATAATATGGATGAGGAAATCAAAGCTTTTAAGCTCATTCGCGGCTTTCAATTACAGGAGTCGATGCGCAATAGATTCAACAAACAACTGCAAGTGTGGTTTCGACTTGGGGTGAAGCGGAGCTTCATTAATTCCAACCTGGAGCGTCTTCCGATCATGGTGTTATCCGTTATTAACGTGATTATCCTTGGTTTAGGGGGCTATTTTACGTTCCAAGGCACGATGACCATAGGTGATTTAATTGCATTCTATTCAGTCTTCGATACGGTAGGGATTTCGGTCATACAATTCATGGAGGTTGTGCCTGATCTGATTGAAGGTGAAGTAGGCATACGCCGCATTAACGAGGTGCTGGAGATTCTCCCCGATCTGGAGGACGATGAGCACGCGGTCGACAACCCGACGTTCACGAGTGAGATCAAGTTTGACAAGGTGACTTTCGGCTACACGGAAACACATCCCGTTATTCAGGATCTAAGCCTATCCATCCCAGTCGGCAATTATGTGGCGTTGGTTGGGCCAAGTGGTTCAGGTAAAAGCACGCTGCTCCAACTGCTCATGCGCTTCTATGATCCGCAAAAAGGCTCCATCCAGATGGATGACCTTGATTTACGTAAGATCCAGCTGTCCTCGCTGCTTTCGCAGGCGGGCGTCATTTTCCAGGAGCCCTATCTATTCCACGCGACCATTCGCGATAATTTAATGATTGGTCATCCCGATGCTACAGAGAAAGAATTGATTGAAGCGACGGCTGCGGTAGAGGTCCATGAAGCGATTATGCAAATGGCGAATGGCTATGACACGTTGATCGAAAATGAGGGAGCGAACTTGTCTGTCAGCCAGCGGCACCGGATTTCCATTGCGCGAGCGCTGCTTCGGTCGAATGAGCTGACCTATATGGACGAAGTCGCGGCGTCCCTCGACCCTGAGTCGGAAATCTCGTTGAACGAGACCATTTCTCGCGTGAATCAAGGCCGCACCGTGGTTGCGGTGTCACATCGACTGAAGACCGTGTCTCATGCGGATTTGATTTATTTTATTCGTGAGGGCAAGGTCGTTGAATATGGTACGCATCATGAACTGCTAGAACGTCAAGGAGCTTACTACAGTCTTTGGAAAAAACAGCAAGGCTTCCAACTATCCCTCGATGGCGAGGTTGTCATTGAAGTAGAACGTTTAAGGCAGATGCCTTTCTTTGCCTATATGAATGAGGATTTGCTGCACGAAATCAAAGACTTGCTGACGACGGAGAAAATCACAAGCGGCCAAGATGTCTTCCGCCAAGGCGAAGCGGGAAATAAACTGTACATTATTGCCCGAGGCAAAGTAGAAGTGACCAAAGGGAATGCCAAAGGCGAGAACGTCCGGGTCGCGGTTCTGCAGGATGGAGACCACTTCGGTGAAATTGCGCTGCTGAAGGATGCGCCACGTAATGCCAATATTACGGCATTGACGGATTGCACCTTACTGTCGCTGACGCGGAAGCAGCTTCTTCCTTTGCTCGATCGCTATGAGGATATGAAGGCGAAACTATATCAGACACTTTCGGAGCGGAGCTAGTCCGCTTTCGCGAAGCTAGAAATGAAGAGACGGGCCTTGAGAGGCTGCGTCTCTTTTTACATAAATTTATAATCGTCTAGTCATCTACGCAAACCGTAATCCTGTAATATTTAGTATACGATCCTGCCTAATTCTACTATAATAATGATTGGCTTATAAAGTAAGAAATGGGAGAAAATTAGGGGGAGTTTGAATTGAAATTGAAATATAAAATACTAGCATTTGTATTCATTGGCATGTTAGCAATCAACGGCTTCTCGCAAACTCATACATACGCGGCAAGCGCAGAGAATGAAGTGAAGATTGAGGACCCTGTTCTTGAAAAAGCGATCCGAGACGAGCTGAAGTTGGATGCTGGCACAGTTTTAGATGCTAAAGCATTAGAAAAGCTGACGTCGCTGTATCCTAAAGGGACACAGAAAATTAAAAGCCTAAAGGGTCTGAACAAGGCAGTTAATCTGGAGCAATTATACTTATCTAATCAAGAGATTACCGATATTAGCCCAATTGGCAGTCTGTATAAGTTAACGTTTCTAGCTATCAATCATAATCAAATTCAGAACGTTTGCCCGATTGGCTATCTCGGTAAATTGCAAAGACTATTGATTAGTGATAATCAAATTGCTGATATTGGCTGCCTGTCCCATTTGACAACGCTAACCGACTTACTGGCAAGTAACAACCAGATTTCCAACGTCGCGCCACTAGCTAAGCTTAGAGTAGGTTGGCTGGATGTCTCTAAGAATCCTGTAGCAGATATAGCCCCACTAAGTACTCTAAATAGTCTGCATAATCTTTATGTGGATACGAGTGCCCTTAATGAAGATTCGAAGGTACTTCTGCAGCATTTCGAGCAATCGGGCGTAGCTGTCAATAAGGTAACCGCAGCCACGGATACGATCTCTGGTATTTCAGCTTTCATAAATGAGGATCGCGTGCTGTTTGATCATTCTCCGATCATCGATGCGGGAACCACGCTGGTGCAGTTCCGTCCGCTTTTTGAGAAGCTGGGATTCACGATTCATTGGGACGATGATACCAAGACGATTCAAGCAGAAAAGCAAGGCGTACACATCACACTGCAGGTGGATAGTACGAATGGCAGCTTGAACGGATCGCCATACACACTCAGCGTGGCTCCAAGAAACGTAGAAGGCAGCGTGTTTGTGCCGATTCGTTTTGTCGGGGAAGCAGCTAATTTCGTTGTTACCTGGGATAGTAGAACTAAAACCATCTACCTAGTGCCTACGCGCTCTATTGTTAGTGCTGATGGGAAGTCGAAACTCACAGTTGGCGGCAAGTGGCTACAGAAATATCCAACGTCTTCAAGCGGGTATCAAATGTACACAGAGAATGGAAACAATGCACTGATTTCATTCTCAGAGTCCAAATACTTATTGGATACAAATAAAATCAAGAGCGTTGATGAATATGAAGCTGCCCTTAAAAAAAACACGTCCACGAAACAACCCGGTATTACCTTTTCCAATGAAAAAAGTTTGAAAATCAATGGGATGGATGCACGTCAATATTCGTATGCCTATAAAGAAACGAGTGGGACTAACTACACAGTGCTCCAAACAGTGATCGAGGGTAAGTACAGTTATTTTAGTGTAACCGTGGTTAGCAGTGAGAAAGATTTTGTTAACTCCGAAGTCAATAAAGACTATCAGAACGCGCTCCAAACATTTGAAGAGATTAAGAAGCCTTATCAACTGAGCGAAGAGAAATTCGGTGCACTAAAACCGACGGATCGTCTACTAGATGCTGCACATTACTATCGGAGCCTAGGCTTTTTCGAAAAGGATAAGAACCTGACTAGCCAAGAATACGATAATAAATTTTTGGAGTTTTACAAAGGATTCAAGGACTGGAACCCATTTGACTCTACCAAGTATTACAATGAATTCGCAGATCTCTATTTGTTAGAGGGAGACCAAGATCGCGTTTGGTTAGAAAATACTGAAGCCGATGTCGCGAAGGGAAAAAACGTATATGTCGATACATTGAAATGGTGGAGTGATATCTCTCGCGGAGCTTTCTTACCTTCCGACATTACAGAAACGTGGGGGACAGAGGACGGTCCCGTCACCATCAACTTCAACATGTATGGTCAAAAGAGAACCCTTCACCCTGAGGTGGACTATGATTATCTCGATATCGGCATCCTCAAAGAGATTAACGCTATGATCAAAGATAGCGGCTATGAGTTCGTCGCAGTCGAAATCGATGAGGAAGTATTCGTCACCGTCTTGAAACCGGAAGAGAAGCGGAAGATGGAGCAGGATCGGTATATGGAGTTTATGGATTTGGAATAGACAGTAATTCTTAATTAAATCGTTATAAAATGGATGCCAATAGTCGACATCCATTTTAACACTAGTCGTATATACTCACAGAAGTGACTGAAATGTCAATTTCATACAACATTAAGTGAGAGGATTTGATTTATGTTTATTCAAAAGGCAGTTAGTTTAACAAAAGCAATATTCAGTATTTTAATTATCTTACTTTTATCTGGGCTCTTTCAGGGGATCTCGGCTAACCGAGCCATTGCTGCTGAGACAGTTAGCGAACAGACGGCACTTCCAGAGCTTCAGATATCCCAAGTAGTTTTTAGCGACAGTGACCAGGAAGTAAATGAAATCAGTGGACTTCTTTTATGGAATAGCACGTCAGGATCCTCAACGATCACTAGTTACACGGTATATTTCCTCGACCAAAACAAAAATAAAATTGGAAGCCAACTTGTGGAAGTCATGCATGCCCCTGAAAGTGGTGCAATTTACAATTACCCTCTCCCAGTAAAAGTTTTACCAACTGATGCCAAATATCTAGGGGTATTTACAAAGAATTCAATGGGTGAGAGTTTAACGGCGGCAACGGTAGAAATTGTTGATCAAGGAGCTCCTTCTAACAATACAGGAGGCAATACTCCTCCAACTCCAACTCCTCCAATTCCAACTCCAACTCCTACAACTTCACCTCCAACTCCTCCTGTAATGGGGGGAGGTGCAACGGGCGGTTTCTTTCAATTTGCATTTGAAGATCTTAACCCCATCCGCGGACATATACATCCGCTTGTTACATGGTCAACTAGTATTGAATCAAACTACTCTGGTTACAAGCTAACTTTTCTTAATCAAGCAGGAACGGAACTAAGTAGTAGGGATATTGCGAAGCTTTCTAATACACCTAATCCATCAGTGCAATATCGAATAGACATGGAAGAAAGCCAAATTCCAGCAGATGCAGTTTATATAGACATCCATCCTGTTGACTTAGTAGGGAATGTAGTTACAGAAGTATTTAAAATGCAAATTTATGATAATACCCTGCAAAGTCCAATTGAAAACAAACTGAATTCAGCATTGTCAGCGCCTAATTTCATGTTGCAAAGCTTCTATGATAATGATGTATCGCTAGGGAAAATTGGCGGGTATGTAAGTTGGCTTGACGCTTCATCCGCTGATAATGGTGTAACCTCATATGCTCTTTATTTTGTTGATAGCAGTAATACTAAATTACAACCAATAGCCGAAGTGGCAAGAGGCAATCTGACTCCACCAAATCAGGTATTAAATTATCCTAATTATGGCATTAATTTGAGTTATGGCACAGCAATCCCACTCAATGCGGTAAGAATTGGGGTTTATCCCAAAAATGCGCAAGGTGAAGGTAGTGTAGGTTCTTATTTGGGATTGTGGGATAGTATTCTAAACGTTAATTCGAATTACTTCGAAGATGTGGATCCTAAATTAAACCAAATTAGCGGGAGATTGCATTACACGCCGTCGATTGATCAGAAAAATATTAAAAACTATAGAGTTACATTTTCAGGGGACTTTTTAGGTATTCCGATACAAGGTAGTGAATTATCTTTTAGTAAAGGTCAACAGACATATAATTGGATAATTAATCAATCTAAAATACCTACAGATGCTAAATTTATTGAGGTGTCAGCAGTAAATGAGAATGGCGATATCAATACTTTAGGTAACTTTACACTGTATGATAATATTTCTGCGGAGGCAAACAGCACTTATCCACTAGATCAGGGAGCAGGAAATACAATAAATGTCCTTTATTTTAATGATTTTGACGGTGATGCTAAAGAAATAGGAGGCTCACTTAGTTTTGGTCAACTGATCCCAAATAATAGAGACATCTTACATTACGACCTGTTCTTTGCAGATAATCAAGGGCAGAGAATTAAACCGATTTTAAGCTTTCCATCGAACAAGACAGGGTATTACCAAACGAGTATTCCTATGAAAACGAGAGTGCCAGATAATACTGTTAATTTAGTTGTTTATGGAGTTTCCGAATTTGGAGAGAGCAGATTCGTACAAATTGATCTTGAAGACCGTGTGTATAGTGCTCCGCTAACCTCTAACCAAATCAACATTACGAATAATAAAGAGGGAACAGCAGATACCATTTCGATCACAGGCTTAGATATGACGGATATTGTGAGTGTGTATCGTGATGCTAATTCAATAAATCCATTTTTAACAAGTACCTCTAGAGATAATCCTACATCACATACATTTCAAGTGGATCAATTGGGCACAACAGCCGGAAGTTTATTCTTTACAATTCAACGTAATTTCGGAATCCCTAGCGTAAAGGTGCAGAAATCCTATGAAGCAGAACCGACAACCCCCACATCGTCAGGTGGAAGCGGTGGAGGCGGAATGGGCCCTGTAGAGTTATTCAACTGGGACATCGACAACCATAATGGAAAGATTCGAATTACTTCAAGTATTGATGCTGAACAGTTGAAGAAGCTATCTGAATCGCAGTTTAGCTCAGGACAACGAGAAATACCGATCGATTTGCGAGCGACTGCAGCTGGTTATGATTTTCAGATGAGTTCTAAGTTAATAAATGACATTAAGAATAAGAAAGACGATGCTGTGCTAGCAATAATTACACCGCTAGGTACAACGCGTATATCCTTTCACGAGCTGCAAGAGGCTGTCAAAGCGCATGGTGGAACAGATGCAACGAACATTAAGGTAAGTATTGATGCACTACCGGTCAATGATCAAATAAGTCTTGAGCATACAATTACTTCATTAGGTGGAGCGAGTGTAGGCAAGGCGCTTTCCTATGAGCTTTCGCTTATGGATGGGAATAAAACGGTAGCAACGGTAGATACGTTTTCCGAATTCGTAGGACATATGATGCTATTGCCTAAAGATTTCAAGCTGAACGCAGGCGAAACGCTTACTGGCGCAGTGTGGGATCCAACAACCAAAAAGCTAATCACAGTTCCATTAACCTTCACGCCAGAGAAAGACGGAAATCCAGCTTACGTAACACTGTGGAGGCAAGGGAACTCCATCTACACTGTTTACAAAACACATAAAAGCTTTGCAGACATCAAGGATGACAACTTTGCAAAAGCAGATATTGAATCACTTGCAGCTAGCAATGTAGTACAGGGCTTCGAGGATGGGACATTCCGTCCGGATACGAAGGTTACACGCGCAGAGTTTGCAACTCTTTTAGTTAGAGGATTAGGTTTAAAAGCAAATAGCTCTTCTGAACAAAAGTTTTCAGATGTAAATGCCGAAGATTGGTTTAGTCAATCCGTCTATACGGCCGTCAACGTTGGACTTATTCATGGCTATGAAGACGGAACTTTCCTTCCTAATCAAAGCATTACGCATCAAGAAGCGATCACAATGATCAGTAATGCGCTGCAATTCATTAATGCAAGTACGAAACTAGAGGGCGCCGAACGGACGCGCTTTATGGCAAAATTACTAGAGCTATCTCTTCAAGTAGATAATTGGGCTAGTGAATCTGCGGCTTTAGCGGTTAAATATCAAATTATTGGTGCTAATAACGGCGTTTCTTTTCAAAAGGGTGCAGTTACTACGCGCGGAGAAACGGCTGTATGGATTCACAAACTGCTGCAGAATGCTGAATGGCCAGGGAAGTGAGTAATTTCTAGTAGGACTTTAGCAAAGTAAGCATGCTATTCTCTATTAATCAGGTATACTAGTGTTGAGGATATTGGAAGTGAGATGAAGGAGGCTGAGCATATGGGTACAAATGAAAAAATCGGCGGCGGTGGCATCCACCATATCGCGCTAAGAGCGAATGACTTTGAAGCGACAGTCAAGTTTTATACAGAAGGACTTGGCTTTAAGGAAGGTCTTAGCTGGGGAGAAGGCGATAAACGTATTGTCTTGCTCGATTCTGGTGATGGGAATTATTTAGAGGTTTTTGCGGGTGGTTCAGGTGAGCAAAGACCCGAAGGATCGTACTTCCATGTTGCCTTTCGCAGTAATGACATCAATGGGGCAGTGGCAGCAGCAGTTGCGGCGGGGGCTATTGTGACTGTTGAGCCTAAGGATGTAGTCTTGGGTAATAACCCTCCTACACCTGTGCGGATTGCATTTGTTCAAGGATTGAATGGCGAGATCATCGAGTTTTTCCAGAGCACGGGAGATAACCAACTATAGTCTCATATTTTTAAAAACAGAGGCCTCGCTTCACTTGCATGTAAATGTGCTGTGGAGCGGGGCTTTTTTTATACGTCTGAACTGACATATATGAGGATAGCGTAGAGTATCTGGTAATAGATTCAGAGAGTGGGAAATAATATTACGAATAAATTTAAAAAAGTGCTTGCATTTCAAATTTCGACATGGTATATTACTTTTCGCCGCTTCGGAAGAACGGCAGCAAGCGAAAGAAATTGATCTTTGAAAACTGAACAACGAGTGAGTAAGCACGAACGAGTAATCGTTCAAATAAAGAGATTGCAA
>NZ_LYPC01000010.1 GCF_001700435.1 Paenibacillus pectinilyticus
CCCAGCGCTCTTTGAGCAGCTATATTATCAGCGGGTGGCTTAACTTAGTGACGTCTACTTTCTTGACAGAAGAGCATTCCTGTAGGAAAATTCGCCTGTTTCCGCGAAAAAAATGAAATAACTGGATTTTATGCAGCTAATTCGGACCATTTCGTTAGAAAAATGGGAAAGCGGTAGAATTAGATGGATGAAATCCATCTAAAATGATTTCACAGGCGATTCTGGCGAAAATAACTACCTATTTTCCAGTTAGTATACGTAGAACAACATAAAAAAGGCGCAGGGATTACTCCCCACGCCTCTTCCTCAACTATTATTTACGCTTACTTCACGCGCTCAAGTAAATTCCCCGGCTGTTGCACACGGTTATTCCGGTACAACTCCCCCGTCTTCCCAGGTGCGCGAGGCACCTTGATCGACATGTGCGCTTCCTTTTCGCCAATTGCAGCTATCACAGAATTGGCCTCATGCGTAACCGTCACCCCCGGCAGATGTCCCGGCTGCCCTAAGGATAGTGCGAATACCCATACGGCTTTTTGAACCGCATGGAAATCAAAAGCCTGCTCCTCGCCAGCATAGATGACATAATCCATGTGAAGCTCATCCTCACTGCGTTCCGCTGCTACCTCAAGAGCCCCATAGTCCGACTCCGCTAGCACAGCTTCTATTCGAAGCTGCGTATCTCCGAGCATCGTTGTCAGGCGCTTCCCCTCTACAACAGTAGGCAGCTTCATGTCTTCCAAGTCGCCGCCAATTAAAAGACGAATCCGCAAATCGCTCGCGCGAAATCTACCATTGATCAAATCCAATTCCTGATGCCAAGCACCATTATCTGTTGCCAAATTGAAACCGAACAACACTGTTTCTCGCGACTGCACGCCTGTGAAGATCGCTGAACAGAAATCCTTGCCATCCTTCAGAAATTGCAGCTGAACAAAAGCTTTGCGTCCGTCCATATCCACAAAACCGAGTAGGTTTCTGCGTTGATTCCACATGCTGCCGCAGGTGTAACTGCCCAGCGAGATTCGCTCATTTTGATATGTCGTCGCGTAGTTCTGATAGCCTGTTTCGGCCACCATCAAGGTTGGCTCATTGAAATATCGTTCCTCTTTGGAGGTAAAATAGGCATGATACTTCTCTGGACACTGTATTCCCAGCGATCCCTTGTTGAGCGCATTTCCCAGGAAATGCTTCTCTCGTTCCGTCATCAGCGTCGAATAGGTTCGGCTATACGGACCGCTCCACTCCCCAGTCGCAGGGTGGAAATGCTTCGCGATCATCTGCCAAGCCATATCCAAAAGCTGTTCAGCTAGAGTCACAGCCTCTGATGTACTGGATTCCTGATAAATGCTATCCAGCTCTTCAATCGCAATCGGCGAATAGCAAGGACTGTTATACTCTGAAAACGTCCCGATCCCCGTGGTAAATTCATAAAATCGTTTCAGACGCTGCTCCCCATAGCTTCGAATCTCATGATCATCTAACAACTCGCCGCCAACCAGTGTAACAAAAGCCCCCATAATCGCAATATTCGTATAATGCGGTCCCACATTTCGAAGGATAATGGCTTGGCAGGCATGATAGACAGCTTCGCGAATCTCTTCAACTAAGGATTGTGGAAGGGCGGCTGCATATTTTTTCAAAATAAGTACGAGACGCTTTCCATGGAAATCCGCCATGTTCCAGTCCGGACGATCCATTTCATCCAGCGGCTCCTCGAAAAAGTAAGGCCAGATCCCATACGAAGCACGCGTTTCGTCCTTATCCTGCCCAGCAATAACGACATGCAATATTTCGATCGCACGTTGTGTATAAGCGTCACCACCGTAACACAGTAAATCGTACGCATAACACAGAGATGGATACAACGCGTATACAAAAGGGTTCGTCTGCTGTTTAAGTGCCGTGTGATACGTCGCCGAGAGCGGTGTTCGAATTAATTTGACACTTGCATCATACTGTCCATCATTTGCCCCAATCGCTCTTAACAGCTCATCTCTACGCATGTTCAAACCTCTCCTTGTTGGGCACCTTTGCCATAAGCATGAGCACCAGACCTTGTCCGTAAAGCGTTGGATACGTTGGAATATCGTCTTGATACGCTTGAATCGTTGGCATGACTGGCGTCCCGCCGGAGACACCTTCCACAGTACCTTGCTCCGTGATATAGGGTAAAATCGCATGGAACACGCGCTCCGCTGTGACGGCCGTCTCTTCTTGACGAGGGAGTAAGCCCATCTCCATACCCTTCAACAAGCCATAAGCAATTCCCGCACTCCCCGACACTTCCCGATAAAAATGGGGTTGATCCATGACCGTGCTCCACAGCCCGTCCTCTTGCTGATAGGATAACAGACCGCCCATCAGTCGGCCATATCTTTCTTTAAGTTCATCTGGAATGGCAATAAGCTGTCCTATTTCCTCAACTATCATCGGGATACCCGCAGCAATCCAGGCATTCGCTCTCGTCCAACGCGCCGCTGACATATGATTGCCGGAGCCGCAATTCCAGCCGTGGAAAAGCACATTCGTCTCGTCATCCTGCAACAAACGAAGGTGAATGATTACTTGCTTCAGCGCTTCCTCCGCATAGATCGTGCTGCCGACTAACGATGCTGTGCGCGCTAGGAACAGTACCGCCATAAAAATCGTATCCGCCCATACCTGCTCAGGGAATGCCGCATTTTCCGTCACCGTGTGCTCGAAGGCATCTTCGCGTGTTCGCGGTGTTTCCTTTATCAGCCACTCCGTTACGCGTACTGCTTCTTCTCGAAACCAAGCATCCTTCGTAATACGGTACAAAGCAGGAAAAATTGCATAAGGCGCGATCGAATTGATTACCTTTGTGCCTTTGGATTTCTCGACATTTTGCTTTACCCACGACTGCAAATAAGCTAGAACTTCCGGTTTACGAGTCGCTTCATAATACTCAAGCATTGCAATCACACCAACGCCAGGTACCCAGTCCCAATGGTGGATATCCATGCCCCATTCCCCGGAATGATCATTTATCATTTCTTCCCATACCTTATCAGCAGTTATTGCAAACGGTGAATTCATCATTTTGGCAGCTCCTTTTAATTACAAGATTACCTAAAGATTAGCACCATTCGCCCCTGCTTTGCTTGGGCTTCCGTCTCGAAAACATGGGGAATCGTCCAGATTATTCTAGGTGACATTCTGCAAACCTTCCTTCTGTCATCATTAGGCAGTATAATAAATGGATACAATTGGAAGATAGAGGTGCATGACGATGGGGTGGTCTGAACTACAAAGAATCCCTAATGAATACAACGAAGAGATAGCGAAGATTGACGAGTCCCTAATTCAACTCCTGACAGCGCGCAAATCTCTTGCCAAAGGCAGACGGTTTTTCCCGCCGCAAGATGTTGTTCAAGAATGGGCTAACCGATATGATCTTGATATTCCACAAATTAATTGGCTGCTGAACAGTCTGAATGAAACCAACTATCCGATCATGCCAAATGAGCCTGGCGAATTGGTGCATGTTTTGCCTATTATGAAGAAAACGACTGTTGATGGCTTTGAATATGCGATAACCCACGCGATGCAATACCAACACAGTAGCGTCGTTACGATTGAGATCAAACTCCTTGAACAAGATGTTCACATCGGTCACGTCCGCCCGCAGCTTTTATTAGAAGTAAGCGGAGGCCAACCGTTCAGTGTTCGCAGAAATGGCTCTTCCGGCGGCGGCGGGCGCACGCAAATGACTTTCCTCGTCACACCGTGTTTGCCTGACACATTAGATGACGTTCATTTTTCTTTGATCCCCTATGCATCACCGATGGAAACTCCGCCGAAGGAGATGATCTTGGATCAGGAAGTGCGGTTTGAGTAGGTTGGGGAGTTTAGAACCCTATATTGCTGGTGGAATAACCCGCGGTTAGTTGGGAATGATTTTGAATAATGAATAGTAAAAAAGCCCATTAGTTGGGCTTTTTTCGTTTATATCTATAAATACTCCCCAAGCATCCACATGTAATCATGCAACATGCGTTCCACATACTTGGCAGTCATCCGACTTGGGCACTCTTCACCTAAACAAAAAAAAGGAACCCAGCCAACGGGGCCGGGTTCTAAAAGTTTATATTAAAAAGGGGGTCTTGCTTATTATATTACCAAGGAAACATTATGGTACCATAACAGAAATATTTCATTTATATTACAATTATGAAAACGCTTTATAACCCTTTCCCACCCCACACCTATAAATTCCTTCATACTTTCAGTTGCACCTTCCACCGCTTTGGCATATACTATGTATATCTTAATTAGAATTATTATAAATAAGGAAGATAAGGAGGTACCCTATGAGTGTCGAGTATGACTATCACCATCTCCACCATGTGAAAGAGCAAAGTAAGTCAAGAAAAACCCTGTGGGTCACCCTCATTCTAACGGCTTTTTTTACGATTGTTGAAATTGTCGGTGGGGTGTTGTCGAATTCCCTTGCGCTTTTATCCGATTCTGCCCATATGATTTCCGATGTTATTGCTCTAGGTCTCAGCATGGTCGCCCTGCAATTAGCTACACGGCAGCCCAATGCCCGCTTCACGTTCGGCTTCCTGCGGTTTGAAATTGTTGCATCGTTTCTGAACGGATTAGCGCTTTGTATCATCGCGTTAGGCATTTTTATCGAAGGCGTCCAGCGGGTCATTCACCCTCAGCCCATCCAGCTAGGCCTGATGCTCGGCATCGCCTCGATCGGCTTCGTGGTGAACCTTGTGCTCACCTTGGTGCTCCACAACAGCGTCAAAGAGGAAGACAATCTCAATGTGCAAAGCGCGCTGTGGCACTTCTTTGGTGACTTGCTAAGCTCAGTAGGTGTCATCATTTCTTCGATTGTCATTTACTATTCAGGCCATCTCTGGTTCGATCCGCTGATCTCGATGGTGATTGGGGGCATTATTTTTACAGGTGGTGCCAAAATCATTCGAGAATCGTTCATGATCCTCATGGAATCGGTCCCGGAAAAGTTCAACCTCGACGAAATCCGCGCTGTGATCGCGGAAGTGGAGGGCGTCGAAGATGTGCATGAGATGCACCTCTGGGCCGTTTCAACCGATCATTATTCGTTGACTGCGCATGTTTTTATCTCCCCGAACATTCAGCCATTCTGTGTGATCCTGGCGATCAATGAAACACTGAAGAGCAAGTTCGGCATCGCCCATGCGACGATTCAAATCGAGCACGCGGACATCAACCCGCACGGGGAGTACGGGAAGGACTTTCTGCGTCTGCAAAAGCAAACGAAGCAGCAGATCCGCAGGGATGCGTGATCCAAAGCGTTTTCCTACCAACTCCAAGATATCCTTCGTCGAAATGTCGCCAGTAGTCCCTTAACCGCAACCAAAAGGAAGGTTTCTCAATAGTAGGCTAAGCGACATGCTGAATGGCTTACGAAACAGAGCTGTAACGACCTTTTTGGGCGTTACAAATCATTTACAAGCCTGTATTTACTCTGTAAAGCCCTTTTCGGGCTTTACGATGCTATCATCTGCACTCATATACAGAACCTACCTGTTGTAAGGCCCTTTCTGGGCGCTACACCAACATAACCACCCAAGCACGCACTGTAAGGCCCTTTTTGGGCCCTACCTACGGTACCCATTGCTGCGCCTTAGCTTTCCCTACCTACATCTCCTAAAAAAAGCAAAAAAAAGGATCTAAGCACACCAATCGCTTAGATCCTTTTTCATTCAACCTATCCTTACCCATACACGTTAATTCTGCGTAGAATTACGCACAACCATATCCATATCAATGAGCAGCTCGTGCCCCTTCATCTGAGCCAAATACGAGTCCAGCAGCAATGTGCCCGCTTCATCAAGTTCTTCCCCCATCTGCCGCATCAGGAAAGCCGCAACTAAGCTCGTTTGCAGCTCCACGGGCATCTCGAAGCTCGTGATAGAAGGAAAGCTAGCCTTCGCGAAATGCTCATTGTCCATGCCAATGATCTGCACCTCGTCAGGAACTCGAATCCCCCGTTCATGGCACTCCGCAATCAATTCCAGCGCTAAGGCATCATTGAATGTGTAAATACCGATGGGACGCAAGTCTCCGCTCACGCGCAGCGCCTCATCCAAAGTGCCGGCTACGCCCAATTCACCAGCGTCCAATAGCGCGTGCACAGTAGACTCGGCCCTATCTCCAAGTCCTGCCAGGAAGCCCTCAATCCGCTGCTCGTTGGCGCCCATTCCTTTACGTCTGCCTGCATAGAAAACGGCGCGGCATCCATGCGCTAGGAAATACTGCACCGCTTGGCTTGAGGCCTTTGCAAAATCCAAGTTCACGGCCACCTTGGTAATATCACCAGGCCAGCCCCAGCCATTAAAGAACACAAGCGGCGTCCCTTCTCCAACCAATTGCTGCGTGGAGTGCACACTGATCGCCAATCCATGCGAAACCAATCCATCCACACGTCTCTGCAATAAGTGCTCAATATGCCGCTCTTCCACCTCGGGATCCATACCTGCTGCTGAAAAGACAGATAAATGATACCCATAGCTGTGAAACTTCTGCTCTAGCTTTTCAGCAAATCTGCCGTAATACCCGCCAAAATGGGGGAGAATTAATCCTAACTCATTCGAGCGCCGTCGACTTAGATTCGTTGCCATCACATTGCGGCGATAGCCTAGTCGTACAACCGCTTCTTCCACTTTGCGGATGGTCTCCGGTGACATCGGAACCTTCCTACGGTTAATGACATTCGAGACCGTTGCAATGGACACGCCCGCTTCAGAAGCGACGTCGATGATTGTAGCTTGTTTATTTTTTCTCATTCCCTGCCCTCATTCTTTAAACGCTTAAACTTATTGTAGCTAGAAGCGGAATCCTCGTCAAATTTCTAGCTCCATGCAACCTGACAGCGATAGGGATTTGGTTTCCTTACAAAATGAGCCCATGCATTTAGTTTTTCCAACAAACTTTGCCCTTCCATACTTACACGAAATAGAGCTTAGGCTTATGATACAGGTATCAACCGAGACCGTGCTATCCAAATCGAGCGAAATACGCATTCTATTTTAATCAATGAGGTGACCTGCATGTATCAAGTACCACCAGAAAAGCTTGCATTCTATGAAGAGAATGGTTTTGTACAGTTGGAAGATGTGATGTCTGAGAAAGAGATGAACGAACTTAGCGCATATTTAGACGAGGTCATGGCCATCGAGGGCGAGCATACGCAAACCGTGGACAAGGACTCCGATTATTTCAAAATTCTCAATAGCAAAATGAACACATGGCGTGATTCAGCGGGAATGGCTCTCTATGTGCTAAGCCCGAAGCTGGCTGATATCGCCAGACAATTCTCGAGTTCAAGCGGCGTCCGCCTATTCCATGATCAAGCCTTCTGGAAAATGCCTGGTGACTCCAAACCCACCCCTTGGCATCAGGATGCCACCTATTTTCCAATGAATGAATCCAACGTGCTGACACTCTGGCTGCCTATGCATGACGTAGATGACGTCAACGGCTGCTTGTCTTTCATCCCTGGTTCTCATAAGGAAGGTAAATTGACGAATGTCGATTTTCTGCACCCTATTGATTTACTTGAGCTGACCAAGGAAAATGGCACCGATCTGCGCCGCCCGGTCAATGTTCCCTTGAAACGCGGGAGCTTCACGCTGCATCACGGGCTTACCTTCCACTACGCCCATGCCAATAAATCCGATCATCCGCGTCGTGTATTGACCATTGTCTACATGCCAGAGGATGCTACCTTTGATGGCAAAAGCAATCACGAACTGACTCGTGGCTCCGGTTTTCAGGATGGCGACCTTATCAAGGGCCGGCTGTTCCCCGTATTAGCTTCCGCTCCGAATGAAGGGTAATCAACTCCCCTAAAGTATTTGCAAAATAAAACAGAGGCCATTCCCCAAGTAGATGGATCTACTCTCCGGAACGGCCTCTATCACCATGTCTCGTTACTCGTCATGATGCCCAATCAACGAAATCACTTGCTTCTTCAGCTTTACGAAAGCCTCCGAATCCTTCACATCCTCCACTTCCCGTAGACCGTGTGGGATCACAATCTCACTGCGAATCGTGCCGGGATGCGCCTGCATCACATACACGCGCTGCGAAAGGAAGATGGCTTCCTCAATATCATGTGTAATGAAGACAACGGTGGTCTTCTCTTTTTCCCAAATGCGAAGCAGGAGTTCTTGCATCGAATTCTTCGTTTGTGGATCCAGCGCACCAAAAGGTTCATCCATCAGCATCACTTCTGGATTGTTGGCAAGAGCTCTTGCAATGGCAACGCGCTGCTTCATCCCACCCGAAAGCTCCTTCGGCAGCGATTTGGCGAATTTATTCAAACCGACAAGTTCCATAAAGTGATCGGATATCGCTCTCTTTTCAAAAAGTGGAACGCCCTTCAGTGTTAGCCCGAATTCAATATTCTCCCGCACAGACAACCAGGGGAACAGGGTATAGCTTTGGAAAACCATCCCTCTATCGGCCCCAGGGCCATCGATTTCATGACCAGAGATACTTAAATTCCCCATCGTCAGAGGTTCAAGCCCCGCAATAATTCGAAGTAAGGATGATTTCCCGCATCCCGATGGACCAACGAAGCTAACGAATTCATGAGCATCCACATGAAAGGAGACGCGATCTAGCGCGACGAAATTTGATTTCTTCGTACTGTATACCTTCGTTACATCGACAGCGTCGATTTTCCGCACGCTTTTCACAGTTTCGCTAGAGGGTACCTTGCTGTAATCCAAATTCAATGCTTCCATCTCTAACGCCCTCCTTCCAACCATGGGAAAAATCTCTTATGACAATAAGCGAACGCACGATCCGTGAATAATCCAAGTAACCCGATGGCTAAAATGCCAACAAAAATCTGATCCGTATTGAGAAACCGCTGCGCCTTCATAATGGAAAATCCAAGACCGCTGCTCGCTGCAACGAGCTCTGCTACGACCAGATATGTCCACGCCCAGCCGATGATTAAACGCAGGGTATTCATTAAATCAGGCAGTAACGCGGGGATCAGCACCTTTTCGATAACCTGCCACCGCTTAGCCCCGAGTGTATAGGAGGTTTGAAGCAAATCATTGGAAACCGCACGCGCATTGTCCGCAACCATCAGCAACAGTTGGAAAAAGCACCCCAAGAAGATGACGAGAATTTTGGCCCATTCGCCAATTCCCGCCCATACCATGATTAACGGAATGAACGCTGTCGCAGGCATATAACGAATAAATTCAGTTGGCGGCACAAGGATGGCCTCAGCGATACGATAAGTTCCAGCCAGAATCCCAAGTGGAATTCCAAGAATACAAGCAAGCAAGAAGCCTCCGCCTACTCGGAAAATGCTAATCCCCACATTATGCCAGAACACGGGATTGTGCAGCTGAACCCCAAACTCCCGAAGCACATCATCCGGCGTTGGAAGAAAGGTGCGATTGACGAATTCGCCATAGCTCATCACGCTCCAGAACACCAATATAGCAGCAACAATAATAACAACACCCGTCATATAGGATTTAGAGCCAATCTCGCCTCTTATCGCAAACAACGTGGATCTGCGTCTTTTCTTCACAAGTGTTTCCATCTGTATGCCTCCTGTTCAGCCTTTATTTCTTGCGTTCCTTCATGACTTCTTCTACAAAATGTCCATCTAAGAAGGTTTCCGCTTTCGGGATTGTCGACAGCATATCCAATCCTTTCAAGAACTCGGCTGTTTTCTGGGATGTAAAGTTTAAGGATTCATAGGAATCACCTTTGGCAAATGCCTTAATATTATCCTCCAGTTGGAAAATCTTAACACTATCCACGCCCGCTTTGTACTCATCGACTGGCGTCTCCGCAGCTTTGGCCATAATTTGCATCGCTTCCTCTGGATTCGCTTTCCAGTAGTCCAAAGCGTCGAACCAAGCGTTAATGATTTTCTTAACATCATCAGGACGGTTTTTCGTAATTTCTTCTTTAAAAACGAGCAAGTCAGGAATCAGCCCAGGTGTATCCTTGGAGGAGAAGAGCAGCTTTCCTTTGCCTTCTTGAATCGCTTTACTTAGGAATGGCTCCCATAGTACCGCGGCATCCAGGTTACCTGAAATGAACGCCGGCCCTGCATCATTGACCGTCATATTCGTATAGGAGACATCTTTCTCTGCGAGTCCAGCTTTCTCAAGAGCTGTCAGCATCAGAAGATGATCGACTGTGCCAAGTTCTGTTGCGACTTTTTTACCCTTCAACTCATTCAAGGAATTAATGTTCGGTTTCACTACTACGCCGTCGCCGCCATTGGAATTATCATTAACAAGAACGGCTTTGAGTTTGATGCCTTTACTTGCCGGAGCCAGTGTATCGCTTAATGTTTGGCTGTTCGCATCCACTTTACCTGAAGCTAATGCAGATAAGGAGTCACTGTAGACGGGGAACCAGACAAGATCGACATTCACGCCATTTTTCTCAAAAAAGCCCTTTTCCTTCACGAGGTACCATACGAACCAACCTGGCCATGGGCTAAGTGCTAATTTAATGGGTGCACTGCTGCCTCCTGCTTTCGTGCTTGCTTCTTTACTCGTACAACCGCTAACCACTGTAAAAGTTAATAATAGCGCCATCATCAGAAATATCGTTTTTTGTCTCATGCTCCGAACTCCCTCTCTTTATTAAGGTAAAAGGAAAAGCCCGGAATGATATCATATTCTGATATCCTCCCGGGCTTTTATCCCTCCGTGTGCACGATGAAGCTCATCGTGTGTCTTCTCTTGGACCTGACCAACAGCCACCATTTGCTGCCGCGGAACCCTAGAAAACAAGTTTGCTATGCGATTGTTCTTCGTTGTCTTACTTTTGTTTATATCATACTTAGATTAGATGTTCATGTCAATATATATAACACAAATAAATTTTGTGTTGTCAAAATTGTCTTGCACGTAATATTATATAACATATAACCAATCCAAATGGGGGTGTTGCGATGTATTCGATTCATTTCCACATTCAAATGTTAGATAAACAACCTAAACCACCTACCGCGGCACATAAATCTAATGTTGTTACATCGCCAGTTTACACGGCGCTTTCTCCAACAACTTCAATTTTCCAGCATCCTCACTTGATTTCCCCTATAGATAAGCCAGAATATGACCCAGCGCAAGGCCCCGCGGCTCATTGACCTCTACACATCATAACGTAGACCCTAAGTCTTCGACTTGGGTCTTTTTGTTGTGTAATAAGGCTCTTTCCGGAAAGGCTGCCAGTGATCCACCTGATCATGCGCCCAAATAGGCCCACCTTGTGATCACCAGGCTAAAGTGCCCTATTCTCGTCTAATAAGACCTCATCGAGTGCTTATTTCTTCCCAAATCATAGTATCCTTTACCATTAGACCTTCACGAGTGCTTATTACCCTCAAATGGTGCTTCACGATCCATATAAGTCAGCCATTAGCACATCTGGTGTGCTTACGACCACTGAAAGTCCGAAAACCCTTACCATAAGACCATCACGAGTGCTTACTTCCTGACAAATGAGCTTTTGCTTTTGCCTTTGCCTATCATCAGCGCCCTCACCAATTCTCCGCCAACAAGGTAAACTCCACTTTCACCTACACCTACCTACGCAAAAAAAGGCCCAGCACCAGAGGTGCCAGGCCTTCCTATCTGTCAGCGCAGCTTACACGCCTAACCATTTCTTGAACAAATGTTTCGTTGTGTCTGCATTCAACGCTGCGATGGAAGTCGTAAGCGGAATGCCCTTCGGACAGGAGCGTACGCAGTTCTGCGAGTTACCGCAGCCTTCGATACCGCCGTCTGTCATCAACGTATCCAAACGCTCGTCTTTGTTCATTTCACCTGTTGGGTGAGCGTTGAATAGACGAACTTGCGACAATGCAGAAGGCCCGATAAACGAGTTCTTGTCGTTTACGTTCGGACAAGCTTCCAAACATACGCCACATGTCATACATTTGGACAACTCATAAGCCCATTGACGCTTCGACTCCGCCATACGCGGTCCAGGACCAAGATCGTATGTTCCATCGATTGGAACCCATGCTTTAACCTTTTTCAACGCGTTGAACATGCGTCCACGGTCAATAACAAGGTCACGCATAACTGGGAATGTGCTCATCGGCGCAACACGGACAGGCTGCTCTAACTTGTCGATCAAAGCCGAACAAGCTTGGCGCGGCTTCCCGTTGATAACCATGGAACATGCGCCGCATACTTCTTCCAGACAGTTGGATTCCCAACAAACTGGTGTCGTTTTGTCGCCTTTGGCATTCTTCGGGTTACGTTGAACTTCCATCAAACCGCTGATCACATTCATGTTCGCGCGGTAAGGAACTTCAAATTCCTCTGTATACGGTTTGGAATCCGGACTCTCTTGACGAGTCACGATAAACTTCACTGTTTTCGGTGCGCTTAGTGTCTCTGCCATGATCAGGATCCCTCCTTTTTCT
The DNA here is from genome assembly GCF_001700435.1 of Paenibacillus pectinilyticus. Taxonomy (GTDB): domain Bacteria; phylum Bacillota; class Bacilli; order Paenibacillales; family NBRC-103111; genus Paenibacillus_E; species Paenibacillus_E pectinilyticus. The sequence goes on from NZ_LYPC01000010.1 coordinate 12,452, forward strand.
TCTCCGTGGAGTAGTCACGTTTACGAGGTTTAATCAGCGATACATCAATTTCATCATACGAAATCTTAGGACCATCCGGCGTCCAGTCTGCGATTGTCGTTTTCATGAAGTTGTCATCATCACGCTCAGGGAAATCAGGTTTGTAATGTGCACCACGACTTTCATCACGCATCAAGGCACCAACCGTCATCGCTTCAGCTAGCTCGAACATGTTCCAAAGCTGACGTGTGAACGCAACCCCTTGGTTGTTCCAACGAGCCGTATCCGTAATGTTGATGTTGTTGTAACGCTCTTTCAAGTCTTTGATCTTGCCAATCGTTTCAGTCAAACGATCATTGTAACGAACAACGGTCATATTGGCATTCATCATATCGCCAAGCTCTTTATGAAGAACGTATGCATTTTCTGTACCATTGTTCATTTTGAGCAAGCTCTCATAACGGTCGATATGGCGTTTCTTCTCACGATCGAAAATGATCGAAGACGTATCATCTGCATGCTTGGATAAGCCGCGGATGTACTCAACCGCTTTCGGACCGGAAACCATACCGTCATAAATCGCGGAAACGAGGGAGTTCGCGCCCAAACGGTTTGCACCGTGATGCTGATACTCACACTCACCTGCTGCGAATAGACCAGGAATGTTCGTCATCATGTTATAGTCAACCCACATGCCGCCCATGGAATAATGAACCGCAGGGAAAATCTTCATCGGGATTTTACGCGGATCGTCGCCCATGAATTTCTCGTAGATTTCCATAATCCCGCCAAGCTTAATATCAAGCTCTTTCGGGTCTTTATGAGAAAGATCCAAGTAAACCATGTTCTCGCCGTTGATGCCAAGCTTCTGATCAATACAAACCGAGAAGATCTCACGCGTTGCAATATCACGAGGAACGAGGTTACCGTACGCTGGGTATTTCTCTTCAAGGAAGTACCATGGCTTACCGTCTTTGTATGTCCAAATACGTCCGCCTTCACCACGTGCAGATTCGGACATCAAGCGCAGCTTGTCGTCTCCTGGAATCGCCGTTGGGTGAATTTGAATCATTTCACCGTTTGCGTATTTCACACCTTGTTGATATACCGCACTTGCAGCTGTACCTGTGTTAATAACGGAGTTCGTTGTTTTCCCGAAAATGATACCAGGACCACCCGTTGCTAAGATAACCGCATCAGCAGGGAACGTTTGAACTTCCATGCTGCGCAAATCTTGCGCTGCGATACCGCGGCAAACGCCTTCATCATCCAAGACCGAACCAAGGAATTCCCAGTGTTCGAATTTCGTTACAAGACCAGCTGTTTCCCAGCGGCGTACTTGCTCATCAAGTGCGTATAGCAATTGTTGGCCCGTTGTTGCGCCTGCAAAAGCTGTACGGTGATATTTCGTACCACCGAAACGACGGAAATCAAGTAAACCTTCCGGCGTACGGTTAAACATAACACCCATACGGTCCATCAAGTGAATGATCCCTGGAGCCGCGTCACACAATGCTTTAACCGGTGGTTGATTCGCTAAGAAATCGCCACCATAAACTGTATCGTCAAAGTGCTCCCATGTGGAGTCACCTTCACCTTTGGTATTCACCGCACCGTTAATGCCGCCTTGCGCACATACGGAGTGGGAACGTTTCACAGGAACCAGGGAGAATAATTGCACATGCACTCCTGCTTCTGCTGCTTTAATTGTCGCCATGAGTCCCGCAAGGCCTCCGCCGACGACGATGATTTTTGAATTAGCCACTTAAGTTCACCTCTCCCTTAATGCCCCGTTTGCACTTCTACTGGAACTTGAAATTCCGTACCGGTAAATGCAGTCAACGACATAATAAACATGATGGACATCACCACGAAAGCCGTCATCCAAATCACAGATGAAATGCGTTGCGCGCGTGGTCCAACCGTAATACCCCAGCTAACTAAGAAAGACCATAAGCCGTTCGTGAAATGGAACGTTGCAGATAGAATACCCACCAGATAGACCGTAAACAAGACAGGATTCGTTGCAATATCATGCATCGTCATACCCAAATCTTCATGCTTCACATTGCCTAACGCAACCTGTATCCGTGTCTCGAACAAATGCCAAGCAACGAATAAGAACGTAAGCACACCTGTGACACGTTGCAGCATAAACATCGTATTACGGAAGTACCCGTAGCTTGAAACGTTATTACGTGATTGGTACGCTACATAAAGTCCATAAACGGCATGATAAAGAAGCGGAAGCCAGATCCCCACGATTTCCATGAGCAATACTAAAGGCAAACCGTTCAACCAGTTAATTTGATCCACGAAAGCTGCAGGCCCTTTGGTAGCTTCATAGTTAGTGAGCAAATGCTCAATAAGGAAGAAGCCCACTGGAATGACACCTAGTAACGAGTGGATCTTACGAAAGTAATACGAATTACTCATAATGTAACCAATTCCCCCCTCAACAAAATTCAAACTCACCTAACATCCGACAAGTTTAGACAAACAAAGCCACATATCATTGTACTCTCGCCGCAAACGAGCGTCAACCCATAATCATCCACGCCTATTTTGCCAATTCATTCAATGATTATACGTGAAGGATCACGAAATATAGATAATTTGTGACATGTACATCGTACATCTTCTGCGCTTATAATGGAAGTGCCGTTTTTTTATATCCACTTATAACTATTTTGCATATAGAGATGAGGTTATCATATGGAGCTCTTAGAAGTCTTCGCTGTGGTCGTCGAACAAGTCAGTCTCAATAAAGCGTCGCAATTGTTAAACATTTCGCAACCGGCTCTGTCGCGTAAAATCATGAAGCTGGAAGAAGAGCTCGGTGTGGAGCTTTTTATCCGCAAAGGAAAAAGACTCGAGTTAACCAAAGCAGGACAGATTTGCTACGATCACGCGATGGAACAGCGCCATCAAGAACGTAAGCTCAAGCAAGCCATTCATATGTATAAAGCCGCTGGCAGCCATTCGTCGCTCACGATCGGTGCCTCCCTAACAACACTCCAAGCAACGCTGCCCGATCTGATCACGGATTACCTGAAGGACTATCCATTGACCGAAATCAAGCTGCTCACCGGTAAAACGCATGAAGTCGTCACAATGGTCAAAGACAACAAAGTCGATATAGGTATCGTGGCTTCGCAAATTAATGCGACCAGCCTTCACTGCGAGCCCCTATTCGATGATCACCTCTGCTTAGTGCTGCCTCTAGGCCATCCGTTCATTGATCGCTCGAGCATAACCATGCAGGACTTGAATGAATTGCCGATGATTCTATTCTCCAAAGGGACTTGGTATCGTATTCTCATGGACGAGTTATTCAACCGATTCACGATCTTTCCCAATGTTCAAATGGAAATTGATTCGTTTGAAGCTATTCTACGGCTTGTCTCCACTTGCAAAACGGCAACCCTGTTGCCCAAATCGTATTTGCGCGAAGATTTAATTCGCAATAATGAATTAATTTTGCGCCAGCTCCAAGAATTGGAACAAACGAAGCGAACGACCTCGCTTATTTACTCCGATCACTCTGCGGACAATGCGGAATCGATGAAATTCGTCGCGCAGGCGGTCAAGTATTTTGCCAATCATAATTAGCTCGGATTTCCAATTACATTCGTACAAACTTATAACCAACACCCCAAACCGTCAGAATCCATTTCGGCTCTTTGGGGTTATCCTCTATCTTCTTTCGAAGATTCGCAATATGTACATCAATGGCTCTGTCTGTCACGAAGGAATCGAAGCCGCGCACCGTTTGAAGCAAATCTTCACGGCTGTACACCCGTCCAGGATTCCCCAGAAAGCACTTCATAATTTCGAACTCGGAATAGGTTGTCTCCACAATAACGCCATGCACGGACATCGAGCGTGTGTGCGTATCTAGTGAGATCTTGTGATTGGTCTCAGGCGCAGCCTCCAAAACCGTGGATCGTGCCCCCATCTTTGCTTCCTCCTGCCGGCTTTTCTTTGGCAGATCAGTTGCCTGTTTGGCCGTTTGATACATTTGCGCTCGGCGAATTAACGCATGCGCTCTTGCAATTAATTCATGCATGCTGAATGGCTTGCACATGAAATCGTCAGCGCCCGCTCCAAGGGCCGTAACACGCTCGACGACTTTATTTTTCATCGAAATAATCATGATAGGCACGCTCGAAGTCTCTCGAACCTGACGACATATCGCTAACCCATCCATATCCGGCAGCATCCAATCCAACAGAATGAGGTCAGGATCAAATGCCGGAATTGCTGCAACCCCACGTCGACCGTTCGACTCTCGGATGACTTGAAAGCCTTCTTCCCGCAAATACATCGTAACCATATCGCCAATCATCGCATCGTCTTCGATCATAAGTACTTTATACATACAGCGCGTCCACCTTCATCTCGAAATTCTCTAGTTGCAGGACATAGAATGTGTGGAGATTAACTAATCACTTGACTCTCAAATTCATCAATTTGATGATTGGTTCCGATAATGACCATCACATCGTTCTCATTCACGATATCTCCTGCGGTGGGCGCAATAATAATGCCAGATGCTTTGTTAATTGCCACAACACTACAGCCGAACTTCGCGCGCGGATCTAACTGTTGAATCGAGTAGCCGCATAAACGTTTGGGTACGGAAAGCTCAACAATCGTATAGTCCTTAGAAATTTCAATATAGTCCAGTAAATTAGGGGTAACCAATTGATGCGCCACACGAATGCCCATATCTCGTTCCGGATACACAACACGATCTACGCCAAGCTTCGTCAGTACTTTCCCGTGCAGCTCAGATAGTGCTTTGGCAACGACCTGATTAACGCCCAGCTCTTTGACCACGATGGCTGTTAAAATACTAGCCTGAATATCGTCGCCAATGGCAATAACCGCGCAGTCAAAATTGCGAATCCCCAAGGATTTCATGACGTCCTCATCGGTCGCATCTGCCACAACAGCATGTGTCAGTATATCACTCATATCATTAACAACTTCCTCATCACGATCAATCCCTAGAACCTCGTGTCCTAGTTTAATCAGTTCTTTGGACAAGCTCGACCCAAATCGCCCAAGCCCAACTACTACGTATTGCTTCTTCTTCATGCTGCTTGACCCCTATCCAATCGTAATTTTCCCCTCAGGGTACCGGAATAATTCTTTTTCTTGTTTCGGCTGCAAGGCGTAGGCGAGCGTGATTGTCCCTAATCGACCTGCGAACATCGTTAAACAAATCAGGACTTTACCGAACGTTGTCAAATCCGGCGTCAAGCCCATCGATAAACCCACCGTACCGAATGCGGATGTGACTTCGAACAAAATTTTAAGAAAGGACGAATCCTGTGTGGTGGATAGAATCATGGTGACAACGATGACTAAGAATAAAGCCATCATCGATAACGTAATTGCTTTGAGTATACGATCCTTCGCTAAGCGATAACGGTAGATGACGATATCTTCTTTTCCACGAATCATCGTGATAATTGCACTAATGAGAATTGTAAATGTTGTCGTCTTGATGCCTCCACCTGTCGAGCCTGGCGATGCCCCAATAAACATGAGAATCACAATAAGGAATTGAGAGGCCTGGCGAAGCCCGCCAATATCCACCGTATTCGCCCCCGCAGTCCGAGCGGTTACCGATTGAAAGAAGGAAGCCAATATTTTTGAACCAAAATCTAAAGAACCTAAGGTTCTGTTATTGGTAAATTCGAATATAAAAATACCAAGCGCACCAACCACAAGAAGTAAGCCGCTCATGCTTAACACGACCTTAGAGTGAAGTGAAAGCTTTCGCTTCTTTCTAAACTCCATCAGATCGGAGATGACGATGAAACCAATCCCTCCAAGAATAATGAGCATCATAGCGACGAAATTCACTGTGAAATCACCCGCATAGCCAGTTAGCGAGACGAAGGGCGCATTATACGTGCCAAACAAATCAAAGCCGGCATTATTAAACATGGAAACCGCATGCCAAATCCCATAGTAAAGACCTCGGGTAAAGCCGAAATCGAACGAAAAACGAATCGTAAAAATAACAGCAGCAATAGCCTCAATGGATAACGAATAGATAATAACTTTACGGATCAAACGGACGATGCCTTCCATACTGCCTTGATTTAAAGCTTCTTGCAGGACAAGCCGTTCTTTCAACGTGATCTTCTTACGAAATGCGAAGGCGACTAACGTTGCCATGGTCATAAATCCGAGCCCGCCGATTTGAATCAGTGAAACGATCACAATTTGTCCAAAAGTGGTGAACGCACTCCCCGTATCGACTACGACGAGCCCTGTTACACAGGTTGCGGAAACAGCCGTAAAAAAAGCGTCAATAAAGGCTAGCGAGTGCCCTGTGGCTGATGCAAATGGCAATGTTAGCAGTCCAGCCCCCAGAAAAATAATGACAGCGAAGCCTAGAACCAATATTTGAGGAGGTGTAAGTCGCCATATATTCCAATTTTTGTTCATTTTTCCTCCCGCATGTATGTAAAAAGTAGTCATGAATTCCATCGCTATTTACCGATAGAATTCCCCGTTAACAACGAGAAATTCTGCCAACCAGCAATTGATAGGTATTATATAATTGTTTCCGAATCTTTACCAGTAAATTGGCTTTCTTTTTAATCTATGATAACGTAAAAGATGCCAGTAAGATGTGATTGAAGAATTATGCAATCAGAAGGGAACCTATTCATGCTAAGGCTAAAGATCAATCGTTTTCTCCTCCTCTTGGCTTGCACAGGCATGGTCCTGTATACCGGCATTTCGGTGCTGTATGGGCTGCGAGCGGATGAACCTCCCCCAGCGGAAAACCCTGCCATTACAAAGCAACAAGCCGCGGACAGTGCCGCTGGATTCATTTCGCAGCGTTATGAGTTACATAACCCGCAAACCTACGTTGTCTATCAATCGAAGAAAGAGCGCAGCGGGTATTTTCAGAAGGAGCATGTACTAGAGGACTATACGAAGCAATATGGCGAAAAGTTTCCCATTGATTATTATCAAGTGAGTGTCAAAGATCCAACCACGCTTCGCCAATTTGAGGTGGATGTCAACTACATCAACTCAGCCATCATTGGCTGGCATGAGAATTCGACGACTTTGAAATCGACTTCATCGCCGATCAGTAAGCAAAAAGCGGATACCTTAGCTAAGCTAGAGCTTCGTCAAATGGGCTTTGATCCGCAGGATTTTACACTGAAAGACACAAATAATGAGGACGTCTCCAAAGGTCAAACGACGCTCCAGTACGAAAAGCTCACAAATCCGATCGGTGAAGCCAAGCTGCAAGTTCTCGTGAACTTTGATCAGACGACTCTCACTGGGTTCAATGTAAGCTTCCAACTGCCGTCATCCCACTTAGCATGGCTCACACAGCAAGATGATTCCGCTTCTTTGATGACTTGGGTGTCCATGGGCTTTACCTTCTTGATGACGATTGCTGCCATTGTTTTTGCCATTATCTATCGCAAACAGATGAAATTCAGTAGAGGCATACTTCTTACCACGATCTATTTAGCCATTTATATAGGCAACAATGTAAATATGTATCCAGCTTTTCGGGCCATGGGCGGTGATGCCAATAGTGAGCTCGCAACGTGGGTAGCTATCATCTTTATGAGTGTTATCACAGTGCTGCTCGGCATCTCACTTTATCTTTCCTTAGTCGCGGGAGTTGGGCTTTGGAACACCATCGGTCAGCGGAAGTGGCCAACTTGGCAAGATCGCATGTTCGGACACGAAGTGTTTTATGGGATGGGACGGGGATATTTACTTGCGATCTTTATTCTCGGAGTACAGCAGGTATTATTTTACGCAGGGGAAGTTAACTTCGATGTCTGGTCCGTCAATGATCCGACCGATTCTGTTCTCAATATGGTTGAACCTCGCGTCTTTCCCCTTATGGCATGGGTAGCGGCGATCTCCGAGGAGGCGACCTTTCGACTCTTAGGTATCATTCTTTTTAAAAAGCTATTCCGAAATAATTTCATTGCGATTCTAATTCCGAGTGTGATCTGGGCTGCCAGTCATACGCAATATCCGATATATCCCGTTTATACGCGGCTTATCGAGGTCACCGTCATCGGTATTATTCTAGGTTATGTATTCCTCAAGTTTGGATTCATTACGGCCATATTCGCTCATGCCTGTATGGATAGCATTCTGATGGGCTTGTCCCTCTTCTCTTTGGGGCATGTCAGTGATGCTCTCGCCGGCGTTGTGTACATTGTGCTGCCTGGTCTGATAGGGCTTGGCTTAGCCTGGCTGCATGGAAAAAGGCGAAAGCCCCCTAATCTAGGGGAGCCGCCGCCTCGCCTTGAAGTGCTTTGATAATGTCAATTGCTAATTTCTCACCAATACCAAGAGGCTTGAAGTCTGCGACTTCGGCCTCTTTTATTTTGCGCACAGAGCCAAAATGCTTCAGCAACGCTTTGCGGCGTTTCTCCCCGATGCCTGGAATGGCATCAAGCTGTGAAACGACCATCGATTTCGCCCGCGTTTCTCTATGGAACGTAATCGCGAAACGATGGACTTCATCTTGAATGCGCTGCAGCAAATAGAACTCCTGACTATCTCGCGGCAAAGGAACGATTTCGGCAGGATCGCCTATCATCAGCTGTGCTGTTTTATGTTTGGCATCCTTCACCAAACCGCAGATCGGAATGAACAAGCCCAGTTCATTCTCAAGCACGTCAATGGCGGCGGAAATTTGCCCTTTGCCTCCATCGACTACAATCAGATCCGGCATGGTGAGATTATCCTTCAGTACGCGTTCATAACGCCGTCTGATGACCTCACGCATCGTTTCATAATCGTCTGGTCCTACGACAGTTTTCACCTTATATTTGCGATATTCCTTGCGGTCAGGCCGGCCATCCACGAAAACAACCATCGCCGAGACTGGATTCGTTCCTTGAATGTTCGAGTTATCGAATGCCTCAATCCGGCGTATCGTTCCAATCCCCAGCCACTCACCCAGATTCTCGACAGCTTTCGTCGTGCGGCGCTCATCGCGCTCAACTAGACGGAACTTCTCATCCAATGCGTTTACTGCGTTATCCCTAGCCATATCAACCATTTGCTTCTTTAAGCCACGTTGCGGCATATGGACTTTCACCTTAAGCCAACCTTCCAGGGCTTCGCGTATCTCCTTCTCTTCACCTTCCGTACGTCTTACGACGTCATCCTTAGCTTCTTGCTTCGCCTCTGGCTCTGGCATCGTCGGCAGGAAAATCTCCTTCGGTAATGCCGGATTGTCGCTGTACACTTGAGTCACATACGTCATGAAATCGTTGTACTCATCGCCATAGTAAGGGAAGAGCGACACGTGCCGCTCGATGAGCTTGCCTTGGCGCATGTATTGGATGTGCACCGCCATCCAACCTTTGTCGACGGCGTAGCCAAACACATCGCGATCCAGCGCATCGGCCGTCGTGATCTTCTGCTTCTCCATGAGCGCATCGATGCTCATGATATGATCGCGCAGCTCCTTGGCGCGCTCGAAGTTCAGTTCTTCCGCTGCGGCCAGCATCTTGGTCGTCAGCTCTTCTTTAATCACGTCGTGTCCCCCGTTCAGGAAACGACTGATCTCTTGCACCATCCGCTCATTCGTCTCGGCGGATACTTCTAACGCGCAAGGCGCAAGGCACTGCCCCATATGATAGTATAGGCATACTTTATCGGGCATGGTCTTGCATTTGCGCAGCGGATACAACCGGTCCAGCAGCTTCTTCGTCTGCTGGGCCGCGAAAGCATTTGGATAAGGGCCGAAGTACTTCCCCTTATCCTTGTACACCCGCCGCGTGACTTCCAGGCGCGGCTGTTCTTCATGCGTTATTTTGATATAAGGAAACGTCTTATCATCCTTCAGAAGCACGTTATACCGAGGATGATGCTGCTTAATCAAATTACACTCGAGAATAAGTGCCTCCATATTGGAGGAGGTAATGATATATTCAAAGTCGCGAATTTCGCTGACTAATTTTTGCGTTTTAGCGCTGTGACTCCCTGTAAAATAGGAGCGCACGCGATTTTTGAGCACCTTGGCCTTCCCTACATAAATAATCGTTCCTTGGTGATTCTTCATAATATAACAACCAGGTTTATCTGGCAGCAACGCCAGCTTATGCTTTATCGTTTCTAAACTCACTTCGCGAACGCCAGCGTCCTCTTGCTCAAAGTCGGTAAAGTCGGTCATGCCCCAATCTCCTTCCAGAAAAATGCCTTGTACATAAGAAAAAGCTCTTTCTCAGCATAGCAGAAAAAGAGCTTTTTCTCACGAACAATTGTTTCTAGTTTGTTGCAATCACCAATTATTGATGACGAGAAACCACGTTTTTCAACGCGTCTTTGGATTGGAAACCAACCACTTTATCCACCGGTTGACCGTCTTTGAAGACGATAAGCGTTGGGATACTCATAACGCCAAAGCGAGCTGCGGATTCCGGGTTGTCATCCACGTTCACTTTTGCGATTTTCAAAGTTTCGATTTCTTTATCTAGCTCTTCCAATACAGGAGCGATCATTTTACAAGGTCCGCACCAAGGTGCCCAGAAGTCTACAAGTACTGTACCTTCTCCTTCAACTTCTGCTTTAAAACTGTTGTCAGAAACATTCACGATTGCCATGATAGTTCCTCCTTCTAAGAATGAATTTGATTTATAAGGTGAAAAGTAAGATTAAGTCGTTAACTTAACTTGCTTCGCATCACGTCAACATACAAAGTATACCACACTCATGTACCTTTTCAACCAAGCCATAAGTTAGCAAACCGCGTATACCTTGGTATTACTTTGTGGGCAAGCCGACAGGCAGACCTTGTCGTCGTTGCTCTTCAATGTAAGAGATTCGATCTTTCAAATTGGCTTGGAGCAGCTGCAGCATCTCCATTTGCTTCTCGATCTCTTGAAGCTTCTCAGTGTACAGCGGCAGCAAATCGTCGCACTGCGACTCCTGATTCTTCATAACACAGTTCAGGAAGCTTTCAATCTGTTCGGTCGTAAAGCCAAGACTCAAATAAAATTGAATCGTCTTCACGCGTTCAACCACCATTTGATTGAACACCCGATAGCCATTCTCTTCCCGCTGTGTGGCAATCAGTCCCTTGGCTTCGTAGTAGCGCAAGGAGCGAATACTTGCTCCGGTAAGCTTGGATAGCTCACTAATCCGCATGGACTTCACTTCTTTCTTATTCCTACATGCATGGAGGGATGTCTTTACTATAAACCATAACACTAATGTCAGAGTCAAGAATTATTTTGCCCATTTTGAACCCATTTCTTCATGTTTGCATAATTGTCACTTTCGTTAGCTTTACAACTTTCGACGAATTTGGGTATACTAGGCTTACAAATACGAATGTCGGACGTTAGGGGGTAACCTTATGAGCAATCAACACCCTGAGCATCACGTGTATGAAGAACCGCGTAATGATTTTATGGATGTAGGCATGGGCTTTGGCGTTTTCTTTGGCGTCTTGTTTGTCATCGCAGCCATCGCTACTGTTATTCAAGTAATGAAATAGGCAACAACTCGTAAAAAAGCCACTTTGCACATCATTTATTGTGAAGTGGCTTTTTTCTTGTACATTTCGATACATAACATACTAAGGGGAATCATTTATCCATGATTAAGGTACAGCCAGAACGCCAGAAACTTATTACGTATATCGGTTTGAAAAATGAGGATTTACAACTACTTAAAAGTAAAGCTGATGCATTCCGTCTCATCGTAGATAAGCTTGTTGATGAGCTGTATGCCGATATTATTACTTGGCCAGAGCTGAGAACATTAATTGAGAAACACAGCACGCTAGAGCGGTTGAAAGAAACGCAACGTTGGTACTTCATGTCCATGACCTCCGGGGTCATTGACGATGAATTTATCGCAAAGCGTCTTTATATCGGTAACATTCATTCCCGAATCGGCTTAACAACGTCTTGGTATCTCGGAACTTATCTCAAATATACAGACTTGGCTACGACTTATTTCAAACAGAGTTTACCCGACGATTGGGCCCAAGTGATTTATTCACTAAGCAAAATGTTTAATCTGGATTCACAGCTTGTCCTTGAAGCTTACGAGCATGACGAGAAGCAGAAAATCCAAACACTCGCTGATGAGCAGCATCATATGTTGACTACCATTTCAAGTGCCGTGCAAGAACTTGCCTCGATGATGGTTGAGCTTGGCAGCAGCTCCCAAACGGTTGCGGATACCGCCATTCAAACAGCTGAATCGCAAGATCTTTCGAATACTCGCATCGACGAGTTGAACGATGAAATCAAAGATATCGCCAAGATGGGCTCCGTGATGAAGGAAATTTCGGATCAAACTCACCTTCTCGGCTTAAATGCCGCCATTGAGGCTGCCCGCTCCGGTGAGCATGGCCGTGGCTTCGAAGTCGTTGCGAACGAAGTCCGCAAGCTGGCAACGAATTCGAGAGAAGCATTGGATCAAATCCAATCCAAACTTAAGCTTATCTCTCAGAAACTTGAGCTCGTCAGAAAAGGCTCTGAGGAAACAACGCACTACGCTCGTACGCAAGCAGCAAGTGCGCAAGAACTAACCTCGTTTGTTCAAATGATTGAGAAGGTAACTGCAGATCTCGAAAGATTAAAAAAATAAGAACATCTTCGATCGAATCTCTTATAAGATGAACCTTGCGTTCAAACGTATGTTCGCACAAAAAAACCTAGCCCTATCGGCTAGGTTTTCTTTACATCTTATTTCCCGCGTTTGTTCGTTCCCGTTACCTCTACGACATCCACGAATGGGCGTATGCGGTCCATGATTCGCTGGCCTTTGTACTCCTCATCCCCATCCTTGTTCGTGAAGCTGAAATGCTTCTCCAAACCCGATAAGGCATAATTCGAAGTAAAGAAAGTCGGTTTCCGATTCATCCGGTGATTCACGATAGCCCCGATCACATGATCGCGCAGCCACGGATTCAGATTCTCTGCGCCAATATCATCAAATACAAGCAGATCTGTCTCCTTCAGCAAATCAATCGTTTCCTTGAGCTTGTAAGGCTCTTGGAACATCCCCTTCAAGTCCTCAGCGAAATCCGGCATATAGACGATAGCGCCTGTCATACCTACCTTCGCCAACTGATGCAGCATATAGCCCATCAAGAACGTTTTCCCTGTACCAAATGATCCTGACAAATAAAGACCGCGCGGTTGAAGACCTTCCTCAATCGTCAAATTCACATAGTCGTTAATTTGCATCACCGCTTTGGCCCGATCCAAATCCGTTTCAAGAATATCCCCAAAGGAGAAACTGCGAGAAATCATCCGCGGATCCACGTGAAAGGTGCGAATACGGCTGCTGATGGCATCTTGTTGCCCTTTGGCAATGAACTTCTTACAGGCAACCTTCTCCTCATGGATAAAAGGGGTTTGACCCTCAACAGCTTCCGCCGTAAGGATCGTATAGTGCCCTGTCATATCATTGGGACACTTATCCAAACCTGGGCAATTTGAACAATGTTTATATTCCGTTACATGCTGATATAACTTATTCATATTAATTTTAATCGCATAATCATCGATAAAAGGGTACTTCTGGCGAAACTTGGCAATCAAAGGGTCTGCGAGTACCCCTTGAATCTTGGCTTCAGCTCTTCTTTTCCACTCTGTATCCGGTAGAGATTTTAGTAAACGCGACAAGGATTCCATCCGACCGGCACCTCCTTACAGTTCCTTCATTCTGAACCCTTAGATTCGTAGCACGATATTGGTCTAGCTATTCCGATTAAATCGATCATCCAGCTTCTGCGCCATTCGTCTAGCGGCCTCCAGCTCCTCAGCCGTCAGCCTCGTTGACGACGCTGTGCCCGTATCCGGCAATACAATCGGGATATGAGGCTTCTGCGTCTTCCCTTGGCGGCCGCGTGTAGCCGCGCCTCCGCTAGCTTTGGCAGATTCCACTTTAGAAGCAGCCTTCAATTTATAATTGATCTTTTCACGAACATACTCAACCGCTTGCTCATACGTACTAATTTGTTTGCCAAGCATATCCGAGGCGACAGCCTCAATGGAGGATTTGGCCCAAGAACGACGATCAATATGAAGGAAATGAATCAGGACATTAATGACTTCTTCTTTTAATTTATAATTGAGATCAATTTTCTCAAAAATATTAAGTACCCCATCAGGAATCGAACCCTGGGTGAAAAACATTTTCAGAACGGCCGTGTAAGGCTCATTCCGCATAATATAATTGTACTGATGATCTGTGCATTCGCCGCGCAGCTGTTGAGGGACCTCTAGGTAATAAGCCATTTCAACCGGCTGTTCCTCCGAAGTCTCAACGGATTCATCCGTTTTGGATATCGTCCGCTCCCGCTCCTCATCCCGCTTCTTGCTCTGTCTGTAGAACAAATTCGCATTGTACTGCATGAGGTCCATGATGAGCTCGCCCTCTTCTGTGAACACACCATCCTCATCTAACAAGCGGCACGTTTCTTGGAGGGACAAGTTGTACTTCTTCGCTACGATGTTGATAGCGACCATATGTTCAGGCTTATGCTTCAATGCTTCAACGAACACGCGATTACTTGCTCCCCGAGGGAATCTCATAATAATATCCGCGTACTTGAAGCCTTTGGTTGTTACATCCATCCGAGCCTCACCCTGCTTGCTGGCAGATGCCTCGTATAGGGCTTGTTCCAACTCATAATCGACGACCTGTGTATTCAAGCGGAATAGTTCATAGAAGGGAACCGACAGATTCTCCTCCGTCACATCCCGACATTCTTCCGGTTCTGGAGAAAGTAAATCTTCCCGCAAGGATAACAGCATGAATTTACCGACTTTGTCCCGAAGCAGCAAGGTTAAATGCTGATTGCGAAAAAACTCATTCGGACTCAGCGGCGCAAATAACGTATAAACGAACACATAATCTTCTTCATCCGGTAGAAACTTACGCGTCGTCTGCAGGAGACCAATTGCCTCCAGCTTGGAGGATTGTTCAATCAAATACTTCCGGCCGCGTTCCCCATGCTCCAAATCTAACAGCAGGAACAGCTTACGTTGCTGCTCCATCGGTGAGTACCCTACTTTCTCGGCACTCATCTGCTGATAGAGAGCTTGATAGAGACTAATCGCTAAGCCGCCAATCATCGGCTGATACATCATCGCTAACATTTTATAATCCAAACTGCTCAAAGAAAACTCACGGTTCACACAAAATCTGTGATTCTCCGTGAAATGCAGCATATTCGTCATTCTCATCCCGTTACAGCACCATCCTGCCTCAGCTCGACTGAAAAGACAACGCTATGTAGCTACAGCCTCTCAGTCTCTCTCTCTTAGTCTACCACAAAAATCGACAATCTTGGTATCTACCAGAGAAAAGATAAATTTACCTGTTGGGATAAGAAAAAGATTCCATCGCGATTTCTCCACAGCAACGGAATCTTATCTTGAACTAGCTTATTCATAGGAATACGTGGTATTGTCGCTCTCAGCGTCTACTAAATGTTCCTGATACTTCCCGTACAAATGTGGATTTAGTCTCTGTGCAATAGCCAGATCCAGATCTCCACGCCGCTTCGGATTCTGCTGACCTTCCTTTAGGCTGTCCACCCAGAGATGTATCAAATCATTCATACGCGGTGCGCTTTGAAGCGGCACAGGATGCTTCGCATCCTTGATGAAATACAGCGAACTTTGCGGTAACTGAGTGTGAAGAATGTGCGCGTATTGATGAAAAACAGGATCATCCAGCCCATATATCAACAGCGTAGGTTGTTTAATCAAGGAAAGACGGCTTGTACATGAATAATGGAGCGATTGCTCGAAATAGGTCCGTACATTGCCTGCCTCATCACTAAGAGAATGTTCCTTCAACACGTGGTAGGTTGTCGCTTTGTCGGCGTTCCCATACGTAATTGCGTTGATCAAAAATTTCATAAACCGCCTAGTCTTCGCCATCCGAATAGCGAGCCACACACGGCAGCGATTATAGGTGTCTGTCAACTCAGACATCCCGCTGACGATGATTCCCCCCGTGAGACGTGATGGGTAGGCGAGCATGGCTTCTAGCGCAACAGAGCCTCCGGTGGAATAACCGCACACAAACGCTTGCCCAACAGCTAAGTGATCAAGAAGATGAATGATATCATCCGCGATGAGTGAATACGTTAGCTTCCGTTCCGAACAAGCACTTGCCCCGTGTCCCCTAATATCAAAAGTAATGACTCGAAAGTACTGCCCAAGCTGTTCCTTTTGATACGTAAAAGCTTCTAAGGTAAGCAATGGGGGATGAATAAAGACGATCGGTATCCCCGTATCTGGTCCTGTCAGCTCATAATGCAGCGTCGTTCCATTTACATTCGCCTTAGGCACTGGTCGTGTCTCCTTCATAAGTGAAGTCTCTTGAACTCCTCTTAGCGTGACCCGATTTGCGTTGGTTCATCCGATTTAGAACATTTTGAAGCCGCGAATACGAAGTGCCTTGATAGCAGATCCGCTCAAGATCGCCCCGATCAAACCACCGATAGCCGGAATGATATCAACAATCGTGAAGCTTTCGTCACTCGATAAGAAAGAAGAAGATCCCATGTATCCATAGATGACGATTCCGATGACCAAAACAATGAACGCATACAGCGGAAACCAAGTTGTTTTCATAAGCATGTTCAAAATAAACCCAATCCCAAAAAATAACACCATCATCAAGACAGTGGCAATGATCATTTGCAGCACGATCGGTTCCTCCTTAAATATGTAAGAAGCCCTTCATTTCTGGCTCCTATAGCTCTTATTATTGTAATCGACAGGGAGGTGCAGGTAAAGTGTACACAAATTGAACAATTTTGAGAATTTCACATTCCTCTTCACGCTTTGTCCATTTGCCCTTTCCCCATGAATTGGATACAATGTAGGGGATATTAGCCCTTGAATGGAGGAAGAACAATGAGTGAAGCCGTACAAACGCTGGAAGGCTGGTATGCGCTCCATGATTTCCGTCTGATGGACTGGAATGCATGGCATGCCGCAACCCCGCAAGAACGTAAGCACGCAGCGGACGAGCTGCAATCGTTCCTGTCCCAGTGGCAGCAAGTTGAAAATGACAAACTAGGCAGCACTGCCGTTTATAGCATCGTAGGTCAAAAGGCTGATTTCGTATTCATGCAAATGCGTGAAACACTGGAAGAGCTGAACGAACTCGAAACGGCATTTAACAAATCAAGCTTTGCCGCATTTACAATACCTGTTTATTCTTACGTTTCGATCGTAGAATTAAGCAGTTACCTTGCGAAGCCAGGTGTTGATCCTGCCCTAGATCCAGAACTGCAAGCTCGCTTAAAGCCTATTCTTCCCAAATCCAAACATATTTGCTTCTACCCGATGAACAAACGCCGGGATGGCAATGACAACTGGTACATGCTCCCTGCGGAAGATCGCAAAACGATGATGCGCAGCCACGGCATGATTGGCCGTACCTATGCGGGTAAAGTCAAACAAATCATTACGGGATCCGTTGGACTGGATGATTGGGAATGGGGCGTTACGCTCTTCTCCGATGATCCGCTTCATTTCAAGAAACTCGTGTACGAAATGCGTTTCGATGAAGTTAGCGCGCGTTATGGCGAGTTCGGTGATTTCTACGTAGGTAATGTTATGCTTCCTGAGAAATTCGCTGCATTCATTCAAATATAAGCTAGCCTATCGGTTCGATAAGCTGAAGAGCAAGGGACTTATGTCCTTTGCTCTTTTTCTTTGGATCCGTATGGTAAAAAGAAGCATCACCCTTTCAGGGCAATGCTTCTTAAGATCATCTATTCTTCGTCCTCATCATCGTTCAGTGCAGCTTGCAGTTCGGCTTCCATCTGCGCCTTTCGGGCGAGATAAGCTTCCGTATCGCGGTCGCGCTGACGACCTTTTTCCTTCAGACGTTCAATCGCAGGAAGAATGAGGATATCGATTTCCTTTTGCACAACAGCGACGTGATCATATCTCTTCTCAGTCTCTAAGAAGTGTCCTACCTCGATCAGCGCATTGTAACGATCCAGTTCGTCCCGGGTAAGAAGTCCCCTTACTTGGACACTACAGTGCCGCATGGCAATCCCCCCGTTAACAAGACTAGCTTAGACTAGAAACGTCCTTTACGAATTACTAGCGGAATTCCGCCAATAATGTAGAGGTATCTCATATCAACCACTTTTTTCATCATGGCAGCCACATTCCCTTTCAATTTACGGGAACCAACGATACCGATCGCTTGCCCTTTACCAAGGGATGCGACTGTACCTTTGTTCGAGTATTTGAAAGTTTTCATTTGTGAGCCACGGATCGAAGCGATCAAGTTGTGAGCAACAGCTTCACCTTGCTGCATCGCAATTTGTGCTGTTGGCGGATATGGTCTGCCTTCATCATTCATAACGATGGAACAGTCACCAACAACATAAATGTTATCGAAGCCTGGAGCATGAAGATGTTCATTTACTTTAATTCTGCCGCGCATTGTTTCGAAGCCTGCTTCATCCAGCATGTGGTTACCGCGGATACCGCCTGTCCACACGACAGTTGCTGCTTTGATAAACTCGTCGCCAGCGATAAGAACGCCTTCTGGCGTACATTCTTTGATCGCTGTACCAATTTTGAACGTAATTCCTTTGTCCGTAAGGACTTTCATCGCATACTCAACAAGCTCAGGATCGAACCCTGGCAATGCCGTTGGAGCAGCTTCAATATTATATATTTTCACGAGGGAAGGATCCACATCGAACTCTTTGCAAAGCATTGGGATACGATCTGCAAGCTCACCGATGAATTCAATACCGGTAAATCCAGCGCCACCGACAACAAAAGTCAGGTAATCCTTACGATCTGGTTCACGTTTGAACTTCGCGAATTGATATTCAATATGCTCACGAATGAAGCGTACGCTATTGATACTGCGGATGTTCAAAGCATTTTCTTTGAGACCAGGAATACCGAAAGTTTCCGCTTCGCCACCAAGTCCGATAACTAGGTAGTCATAGGAAAGCGTACCATCTTCCAGAATAACTTTTTTCTCGTGCGGACGAATTTGTGTTACCGTTGATTTCACGAAATCCACTTTAAATTCATCGATCAACTTCAAAATGTTCACGCGTGCATTTTCAGGATTGTCTGTCCCTGCAGCAGGCATGTGGAGATGCGTTGTGATGTAATGGTAATCATGCTTGTTAACAAGCGTTACATCCGCTTCGTTGTAGTTCAATTCCTTCTGCAAACGAATTGCAGCAAGAATCCCACCATAACCGGCTCCTAAAATAACGATCCTTGGTATTCTACTCATATCTCTCTCACTTCCATATCCGTATTTTTTCCTATGGTCTCTCTATCTTGTGAAAAATTACACAAACGGCATCAAATTTCGTATACTGCTACTAGTTTGTACGTTTTTACAGTGAATTATGATGAAATAGACTGAAATTCGTCACAACATGCTAAACCGATTCTCATGATATGATATAATTTTCATAAGTAAATATCAAGTGTAATTTTGCACAAAAAACCTTGTATTATAGCCATTTTTACCCCCGTAAGCCATGTAAGCATTTACTTATCTTACCTATAGGCAGATTAATTGATAAATTCTCTATCGAAGCGATTCTAGATGAACAGCCGTGCTTAAAAGTAGATTTTAAACGCCAAATTAGACGCTGTTTTTGCGACCAAAAAGTGTCCTCCTACAAGGTGGTAAATATTTGAACTTTTCTGTTTCCTTCAAATGGAGAGACGTTTATAATGAGATATGATTATAGCTTTATTCAGAATAGTTACACACTTATCGGATCCAATCGGAGGTGCTATCATGAACGAGAGAGAAGCTAATCAAGACATCGTTGATATTATTGTGGTCGGCGGTGGCCCAGCTGGCATGTTCGCGTCCTTCTATGCAGGAATGCGACAAGCATCTGTGAAAATTATTGAAAGCATGCCTCAACTTGGTGGTCAACTCGCAGCACTATATCCTGAAAAATATATTTATGACGTCGCTGGATTCCCTAAAGTAACTGCCCAAGAACTCGTAGATAATTTGTCTGAACAAATGAAACACTTCCCTATCAACATCCGCTTGGAAGAAAAGGTTCATCAGGTTGTTAAGAAAGAAGAACGTCTCTTCGAAACTACGACCGATAAAGGCGTACATTTGAGCCATGCGGTTATCCTTACAGCTGGCGTAGGGGCATTTGAGCCGCGTCGTCTTGAATTACCGGAAGCTGCGCAATTTGAGAAGAAGAACCTTCATTACTTCGTAAGTGACTTGAATGCTTTTGCTGGACAAAAAGTTGTAATAAGCGGCGGCGGAGATTCCGCAGTTGACTGGGCACTCATGCTTGAGCCAATTGCTGAGCAAGTAACCTTGATCCACCGTAGAGATAAATTCCGTGCTCATGAGCACAGCGTAGAGAACTTAATGAACTCGAAGGTGATCGTTGTTACACCAACGGAAATCACGAAACTTCACGGTACTGATCGTATTGAGCAAATCACGCTCAAAAATATTAAATCAGGCGAAGAAAGCATCCACGATGTCGATGCCGTCATCATTAACTTCGGCTTCGTTTCCTCTCTGGGTCCGATATCCGAGTGGGGCCTTGATATTGAGAATGGATCTATCATCGTTGATTCCAGAATGGAAACGAACATTCCAGGTATCTTCGCAGCAGGCGATATCACGACCTATCCCGGCAAATTGAAATTGATTGCGGTTGGCTTCGGTGAAGCACCTACAGCGATTAACAATGCGAAAGTATACATCGATCCAAGTGCTAAGCTTTCACCTGGACACAGCTCTAACTTGAAATTTTAATTAGCACAAACAAAAAGGGGTATTCTATACCTAATCTACGGATTAGGAGGAATACCCCTTTGTCATCTATATGTCCAGTTTGTAATGGCCTGCAAGAAGTGCAGACCGACTGTCCTGTTTGCTCGCAGCGTATGTCTGATTATGGTAAGCTGAGTGACTTGCTCGGTCCCTACTCGCCGTACGAGATGGATGGCATCTCTTCTTCAATGGGGAACAGCCACGATCTTCAGAATCACTGTCTTCATCTTGTGACTTGTCCTAACTGTCAATCAAGCTATACCCTTCAGATTCCTGCCCTGTGAGCTTTAATTAAGTGGTGTTCCGTCTTTAACTAGCACAGCTAGCTTTAATTTCCGTCTCTGAATTTCTGCGAGCAAAAGTTCAAGAAAATCGGATTCTAATCTCAAATCTAGTGCTTTGTAATAAGAGTCGATCAAGGTCTCATCGCTAATTTGTCTCACTGAAATCACCCATATTCTATAAGTTAAGATTATAGTATCATGGGGTATTTATTAGAACAAGCGTTCCGTTATCCACAGATAAGTGTGCATATCCTGTGGGTAGATTGTTAATATGTACCAGAAAGCCCTCTGTAAGTAGGGGGGATAATGTGCATAAACTTATACACATGCAAAACTTGTAAATTAGTGATAAAAAAAAATGATCACATTTTTAGGAATTTTTCACACTCCCTTAACATAACCTTCATCTTTTTCACAAAATTGAAAAGAAATTTTAATCGTCACTTAATAATCATCGTCTACAATAGAACTTGTAAGACAAAACAAAGGAGCTGAACCTCATATGTTAGTATATGATATCGTCTTAAATGGAGAAATCAAAGAAACGATTAAACCTCGTAAGAACCGTTTGAAAGAAATTTATGCTTTTATGCAAGAACAAACAAAGGTTATGAAGGCTAAGTACGGAGAGAATGTATTGATTAAAGGCCGCATGGTTTATTAATTTGAAGTAGTACAGATACCTTCGGCCTTACCCCTTAGATAATTCCTTTCCGATGTAAAACAGTCAATACACGATAGAAATCGTAGCTTCCCTTCTCAGGTGTGTCGATCAGACCTGCCTTAACCGCTGCATCAATGGCCGCTTGGGCCCACGTCGGTATGATGGTTAATGCTGCTTGCTCTTCAAGTGATTGAACTCGGCTTGTCAATGCTTCGATTTGTGCTTGTAAATTTTCTAACATCCGTATGACCTCCTCATCATAGAAAGTTAACCCTTCCGTTGCTATAATCCCATTCAATTTACTCGCATAGGCAGGATCCGTTGCGTATCCACTGTTTTGTAAAGCTTGTGTTTGCCCTTGTGGCGTACTTGCTAAACGGACTGCCGCATAACGGGCAGATTGAAATAACAGATCTTGATCCCGAAACCCATCTTCTAAGGTTGCATAGGCTCGAAAATCCCCTGGTACGTTAGTCACTTGCTCCCCATTGATGAACTCCCATGTGCTAGCTGATACACGATCACCTCGCCAATACGGCGTTATTACCCCATTTCCTACCTTATACCCTACTACATTGTTCCACGCGTTGATCTTGCCACCCGTTTCTAGCAAGGCTTGAGCTATTCGGACAGATGGGAATATCAGCGAGCCTTCTAGACGAAGTTTCACTGCAATCGGTGCTATGAGATCGATAAAGTCCTTCCTAGAAGCCATTTAACTCCCTCCCTTCTAGCAACTATTCATACTAGCTGTATACCATATAGTATTCCATAAAATAGTAGATAGAGACGGCTAGTAGAGGGTCATGAAGTGGATTTTCATAGGAATGGCCGACGTTGCAAAACAAAAGAGGGTGCCCCCTCCATCATTTTCATGACGTTGGGAACACCCTCATCTCATTTCAATCAAAATAAACGGCTGTGCCGTCCACTTAGGACGGAAGCGTTTATCGAGAAATATAGCCGATGTATGAAGTGAAACTTATACTTTCTATATTTTAATAAACGTCGCGTTGGTAACGTCCTTGCTCTTGCAACCCATTCAAATACGCTTCTGCATCTTCGCGGCTTAACTTGCCTTCTTTTTCAATAATGTCGATTAGGGTGTTGTGAACATCCTTCGCCATGTTTTGTTTATCGCCGCACACGTAGAAGTAAGCGCCGCGCTCTAACCATGCGAATAGCTCCGCACTATTCTCCTGCATTTTATTCTGCACATACACTTTCTGCGCCGTATCGCGGGAGAAGGCTACGTCGATCTTAGTCAGTGCGCCAGCCTGTTGATATTGCTCAAGCTCCTCTTGATACAGGAAATCTGTCGCGGAGCGTTGGTCGCCAAAGAACAGCCATGCTTTTCCTGTCGCTTCGGTCACCGCACGCTCTTGAATAAAGGAACGGAAAGGTGCGATACCTGTGCCAGGTCCTACCATGATGATATCATGCTCGGAGGACTCAGGCAGGTTAAAATGTTTGTTTACTTGAACAAAGACCGGAACCGTATCTCCATCGTTCAAGCGCTCTGCGCACATGACGGAACATACACCTTTGCGCTCGCGGCCATGTGCCATGTAGCGAACCGCACCGATCGTAAGGTGAACTTCACCTGGCTTTGCTGCAAAGCTGCTTGCGATGGAATATAAGCGTGGCGGCATTTTTCTTAATAAAGCGACGATTTCGTGCGCTGAAGCTTTCCACGGTCCAAATTCGCTTAGCAAGTCAAGCACATCACGGCCGTCTGTATAAGCCTTCAACTGTTCCGCATCCGCAACAAGCTGCTTCAATGCTTCATTTTCGGAGTATTCAGTTGCTTGCTGAACGATCTTCTTGGACAATAGCGTAAGCTCGAAATGCTTCAAAAGCGCTTCTTTCAACGGGAGCGTTTCGTTCTGTTTATTAATGACAACCGCCGTGTCTGCATCCCACTTCATCATCTCAAGGATAGAAGCGACCAGCTCCGGATCGTTGTCAGGAACTACACCTAGGCAATCACCAGGTACATAGGACAGGCCAGATCCTTCGAGCGAAAGCTCAATATGGCGTGTTTCTTTGGAGGATCCTTCTCCGTTTAAATTTACATTTTTTAATACTTTTGCTTGGAAAGGATTGGTTCTGGAAAACAAGGATGGTACTTTTTCGACATCAGTAACTTGCATTTCTCTTCACCCCAGAAGATTTTTATTATTTAGAATAGCACATGCCGCTCAACTTAGAAATGTTTTTTAATTGACCCTATTATGAATTTTTGGCTTTTTCAGAAAAAATTCAAAAAAATTAAAAAATTCGTCTTAAGATAGAGGCAAAAACAAAAAAACCTTCCAAATCTGTGTAAGAACATCTACACAAGCTTGGAAGGTTCATTATTCGTATTTATTAAGCCTCAACCTTATCATCACAAGGCTCAGGTGTTCCTTCATAGTCAGCTGGCTTGAACGAGGATCCACAACCACACGATGCTACCGCATTCGGGTTGTTGATGGTGAAACCGCCGCCCATTCCCTTGTCTTCAAAATCAATTTGAACACCGTATAAATACTTAGCACTATCTTCATCCACAACGACCTTCAGGCCGTGAATGATGAATTCTTTATCGTCAGACTTTTGATCATCATCGAAGCCCATTCCATAAGAAAAGCCGCTACATCCACCAGCTTTCACGCCTAAACGTAAAAATAGCTTAGTTGATTCTTCAGATGCCAAAAGCTCTTTAATTTTATCACTTGCTGATTCGCTTATGTTAATCATAATGGAATTCCCTCCTTGATGTTTCCCTACTTGCAGGAAACTGGCATTGGTATAAGAAGTGCTTGATTCAAGTATACTCCTATTCCATCCGATGCTCAAGGGCAGCTGCTTATTGTTTGGGACGTCCAATTGCATAATACTGCAATAAGAGCTGATCCAAATCTCGACTGCATTTCTGCACGTCTGGATGAAGGAAACCATAAGAGATTCCCAAGCTAACCATTTGGCCTCGAAGCTGTTCAATTTTAGTATGAAGTCGTTCCTGCGGTTCGGTCACGAATAATGGTAGCACGATTATTATCACCTTTAGCCCTTACGTAATCACATTGCAATAGTATACAGGAATTTGTTAATATTGGGAATAACATTTCGCCAATTTCATTAAAAAAATACACAACTTGGATAACATTGTCGATTTATCTTCAACGTTCGGATGTTGCCCCTCCTACCTAGGAGGTTTATAATGAAAGGGTTGGATTGCTTGTATCGTTATTAAAATAGGTGTGAATTCCTTAACCGAACTGGTTGACAGGTACGCGAGCAACTCACACCACTTAACGCACCTGGTTCGAACTTCTGGCTGCGTCGTTTCAGTATGGGTTTTATTATATGTTCATAGGAGGCATGGAAGCATGAGTATCACGACAACAGACCCGGTTAAACGGATGGCTGAAATTGCTGATAAAGTAGAGAATGGCGAGCGTCTATCCATGGAAGATGGCCTATTCTTATATGAATCTGACGATCTCTTAACCATTGGTCAATTAGCAAATAAGGTCAATACGCGCTTGAACGGAAACAAGGTATATTTCGTACAAAACATGAGCTTGTACTTCACGAATGTGTGTGAAGAACATTGTTCTTTTTGTCATTTCCGCCGCGATGAGGGCGAAGAAGGTGCTTATACATTAACACCTGACCAAATGTTATCGTATATTGCTGAGAATTTTAACCCTGAAATTCAAGAGTTTCATATCAGTCAAGGCCACAATCCACATCTGCCTTTCGAGTATTATGTAGACTGCATTCGTCAGCTGAAGCAAGCTTATCCGAATGTTACGATTAAGGCGCATACCGCGGCTGAAATCGAGTTCTTCTCCCGCATTAGCGGATTAAGCTACCGTGACGTCCTCAAAACGTTAATGGACGCTGGACTTTCCACACTCCCTGGTGGCGGAGCAGAGATCTTAACAGAACGTTACCGCGCTAAAATGAAGGTAGAAAAAGCATCCACAGAAGAGTGGTTGGATGTTCACCGCCAAGCGCATCTGCTTGGGATGAAGACACATGCAACTATGCTGTATGGTTCGATTGAAACCAAAGAAGAACGCATTCGTCACATGATGCTGCTTCGTGAACTTCAAGATGAAACCAACGGCTTCCTCGTGTTTATTCCGAACTCTGTACAACCAGCCAGCAAAACGGCAGGTCTTAAACGCCGTGTTCCTGCTTGGGATGAGCTTAAAACCATTGCGATTAGCCGCTTAATGTTGGATAACTTTCCACATATTAAAGCTTATTTCATCAATATCGGCACGAAGCTTACGCAGCTTTCCTTCACCTTCGGTGCATCAGATGCCCACGGAACGATCGTGAAAGAAAAGATATCACACGCTGCAGGCGCGCTTTCCCCTGAAGGTCTTACGCGTGATGAGCTCGTTTGGCTCATTCAAGGATCAGGCCGCGTCGCGGTAGAACGCGACACCTTTTATAATGAAATCAAAGTGTATGAGAGATAATAAAGAATAGATCATTGTTCAGAAGGGATATAGGCCTGCTATGAAAAAGTTTGTTATTCTTGGAGGAGGCTATGGCGGTTTGACCATAGCTTTAAACTTGCTGGAGAAAGATTTACCAGATGACACAGAGCTTGTAATGATTGACCGCAGTCCATTTCAGGGCCTCAAAACCGAATACTATGCACTCGCTTCTGGAACCATTGCCGAGACGCATATCCGTGTTGCCTACCCTGATGATCCTCGTCTGCAGCTGGTATATGGTGAGGTATCCGACGTTGATATCACAACCAAACAGATTAATTTTCACGACAAAGAGCCCCTCTCCTATGACTGGCTTGTCATTGGACTTGGGTGTGTAGATAGTTATCATGGAATTGTGGGTGCTCAGGAATTCTCCTCTAGCATTCAAACACTAGCTCAAACACGTGCAACGTATCAAAAAATTAATAATATCGCTCCGTATGGTCAAATTTCCATCATTGGCGGCGGGCTGAGCGGTGTTGAAATGGCTTCTGAGCTTCGCGAGAGTCGCCCTGACTTGAACATCCGATTAATTGACCGTGGCCCAAGCCTACTGTCCGCTTTCCCTAGTAATCTCCAACAATATGTGCGTGATTGGATGATGGAGCATCATATCGAGCTGCGCACGCAAGTATCCTTGGTACGGCTTGACGGCGGAGACTTGTATAATCAAGATGAAATTATTCGTACGGATGCAACGATTTGGACCGCAGGCATTCAGCCTACTCCAGTTGTTGAAGCTTTAAATGTACCAAAGGATCGCCAAGGACGTATACTGTTAAATGAATATCACCAAATTCCTGATTATGAAGACGTCTTTGTCGTAGGTGACTGTGCTTCGTTGCCGTTCTCACCAAGTGCACAAGCCGCGCAAGCGCAAGGGAAGCAAATTGCCGAAGTGATTCAAGCGATTTGGAAAGGTGATACACCGAAGCTTGGCGCAATCAAGCTAAGAGGAACACTTGGTTCTCTAGGCAAGAAGAGCGGCTTCGGTATCATGGGTAAACGTACGTTAATGACTGGTAAAATTGCGCGAATGCTCAAAAGCGGCGTGCTTTGGAAGTCCAAACGACACTTCGGATAAGACAATAATTGCAGTAAGATGGCATATGGCAACTTATTCACTGAGTAAGTCGTACATGGCCTCGATTTCTTTGATTTTTTCTAAAATAAGAAGATGGAGACTCTCCGCACTTTCTGCGGCGATAATTTCGCCGTTCACGAGGGCGTAGGGCTCCATATAACATTGGCCGCAGTTGCCAAGACAACCGTATTCGACCACATCAAAATCGAGATTTTCTTCAAGTGATTTCATCACTTTATCGGTTCCGGTGTGCATATTGCTGGCACAAAATTCTATAATTGGTCTCATTTATTATTTCCACCCCATGCTGATAGTTTTGGCTTGAAAACCATTTTCATTTAATGCGTATTGTACTATAATAGATAAAGAAAGGAGATGAATCAAATGACAGAAAAAACCAAAGAAGCGATTTATGATGAAGTTCTTGAGGTTTTAGATAAACTTCGTCCTTTCCTACAACGTGATGGCGGTGACGTCGATCTAGTTGATGTGGAAGACGGAATCGTGAAGCTGAAACTTATGGGAGCATGCGGAAGCTGCCCAAGCTCAACAATCACTTTGAAAGCTGGTATTGAGCGTGCATTGGTTGAAGAAGTTGAGGGCATTACAGAAGTCGTACAGGTATTCTAATTAACGACGAGTGAAACATATACATTCTTTCATTTAAGAAAGAGCTTACCCTAGGGTAAGCTCTTTTTGCTGCATTATGTTCTATTCGGACTTGCGTTGTTTGAGGACCGGTATGGGCTGAATCGGATCTAAAGCGCCAGATATATCCATGATATTCCCTGTAATGAAATCCGAGTCTGGCGAGCAGAGGAAATCAATAACGCGTGCTACATCTTCCCCTGTACCCGGTCGTCCCACCGGAGTTTCCCCATCCACTTCGAACCGCGCTTCTTCCATTGTACGCTCTTTGTTCTTCCCGCGAATATCACCAGGGCAAATCATATTCACCGTGATGCCATGCGCGGCCTCTTCTTCAGCTAATGTTTTGGTAAACGAAACTAATCCTACCTTGGCGGCTGCGTAGGCTGCGCGATGCGTCCATCCCCTTGCTTCTGCTGCTTTGCCGAAGCCGAAATGAATAATGCGCCCCCAGCGTCTCTCGCGCATCATCGGGAGGACCAAATGATCGAGCTGCATGACACCAAGGAGGTTGCCGTGTATCAAATATTCCATTTCATCCATATTGTAATCTGCGAAAAAACGGCGTTCACGAACAAAAGGTCCTGCATTGTTGACGAGAATATCAATTGGTCCAAGCTTCGAAGTCGTGTAATCGACCATGCGAATAATATCCTCGCGTTTCGCGACATCGCCTTGAACAGCAATGCTGCGAACACCCATCTCACCCAGTTGGTGAACGAGCTCGCCCGCTTCCTTCTCACTCGTTACATAATTGACTGCAACCTGGCAGCCTCTCTTGGCGAGGGTCAATGCGGTCATTTTGCCCAAACCCTTGGCACTGCCTGTAACAAGTACTGTTCGACCTCTTAATGGCATGGCCCACTACCCCTTTGTCACATATGCCGTAAAATAAGAAAATGCTATTGTTAAGGTTCGGCATACCATGTCAAATCCCTGCTGTAAATCAGACAAATTCATTTTCACATTCTCGATATGAATTCGTTCTCCAAGGATCGGTTCCTTCTGAAGAAGGTCATCCAACATTTCAGCGTTAATATAGTGAATTTCCATATTACGCAGATTGCGAAGTCGATCTAATGGCGCTTTGTAATCCATTTTGAGCGTATAAAGCTGCAGCTCTAACGAGCCGTGAATATGCTTCTCATGCATATGACGAAGGACAGTGAAGTACGAGAAACGAGATTTCAACTTCTCCGTTTTCATCTCGAACAAGTCATTCATAAAGGTGCCTAACTTATCTAAAATTGAAAATAAGCGGATGAACGCATTTTTGTAGAAATACACGAAGCGCTGGTAGGACTCTGTTTCTTGGGTGTTCATTTCCTCCAGATACGCTTTACGAATATGCTCGCCATAGCGTTCGCAGCAATATTTGCTCTGTTCCAGCTCATCTAAGGCATCGATAAAGCCCTTGCTCCAAATCGCTTTTCGATGAAAAATCGAATAATCCGAGGAGAGGTGACTCTGCTTCGATTCGATGTGTTGAATATAGGCTCTAACCGCATTGCCTGCTTCGAGTAGAAGCCCGCTGTCGACACGTTTGGGCTCATTAAATAACACGCGCAGCATGAGATCACCTCCTCTTTTTTCGTCAAAATGTGAATGTATCCTAATCAAGGTAAGTATGAGCCCGCAGGCTGGTTATCATACCCGCGAACTGAAGTCCTTTACCTTAGTTACCTATGCAAAGTATTCTTTCCATCTGCGATCCACGAGTTGAACAATATCTTCTCTAGGGAACAACTCATCCGGATACCCTGGCTTCATGCGCGCATCAATCACGATCGGAACTTCGTAAGCGATATGATGACGATTCACACTCGATTGTGCGTACATATCACTCGCTGGATTGAAACGAGTGAAGACCGTCCACAAGAATTTCGTTTGGTCGTATGCAATGTCGCTGGCATCATCAACGAGGATGACTAACGGCCATTGCGTCAAGCGGCTAGCCGCATTCGCAAGCAAGCGTTGCGGCAGCTCAGGTTCTGCCGCGTAGGAGGCACCAGAGACGAGCAGACAGCCGCCGCAATAGACGGCGATATCTTGGATCTCTGGCAGCTCTCCCTCGGTGTACGCCCGCGGTAGCTCGCGTACGGGGTTGCCAGTACCAAGCAGCACAGCTTTGGACCCGTGGTTAAGCTGACCACCTGTATAGTCCAGTGTATCATGTGATGTTTTATTAAATATAAAGAGATCCTTCGCTGGATCGAAACGTTCTAATACCTTTTCTAACAGCTGCGAAAAGTTAGCTAAGGCCGTTGGCTGATCCGTTACGATCAGGAACTTCGTGAGGGATAGCTGACCCTCACCGAGGATACGGAACGCCGTGCCGAGCGCCTCACGGCTGTAGCTTTCGCGGACGACAGCGGCTGCGAGCGGGTGGAACCCGGTCTCGGCATACGTCCACAGGTCTTTCACACCAGGCATTGCCATCGGGAACGCAGGCTCCAGCAGTCTTTGCAGGAATTCGCCAAGGAAATAATCCTCTTGGCGCGGTTTACCCACGATCGTCGCCGGATAGATCGCGTCTTTGCGGTGCCACACATGATTCACGTTGAAAACGGGGAAATCATGTTGCAGGGAGTAGTACCCGAAGTGGTCGCCGAACGGCCCTTCGGGACGTCTCAGATGCGGCGGTACGGAGCCGCATATCGCGAACTCCGCCTCAGCGACGAGGCGGTGCCCCCCATGGGGATTCTCCACCATGGGCAGCTTTTGCCCGAGGATGAGCGAAGCGAGCATCAGCTCGGGCAAGTGCTCGGGCACCGGCGCAATCGCCGAGGCGATGAGCGCAGGCGGGCCACCAAGGAACACGGTGACGGGCAGCGCCTGGTTGCGCTTCTCGGCTTCGTGATAGTGGAAGCCGCCGCCTTTATGGATTTGCCAGTGCATCCCCGTCGTGAGATCATCATACACTTGCATGCGGTACATGCCCAGGTTATGATGACCGCCATCAGGATGCTCGGTATAGACGAGCGGCAGCGTGACGAATGGGCCGCCGTCCTCTTGCCAGCTCGTCAGGACAGGCAGTCCTGCGAGCGGGTTGTCCTTCTTCAAGCCGCCAAGAATCGGGGCTTGATTCGGTTGAATTTTCTTCGTCCCCACCTTCAGAAGATCGAAGATCAGGGCTTTTTCGCCCCAAAGAGCTTTGGGCGTTGGCGGGAGCAGCGTGTTCGTCGCGTTGATAACCGCTTTCATGAATTGCTCCGGCTTCGGTCCGAAAGCGAGATCAACCCGTCTTGTTGTTCCGAATAAATTCGTGACAACAGGGAAGCTGCTTCCTTTTACATTCGTGAAAAGTAAAGCGGGCCCCTGCTCATCAATCACACGACGATGGATTTCAGCAAGCTCTAGATTCGGATCCACAGGAGCTGAGATTTCAATCAATTCATTTTCGCGGCGTAACATATCTAGAAATACTCGTAAATTCGTTGGTACCATTCGAAACTTCCACCTTTACCTGTTCATAATTGGGTACTTCTAGGGTAAAAAAAGGAAATGGCCTTCCGTTAGAAGGCCTCCTTGTGCCGCTGGCAGCTGCTAGGCTTTGCGGTCATATAACGTAAGTACACATAAATAGCAGAGGAATCCAAACATACAGGCAACATTGATGGCATGCAGCATACCCGTTAGCAGATAAGCTACTTCATTTCCCATGGCCCATGTTACGATGGCTCCGGTAATGACCTGTGTGGACACCAAGATAAGTGCCCATTTGCTTCCAAACCACAGCTTATCTGAGCTATCATAATGACGTCTCGCTTGGATAAATAGAAACAGAATACAAATAAAGAGCAGTAAAGCAGCAATGCGGTGAGTAAACACGATCCCTGTCGCGCCAGATAGCTCTGGAATCACTTCGCCATTACATAAAGGCCAGCCCGAGCAGCCACCTGATGAAACCGTATGTCGAACGAATGCCCCGAGATATACAACCACATAGCTGTATATTGTGGTAAACCAGACGAGAACTTTAAAGCTTGTACGAATAGATGTATGTCGCGTAAATTGTCCCCAAGGGGTGAATACAAGGGCAAGCAGTAAGGAAAAAGCGAATGCGAGTAAGGATAATCCAAAATGAAGTGCCAAAACAAGGGAAGATTGCGGCCAAACGACAGCCATTGCACCCATGACCGCCTGCACAAGCGTCATGATAACCGTTGCTGTGATGAAAACCTTCGCGTCTGTGCGTTTAACGTAACGAAATACTAAGTAGAAGGTAGCGATCAAAATAAGGGTTACAATCCCTACGACTAAGCGATGACTATACTCGATAAAGGAAGAAATGGTGTGTGCCGGAACGAATTTACCGTGGCAAAGCGGCCACTCATCTCCACAGCCTCGACCTGCATCCGCCTTCGTCACTAAGGCACCCATCGCAAGAATAAGAAACATGCCGATCGCGGACAAATTAGCTAATCTTTGAATCCATTTTTGCATGCATTGCACCTACTTTTATGTCATATCTTCTGAGAATCATGTCGAATACGGTTGTTCCGATTTCAATTATAGCTGTAATAAGAAGTCATTTCCATTCGCAAATGTTACAAAGCTCCGAAACAAGCGCTATTCAGCCATTCTCCTGCCATTTCCGTTCATAGAAAAAACATTATAGTTTGCGCATCATGTTCACAATTATTCGTAATGTAGGTAAAACAAGAAAAAAACACCATCACGGATTCGATTCCGCAGACGGTGTTTCTTCGAACTTCGTTAGATTAAGGTGTTAACGCATTCGCTACTTCTAAGGCACGATCGAGGAATTGCTCGATTTCTTCCCGTGTTTTACGCAATTTACTAACGAAGCGAACTAGCTCCTGGCCATTGCGGAAAGCGATAAAACTAGGAATGCCAAGGATATTCAATTGTTCGCATAGATCTGGAAATTCATCACGATCTAGTTCAATAAATGTGATGCGCCCTTCGTACGCTTCCTCTACGGCTGGCATAAAAGGCTCGATATAATGGCAATCCTTACACCAAGTCGCCTTGAAAACGGCAATGGTTACGCCGGATTGCGATATCTGCTCTTGGTATTCTTGTTCTTTCGAAATTTTACGCATGGAGACACCTCATCACTTCTGGCATTTACTCTCTTATAGCATGTGCGAAAATAGGTGTCAAGGTTAGCAGTTGATACAGGAAAATATAAAGAATACTTTGATATCTGTTATGCCTAACCAAAATGGAAAGCTGGCTTTACATTTCTTAGGTTGCATGATATACTCCCCTCATGGAAAGTTACCTTTCCATGAGGAGGGCAATCGCATTGAACAACCGTTTAGAAGAAATCCGCAAGAAATTCGGAATTAAACAAGAAGAATTAGCAGCAGCTCTTGAAGTGTCCAGGCAAACGATTGGTTCGTTGGAGAACGGGCGATATAACCCATCGATCCTTTTAGCGTTCAAGATTGCCCGTTTTTTCGGAATGAGCATCGAAGAAATCTTTATTTACGAGGAGGATGATCAGGTATGAAAAAAACGATTTCGTCTTATTTTATTCCGGCTGTAGGGGCAGTTTTACTAGCAGTTGGTCTGTACTTCATGAAAACGATTGAAGATCCACAAGGCTTGCTACGAGCGTTGCCTCCAATCTGTTTTGGGCTTGGCTGTGGCATTTTCGGTCACGGTATGGGAGAAATAATCGTCCGAAGCGCTATGAAGCATAATACCGCCGTCGCAAAGCAGCTGCAGATTAACATGAATGATGAGCGTAATTTGGCAATCGCTAATCGGGCCAAATCGAAAGCATACGACATGATGGTTTTTCTGTTCGGAGCCTTCATTATCGGAATTTCATTGATGAATATAGACTTAACATTGTTATGGCTATTGGTTTTTTTCTATCTATTTATTCTCGGATATAACACCTACTACCGTATCAAGTACTTTAAAGAGATGTAATAAAATTCATGTACTTCTTTAGGAGTAATCTAAAGGTCGCTCCTTTTTCATACCCACTTTCTGTGAAATCCCCATGAGGAAGTTCTATCCAAAGAGACCACTCCATTGTCAGGAGTGGTCATGTATTTATATATTGATGCTGAACCTTATCATAAATTGGGAGAGTAATAGATAGCATTTCTACCACGCTAATCTCCCTTTACTTCAAAAAGACTGCCGACAGAAATCGGCAGTCTTGTCATATTTTCCATTTAGTACATTGGAGATTTCCAACTACTTAATTATTGGGGACTGTTTATCATCAATTCCTGGAATTGAAATTGGAAATATCATTCCCAGAATGCCTATTCCTGCGTAGTATTCTTGTTCGATAATTAAATCAGCATGTTGTTTCCTAATAATTGAAAGTTCATGCAATGAGAAAAACAGATAATTCTTGTTACGAAAATGAACTGGCGTTGAGTTAAATGTTTGAGATTTGGTGAGTTCTTTCTTGAGGACCCATTTTTTAAAATCGGAGTTATCCGGGTTAGTCCAAAGGAGTGTAAATAAGATTATACCCACCACAAGAATTAGCAACCTCACGCAGAGCCCCCCTAAACAGCAAGTACACTTAACAATATGTCGTGTACAACCAAGAGATGACTCTTTTTCATTTCTCTTCAACTAAGCTCCCGTTAATTTAACGAAATCAGGCGCATCTGCCATGTGACTAGCTACTCCTGCTTATTACGTTATCGTTCCCTGTTCAATCCATTTCCAGTTACAACTTTTCTTTTCTAAAAGACAGAACCCTAAGTTGGTCATCATCCTTGTAATTTTTACATTTTGATAATTCAACATCAATAAAATCACTATCTCTTTCGTGTATTCGAATTAATTTACAGACATATTCGGTCTTGCCTTTGTCTGTACTCCATGCATCTCGTGAGTTATCAACTATCCAATTTATTTCTTTACCATTTGAAATTACGTCATGAATGGCTGGCCCGCTATCCATTCCTGGTTCTATAATCATTAGATTGTCTCCTTGCCCCTCATTAAATCTTGTTACCATTTTATCAACTCGTTCAAGGTCAGCTCTGTCAAGATGGAAAATTACTGAGTTGGTAGCAGTATCGTTCACTTTATTTGATTGATTTACAAACACAAAAATGAAGACAATCAAAGCAATAATTATGAATGTCTGAGTTATAATTAAAGTTTTTTTGTATTTAATATTTTTACCTCCTTTAAAGTTTTATTTACATTCTTTTACGAAAACGGCGAGAATATGTTGCGTTAAACTCCCTGTTAGATGAGCGAAAGGCTGCCGATCGTGCCGGCAGCCCCACATTACTAT
Organism: Paenibacillus pectinilyticus; assembly: GCF_001700435.1. Lineage (GTDB taxonomy): Bacteria > Bacillota > Bacilli > Paenibacillales > NBRC-103111 > Paenibacillus_E > Paenibacillus_E pectinilyticus. Next base: position 47,697 of record NZ_LYPC01000010.1, read on the forward strand.
ATTGAACAAACAGTTACCCGTTAGCTCAACTTTAACTAGGATATTAGTTTATTGTTTTTGTCCTAAATCTTATTATCTTGGTTATAACATTCAGAGTAATAAAGCCAATTAATGCCCCGAGAGTATTTAATATTAAATCATCAACATCAAAACTACCTATCCTAGAAAACAATTGGATGAGTTCAAGAACTAAGCTCAATAAGAAAGAAATAGTCATAAGTGAAACAAAGTTTAGATTTCTTCCTGTAATCACAGGTAATAAGAATCCAAACGGTATAAAGAGGATAAGATTGCCCATTACGTTCCTAATAACAATATTTTGATTTGCCGTATGAAAAATATAACTCGATATTGTTTTAAAGGGCACAAAGTTACTACCCAAATTAACGTTACGTTTAAAATCGACCAAATTAAATTTAAGCATATATTCAAAGACGGTAAGCGGAGAGGCAACTTTAAATAATACGACTTTTAATAACAAAAGCAAATAAACTAAAAAAATGAATAAAAGAGCAACTCTTATTGCTCTAAATCGATTTTCAATAGTATTCATTATGACCATACACACCCCTTCCATTTTTAACATAACTTTTACCAAAGGGTTAGTGCTTGCACTTTAAAACATCTCTTTTACAGTTAACAGATAATCCCATATTTAAGACGCAGTAAATAATACGAAAGTTGCGTTACCTCCGTTACTTCAACAGGCAAAGGCAGCCGAATAGTATCCGGTTTCAAGAGAACTACATCACCCTTTTCCGGTATTCCCCCAATTACTAATACTTCTGATTTGAAACCTGCTATACGTCGAGTAGGGAAGTTACATAACTACACCTATTATCTGTTTCCTTATAAGTTCTTCCGACTTATATCGTTTTGTTATTTGTGTACTTGAAGATTTAATTCCTATATCGGGTCCAAAATCAATTTGAAGTTTAATAGCGGGTAATTTTGCTTCCTCAAAAAACTCCGCTTGAGTAATAGTTCCAACACGAATATCGAGTTTCAAAAAGTCATCAATCGTTGCCATCCGTCATTCCCCTTCTCAATAAATGTATATCTAGCTAATTAGTTACTAATTTGAACGTTGGGCCTTAAAGTTTTTGACCAAAAATACAAACCCATACCGAATAAAGTCATCATCCCACCTAAAAACTGAAATAAAGAAATTGTTTCTCCTAATAATAGATACGCGAGAATAATGGCAATAACAGGTTCTCCAATAATACCTACTGAGATAGTAGTTGCCCCAATTGATTTTAACAAGAGATTAAAAATATACTGTCCAAAGATAGTTGGGATTATCGCTAGCAATAAAAAGTACGTCCATTCGGATGAGTCATATTCAACTAAAGAATTATTATTAAACAGATTGTAGACGAGCATGACGGTCCCGCCAATAAAAAAAACGATAATGCTGTACACATTTGCATCGATTTTTCGGCTTACCTTCTGCCCCGCCAACAAATAGGCTGAAACGAAGAGTGTGCCTATTAATGATAAGCCGTCTCCAATTAGTGCTTCTTTCGAAATCACTATATCTCCCCAAGCGATAAGGACTGAGCCAAGAAGAGCAACCATCAAGCAACAAACCGTTAGTCGACTTGCTCGTTCCTTGAACAAAAAGAAGGATCCGAGCATGACAAATAATGGCTGCAACGAGAAGATGACCATGGAACTTGCGACAGAGGTATAGACCAGTGATTCCATCCAGAATAAAAAGTGCAGCCCTAGAAATAGACCGGCAATAAGTACGATAATCCAGTCCTTTTTATTCATCTCTATGGATCGAAACAATTTCCAAGGCACAAATGTGAGCATGATAATTACTGAAATAAACAATCTGTACATCCCAGCCACAGACGTAGGTGTATCTGAAAGTTTTATCATGATCGAAGAGATAGAAACGGACAATATACTGATGAATAACAACATAAAGGGATGAGATGATACCGAAATTTTATTTAATTTACCCATGTTCCTCCAAGCGTCTAGACAATTACCTGTGCACAGAATTGTAATGTTAAGCCTTAGCTTGATATAATAATATCACCACAGACATCAGTTTTGTGTAATTATATCTCTCATTTATATCGAAATATCGTCAAATAGAGGAGCCTGTCCTTGAATAAACAATTACACGAAACCATTAAGTATCCTGACGAGGCATTTCCATACATTATGTATACCCACACGAATCGCGGGTCAATTCCTGAAGGCAGAGGTGTTAACGATCTGCATTGGCACGAAGAATTACAAATGACTTTGGTAACCAAAGGGAAGCTAACAATACAAATCAACGGAATTGACTATGATTTAGAGACAGGTGAGGCCATCTTTATCAATAAGAGCGTTCTGCACATTGTTACGCACCTTAGTCATGACGGTGAATACGTGAGCTTTAATTTCCCGGAGAAACTGCTCGCCTTTTACTCGGATAGTGCAATGGAAAGGAACCATGTCCTTCCTTACACCAATTCATACTTACTGTCATTGGAAATCAAAGGTGACGCGGAGTGGCAAAACCAAATCCTGCAAAATCTATGGGAGATGAAGAAGAAATTTGAACGAAAAGAATCATGGCGATGGCAGTATGAGATTTCCATCCAAACGGTTCAACTATGGCTAATTCTAATCTCCAATATTTCGTTATCTTCAGAGGAATCCTCAAAACATAACAGACTCCAGCATGAGAGATTACAACAGATGGTTAGCTTTATCCACCAAAACTATAAAAACCCTATTAAATTGAAGGAAATTGCTGACGTAGCCCATTTGAGCGTTTCGGAATGCGCTCGCAGCTTCAAAAAAAGCACCCATATGACTCCTTACGATTATTTGGTTAAGTATCGGATTAAAAAGAGCTGCCAGTTGTTAGAAACGACGGACTATACAATAACCGAAATAGCCCGAATAGTGGGTTTCAATCACGTCAACCACTTTATCCAGTCCTTTAAAAAGCATCGCGATATAACACCTAAGGAATACCGGAAAATTCGAAATGAACAGACACCTTCATAAAACCACTGACCATAACTGTCTTGCTTTTAAGAACTAACCGCCCGTTAACGGGGTGGTTTCTTTTTTCATGTCGGCTTTCGGACAATGTCTTTGTCATTCGACAATACACAGGGTAGACTTTCAATTCTTTTTTGCACATAATAATCCTAAACATAATACGAGGTGACAGTCCTTCAATGGTTAATAACCATGACAATATTAAAACCATCACCCTTGGCATGGGCTGCTTCTGGAGCCCTGACGCCTTGTTCGGACAGATGCCCGGCGTGGTTAGAACACGTGTAGGTTATGCAGGCGGCACAACGTCTGGACCTACATATAGGAATCTCGGCGACCACACCGAGACGGTGGAACTCGATTTTGATCCCAAACGGGTAAGTTTGGAATCCATACTCGAGTTGTTCTGGGAACACCATCATCCACCGAACATCAACGAGTATAAAGGTAGGCAATATTTATCTCTAGTCTTATACCGCGACGAGCTGCAGAAAAACACAATTTATAGTGTGACTGAAGGCTTCAGGCTTAAAGGGAAAGGCAGACCGGATACTGAAATCGCTCTCTTAAAGGGATTCTATCCAGCCGAGGAACGGCATCAAAAGTATTATTTAAAGCGATACCCTGATGCCGTACTGAAACTGAGACCTCTTTATCCTACCCCCGAGGGCCTGATGAACGCTACCTTAGCCGCACGCTTAAACGGCCTAGCAAAGGGCTTTACCAACCTGTCGCTTGTGATCCAAGATATCCAAAGTTGGCCGATCGCGGAAGTCGAGCGAGGGGAGTTGATCCGTTTAGTTCAAGGGATTAAGTGGTAACGCGGTAGCGCTCCCACCTAAAATGAAAACGAAATATTTAACACTAATGCTCTGATCGAGCGGAGAGTTATTTATATTACTTGCAAACAAAATCCAATAATTATTAACAAGAATTTGTACGGGTAGCAAAAAATAAAGAGATCATTGGATGCAGCGCAAACAATGATCTCTTTCAACTAACGTTCTCTCGTTAGTTTAATTCTCTAAGTGATGAAAACTAGTTTATCTGTCGCTGTATTATATCGAGCAGAGCGCGTTGCTCCTCCTCCGGAACGCTCTCACCTAGGCGTGCCGCCATTAGCGGAAGCTCCCACTTAGCGAGTTCCTCCCGGCTGTATCCGGTCAGTCCGAGATATGTGTCCTCGTAAGTTTGCAGTAATATAGTTCTAAGCTGAGCAAACATCTGGATAACGACCTCGGGATGCTCCGCCGGTAAGACTGCATGACGCAGAATAATGATCGTTCTGGCTGCATCGGCTTGTGCCGGACCACATACTGCAGTCATCCAGTCGATGACGACAGGACCTCTCTGACTTAAAAGTACATTGCCAGGATGGAAGTCACCGTGGCAAAGATAGTCACCCCCGGGAAGCTCGGATAGACGGCTTTCGATCACCTCTCGTAACGGCTCGAAGCAGACGTGACGAATACCACTGATCATATATGCCAGTCGACTTTTAATGGATTCCAAACGACCTGTTGCCTTGATGCTATGTAACTTGGCGTGAAGCTGAGCCAGCTGACAACCGTATTCTGCAGCTTTTTCCGGCTTACTCATTAGAATTTCTAGCATCGAAGTTCCCAGGATCCTCTCATATGCAAGTCCCTTAAGACCGTCAGTTTCTACGGTTCCATAAAATGTCGGGGCTCCTACCGCCAACTCCTCAATAGCCGTACTAATATTCCGCTCCAGGTCAAGCAGTTTCGGGTCACGAAATACTTTAAGGACTTGTTTCGACCCTAGTGCATAAATATCCGCAGTGTTGCCTCTGCCAATCCGTTCACCCACTCCCATAAGAAACACCCTATTCCATTTTAGAATAATATCCCCATAAATTACTATAATCGAAATTTTTGATTGATCAATCGATCTGATCAACTGAAATTACTTCGATTGCATTGCAATAAAAACTTAAAACTTCACTTTCTATGTCCCGAATCCAAAAATTCAATGAACACCAACCTTCATTTTTAATATCTACTATTTCAAAAATATCAAGTTGTATTATTCTTCCGCTGGCATTAATACTTAGACTTTCGATCTCTTTAAATCTAATTTGAATTTTGAGGTTTATTCCATTTGTATTGGATAAGAATTCAATATCAAGCATCGATATATCTTCATAGTGTTTATTTTTGTCCATGTAGTATTTAAAAGAAGATATATATATTAAATGAGACCAAATAAAATTTGCTATTCTGGATTGTATTAAAGTTAAATTTTGAACCTTCATAGACTTCCCTTTCTACAAGTACATTATGGAACAGGCTTATTTAATGATTATTTTTAAACAAGTACCGAATCTCTTTTCCCACCATTATCTCATTTGCGTATCTAGGAATCACATGTAGATGAGAATGAAAAACATGTTGCCCCCTACTTGACCACAATTCCATTCGACATTATCTATTCAAGAACTGTATTCGATTTATGCTTAAATCTTCTCTTTTGGGTTGTAACTATCTCTCCCGTTAACGTAATAAAGGCTGCTTCGTAGCAGCCGTTAAAAGACGAGAATTTATATCCCATAGCGAAGCGCGACCCCGTCGGTTTGCCGACAGCCGCGTCCTGCTTTCATATTAAATAAACGATCGCCATTTAGCGTAAGGATACTTACTTTACATCTACCTGACAATCATTTTAGTTCAAATTCAGGTGTACTGATTCCCACTGACACATTTTTACCGCTATCATCAAAGCTAATTTCTTTGATTAGACGATACGTTCCCTTAGGCAGCCATTGTAAAAGCCCGACTTGCATCGATCTTGATTCACCTGACTGTAATTGGTATCCGACCGCAGCGAATGCAAGATTACTAAGTGTCAAAGTATACCATTTAGCATTCTCAAACTTCTGAATAATTAAGAATTCACCTGTCATAATCGTATAAGAAGAATTATTGGTAACTTGCATTTGCATGGTTTCTTTATTACCGTAGCTGCTTTTGTCTATGGTTATGTTAAAGTCACTGCTGTACTTATTGTTCTGAATGACTTCACTGGCTTCCACTTTGCTACTCACGGTTGGTGCCATAAAGACATTTTTAGAAGCTTGATTGGAGCCACAACCTGAAAGGAATATAACAATGAGAAGACTGGCATAGAGTATTTTCGCATTGAAGGGTCTCATAATAACAATCTCCTCTCTATTTTACTCCGATGAATATTAGCTTGTAATTGAACAAGACTGCCCGTTAATTTAATCAACCCGTCGTCTTCCCAGTCTAGGATTTTGCAAATCCGATCGCCTTCCGAGTTATCCGATCTTAGTATCCTCGGTTTACGTCTACCGAATTGCTAATTCGTTCTTGTCCGCTGTCCATTTCTCCAAGCACGGCGAGCAAGCTGTCGATCGCTTCATCCAGCCCGGTAACAGCAGAAATATGCGGGGTAATGACCACGTTCGGATGAGACCAAAACGGCGATTGTGCCGGCAGTGGTTCCTCTCTAAATACATCAAGGACAGCTCTGCGCACACTACCTCGTTCAATTGCCTCAATCAGTGCGTTTTCATCCACCGAAGCTCCCCGGCCTACATTAATAAAGCCTGCACCGTGCATGCAGGAAAGTAAGCGCATTTCGAATAATCCTTCGGTAATTGGTGTTAATGGTAGCGTGTTAATCACCCAGTCGGCCAGTGCTAACAAATCGTGCACCTCCGTGATCGGAAGAACCCTATTAAAATGACAATTCGATGCGCCACTGCGAGATACGCCATATACGGTTACACCGAATGTTCTAAGCATCCTCGCCACTTCCTCGCCAATCGTTCCTGTACCAAAAATGACGATGTTCAGTTGCTGCAGAAGCTTCTGCTGTGAAGGCAGCCATTGTCGTTCGGTCTGATACTGCTGAAAAATTCCATGACGCTGTACATCGGCAAGAATGTAACTTAAACAATATTCACTTATTTTCCGTCCAAAACTGCCGACAGTCCGTGTTAATAATACATCCTTTTTCCATTCACGATTAAATAAAAATGAATCAACGCCAGCTCCAAGCGTATGAACCCACTGCAACTTACCGAAATGAAACGAATCTGTCGGTTTAAATGCCACATATCCATCAGCCCAGTCGAAGTCATTCGAGCTTACCTCCGCCTCTGGAAGAAACTTATACTCCCTCTTCGTATCCATCAAAGCTAGCTTCTCTAGATCTTTGTACATTCGTCCGGTCACTATAACTTTTTTAATATCCATCAGTCACTCCCCCTCAGAATCCTTAAAACTCAGCGATAGTACTATTGTCGACGGTAGGTTCTCTATTTTATTTGAACTCTTCTCTTCTCCCATTAGCATTAGTAGCGGAGAAGAAGACATCCAATACAACAATAATATAACAACAAACGAACAATACAATGCAATCAAACCCTCAAACCTAAATAAAAAAGTGAATTTACAATTAAAGTAAAAAGTGATATCATTTAAATATCAAATCAATATGTACTTTTGCAGGAGGCTGCCCACATGAAAGAAACGAAAGTATGGTCATTAAGTGGATTTATTGGCTTACTCTTATTTTTCGCCGCTATCGGATTAAGCATTTACAGTTTCACACAAGCGAGTATTGTGTTCGGTTTTATTTTAATCGTAGTTGGCATCATCTCTCTATCGACAATTACAGTCGTTCAGCCAAATCAAGCCGCAGTCATCACTTTTTTTGGCAGTTATCTAGGGACGATTCGCAAAAGTGGCCTGTGGCTCGTTATTCCATTCTCCTCAAAGAAGAAAATCTCACTGCGGGTTCGCAATTTTAACAGTGTCAAATTAAAAGTAAATGATATCGATGGGAATCCCATTGAAATTGCTGCTGTGGTCGTGTTTAAAGTTGTAGATACATATAAGGCATTGTTCGACGTAGACAGCTACGAGAAATTTGTAGAAATTCAAAGTGAAACCGCGCTTCGTCATGTGGCCAGCAAGTATCCCTATGATCGTTTTGAAACGGAAGGCTATTCGTTAAGAGGCAATGCCGATGAGGTTGCGGCTGAGCTTAGCACAGAGCTCCAACAACGCCTTTCCGTAGCTGGCGTAGAAGTAATTGAGTCTCGTCTGACGCACTTAGCTTACTCTACTGAGATTGCCAGCGCCATGCTGCAGCGTCAGCAAGCCTCCGCGATTTTATCCGCACGCTCCATCATTGTCGAAGGTGCAGTTAGCATGGTTCAATTGGCTGTTCAGCAATTAGAAGCAAAAGGCTTGCAGCTTGATGAGGAGCGCAAAGCAGCTATGATCAACAATCTCTTAGTTGCGATTGTGTCTGATCGTTCAGCGACCCCGGTCATTAACACCGGTACGTTGTACTAACGGAGCCATGTTATGGCACCTAAGAAAAATTTCCCGCTTCGACTAGACCCGAAGCTGCACCAAGCGCTGGAACAATGGGCAGAGGATGAGTTTCGAAGTGTAAATAGTCACATTGAATATTTACTCCGCGAAGCGCTCCTCCGTTCTGGACGACTGTCCAAAGCAAAGCTTCAGCAGACGGACGACTCGCCGGAACAATGAAAAAAAACATCTTACTTGGCAGTTCAATCTGCCAGCAAGATGTTTTTTCACGTTTTTAAACCGTAATCGTAATCGTTGGTGCCGAAATCGTCGGTTCAACCGTAATTGTGGAGCTTGTTGATGAAAAGTCTGCGACTTCAAGAACAACTGGTGTACCGGCTACGGCCAGGGTCGTATCTAAAACCAAGGAAGTAGTGGTAAGTGTAGAAAGTCCGCCTTCTTGCAAGACACCATTGACATAAACATTGATGTATCCATCTGTAGGTACTGCTGGTAGTGCTACGACTGGATCGCCATTATCATCGAAAAAGCTTGCAGCTGGAATGGTTGTATCTGTCGTTATCATGCCGCCTGTAAGCACGGCATTAAATCTTGTTACATTCGGATCTACGGTTGTTGTGACCGTTCCACCTGTTGCGGTAGGAGCAGACGATGATGCGCTAATAAATAGTTTAATTAGAGAGGCTGCCATAAATTTTCACCCCCTTCCCCATCAACTCTTATAGATGCGAATGCTTTGTACGATGATAGGAACACCTTTCTCTGGAATATCCTCGGACATCAAGGTCACAAAACCTTTACGAATGTGATATAGCGAGCTAGGTTGGAGTACGCCATTAACGAATAATTGCGTGAACGTGACGGTTCTCGGGTCTGGAATCGATTGAACGCCATAGCCTTTGGCATGATCCGCTTCCGAGTACCAACGCTTTTCGCCATCCGAAATAGCGTAAAAGAAGTAGGTTTTCGATACATACTTGGCTCTATTTAATCGTTTTTTATGCTTCTTTCGTTTTATGGCCGATATTCGAAGTAACGCTGGTACTTGGATGTGAATCACCCCGCTAACTGCTTGAACTATTAGAATATGATATGCATGAAACCATGGCTAAAATTGGATATTATTCTCAGTAATTCCCCCCATTTATGACTAGCTTCATGAACTCGTTGATCTATTATTCGTTCCGTTCACATACCTGTTAGTAAAAGAGTAAACACTACAACTGATAGGCCCAACATGGGTATCTGGAGGTACTATGCGTGACGGGATGAAATCCGAAGAGAAACAGCGACGTGCGATTGTAAGCAAAATAAGAGGGATCCCCTCAGCAGTCGTACAGCTGATCAAACAGCAAACATCTGCATGGCTGGATTCGAATGCCCCATCCAGTTCCCCATCCGAAGGCATCGCGCTTACGGCGGTTACCCTTGATCGAATAGAACAAGCGATACTTCATCATCAGGCTCTTCTGCAAGGTGGTGTTACAAGCTCCTCCTTAACAGCTGAAGATCAAGGTATTCTTGAAGCAATCATCCTTCAAACCCAGCTCAATAATCGGAATAATGTCACACGCACACAGGCCTACTGGACTTGTTATCATCATCATCCAGAGCTCCACTGGGCGCTTCTCGCACATATGGTCTCTCGTAACGGCGGGTGGAGTATGACCGATCTACGCGGAGAACTGCTGCCACGCATGATCAGTGAGGCAACGATTGAGCATTTGTTTTCCTTTCTCGAACGTGCGAATGCGCTAGTCTTCCAAGACGCCTATCCACAATTGCTCCTGTACGCGGAAAGCAAACGAAGAAAGCGAAGCTTATTTCACCTCCTTCCGCATTTACATATTTCAACCTGGATGACTCCCATGTGGCAGGACTTCTGGCAATTTCAGGACACAGCCCTGCTGACAATAGGCTTGATCATTAATGAACAGAGCTACATCGAGCAACGTATCGTTCGTAATCCCACCTACCAGCGTACTGTACTGGATACACCTCTGTTCAAAACACAAGCCATCCTGCAATTGAATCAAGTGGGATTCCCTTTTCGGTCGATGGCGATTGATGCTCTCCCCCCTCAACCCCATCTAGCCGGCCTCATTCTTGAAAATTTCAAAAATCTCTCCGAGCGTATTGAATTTGGCAAAAGCCTATACGCGATCCTATTCAAGGCTCCTGGTATCCTGCAGGGTGTGCAGGCTTTTGCAAGCGCGACCCCGCACACCGGATCGCGTTCCGACTATTGGCCTCATTTGTTCGCTCCAATACGAAAAACCCCTCCTGATCGCAAGTATCAGGAGAGGCTCGATGGCTACAGCCTTAAGCAAGGCGCTGCGCCGTTCTATAGTCCGCCACTTCGCTCCGCATGGCCTGACAGGCCGATTGCGACAGTGGAGCGCGGGGATTGGTTCACGGACGGAAAGGAACCGCTGAAACATTTACGGCCCACTTCAGTTCCAAAGGCTTATGATGTGACACAAGACATGTGCCTTGGATTAAGTAAGATTGAGCTGGCTGTGCTCGGCGCCCAGGCGCTCAAAAAGTTTGTCCCCTTTTAGCTAGGAACGCTTTAATACGCGGCTTACTTTACCGATGAGTTTCTGAACAGGTGACGGGAAGTTCTTCACATCATCCTTCGTGACTACTTTCGTCAGCATAAGCATAATCGGGTATAAGGCCACGGTAAATCCGCAGATGAGTACCGCTTGGATGCCTTGGTTCAAACGGAACCATGGTGTTGGCACCACATACGTGTGCGTTAACCATTCTGCTGTAAAACCAAGCGCACCTATCACGATGATGGTGAGAATAAGCCCGCCGAAACGGCGACCTAAAATCGTGAACGTCACTTCTTGACGGAGGGTACGAATGTTCAACCATGACATCGCGATGAAGCATAGTCCCGTTGAAATAATAATACCGTAAATCCCCAGCCATTGGCCCAATACGAAGCTGCCTAGCAGCTTAATTGCGATTCCGACAGCAACATGGGTCATCAGTGGCTTCATCCGCCCCATCCCCATGAGAACAGCTCCTGAGGTCTGCATGACGATCTGGAACATTGCGCCAGCGGTCAATAAGGAGATCATCGCAGGACCGTGTGCGATCCCATAAGCGGAATCCTCATAGCCGAACAAGAAGAAGTCGAGTGGTCTAGCGGCGATACTGATCATCAACACAGCAGGTAAGCCAGAGAGAATCGCAAGCTGAAGCACACGTGTGGTCTGCCCGCCTACTTGCTTCAAATCTTTGCGCGAGTAAGCTGCTGAGATAATCGGTACAACCGATTGGCTTAATGCGATGGCCAAAATAATCGGGATTCCCGCAAGCGATTGTGCGCGTCCACCAATAATCCCAACTAAGCCTAGGGCTTCGTTTCGACCAATGGCATCTTCAAGCAGCGGAATAATCATCGAAGTATCGATGGCATAGACGAGCGTCACGGTCACTGAGAAGACCACGATTGGGATCGACAGCTTCAATAAGCTGCGATAAATATCCCGGTATCTCGTCAGCTCTTTCGGCTGTCCGTCCGCCATAGTAGCACCGATCTGCGCAGCCGCGGCTTGCGAAGCAGCAGGTTGACGCGTCTGCAAGGCGTCATGCCGTTTAAGCTTCATGGCGTAATACAGCATTACAGCAAGGGCTGCTGCCCCCCCTACAACGCCGCCGAAAGAGGCACCAGCAACGCCCCATCCAAGCGAAATATCTAACAAGAAATAGGCAAGTGCAATCGAAGTAATCAGTCTGAAAATTTGTTCCACAACTTGCGAAACGCCATTCGGCATCATATGCTGCCTGCCTTGGAAATACCCCCGCATGATAGCAATAAGCGGGAACAACAACATGGCAGGTGCGATCGCTCTCGTAGCAAGCGTAGCATCGGGTCCGCCATGCGAAATATTTTCCGCATAGATGGGCGCGAAGACGTACAAAATTACGGTCATCACCACACCCGTCACAACAGCGAACCAAATCGCTGCCCGATAGATGCGCTGGGCCTCCTGTGGACGGCCGATCGCATTTTTCTCAGCGACCATTTTACTCAAAGCACTCGGAATACCTGCCGTTGCGATGACAAGCAGAATCGAATATAGATTAAAAGCAATGGAGTAGCTCCCCATTCCCTCTTCATGCAGCAAGTGCACCAGCGGTATCCGCTGGAAAACGCCGAGAAACCGCGCTACAAGCGCGGCCACGGTGAGAATGAGCGTCCCTTTTACTAGGGAATCTTTGGTTACCTTCGTCAAGTCCGTTCCTACTCTCTCTTACAGTTTTACATGCATTCGTCCTTCTGATTAGAAAACCCAAAGGAAGAAAATAAGGATCATCACCAGCTGCAGCCCGATTTTGACGACGCTGCTAGCAAAGAAGCCAAGTACAGAACCAATACCAGCGCTTACTGCTTTTTGCCAAGACGTTCCGATGATCAGTTCACCTAGTACAGCACCAATGAATGGACCTAGGATAATCCCGAAAGCTGGAATCACGAAAGGACCAATAATGAGTCCAATGGTACTCCCGATAATCGCAGCCTTGGAGCCGCCGAACTTTTTGACGCCTAAAGCACTGACCGCATAATCCGCCACAATAATGATGATCACAATTAAGGTTTGAATCGTCCAGAACCAGAAGCCAAAGTGCTCCCAGCTAATTAGCCAACCATAGATGAAGAAAGCGGCATATATCGCGAGAACACCTGGCAGAATTGGATACACAGCACCAACCATACCGATGACAAACAAAAGAATAACGACAATCCAACCTAAGGTTATCATGCTCAGTACCTTCCTCCATTTGTGAAACAGATAGAATCCTATATTTTTTCATGCAAGAATGTGCTGGTTCTCTGTGTTCTAAGTTAATAAATAAGTACGAATGACTTGCGCCACACCATGTTCTTCATTCGTAACCGTCGTGATATCGGCGATTCGCTTCACTTCATCCTGTGCATTGCCCATAGCAACGCCCAGACCTGCTTCGCGAATCATGGCGATATCATTCTCGCTGTCTCCCATCGCAATCACCTCGGACATAGAGATGCCAAGCAGCTGGCAAACATCTTCCACACCTTTTGCTTTGGAGATACCTAGCGGATTCAACTCAAGATTGCTAGGGTGAGAGTTGGTAATCTCAAGCGTTCCCCACCCCGCTACAACCTCGCGAATACGCTGTAATTTCTCTGCATTATCGCTATAGTAGCCAAATTTCAACCACTCCTGAGACTTGATATCCAGTCCTTCGCTTTCACGATTAAACACGCCTTCCACGGAATAGGCCCACCACCAGCAATCGTTCTCGAGAGCGAGTTTGTGCAATTCCCGTATCGTTTCCATCGGTACCAACGTACGTCTCAGCAATGAATCCGGCGAAGCCCACACTTCACTGCCATTTACCACGACAAGCGGTGTTGTGAGCCCCAACTCTTGAATATAGGGCATTGCACTGATCGCCCCTCGCCCCGTTGACATGATCACAATTTTCCCCTGTGCCGTGGCTTCACGGATAGCGGCTTGGTTTTCGGCAGATATTCGTTTGTCCTCGTTAAGCAGAGTACCATCCATATCGAGTGCAATTAATTTATAAGATCCCATACTGTTCAACTCCCGTCTCTATGGTGCCGATATCTATCTGTCGACCTAGTAAGCAGTAAGTACCTTTTTCGGAAGCTCTTCCATGAAGGTTTTGTGCCAAAGTGCAAAGATATACAGGGTCCATAAGCGACGAGCGTAGTCCCCTTGACCATTCCGATGCTTGTGCAGCATCTTCTCTACCGCAGGGATATCGATGTAATCCTCAATGCCGCTGGACTTGATTTGATCCATGACCATATCGCCCATGGCACCTTTCATCCAATCGCGCAGCGGTACGGGGAAGCCCAGCTTCGGACGATTCAGAATCGGATCTGGAATGATCCCTTCCATCGCTTTACGGAAAATATATTTCGTCGTCCCATTCGCAATGCGATATTTGGCTGGAATGCGGCGAGCGACCTCGAACAATTCCTTGTCCAGGAAAGGAACACGCAGCTCCAGGGAATGCGCCATCGTCATTTTGTCGGCCTTCATCAGAATATCGCCAGGCATCCACAGATTCATGTCGATGTATTGCATCCGGCTAACCGGGTCGAGATGCTTCGTTTTGTTATAGTAATCTCCGGCAATCTGCACGGGATTCTTATAGGCGCGCAGCATCTCGGTATCGAGACGCAGCACTTCTGCTTTCATATCCTCGGAGAAGATCTTCGCATTCCCGAGGAATCGCTCTTCCAGCGGTGTCGTCCCCCGCAACACATAGTTGCGGCCCTTCACGCCGCTTGGCAGGATGCGTGCGAAGCGGTTCAGCATGCGCTTCACGGAAGCCGGCAGCTGATCCAGCGGCTTCAGCGACTGCGGCTCACGGTAAATGCGGTAGCCGCCGAACAGCTCGTCCGCGCCTTCGCCGGACAGGACCACCGTCACGTGCTCGCGCGCAAGCTGCGCCACGTGGTAGAGCGCAATGGCCGAAGGATCGGCGACAGGCTCGTCCTGGTGCCAGATCGCCTTCGGCATCGTCGCGAAGAAATCATCCTGCGTGATGATTTTGTCGTAGTGATCCGTACCGAGCGTTGCTGCGGTCTGTGCAGCGATCGGCGTCTCGTTGTTGGCGCCATCGAAGCCAACAGAGAAGGTGCGGATCGGCTCAATATTCCGCATATGGGTTGCAATAGCCGTCGAGTCGATGCCGCTCGACAGGAAGCATCCACGCTCCACGTCGCTGACCATGTGGAGCTTAACGGACTCTTTGAGCCCTTCACGAATTTGCTCTACGTAGTAGTCGAAAGGCTTGTCCTCCGGTTCAAACATCGGATCCCAATATTTATGGATGGTCATTTCACCATCAAAAGTAATTTTCACAGAATGCGCCGGTGGCAGCTTGTAGATGCCTTCGAACATCGTATTCGGCTCTGGCACGTATTGGAAGGTCAAATAATTCAACAAGCTGTCCGTATGGATCAACCGATTCATGCCATCTGCCGCCAGCAAGCTCTTGATTTCAGAACCAAATAGGAATTGGCGGTTACTAAAATGATAATAGAATGGCTTAATGCCGAAGTGGTCTCTCGCACCGAACAGCTGCTTTTTCTTCCGATCCCAAATCACGAAACCGAACATCCCGCGCATGTGCTTCACACAATCTTCACCGAACTCCTCATAGAGATGGACGATAACTTCCGTGTCACTCTGTGTACGGAAAATGTGTCCGCGTTCCTTCAGCATCGTACGCAGTTCTTTGTAATTATAAATTTCACCGTTGAAAATAATCCACACGGTTTCATCTTCATTCGTTAAAGGCTGATGTCCCTCTTTGATATCAATAACAGAAAGACGTCTAAATCCTAACCCGATGCGATTCTCTGTCCAAAAGCCAACATCATTAGGCCCACGGTGCACGATCACATCTGTCATCTGTTGAAGCATCGCCTCAGTTGGTTCTCTATCTTCAAAATACATAACACCTGTAATACCACACATGGTGAGACTCACTCCTCCGTACTCTCATCATTCTTTCTCTTCGACAACCGATATATTAGTATACCATACCAGCCTGTCATTCTGGAAATACAATGAGGGCACGCAAATCGCCTTATCCTATAGAAAAATGATGGAAATGAGGAGTCGTTTTAAAGAAGCAGACAATCGGCTTTTTTTCATGAGGTTCGACCACCTTTCCTTCGTCCACAAATGTTTACCTTGTGCAACTTTTAGGGTGAAGCATGCTCCTACCCTGCTATAGGATATGCTGCCACTGTGCACCTGGTGCATGATGCATGCAAAAGAGCCCGCCATAGGCGAGCTCTCTCTTATTACCACGGCCTCTTTCCGCCGCCAAGTTTCGTTAATATCCCATCGTTCGCCGCGTCATACGCTTGGAAGATCTTCGCCGCAATCGGGGATGCCCCGTACCGTCCGAATCCGCCTTCAGGCACAACGACAGCCACCGCCAACTTAGGGTTCTCCACCGGAGCGAAAGCGATGAACACCGCGTTCTCTACTGTACCGCCGGAAACTGCCTGTGTAGATGTCCCCGTTTTACGGGCAACATTGTAAGGCAAATCCTCAATCCCTTCGGCACCACTCTTCATGCCATGAACAATAGTGTTCCAATCTGCTGGAGCGAAGTCCTTCGAGACATCATCCAGAACTTCAGGTTCAATCTTCTTCACCAATTCCCCTTGATAATCACGAATTTCATCGACAAATTGCGGCTTCATCCGTTTACCGTGACTGGCAAGCGTTGCTGCATATTGGGCCAACTGCAGGGTTGTTGTTTTCTCATTCTGGCCCCACGAGGCATAGACCATCGCGGATTGATAACTATCTTTTTCTGCGTTTTTAATAAAGTCATTCGAACCTGCAAATTCACCAGGCAAGCCGCTTCCCGTCTTGATCCCCATCCCAAATTTAGCCAGATACTCCGCCCATTTGGCTGTTACGTTCGGGTTCTCCCTCCCGTACTTCGACCAGAAAGGAATCCCTACCATCGCTGACATATACGTGTTAGAGGAATGCTCAATGGCTGTTGAGGCAGTTAACGCCCCATACGCTGCTTTATCGGAGTTTGAAATCGAACTTTTGTTATCTTTACCAAAGCTGAAGGTACCCGAATCATAATAGGTCTGCCCCGCTGTAAACAATTTCTCTTTCAGTCCAATTAAGACAGATAGGGGTTTAATCGTGGATCCCATGAAAACAATCGAAGAAGGATGCTTGGCATTCTCTTTCTCATCCGGATACTTCGATTTAGCGGTCATGATCGATCCATTCGAAATGAACGTACTAATATCCTTATAAGTCGTCGGTGAGATACCACCGGTCCAAGAATTCGCATCATAATCCGGATAATTGGCCATCGTCACGATACGACCTGTATCTACTTCCATCGCTACCGCGAAGCCCGAGGACGCTTTCATCCCCCATTTCAAATATGCATCATTGGCATGCGAAGGATCACGCAGATAGGTGATATGATCTTGCAGCATTTTCTCCGTCGTCTTCTGAATATCTTTGTTAATGGACAAATAAATATTATTCCCTTTAATTGGCGCGGTCACTTCTGCTCTTCCGATGATCTTCATCGCGGCGTTAACGGGATACTTTTTACTGCCATTCTTGCCGCGCAGCTCATCTTGGTACATCCGCTCGATACCGTCAAAACCGACGTTCTCGTTGCTTAGATATTCCTCACTATTCGGATTATCTTTATAGATTTCCTTAGCCGTTTGGGTGGAAAATGTATTGGTATAACCGACTAATTGCGTCGCAATCGTCGTCTTGTTGTCATCATCCATTTCATAGGTACGGATACTTTCTTCCGTCACTTCCAGCCACTTAAATTCATCCCGATGCTCGAGTAAATAGGCGATTTCTGCATTGGATAAATCGGCTTTAATCCGACGTGGCACGTAATAATAGCTCGGGTCTTTCACTTTATTCTTATTAATGTCATAACCCAGATCCATCGCGAGCACGATCTCTTCTGGTGTAGGACTTACGACATTCGGTTTGGCATATTTGTCAAAAACATCAGTCTTTAAGCGTTTTGCTAAATCAATAACAGCATCTTTATCCTGCTGCCCTGGTTCAATGCGGAAAAATAAGGACTGTACAGGAATCGTATAGGCCAGTGGGGACTTGGTTGAATCATAGATATTCCCGCGAATAGGGGCAATCTTATTAATTTGGTTCGTATTCGTATTCTCTGCTGCTTTCAAATCTTTCGCTTGAACAAATTGGAGAATCGCCAATCGTACAATGAGCACAGAAAACAAGAGAAATGTAATGAAGAAAAATATATTGATCCGAAACGAAAAGTGCCGTTTTTGTGTGATTTCTTTTTTCTTCGGATCATCCATAATGGATGACTTCATGCTTGTTCAGATCCTTTCTCACTTAACTCATACTTCGAGGGCAGGCTCCTGGATCAGTTCGAGCAAGGAACGAATCCCCTCTCCCGTGTGGTACGAATACCGGATGATACGAACAGCATCGATGCCGACTTGATTCGGTGCCCAGATGTCATTCGTCTCATGATCCCCAACATACAGAACGTCCTCGGCTTCTACACCAGCCATTTGTAAAGCTAACTGGAAGATGGCCGGATCAGGCTTTTCTAAACCAACTTCTGTTGAAACGAGTACAGGGTCAAAATAATGAAGCACACCTTTATCAGCCAAAATCGCTTTCAAGGTAGGAGCAAAATTACTGATAATGCCAATGCGAAAGCCTTGGTTCTTCAGTTCTTCCAGAAACGGCTTTACATCATCAAATAAATCATAATACTCCGGTGCTGTGAAAATCTCGTAAAGCTCATGGCAGCAGTTGAAAATCTCTTCCTCTGACCACTCTTCATGAATACCTAGCTTATGTAGCACGTGCTGGTATAGGTTTACCCAGAATTCCCGATCTGACTCGGGACTGCACACCACGAAGTTATCTTTTTTCTCCACATAATAAAAAAGACGAAATGCCTCTGTAAAAAGTTCATGGATATGAGCTTCATCTCGGTCAACCGCGCGTAATTGCAGGTATTGCTTCAAAATCGTCTGCGCCGCAGGAATCGTAACTAACGTATCTCCCGCATCTAGATAGATCATCTTATATTCTTTTAACGCTTTTCGCATTTCGTCTCCCTCTATGTTAGCACATGAATGTATTCATCTATTTATATTAAACGTCCCTTACATGGGTTTGGTCAAAATTCGGCGGATTGAACCAATTGCCTCCACTTGATTCCCATGTGGAATCCAAGGGTACCCAGCTATTCGTCTCTTTGAGGTATACTTCATTCCAAGCATGCGGACCGTATCCGCCTTGTCCATCGTAACCAAGCCCTGTAACAACCTTCACTTCTAGTCCAACCGCTCTTGCCATTTGAGCATACAGTCTGGAGTAATCAATACATACGCCCTCACGGGTGTTAAATGTGTCTTCCGGCGTTTGTTCTTTCCAGATCCGCTGTTCTTCATATAATTTCACCTTGTCCCAATCATACTGGACTCGGCTGCCAACCCAGGTATATAACAGTTTGGCTTTCTCTTCATCAGTTTTCCCATTTACCGTAATTTCTCTGGCCGCATCGGCGATGTTGTTCGGTATTTTGGCATCGAGCACTTCATATTTCCGTTGTAAAATATTCGAAAATTCCTGTTCCACCGCACGCGTGAAAACAGGCGCTTTCTCTGCGATGAAATCTCCTGTGAAGGGAGAGATCACTTCTTTGGCCCCTTTTTGATACATATGGGATGACTCAATATAGGGGGTAACCATCGAGTGTGGGAATAAGGTGACATAAATGAACAAAACCGCGATTACCATCAGTGCTCTAACGAAACCCGCAATGGAACCGATCGCCCCGCCTGAAACAGAGCTAAGAAAGGAATGACTGCCATTCGGCATCGCATAACGTTCTGCGAGCCAACGTCCAAGCAGGAGATCCACTACATGATTCAGAATTTGCTTGATCACCACATAGCCAAGTAGAAAAATAACACCAAACCGAAGCAGCGGAAAATCACGCAAACTCGTCATGACGGTATAATAAGCTTGTTTCAGCGAACTTATTTCAACTGCTGGAACTTGCAAATTCAATCCCTTTAACCACGTTTGGATCCAAGGTGAAACCAATTGTACCCCTTTCCATGCCAGAAGCATAGAAAGAATGGCAATACCGGCTTCTACGAGCATCGCAACGAAGTGTCTCGCGGAGCCTGAGCCTCCACGGAAAAAGCCTTGAAACACCGAAGCCGCAATAGTGAGAACGAGCAGGATGGATATGAGATTAAATGATGTGCTTGAAAGCCACGAAATATCCGTCATGTGTACTCACCTTCCTTTGAGATTAATAGGCTAGTTATGGCTTGGCATTTTTCTTCGCTTGGTCAATAAACGCATTGACGGCCGAGTTCGCATTCATTTTAAAAGATTTACCTAGAAACGTCACCGTAACTTCATCTGATCCCGGCTTACCTTCCAGCTTCAAACTTTTGGTTGTGATGAGAAAGGAACCGTCCGGATTCGCTTTGAATTGTGCTTCTTTGGCCTCGGAGGTCAAAGCGCTCACCGCTTTATCCTTGATATCGTCACTGACTTGGGAAACTACGCTTGCCCCAATATCTTTTATTTTATCCTTGTAGTTAGCTCCATAAACGATAAGTGCCCCTACAATGACAAGGACTAAGACCCATTTCACTACGGTTTTTACTATTCCGATCACGATAAAAAGAACAATAATAGCCCCTACAATTAAATACCAACGATCCTGTGCAAATGAAATCCACTGATCCACACTAATTCCTCCTCATTATCCAAAAGTCCCTTCCTATCATACTACAGGGTCATCTTACTCTTCATCTCTTTTTTTCCTTAACTGAGCTAGTCTCTGTTCGATTTCTTTCGTTTTATCTACGCTCTTTCCCGTTCTTCGGAAGGACTGCCTTAAGCGAAAAATAAGAAAGACGCCAACAGCGGCTAGTAAAATAAAAACAAAGGGATCCATGATTCCTCCTGTGCGTAATTGTGTCATTTGTGGGGAAAGGACATATCCATAGGACGAGCGGCGTAAAAATGAAGAGGAGACAAGACTAAATGATCAAGGCGGTGAGACCATGCGAACAGCCATATGGTTGTACTTATTTATGTTTGTTGCGTTCTTTGATTTACACGCGCAGTACCCAATCCTATCCCCTTTCGCCTTATCCATGGGAGCTGCTCCCTCTTTCATAGGGCTCATCATGGGCGTATACTCGCTCACGCATTTACCAGGGAACCTGATCGCTGGCTATGGTGTGGATAAATACGGCAGCAAGAAATTCATTGTCTTTAGCTTAATTGTAGCAGGGATCATCTTACTATTTCAATCTAACGTCAAAGACCCTTGGCACCTGCTCTACATTCGTTCGATCAGCGGATTTGTACTTGCCTTCCTCTCCCCGGCTTGTTTAACCTTGCTCGCCCGTATCGCCCGTGACCGTATTCATCAGAGTAAGCTCATGGCTGGCAACGGCCTTGTTCACACACTCGCATCCGTCGTATCCCCTGCCGCTGGCGCTGTGTTAGTGGCCAAGATTGGTTTCACGACAGCTTTCTCCGTGTTAGGCTGGATCTTGATTATCACCGGCATTCTCGCCATTTTCGGGGTCAAAGAGAAGGAACTCCTAGCGCAAGGGAGAGAAAACCTGCTCTTAGACCCCCACGGCCACAATCTGGCACTTGAAGAGAACGATCATTCAGATGGTGTTTCGATTCCTTGGCTATTCTTTCTCATTCCCATGGCGCTCTCTTGCTCACAAGGGATTTTGTTCTTCGAGCTTCCGCTGATGCAATCGGCGCGCGATTCCATTCTTACTTCAGGTGTCTTTTTCACACTTGTCAGCTTGGGAGCGTTACTCAGTATCTCTTTCTGGTTCTTGAATCGGGTGTCTCCTTTTATTCGAACCATTGGTGGAAGCGTCGCACTGGCGGTCGTTTTCTTTGGTCTAGCAATTCAGTGGCCGATTCCATTAACGGTTTCCTTGTTTTTAATTGGGATGGCCAAAGGCATTATTTATCCCGCCCTCGCTGCGCTTCTTGCTAGTATTACGAGCAGTTCTCGATATGGACGTGTTTTCTCTTTGCTATCGATCTCCTATTCGGTAGGCGCATTCATTGGTCCGATGATGGCTGGCCAGCTTCGCGATCATATTTCCTCCTATTTCATCGCCTTTTTCATTCTCATGCTGGCACTTTCCCTACTGCCGCTTCGTACGTTCAAGTCGCCAGTAACAACAACATAATGATGACTTGGAACTCGGCTTGATACTTATCAAGCCGTTTTTTGTTTTGTTTATTTATTGTCAACCGCTGTCAATCACTGTCATTTCCCGGGAAATGGTGCGCCGCAGCAACACTTGGATCACCACGCCAAACAGGGTATACTACTCTAAAAAGGAATGTAGGTGAACCGATGTCTATCGCTATTATTGTTGAGGGGAAAAATGATAAAAGCCGCTTAAAACGCGTCGTTGACGACACGGTCAGCATCCATTGCACCTTCGGAACCCCTAGTTCCATTACCTTGGATGCGCTGCGCAAAAAAGTAGGCGATCTGCCTGTTTATATTTTCACCGATAATGACGCTTCCGGTAAAAAAATTCGCTCTCTGCTGCGTGATACGTTTCCAGACGCTGAACACATGTACACGCGCAAAGGCTACGCTGGTGTGGAAGGCACCCCCGAGGAGTACCTCATTGGGCAATTAGAAAAAGCAGGACTGGACGCGTATATTATCTACCCTGCGCCCAACCCTGCTTATGAATAATGACGTATTATTTCCCTTTGGAAAGTGTAACAACATCTTTGACGATATGATCCGCATCCAGCTCTGGATTGCTTGCATTATAATAATTTCTTAATTGACCCTTCGGATCCACCAATAAAATCGCATTGGCATGCGAGAAATTACCGTCCTTCTCTTTAATCACCGTGATCCCGAAGTCCTCAGCCAGCTTCTGAACTTTCGCTTCCTCACCCCGAAGGAACGTCCATCCGCCTGGAACCGGCTTCGATTCGAAGCGGTTTCCGAATGCTTTTAACACCTCAGGTGTGTCCCGATTAGGGTCTATCGAAATAGATAGAATCTCCGCTTTATTTCCCAGCAAATCTTTCTTCTTCAATTCTTCTTGTACATTGGAAAGGATTGCGCTTGTCGGCAAGCACACATCCGGACAATACGAGTAGAAGAAATACACAAGTCGCACTTTGCCATTCATACTATCGGAACTCACCGTTTTGCCATCTAAATCCTGCAGTTGGAATGACGGTGCTGCCTTCATCGCGGTTAATCGTTCATCCGGTTTATCATTGTTGGCCACTAATTTATAAGCAAAGGATGCGATCATTGCAATTAAAATCACACCCAATGCTAGCTTAAACCAATTTTTCTCGAAAAACGTCCCCATTTGCCTCTATTCCCCCAGACTAACTAAAATTTCGCTGTAGTATCAAGGACCATAATGATCGATAGCAGCGTTAAATATAGTAGGGAGAACAAGAACATACGCTTTGCCCATACAATTTCCGCTTCCCCAGTTGCTTTGAAACCTTTGACACTCATGAAAACCCACGTTAACCCTAGAATCGTTGAGACGATTAAGAAGACATAACCAACATAACCAAAAGCGGTTAACATGACCGTAAGTGGTACCAGTAGAACAACATAGCGTACCATGCTAATTTTCGTTACGAAGCTTCCTTTGACAACAGGTAACAGTGGAAAGCCTGCTGCACGATACTCTTCCATGCGGCGAATACCCAGCGCCCAGAAATGCGGAGGCTGCCACAAGAATAAGAACAAGAACACCAAGATCGCTCCAAGATCAACAGTCCCGCTAACTGCACAATAGCCAATGAGCGGCGGTACTGCTCCTGAGATCGCGCCTACGAATGTGCTCCAGACGGAAGTTCTTTTGAACCATGCTGTATAGATCCATACATAGAAGAACAATCCGATCAGACCCATTAATGTTGCCAGAGGCGATTGTGCCCCTAAGTAAAGAACCCCTAATCCGATCGTACCCAGAATAATACCGTACCATAACACAAAATTGGCGGTTAAACGTCCACTTGGCAGTGCTCTGTTCTGTGTACGTTCCATCTTCGCATCCATCTCGCGGTCCAGATAATTATTCAGCACCGTGCCCCCTGCCATGACCAGCGCAGTTCCTAGCATCGTCATGATCAGGTGGATCCAGTCCACATCCCATTTGGCCGCTACCCAATATCCGGCGAATGCTGTCATCAGATTCGAATAAATAATACCTGGTTTCACCAGTTGGTAATATTCTTTCAGGGTCACAGGCCCATGAGCACCTTTCGTCGAGCTAGCATCTATAGCATCCGTTCCAGCTGACCCTTGGGACGAGCCGGTCGAAACATTTTCGTAAGTGACTTGATTATCCATCTACTTTGTCCTCCTCTATGCCGAATTTCCGATCACACTTCTAAATGAACAATCTCATCATACCAACCCATACACCATTTGACAATGAAGCTGGGGCAGTTGTCATCAGATTGTCGATTCTCCTTCCAGTATGCGTGTAAAATGAGATTACCATTCGATTCCATTCTTATAATCGATGAAAAACATGAAAATTGTGGCACGGATGTGGATACTTCGTGGCAGCATTGTGTGCTGTGCGTGGGTGTGTGGGCGTATGGATGAGGCTGAAAGGGCCGGTGGTCAGCGAATTAAGATGGCGCGGGGATGCGAGATGAGCGAGCAGTAATTGCGAGAATCCGAGAGGTTAGGTAAGCATGGTGGGAATTGACGATGCGGGTAAGTTTGTCGGGACCGAGCGGCGTGGTGTGTAAGGCCAAAAATGGGCTTTACGGTAGCGCACGATGGCGCTGGGAGTTCTTTAACGCCCCTTAAGGGCGTTACATTTGGTAGTTGCTCGGCTTTTAGGGCCGAGTGAACTTCGTAAGGCCCAAAATGGGCCTTACAGTAGCGTACGATGGCGCCGGGAGTGCTGTAACGCCCAAAAAGGGCGTTACAGCACTAGCTTGTTCAATAAAAAATTACTCTCTACTCTACATACCTGAGATTATGCAGCTTTTTTGCTGTTTCCCACCCAAATAACTAGAATACCTGCGAATGCTTTCGCAGTTTTTAACTCATCATCCATCGTTCCCCTCATCTGCCCATACAAACAAAAGAAGAGGCAAACTCTCCCTCGCCCCTCTTCCACCTATTTATTAACCAATAACGGCGTTAGTTCCCACAAACTCCTGCGGATTTGGTGCCATGCTTGGGTAAGCGCCGATTGGATTTCCCACGCATGCCGGCCCATTACATTAATGACGAGTCCGTGCTTGTAGGTGAGACTCGCCCCCACGCGAACAGCTAATCCATTCATGTGATCCAAGCACTCCATGACCGCCTCAAGATGACGCTGCTGAAGACGATCTGAGAATATAAACAGATTTCCCATGTGCGTCTCATTCTCCCAGCAGCCTGGGGAAGTGAGCAGCATCGCCGCGGGTTCAATCCGCTGATTTTGATAGAAGATCAGCTCTCCCTCGTACCATACTTTCATTCGGTTGGCATAGCGTGAATACTGAAAGATTTCCCCCCGCTGCGTGCGCCCCGGGCAGATGACATCGGAGAAGATCAAAGCTGATCCCTTTGCTAGATGTACCTCTGTCTCCGCGAACAGGTTCGCGTCCTTATACAGCATTAATGGCTCGGGGATGTACTCCAGCAACGCAGCAGCTTCCAACCGAAGTGTCTGTCGCTGCGTGCTGCCCTCCATCCCCAATGAAGGATGAACCTTCGTGAACGACTGGTTCGTTAGAAAAACACGTGCGCCCTCTTCAAGGCGCACGCTAATGTCATAGTGATCACCGGCCATAAGGCCAGGTGAGCAGTCCATCATATAGACGCCCAACTGGTCCATAGGCGCGGCATTGGCATCTGCCAGAAACGTTTCGTTCTCGTAGCGGAACGTTTTGGCGATTTTGAGCGGGGAGGCATGATATTTGTGAATGAGCTGCGTCAAGCCGCTGCGCACTGCAAATTGTGCGGAAATCTCCCCTGTCAGCTTAGGCATGACTGAACTCCGTCTCCACCCAGCTCACGATATCATCCAAACCCGTTCCACCCATCAGATTAGAGAAAATATACGGACGCTCGCCGCGCATCCTTTTCGTATCCGAATCCATCACTTCTAAGCTAGCGCCAACGTAAGGGGCAAGATCGATTTTGTTAATGATCAGCATATCTGAACGCATGATGCCAGGTCCGCCTTTACGCGGGATTTTCTCCCCTTGGGCCACGTCGATAATATAGATGAAGCGATCCACAAGCTCCGGACTGAATGCAGCTGCCAAATTATCGCCGCCGCTCTCAATGAAAATAATATCCAGATTATCAAAACGCTTCTCCAACTCTTCAATCGCCTCAAAATTCATCGAAGCATCCTCACGAATCGCCGTATGCGGGCATCCGCCTGTTTCTACCCCAATAATTCGCTCCTCTGGCAGTGCCTCGGAACTAATCAAAATACGGGCATCTTCCTTCGTATAAATGTCGTTCGTAATGACCGCGATGCTATAGCGGCTATTCAGCTTCCGTGCTAAGCGCTCTACGAGCGCTGTTTTGCCTGAACCTACAGGTCCTCCGATACCAATTCGCATAGGGCGAGTACGATCTACCGCCGGTTTCTCCCATTCGTGATGATGATGACCGTTACCTTGACACATCGTCATTCCTCCTCAAAATAGTTATTTAGACCTCAACGCCTCATTTTAATTTTCACGACATAAATAAACGCGAATACAACGTCTCATGCTGCATCATCGCCAAATCAGCCGCAGGTGAATTCGAATAGGCGTCCAACGGATCCATAGGTGCGACCCGCTTCCATTCGCTTCCAGTTAGTGGAACGAGCTTCGCCAAGAGCATCTGGCCTTGTGTTTGACCTATGGACATGAGCCTAAGCGCGCTATTGATACATGTCATGATACAGGTATACAAATACCCTTCAGCCGCCAGGTTCAGCGGTACGCCCAGATGGTAGCTCACCCAACCATGTACAACCGGATGATTCGAGCTGCATCGTCCTGCACTCACAGCGTCATCCATCGGCTGCCAATTTAGCTCCGGATATAATGAACGTGACAGTTGGAGCAATCTGCGTCCCATTTTCTGAACACCGCTCCGCGTCTCACTCCCCACCCGCTGCACATGCAGCATATGGTCAATATCCCACAGCTGGCCCCATTCGCCGCGAGGGATGTGCGTATACGCCGCTTTAATCACCATCGCATCTGAGGATGCCCAGCTATTAGTGAGCATCGAACGAATGTAAGCTTCGAGCTGTGTGATCGTCGTCAACCTTCCTTGCTGAACAAGAGTTTCGAGTCCAAACGAGTGCGAAAACCCGCCAATCGGAAGCGCAGAATCCAATAGCTGCTGATAAGCCAACCAGTGAAACAAGGGAACCGCCTTCTCGGTTATATCTTCTACGGTGCTAAGTTCGAATTTTGCCGTATTTACTCCAATCACACCTATCACCCCACTAGGGTCATCTCCACCTAAAATAAGAAATACAACTGCGCCATTGGCAGCTCCGTCGCCGGCTCACAGGTCACAGGCTCTCCGTCAACCTTCACCTCATAGGTTTCTGGGTTAACTTCAATAGAAGGCGTCCCGTTGTTATGAATCATGTCTTTCTTCGAAATGCTGCGGCAGCCTTTCACGGGTTCGACCCGCTTTTGCAAGCCGAATCGTTCCGCAATTCCATTCTCATACGCTGCCTGAGAGACGAAGGTAATCGAGCTCTGCGTCAACGCTTTGCCAAATGCAGCGAACATCGGCCGCCCGAAGACAGGCTGCGGCGTTGGAATCGAAGCATTCGGATCCCCCATTTGCGCGTAAGCTATGCTGCCGCCTTTGAGCACAAGATCCGGCTTCACGCCGAAAAACATCGGGCTCCAAATCACAAGATCCGCAAATTTCCCCGGCTCAATCGAACCGACAAGATGCGAGATCCCATGCGTGATCGCAGGGTTAATGGTATATTTCGCCATGTAGCGCTTAATGCGGAAATTATCGTTCGCTTCGGTATCTGGCGCCAGCGGACCGCGTTGTTTTTTCATTTTATCCGCCGTCTGCCATGTTCGAATGATCACCTCGCCGACTCTGCCCATCGCCTGGGAATCAGAGCTCAGCATACTGAACACGCCCATATCATGAAGAATGTCCTCAGCCGCAATCGTTTCTGGACGAATCCGAGAATCTGCAAAAGCGACATCCTCTGGAATACGACTATCCAAATGGTGACAAACCATCAGCATATCCAAGTGTTCTTCTATGGTATTGATCGTGTAAGGTCGTGTCGGATTGGTCGAGGAAGGCAGGACATTCAGCTCAGCCGCGGCACGGATAATATCCGGAGCATGCCCGCCTCCTGCGCCTTCGGTATGATACGTATGGATCGTACGTCCTTTAATAGCGGCTAACGTATCCTCGAGAAATCCCGCTTCATTTAATGTATCGGTATGAATGGCCACTTGCACATCGTAGCGATCCGCGGCATCCAAACACATGTCGATTGCAGCTGGCGTAGTTCCCCAATCTTCATGCAGCTTCAAACCAATAGCGCCGGCTTCAATTTGTTCCGTCAAGGGTTCAAGGAAGGAGGAATTCCCCTTTCCTGTAAAGCCGAGATTCATCGGAAAGCCTTCGGCTGCCTCCAGCATACGCTGCATATGCCAAGCACCCGGCGTACACGTCGTAGCATTCGTCCCCGTTGCCGGTCCCGTGCCGCCACCGATCATTGTTGTCACGCCAGAGGATAGTGCCGTTTCAATTTGCTGCGGGCAAATGAAATGGATATGGGCATCAATACCGCCTGCCGTCACAATTTTACCCTCTCCCGCAATGACCTCGGTGCTCGCACCTACGATCATATCGGGATGAACTCCATCCATAA
This sequence comes from Paenibacillus pectinilyticus, assembly GCF_001700435.1. Taxonomy (GTDB): domain Bacteria; phylum Bacillota; class Bacilli; order Paenibacillales; family NBRC-103111; genus Paenibacillus_E; species Paenibacillus_E pectinilyticus. Next base: position 76,560 of record NZ_LYPC01000010.1, read on the forward strand.
TATCAGGGTTACCCGCCTTCCCGATCCCGACAATGTGACCATCGCGAAGGCCGATATCGCCTTTAACGATGCCCCAATGATCAATAATGACAGCATTCGTGATTATCGTATCCAGCACACCTTGAGCTCTTGTCGCACCGCTGGACTGACCCATGCCGTCACGGATGACCTTCCCGCCGCCAAACTTACATTCATCGCCATAAACGGTGTAGTCATGCTCAATTTGTGCCCAAAGCTCGGTATCTGCTAATCGAATGGCATCTCCTGTTGTAGGACCGAACATTAATGCATAGTTCTTACGATCTATTCGACTCACCAAGCAATCCCTCCCAAGCCTGCCATCTATCTCGCGTTTCGCTCGACATTTTGTCTTTCTCCGCCAAGCCTTGGCTCAAATTATTCAGTCCATAGCTCAGCTTCGCTCCACCTAACTCAACAAGCTGAACAGGCTTCTGCTCTCCTGGTTCGAATCGAACAGCCGTCCCCGCGGGAATATCAAGGCGCATACCAAATGCACGCTCTCTCGGGAAATCCAAGCCTCTGTTCACTTCAAAAAAATGAAAATGCGACCCCACTTGAACCGGCCGATCTCCTGTATTGGTAACGATAATTTCAATCGTCTGTCGTCCTACATTCATTTCTATAAAACCTTTGGCTGTTCGATATTCTCCCGGAACCATGTGCTCGCCCCTCTCGATTAGGTCATGTCTACCTATTTCTTACTTGATCGGTTCATGAACCGTCACTAACTTCGTTCCATCAGGAAACGTCGCTTCCACTTGCACCTCATGAATCATCTGAGGCACTCCTTCCATGACCTGTTCCGCTGTCAAGATCGTTGTACCGAACGCCATGAGCTGCGCGACCGTCAAGCCGTCTCGAGCTCCTTCCATAATTTCGGAAGTCAGTAAAGCTATGCTCTCGGGATAATTCAGCTTCAAGCCTCTGGCAAGTCTGCGTCTGGCTAAGTCGGCAGCTACGGTGATGAGCAGCTTTTCTTTTTCTCTTTCCGTTAAATGCACGTTTGTCACCTCTTCGAAAACCGAATAATGGCAATCCTTTACACTCATTATATTCGTGTATTGGGAAGTTGTAAATCTTTTATGTTAGTTATAGTGACATTAAATCATAACTTATTGAAGACATATTTCGTATTCATGTTATTTTCACAAAAATTTTACACTTAATTGTGCATTGAAAACAAAAATCACTTCGTCAATGTCACATATGTTGACACAATCTTGGTTCACAATTTATTATTAGCCATGTAATCCAAATCTTGTAAGGCAAGGGAGTGGGACGTGAATGAGAGAGATAAGAAACAAGGGTAAGCTTACAGTTGCATTAAGCATGGCTTTGATGTTAGTTGCCGCCGGCTGTGCGAAGACAGAATCTACCACCTCTACAACGACGACTGCACCTGCGGCTTCAACAACATCTGGCGACACCGTACCAGTGGGGATTCTTCACTCACTAACAGGTACAATGTCCATTAGTGAAGTATCTGTTCGAGATGCTGAGCTTATGGCAATTGATGAAATTAATGCAACTGGGGGATTATTGGGCAAAAAGATTAAACCCATCATCGAAGATGGGGCGTCGGATTGGCCAACTTTTGCAGAGAAGACAAAGAAGCTCCTGCAAAAAGACAGCGTGGTGACGATTTTTGGATGCTGGACATCAGCCAGCCGCAAAGCCGTTCTACCCGTTGTCGAACAGAACAAAGGATTACTGTGGTACCCGGTTCAATATGAAGGCGTAGAGTCTTCACCCAACATCTTCTACATAGGTGCAACAACGAACCAACAAATCATCCCCGCAGTCACTTGGCTCCTGCAAAACAAAGGCAAAAAATTCTTCCTCCTCGGTTCCGATTACGTCTTCCCAAGAACAGCCAACAAAATTATTAAAGAGCAGTTAAAGGCAGATGGCGGAACACTCGTGGCTGAAGAATACACACCGCTTGGACACACGGACTACAATACAATCATTAGTAAGATTAAAAAGGAAAAACCCGATGTTGTTTTCAACACATTGAACGGGGATAGTAACGTTGCCTTCTTCAAACAATTGCAAGATGCCGGCATTACGTCCAAAGATTTAACAACGATGTCCGTCAGTATCGCGGAAGAAGAAGTTCGTGGTATTGGCGCTTCCGTTCTCGCAGGTCATTACACAGCATGGAACTATTATCAAACAACGGATATTCCTGAAAACAAAAAATTCGTTGAAGCTTACAAAGCGAAATACGGCAAAGATCGTGTAACGGATGATCCGATTGAAGCTGGTTACACAGCTGTTTATCTCTGGGCAGAGGCCGTGAAGAAAGCGGGTTCCTTTGACGTAGAGAAAGTAAAAGCAGCTGCCAAAGGCATTGAATTCAATTCCCCAGAGGGTAAAGTTACGATTGATGGCGACAACCAACATATCTATAAAACGGCACGTATCGGTCAAATTACAGCCGATGGCCAAATTAAAGAAATTTGGAACTCCGGCAAAACACTCAAGCCAGATCCATTCCTCAAAACGTATTCTTGGGGCGGAGAAGTAACGAAACAATAAGCATATTCCTTCTGTAAGTTCATTAGAAACCAGGACTGCCTGACCGCAGTCCTGGATTTCATTATTTTACTTCGGTTCAAGGAAGGAGAAGTTGCCATGAGTTTGCTGCTTCTGCAACTATTTAACGGACTCAGCTTAAGCTCCATTCTGCTCTTAATCGCAATCGGCCTTTCGATTACATTTGGTCTCATGAATGTGATGAATATGGCGCATGGCGAGTTTATTATGATCGGCGCCTACATGGCTTATCTCGTGCAGAAATGGTTTCAATCCTATATGCCCGCTTCTGCGTTCGGCTGGTATTTCGTCGTTTCGCTCGGTGTCGCCTTTGTCGTTGCTTTTGCCATCGGCTGGCTGCTCGAGGTTCTCCTCATACGCTTTATGTATGGCCGTCCGCTAGACAGCCTACTCGCAACCTGGGGCGTATCCCTAGCCCTTCAACAAATCGCACGCTCCATCTTTGGCGCTCCCAACGTCGCTGTGAAAGCACCTCAATGGTTGGAAGGTGGACTGCATGTAACAACGGACCTAATTCTTCCTTATAAAAGGCTGTTCATTATCGGTCTCGTTGCCTTATGTATCTTCATCATCTACCTGTATCTCTATCATTCTGCGGGTGGCAGACGGATGAGAGCTGTCATGCAAAATAGAGAAATGGCCGCATGTCTTGGCATTTCCACACGCCGTGTGGATGCCCAATCCTTCGCCTTCGGTTCTGCGATGGCAGGCATTGCAGGCTGCGCACTCTCCTTACTAGGACCGATCGGTCCCACGATTGGCACGTACTACATTGTCGATGCCTTCATGGTCGTGGTGCTCGGCGGCATTGGCAAGCTCATCGGTACTGTTGCCGGTGCATTAGGCATCGGGGTTTTCAATACCGCTCTGGAGTATACGACCAGCGCTACGCTTGGCAAAGTACTGGTGTTTACACTTATAATCGCCTTCCTGCAATGGAAACCGATGGGGCTTGTGACGATCCGTTCGAGATCCTTAGATTGAAGAAAGGATGTGGCCATCTCTATGCTCTTTGCTAGACAATCTAAGATCAAACTTTCGATTTACAGCCTATGTTTCATACTCATTGCGCTCGCCCCTCTCTTCTTGTCAGACTTTCGCTTATCCTTACTTGGCAAATATCTCGCTTATGCCATTATTGCGATCGGAATTGATCTGATCTGGGGATTTACCGGTATTTTGAGCCTTGGCCATGGGGTGTACTTCGGACTTGGCGCTTATTGCATGGCGATGCATTTGAAGCTCGTATCCGCGCCGAAACAATTGCCCGATTTCATGTCCTGGAGCGGTGTCGAAAGCTTGCCCTGGTTCTGGGTCCCTTTCCACAGCGCTGCTGCTGCTTTCCTGTTGGCGCTCATTGTACCTATGATTGTCGCCTTCATTCTGGGCTATTTCACCTTCCGTAATCGGATCAAAGGGGCTTTCTTCTCCATTTTGTCACAAGCCTTAGTCATCATTACGGTGACGTTATTCGTCGGACAGCAAGGTTACACAGGTGGCACGAATGGACTGACCAACTTCACGACGTTCCTAGGATTGAACCTGCAGGCACAGTCCACGAAGCTGTTGTTTTTCTATCTCACGCTTGCCGTTGTCCTGGTCATTCTGGTGCTAAGTTCCTTACTTGTCACAAGTCGTCTTGGCAATATTCTTACCGCTATTCGAGATGGGGAAAACCGCGTTCGCTTCATCGGTTATAATCCCGTCACTTACAAAGTATTCATCTACTGCGCTTCCGCGGGATTAGCTGGGCTTGCTGGCGTACTGTTCGTTCTTCAAGAAGGCATCATCTCTCCTGCCCAAATGGGGATTGTACCATCGATTGAAATGGTGCTATGGGTTGCCATAGGCGGTCGTTCCACCATAGGCGGAGCCATTCTTGGCGCTTTAGTTACCAACACGGCCAAAACAACCTTCAGCGAAGCCTATCCTGCTTGGTGGCCGATCATGTTAGGAGCCATGTTCATCATCGTCGTCCTATTCCTGCCGAAAGGAATCGTCGGCACCATTACCCACTTTTTCTCAAATTGGAAAAAGCCCGTGCTTCCTAAGCCGATCTCATCATCCCAAGAAGCCAGATAACGATAAACGCTGCTTATGAACACCGAAAGGGGAACATTTCAATGCTAGGACAATTAGCGAAACAAGAACAAACAACTGACGAGAAAAAAATCCTGAGCATCAAAGGACTTGAGGTGAACTTCGACGGATTCAAAGCTCTACGAAACCTAGACTTTTCTTTACAATACGGCGAGCTTCGCTTCTTGATCGGACCGAACGGTGCTGGCAAAACGACCTTACTGGATGTCATTTGCGGCAAAGTAAAGCCTTCGCAGGGCCAGGTCTTTTTCAAAGATGCCATCGACCTTACCAAACATCAAGAGCATCAAATTGCGCAGCTTGGCATCGGTCGCAAGTTTCAAGCGCCAACTGTCTTCTCCACCTTAACGGTGTTTGAGAATTTGGCCCTTTCGATGAAACAGCAACGCGGACTCTTGAGTGCGCTCTGGACCAAAACAACAAGTGAACAACGAGAACGGCTTCATCTCCGGTTAGGCATGATTGGCCTGGAGAGCAAGGCCAAAGAACGTGCAGGCTCCCTGTCCCATGGGGAGAAACAGTGGCTTGAGATCGGGATGCTCCTCATGCAGGAGCCTGATCTCTTGCTGCTGGATGAGCCCGCAGCCGGGATGACCGACAGCGAAACCGAGAAAACCGGTGAACTTCTCCATGACATTGCAGCGAATCAAACGATTATCGTCGTGGAACATGATATGGCGTTCGTTCGCCAGTTCGCAAGAACAGTAACCGTGCTTCACGAAGGGACTGTCCTGCGAGAGGGCACCATGGCGGATATTCAGAATGACGATAAAGTAGCGGAAGTGTACCTCGGAAGGAGAGTGGAGCGCGGTGCTTAAACTACAGAACATAGAAGCCGGTTATGGGGAGAGTATGGTCGTTCGGGGTGTCAACCTCGAAGTAAAGCCTGGACAGATCGTCTGTCTGATGGGGCGTAACGGAGTTGGGAAATCCACATTGATGAAAAGTATTATGGGTCTAATTAAACCAAGATCCGGTGCGATCCACTATAATGGATCGATTATCACCTCCGCTTCCCCCGATCGCCGAGCGAAGTCAGGAATTGGCTATGTCCCTCAGGGCCGTGAAATCTTCCCACAACTCAGCGTTGAGGAAAATCTGTTACTTGGTCTGGAAGCCGCAACAGATCGCAGAAAAAAACTGCCTGATTCCCTCTTCGATACATTCCCTGTGCTCCGCCAGATGCTTCATCGCAAAGGAGGCGACCTCAGCGGCGGTCAGCAGCAGCAATTAGCGATTGCAAGAGCACTCGCTTCTAGCCCTAAGCTTCTGCTGCTGGATGAACCTATGGAGGGCATACAGCCGTCTATCGTCATGGAGATTGAAGCGATCATCGAAACCATTAAGCGCAATCGCCAAATCGCCGTGCTGTTGGTCGAGCAAAGCTTGGAATTCGCTACTAGTATCGCCGATTACTATTATGTACTAGACCGCGGCACCATTGCTGCTGAAGGAAATGCAGAACATTTGAGCGAAGAACTCGTACGTAAGCATTTAACCGTATGAGGCTACAATTACACTTCCTAATACCCAAGAGAAGTTGACCCACTTGACCTAAGCAATTAGGCAGCAAGTAAGGGTCAGCTTCTTTTTTTTAGCCCATGGAAAATAAGTTAAACTGGACGTCTCAAAATGGATAGGATAACATGACATATAGATAGGATCGATTATTGCGTACGGCATATCGAGCACCTAGCCTTTTTAAGGTGAAGGAGGGGAACCTGTATGTCAAAAATTTTGATCATCGAAGATGATTTAAGTATTGGCGAAATGATGTCCATTTACTTATATGAAGATGGCTATGAAGTGAAACGAGCAGAGAATGGCCGACAAGGCGAGACCTTGTTTCGAGAATTTCAACCGGATATGATCGTTCTCGATTTGATGCTGCCTGATGTGGATGGGATCCAGCTGTGCACGATGTTTCGCCAAACCTCCCACATTCCGATCTTGATGGTATCGGCGAAGAACGAAGTTTCAGACCGCGTGAAGGGACTTCAGACAGGTGCTGACGACTATTTATGCAAACCCTTCTCGATGCGCGAGCTATCTGCCCGAATCCAAGCGTTGCTCAGGCGCTCCAACACCTTCACACCACAGGCACCTTCATCATCCGATACGGTGATTCATGCCATGATTAACTTAGATGTCGAGAAACGCTGTTTATTTGTAGCTGGCAAAAGCATTGACACGACATTCTCGGAATTCGAAATCATGAAGCTTTTCTGGCAAAATCAAGGCAGGGTTTACAGTCGTGAAGAGCTGCTGAATCGGGTGCGTGGCTTTGACTCCCATGTCACTGAGCGTGCGATCGATGTACATATTGCCAATCTTCGAAAAAAAATAGAAGATGACCCCAAAGAACCCAAGCACATTAAGACCGTGTGGGGGGTTGGATATAAATTTTTACTCCTGTAAGCTCCCTTGGGGGCTTTTTTTGTTTGCGAAAATACAGAGGAATTCGTCACCAAATGGGCATGAGCACAATATGATGATTATGGAAAATGACCCAAACGAATTGTTTTGAAATCACATTTACGAAGAAAGCTTTCCTATTGAAAGCTCAAGGAGGAAACACCCTAATGTTGAATAACCCGTACAAAATTGGAAATCAAGCAATGCCTCAGATGCAATACGGTACGCCATATCCGGCTTATCCCGTTCCAACAAGTGTGACGAACCAAATGGTTCCCATGACACCTAATGGCACGGTACTTACGCAACCAGGAAGCGGACTTCAAACAGGCGTGAATGTGCCTGCACTTCCAATCGAAGAATCATACATTGAAAATATCCTTCGTTTGAACCTTGGTAAAATGGCAACCCTCTACATGACATACGAAAATAACTCCGAGTGGAATGCCAAAATTTTCAAAGGAAAATTAGAAGCAGCTGGACGTGATCATATCATTATCAGTGACCCCGTTACAGGTATGCGGTTCCTCTTACTTATGGTGAACTTGGATTACATTACATTTGACGAAGAATTAAACTACTTCTACCCCTTCCAAGGCGGAACTGGCCCAAAAAGATAATTTGTAAATAAAACCGCTGCTCCGTAACCAGAGCAACGGTTTTTTGTTAGGTTGAGGCAACTTCTGAGAAGTGCCACATATGTACCTTTTTCAGGCCGCCTTGTACCCAGTTGTCCCAATCGCCGCGCTCTTCTTCATGATCACTCCCCTGCAAGCGCTCTTGTTTCAACTTCAGGTACTCCTCGTAAGTGACCTCATTCCAAATTTCTACATAAAGTCCTTCCTGATCTGTACCCTCCAATAGCTCCAAACGCCCTTCCCGCTGCTTAATTCCTTGCATATAGATGAGAAAAGAGTTCCTACATTCGGGTTTTATGGCATACTCTACAAAAACTTTAGACATTTTTAGATCTCCTTCTGATTTATTTTTTACTCTAAAATGGTAAACTAAGAGGAAGATGTCTATAGAACCTTCCCACCCCAGATACAGATAACCATCTGTACAGAAATACTTAGGAGGTAAATCAGTTGGATACAGGCACTCATCTTGTCATTGGCTTAGGCTTAGCGGGTCTTTCGCAAATTGATCCGAGCATTTCCGCAAGTACGGCGGCAACCACTGCTGTCTTTATTGGAACTGTCGTTGGTTCACAGATTCCGGACCTGGATGGGCTGCTCCGATTCAAAGGGAACGCCATCTATATTCGCAATCACCGCGGGCGATCTCATTCGCTTCCAGCTCTTCCTTTATGGACGCTGCTGATTACAGGGGCACTATCGCCATTTTTTCATGGTATCCCGCTCCTGCATCTTGCCATGTGGATTGGTATTGCCGTATGCTTTCACGTGTTTACCGATTGCTTCAACACCTATGGTACCCAAGCTGTTCGACCCTTCTCGGAAAAATGGGTATCGTGGAATATCATTCACATCTTTGATCCTTTTATTTTCACGAGCCACCTGGCTGCAATCTTCATGTGGTCCTTCCACTTAGCGAAGCCACAGCTCATTTTCCCAACGTTGTACGGCATACTCGCACTGTATTACATTTGGCGAACACTTGATCATGCCATTATTGAAAAAGGTCTGTTTCGCAAAGATCCGACCTATCAGCCTGGCGATAAATATACCCTCATTGTAACATTCAACCTTTATGTCTGGAATATTGTAAAAGAGCGCACGGATGGCACGTATCAATTAGGTGAGCTTAAGAATGGCAAGCTGAAATGGTTAGATACGATCAAATGCGCAGACCACCATCCTGCTATCGAGGCTTCCAAGCAGCATGAGGACATTCAAGCCCTGCTCTACTTCTCTTCCTTCACTTGTGCGGAAGTAAAAGAGCATCGCTGGGGCTATGAAGTAAGATGGGCGGATGTTCGTTACCGTCATCGCAAGCAGTATCCCTTCGTCGGCGTGATCCTGATGGATCACAACTACCAAACCCTCGACTCCTACGTCGGCTGGGTGAACGATACAAAGCTCGGCAAAAAGCTGCGAGTTGATCTATATTAAAGAGAAGGCGCGTGTAATAACGCGCCTTTTTTCATGCGCTGGCATATGTCTGTGAGTCCACGAGCAAAAGCCTAGGAGCTTGTTTAGGGCTCCTAGGCTTTAATATTACATAGATCGGGTATGCTAGTACGGTGACAAGTGATCTAATTAACGATAATTAGATCCAGATTGCCCCGCAAGTGATTGCTCGGCGATTTGTACCAAGCGGCGAGTAATGGCACCACCAATAGATCCTGTGTCGCGGGTCGCCATGTTGCCATAGTACCCATCTTGAGGAATTTGGATGCCCAACTCTTGAGCTACCTCATATTTCAATTGATCTAAAGCTTGATTGGATTGCGGAACTACCAGTTGATTGCTGCTACGAGATTGTGCCATAAGGATCGAACTCCTTTCAGTCAACTATGATCTTTGATGTATTTGCAAGCTTGCAAAGATAGTATGTGGAGGAAATGAATTTATATGCACGGCGCTCAAAAAAGTTTAGAATAAGAAGATCGCACGAAACTTCTAGAAAGTAGGTCACACACATGAGTAAACCATTAGCACTCCTATTCGCAGTTGTCGGCACACTGCTGCTCGCTTGTATCTCCTTATTTATCGCGCTCCGACTACCTTGGATGGTGCTCGCGAGTTCCCTTATTGCATTAGGCTTCATCGGTTACGGCTTCGCTGTCAAAGTGAAGATGCGCAGGAAAAATACACCTTCGAAGTAACCCTCAATAGAAAAAGCGCAAACCGCCTTTATAGGCTGTTTGCACTTTTTTGATTATTTAGGTTAGGCTTAGCCAACAATAAAGCCCATGCGTTTTTTCACTTCAAGCAGCGTTTGATTAGCAACTTCTGCTGCTTCCTGAGCACCTTTTTTCAAAATATCAAAAATTTCTCCGGATTTGCGAATCTGTTGGTAGCGCTCTTGGATCGGCTCCAGAACAGACACAATTACTTCAGCGAGCTCTTTTTTGAACGGACCATAACCCTGCCCATCATATTTCGCCTCAATTTCCGCTAGGCTCATTTCTGCAAAATGAGAGTAGATCGACATCAGATTACTCACTTCAGGCTTGTTCTGAGGATCATACTTCACCTCACGACCGGAATCCGTTACGGCACGGCTAAGCTTCTTACGAATCACATCAGGGCTATCCAGCATCGCGATAAAGCTGCCAGCATTCGGATTGCTCTTGCTCATTTTCTTAGAAGCATCATCTAAGGACATAATTCTAGCCCCAACTTCTGGCATATACGGCTGCGGCATCACGAACATCTCACCGAATCGATTGTTGAAACGGTTCGCCAAATCACGCGTCAGCTCCAAATGTTGCTTTTGATCATCGCCTACAGGAATTAAATCCGCATTATATAGCAAAATATCAGCAGCCATCAGAGACGGATACGTGAACAGCCCTGCGCCCACGGATTCTTTGCCTTCGGACTTATCTTTGAACTGCGTCATACGCTCCAGCTCACCCATGTGAGTAAGTGTCGTCATAATCCAGCCAAGCTCGGCATGCGCGTGTACATGGGACTGTAGGAAAACAGATGCTTTATTCGGGTCTAGACCCGACGCGATGTAAAGCGAAGCGATGGATTCCGTTTGCTCCCGCAGCGCTGCTGGATCTTGCGGCACCGTAATGGCATGCATATCCACGACCATGAAATAACAGCGATGAAGCTCCTGCAGCTTTACGAAATTGCGAAGTGCGCCAATATAATTACCAATCGTCAGCTGACCGCTGGATTGCATACCAGATAGTACTCGTTTCATGTTGAAACCCTCCTGAAAATGTGATTGTGTTCACTTCGTATCCCTAAAAAAGACAACAAAAAAGCCTCCCTCCGCAAGGGACGAGAGACCGTGGTACCACCCTAATTTGTCTACGCACATAACCAAGTTATGCTCATGTAAACCTTCAGGCTCTGATAACGGAGAGCTACCGTTTAGCATAATTAACTGTGGTTTTAGTCCGGCCTAGGTTCCGGTGATTCAACACAGTGTTCAGCTTCAAGCTCAAGGATCCATTCGGTCTGCTTGTTTCACCGGTTCGCACCAACCACCGGCTCTCTGAGAAACGTGAGACAAACGTACTTGTTCCTATCATCGCAATTGATTTGTTATTATTATACACCCTTCGAGATCAATGTCAATCGATGACGTTGTCCTAGATAGCCGAGCATGTACATAGGATAGATACATATCAATCCTTTCGGTAAAGGGGTGTCAACGCATTGTCATCAACTCTGTACCGCTGGAGCCTTCCCATCTCCACGGTGATTTGCGCGTTTCTCTTGATTCTTATCGTGACGACAAGGCAGCTCCCACCGTTCATGCTCGTGATGGAGCCGATTCGAAGTGTGTTCATGGCGTTTATGGACATATTTCTAGATGCGCTCCCCTTCATGATCCTAGGTGTCGTGCTTTCCACGGTGGTTGAGAATTTCATCCCTGAGGGGGTCATCCAACGCATGACACCTCGGCATCCTTTGGGTGGCATTTTATTTGCCTGTGTCCTAGGGATTATGTTTCCACTCTGCGAGTGTGGGATGATTCCCTTCGTTCGCCGACTGATGCGCAAAGGAATGCCTGTCTACATCGCCGTCATTTTCATACTCGTCGGGCCTATTCTAAATCCTATCGTCTTTGCCTCCACCTGGATGGCTTTCCGCGGTAACCCGGCCATGGCCTATTCACGTATGGGGCTTACGTTTGGTGTAGCACTTGTGATCGGCTTCCTGCTCACACGATTTCTTAAGAGCAATCCTTTAAGGCATCCTATTCAGCCTGTTGGAGGCCCTCTACACCTACCTAAGCAGGAGCATACGCCTCATGGTGAACATAAGCATACGCATGGACATGACGGCCCTCATAAGCACGAACACAACCAAGTACACGATCATGGGCATGAGCATGTTCACAAGCATGAGCACGATCACCACCATGATGACCATGACCATGGGCATGACCACCACGGCCACAACCATGCGCATGGAGACAGTCGAGTGATGACAATGGTCAGCCACGGTACCTCCGAGTTGTTCGAGATGAGCAGATACTTGATGCTCGGCGCCCTCCTGACTGCACTCATTCAAACCTTCGTCGCACAGGACAGCCTCACCGCCATCGGTCAAGGCCCTTTCATCTCTCATGTATTCATGATGGGCTTCGCCTATCTGCTCTCCCTATGCTCAACGACAGACGCCTTCGTCGCCGTCTCCTTCGCCAAATCGTTCTCACCTGGCTCCTTACTCGCCTTCCTTGTGTTCGGCCCTATGATTGACGTTAAGAGCACCATGATGCTGCTTTCCGTCTTCAAGGCCCGTTTCGTCTTGACGCTAGCTGTTGTTGTCGCGATAACTGTACTCATCGGTTCGTTGTTATTTATGCGGTTTTTTCTGGTTTAGTCCTATAGATGTGCTAGGAGTCCGTCCAATGATGTCCCTTCGTAACACAACATAAAAAGCCCCCCTCCCACCAACGTTTCCGTTGCCTGAGAGGAGGGCTGTATGTCGTACAAATTAGATTTTCAAAATTGCGCCAGCACTTGCGTTCGTTACCATTTTCGTATAACGAGCTAAGTAACCAGTCGTGATCTTTTGTTGGAAACCTGCCCATGTCTCGCGGCGTTTCGCAAACTCTTCATCACTGATTTGCAATTCGATTTTGCGTCCATCCATGTCTACGTCAATGATGTCGCCATCATGTACGAAAGCAAGTGGTCCACCTTCAGCAGCTTCAGGAGACATATGACCCAGCGAGATTCCGCGGGATGCGCCGGAGAAACGTCCGTCTGTGATCAAGGCAACTTTCGCGCCAAGACCCATACCTACGATTTGGGATGTTGGTGCCAACATTTCTGGCATACCAGGTCCACCTTTTGGTCCTTCGTAACGAATGACAACTACGTGTCCTTCTTTTACTTTGCCATTAGCGATACCATACAAAGCTTCGTCTTGGGAGTCGAAGCAGATCGCTGGGCCAACGTGACGTCCACCAACGGACTTGTCAACAGCGCCGACTTTAACGATACTGCCTTCAGGAGCCAAGTTACCGAATAGAACAGCCAAACCGCCGCGCTCACTATGCGGGTTCGTCAACGGACGAATGACGTCAAAGTTCTGAATCTCACAACCAGCCACGTTCTCGCGAAGTGTTTGTGCTGTTACGGATAAACAATCTCCGTTGAAAGCACCTGGCTTTTTCAAAAGCTCATTAATAACTGCACTTACTCCGCCCGCCAAATGCACATCTTCGATATGGTAATCGGACGCTGGAGCAATTTTCGCAAGATGCGGAACGCGCTCTGCTACTTCGTTAATACGAGCGATTGGGTATTCGATTCCCGCTTCTGCCGCGATAGCCAATGTGTGAAGAACCGTGTTCGTGGATCCACCCATCGCCATATCCAAAGCAAATGCGTTATCAATCGCATCAATCGTTACGATATCACGCGGCTTGATGTCTTTTTCGATAAGAGTCATAAGTTGTTTCGCACAATCTTTAACGAATTGCTTACGCTCTTCAGCAACTGCAAGAATCGTACCATTACCTGGCATTGCAATGCCAAGACCTTCTGCTAGACAGTTCATGGAATTCGCTGTGAACATACCGGAGCATGATCCACAAGTCGGACAACCGTATTGCTCAAGCTCTTCTAGGCCAGCTTCATCCAATTTACCCGCTTGGAAAGCACCAACGCCTTCGAATACGGAGGAAAGTGAAATGGATTTACCGTTTTTATCTTTACCAGCTTTCATCGGTCCACCACTTACTAACATCGTTGGGATGTTAACGCGAAGAGCACCCATGATCATGCCTGGTGTAATTTTGTCACAGTTAGGAATACAAACCATGCCATCAAACCAGTGAGCATTAACAACGGTTTCCAAGGAATCCGCAATAATCTCACGGCTTGGCAAGGAATAACGCATACCGATGTGTCCCATAGCGATACCATCGTCAACACCGATCGTGTTGAATTCGAATGGAACGCCGCCAGCTTCGCGAATTGCTTCTTTCACAAGCTTACCAAATTCTTGCAAGTGAACATGGCCAGGAATAATGTCTATATAAGAGTTACAAACCGCGATAAACGGTTTACCGAAATCTTCTTCTTTTACGCCGGCTGCACGAAGCAAACTACGGTGTGGAGCGCGATCGAAACCTTTTTTAATCATGTCACTACGTTGTTTTGGATGTGCCATTCTTGTTTCCTCCTAGAATTCATTTCAGTTATAAAAAATAATGAATCTATCATACCACACTTCTCGCAAAATTTCTCACTTTAGTGTGATGACGCATCAACGCAGTAGGAACAGCGTGTACAACCGTTTAAGCTTTCCGACGATTCAAATGAATGAACGTAATCGCAAGTGCTAAGACGAGCACGCCGCCCTTAACAATATCGAAACCGAAATAGGGTACATTGAGCATCGTGAGTCCATTTAGAAGCACTCCGATGAGTACAGCTCCAAAAAACGTACCAATCACATTAGGTTTCCCTGCTCCTAGCACAGAATACCCTACGAAAACAGCGGCTACTGCTTCCATCAAGAGCGGTGCACCCGCATCAATTTGCCCAGAACCTACACGAGATGCGTACAGAATACCGCCAATCGCTGCAAAAATACCAGAAAGTACATAAGCTGCAAAGCGGATTTTGTTCACGGAAATACCGGATAAACGAGCTGCTTCACGATTCCCTCCTGTAATATACAGCTGGCGGCCCCAACGTGTGTAAGTTAGGAACACATGAACCGCAATAACCGCAACAATCATGATAACAACCGGAACAGGAACACCTAGTAGCTTGCCTTGTCCAATCCATAGAAATTCGGAAGTGAATTTCCCTGGCGCTACCGTGCCATCTTGGAATCTCATATTATTGTAAATTGAGAACCCTTTCGTATACGTTTTTTGGATGCCGCCAATGATATACATCATGGCTAGCGTGGCTAGTAGATCAGGAATACGCACTTTCACGATAAGCACTGCGTTTAAGAATCCGATGATCGCACCTATGAGTAACGGCACTAGAATGACAAGATAGAGCGGTTGGTCATACCACACCATCATTGCCGCTGCAGATACTGTGGCTAATGACACTGTAGACCCAGCGGATAAGTCAAAGCCATCTACAATTTGAGATAGCGTTACCCCAATCGCGACAAACATCACAATCGAAATCGAACGTAAAATATCCGCGATATTGTCATACGTCATAAAGTTTTCATTAATGATGGAAAATACGATAAGAACAAGTGCGATGATAAACAAGGCACCGTATTTAAATGAAAAATCTAAGCTTTTTTCTTTCAAGCTATTCAATCTATTCAGCCTCCCCCGCGCTCGCATACGTTAAAATGAGATCCTGCGTCGCTTCCGCGCGGGACAGCTCCTTCACGACAGACCCATAACTCATTACGATGATGCGATCAGCAATTCCAATAATTTCATTCAATTCACATGATAAATAAATAATTCCTTTACCTTCCGAAGCCAGCGTACCAATTAAGCGATAAATATCGCTCTTGGCACCGACGTCGACCCCTTTGGTCGGCTCATCGAACATGTACACGTCGGCGTTGGTCGGCAGCCATTTGCCTACAGCCACCTTCTGCTGATTCCCGCCGCTTAGATGCTTCACCGTGCGGTTGGGATCGCCTGGCTGTACGCCTAGCTGCCCGACCATCTTAGCGGCGTGTGCAGTCTCCTCGCTGCGCTTCACGAAGCCGAGCCTGCTCAGCTTGCGCAAAATCGGCAGCGACAGATTGCGCTTCACGGTCTCTTCCACGAGGACGCCCTGCTTGCGGCGCTCCTCCGGCACGAGCGCGATGCCCGCGCGCACGGCATCCTCCGGCTGGCGCAGCACGAGTTTACGCCCGTTCAACCACACCTCGCCGCCGTCCGCGGCGTCGGCGCCAAAGATTAGCCGGCTTAACTCCGTTTTGCCGGCGCCGACTAAACCGACCACCCCGAGGATTTCCCCTCGGCGGAGGTCAAAAGAGACGTCGCGCACCTTGGTGCCGCGGCGCAAGCCCTTCACCTCGAGGAGCGTATCGCCAATGGGTACATTGGCTTTCGGGAACTCCTCGGTGAAGGTTTTACCGAGCATCGCCTCGATAACGGAGGCGATGTCCATGGTTGTGGCCGCCTGCGTAAGCACATGGCGGCCGTCACGCATTATCGTAATCCGGTCCGCGACACGGAACACTTCTTGCAACCGATGGGAGATGAAGATGATGCCCACTCCCTCTTGCTTCAGGCTGTCCATAATGCGGAACAGCCGTTCAGACTCTTCCAAGCTGAGCGGCGCCGTCGGCTCGTCGAAGATAATGATCTTCGCTTTATGTGCCATCGCTCTGGCAATCAACACGAGCTGCTTCTGTGAAATGCTCAGCTCATCCAGCTTGCTCCGCACAGAGAACGTCGCACCAATTTTCGCCAAAATCGCTTCAGCTTCCTTGTGCAGCTTGCGCCAACTCACCCAGGCCTCGCCTTGAACGAGCTTATCGATCATGATATTTTCCGTAACTGTCAATTCCGGTACTAAGGCCGTATCCACCTCTTGATAGACACAATACACACCTTGATCCATAGCATCCTTGGGTGCACGAATGACCAACGGTTGATTATTGATGGAAAGAAGCCCTGCATCGTGCGTATAAGCACCGGATAAAATTTTCATCAAGGTGCTTTTACCTGCACCATTAGCCCCGAGCAAAGCATGAATTTCACCCGAACGTAGGTCAAAATCCACTTCTTGGAGCGCCTTCACACCAGGGAAGGATTTCGTAATGCCCTTCATTTGCAATAATGAAGGCAAAGCAGCCTGTTCAATCGGCATCTTTTACCACCTCACTTCTCAATCTGAAAGTCCCACCGCATAAGAGCGATGGGACTTTATAGAAAACCTTATTTTTTTTCTGCTGCTTTCATCCAGTCCGTATAGCCTTGTTGGCTTCCGCCCCAGCCTTTTACGTACTCGCTAAGCTGCGTAGTGTTGATTTGTTTGTCTTTAGGAAGTTGGTCTCTGGATACATACACTGGCTCCAATACCACTTTCTCAGGCGTTTGATCGCCATGCAGCTTCTGATACAGGTAACGAACTTGGACACGACCGATATCTTTCGGATCTACGGCAGATGATGCTACCCAAGGGCTTTTCGGATCTTGCAGAAGCTGCAAATCTTCATCGCTTAAGTCAATACCATATACCTTGATTTCCGTACGTCCAGCTTGCTGAATTGCGCGGGAAGCACCTTTAGCGAACTCATCCCATGCTGTCCAAACTGCTGTGATATCACCTTTGTTCGGGTACTTCTTCAAAATAGCTTCCATTTGCGTTTGTGTATCTAAGGCCGGATCTTTCGCTGTTCCGAAAGCGGCTATTTCTTTAATGTCTGGATATTTCTTTTGAAAAGCTTGGTAAGCCAGTTGTCTGCGCTCCATTGGTGCGAAGCCAGCTACCCATACTTTAACGATGTTCCCTTTGCCGCCAGCATCTTTAGCTAGCTGCTCAAGCGTTGCATCTGCCATTTTTTGATCGCCTTGTTCCAAAGATGTTACATTCGGAACCGTTAGGATCGAGTCAAAGCTAACAACAGGAATTTTCTTCTCTACCGCTTTCTTCACACCAGCTTCAAGTGCTTCCGCTGTACCATGATCGATAAGGATCCCATCAAATTTCTGGTTAATCGCTGCATCTAAGTTAGATGCCATTTTCGCCAAATCCGTATCCGCTACGAAAACCGTAACCTTACCGCCAAGTTTCTCAACTTGTTCTTTGACACCTTCAACATACTGTGAAGAAAACGTTCCTGTATTGAATTGCATAACAAGTGCGATTTTCTTACCAGATAAGTTCGTTGCACTCGCAGCTGCAGATGCACTTGCTGCAGGTGAGGCTGTTTCGCTTGCACTATTTTTTTGTCCGCAAGCAGCCAGCACACTTCCTACTAAAGATAAACTAATGAAAACGTTAAGTAATTTGGTTCTTTTCATGAATTTCCCTCCCGATCATACTCTCTCTATATTCCCTACTATCTTCATCGGATTATTATACCAAGTTATCCAGTAGGAATTACATTATACTAGCATTGGAGGGGACTTCCGTCAATAACATTTTTAGATTTTCCGACAACATTTTACATGCCAACTAACTCTACTTATTTCCTGCCAAAATCAGCCTTAATTTCGCCCCATTTTTTTGTATCCCATTTCACGATTTTATTGGAGTACGAATTCGTATGCAGCCATTTCAATGCGCGATCCACTAAGGTCCATATCTCGGCCGTGGATGCATCTCGAACTAAATTCGTCGATACTTCTTTCTTCCGAATCCAGCTTAGCGCTGTGACCGAATCCGTGTAGATGGTTTGTTTACTCCCTTTTTTCTGCAGGTAAGCAAGTCCATGTACAATGGCTAAGAACTCGCCAAGATTATTCGTTCCTTTGGATATCGGGCCTTGATAGAAAATAATTTCGCCTGTTCGCGTATCCACACCTTTGTACTCGACAATACCAGGATTTCCTGAGCAGCCTACATCCACAGAAATACTATCGTAATCGACTTCTGGTGCTGATTCTGGTGTCGCCGACTTCTTGACACTCCCTGATCCACCGGTCCCTTTCCCCGTGAAATTCAGTGACTTCTGCCAGCCCTTTTCCAATGCCTGACGTGCTTCACCTTCGGATTCATAGGACTTAAACTTCGCTTGCGGGTACCCATTGGTCTGTGCCTGGCATTCTGCCCATGAACGGTAAACACCAGGCTTGTGCCCAACCCAAACGACATAAAATTTCGCTGCAGCCATATTATTCACTCCGTAATGTAAGATGTATTTGCTCAACAAGCTCTTCAACGACCTTTACCGTGTTCCCGAAATAAGGGCGGTAATCCAAATCAGCAATAAACCGTAGATACGTCTCCCCAATATCTGCAATTTGTTTGCGATATTCTTGGCTTGGTATCACATGGGTTTCAAGTTCGCGGTACGTGCCGTTGGTACGCTCTTCCACATAGGAGAGCTGGATATGTTCATCCGCTTCATGATGGACAACGAATGAGAATCCTCTGCACTCTGGATCGCCGCATCCGCATACGAAAAACGGCATCTTCTCCCACTCATCCGCAGGTGCAAAGCGATTCGGAGCTGTATCATGCAGCGCACTATACAGTAAGGCTGGTAAGCCTACATCAATGCATAATGGTTCTTCGATGATAACACTATCTTCTACAGACATATGGACATCGGCTTGAATGATTTGTAAATCTTTATCCAGGGACCAGCCCTTAATCGCTAGTTCAAACATGATTTCTCCCCGCTCTCCCGACTTTCATTTTTCCATTATAACAAAATCGAAACACGCCTGCTTTTAAGATAAAAACGAAAGGAGAAAATTACCAATTTTTAAATGAGTAATATTAACAAAATTGTTTATACTACCTATTACTGGAGGTGATATCAGATGGCTACAGGACAATCTCGCAGCAGTAACTCCTTAGTAGTTCCTCAAGCTTCATCAGCCCTAGACCAATTGAAGTATGAAGTTGCTCAAGAATTGGGCATCCAAATTCCTCAAGATGGCTACTATGGTTATATGACGTCTTATGACACAGGATCTATCGGAGGCAGCATTACGCGTCGTCTCGTTCAAATTGCTGAACAACAACTTGCTGGTACTAGCAACAAATTCAGCAGATAATGATTCACCTATACTTAAGCATCAAAAGGGCCTTCTCCCGGGTAGATACTCGGTGAAAGCCCTTTTTTACTTATTTAATGTCGTATATTTTGTATAAGTCATCCAGCATGATATTGGCTGATCTCACACCGCCGCCAGTATTCCAAGTGGCATCATTGACTTTCATAACTTTATTTTCTTTCACCACTTTTAAATTTTTCCAAAGCGGGTCGTTCATCCACTCTTGCTCTTGCTTATTCCCTTTACCATCACCAATTTCATACGTGAAGTAGAACACGCGATCCGCATTGTCTAATTCCGTTAGACGTTCTTTGGTAATGTCTTCGAAAGACTTCTCATCACTCTTCGCATCCGAACGTGCAAATCCAAGTTGTTTGAAAATAACGCCTGAGAACATGTCACCATAATAGTAACGAGATTTACCGCCCATAAACCGAACAACAGCAATCTTTTCCTTCAGCTTATCTCCAGCTTTAGATTTGAAATCTTCAATTCGTTTATCGAAATCAGCGATAACTTTGTCGCCTTCGGCTTTTTTGTTTAGTGTATTCGCATAAAGGCTGAAGTTGTTTTTCCATTCACCACGCAAAGTTTCGGAGAAAACAGTCGGCGCTATCGCTTTTAATTGCTCATAGACTTTCTCTTGACGAAGCTTGTTCCCAATAATCAAATCTGGTTTAAGTGAAGCAATCACTTCTAGATTCGGCTGCCCTTCCACACCCACTGTTGTTACACCTTGCATGTCCGCTTTGAAGTGATCAAACCAAGGGTTACCGTAGAAGGATTCAACTGCACCAACTGGCTTAATGCCAAGTGCAAGTAAAGCTTCCGTACCTTCGTTCGTCAAAATAACGACACGCTTCGGATTCGCAGGCACGACGGTTTCTCCCATTGCGTGCTTAATCGTACGCGGAGCATCCGATTTGGCTGTTTCTTGCGGCGCTTTGGATGCGGCAGTTTCAGCTGCTGGCTTATCTCCACAAGCAGTTACGATAATACTCAATACAAATAAACATGAAATAAGAGCCCAAGCTCTTCCTGATCTGCGACTTTTTTTACTAAACATGATGATGATGTTCCCCCTTAGTTGTCTATAATATGATAACGATTCTCATTCTCTTGAAATATAGTACTAGAATTCGTCACGATTTGTCAACTTATTTGATAATGATTCTCATAATCGTTGACTTCAACTACATGAATCTTTAAACTATACAAAGCAGGAAATGTAGGAAGGGAAGCAGGTAACCATCATGAAATCTTCATCTATTGAACGTCGCTCTCACTATTATAAAGGCTTAGGATTACTAGTTGCCGTCTGTGTTCTTCTCGCACTCATGATCAGCAGTGTCCGTTTCGGTCTCCATTCCTATACGTGGGATCAAGTCGTTTCATCCTTTGACTCTTCTAATCAAACTTCTAATGATTTTATTATTATTCAAACTGTTCGTATACCGAGGGCATTAATTGCTGCACTAGTTGGCGGTGCTCTTGCGGTCGCTGGCGCATTAATGCAAGCCATGACACGGAATCCACTGGCTTCCCCGAGTATTTTTGGCATCAATTCAGGAGCAGCTTTTGCCATAGTTTTGGCGGTTAGTTTTTTTAATGTATCCAGCCTTATTCAATATACTTGGATCGCTTTTCTAGGTGCGGCAATCAGTTCCGTTCTCGTCTATGGACTCGGTTCCCTTGGCCGTGATGGCTTAACACCTATGAAGATCACACTTGCAGGTTCTGCTATGACCGCATTTTTCGCTTCACTTACACAGGGGATCTTACTTGGTAACGGTAAAGCTTTCGAGCAAGTCTTATATTGGCTGGTTGGTTCTGTTGAAGGACGGACGATGGCCATGCTCCAAGCTGTGTATCCTTATATGGTCGTTGCCATTATCGGCGCTTTACTTTTATCGCCCCACATTAACGTCTTGGCCATGGGCGATGATATCGCCAAAGGGTTGGGGCAAAACACAGTCTACATAAAACTTATCACCGCGATCATTATTGTCATCCTTGCTGGCGGATCGGTTTCAGTTGCGGGGCCTATTGTATTCATCGGGCTGATGATTCCTCATATCGTGCGTTTCCTCGTAGGCATTGATTATCGTTGGGTCATTCCTTATTCCGCTGTACTTGGTGGCATTCTACTTGTTGGCGCAGACATCGGAGCCCGTTTCATTATCATGCCAAAGGAAGTCCACGTTGGTGTGATGACCGCGATTCTCGGCGTTCCATTCTTTGTCTACATTGCACGTAAAGGAGGGCTGCTCAAATGAGAGCTTCCGAGCGCGATCTCACAATTCGAAGTAAAAGCTTTTCATTTCTAGTAAGCAAGAAAGCGATCATGATTATACTAGCCCTCTTCATCGCCGTTATCTTGATGATGATTGTGAGCACAGGGATCGGCAGTATTACGATCAAACCATTTGATGTCATTCGAGCCGTATTTGGCCATGGGGAAGGTCCCAGTACAATGATTGTTCGGACGCTGCGCTTACCACGTGTCATTATCGCCGTCTTGATTGGCGCATCTTTAGGAGTTTCAGGTGCCATTCTACAAGGGATTGTACGTAACCCGTTAACCTCCCCAGATACGATTGGCACAACAGGAGGCGCTACTTTAGGCGCAGTGGCTTTCTTCTTCTTTTTCTCGGATGAGCTCAGCATTCATTGGCTGCCCGTAGCGGCTATTCTAGGCGCATTCCTTGCAACCTTATTCGTTTATATCCTGTCTTGGAAAAATGGCATTACACCCTTGCGGCTTGTTCTTATTGGAACGGGGCTCACTGCTGCGATGAGTGCGTTATCCTATCTGATGATGCTCACTGGCCCCATTGTGCTCGCCCAGCAATCACTTACTTTCATGACGGGCAGCATTTACGGGGTATCCTGGACCAAAGCGGTCTATCCCTTGCTTCCTTGGGTTATTGTTTTGATACCCATCATTTTCATCTATGCGCGGCATATCACGGTTCAGTCCTTGGGAGAGGATATCGCCCAGAGTGTGGGAAGTCGGGTTCAACGTCAGCGTTTCCTCTTGATCATGCTCAGTGTTGCCCTGTCCGGGGCTGCTGTCGCGTTCGGCGGTGCTATTAACTTCATCGGCCTCATGGCGCCACATATCTCTCGGAAACTGGTTGGTCCTAGTTTTGGTGCCCTGATTCCTGTTTCGGCGCTTACGGGTTCGCTGCTTCTGCTCTTTGCAGACTTAGTTGGTCGGTCCCTGTTCAAGCCCCATGACATTCCAGCAGGCGTCTTCACAGCAGCTATCGGCGCCCCTATCTTCATCTACGTGCTATATCGCAGTAGAAATCGCGGATAACCCCGCATTTTCTACCTAAATAAAGGAGAACGAGCTCATGACTACCTCAGACAAGGCACTCGAAGCCCAATCACTTCAATTAACATACGGGGACACAACCATTTTCCAAAGTTTACATTTACAAATTCCGAAGGGTAAAATAACGGTCTTTATCGGCAGTAACGGCTGTGGGAAATCCACCTTACTTCGTTCGCTTGCCCGGCTCATGAAGCCGACTTCGGGAAGCATTCTTTTAGACAGCCATGAAATCGCCAAGCTTTCTACAAAAGAAGTCGCTAGACGGATGGCTATCCTGCCGCAAGGGCCCACAGCGCCCGAAGGGCTCACCGTCAGGCAGCTCGTCAAGCAGGGCCGCTATCCTTATCAGAGCTGGCTGCAGCAATGGTCCGCTGAGGATGAAAGCAAGGTGATGCGTGCACTCGAGCTAACGAATATGCTTGAGTTCGGCGATCGCACCGTAGACTCGCTCTCCGGCGGCCAACGCCAACGCGCTTGGATCGCCATGACCTTGGCTCAGGACACACCTACTTTGCTGTTGGATGAGCCGACTACGTATCTGGATTTAACCCACCAAATCGAGGTGCTCGATTTATTATTCGAACTGAACGAACAAGAGCAGCGCACGATCGTGATGGTGCTCCATGACATCAATCTAGCTTGCCGCTATGCACACCATATCGTCAGTATCAAGCGCGGTTCCGTGTACGCGGAAGGAAAACCGGAAGACATCGTGAATGCCCAATTGCTGCGAGATGTGTTTGATATGGAGAGCGAAGTGACGACAGATCCGATCTTTGGTACGCCCATGTGCATCCCTTACGGCAAGGGTCGCAATTTACTGAACAAACAACCCCAATCACAATTGTGATCGGGGTTGCCTTCATCGGTATAAGAGGTATAAGTGCTAAATCGTACGTGCATAAGAAGCCATATTATAGTTACTCTCGAACATGACGCTAAGTGAAATGATATTCTTCCTTACTGTAAAATCAAACATGATTTCGCCATGCGTCCAGCTTTTCTTACGTTTAAGGGATTCAATCGCCATTTGACGGAAGGATTGATATTGCAACTCCGAAAGCCCCGCACTCCAAACCGCTGGCAGTACCCCATCTAAGCTTTCGAACGGCAAATGCTTAATGCCAAATTTACCAATCTCATTGTTACGGATGTGAACGAATACCGTACCAGAACTCACATGTGAAAGCTCATCCTTAAGCTTCCGAAATACTACATCAATTTGTTTTGCCAAAGTCATATTTTCCAAAATAATCTTATTCCTCCTTAAATTAAAATTATTTACTAATTATGTTAATAATGTGACTGTAGACCTATTATACCTATAGGATTTACATAATTCAACAGTAAATTTCCAATATTTGAATAATTCGCTATTTTCTTTATATTCACTTTATATAAATCCCAATTTTATTGTAATTATCGAGCGATTGTTGTCGAAAAACTGTAGAATGTTTCCAAGTTCAATGATATAATTTTTGAATATCGCCAACATGCAAGCCGTTTTCGATTACCGAAAATGTATACTTTCCTATGTGGTAGACAAATTTTGCAGAGGAGTCGGTCTGAATGGAACAACTATCATCCTTATCGTTTAGAAAGAAACTACAACTTGGTTGTTTTGCACTCATTGGTTTAAATTCACTTTTCATGATGATTGTCACATTTGCCTCAGACTGGAACCGCTTACTTGGTATTGTTTTCCTAATTATTATCCTCGCTGGCAGCTATCCGTTCATTCGTTGGTTTGAAGGGCAGCTTACAGAGCCAATTGACGGGATCTCCCGCATTGCACTTAACATCTCCAAAGGTGACTTCTCTCAGAAGGTAGCGATTACTTCGGATGATTCCCTTGGTCAACTCGGCCAATCCTTTAATAAAATGATTGATAAGCTTCGCGATATTTTACGCGATACCGGTTCTATTTCGAAGCAAGTTTTCCAAACAAGCCGTGATATCTATGTGAAGAATGAAAGCTTCCGCACAGTCCTAGAGCAAGTGAGCATTTCGGCCCATGAGCTAGCTGCTGGTGCAGGACAAATTTCCGAAGAGATTTCGGGCGTATCCATTACCTCCAAAGATATTGAAGTGAAGATCGTGAACTATGCCGGATCGGCCAAAGAAATGAAAAACCGTTCCGACCTCATGATGACCCTCGTTGAGAAGGGACGCACGTCTGTTGAAAGCCAAGGCGTAGGTATGAAACGAAATGTGGAAGTTACACGTCAAGTATCTGATACGATCGATATGCTTGCCCGCCAAGCAGCAGGTATTACGAATGTTACGCGTTCCATTTCTGAGATTGCTGAGCAAACCAACCTATTGTCCCTCAACGCCTCCATTGAAGCCGCTCGAGCTGGTGAACACGGACGCGGCTTTGCGATTGTCGCACAGGAAGTGCGTAAGCTAGCTGAAGAATCCACTTCACTTACACGCGAAGTTTTCGGATTCGTCAAGAGCATTGAGCAAGGTATTAAGGATGCGATTCGCAGCATTCAAGTGAATGAGGATGTCGTTAAGAAACAAACCGTCCTCATCGATCAGACCGAAATCGTATTTGCTGAGATTGTTGGCAGCGTTGGATTTATTTCGGAAGAGATTACTCGCTTCGCGGAAGAAAGCGAAAGCATGCTGCAGAGCTCTGGACAAATTGCTGCTGCTATGGAAAACATTTCCGCGATCACGGAAGAATCCGCGGCTGGCACGCAAGAGGTTTCGGCTTCGATGAATGAACAAATTAACACGGTACAAGGTATCGTTACCCAAGCAGAAGAAATGACACGCGTGGTTACGCAATTGCAACAAACGATCCAGATATTCAAACTTTAATACATAGAACAAACAACCCCCTGAGGTCTTGGCCTCAGGGGGTTGTGCATTCATATCCACTATGCCGCCCTTAATGGGCTCTACTGATCACCTGAGCCCGTGAAGTGCACAAGCTCGCTTATACGCGAACCTTCGCTTCCGTCAGCTCCATGAACTGCTTCACGTCCTGTGCAGCCATGTCAACAGCACTTTGCCAGAAATCTGGCTCGGTCAAATCCACGCCTAGATGCTTCTGAGCAAGCTCTTCCACGTTCATACTGCCCGTATCTCTTAGCAAGGAGATATACTTGTCTTCGAAGCTGGCACCTTCCTGTACCGCTCTGGCATAAATACCTGCGCTGAACATGTACCCGAATGTGTACGGGAAATTGTAGAAAGGTACATCCGTCGCATAGAAATGCAGCTTCGCTGCCCAGAAATGCGGATGGTAGCTGCTTAATGCATCTTTGTATGCCAGTTTTTGCGCATCCACCATCAGCTCATTCAAGCGCTCCACACTGACCAATCCTTGACTGCGTTCCGCATAGAAATTGGTCTCGAAAATAAATCGCGCATGAATGTTCATGAAGAACGCGATCGCCCGCTGGATTTTATCCTCCAGCAATACAATTCGCTCATCATCCGTGGACGCGCTCTTCACCACAGCATCCGCTACGATCATCTCCGCGAAGGTAGATGCCGTCTCGGCAACGTTCATCGCATACTCTTGTGCAAGTGCTGGCATATCCGTCATCACATGCTGATGGTAGCCATGCCCCAGCTCATGAGCCAGCGTAGACACGTTATTCAGCGTCCCGCCATAGGTCATGAAGATACGCGTCTCACCTGCTAGCGGGAACGAGGTACAGAAGCCGCCTGGACGCTTTCCAGGGCGATCCTCCGCTTCAATCCAGCGTTTCTCGAAAGCATCCTCAGAGAAAGCAGCCAGCTTAGGACTGAACCGCTTGAATTGATCAATAATTAAACTTGCACCCTCGTCATAGGAAATCTTCTTCGAAGAATCGCCAAGCGGCGCATCTACATCAACCCAAGCAAGCTTATCGACGCCAAGCAGCTTTGCTTTGCGATTTAGATAATCAACGAAAATGCCTTTATTACGATCAATCACGTCCCACATGACGTTCAATGTTTTTTCTTCCATCCGATTGATCGCCAAGGGCTCTTTATGTATGCTCTTCCAGCCTCTAGCCTTATACACCTGAAGACGGAAACCGGCCAAGTGATTGAGTGCTTCTGCACAGTATTCTTCTTTATCCGTCCAAGCCTGTTCCCACCTCTCGAACAAGTCCAAACGTTCTTCACGATTCTCCGTATGCAGCTTATTAAAAGCTTGACCTGCTGATAGATCAACCTGCTTGCCATCTACTTCAACTGCCATTGTGAATTGACCAACGGTCGAATTATACAAGTCGCTCCACCCATGATAGCCGTCTACGGCCAAATCATTAATTAGCGCTTCTTGCTCCGGAGGCAGCTTTTCATTCGCTAACGAGCGGCGTTCATCCAACGAGAAAGCGATAGACTTGAATGGTTCTTGCTTCAGCACTTCCGCCCAAACCTGATCCGGAACCCCAGTCAGAATTTGATCAAAATGCGTGAGAGAGGATAAATGCTCGGCATATAAGCTTTTGACTTGTCCGCTTAGCACAGGCGCTTTCTTATCCTTCTGATTATCTGCTTGCAAGCATCCAACGAACGAATCCGCCTCATGAATATGCATGACATTGTGCTGGAGCAGCTCGATTAGCTGTGCCAGGGCTGAGGTATCCTCTACACGTTGTGGCGATGCCGTCTTATGTACTTGCTCTTGAAAAGCTGCAATCGATTCCTGAAGCTTCTTCAGATGGGCTGCGAATGCCGGAGAATCACTTCCTCCAGGGAAAAAAGTTTCAAGATTCCATGTTTGATTGAGAGGTAATGTTAACAATGCGATCACCTATCCTTTCCACTTTTAATTAAATCATATCCACTACCTAATCGCCAACTATCCTCATCTTCCTCATTGCTTCTAGCTAAAAAGTATGATTCAATTATGTATAGTTCCTTCGGACTAAATTGGAACAGGATGGGTGATTATTTTTTATGAAACCGTTACAAATATCTCCGGAAACTGCCGTCAAGCTAGCTGAGCAGCTGAAAGTACCTTTAGAACATCTCATGCATATGCCACAACACATTCTTTTGCAGAAATTAGCCGAACTCGCCAAAAATTCCACTTCGGAAAACAGCGAACCGGAAACGAAGTAGAACATTGATTCCTTTTGCTAATACGTGGCCTTACGACATTATTATGAAGGACGTTTATGTGGCCCAATGTCCCTTTTGTCTGAGCCCTAATGTACTGCTGCCGCTCAAAATTCATGAACTCACATCCATACATGAAGGTAAAAAGAAGCTTCTCGTCTTTCCTTGCTGTCATAATAAACTGACACTTATTGATACGGATCGTGATTATTTATTAGCAGATACCGCGGTACGAAATAAACTTAACTCGTAGTTCATTGCAAGGAGCCAATTAACCTTTATGAATGAGTACCTCATTCCTTTGACAAGCGCATGTACCTTAGTGACCTTAAACTATTTGGCCATTAAGGCGCACAGTAAGATGTTGATCGATTCCCACGAACACCTGCTTGCTCCGGTTCTCACAGGTCTAGCCAGTATCATCATGATGCTGGTTCCCTTGCCGGAGTCTTTTGGTTTAATCGATCTGCGTTCTCTCCCGATCTTCATGGCAGGATTGCGATATGGTTTGCCTGTCGCTCTCTTATCAACGATACTGCCTGCAGGTCTGGGTCTCTACTTACAAGAAAATCATGCCTGGTACATCATCGCACAAGACCTCATTGCTCCGGCATTCATTAGTTCTTTCTTCCACAACAAAGAATATCGCAACGGTTTCTTGGACATTCCTATTCGACATGCCCTGCAAATATGTGTATTCGTCTTCCTGCTGCACCTAATTACACAAGGCATCCTGACCAAGGGTTTGACATGGACGTATTCACTCGATCAACTGTTTATATTTGTGATTACATTCATCACGCTCGTCATGATCATTATTATGGTGAATGACGAGAACAAAAGCTGGCGGCTGCAGCGAAGGCTTGAACTACAAGCCAATCAAGATAGCTTAACGAAGCTGCCTAATTTAAGAAGCTTTATGCCAATTGCCCAAGGCGCCCTTCACAAACGGAAAGTGTCAATCATGATGATCGATCTCGATAATTTCAAATTATTTAACGATCGATTTGGACATTTGGAAGGCGATCAGCTGCTCCAAGAGGTTAGTTCCGTTTTACGTCAACTCATTGATGAACACGATTACTTAGCCAGATATGGCGGAGAAGAATTCATTCTGCTCAGTTCGGAGACAGATCCTAGCCGTATTCTCCACTATGGTCAGACGTTATGTACATCCATTGCCGATTTATTCCTTTATAAAAAGAATGGCCTGGAAGCTGCTCCTATTACCATATCCATTGGCATCTCGACAGCCCAAACCTCTCTGGTTGATCTGAGAACACTGATCTCTGAAGCAGATCTTGCGCTCTATCAATCTAAGCATAATGGCAAAAACCAACCAACGCTCTATGGCCACACCTACCTAGATGAACAAAAAATGAACGCTTAACCGATCCCCGTCGTTCCCTGGGTCATGGTTAGCGTTCATTTTCGTTTCAGCCTACTCATTTAACGATTAGGTTGCTTGCTTCATTTCATCTGGCAATTCCAAGCGCAGGGCGAGCATATCCTCACGCGTTGTTATCCATTGCTCACGACTGGCTCTAATCATGCCGGCATCCATAATCTTGCGATCGTTAATGATTCTCGAAAACCATTTAATCGCATCCGGAAAGCGTTTCAATCTACGGTTCAACTCGCCCATTAAATACATGAGCCTCGCATTATTCAAATCCATGCCTTCGGTTTCGAATACGTTCACATACGCATCCAACGCGAAGGAGAGAAACCGTTCTTCTTGTTCCTTGTCCCCTTTGCTCCGGTACAACCAAGCCAAGTGATGTAAGAGACCTGCAACTACGCGCGATTTCTCATTCTTAATCTGCGCACACAGGAGTGCTAGTTTGAAGCAATGCAGCGAATCTTCCCATGTCCGTTCTCTGCAATAATCACGCATCGACCAGTTCAGCGCTACTTTCTCTTGGAACACAGCTCTCTGGGCCGGACTCCAGCTTTCCGAGAAATTCTCCGTATGTGCATACCCGCAAAATGGGCAAATCCGAACGACGTAGTAGTCTGGATTAATTTCATTGTAATGCAGGCAGAAATCCGAATCTGACTTCGTAGCTTTTTTGAAGCTTGGTCGAACTTTTTTCGATTTATACGTATTCGTACAATAGGTGCAAGTCACTGAAATCTCATATAAGGGCTCGACCACTTAAATTCCCGCCTTTTCCTAAGATTGTATGTAGTCAGTAGGAAGAACGGACTATTCTTCCTCTGGTGTGTTCACGAAATGATAGGCAGAACCTCTTAGTCGTTCTATTAAAAATGCCTTCAGATCTTCCGGTAAGCCCACTTCAACCATGGCCTCCGACATGCATCCTAACCAAGCATCCGCACGTTCTTTGGTAATTGGAAAAGGCATATGACGAGCACGCATCATGGGATGTCCATGGCGATCAGAGTACAGTGTCGGCCCTCCGAAAAATTGGGTCAAAAACATCGTCTGTCTCTCTATAACCGGACCTATATTTTGGGGGAAAAGCGGCGAAAGTAACGGCTCCTGCTGTACTTTCGAGTAGAAGGCTTCTACTAAACGGCTAAGCGTTTCCGCACCTCCCAGTAATTCGTATAACGTTCTATTCTCATTCCCTGACATGCCATAAACCTCGCAATTCTATTGTTGTTCAATAGTTCTCTAAATCCTCATCCCCTGCGTGCATGAGCGTTTCCCGAATGACAAACACGAACATACAGACAATCAAGCCGGCAATGACACCTGTCATTTGAATCACTCCCGATGTATAGGATTTGAAACTTACTAGTTCTATTTTACCATAAAAAGAGGGACTGAACAGTCCCAAGCACCAAAATAAACGGCAGTACAGTCCTACTCGGACGCAACTGCTAACTCCAGAAATTCGGGACGGCATGTATAGATGGGCTTGTTCATATAGTGGAATAAGAGGAGGTATCCACCGTCTATGCCCAAACGTGACTTCACCCCTGCGCTACTCATCTCGTTCGTGATTGTTGCCATTATTATATGCTTAGTCCTGTTCCCCCATGACGGGTTTCAAGCAGCTGTTCGTGGCGTTTCTATTTGGTGGGATGTGCTGTTCCCAGCCCTATTCCCCTTCTTTGTCATATCCGAAATTCTGCTGGGCTTCGGAATTGTTCATTTCTTCGGTACACTCCTGGATCCCATGATGCGCCCTGTCTTCCGTATTCCTGGCATCGGCGGCTTCGTGCTGGCTATGGGCTTCGCTGCTGGCTACCCAGTCAGCGCAAAGCTGACTTCCCAGCTCTGGGACCAGAAGCTGGTGAATCGTGAAGAAGGTGAGCGGCTCGTAGCCTTCACGACAAGTTCCGATCCGATCTTTCTGATCGGAGCAGTGTCGATCGGCTTTTTCCACGACGCGTCCCTAGCGCTAATCTTAGCCGTTGCCCATTATGGAGGCTCGTTCTTAATCGGCCTGCTCATGCGGTTTCATGGCAGGAAAAGCATCCCTACACCTCAGCCGCCGAAAGAAAAAGGCTCCGTATGGAAGCAGGCTTTTATAACGATGCATAAAGCAAGAAATTTAGATGGCAGACCCTTAGGAACATTGTTAAGCGACGCCATTTTGAACTCCTTCCGATTAATTTTCGTCGTTGGCGGACTGGTTGTTTTCTTCTCCGTCGTTCTAACGATCCTTACATCCGCTCAAGTGATGAATGTGTTCTATGTATTAATCACATCCGTGTTGACCATTACAGGATTACCGCATGAGCTCTCGCAAGCCGTTATGAATGGGTTGTTCGAAGTAACGCTCGGGGCCAAAGCCGCCGGTGGCGCTCCCGCCGATCTAGCCCTTGCCAGTAAAGTGGCAATCGGTGCCTTCATCCTCTCTTGGGGCGGACTTTCTGTACATGCCCAAGTTGTCAGCTTATTAAGCCATACGAATATGCGCTATCTTCCTTTTCTTTTTGCCCGTTTCATTCATGCTATACTCTCTGCTGTTATTGTTCTCCTGATTTGGGACCCTATGCAGCGATTCCGAAGCCCTCAGGCTGTATTCAAGCCTCTATATGATACCGCGACACCCATTATGAGCTATATCAAGCTGCTTGTACCCCTGAGTGCGATGGTCATTGCCCTCGCTTTTACAGTCATCATAGGCCTATTCCTTGCATATTCCTTACTTAAACTGGTGTATGAAAAGGTTGGTGGAACAAGATAATATGGGTAACTACGATCATGTATATAAAGGGAGAGAACACTCAGATATGTTAGCAACCGTCCCCCACGAGGCGATACATGTGCCTTCACCGATTGAGCGTTTAAACGAGCTGGCATTCAATCTATGGTTCAGTTGGAACCAAGATGCGCTGCAGCTTTTTGAAAGTATGGACCCTGTGAAATGGAAATCCTCCGGTCATAATCCTGTGCGTCTGCTTCAAAATCTAGATACACCAGATCTGCAAGCCTTAAGTCAGAACAGTGCATTCCTAGAACGCTACCAACAAGTGATGTCGAGATTCGATATGTATATGAACGATCCTGCGTGGTATCAGACTAATCATCCCCAAGAAGATTTTGTGCAAATTGCCTATTTCTCAGCGGAGTTTGGATTCCACGAATCACTGCCGATTTACTCAGGGGGGCTGGGCATTCTCGCTGGTGATCACATCAAGTCCTCCAGTGATTTAGGGATACCGCTTGCTGGCATCGGCCTTCTTTATAAGAAAGGCTATTTTACGCAAAAGATTGATGCCTCCGGTAGCCAACAAAGTGAACTGTTTCCGTATGATTTTAACCAATTACCGATTCGCCCTGTCATGCAAAATGACCAGCAACTAACGGTTTCGATAGATGTACCCGGCCGCACGATCCACCTGAATATTTGGGCAGTCACCGTAGGACGGAACCTGGTGTATTTGCTTGATTCCGA
The DNA here is from genome assembly GCF_001700435.1 of Paenibacillus pectinilyticus. GTDB lineage: Bacteria > Bacillota > Bacilli > Paenibacillales > NBRC-103111 > Paenibacillus_E > Paenibacillus_E pectinilyticus. Next base: position 109,725 of record NZ_LYPC01000010.1, read on the forward strand.
TCATGCGGCTAATGATGAAGAAGACAAAACGCTAACTTCGCAGCTGTATGGCGGCAATCAAGATACGCGCATCGCCCAAGAAATCGTGCTTGGCATCGGCGGCGTCAAGACCCTCCGAGCACTGGGTATCTATCCGAATGTGTATCATATCAATGAAGGGCACGCCGCCTTCCTTACCCTAGAACGATTGAAGGAATTACTGCACTTAGGCCTCTCCTTTCACGTTGCGGTAGAAACGGTCCGTTCAGCTACGGTATTCACGACCCATACGCCGGTACCCGCGGGTCATGATACGTTCTCTGTCGGGATGATTGAACATTATCTCGGTCCCTTATTCAGCGAAATTCCTAAGCACAAGCAAAGCATCATTGCTTTAGGGCTTGATCATAAGTCAGGGCAATTCAATATGACGCATCTTGCCATGAATACCGCGGGGCTTCGCAATGGGGTCAGCAAGTTGCACGGGCAAGTCTCACGCGAAATGTTCAAAGAATTTCATGGGCATATCGATGCAAGTGAAGTGCCCATAGGCTCCATTACCAACGGTGTACATTTAGATACATGGACGGCGCCAGCGTGGAAGGAGCTATTCGATCGGTTCCTGCCAGGAACCTGGCGAGCAGAGCAATCCAATCACCATCAATGGGCACAAGTCGAGGTTATTCCTGACGAATCCATTTGGAAGGTGCATCAGCAACTGAAAGAGGATTTAGTGCGTCACGCACGCCATAGCCTCATGGAACAGCGCAAGCGAAACGGAGAGTCCGAAGAACGGATCGAAGAGGTTCGAAACTATTTGAATCCAAAGGCATTAACCATTGGGTTCGCTAGGCGATTTGCCACTTACAAAAGGGCCAATCTCATTTTCAATGATTTATATCGGCTCCGTAAAATAATTAATGATCCGGACCGTCCGGTCCAATTTATTTTTGCCGGCAAGGCGCACCCTGCGGACTACCCAGGTCAAGATATAATACGAGAAATCTATCGGATTTCGCAGTTGAAGGAGTTCCTCGGTAAAATTGTGATTCTCGAAAATTATGATATCCATATGGCGCGCTATCTCGTGCAAGGTGTTGATGTGTGGTTAAATAACCCGCGCAGGCCCCTTGAAGCAAGCGGTACCAGCGGACAGAAAGCCGCTATGAATGGTGTACTTAACTTCAGCGTACTAGATGGCTGGTGGGAGGAAGGCTACAACGGTTCGAATGGCTGGGCCATCGGAACGACCGGCGCTGCAGATTGGGCAGCACAGGAGAAAGAAAATACGAAAGCGATTTATCACCTTCTAGAGAATGAGATTATTCCGCTTTACTACAATCAAGGCGATCTTCCTCATCAGTGGATTCAGCGCATGAAGCGCTCTGTGCAAACGCTAAGTCCCGTCTATAATACACATCGGATGGTGCAGGATTATACGAATCTCACTTATTTACCAACGGCCAAACGAGCGCGTCTCTTCGTTGCCGATCACTACGATGTAGCTACCAAAGTAGCTGATTACAAGCAATTCATTCGCAGCAATTGGCATCAAGTCCGAATCATAAGCATCGATGATCACTCGGATAAATCAACATCTGAAGTCCCTTTAGATGAAATCGCTCCCTCAACGAAAGAGATTACAGCGCAAATACAATTCGGTCCGATTTGGCCGCAGGATACGGCAGTAGAAGTCATTTATTATGAAGAAAATGACGAATCTTGGGAGCAAAAAATGATCCTCATGACGCCGATTGGGGAGCTGCTCGATCAAACACAGAGCTTTCAAGCGACGATTCCCTCTCATCTGATCCATGGACCCCACTTCTCCATTCGCGTTCGACCCATCTCAACCAACTTCGCTCACTCCTTTGAACTTTCGTTAGTTACGAGCACCTTGTCTTAACAAAAAAAATCCGAAAACCGCTGATAAAGCCCCGTTTGGGGCTTTTCTTATTGTCATATATAAATTATGATGAGAAGAGAATTTACTGGATGTGTAGGCAGATGTGCATGTAAATCTAACGACTTGGTGATGCTATGGAATGGAATAAGGTACTAGAATTGGCACCCATCTCTCCCAATCAGGATTGTCATATTATCATTGTTGGTGAGTGTAAAGATGGCCAGCCTTTCTGTTTTGAAGATAACTTTGCCATCGACAAAATAGGTGAAGATTCGATAACGGTTTGTCTGGAACAGTTGGGGCTCTACCCTTTCGACAAACTTGAACATGTTTCATTCGTCGAGTTTTCATTTAAAGACGGTCCCCTTTTATATTATGCATATGTCGATTTGATTCAGCTTGAACTGAAGAAGACGATCTGCTATTTGACCTTATCTCTTCCTGAAGAAGTGTTTCAGCATCAAAACAGACGCTATCCGCGAGCTAAACTGACCTTGCGTACACCAATCACATTACGTGTAGCTGGCATAAGAAGTTTATCTGTACAGAAAGGTGTCGCTTTTACTGGACAACTTCTCGATATCAGCGCAGGCGGTTTGTCATTTGTTACATCCAACCGACTATTCTACCCATTGATTCTGGAGTTCAGCTTCATACTTCCGAATTTCTCACAACCGATTACTGTCTATGGTGAAATTGTCAGGGTTACGCATTTTAGCAATGACTTCTATCGGATCGCTGCTGAATTTCAGCACACGCCTGAGTCCATTCTCCAAGAAATAGATGCGTACTGCTCCAATTTTTAATGAACGTGAAAGCGGACGCTGACCAACCTCAGCGCATGCTTATAAAGAAGGTTTTCCACGAAAACTCTTAGGAGGAACAAGATTGAAATACAACGTCATTGAACGAGGCGATGACATCTCCAAGGAGCTGACCGAACGGTTCCACACTCTCGCCGCTCAGCACAGTATGCCAAGGGATGAAGTCAATCCCGATATCGTTTTGTCCATCGGCGGAGACGGCACGATGCTGCAAGCTTTTCATAAATATGTCGACCAATTAGACCACATTGCATTCGTCGGGATCCATACGGGCCACCTTGGCTTTTTCGCGGATTGGAAACCTAAGGAGCTCGATCATTTAGCTTCGCTCATGTTCAGCGTGAAGACGCACGAGGAGCTGCAAGTCGTGCAGTACCCTGTTGTCGAGATTGAAATCACAACGGACAAGGGTGTTGAAACGCATCTGGCACTCAACGAATTTACGATTCGAGGCATTGAAGTGTCACTCGTCGCTAGACTTGACGTCAACAACGAAATGTTCGAAATGTTCCGCGGAGATGGCATATGTATCTCCTCACCCGCAGGAAGCACGGCTTATAACAAGAGCTTAGGCGGCGCCATGGTCCATCCATCATTGGAAGCCATCCAAATTGCCGAAATCGCGTCGATTAACAATCGCGTGTACCGTACGTTAGGTTCGTCAATGATTTTGCCGAAGCATCATCACTGCGACATTTATCCAAAAGCGCAGCAGAATATGCTGCTGTCCTTGGATCATAAATATATGCAACGTGCAGATGTCGTTTCCATTCGCTGCCGAGTAGCACCCAATGTGAAAGTGAAATTCGCACGGTTTCGTTCGTTTCCTTTCTGGAATCGCGTCCGCGAAGCGTTCGTTGGTCTTGAAGTCAAATAAATATAAGAAAACGCCATCCGCTCTCCTTTTTTGGAGTTCAGATGGCGTTTTTTTGGATAAAGCGATTAGACCGTTGTTGAACTAATCACTTCCGCTGGTGTTTGCTGCTTCGGTGCATTAACTTTCTCGATAATGAAATACGCACAGCCGAAATTGCAGTACTCATTCAGGTAATCTTGGAGTGCCGCGATGGATGATTCTTTCGTCGCTTTCGGATGGATTTCTTTGAAAAATCCTCTTAACCTTAACTGACTGTAGCCCCAATCGCCGACAATATAATCATATCGCTCCAGCACTTCGCTGAAGCGTTCTTTGAATACTTCGAAATTCCAACCATTTTTGTGATCGGTGACGAGCTCATATGTTTTATTTGCGATATGAATCATGGTGGTAGGAAGCTCTCCTTTCTATGATCCGTTCATAGTTCTAGACATTAGAAGCTGCTTTCACCTGTTCGTGGGCGTGATAGGAGCTGCGTACCAAAGGCCCCGATTCCACATGTTTGAAGCCGCGTTTCATGCCTTCTTCCTTCAGCAAAGCGAACTGTTCAGGTGTGTAGTATTTAGCCACAGACAAGTGTGTTGTGGAAGGCTGTAAATATTGACCGATCGTCATGATATCACAGTCAACCTTACGCAAGTCTTCCATCGTTTGAAGCAACTCGTCCCACTCTTCCCCTACACCAATCATGACACTGGATTTCGTTGGGATGTTCGGTGCGATCTTTTTCGAACGCTGCAGCAACTCCAGCGAACGAGAATATTTAGCTTTGGAACGCACACGGTCAGACATCCGCTCAACCGTTTCCATATTGTGATTCAGAATATCAGGCTTTGCTGCAAGCACGGTAGCCAGTGACTCTTCTCGACCCAAGAAGTCAGGAATCAGCACTTCGACCGTACACATCGGCAGCTTGCGCCGAATCGCTTTGATCGTCTCAGCGAAGATCCTCGCGCCGCCATCTGCCAGATCATCGCGCGCCACAGAAGTAACAACACAGTGGCGGAGTCCCATTTGTAACGCAGCATCCGCAACACGTTCTGGCTCTTCTAGATCAAGCTCCGTTGGGAGACCTGTTTTAACTGCACAGAAACGGCAAGCACGCGTACAAATATCACCTAATATCATAAAAGTCGCTGTCCGATTCGCCCAACATTCATGGATATTCGGACATTTGGCTTCTTCACAAACCGTATGCAACGTTTTGGAACGCATCATGGACTTGATTTCTTTGAAATTCTCATCCGTTTTAAGATTGATCTTTAACCAATCTGGTTTTCTCTCTAGTACTTTTCTAGGCACTGTCTTTCCCGCCTTTTTATTTGGTTTCTCAATGATGTTATTATAACATGAATGACTGACAAAACAATCCACTTTGGGGGTCAGTTGTGATACACTGATCAAGATGGACCAAAACAGCTCAGCTTACTACATAAAGGCTGTATGGGAGGAAAGAAACATGAGCATAACTGAAGTGACCCGCGAGAAAGATCGCAAGCTTGGTGAAATTTTAAGAAATATGGGCCGTGTAATCGTCGCCTTCTCCGGCGGTGTTGACAGTACATTCGTCCTCAAACGTGCACAGCAAGAGCTTGGTGACCAAGTGCTTGCCGTAACCGCAGCATCAGAAACGTTTCCCACGAGGGAGTTCGATGCCGCAGCACAACTAGCCCAACAATTCGGCGTCCGTTTGCACAAAACAGAGGTTAAGGAATTGGAGAACGCAAACTTCGTTGCCAATAATCCCGACCGTTGTTATCACTGCAAGACGGGGCTTTATTCACATTTACAGGATATCGCCAAAGAGCTTGGTTATCCGTATATCTTAGATGGTTCCAATGTGGACGATCTTGGAGACTACAGACCTGGGCTTCAAGCAAAAAATGAGCAAGGTGTCCGCAGCACACTGCAGGAAGCTGGCTTAACCAAAGACGAGATCCGAGCGCTTTCCAAAGAATTGGGTCTGAGCACGTGGAATAAACCTTCTTTCGCCTGTTTGTCCTCCCGTATCCCGTATGGGACACAAATTGAGAAGTGGAAGATTGACCAATTGGATGAAGGGGAATACTTCCTGTCCCAACTGGGTCTTTATCAAGTTCGCGTGCGTCATCACGAGAAGATTGCCCGGATCGAAGTCATGCCGGATGAAATTCACAAGGTCGTAGAGCACCGTGATGCGATTTACGAAAAATTCAGCAAGCTTGGCTTTACATATGTCACGTTAGACCTGCAAGGATACCGAACTGGCAGCATGAATGAAGTACTGTCACAAGAGACGAAAGACAAGGTGAAAGAAGCATCCTTATGATGGACTTAGAGAAGATCTTAAAACTCGTTCAGACAGGCGATCTGGACGTAGAAGAAGCCAAGAAGCAAATCATCAAGGATGGCGGCTCAGGTCCCGCCAACCTTGATCTAGGATTTGCGCAGCTCGACATCGATCGCGAGAAGCGTACAGGCTTCCCCGAGGTCATTTTCGGGGAAGGCAAGACGCCCGAGCAGATCGAGGTTATTTTCAAGCGGCTCATGGAGCACACCGACCGCGTGCTTGCCACACGCGTCGACGCGGCCAAGGCCGCTTATGTTGTGGCCAACGTGGCAGGTGTCACCTACCACGAAACAGCACGGGCGCTTACTTGGTTTAAGCGTCCGCTGCTCAAAGTCCACGAAGGCTACATCGCCGTCGTGTGCGCAGGCACCTCCGACCTCCCTGTGGCGGAGGAGGCTGCCCTTACAGCGGAATGCCTGGGCAGCCACGTCGAACGTATTTTCGACGTGGGTGTCGCCGGCATTCACCGACTGTTCCGCCGGCTAGAACTCATTCGCGGTGCGAACGCGATTGTCGTCGTGGCCGGCATGGAGGGAGCCCTCGCCAGCGTAGTTGGCGGGCTCGTCTCCAAACCGATCGTCGCTGTGCCGACGAGTATCGGCTACGGGGCGAACCTTGCTGGTGTCGCTCCCCTGTTGTCTATGTTAAATAGCTGCTCACCAGGCATTTCCGTAGTCAACATTGACAACGGCTTTGGAGCTGGCTACTATGCAGGACTCATCAACAAAAATATGTCGAAACGAGCGTGACATCCGACCATGCGTATTTTATATTTGGACTGTTTCTCTGGAATAAGCGGCGATATGACACTAGGCGCTTTAGTTGACGCGGGAGCAGATCGAGCTTATATCGAAGATGAGCTTTCCAAAATCAAACTAGAGCCCTACACCTTAGAATGGAAACGTGTTATCAAACGCGGGATTTCCGCCCTAAAACTAGATGTTATTCTCGATCCAGAACATCCACCTAAAAAACATAGACATTACTCAGAAATTGTTCAGGTCATCCAAAAAGCCGAATTCAATGAACGAGTAACGGCCCTAAGCCTAGCTATTTTTGAAAAAATAGCGATTGCAGAAGCCAAAATTCATGGAACTCCTATCGAAAAAGTACACTTTCATGAAGTCGGTGCAATCGACTCAATCGTTGACATCGTAGGCGTCGCCTTAGCGATCGACTCCTTACAGATCGAGCGTATTTTCTCATCACCTGTGCCACTAGGCTCTGGTACGATCCATATCGACCATGGGATATATCCAGTACCCGCTCCCGCTACACTTGAAATGATGCTAGGCTTGCCCATCGCATCAACGCATTATAGCTTAGAAATGACGACGCCTACAGGCGCCGGTATCATTTCTGGGATTGTCGACGAATTCTCCAAAAGCTTCCCACCGATGGTTGTTGACAGCATTGGATATGGTGCAGGCACAAGAGATTTACCCAAACAACCGAATGTACTTCGCGTCGTAGTCGGTAAAATCGATCCCTTTATCGGGAAATGGCAAATCAGCCATGAACATCTAGCTCACGAGCATTCGCATGAGCATACACACACGCATGACGATCATCACCACCATCATGATCACTCTCATGATCATCATCACGATCACGGCGATCATGATCACACCCATAGTCACACACATCATGGAGTTGCTAACACTGGCACTCACCAATAGGAATAGACAAAAAACGCCCTTCCATCAATCTGGAAGAGCGTTTTTTTGTCTATTCTGCTCGTGAAATAACATCCTAACTTCCTCATAAACTTGCTTCAATGGAATCCCATATTTCCTTGCAACTTCTTCACATTCCTTAAATTCAGGCGCATATTGCACTAATTTTCCTGCGTGATAGCCCACTTTTACCGTCAAAGGCCCCCAAGGTGTCTCCAGAAGTTCAAATTCCCTTGCTAATCGATGACAAGAGGCATGGAGATATCGAACCCCCAGCGTCGTTGACTCACTAAATATAATCTCCTCGATCTGTGAAAGCCGTTCCTCATCCACCAGCACATTCAGCATGATACCAGGGCGGCCCCGCTTCATAATAATGGGCACAACATATACATCGTTCGCCCCCACATCAAAAAGCCTATCCATGATATACGTAACCCACTCTGGATTCATATCATCCAAATTGGCTTGCACTAACAACATGTGATCGTCCACATGCTCATCCCTATGGTTAAAAGCCACTATTCCCACCTCTTATTGGCATCATAGCAAATATCACCACACAACGAAAGATGGAAGGATAAACAAGCGGCGATACGTACATCCTAAGAACTAACATTTCAGGAAGGATGATAGAGATGCAAAGCAGAGCATTTTGGTCAAAGGTTCTAGCCCTGAGCCTCCTGCTATCTACAGTGACACCTACATCTTTTTCACATCGTACGCACTCAAAAGCTATGGCAAATGACCAAATAGCGCCTACACCAAGCTCCATCGCCCCAAAGCATACACAAGCGGAGCGGAAAGAACTTTTTGAAAAAATAAGCTTACTCTCAGGCATTCCTTGGCAATACCTAGCTGCAGTTGATCAATATGAGAAAACCATGAATGCTTCCAAAAAAAGAACCATTCAACAACCTATCACGAACTTCTATTTCTCAGACGCGAACTGGGCCGGTAAGTTAAATCCGGATCAACAGGATACGAATCTAAAAAGCATAGCTTTTTTCCATGGATTTGGTAAAGATGGGTCCGGTGATCGTATTGCAGATCGTGCCAACGATTTGGACGTGCTTGCAGCCATGACTGCCATTCTAGGAAAGAACGGGACCAAAGTAGAAAACCTACAAATAAATCTTTTGAATTACTATCAGAATCCGCGAAGTGTGGAACGCATTAAACAATTCGCTGCGATCTATGAAACTTTAGGCACCTTAGAAGCAAATGCCCATGCCTTCCCGCTCCCTGTTACTGCGGATTACTCCTATCGAAGCACTTGGGGGGATTCTCGCGGCTGGGGGGGGCATCGTAGCCATGAAGGAACAGATCTATTTGCAGGATACGGGGTGCCAGTACGGAGTACCTGCTTTGGGATCGTTGAAATTAAAGGATGGAATCCCTATGGAGGCTGGAGGATCGGTATTCGAGATCTCAACAACATCTATCACTACTACGCGCACTTGTCGGGTTACCAAAAAAACATCAAAGTCAACGACATTGTTAAACCAGGCCAAACCATTGGATGGGTGGGGAGCTCTGGCTATGGAAAACCAGGTACCTCAGGCAAATTTCCACCCCATTTACATTTTGGCCTTTATCGTGATAATGGTACAACGGAATGGAGTTATGATCCTTATCCTTCCTTGCGCAGATGGGAACGTGAAGATCAAAATAAGAAGAAATAAACCCGTCCTACCCAGGATGGGTTTCATTTATGAGGTATTTTAATGCTTAGTTACACCCTGTTTGGGAGTCGTAGTCGAGCTCCCCGTACTCGGTAACGTAGGAAGAGTGATACTTGGCGGACTTGCATCCTTCGTACTGCCAACAGGGTTGCCTTTATTATCGTAATAATACGTTGGGACATCCCCGACCACCAGTGAGTAAGAAATAGGAATCTCCGTTTCCACAATTTCCGTATCCGAATCGAAAGGAATAATGACCGAGACCTCCGCAACAATGTGAACATACACTTCAAACATAACCATATTAATCCCAGCATTTTGCGTACGTGTATTTAAATCAACCTTAACACTGCCAACTGGCAACAATTTGATAGGGATATCCGGCCCAAAAGAAGCAAGAATGGCACTATTCATGGCTTGACCAAGTGGTATATGCTCTGAAATACTTTGTAGGTTATTTAACTCCCCCTGTACAGTTCTACTTGCCTCCGAAGTAATTCTCATATGTTCATTATAATTCAACATAAAACCCGTAATTTTATTGTTATTATCCAATTTCCAATCAATTAATTGCTCTGCGTTCGTTCCTCCAGCAACATGTTCAGAGATTGCACTATTGATCGCTTGCGTAGCAATTTGCTTAATCCGCACCTTCGCCAAACTCATCAAAGGCGGTCTCAGATTCCGTTCAATAAAAATAAAAAATTGTATGCAAAACAAGACAAAGATAAGCAGACCGATCCAAAGCACCTTTTTACGGCTCGTCTTCACAGTTGGCCTGCTCCTCCATCGTCGCCTCTGCAGCATCCTGTTCCCTCCTTCTTCATCCCCACAGATCAACTCAAGCGCTACATTTCATTAGTACTACCTTATGCGGACATGGTATGAAAAAGACGATGCAATCCAACCACATACTTCCTCATTATCCCCGTCCTCTAAGCTAATTTCCCTTTCATCCTTCTCCCTCCTCCACTATCCCGCCAATCACATAATTACTAGTTATCCTCGAACCTCTATCTGATCACCCTTTACATCTATCGAACTTTCTCGTTATCCTCCATCCTTTAGCTAATTTTCCCCTAGATCCTTTCACTCCTCCACTATCTTCCCAACCACTCAATTACTCGTTATCCCTCATCTTTTAAGATAATCTCCCTTCCATCCATCGCGCTCATCCACTATCTCGCCAACCAACTATCTACTTGCACAACATCCACACGCCCCCTTATTATCTCCAGCCCCAACCTATCGGCACTATCCCGTTGACTCAGATGAAAACAATTTAATAAATTTACAAATTTATTCCAAAATATTGAAATAAGATCGTATGTTTGATATAATAAACAAACAGGAACACTTGTTTTCATATCATTAATATCTGTCGGAGGAGAATATTTATGGATTGGTCAAAATTAACCTATGAACAGTTTCATACGAAGTTTTCCTCTGAGGATGCATGTATCGATTTTCTAATTCAACTCAAATGGCCAAAAGGCTTTCGTTGCCCACGTTGTGACCATCGCCATGCTTATATAACATCTACTCGACGTCTACCTTTGTATGAATGTTCTCACTGTTGTCATCAGGTGTCCTTGCTCTCAGGTACGATCATGGAGGGGTCTAGAACTCGACTTTCTAAATGGTTATTAGCGATTTTTCTGATATCGAGCACGCCCTCAGGCACGACGGCAATGAAACTTTCACAGCTAATTCAGGTTACGTATAAAACTGCCTGGTTAATCCTACATAAAATCCGTACTTCCATACACCTAGCTGATAACCAACGCCCGTTGACAGGATCAGTTCAAATTAACTCTGCTATTTATGGCAGACCCTTTAACCCTTCTGTTCATAAGCATCCCCAAGAACACCTCCTACTTGTAGGCTCCTCACTCGATCATTCAGGTGTTACGCCCACGACAACAGTCAAAATCAAACAAGTCACTCCCTCAAGTCCTACTAACAAACACATCACTCGTTTCGACACAATTAACTTCCAACAACAACATATCAACCCAAACGCAGATAAAATTGAAATCGTTACTGGATTCTTCACGTCTAAACGTCAACGCCCCCTACTCGAAATCGCAAAACAAGCAAGCACTTGGATCAATTCGACCTTCCATGGCATCGGATCGAAGCATCTTCAATCCTATTTGGACGAATTTTGTTATCGAATAAATCTTACTGCTTCGAGCGTGCCTATCTTTGATCACCTAGTCCAACTCTGTATGAATATTCCTAAAGCAATTCCCAAACCTTTATGCCAAGCAGCCTAACTAAACACTTAGGTCTATCTTAGTACACCCATTTTTACTCCAAAGTACTTTAGAGTGCAGCTCCATATCCTTATCCTTATCCTTATCCTTATCCTTATCCTTATCCTTATCCTTATCCTTATCCTTATCCTTATCCTTATCCTTATCCTTTTTCATTTCCATTTCACTCTACTTTAGAAATCCCCATAAAAATTTCATACAATTTCAATACATGTTCTATAACTCTGTTTTAGTTTACATATACACAGTTACGCTTTCTTCTGAGCTAAGGGGATAGTGCTAATAGAAAAATGTTCGTAGAATAAGTCACTTGCGGCTAAATATGCGTTGCGTGTAAGGTGGAGAGCTCAACGTTGGTGCGAACGTATGAAGCGTATTGCTTCGGATTATCGGAAACGAGGTGAGCTTCGTGAGGAAGCTGGGGTTTACGATACTTGGAGGGGTAATCGTTCAAAATGTAAAAAGCTTTCGCCCCCATCATTGGTGGACATCCCCCTGTTTACTTAACGGGGATCTTACCACTGTGATGGTTCTTAAAGCTTTTTACATCCGGCATTCAGTTGCTGCTAATGTGTGGATGGAACGAGTGCCGTACCACCAAGACCGCTTGGTGTGCTGCTTGTTTTGGTAATAGCGATTTTGTCTACCATTGCGCCGTCTTCTCTGACTTTGATATACAACGTATGTGTACCTGTTGACAATGAAAGTGAGCTGCTCGGCTTTTTCCAAGCCCAAGTACCACTGCTGCCTGTTGTTACTTGGTAGTTGCTGCCTGAATCAACAGCTACATTGAAGCTGTCTGAGCTGCCATCTGGGCCAGTTGAAAGCAAGTAAATGTAGAAAGAGCCGCCGTTGGTTACTTCCAGGTCATATTTGAGGTAGTTGGCATCACTATCTCCGGAACCATTTGCTGTTTGCATGTTAGCAGTTCCCGAACAGGCGGAACAAGTTGTTTGTGTGAATGTTCCTGTTTTGGCCGTATACGTTTCGGCTTCCAAATAGGAGACCGAACTTCCATTAATATTGTAGTATAGTGATCCTGTACCCGTACCGCCACTTGCAGGTGTTGTAACGGAAGCGACAGTACTTGCAGATGACGCGTTCCCAGCTGCATCTTTGGCAATGACGGTGTAACTATACGCTGTAGAGGCCGTAAGTCCGGAATCGCTATAAGCAGTTGTCGTGGAGGTACCGATTTTGGAACCATTACGATACACGTCATAGCTAGTTACAGCCACATTATCCGTCGCTGCTGTCCATCCAAGCTGTACTTGTGTGCTTGATGTCGCCGTTGCTGTTAACCCAGCTGGTACAGAAGGTGCTGTCGTATCTGGCGTTGGAGCTGTTGGTGCATAACGTTCCATGATTAAACTTGTTTTTAGCACATCAGTCTGGACTAACCAGCCCTTCGTCGAGAGTGTATTGATCAGATCTGTGCGCGCACTTGTTGCTTCACTTAGCGTATCTGCTTTAAACGAAGCTTCAACGATGTCTTCCGTTCCTGTTTTAGCTGCATTTAGAATGGTCCACACTTCGATATCTAATTCCAAGCCATCGATCGTACCTTCATATCTTTTGAAATCGATAGGTCCATAGATCACTGAATTGTTCAATTGGGTTGTTCCCCAGCCTGAGCTGGTCCAGTTTTTGAACTGGCTAGGCGCATTAGAAACGGAGACGGACTGGGAACTTGCCAGGTTAGGGGCATTGAGTCCACTGCCACTGAAACCAGAGACGGTTACATCTTTTTCATACTGAACGCTTAATGTTTGTTTACTGATGGTCCAGTCAACTTGGAACTCAAATCCTGATGCTGAGCTGTTCAAGCCATCGTTCGCTGCGGTTGTCAACGCACCATTGATATCCCCGTTTGTGATTGGGTATCGCTTTTTGAATTGTAATTGATGCGTACTGTCCGTACTTTTTTTACGAATACGATCGCTCCAACCTTGAGCATCCATCGTTTTAGATGCTGTATCCATGTATTGAACGCGATAGCTTTTATATGAGGACCCCGTGCCAAATTGACTACGAACGCTACTAATTAAATTGTGGCTACCGTCCACAACGATACTTGGATCTAAATTAAATTTCACTTCATAGTTAGGTGTACCGTTGGCTGCAAATGCTTGCTTAGGAGAGAGAACTCCACCTGTTAGCAGTATAGCCGCTGCTGTTGAAGCGAGGATAACTTTGGACATTTTGTTCATTTGAAACATAGAAATAACATCTCCTCACTATTTTTTGATATTAATAACGATCCATAATTAGTTGAGTCTTTAATGAATCTTGCGCCAAAAACCAACCTTTACCTTGTAGATACGTAACTAATTCATCATGTTTGGACGATGCTGTTGATTGACTATCTGTTTTGAAAGAAGCTTCTACTATGTATTCTGTCCCCGTTCCCGCTGCATTAAGAATCGGCCACACCTCGATATAGAGCTGCTGTCCACTCCAAGTACCGACGGAACGCTTTGCCAGAACTGGCCCATAGATGCGTGAAGAAGAAAGCTTACTTGTTCCCCACCCACTGGATACCCAGTTATTAAATTTATCCGGTGCGTTATTAATAAGTAAACTGCGAGAATCCGCTTGATTCGGAAGATCCATACCACTATAACCCGATTTACTGCCTGATTTAGTACGTGTGATACTTAGTGTTTTCTTTTGATAACCCCACTCAATTTGCGCTTCGTAACTTGTGTCTCCTGAGTTGAAGCCCTGTGTATTAGCTAAAGTAAGAGCTCCATTAATGTCATTACCCGTAATGGCATATCTTTTTTTATAGCTAAGTTCAAAGTCACTCTCACCTTCGGTTTTACGAATTCTTGGGCTCCATCCATTGTTGTAAATGTCTTCTGCGTTCGTGTCTAGAAATTGTACATTCATCTTCGTGACTGTGTCCGGCATGCCAAATGCTGCTTTCACGCTGCTAGTCAGCTTGAAATCGGATCCAAGTACGACACTTGGATTTAGGAGAAGCTTAACCTCGTAATTCGGAACCATGTTGCTGGCTGCGCTCGCTGACTTCGGTGCGCCGAAAGTACCTGTTAATAAGCTAGTTCCCACTACAGCGACCATCATGACAGTCATCACATTTTTCTTCAACATCACTTCATCTCCTCTACACTTTTAGAAAGTTTTCTTGACGTCCTGAGCATAAAGGAGTTTTGTTTGCAGATTGTCATCTAGATTTGTGCTTTTTGTAAATGGAATTAAATCCCTCTAACTGCATCTTGCAAACTGGATAAGAAGCTGTCAAAGACTGATGAGCGAATACGATCCGCATTGTAGGTGAAATAAATATAGCGTCGCAGAGGATTTTGCGGAATACTTCTATAGCTTACTTCGCCTCTTTGCAATTCTTTGGCGATCGCAATTTTTGAAATAATCGAAACACTCTCCCCTGTCATAACCGCTTGCTTTATCGCTTCTAAGGAGTCCATCTCCATTACTGGCTTGAGTTTGACTCCTAATGTTTTAGCCCAATTTAGCGTCATGGTTCGTGTGCTCGATTCTTGCCCGTGCAGAATGAAAGGCACATCGTTTAAAAATTCAGGATGAAGTATTTCTTGTCTAGCAAAGCGATGTTTCGGATTAAAGAAGAAAACGAGCTCATCCTCGCAAAGCGTTTCACCGACCAACGGTGACCATTGAAAAGGCTCGGCCGACATGATGCCAATATCAATTTCATGATTGAGCAGCATTTCTTTAATAAAAGGGGTTGGTCTCACGGTAAGTGAAACGGAAATATGCGGAAACCGCTCTGAGAATGCACTGAGCATTTCCGGAAGTATATAGGTGCCCGGCACCGAACTTGCTCCTATTTTTAAATGACCACTGCCTCGCTCATCGAACTCCTTGACCACCCGTTCTGCCTCCTGAACTAAGGCGTTGATCTTCTTAGCGTAATGATTCAAAGATTGCCCCGCTTCGGTTAGATGGACTTTTCCGCCCCGCGAGTAGAACAATTGTACCCCTAGCTCTTGCTCCATCGATTTCATATGAAAGGATACTGTGGGCTGTTTGAGACCTAATTGCTCAGCTACAGCTGTGATTCGTTTGTGCTTATCCAAAAGTTCAATGACTTGAAGCTTTAACAAATTCCAATTCATTACTCATCCCTCTTCCGTGTTCAGCCTATGTGGGTTTCATTATAGAAAAAATCTATGGAGATGAATAGATAGACAACAAAAACTTAACATTCTATTTACGTCTCACTAACACTAAGTTGATGATCGCCCCCTAAACTAAAGGTGAGATCAAAAGCACGGAAGGAAGCATGCGATGTCTTTACAACTTAGCGGTATAAACAAATCTTTTGGTTCCTCCACTGCATTGGAAGCTATTCAGCTCTCTGTTGCCAAAGGACGCTTCACGACGTTATTGGGTCCCTCTGGCTGTGGGAAAACAACCCTTCTTCGGATCATCGCTGGTCTGGAGACACCGGATGAAGGCGAACTTCATTTGGGGGATGTCTGTTTATTTTCCACAACACGCAAGATTAACCGTCCTGTTCACAAACGAAATTTCGGAATGGTCTTCCAAGACTTTGCCCTTTGGCCACATTTAACTGTTTTGGAGAATGTCGCCTTTGGACTTAAAGCTACGGGTGATAAGACGAACTGGCGTCAACGAACGATGGAAGCGATCGAACTTGTTCAGCTGCAAGGGAAAGAAAAGCGATACCCGCATCAGCTATCGGGCGGTCAGCAACAGCGTGTTGCACTCGCTCGTGCGATCGTGATTCGGCCACAGCTTGTCCTTTTTGATGAGCCCATGAGCGCTTTGGATGCTCTTCTTCGAGAAGAAATGCGCTTAGAGCTGATGAATTTAGTACGCAGCATTGGCTTCACGACCGTATACGTCACGCACGATCAAACAGAAGCTATGTCGATGTCAGACGAAATTATCGTGATGAAAGATGGCCGTATTTTACAGAAAGATACACCAGAAGCCATTTATAACAAACCAACCCATCCCTTCACTGCTCGTTTTATCGGTAAAACAAACTGGTTGGAAGTGGACAAGCGAATGATTCGCCCTGAGCATGTGAAATGGGCACCGCTAACTGACTCTGACCTCACGTATTCGGGTATTGTACAAACCGTCAGTTATATGGGCGAACGCTATGAGGTTACCGTGCAGCTAAGTACAGGGGAAGTCTGGATGGCTTATCACCCCACGCGGTTAAACGTAGGAGAAACTGTACAGCTTTATGTTTCTCAGCAACAGATTCATGTGCTTTAATAAGCAGTTACCATACATAGGAGAGGGAGTTTTTAAACAATGAAAACGAAAATGAAAAAAACATTAAACATGAGCACTTTAGCTTTGATGTCTGTTCTGGTTGGAGTCGGATTAACGGGGTGTGGAACGGCTAGTAAAACGACGACAAGTTCCGCGACAGCAACTCCGTCACCTGCTGTTGCTTCAGCTTCGGCAGCACCGACAGCTACGCCTGAGGCGAAAAAACTTAGCGGTAAGCTAGTTGTTTACAGCGCTGGACCTAACCCGCTTGCAGTTAGCATCCAAAAAGGTTTTCAAGCCAAAACGGGCGTAGAAGTTGAAATGTTCCAAGGTACGACTGGTAAAATTATGGCTCGTATGGAAGCTGAAAAAGCAAATCCCGTAGTTGATGTTGTGATTTTGGCTTCACTTCCTTCTGCCATTGGGATGACGAAAAGTGGATTGACAATGCCTTATAAAGAAGCTAAAAATGGCGATAAATTAATCACTGATTATTCGGATAAAGATGGAAACTATTTCAGCTACAGCCTTTCCGCACTAGGGATTGCTTACAATACGAAGCTTGTTACGAACCCGCCAAAAGAGTGGAGCGATCTGACAAAGCCAGAGTGGAAAGATCAAATTAACATTCCAGATCCTGCACAATCCGGTTCTGCCCTAGATTTCATGTCTGGTTACACAAATAAAAATGGAGATTCCGCATGGGATTTGTTCGGTAAAGTGAGAGCAAATGGCGCGATTATTGCTGGTGCCAATCAGGAAGCGATGGATCCGGTTATCTCAGGAGCTAAAAAAATCGTTATGGCTAGCGTGGACTATATGACTTACGCATCCAAGGCTAAAGGTGAGCCGATTGACTTGATTTATCCAGCTAGTGGAACTGTCATCTCACCTAGACCAGCTATGATTATGAAGACTTCCAAAAATGCAGATGCTGCAAAAGCATTTATCGATTATCTTCTCTCGGATGAAGCTCAAAAAATGGTTACTGATAACTACTTGCTATCTGGTCGTAGTGATGTTCAAGTACAAGGTCGTGTAAGTGCGAAAGACATCCCTGTTCTCAAAGTAGATTGGAACTGGATGAACGACAATCAAGCTGACGTTACAACTAAATTCACACAATTATTTAAAAAGTAAGCTTAAGTTGGGGATGACGACAAGATGATAGCAAAACGCACAGGGACGTTCTTAGCATTGCTGCTTCTAGCTATGCTAGTCGTCCTTCCTCTTCTATTCGTGGGTTGGAAAAGTATATGGATCAAGGGTACTTTGGATCTTCTAGCGCCGATTCGTACTGTACTTGAGAAAAATCTAACTGGCGTATTCAGTAACTCTTTCATGTTGGGGATCTGGGTGGTGTTGGGCTCTACGCTTCTCGCACTCCCGCTGGCTTGGATTATGGCCAAAACCCCACTTCGTAAACATCGCTGGTTAGATATTGTGTTGTTGATTCCTTTTATGACACCACCTTACATTGGTTCGATGGGTTGGATCCTTTTCATGCAGCCTCGCGGATATTTAGAGCAGTTTTTCCCAAGTGCTCACTGGATTAGCAGCCATTTCTTTACCCTATTCGGTATGATTACGATTATGAGTCTGCACTTATTTCCTTTTCTGTATCTTATTCTACGAAATGCGATTGCCCAGATCGGTGGAAATAAGGAAGAAGCCGCAGCTGTGCACGGAGCTCGCTATTCATATACCTTGCGTCGCATTCTGCTGCCGCTCGTATTCTCAAGCTATGTGATGGGCGCCTTACTTATTTTCGTGAAAACGTTGGCTGAGTTCGGTACACCTGCGACGTTTGGTCGACGTATTGGCTATTTCGTTCTGACAACAGAGATTCAATCGTCGATCTCGAGCTGGCCGGTGGATTTCGGGAAAGCTACTTCATTAGCTTCCCTATTGCTGATGGCTTGTCTACTCCTTTGGTACGTGCAGTCGGTCATTGTTCGTCGCCATTCGTATAACCTCGTTAGCGGCAAAAGCTCGCAAGGTAGAGTCATGGGCTACCGCGGCTGGCAGCGCGCCGTTGCTTGGCTATACGTGATTCTTGTGCTTGCCACGGCGATTGGTATCCCTTATTTCTCCATCATCTCTGCTTCACTCATGAAGCTTAGGGGCAACGGACTCGCCTGGACTAACCTTACCTTCAAACACTACGGTGAGCTCCTCACTTGGGGCTCGCCAAGTATGAAAGCTCTAACAAACAGCATGGGACTCGCCCTGCTCGCCGCATGTTTAGCGGCCGCGCTAGGCACATGGTTCGCCCTCACGATCGGGCGCGGCAAACGCCTGCCGGAACGGATCACGGACATGTTCAGCCTGCTGCCGAACACGGTTCCCGATATGGTCCTCGTGGTCGGACTCATCATGCTATGGAACGCGCCATGGATGCCGCTCCATCTCTACAACACCTACGGCATGGTGGTCCTCACTTACGTGGTCTTCTTCCTGCCGTACACCGTGCAATACGTCAAGGCACGTAACGGCCAGCTAGACGAATCCTTGCGGCAAGCCGGGCATGTATTCGGCGGGCAGCCGTTGTACGTGTTCCGACGTATCGTTTTACCCCTTCTCTTGCCGGGCATTATCGCCGGCTGGATGATGACCTTCACCATCTCGCTCCGAGAACTTGTCGCCTCGATGATGGTGCTGCCGCCGTCGATGCAGACATCGGCGACGTATATTTTTGCTCAATTTGAACAAGGTCAAATTTCGCTTGGCATGGCCATGGCCGTCGTCTCGGTCGGTCTGACAACGATCCTGCTCTTGGTCGTCAACAACATGAATTCAAACAGAAAGTGGAATGTGGAATGATGCATGTAGAAGTATGGGGCGGGGCCGGTGAACACGGACGCTCCTGTTATTGGCTAGGTAATGAGCGTTGCAGCGTTGTGCTGGATTGCGGTGTAAAACGTGAAGGGCTCGGGGAATATCCACTTATCGATGCATCGCGTGTAGCAGCGTTGGATGCTGTATTCCTCTCGCACGCCCATGAAGATCATTCAATTGCGATTCCTTGGCTATATTCGTTAGGTTACACAGGTGTTGTCTGGACTACGCGAATCACCGCGGAACAACTTCCTGGCTATTATACGAGCTGGGGTAACTATATCCATCAACAAGGCGGAGAGCTGCCTTATACGCATGAACAACTTGCCTCTGTTAGGTATGCATTTATAGAAGAAGCCGCAGCTCCTCTGGAATGGTTCGAAATTACGCCTACCTTGAAAGCCTGCTGGGGGCGAAGCGGACATATGCTTGGATCGATTTGGATCATGCTAGAGCTGGAAGGAAAGCGGGTGTTCTACTCGGGGGATTACAGCGAGGATTCATTTCTACTAGAGACGGATTCTCCCCTGCTGGTTGAACTTGAATCTTCGTGGGACGGAGCTATCGTCGATGCTGCGTACAGCACGGATACCGAAGAGCAAAACACCAAGCTAGAGCACCTGTATGCAGAAGCAAAACATACGTTGTCTGCCAATGGTCTGCTGCTTCTACCTGTACCGGTTTGCGGCCGGGGGCAAGAGCTGCTGCTGCTTATGGCGCAGCATTTCCCGGAAGTGCCTATCCGCGTGGAACAAGAGCTTCTGGAAGCGATGAAGCTAATGCTACAGCATCCAAGCTGGCTCCAAAATGGCATGGCCGCCACTTTAGCAGAGGCCTTGTCTAGCCATCGCTATGTCAGTATACGCAGCGATGAAGAACGTCAATGTCTCCTGCAGGAGGACATTGCAAGCAGACGCGCGGCCATCTGGTTTACAACCGATGGCATGATGCAATCGACGAAAGCACAATGGTACTACTCCATGCTTCGGCACAACCCCAACAATGGCATCCTGATCACGGGACACGTTGCCAAAGGGACCATCGCGCAGCGGCTGCTATCGCTGCCGGACGAAATAAGCGGATGCCGCCTGCGCGCCATCCGCTACAAAATTCATCAAGGACTCCCCGATGTACGCAGGATGTCGCAATCGATACGAAGTACCTTCAAGCTGCTCGTCCATGCGCCCAAACGCGACACGGATCTCTTACTTCAACAGCTTGAAGCCGAGGGAGAGCAAGGACTTCTCTCCGTCCAACCAGGTGCACGGATTGTTCTTTAGAACAATCCATGCGCCTTTTCCTTTTTCAAGCTTTCTGCATTTCTGCCTTCTATCCAATCAGTTTTTCAACGCTTTAAGCCTTTAAGCCCTTCCCGCCTTGCCCCTTCAACAACTCACTCAATTCATCCCACGATGTTATCCGCGGCAAATCCAGGTGGCGATTATACGATCGATCTTTGACATAAGTCTGCACGGGTAGATGTGCTAGCGTTTCCAGAACCTTCGGCTTATCATCGAAATAATAATCCAGCTTCAAAGCTTCAATAATATGCACCTTCTCAGAGTCGCTCATCCCGCAAAAGAAATGCCCCTCTGCCACCGGAAATCCGTGATCGAGCAACCATTGCCGAGTGCGCTCTGTATGTTCCTTCGCTCTAGCCGTGATGTAAAAGACTTCATGTCCTTGCTCCACCAATTGGAGCAAAGCTTCACGTGCGTGCGGGAAGGTTGCACAGTTCGAGTAGTAAATCTCATCGCGGAGGCTGTGCCAAAGCTCTCCCCCCTCCTCTTTGGATAATCCAAACGCACTATGGATCTCCATCGTCGGCAGGGCCTGAAACACCTCAAGCCCAATATTCTGTTTCAGCTTCTGATTATAGATGTGGAACGCATGCTCTCTCAGATTAATGAGGGTATCATCAATATCAAATCCAAGCTTCAAGGTCAACCCCTCCATCCTTCGATCGACTATTCCTTCAATTTCAATCCAAACAGACTAACAAACACCGAGGCCTGGCCTCTCGAAATGATACATCCACGCAGGTCATCAATACTAACACCTAAAGTTGTAAAATCACAAGTACTTAGGTCGATGCCCTCTAACTTAGCACCTGTAAATTGCGCTTGATCCAGCTGACATTCTTCAAATTGCACCTTCTGCAAGGTCGCTTCGTAGAAGTCCGAACTGATTATCGAGCAGGAATGGAATGTAATCCCTTTGAAATTAGCCATTCGGAACGTTGCAAAGTCTCCAAGGCAATCCTGAAATAAAATATTGCGCAGCGTTGCGCCGGTTAAATCCATCCCTATGATTTTACAATTTCGAAATTCGGTTCGATGAATCGTTGCTTCTGTGAAGTCTACATTCGACAGATCGCATCGATCAAAAATAACATCGGTCAACTCAATTTCTTTCATTGATATACGTGTAAACGTCACATTGCGGAAGATGATTTTATCAAAAGCGACCTTATAGGCCGATTGATTATCAATGGTGCAGTCGCTGATGAGGCCTGTATGAAAGCTATCTTCCGGCTCGAACTCCTTCTCTTGAACGGAAATAATCGGCAATTCTTTGGGCATTTTGGGTGCATCTAATTTAGGATTGCTCATTTGAATCTCCTTTATAATCAACATAATCAAATCACAGGCAAAAAAATAAGCCTTATCGGCCTATTTTCAAAAAATAATAATCGATGTCAAGCTATGTAGCATGAAGAATAAGGATCCCCATTTTCTTTTGATAAAATTCCGACCACGGAAAAGCCTCGTTTTCACGGTAGAAACAGGCAAATTCACTTCTTTGCTAATGTCTTCCAAGGACATATCCAGAAAATATTTGTACACAATAAGGTCTTTATATTTGTCTGGTAATTCCTGAATCATCTGCTCCACTTGGCTAAACGTTTCTTGTTCGATGAGTTGCAGCTCCGGGGTTTTCTCCCGACTAACCAACTTCTCATACAAGGGGCGTTCATCCTGGGAAGGACACGAACTCGTATCCATCGAGAGCTCTTTCTTCTTCTTTCGCATCAAATCAATGGTGACATTCTTACCAATGCTAAAGATCCAGCTTGAGAAGTTTTTGGTAGCATCAAATCGATGTGAATTCAAATGTGCCCGCAGAAAAGTCTCCTGAACAACGTCTTCAGAGTCTGATTTATTACGCAGCATCCGATACGCTAATCGGTAAATTTTGTCCTTATACAGCTCCAGAAGTCGATTAAACGCTTTCGCATCTCCTTGACTCCACATTGTTGCAAGTTGACTATCGCTTAATTGCAGCATGTCAATTCTCCTTCACTCTATGAAACTACCTATCTCCTATTCTACCAAATCAGAACAAAAAAAAGAAACCTTTTCAGGCTTCAAAGATGACTATTTATCGATAAAATTGGACACATATTCCGCTTTCTCTGCACTCGCGAGCACAATGAGCGTCACGATGATTGCGAACAAAATAATGCCGCCTACGATCATACTGCGCACCCTCTTTGACTGATTGATACGAATGATCATCTACTATCCAAGATATGATGCGCAGCATTGAATATTCACTTATTCAGCAATGTTCATAACCATGTATTGCTCAATATGGCTGGCCAGCAGGCCAAATGTAGGCTTCTGAACCTCAACGTTCTCACCAAGCAGCGATTTTACAGCTAGATAAGGGAAGTTGATGCCGGATAAGCACGTCACGTGTAGACCGCCTGACATTCTAGGATTAATCTCCAGCAGCTTCGGAACGCCCTGATTGTATTTCACTTGAATATTATAATTAAAAGGAATGCGGTAATTTGCAGCCACTTGCTGGGCAAGCTCGATTAGTTCAGGCACTTCCTCGAGCAGTCTCAAACGACCATCCGCTTTACGTCGCGGAACAGCAGCTAGCAGTTCACCGGATGCTGAGGCCAAACAATCAATGCTGTATTCAAAGCCATTTAACAGTTCCATGACCATGAGATCTTCGAATCGCTCGACCGTCGATAAGTTCTGATAGACCTGCTCTTTGGTCAAATACGGCATCACGGGTCCGAACATATCATTCAGCACATTTCGCTTATCGCTGATAATTCGGAAGCCATTCCCACCTTCACCGTTCGTTGGCTTCATGCAGACCCCATGTCCCGCTGCAATCAGGGCTTCGTGCGCTTGAAGGAACTGCTCCGCCGTATTGACGACGTGGTAGTCCGGAATTGCTACGATGCCTTTGGGACGGATGGATTCATAGAATTTCTGTTTCTCCATCAGGTTCTCCAGAAGCTCTAGATCGCGGCAAACCGTCACTTTTGTGCCTATTTTCTCAAATTCATCTAGATGCTTAGCGATCGCATACATATGCAATCTAGGGATAAACACATCGATGCCATGCTGCTTGCAAAAGTTTAACGCGAACTCCACGTAATCGTCATCGCCGAGTACGGGCTCCGTATCCGCATAATCCGCCGCTTGCAGCGCCATATGGGTGCGATCCGGATGCGTGGCATACATCTTAAACTGCACACCATCCTCATTGTTGCGAATGCTGTTCATGTAATGATAAGCAACAGAAAACCAGCGGTTAAACCATACTTTTTTCATGAGGACTCCTTTGCGAGCAGCTTCTTGTGCTCTGTGTGAGTGGACTGAACAAACATCGTGATGTGATCCGCTGCGAAAATGCCAGATTCCTCCGTGAATCTGTAGTTACCGGATTGTCCCATCTGCTCCTGGCGGAATAGTTCCCCGTGACCTGGTGCAATGGCAAAGTCTGCAACGTCTAGCAAGCTTTGATCCAGCAGGGAGTCTCCCGAAGCGACGATCTTACGCCCTCCGAGAACCTTCTGGAGGTGGGAGACCGCTCCGCCTTTACTAACGGCTTCAGGGACGATGTACACCTTGCGGCCTTGAATGGATGTGCGCCAACCCCTGCCTTGCAGCTGCGCACTAAGATCGTTCATCTCCTTTAGCGGCATGCGATCACGCTCTACGATATGAGAGAAGAATAGCTCATCGCACCAACTCGAGCTAATCACCCAATCCTGGTGTAGCACGTCCTGCATAACTGGGAGAATGTCCTCTACAGGTGTACTTGTCTCACGAACTCGAGACCTGACGAAATCCCGCCATTCCACATCAACCTGGCCATCGACTAACACATTGCCGCCATTACTAGTCACAGCATATTTCGGCTTCAGCATCTGACTAATCAGATGAATCCGCCTATATTGTTCAATCGTTCGCGTTGTAACAGGAATAAAAATAAGCTCATTCATCAACGCTTGCAATCGTTCATACGTGCTTGCGGACATATAGGAACGTACCTTGCCATCGATCAGCTCAGCAATCATAATGCGCTCTCCCAGCAGCTCGGCACGCTCCGGTGGCTGGGAATAAATTAAGGTCTGGTCTAAATCACTGGCGTAAATCATTCGGCATCCCCTTTCACGGATTGGATGAGGCCACAGCACGAATACGTGAGCCCGGGATATACTTCTACGTGCACACCGCGTGCCTCTGCTAATAGCAAAATATGCCGAATATGCGGATTATCCATGCGATTTACGAGTATCCGCCATGGCACTCGGCGGAGAAGTACGCGGGTCGTTTCACCGACACCAGGTTTTATCAGATTGATATCAGCCATCTCGTAAGTGGTCTGTATAGCCTGAATATCCCGCAGCCCATGCCAGGAAATTTCAGGCGGATGCGCTATCATGCTCTCGGCCATCGCCCGCGCCTCCTCAGCAACGCCGCTGAAATATGGTGAGATCGCAGCGATGAAATGATTCGATACATCATGATCCAGCCACTCTCGGTAATATTTCGAACCATGAAAATCATGAGGCCCTATCAGATCGTCCCGCAGCACCGTCCGGCTCATTAAGCCGGATACCGTCGAATTCAAGCATGCGCTTGGAATGAGGAAGTCTTCCCGCGTCCCGAACATATCCGTACAGTGACCGGGATCGGCGAGCACGGCTAGATCATCGTCTAGGATGATCCCGTAATCTCTGGCCATTTTGTCACAAGCTTGGGTAAGAACCTTCCGAATGGCCCCCTTGCCTGTCCACCCATCGATAAATTGCAGCTTTGCCCCAGGATGCTTCTGCAGCATATACAGCAGGGCGTTCTCATCAATTCCCTTCCCTCGAATAATGGAGATGCTATAATGCGGCAGGGTCATGTCGTACATATCTTGCAGATATCGTTTGATCAAAATGCCGACAGGCGTACCTGCTCTAGCTAAAGAGACGAGGACGGTGTCAGCACCTTTCTTCGTTCTGATTAGTTCAGCAACTGTTCCAACCGATAACGCGACTTTCTCGGCAGACTGCTCCAGAGATGCTTGATATAAATTAAAATAATCTGCGGATGGAAGGTGCTCTTGCGGCAGCATTTCCGAATAGTGCGTGCCGGACTGAATCGCCTTCTCTCTCGCATCCAGAGCGATTTCCAGCTGAACCTCGCTGATATCTTTCAGTAAAAACGTCACATCCTCAGGCGGGTAACTCCCGAGGGGCTTCGGTGCAGTTACTGGTTTCGTTCGCCAAGCTTCCATACCTCCGCCTCCTTCCAGTCCACCGTTTGTGGTGAGAAGAACACGAGATGAAGAGATTCTAAACCTCGCCTTTGGAGAATTCGCAGGATAGGCGCCATCGCTGCTGGAGAGGCTTCACGCTCTATGAAAAGAAAAATCTCCTGATATTCACCGTACGGGATATTGTAAAAGAAGTGCGTCACTTGCTCATCCTCTGGCGAGGGAAAGGAATCGCCAGATCGGACCGCATAGTCCTCACGGTCGATGACATGGATCGGGCTTCGCGTCGTCGATTGGTACGACACCCCTGCCCCCATTTCCGCTGCGATACGCATCGGAATGTACATGAACTCGCCACTGCCGACGCATAGCGTACTCGTGCCCTTGCGCATGCGCTTCAGCCCTGTTGCCGCTTGCGAGATCGAGTAATCGAGTTCCTTGCTGCTAGTTGAGGTAAGCCCGAATCTGCCGCTGTGAAGCAAATAAGGCCGCTCACCTGCGTATGGCGCGTGGTCAAAGAGTCCATCCACATAAGAGATCTGTACGCGACCAGAAGGGGTTACCTCTGGGGTCGAGCTATGCTCTCTTGTGGACAAGCTTTCACTAGAGCCTACTACCTTCGTCGCTCCTTGAATAAGGGAAATGACGTGGATTTCCACGTTCAGCTCCTGTTCCAGCAACGCGAACTGCGCACGATTGTCGGCTGTGCGCCAGTCAAGCAAAGCCAGGACATAATAGATCTTCTTCGGATATTTCCCCTGCAGGTCACGAATAATATTGATCGAGGTTTGACCTGTCGTAATCTCATCGTCCACGAGGACAAGAATTTCCGGCTCCGCCAGCAAGGCTGGATCGTCGGAATAGCCATAGTGCGCCACGGCATGCGAATGCTCTTCTTCGAATTGAAGAATCGTCGGCGATTCTTCAATCACTTCGCGCGTCGTGTGCAAATAGCGGCTGCCCTGCCCAAAAGCTTCATAAACGGCATGCCCTATCGCCGTTGCCGTTTCAGCAAAGCCAATAAATGCAACGGGTTGCTTCAGCTCGAGCCGTTCGGACATGATCGCTAAGTAGGCACCCTCTGCCTTCTCGGGATCAATAAGTCCCTCTATTGCGCTTGCTACCTTATGATCTAACTGCGTCCCTTGCAATGCCTTGTGTAACAATAACGCTAGGACCGTTCCACTCAGTAGTGACGTATACGGATTGACTGGAATATGTTTGCCAAGCACCTTGCTTACGAACAAGAAGGACCGTTTCTTATTAATTCTCGCCGCCATGATGAACAGTGCATCCAGTGGAAGGTGATGCGGGTTAGAGGTCATCGTAACGTGAAGTTCTAGATCTCCTGCTATTTTATACGTACGCTCGGTCTGGCTCACGGAATAATCCATCAAATGTTTGTTGTTCATGCAGCACCCCATAAATTTGTGATCGCAAAAGAATACGCTTCGCCCAATTGAAATGGGGTTTGATTTCATTCATTTTATTGCCATAGGCGCTCTTCATTACCCCTAGATCACCATGATTGTTGCTCAGAATACTCATGGTATCGGTATATTCTTCATGCGTGACGGCGTAGAGTGATTGAACCGGTTTGATATGGCTAGGATGAATAATGGTTTTGCCGATCAACCCGTTTTCCTTATCCAATCTCACTTCGTGAATAAGTCCCTTCGTCGGGAAATATTCCCACACAGGTCCTGAAATGACGTGAGCAGACTCGACACGTCCGAACATATTAATAATATCCGCGAGGCAGTCCCGAATAGGCGCAATGTCATAAATCGTTCGGTCAGAACTTCTTCTCAAACCAAATAAGCTGGAGAAATCCGTCGCGCCAATTCGGACATTCAAAACCAAAG
Source organism: Paenibacillus pectinilyticus (assembly GCF_001700435.1). Taxonomy (GTDB): domain Bacteria; phylum Bacillota; class Bacilli; order Paenibacillales; family NBRC-103111; genus Paenibacillus_E; species Paenibacillus_E pectinilyticus. The sequence goes on from NZ_LYPC01000010.1 coordinate 137,755, forward strand.
ACTTGTACTTCGTAATAATTTCGTTAATTTCAAGTAAGGTAGAAGTGCGGCTTTCCTTATAAATAATGGAACCTGACTCTAGAATAGGCAAACCGTATAAGGTGGGGGCAGATTCTGATTTATCATCGTTATAATTTTCTAACAGTTGAAAATACGCCTCGCCATTGTCCGATGTGAACTTCGGAAATACAATCCCAGTCAGCAGTGCAGCGTTATCCTCCAGCCTCTCCAGCAAGTAGTTCAGCTGATTCACGCTTCTCACGCGAACGAACATCAGCGGCAAATTATCGGTGTCGAGGATGCCTACATCGATCCAATGGGCAATCTGACTCAATTGTTCAAGAAGCGATTCTTCCGCAGCTACGACTTCATTATCACCAACGGCATCTTCCAGATCTAGAACAACAGAGACAAGTCCTTCGATTTTCCCAAAAGCAATGTCTGCTGCAAACGTGCGACGGGTCGCTGGCATATAGAGAGCGGCACCTATCGAGTGAGCTAAAATGTCTTTGTGCGAATGATTATGGAAGGAATTCGGCGGTAGGTAAAATAAAGCTTTTTCTTCATCCGCAGTTAAATAATTGAAATATCGCATGCCGATTCCTCCCTTATGAGTTGAAAGAACAATCCCTCCTAAGCGGAGGGATTGCTCTTGGACTAACCTTATGATTCGTTTGCGGACTCAGATTTATCTTTCTTACGAAGCAGACTCAGAACAATGGTTCCTCCGAACAAAGCAATAATGACGGAGAAGAAGATCACGTGTGAGATGTGGAAACCGAAAGCGCCAGCTATCATTTTCAGACCAATAACGATGATCAGGATAAAAGCTGTTTTCTCCAATTCCGGTATCTTGTCAATGAGCTTCAAGAAGACTTGCGCCACGCCTCTCATCATTAGAACGCCTAAGATACCTCCCATGAACAATACCCAAACCTTATCACTAACACCGAAAGCAGCAAGTACGCTATCGACACTGAATGCGATATCCATAATTTCTACCGCAATAACGGTACGCCAGAAGGAAAGACCTTTGTTCTTCACTTCTCCGTCTTCGCCATGCTTCTTCATAAACAGGTTGCTATACGCAATCCAGAGAAGATACACACCGCCAAGAACTTTAATCCACGTGATCTGTACTAGGAACGTACCTACACCGATCGCAATAAACCTAAATATGTAGGCACCCAGTAGACCATAGAATAATGCCTTCTTCTGCTGATCCTTCGGTAAATGCCGCACCATGACGGCAAGCACTAAGGCATTATCTGCAGAAAGTAATCCTTCTAGAAGTACTAGTGTACCGATAATTCCCCAGCTTACAGGATCAGTCAGTGTAGTGGATAGAACATCCCAGCTAAAAAAATTAAGAAAATTATCAACAAAACTTTGGAAAAAATCTGTCATGCTGGTGGACCCCCTGTATTGTTTGCCTATTCATTTCGTACTTCTACATGCCAATCTATCTCATTGTCCGAAAACAACTATCGTCTCCTCGGAACATTGATTTCCAATTTATAACGCAACAAATCTGCCAGTGTGAAACCTCATTTCCCAAATCGACTTGATGTAAAAAAGCGAAGAGGTGATGCTTGCGATGCACAATGGCACCACCCTCTCTGTTAAGAACTAACGCTTAAGACGTTTGCAATCCGTAATCGCGTGCCAACCCAGCAAGTCCATCTTTATATCCGCTGCCGATTGCGCTAAATTTCCATTCGCCGCTATGACGGTAAAGCTCACCGATGACAACGCCCGTTTCAATGGAGAAGTCCTCACCAAGGTCGAAACGAATTAGTTCCGCGCCAGAGCCCTCGTTAAGCACACGAACGTAGGCATTGGAAACTTGTCCAAAATTTTGCGCTCTAGCTTCCGCATCATGAATCGTGATACAGAAAGCAATTTTCTCCGTTTCAGCTGGAATTGCGCTAAGATCAATATTGATCACTTCGTCGTCGCCGTCTCCAGCGCCAGTACGATTATCACCTTGGTGTACAATGGAACCGTTCGCGTTCTTCGGATTGTTGTAGAAAATAAAATCAGATTCATGGGCTACTTTCCCAGAAGCATTCGCTGCAAAAATGGACGCATCCAAATCAAAATCCTTGCCGCCATCATATTTGTTTGTATCCCAGCCTAAGCCAACGATAACTTTCGTTAAACCTGGATTGGATTTCGTTAAATCGACTTTCTGACCTTTGGATAAAGAAATTGACATATGAGAAACCTCTCTCTTATATAGGATTTGGCTAAGCCATTATTGATATCTTTTGACTAATTGTCCAATGGATGTATCTGTGCTGCCTTCACCAATTGCGCTAAATTTCCATTCGCCGCTGTGGCGGTAAATTTCACCTACAATCAGGGATGATTTCCCTGAGTAATCTTCGGATAAATTGAATTTAACCAATTCTTGTTGATTCGAACCATTCAATACACGGATATAAGCCGATTGAATAAGCCCGAAATCTTGCTTTCTATTTACACAATCATAGATATTCACGACAAACACAATTTTACTTACATCAGCCGGGACTTGTCCTAAATTAATGGAAATCGACTCATCATCGCCATCGCCATCCCCTGTACGGTTATCACCGGAGTGAACAACAGAGCCATCAGGACTTTGTAAGTTAGCAAAATAAACGACATTTTTCTGGTTCGTGATTCTTCCCTTTTCATCCAATAAGATAACGGAAGCGTCACAATCAATTTCGACTGTGGTTTTCTTGCTGCCGAAGAATCCCTTCTTCTCTACAACCGCTGGATCCCAACCTAACCCAACCACAACTTTAGAAAGACCTGCATTGCCTTTCGTTAAATCGATCTTCTGACCTTTGACTAAACTGATTGTCAACGAGGTCACCTCCCTTCACAAACCTGTTTTAGTGAACTCCCTTATTTGATACGGAAGAAATGCCAACACGTTTCACTTTCCTGGGTAAAATATTTGTAAATTCGACTTTTCCAGTCAATTTCCTCCGTTTTCAAACAAAAAAGCCATAGGGATACCCTAGGCTGAGTGTCTTTACTATTATATCATTTTACAACATTTGGTATTCAAAAGATTTCTAATATAATGACCAGCGTCTAACCAATGATTAACTTCTCCTCAGGGTATCGAATAAGGGGCTTCTTTTTCCCATTTGTCATTAACGTATAGAATAGAAATAACCCAATACGACCAATGAACATAAGGAGAATAAGCGTAATTTTGCTGGTCACGCCTAGCTCGCTGGTGATGCCCGTAGATAACCCGCATGTCCCAAACGCTGAGGCCACCTCGAATAAAATAGCCGAAATTCCCCAATGATCCGACTCCGCACTCAACAATGTGAAAATTCCTGCTAGCACAAGGCCAATGCCTGTGAGAAAAAATACAAAGCTTTTGAGCGAATCCTCCTGAGAGATCGTCTTTCTGAAAATCCTCGGCTCCTTCTCGCCACGTGCATATGAAATAAGCGTCAACAGGATAACGATTACGGTCGTTGTCCGAACACCGCCCCCCATACTCGATGGGCTTGCTCCAATAAACATAAGGACGGAAATGAGCAGCAAGCTAGCCTCTGTTAGCGTGGAGACATCAAGCGTCGTCAAACCTGCGCTTCGGGATGTGACGGATGTAAACAGGGCACTCAGTATTTTCCCATGCCAACTCATTCCTGTCATTGCATGAGATCGCTCCGTCAACCAGATGCCCAAGGCACCCACGAGCAACAACACGCCGGTCATTAACACGGTCAGCTTCGTAAACAAAGAGAAGCGGTAGTTCGCATGCCCTCCCCACAGATACTCACGAACCTCGGCAAGCACGGGAAATCCGATTCCGCCAAGCACAATCAAAAACATCGTTAGCGCTTGGACGAAATAATCATCCGTATAACCAAGCATCGAATTACCGAACAAATCGAAGCCGGCATTCGTAAACGATGAAATGGCGTGAAACATACCATAATACAGAGCGGAACCTATTGAACCATACTCACCTGTAAAATAAAAATAAGAACCGAACGCCACCATACTGATCGCCTCGATGATCAAGGTAAAGCCAAGGACGAGCTGCATTAATTGTACCAATCCAGATAAATTATTTCGATTCTGATCAATCATGATCAGCTTACGCTGCAATAGACCGATCTCCTGTCTGAACAAGAGCCAATAAAAGCTGCCTAGCGTCATTACACCGATACCGCCGAATTGAAATGCTACGATAAGTACACCAATGCCGAAACCACTCAACGTATCTTTGATGCTGACGGTCGTCAATCCTGTCACGCTGACGGCACTTGCTGACGTGAAGAGGGCGTCCACATAGGAAATCGTGGCGCCCGGTTTCAGCGAGATGGGTAATTTAAGAAGAACGGCAATCAATAGAATGCCTATTGTATACGAGACAATAATAAGCCGCGAGGCCGGCATTTTCAACAATTTTTTCAGCATCATGATTACCTTTATTTAGGATAGTAGGACGTTAAATGGTTAGATTTTCAGACAGCATTATAGTGCCCTTTGAAATGTTTTCCCATCCAAAGACAAATATCCCATAAGTCTGCTACCGGCTGATTCGTATATGGTAAGGTATGTAAATAACCTGGAGGACCGAATTCCGGTGTGAAGGTGATCATCGTTCGGCCTGAACGCTTCTGCTCTTCGATGATGCTATCCCACCAACCCATGTGCCGCTGTAATTCATGCGCATACTCTGGCGCTCTCGGGTCAGGCACCTGTGGACCTTCTGCGTAGCCGACACGGCCATGAATATGTTGAACGCGTGAAAAAGTTTTGGTAAGGTTCTCTTCTTGATCTTCCAATGTAGACTCGCAGACGCAGCACCAATGACTATAGTCAACCGTCAGGTTGAACTCTGGCACCGCATCTAGCACTTTGGCAGCATCCCAAGGGTTAAACAACGTTCTGCCCCGATGTGTCTCATGACCAATTGCAATGCCCCATTGCTTCTCAATCGCGACAGCTTCACGATAAAAGGCCACTTGCTGCTCGAAGGGCATCGAATCTTTGCCACTATGCGATGTAATGCTAATAGGCCGGAAAGTAACTGCACGCTCCACTTGCTCTCGAAATGAAGCAAGGTGATCAGGTCCGTTGGTGAATACCATCGCAACGTAGTCCATTTGAAACGTTTCCAACAACTTGCGGAATAGGTCCTCATCGGCAGGTGTCGGGAGCGGCGCTTCAATCCCCTCATATCCAGCAGCTGCAATGCGTTCGAATTGGCTTTCTAATGTTCCATCCATACCCCATAAAGCTTTGATTAATTTAATTTCCATCCTGTCATGCCCTCCTCATTTGTTCAATGAGTCAAGCTTAAATCATCTGCCATTATTTGACTACAGTAAATTTAAAAATGGGAGATACATGAATACCCCCGCAGCTTCCTTGCTGCGGAGGTAAGGTTGAAACTCTTCTAAAGGCATCGTTTTGATTTATAAGCCATATAGCTGATCCACATTTAAATAGTTCGCATTCCCCTTCGAACTGGCAAACCCAAGACGGATCGTGTTAGAACCAGCAGCTAACGAAACGGTCACGGAAACCGTATTCCACGTGCTCCAATTTGACGTTCCAGTGAATGTCAAATTAGTGGCAACATCTACGCCATTGACGTTCACATACCGGCTCGCATTACCTGCTCCCGCTGCATAGCGGAACGTAATCGTCTTGGTGCCCGCTGTGTTCTGATTTACATAGAAATCGATCGACGTACCACTCGTGTTCCATCCAGCTACATAGCCTCGACCATTAAAGCCGGTCTGTGTGCTTTCATTGATCATCCCGCTTCCGCTGACTAAGGTGCTCCTGGCATTTTCAGCCTCATAAACACCATTACCCGCGATATTTCCCGTATAACTATCCGCAGGTACAAACTGAAGGATCGACGCTCCCGCAGCGGCAGCTAAGCTTTGAACATAGCCCGATCCTGTAGGTGCAGTCCAATCACTGCCAATAATGCCATCGGATGTTCGTCTATGATTCCAGGCTTGTGTGGCATTTTGCTGTAGGAAGTTAAGGTACTGCGACTGACTTGCCTGGATGCGGAGTTGATTCAGATTACGTGCGAAAATCATTTTAAAACCGGGAGCATCATTCTCCCCTTCATACATGAGGGAAGTGGCAGAGGTCATCTTATTAATTACATATGTCGCGGCATTATTCGCATCTGTTAAATAACTAGCAGTACCCGTAGCCATATATAAGGCTGTTGCTGCCCCTAAATAAGTACCATAATTATAGGTGAAATCCCAATCCTTCACGATGCCGGCTCCTGTACCTTCCATATGATCGTTCACCTTGCTGCCGCTCACCAGCTTCGTTTGGAGCCAGCTGTAGATTTGCTGCGCCTTCGTTAAATAACTCGCATTATTATAAGCATTCTTCAGCTTGATCGCTGTCATAACCATGGGAGCATTCGTCGCCATATTTTTCTGTGCATTGGCGCTTGTCGCTGGATTCTGCGCATCCGCTCGCCACCAAATGCCGCCGCCATAGGAAGACGTATCCCAACTAGCATAGACGTGATCGAAGAGAAAGGAACCTCGGTTCAAATACTCGACTGTCCCCGTAAGCTCATAAGCACGTAAACAAGCCAGCGCCCACCAACCCAGATCATCATTATACTGGTTATCCGTCATATTCGTATATTTCGCATTGAAACCCGTGTAGATGTCATCGATCATTGTACGATAAGTGCTGCTGCCTGTACGTTGATAAGCATCCATAACCGTCTCCCACAGCTGAGCCTCCCACCAGAAATCGGTGTACAGACCTGCATTGGGACCATAGGCGTGCGCGGATTGAATCGTGTGGTCGCTGTTCGTATAGAAGTACTTAGCTGTAGAATCGTAGAATGTATTTACGAACGAAGTCATCGCCGCATCTGCATTTGACGCGTGAAGGCAGATACACGGCTCGCTCCTCCCCAAACCGTAAGAAATAGCACCATGACCAAGCTTATGCTTACCCATTTGGAGACCGCTCTTTTCACATTAACCATACACTACAACTCCTTTTTCTCTTTTCTCATCATAGAGTTAATCTGATCCGACCATACGAATGCGCTTACAATTACGCCATTCACCTCCTTTCCGCCTCTCTTTCTCTCCCATAAATGGAATAACTGCATGCCTCCCTTTTCATACAAACAGGGGCAGAATCTCCTGCCCCCTCTCTTAGTTCACTTTGAGAATGCCTTGCTTCTCCAGCACAGCCATTCGTTCCAATAACATGACACCGCTCAAATCAACGCTCAAATCCTCTGCTGGTTCAGGCGTAGATGCCCATGATTTACTGAACATCTGACGCTGTTCGTCTCTTCCATACGTCCAGAGACTGCTCGCATTGGTCAGTAATACGTCGAGTGACTCCCTCTGGCTCGGATCCACTCTCACGAGTTCGGCCAAATAACGGACGAAAATACCTTTAAACAGCCCGCCATCTCCGTTGCTTTCGCTGGGCAGCATCCCTGTGATTGGGCTGGTTAGCCTAAGCTTCGAGGCATGAGCCGTCCGCTCAGCATCTGCCAGATAGCTTTTATCTCCCGTTGCTCGGTACAACTCAACCCCAGCCCCAATGTAAACACCTTGGCAATAGGTGAATTCCCAGCTCTTATCAATCTTTCCATCACCTTCTCGGTTCTTCCCATCCCATACGAAACCGGTATCTGGATCTACGAGGTTCGCCTTCTGCCAATCATAGATCTTCTTCGCCCAAGCTAGGTCATCCGCATCGCCAAACTGCTGATACAATCTGGCTGCCAAAATGACTGCCGGGGCATTCGCCGGTGTGTTCTTATAATCTAGCTGTGGCTTGCGCCAAGCAATGCCTCCGCCTTGTTCCTCGTTCCAGCCTGTCTTAATATCTTCCCATAGCAGAACCGCAGCTTGCTTATAGCTCTCTTCACCGGTTGCATCATAGGCTCGGAGCCACGCCAGTGCTAGCCATTCCATATCATCGTAGAAATCATTCGGCCAGACACCGCCGTTACGATCCAAGATGCCCTGAAACATTTTCGCCAAATAGTTCTTCGTTTCACTATCTCCCGTTCTCTCATAAGCATCCACTAACGTATCAACGCCATGGGCCTGCCACCAATAGTGAAATTTCTCATTACATAGGTCATGACATGGCGATAAATTATCAAATAAGTTCAACTTCCTATTCCAATATTGCTGCATTAACCCCGCAAATGCGAGATCTGCTCTCTTCTCCCAAGAGTCCGTCTTAGGTGATTCACTCACCTGTGTATCCGTCATGTTAGGTTTGTCATTTCCCATGTTCATCACTCCCCAGGCAGCCACTATGATTATTCCGATCCCAACAGTCACAACGGCACTTCTCATGCTAAATCGTTTGTTCACTTCGCTTCACCTTGATATCCGACGTACGTGAGAACCCCTACCCCTTGGTCCCCGTAAAAGCAATGCCCTGCACGAAATACTTCTGTAATAATAAGAACAGAATCAGTATCGGAACCACCGCGATTAAGGCGCCTGCCATTAACGGGCCGAAATCAACTTGTTTGTTATACGTAAATGCCGCTAATCCTAGCTGAATGGTTTTCTTGGCTGGATCGTTGAGCATAATGAGCGGTCCAAGAAAGCTATTCCAACCTGCTTGGAAGGTGAAAATGCCGAGTGTAGCTAAGGCTGGTTTTGCCAGTGGCATATAAATGTTCCAATAAATACGCAGCTCACCGCTTCCTTCAATGCGCGACACTTCTTGCAAATCACTAGGTAAGTTGACAAAAAATTGCCTCATAAAAAATACCGCAAATGAGCCAGATGCTCCTGGTAAAATAACCGCCCAGAACGTATTTAGGAGTCCATTCCCACCTGTACCCAGCCAGTCATTCCCACCGATGAACGGCATATGCTTCAATACAAAAAACTGTGGAATCAGTGTGACAACACCAGGAATCATCATGGCGGCGAGCAGGATTTTAAACATCGTATCTCGGCCTCGGAAATGAAGCTTTGCGAACGCGTACCCACTTAATGAACCTAGCAGCAGGTTAAATAACACACCCATAAAAGCTAAATAAAAGGAGTTCGAGAAATACAGCCCAAACGGGACAAGGTCAAATGCCTTCACATAATGCGTGACTGTCAGGCTTGATGGTATCCAGCGAATCGGCAGCATGAATATTTCTTCGTCGGGTCTGATCGATGTGATGAGACTCCATACAAAAGGGATGACCATGACGAGGCAGACTGCAATGGAAATGAGATACAAAATCGTCGTATACCAATAGCTTTGTTTCATTTTCCAGCCCTCCTATATCATGGCATCTTCTTCTTTATTTAATTTCATATTGATGAGCGAAAAGACTAGAATCAGCAGAGATAAGGCGAAAGCCATCGCATCTGCATACCCCATTTGTAATTGCCCAAAGCCCTGTTGGTAGATGTAATACACGGTTGTCTTGGTGGAGTTAGCCGGGCCGCCTTTCGTCAATACATAAGCCTGATCAAAGAGCTGCAACGCACCGATAATGGCCATCGTACTTACGAAGAAAGTCGTTGGCCGCAGCACCGGCCATGTAATATAACGGAAAGATTGCCAAGCATTCGCTCCATCCAATTTGGCAGACTCATATAGATGTTCGGGTACGCCATTCAAACCTGCTAAATAGATAATCATATTGGCACCAACCGATTGCCATAAGGTCACGAATACAATTGAGATCATGGCATAAGGCATTTCTGCTAGCCAGGAAGGTCCGGTTATCCCAAATTTGCTCAGGATTTCATTGACCAATCCAAACTCTGGATTTAATAGCCATATCCACACGGTTGCAGCGGCAACACCTGATGTTAAGGTTGGCAAATAACCAGCAGTACGAAAGAGTTTCACACCAAACCGTTTACGCATAAAAAGCACAGCCATGGCTAACGAAATGGCGATATTCAAAGGAATATAAAGCACAGAATAGAACAAGACATTTTTCAACGTCGTCCAGAAAGTAGGATCATCCACGAGACGCTTGTAGTTAACAAGGCCTACCCAATCATTTTTGCTCACAATGTCATAATTCGTGAAGCTTAGGTACAGCGCCATGAACACGGGAATGACTGTAAAAATGACAAATAAGACGATTGTCGGTGTAATAAATGCATACCCCATCCTAGCTTGATGTTTGCTAAGCTTACTGGCCGATGCCATAGATTTCCTCCTAACAAGAAAGGGGAAGGAGCACCTCCCCCGCGATTGTCCCTTTACTTACCTGCCGCGTTCTGATCCAACAGCTTATCGCCTTGTTCCTGCCCCTTTTTCAGCGTCGTTGCCGCATCTTGCTTCCCTTGAACGAAGAGATCCAAATTCGGCATCAGACCATCCACTTCCATGACGGAATATCCAGGGTGCTGTGGACGGATTTTCGCAAATTCCAGTGTATCCATGAACGGTTTCCAGTTCGGATCATCCTTGAAGAACGGATCCTGCATAGCGGGCTTGAAGCCTGGAAGGTTCATACTCGTCTTGGCCCATAAGAGCGCGTTGTCTTTATTCGCTAACCACCATTTCTCGAACTCCCAGGCCTCATCTTTATGCTTAGAGCCTGTTGGTATAACGAGGCCAAAACCGCCCATAACACTCCCTTTAGCTCCGTTGGGTCCTGTTGGCGGTGGAACAACACCGAAATCCAAATCTTTGCCATATTTCATATACGTAGACAACATCCAAGGCCCTGTGTAGGTCATCGCTACTTTACCTGTTACGAAGGCGTCTGTGCCTTCTCCGAGACCTTTTTCAAAGCCAACTTTATAGACCTTATCCTTGTTGATCAATTTATCCCAGAAATCCAAAACCTGCTTACCTTGATCATTATTGAAGTTCGTTTTCTTCAAATCACTTGTCATCATGGAACCGCCAGCTTGCTGCAGCCACATATTGAAGAGGCCATTGTCGTTCATCGACATGCCGGAGCGAACTAATTTATCGCCATCCCAAACGGTCAGCTGCTTTGCGGCATTTTCCAGCTCATCCCACGTTTTCGGCGGTTGAAGACCTTTTTCAGCAAATAATTTCTTATTATAAAAGAGTGCTCTTGCATCAACTGTTAATGGAAGGCCGTAGAGTTTGTCGCCGGAAGAAAGTTCTTTCAACGCTTCATCATAGTAATCGCTACGATTAATGTTATCCCGTTTCATATAATCATCGATCGGTTGGAGCACATTCTTAGATGCATATAACGATGTCCGCCATCTATCCCAGAACATCACATCCGGCGATCCGCCTGAGCTTGCTGCAGTTAGAAACTTCGTAATCATGTCTTCCTGCAGTACGTATTTCACTTTGATTTTATCCTGTGATTTATTGAAGGCGTCTGCCATCATGACAAATTGCTTCTCACCTTCCCCACCCCAGTCACCCCAAAACGTGATTTCGACAGGTGCTTTCGTGGCTGGTGCTGCAGTTGCAGAGGCTGCTGGTGCGGGTGTACTCGTTGGGTTCCCACTTGCTGTCGTTTGATCCGTGCTGGTTTTCGACGTGCAAGCTGCCAAGCTTAGCGTTAGTGTAACGGCAGTTAAGGCGGTTATCCATTTTTTCATGATTTTTCCTCCCTTTTATATGAAACCAGTTACTTTCCCGTACCCATGTTAAGGGGGCGACCCCGCATAACCAAGAATCATTGCCTAACAAGCTGCATGATCGAATGACCACACACATCTAACACTAATTCACTAAACATGGAGTTCGCCCATGAGAACCAAGGACGTGTATACTTTGTTGGATCATCAACGTGGAAACCTTCATGCATAAAGCCAGTTCCGCCATCCGTATCCGCGAGGAGATCCAGCAAGCGAAGCTTCTCCTCACGGCTTGAAGCCGTAAGCCCCTGGACTGCTAATGCAATGGGCCAAATGTAACGCTCAGGCGTGTGTGGGCTGCCAATTCCTTGAGCCATTTTCCCCGTATAAAAATAAGGATTCTCCCTGCTCAGAATAAAGCTTCGAGTTCGCTGATAGATAGGATCCGACGCCTCTGCGTAACCTAGGTAAGGAATGGCGAGCAAGCTTGGGACATTGGCATCATCCATAAGATGATAGCCGCCGAGCCCATCTGTCTCATAAACGTACATCTCACCGAACTCCGGATGCTGGATGGTGCCATAGGCTTCAATCCCACTCTTGATTTCAGCTGCTACTTGCAGCGCTTCGCTGCTTATGGCGGTATCGTTCCAAATCTGATCTGCAATCTCAGCCAAATACCCTAGCACAACAACTGCGAACATATTACTTGGAATCAGATACCCATATGTACAAGCATCATCACTTGGCCGAAAGCCTGACCAGGTCATCCCGGTATAACCAACTGGGCTCCCTAATCCGTCACGGGTTAACGTATCCGTAGGGGGACAGTTCAGCCGCTGGAAGCGATAGGGGGACTGCTCCTCATGCGCTTGCTCCACTCGCCAAAGCCGAAGGATAGAAGAAGCTGCTGCATGAAAAGCACTATTGAAGTGCGAAGTTCGGCCGGTCACCTTCCATAGGAAGTAACCTAGCTGAATCGGATAACAGAGTGAGTCAATTTCATATTTACGCTCCCAAATCCATGGACTCATTGGAGTGATATCTTGCTGATGTCCTGCACCATGGGGATCTTTGTTAAAGGCATTGGCATACGGATCAAGACCAATATATTGACTTTGTCTGATCACCACCCCTTCGATCATATCCGCAATGTGTGGATCTTCTTTCGCAAGCAGCAGATACGTTCGGACTTGTGCAGATGAATCGCGCAGCCACATAGCTGGTATATCACCTGTGATCACGAACGTAGAACCGTCCTCCGCTGGTTGAATCGTGGTTAGGTATGTATTAGCAAAGCATTCGCGAAACATTGCTGCTAACTTCGGCCGCTCAGCCTTAAGCAGTTCAAGACTGACGTGATCAATAAGGTTTTGCATAGATTGCGGCAGCACTGAGGCATTCATCATCGGGTGAATCATCTCCCTTAGCTCCTAAATGAAACGCTTACATTTATGATTATAGGCGACGATTAAACATTATGTCAATATGTATTTATTATATTATTTACATACCATTTAATTTAAATAATATATCAATTAATAAAAAGGGAGATTGCTAGATTAGCAATCTCCTCTGTCTCGTTCTACATTAGCTTATTTGTTCTTTCCGATCATTAAGCCGGGCCCGTTGACTCCCCGATGATTAGCTTGGCATCCAAGCTCGTTTTATTCAATACCTTCTCGCCGCGCTTCAGCTTCAGCACATTCTCAACAGCAAGCCTGCCGATTTCATCTTCATTCTGAATCATATGTGTAAAGCGGTAGCCGCTGCCCAGCGTCGTAGGCGGACTGTCAAAACAAAGGATCGATATATCCTCAGGAATCTGAAGCCCCATCTGCTCCACGGCCGCTTTGGCTAATAACGCAATGTTATACTCAATAGCGAATAAAGCAGTAATGTCAGGATTGTTCCGCAGATGCTCCTTGATCATATGGATATCTTGATCAATATTCGGTTGATGGAACGAATTTGGAAGCGTGGAGGTGATTTCATCCAGCCACAGGGATCGATCAACAAGAACACCGCGTTCCGCGTGAGCACGGACGAATCCTTCAATGCGGTCTTCGACTGCCGTTGTATCCATAGGCGGCGGTGTCAGTAAGCAAATCTGCTTATGCCCCAGATCAAGCAAATAGTCTGTACCTGTGCGGGCCGCGCTGATGTTATCCGTGCTGATTGACGCCGCAGCAACGCCTTTGAGATGGCGATCCACCAACACTAACGGAAACTGGCCGATGACCAGCTTTAGAATCTCAGCATTGTAGAACTCCCCTTGTGCAGGAAAAACAATGATACCATCTACACCTAATTCGAGAAACGACCGGATCGCTTTCTCTTCATTTTCAGGAATGCCGAAAGAGCGGCGCAAGACAAGGAAACTATCATTTTCCGCGGAAGCTTGCTCCATTCCATAGATCATTTCTGTGCCAAACGTGTTGCCGAAATCCGTTATAACAAGGCCAATCAGCGTATGTTTGCCGCGGTCCTCGGACGATGCGGTTTCCGAAGCTGGTTCCCCTTCTTCCGCAACGAAGGAGCCTTTACCTGGCTTGCGGACAATGAGTCCTACTTCGGCCAGCATCTCCAAAGCCTTCTTGCTTGTAATTCGACTCACGTTATAATCATCTGCCAGTTCCTTCTCGGAAGGAACACGATCGCCAATGTTATATTTGCGCTGTAATATCTCTTCTCGTAACGTTTCAAATATCCGCTCATAAATGGGTCTCGAATCTGTTGACAATGCTCCCCACTCCCTACAATTGCACGAATGTTATATCATATAGTGATATTAATATATCATGTTATACGTGGTTTGGGAAGATGGCAGGTTAGACGAAGGCATGCTAATCTTTGTTTCAAATTTACCTACTAACTACAACACCAAAAGGCTGCGCGCGGCAGCCTCATCCTAGTAAATCATATGCATGTACTTACGCAGTAACATTCCCTTTATTACGGCTCATAAACCATAACGTTGACCAAATCAGGACAAATCCTATTAGTTGACCAATCGTCAACTTTTGACCGAAGACAAGCCAATTCATACATACGCCAACTGCTGGAAACGCAAGTTCCGCAAATGTCGCAAAGAACGCTTTGGTAGATGACAAGCCTTTATAATAAAGCAGCATGCTCAATAATCCCGGGAAAAAGGCCTGAAACAGCAGGTTTACCGCAATAATCATGAGTCCACCACTCGAACCATTCAACTGCCAATGATCCCCGCTTACCAATAGAACAACCAATAAAAGAGGAAGTGCCATTAGGAACCGAAGCGAAGTGACAACAGGAAAATCCAAGTTTTTTTGGAGTAGAAATTTCCCCATCACGGTGGAACCACCCCATAATACCGCTGCTAAAATGGAAAATAAACAGCTTAATGTGCCTAAATCCTTCATGCCCATGCCAGGTGAACCTAGACCAAACGTCAACAAATAGGTACCTAGCAATGCCACTCCGATGTAGGCAAAAAATTTCGATGGCAACGTTTCTTTTAGTAGAACCCGTGCCAAGATGATAGCAAATAAGGGTTGTAATTTTTGCAGGAGTAAAATGGCATTTGCGCTGCCATGTGCGAAAGCTGCTGTAAATAGAATAGTGGCAATGGCTGAGCCTCCCCACGAGATGAAGAGCAGCGCGCCAATAACCGCGGCGGTTAGTTTGCCAGTTAATGTCTTACGGTACTTTAACAACACAGGGACCGCATAAAGCGCTAGTAGCACATGCTCCATGAATACGATTTGTGCTGAAGTAAAACTTTTCAGAAGAAGAATGCGGAATAGAGGATCCAATCCCCAGAGTGTTGCGCCAAGTGCTACGTACCAAATCCCACTTAAGCCGCGTGATCGCGATGCTTGTGAAACGGTGCTCGTACTGCCCATCTTAAATGTATTTTCCAATTCAAAAACCTCCTGCGGATTGTTTTGAATTGAACCTTCTCAAGAGACCAAAAACCCCCGTTCACTTTCAACGGGGGCATTGACAAACAGACCTGCTAAATGATTGAAAATTTAACAAGTTGTTCTTGACCTTCTCCCATCCGGACTATAACCGTCGGCCTTGGAATTCCACCAAGTCAGTCCCAAGCCATTACAGCTTAGGAGTCGCGGGCTTAGATACATACGTACGTATCCTCACCGCCGGTAGGGGATTTCACCCTGCCCCGAAGGTTCATATTCGATTAAACTGTATATTATCAGGTTATAGTTTAACTGGCAACCTTTTTTTAAGCTAGATCACAAACTTAACACCCGTTAGCTTTTCACTCAGCTCCCACAAACGCTGAGCATCCTCTGGCTCGATGGCCCACGGGCGCACGCCATAGCCCTTCCCACTATCAGCGGGCACAGCTTCAGCAATGTCACAATCCTCACAATAAACGCCGCCCATACCGGCTAACGCATCACTGGTTGCACACCACACCGAAGTAGCTGCACCTTGCTTGATCGTTTTAAAATGATCCCCTTTCTCTTTCTTCTTAAAATTCGTAAGTTTAACGATATCCAACTTATTCGCTAGGTTTATTAAGCCGCTTTGCAGCTTCTTCACAAGCTTCGAAGTATTCTCATCTAAGCTAAATCTGCTGATCCCCGTTGTTGGAATTAAGCCGGGGTGAACGGCAAATGCGCGGACACCGTGAGATTTCGCTAATCTGTCCAGCTCAACAGCAAAAAGCACGTTGGCAGACTTGGATTGCGCGTAAGCCTTCCATTTGTCATAGGCAATCGTCTCAAAGTTAGGATCTTCAAAAATAACTCCGCCCAAGCGCTGAGCCCTGGAGGAGACTGCAACGACCCTTGCGTTTCCAGCTTTCTTTAACGCAGGCATAAGCCGCGCTGTTAGTTGAAAATGCCCGAGATGATTGGTCGCGAATTGAGCTTCATAACCGCGTGCGTCACGCATGAGTGGCGATGCCATGATCCCGGCACTGTTAATTAAGATATCCAAGGGTCTGCCCGAAGATAAAAAACGCGCTGCAAAAGCGTCTATCGATTGGGGATCCATCAGATTCAAAATCTCCAATTCTACGCGTGGGAGATGGCCAACAGCAGCTCGTGCTTTTTCCCGCGTTCGCGCTGGTACAATGACAGTAGCTCCCGCTTCAGCAAGTACCCGCGTCGTTTCAATACCAATACCTGAATAACCGCCAGTCACAATCGCCACTTTTCCATGTAGGTTACGATTTCCTAATGCTTGCTTGGCCGTTGTCCGGTAGCTGAATCCCGATTGGATGGGGGACTGAATCATACTATTAATGTGTGACTCTATTTTCATCAGAGATCGCCTCCTGGTTATTTTCATTTGGGGTTTCGACTATAAGGAGCTCCTCAATGTGCGTAAACAGCTTTTTGAGCCCCATCAGTTTACTCGACATGTCCAAGTAGTAGTAATTCATGGTCGCCACCTTGTACATTTGGACGATGCCAGCATCTTTCAATATTTTGAGATGATGGGACACCGCAGGTCTGGACAGATGGGTTTGAGCCGTAATCTCCCCCACGCGCAAGCCGTCACACCCCGCATCAATAAGTGCCATCATGATTAATTGTCTTGTTTCATCCCCGATAGCAGCCAATACGTGTGTACATGCCTTTAGATCGGATTTCACAGCATCTAATTTCTTGCTATCGTTCATCATTGTGTCGGTCCCCTTGTTCAATGGTTTAAACGCTTGATCGCCTTAAACTTAGCATAGGCATTTCAGCGTTACAACATCGGGAAAGAAAATCGAGACGGATGATCGCGGTGACGAAAATGCAAAAAAGCCCGTCGCAGGAAGGCTTCGGGGCGCATTGGGATTTGGTATTATGGGTTGGATTAAGGGGAATAGTTACGGTATATTGCCATCTAATGTTGACACTTTTCCAAATGACTCAACAATTTTTCTAAGATAATTATCAAAGTCTGTTTCATTTTCAGGGATAATATTGTAGTACATATCTAATGACAACATATTCTTTGCAAATCCAATTTTCGTTTCTTTATTTAAACTTGTTAGTTGACCAGCATAAGTATACCCTGTAAATGGCTCAGGCTGTTTCGCTTTTTTATACGTGTGTTCATTCAAAAAATCCCAGAATTCATTTATTTTCCTTTCATCCGTGGTTCGAAATAGTGCCCCAGTCCCGCCATCTCTAAATTCGATTTTGGTTATATCTCTCTCAGCTAATCCGATCAAATCTTTAAATGTTATTGTTTGATTACTTGATTTGCAAGATGTCATTAAGCATAGAAGCGACAGACATATTAGGATTGCTTTTATACTACGCATGGTCACTCCTTTAGAAATTAATTCTAGGAATCAATTCAACTTTTCAAATTTCTTTTTAATATAAGTATAATCAATCAAACTCCCCTTAGCTTTATAGAAATAACCTTTGTATCTAACGGTGTCCTCTGAGTTTATGATTAGTTGTTTAACTGGCTTACCCTTCTTATCATATACCGTAGTTTTGAAACTGAAGCCCATGTATCCAAATGATGATTTCCCTTTCTGAAAGGTGATTCCTCTCAGGTTATTTATGATATGTTCAATGTCATCTTTGTTTGTAAGTTCCAGTTCTACCCCTGTTCCACCATTAAATATGATGATCTTGGAGACTTCGGCAGCTTTATGTATTAGTCTGTGAGGTAGGTATGAAGTGCCTACAAAGACGACGATTATCACTAAAACTAGTAGAAGGACGTATTTCCAGGAAAACTTCAGAGTATCACCTTCTAACGAATGTGGTTTGGGTAAATACGTAAATCGGTTTAATTTTACACAATTTTACAACGATCATTCTCTGTGCATCCCTTTAGATGATCCTACACTGGTTTCTTCCCATCATTTTGGTATTGATTCTCCATGTTCTGCCCCTAATTTTATCATCCTTACAAAATATTGGAAATAATAACCTTGCAAGAAAAAAGAGGGTGTCCCAAAAAACAAAGCCATCTCTTAGGTCTTATTAGACCTTTAGAGACAGCCTCGTTTGAGAGAGTACTTGCCGAATAGGAAATCCCAGTGTGCTTATTGCCTCAGAAATCGCGATTTTTCGTGCGATAAGCCCATAGCGAGTGCGTATTGGTCGCATGAAGTGCCATTTTGAGCGCATACTTGGTTAATAAGCAATCATAGCGTGCTTATTGCTTCAGATCCAGCGAATTTTCGTGCAATAAGACCACTGAGGGTGTGTATTGTTCGCTCTAATTGATAAATTGCACATATTGTAAAAATCTTTTGATCATGACAGCAGTCTCCGCACGACTTGCCAAGTCCGAGGGTGCCACAGATCCATCTGCTTTTCCTTGAATAATGCTTGTTTTAATTAATTGGGCTAAGGCATGTTGCGCCCATGAGCTAACGGATGCTTTATCTGTATAACTGCTGAGAATTTCATCCTGTTTATCCGTTACATCAACAGGTTTATTAACATACTGCAATGCGCGGGACAACATAACTGCCATTTGTTCACGAGTAATGGGATCATTGGGCTTAAATGTACCATCCAAGTAGCCTTCAACTAGCTTAGCATCAACCGCGGTTGCGATCGTGCTAGCATACCAGTCCGCATCCCCGATATCATTGAAGGCAGTCGATGTGTTAACCGTAGTTAAGCCTAGAGAGCGTACAAGAATGGCTGCGAACTCTGCGCTTGTAATCGAATCATCTGGAGCGAAATGAGTTCCCGATTTCCCATTGACAATGGTCTTAGCAGCCAACAAATCAATCTCATTCTTTGCCCAATGGCTGCTTACATCAGAGAATGACTTACTGCTGGAAACTACCGCGTAAATACTGTTTCCGTTACGTTTCATATCAACTTCCGTCGTGCCATCGACCACTTTGAATGTAGCTGGAACAAAGCTGAAAGTCCCCTTCTCAGGATCATACAGCACAGCAGTTGCTTTAGTAGGATCAATGGACCCAGGAATGATCATTGATCTTTTCACATACGTACTACCGAAATGATTGACAATAACCGTTTTCCCATTTGCTTGGGCAGTGATACTGAAGTCGATGGCAGGTGAAAGGAATGTAAGGCCCTCACTTTGCAGGGTAGTCGACATTTGATCTGCCACAGCTCCTGTTACTTTTTCAATAGCGACACAGATCGTGATATCCTGTGCATTTACACCTAGACTCTGCGCTAAGGCATTCATCTCTAATACCTTGATTGGCATTTCATACGTACCCAAATCCGTTTGCACAATGACTTTCGCATCAGGTGTAGCCAGCAAAGCATCGATCCATGCGGAAGCAGGAAGATTAATCATCGCATGACTTCCATCATTTTTTACATCGATGAGAATCGTTTGTGCCTCAACATCATTACCCTTGATTACATAGAAGGCATCTTTAAGTTTGTTCGCATCAATCGTAACGGTCGTTTCCGGTTTACCATTGGCATTCGTTCCATGGACAATTGTCATTGCGTCATCACTTAATTTGACTCCATGGGAATTGTCAGTTGGTGGTGTAAACGTTGTATCATTCGTTGATACTACCGTTACATAGATTGACTTTTCAATTTGGCCATCCGAAGTCTTCGCCTTAACGATCGTCTGACCTAAACCAACTGCATGGACCATCCCGCTTGAAGAAACGTAGGCGACTTTATGATCTGCCGAAGTCCATACCACCTCTTTATTGGTCGCATTCTGAGGTGCTACAGCCGTACTGATTGCAAAACTTGAACCTAGCTTCACACTGATTGGGTTCGATGTATTTGCCGTTAAATCTGCAACTCTGATCGGCGCAGGGGCAGAACTACCCGTGACATCTACGCTGCCTAGATTTAGCCATCCTTTTCCTTCTACTTCTTTATTTGCAAAATAAAATGGATTAGCATCCGCATTAACGTCTGTTAATGGATTCACAAAACGAAGCAAAATCTGATAATTCCCATTACTTAAATCAGGATTGGCGATTGATTCAAATAACTTATTATGATTAAACCCGTTATCATTAGGAAGCACGCCGTGCAAATCCCACCCGGGTTCCCAAATTTTCACGATACTGTCTCCTAATTTCGCTGCTAGCTCGACTTTCCAGTTGTAGTAAAATGGTGCAACCCCATTGTTCTGGATTTCCATTCCAACCTTCAAGCTTCCACCTGCCGCATCCAAATAAGCGGTTGGTACCGTGTATTCGTACCCCAAGCTGCGTGATCCCGCTTGCGCTCTTTCCAACGCTTCGCTTTCCAAAGGAACCTGAAATACCCCTTGGTCAATCATCCACGAAGCATGCGTCAGATTTACGCTCGTATTGAAATCTTCTCCCTGTTTGCCATCTATCGGCTGATCAGGCTCATTATAAATGGGTGGATTATGATTCCACATCTTCACTTGCGTTTCCGGTCTTACCTCTCCGCCCATACTTTTGGTTTGCCAAAAGTTCGTGTCGCCGGCATCGATTGTCCGACCCCAGAATTCCCAATTTTGACCGCCCATGCTTAAAGGAAGTGTCTCAAAAGCAAAGGAATCATCGTGATAGCCGATATCGAAATTTTTCGTCTCAAACGATGCATTTGCCATCGGATACCTCAATACCAGCTTGGTTTTGTTGAAAGCGGCATCCATTGCAGTGAGAACACGTTTTAGGTTGTCATTCGAAGGCATCCTATTCGGATTAGGTTGGCTAGCCCCTGCTGGAACAAACTGTCCGTCATACGGATAGGTGTGCCACTCTCCCCAGAATCCAATCAATCCCGCCATGATATAGCCAACGCGTGGATCACCGTCATATCGCTGTCCCATCGCTTGAATGAAGTTTTCCAATGCTGACATCAAATGAGGATCATTGTAATCTGGCGCTACGCTAGTAGCATTCGGATCCGTCCCGTTTAAGTAAGCATCATAGCTATACGTTTTCAAACCTTCATCCAGTAAAAATTGTGGAATGCCTGATGCTTTATTTGGATAATCCAAATAAATGCGGAACACGGCCTGATGACCTCTGGAGGCGATATCGGCAATTCTTTTATCCATGGCATCCCAATTAAATTGGTCGAGCCCACTCATGATTTGCTTAAGCGGCATATAGAAGAATTCCATACTATACGGCATTTGTGATAGATTATCCCGCCAGTTATCGCCAACCGTATAATAGGCTTCCTCTGTCGCATCATAGAAGGGAATGAATCCTTTTAACGGATTATCGATAGGTGCTTGTTGATAATGAAGCGTGTGCGTTCCATTCACTGTAGCCCAAGTTGGCGCTTGAGGATGAGGGGCAGGTGGCGTTGGCGGGGTTGTCGTTCCGCCTCCGGTTTTTCTGCCTGCTGTTGCAAATAAACCAAGCTCATCCATGTGAATGACATTGTTAACAAATTGGGATGGATTATAACCGATTTGGAAACCAAGACCTTTGCTCGGATCTAATGCCGCCGTACAGGCTGTTTGATCACCATTACATTGCCAAGCCGCTTGCACAAACTGATCCCAAGGGATTCTGACCGTGCCTTTATAGTTAGCAGCTACGACTAGTGAGCCTCCATTAAATGCTGCTGTCTGCCAACCGCCTGCAGCAGTTGAAAACATAGCCGATCCGTCCGCTTTTAAACTAAACTCTCCATTTGCTCTATCAGTTAGAAGTGTCACACTTAGATTCAAACTCGTATCATCAGTCGTTGTATTGTCCAGCCAGAAGGTTACACCATCATAGGCAGACCAATCGCGATTTCCTTCTGGGATAGTATGCCCAATATTCGTCCAGGTCGCATTGGGATTAGTGATCGAAAGCTTCAGCCCTTTGCTTCCATTCAAATTGTTCGCCGTATCCAATGCTCTCAGTACGAGACCTGTGGATGGCACCCCGTAGGATTCTTTCCAGGCTGACTGCAAAGCGGCATTATCGGCGTAAGACTCGAAATCATCTAATGATTTCTCCGCTCTCCAAAGTCCAAGCTCATCAATGCTCAGGATATTGTTTGCAAACTGCGATGGATTATAGCCGAATTGGAAAGCAGTCACCTGGCTTGGATCCAGTTCAGCACTACACACAGCTTGATCACCGCCACATTGCCAAGCGGATTGTACAAACTGATCCCAAGGAATTCTGACCGTGCCTTTGAAGTTGGGAGCGAGATGAAGCGATCCGCCATCAAACGCTGCAGCTTCCCAACCGCCTACAGCAGTTGATATCAAGGCTGAACCGCCTGTTTTTAGAGCAAACTCTCCATTTTGCACAGGAGTTTCAAGGGCTATGTTTACATTCATTGCGGAATTGCTCGTCGTAGAGTTATCCACCCAGAACGTTACCCCATCATAGCCAGACCAATTGCGATTCTCCGATGCAATTGGATGTTGAATGTTCGACCACGTCGCGCTAGGATCAACTACCGAAAGCTTCAATGCCTTGCTTCCATTTGAATAGTTCACCGTATCCAAAGTTCTCGAAACCGAACCCGCTACATCTGACCAAGCTTCCGTCCATGATCCTTTCAAGGCAGCATCATCCGCGTAGGATTCGAAATCATCGATGAGGGCTGGTACCGAAGATCCTGTAGCCGGCGGCTCTTCTTCATACCCTCTACCCGTTGTAGCAAATAAACCCAGCTCGTCAACACTTATTACATTGCCTGCAAACTGGGAAGGATTATAGCCGAATTGGACGGCAACTACTTCGCTCGGATCGAAATCAGCATGGCATACCGCTTGATCACCATTACACTGCCAAGCCGATTGGACAAACTGATCCCAGGGAATCCTGACCATGCCTTTGTAGTTGGCCGCAATGTGAAACGATCCGCCATCAAATGCAGCGGTTTGCCAAGCACCAATCTCATTTCTAATCATAGCTGAACCGCCTGTTTTTAAAGCAAACTCTCCATTTTGTATCGGTGTTTCAATGGCAATATTTAAATTCATTGCGGTATTATTCGTCGTGGTGTTGTCTACCCAGAAGGTAACACCATCATAGCTAGACCAATTGCGATCGTCCGAAGCAATCGGATGTTGAATGTTCGACCATGTTGCACTGGCATTGGCTACTGAAAGCTTCAGCGCCTTGCTTCCATTCGAGTAGTTGGCCGTATCCAGTGTTCTAGAAACCGAACCAGAAATATCCGACCAAGCTTCCGTCCATGAAGCATTCAAAGCCGAATCATCCGCATAAGACTCGAAATCATCCAATGACTTCTCCGCTCTCCAAAGTCCAAGCTCATCAACGCTTATGATATTGTTTGCAAACTGCGATGGATTATAGCCGAATTGGAAAGCAGTCACATTGCTTGGATCCAGTTCAGCACTACACACAGCTTGATCACCGCCACATTGCCAAGCGGATTGCACAAACTGATCCCAAGGAATTCTGACCGTGCCTTTGAAATTCGGAGCGAGATGAAGCGATCCGCCATCAAACTCTACAGCTTCCCAACCGCCGACAGCACTTGATATCATCGCTGATCCGCCTGTTTTTAAAGCAAACTCTCCATTTTGCACAGGGGTTTCAAGAGCTATGTTTAAATTCATTGCGGTATTGTTCGTCGTGGAGTTATCCACCCAGAAGGTTACACCGTCGTACCCGGACCAATTGCGATTCTCTGATGCAATCGGATGTTGAATATTCGACCAAGTCGCACTGGCATTCGCTACTGACAGCTTCAGAGCCTTACTGCCATTGGACTTGTTCACTGTATCCAAACTTCTCGAAACAGAACCTGGTACATCTGACCAAGCTTCTGTCCATGCTCCTTGCAAGGCAGCATCATCCGCATACGATTCGAAATCATCTATGACAGCTGGTACAGACGATCCTGGTGTTGGTGTTGGCGTTGGTGTTGGTGTTGGTGTTGGTGTTGGCGTTGGTGTCGGTGTTGGCGTTGGTGTCGGTGTTGGCGTTGGTGTCGGGGTAGGTGTCGCATTTGGATTTATAAAACGTATTTCATCTATATATATCGTACCACTATGACCATTATTAAACGTCAGTGCTACATTTCCCGGGTTTGCGCGATTCACGCCATTACTGACTAAATCAAAGGCAATATCCTTATAGCTTGTTGTAAGCGTATCTCCACTAAAAGCAGCTAAGGTTTTTGTTACCCCGCCAATAGTGACATTGATGTCGTTCTCCTCTCCGCCGGCTTCTCCCTTCATGCGAAAAATCATCGTTGTCTGGTCAGATATATCTTGGTTGATGTCACTGCCAAACCAGCCTGTGTTGTTATATTGCAAGACGACAGCACCATTCTTAATTTCGCCGACGCCGCCTCCATTCACAAACGAGTTTGCTCCACTCCAGTGACCTAGGTCATTTCCGCCTGGATAAGGAGGATTATTATCGAAATCATCTACTAACATACCTGCTGGCGTTGTCGGTGTTGTTGGAGGTGCCGTCGGCGGTGTGCAGGGAGAAGTACAATCACCAACAAGGACATTCCCTAAATTCAGCCAGCCGTCTGCATTTTGCTCGGCATTTGCAAATCTTAGCTTCTTAGCAGCACTTGAGATTGCTTCTAATGGGTTAACTACTTTCATGACCAAAGAATAATAACCATCCGTTAAACCAGGCGAGTCGATTGTCGTTTCAAAATAATAAGGCTCACCAAAAGGGACATACTTTGGATTCCCAGGCACATGCCATTCGGGATACGTTCTGATTTGCAAAGGCTGAACCTTCGTAATATCCCATGCCGTGTCCCACTTTTTCACAATATTCCCCATGGCATCCTTTACACCCAACTCCACTTTCCATGGATAGGAGAAAGGTGCAACCCCTTGGTTCTGGATGCTAACACCAACCTTAAGCGGGGCTCCAGCAGGAACATCGTTATAGTGAGCACTGTCCACATAGAGGTCATAGCCCATTTTTCTAACACCCTCGGCAACAGTCGCATTCGTGGCACTATAATTACTGATTCCACCTTGGTTGATCATCCAAGTCGCATGACTTAGTTCAATATCATCCATGGCATTATCTACATTGCTCCCGCCGCTAAAAAAATTACTTTGAATTTCAGGTCGTACTTCTCCGCCAACCGTTTCTGTTATCCATTTATTTTCTGCACCCGCATCTAACATTTGGGTCATGAATGAATAATACGTCCCGCCCATGCTTTCTGGCTGAGTGACACTTTGGAGCGGACTCCCTTCTTTATAACCGAACGAATCGTCATGAAAACCAATGTTATGATTCACAACGTTGTTTAATTTGGGATAACGAACCTCCAACTTTGTTTGGTTGAACGCTGCATCATAAGCGCTGATAATTTGATCAACCGTTGCATCGCTTGGCATATAATTCGGCAGCCCATCACTCGTGTCCTCATCATATGGGTATGTATGCCATTCTCCCCATAATCCAACGAGTCCCATATGAATGAAGCCGATTCTTGGATCCCCGTCATATTTCGCGCCAAAAGCAGCTATGAAATTTTTGAGATAAGTCACCATCTTCGGATCGTCATAATTGGGTTCGAGTTGATTATAAACAGCATTATTGCGCATTGCTACGCCATTTGTAGCCATAAAATCTGGAATTGCACTTTCCCTTCCCGGGTATTCCAGGTATATTCTCACTGCTGCTTGTTTCCCTCTCGCTGCGATTTCATTTAATTGCGTTTCTAAGCCTGTATCAAAAGTAAATGAGTTGGCGCCGTTCATGACGGCTTTAAGCGGTACATAGACCCATTCCATACTATGGGGAAAAGAACCTTGCGTTGGCCACGGATAGAAGGGAACAAAACCCTTCAGTGGATTGTCTAAAGGACTTGGCGCATGAGTCAATGCATGTACATTCAACGACTCATTGATTGCTGGGCTAGTAGATGGTAATGATGGTACACCTACGGCTGCTGCCGATGCAACCGATATGAGATTCATATGAAGACCGGCGATTAAGCTAATAATTGTAAGGATTTGAATCGTCTTATTCCTCACGAAACGAAAAGCAAATTTCTCCAATTAGATCCCTCCTTATTAATGGCACTGTAAGTTATGAAAGCGTATTCATTTCGATACATAGTCGATAATCTCTACTCTTGCTCGAATAGCTATCACTCCAATCTGTCTTGAAAGTTAAGGCGTGAAATTCACTCCACTTGCAAAATCGTTTGAAAATAATAGTAAAACTAACAGGTAAATTTTTTGCGCAAATAATTTCATTTTCAATATATGCTTTTGCTTACAGTGTGTCAATCATTTTTTAATCCTTACTCCTCCTAATTCCCACTATTGTCAGCACCTAAAATTTGGATTAGTATGGGGACGAAAGTAGTAACGGCAAAGGTAGGGATGCTGCATGTTTCGCAAATTTTTTCTCGGTTTACTCGTCGTCATACGCCGCAAGGAATGGCTGCTTCTTGGAGGTCTAACACTGGCGTATGCGATGATCGCTCTGTACCACCTTGGCTCGTCCTCAGCTCCTCAATCGTATTGGCAGCCTGCATCAGCAGGTGATGGCTTCACCGTTGAATTCAATGACACGCTAAAGCTCGAACGAATGAATAGTTACGGTGGCGTCGGCGAAAACAAATTCCGAGTTGAGTTTTCTACCGATAACACCCACTGGTCGAACCCAATCACCATTGACCAAAACTATGTCAAAAATTTCACCTGGAACGTTACCAACCTTGATGTCACAGCAAAGTTTGCAAGACTTACAACGGAAAATGCCGGTCTGATGCTGCAGGAGATGGCTTTCTACCCAACAGGCAGCGATAAGCCTGTACCGATTCAATCGGTCATCAGTAATAAAGGAGCAACGGAGGGTATACAGAACCCCATAAGGGCATTCGACGAGCAGGACAAGGCCGTATATACGCCTGGATTTATGAACGGAACATATTTCGATGAGATTTACCATGCTCGTACCGCTTATGAATATGTGCACGGGATCAAACCCTATGAAACGACACACCCCCCTCTAGGCAAATTATTGATATCCGTCGGTATTCTCTTGTTCGGGATGGACCCCTTTGGTTGGCGGATTATCGGAACACTTCTTGGCATTGCCATGATCCCAATCCTATATGTGTTTGCCCGTCGTTTATTTGGCAAGCAGGAATACGCATTTGCGGCCGCTTTCCTGATGACATTCGACTTCATGCATTTCACTCAGACAAGGATCGCGACGATCGATGTGTACGGCGTGTTTTTCATTATCCTCATGTATTACTTTATGTACCGCTACTATATGCTGAATTTTTATTTGGTTCCGCTAAAACAGACACTCGTTCCACTTTTCTGGTCCGGCTTATTTTTTGGCCTCGGCGCTGCCAGCAAATGGATCGCCATTTACGGCGGTGCGGGGCTTGCCTTGCTATTCTTCCTCTCTTTATTTGAGCGCTACCGCGAATATCATAAGGCTGCCATTTGGCTGAAAAACGGGATACCTAAATCCAAACACAAACAGGCAGTAAACACAGATGCCCAGCGCAAAATTGTCACAACGTTTCCACAGCTTAGCTTGAAAACAATTGCATGGTGCACGCTATTCTTCGTCATCATTCCCGTTATCCTTTATGCCGCTTCGTTCCTACCTGCCTTGATGGCACATGGCGAAACGCTTAGTTTCAAAAGGTTAATCCAATATCAAACGTCGATGTATGATTATCAAACTCAGTTAAAAGCAACGCATCCATTCTCTTCTGAATGGTATCAATGGCCGTTTATAACCAGGCCCTTATGGTATTACGCTGGACAATTTCTGCCAACCGGCTTAACATCTACCATCGTCGCCATGGGCAACCCAGCTATTTGGTGGACAGGGATCGCAGCGGTCATTACCTCAGCCTTCCTAGCATTCAAGCGCAAGGACCGTGGCATGTTTGTCGTGCTGGTCGCATTTGCCTCGCAATATCTGCCATGGATATTCGTAAAACGATTAACATTCATCTATCACTTTTTTGCGATGGTCCCTTTCTTGATCCTGTGTCTCGTTTACGTCATCCAATATGGGATTGAATACCGAAAGTGGAATAAACAGCTCGTTTATGCTTATTTCGCCGTCGTCTTCCTACTGTTTGTCATGTTCTATCCTGCCTTGTCTGGCATGGAGGTAAGCAGGCATTACGTCGATACATGTTTGCGGTGGTTCTCAACTTGGCTTTTTTAGACAATGAGATGGCTACGCAAAAACAAATCCACCAGAGTGCGCAAAAATTTGCGCACTCTTTCCAAACTCTCAAATAACAGAGAAATCGTTGCGCGGCGCACTTCAATACCATCAATTCAGGGGCTATAACTCCTTTCAACTATAGGAATAATTCGTAAAAATAGACCTCACCTCTTAAAAGCGAGCAAAAACTATTGACACAAGATCAGTGCCTAAATTACAATGTGTGTACAGGAAAATATTTTGCGCAAATATTTATCCTTCGATAAACCAAACATTCTGTAACCAAAAAATTAATGCTCAAGGGGGAAAAAGTATGAGTAATAAGAAAATTGTTACCACTTTGTTAAGCGCTTTCTTTGTTTCTTCGGTTGTTTTATCAGGCTGTAGTTCTAGCACATCAAGTACCGCAACCTCCGCACCATCCGAACCGGCAAAAGCAAACACGGCAACCGAAGCACCAAAAGCAAAAAAAGATCCGGTTTCATTAACTTTAGCCATTTGGGATAAAGGTCAACAGGCAGCAACGGAGGCAATAACAGCAGAATTCACAAAAGCGAACCCTAATATTACAGTAAAAGTAGAAGTTACACCTTGGGACGACTACTGGGTCAAACGATCGGCAGAAGCCACATCCGGAACATTACCTGATGTATTCTGGATGCACAGCGGTCAATTCCTGAAATACGCAACAGGGAAATTCATCGCACCACTCACAGACAAAGTAAAATCTGGCGATCTCGATCTGAATAACTATGTATCCAACCTAGGAAACGTATATACATTAGATGGTGTCCCTTACGCAGTGCCTAAAGATTTCGACACAATCGGTTTAGCATATAACAAAGATCTATTCCAAAAAGCGAATATTCCATTTCCTGATGACACGTGGGATTACAACAAATTAGCTGAAGTTGCGAAAAAACTGACAGATGCAAGCAAAGGCATTTATGGATTTGCTGCAAAAGCAGATACACAAATCGGCTATTGGAATGATATGTTGGCATTTGGCGGATCCATTCTTTCCCCAGACATGAAAAAATCCGGTTACGATTCTCCTGAATCCATAGCCGCTTTGAAACAAAGATATCAAATGATCGTGGACAAATCGTCCCCTACAGCGCAACAAATGACGGATACAGATCCTCGCGAAATGTTCAAATCCGGGAAACTAGCGATGATGTTCGAAGGTTCGTGGCAAATCAACGATATTTATTCCAGTGATATCATTAAAGGGAAATGGGATTGGGCAGTGCTTCCAAAAGGACCAAAAACGCGCGGTAACATTATTAACGGCTTAGGTTATTCCATGTCTGCTGCTGGCAAGCATCAAGATGAAGCTTGGTTGCTAACGAAATTCCTCGGTTCCAAGCAAGCTGCGCAAATTTTCGCTGAAAAAGGTGCTGCGATTCCAGCATTTAAAGATACACAAGATGCATGGCTTAAATCAAAACCAGATTTGAATCTCAAAATTTTCCCACAGCAAGCCAAAGAAGCTACACCATATCCAGCAGGCTCCAAATCCTATCCAGTTTGGTTTACCAAAGAATCTCAAATCATGGCTCCAGCATTTGGTGGTAAACAAAGCATCGAAGACGCTGCAAAAGCGGTTGCGAAAGCAATGAACGACGCGATCGCTGCTGAAAAATAAGGTTTTCTAACGTATTAGACCAGACCTAAAAGTAATTGGCTCTGAGTTATCATGGAGCCAATTACTTTTTAAACTATTGTAAGGAGTGTTGTGTTTGGATATCTCGAAAAGCTCGGCAGAGCCTTGGCCAAGTCACTTGCAGCAGCTTGAGCACAAGAAGAAAAAAACATCAAGATTCAGGAACCATTACTTGCCTGCTTATATCTTGGTTGCCCCTACAGTCCTATTAGTCACTATTTTTTACGTCATACCCGTTATTATTTCAGTGCTGCTCAGTTTCGTGAAGTCCGAAAACTTTGGTATGGCGAACAAGTGGGTTGGTTTGGAGAATTATAGAAGATTGGTGGCAGACGATCAGTTCTGGGGAGATTTGTGGAACACGTTCCATTACGTCATTTTATTCGTTCCAGCCGTATTAGTCATATCAACGATTCTTGCCTTGTTGCTCAATCAAAAAATAAAAGGAATCGCCTTCTTCCGAACGGTTTATTTTCTACCGCAAATTACACTCCCAGCTGCAACGGCATTGGTTTGGGTAGTTTTATTTAACAAAGATTACGGACTTATTAATCATTTGCTCGGGACTGATATTGGCTGGTTATCTGATTCAAGAACGGTCATGCTCGCCTTCGTGACGACCTCGGTATGGGGCAGCATCGGACTCAAAATGATCATTATTCTCGCTGGTTTACAAGGAATACCGACCTCATTATATGAAGCTGGTTCACTTGAAGGGGCAAATGCTTTCCAACGGTTTTGGAATATTACACTTCCCTTGCTGACCCCTACCTTATTTTTCGTAGCCATCATTTCTGTCATTGAAGGAACGCAAGTTTTTGATGGCATTTTGTTCTTGGTCGGTAAAAACAGCATCGTTCTAAGCGATGTTCGCTCACTTGTCTTTTCCTATTATATCAATACATATACAATGGACGATCCCAATTACGGATCAACGATTATCGATGTTTTATTAGTTATTAATCTCATTTTGACGGCCATTCAATTCCGATTATCTAAAAAATGGGTGTTTTATGAATAGGAGGTCGCTGCATGAATTCACAATATAACACGTACAAAACCAATTACATCGCTCAGATCATCTTAATTATTGGTTCCCTGATCATGTTAGTGCCATTCGCTTGGATGATTCTAACCGCCTTCAAAACCGTGACGGAGACGACCCAGATTCCGTTTAAATATTTGCCTTCCCATCTTAATCTAAAGAGTTTTCCAAATGCATGGCATGCTTTACCTTTTACCCATCTCTATATGAATACCCTTATTGCGGCTTTTTTCAGAACGGTTGGACCGCTTATCTTCAGTTCAATGGCTGCATACGCCTTTGCCAAAATCGTTTTTCCTGGCAAGAACGTTCTATTCTTTCTCATTCTATCGGTCATGCTCGTGCCCAATCCCGTTTTCTATACGCCTCAATATTTTATTCTCAACAAATTGCATTTAATCAACACGATTCCAGCCCTATTCATTACAGGTTTGGTTAGTCCATTCGCCGTGTTCCTATTGCGTCAGTTTTTTCTAGGATTGCCGAAAGAACTCGAGGAAGCAGCCATTCTTGATGGATGCAATCATTATCAGACACTTCGATTAGTCTTACTTCCTTTGGTAACACCAGCTCTGGCAGCCGTGGCCATCATCCATACCCTTTGGACTTGGAACGAATTCACCTGGCCATTCATCGTCAACAGCTCTCCTGATAAATTGACTTTAGCTACCGGCTTGCGAAGTCTAGTGGGACAATTCCAAACAGATTATCCTACGTTAATGGCAGGCGCAATCATGGCCATCATTCCAATGCTTATCGTATTTATCTTATTCCAAAAACGCTTTATCGAGGGTGTTGCTTTCACCGGGTTAAAATAAGTCTCCCATCCCGCTTCAACAACTTCATCCTCGGTAAGCGCTTCACTTCGATTGGGGGACAAACGCCCCCCCTATTTGTATTTCATCCCCCTTGCGCTTTGCATACAAACAACGAAAATCCACAGCCTCTGAGGATCCCCTCCTCTGACTGTGGAACTGTTGCCCATTTACACAAACCTTGTACAGCTAACTAAACTAAGACGTAATCTTCTTGCAAGAGCTTCTTTCGATCAATTCTGTTTTTAAGCTGATATGAATATTTTCAATATACTTGTTCCCTATCAAATCAATCAGCAGTTTGACAATGAGCTGGTTAATATCGTATTTAAACCGTCTGACTGTCGTTAAAGGCGGAATCATAAACTCCGATAATTTCAGATCGTCAAACCCAACAATGGAAATGTCATCAGGTATTTTCAAATTAGACTCAAAAATGGCCTTCATGGCTCCAAAAGCAATGATATCGTCAAAGCAAAAAAACGCTGTTATCTTCGAATTCCCCTTCAGCATAGCTTTCGCTGCCTCGTATCCGTGCGTCAGACTAAAAGAACCATAACTGATCCGTTCATCCTGAATCTGCAGATTCAGTTTATTAAATGCATCTATACAGCCTTGCATCCGATTCATATTGACCAAGTGATCTGCCGGACCGGCAATAATGCCAATGTTGCGATGGCCCAGTCCATAAAGATACTGAATGGCGTTGTTAGCTCCACTATAATTGTTGTAATCAATATAGTTCCAGTCCTTCTCCATGTTGCGACCATTCGTAACAAAGTACGGGATTTGATGATTGATTAACTCATCGACCAGCTCATCATTCGTAAACGGTGCAAAAATAATGGCGGCATCAATCAATTTATCTTGAATCATTTTATAAGACATCGAAGATCGATCAATTTCACCTGTATTTGTCGTTAGTACAAGCTTATGACCTAGATTCTCTAACTCTTCTTTTAGGTTGTTCAAATCAACTGAGGAGGATGGATCATCATCGATAAAATCGTTTTGATTCGGAATGAATACCCCGATTGTGTAAGAAATATTGCTCATCTTTTGCAGTGTCGTGCCAGGTGTGTAAAGGTATTCCTTCACAACATCCAATACTCTTTGTTTGGTTTCCTCACTGAAATTACCTTTATTGTTCAACACTCTGGAAACCGTAGTTACGGAAACATTAGCAATCTCTGCAATATCTTTTAATTTCAGCATGTCTATCTTCCTTTTTCCTTCCCGTAGGAAAAGATTATTTATTTGAAAAAAAGTGCGCAATTTCTTGCTGTTGTTTTAATTGTATTCCTCTTTATAACTTGGTGTCAACCAAAGATGTTAGTAACGGCCCATTTTGCGACAAAATCGCGAATGGGCCGTTATGGATTCACTTATGCTTATTGAAATCTGATCTCATCGATTGTGATGGTTCCACTGTTGCCCCACCAGAACGACATCTGTAACTGCCCTGGAGCTGCACGATTAACGCCATTACTAACTAAATTGATCGCAATATCTTTATAGGATGTCGTAATGGTATCTCCACTAAACGCGCCAAGCGTTTTCTCAACGCCTCCAAGCGTCAGGTGGAAATGGTTTTGTTCGCCGCCAGCACTTCCTTTAACACGAATAATCATTGTGGTATAGGCGGAAATATCTTGCGTAACATCGGTACCCAACCACCCGTTGTTATTGTACTGTAACGTGAGTCCTTTGCCACTGATGACACCTGCTCCATTAACAAAACTATTCGCACCCGTCCATTTACCCAGATCATTGTTGCTCGGCCAGGATGGTGCATTATCATAATTATCAACTAACAGAGTGCCTGGTGTTGGCGTTGGCGTTGGTGTCGGTGTCGGTGTCGGTGTCGGTGTCGGTGTCGGTGTCGGTGTTGGTGTGCCGCCTCCTACTACAGTAATACGGTCAATGTCTGGCGCATACGCCGTCGCATTGGAAAACTTAATTGTATTATTGCCAGCTTGCAAGTTTACTGTCGTTTGCAGGGTTCCAACCGTTGTCCATCCGCCGCTGCTCGGGAAATTTAAGGATGTGGCTGTACCTCCGTTGACGCTCATACTTGCTAATCTACTAGCATCTCCGTTCAAATAATCAATTTTCAGAGTATACGTGCCAGCACTTGCCACATTTACACCATTGAATTGTAAGGTGCCGCTGTTATTGCCGAGATACCCTACTTTACTCGCTCCAGAGCATGTAGGACAAGAACTCACGGCAGCTGCTCCAGCCAACGTGTTACCACTGGCCTCCGCTTCATACGATTGCGATGATGGTGTTGGTGTCGGTGTCGGTGTCGGTGTCGGTGTCGGTGTTGGTGTCGGTGTCGGTGTTGGTGTTGGTGTTGGTGTTGGTGTTGGCGTTGTGCCACCTGTTAGGCTGTAGGATAATGTGTTGTCACTTTTCAAACTATTGAAGGTACCCAAATTTTGATCGCTTGGATCTTGCCCGATACCGACTTTGCCAATCGGCGTTCTTCCACCTGTGTAATAATTCGTGTTAGCGAATCGCAAACTCGGCTTATTCCCCGCAGGATCAAGTACAGACAACGCGAGCGTATACGTACCGACTGGCAGACTGGATGGAATCGTGAACGTACCAGCAACAGTATTGACAGCAGGAGCATTATTATACGCTCTGGTCGAACTGTTCCAACCGGTGCCTGGCAACCACGAGGTGACATTAGTATTGAAAGTACCCGTCCAAGCAACAGAATGATCGGCTTTTAGAAGACTTGCTTCAACTGGCCAATTGTAATACATAGGCGATGAACCTTTGTTTACAACGTTAAACGAAACATTCATGGCAGAGCCAGGTGAAACGTTACCCGAGAATGTAGCTTGATTGATGACAAAGCGATAACCAAGTACTTTCTGCATGGCTGTAGCTCCAGCCTCAACTGCCGTGTTGCCCGCATTATAGTCAGATATCCATCCCAAGCTGGATGTATGCGTGTTCATAATGGAGTCAATCACATAATTGGTATTGGAGGTACTGCCCAATGTCCCATCCGGACTGCCGCCAAGATTAGATTGATTGCCCCAATCATAAGCAACTTCTCCACTGTTAATTTGCGTTCTCCACGTATCTCTGGCAATTTCGCCGTTACCGCCAGCCGCGTCATCTGGCAGAGCGAAGGAATCCCACTGAATGCCAAAGTTATAATTCGTAAACGTTTCCGGATAGCGAACCATCACTTTTTTGTTATGAAAAGCCGCCGTATAAGCATTCCCTAGTGCCGTTTGGAAACTTAATGGAATACGGTCTGTGCCGTCAGCAAATTTAAGCGGATAAATATGATTTTCTCCCCAGTTTCCATACAAACCAAGTTCGATAGCAGCTACACGCGGATCGTTGTCCCATGCTTCTCCTAACTTGCCAATAAAAGCTACTAAGCGCGATTTCAATGTATCCGAAAGCCACTCGTTCACTGGATCGCTATGATCTACGCCATCTGGCCAATACTCCCCCGTACCGGGATAGACGATGACAACACGCGGAATAACTTTAATATTTTTACTTTCGATCCCAGCCCAGGAAGCATTGCTCCAGTCTTTGATCTTCTGGACCGTATCCGTAGCATAGTACTCCAAATCCGTGTATTTAATATATTGTTTGTAAATATCAGCATACTCCCGGTCTGCAAACGAGGTGTCATTGATATATCTGGAAGGTCTAAATCCCATAATAGGGTTCTTGAAAGCTTCATTTGATTCAGAAAGATTGACGGTAATATTACCTGTTGCTGCAACGGCCTTGCTTTGGAAAATAGATGAGTTCAGCTGGAAGCACAAAATTGAGAAAATCAAAATAGCAGAAAAGATATGGATCTTTTTCATACAATTTACCTCCTTTATTTGATTGCGCTTACATTTGAAACAAATAAAGACCTCACTTCTTTTAAAAATGGTTGTTAAAAATTTGCGCAAGTTTTAACAAGGTAAGTGTACCGCCTATCTCCCTTGCCGTCAATCACTTTTCGTCTTGATCCCCCTCCACTATAGGAATGCTCATCTAATTATTGACAGTCACAGCGATTAGGAATAAAATTGGGTTATAAAACTTTTGCGCAAAAATTTTACTACAAGGGGATAGTTCATATGGATACCTGTCAATCGATAAAACTAATGTCAGGCGAATATTGGTGGGGCGGGGTAATCAACGACGGTGCTCTGATGCCATTTGGTAATGCCGACTACTCGCGCAATTTGCGCAACTTAGACGATAATCAAGCAACACCGTTGCTTTTATCGAACAAGGGGCGATATGTTTGGAGTGATGAACCTTTCGCTTTTTCTTTTCATGAAGATGAACTTTTGATTAACCATGCGAACAGCCCGATTATCATCGGCCAAGAACATCATAATCTTCCTGAAGTTTATACCCATGTATCACGCACTTATTTTCCATCTTCGGGAAAGCTCCCTGATTCTTTAGCCTTTTTATCACCGCAATATAATACATGGGTTGAAATGTTTTACGAACCGACGCAAGCTAAAATCATTCAATATGCGCAATCTATTCTAGACCATGGGTTACCTCCAGGGATATTAATCATAGATGACAATTGGATGATCGATTATGGCAACTGGAAATTCAATAGGGAACGATTCCCTGATCCTAAGCAAATGGTTAGTACCCTGCATCAATTAGGATTTAAAATCATGCTTTGGGTATGTCCCTATGTCAGTCCCGATAGTGCTGTTTTTCGAATGCTGCAAAACAAGGGTTATCTGCTTAAATCTAAAGATGAAACCCCTGCCTTACGACAATGGTGGAATGGCTACAGCGCAATGATTGATTATTCCATGGAAGCCGCAGTCGATTGGTTCCTCGAACAATTGGATCATCTCGTTACGAGCTATGCCATCGACGGTTTTAAATTTGACGCAGGCGAGCCCATTATTCCGGATGCTGACCATTTTAGCAGATCCGTTTTATGGCATAACACGCTTCCACTCAACGCTGATTGCAATGCTTTCGCAAAGCTAGGGATCAAGTATCCGCTCAGCGAATACCGGATGTCTTGGAAGAACGGCGGACAATCACTTATTCAACGGCAGCGGGATAAAGCCCATAAGTGGGATCGCGGCGGATTGGCTGACCTCATTCCCAATGGAATCGTACAAGGCTTAATGGGTTATTCCTACAATTGTCCTGATATGATAGGAGGCGGATTAGATGGAGACTTTAATTCATCTGACTTCCAATTTGATAGTGAATTGTTCGTCAGGTTTGCACAATGTTCCGCTCTATTCCCCATCATGCAATTTTCGTTAGCGCCTTGGCGGGTACTTCAGGATGAACATCTCAATTATTGCTTAGACATCGTTAAGTTAAGGGAACTATTGGGACCAGAGATACTTGAGTTGGCTGAGCAATCCGCAGCTACTGGAGCCCCTATCATGCGGCACTTGGATTATGTATTTCCCAATGCGGGGTATGAGCTTGTTAACGATCAATTTATGCTTGGTGATCATATTCTTGTAGCGCCTGTCCTTGTAAAAGGGCAAACATCTCGACAAATCCACTTCCCAACGGGTACTTGGATTGGCGATGATGGTTCTATCGTTCAAGGACCTGTATCGGAAGAGGTTCAAGCACCTTTATCCAGACTTCCGTGGTATCGAAAAGTTTAATCTACATGCTAACAACCCCCTCCGAGGTTAGGAGGGGGTTGTTTCATTCTTCATTGTAGCCTCTATTTACTTCCTGCTCTCCATCGTAGGCCCCAATTAAAAGCCTTGTCCAAATCAGCATGACCTTTAAAATGGCGAACGACTCTTTCTATGCTGAAGGTTTCATTATTAACATTTTGTATCAAAGCAATAGCACACGTAGGGAGGCTGTTATCATGTTCATCTAGATTTACAACGATATCAGGCCCGCCATTTTGGGTAATAGTCACTACACCGTCAGCCTCTGACCATTTCGTAACTCCCTCATAAATGAAAGTAAACACCAATATTCTTCGGAATTCGGAAAGCTTGCTGCCATTTATTCGAATGTTTTCACCGGCTGTAACAGAACCGGTCCGATCATCACCATCCAGAGCAATATATGGCTCTCTTGTTAAGGAACCAAAGGAATCACCCAGAGCCTGAACGACACCTATTTCACCGTCCTGCAGCTCATACAGGCAAGCAAGATCTAGATCAACGCCACCTGATTTCTTTTTCCAAATACCGCCTTTACCCGTTTGTTGATTCCAATTAAGGTTAATTAGAATCTCCCCGAGCCCGCCTGATTTTTTCTCTAGATTAATCTTGTCCCCTTTCTTCTTCAGTTCGATCTTGGAAAGGTTCAATTTCGGCATCTTCTCAGGTGCAGGATCAGGCTCGTTATTTACAACAATGCCATAACTCTCACAAAGCGCCTTGAGCCCACCTGAATAACCCGCTCCAATTGCGTTAAATTTCCAGTCGCTGTTATATCTATATAATTCTCCTATGACAATTGCTGATTCTACGGAGAAATCATTTCCAAGGTCGTAACGAAGAATTTCTTTCCCAGAAGATTTATCTACAAATCGTATGTATACTTGACTCACCTGGCTGAAATTTTGGTTCCGTTGTTCACCATCATAGATGGTTAATGTGAAAGCCATTTTCTCAACCGCAGCTACAACTTGATGAAGCCTTACTTCTATTTCTCTTTCATTTGCCTGCTTCTCTGTATAAGTAATAAAGGTATTCGTTGGGTTGCCGTAAAATATTAAATCCTCGTCACCTTTTACCTTTCCGTTCAGGGAAAGCAAAAAAGCCGATGTGTCTAACTCCATTTGATTCGGCGCTTGCCAACCAATGAATACAGTCAGATTGGAAAGTCCTGCGTGCGCTTTCGTTAAGTCTGCTTTTTGTCCTTTAACAACGGAAACGGTCATCTTCTTCACCCTTTAATTGAAAGTTAGTAGATCTTAGGGTAGTAACATTTCTGTTAACTACCCTGGCGATAGAATTTGCAACATATTTCAAAAATGATAATTAAACTAAACCGTAATCTCTGGTTAAACCATCAAGACCGTCTTTGTAACCATTGCCTACCGCAGAGAATTTCCACTCACCGGAATGACGATATAACTCGCCTACTACAACGCCAGTCTCAATGGAGAAATCTTCACCCAAGTCAAAACGGATTAATTCTTGGCCATCTGCTTCATTCACAATGCGCGCGTATGCATTCGAAACTTGTCCAAAGTTTTGATTACGAGCGACAGCGTCATAAATCGTAATTGTGAAAGCTACTTTCTCAATGCTTGCAGGAATCGTTGAAAGGTCAACTTTAATTTGCTCATCATCACCTGCACCGGCACCAGTAAGATTATCTCCGGAATGGATAACAGAACCGTTCTCATTTTCCTTGTTATTAAAGTAAACAAAATTTTTCTCGTTATCTACTTTACCTGCGCCGTTGGTGCAAAATACGGAAACATCGAGATCGAAATCCTTACCGCCATCATATTTGTTCGTATCCCATCCAA
Organism: Paenibacillus pectinilyticus; assembly: GCF_001700435.1. Taxonomy (GTDB): domain Bacteria; phylum Bacillota; class Bacilli; order Paenibacillales; family NBRC-103111; genus Paenibacillus_E; species Paenibacillus_E pectinilyticus. The sequence continues at coordinate 177,363 of NZ_LYPC01000010.1, forward strand.
GACCTACAAAGATTTTTGTTAGACCAGGATTTGATTTTGTAAGATCGATTTTTTGACCTTTAGAAAGATTAATAGCCATAGAATGATTACCTCGCTTTATATTATTTTTTCCTTGCACCTTACATACGACATAATAAGACTAGTAGTTTCAAAAAATACATATATTTAACAAATTCTTCATGTAAACAAAAAAAGAGCTCTTAGGATCGCCTAAGAGCTCTTTCTTCTTTTTTCATTCTTATAAACTGAATTCGCTAGGATTTAGACCAAGCGTATTACAAATGTCACGAACGACAGCTTTCTCTTTATCGTCAAAATCACCATCTGCAGATCCAATTGCACTACAAACACCAACGATTACTCGCCCAATCTCAGGCTTGCTGCGGAATTTGGCAATTGACTTCAGGGCTTCTTGTTTCCCTATCATCGCATCAAATTCAAAGTTGCCAGCGTAATGATTAAACCGTGTAATCACATCGCCCATTTCAAAAACTTTAAGTTCTTCACTACGGCTCATGTAACCGGCCATTTTTTGCTTTTCATTTGCATCAATAGATCCATCAGCTGCAGCTACAATAGCACATCCAGCCACTACGGCTTCCATAAAATCTTTGTTCTTGAATTTCTTGACCTGATCAGTCAATCCTTGTTTGGTATTTTGCAACCATGATTTGAATCCAACACTCATGTATGAAAACCTCCGTATTTTTAATTAGCACTTTAACTGTATTCTAAATATAAAGTTGAACTTTAGCAAATTTTGCGGAAATCTGGTGAGGAAATTGGCTATATTACAATATTTCAATATACCCTTCTGTTCCATTCACGCGAATGCGTTGCCCATCTTTAATGAGTTTAGTAGCATGTTCTACACCTACAACTGCTGGCAAACCATATTCGCGGGCGATAACGGCTCCATGGGTCATCAGACCACCAACTTCGGTGACTAGTCCTTTAATGGATACGAACAAGGGCGTCCAGCCAGGGTCGGTAAAGGAGGTGACTAAGATATCCCCCTCTTCAAGATTCGCTTCCTCCATGTTTAAAATGACGCGCGCTCGTCCTTCTATAACGCCCGAAGAAACGGCTAGTCCTACAAGCGCGTTAGCCGGCAGATGTTCTCGTTCGTACGCACCTGCAATGATTTCACCATCCGATGTGATGACGCGCGGCGGAGTTAATTTGGAGAAAAATTTGTAATCTTCTTTTCGTTTACTGATGATCCCATCATCCAGTTTATTTGTACGTACGACATCGTGAAGTTCTCCAAAACTGAGATAGTAGATATCTTCTTTTTCATGAATAACACCTGTTTCTACGAGTCGTTCGGCTTCCCTCAATAAAGCTTGCTTGTACACGAAATAGCGGCTTATCATGCCGTACTTGGGATATTCACGATACCCGATAAAATTCCGGATTAAGTTAATCACTCGTTTTGTCTCTTCAGCTTTTGATTGACCATCCGGTAATTGGTTCAATCGTTCTATTAACTCTTGTTCTTTATTTAAAGCTTCCTGCAACCCCTGCTCAAATTTCCGATGGCCAGCATTAGGCTCGAAGTTTTTGATGTTCGCTAGAATAATTGGGACTAGTGTAAGTGGTTTTTCACTCCAACGCGGTTTGGACATATCGATTTCTCCGGCACATCGCATTCCGTACTTGCTGAGATAATGATTGATCGCGTCTTGGGCTTCCTGTCCACCCTCATACTTAACCAGTTCTTCCATGAAATTATCATCTTTGACTTGTTGTAAATAATCAATGACTTCCGGATAAGGACGAATCACATCAGCAACATCTAAAAGCGCCAAACCCATTTGCGAAGTAATATTGTTAGGCACAGATTGAGTAAGTGTATCTGCTACGTTTTTTTCACCTAACCACTCGTTCATTTTCTCATTGATCCAGGAAGAGGCATTCATAGCTGTCATAAATACCGCTGAACTTCGCGGGTCAAATAATAACTCCCTTAATTCCTTAAGATCTTCTAGAATAAAATCACATACATCGGACCCTGATTTCGTTTGGATATTTTGTTTCAATGCTGCTATGGATGTTTGATTACGCTCAATCAAATCAGATACAATTGTTGGATCGTATTCGATTTGAGCTTGAAAATGCGATGGCGACATTCCCTCATTGCTTCGAATGGAACTCGGTATTTTACTATCATCTGGTGATGATTTAATAAAATCCTCTCGTGCTACGATGGTCTTCAGTGCGACTTTGATGAGCGGCTCGGATTTTCCTAAAGCATCGATTACCTTATCTCTGCTGGCAGGCGAAGACAGCATTTGTGTAACATCAACGAACAACCATCCGCCTGCTTTACGCATAGGGGCACGCGTCGTTAACAAGTAAAAAGATAATCCCAATGGTTTGATGGCATCTGTCATCATTTGTTGATGACCGACAGAAATATAAACGCGATTTTCTTGATCCATTGCTTCGGGTATGGGAAATAAGGTCGTGATAGGACGACTCTGAACGATATAAAAGGTATCATCAACCAAGCACCATTCGATATCTTGGGGGCAGCCAATATAAGCTTCGATCTGTCTTCCGATGCGTGCCAATGCTACAATTTGATGCTCCGTAAGTGTCTGCGTCTTTTGCTGATCAGGATCGATCTGTTTGGTCTCTGTTCCGCCTTCTTTCCGCGCATAGACAGCCAATTGTTTGGTCGCTATCCGCTTATTGACGATTTTCCCTTCCTGCACGTGATAATTATCGGCAGAGACTAAGCCAGAGACCAGCGCTTCTCCAAGACCATAACTGGCGTCGATAGATAGTACTTTTCTGTTGGAAGTCATGGGGTCTGCCGTAAACAAAATCCCTGAAGCATGCGGGAAAACCATCCGTTGCACGATAACAGCTAGATAAACTTGGCTGTGCTCAAACCCATTTTGGATACGGTAAGTTACCGCGCGATCCGTAAATAAGGAAGCCCAACATAGGCTGATATGCTGCAGGATGGCTTTGACACCGATGATGTTCAAATAGGTATCTTGTTGACCTGCAAAAGAGGCATGAGGTAAGTCTTCAGCCGTCGCACTAGAACGCACTGCATACGCATGTTCATCACCCAGCTCGGAGTGATAGTGAGTAACTGCTTCCACAACATCGGCAGGAATGTCTACTTCCATAAGGATTTGTCGAATCTGTCTGCTGATTTCACCGATCTGATCTCGATCTTCCACCTTGAGCATGGTTAGCTCCTCCAACAAAGCCTGATACGCTTCGTTATGTTCGATGGCTTTGCGATATCCCGCGGTTGTCACACAAAATCCTTCTGGTACTTGTATATCTTCAATTTTAGATAATTCCCCTAAATTCAACCCTTTTCCGCCAACGAGCACAAGCTGCGTTCTGTCCATTTCCTGAAAACTGAGAACCAAGGAACTCATACAACATCTCTCCTAATCATTAATTTGAGAAAAAAATTGACAAGAGGTTATCGGCATGGTATATTTATAGTGTAAGATACATTAATTATGTACATTAATACCAATAAATTCGTAATTTGATTATAGCATCGTGCCTTTTTATATGCAATATGACGAACCTGTGATAACTTTCCAGGTTCTTTTTTGATTTCAAAACAAGAAGCCCATCTCCAGTTCGGATGGGCTTCTTAGTTTATGAAGTGTAATTAGTGAAGCATTTTGCCGATGACGTTGGCTATGGCGTTGTTACTGGAGGAGCCCAAACTTCAAGCTCCACATAATGGCTGAACGCATTGAGATTACAGCCGTTCACCCACAACCGTACATACCTTGCATTCGTTATAGCAAATGGAATATCCTTACCGCTGCTCGTCTCCGTATACTCTGCGTCTGTTCCTATACCTTGCCCGGCACTATTATCCGTATCATTGTTGAATACCGTTGTCTTTGTCGTAAAGGTAGGATCATTCGATACTTGGACGACTACATCGTGGTAGATCCTGCCGGCCGAGATATAATGCCACAATTTAATATCATTAATATCAAAGCTCTCCCCGAGGTCTAGCTGTATCCAGCCCCATAATGGACGTGCATATACTGTTTCATCGTATCCTGGATTTCGACGACACGCTGGAAGGATCGATATGTCCAAATCGCCATAGTCTCCTGATGATGTTGTGAGTTGTAATTCAACTTGGCATAGAAAACACCCCAAAAAGGGGTGTTTTGTAACGTACATTTGGCACTCATTGGAATGAAAATTGTCATAAATTGTATATCCAATAGCTTTAACAGTGTATTAAATTAGTCCGCATACCCAGTTTCATCTTCTTCATTATCAGTTTCTTCATCTTCATCATCTTCTTCTACTTCATCTTCTACTTCATCTTCTACTTCATCTTCTACTTCTTCTTCTACTTCTTCTACTTCTTCTACTTCTTCATCTTCTACTTCTTCATCTTCTACTTCTTCATCTTCAAATTCTGCTTCGCTTTCTTCTATTCTCAATGCCAAGTATTCTTTAATTTCTATATTCACATCTGAGATATCTCGAATTATTGGATTTTTAAGATTAATATTCTCCTTATAGAAGTCCATATAAGCTTGTTTTTTAATTACATCACTTGCTTTAATAGCATTCTTTACTTTTTTTGGTATTAAATACTTTTCAATACTAGCTTCTAAATCAGCCTGCAGATCAGTTGAGTAAAGAATTAGATGATAATTCTGAAACCAGTGTTGCTCATCATCAATTTCTTTTAGTTTTTCAGTTTGCTCGCTTCTAAATATTCCATCTTTCAAGTAATAAGAAATTAAAAGTTGATTGTTTGAATCGAGTACTACCTCTTGTGTATCATTTAAAATTTCTGTAAAGCCGAATATTTTAATTGCATAATAAAAATATAATTGTTCTTCATTAAATTGTGATTGAAGTACTTCTGTATATCTTACCTTGAAAAATTTTAACAATTTCTTATTATCAAAACTGCTCATAGCATTTAATTTATCGACAACGTATAACAAAGCTTCAGGAGAATATTTCAGGATAAAACATAGTTGATGGTAATCATAATTCTTTACTTTAAATTTCTCAAGGTCTAATTCTCTAAAGTATTTAGTCTTAAATAAGTTATTTATAAAGACTTTCTTAAGTTTGCCATCTTCTAAATTAGATAGTCTATAAACAATTTGATTTATTATATATAGCTTGTTATCCTCTCTACCCTCTTTGAATTTAATATTGCAATGAGCTATCACTTTTTTCCAGTATCTCGCAACTAGATTATAATTATTAAAATCTTCATACGTCCATATTTCTTTCTTAGAATCATTTCTTTCAAGTTCATATTTCTCTAAAATTTTATCAAAAATCTTTACTACCTTCTCTATATCGCTTCTATTACAAAAGAAATAAAAATCATCAGAAAAATAAGAGAATTCACAATTTATCCCCGACCTCGTGAATTCTATCTCAATTAGCTTACTAATCTCCATTAATGTAGTTTCGGCAAAATATAATGACAAGTAATTCCCCATTATTAAACCATTTGTTTTCCCTAAATTTTGATTTGATAGGTATCTCTCTTCATGCCCGTGAAACTCTATTAAATGAGTATAAATTCTTCCATAGTACTCCTTTATATCAACTCTCAATAAATTATCATATACGCATAAATTTTCAAAATCTTTCTCTAACTGTCTATCGTATTCTCCTATCACAAAATCACCAGTAGCAACATTCGTTGCCAGGCGTTTATGTGTAGGATCGAGATTTTGAATAGTATTAAAATCTGGTAGATCCTTAAAATGTTCAAATGCAGCGACAAAATTCAATATGTTTGGCATTTTAAGGGTCCGATAATTATCTTCATTTTTGTTTACTCTAAAATTAATAGGTGCTACCCAACATAATTTGTTTATATCAAAAGATGAAATATCATCTGGCAATTTAATAGAATCGATATCAAGAAAATGTTTAACTGGATTTTTAAAATTATAAAGATTATTAAGTTTCATATATTTCCCCTGACTAATAGTTATTTTTTTCGAAGTGATTTCAGTTTCAAGATATGTTTAAAAAGTTTATACGCTTTGAAGTTTAATAATCTAACTCACAAAATAATCAAATAATTTTTACAACTCCTACAATAATTAATGACAATATTAATAGAATAGTAGCTAAAATTAAAAAAATATATATTACTGAGAGAATAAAATGCGATAACTTTGACAATCCATAATCAAGATAGTGCACTAAATCACCAGATGAAGAAACAATCATTAAATAAATCGACATAAATCCTATAAGATACATAACAAAAATAATATAACTATTAACAACAGGGTTATTTCCTGGGATAATTCCACTTGCTGCGAAGAAAACAAAATAAATTGGTATTAGAAAAAACACTAAAAATGTTGCTAGGAAAAGTTTCAATTGATTGAGTGTTTGTAGAATGCTATTGCTTCCTGCAGTATTAATCTTTTCCCCACTCCAAAGCTTATTTTTAAACTTACGATTAGGTAATTGCATTAAGACAGTATTATCTGTATTTTTAAATACGAATTCTCCTGTTTCTGAATTTGGAGTGTTGAGATACTGACTTATTCCATCAGTTAATAAATACCCATAGTTACTGAGGGACCAACTCTCGAACTTATTAAAATTGTTTAAATCCGTTCGAAGTCTTGATAAAGCATCACTTACTTCTGGGTCAACCTGCGGGTGTCCTTCTCTAAGATGAATGTGAAAAAAATTTTCAGATGTTTCTAACATTAATTTCTTATTTAGCTCTAAACTAGCATCATAACTCCTCTTTAGGACTGAAAGTCTTTTCCTAGGAATAAGTTGTTGTTCTGATATTTGCCGGGATCCATCACTAATAATCATCAAATCACAAACTTCTTTTTGAAGAGCATATATTCCTAAGTTATCAAAAGCTCCACCATCAACTACCTTGTGTTTTTCTGTACCAACCTTAAAATTCACATAATTGAACAAGCCGGGTACTGCTGAAGAAGCAGCTACAGCATCTTTTAAAAAGATCTGATTGTGCTCAGAATAGTGAATGATCCCTTTAGAATTCACTATTTTAGGGTCAATGTACTGCCCCATATTCTCATCTGAAAAGAAGTAATGCCCTCCATTACCAAGTAAAGTTGCATTGATTATTAACTTCGGTAGATTTTCAGCGCCGCTAGTGCCTTTTAACTGAGCCATACTGACGTTCGAATACCGAAAATATTTAGCATATAGATTACCCAGAATTTTTTCGCGATTGATAAAAACCGAATATAACTCATTTAATGGATGTAAAAATATTTTCGATCTTATATTTTTTGAAACACCTCGAACAAAATCTCCTTCGAGATTCATAATTAAATTAATATAATCACTATGCTGCATAGGTTGTTCTTGAGATAATCTCTCTTTCAACTTTAAATAATATAGTGCACCGATAATTGAGCCACCTGAAACAGTAGAAATTACATTAATGTGTTTTAAAATATCAAGTTCTGCTAGCCTTGCCAACACTCCTAGATGGAAAAAGGCTGCCCTATAACCGCCTCCTGATAGCGCAAGTCCAACTTTTTTAGTTGCTAAATCTATTTTTTTGTTATTTAATTTTAATTTTGCAATCACTTATAATCCCCCATATAAATATCCTAACTATTTGCTACCTGATAAGCTCGTATCCCTTCAAATGTGACACTCTCTTTCATCAAAAAAGCCACACTATACTTCGCTCTCGTAACTGCAACATAAAATTTCGATAATGATTCTCCCTCTAACTCTCCCTTTTTCATTAAATACTTTTTAATGGGAGCAGTCGGTATAATTAACACTCGATCAAATGTTAATCCTTTAGACATGCCATAATTCATTATTTTCTCTGCATCAAACTTACTTCTCTTATCGTATCTCAATACAACAGGATTATATGTATTTATATAATCTGTAACTTCTGATTCATTTACTGTAAATAATCCGTCATGTCCTGTTTCTTCATGATTTTTAGAAATCGTTTTCTTCATTATTGGATAGAGAGTATCAGCAAAGTCACAAATTAACTGGTTACTTCTATGGCACTCTGTCCGATATTTAACAGAACATTTTTTTCTTTTCTCAAGATCAAGAAAAAAATCTAAGATTTTAACTCCAGAGTATTTTCCGTTCCTTGCGGCATTGTTTGTTTTATATGTTGTCTGCCGATGATCTCCAACAAGCGACATTTTTATTGAAGATTTAAAAAACATTTGAATTAAGTCTAAGTCCCAACCATTAAGATCTTGAACTTCATCAATATAAATATGGTCATACATCTTTTCTAGTCTATTAATAACCAGACCATTCGATTTTTTATTGCATTCATAGATAAATTGAGAAATTTTATCGGTGTAGATTAAGGTTCCTTTTGCAAAATAGTATTTCTCTACATCTGCTTTTTTTATATACGCTGGTGACCTTCCTTCAACTAGTAAAATTGATTCTATTCTTTTCTTATCATAAATGAAATTCTGATAGGGCCGAGCACATTCTTGCAACAAAAAAGAATACCAACCCTGTATTTTTATATGCGATGGAATGAAACCATACTTTTTAATTATTTTTCTTTTGATCTCATTTAAATTCTCATTCGTATATGTAACAATCAGAACTTTAGAATCCGTCTTAACCATAGCCTCATCAACAATCGTTGTCGTTTTTCCAGATCCTGCCGCGGATATTGTAACAATATTATTTGATAGCATCGTGAATATACCCCGGAATATTAAAATTTTCATCGGTCTCAAATAAACACATTGCACAATTAGTTTTGTTTTTGCCCATATAATGGAGCATTTCTTGATCAGTTTTGTGCTTGGTATTGAAAATATGATTAAATACTGTCAAGTCATTACATCTCAATAACTGGGGTTCTAGTGTAGGATACTCAATATTCTTGTCATAACAGATCTTGATATGATCCGTTGTTAAATAACCATCATACTTAGAGTTAAACTTAATTAGGTCCCCATCGTTATCTGTTACAACGCGTACATCTAGCTCTAATTTCTTGGCAATGTCCAAAAAACGCTTAAATGATAGTGCATTCACTGCGATTACATCGACTCCATCTTCAATTGGTAACTTGCCATAGAATTTGTGATAAGCCTTTTGAACAATTAATTCATCAGATGGCCCCTCCACAAGGATTGCTTTCTTTGCCAATACCATCCGAAGAGTATCATATCCAGGTAGTTTCATGAAGTATTTCTGAGTTTCATCTTTCAAATCGCTCAATGTCATTGCAATATTGTTCTTTATTAAAATTAATTTATCTAATCCCATTTTGTTTAAGACAAATGTACTGTGAGTAGTAATAATTAGTTGTTTACCTGTACATTTACGACTAATTTGATCAATTAGCTTGTTCATACTTGAAAAAGACAAATGATTCTCTGGCTCTTCAATTAAAATTAAATGAGCTTTTTGAGCTTTTAATTCAAGAGCCAATTTCATCTTTACCGCACTCTGTTCTCCCTTTCCACTATGCTGGAATGGTATATCGTTTAGATACGAAGACAAATTAGATTCCCAGTTGGATCTAGGAGTAACATCAATTGAAACAGTGAAATTCTTTTCTGAGAGGTCGCCTTTTTTTGTAGCTAATTTATCGTTTATGTTTTTTATGGCTGGACGTTCAGCAAAATCTTCTTTAAGTTTTCGGTAGTCTAAAGCCATACCGACGCGTTCTTTCAGCTCTAGTGCATCAGAAATTATTTTAGATATATATTGATCTGTACCATTTTGCATTCTCAACATCGATGTATCGATTAGAGATACATTTAATGGAATGCTCCTAGGTGTTATCAGTTTGTTGGCAAACGAATACCACTTAACAGTGTAATATTCTACGGGTACAGTCCTTATCTCATCAGGTGATTTTATGTAGTTACTGTATTCATCAGTATACTCCTCATTAAATTCAATTAATAAACTAATTCCAGCTGTATTCTCTCGCTTAGAATTGTTCGTTCCAGAGAGATTAACCGTATCTTCACCATTATTTAGATATAGCTCTATTCTGATCGTCGGTAACTCGGTTTTCTCTCCTGATTTCAAACCATCAATATATTTATTAATTGTCTGAATATTAAATAGATATGGCGTTATTTCTGTCATTACATTCCTTCCATACAACTGCCCGGTTAAAGCAAGGTTAATGGCTTCTAAAATGGATGATTTCCCTGCTTCATTATCACCAACAATAATGTTTACATCATCTCGAAACTTTAAATCAAAGTGCTCGAATGACTTATAATTATCAATAATAACTCTTTCTATCAAAATAACACCCTCTATAAGAAATGTTTGCCTCTGAATATAGTAAATATATCCTAGGTATTTAATACCATTTTACTACAAATTAATACATGTTTCTCAATATTATTTACAAATATATCCTCCATATCATAGATTAATATATTTTTCTTGGTTATTTTCGAGAGACAAGTTCTGGTTCTTGCTTTCGTAAAATAAAAAGACAGGAACGTGTGATCTCTAACGTTCACTGCCTAGTAATTAAAATTCAATTCTATTTAAAGCGATATCGATAATTTGTTCTAACACCCTATTTCCCTTTATATCGGGTGATACTTTATATTACGAGTAAATAATGTCGTTCCACATAACTTTGAAAAACCATTCAGAGTGGTATGCACTCATCATGGTTGAATTTTATTACTTATTTGTACCAGGTAATCAATTTTCTGTAATTGAAGGTGGTATTAGGTATCTTGTGAGGCTGCATTATCAACAAGCCCAAAAATACTCATAGCTCTAATTGCTTTCCTTATTTCAGGATGACTGTCAATTACACTTATAGATACCCCCATTTTTAGGGCTATATTTCTATTTATTAGTTTCTCAGAATTATTAATAATTTTTTCACATGCTTCCTGAGCTAAAATACACCAGTTATTAATTTTTCTTAATTTTATAATACCTTTAATTTTTTCCACTTCACATGTAATTTGATAATAAATATCAGGGTAGTTCTTTTTTAAGTATTTTTTAGAAAACCCTAAATATTTATATACTTTTTCGATGCTAATCTGATTTTCATTTGTTTTTTCCGCAAAGTATTTTTCGATTCTGTTCACTATCTCCAACCCAACCTCTTTGTTTTTATAATATTTATTTTGTATTACAATATTTTCAATCTTTTTTTCAAATCCATTATAGTTTAAGGTTCTTTCATCACACTCTAACGCAGCTGCTATTTGTTTCTTGGATAGAAATCCAACGTTATTTTTTACTATTTCATCTATTTTACTTTCTGAAAGTTTTCTTTTCTTAGTTTTAACTTCTGTATTTCTAAATATTAAAAATTCTTGAACTTCTTCATAAGCATAATAAATAAAGAACTCTAAAGTATTCCAATTATATAAACTAACCGCTTTCCTACACATACTCTGTCTATCACACGCTGGTTCAATTAATTCATAAAAACAATTAAGCACTACTTCAGTTTTTTCAAGCTTTATTGGATAACTAAAATTGATAATGTCTAATGACACTATCCCCCTGATCACTAAGTAACCTACAATTTCGTAAGCATTAGTAAAACTAGTATTTAAATTTTTTACTAGTGTATTAATTTTAAATCCAGGTTTAACAAGAGGTAATACTTTAGGGATAAGGCTAATTTTTTCACCGATTTCTACCCATTCATTAGTTTGCACATTAAATCCATATTTTACAAAACAAGAGGTACAAACATAAATATACTTATATTTCTTTTTCAAATAATTTTCATTTTTACTTATATATCGCATTTTTGTATTTGAACCGTTATTTAAACACCAAGGAGCTATGCAAGTCCCCTTAGAAATCACTATATTATTATTATTAATAGAATCCAAATAATTTTGTGGTACATCGGTCTCAGCAAATTGTTTAACACTCATAGATCTCGAATTGATAACATTAAAAATATCTTGTAATGTAACTAATTTTGTTTTATGTCTATTATTATACAATGCATATATACCCTTGATTTGTGAATTAGTTAGCGACATGCTTTCACTTCTTTTATATTTCATTGGGCAACCTTGTGCAACATAAAGTAACTTTGCGGCCAATAATTGTTCATTACTAATTCCGGATAATTTTTCATTATTTTTTATAAGTGGATTGTTTAAACATAGGAGAAATTCCCAATCCGATTGGTTTTTATTTTGGTTAGCCAACATAATAGTACTTTGGTCGTCACGCATTTTCACCAATAACGTATTCTTACATTTGAAACAAATATATTGACTTAAGTCATTAGTAGTATAGGGTTGCTCAATACCACAATTTTGGCATTGTGTGATTAGTGGTTCTCTATGAACCGTACATACTTTCACTTCTTTTATTTGCCACAAAACCTTATACAACCCGTCATTTTCCAAACATTTTACACAAAATCTTCTTTTGAACTTTTCCATTTCCTGATAAATAGAAACTCTAAAAGACTTTAGAAACCTAATTTCTTCATCATATATATTATTAAATATTGGAGACATAGTCATCGAATTGATTCTATTTGAGTCAACCCCAATAAATTCAGCAAGTAGTTCAAGATCAAATACGTGATGCGGTAGGAAATCTATAATATAACCATAACTTCCCATCACTTTTCTTTTGTCAGTGAACATTTGTAATAATTTGGAGTAATTAATTCCATTGTCATTAGAAGTTCTCATAAGGTAACCAGAAAGTGATTCTCCTTGACCTGGTAAAGAACGTATTGTTAAACGAGTCATTAATTAATCCCCCAGAAATCTATTATTGATCGATCATCTTTACTCGCTCTTCTTCTGATACATCTCCTACAATATTATGATATGCCTGCTCTAAAACTAATTTTAAATTCAAATTTGCACTAGATTCATCGAAGTTTGATTCAAATACACCAAGCAAAGAGTATGCTTCCTGAATAATCGGTGTTAAATATCCAACAAGGCCGTAGCTAATTCTATGAAGTAATGTTGGGAAAGTTGTATTCATATTAGACAAATGTATGGGTACTGGGGGGCGAAGTTGTTCTTCTATGGAATGTAAAAGATTTAAAAACTCTTGATCACAAAATTTGAATCTCTCCAGCTTAGTAGGAGGATACCTCCTAAAATGCTGAGAATCTAATTTCCTTAATAATTCTACTGCTGGTGTGCCAACACAAATAACTGATATCCTTCCGTTATTAGCCACATGTTTTATTGCTCCCATAGCTTCTTCATTTGTTACAAACCTTGATGTAAGAATATGGTCCATCTCATCTAAAATTAGCATTTCTACCTTTTGATTTTCCATTAGCGTAAATGCTTGTCTTTTAACTTCTCCAATAGTTGGCCTCCCTGGTAGTTGTGGAGCTCCTAAACTTTGAACTATACTCTGGTAAAACTCCATAATCGTAAATGGATCAGGTAGATTTACATACACTACTGGCTTTATATCATACTCTGTTCCCTTTTCGTCGATATATACATACCCTATATTACTCTCTGCATATCTCCACATCATTTGAGTTTTACCTACACCGGATAAACCAACGATAAAACGATGCCGCGGTGAGTTAGCCCCACCCTGAAATCGATTGTGCATTCTTATTGAATCAAGCGTATCCCATATCTTTTTAACACGCGGATGATCTATATGAAGATTAGCAACTCTTTCAGAGAAACTACTGCATTGAGTATTATTAATCTCTGTCATCTTTATATTCCCCCAGTTTCAATTCACTAAATAGATCACTTAATGTTACTTGGCCATTAGACTTACTTTGTCTTGGCGGCTGAGAAACTGATATTCCCATTTCAAGATTCATTCTAACCGCCTGCTCCCTTGCTTTACGCCTTGACTTAACTCTCTCCTGAATTCTTTTGGTTAGCAAAGCCATGCCTTTTTTTACATCTCTTGAACCAGGAATATGACCTGCGTTCAAATCGCCTTTTTCCCGTAATATCTCAAGGACTCTCTTAAACGTAAACCGATTCATACTTTCTAACTCTTCCAATAGTGATTTATCCGCTTTTAATTCTACATACTCCCCAGTATCAGGCAGCTGCAAATATAGTTTCGAAACATCATCTGAATCGTATTTTACTCGATACTTATATTCTCGCGGCCTTACTAGCCCATTATGGGTCGCACTCTTATAGATAATGTTTTCAAACCGCACGCCATCTCGAGTGTAAGGTTTCTGTAATACCGGTAGAAGTTCCATTCTGTAATGATCTTCTTCCTCTTTATCAACCCATTCGGGGAAACCAACCATTTGAAGCCCTGCATAATAACGTGTAGCTGGAGTAGGATATTCAATTGGTAATCCTTTATGAACAGAGTGATGATAAACATCCGTGATATAAACTGAAAGTAATTCCCTTATATCCTCCAATGTAAATAAAGCCTCTTTTTCAGAATCATAATCTCCTTTTTCTTGTACACTTCCCTTTCGTGTTCCGTCTAATCGATGTATTAGTTCTGAATTTAAGGTTCCAAAATACCTTTCAATTGTCCCTCCATATCTCGGTGTTTTTACAGGACGAAATTGAATTTGAGACTGGAGTGTCTCATTTATCATTCGCTTTACTTCAGCATTTTTAAACTCAGGACCATTATCCAGATAAATAATACTTGGTATACCGTATATGTCCCAATCATTAATTGTTCCGTACTTCTGTTTAGAATTTTTAAAGAAGATGCCATGCATTAGTGCTCTTCTTACTTTATCTGCAGAAGGAGGCTCATATGATACTTCCATGCACCAAATCTTTCTACTATACACGTCAATGCCTAAAGAAATATAAGGCCGCCCGATAACGAGTCCTGTTTTCTCATCAATTACATCAATATCTAATTGCGTATGGTCTATTTCAACAATATGAAGAGGATATTTGGCTTCTTTATTTGAGAACCCACGCTGAACTTCATCAAACTTTTCATTGCCTGTCTTACCATCGCGCATACGTATTTTTAACTCAGGGTTAAGTCGAGAAAGGATTTTGTAGATAGTGTCATATATTGGGGGTGTAATATCTTGGAGGAGGCATTTGGATTCAATTGTATCAAAGATCTCTTTTGCAGAAGCTTTTTTCAATGTAAGGTATTCTCTTTCAATGACCCCTTTAATTACGGGAATGCAATCTTCAGGCAATCGTACTCTTATGCTATCCAAAACTAGATCCTGTTTCTTGGGATGACATATTTCAAGGATCTTATAATCTTTACGTGTAAAATTGTGCTTTAATGTCTTAGGAACTAATCCAGTTATTCCTTCATTTGGCAACGCTGACTCTTCTCTTTTAAAATCAGCTAATCTCCTTTTGATCGTTCTTGCTGAAAGTCCAAATACTGAAGAAATACGCTTAATCAGCTGCTCTTGAGTAATGCCACTGATTAATTCATTTTTTTGAAAATAATAATTGTATCTTTCTTTAAATTCTGTACTAGCCCTAACATTACCACTTTTTGCTTTTTCTAGTAGTATTATTGGCTGTATCATTTCAAATCTTGAAGATACAACAGCTCTTTGCTTCTTATTCAGGGTATCAAGGATTGAACTGTGTTTATTCTTGTCAGCCTGCTTAATTGCTTGTTTAACAGTTGTATTTAGCGATTTAAATGAATGATTAGAAATTAGTTCAAAATAATTAAATTCTTCTTCTAGATCCCCGCCAGATTTGATGGCAAAAACATTAGGGGGTGTTATGGATATTACTTTATATTTCCGCCCTTCATAATGAAAATCGGAATTCTCTTTCAATTTATGAAGCTTCATTTTCTTGGCCATCTCCTTCCTGAAAGTGAGGATTTAGCTGAGACATGAGGTTACCAACCTTTACAAGCAGATTTTCACTAAGTGGTTTTGATATATTATAGGTTAGGGATCCTGACGCAATAAGATGATATATTATTGGTAATATAACTCTAAAATCAACACTTGAGGAAAAACTTCTAGCCAAATCAATTACTGTACACTCCTGAAGATACTCTAATTTTAACAAGATCTGATCTTGCCAGAATTCATAAGTTTTCCTCTTTTTTAAAAACCCATGTAACATATTAATATTGGATTGAACAATTCCTGGTAATGTCTTTGGATAAATAACACTGTACTTCCAGCCTTTATTTTCTGCATAAGTATTACACTGCCTATTGCAACGTTCAAATGTCTTTGTATGATCATCAGGTGATTCTTTAATCTGATACAATAGTGGGCTATAGCCTTGGCGAAATACTAGTACATCTGGAACGTGTTGCCACTCTTTTTTTTGTCCTTCTGAATCCAAATACCGCATTCCGACTTCAACAGGTTGAACATAATAACGTTGGACTTCAGTATCAAGTTCTAAAAAGTAATAGAAAAGTCTCTCATTAAGCGAATGGAATTCTACATCTCTTTGTAACTTTACGCTTCGAAAGGAACCTATTATGTGAGGGCGCTGCCAGCTGATTTTGTTATCTACTCTTAATTTAGGATGATATAGTTGATCTTCTTCATCCCAGTTACTACGACGCCATTCCATTTAAACACCTCCAAAATAGTTAATACTCGCTCCTTGCTATATCTTGTCAAAATCGCGAGTTTTCTATGGTGTCAATGATATTTTTTCCAACAATTTCTACTAAAATTTGATATCTCCTTCTTTAATTTTCGTATTCGACAAAGGTTCTAACTAAGTTGCATTTTTTTTAACTTTTCAACAAAAATTCGCAGTATACAAGTTAGTATCGAATACTTTTAAATTCATGCTAGACTGCTATTTTTTCTATTCCCATCCCTAATCGATTTCAACTTTTGAATACTATTAAAATATTTTCTCAGCTTAGAACTTGAAATTTCATTGAAGTGTATTACATTGCAGAGAAACCAATTTTGGTTTCCTGCGTAAACTTGCATACAAAATAGCTCATCTGGATTGTAGACAGTCACTACCTGCCATTCCCCCATTGTCCGGGCCAGTTCAAACCATCTCTGCGATACTGCCTCTGGACAAGAATAATAATTAGATTTTAATAGAATTCCTTTTTCTGTTACTGTTGCCAACTCAATATTTACCATCTCCAACACCTCTTTCATAGTTTTATAGCTCCTAGTATATCCGTATATCTATATTTTATAAATACACGGATATTTTATTTCAAAAAAAATAATCGTTCTTAACTTCTAGAGTTATGAGCGACTGCTATGCTATATTTTTTATGTTTCTGTTCCATTCTTCCCTCATGCGCTTAATTTGAATGATTAACTCCGGATGATTTCTCTTTAGAGTATGCCGGCATACTCTTAAACTCTTATATAATTTGTGAGCATATACTAGTTGCCCTTCATGCTGAGTAAAGTAGTTATTAATTTCCTCGATAATCGCCTCTTCAGTTATCCTTTCTTGTTCTCCCTTTTGTTCCTTACTATATCTTGCAACTATAAATGCAGCTCCCTTATTCTGTATCGTCACTGCACTGATCTTCATCTCAGATGACACAGTAGGTAGTGTGATTCCCATGCCACGCTTAATCAATTTCTCACAAGCTGTTTCTACCTTATTTATAAATGAGCTATTATCTTTTTCCTCAACAAAAGAACTCATTTTTTGATTAAGTAATTCATTAATCACTTCAGGGTGATAGCGATACAAAAGATACTCATCATTCCTTATCCAACTTTTCCAATGCTGAATATCATATACTGGTTCACCACTCTTAACAGCTTGGAGTACTTCAAAGAGCTTCTTTTGATTTATTTGATAGATACTCTTGCTTATTTCATTAACAAACATTTCTCTAACATAAAAATATGCCTGAATTCGATTAATACGATTTCTTTTTATCCCCATAGCTTTTTCTCGCTCAGGCCATGTTAATTTAGTTAGACTTCTATTAGATAGAATATTGTAGCTATTTATAAAATTCGTCCTTTCTATTAACAGATCCTGATCATCAATAGCATATTCACAACCACATTTATTACAGATATAATAGCTTCTTAATAATTTACTAGGTTTCCGAACGTTCTTTGACGTAGTTTGGTGTAACGAATCCGGTACACCAAAATTCTCACACCAAGGTGCCTGACAGGATGGTATTGTTTTAGAAGATTTATTATTAATTACGGAATCAATAAATTGCGACGAGATTTTCAGCGCAAAAAAATTACTAATGTCCATTCGAAACGAACTTAGAATATCAAATATAGACTGGAGATGAATTGTGCGTTTTATTGTAGTTGTGCTCCGAGCAATCTGCAGATAGTAAGTTAATTTTGAGGACGTTATTTTAGCTAAAATAGCTTGTCTATTAAAAATATCCTTTTGGTCATTGAGAATATATAGTATTCTAATTGCAATCTCCTCCTCATTTAGAGAAACATCATCATTACCGCTAATCAAAATTGAACAGTTGAGTTGTAACAATCTTTGTTCTTCCATCTTCGCCAATGTGGCTAACTTTTTTTCATTATTTGATTTACTCAAATCATTATCGCAATACGGACATATCCCAATTGTATAGATATCTTGAATCAAAATATCTTTAAAGCAGTGACTACATGAGTTATTCATTGCGACTCTATGTTTTAGACAAGTATCAATTCCGTTAATTTTCCATATAAGTTTAAGGTGTTTATTTTCCAACAAACATTCAGAACAATAATGCAGCTTATCACGAATCATTCCTGTAAGGAACATACTATCTTCTTCTTTGCTATTACCTTTTAACTTATTTAATACTTTGCTTAAGCTTGCTTGATTTACGTCATTTCTTGTAAGACCAGTTAAGTTGAACACTTTTTCAAAATCAAGAATGTTCTCTGGATAATGATCAATTCTATGAATATTTCTAGCGTGCAGTTGATATTTAGGTTTTCTAATTAAATTGATAAGGGAGCTGAAATTCATTCCATTTGCACTTGCGCAGCGGTGAATATAACTAAGAATCGACTCTCCTTGAATGATTTTCTTTCTAATAGTCAATTGTCCCCTCATGATCATACCTCCTCCAGTTTTATTCTTAATAGAATTGACTTAGCTAGTAAAACATATACTCAATCTACCAAGCTAAATTCATAGAAATAGAAAGAAGCAATCCACATAATTGTAGATTGCTCTTTTCATTAGATATTACTTAAATTCGTTTCAATACATCTCCTGATACAATCTATACAGGACAGCTGCCGCTTGAGCTCTCGTAGAGCTACTCTTCGGTTCAAAATATCCATTATTCATTCCATTCATTATACCTGCTTGTAGCAAGGCATTGACGGCTTCTCTGGCATATACCGAAGACTGTTCGATGTCGAAGAACGTGGAAGATTTATCAATTGCAACACTAGTTTTAAAAGTTCCCGACCCTTGCATCTTCGAGACTCGGTAGATGAGCACAGCCATATCTTCCCTACTGATCTGGTCGTTCACACCAAAACTCCCATCATCTTTGCCTTGTACGAGTCCTGCTTTCTGTGCGGAAGCGATCGCATTGGCGTACCATGCACCCGACTCAACGTCAGTAAAAGTCGTGGTTGCTGTTGAATCTTTCAGGTCGAAAAGAACTGTGAGCATTTGGACGAATTCAGCTCGAGTCACTTGCCCTTCCGGAACATAATTCCCATCGCTTCTGCCCTGAATAACTTCACGAGCTGCTAGTCCAAGTACCGCTTCGTTAGCCCAGCTGTACCCACGATTCTTGGTGCTATCAAATTGAGAGACACGGCGCTTTAGCCCGTACTCATTCGTCGACGCTATTGCCTTTTTGTCTGAAACTCTTCCTTGAACTCATCATATACTGTCCTTGCTATTGCTTCAGACCCACCCACATTTGTGTGAATGCCGTCATATGTAAACCATTCACGGTGTTTATCTGTTTTACGATTAATATCGATCACTTTCAGTTCCCATTCCTGCGAAATCTCTATGACAGCATCGCGAATTTCCATGATCTCTGGTTTGCGTATTTCGAACTTCATATTGCCTTCTGTCTTGCCTTCCACATAATAAGGGGTGGGAGGCGTCAACAGATAAATAGCAGGTGAAGAAGGCACTTCCCTATACGACTGAATGAGTTTCTTATATTGCCTAATAAATTCTTTCTCCCCTCTCCAGTTGTTCGGCTTGGAATCATTCGTCCCAAACATTATAAAAACGACATCCGGCGCAAAGGAAAGGCTCTGGCGGTAACGTTTTTCTGCCTGATAAGGTCGATTTCCAGTCTCCATTCCGGTTCGGTTACTTAGGCCGTAGTTTCTTACATGAAAGTTTTTTCCTAACATTCGCCCAAGTACTTTAGGATAACTATTACGGTACCAATTTCTAACGTATAAACCATATGTCAGACTATCCCCCACGCAGGCAACCTTCACCTGCCCCGATCTTGCTTTTCGTTCAAACGGAATAGAGGCTATTCCCCAATAACCAATCAGCCAGACCAAAAATGTAATCATGAGGAAAATAATTATTATTACGATAACCATTGTCATTCCCCTTCACTTCGTGGTAATTACACAAAAGGTGTTACCTCTAACGGTAACACCCTTTACTTTAGTACAGCATTTTTGGTTTTTAATTTCTTACTTTCCGATATTTCTTCGTACGTGCATCTTCAATTTTACCATTCCAGTTCAGCCCAAATCCGAAATCATAGACATTTCCTTCCGAATCGACGTAACACTCCATATCATGTGCAACGTCTTCGAACTGTTCCTCTACCGTCTTCATGTTGGCCGGCATTTGAAACGGCAGTAAACCGGATGGCTCGAAAACACCAGTCAGGACTTCAAGAATCGCCTGAACTTGCACGCCGAAGTTCGCAATAATAACATCGGTCGCCGCTTCGAATTCCGCAACGATGGTAGGATTCGACTGTAATAAAGATACAACAACCGGCTTGCCTTTCATTTTTTCTTTAGTTTCGAGAACGGCATCCAAATCGTTTGAGTTGTGTGTCGTAACTGATTTGCCCTTATACGTACGATTTAGCACGTCGTTTTCCCGCGGGTCTCCCGCTATGCTATGTTCGCGTGCATACTCTGCTGTATAAGGTCGGTATTGAAGGCTGATCGGCAAATAGCCATTACCTCCCTGGTCCAGATCATCTTGACTGTAGCCAATGCCCGAGTTCGGATGTTCTATGAACACAAGTCCGAAGTCCGCCTCTTCAGGATTGTCAGTGACGTCAAAGTATTCTGCCACAGCTTTAAGATCGACAGGATACTCTAGCTTTTCTGGCGTAGGCAAGCCCACCCAGCTTGTTCCCGCGGGCAAATACCGTTTCGGAATATAGACTGTTTTGCGTTCCTTGATTGGAAGTACGTGGCCCTTGTTTTTTAGAAGAACCATCGATTTCAGTTGCGCATTAAAACCTGCGTCTATAAACTCAGAGCAGCCGACGATCTTTGAGCTCAGCTCGTGCTGCAGGTAAGGGTTTTCGAAAAGGCCAGGTCGGAAGATATTCAGTAACAATCGAACTGCCGATTTCTCGAATCTCGCTCTCATAAACGCCTCACCATGCTCTTCGACGCCCATCTGATAAGCTTCCATTACAGGCCCCGAATCGTTGTTACCGCCAAATTGGTCCACACCAGCCATGAGCAGTTTGTAATGACGCTCCGCTACAGAAAGATGCTCGACTCCCCATGACTTACCAGTTGCAAGGGTGCCTTTACGTACGCTTTCGTCCCGCGTAATTCCCCAATCGGTGCACACAACTCCATCGTAACCATATTGTTCCCGTAGCAAATCGGTAATTAAATAGCGGTTATAAGAGTTACCAACGTTTTCTCCATTTTTCTTGTCCAGATCATGAGAGATCGTATAGTACGGCATCACAGCAGATGCACTACCTGTCTTACCTTCCAGTTGAAAAGCCCCTTCGATGAACGGCTTTAAATGATCTTCAAAATTGTCCCCTGGGTAAACGGCATACTTGCCACAAGCGAAATGTGCATCGCGCCCGGCTTCTCCCGAGCCTCCGCCCGGCCAGTGCTTAACCATCGCATTCACACTGTCAAAGCCCCAACCTTCCGCGAGTTCAGCTTCCTCAACGGATGTTTGGAATCCATCCACATAAGCCCGAGCCGTATCAGCAGATAGTTGAGAGTCCTCCCCGAAGGTGCCGTTAAAGCGACTCCATCGCGGATCAGTAGCGATATCGATTTGCGGTGATAGCGCAGTCGTCATGCCCAGGGCACGATATTCTTTCGAAGCAATCTCGCCGAATTCACGTGTTACCGCTGGATCGAAAGTGGCCGCTAATCCAAGCGGTTCCGGCCAAAACGACACTCGAGAAGTCGCACCTGCACCAGCGTTGAACTCGGAAGTTGCGTCGAAGCCGTGACGCGGATCAGAGCTGTTGTTTACTGGGACGCCGAAGCCATCCCCCTCAGCAACTGCTTGCAGTCGATTGTTCCATCGGGCCGCCGTTTCAGCATTGTCTACCATCATGATCAGCACGTGACGAAGATGAGCCTCCTGAATGAAAGCTACCTGCTGGTCCGTCAGATCCCATGGCTTGGCTCCACTCTCTTCATAAGGTTTGCCGGCGTACGTGCCGGGGAACCACCCCCCGCTAGTTGTCGGAACTATCTGATGGCTGCTGTACAGCATCAACCCCGCGATTTGTTCGACGGATAGCCTGGATGCTAAATCTTTGGCTCGTACTTCGGCCGGTAGTCTCCAGTCCTCGTAAGGCTTCAAAACTCCGTCCTTGCTTAAGTTTTTGAAATACAAACCATCCTTCTCGATGATCGGAACCCCAGACACACTCGAGTATCCCAGCACAGGCCCTTTTTCATTTTTTATATATTGAATAGCCGGCTCGTAGTTTAATAAAGTTTCTTGGTTTTTCATGAATTTATCCTACCTTTCAATTTGAAATTATTGATATAACTTGCTTTCGCTATCGAATCATGGCAACATTCGCTCTTAACAAATTCATTTAGGCAATCAACAAATGCTCAGTAATATCCAAATCCTGTCCTCCTTTACTATCATCTACTAAGAATTGTACCGCTTACAGAACATAATTCATGGTATAATTAAAGCATCTTTGGTATTAATCGCAGCGTATTTCGGTAAATTTCCGATAAACGGGAAGAAGGAGGTAAAGCTTGCAATGAAAAGAACGATTGAAGATGAAGAATTGCAATTAATTGGCAAGCTGTTACACGACAACCTGCAGCTCCCCGTTCATCTGTTGAATTCGGATCGAACAGTCGAAATATTATTTAATTCAGGACATGACATACCGCGACATCCCCTAGATCCAAACAGCGACCTGGTAAGGGAAGGTATTTTCTCAGACGAGTCGCCGTTCGAAATCCCTTGTTACGCAACATGGAATGCTTTTGATCAATATATTTGGCTTCGCTTTGACGAAACGTCCGGGCAATCAAGGGCCATCGTGATCGGCCCGGCCACAAGCTCAATGGTGACTACCGAGATGCTCGAAGGCTTTCTTTACGACTACGCCATATCGGGGGTTCACCTTGAACCGTTGCTGGACTACTACCGGCAATTGCCAGTGCGCTACACAAAATCTATGCTGCTCGCAGGAACATTGCTATACTATTTAATCTTCCGCCTCCCGCTCGATCTT
The DNA here is from genome assembly GCF_001700435.1 of Paenibacillus pectinilyticus. Lineage (GTDB taxonomy): Bacteria > Bacillota > Bacilli > Paenibacillales > NBRC-103111 > Paenibacillus_E > Paenibacillus_E pectinilyticus. The sequence goes on from NZ_LYPC01000010.1 coordinate 200,922, forward strand.
ACAGAAGTCATTGACCGAAACGTTTCGTTTCGTCAGCCTCCCGCGCTAAATGACGAGGTTGTACGTGATTTATTGGATAAGCGGTTAAACCTAAACACTCACAATCATTGGGACACGGACAAGATGTTGCTGCAATGCGTGAAAGAAGGACGTAAAGAGGAGCTCGCCCGGTATCTTCCTTTTATTCAAAAGGAGACTGTCGGAGTCTTGTCCCGTAGAAGCCGGATCCGCAGCGAAAAAAATTTAGCTATTTGCACCGTCACGTACGCCACGATGGCCGCGATTGAAGGCGGTATGTACCCCGAGGCGGCTCTCACCGTCAGTGACCTCTGGATTCAGCATATCGAGGATCTAAATGATGCGGAAGAGGTGTTCAAAGTCGCCCAAGAAGTGTTATTTGATTTCGCTGACCGTGTCAGCCGTCAGGGACTTTCCCGCCGTTCTAAGCCAGTCGCCGTCTGTCAGAACTATATTTTCAATCGAATCTATGAACCAATCAGACTGGCCGAACTTGCAGAAGCTGCAGGTGTCCACCCCTCGCACCTCACGAAGTTGTTCAAGCAAGAAACAGGCATAACCATCTCTGAATATATTCAAAGGCAGAAAGTCGAAGAAGCCAAGAAACTGTTGGCCTTCTCCGATGCTACGCCGTTCAGCGCCGCCAGCTTGCTTAACTTCCACGATCAGAGCCACTTCACGAAAGTGTTCAAAAAGTATGCTGGTGTGACGCCGAAGCAATACAAGAAGCATGCCGTCTAATGGCATGCTTCTTGTATTTTTCTTCATATGATAATTTACTCAACGTCTATTGAATATTTCTTGATTTGTGCAGTAAACAATATCATCATGACCAGCTATTTTTTCACATATTTTTTCTAAATGCGTCCACGAACCTCTCTCCGTCCCATAGTCAAATCCATAAGCATGTCCAGCTATGCAAAATACCCTATCATTGCCTTTGGGCTCCGTGTTGATAAATTCATCCATTAATTCAAAAATATGCTTATCATGACTCCAACAGGTAGGATTAAATTTATAGGGATCTTGAGGAAGACTGAATGATTGCGTGCTTTTGGCAGTACGAGCATACGCAATACCCGATTCGCGCATACACTTAATAACAGCTTTGTTATATCCGCCGCCTGGATAGGCATGTCCTGTTACTTCATAACCTAACAGTTTGGTTAATGCATTCATATCTTCTGTTATTTCATGCTTTAAATTATCTTCAGATAGGGTTATAAGCAACTTATGCCTCTGCCCATGTGTTGCAACTTCATGACCCTCATAGACTTGCACGATCTCATCTCGAGGAATTCTATGATGATCGACCCCTTTGAATAATGAGGCTGGAAATTTCCGTCTGTTTTTAACAGTCGCAAATCCAATTTCCCCCATTCGTAATACCGCTTGCTTTTCTCCAAACAACCCAGAATTAAGATTAAACGTAGACTTTAAATCATACTGGTTTATGATAGAAATCAGTTTTTTATCTTGCTCCAGCCCATCATCAAAGCTCATTGTGAAGTATTTTTTATAAACCACAAATATCCCCCCCATTGTTCACTACTATCGTTCATCACTTATTTTGCTGTGATTTGGTGGGCATCCCAAGTTTCATTCGCTTTTTCAACTTTCTGAAGCATCAGGATCGCTACCATGATAACGTTAATGATTAGTGGTAAGGCCACATACATAAACGTAATCATAGAATGTGAACTTTGTGGCTGTACATCCAACTTACCATCATATTTTGATAGTGCAAGTAACCAACCAGTCATAGCTGTGGCAATACCAGCACCCACCTTTGCTCCCATGGACATGCAACTGAACATAGAACCATCCAACCTTTTTCCTGTCTGGCGATACGTATATCCGCTAATTTCTGCAGTAAGCGCCGACGTAGTACCCAGCATGGGCGCACGAAAAAGCCATACGAATCCATGAGATATTAGCATCGGTGTTGTCATACCCTTCATACCAAAAATCATGAATGGGATGCAGGCGATGGTCGCTAGAGTAAAACCAATCAAATTAACTTTATATATACCCCACCGCTTCACGAGCATTGGAGTGAAAATTAAGCCTAAAAACATAGGTACAACTTGAACAATGCTAAATACTCCTAACATTGCAGCATTCCCAATGACATATTTCATATAATAAACACCCACTGCACCGACCATTGTCATCAATCCATTGAACAGGATATTAATGAATAACTGCATAACATAATACTTGTTCCGTAACAGCTTACCTAAATTCTGAAATACACCAGTTTTCTCTGGAGCTACATCTTCATGAATACCCAACTCTGAGGGTGGCAACTCTTTTATCGATAGTGCACATATATAATAGAAGACTGCCGCGATTACAGAAAAAATCAGTGCAGTCATTCGCCAGCCAACTACCCCGCCGCCAAATGCGTTAACGGAAGCCATTGTTCCACCAGAAATCGCTGAAACTGCAACAAGTGCAAAGACAAAACGCACAACGCCTAGTTGGACACGTTCTTGTTTATTTGCTGTAATCAGTACAGATAAGGTTGAGTAAGCAACATTGTTAAGTGTAAAGAAGACATCATTCAGTATTGTATAGATTATGAAAAAGTAAATATACTGCAAGGTTGTATTCATGCTTGGAGTGCTAAACATCAAGACTTCGCACACAACAACAGGGATGATCGTCCAAAAAACCCAAGGGCGTGCTTTGCCCCATTTGTGTTTGGTGCGGTCGATTATGGTGCCGGCAACTACGTCGCTAACTCCGCCTGCAAAGCGGCTAAACATCATTAATGTGCCAATAATACCTGCGTTTAGGCCTACTGCATCTGTCAAATATATCATAAGGAAAGATGTAATTAGCCCGAAGATGATGTTATTCGCCAAGTCACCTGAGCCATATGCCATTTTGTTGCCAAATGTCAGATATTTTTTCTGTTCAATCGCGTGCATAATTCCACCTCTATTTCTATTAATTTTGTTTGAATACGGCCATTATCGACAAAGATACTTGGATTATGCTAGACCTTTCCTGAGAAAACTGCATGTGATTCGACCACCCTTTGGTATTATCATGTTGTTAACTTGATTTTATCTGAATTATTATAGAGCCTCTATCAGTATCCCGACTAAATCGATAACACTTTTTAGACTTTTCCTGTTCATGATTTTCATTTCAACTGAATAAAAAGAAAAAACAGACGCCGATGATAAATATTATCAGCAGCATCTGTTATCAGTTATAAGTTATAAAAAGGCCACAAAATCCGAATGTTAGTTGAATTACACTAGCTCTTCACAAGTCTCTGCAAAAAAGCTTCTAGTTGCGTGATCAATATATTCCGTTATTTCATGTGTATAAATGGCTTCTGCTCGAACATCGTCGCTATGTCCACCAACGAAGAACTTAAAGTCACCTTTTTCAAGAATCCATTTACCTTTAACATTCTGGAATGACATTTGATCCGGTTTGAAGGTAAAGCAGACTTTTTTACTTTCTCCCGCTTTGAGTGCTACACGTCGGAAGCCAATCAGCTCTTGTCGTGGACGAATTAGGCTTGCAAGAAGATCCTTTCCATAAAGCTGTACAACCTCGTCACCATCCAAGTCACCAACATTCTTGATTGTAACGCTCAAATTAAGCTTCCCGTCGCTGTCCTTTTCAACGCTAAGATTGCCGTATTCAAATGTCGTATAACTCAAACCATAGCCAAAAGGAGCTAACGTCGAGCTATCACTGTCAATATAACCTGTTTTAAGGAGACCACGGTCATATACTGCAGAAGAACCATTATTTTGGTAATGGTAAACAGGAAGATGGCCTACACTTCGAGGTACGTCAACTGGTGTACGACCCGCCGGATTCGCCCTACCACTAATGACTTCTGCAAAAGCTTTTCCGCCATAAGTAGAAGGTAACCAACCCTCAATGATAGCAGGGACATTTTTGTAAGCCCACTCGCTGCATAGAGGACGACCATCAGTGTGTAAAATGACCATATTAGGATTTGCTTTGAACACCTCACGCATGAGTTCTTCCTGCATCCCCATCAAATCGAGGCTTGTACAATCGACGGCTTCACCTGAAGAAGCCGTTGCTCCAAGGCCATTCTTTGCGCCTACGGCCATGAACACGATATCTGCCTTCTTAGCAGCTTCTACTGCCTCAGCAATATGGCTAGCATCGTCACCTTTATAGTCACAGCCTTCTACAAATTCGACGGAGTCGAATACTTCACGTAGCCCATCCAAAATAGTTGTTGCACCAGGATACAATTTACGGATTGTGTCGTCGATAATAGATTTGTCCGAGAAATTAATTGAAGAGAGCATATTGGCCAAGTCGTCGAAAGCGGACTTCTTATCATCATCTTCTTCAAATTCAACACCAGGTTGCGTAGCGCCCATTGTAGAAAAACTCACAAGCATTTCCAACATTGCTATATAAGTGTAATTTCCATACATTAAGCGTAAATTGTTACCCGTTGGACCTACAAGCAGAATCTTTTTACTTTTATCACGAACAGGGAGAATCCCGTCATTTTTCATCAATGTCATTGACTTAATTGCAGCTTCGAGGGAATTTTTATTATTCTCTGTATTATCCATCGCAGCCGCGACAAGTTCCGGATGTGGATATGGATCTTCAAAGAGCCCGAGCTCGAATTTCAATGTCAAGAATCGTCTCAATGCACGGTCCACTAACGCAACATCCATCTCACCCTTCTCGACTGCCTCGATCATTTCATCGCTATAGCCCATTCTAGTAGGTAGTTCAACATCCAGCCCTGCCTCTAAGCAACGTTTGCCTGCCTCGAACAAGTTCTCAGCAGTATTAAAATCCATTACGAGGTGTCTTATGGAGTTATAATCAGCAACTACAACCCCTTTAAAGTCCAACTCATCACGCAACATATCCGTTAAAATTCGCTCGTTGGAGCAAACTGGCTCCCCATCAACCTCTGAATAGCAGTTCATAACACATTTTAAATCTGCCAGACGAATTGCTGCTTCAAAAGGTTTTGCAAAATTCTCTCTTAAATCTCTAGCAGAAGCCATAGATTTATGCATGTTCATTCCACTCTCACTCTGGGAGTATCCAAGAAAATGTTTAGCGGTACATGCAATCCCCTCTTTTATGTCTTCGCCCTGAAGCCCCTTGACAAAAGCGACTGTCATAACCGAAGTAAGCGTTGGATCTCCACCGTATCCCTCGTTCGCTCTGCCCCAACGAAAATCACGGGCGAGATCAGATACTGGAGATAATGCGTGTCTGATACCGTAAGCATACATCTGCTTCCTAGTGCCCTCTGACATCTTCGAAACAAGTTCAGGTTCAAAGGATGCCCCCAGCCCAATCGGTGCTGGAAACAGATTTGCCCCCGGCATCGCAACAGGACCGGAGAGTGCTTCACCGTGAATCAACGCAGGTATCCCATGAGGGGAGTTGGCAATTACATATTCTTGAGCATTAGTAAGATCTTTGATCAGATCTTGACTTCCAAAAATCGTCATGGAACCCATGCTATTTTTTAGATCCAGTTTGTCATTATCCATGTTAGGCATAATCATGGCACAAGTAATCTGTCTAACCTTCTCTTCAACAGACATTCGATTCATTAAATCTTCTACCCGTTCCTCAATACTTAGCTGTGGATTTTGATAGGGAAGCATATTTGTTTGTGTTTCTTTTGTCATGTTCACACATTCCTCTCGTCATTTATATTCAATTAAGCTCTTCCCATAGAAGCGCCACCTGAAGCGAAGAACGATTGACCTGTAAGGAATCGGCTATCCGGACTGGCAAGGAATACACAAACACCTGCAATATCTTTGTAAGGATCGCCAGGGCGTTTAAATGCATTAAGCGACATATTTTCGATTAATTTTTCTAAGCCGTAGCCATTTCCTTTTAATGTATCAGTTACAGCAGATGGATAAATCATGTTTACACGAATGCCATCTAATCCCCATTCATCTGCTACAACACGAGTTAATCCAGCGATGGCCGCTTTTGAAATTGCTCCAGCTGAAAGGTATAAAGGCTTTCCTTGTTGGCTGCCGTAATGCATGAAAGAAGAGAAGTTGATAACCGATGATTCTTTTCCTTTTAAATATGGATAACACAACTGCATCAAATGGGCGTAAGCAACTGTGGCATGGTTAAAGCTTTCAAAATATTCTAACGGTGTTTCTGCAAATGGTACTTGCGTAGGACCACCGTTTGTACCACCACCAACGGCAATGTTTAGAAGTGTATCAATTGTACCGAAGCGTTTTACTCCTTCTTCAACTAATATTTTCAGCTGTTTAGTATCGTTAATATCAATGACTAGTGATAAAACTTCTGCACCTTTTTCTTTTAGGAGTTCTTCTGTTATACGTAATTTTTCTTCATTGTAATCACACATAATAATTTTTGCGCCTTCTTCGGCAAAACGAATAGCTGTTTGTTTACCTATTCCTGCTCCAGTACCTGTAATTAATGCTACATTACCTTCTAAAATCCCCATTTGTTTTCACTCCCACAATAAAGTTTATTTTCCTCTTGTTTTCTCGCTTATTCTCAGTAATACAACATTGACACTTTGAGTGATAGTGGTGGAAAATGTATCCTACACCCTAGCCCCTTTGCATCATAATCCTTGCCGAGCTCGATTCCACGAAATTACTTCATTACAGGAATGGATCCTTAGATGAAATAAATATTAATAATTTCTCGAACGCATTTACGAAAATATGCAGTTCTTCAGGTGGAAGCTGTGATAATCCCCGGAAAATAATTTTCTTCTGGACATCGTTGTAATGAGCAAGGACGGCGGTTCCTTCAGCTGTATTCTCGACTAGAACAATTCGTCGATCCGTCTCATGATGTTTACGGATAACATGCCCACTTTGAACCAGTCGATCAATCATAACTGTGATTGCACTTGGTTTAACGCCCAGTTTATCAGCAAGGTGAGATTGTTTCGGTGTCTGTTCCATGGAAATCATCGCTAACGTGAACAATTGGGGAGCTGTTAACTCTGTATTGAGTTCGCCGAAGACACTTTGTGAAATCTTACGGTGAGCCATCTTAAATGTTGTGCTGAAGCGATTGGTATAGTCAGTCAATTCATCTTCCAAACCATTACCTCCCTTTTTAGTTATCGTAGTCAGTATCAAAAATATGAAAAGTGACCATTTTACTTAAAATAAGAAATTAGATGATTTCACTATCAATGAATCGACCGAATGGCTTTAAGCCCCTCATTTAATTGATGCAGTTCCTCTTCCGGGATCTATATTTCATTGCTCACCCTTTTGAAATGTGACGTTGTTAACTTGATATTATCTGATTTATTATCGAGCCTCTATCAGTATCCGGACTAATGAGATAACACTTTTTCGACTTTACCTTTTTCAACTAAGCGAATAGAAAAATAGGAGAAATCCGACGGACCAGATTTTCTCCTATTACTAATTCGTATACTAATAACAAATTTTATCGCTCTCTAAATCTTCGGATTCAGCCGAAATGGTAATATGACCGCTCGATTTACGAACAATTACCAATGCCAGACCATTAAATGCTTTCCTATGATCAGCAATATCTGATTCATGACTGGCTGGGTTTCCGTTACCCACACCAATAATTTCTCCATTCTCTACTGAAAACTGGATATGATTATCTGCCGTCGGGCAAACAACACCTGATTTATCAATGACTTCAGCCTTGAATAAGTCTTCGTTCTTTCCGTTGTAGATTTTACTTAACCTTATTGCATGCGGTTCTCCTGCTGTAACTCTTCTATCCTCTGCAACTGCCTTACCATCTTTATAGGCTATTACTTTAATTTCTCCTGGTGTGTAAATCGCATCCCAATTCGTTATCAATCCCTTGGTATGCTTTTGTCTGCCTTGGGATTCATTGTTGATAAACAGCTCTACTTCTTCGCAATTACTGTAAATATTCACAAAGATATTTTGACCTTCCTTACCCTGCCAGTTCCAATGGGGCAGCACATGAACCATTGGCGTATCCTGCCATACGCTCTGCCAGTAATAATAAACGTCTTTAGCAAACCCACACATGTCCATAGCACCATATTGAGAATTAATTGTTGGCCAATGCCATGGGAAGGTTTCTCCGCGGTAGTCAAAAGCAGTCCAAATAAATACTCCCCCTAAAGCTGGCACTTCATTTTTATAATTATTCCAGCAATATACGAGATTACTATTGGAAACAGCTCCGCCTAAAGATCCGGTTGATATTTCAGAATCTTCACTTTGAGCTAACTTCGCATAATATTTACCACTATCATAACTGTCACATAACCCTAGTTTTCGGTTATCCTTATAGATACCTCTTGTAGATACATAAGATGCGTCCTCGGATGCCATAACCAATGAATCGGGATATTTTTCCAATCTTGCTTTTGCATTACCATCATCATAGTTGATCCCTATTACCTCGGGAATGGATTCGTACTCCTCATCACCTTTTGCAAATTGTCCTGCGATTGTAAATAACCTTGTTGGATCCAATTTTTTCGCTTGTACAACTAAAGCTTTTAGAATCCTTTTACCTGGAGGGAGCATTGTAATAAGTTCTTCATTTTCCAAGGACCACATAAATACAGAAGGATGATTCCGACTTCCTTTTATTAGATCTTCCAGATCACTTAAACCTTGTGGGGTTACTTCAAATCTTCGGTTTTCATTCAATACAAGAATTCCCATTCTGTCACAGGCTTGCAATAGGTAATCTGTTGCCGGATGGTGTGCGGAGCGATAGGCGTTGGCTCCCATTTCTTTTATTCTCGTTAATTTATAGTCAATAATATCTGGTGTTAATGCAATACCTACACCTGCAAAATCCTGGTGTTCACATACTCCTTTTAATTCAATCGATTTTCCGTTGACTACTAAGCCCTGGCTTGTATATTGGATCTCTCTAATACCGAATAATGTTTCGTAATTGTCTACTAATACATCGTTCTTGACGATCTCTGTTAACATCCGATATAAATACGGGTTTTCGAGATTCCATAGAATAGGATTTTCAACAGTCATATCAAATGATATTTTGCCTTCACCTAGAAATACTAAGGATAACTCCTTTTCATGTTGATGTAACTTCTTATTATCTTTTGAGATAAGAGTTTGTCTAACAGTTACACTGCAATCTGAAGTAAGTGTGTTTTCGATTTCCGTCTCTATAATTACATTGGCTTTGCTCTCCGTTATGTCCTTACAGTAGACGAATGTTCCATGCCTTTTTACGTGTACCGGGTCCAGTTGATACATCCATACATCCCTGTATATGCCTGCCCCTTCAGCCCACCAGCCTTCTTTATAGGTTGAATCTGTTTTTACGAGAATCACATTTTCACCTTCATCCCCGTAGAACAGGTATTCACTGATATCATAAGCAAACCCTGTATAACCTGATAAATGGGAACCAATGTAACAACCGTTAACCCATACAATTGAGTCTCGCATTACGCCTTCAAATTCAATAATAATTCTTTTTTCCAAGGCTTCCTTTGGCAGTGAAAATTTCTTTCTGTAGTAACCTACCCCATCCGGCAAATAGCCTTTGGAGGAGTCCTTAGAAAATATAAATCCAGTTTTTTGACCAGGTGCTTCATAATCCTGTCTGATCTTCCAATCATGTGGAACCTCGATATTGTCCCATTTCCCCTCAAGATTTTTTGCAATGTTATACCATGAATTTCCGTTATCTGTACCAATTACTTTTGCTACATGAAGTGGTAACTTATAAACGAACCCTTCTTCTTCCGTCAAATTGCTTGCTCCACCACATGTTCCTGTTTTCTCAGTAACTTTTTGGACTTGATGTTCCAGCTCACCCATGTGAAATAACCAGTTTCCATTAAAATTAATTTTCTCTCTCATGATTACTCTCCACCCTTTTCTGCTTACTGTTTACTATTTGTCTTTGCCCAATCATCCTGTTGTTTCTACTTCTCTGCGATAACTTTGTCAATTCCTACGACTGGCGAGATTGCCAGCTCGTTCGTTTTGATGACTTCAAACGCCTTATCGAGGTCACTTATGGAATATGATGTTGCTAACTTAATGTTATCTGATTTATTATCGAGCCTCTATCAGTATCCCGACTAAAGTAATAACACTATTTAGACTTTCCTATTCAGGATTGCTGCCTGAACTCGTTTGGGTTCATCCCTGTCAGCTTCTTGGTAGCCCCAGAAAAACAAAACGACCACTTTCGGGATTACCGAGAAGCAGTCGTTACTATGATAGATTCCAGATACAGAAGATGCATGTTATTTCAACCAGCGATTATGCAGGGGTATCTGTGGCTCATATATGAAATCCTCCCTACCGATTGAGATTCCTGATTACTCTCGGAGTTACTATGTAAATGCCTCACGATAGCACAGAGAGCCAAAATCATGATTTCGGCTCTGTTTTTACTTCGTCGTATGAGGCGAACGGAGCCAATATCAGAAGTTTCTTCGCAAGAAATTTCGGTGTGTAGCTCATATCGCTGCGAAGCCAAGAGGTAATTGCACCAATGAAGGCAGATGCGCTATACCAGAGAAGAATGTCTGCTGGAACCCCAAACTCCGAATCGATCGGGTTTGCACTTTGATTCCCGATTTTTTCGGTGATATCTTCAAGCATTACATTTATAAAATGCTTGGTAAATACAGGTATTTGATTTGAGGCAAGCAACACCGTATAAAACTTTGAATTTTCTGCAAGATGTTCGAGTAACTTAACCAGTCTATAGCCTCTTGAATGAGTGAATTCTGGAATTTCCGCTTTTAAGATGTTCTTAATATTTTTGGACATTTCTTCCGCCATCTTGTCGATCATATCAGGAATATCCCGGTAGTGAAGATAAAAGGTAACACGATTGATTGTCGCGCGTTCCGCGAGTTTATACACGGTAATTTTCTCGAGTTCTATCTCCTGAAGTAAATCGATGAAAGCATTCTCAATTAATTGGCGTGTGCGAATGATACGTAAATCCAAACGTTGTGATTTCTCTGTCATGTATTTCATGCCTTTCATTGAAGTCCACACTCCCCGTTCACCAACATATAGCCGATCGTCAACCCTTATGCTGTAGACTATATTTTTAATGCCAATTACGACAGCAGGTTTGAACCAGCTACCAGCAAGATTGAACGCTCATGGTACGGCATCACCAATCCTATCAAGCAGGTGGCTGGTGGGATCCGTACCGCTCTACTCGTCACAGTAATGACAACCAGTACCAAGTCACATCTTCAGGACATGGTCGCTTCTGGCGTCTCGGGCACGCAGGAGCATATCATTATGGGAGTCATCCTTTCAGGGAATTAATGATGCGTACCTTGTCATTGTTTGACTTGGAATCATAGGTTTGCTATTGTCCTTCTTTATTAAACGTAGGGGGCATGCCGAGGAAGCAGAAACCGGAAATGTGTGAACATAAAAGAAGGAGAGGTTAGGGGAGCCTAACTTGCCAAAATACAAGCCGCGTAACAAAATGAGCCTAATTGTAAACATCAAACAGCCCCCACCATGTATTCATGGTAAGGGCTGTCGTATACTTTGCGATGTCCACAATACCAAAATCCAGTTACATGAAAAAAGGTATCATAACGGTGATAGTGAAAATGCTGTGTTACTATTTGTTATTTGCCTTTGCCCATTCATCCAGTTGTTTCTGCTTCTCTGCGATGACTTTGTCGATTCCCGCGGCTTTTAAACGAGATTGGAATTCAGGCAATTTCCCTTCAGGATCAATCGTCCCTGTTTCCAGTCCCATCTTATACTGATTGATAACATTATTTATTGCGGTGATTTCCGTGCTTACAGGACTTGAATCGTAAGTGAAGCCGAGCGCCTTTGACTTGATCGCGCTCTTGTTATATTGATCCACCGCTGTCCACAAGTCCGGGTTATCTCCCTCGAACGTGTAGCTTAAGAACTCATTGCCCATCATATAGTTCCAATTCGGATAATAACCGTTGTTTGTTGCATTAACGCCTTCTGGGAATGTAATCACATTCTCGGATTTTTTGATGTAATGTTTCCCTTCAATTCCCCAGCTTAACAAATTCATAAATGCCTTGTCCGTATAGAGCAAATTTAAAAACTGCATTACTTTTGCTTTGTCTTGTGAGTTATGAGAGATTGATAACATCACAGAGGTTGCTGTAGCGGTTGTCGCAACAGGTTGCACGACCGGAACCGTGATCATTTCGGTACCTGTTTTCCGACTATCCGAGGCCGCCCCCCCAGGAGTGGAGACACGGAAATTGCCGAACGCTCTTCCCGATTTGATTAAATCCGAGAAAGCAATCTGGTTGGTCGCGGCATCAGGAAGGATATAACCTGCCTTGTACCACTTATGGATTAACGTCAATAACTCCTTATATTTGGCTGATTCGTATAAGTTGGTTACTTTTAATTGATCGTAATCCATCATCACGCCGATTTTATCCCCAAGCGGATCGAAATCTTGCATGCCATCCGCTATACTGACGCCGGCTGCCAACGGCACAGCTGGCGAGATCGCTGGCTGGTTAGTTTTGATGACTTCAAACGCTTTTTCGAGGTCACTCGATTTTTTAATCGATGCGACGTCTATTTTGTACTTATCCACCAAATCTTTGCGCATTGCAAAGCTTTGTCCTTGCACCAAATCGTGGATAGTCGGAATGGCATAAGTTACGCCTTTCACTTTGGTCGCATTCATATAATCTTGGCCCACTTTACTCAAGATGTCCTGACCGGATTGCTTTATGAGATCATCCAGTGGCGCAAACCAGCCATTTGCTGCCTGAGTGGTATACCCAAACGTACCGAGTGTAACCATGAGATCCAATTTTTCTCCAGAACTTGCCTTTAGACTCAACTGTTGTAAATAGTTACTAAAAGGGATGATTTGAATTTTCAATGTAGCGTTGATCTTTTTTTCCTTGAGCACCTTGTTTGCCTCGCCTAGGACAAGACCAAGATCCTTCTGCTCAGTACCTGGGATCGCCATCACAATTTCATACGGTTCTGATGAAGCAGTCGAAGAAGCAGTACTGGTACTCGGGCTTGCACTATTCGAATTCACCTCATTGTTACCGCTATTGTTGGAACATGCTGAGAGCATTAACGCTAGTGCTGTTACCACGGTAATGTTCAATTTCTTGCTTTTCTGAAATGACTGCATGTTTATCGACCACCCTTATGGAATATGATGTTGCTAACTAGATATTATCTGATTCCTTAACGAGCCTCTATCAGTATCCCGACTAAAGTGTTAACACTTTTTAGACTTTCTTGTTCAGGATTGCTGCCTGAACTCATTTGGGTTCAAGCCTGTTAGTTTCTTAAACATCCTGGCGAAATGGGAGAAATGAGAATACCCGACGGAATTTGCTATATCTGCAACGGATAGATCTGACTTTAGAAGAAGCTTCTTTGCCATCTCGATTCGCTCTTGAAGCAAATACTCCATAATAGAGAATCCTATCTCCTTCTTGAATAATCGCGCCAGATAATCCGGGTTCAAGAAAGCATGCTTCGCAATTTCTTCCCTGGACAAGTCGCTTTGATCCAAATGTGCCGCGATAAATTTCTTTACATTTTCAATCACATTATCTGAATGCTGCCCTGCCGATTCTCTGCTTTGCAACTTATTAACCGTGTGCTCCACCCATCGCATTAAATCAGCCATAGATTTCGTCGCATGATGTGACAATTCCATGGATTCGGAGTCGCTGAACAACTCATGCGCAAGCATGCCCTTAGAAAGCAGCACGAAATAGACGGTCTGTACAAAGTTTTGATGAAATTGCAGTAACAGCTGAGCATTAACCTCTGTTCGGGTGATCTGTCCATCAAGATAGCTTCTAATTTCCCTAAGAACCTGCTCATTCTTTCCATTTTTCAACAAAACTGCCCACACACTCATATCAGGCATAGCAACATCCATTTTCGGCAAGGCCGACGATCCCGTTAGCAAAAATACGGTGTTATCGTATACGACATTGTTACTTTCAAAGTCTCGAAGCTGCGACACTACCGTCACCATCTCCTCGACTTTAACTAGATTACCGATATAACATGACAAATCACAAAAGAAGAATTGATGACAGCTATCAACGTACTTCTGACAGTTATGAATAAGCTGCTCATTAATAACACTCTCCTCAGGTTCCTGCTCGAAAGCTAGGATGAGAAGCAGGCATCCCCTATCCATGGTAATGATTGGGCCTGAGAGGTACATGGATGATATAAGTTCCAACCCAGAATTTTTAAGGGCATATTCCATGATTTTCTCATCACGTACGGATAACATCTTGTGCCAGCGCCGTATACTGATAACAATGGGTAAAAACAGCATGTTTGGTGAAAAGGGGACATTTCGCTCCTCCACCGCCTTTCGAATAGCGTCTGGAGTGGAAGCTATTCTTTGCTGCATCAATTCGGTCCAGAAATGCTCAATAATAGAGGGATGGTTAGCACTCCATAGCCGCTCTAGATTGTTCGTCTTATGCGTATCGCTTAGTTTTGCTTTAGCTTTCTCAATAGCATCCTCCAGTTCTTCGTCCGGAACCGGCTTCAATAAATATTCGAGGCTCCCAAGTTGGATCGCCTTCTTCGCATATCGAAAGTCCGCATGGCTGGTCAGAAATATGGTTTGTAATTCTGGGTAGTGAACATTTGACCACTCCAACAACTCTAGTCCTGATCCCTGCGGCATCTCGATATCACAAAGCATAATATCAATCGACAGACTTTGTAGAACTTCCTTCGCTTGCCTAATATTGTAGGCTGTATACACGTGTGAAATTTTCAATTTCTCCGTATCCAGGTCGGCCATTAATCCTTGTACAACAGGAAGTTCATCATCAACAATTAGCAGATTATACATTGGCTTCCTCCACTCGCTCCAAATCCTTTTCTACTTGCTGCATCGGCAACAACATCATCACCGCGGCTCCATGAGGATCACGATTCGCAAATTCAATTACGGCCGCGTCGCCAAACAACAGACTCAGCCGTCGTTGTACGTTCCAAATTCCTATATGCTCGCCTTGCTCATTGGCAAGCGATTTGTTGGCCTGCAGTTCAGTCAACACCGTTTTATCAAACCCTTTACCGGTGTCCTCAATTTGAATCTTCAAATATGGTTTGCTCAAATATTCCACTATGTCAGCTTGAATGAACAATGAAACTGGATGATCCAGCGTTACGGCATGCTTAACCGTGTTTTCTGCAAAAGTCTGAATGAATAATGGTGGTATCATTTCACTTTTCACATATTCGGGTATTTTACACTCATAATGGAGTTGTCCGGGAAATCGAAGTTCCTGAATCCGGAGATAATTGGTCGTATGCTTTAGTTCATCCTTCAACTGTACAAATGTCATATTGCTGCGGAACATATAGCGAAAATAATGGATAAGGCATTGGGAAAGCTCCTTGATGAGCGCGAAATCCTTCAGTTTAGCCAGATGATAAATAATATTTAGTGAATTCAGAAAAAAATGGGGATTAATCTGTAACTGAAGCCTTTGTAGCTCCTCTTGCTGTTTACTTAGTTTCTCCTCATACACATTCACGGTCAACTCCTGAATCTGCCTCATCATGCTGTTGAACGTCTGAAATACAATCATAAACTCATCCGATACAGAAGATATGGTGTCAATTCGCATATCCAGATTCCCTTCACGAATTCTTTTCATCGCCACCAATAACCGATTGATGGGAATCAACACTAATTTACGGAGGAAGAACAAGCCAAGCGGTATGATGAGTATACTAGCAAGCGGCACTAAGGACGCGAACCACCGGAAATAAGGCAGATTCCCCAGAATTTGTTCGTCAGATACGAGGGCGAACAAGCTAAAATTCCCCTTGCGGGAAGGTTCCCCGACAACCAAAAACTTGGTTTTCCGTCCTGATAGATAATAGCCACCCCGAGATGGATCCAGCCTGATAGTGGAATCCTCCACCAAGTCGCTATTCGTCATAGCCACTCCGTCAGAAGTCGCGAACAAAGAGCCTCCTTGAGATCCGGATCGAATGAAATTCAGCGGTACAGCCAGTGCATCGACCTTTTGCCAAGCACCAAAATAAACATTTTTCGCTTTTAGAATATGAATCACATAGTATTGACCATTAATATCATGAGCTTCCCAATTATTCGATTTAAATCCCTTCAAGTCTGGGGACGATTTAATCATCTGAGTAATATATTGATTAATGCCTTCTGTTTCATTGTAATTCGGTTGTGAAGATTGTACGGAAAGAAAGTCACTTTGGTTAGGAGTGTATGCAAAGAAACCAGCAATGGATGGATAGATAACAAGATCCTCACTGAAGCGATTAAATATCGAGATCTTCGCCCATGAGTAATCTTCCATATTAGCTGCCTGGTTGATGGCGACAAGTTCTTTACTGTTGCTGACCAATCCATTCAGATACATATCAACATTATCTAATTCTGCGTCGACCTGATTCATATATAAGGCAAGCGAGTTTCCATACGAATCGCTAACTTGTTTGCGAACTACATCCACTGCGTACTGACTTCCGAGAATTAGCACGACAATTAAGGGCAACACGAGAATGAATACCCCTACAAACAGTTTCACTTGAAGCGAATTGAAGGATAGCCTTCTCGTTATCCGATGCAATGTTGTCAACCACCCTTTAGATTTCTTTAGTTAGTCATTCTCCCGTGTTCCAAATTAAGTTTGCATAGAATATGGAAAAGACCTCATCGTTGCTACGGCAACGACGAGGCGCTTCAAAAAGGAAGTATGAACTCTCTTAACAGTCTACCCTTTAACTGAACCAGCCACAATTCCTTTCACGAAATACTTTTGAAAGAATGGATAAGCGATCATTAAAGGAATAACCCCAATTACTGCAACCGCCATCTTGACCGTTTCAAGGGGCATTGCTTGTAAGCTTGCATTTGCACCTAAATTACTGCTGGCCAGAAACTGTTGGTCTTCTAATATTCGATTGAGAAGACTCTGAATACCGTACAAGCTGGTATTTGTCAGATAGATTTTTCCGTTCATCCAGTCGTTCCAATATGAGGTTGCCTGCAGAATACCGACTGTCGCCAGAACCGGTGCTGAAAGACGCAAAACGATGGAATAAAAAATACGAAACTCGCTTGCACCGTCAATACTTGCCGATTCAATAATGGCAGGTGGTATCGACGTCCGAAAAAAGGTTCGAATGAGCATGATATTGAACCCATTCATTAGAAGGGACGGGATAATCAACGCCCAAATCGTATTTTTTATATCTAATAATTGCGTATAAACAAGATAGGTTGGGATGAGTCCGCCGTTAAAGATAATCGTAAAGAAAATTAAGAACGACAGCAACTTATTTGCAGGATAATCCTGTCTGGACAATGGATAGGCTAGCATTGCAGATATTAATAAGCCTGATACTGTACCAATTATGGTAACAATCACAGTTATACCATAGGCATGTAAGAAATTACTTCCTCCGCTAAACAAATAGTTGTATGCAGCCAAACTAAATGACTTGGGCCAGAACGAATATCCGCTTCTTAAGATTTCCCCTTCGTCGGAAAATGATGATGAGAGCAGAAGCACAAACGGCGCAAGAACACAGACGATTAAAATACTAAAAATGACATGAGCGGAAATACGCAAACCCTTATTCTCGTTGTTCAAAGTGTCGCCCCCCTAAAACATTGCGTTGTCTTTGCTTACTTTTCTTATAACAAAATTTGCAGTAATAACTAGAACGAATCCAACAATGGATTGATAGAAACCTGCTGCTGCTGACATCCCCATATCTCCAAGTCCAAGTAATCCCCTAAACACATACGTATCGATAACATTCGTTGTATCGTATATCGCGCCGGAGTTCATCGGAACTTGATAGAACAACCCGAAGTCAGAGTAGAAGATTCTCCCTAAATTAATCAGCGTCATCATAATGATCATCGGCACCACGTGGGGAAGCGTAACTTTCAAGATTTGCTGCCATTTCGAAGCGCCATCAAGCCTTGCCGCCTCATAATATTCTTCATCAATCCCCAGAATGGCTGCAAAATAAATGACGATAGAAAAACCGAGCATTTTCCAAAACTGCACTGCGGTTAATATGAAAGGCCAATATTTTTCTTCAAAATAAAACATGATTTTGTCCATGCCAAGCATCGGCAACACCGAATGATTAATGAAACCCGTTTGCATGTTTAGTGCAGCGTAGCCCAAGTAAGCGACAATGACGAACGAAATCAACATTGGCAATAAGAGGATGCTCTGGTAAAAGCGAATCATGAGCTTTTGTCTGACTTCATTTAGCAGTATGGCAAGAAATATGCCTGCTGCTGTATTGAGTATCATCCATCCTCCATTGTACAAAATCGTATTTTTAGTGATGGTAAAGGCATCTGAAGTTGCGAATAAATACTTAAAATTACTAAACCCTGTCCAATCGCTACCCCATATCCCCTTTGTCAAATTCACTTTCTTAAAAGCAATAACCAGCCCGAACATGGGTATATAGTTATTAATAATGAAATATAACATGCCAGGTATAATCATAATTGTTAAGGGTAAGTATTTAAGAAAATTCCCCCTCTTCTTCACTGCTTTGGTCCTCACCGGTGTGTGGATTTCAATTTCCGCCATGTCGATCATCCTTTCGATCCATCTATACATCCATCATAAAGAAATGAAGCGATGGACTCTATCAGTAAACGGACTTATTGAATAGCATTTTTTCGACTTTGGTGTGGGTGATCTAAAACTACAATATATACCAGAAAAAAACTAAGCGACCGCTTCTGGGAAGAATACCGAGAAGCGATCGCTGCTATGAGGTCCTTAAAGTTGCTCTATGTTAAAAAGCATAGATTTAGCGGAACAGGATCTCTTATGATCTCCCATACCCTCTCCAACGAACCTGCTCTTTATCTGTCCATTGAATCATGAAATAATAATTAATTTTGGTTACGACGCTTATTTTTAATTTTCACTATTTCAAAAGCTTCTATTTGATTATTGGTGTCCAACTCTCTAAAAGCATTAATTAACTCTTGTTCTAAGTTACTGAGTTCCGAATTCGATATTGTATTTTCTGATTTTCTTTGACTCTCAGTGTTTAATAACCACTCAAGTGAACACTCAAATGTAGAATATATAGAAACCACAGTTTCTACCGAAGGATTACATTTCCCTGATTCTATATCACTCAAACTCCCCTGTGATACTCCAATTAACTTAGCAAATTCAATTTGATTTAGATCATGTATCTTCCTTAGTCTTTTTACATTTTCTCCGATGAATTTCAATGAAATCCCTCCAAATGGTTACGAATTGTGACAAGAGTCATTACAGAGAATTTCGAGGTTATTTTCCAAAGTTATTTTTCAGCGTTTTTAAAATGATAAGTAAAAATCCAACTTAAAAAAATATAAAAAATCCCGATGTATCCAGGCTTTGAGCCACATCGGGACAGTCTTAGTTGTGACAAATCTACGTTCCAAATCGATGACAAACAATATTACAAACGGTGACAAAGTGAATTACAACTCACAGATGTTGATAACGGAATTTGACCCACTTACAGCATCCGCTGCCTAGCCGCTTCAAAAAGCAAAACCGTAGCCGCCATCGCCACATTCAGCGATTCCGCCTTGCCGCGCATCGGAATAATGACCTGCACGTCCGACTGCGCGGCCACCTCCGGCGACACGCCCTTGGCCTCGTTGCCGAGGATCAACCACGTCGGCTGCCGTAGGTCCGTGTCATAACACGAGCCCTGCGCCTGCAGGCTCGTGGTCACGAGCCTGACGCCGCGCTCACGCGCGCGCGGCAACAGCTCCAATAAATCTGCCTCCACAATCGGCAGATGATACATCGATCCCATCGTCGAGCGGATCGTCTTGGGATTGTACAGATCGACCGTGCCGCGGCCGAGCACAACCGCTTTAGCCCCGACGGCATCCGCACTGCGGATGATCGTGCCGAGGTTGCCCGGGTCCTGGACGCCGTCCAGCACCACGACCAGGTCATGCTCGCCTGCGATCAGCTCGTCCATGCCCAGCTGCGGCCGCGCCACTACGGCCACAACCCCCTGCGGGGTCTGGGCGTCAGAGCATTTGGCAAGTACAGCCTGGCTAACGCCTACCCACTCGACCGTCTCATCTGCAAGTGCAGACAGCTCGGTTGGCAACCCTTTTTCCGCAAGAAAAAGGATGACTTCCACCTGCGCCTCGGCCTTCAAAGCCTCTTCAATCAAATGATAACCTTCAATGATATATTTGCCTTGCTTGTCGCGGCCGCGCCGCTCGAGGAGCTGAGCCCAGTCTTTCACTCTCGTATTTTGAACCGACATAATTTCGATATATGAACTCGTCATGAATGTACCTACTCCGCAAAAGTTACTTCTAAAGTCTGAAGACTCGAATTTTTACCCACAATAACTAAAATATCTTCCTGTTTCAACGCCTCTTCCGCGCTAGGTGGAATAATCATCTTCTCATTCTGTTTAATCGCGATCACATTACAGTCGTATTTGGCGCGCACATCGAGTTGACGCAGGCTTTTGCCAATCATCTGCTTGGACGCTTTCATTTCTACAATGCTGTAATCAGCCGAAAGTTCTATGTAATCAATAATGTTGGATGAAATCAAATGATGCGCCACACGCTGCCCCATATCACGCTCGGGATAGACAACTTTGTCAGCACCAATTTTCTTAAGTACTTTCCCATGAAGATCATTCACAGCTTTAACCACAGTCGTAGCTATGCCCAATTCCTTAAGAATTAATGTAGTCAGAATGCTCGCTTGAATATCTTCCCCAATGGCCACAACCACAACATCAAAATTCCGAATACCCAACGCTCGCATAGCTTCTTCATCGGTAGAATCAGCCTGTACGGCATGCGTTACATAGGTGGAAACTTCTTGTATCGTGTCTTCATTCTGATCAATGGCTAGAACCTCGAACCCTAATTGTGATAGCGTTTTGGCAATGGCAGAGCCGAATCTGCCCATCCCGATGATCGCGAATTGTTTTCTCACCGCTCACGTTCCTCCAAATTCCAAGAATAACTCCCATTATACCACACTTATTAGGGTATTCTAACTCCTGTACAAGGGGCAAGTTGGGGAACAGTGGGAAGGATGAACCCTGCTTCATCTGCACATATTAATAGCGATAATGAAAATGGAAGCGAGGTCCACGAATGAATATCACCCTAAGACAGGCCATCCTCCAGCGAGTAAATAACAAAACAAATGAGGAACTGAAGGAAATTATTGAAGATTCCATTGGTGGAGAAGAGAAGGTTCTGCCTGGACTCGGTGTGCTTTTTGAAATCATTTGGCAGCATAGTGAAGCCAGTACGCAGGATACCCTCGTCGCAACACTGAAAGCTCAGCTCGAGTAACATCGACGGATTAAGATCAGGCCTTGGACCATTCGCATGTTAAAAAATAATTCCCAACAAGCTAGCTGAGGTCTGCTCAGGCATTCCTTGGCTAGATTTTTCCCCATTGCTTCTATAACAACATAGCGGTTTAATCAAAGCCAGTACAATAAGCAATCTGAGCTTGCTTATGACAATAGTGTTCCTGTTACATCACTAATTAAGACCACAGCAAGTGCTTATTACCTTACATAACCTCGCACTCCGGCTAGTTCACAACATTTAAGCACTCGAGCCTTGCTTATGCAATCATTCTTCCATCATTTCAGTCGAATAAGCCCACACGTTTACCCTATTATATAAATTTGCGATTTTGCGGGCGGGAGCATTCGATATTCGTTATTCGTTATCGTTATTCGTTACCGCATTGACGCACGATTAGCATCAACTAGAAGCATGTCACTCGTTCGCATTCGCACCACCGAAAAAATCAAAAAAATCCCCCTCGCAACCTATTGCGAGGAGGATTTTCACCTATAGTACCGTATGTGGAATCATCGCGGCCGGCTTCTCACAGCTGCTCCGCATCACATAATGCTGTCCGCTGTCCGACGCATCATGGAAGCCGTGCATCGCTTCCAGCACGTGATACGCTAGCTCGCCATTCGCACGATGCGCCGAGCTCTCGCCCGTGATTAGCGCCTGCGCCATCGCGGCAACACCTAGACCGCGGCAATTGTCTTTGTAGCCGTGGGATAACGGGATCGGTTCCCAATCGGAACCGCCTTTGCGAATCAACACCGGACCGCCGAATGTATTCGGGTCAGGCACACGCAGCGAGCCATGGCTGCCGTAGATTTCAATGTTCGGCAACTGCGTGCCGCCCATAATATCGAAACTCGTAACGAGCGTAGCAATCGCCCCGCTGTGGAAATCCAACACGCCCGCAATATGCGTTGGCGTATCGACCGTAATCTTTTGTCCGCGTTTCTTCTCGCTGGAAATCGTACGCTCTGGGAAGCTAACCGCTGTTGAACCCGTTACGCGGCGAATTGGGCCCAGTAATGCCACCAATGCTGTTAAATAGTACGGCCCCATATCGAACATCGGTCCGCCGCCTTTGGCATAGTAAAACTCTGGATCTGGATGCCAGTTCTCATGCCCTTTACTCATCATGAATGCAGTAGCCGCAATCGGAGTACCGATCCAGCCATCCTCAATCAGCTTCAAGCAGGTTTGAATACCGCCGCCAAGGAACGTATCCGGCGCACTTCCGATGAGCAGCCCTTTGCGCTTAGCCACCTCAAGAATTTGCAAACCTTCTTCCCGTGTTACCGCCAGCGGCTTCTCCACATAAGCGTGTTTGCCTGCTTCCAGAATCTGAATGCACACCGCCGCATGCACAGCGGGGATCGTCAAATTAATCACGATATCTACTTGAGGATCACCGAGCAATTGTTCCACCGTATACGCATGAGGAATCCCAAACTCCTCAGCACGCGCCTGTGCCCTACTCACATCAATATCAGCACACGCGACCAATTCCAAGTGGTCAAAAGTCGGAATATTTTTCATATAAGCAGCGCTTATATTTCCGCATCCAATGATGCCAACCTTCATCTTACTCATCGCCTGATTTCCCCCTATAGTTAGCGTGTTGCCCAAAGCAATCCGCGTCGCATCAATTCTAATGTTTCTGGCATGCGAACAATATTGGCTTGATGGCCGAGTGAATTATAATACACTTTGCCTGCTCCGTATGTTTTGGTCCAAACAACCGGCATTTCTACATCGCCGAAGTCAGTCACCGCATGTACCTGAATCGCAGGGTCCACATGCATGTAATATTTTTCAGAAACGACGACGAAATCCTCCATGCCTTGAGTCAATGGCTGCTCGCGATCTTTCAACCGCACCGTATATGTAACTCCGTCATTCCCCGGATGCGCCACCCATTGGCCGCCTACCATGTACTGATACTCAACCTCATTTCGAAACGAATCGCCCATTCCGCCATGACACCCAGCAATCCCTGTTCCGCCATCTTTGACTGCATTAAGCAGAGGGGTTAGCTGCTCTTTCTCTATTTTCCCCATCGTCCACACAGGAACAACCAGATCGATATGCGCCAAACGTTCCTCATCACGGAAACTATCGAGCGTATCCGATACCTCAACGCCATAGCCTTCTTCCCGTAATAGGCCTGCAAAAATCCCCGCAACCTCCTCGGGTTGATGACCATCCCAGCCACCCCATACGATCAAAGCTTGCTTTTGACTCATGTTAACCTCTCCCTCTCTCCATAGCCCTTCTATACTTCGCTAATACTCACCCAACGACGCTGCGCGATAGATTGATCCACGGCTTCCAACACCTCTTGGCACTTGACGCCATCAACGAAATTCGGAACTGGCTGACGATCCTCTGACAGCGCTGTCATCAACTCGACAACTTCATGCACAAAGGTATGCTCATAGCCAATCGTATGTCCTGCCGGCCACCAAGCATCCATATAGGCGTGTGAGGCATCTGTCGCTAGAACGCGTCTAAAGCCCTGAACATCCTCATCATCACTTGTAAAATAAACCTGCAATTCATTTAATCGCTCGAAATCGAATTTCACACTGCCCTTACTGCCGTTAATTTCAAAAGAGTTCGTACACCGATGCCCTGGTGCAAAACGCGTGGCCTCGAAGCTGCCCAATGCGCCATTCGCGAAGCGCGCCATGAATAAGGTCGCATCATCCACCGTAACAGGACCATGCGGCGCATCTTTGCTGCCTTTGGCACTAAGACCTGTCATCGATGTCGGCAGTGGCCGTTCTTTGATAAACGTTTCACTCATCCCGATGACCTCGGTCATGTCACCCACAAGGAAGTGCGCGAGATCGATCAGATGCGCGCCCAGATCGCCGTGCGAGCCTGAACCTGCGATCTCCTTCTGCAAGCGCCACACCAACGGGAATGTCGGATCAACGATCCAATCCTGCAGGAACCAAGCACGGAAGTGGTAGATTTGGCCGAGACGGCCGCTCTCCACGAGCTTCTTCGCCAGCTGTACCGCTGGCGCAAAACGATAGTTGAAGCCAACCATGTGCTTCACGCCCGCTTCTTCCGCCGCTTCCAGCATCTCCCTTGCATCCGCAAGGGTCAGCGCCAGCGGCTTCTCGCAGAACAAATGCTTGCCGGCCTTCGCCGCCGCCAATGCAATTTCCTTGTGCGCATCACTGGGCGCATTGATATCGACCACGTCGATATCAGGGTGCGTGACCAGCTCGCGCCAATCGGTGACATACCCGTCCCAGCCGAATTGTTCGGCTGCCTGACGCACGCCGTCTTCGTCCCGACCGCAGATGAGCTTCATCTTCGGAATCGCCGTCTGCGGGAAAAACATAGGTAAATCTTTATAAGCATGGCTATGCGCTTTACCCATAAACTTATAGCCAATCATTCCGATATTAAATGTTTTTTTCACAGATACACGCCTCCCCAAAGTGTGTTAAGTTTACGCTTTACGCTTTACGCTTTACGCTTTACTCTTTACGCCTTACGCCTTACGCTCTACACTCCACCCTTGCCAATCCTCGAAGATTGCCTAACAATCAGCTCTGTAGGCAGTTTCACTTGCAGCTCGTGCTCGACTGCTCCATGCCCAACACGAGCAAGCACAGCGCGTGCCGCCTGCTTCCCCATCTCAAAGAAGGGAACCCCTATGGAGCTAAGCGGTGGATCACTGAGCTTCGCTGCATCCGAATTATCGCAGCCGATAACTGCGAAATCTCGTCCAGCTACCCAGCCTCGCTCACGAAGACCTTGCATCAGACCGATGGCCATCCGATCATTTGCGGCGAATATCGCCTCAACCCGATCACGCATCTCCCACAGCTTGGCCGCTGCCTCGTAGCCGCTCGTCCGGCTATAATTCCCCTCAAACATAAGCTCAGGTTCTATCGTAAGACCCGCTTCTAACATCGCTTTCTCATAGCCATGAAGCCGATCCAACGAGTTGGAATACTGGGGTGATCCATTAAGGAAAGCGATTTTTTGATACCCTTCGGCCAGTAAATGCCGCACCGCCTGATAGCTGCCCTCCACATGATCTGCATCAACTTCTAAGAAGGAAAGCCCCTCAAATCGTTGATTGACCAAACAAAATGAATGACCTTGCTCCTGTAATTGTATCAGTGAGTTTCGCTGGGATTCGGTATCTCGCGCTCCCAAGATGACACAGGCATCAACCTTTTGCGAACGATATAGCCGGCCATAATCCAACTCATCGTCAGGTGTCAGCAAGGACAGCAGCATATCATAGCCTTGTTCTCGGACTTGCTCACCAATCCCGCTCAAGATCTCTGCGAAATAAAATGCGGAAAACAAATGCACCTTCGGCATGTACGGAAGGATCACACCCAAGTTGCCGCTGCGCCTCCGTGCGAAGCTTTGTGCAATCGCATTAGGATGATAACCAAGCACTTTGGCAGCTTCAAGTACACGTTCCTTGGTAGCAGCTTTCATCGGGCCCAACCCATTAAACACACGAGATACGGTCGCCTCAGAAACATGGGCTAACTCAGCAACCTCTTTTCTCGTTACCATGTTACTTAGCTCCTTTCTCTTCATTTCCGACACTAATGTACACGCGTACATTTTCTCATCCAAACGTCATTTTTGTCAACACAAATTACAGAAAAACTCCCCCAATGTATCGTTCGTCATTTTTCGACATTTTCATTAAGTTTTCATCAATATACGCGAAAATAATGACCATTTTTTGTCATAAAAGCAAACTGTTAATCTTGTTTAAATCCGCTCCGCGATTTATGATAAAAGGTAATGTGACAACTTTGAGATGGAAATGAGTGATAGCAACTGAAAGCAATCTGGCGCCATTTTCACTTCGCAGCTTTAACAACGATCGATGCTTTCAAAAGCAGATCACAAGTCACTCGTGTTCACACTCGTGAGCAGCTGCTAAAACGCTTAGAGCATGTGATTCGCAAATCATTCCATGCTTCCTCATCTCCACTACGTCCACTTCTTGTCTTCGATGTGGATCGTTTTCGCCAAGTGAATTTCTCACTGGGCTATGCATGCGGAGATTTTCTATTACAAGAAATAGGTCGCCGATTACAACTGCTCGAGGACCTCGATTTCGTTGCCCGTTCAGGCGATAATGAATATACCCTTCTTCTTCGTGCACACACACAAGATGAGCTTGGAGCCACACTACATCGTGTTCAACAAGTATTTGCCGTTCCTTTTTCATGGCAGGGTCAAGAATGTTTTCTAAGCGCAAGCTTTGGCTTAAGCGCTCTTTCCCTGACCACGGAGACCATCTCACAAGCCTTAAGTCAGGCTGAGCAAGCACTTCTTGTCGCCAAACAAACTGGCAAAAACAAACTCATCACCTATCAACCCACACCAACACCAACCAGACATCTCTTCGCTAGTCAAATTCAAATGGAAACCGATCTTCGGAAAGCGATCATGGAGAATCAACTTCTCCTGTACTATCAACCGCGGCTCGAATTATCAACAGGGCAAATTATTTGCTTAGAAGCCTTAGTTCGCTGGAACCATCCAACATATGGCATGATTGCTCCTGCCGATTTTATTCCTCTCGCGGAGGAATCCGGTCTTATTCTGCCGCTTGGCGAATGGGTGCTGCGTGAAGCTTGTCTCCAGAAAGCACGCTGGTTAGCCGAAAATAAACTCGATTATCAGGTCGCCGTTAATATTTCACCCTGCCAATTTCAGGATGAGGCGTTCGCTGATAAAGCGATTCACATTATTGAGCAAACGGGCATTAATCCTGCGTACCTCGAATTCGAAATTACCGAAAGTTCGATAATGCAAAACATGGAGAAAACAATCGCCGTTCTAGATAAGCTATGTGCCAAAGGTATCTCCATCTCCATTGATGACTTTGGAATTGGCTATTCATCCTTGAATTACCTGAAGGAATTCCCGATCCATTGCCTCAAAATTGACCGTTCTTTTGTAAAAAATATCCAAAGCAATTCCAACGATTGGGCCATCACGAATGCCATCATTCATCTCGGACATGCCCTTAATATTCAAGTTGTGGCCGAAGGGGTCGAGGAAGTCGGGCAGCTCGATATTCTCAAAGAAACCACCTGTACCACAATCCAAGGCTACTTGCTCAGCCCACCCATTTCCGCAGCTGAAATTGAATTAACCTTTCATCGCGAAGACAACAGACCGGTTATGATTTCATAACCGGCCGTAGGCTTTCGCGTATTTTTTTATTTTTGCAAATATGCGCTTATCGCTTAATCTTCGGAAAATATACGGATCAGGACTCGTATTCACCTCTAGAATCCAAGGATTCAGGTCTTTATCTAGGGCTACATCGACCCCAATCTCTTTAACCCCTTTATAGCGGGCGTTGATCGCCTTAGCCACCTGAACACCCATGGTCTGAAGCTGCCCAACATACCCTTTTCGCTTGCTTGGAGGTAAGTATGACTTCAGCAATGTGTCAACAGATTTCAATGTGCCCCCATTATGAAAATTCGTAACAATCTTCCTTGGATGTGCCACACGGCCGATGATGCCGGTTGTCTCCCATTTGTGCCCGGGCGTCTGCTGTACCATGACACGCAGATCGAATCGGTTCCCTTTATAGGTCAATAAATGTATCCCCTTCTGAACTAAATAAGGCCGTTTGCTGGTCACTTTCGAGAGCGACTTATATAGATCCTTGTATGTCTTGAATCGTTGGAGTCGGACCCCCTCTTGGAACGAATAGGGCTTCACTGCTTCATCTCCAGCTTGCTCGACACGTATCACACCATTTCCAAACATCCCAACGTTGGGTTTCACATAGACCATTCTATATTTTTCTAACATATTCTTTAAGGTCGCGGCTGTAAGTCTTTTGGTGAGCGGTATATATTTACGAAGGTCGTCCTTCGCCTCAATGGCTCTTGTTTTCCCAATTTTACTGCTCACGTACCTTGCCTTATTCAAGCTTAACGGTTTCCTGATGTGCTTCTTTAAGTTCAGCGGTTTCGTTGTACGCTTCTTCATCTGATGCCTCCAGTTTCGAATATTTACCCCATCCTAGTGTATGAAGGCAACGATTCATTGGCGACTCAGCATGCAAAGAAGAGGCTATCCCTGACCTTGATCAGGAACGCCTCTTCGTTATCTATCTTTTATGGAGCACTCGTTAAGAACTGTGCACTTGGGTTTTTGTCAATGGAAGAACGAAGCGCATATTCACTCTCGAATAAGCCAACGTAGTTCCCTTTCTTATCTTTAACGAGTTGTGAGTTGATACGGAACTTCGCTGGGTCAATTTTATCATCAACGATCCAACGTGCGAACTGATAATTCTGACGCTGCAGAAGAATATCTACCCCATACTCGGATTTCATCCGATGTTCCAGTACTTCAAATTGGAGTTGACCAACGACACCAAGAATCATGTCCTCGAAGCCAATCGTCGTGAAGACTTGGATCATCCCTTCTTCGGTTAACTGATCAATCCCTTTGAGGAACTGCTTTTGCTTCAGCGCATTCTTAATGGAAACCTTGCTGAACAGCTCCGGCGAGAAGGTTGGCAGCTCATCGAAGATGACCTCTTCCCCTTCACTCAGGGAATCGCCAATCCGGAAAATACCTGGGTCGAACAGACCAATGATATCCCCGGGGAAAGCCTCCTCCACGATATCACGATCTTGCGCTAGGAATTGCTGCGGCTGTGCCAGCTTAATATCTTTGCCAAGACGAACATGCTTCACGGACATGCCCCGTTCGAATTTCCCAGAAACGATACGTAGGAAAGCTACACGGTCACGGTGAGCAGGGTTCATATTCGCTTGAATTTTGAACACATAGCCTGAGAACTTCTCTCTCGTCGGCTCGATCACACCAGCTGTGCTTGTGCGCGGCTCTGGCTTTGGCGCTAGCTGCAGAAAGTTCTCAAGGAACGTCTGCACCCCGAAGTTGTTTACCGCACTCCCGAAGAATACAGGCGTCAGCTCACCCTTCATCACTTTTTCCATATCAAAAGGATCCCCAGCCACATCCAGCAGCTCAATATCTCCGCACAATTGCTTGTGCAGGAATTCGCCAGCGATTTGTTTGACTAATGGATCTTCTACGCCATCCACCTTGCGGACTTCAATATCCTTATGGTCATCCCCTTGGTAAAGCTCCAACTGGGATTTCCCGCGATCATACACGCCGCAGAACTGCTTGCCTGAACCAATCGGCCAGTTCATCGGATACGAACGAATGCCCAGCACTTCCTCTAGCTCTTCTAGAAGCTCAAACGGATCGCGACCCTCACGGTCCAATTTGTTGATGAAGGTGAAAATGGGAATCCCGCGCATTCGGCACACTTGGAAAAGCTTCTTCGTTTGGGTCTCGACCCCTTTGGCCACGTCAATCAACATCACCGCGCTATCCGCGGCAGTCAGTGTACGATAAGTGTCCTCACTGAAGTCTTGGTGACCCGGTGTATCCAGAATGTTGACACGGTGCCCTTCATAATCAAACTGCATCACGCTTGACGTTACAGAGATACCACGTTGTTTTTCAATTTCCATCCAGTCAGATGTAGCATGCTTGCTGGCTTTACGGCCTTTTACCGTTCCTGCAAGGCGGATTGCGCCCCCGAATAAGAGCAGTTTCTCGGTTAACGTTGTTTTCCCGGCATCCGGGTGAGAAATAATCGCGAACGTCCGTCTTTTAGCGACTTCCGTTTCGAGAAGTTTAGTGAGTTGCGTTTTCATGTGTTCGTTTATTCCCTTCTTCTTTTACATATAGACTTTCTCGGCATCAAACGTGAGCTTTCTCCAGCGGAATGCTCCAGTTCGCTTCTTCAATGAACGTACGGTTGCTGAATTCCCTGCCGCGCACCACGACTTTATCCGCAAATACTTGAACATAGATTCCCTGCGCTTTATTCTTCGCATCTTGCTGATAAGCGCGGTTAAGCGTCCTACCGACGGAGGAATTATGGAAAAAATGGAACGTTTCCTGAACATAATGCGGTGTCCCATTCTGGAAATCCTGGTGGCGATGGCCGCAGAAGACGAAAACATTTTTGTAAGACTTTAACGTCTCTCTGAACTGGATCGCTCGAATGAGCTGGTGTGTCGCACCATCAGTGCCAATCGGCGGCAGAGGCTGATGCGTCATAACAAATAGCGGCCTTCCTGGCTTATATAAAAGGCTGGTTCTTTCTTTGAACCAAGCCATTTGTTCATCTGAGTACCATGCGCCTTCACCCACTTCGGGCTTCTCTTGCACATAAGCTTCTTGCGATAACAGTAGGATCGAGTGTCCATTCGTTGTAAAATCATTATAAATGGTATTATAGCTCATAAAATGCTTGAACTGATCTCGGCTTAATGCATCATTCTTGCCATTCGGGACAGCATCTTGATCCCAAGCGTTCGCTTTGTTAATCCAGATGGTGTAATAATCGTGATTTCCCATGTTCGCATGAACGGGAGGCAGCTTATAACTGCTCAATATGCTGCGCAATTCCTTATAATCGCGTTCTGTTCCAGTATCCGTCAAATCCCCTGTCAACATAATCGCATCCACGGGACCATCGAAATGAGTCACATCATCCAGCGCTTGGCGCAGCTTCTTGATGGTTTGGGGATCACCCGACGTCACATGTAAATCGCTTAGGATAAAAAAGGACATCAAGGGTCCAAGAGGCAAAGGTTCCTCCGAGGGCTCTGCCGTAGCTTGGGGAGGCTCTGGACTGCCTGCTGGCGCAATAGCTGGCTGACCTTCCTGAATGAATTTCTTCTTCACCAGCACACTAAACCATGCACTTAATCCTACTAAAACAACCCCAATGGCGAGCAGCCATCGCACAAACGCTCTTCGTGACATCGATGCACCTCAAGTGTATTAATTGGCAAAATAGCTTTATGATCTAGTATACCACAAATAAAGGCGTTATAAGATGTCCCGTATGTGGAATGGATACAATCAAAATTATGATGTGAAATATATAAATTCTATAACTTAAAAAATCCAACAGGCCGCATGGGCCTGCTGGATAAGCTACCGAATATTTAAGCCAATACGGTTGTTTTCTGAATAGCTTCCCAATCGACTTCCCCTTCATTTTGACCGTTAATCGGCCACCACTTGAACCCATCATCGCTCAGAAGCTTCGACGCTTCTTCAGGACCCCATGAGCCCGCAGGGTAGTGCTTCAGATCTTCCGTCTGTTCGGCCCAAGCAGCTGCTATGCGGTCCACATAAGACCAAGCAAGCGCAACTTCATCCCAACGTGTAAAGTAGGTGGAATCTCCGCGTGTCGCATCATACAGCAAACGCTCATAAGCCTCAGGCGTATTGATCCCGATCTGACAGCTTTGGCAGAAATCCATCGCTACTGGTACGATTACACCTTCTGAACCAGGCTGCTTCGCGTTCATTTTCAAATAGATGCCTTCCATCGGATTCACACGGAATACAAGTAAGTTAGGCTCTAACTCATGCTTTTTAGCCAAATAGACGTTGTTCGGGATGTTCTTGAACTCCACCACAACTTCTGTTGTTTTGACCGGCAGTCTTTTCCCCGTACGAATGTAGAACGGCACTCCCGCCCAGCGGAAATTATCCACGTGTACACGCGCTGCGAAATACGTTTCTGTGGTTGATTGCGGGTTCACGTTGTCCTCTTCACGGTATGCTGGCAACGCTTTGCCTTTGGCAGAGCCCTCAGCGTACTGACCGCGAATGACATTCGCACGCACATCATTGCCGTCTTCAAACAGACGCAAGGAGCGCAGCACCTTCACCTTCTCATCGCGGATATCTTCCGGATGCAAGCGGCTTGGCGGCTCCATCGCCATCATCATCAGCATTTGCAGCATATGATTCTGACCCATATCACGAAGGGCACCCGAGTGGTCATAGTAGCCACCGCGCTCTTCAACCCCGACCGTTTCACTAAGTGTGATCTGGATGTTAGCTATGTATTTATTATTCCAAAGCGGCTCGAAGAATGCATTCGCGAAACGAACGAACTCGATATTTTGCACCATTTCTTTGCCAAGGTAATGATCGATACGGTAAATATCTTTCTCTTCGAACACTTGACGAAGTTGTCCATTCAGGCGCTCAGCCGATGGCAGATCGTAACCGAAAGGTTTTTCGATAACAAGGCGATGCCAGCCTTTTGTTTTGAGCAAGCCGCCTTCGCTTAAATTGTACGATACATTGCCGAACAATTCAGGCGCCAGAGCTAAATAGAACAGACGGTTCCCGCCCGTTTGGTATTTCTCATCCAACTTAGCCGTCAGGTCATTCAGTTCATGGAACCCATCCACATTATTAATGTCGAGTGACATATATTCAAACCGCTGAGCAAATTGCTCCCATTCCGCCGCATCCGTATTTTTGTAACGAGCAAAATCCTGAATCGAATTCTTCACGTCTTCGCGGAATTGCTCATTCGTACGCGGTCTGCGTGCCAGACCTACAACTGCAAAATTGTCACCCAGTTTGCCTTCGCGGTACAGGCTATAAAAGGCTGGAAACAGCTTTCTTTTCGCTAAATCCCCCGTTGCCCCGAAAATATAAAACACAGCTCCACTCATCTATGCATCATTCTTTCTCTATTAGAATTAGTTAATATGCTTAGCATACCTAAAATTGTCAAGCTATTCAACTTTTCTACGTACTTTCTTCCATAACTTTTTCTTATAAGAAACTAGACATTCGTCTATACCGATGTGCAAGGCCTGGCATAGGCTAACAGTACATACCCACACGGAGGTGCCTCATCCCATGCAAGCCTTTCACCCCATCACTGAAAAAACGTGCAGAAGCCTTGTCGGAAAGCCTGTTCTACTGGTTTTGAATAATGGTGTTGAACTCGCTGGAATCGTCAGTCGCATTGAGAAAAACAAGCTAATTTTGAATGACAGCCCACAAGCTAAACTCAATTCGACTCCCAAGTCAACGAAAACCACGATAGCTAAAAAAGGAAAGAAACAGCCCGTCCAGCGGGATATGCCAACATCAGCGGAAAGCACCGAGCAGCTTTCTTCCTTCGGTCTTCCCCTCTTTGGAGGCCCTGCACCCGCACCTAGACCAACAGGTCCTGTGGATATTCAAATTGACTACATTGCGGCGCTGTTCAGTGAATGAATACAAAGGCTGTGGATTCAGCTCATCTACAGCCCTTTTTTTCAACGCCTAATTTTCTTACTCATACGGTAACAGCTCAGTTCGGGTACATACGAATCAATCTCATAGCCCCTTTTGGTATAAAACCGAATCGCTTTCGGGTTGCTATCATCGACAAAGAGCTCGACGGTACGGCAGCGCTCACTTAATCCGTAATCTTCAGCCATCTTCATCAGCGAATGTCCCAAACCCTTCCCCTGTTCGCGTGCGTCCACAGCAAGCATATCAATGAAGAGCACATTTGATTTGCGCATGACGGAAATGAAGCCGTAAGGCTTCTTATATCCTTTAGCCATAACGAATGTTTTATTCCCGTTTAATCGCTTACGAATCTCAGCAAAGGTGACCGAGTTCTCCGAAGCATACATTCTGGAAAATGGAACTAATTGCTCGACAACTAATCGGTATATAGCAGCGTCGTCAATAGTAGACAAACGTTTGCGAATCACATGGCACCGCCTCCACAAGAAGCAATAATGCTATCTTATGTCAGTTCACCTGCAATTGACCCCCCAAGTACCAATTTACCCCAGTCTACGCAAGTGATATACTTAACGTATGTGAAATGAGGTGACTTTCATGATTAATGCCTATCCATCCATCATGGCTGTGAACAGATACCAAACCCACAAGGACTATTATCGTGTTGGCGCAGTAAGTGCTGTATCCGGCGGCAAAACGAATACGATTCGCAGAATGCTGGATCTTCCTTATGAAGAGCTCGCTTACAAACAGTTCGCTCAAGCGGCGGCCAAAGATGTATCGCAATTCGTCAAATCTGCACAGACGGTCAAGCAATCGGCTCAGACCTTGATTACGACGAGCTCTAATTTAACTTCCAATTCTACTGCGTTACCCGCCTCCAGTTCGGCAGAAGATCAGCAAGCAGCTCTCACCCAGAAGATACAAGACTTTATTCAAACATATAATGACTTTCAGGATCAGTTAGTCGGCACACCTGATTTAGTGAACAGTGCATTCCTTCAAGGTTTGGAAGTCGCTGCTAAGCCCCTCTCCCTGAAGCAACTTGGGATTACGAAGCAGGATACTGGGCAACTCGGCTTAGATGTGGATACACTCGTTGGCCAGATGAAGAGTCAAGTTAGTGCCGTCTCTACGAGTTTAAACCACTTAACCAGCTTTGCCAGCTCTCTCGTGAACACGATTAATCGGATGCAGCAGCTGCCATCCGCTTCATTTTTCCAATTGTCTTCATCACCATTGAAGCCATATGGACAGTATCAATCGCAACTACAGTCGTATTTGCCGGTTCCGATGCGCGGCATTTTGTTGGATGCGAAGATGTGAGACCGCAGTAAAATCAATTCAGTTATGAGGCCTTGGTCCTGAATCTCATCGGGCCAAGGCCTTTCCGGCGTTACCCTACATATTGTTGAAATAGAAACAAAGATTTATTATATAATAGGGGTAATGCACCAACGGGTGGGAGGACAGGCCATGAACAAAGAAGATCAGGTCTTAAAGGGTCTAAGGGACTTATACAACAGGATTGTTTGGCTTAATAAAGATAAGATGGAAGAGAGTCTTAAGGGGTATACGTCTACTGAGGTACACTGCATAGAATACATTGAAAAAAATATAGATTCCAACGTGACTAAACTTGCAGAGTTTTTCTATATGACTCGCGGCGCCATTAGTAAATTAACAAAGAAACTCATAGAAAAAGGCCTCATCGAGAGCTACCAGAAGTCGGATAACAAGAAAGAAATCTATTTTAAGCTTACGGAGCAAGGGAAAGTCATTTATAACATTCATGAGGACCTGCACCAAGAGTTTCAAGAGCGGGATAAAGCTGTATTCGAACAGATTACCGAGGAACAATATGACAGTATGCTTAGCTTCGTGGACAAGTATTGCAAGCATTTGGATGCAGAAATAAAGAAAGTGGGTATAGATAGTAAGTAGCAATCCAATCCATATGAATATGAAAATGAATCCATAGGCAGCTGGTCTCAATTGAGATTGGGCTGCTTTTTTATTGCTGTAAATTTGTTGACAAGGAAACAAAATTGCGATACGATGACTTTGTTTCCAAGGAATCAATACCATCACCTTTTAGGAGAGAACATCCAATGCCCCTAATTAAATCACAAAGCAACCATGATCCGAACTCCGAACAAACCGTTGATAAACATGCTTTACTATTCGGTCTTATCTCGGTGTTTCTTTGCGGTATCGGCTTTAGTATCATAGCACCTGTCGTCCCCTTCTTAGTACAGCCTTATATTAGCTTTCCAGGAGAACAAGCAATCGTTGTTACCCTGTTGACTTCTGTTTATGCCGTCTGCGTGTTTTTTGCAGCCCCCGTTCTTGGAGCTTTGAGCGACAAATATGGCCGTCGCCCCTTGCTCTTAATCTGCCTATTGGGTTCTGCCATCGGGTACTTCGTTTTTGGCATAGGCGGCGCGCTATGGGTCCTATTTGCTGGGCGCATCATCGAAGGGGTAACAGGCGGGAGCATAAGCACGATCTTCGCCTATTTCGCAGACATCATTCCTCCAGCACAGCGAACCAAATACTTTGGATGGGTGAGTGCCGTTGTCGGTGTAGGCACTGTCATTGGTCCAACACTAGGCGGATTACTTGCCAAGTTTAGCTATACTGCACCCCTGTATTTTGGAGCAATCATCACATTAGTGAATGTTGTTTATGGCCTCTTTTATATGCCTGAGAGTCTTGGCAAGACGAACAGACTGAAAGAGATTTCCTTTGTACGACTGAATCCATTTACACAACTTGCCAACCTGCTTTCCACGAAAAACTTAAAGAGGTTACTGATCTCAGCGTTCTTACTGTGGATCCCCAACGGATCACTACAAGCCGTTTTCTCACAATTTACAATGGATACTTTCAGTTGGAAGCCTGCCCTAATCGGACTTATGTTTTCAATTATGGGCATCCAAGACATCGTTTCACAGGGGTTCATCATGCCCAAGCTCTTGATAAAACTTTCTGATAAACAGATTGCAATTGTTGGCATGGTTGCAGAAATTATAGGCTACTGCCTTATTGCGCTATCAGCTCTGTTCACCTTCTATCCGCTATTAATCGCTGGCATGTTTATCTTCGGTTTCGGTGATTCGATCTTTGGGCCTTCCTTCAATGGGATGCTCTCCAAGTCTGTCGATGCTAGTGAACAAGGAAGAATTCAAGGAGGCAGCCAATCCATTCAGGCTTTAGCAAGAATGATTGGACCTATCATTGGAGGTCAAATCTATGTATCATTTGGTCATGCCGCACCCGCTTTTATGGGTATGATCCTCATAGCCGCGGCAATTCCGGTTTTGTATAAGCGAGTTGCGCACGTAAATTGAGAAAAACTTCTATCGAAGTACTTCGAGGATGTGCGACCGCGTTTTATAGGTAGTTTTTATCGCCAATTATCAAGTCGTTTTCGGGAACCGAAAACTTATACTTTCTAATGTGGTAAAGAAAAGGAGCTAAGCGCGAACAATGCGCTTAGCTCCTTTTACACTAAAACAACTTTTTACCTAGTACATGGTCAATCGGGATGAACCCAATCACACGGCTATCCATGCTGTTATTCCGATTATCCCCCATCACGAAAATATGATCGGCGGGAACGGTCCACTTTTTGTTGCCATTCGCTCGCATTTCTTCGTTAATGTAGGTCTCATTTAACAGTTCCCCGTTGCGATACATCTGATTATCCTTCAGCTCAAGTTGATCGCCTGGTTTGCCAATCACTCGCTTAATCCATACATGCTTATCATCGCCGCGGACGAATAAGCTAAGTAAGGGGCTGTCCATCAAATCATTTTTAAACGTACGCTTCAGGTCAACCCTAGAGTCGATAATGACAATATCTTCGTAGTTGGGTTCGTAATGAAAAGTATGCGAAAGCTTGGATACATACACACGTTGACTGTCGTGTAACGTCGGATCCATCGAATGTCCGCTAACTCGCGTCGATTGGAACACGAATACGCCGAGAAACACGACGATAACAAAGGAAATCGCGATGGAACCAAACCAGCTCCATATCTGTTTGACTACATTCAATTCGTATCGCTCCCTCGTGTTATTCCGCTAGTCCATGCTTGAAGGCATAAATCGCCGCTTGTGTGCGATCTTCTACACCAAGCTTAGCTAGTACGTTGGTGACATGGAATTTCACCGTCTTTACACCAATGAATAAATCATCTGCCAGTTCTTGATTGGATTTGCCCTTGGCGATCAGGCGAAGTACTTCCATTTCACGATCGGTCAATTCTTCATGCGGTTCCGCAGCCGGCTTCGGTTGACGGAAACGATTCATAATCTTGGAAGCAACCTGCGATTCCAGAATCGACTGTCCTTTGGCCGCGGCTCTAATCGCTTGGGCGATTTCGGAAGCGCGCGAGGTTTTCAACAAATAGCTGAAAGCCCCCGCTTCAATCACTGGATACATTTTCTCATCATCTAAGAAGCTCGTCAACACAATGACTTTGCACTCCGGATATAATTGCAGCAATCTTCTGGTTGTTTCGATACCGTCCATACCTTCCATCACTAAATCCATCAGTACAACATCAGGACGGTACTCTTGTGCTAGTCGAATGCCATCTTGTCCATTGCTAGCCTCACCAACAACCTCAATCCCATCCTCGGTTCCCAGTACAGCCGCAAGTCCAATCCGCACCATTTCATGATCATCAACGAGTAGTACTTTAATCAAGGTGTCATCCATTCGCTTCTCCCTCTCTATGTACAAAGCTAATTCTCGATCACGGCAGGATCGCTTGCTAATAATATAGGTACACGAATCTCAATGCGAGTTCCTCGATCAGGTGCCGTTATGATATCGACCGATCCGCCAATTTCATTCACACGTTCCTTCATAGACACGATCCCGTACGAAGTCAGCTTCTTCGCATCTAACTGGAATCCGACGCCATCATCGCGGATGACCAGTCGAACACCATCAGAACGGTGCAGCAGCTTCACTTCCAGCTTATTCGCCTTGGAATGGCGCAGCGCGTTAGACAGTGCTTCTTGCACGATACGGAATAAGTGATCTTCAATCCCTTTATTCAAACGGACCTCTTCGTCCATATCCCACGAGATCGCCATGGGCACCTTCGCTGCAAGCTCCTTCAATAGCTCAACCAGTCCTTCGGACAATCGTTTTCCTTCCAAATGAATCGGTCGTAGGTGCAGCAGCAACGCTCTCATTTCCGATTGCGCCACAGACGCCATCTCTTCAATCAGATGAATTTGACGCTTCGCTTTCTCAAAATCCTTATCCAGCGTCCGGCCAACGGCAGTTGCCGTCATCGAAATCGCAAATAATTGCTGACTCACCGCATCATGCAATTCACGTGCCAAACGCTGACGCTCTTCAATGACAGCAGAAAGCTTCGCTTTCTCTGTAAGCTCAGCGTTATGGTTGGATAACCGTTGGAGTGAGGTCACTTGCTCCTCCCACCGTTTCATAATACGGCCAAGCTGCTCGCCGAGGCGTCCGATCTCATCTTCCCCATTTTCCAAACTGCCGCGGGCGAACGTCCCTTTTTCTAATAAAATCATCGTCTCCATCATCGGCTCAAGCCTACGAGTTACCCTAGAGCTGTTCCAATAGCCGAACACAGCGCCGATACCACCCAAGATCAATATGGCCATGAATGAAAATTTGACACCCTCCTGCCAACTGCTGAAGGCATCAATCATATGTCTGGAGTTTAAAAAGTAAATGATTGCCCCGAAGACAGCGAAGCTATAGAGGATCGCTTCCCCCATGCTTCGCCATATCATATTCGTTAATCGTCGTTTATAGCCGTCCACTTGGTGATGAACCCCCAGTCGTTACAATACTTTGACCTTGATATCTCCTACGATAAAAGAGAGTATGAGTTTCACCCGATGGTCGCCATGCTGATAATTCTCCGATTGCCACACGACTTTGTTCATCACGCCAGACTCTCGTTCTTCAGCAATATGAAGCTGTCCAAACATGACGGACGACGTCACGGATACACCGATATCATCAGGTACTTTTATATCAATATCCCCCACAATGCCTTGCAGGATGACTGTTGTTTCCTTTTGTTCTAGAATGGCCAGCGAGAGATCAATATAGGTTTCTCCCACCATGTACCATGTCGAGGTATTCCGCAGAATCCAAGGCTCACGGCCGAGGCG
The DNA here is from genome assembly GCF_001700435.1 of Paenibacillus pectinilyticus. GTDB lineage: Bacteria > Bacillota > Bacilli > Paenibacillales > NBRC-103111 > Paenibacillus_E > Paenibacillus_E pectinilyticus. The sequence goes on from NZ_LYPC01000010.1 coordinate 240,687, forward strand.
AACACTATCAACAATCTTTTGTTTTTGAATATATGTGTCATCTTTATGGATCTGTTTCGACCGAATGAAGAATAAACCTAGTGAAATCAGAACAACCGCTACCACGATGGTAATATGATCCCCAAATAAGATGACAGCGCCAACTCCCATTAGCACATATCCCTTGCGCTCCTTACGTGAACGAACACGATGAATGCCCAGCAGAATAAGGATGACCGCGAGAATGGGAAAAAAGCCAATGGTATGATCCAGAAGCAAAAAAACACCGGCTCCTATCAGCACAAGGGCTGTATTCCGGCTGCGGTTATTTTTCGTGTCTTCTCCCATCGATGCACCTCCTCTGGCTGCCATTTGTCTTTCGTTCATACGATTCCTAGCATACCACAAGAATGGACGACCTCCAAGATGCAAATCCTTGTCCCGCAAGGGTTTGCTATCGTGGAGGTCACAAGTACAGCGTAAACGACTACTTCTTATCGCGCGGGTCTCGCTCCTCGCGGCTGCTTTGCTCGTGCTGCCAGTCGTGCTGCAGCTTGCTGCGCAGCGCGCGCAGCTCCTGCTGAAGGTTGCCTCCGGCTTCCTTCAGCGTCTCCTTCGACAGGCGGCCCGCGATGCGGAGCCCCTGCAGAGCTTCCCGGCCAAGCTCGCGGCCGGTGACCTCCAGCTCGCGCCAGGTGTCGCGAGCATCAGCACCGTGCAGCCCGCCACGCGGCGGCTGCACATCCTCGGCTACGTGCCCGGAACGCAGCCGGTGCAGTTGATCAGCGAGTGCCAGGCACGTGTCCTGGCAGATCGCGTACTGCGTGCGGTAGTGCTCGCACGCGGCTTCCTCGCGCAGCTTCTCTTCCAGCGCCAGCCGCGCGAGATCCTCTTCGCCCGCTCGCATCGCGAGCTCGGCTTGCTCGGCGCGCAGCTGCGCCATCTCTTCGGCGCGCGCGATGTGGCCGCGCAGTGCAATGGCCGTCTCAAGCGCTTCATCGTAACGCGCCTCGACCTTCGCTATCGTGGTACTGTCAGGAGCACCCGCTCTCGTCTTACCGATGGCTTCCTGCCAGACGGTTTCGGCCATTTTGCCAATCCGATCAAATATATGGTTAAGATCCTGCTCTCGATTCTTCGTCATATTCCTTCGCCCCTCATCCATTCTTCATACTCCTATTTTAACGCAATTCTAGGATGCTCAAAACCGACTCCCGACTGTTTTGAACCTAGACCTAAGTCCAGTTCATGAGGCTTCGCCCATATTTTGGTCGTTGTCCAAGCCTAGCTGCAGTGATAAACTATTTGGAGCCGAGTCTGGTGCCACAAAAAGCACTAGTACGGGGGACGATTTACTTGGGGTGAATATTTGCTTCGGCTTGGAGCAGACTAGGGAGAACCTTCTTCCCGAACCCGTCAACTAACCTCGGAGGCGCAAATGAAGGAGGATTACCAATTGAATAAGCTTACTAAAGGGTTAACTAGCCTTGCTGTATCACTGACAGTATTGGCAGGAGGCTTTCTTTCCCCATTTTCAGCTCATGCAGCTGGCATGGAAGTGAAAGTGCAAGTCAACGACAGTCTGATTCATTTCCCGGATGCACAGCCATTTCTGGATGGCAACCACAGCACCCAAGTTCCACTTCGGTTCGTTACTGAGAAGTTGGGCTACACGGTGGATTGGCAAAAACAAGGAAATCAAATTAAGGTTACATTAACCAACGACCAACATACGATCTCCTTACTTTCTGGGCAAAAAGAAGCTAGCATTGATAATGCGCCTGTCCAATTGGACACGGCTTCTCAATATCAGAATGGACGCGTGTATGTGCCGCTGCGTTTTCTCTCAACGGCTGCAGGAATCCCTGTACAATGGGATGCAAGCAGTAATCTAGCTATTCTAAATAAAGATGGCCAACGGCATATGCCAGATTATCAAGTGTTCGAATCTACCGCTTATTCAGCAGATCCTTCCGAAAATGGTGGCTATGGCGCTATCGATTACATGGGTAACCCCTTGGCAATGGGAACAGTTGCTGTAGATCCATCCGTCATTCCTCTTGGTTCAAAGCTCTACATTGAAGGATATTCCTTCGATGGACTTCCACAAGGCGGCATGTACGTCTATGCAACGGATACAGGTGGTTCCATTAAAGGAAACCGTTTGGACATCTTTATCCCAGGATCCAAGAAATCCTTGCAAAGCTTCGGTATTCAAAAGATTAAAGTGTACAATATTTCAAATTAATGATGACGAAAAAGCTGATTTCGAGATTGCTCTCGAGCTCAGCTTTTTTGTTATAACCAGGCTCTTCTCCTCTCAAATAGGGCATTCGTCCAATCAACGAATATCACGGTATCATATGCTGTATAGTGTTTAACCCACAACAATTTGAAACCCGGAGGGGATACTATGTCATATGTAGATAATTGTGGAACGCCAGGATACGGAAATTCTGCAGGCGTTATTCTTGTTCTTTATGTGCTGCTTGTCATCATTCTTGCTACTTTCTACTAGACCTTATCCCGATTATCGTTCGAATATACTCGTATTCGCAGGCTAGATATCAAATTACACAAAATAAGACCGCATCCTCTCAGGAGGGTACGGTCTTATTGTTCATGAGCACCCTATTTAGAATAAGCATTCTAAACTTGCTTATTCATTCAAAGAGGATGACTATTCCCAACATAAGCCCACCGTATGTGCTTTTCAGACTAACTTAGCAGCATTCCGAGCAAATCTCCCATACATAAACACCCTTAGCTTGCTTAAACATTCATTACAGCTGGCAATCAAGTGAATAAGCAATTTCAGCTGCCTTATCTGCTTGACGAACCAAGCCTATCAGCCCAAATGTTAGGATAGGATCCATCCCCTCAGCGGATGCACCGTCTCATGGAGCAGCAGCTCCGACTCGGCGGCATAGAACGCTGTCTACGCTTCGCTCCAGCCAAAGCGCTCCGCCAGGAAGGACCTACATGTTTTATAAAAAATTACATAAAATCAACGCCGCTTGTTCGCTGCATCAAAATTTGCTCGAGTACGCCTCCGATATGAGCGCCCGCTTCCATAGGCGGTGTACCGCCTCGATGGATATTCGAAATAACCAAGCGATCCGCATCCGTCCTCCCCGTTCTTGGCTTATAACACATATAAGCACTTAATGACTCCGCAGTCATGAGGCCTGGTCTTTCACCAATGAGCAACACCAGACATTCTGGATTCAACAAGTCACCTATCGCATCCATGCATCCGACACGTCCCCGATTCACGTAAAACGTCGTTCCCGCTGTTAATCCGCGAAGCCGTAAGGAATCCCGTAATGCCGGATACAAGTCCCGCAGATTGGCTTCAATACTGCTGGCACTCAACCCATCGGAAATGACAATTTGCACCTGGGGTGACGGCTGACAATTAGCCTTAATCTCCTCCTTACTCGCTTGCGTTAGAGCTCTTCCTAAGTACGGACGTTTCAGATACATATCTTTGTCGGTTGCACAGCTCTCTACGACGAACCATCCCATCTCCGCAAGGAATGCCTCACTCACTTCCTGCTGTACAGCGTCCACTGCGCTCGCATGGTCCCATCTCAATTTCAGCAGTTCATGCGTGAGCGGACGTGTCCCTGATCTGGAAACACCAATGCGTGCGGGGGTCGTTGCTTTCATTCTATCAAGCTCATCCATCCTTGCGACCTCCTTGCACAAAAAGCGTTGGATCTCCAGCCAGCGGGGATAAGGTGCCATTGACCCATATGCCCCTCTCTTGCAGCCAATCGCGGAAAGCAGGCGCAGGCGTACGCCCGAACAATTCTCGTATTGTGGCGATATCATGATAGCTCAGCGATTGATAATTCAGCATACAATCATCCGCCATCGGTACACCGATCAGGAAATTCACACCCGCGGTGGCGAGCATGACGGCTAGAGAATCCATATCATTTTGATCGGCATTCATATGATTCGTATAGCACACATCAACCCCCATTGGGAGACCATGCATTTTGCCCATAAAATGATCCTCAAGCCCCGCCCGTATGACCTGCTTGCTGTTGTACAAATACTCAGGTCCGATGAAGCCAACGACCGTGTTCACGAGAAAAGGCTTATACACCCTAGCCAAACCGTAGCATCTCGCCTCAAGTGTCACTTGGTCGATCCCGTGATGAGTATCCGAGGAGAGCTCTGAGCCTTGCCCCGTCTCAAAATACCACCGATGCGGCCCCTGCGCGCTTCCCTCGCTATTAATCAAGTCGTTGGCTTCGTCCAACAGCCGTTTGTCGATACCGAAAGCACGATTGCCCTTCTCCGTCCCAGCCAAACTTTGGAAAATCAGATCTGCTCTCGCCCCTTGCTTGATTGCCTCCATTTGTGTTGTCACATGCGCCAAGACGCAGTTCTGTGTAGGAATCTGCCAGACATCCATGACTTCCTTAGCAGCTTCCAGCAAGGCTTTGGTCGTATACGCGTTGTCTGTCACGGGATTAATCCCGATGACGGCATCACCGATGCCATAACTTAACGCCTCGTAGAGTGAAGCCCGCATCCCCTCCAGCGAGTCCGTCGGATGATTCGGCTGGGCCCTGCTGCTTAACGTACCTTTGTGACCAATCTCCGTATTGCACCGCGTTCGAACCTCAATACGTGAGGCCGCCTGGATGAGATCCAGGTTCGTCATCATTTTCGCAACAGCCGCAATCATCTCGCTCGTAAGCCCCTTCGATATACGCAGGAGCTCATCTCCCGTTGTTTCCGTCCGTAAGATGTACTCTCGAAGCTCTGATACTGACCACCCACTCATCGGTCCATAAACGGCCTCATCTATGCTGTCCTCGATGATTCTTGATACCTCATCTTCCTCGGGAGGCAGCAAAGGATGATTTCGGATATCAGAGAGCAGGAGATCTGCGAGCACGGCTTTAGCAGCGATTCTTTCTTTGAGATCAGACGCACCGATACCTGCTAAATCATCACCAGAGCGCTCCTCATTCGCTTTGCCGAACACTTCTTTCAAATGACCAAATGAATAAACACGGCCGCCAATCGACGTTTTCAATTTCATGGGCTCACCTCATGAGATTCTTTAGGAAACACCAGCGTCTTCACAATGACGGGGATCGTTCGGTTCGCAATAAGCTCGCCAAGATCGATATAATCACCGAAGCTGGGGTGAATGCCATCCACACAGACGATGCGAGGCTTTCCCTGGCATCCAAGGGACAATAATTGGCCCAATGCTTTGGCTATATCTTGATCGCAGAGGATAACTGCCGTTTGTTCCGCTGCCAAATAGCGGGTTATTAGTGGGATGAGATGATTCGCAAGCTCCTGTAATCGTTTATATGTAAAGGCATATGGAGAGCTCAGAGCTATAGCAAAAGGTGCCTTCTCCACTTTTCCATATAGTCTCGTGGCAGATTCGAACAATTGGTTCAGCTGTTCTGGACATGTGTCTGCCTCTAGATGAAGCTGAAGCTGCACGATCGGCACATTGCGCATAGGTAGCGTGCCTGCATCCGCATGGACAGTCGACCCGCTAAGCTCCATACTCTGTAGACCCGCTCCGATGACGGTCGCTCGGTGTGTTTGGGCAGCCTTTACAAGTGTAAATCCCAGCTCCGTGAACGTTTCTTGAATGGCTTGCGCAAGCGCCGGTCCGATATCACCATATTGCGATATCTCTGCCATAGTTGTGACTGAAGCACCTGTGGCTAGAGCTGCAATTCCCCCAGACAGCATCCATTCATCAGCTTGCGGGATCTGTGTCGGAAGCTCGCCGAGAACCAAAAGCTTCGCTCCATTTGTTGCGGCTTGATCATGGTTTCCACTCGCAAGAAAATGACCTACTGTTCGAGCCATCTGCCTCGTCAATTGATGAATGACGCTGCTGTCGGCAATCTGATCAGGCGCAATAGCAAGCCTATTCATCACTAACCAGTCATGAATCGCAGGCGACACATAGGTCACCGTCCCGTCCGTCTTCAAACGAATAAGGCTTCCGCCCATATGAAAAGTAACAGTTGCCATGGGGATGCCGTTGCGAAACCAGGCGACGTTCGCAGTCCCGCCGCCAATATCCATATTGGCTACTGTGTTGTGCAGCCTCAGTGAGCGTTCTGCTGCGCCTGATCCTTTGCCTGCCATGATGGCTTCCAGATCGCTTCCAGCTGTCGCCACCACAAAAGCACCAGCCTGCTCCGCAAGCTTGTGAAGCAGCGCTTCGGTGTTCGTTTTCGTCGCGGTTTCGCCCGTCATGATCACAGCGCCGCTTCCGATATCAGCTAATCCGACGCCAGCGTGCCCCAACTCTGCCTCTAAAAGCTCTGATAAAGCCATCGCGTCTATCGTGACGTGGTCCGTAAGCGGTGTCCGGTACATCGGGCTGGCATACAAGAGCTTTCGTGCTGCGATCGCATCCTGCGAAATTGTAAAAGACGGACCTCGCGCTGCGATCGTGATTTCACTTAGAACGAATTTGGTCGTACAGGTGCCGATATCAAGGCCTACACTGATGAGCTGTGTTTCCTTCAAGGTTCATCCTCACCCCTTTAGAATGAAAAAGACGCCACACAGATGCCCCTCTTGACCAGACGGTTTCTTGTTAGCGCCAAACTTGATGCTTTATATTTTGAAAATGATATTATTAGAACGAGCACATTTGTGCCGATTGAGCAGTCTGTTGCATGATCTCAATTGTTCACCTAGTCGCATATACCTTCACACAGTCGCCCCGCTGAAACCCTTGCCCTCCTGCTGGCAGCCAAATCAAGCAATCGGCATCTTTGATCGATACCATGATACTCGACTTATCAATACCAGCTGGTCTGACCCATAAGGAACCCTCTTCGACGCGAGTCGTACCTCGTACATAACGGGGATAAGCCGATGGTTTGTCATATGGAACGTCCAGATAGGCTGTATACGCTGCTGGTTCATCTTTCGGGTTCCCTAACATGGCTTCAATCAGCGGCTTCGCAAACAATTCAAAACCCACGAACGAGGCGCCCGGATTTCCTGACAAGGCCACGAGCAGTTTACCCTGCCAAACTGCCGCACTCGTCGGTGTGCCTGGACGCATCGCTACTTTATTAAATAACAGCTTTCCGTCGAATCTTCCGAATAGATCTACTAAAACATCATAATCACCGACAGAGACTCCACCGGAAGTTAAAATGAAATCGACATGCGGGAGCACCTCTTGCAGAGCTGCTTCCACGTGCAGCGGATCATCGGGGAGAACTGGCATGATCACAGCAGTTCCACCCGCGGCCTCAACCTGCGCGGCCAACATATAGCTGTTGCTGTTACGGATTTTCCCTGGCAGAAGCTCATGCTCTACTTGCAATAGCTCTGACCCCGTTGAGAAAATAGCCACTCTCGGCCTTCGATGCACCATGACTTCGGAGTAACCGAAAGTCGCTAAGATCGCGGCTTCTCCCGGACCGATCAAAGTTCCGCGTTCTATCAGCAGCTCTCCAGAGGCAACTTCACCAGCAATCGGAGTTATATTACTAGCTGCGAGCACATTTTTTTTGATGCTAACCTTCGCATCCCGCCCTATCTCATCTTGCAGCGAGTCCGTCATCTCCAGCATCACCACAGTATCTGCCCCATCTGGAACAGGTGCTCCTGTCATAATGCGGGCTGCTGTTCCTGCTTGGATGGATTGCCGTGGCACCGTTCCACTTGGGATTCGTTCTATGACCCGTAAGACAACAGGAGCATGTGGCGTTGCTTCTCCAATATCCTTAGAGCGAACGGCATAGCCATCAACACCCGACCTTCGAAAATGTGGCACCGCATGATCCGCGTAAATATCTATCGCGAGTCTTCTTCCGTAGGACGACTGCAAGAGAACAGATTCTGATTCTGTGGGTTCAACATATTCGTAAAGTGTCGCTCGTGCCTCTTCCACGGAGATCACGTTACGGCCAAACCTAAGCTTCATTTCACTATTCACTTGCACCCCATGCCTCCCTAATGCTAGCCGCCAATTTGTGACATTCGGCGATTCGTTGGCGTATGCGACTGTTCTTCATTCATCAGTGCCTGCGCCATTTCATGATTTTGCGGTTTGATATCCAGCGCACGGAAGAACAAATCTTCGACCGCTGCATCGTCCCCGATATACTTTCTCACGTTGAATTCATCAGACCAATACAAGCACGGCTTGATATTGCCATCCGCCGTTAGGCGCAGCCGATTACAGGTTTCGCAGAAATGATCACTAATCGGATGGATAAGGCCGAAAGAGCCTAACGCGCCTTTGATACGATAATTTTGCGCAGGACCGTTTCCGTACACAGCGTCGGAAGCTGTTGCCTCCCAGCCCATTTCCTTGCAGCGATCGAGGACCGTTGTCAGGGAAAGATATCGGCTCTTCCAGTCTTCATCCTGATGACCGATCGGCATATATTCAATAAACCGCACTTGAATCGGACGATCGATCGTCATTTGCAAAAAGTCAGCGATTTCGTCATCATTGATGCCCTTCATCAGCACCACATTTAGCTTAATTGGTGTAATACCTACCCGATAAGCTTCCTCAATAGAAGCTAGCACGCGACGGATATCTCCACCGCGTGTAATCATCGAGAACCGATCCGCTTTCAATGAATCCAAACTAATATTTACACGGGTCAACCCTGCCGCCCGAAGCTTTTCCGCTCGTGATGCAAAGTAGATCCCATTTGTCGTCAACGCAATATCTTCTATTCCAGGAATTTGGGATAGCCTACCAATAAGTTGCTCCAAGTTTTTACGAACCAAGGGCTCCCCGCCGGTTAGTCGCAATTTGCGAACACCAAGGCCAGCTAACACACGGACAATCTCTGTGATTTCATCAAAAGTTAACAGCTTCTCATCCGGTTCAAATTCCATTCCTTCTTCAGGCATACAATATACACAACGCAAATTACAACGATCCGTCACTGAGATGCGCAGGTAATCATGCATCCGTCCAAAACGATCCACTAACTGTTTTGGCATAGGAGTTCACCTTCTCTCTCCGTCCATTATGGCATATTTTCTAACAAAATCCTAGATTCTCTAGTACCTTTATCTGGTAAATTAACTATAATGATAGATTATCTAACATGTCTTTATACTCATCTGGCGTATTGATATTCACAGCAAAATCCGTTCGGATATGTCGCTCCTCGAAAAATGCAGCCTGTGCAGGCTGCCAATCCAAATGGTCAAGCAGCCCCATTAAGCGATAACTCTCTTCCCGCAGCAGCAATTCGGCCTCGCTCCCCACATCTCTGGCATAAATGCCATGCAGCGGATGCAGACGGCCATTCAACTCGGGAATGATCGCATCCACATTGTTCTCTCTGCACACCGTCAGCATCGCTTCCGCAGCTTCCCCCGAGATATAAGGCATATCACAGCCGACAATCCAAAGATGAGATGCTTGCGCGACACTGGATGCGGCATGAATGCCGCTTAATGGCCCCTTCTGCAAGTAAATGTCACTAACACATAGCACATCGTGATCCCACGCGGCAAGCATCGGCTGTAAAGTATCAGGCTCATTCGTCACGACGATCACTTGTTGACACCAGCGTGCCATTTCCTTCAACTGCCTTAGCATAATAGCTTCCCCCTGCACAGGGAGGAGCGCTTTAGATTGGCCTCCCATGCGTCGGTTTAGCCCTCCAGCTAATATGACCCCCGTCATCATGCTTCAAGCTCCGCCAGTCTTTTCTGAAATGATTGCTTCCAGCTGTCCGATAGTGCCTCAATCCCTGCAACTCTTTTGACCGCTTCCAGATTGAACCTATCGTGGTACTTGATCTGATTGGCAAATGCAACCGTCACTGCCTTCTCATCTCTTGCGATAAGTCTCATCTCAGAATCAGGAGCAATGTAGCCCTCTTTCAGCACGCGAAAATAATACCCGGTGTAACCCGTCTCTTGTACATGAAGAGCTGCTTCTGGCCAATCCATCCGCTTCGCTAGTTTATGACAGGGCTGACGAGGCTGTGAAACTTGCACAATCACCTCATCAATTGCAAACGTATCCCCAATACAAATGTCGTGTTCTTGTAAACCGCGTATCGTTAAATTCTCACCAAACGTACCGGCTTCCAGCTCATGGCCGCGCAGCTTTTCCCAATAGACATAGTGCTCCTCTGGATACGCACAAATGGCTTTGTCAACGCCGCCATGAAAGTTCAAATCAGCTTGCCCATCTCCCTCTATCTGTACCTTCGATACAAACAAAGAGGAGCTGACCGGCGTCTTATAGATCCCCGTAGTCAGCTCTTTGCCTTGATATTGTATGGTTTGGGGTAGCCCCACGTTAATGGATGTAATTTTCATGGCAAATGTCCCTCATTTTCGAACAGGATTCTTTGCCCTTACTATACCAAAAACCTTCAAAAAAGTCAGTGCCCATCCTGTCCGAGCTTGGTAATTACGCGTTAGATCTTCCGACCCAAGCATCGTTGTCATAGCCCCGTACTTCCCAATAACCCATGTGCTCTTTATCGATCAGTTCAATACCTTGCAGCCATTTCACTGATTTATAGGCATACATTTGCGGTACGATCAATCGAACGGGTCCGCCTAATTGCTGCGGAATTGGCTTCCCGTCCATCATGACAGCGACCATAATATCGTCCCCGTTCGCTTGGCTTAAGGAAAGAGCATCCGTATATACTTTATCTCCCGAGTAAAATTTCACGAATTTCGCAGAGGATTGAACGCCTGCAGCAGCTAACATTTCCTTCAGCGGGATACCTTCCCATGTACATTTGTACACGGACCAACCCGTCACACAATGGAAATCACTGACTTGCACGGTCCGCTTCAGTTTCAGGAATTGCTCCCAGTTCCACGCGTTGGGGTTATCAACGAGACCCGAAATCGCGAATTTCCAGTTGTCGGATGAAAATGCCGGAATTTCCGTCACCGTGTAGACACGGAAATTCCCTTTCGCTCCTCCGCCTACAACCGCGGCGGAGTCCGGCAATGGCTCTGGCGGCGGCAGCATGCGGTTGCCGTCGTTCGCCACATATTCGTCGGTTGCGGAGCCGCCGTTATCCAATGCGCCTTTTATCCAGCGATAAAAGGCCGGTCCGACCGCGATCACGAGCAGCAGCCCTGCGACGAGTCGCAGGAATGACGCGCGTGTGATCGGTGATTCCTTCAGCGCGGCGATAACCGCCTGCGCTGCCGTGCGTGACGTGGCGTCATTCGCCGCCACGGGAGCCTTTTCCGCCGCTGCGACGCTTGCGGCGGCAGCAGGGGCTGGCACCGCCGAACGTGTCACCGGCGGTTTGCCTGCGGCAGCGGCTTGCTCGAGCCGCTGTTGGCGCTTAAGCCATCGGCTGCGCGAGATGGCGTGGTACACGGCATACGGCACTCCGACCCACGTGAGCAGGTCATGCACAAAGAGTGCCGAGTTGTTCCATGCGGGCGGCATGTGTCGGAACTGCCACAGGATTACGCCTGATCCGGCCCAGCCGAGCAACAGTGCGAGCACGAACACTAGATTCGCGCGTTGATTAGGCCGCGTACGGATCTGCCGCCAATGTTTGCGAATCATTGGCGCGTACAGAATCAGCAGCAGAATCGAGGCAATGCCTAAATAAATGTGAAGCTGCTTCAACGTCACACGAAAGCTTCCGAGATCCCCGCGGATTGCGCCAATACTGAGCACAATCCCCGTCGCCGTCAGAAGCAGCAAAATCCAAGCATTCCAGCTATGTATGGCATTTAACCGCTTACCAAATGACTGTTTTAGCCAGCCTCTTTTGGACTCCATTCTCGCCACATCCTTCATTCGTTATGTACGTTCAATCGATCTATGTACCTATCATAACGCATAAATATTAAGAAAGGCTTACAAACACCTAATATTATCTCCCAGTTGAAATACAATGAGCCTGCCATCTCGGCAGGCTCATCATTTGTCATGCTGCTTACTTCAACAAATAAGTATCTACAAATGCTTTTGGCACATAGGTCATACTATTAATTAGCATAGGAGCGTACATCAACATGCCAGCCATTCCGCCATCTTGAATCGTCATGCTGTCAATCTGAATGACAAACGTACTTCCCATCATCATATGCTTATCGCCCATCATTCCCTTATCATCCATCTTCTTATCGCCCATGTCACCCATCATCATCTTCGTCAAAACGATCGAACGTGTTGCATCCTGCCAAGTCACTTTGAACCCGAGCGATTCGGCTACTTGGCGCAGCGGGACTAGTTCAGTGCCATCTTTCATCATCGTTTGAATTCCCGAGTAATCAACCTGCTTTGCCATCATTTCTTCAGCGCTAGCCATCGTTGGCAAGGCCAGTGTACAGGCAACAACGCCCACAAGCAGTGCTCTTTTCCAAGATAACCTTGTTCTCGACCTCACGTTCGTCCCCTTCGCGTTCCATGTATCCTCCATACTCATTTCATGCATCCCTTTCCACTCCTTCGTATTTTCCTTTGTCGCCACTGCTGTCATTCGGTTCATTTCATTCATCTCTCTCATCCCTTTCCTCTCTTACCTGCTCTTCTCATCACCTAATTTATCGTGCCAAGCTTACCAATCACTAACGAGAGTCTTACGAAACACTTACAGGAGGCTAACAAAAAAAAGCCCAGCATCACCTGCCAGACTCTTTCCCCTATCCACTATGATTTATAAATCGGCATCGTAAACCAGAATCGGCTTCCGTCTCCCGCGTCACTCTTATGACGTTCAACACCAATCGTTCCACCGTGCAGCTCAATGATCGATTTTGCAATGGCCAGTCCGAGGCCAGCTCCGCCGCTTGCCCGTGTCCGGGAGGGATCTGCCCGATAGAAGCGATCGAAGACGCGCTCCCTATCTCCCTCATCAATCCCATGCCCTTGATCGGCAATACTCAGACGTACGAACTGTTCTGACATAGGCTCAGCCTGGATATCAATCCTGCCGCCAACAGGTGAATGCCGAATCGCATTGTCCAAAATATTAGCAAGCACCCGCTTCATTTCCTGCGGCATGATCGCCACTGGCGGCAATCGATCCGGAAGATCGACTTCAACCTGCATCCCTTTTTCCTCTAGCTGAAAAGCCAAGCTCTGCAACCCATCCACCAACAAATGATCCACATGGTATCGCTCAGGAACGAATTCCGTGCCTCCCGCATCTAGCTGGGACAGCTTAAACAATTCTTGAATGAGCGCATCTAAGCGCCCCGTCTCCAGTCGAATCGTCTGCAAATACCGTTCGAACGTCGGCTTATCAGCAATGACATCATCTTGTAAGGCTTCGACGAAGGCCTGAATCGAGGCCATTGGCGTTCGCAGATCGTGCGAAACGTTCGCTACCAGCTCTTTACGCGATGCTTCGGCAGACCGAATTTGCCCGAAACTCTCGTTCAATTTTCCCGTCATCCGATTAAATTGCTCAGCCAGTCGTTGGAATTCAACAGGACCAATCTGAGGCACTTTGCCTTTAAAATGACCCTCCGCAATATGTGTCGTTTCTTGTGTAATCGCTTGAATTGCTTTCTCGAGCGGTCTCGTCATGAAGTAATGAATGAGCATCGATACCCCCGCCGCGCTAAGCGTGACGGTCGTGAGGATTACAACATCCTTCCAATTCAATAACATATATTGATAGCAGATAAATAAGGTCAGCAGAATCATGCCCGTGCTTACCCCGCTCGCGATTAGCAAATACATCCGCAGCTTCATGATGGCTCCCTACCCTCGAATTTATAGCCAATTCCCCAAACGGTCTTGATAAAACGAGGCTGAGAGGGATTCGATTCGATCTTCTCCCGCAATCGACGGATGTGCACAGTAACGGTCGTGGTGTCCCCATAATAGTCAACATCCCACACCTTATTTAGCAGTTGATTTCGTGAAAAGACTTGCTCCGGATGCCCCGTAAACAGGTGCAACAGCTCAAACTCTTTCACGGTTAGCTCAATTTCCTTCCCGTTCACACGGACACTGCGGTGCAGCACATTCAGCTCCAGCCCCGGAAACTTCAGTACATGTCCCGGCACTGCGCTCGCCACTACACTAGTCCCCTCCTGCTGGCTTCGCTGCTGCCGACGAAGTATGGCCTTCACTCGCAGCACCAGCTCACGCGGGGAGAAAGGCTTCGTCATGTAATCATCTGCGCCCATCGTTAACCCCATCAGGCGATCCATTTCATCGCCTCGCGCGGTCAGCATGATGATGGGCACATCCTGCTCGTTGCGAATTTCTTCGCATACTTGCCAGCCGTTTTTGCCAGGCATCATCAGATCAAGAACAATCAGCTGTGGGCTGTGATCCCGCCACAAACGGAGCGCTTCCTCTCCACCTTCCGCAGTGATCACCTGATAGCCCTCCCGCTGTAAATAGACAGAGCACACATCGGTTATATTGGTCTCATCATCAACAACGAGAATGAGTGAATGATTCATCCCTTGACACTACCTCCTAAATAAAGCCCCTTACTTTCGTTGCATATAATGTTGATTATACCTCAATTCATCTCATTCAAAGCTTACAGATGTCTTACAAATCGGAGTGCATGCCTGTAAACAAAAGAAAAAGGTCAAATCACGTCGTAACGGATTTCACCTTCAAAGGATGGCATCTATGAAATTAACCGCCAATACGGATCTTACGGTATGTATCGATAAACGAAAGGACATCGACCCGTTTCCCCCTCTTTTTAGCTACTCGCGCCATTTTCACAAGGGTTGTCCAGAACTCGTCCAGCACTGGGGATTCAAACTCATTTTCTTTCGTTTCCTGCGTTAGATTATGTTTATTTTTGTACGTAGTACCTTCATCCGAAATGAGGTATTGAATTTGACTTTTTTTCCATTGCTCTCCCGATACGTAGCTGACACCCATTTCACGCATTTTTTTGCGAACTGATGTGACTGGACGTGACAATTCTTTGGCAATAACGACAGGTGGGCACTCCGAGGAAAGGCGAATTAATCTGTCCAGTTCTTGTGTGGACCATGGTTTTTTAGTCATATCAATGAACCCCATTTCGTGAAAATGAATGTTTCGTTTTGCCTGTTCTTGGTGAAGTACTCTAGGTATAATAAAAGAATAGCAATGAAATGTTAAGTAAGTATGAGTTAACCATAATGAAAGTATGAAGACATAACTTTTTCGCTATTTATTTTAAAATGAGGATCTTGGAGGGAGAAAATCAATGAAACAACGCGTAAACGGCACTACTCTATTCGTACAAGACCAGGGGCAAGGAGCTCCTATTATCTTACTTCATGGCTTTCCGTTAGATCATCGCATGTGGCAATCCCAGGTAGATGCCTTGTCGCCTAGCTATCGCGTCATTGCACCTGATTTCCGGGGAATGGGGCAATCTGATGTGCCCGTATCACCGATGTCTCTCACGCATTATGCACAGGACATTCTCGCCATTATGGATGAAAAAGGCATAGAAAAAGCCACCCTCGGAGGTTTCTCCATGGGCGGCTATGTCGCCTTAGCACTTCTGCGCTTAGCGCCTGAACGCTTCTCAGCGCTGATCTTCGCCAATACTCGCCCTGAGCCAGATGGCCAAGAAGGACGTAAGAATCGGATGAACATGGCGGTAAATCTCTATGACAAAGGACCCGCTGCCGCCCGAGATGCGATGCTGCCGAAGCTTGTAACGCCAGCGACGCTCCAAGATCAGCCTCAGCTCATCGATGATTTACGGACTGCGATGGATAGTATGCCAGCCGAGGGACTTGTCCATGCCAGCATTGCAATGGCATTCCGTGAAGACTCCGTGGAACTGCTAAGCTCTATTCAAGTACCTACTCTCGTCATCGCAGGTGAGCAGGATGCAATCGCACCACCGGACGTGATGAAGGCAATGGCAGACCGGATCGCTGGTGCCCAATTCCACGTAATTCCATCAGCTTCCCATCTGACGCCCATGGAGAAACCCGAAGCTTTTAATGATCTGCTCTTTAGCTTCCTACAAGAGATTACGCCTTAACGAGCTGATTCATCACCATGACCGCAGCCCCAATCGCAAGGGCTTCATCGCCCAGCTGCCCTTTGCTAAACACAACCTGATAGGCGGGGTAATAATAGGTTTTCCGGATGGCAACTTGCGTTGCCGTCTGGAAGAAGAGCTCCCCGCCTGAAATCAAGGGCCCTCCGATGATCACTTTCTCCGGGTGCAAAATATTTAATAAATTCGCAAGACCGATCCCAAAATAGGTCGCAGCCTCCGTCACGATCTCCACGGCAAGGGGATCATTTTTTTGTAGAGCCTCCATAATGTGCACGTAGGAGACCTGCTCCGGATCCTCGACCATATGGGAGAGTATTGTCGATTTACCTTTTTTTAAGGCTGATCTCGCGGCCTTTTCTATAGCATATAAGGAAGCGTAAGATTCTAGCGCTCCATAATTGCCAGCTTGGTTACGGTGAGCAACGCCATCCGTTTGAATAATCATTTGGCCCACTGAGCCTTCCATATCCACCGCGCCATAAATCACTTTACCTTCGGATACCATCGACGAACGCAAGCCAACGCCTGCATGAATGTAGAGTAAATGCTTGAAGCTACGCGTCCGCTGATGCCAGGACTCAGCTAGAATGGCTGTGTTTGCCCCATTGTCTAAAAGTGTAGGAATCCCCAGCTCCTGGCTCAACCGCTGGCAAATTTCCACATTCCTCCACCCGCTAGCTGGGAAGTAGGATGGCTCTAGAATAACACCTGACAACCGGTCTACAGGTCCTACCGCTCCGATCCCCATCCCCAGCACTTCCGATGTTGGAATCTGATGCTGAGTCAGCATTCGCTGCGCTTCCTCTACGATCAGTGGAATCAGCACTTCAGGGGTCATGACTTCTGTCATCGCCCAGCTCTTCGTATCCAGCTTATTCATGCCCAGATCAACAAGAACCAGCTTCGATAATGTTCGCGATATTTCCACACCAAAGATATAGGCATACGCGGGATTCTTTTCATACAAAATCGGCCTCCGCCCACCTGTCGATGCGCCGAAGCCCGATTCTAAGATGAGTCCTTGGCTCGTCAGTTCCTCTAGGAGCCTTGTCAACGTCGATACGGTCAAACCGCTTTGATCTAATAAATCTATTTTCGAAACAGTTGTTTGTCGTGTAATCAGCTCATATACTTCTTTGGCCTTGCGATTCGAAATCCGTTCTGAAATAACATCTACGTTCACGAGAAGCAGCCCCCAATGATAATCTGTCTCAAATGCTTCGCCATCAAGGAGCCAATATCCTGCTTCAGATTTTCCCTTACGCTTTGGATCCTATCATGAGCGTGTACCCCATATACGGGTGATATTTGCTAACGAGTTCATCATACCGCGCTGTAATCTGCCAGATGCGCGGGTCCATGAACGATTGCCGGTCTGATAAATGGACAGGATCTGGATGTTGAACTTGATCCTCAAACATCGTTAAAGGAAACGGATGTATGCCCGTCGAGGTGACATCAATGAACTGGTTGCCGATTAAGAGCTCTTGCCACTCTTCCAGCTTATAAATTTTACCTACCCCATAGAAGCTGCATAGGGATCGGTGAATGGCTGGTGTCATCTCTTTCACTTTAATGACTTCACGGTCATATAGCTTGCCTTCTGATTTTAAGACGCGGTAATACTCGGACAAAGCTTTCTGGGCATCAGCGAAATTCGTGACCGACTCCACCAACACTACATCAAAAGTATCAGCCTCAAAGGGTAACTGGCATACATCCCCAATCAGAAAATTTACTTGTACACCCTGTTTCTCCGCTCGAATTTTGGCTTTGGCGATCATCTCCGGACGAATATCGACAGCCGTGACTTCGCAGCCTTGTTCAGCCAAGTAACAGGCTGTTCGTCCTGTCCCGCAGCCAACCTCCAGCACCTTTTTACCTTGTTCTATCGGATATTTCTTCAATTGATCAATGGTTTCCCCGAATCCTCCGGGATGTGCATTACCTATCCCAAGCTTCGCTAACATATCCAAGTATTCGATAGCCCCTACACCTCCGCAATGGCGTTATGTTCTTTTTCTACCATATGGAGGGCTGACGTCACTTGTTCAACTTCCGTACCGCTTTTTCCCAAAAACGGGCATTTGCCTAAATCCAGTTATCTTCACCGTGTGTATAGGCGAAACACCCAATCCAATCGTGACAGATTACCATAGGATAGTATTGTCTCTCACCCGCTTCTGCGGAGGAGCAGTCCTTGAATGGGGGGTGACATAAATGGGTGTAGCTGCAGGTAGTTGTGCTGGTTATGGTGGATCGTCCGCTGCTGTTGTTCTTGTTCTTTTCGTTTTACTTGTTATCGTAACAATGACTTTTGTTTGGTAATTAGCCATACTTGAGTGGTCATACAAATAAGGAGCCAGGTCTCAATTGCACCTGACTCCTTATACATAGATCAAACTTATTTCTTAGCAGCTGCTAAGAAGGCATCCAACTGCTTCTGCTTCTCAGCAATAATTTTATCAATGCCTGCTGCTTTCATTTTGTCTTGATATTTCGGCAAGGAAGCATCCATATCTACAGAACCTGTATCCATCGCAGCATCGAATTCTTTGCCTACGTTAACTGCAGCTGCTACTTGCGTTTTGACAGGCTCCGAGTCGAACGTGAAGCCTAGACCTGGCGATTTCTTGCCGGATTTATTGAATTCTTTGAATTTATCCCATTTCTGCGGATCTTCATTATCGTACAAATAGTTGAGGAACTGGTTACCGAACTGCCATGCTGCACCCGGTGCATAATTTTTACCTGCATCAGTAGCTTTGATAATGTTCTCAGACACTTTCGTGTAGTGGACACCTTCAATACCGAAGTTGATTAAATTGTTCAATTGTTTATCCGTGTGAAGCAGGTTAATCACCATCATCGCACGAGCTGGATCTTTGGATGTAACAGAGATACCCAACATGGATCCGGCTGTGTCGCCAGTTGAAATCGTACGTGGTGTCAGCTCAATTTGAGCCAACTTCCCAACAAGATTTACCGCATTCGCTAATTCGCTGTCTTTACCAGGTTTTAAAGAAGACGTAATCATGAACACATTGCCGGATTTCAAAGCATCTTGACCCGATAATTGCGTTGTAGCCGCATCTTTATTGACATACCCTTTTTGCATAAAATCACGTGTTAATTTCAAAATTTCCTTATAACGCGGTTGATCCCATTTCGGAATCACTTTTGTGTCCGTGCCATCTTTCATAATAACACCTGGAATGGTGCTGTCACCTAGATAGTCATATTGAGCCAAATAATGCGCATTCAGATTATCTCCGTCGCGAAGGAAGAACGCCGTCATTTCAGGCTTTTTCTCTTTCACCACTTTGAGAACATTGCCAAGATCAGCCATCGTTTTCACTGCCGTCATATCAATACCAAGTTCTTTCGCTATGTCTGAGCGATACACAACGCCCCCGGAAGCGGCTAGCTCTTTATTCGTTGGAACGCCATAGTTTTTACCATTGATTTTCGCGCCTTCCAAGAAAGCTGGATCAAGGGAGTCTGTAATCCCTTTGCCATATTGCCCCAATAGGTCATTAAGTGGCATTAACGCCCCTTTACCCACGTTAACAGCATGACCGTTCCATTGTGCAGTGAACAGAATATCGAACTCTTCACGGGAGGCAATCATCAGATTCGTTTTGTTATCCCATTGACCCCAATCGATAGGCATCAATTTGATCGTTGCGTTGATTTTGTCTTTCAACACCTTATTCATCGCATCTTCCACCTTGGCTTGGTCAGGCTGAGGCGTCCCAGGATAAACGAGTTTCACTTCATAAGGCTTCAGATCGGATGTTGCTGCTTTCGTCGCAGCTGGTGCTGTACTTGTTGCTGGTGCCGGTGTAGCGCTTGCAGTCGTCTCTGTCGTACTTTTGGAACAGCCCGCTAAGGTGAGTGATAACGAAAACGTCAGTGTAAGAAGTGCAAGAGTGCTTTTTCTCAAAGCTTTCATTGATGGATTGCCTCCCTTTTCTTGTTTCTTCCTATATGCTAATCCAGCCTAAGCTGGTACAAGCCGTCTTAAACTACCCTTTAATGGCCCCAACCGTCAAGCCTTTCTTAAAATATTTCTGAAAGAAAGGATACGCGAACACAATTGGACCGATCCCGAGAACAGCCATCGCCATGCGCACAGTTTCCGTCGGGAGCTGAAGAATGCCGCCTGCTTGTGATAATCCCTGACTTGCCTGCACATTTGAAGTTAGAAACTGAATATCGAGCATCGTTTTGTACATCATGAATTGGAGATTGATATTTTTACTCCCTGAGATGAACACCAGACTAAGGAACCAGTCGTTCCAATAGTTCAACACCTGAAACAATCCGACAGAGGCTAGAACAGGTAAGGAAAGCGGAATAATAATTTGGCTAAAAATCCGTACCTCACCGGCACCATCGATTTTCGCAGCCTCAATTAAGGGCATGGGGATCGAATTGGCAAAGAAGGTTCGCAGCAGCAAGACGAAGAAAGCGGATACGAGTAAGGGCAGCATGAGCGCAGCGATCGTATTTTTCAAGTCTAGCATTTGTGTATACACCAGATACCAAGGAACGAGTCCCCCATTGAAGAGCATGGTGAAGAACATGAAGAAGGAGAAGAAACTTTTATGTGGAAAATCACTTCGCGAGATGGGATACGCATACAGTGACATCATTACTAGACTGATCGCCGTGCCCACCGTCGCTAAGAAGACTGAAATCCCAAAAGAGCGTAAAATTTGATGCCAATCCTTGAACATAAATTTATAGGCTTCCAAGCTCCATCCGTCCGGGATAAAATTGTAGCCATGAATCAGTACGCCCTTTTCATCGGAGAAGGAGACAATAATCACTAAAACCAGCGGCATGATACAGGCTGCGGTATAGATCCAGAAAAACACGTTAACCAACAAATTCGCTGTAGGTGATAAATCGTTGGGTCCCTGTTTCTTGGCTATCCGCTGCTTGCGTACCGAAATTGCTTCACTCATGACAGCCACTCCTTCTTAAAATAGTGCATTCTCTTTGCTCACTTTTCTAACAAATAAGTTCGTAACCAGGACGAGCAAGAAGCCAACTACCGCCTGATACAAGCCTGCTGCCGACGACATTCCGATGTCCCCCATCGTGAGGAACGTTTGATACACATACGTATCTATAACCTGCGTAGTCGGAAATAAAGCGCCTGCATTTTTCGTAACTTGGAAGAATAGGCCGAAGTCCGCGTAGAAGATTCTGCCTACTTGTAGCAGTGTCATCGTAATCATAACAGGCATGATGAGCGGAATCGTGATGCGTTTCACTTGCTGCCATTTGTTGGCACCATCGATTAAAGCAGCCTCATAATATTCATGATCAATCCCAATAATAGCGGCCATGTAAATCACCGTGTAGTAACCAAGGTTTTTCCAAGTGTTTACGATCGGCAGGATCACGGTCCAATATTTCGGCTCCGTATACCAGTCGATCGGCTGAATGCCCAGCTTTGGCAGCAGCACCGTATTCACAAAACCATGCTCTGCTCCCAAGAAAGCGTAGACCAGATAAGCAACACACACCATAGATAGAAAGAACGGCAGAAACATCGTACTTTGATGAAACTTAGCTAGAAATTTACTGCGCATTTCATTAAACATGATCGCCATTGCAACCGCTATCACTAAATTCAACACGATGAACACCAGATTATAAGAAATTGTATTTCTTGTAATTGACCAGGCCACGTCACTGGAGAACAAGTATTTGAAATTGTCGAAACCAATCCATGGGCTCGCCCAAATCCCCTTGGTGTAGTTCACGTTTTTGAAGGCAATTAACACCCCGGCCATGGGAATGTAGTTATTAATGATAAGCAGCAAGGCTGCAGGCGCCATCATCACATAGAAGATCCAATACTTGCGAACCGTCCATAGAAAAGTTGATTTGACCCGGGTTCGTTTTGCAGTATGCCTAGGAGCTGCTTGTGCTGCCGTATTCGGAGTATCGTTCATCATCCCTCTTGCTCCCCTTTCCAATGGATCCGCTGAAGCCAACTTCTTTGCTATAGGTTCATTGTAAGGTTTCCCTACGTAAATCTCTATCCTCGGAGTGACCGAATGAGCACTTCTGTGACATTCGATGCTGGATCGTCATGCGGTCATGAAGTGAATTCTGTGGTTTATACCATATAGACTTCAACATAAAAAAGCCCTTAAAAATCAAGGGCTTGAAAGAAAATAATTTCCATTTATTCTCAATTAACGAATATCCGTCAGAACATATCGTTCATGCCTGCGTATATTCATCTCCTCCAACGTTACTGCTGGTTCCGTGCTGCCCGGCATATAGATCTCATTGAAGGTAACACCTTCAATGAGAAATTCATCTTTCCCCCGGATCATGGATGGTAGTCGTCCTTGATTACGCACCTTAATATTTTTTAAGAGAATATCGCTGACGGGGCCAATCCCTCTTCCGCTCTCTTCAATTTCCAACTGCAGCCAATACGGGCCATTTCTAGTATGAATGACTTGCTCAATATCGATATTCTCGAAGGTGATGTTCTCTGCAGGAGCAGTACCGAAGCGGTGGTGAATCGCGATAGCGCGGCTGGCTTGATAGACGTAACTATTTCTAAAGACAATATTCCGCTGCGCTTGCTCTACACCCATTCCTACCTTAAATGCTGCGCAGCAGGTCCACGCGATCACATCATCGAACGTCACATCCTCAAGCACTTGAGGTGAACCAGGCCAATTTTTCGCAATATCCGTCGCTTCATTCCACGTTTTGGTGGAGAACGGGTCGTCCTCCGAAATGGCAATTGTGTGGGAAACAAGCACATGCTGTGACTCTACAATATCTATGGCGTCATCCTCATAGTCAACCAACGATTGAAAGCCCTTATAGTTCATGATCTTCACATGATTGGAACGAGTGGGCATGAGCGACCACAGACCAGCATCTCTTCCAATAATGCCATCTATCGTAAAGTTGGACGTAGCCAAGGGAACGATCAGATTGCTCACGAAGTTCTGATTCGCTCTCAGCCATGAACCATTTCCATCGATCGTCCCTCTCCCAATGATTGAAATATCAACGGAATTGGGTTCCGTCTGGATCAACCAAGTACCATCCAAGTTCAAACTATCT
Organism: Paenibacillus pectinilyticus; assembly: GCF_001700435.1. Classification (GTDB taxonomy): domain Bacteria; phylum Bacillota; class Bacilli; order Paenibacillales; family NBRC-103111; genus Paenibacillus_E; species Paenibacillus_E pectinilyticus. The sequence continues at coordinate 263,768 of NZ_LYPC01000010.1, forward strand.
TTATGAAAATCAATCGTATAATCTTCTTTATGATCCGTAGCCGTAAGTACAGCTCCTCCTTTCAGATAGAGTGTAACATGGCTTTTCAGCATCAGATTACCGATCAGGAATACACCTTCGGGAATGTATACGACGCCCCCGCCAGCCGAGTTTGCAGCATTGATAGCTGCTTGTATGGCTCTAGTTGCCCTAGTTGTCCCTGTGGGGTCAGCTCCATAATCAGCCACCACATGATAGATGCCATCACCAGCCGAAGGTGGAGGGCTCTCTTCTAGCGGATCTGCGATGAGGACGAGCTCCTTCACATTGTTAATTTTCACAATGAGATAGCGGGATTCCTCCAGATTGAACGAAAGCTGATTCCCAACCACCGTCCCTTGAATCTCAAACGCCAATGGGCTTATTGCATACGTATCGATCGGATCACACACCGTAATAGTTATTATTGTTGCGCCGGAAAAAGAGAAATGAGCGTAATCATAATCACGATCCGTCAAAAAAGAGATCACAGGTATGGAAGTATCTCCCGCTCTCACCAAATAATACTCAGATTCTGCATAGATGGATGGCACAGGGTAGGTCTCAATCGTTGCTGACATAGGAAACCTCCTTGTTGGTATAGCGAATATAGGGCGAAGCTTGTAACCCAAATTGCACAAAGCAATAGCGATTCGTGTACATAGGTGTTCCCTTCTCTACACCCCTATCCGTCCATCCAGGTGTATCTGTAAAACTCGATGGTCCTACCTTATAAATCTCACCTTGAATATGATGATGAGGGCCGAGCAAATTACGGCAGCTGTTGGTCAACTCGATTTCGATCAGATTTTCTCCGATACGCAGCCATGGTGAAATATCTGCTTCATACGGCTCCCACAGGAAGCTTCGAACCTCATCACCATTTATGCGCAGTTTGTTGACGATGGTATCCGGTGGAAGAGCATAATGCCATTTGGCCTCTGCGATTTCATTAGCCTCTACGTACAATAGCTGCTGTACACGTAATGTACCCGCAAAGAATGGAAAGCCCTGTCGGACAAGATCTCCCGTTGTTACATCATTCGGCATCTCCGTGAGGACGAACGGTCCGTCTGTATATACGGCTTGACGCTCTCCATTCGTGAATGGCGATTGCGATTCAACGCCGAATGAGCCGACGATATAGATGCTTTCGAGCTCCGTATCCAAGGTCAATCGATTTCCTTCCGATTCGAACTCACGAGCGATTTCAATCGCTTTGTAAGGGCTGATCCCACATCTTAGGCATCTTCTGATGACACCCGCCTTTCCCCTATTTCAAACATAGCTGAACGAGATCATCCACATGTGCAGTTGCAAGGCAGACAACCGTATCCGCAGAACCATAGTAAATTTTCACTTCACCTGAAGGCTCAAGAATCATCCCGCCGGGGAAAATGACATCGTTCCTAAATCCGCCATCCGTCTCATAACTGGCTTCTGGTGCGAGTAATGGCTCTTTATACATACCGATCACTTTTTTCGGATTATGCAGGTCAAGCAGCATAATGCCGCCTGTATATCTCTTTTTCCATGCAGACTCCCAGCCATTCTTGCCTCTAGCGTGGTCGATATCTACCGCATGGAAGGTCGTCAGCCAACCTCGCTCTGTACGGATGGGAGGTGCAGCCGGACCCACTTTATCATTAGCAAAGGGAACTTGCTCTACAGCCAGCAGGAGATCCGAATTGCCCCAATAGACCAGATCAGGTGACTCCGAAATCCATGTGTCAAAGCGATCAAGACCACCTCGACTATACACGGTAAAAGGACGTTCCAAACGGACATAGTTACCGCCAATTTTTTCAGGAAACAGGACCATATTCCGCAAATCAGGCGTCGATAAGCTTAGAACTTCGAACTTTTCAAAATCGTCGGTAACGGCAATACCCCCGCGAATGCCATGCTGCGTATCGACGGCAAAGCACATGTAACAACGTCCATCAATTACAGTAAGACGCGGATCGTAGGCACGGATGATTTCCCCATCATTCATTTTGAAACACGGCTTAGGACCGACTTCCCAATGGATCCCATCTTGACTATAGGCAATCCCCAGATCGGTCGTGGATGAAGACTCCAATCGTTGCTCACTCACAGAGCCGTAATCATTGCGAAAGACCATTACATAGCGGCCATTGAACTTGGTCACGCCTGCATTAAATACAAGTGCTGTCGGATACGGAACACGCGCTGCGTCCAAAATCGGATTATTCGGATGACGCTGAATCACTTGGCTCGATTTTAATAAACCTGTTATAGGAATTGACATCATTAGGACCTCCACATTGGTTTTTATTCATGGCCATAACCATACCTATTTTGATACGCCCTATCAATCTACATTTCTTTGCAGCATTAACATGCGGTCTTTTCTACATAAAATAAACCTCCATCACCACATCGATTGTGGAAATGGAGGTTCAGACGACCTCTGGTATGATAGCGGACGCTCTTACTGGTGTACCTTACGATAATCGCCTGGTGTTGTTCCTATCATTTTCTTAAATGCCCGTATGAAAGACATCTGATGTAAATAACCTACCCGCTCCGAAATGTCTTGAATAGAGAGTGTCGTCCCTCTCAACAGTTCCTTCGCGTGCTCCATCCGAATCTGACAGAGATACACAACGAACTTCTCACCGAAGTCCTCTTTGAACAACGTGCTCAAGCTGGATGGATTCATATGAAATTGGTCGCTTAGCCCCGACAAAGATAGATTAGGATTACTGAAGTTCTCCTCAAGGTAATCCTTCACCCTTTGCACGACACCATGATTCCCTTTACTTTCACGTATCGCTTCCATTTTCTTCGCACATGATGAAAGCGTATTGGAATAAAAGAATTCTAACTCGTCTAATGTTTCGAGCGCATCTATATTCTCATCCCATGGTGTCGGAAACTCGCGATTCCACAATTCCTGATATTCCGGAGGCAGCTCCATCATTTCCCGGTAGAAATAATAGTTCATATAACTCAGAATGCCGCTAATCTCTTCTTTAGGCAGCAACAGTCTTTTTAACCCTTCAAACAAAAGCCTTAACTGCTCTTGCCAGCCTTCATTGCCTACCCGGAAAGCTTGGGCGATCGTCCGGACATATTGTAAGTACACATAGAGATCATCATGGGACAGCAGCTCGATTTCCCAATGACCGATGACACGGTTACTGCCAAGCGCCGATTTATAATCAAGCGCTCTTGCTGCAGATTCATAGGACTGCGATATGGTATTTACCTCGGTTACTGTACATCCTAAACCTGCGGTCACGGTCAACTTTAAATTGTCCTGCATCCATTGACGGATTTGATCCATCAGCGATAACATCGTTGACTCCATGCGAATCTCAGGCTGTTCTTCCAGGAAAATAAGACATAACCGATGGTTCGTAACCCATTCCTGCCAAATGCGCACTCCCCCGGCTTCCGCCGTTTCCTCCACCACTTTTCTCAAAATATACTTAAAGAGCCCCTGATCTTCGCGTGAATGCCCACTAATAAACTCGAGATATTTATCAATTTCAATGATACTTACCGCAGCACTTCCCAGTTGCTTCATGCTCAGCTCTGCCATCTCATTGTGCCATTCTGCTTGATCCAAAGGATGGCTGCCATCTACAATTTCATGAAATAGCTGAACACGTCGATACTTCTGATTCACGAGACTCTGATTCTGGTATTCTTGGCTAACCTCAATAATGCTGCTCAGCGTGTAATCAATATAACTAAGCTCATCCACCGTCGGTCCCTGAATCGGATGCTCTTTATGGATCTGATTGTATTTCTCGATTCGGGACATAATGGTCTCAATCGGTTTATAATTTTTACGAGTAATGTACACAATCCAACCAATGGCTAACAGCAAACCTAAGAACCCGACAATGAACCAACCACTCTTCATGTAGTTAAACACATTGCCCAATTCTTCTTTCTTCAATGAACTCGTGAACGTCCAACCTGTGTAGTTGGATATGTATGTAAAATCATTCACTTTCGGATTCTTACCTACTTGTTCAAAAATCTTATGACCTTCGCTGTCACTGACTGCGATTTGATTCACTTCAGATGTGCCGTATTTACTCAGAAACTCTTGGATGGCACCGACTTTGACATTAATGACCAACATGGCAATACCTTTACTTTGCAACGGCACGCCTTTAGCCATCGAAATAACCATGCCTTCTGAATTCCAATCCTTCAGCGTCCGAAAGGAACGAGGGATACTCCAACTATCTTGCTCAGGGTGGTTCAGATGGCTATCTATGAATGGTTTATCGGCAAATTGCTCCACATTCAGCTTTGTTTTATCACTAATAACCGTCCCATCAGCTGCCCGATATAAGTAGGCAGAATCAATCCACGGATGGGTAGCTGTTAAGTTCTGAAGCAACTGGGAAAGTTCGATGAAGAAGGCCGAATCACTTTGCATCCCTGCGAAGGTCGTCAGTTTCATATTCCGAGTTATGGTTTCCAGCATCATCATTTCTATGGAGTTCAGCGACATATCAATGCTGCTTTGGATATTTTGCACATATACGCCACTGGATTTTAGGGCTTCTTTGCGGGACAGGTCATTGAGCTGAACGACCCCGATAAATACGAATAAACAAACGATAAGAATGAGTACAGGAACATAGGAAAGTAGCAAGCGATGGAACCAATTTCTTCTCAAGTTGGGCTCTCTCCTTCACTGTAAAAGGGTGATTATCTTACCATTCTATCCTTGATGTGGTGAACGGGCAATATACATCCTTTCGCGGAGTTAACAGGAGAGCGTATCTTCCTCATACTGGAAATTCAAATTTATTTTGACCTGTTTTTAGTGGATAATGGTCATTGCCCAACACCAAAGTGCCGGGCAAACCCTGGGGTAGTGTGACTTCGATATGCCAATGACTTCCCCTGCTCTCCAATCTCACTTCCATACAACCTTTCGGGTGCGGAAGCTTACTGTGCAGATGGGTTAAAGATCCTGGCTGCGGACGAATCACGACCGATGTAAAACCCATTGATGCAGGGCGAATGCCAAGCAAGTTGGTGTATACATGGTAGATCGGGTGAGCCCCCCATGCATGGCAGTCCGATCGTGTAGAATCTAGGAAAATTTCCGGCGTCGTTCGAAGACCATTCGCCTCCATCCCAAACCAAGGCTCGAATCTGGCTAACAGCTCCTCTATATGACTTGTAGACGCTAACGCTTCGAATGTATAATGATCGAAATAAATACTTGTGCGCATCAGGTCCTTGGCCTTCAGCATACCTGGTACAAGACGACGGTTGAGATTCGATGGAATAGACTCACATAATAAGGCAAGCACCTGCGCATGCTCCGAATAATACTGATGACCAGTATCATCGGCGAATAGCCCCCGCTCCTCATTCCAGAATAGCTGCAAAGCCACATTGCTCAGTTCCTCAGCCAGCCGTCTTGTTCGTAATTCCAGCTCTGTTTCACCTAAGTAAGCTTCTAGCTTGGCAACCAGCTCCAACGTATGAATCATCTGCAGGTTGAAGGCCGCATTCAATCGATCCTCGCCATGCGGCGGTGTACCCGAGTTCCAAGCCTCTGAGGGCGCCGTCTGCCAGTCCATGAAGTTCCATGAAATAGGCAGCTTTACCGCACCCTGCGAGGAACGTTGGACCAATAACCGATCCAATTCATCCCGGACACTGCTCATCATGGAACGAACCCATTCCGAATCACCTCTCCAGAGAGCATAATCATAGACCATCGCCACCCACCACAAGGAGAATGAGGAAATATGTTTGCCGCCTTGTTCCGGGTAAGCACAATTCACAAGTCCAAGATGGTTGTTGCGAGAAGCTCGGAACATGTCCAGCGCTTTACGTGGTAATCGATCGTCGAGCGTACTCACGTAGGTAACCAGCGACTGAATACGTTGTGTCCCCTACATACATAAGCTGCTCCCAATATGGGCAATCCATATAGGTTTCGTGCGCACACATTTGCAGCGTCCTGAAAGATTTGGTCATGACTTGATTTAGGCGTTCATCGCTGGAATGAATAAAACCTTCCATCTCTAATGGATATCTCGTTTCCTGCAGTCTAAACTCGTTAAGATACAACCCTTCACTTTTCGTTTCCACGATCAGCTCGCCATAACGTCCCGCGTGCCACCACAATGTTTCAAATTGTCTGCCCAATCCCCCATCGGGACGAAACGTATCGCCGTATCCTTTGAACCATTTACCTTCAATGTCATTCCGATTCGTCTTGCGTCCGCCATCCGCTTCATCGTAGAGGGTCTCCTCCCAATGAAGTTGAATAACAGCACCTTTCCCTCCCGATACGACAAGTTCAGGGTAAAAACAATAGTAGTCGTCCAAATCGAGTATGACGCGTCTTCGGGTATGAGCTGGCATGTACAAGGGCTGTCCTATAAGTAAACCATTCCATTGCTCATGCTCTTCTATTAAATCGCGACTTGCGTCGATCGGTTGTCCGCCCGACTCCAGGATGCCGGCTTGCTCAACGAAGCGTACTGTGCTCGGCTTGATGTTAACCGCATGCATCGCGGGCAATACAGCCGGACGCATTAGACGCTGTGTCGTCGAAAAATGGTAATTATCCGTCCTATGGTAGACATGCTCCCCTGGCTGTGCCGGAAACCAACCGACACCCTCCCCGGACATGGCCTCCCAATCAAAGGAAGCGCCGTCAATATCCAGCTTGGCGCCAGTACCGATGCTCGAAGGCAACGGGACAAAACGATAGCCCGGCATTGGCTTCGCTTCCCACTGAGCCACGCCGGTTCCCATCAGAGGTGCGAGTGCTACCTCATCCGGACTAAGCAAAAAACCTGGTTGTACGCTGATTTGCGCCCAAGGCTTATACTCGCCTAGCGCCCAGCAGCGCCCAATCCATTGATGTTCTCCTGCGGGAATGTCAACCTCATACGTTTCATAGAACCAATTGCTGCGGTCTCCACGCTCGCTGCCTCGGCCGATCCTTGTATGATCCAAATATAGCTCATACCTTTCGTCACCAGATACGTGTATCCTTACACGAAGGGCTTCATTTAAAGTGAATAGGCAGCGGTAGACGATGACATAGGGAGGCTCTCCCGCTTCGCTACATGTCACCCATCGGCATGACCAACCCGTCGTCTGTTCCCAAGGTTTCTGGGATTGATTTTGCTCTATTTGTCCTTGATAGGGTAAGTCAGCAAACAGTATACGCAATCTAAACACCTCCTTCATTACCATATCGATTTGGGTACGTCCTATCAATCTACATTTCTTTGCTGGATTAACATGTGCTCTCTTTTTGCACAAAAAAAAGCTCCTCTTCCATTAGTGGTTATTCAACCTGACTAATAAAAAGAGGAGCTTATATTTTTAGGCAGCCTATATGTATACTGATCTACTTGGTAATCTTACGGATTATAGCTCACTTTGACGTCATCTACACTCATCGAGCTCGCATTGCCGCCGATCGATGCGTCTACCATATCGACTTTCGTGAGACCGGTATACCGATAGTTCCATTGCGAGCCTCGTAACTCGCCGTTCACGTAGACATCGAACTTTTTCGTTGCTGTGTTGATAACCACTTTGAGACGGTACGGTACGCCGTTCGTGATCGAGGTCAGCACGTTCGTTTGTGTCCCCCCGTTATAGCCCCAGATTCTGCCGTTCTGCATAATGAGATGAGCAGCAATGCTGCTCGAGGTGAGGCTGCTGTCAGCGACGATCAACGCGTTCTTCCAGTTGTTGTCATCTGCGGTCACAGTCGCTTCTGCAATAACTGTACTGCCTGCTGGTGCGGTAAACACCTTATACGCCTCGGCTTTGCCGCTCATGGACGTAGTTGTCAATTTGGCGGCTTTGTTAGTCGCCGATCCGCTCACCATCTGCACGACCCCTGTATTCCCTGACACGCCGCCGTTATCGAACACCCATCCGCCTTGCCCATTCAGGTTGCCGAGAGTCATAGTGTTAAAGTTCTCATCGATAAGAGACGTCAAAGTAAGCGGTGCATACGATACTTTCACATCGTCTACGCTCATCGAGCTGGCATTACCGGCGATGGAGGTAGAGAACTTGTCAAGCGTGTTCACTCCTGTGAATCGATAATTCCAGCCCGTAGCGAGCTGCGTATCGTTGACATAAACATCGTATTTTTTCGTAGATGTATTGATAATAACCTTTAATCTGTACGGCTGGCCACTCGTAATCCCCGTTAGAACATCGGTTTTGGTGCTGCCATTATAGCCCCAAATTTTACCGCTTTGCATAACCAATTGTGCCGCTACGTTATTGGCAGTTAAGCTGTTGTCCGCTATGATTAAGGCGTTTTTCCAGTTGCTGTCGTCAACCGTTACAGTAGCCTCAGCTGTGATATAACCCCCTTGAGGCGCGTTGAAAAGTCGATAAGCTTCAGCACCTCCGCTTGTTGAACCTGTCGTTACTTTCAGCGACTTCTCGGTGTTAGCGCTGTTCGTCGGCTGAACGACAACGGTATTCTCAGCCACGCCTGCGTTATTGAAAATCCAGCCATTTTGCCCAGTCAGCGAACCAGGCGTCATCTCATTAAAATTTTCGTTCACTGTATAGCCAGTAATTGGGCCTGCAGTAGGTGTTGCAAAAAATACTTTAATACTGTTCCCTCCGGCACCGCTCACATTCACAGTAAGGGTGGTCGTACCACCGCTGGTGCTGGCAGTAATCCGTGAATCCTTATAAGCGACCGGTCCCAGATTTTGCGCAATCGTAAGTTGAATGGTGCCTGTATTTGCCTTCGTTGGATCGGATACGGAAACTTCCGTTCCGTTCTCACTCGTGCGTACCAGGACGGATGCCTTTTTGTTACTGGTGACACTGCTCACCGTTTTTACCGCATCATTCCAAAAGTTAATGCCTAGTATTCCTAGCGTATTTTCCTTCACAGCCTGTGCATCCGTTGAATTCTCAACGACCGTAATGTCCGGGTTTGCGGCATACGTATCTACTTCTCCACTGGACTTGCCCGGCAGCAGCACATAGGAATATTGACCGTTTGTCGGATTCGTCCCGTGATCAAACCACAAATTCATAAAATTGTTCGTATGGTTCGTCGTGTAATCCGTACCTACATAATATTGGTTGATACTAGACCATTGATCTGTACGTGACTCTCGCAAACCTTTAAGCGTTGTCGTTGTCGGGAAATAGTAACCGATGTCTGACCCTGCCACACTTCCGGCCAAATGAATCCGGTTCACGCCAGTCATCGTTTCACTCCAACCTAATGCGGTTGACTTTGCAGCACCGTTGACAGTAAGTGCGTTGTTACCGCTGCCGTTAAGCTTTCGGTTTTCAACGATCGTTTCAGCAACTTTGTTGTCCGTGGACGTAATGCCGGCACCTAGACTGACGATCTCATCATCAAACATGAACCATGATTTCTTCGCCTTCAGCGTATATCCATTAGCCGTGTATTGCATGCCTGAAATTCCGTATTGCCCTGAGATCTCCGTGCCTCCAACCCAACTATTCGGATTTTTGACATTGGTTGCTGCTGTTGTGTTCTGGTTAACCGTCGTGCCTGGCAAGCGATAGCTGTTTACCGTAGGCCAGAAGGAATCTTTATACTGGCTCAAATCTGAATTATACAGATAGGTCATCCCGTCCCCGGTATGCCAACCCCTTAAATTCTCATTATTGATACTTTCAAAATTGGCGATTTTATCGGAAGACATGCTGATGCCAAATGTAAATCCCGGTCTAAGGTGAACAGCTCTAGCCATATTAGGATATTGTTTGTTCATAGTAAGCGAAGCTCTTGTTGTTACAGAAGCATCACTCATGATTTGTTTCGTTTGCACGATAGAGCTGATCATGACTAAATCCGAATACTTCGTAGGAGATGTAGACTCCAACATCCACTTTTTGACCATCGATTTATAAGCTGCCCGATCGCTAGCGGAGGGAGCGGACAAAGCCATTCTTACCACAGATGCACCAAGTGCCCCCATAGACGTTGATCCATTATCATCGCTCGCAAATCTGGCAATGTTCCTTCCTCTGACCATATCTAGCATGGAGTTATTAACAAATAGCGGTTCAAACGCATTGTAAATCCATTGATAGATATTATTCACATCCGGATCCGTTATGTCCCAAGTAGAACCTGCTACGATATACATCACCTTGGTCAGATTATCGAGCAAGTTGATACCATAACCTCCGTTATAAGGGATGAAAGCCGTATGTTGAATAAAAGAGCCATCGCTATACATGCCTTCGCCGGAAGTTACATAATCAAATACCGAACTAAGTTGATCTCTGCCTTCTATGATTTTGGCGCTGTTCTTGACAATAATTCCACTAGTTATTTTAATGTTGCAAGCCCATACGCGATTGGCTCCAGTCAGACCCGCTCCCCATTGCAGCGCTTGGTAGTCGATGACAGCATGCCAATTATTTATCTGTGTTGAGGTTAAACTGCCATAAATCCATGTCGTAATGTTATTAATGCTGAGTGGCGAGGAGATTTGCCAGTCAAACCAATTGTCATAACCTCGTTTAGGAACGCTGGTATTATATCTGTTCGTGTACATCCAATCCATAGCACTGATAATATCCGACAGCAAAGCTGCGTTATTTTGAAGCGTTGAACCTCTTGTCACATAAGCCAGTGTCATCGCTTCTAACCGCTGATAACTCCCTGATACGTGCTCTGATTCCGTTGTTGTTGCCATGTCACTCCACAGGTAGGTTCTTCCTGCACTCTTATTCATCGTATCCCAGTTCGTCTGAGCAAGAGTCGTAATATTGGTGATCTTGCCACTAATGTCTGGATCAGCTGGATCGTAGGTAGAACCTCCAGTAGTAAAATCATAAATTTTCGCTCGTAGTGTGTCATACTCATCTGCCGCATAGGCAGGGTGAATGGGCAGTGCCACTACATTGACAATCATAGCAAACACTAATATAAGCGCTTTCAAAAAATGAAATCTACCCATTAACATAATTAACCTCCTTCATATTGGAAAAATAAGCTTCCTTCCGAACTCATTTTCAGCAGGAAGGAAGCTCATAATGTAATGCAAGAAATTTAACTTATTACGTCAATACTTTCATTATTTCGTCAACAACTTATAGTAATCTTTCGTGTAAATAACGTCTTTCTTATTATCCGTATAGGCTTTCGTATAGAAGTCATCGACTTTCTTACCGCCGCCTTTTTCCCAAGCATCTTGTGCATCTTTCATCGCTTGTTCAACGGTATACCCTGATCCACCGACAACAGCTTTTGTATAAATATTGGTTAGTGTATTTTTCAATGTATTCTTAATAACTGTCAGATCATCCGTCAGTGTAACGGGAAGCACGATCTCGGATGTTGTTGGACGGTCTGGCGTGATATAAGCCGCTCTACCTTGCTTAATCAAGTCAGTATACGCTTTATCAACCGGCTTCGAAGGATCCAATGTGTTCGTATAATCCACACATTTCCCCATCTCGCCTGTTTGAGACATCATTTGGAAATCGCCATTCCAATTTAATTCTTTCTTGTTTTTCTCTGCATCAATTGGTTTCGGACAACCGTCTACCATCTTGTAGTTAACGCCTTCAAAGCCATACATCAACGTCTGTTGGACTTCAGGCTTCATTAACCAATCCACATATTGCACAACGGCTTCTACGTTTTTGGCAGTTGCATTGATAGCGGACGTAAATTGCATTGGTACGGCACCAGCAGGTGAGAATTGACCAATTTCAGACTTCGGAAGTGGTAGAATCGCTACTTTGGCATCTGGATTATTTTTGATCAGCGTATTGTAAACTTCGTATCCTTTAGCTCCTTCTAACACATCTGAACCATAAATGCCAAGCTTGCCGTTTACCCAATCCTGCTGAGCTTTAGCACCATTTTTATCTGTGAACGTATCTTTATCGATAGCGCCAGCATCATATAGGCTCTTTTTAAATGCTAAATCTGCTTTTGGACGATCCCATGTCCGCACATATTGATCATTGATCAGATGATAGGACGTGATCATCGGCAATGTCTCATCACTCGCTTGCCCTAATTGGTACATATAGTCCACATCCCAGAAAGTCGAACCAAGTGTATCCTTCTTGCCATTACCATCAGGGTCCTGCTCTGTGAACGCTTTCGCAACTTGGAGATACTCTTCTGTTGTTTTTGGCATTGGAAGCTTCAATTTATCCAGCCAGTCCTGACGAATCATCACATAATGGTTAGCTGCAAAAGGCAGCGTGCGACCAAAGAAATACGTTTTCCCATTAAATCTCGTTAATTTCTGCAGGGACTCATTGCCAGCGATCATCTTTTTGTAAGTGGTGGAATACTTCGAAATAGCATCATCCAGCGGAATGATTTGCCCTTTGGATGCCAAGTCCTTCATATAAGGATTCGAAAATTCCATGATTAAGTCAGGCGCTTGTCCTGAAGCGAACAGAACATTCCACTTCTCCGAAGAGTTCGTACGTGGAACAGGGATAAACTCAACTTGCACTGGTGCATTCTCATTAATCCACTTCGTCCAGCGGTTATTCGTAATTGTACCTTCACCCTCAGGGACATTGTTACGATCATATATGGAAACGGTAATTTTCGGCTTGGGCCCCGCTGGTTTCGCTGTTGCCGCAGCTGTGCTTGCAGCGCTTGGCGTCGTTGTTGCACTATCCGTCTTGTCTTTATCTGTTCCACATGCCGCAAGCAGCGTCGTGCTTGAGAGTACCAAGGCCAAAGTAACTGTTGCCGCTTTCATTTTGTTGATTTTTTTCATATGAATAAGTCACCCCTCATGATTTGTACGTGCATTTTCAAGATAACCCCGATTATTTCATCACATTTAAAATTAAGACTACCACGTTTAGCGCTTCGCATCACCCCTTTCAGAGAATTACCATTATCCTTTGACAGCACCGATCATGACACCTTTGACAAAGAAACGCTGCAGGAACGGATACACAATTAACATAGGCAACGTCATCACGATAACACCTGCCGCTTTAACACCCTCCGGCGTAATGGCTGCTGCTAAATCAGGCTGCGTCGACGTCAACTCCTGCATCAGCGTCTGATTCTGGATCATCTGCTGTACGAGCACAGCTAAATTCAACTTATTAGAGTCATTGATATAAATAAGGACATTCATGAAAGCATTCCAATGTGTAACGCCGTAGAACAGCGATAAAGCAGCCAATACAGGTAAGGACAACGGAAGCACGATTTGGATGATCAATCGCCATTCGGAACAGCCATCGATCCGTGATGCCTCTTCGAGTTCTTCGGGAAGCCCTTCAAAAAAGCTGCGCAATACCAAAAGATTATAGACAGCTATTAACCCTGGCAGCCATAAAGCTCCGTAGCTATTAATCAGCCCTAAGCTTTTGAGCAATAAGTAGTTAGGAATTAATCCTGCTGTGAAAATCATGGTGAAAATAATCGCGAATGAGTAGACGCTGCGCCCAATAAAATAACGTTTTGACAAAGGGTAAGCGGCAAGTATAGTGAACACCATATTTAAAGATGTACCCACCACCGTTATAATTACACTATTCGTAAAATCCTGAAAGATTGGACTTTCTTTAAACAGCGCCCTGTAGCCCCCCAAGCTGAAATTAACGGGCCAAAAACTAATCGTTCCTGACATTAACGCATGCTTATCGCTAAACGAAAGCGCTAGAATATGAATGAGCGGCAGTACACAACTAAGACCAATTAGAAGTAGAAAGATGTAGTTGATGATGTAAAATAGTTTCTCTCCTCGTGTATGTTTCATAGGCTTCTCCTTCTTTATAATGTTAGTTCAATTATGCGATTACCATAAACCTTGGCCGAAGCGACGTGCGATCCGATTGGCCGAGATAACTAGGAGTAAGCCCACCAAGGATTCGAACAGCCCCATCGCTGTTGCAAGGCTAAAATTGGCTTGCTGGATCCCAATTTTGTACATAAACGTACTAATCACTTCTGAGATCTCAGATACCGCATTATTCTGGAGGACATACACTTGATCAAAGCCTAGTTCCATCAGATGCCCGATTTTCAAAATCAACATAATTATGATCGTTGGCATAAGGGCCGGTAACGTAATCTTGGTTGTTTGCTGCCATTTATTAGCGCCATCCATACTCGCTGCTTCATATAAGCTTTGATCGATAGACGTCAGCGCTGCCAAGTAAATAATCGCGTTCCAACCGGCTTCCTTCCAAACCCCTGAGGCGACAAAGATCGAAACCCACGAGAATTCCTTATATAAGAAGGGATAAGACTCTCCAAAAAGCTTTTCAATTACATGATTAAGCGTGCCCGTACTTTGTGAGAAGATAGTAACGACAATACCTCCGACGATGACCCAGTTCAGAAAATGCGGCAGGTACACGAGCGTTTGAACGAGTCGTTTGAACTGCATCTTCCTGACTTCATTCAGGAGGAGCGCCAGGACAATCGGTATCGGGAAGCCGATAATGATACTTAAGCCACTTAGTTTCAAGGTGTTCCAGATGATACTCCTTATTTGTGGGCTCTGGAAAATCATTTTAAAACTATCCAAGCCGGCCCAAGGACTGCCCCAAACCCCTTTAATGAAGCTGTATTTCTTAAAAGCAATCACGAGCCCCGTCATCGGATAATATTTAAAGATTAGGAAGAAGAGGATGACGGGCACAAACATGATGTATAAAGGAATGTTCTGTTTCAGTACGCGTTTGCCATACTTCCTAACTAACCAATTGCTTTTGGTGCTTACTTTATTCGCCTTCGGATTAACCATCGCTGGTATTGAAGGCTGGTGATCTTGACTCATCGGTGTCACATCCTTGCTCTGTAATTTGAACTCATCGTACCTGCTCAGCCGTCATCCGTACAATATACATGATTTCGATCAGTTAACAGGCTTATGTAGTGCGGATATTCGCTGTCCGATATACACTTTTTCTAGGGATATACATGTCATTATGATGATCGATTAGGCTTGTGAAGCCCCTCTTTCCCAGAAAGAGGAATGCCCCTTCAGCTTAGCTAGTGCTTCCATATAGTAATAGTCGCCGTAAATAAGCGGCTTATTCACATTCTGATTCATGGGAACATTGCCTGTTCCAGCAAGTAGGATCGCTTCTTCCGAATCATCTGCCAGATAGTTCGTCGTTAAGGACTGCAAGATTGTACAAGCCTGCTCCTTATAAAAGAGTGCCTGATCGCCTTCAAATACCTCGGCTAGATCCAGCAGTCCGCTTGCCGCAATCGCTGCGGCACTCGTGTCACGCGATGCCTCCTCGAAGCTCGGCAATCGGAAGTCCCAGTACGGCACCTTATCCTCTGGTAAGTGTGCCAAGAAGAATGCGGCCGCATGCTCCGCAGCGGCCAGGAGATCGGCACGGCCGGTATGGCGGTAGCTGAGCACCGAGCCATAGATCGCCCATGCCGATCCACGTGCCCATGCGGATTCTTCCGCATAGCCTTGGCCCCCAAGAGCTCCGACCCGTTCGCCTGTCTCCGGGTCGAAGCAGACCAGATGATACGCGGAGCCATCCGCGCGGATAAACTGCTTCGCAGCCATTTCGGCGTGCGCCTCTGCGATATGTTTAAAGCGAGGGTCGCCTGTCTGTTGCGACGCCCAGTAGAGCAGCGGCAAATTCATCATGCAATCGATGATCGCCCATCCGATTCGCTCAGGGCTGTTCCATGCCCGGATGAAATTCCCTTTGATATTGAATCGCCCCGCCAAATGGCTGGCAATCTTCAATGCTCGGCGTTTGGACACCTCGCTTCCTGTCAGGTACCAGTTCGCTATTGAAGTTAGCGTCCACATGAAGCCCATATCATGATCCAGGGGCTCATAGGCCTCAATCACAGCATCCAGCTTCTCCTCGCAGCTCTCTGCGAGCCGCCGAGCTTGCTCATCCTGCTCCTCTTGATAGACGAGCCATAATAACCCTGGCCAGAAGCCAGCGGTCCAATAATGCGGCGACATCAACTGAAATTGACCTTCGGTTGAACCGTGTGGAAATCCCGCGCCGACACGTCGGCTCGTTCTTTTTATTTTATCTACACCATGACCCCATGCATCCTCTATCCACTTCTCTGTGTCCATTGCCATTGCTGTAACACTCCCATCCGTTGAATGCTTCAAGCATATCCACATCGCGAGTTCTGCTCAATATACATGTTTTTGTTCTGTTAACAAGATTGCAAAATAGCTAGCCAAACAGCAACACAGCACTTAGCAGCATCACTCCGGCAACTATTTGATCTTCAGTCAGTACTGACTCCCTTTCGCTCCACGCCAAAAAACCAGCATACCCACACAAGGGCTACTGGTCTCTAATTTGGATCTACTTCTTCCCCGCGTTCAATTTCTGCAAAGTTTCCTCAACACTTCATCAGCCCTGAAAGTTTTTCCTATACTCCTGTGGCGATAAACCCGTATATTTCTTGAACATTTTCGCGAAAAACGAAAAATGTGAATAACCCGCCTGCTCCGCCACATAGCTGATCTTATCGTTCGATTCTGCTAGCAGCTTCTTCGCCTTCTCCATGCGTATTTTCAAGCTGTATTCGGAGATCGATAACCCCGTCTCTTTCTTAAATAGTCGAGATAAATAAGCCGGATTCAGATAAACAGAGGCTGCTAACTCCTCTCTGCTAAGCTCTTCATCCAAATGTTCGTCCATATACTGGCATAACTTCGCCGTAACTGCGGAAACACCTTTCAGATGACTATTCATATAGTCACAGCTGATTGTCGCGATACGTACTGCCCAGTTCCTGAGTTGATTGAGCGAGCGCGTCGCATTGCCATAATCCTGTAACTCTTGATGAGGGAGCATATCATGAACAGCCAAACCTTTTTTATGCAAAACATGGTACACCACATGCAGCAATCCATAATAGAACGCTTCCACCGTTTCGGGCCCTATGTCCGCATGCTGCAACCGATCAATGTTCTCCTGAATACGGGCAACGAGTTCCGCTTTCTTCCCAGCTTCCAGCAGCACCATCCAGTCTGCAAAAGTCGGCGCTTGCGGCTTATTCACGAGTGGCTGATCCGTCTCATTTTCCATCAAGACGCAGTTACTCCTCGTCACATTATTTCGTTCGGCTTGAAACAGATCCCCTACCTTCGCCGAAAGCTTGAGAAGCGGCGTCATTTCCCCCATATAGCAGGACAGACTGCATTGGAAATAGCGATGACAAGCACTAATATACGCTTCACATCGTGCTTTGATATCTGAGAGAGAGGGCTGATTTCCTTCCACATCATACAGCAGCACTAGCGTAGAGCCATTCTCTTGAATGACACACCCCAGCTGATCCACAACAATGATCTCTGCAGCAGCCTTTCGAATCGCATATTCCATAATCTCTTCATCTCTTGCGTTCAAAGCTTCTTTCCAATTCTCTACGCTTATTAAAATAGGATAAATCGTACTCGTCATCTGCAGAGGGATATCATACATCTGGAAATTTCGAGACAGCCGCTCCTCATTCACTGGTATTTTACCTCCAAGAAGCTCCTGCCAAAATTTCTCCACTAATGAAGGCAACTCGTTAACCCAATGACTATAATACATCTTATACGTTTCATGAAAATCTAACTGCTCCTGATCCTCTTTAATCTTCTCAATAGCATGCTTCACAATATCCTGCAACCGATCATGATCCACAGGCTTTAGCACATAATCAAAACTCCCTAATCGCACGGCTTGCTGAGCATATTCAAAATTCGCATGCCCCGTTAAGAAAATCGTCTCTGTATGCGGTGAATTCGTTCGCACCCATTCTTGCAGCTGTAATCCGTTCGCACCAGGCATTTCAATATCCGAGATCATGATGTCGATACGATTCTGCGCCAGAATCAGCTTTGCTTCATTCACATCAAGCGCCTCATAAATCTGTCCAATCGGGAATGGCTCCCAGTCGATTCCGATCGTAATTCCTTTCACCGCGATCTTTTCGTCATCCACAACGAGTAAATTAAACATCCGTATCCACCCTTCCCCAATTTAGCGTTCCATTTCCGTCCCTTCCACATCTGTATCCGTCTTTACCCGTTTAATTTTCTATTTCGTCCCTTCCACGTCTAACCTTCCGTTTTCGTCCCTTCCACATTCGAGGATTGCAGTGGCAACCTCATCTGCACAAGAGCCCCTCTCTCCGGTTTATTCTGAAATCTCAGCGCGACTTGATGGCCATAATTCATTTGCAAACGATGCCGCACATTCCAAATCCCTAGATGTTCATCTCCCGATTCGTCCAAATACTGCGATGAATTCAATTGCTTCAGCATTTCGGGTTGAAAACCATCTCCATTATCACTAATGGACAGAAGAAAGAACTCATTAGGTGCGTCAGGATCTTTCTCCGCACTTACTTTTATCTCGAAAGTCCCATACTGCTTCGTAAAACCATGAATCACCGCATTCTCTACAAAAGGCTGAACAATAAGCGGAGGTATCGCATAATGACAATATGTATCTGGCAGCGCTATATCAAAGACCAAATGATCCGGATATCGCATCACCTGAATCTCCAAATAATTGCGAATATGCTCAGTTTCATCCTTCAATGTCATCGTCGTCCGGTTCGTTCGCATAATAAAACGGAAATAATCCGCCAGATGCAAAGACATCTTCTGGACTGCTTTTGTATCCTTCAACGCGGCAAGGTTATAGATGATGTTCAAACTGTTCATATAGAAATGCGGATTAATCTGCACTTGCAAATGCTTAAACTCCGCTTGCTGCACTCGGATCTTCTCCTCATACACCGAAATCTTCAAATTCTCGATCTGATCTACCATGTTATTAAATGTAGCGATCAGAAATGCAAATTCCGTCGAGCTGCCCTCATGCAGCCGTACCGATAATTCCCCTTGCGCAAGCTTCCGCATCCCGCGAATTAATTGCATGAGTGGTTTGAACAGGATACGCTGCACATACAACAAATACACCCCCAGCACCAAGGCTCCGCCAACTGGTAAAAAGTAAATCAGGAGCTGCAAATACGGCAAATTCTGTAATATATTTTTCTCTGCGATAATCAGCTCGAAATCCAGATCTGCATGGCTAGACGCTTCACGCACAATCAAAAACTGCTGATCAAGCTCCCGATCTTTCACAATTTGAAATCCCGAGCTTTTGGGCGTAATCTGATTACTTATGTTTTGGTATCTTTTTAATGGGAAATACGCCGTTGTCAGTGTTGCACCATCAGGTGCGACAACAATCGTGCCTCCACCTTCACCCGTGTCCCACTTGCTCAAGGGCTCTACAAGGCTGCTCATCTTGATGAGAATCCCGCCGGATAGCCCTGCACCCAAGTCCTTATTTATTTTCATCAAATAATGATCACCATTCTTGGCTTTCATAATGAGCCAGTTACCGTTCGAGCTATCATTGGGTCGCGTCGTCGCATTCTCCACAATGAATTCCTTTACCGTCTGCACACGGTCATAATAATAAGTATTTTCTCTCGTCGTAACTAACAGATCACCTGTTGTATTCGAGAATATAAAAAAGGTGTTGATCAAATTATAAATATCCAGCTGCCGCGTGAGCTTATTAAACAATCTCTGCTTCGCCAGAACATAGTCATCCGATTCTAAAGCATACAAATTCATATTGATCACATCCGGATCACTATATAAATGAAACAAATAGTTATCGAACTCTTTGAGCGTATTATCCGTATCCTCCACGTATTGCTGTAGAAGCTTGTTGTAGTTTTGGGAGATTTGATCCCGAACTACATTCATCGAATAGGCATTATTAAATATAAGAAACAAGACCAATGGCCCTACAACCATCACAAACCCTATAAATATTTTAAACCGCACTGAATTCACTATGTTCAAAAGGGTCCCCGCCTCATTCTCATTTTAGCTATGATCTTTCATTGTACGTATCTCTTACATATTTTACTATCTGCAAAACACATGTACATAGCATTTTGGATACTTTATCCATGAAAACAGAAAGATTATTCCCATCTCCATCTGTGAATGTGTTAACCCCTTGAACAGAAAAAAAGCCCATGAAATCAAATGATTTCATGAGCTTCTTCCATTCGGTATACCGGCAAGAGGACTCGAACCTCCACCCTTTCGGACTCGATTTTGAGTCGAGCGCGTCTGCCATTCCGCCATGCCGGCATATCTACTTGTAAAACAATGGTGCCGAAGACCAGACTTGAACTGGTACGGTAGTCACCTACCGCAGGATTTTAAGTCCTGTGCGTCTGCCGATTCCGCCACTCCGGCTTATAAATTTGTGGAGGCGCCACCCAGATTCGAACTGGGGGTAAAGCTTTTGCAGAGCTCTGCCTTACCACTTGGCTATGGCGCCTTAGTAATAATGGAGCGGAAGACGGGGATCGAACCCGCGACCCTCGCCTTGGCAAGGCGATGCTCTACCGCTGAGCCACTTCCGCATATAAAACTGGGGATCAAGGATTTGAACCTTGGCATGACGGAGTCAAAGTCCGTTGCCTTACCGCTTGGCTAATCCCCATTGTAGTGCTTAGGTAATAATGGGCGGACGACGGGACTTGAACCCGCGAATGCCGGATCCACAAACCGGTGCGTTAACCCCTTCGCCACGACCGCCACAATATTAAGTTTCTTACTTTTTTGGCAGGGGCAGCAGGAATTGAACCCACACCAAAGGTTTTGGAGACCTTTGTTCTACCCTTAAACTATGCCCCTACAAAAAGGAAAATGGAGGCTGATGGATTCGAACCACCGAACTCGAAGAGAGCAGATTTACAGTCTGCCGTGTTTAGCCACTTCACTAAGCCTCCACAAAGCAATGGTGCCGTCGAGAGGACTTGAACCCCCAACCTACTGATTACAAGTCAGTTGCTCTACCAGTTGAGCTACAACGGCTTATTTAATTTAAAATGGTGGCTTTGGACGGAATCGAACCGCCGACACGAGGATTTTCAGTCCTCTGCTCTACCGACTGAGCTACAAAGCCTAACTAAATATTGCAAGAAAAATGGCGGAGCTGACGGGATTCGAACCCGCGGTCTCCTGCGTGACAGGCAGGCATGTTAGGCCACTACACCACAGCTCCACACTAAGTAATTCTTCTCTTGATGATAAGAGATTGGTTGCGGGGGCAGGATTTGAACCTGCGGCCTTCGGGTTATGAGCCCGACGAGCTACCGGGCTGCTCCACCCCGCGTCATTAAGTATATGTCAGGTTTCCTATTAAATCAAGCCTTGCATAAGGAAACATGATGGAGGCTGACGGGATCGAACCGCCGACCCTCTGCTTGTAAGGCAGATGCTCTCCCAGCTGAGCTAAGCCTCCATGGGAATAAACAAAATTTTAATGGTGACNAGAGATTGGTTGCGGGGGCAGGATTTGAACCTGCGGCCTTCGGGTTATGAGCCCGACGAGCTACCGGGCTGCTCCACCCCGCGTCATTAAGTATATGTCAGGTTTCCTATTAAATCAAGCCTTGCATAAGGAAACATGATGGAGGCTGACGGGATCGAACCGCCGACCCTCTGCTTGTAAGGCAGATGCTCTCCCAGCTGAGCTAAGCCTCCATGGGAA
>NZ_LYPC01000011.1 GCF_001700435.1 Paenibacillus pectinilyticus
TGCAATCTCTTTATTTGAACGATTACTCGTTCGTGCTTACTCACTCGTTGTTCAGTTTTCAAAGATCAATCACTCTTGTCCTACCTGCTCTCTTTCGAAAGCCGGAACATCAATATATCATAGTTACTTTTCTTTTGCAACTTGTTTTTTTCAAGTTACTTTTGTATTTCCGCATGTCTCAGCGGCAACTTTTATAAGATAACACAGATGGCTTGGTCGAGTCAACCTTATTGGCAATGTATTATTTTAACAGCTAGAGCAAGGCTAATTTCACACCGACCAGTAACATCACACCAGGAATACCGAGAAGGGTCGCAGTACCTAAAGTCGCCGTATTAATGGGAAGCTCTACATGGGTGTATGAACTTACCAGATTCAATACATACAGCAGAAACGCTGCCACCACTACATTTAATCCAAGGGATGCAACGACTCTGCCGCCACTACGGCTTCGAAACACAATTAACAACAGCATAAGAGAGGAGAGTATCATAACTCCCCATATGGCATATTTGAGATACAACGCCTACACCTCCATTAAACGATCACTATCAATTAAACTAATCCCTAGCTTCTTAGCTTGTTTGATCAACATTTCGAATCTCTTCTCCGCTGCCTCTAATGCATAGATCGTGTAGTCGATTTGATCCTTGTCCAAAGCAAAGTCGAAATGAGCTTGAGCGGCAACCCAAGTCTGATGAGCAGAACGTATCTCTTGAATCAACATAATCTTGTCCATTTTCAACTCATCTTGAACGTGCTTCTGTCGCAGACTCTTGAATCCATGCTTGCCTAATAATGCTGGTCGCACAGGCAACCCCCCATTCATTCCATAATCAGTTTGCTCTATATATATGGAGTTTCTGGTTAGTTCAGAACTAGAACAATGGCAGTTATTAGGTATGAAAAAGAGAGCCTCTCGGCTCTCCACATACACGTTTTATAGGTTATAATTCCCTGCGGCCTTCCATCGCTTTGGATAAGGTTACCTCATCTGCATATTCCAAATCCCCGCCAACCGGCAGTCCATGGGCAATACGGGTAACTCGTAGTCCAAACGGCTTGATAAGCCTCGATAAATACATCGCTGTGGCTTCGCCCTCAATATTCGGATTCGTGGCCAGAATCAATTCCTGCACCGTTTCGTCGCCTAGTCGTTTGAGCAGTTCAGCGATATGAATTTGATCAGGGCCAATTCCCTCCATCGGGGAAATGGCGCCATGCAAAACGTGATAGTAGCCTTCAAATTCTTTGGTTCGCTCCAGCGCAACCAAGTCTTTGGGCTCCTGTACCACACAGATGATGGAATTATCGCGGCTTTTATCCTGACAAATCCGGCAAGGGTCCACATCGGTAATATTACAACAAACGGAACAATAATGTAGATTTCGTTTCACATTAACAAGCGACTTCGCAAAGTCGATCACATCTTCTTCTTTCATCCGAAGCACGTGAAAGGCTAAGCGTCCCGCCGTCTTAGGACCTACTCCCGGCAAACGGGAGAAGGCATCGATCAACTTGGCTATCGGTTCGGGGTAATACAAAGGAGTACTCCTTCATCGTGCAGAATCGTTATTTCTTGGTTGTTCTAGAACAATCCAGGGATATTCATACCGCCTGTGAATTTGCCCATATCTTTGTTCGCAATTTCTTCAGCCTTGGACATCGCATCATTAACAGCTGTCAACACAAGGTCTTGCAGCATTTCAACATCATCAGGGTCAACCGCTTCTGGTTTAATCGTGATGCTTTGTACTTTCTTGTGCCCATTGATGATACATGTGACAACGCCGCCACCTGCTGTTCCTTCGATCATTTTAGTACCTAGTTCTTCTTGTGCCTTCATCATTTGCTCTTGCATTTTCTTCACTTGCTTCATCATTTGGTTCATGTTATTCATAATAGGTCGCTCCCTTATATTTAGTCTTCTTTAATGGTTACTAGGTCTTCGCCAAACAATTGGATGGCTTCCGAAATCCATTCTTCTTTGACCGCGTTCCCGCGTCCATCTTCAGCCACTAATTCCATCTCTTCAGGCGGGGCGTGCGTTGCTTCATTCTTCGCATCGTCCCATTCCTTCCGCATCAAGGTCAACAATCGCATCGGTTTACCAAAAACAGAAGAAAGCACTTGTTCAATGATGACTTTGTTTTCCGGCTTCTCTGTCGTATTACGGTGCATGTCATTCTTGAATGCGACAAGCACAACATCATCGAGCATGGCGACCAGATCCCCGTTAACAAACCAAGCATGAACGGTGATCTTCTTCTCTTTGACATCTCCTAACACTTGACTCCACTTCATCAGCGCAGTCTTCGTATCTGGAGCTTCCGACGCCTTCAGATAAGGGTCCAACTTAAGTCCTGACTTCTTAGATGGTGCCGAGGCTACGGCCACTTTGGCCGCAGGCGCTTGCCTAGCATTATCACCAGCAGCAACCGTCACTCCCGATTTTACCAGTCCTGCTATCTGTTCTTCAAGTTGTTTCATTCTTTGCGTCATCTGCGCGAGAAGATCGCCTTGCGGCGCACGTCCTCCGGATTCATCCATTGAGCGAGAGCTGCCCTCAGCACCGCGATGTCCACCACTTATTTTCATTATGGCGATCTCGAGCAGCGTTTGCGGTTGAACCGAATATTTCATCTCACTCTGGTAATGATTCAGCGTCTCGATCATGCTCATCATTTCACTCGGGGTGAAGTGACTCGCAATCTCTTTGAGCTCCGCCATATCAAATACGCGCTCGGCAATGACTGGTGAATTCGGCACCATCCGAACCATCAACAAATCGCGGAAATAATGAATCAAATTTTCGATACACTTATCCGCGCTCTTTCCCTCTTGCATAAAGGTATCAATCAACTCTAAAGCGGCGCCCAGATTCTGTTCCTTGATATAGGAAACGAGTTTCTTGAATTGATCCGAAGCAACACCGCCTGTGATTGATAAAATATCAGCAAGCTGTATCTCTCCCGTCGCGAAAGATGTGGCCTGATCCAACAGACTTAGCGCATCCCGCATTCCGCCATCCGATAGTCTTGCTATATAGTGAAGAGCTTCCTTATCAATCGATATGTGCTCTTGATCACAAACATACTGTAGACGCCCAACTTCATCCTCCATCGAAACGCGCCGGAAGTCAAAACGCTGACAGCGGGAAATGATCGTAGCCGGAATCTTATGAGGCTCCGTTGTCGCCAAAATAAACATCACATGCGCCGGCGGCTCTTCCAGTGTCTTCAGTAAGGCATTGAAGGCTTCTGTCGTCAGCATATGCACTTCATCGATAATGTACACTTTCTGCCTAACTTCCGTCGGGGCATATTTGACCTTATCTCGAATGTCTCGAATCTCTTCAACACCGCGATTGGAAGCCGCATCGATCTCAACAACGTCCATCACAGCACCTTCGGTGATTCGCTCACAGGCAGAACATTGGTTGCACGGCTCTTCGGCTGGTCCGTTCAAGCAATTTATAGCTTTGGCTAATATTTTGGCTGTACTTGTTTTCCCCGTCCCCCGGGGGCCGTTAAACAAATAAGCATGTGTTAGACGATTTTCCCGTAAAGAATTCTGCAGGGTCTGCGTTATGTGTCTCTGTCCGACGACATCACGAAACGTCTGCGACCTCCACGTGCGATACAAAGCAATGTGTGCCATAGTGTTCCTCTCCAATAATCCCTGCGTGGATTGACTACATCCATTATACTATATCGTTCCAAGGGATGAAATAGAGGATAGATCATGTATAGGGAATGGATATCGTGAACGTGGTTCCAAAGCCTTTGGAACCGACTCGAATCGTTCCGCCCATATCATGAATAATGCGTTGGCACACAGAAAGCCCAAGCCCCGTACCGGTATCCTTCGTTGTAAAAAAGGGATCGAAAATTTTATCAATCACGAACATTGGAATACCAGAACCTGTATCATGGATGTCCACACACACATTACGCTCTATGGTATCTACACGCTCCGATATCGTCAGCACCCCTCCATCGGGCATGGCTTCAATCCCATTTTTACACACATTCAAAAAAACTTGCTTGAGCAGTTCATTGTCCGCAATGACCTCTGGGACGTGACATGATGCCTCGTAATGGAGCTGCACATTGTAGAGGATCGCCTCATTATGGATAATCGGCACCATCCCTCGCAACACTTCGCTCACAAGAATAGGCTCATAGGCCACATGCCTAGGCTTACTCAGCAATAGAAACTCGTTTACTAGCGCGTTGATTCGATCAATTTCCTCCAGCATGACGTCAGTGAAGTTTTGCTCTTTGCACATGTCACGCTCACCGAACGCACGCCGAAACACTTGTAAGAAGCCCTTAATCGAAGTCAGCGGATTGCGAATCTCATGAGCTGTGCCCGCAGCAATCTGCCCAATCATGGCAAGACGGTCGCTTCTTTGGACCATTTGTTCCAGAGAGCGCATATTCGTCACGTCCTTAAAAATGACATAGGCCCCCACGATATTCCCTTGACTATCCTTTAAGACACTGGAATCAAGCAGCAAGTCGAACCTTTCCTGATTATTGGTCCAAGACACCGCATGATTACGCACAATCGCTCCATTCAAAAGTGATCGTTGCACAAGCTGGTGCTGACTGGGAACTGTTGCAAAAATATCATCCAGCGATTTATTGAGAATGTGTTCTCGTTCCAAAGCTAGCATCTGGCAGGCACGATCACTAATATCAGCCAGTTGGTAATCCAAATTAATTAAGAGTACACCTAAGTTAATATCTTTGAGAAAGGCATCTGAAAAGCGTTGCAGCAAGTTCAAGGATTGGCCTTCTTCTTTGTTTTTCAATGACAATAAGTATATGCAGGTATTCCCGTTGTTCACACGCAACATAGAGAATTGATAATACATCAAGCTACCGTTCTTCGCCTTCAAAAAGCCATGCGGCCACTCACCCACATCGTTCTCATGTTTAAAGTGAAACTCGTATAACTCACGTAAAGAAGCCCTCGCCTTAAATAATTGAGGGAACGTAATGTTTGTTATTTCATCCGCCGAATAACCAGAAACTTTCAACACCTGGTCGGATGCATGCAAGAGCCTATCGTCTTCATCCACCATCAGCATGCCCGTTTGCAGGCTATGATTGAACAGCTTCCGTAGTTCTTCAATGGATACCGAATACATCTGGGGTTCATGAATGGGCATGTCAACAGCTCCTTCATTTTCTCTTATCCAACCATCTGCGCGCGGCATCAAAACGTATGTATTTATCGTATAAAGATTCTCTATAAAGTTATATTCTTCCTGCTATATATAAAAGAAAAAACGCCCTAGAAGCTGGCGTTTTCATTATGTGTTCGAACTTATAGGGCAAGTTAAAACTGTGCACCTGTTATTGATAAAGGGATACAAGCGAACTCTTATCGTTGGCTCAAATCAGGCAACCCCTCGGCACATGAAACATCTCACTTACGGCTGCTTCCTTCCAGACCTGACCGGGTTCATGAGCATCCATTGCGAAGGACCCGACTCTCAACACCACGTGTAAAAGCCAGACCTCACATCACAGTACCGCTAACAGGAATTCAACCTCGCTACAGCGGATTGCGAGTTACAGGGCACCGCTACCTCCCCATCTAGCACAGTAAAAATAGTATAGCTGATTCACTGCTAAATAGCAACCTGAGGGGAAAAACTACCTGCTGGGTGCAATTCTAACGAACCATTGTGACTTGTATGTTATATCGCGGCATGTTGGTTTGCAGTGCCAGCTGCGCTTGCGAACGCAATTCTTCAACTTGGGCCGCTGTCAATGAAGCTGTTGGCGTTATTCTAACCTTAGCTGAAGGACCATTGATTGCGATATTGGTCTTCTGTATGCCAGGCAGCTGAGCCAGCACAGCCTTCATCAGATTCGTATCATCCTCGTAATGATGATAGGTTGGGTTCATCGGATTGTTCGGGTTCACATCTGTGATTCCCAATAACCCATCCTGCTTATAATTCTGTACTTTATAATTAGCATCGTTATTCGATTTCTTGTTGTTGCCTGTCCACATCCCGCACCCTACTAAACTCGCTATAAGGCAAATGGTTCCCGTAAACTTGACTAGACCCTTGAACATAAAAACACCTCCCATTGGACTCTAAGCCTAAGCTTAGGATGACCAAGGGAGGATGTCTTATGCTGATTGGCAATCAAGCAAATGATGCCAATTAGATTCCGTATTTCTTTTTGAACTTGTCGACACGGCCGCCTACATCGATAAACTTTTGTTTACCAGTGTAGAAAGGATGACAATTGGAGCAAATCTCAACACGAAGGTTTGCTTTGATTGAACCCGTTTCGAACACGTTACCACAAGCGCAAGTCACTGTGGTTGCATGATAAGTAGGATGAATTCCTGCTTTCATTTGGTTCACCTCTTTCCGCCCTGAATCATGTGCTGAAACAGAGTTAATGGACGTACTATTGCATTGTAGCATACTCGTAAGAGCAGATGCAATGGAAAATGATTTGCTTAAACCTGCCATTGGAAGGTTTATAGCACCGTCGTAAGCGCACGATCACTCGTGTAGAATTTGGGTGTATGGGAGTAAGAACCAATCACCACATCCGGCAATTCTTGCTCGAAAATCTCAATCATTTGCTTCATCCCTAGCAGTTCACCCTGAGCCTTGGGGATAATGCTGAGATAACTCTCGGGATCAATATTCAGGTTGCGCAATTGAATCAATTTCAATCCCGTTCTGCGGACAAATTCGATCATCGCTTCGATCTCTTCTTCTCGGTCGGTAACACCTGGGAAAACCAGATAGTTGATCGATGTGATGACCCCTTTATCCGTCGCATAACGGAGGGATTTCTCTACATTTTTGAGCGTATACGCTCTCGGCTTGTAGTAGGCGTTGTAATGATCATCTAACGCGCTGATCGTACTAACACGCATAAGATCAAGTCCAGCATCTACGATGCCGCGAATATGGTCCGTAAGGCCCGCATTCGTGTTGATATTGATGTAGCCCATCTTCGTTTGCTCACGCACACGTTTGATGGCATCAATGATAATTACCGCTTGCGTGCTCGGCTCGCCTTCGCAGCCTTGTCCGAAGGAGATGATGCTCTCCGGAGTCCGCAGATGCTCAAGCATGATCTCCGTAATCTCTTCGACCTTCGGCTTAAAGTTCATCCGCGTCTGCGGAGCCACAAAGCCGCTCTCATCAGGCTGCTCAGAGATACATCCGAAGCATCCTGCATTACAGGAATAGGAGACAGGGACAGCCCCTTCCCATCGCTGTAAGAACGTGTTCGAAGCCGTCAAGCATTCGTAGCCCAGCGCGCAGTTCGAGAGATGCGCATACAAACGATTTTCCGGATATTTGGCTGTTAGCCGTTTCACTTCAACCTCAAGTTCATCAGGGTCGCAATGAATCGGATTCCAGAAGTAAGGATTATCCGTCAGCCGCGCGGCTACGTAGAAGCCATCTTCTTTCCATACGACAGCCGTGTAACCGAACAAGGGCAATGCTTTCGTTTTGTCCGATTTCACATACCCAGGGAGAAGAAGTCTCGTGAAACCCTGCGGAAGCAGCGCGCCAACCGCGTGATAGTCCCCTTCAACCAGTTTCATCTCACCCGTTGTGGCATCAATGCCCACTGGACGTGTGAAGGGAAGACTGACAAGTGTTGAGCCCTCAGGAAGAGGGATCAGTTCGTCATCTAATATTTCGGTGATCATTTCTGCATTTCGGCCAAGGGCCAGAAAATCAGGATGATCAAATACATTTCCTTGTGAATCTGAATAAACCAAGTTCATAACGGTACTCCTCTGTATACAACGAATGGATCGTTATCTGTAAGCTTAAGATGCTGAATTTTTGACTTTCCCTTTGTTCGCTGACGAAGGCGTTCCAGCAGAAGGCGACGCCAACGAATCCAAGAACTCTTGATTCGTCTTCGTATCCGCAAGCTTTTTGATAAAGGCTTCGGTGTACTCATGCGAATCATTCATGCTTTTGCGAAGCGCCCATACTTTCTCAAGCTCATCTTTACCAAGCAACGCTTCCTCGCGGCGAGTCCCTGAACGACGAATGTCGATAGCTGGGAAAATACGACGCTCTGCCATTTTACGATCGAGATGAAGTTCCAGATTGCCTGTCCCTTTAAATTCTTCATAAATGACGTCATCCATACGTGAGCCGGTTTCGACGAGTGCTGTAGCTAGAATGGTTAAGCTACCGCCTTCTTCAATGTTACGAGCAGCTCCGAAAAAACGTTTAGGACGATGGAACGCCGCGGGGTCAACACCACCGGATAATGTCCGGCCTGATGGGGGTACGACGAGGTTATAGGCTCTTGCTAAGCGTGTAATACTATCGAGAAGGATAACGACATCTTTCTTATGTTCAACTAGACGCATCGCGCGTTCTAGAACGAGTTCAGCGACTTTGATATGATTCTCAGGAAGCTCATCGAAGGTTGAAGCTACAACTTCACCTTTGACGGAACGCTGCATATCGGTTACTTCTTCCGGACGCTCATCGATCAACAAGACGAAAAGCTCAATCTCTGGATAATTCGTCGAAATACTATTCGCGATTTCTTTCAGCAATAATGTTTTCCCTGCTTTAGGAGGTGCCACGACAAGCCCACGCTGCCCAAGACCGACAGGTGCGAGCAAGTCCATAATACGCATCGAAATCTTGTTCGGTTCTGTTTCCAGCGTAATCCGCGTGTCTGGATAAAGAGGTGTCAATGCCGGGAAATGCAAGCGCTCCGCAGCTGTCTCCGGTTTCTCACCATTTACTGCTTCGACTTGGAGAAGCCCGAAATAGCGCTCATTTTCTTTAGGAGGACGGCACTTACCGGACACAATATCACCCGAGCGCAAATCAAACTTCCGAATTTGTGAGGCTGAAATATAGATGTCCTCTGAGCTTGGCAAGTAGTTGATTGGACGTAAGAATCCAAAACCTTCCTGCAAAATTTCTAGGACACCTTGCATGAACATTAATCCACTCTCTGCAGCTTGTGCACGTAAAATGGCAAAAATGAGTTCTTTTTTCTTCAGCGTACCGTAATATGGGATCTGATGTTTCTTAGCTAGTTTATATAATTCAGTAAGCTTGAGTACTTCAAGCTCAGCAAGCTGCATGCTCATATTTCAACCACCAAACTATTAAATTTTCAATTGGATTCTAGCATTGCCTGTTGTCTGGTACTTTATTCCTCGTTCTCACGCCAAACTTCCGCACCCAGGGAAGATAGATTAAATACTAAATTCTCGTAGCCACGATCGATAAACTCCACACCTGACACTTCTGTTATGCCACCGGTCATCACGCTAAGACCTGCAATAACAAGGGAGGCACCGGCACGTAAATCCGTTGCTCTCACTTTGGCTGAACTGAGTTGTGAACCTTCAATGATCGCGGAACGTCCTTCGACCTTCATTTTGGCGCCCATACGCACAAGCTCTGGAATATGTTTAAACCGATTGCTATATACATGATCCGTTAGGATACTAACACCTTTGGCTTGGCAAAGCAGGCTGGCCATCGGTGATTGGAGATCCGTTGCAAATCCAGGATACGTTAGTGCTTTCACATCTACACTTTCATAGATCGGCTGCCCGACAATACGAATGGATTCATCCATTTCATAGACATGAACACCCATCTCTTGGAGCTTAGCGGTAAGGGCTTCTAGATGCTTAGGAATGACATTATCTACGGTCACATCGCCGCGTGTCGCTGCTGCTGCAATCATGTAAGTCCCCGCTTGGATACGGTCAGGAATGATGGAATGACGACAACCGTGCAGCTCCGAAACACCTTCAATACGAATTGTATCGGTACCCGCACCTTTAATCTTCGCGCCCATCGAATTCAAGAGCGTTGCTACATCTATAATTTCAGGCTCTTTTGCCGCATTTTCAATCGTTGTTAACCCTTTGGCACGTGAAGCTGCCAGCATGATATTGATGGTCGCGCCAACACTCGCCATATCTAAGTAAATCTTAGCTCCACGCAATTCTTTGGCACGAATATGAAGAGCTCCATTCTCGTTGCTTACCACAGCACCTAAAGCTTCAAAACCTTTAATATGCAAATCAATTGGACGTGGTTCAAAATTACAACCACCTGGCAAACCAATCGTTGCCTCTCCGAATCTACCTAGCAGTGCACCCATCAAATAATACGAGGCACGAAGCTTCTTCACTTTGCCGTTCGGCATCGCAAGAGGTTTCATGTCACTTGGGTCAATCGTCATTCGATCTTCGTTCCAATCAATCGTCGCGCCTAAATCCGTTAAAATTTCTGTATATATAGCCACATCACTCAAATGTGGAAGGTTATCCAACGTAACTGGTGTTTCTGCAAGTACGGCAGCAGGAATAAGCGCAATCGCACTATTCTTCGCTCCACTGATTTGAACAGTTCCCCGTAGTGGGCGTCCACCGACCACCATTAATTTCTCCAACATACTTCTCCCCCTAAACCAGGTGCCTTCTCACTAGCTAAATCGATAAATCGTAATAAATCCACAAACATTCGACGAAAATCCACAAATAATGAAGTATATGAATAGGAACGGGGCAAAATAACGGCTTCGTCATCCCACAGGCATGATCGAGCGTTTACTATGAATGACGCGAAGCAAAATAGGAAGCTTACATGGTTATCAAGAAATAGAAGAAGGAAACGCCCGTAATGACACAGACGGATGTCAACGATTTGTTGAGCATCCTTCTGTGAAATACAGCATTTCCTACCCTATCTATACAATTTTGGAATTAAGCTTGGTTGCTGCTTCCGAACAATTGAATTTTGGATTTAACGACTTCGATCATAGCGCTGCGAGCTGGGGTAAGGTATTTGCGAGGATCGTAGATTTTAGCATCTTTGTTCAGAGCTGCACGAATGCTTTCTGTACAAGCTACTTGATTCTCTGTGTTCACGTTGATTTTACCAACGCCTGCTGCGATGGATTTACGAATCATTTCGTCAGGAACACCGGATCCGCCGTGCAATACTACTGGAACTGGGATTGCTTTGGAAACTGCTTCAATGATATCAAAGTGAATGTTAGGCTCGCCAGCGTACATACCGTGTGCAGTACCTACAGCGATTGCCAAGCAGTCAACGCCTGTTTCTTCGTAGAAGCGAATTGCTTCTTCTGGTTTTGCAAGGTTAGCGTGCTCTTCATCAACGGAGATGTCATCCTCAACGCCACCGATTGTTCCAAGCTCACCCTCAACGGATACGCCCATTGCACGAGCAGCTTTAACAACTTCTTTCGTCAAACGAATGTTTTCTTCGAAAGAATAGTGGGAACCGTCAAACATAACAGAGCTGAATCCTGCACGGATACATTTCATTGCTACTTCAAACGAACTACCGTGATCCAAGTGCAATGCGATAGGAAGACCGGATTTCTTAGCTGCTGCTTCTGCAATAGCTACAGTAAACTCGATACCCATATATTTTAGTGCGCCTTCGCTAACACCATAAATGAACGGGGAGTTCAGTTCGATTGCTGCTTCCACAATCGCTTGAGCAAACTCAAGATTGTTCATGTTAAATTGACCAACCGCATATTTGCCTGCTTTTGCCTTAGGTAAAAAATCATTCATTGAAACCAATGCCATGTTTCTCTTCCTCCTAGAACCTCTTTAGTAGATGCGCATACCGCTCTCTGTCATACCTGAGTTATTATAGCACATAACTTTTCAAATGATAACCAAGCCTTCATTTTTCCATAACAAATTAAACATCACCACCATCTTTTTTAGACCGGAGCGTTGTCTAATCGAATAGCCACTTGTATGATGTGAAATTTATCCGTTCTATATGCAAAAAAAGACCCTATTAATTAGGATCCTACGGCAAAGCCACTGCTTGGTTCATTATTTAATTGCATATTCACAGCCAAACGCAGTTCATCAATGTCAAAAGGCTTCGTAAAATGCATAATAGCACCCAAATCCGTCGCTTCTTTGATCATATCGAGCTCACCGTATGCTGTCATCATTATCACTTTGATGGACACGTCAATTTCCTTAACATGCTTCAAAATATCAAGTCCATCCATTCCAGGAATCTTCATGTCTAACAGTATGAGATCAGGAGCTACATTTCTAACGATATCCAAGGCCAGCTTGCCATTGGAGGCTTGATAGGTGTCGTACCCCTCGTTACTGAACACTTCCATGAGGAGCACGCGAATTCCATTTTGATCATCAACAACTAATACTTTTTTCTTCATCAGCCTAGTCCCCTCCCGAAAACGAATAACAAGTCCCAATCCTATGAGTCAAGGTATTCGCTATTCATTTTCGTTTTCCTTCTGGGGAGATCAGTTTTTTGAAAAGTTTTACATATAAGTTGAAAATCAGGAGATACGTCTCCTGAGCTTCAACAGAAGTTTCTAGCGAGCAATGGATTGCGCAGCTTTCACGAATTCACGGAAAAGCGGCTGTGGACGGTTCGGACGGGATGTGAATTCCGGGTGGAATTGAACAGCCAAGAACCATGGGTGGCCTGGAAGCTCTACCATTTCGACCAAACGGCCGTCTGGGGATGTTCCTGAAATACGCAAACCTGCGGATTCAACCAATTCACGGTATTCATTATTGAACTCGTACCGGTGACGATGTCTCTCATAGACAAGCTCGTCATTATACGTCGTTGCAGCTAGTGAACCTGGAACCAGTTTACAAGGGTATAGACCTAAACGCATCGTGCCGCCAAGATTCTCAATATCCTTCTGTTCTGGCAAAAGATCGATAACAGGATACGCCGTTGTTGGGTTAATCTCGGAGCTATTCGCCCCATCCAAACCACAAACAGAACGTGCGTATTCGATAACAGCCACTTGCATCCCTAAGCAAATACCGAAGAAAGGAATTTCCTTCTCACGTGCATAACGGATTGCCGCAACTTTCCCTTCGATCCCGCGATCACCAAACCCGCCTGGTACAAGAATTCCTTGTACGCCGGAAAGTAAGGAATGCACGTTGTGGTCATAGATATCCTCGGCATTAACCCAACGAATATCAATCTCGGAATCATTATCGATACCAGCGTGACCCAACGCTTCTACAATACTCAGATAGGCATCGTGAAGGGCAACATACTTACCAACGATGGCGATCTCTGTTTTCTTCGTCAAGGATTTCACCTTGCGAACGAGACTTTCCCATTCCGTCATATCCGGCTGGTTCGTGTTAAGTTTCAAATGATTCACAACGTAATCATCAAGACCTTGCTCACGAAGCATCATCGGTACTTCATATAAGGTTTCCGCATCTTTGCACTCAATCACTGCTGCAGGGTCGATATCGCAGAACAAAGCTAATTTACGTTTCATATCTTCTGTCAACGAATGCTCTGTACGACATACGATGACATGCGGTTGAATCCCTAAGCCGCGTAGTTCTTTAACACTGTGCTGCGTAGGTTTCGTTTTCACTTCACCCGCTGCTTTGATATAAGGAATCAGCGTAACGTGAATGTACATCACATTCTCGCGGCCGATATCATTTTTCATTTGACGAATCGCTTCTAGGAAAGGCAAACTCTCGATGTCACCTACAGTACCACCAATTTCAGTGATAACTACATCGGAACCCGCTTCACGACCTGCGCGAATCACACGCTCTTTGATTTCATTCGTAATATGAGGAATAACTTGAACTGTACCGCCTAGGTATTCACCTCTACGCTCTTTGGTAATAACGGAGGAGTACACTTTACCCGATGTTACGTTCGAGCTTTTGGATAAGTTAATGTCGATAAAACGCTCATAATGACCTAAATCCAAATCCGTCTCCGCACCATCATCGGTTACGAAAACTTCACCGTGCTGGTAAGGACTCATTGTTCCTGGGTCTACATTGATGTAAGGATCGAACTTCTGAATCGTAACTTTCAAACCTCTGTTCTTCAGCAATCTTCCTAAGGAAGCTGCGGTGATTCCTTTGCCAAGGGATGAAACTACGCCCCCCGTAACGAAAATGTATTTTGTCACTATGTACGCCTCCTAAAAGTTTTAGTATAAAACTGGCTTCGTAAGCTTGATTATCTTCATAAAGCTGATCATATCCAACTGACTTATTCTAAGCATGAGCTAAACGTATTCGGTAGAAAACCGGCTCCGAAAGCATTAGCTTTTTGTGGCGCCAGAACATAGGTGTGTAAGCATTAGCTTCTGCTAAATAAGTGTTTTCATGACAAAACGCAAAAAAAACCGCTAAAAAAACAAAAAAAAGTGACACCCGTAGTGACGGGGCACTTTTTGAACGCATACGCGAATTGTTAAGATTCTTTTAAAGCCCATGCAATAGTTTACTCTGAACGCCTAGTGGCTGTCAAGACAAGTTATTTGTCGTCGTCATCGTCCAAATCTTCGTCGTCTTCCTCATCGGATTCCTCATCCAAATCGTCATCCTCATCAGCGTCGTCTGTCTCTTCAATACCAGCTTCACCGAGATCTTCTTCGATTTCTTCGTCCTCAAAGAATTCAGTATCCTCTTCCGCTTCTTCTTCCTCTTCGGTTTCGGTACCAAACGCATCGTACTCGTCTTCCTCAGCGTATGTATCTTCTTCTTCCGCGTAAACATCTTCATCCAGATCATCATCTTCGTCGTTAATGATTCTAGGACGCTTCGCGTTCCCAACCGCATCGTCTGACTTCTCAACAGGGTACCAACGTTTCAAGCCCCATAGATTCGTTCCTACGCAAGCAAAACGTCCATCGATATTGATTTCCGTATATAGTTGGGCAATCACTTGCATGACGTTGTCTTCGGAAAGCCCTTTTATTTTAGCAATTTCAGCCATAAGTTCACGGTAATAAAACGGCGTATTCGCCGACTTCAGCAATTCGAACGCCAAATCCACCATGGGCATTTCGCGTGCTTGCTCTGTGGTGATTTTGAGAGTGTATTCGCTGCTCATCTAAGGCACATCCTTTTCGATCGTTTCTTGACTACGTTATCTACCATAACCAATATCTTCATTAAGTAAAACCTATTTTTTCTAAAATTGCAACTACCCTTAAATAAACGACTACACAGACCCCTTAGGTCGCGTGAGTTTAGCCAAAAATATAGCCCATAAAATGGAATACAAGCGAAGGTCCCCCTCCGCCTGCGACTGTACCCATTGGAAAGCGTCTGCCGATTAACAGCAGCCGTTTCCGCTACCTGAGAAAGAGACACTCCTGCCCGCGCCTCTCTATGTATCCTATGTTGAACCTACGCATCTGACACGGCTTCGCACCCATTTATTTCTATAAAGGCGATGACACGGTCAATCGAAATGACCTGTACATAGGATATGGGAGATACGACATTCGTTTTTCCGGGGGGATGGCACGATGGATATAGCCACCTTTCTTCATATGCTCCATGAAGATGTAGGTCCCACTAAACAAACAGCTAAAAAGCATCTTATCCATTTCACATCAGAGACAGATTACCTCGCCTGCAAAGATGAGCTTCTTCGAATGAAGACGGCGCTGACGGGCTTATCTGGGGTTCAACCACTCGATATCATTCACGCCTTCTCTTGCACCCTGTGTCCGGATACGAAACTTAAAGACTTTTCCAGCAAGACACGTATCGAGCTTGATACGAAAATCTCCCTAAACCGAGTCACAGGTCGCAAA
Source organism: Paenibacillus pectinilyticus (assembly GCF_001700435.1). Taxonomy (GTDB): domain Bacteria; phylum Bacillota; class Bacilli; order Paenibacillales; family NBRC-103111; genus Paenibacillus_E; species Paenibacillus_E pectinilyticus. Next base: position 15,648 of record NZ_LYPC01000011.1, read on the forward strand.
CCCGCGCCAAAACGCGCACGCATCTTATCCAGCACCCGCACACGAACCATTCCTTGGGGCGTAGATCAGATTGGTGCCCCCGAAATTTGGAGCAAATCCGTCGGGCAAAATATTCGCGTTGGGGTGATCGATACAGGGATCGATTTCAAGCATCCCGATCTGCGAAATTCCATTTCACGCGGTATTAATTTATTGAATCGCAGGCTGCTGCCGAATGATGATAATGGACATGGTACTCATATTGCCGGCACAATTGCAGCGACAGGCCGCTATTCCGGTATCGTTGGCGTAGCGCCGCGGGCCATTATTCATCCGGTGAAAGCTTTTGATCAAAATGGCAGCGCCTATGTGTCCGACATTATTGCCGGCATTGATTGGTGTGTCCAGAACGACCTCGATATTATTAACATGAGCTTCGGGATGAAGACCTATAATCCTACCTTGGAGCAAGCGGTTATGAACGCTTATTATCAAGGCAAGGTCATTGTAGCCTCCTCGGGTAACGACGGTAAAAAGAAAACGGTGGATTATCCCGCCCGCTTCCCGCAGGTTGTTTCTGTCGGTGCGACAACGCGATTAGGGAAGATTGCCCCTTTCAGTAATCGCGGAAGTCAAATCGACATTTACGCTCCTGGGGAGCGCGTGTATTCAGCTTGGCTGGGCGGCAAATACAACGAGCTCAGCGGCACTTCCATGGCCACAGCCCATGTAAGCGGAGTCATCGCGCTCATGCTTTCGCTGAAGCCAATGTCGCCGCTTCAGATCAAGAACGCGCTGCGGCGTTGCTCCTTCAGCTTGAGCAAGCGCGTGAATGCCCGCTGGCAGCCGGGCAACTTGAACGCTCGGCGCGCGATCCGTGCCGCGCGCCAAGAATAGAGCGCAGGCCTACGGCTGCGCTTGAGAAGTAAAGAAGCTCCCCTTGTTGACCAGTGGTCAAGGGGAGCTTCTTCTTTGTTTGAGCGGGTGTTACATTCGCTCAGGGGCGGACACGCCAACCACGCGAAGCGTGTTGGCCAGGGTCGTGCGCAGCGCGCCGAGCAGCGCGAGGCGGGCTTGCGTTAAGGCTGCGTCATCCGTGATGACGTAGTGGCCTCTATAGTAGCTATGGAACTGGCTCGCCAGTTCGTAGACATAGCGGATCATGCGGTGCGGCGTGTATTGCTCAGCCGCAATGGCAATCTCTTCCGGAAGCTCGCCGATCTTGCGCAGCAAGTCGAACTCGGCTTCCGATGTGAGCTGGGATAGGTCCACCTGTCCCAGCGGGAGCACCGCGATACCTTGCTCTTCCGCTTGACGGAAGATGCTGCAGATCCGTGCATGTGCGTATTGCACATAGAACACAGGGTTCTCATTGGACTGGGAAACCGCCAAGTCCATATCGAAATCTAGATGCGAATCCATACTCCGCATGGCGAAGAAATAACGAATCGGATCCACGCCCACTTCGTCCATCAGGTCTTCCATCGTAACGGCTTTGCCGGTACGTTTGGACATTTTAACCTTTTCACCATTCTGGAATAGGCTCACCATTTGGGCAATCAATACAACAAGACGATCTGCTTCAAAACCAAGCGCCGTCATAGCCGCTTTCATCCGCGGGATGTAACCATGGTGGTCCGCGCCCCAAATATTAATTAAGCGGTCATAGCCGCGTCCGAATTTGTTGCGGTGGTAAGCGATGTCCGGCGTGAGGTACGTAAAGGATCCGTCATTTTTGATCAAAACGCGGTTCTTGTCATCCCCAAGCGGCGTCGTATTCAGCCACGTTGCGCCCTCTTCTTCGTAAATGTGACCGTTGTCCCGTAGCTCTTGCAACACTGGCGGAATCAGGTTATCTTCATATATCGACGTCTCGGAGAACCAATGGTCGAAATGAACACCAAAGCGGCCTAAGTCGCGTTTGATTTTGTCGAGTTCCTTCTCAAGACCGTAAGTACGGAAATACGTACGGCGCTCCTCATCCGACAGACTCAGAAGACGATCACCCTCAGATGCAGCGAGCTCCGTTGCAAAGCCCTTAATATCTTCACCGAAATAACCGTCCTCCGGCATTTCTGCTTCTTGCCCAAGCGCTTGCAGATAGCGAGCCTCGATGGATTTAGCCAGGTTGATGACTTGGTTACCCGCATCATTAATGTAGTACTCACGGGATACATCGTAACCTGCGAGATCCAACACGTTACAGAGCACATCGCCTACAGCTGCGCCACGTGCATGTCCTAAGTGGAGGGAGCCCGTAGGGTTCGCACTAACGAACTCCACTTGCACTTTAAGACCTTGACCTACGTTCGATTCGCCATAGCGAGTGCCATGTTTTGCCACATCAGCTATCACTGGGTAGAGGTAGACATTATCCATTTTAAAATTAATAAAGCCCGGTCCCGCGATTTCTGCTTGAGAAATACTCGCAGCTTCCTTGTTGAGATTCGCAATCACTTGCTCTGCGATTTGTCTAGGGTTCACCTTCGCAATACGCGTCAACTGCATCGCCACATTCGTCGCGAAGTCGCCGTGTGTCTTCTCTTTGGGTACTTCCAGAATAATTTCAGGAAGCTGAGCCTCTTCCACGATACCCGCCGCTAGAACAGCCTCTTTAATCGCTTGCTTCACTTTCGCTTTTACTTCGTTTAATACGTCCATTGTCTTACTCCTCCTGAATTAACAACTTGATTCGATAGGCTCCCGCATGCGTGCCTGATGCATATAGATCATAGCTCCACCTCGTAATTCCGATCCCATGGATGGCCTCCGAGGTCAGCTTGTGCGTCTCAATTTCCAGTTCCATCCGAAGCTGTGGCGTGTGATAAAAGCCTGTCCGCTTCTCCCCAGGTACGAAGGTTTGCTCCGCTTGTACGTCCCCTTGGCGAATAATGCGAATTTGGTTCTCCTCCAGCTTAATAATCGTCACTGTGCGCCCTAGCTCATTCGGCTCTTCTTCATAGCGGATGTAGGTGTGATCGCCTTTACGATAAAGATCTCCGCGCGCCTTCTGCACCGTGGTCTCGCTCCCGCTTCGACTCTCGATCCGAATCCGCACCCGCTGCTTCTCCGTCATGATTCTGTATTCCCCTCTTCAACATCATCAGTTCTTAGCACCTTATGTCAAGATAAGGCATGTTAGGTAATAGTTTATATGAAAGGATACGTAAATTCAATGCAGTTGGGTGATCGCAATGTTTGGAACCCATCTGTACATAGGTAAACGCAGGTAAAAAAGCCCCCTTATCCGCTGTGGAAAACGGACTTGGAGGCTTCCCTTGTTTACATCACTGGGGCTGGCATACCGATAGCTGCCCACTGCTCTTTGGCAGGACCGTATGCACCGATCACAGGTAAACCCGCTTGGCGCATGAGGATCGTTAACTGTCCACGATGATGAATCTCATGCTTCAAGTAGCCATACAGTGCCGTGCTAATTGTCCATGGCCTGCCGAACATCATGACCACATCTTGCAGTTTCTCATCTGTCAGCTGGGTGTTGACCGCGTTAATGATGTTCTGCATCGTTGTCCGATACGCTTCCGCAATGGTTGCAGCCTGCTTAGGCGGCTCGTTTCCAGCTGGAGGTGCTTCAAACTTCAGACCCGTCCCGTATAGCATGCCGCGATCGGAGTGAACGAGATGCCAAGCAATATATCCAAGTGGGCGATAGCCATCGGCTTGCGTTTGGTTTAGCGACTCATCTGTTAGTGTATCCAACAATTGTTGGGTGGTAGCAGATTCTGTCTGAAACTCTTTAACTAAACTTTCAACGGTTGTGAACATAGGGAATAACCTCCTAGGGAAATAGATCAGGTTTGCTTGCGCTGGATGTGTTTCATTTCCTGTCCTTATGTTTATAAGTATAGCTAAGTCTTACTGACAACTGTATGGCAGTGTTTGAAATCTGATAGGGTCAATTGTAAGACATGGTGACCGCTAAAATGCCTTGAATAGTGGATCGTCGTTCCTTTTCGTCAAAAATGTCAGTAAGAAAACGTGAGAATGTACGGCGGATGGGTGACAAACAAAAAGAGGGACCGACGAATCGGCCACCTCTCCTAGACAGACCCATCATCAGGATCTGCAGCTTATTTAATCAAATCTTCAACAAATTTAGGCAACACGAACGCTGCTTTGTGCAGACGCGGTGTGTAGTACTTGGTTTCGAATTCTGGAATTGCTGATTCTTCTACTTGAAGCGGATCATGCTTTTTGCTGCCCATTGTGAATGTCCAAAGACCACTTGGGTAGGTCGGGATGTTAGCACTGTATACACGAACGATCGGGAAGATCTCTTTCACGTCGCGATTCACCGTTTGGATCAAATCCGCTTTGAACCATGGGTTGTCCGTTTGGGCAACGAAGATGCCGTCTTCTTTCAATGCATCGAAGATACCTTGGTAGAAGCCTTTGGAGAACAACTCAACCGCTGGGCCTACTGGCTCTGTGGAATCGACCATGATGACATCGTAGGTGTTTTTGTGATCGTGAATGTGCATGTAGCCATCGTTAACGATCACTTCAACGCGCGGGTTGTCCAATTCGCCAGCAATTGTTGGCAGGTATTTCTTGGAGTACTCGATAACTTTGCCATCGATATCAACAAGAACAGCTTTTTTCACTTTCGGGTGTTTCATAATTTCACGAATTACACCGCCATCGCCGCCGCCTACAACTAACACGAACTCTGGGTTCGGATGAGTCACAAGTGCTGGGTGGGCAACCATTTCATGGTAGACGAACTCGTCTCTCACTGTTGTCATGACCATGCCGTCAAGCGTAAGCATTGTGCCCCACTCTTCGGTTTCAATCATGGATAGATCTTGGAAATCCGTTTGCTCTCTAACGTAAGTTTCCGTTACTTTCGCTGTAATACCGAAGCTGTCGGTTTGTTTCTCTGTGTACCATAATTCCATGTATAACCCTTCTTTCGCTTCTCTATTTGGATGAATAATTCCTGACATTCGTTATCTCTAACAGTGTTCCACCAGTTGGAAAAGTCATACGGGATTGCGCTGGTTTTCCCAGGCCCTTCACACGCACAAATTGTATTATAGTTCATTACCCTCAAAATGCAATATTTTCCTCACTTTTTTGCCCAATTAATAAAAAATATTTACAATTCGTTGAATACGGACTGCCATGCTTTTCCATACTGGATAGTAGCGCCATTGGGCACGGAGAAGGGAGGCATGAAGCATGTCCGAGAACGAAAATGGAAATGAAAATGCGAAGCCACGCCAACAGACCTCAGGGTCGCAGCAAGCCAAGATGAAAAATGAAGTTCCAGCTTCCATGAGATGGATGAGGCGAATTAAGAAGACCTTTTCTTTCTTCTTCACCTGCGGACTTCTCTTGCTCATTGCAACAGCCGTCTTTCTTGTATATTTGCGCTCCCAAACGCTTCCTGTCACTAAAATGCTGCAAACCTCTCAGATGTACGATGCACATGGCGAGGTCATTGACACTTTCTATTCCGGCCAGAATCGGCAGGTTGTTCCTTTGAACGAAATATCACCTTATCTCATTAAAGCCACGCTAGCTGTAGAGGATCAGCATTTCTACGAGCATTTCGGTGTCGATTTGAAGGCGGTGGCCCGTGCGGCGATTGTGAATGTTCAAGCGATGGCCAAGGTCCAAGGGGCAGGTACCATTACCCAGCAATTAGCTCGGAATTTATATTTAAATCATGACCGCACCTGGACCCGTAAAATTAAAGAAACCGTGTACGCTGTTCAAATGGAAATGCAGCTGAGCAAAGATGAAATTCTCACGGATTATTTGAACCAAATCTATTATGGTCATTCGACCTATGGCATTGAGACGGCATCTGAGCTTTTCTTCGGCAAGCATGCTAGTGAACTCACCCTAGCGGAGAGCGCAATGGTCGCTGGTGTTCCGAAAGGACCGCGGTATTATTCACCCTATTATGATCTGAAAAATGCGATGGATCGCCAAAAGATCGTCCTCCAGACGATGGTGAACAGCGGCTTCATTACCCAAAGCGCCGCTGACGCCGCAGGCAAGGAGAAGCTGACGATTCAGCCTCTTTCGAAGAAAAAACCTTCAGCAGCGCCCTATTTCCGGGATTATGTACGTAACCTCGCGACGGAAAAGCTCGGCATCACCGATGAACAGTTCGACGAAGGCGGTATTCGCGTATACACCACGCTGGATATGAATGCTCAGCAAATAGCGGAGAATGCCGTGACGAAGCAGCTTGAAGGCAAGACTGATCTGCAGGCAGCGTTGGTAGCGATCGACCCGCGAACCGGGGAGATCAAAGCCATGGTCGGTGGACGTGACTACACGGAGAATCAATTCAACCGCGCTCTTTCCAATACGAGACAGCCGGGGTCTTCTTTTAAACCCTTCGTCTATATGGTTGCCTTACAGAATGGTTTTACCCCTGTCACAATGGTGAAAAGTGAACCTACCGTGTTTACGTACGACGATGGACGGCAGCAATATACGCCGCGAAACTTCAATGATCAGTATACGAATGCCAATATTGATATGCGTCAGGCCATTTCGAAGTCAGACAACATCTATGCGGTGCATACCGTATTAGCAGTAGGCCCACAGAAAGTCATTGATTTGGCCCGCAAATTGGGCGTAGCTTCACCGATGAAGCCCCTGCCATCCCTAGCTCTTGGGGCATTCCCTGTCAGTCCTCTGGAAATGGCCTCTGCCTTCGCTTCTATAGCGAATCAGGGGATCCATCGCGATACGACGGCAATTCTACGGATTGAAGATGCCAATGGTGCTATCTTATATGAAGCAAAGCCAAAAGAAGAGCAAGTGATTCCGCCAGCTGTTGCCTATGTCATGACGGATTTAATGGAAAGTGTATTCGAAGAGGGTGGAACGGGTAATCGTGTCGCCAGTACCATTAAGCGGCCGATTGCGGGTAAAACGGGCACAACTGACACGGACGCATGGCTTGTTGGCTTCACGCCGGAGCTTGCTACTGCTGTCTGGGTGGGCTATGACAAGGACCGCGACATCTCCACAGTTGAATCTCATCTGGCGTCGCCGATCTTTGCCGATTTTACCGAACAGACCTTGGATGCGATTCCGCCGAAGCTGTTCCCGATTCCCGAAGGCGTAAGTACGGTCTATATCGATCCTGTCAGCGGCAAATTATCCAACCAGGACTGTCCTAACTCAAAAATGGAGGCTTTCCTGACAGGCACAGAACCCACGACTTATTGTACGGATCGGCCTTCGAATCCTGCCACGACCGATGGGCAAAAAGATGCAGGCAAAGCCAATACTGGGTCTTGGTGGAACGATCTCAAGCGCTGGTGGAACGATTAAATCATTGTTGCAAGAAAACACAAAAAGGCAGAACTAAGCGCGTCTTAGTCTGCCTTTTTGCTGTCCTAGTATATGAGGTAACATACACTAGGGTCTAGTATACCCGCTTCGACATTTCGTAACAATGGATGACACATAATGTTCATATTCTCCATATTTGCTTTAGAAAGCTTAGGAGAGGGCGTCCTTTAGGCTCTGATCCGAGCGATTCCACCAGTCTTCGTTGTGGGCAATCAGTTGATTACGAAGGGCCGTGCGCTCACTTTCCGACAAACCATCAAAGATGAATTTGCGCTTCATGGCACCGTCCATTTTGTTCACATGCTCAGCAAGAATCTTCCATCCGCGACGAGCTTCCGTGTCAATTAACATCTCACAAGCAGACATTCCCGCGTAATAGGAACCTTCTTCTGTACGATCAACGGCTACCCAGACGATCCAAGCCTTACGGCCATTCGGGACATCCTCTTTGTTCGTAGAGAACTTAATGCCCTTCTCAATTTTACTCTTCGCATGAAGTGTCCCTTCATCCAAATATGCTTCATCCCCATCAATAATGATACCGGAGACGTTACTAAGATCAATGGCTCCTGCGCCGAAGCCTTTGTGATTCACTTTCGAGCTTACTATATTTAAGGCTAGCTTCTTCTTATCCGCTTCCATAAGGGCACCTTCCACTCTACATTGGTTAAAATGACGACATGCTTTCATTGTAGCGAAAGTCTTCCTGTAGAACAAGGGGCGACGGCTCACCATGCCCATTCTAAGATTTCTTTTCATCCCGCAGAAATATTCCCTAGGTTGTCTACATATACATGCTGTAGATGCTTGTTTAGGCGGGGTGAATCTCATGAATGTTCTATTCAAAAGCCGCAAGGTACAGTGGTTTGCCGTCATGCTTCTTGCTGCCGGCGCTGTGTTACTAACGAACACCTTACTCCCCTCCGCACCGAGAGGGACGGCTCCTGTTGTCTCTAAAGTTGAACCTCCTGCGCAGACACCGGACATGCAGCCTGCTGATACCGGTAAACCGGTAGAAGCCTCCACACCACTTAGCTACCGTATTGCCGAATATCACATGAACGTTGCCTACACACCAGAAACGCAGCAGCTCCAAGGGCAACAAACGCTCACGTGGGAAAATCCAGGATCCGTTCCTGTACAAGAAATTTATCTTCATCTTTATCCGAATGCGTTCGAATCCAAGAAAACGACTTTCATGCGTGAATCCGGCGGAAAGCTGCGCGAGGATGAAGCTACAGCTGATAGCAGCGGCCATATGGATTTATTGTCTGTAAAGACCGATGACGGTGTAGACCTTACTAAACGTATGATGTTCGTGCAGCCTGATGACGGGAATAAGGACGACCATACGCTGCTCAAAATCCCGTTGCCAAAACCGGTAGGCTCAGGAGAACGCGTAACCATCAAAACGGAGTTCCTCGTAAAACTGCCTGCAGCCTTCGCTCGTATGGGCTATGTGAATGACTTCGTCATGGCAGGACAATGGTTTCCGAAGGTTGCCGCCTACGAACGCAAAGGGACAAGAGGACGGACAGAGCCTGGCTGGGATCTTCATCAATACCACGGCAATTCCGAGTTCTATGCGGACTTCGGGTTGTACGATGTGAAGATTCAAGTACCCGCCAACTACATAGTGGCCGCAACGGGTTTCCCCGTGAAGCCTGCTGTGACGGACAAGGGTACGAAGACGTACCAATTTTACGCCGAGGATGTTCATGACTTCGCATGGTCAGCGTCACCTCATTTCGTCTATGTGGAAGAGCCCTTCTCCGCTCCGCAAGTTCCTGGGGTCAAGATTAAGCTGTACCTCGATCCCAACCATCAGGATTTGAAGGATCGCTACATGTATGCCGCCAAAAAAGCGCTCGCACGCTACAGTCAATGGTACGGAACGTATCCCTACTCCACACTTTCCATTGTCGTTCCTCCTGATGGCGGTAACGGCGCTGGCGGTATGGAATATCCGACTTTGGTCACCGCTTGGGGTGCCAGCGACAAAGACCCTGATTTAGAGCTCGAACGCGTGGTCGTCCATGAAATTGGTCATCAATTCTTCTATGGACTCGTAGCCAGCAATGAGTTCGAAGAAGCTTGGTTGGATGAGGGCTTCACCTCCTATGCGGAAGACAAAGTGATGGAAGCCGAATACGGAGAAAAGCCCAATTTACCCGTGGAATCTAGTTATATCACCTCACCGAATGCGTTGAAGAAAGATGCATGGGCTTACACAGGACACGATCAATACGCGGAAAATGTGTACACGCGCGGCAAGCTTGTTTTGAAAGCCATTGAAACACAAGTAGGTACCAAAATGATGGACGGTATTATGAAAACGTATTTCGAGCGTTGGCAGTTTAAGCATCCAGCGACGAAGGATTTCCAGCAGGTTGTTGAAGATGTCAGCAAAACGAACTGGAATGATTTCTTTAATCAATATGTATACGGGGATATGATGATGGATTATTCCGTTGAGAGCGTACATGTCCAACCACAAGGGAACAAAGGCTCCGAGACCTACGAAAACACCATCGTCATCGCAAAACGTGGCGGCAACTCACCGGAAGTACCTATTCAATTTCATTTCGCAGATGGCTCTACGTTGGACAAAACGTGGGATGGGAAGGAAAGCAGCATCGAATTCAAATTAACGAATGCCTCTCCCGTCGATTGGGTGCGCATTGATCCGAAATACACACTCGTGCTTGAGAATAAGCACATCAACAATTTCTATCAAACGCAATTAAATACGAAGTGGCAAATTCGATGGAATCTCGGCATTGTGCAAATCCTGCAAGCCCTATTCGGTTGGGTTGCCTGGTAAGGACTTGACTCACGTCGTATGACAAACTCTGAGCGTATGCTTACGATGCCAGTTTTCTAAAGAAAACTTGAAGGAGGGACTTCGTTGGCCACCTATATCAAATCCGGCTTCAGGGCCGCTCTGCAGCAGCCTTTTGCCACGATTATTCTGTTCCTGTATCAGATGGGTTGGGGTGTTCTCCTGTATAAGTTTATACAAGGCATACTCGTCCCCCTCATGCATCGTTTCCCTGGCGCTGAGCAGCCTAAGCAAGCTTTGCAGATTTTTCTAGCAGAAGGACAGTTTCAGTTACTCAAAACCGATCTCAGCTATCCCTATTTGGGATGGCTCGCAGCTCTACTATGCACGCGCATGCTGCTGACCCCCCTGCTGAATGGCGGAGTCTATTATTCACTCACGCATGCCCATCAGAATGCTGGCTATCGCTTCTTTCGAGGGATGAAGAAGCTGATGCTTCCTTTCCTGCTTGTGTACCTCATCCGCATCGCACTGAGTCTGCTGCCCTTGATCTGGTTGGTTCCCAAAGCCAAATATATTTTAGGCCACAGCTCCTCCTATGAGCAGGTCGCAACTTCGCTCCTGCCTTGGATACTCAGTGTATTGATTTACGGTTTTCTCTTGCAGCTGTTGTTCATGTATGTGCAATTTGCGATCGCAGCCAAACTAGGTATTCTCTCAACCGTTCTATCTTTCTTTCGCTATTCACTGCCCATTATCGGACTTGCCCTCACTCTTTTACTCTTTGCAGGACTATTGGCAGGGGTCACTGTCACGGCGACCTACGTATGGGCAGGTCTGGTAGCGCTAATCATTTATCAGCTGTACCCGATCTTCCATATTTTCATCCAAATCTGGGGCATCTCCTCCCAATATCAGTTACTTTCAGCTAAAATATCCAATTAATATCCAGCAAATTCGTGAATACGTAGGCATTCTCCCCTTCTCTTAGAGAAAGGGGCTTTTTTTTGTCTATTTCCCGAACAATTCCACATATTTTTAGCCTATTTTGCATACAAAAAGAGGAATTTCATTGTTTATGACGAATTATTTGGACTAGCATCAAAAAACCAAATATTTCATGCCGAATTCCTCAGTTTATGGGGAAACGGGGGAACCACTCCGGGTGAATTGATCTTGCAAGACAGGGATCATAGGGAACCTTCAACCGAACCCTCCAGCTAACCTCGTAGGCACCGGAAGGAGACAAGCAGTTGAAGAAGATTGTTGTTCTTGTATTTAGTCTTGTTTTGTTTTTGAGTGCGAGTGTAGGAAGCGTTTTCGCATCGTCCACGATGGATAACGAGGTAGACGAGCTTGTAGGTACTCCCTACAAATGGGCAGGAACAACGACCAAAGGCTTCGATTGCTCTGGTTTCACGTCCTACCTATTCTCCGAGTTCGGCATCGACATCCCGCACAGCTCCAAAGCACAAAACCAAGAAGGCTACTGGATTGACAAAAGTGATCTTCGTAAGGGCGATCTCGTATTTTTCAACACAGATGGCAGCGGCGTTTCTCATGTAGGTATGTACCTTGGAGATGGTGAATTCGTTCACTCCGCTACGAATCAAGGTGTTGTTAAGAATAAGTTGAGCGAATCCTACTACGCGAAGCGGTACGTATCAGCCAGACGAGTTCTGTGGGATGATATCTACAATCAACTAACTGCTGAATCCAAGTAATGTTCTCGGCACCGTGAATGAAGCCCTGCAAGCTTTGCTCGTATGAGCAGCTTGGAGGGCTTCATTCATTGAACGGGAAGATACGCGTATACTAGTTGTATGAACGATTTTAATGTAAAAAACCATAGAAGCCCGCAGGCTTGGGGAAGGATCAGAACGTATGGATATCATAAAAGACAGCACAAGCAGCACAGTCCCCCCGTTTCCAGGTATTATTCACTCAATTGATGAGATTAGAGCCGATATCGGGGAGGCCCACCCTGCCGTTCTACACAAAGTCATCAATCACATTGACGAGCACGCCCGTGCTTTCATTGCCAAATCTCCTTTATTCTATGTGTCCACATCCAATGCGGAAGGGCTCTGCGACCTCTCTCCCCGCGGGGATGGCGCCGGCTTCGTTCATGTGTTGGATGAACGCCGGTTCGTCTACCCGGAAAGACTCGGCAACCGCCGACTGGACTCGCTGCAAAATCTGCTAACGAACCCACAAGTAGGCCTCTTGTTCATCATTCCCGGCGTCGACATGGTACTTCGCGTCAATGGCCGCGCTTATGTGACGAAGGATGAAGAGCTTCTCGCCACGATGAAGCTGAACGGCAAGCCGCCGATCGCCGCGGTTGGTGTCGAAGTGCAAGAATGCTTCGTGCATTGCAGCCGCGCCCTCAAGCTGTCGAAAATATGGGAACCCGAAACGTGGGTACCGGAGAACGAACAGCCGGACGGCATGGATATGTTTCGCGCGCATGTGGCATTGAACGGGATCGCGTTGGAGGATTAAGGCGATGCATCAAGTCGGAGGATCAGGCTTAGGGAAGAGCCTTGGAGACGCATAATCAGCCTTAAACCAACATCTGTAACTTGACACACCATGTTAGCTGTTCTATAATTACGGCAAGTTGTTTTCTAGGGTTCCGCGGTGCAGGATGCCGGCTGGTCCGAGAGAAAACACACAGCGGATACGCTGTGGTCACGGAGGGAGAAAAGCCCGGGAGTCTATCGCTTAATGCGATCATACTCTCGGGCTTTTCTCTGTGTGCGTGGCCTGCTTCCGCCGATAAAGGAGTGATTCAGCATGGCCTGGTTGTATTTAGTTATTGCGGGTGTTTTCGAAGTCGTCTGGGCGATCTCATTGAAATTTTCTCATGGATTCACACGGCTAGTCCCTTCGATCGTTACAGTTCTCGGAATGATCGTTAGCTTTTTCTTCTTAGCTACCGCGACCAAAACGCTCCCGATCGGCACGGCCTACGCGGCCTGGACCGGTATTGGCGCAGTTGGCGCGATTATCATTGGCACGCTTTTTCTCGATGAACCGATCAGTTTGGTCCGGATCTTGTTCATGGTGTTGATCTTGGTTGGCGTGCTTGGGTTGAAATTTACATCTGGGCACTAGGCTGAGGACTGCGGGTTGGAAATTGGCTGGATGAGCTAGTAAATGATAATGTAAATGTAAATGAAATTGAAAATGAAAATGAAAGGTGCTACGCCTCGCCCATTTGCGTGACGATATTCGCAATGCGGCGGAGCCTCGTATCTTGTGTCTTGGCGTCCTCGACTTGTCGGACGAATTCTTTGCGCTTCGAGAAGGCGAGCGCTTCAAACTTCTGAACGGCGCCGTCTTGTTCGGACAAAGCGGATTGCAGATCAGCCGGGACTTCCACCGTTCGCGGTGCTAGGTCCAGAGCCAAAGTCACCTCGACAGGGTCCTCGGCATTCAAGCCGGAAGCTTTTCTATGGGCTTCACTAAGCGGGATGAGGTACTCGCCTCCCATCACACCAATGGTCGTGCTATATGTGTACCCGTTCAGGGATACGGATACGCTTGGCTTTTTGCCTCCTGCGAGAGCGGTCATGACTTCTTCGGGGATGACGATACCCGTAGCCTTCTTATTCTGGGCTTTCATAACCTTGGTATGGAACGTTACACTCATCGTTTTGGCCTCCTAGGCGTGGATAGAATTTTATTTCACCGTATAGCAAACATACCAGAAGCTGCCGCCTACGAAAATACGCAAATGCTGCGAAATCGGCTTGAAAATATCAGTTAACTCGTCATAGCTAAAATAATTCTTCAGGATCTCATGCTTGGAGCCGTCGGCGAGCTCCCGTCTTTTGTATGTATCTTCACTATCTTCTAGTGTAATGAGCTCGCCGCCCCTTCCAGGTACATACACATTATCTGCGATAAATACTTGCGCACCGCTGCCTAGTCGTTCGTGGAAGCCTTGCAGAAAGCTATCGATTCGATTCCGTGGAATATGCGAGAACCAAAAGTTAGCCAGTCCGTAGTCAAATTCACCTCCGATCTCAGGTAGCTCGTACGCGTCTCCTTCAATAAAAGTAGCATTCCCCTTCGGCCACGGCTTCGACTCCGCAATATGCAGCACTTCGGGGCGAATATCCACGCCAACAAGTTGGGTGGCCGCTTCCGCAGCAATTTGTGACCAATAACCTGTCCCGCAAGCAATCTCCAGTACCCGGCGTCCATCGACTTGCCTTTTGATGATGTCGGACAGCAATGCCAGCTCCTGTTGATATTCTGCGTCCTCCCGGTGATAGATGCGTTCATACTCCTCGGCTCGTGCGCCGTAGTAGGCTTGCATATTCTGTTTCTCTACTTCTAAAAGGACCTGCTTTTCCTTCACCTCTTCGAAAATCCGATGCCTCGCCGACAATAAATCCGCGAAAATCGCCCCGCCTTGCGCCGAATAATTCGCGAGCAATCCCTGCGTCGCCATCACGATCAGCTGCGTCATCGACAAGCCAGTGTCATCAGCCATCCGTTCTAGCTCCGCTTTTACTTTCTCTGGCAAATAGACGGAAAGCCGTTTGGTTTTGTCTTGTTTGTCTTCCATGGTGGATAACCCCCTAGAATTAATGACATATAATTTGTACCATTGTAACATTTATTATATGGTTTGAAAAGTGAGATTCGCTGCACGTTGAAAAAGCGATAGAGCGAGTGAGTGGGGGAAGATATGGTGGGTTTGGCGGGGTAGGATGGTGGCTTGCTGGTAGATGGACTCTGGTTGGGTGGGATGGTGGCTTGCTGGTAGATGGACTCTGGTTGGGTGGGATGGTGGCTTGCTGGTAGATGGACTCTGGTTGGTGCGATGGTGGCTTGCAGGTAGATGGACTTTGGTTGGATGGTTTGTAAAAGTAGCTAGTTTTGAAAGGTCCTTGTGTAAGTTAGCTTCCAAGAACCATCGATTACTGATTATTTGCCCACTCGCCTGTCTGCCGTGCGTTCTCTCTCCATAATAAATGGAAAACATCCATCTAAATCTACGATTTATCTTCGAAAAAGTAAAATAACTGGAAAACATGTAGGTAATTCGTCAATATTTCCGAAAAAAGAACAAAACCTCTGAAATTAGCTACATAATATCCATCTATTCGTATTTTCCATTCCAAAATGGCATAAATAACTGGAGCTTTTCCAGTTATTTAGTGATGCTGCAAGTGGCTGTGCCTGTGTCGTGCTCATACCAGGGTTTTTGTTTCTGGTTTCTGGTTTCTGGTTTCTGGTTTCTGGTTTCTGGCTTCTGTGGTCTGGGGGCTGTGGGCTGGTACGGGGTTGGGGTTCAGGTTCAGGTTCAGGTTCAGGTTCAGGTTCAGGTTCAGGTTCAGGTTCAGGTTCAGGTTCAGGTTCAGGTTCAGGTTCAGGTTCAGGTTCAGGTTCAGGTTCAGGTTCAGGTTCAGGTTCAGGTTCAGGTTCAGGTTCAGGTTCAGGTTCAGGTTCAGGTTCAGGTTCAGGTTCAGGTTCAGGTTCAGGTTCAGGTTCAGGTTCAGGTTCAGGTTCAGGTTCAGGTTCAGGTTCAGGTTCAGGTTCAGGTTCAGGTTCAGGTTCAGGTTCAGGTTCAGGTTCAGGTTCAGGTTCAGGTTCAGGTTCAGGTTCAGGTTCAGGTTCAGGTTCAGGTTCAGGTTCAGGTTCAGGTTCAGGTTCAGGTTCAGGTTCAGGTTCAGGTTCAGGTTCAGGTTCAGGTTCAGGTTCAGGTTCAGGTTCAGGTTCAGGTTCAGGTTCAGGTTCAGGTTCAGGTTCAGGTTCAGGTTCAGGTTCAGGTTCAGGTTCAGGTTCAGGTTCAGGTTCAGGTTCAGGTTCAGGTTCAGGTTCAGGTTCAGGTTCAGGTTCAGGTTCAGGTTCAGGTTCAGGTTCAGGTTCAGGTTCAGGTTCAGGTTCAGGTTCAGGTTCAGGTTCAGGTTCAGGTTCAGGTTCAGGTTCAGGTTCAGGTTCAGGTTCAGGTTCAGGTTCAGGTTCAGGTTCAGGTTCAGGTTCAGGTTCAGGTTCAGGTTCAGGTTCAGGTTCAGGTTCAGGTTCAGGTTCAGGTTCAGGTTCAGGTTCAGGTTCAGGTTCAGGTTCAGGTTCAGGTTCAGGTTCAGGTTCAGGTTCAGGTTCAGGTTCAGGTTCAGGTTCAGGTTCAGGTTCAGGTTCAGGTTCAGGTTCAGGTTCAGGTTCAGGTTCAGGTTCAGGTTCAGGTTCAGGTTCAGGTTCAGGTTCAGGTTCAGGTTCGAGTTCGGGTTCGGGTTCCGATTGGGGTTGAGGTTCAGTTCGTGGTTCGAAAGTGCGTCTACATCTGTATCTAGATTTGTGTCTGATACTGGGGCTGAGGTTGTGCCTACATCTACATCTACATCTACATCTACATCTACATCTACTTCTACATCTACGTTTACATCTACGTCTCTACCTTCGCCCGCGCTCTCGCCCTGCCACAAACCTCTCCCCCCAACACAAAAAAGCCGAGCCCCATCCATCGGATGAATACTCGACTTTCATTAGAGCTACATGAGCTGCCGCTCCTCGCCATATCGGCGTTTGAGCTGACTTAAGAAAAACTGCAAAGAGAGGAACAACAGCGCAAAGCTGGTGCCCGCACTGAGAATAATCCACGGATGCAATCGAATGTAACGCGAGCCGTAGGCAATCAGCGACAACCATTCGCCGGAAGTGCTGATCGTGATCTTGAAGCCTGCTTCCTCGTCGCCAATGGTCTCCGTGCCGCCGAGCACGATATTGAACACGGCGAGCTGCCCGAGCAGGAAGAGCACCTGCATGAATTCACTTAGAAAAATGAAGGACATTTCATTTCTCATTGAAGGGACGATATGCCGAAGCGTCCGGTGCCAGAACGAACCGCCCATGAGGCGGGAGGCTTCGATGAACATTTTGCCACTATAATAGCGTGTCCGATCTGCAATCTGGTGAGCTAGCGGAAACACGCCAATCAGCGTTATGAGTATGACGAAGGTGACTGTGAACAATAGCTTGCTGTGCGGATCCGCTTTGGCCCCGAGATCGAGCCTGAGCCCATAATACATACCCGCTAGCGGTGGATAGAGGAAAATAAAGGCCGGCACCGATGCAACTGCCCACTGCAGGGAACGGAGTAAGCCTCGCCCTTTGCCGGTCATTCCACTCCATAACCCCCAAGGCAGAGCAAATGCGAAACGAAGCAGAGTCAGGCCGAGCGCCGTACCTAGGGTGTATTTTAACCCATTCAATAATAAGCTGAGCATGTCGAAGCCCCGGTGATCGGTCCCCAGCAGAAAGGTGCTATTCGGCACGTAAGGTGGGATACTGTATCTGGTTTTGCCGTTTTCTTGGTATTGGATCATGTTGATTTTATCCTCGGGCGAAATGCCATGAGGCTTTAACCAGGAACCGAACACCATCACGATCAGGAACACGGCTAAGAAAGCGATAGAAATATAAAAAGCGGTAGAAGGGCGTTTTCTCATACTCCAGCGACCTCCTCGGTACGAACCACAAAGTGCTTACGCAGCAAGGCATATAGGATATGAAACGCCATCGCAACCAACCCAAGCACCACGCAAATCGAAGACATGGAGGAAATCCCTTGATAGGTAGGCAAAATAATAAAGCCCCCCAACCCGCCGATTCCGCAAATCGCCTCAGCTACCGCCATACTTGCCAGCGCTAGCGTCGTCGCTTTAGGTAAAATCGCCAGCATATCCTCCATCACGTTGCGCAGGACATGGGAGAAGAGCACCTCACGCCGGGTTAGCCCTTTGGCCAATGCGGTTACCACATAGTCCTGCCCTAGCTCACGCTTGATCGCAACACGCAAAGTTCCATACATGGTTACGGATGGAATCAACGCAATCGTTAGAAAAGGAATGAGGAACGGTGTTCGATTGCCCACCTGAACAATGAGCAGCACATAGTGGCCGACGAACTTCGTAGCGTATATGGCTCCCAATTGAATCAGCACGATGAGGAAGAAATCCGGCAATCCAACCAATAAAGCATGAATACCATCCAATACAGCGCCAATTCGCTTCGTAACGGAAGCCCACAGAGCAACTAGCGTACTGAGCATAATCGCAAGCACTAAGCCAGGTATGAAATACGTGCAGGTTTTCAGCAGCATCTGCGGGATCGCGTGTGCGATCGTTACCTCTTTGCGCGTATACGGATCGCGGTATTTGCCAAGGTCACCACGCAGAAATAAATTCTTCACCTGAGCTTTCACCGTATACGTATAATAACGCCACGAAATGATAGGAGCATCCAGCGGAACGACTGAGGATCGCAATACCCCTTTAATCGTCATCGCTGTACCTTGGTACTCAAAGTACTTGCCATAGGGTACTTCTAGCAGCCCATTTTTCTCATTCAAAATCCGACTGCCAGGCAGCATCTCACTAAGCTTCTGCATACTTATGCTCGCATTGACCGTCACCTTGATCTGATCCGGCTGAACCGACAAGAACATCTGCCTGATATTACTCAGCAAGAAGATACCGATCAGCGTAATGACACCTAGCAACAGCCATCGTCCTATCGACTTCAACCCGTGTTCCCCCATTCATTATTTACCATTGGTGAAATAGTTTCATATGGTCATAGTTTAACATGAAGGATTTGGGAAGGACTAGTAGATTCAGCCAAAAAGAAAAAAACTCCCACCTCCCACAGGAACTGGGAAGTGAAAGTTTCCAATCTTAAGAACTAAACTGCGCCTGGTGCAAGCGGCTGTACACACCGCCCACAGCGATAAGTTCTTCATGCGCGCCTTGCTCAGTAATCCCTTGCTCCGTGACAACGACGATGCGATCCGCGTTCTTAATCGTCGCGAGGCGGTGCGCAATGACGAGCGTCGTGCGGCCCTTCGACAGCTCCGCCAAGGACTGCTGGATCGCCGCTTCAGTCTCGGTATCCAGCGCCGATGTCGCCTCATCTAAAATGAGAATCGGCGGATTCTTCAAGAACATGCGCGCGATCGCGAGGCGCTGCTTCTGCCCCCCGGAGAGCTTGACGCCGCGCTCTCCGATGACCGTATCGAGTCCCTTTGGCTGGGACTCGATATACCCCTGCAGCTGCGCGCGCCGCGCAGCGTCCCAGATCTCCGCATCCGTCGCACCCAGCTTGCCGTACGCAATGTTCTCCCGCATCGTGCCGGAGAACAGGAACACATCCTGCTGCACGATGCCGATTTGGCGGCGCAGCGATTCCAGCTCGATATTGCGGATATCGAGGCCGTCAATGGCGATGCTGCCTTCGCTGACGTCGTAGAAGCGCGGCAGCAAGGAACAGATCGTCGTTTTGCCTGCGCCGGAAGGCCCGACGAAAGCGACCGTTTCCCCCGCGCGGATGGAGAGGGAGATGTTATTCAACACGCGGGCTTCGTCCCCGTAACCAAAAGACACCGCGTCGAACTTGATTTGACCATGGAGATGATCCACCTTGATCGCATTAGGGCGGTCCGCCACATCAGGTTCCGTGTCGATCACTTCGACATACCGTTTGAAACCTGCAATCCCCTTCGGATAGCTCTCGATAACGTTGTTGATTTTCTGAATCGGTCCTAGGAATACATTCGTTAATAGAACGAAGGCGATGAACTCGCCATACGAAATTTGCTTGTCGATCACAAACCATGTCCCGCAGATGAGAACGAATACGGTCACCGAACGCATTAAAATGTAGCTTAAGGAGATGTTCCACGCCATGATTTTATAGGAAGCAAGCTTCGTTAGTCGGAACCTGCCATTGTTCACCTCGAACAATTTCTTTTCATGTGATTCATTCGCGAAAGCTTGTACCACACGGATTCCGCCGATATTATCTTCGACTCTGGCATTAATATCTGCGAGATCGCCCATCATGCGACGGAACGTTTTGGTCATTTTCTGATTAAAATACACAGCAATCCACAGCAAGAAAGGCACAATGACGAACGTTAGCAAGGCAAGCTTTACGTTAATCTGCATCATGAGCAGCAAGGCGCCAATCAGCGTCATCACAGCAATAAATAAATCCTCTGGACCATGATGCGCGACTTCACCTATCTCAAGCAAATCGTTGGCCATACGCGACATTAACTGCCCTGTCTTGTTATTGTCATAGAACCGAAAGCTCAGCTTCTGAAGATGATTAAACATCTTTTTGCGCATATCGGTTTCAATATTAATCCCCAGCTTGTGTCCCCAGTACGTAACGATAAAGTTCAGCAGTGTATTGAGCGCATAAACACCCAGCAAACCTACACACGCCCAAATAATCCAAGTCCAATTTCCTGCAGGAAGCAATTTATCGATCACCTGATTAACGGCAAGCGGGAACCCGAGCTCCAGCAAACCAGCCACCACGGCGCATGTGAAATCCAAAATAAATAAGTGCTTGTAGGGCCTATAGTACGAAAAAAAGCGTTTTAACATGTGACTTCTCCACCTTTCTGTGCCTATTATACCTGATTCATGCCATAAATAGGCAGTTGTCGGAGGACATGTATCCATTATTTTCATATGAATAGGTATATCTTATTCTGGCTGTGGGGGCATGGAATCATGTTCAGTAATGCTATGGATACACGAACTGCCCTTCGCCTCGCAGCGATGTGCGGTCAAAGCTATACCCTATTAGAACAGGGTACAGAAGGCGTGATTTTGCCGCCTAGTTATCGCATCGTCTCATCCTTCACGGCGAATTCCGCCTTTGGCGGGCGCGAATTGTTTGGCTTTATCGCTGAATCGGAGAGTCAAATTGTGATTGCTTTTCGCGGGACCTCGACGGCTTCAGATTGGATTTCTGATGCCATTGCTAGACAGACTGATTTTCCTTTTGCCAAAGAGGGCGGCCTTGTGCATCAAGGGTTTCTAGATATTTACCAGTCTGCGCGCAAACAAATCTTGGCTTCCATGAGCAAGCTTTCCCCTCAAAAACAGCTCTACCTGACAGGGCATAGCTTGGGAGGCGCACTCGCAACCTTATGCGGGGCTGACCTCGCGACGAACACCAAGTTCAAGGATCCTGCTGTATACACGTTCGGCTCACCTCGAGTCGGTAATCCTACATTTGCAAGTCAATTTAATCGTAAAACAGGCCCTCACTATCGCGTCTATAATCGCAATGACATGGTTCCCGCACTGCCGCCGCTTGTTTACAAATCACCGCGCACGGATGGGCTTTATCACTACATTCATGTAAAAAAAGCCGTTGAGCTAGACTTTCCGACAGGCTCCTTGGCAGGCAACCATGCCGTTAGCGGCTATTTCAACGAGCTGGCGAAGCTCGATCCGAAATACGCCAAGCTGATCTGCACACGGACGCCGGGCTTCTGCCCCAACTAAGAAGAGACTATGGGTAGCCCCATAGTCTCTTTTCATCTATAACAGCTGTTTAGTGAGCACTTTCTTTCACAGTAAAATGCTTCTGAATCAAGGAAATCTGTCCGGCATGAATGCCCGTATGGTACATCAATCTTCCAACCGCTTCCAGTGGTGTTGAAGATCCCATTGGTGACTCGACTGGCACTGTCCATGCCTCTTCATGCAGAGCACGCATCGCTTCAATTAAGTGGTTGTTTGATGCTGTCAGATCGTCGACCAATTCCTGCAGATTCGTGAACGTCGCCTTGGCTTTCGCACCGCCAGGACCACCGCTGGTTGAGAATTTGATCCCTTCCGGGATTTTTGCTCCAAAAAACCAATCAGCAAACATATACTCGACCTCAGCGTTATGGCGAAGCATGTATCCGATCGAAGCAGAACCCAGTTCGAGGGTCAAATCAGCCTCTGGCAGCTTTTGCACGGTTTTATGAAAACGGCCTTGAATCGCGTTCCAGATGGGCAGTACAGTTTCAAAACTCATAGTGGTAACACGTCCTTTCTTCGCATACGATTAGGATGATTTCGCTGGTTGGTGACCATCTCTAGCTACATGATCAAACTTCGTCCCTGCTAAGTCGATATCGAACGCTTGACCGAAGCCAGCTACATAGCGGCCTTCTAATGTCGTAAGCTCAAACAACGAGAAGTCGAGTGTTTTTAGAACGTTAATCATTGGCTTGCCAAAACGCTCACCGAACAACTCGAAAATATCTTCCTTGTCTTCATTTCCAACATTAACGGCGTTACATACGAAACGTGCACGTTGTCTTGCAAACAGATTCTCTGTTGAAGCTTCATCTTCAATTAACATCACGTCAACCGAAGGATTCGCTTCCATGTAGCGGAAATGATTGGCGATTCGACTAATAAAGATGTACAGTTTCCCATCCTTTTTCACAAAAGGCGCATACGATACGAAAGGCTTACCGTTGTCATCCACCGTGCTCAGCATGACCGTTTTCAAGCTGTCTGTGAATTTGAGGTACTGTAACTTGCTAAGTTCTTGGTCCAATTGTTTCATTAGGATACACCCCTGCTTTTATTTAATATATGGATGCGGGGTCCCGCACCATTGGATGAGTATTGAATATCTGATTCCACATCGTAAACTTCTCGGAGCAGATCGCTTGTGAACACATCTTGCGGCTTCCCATACTTGTGGCGCTTGCCATTCTTCAGCACACAAATGTTGTCGCTGTAACTGCTTGCATGATTCAGATCATGCAACACCATGACCACGGTTAGGTTCAATTCTTGATTTAGCTTGCGGACAAGCTCCAGCACATCCAGTTGATGCGAAATGTCTAGATAGGTCGTAGGCTCATCCAAAAGCAGCACCTTCGGACGCTGTGCCAACGCCATAGCAATCCAAGCACGCTGTGCTTCCCCGCCGGATAAGGAGTTGACGAGGCGATCCTTGTAGCTGGTCATCCCCGTTTGCTCTAGTGCCCAGTTGATGATGTCATAATCTTCCCCATTATAACGTTCGAACCATTTCTTATGCGGCATCCGCCCATAGCCCACAAGCTCTTCAATCGTCATGTCCGCAGGGCTTGTGTTCGACTGACACAACATACACATGATGCGTGATACCTGCTTCGTACTGAGTGATTGCAGCTCTTGCTGCGCAATGCAGACACGCCCGCTTTCACATGGAATGAGTCGTGAAACCCCTTTGAGAATCGTCGATTTTCCCGAACCGTTCGGTCCGATAATCGATACCACTTCTCCCTCTTGCACATCTAGTGAGAAGTCATCCACAATCGTTCTCTCTCCGTACCGAATTGTTAAGGACTGTACATCAAGCACGGCTTGCTTCCCCCTTTCGCATGAGATACAGGAAATAAGGACCTCCAACCATCGCCATCACAATACCAGAAGGTATTTCTAATGGTGCAAATACCGTTCGTCCGAGCGTGTCTGCGATTAGCAGAATGAGTGCGCCCAGCACGACACTGAGCGGAAGCATAACGCGATAATCGGAGCCGATCAGCATGCGTGCGATGTGCGGGACGATCAGTCCCACGAACCCAACTAGCCCAACCGTAGAGACAGAAACTGCTGCTAAGTAGACAGCGACGAAGGAGAGCATGAAACGGATACGTGTCAGGTTCTGGCCTAAGTTATGCGCAGCTTGTTCGCCTAATCGTAAGATGTTCGCTTGACGAATACAGAGTAAAGCAGCGATCCACCCGATGATCGAATAAGGGAAAATGGTAAGCACACCGTCCATCCCTTTACCCGAAAGGCTCCCGTTCAACCATTGCAGTGCAGCAGGCAGCTTATCGCTATATAAAATAGAGAGAAGCCCGATGACGCCTCCGAATACCGCATTGACGGCGACCCCGGACAAAATAACCCTGATGGGGGCGAACCCCGTTCGCTTACTCCATGCCCACATGTAAACCATGATTGCGGCTAATCCGCCTCCAATAATGGCCGCTAGCGGCACCAAGGCGTAGAGACTTGGAAACACAAGAATAATGAGCAGCACAGCAACTGCAGCGCCGCTCGATACACCCGTTAGTCCAGGATCAGCCAATGGATTTAGCAGAACAGCTTGGAGTAATGCACCAGATGCTGCTAAATTGGATCCAATGACTAAGGCAAGAAAAACTCTGGGGATACGAATATCCCACAGAATCGTTTGATTGGAGCCATCTCCATGACCGAACACGGTCATGATGGTATCCACTGGTGAAATACGGACGCTGCCTAGGCCGATGGAAAGCAAGGTAGCTACGAGAAGCAGCACACATGCGATCCCTATGTAAGTGACTTTTCTTTTCTGCTTCTCGACCACGAATGCATTCCCCCGGAATTATTTGTACAGAACTTGTCCTAGATCTTTGAAGGCTGCAGGTGCGTTAATGATAGATGCAATCCCGTATAGGTTATAATCCAGTGATTTGAATTTACCGTTTTTGAATGCGTTCAATTTCTCCCAAGCGCCGTTCTTTTTCAAGTCTTCTTCGAATTTCTTAGCTACCGCTGCAGGGTCGCCATGCGCTACCAACAAAATAGCATCTGGATTAGCCGTTACAATGCTTTCCATGTTCAACGGAACATAAGCGTCTTTCAGTTTGAGCACATCCGATACCACGTTGGACGCACCCAGTTGTTTAACCAAGCTTCCTGTGAATGTGTTCTCGTTCATAAACATCAATGATTCTGCGGATCCGAAAAGGATAAGTACTTTCGGTGCTGGTTTACCTTTGCCTAGTTCACGTGCTGCCGCTTCTTCGGTCGTTGTTTTCTCAATGACAGCCGTTGCTTTCGCTTCTTGCTTGAATAATCTGCCTAGTACGACAGTCGACAGCTTCAACTCGTCTAGGGAATCAACAGGAATGTAAGCTGTAGGCAGCTTCGCAGGAACGAACTGTTTTTCTAAGCTATCTTTGATGGAAGCTGGCCCAAGAATAACGTCAGGCGTTAGCTTAGCGATTTGCTCCAGATCTGGCGCGTGTGATGTTCCAATTTTCGTGATGTTCGCATAAGCCGCAGGCATTTTACTTGCTGTTGTTGGAACACCAACCGGCATAACGCCAAGCTCATTAAGAATTTCTGAAATACCTACGGAAACAGTTACGACTTTCGAAGGGTTTTGCGTTTTGAATTGTGCCAGAAGCTCCGTTGCTTTCGCTTCATCGATGGCTACTTTCGGCGCTGCGCTTGGTGCTGGTGTCGCTGCAGGCGTTGCTGCCGCTTTCGCTACAGCACTAGCTGCAGGTGTTGCTGTTGTTTCGGTTTTGGTTCCTTGACCACATGCCGCTGTCAACGACAGCAAAAGTACGGCCATACCTATTTTGACGGATGCCTGTTTCATAATTGTTAAAATCCCCCTATGTAATTGATAATGATTTTCATTATTATTATAGTGATAATGATAATTGTTTTCAATAGGAATTTTATTGTCGTATTTTGAGGTGTGCGTATTCGCTAAATTTCAGCATGCAAAAAACCGTGAAAGGTGCGCTTTCGCTACCCTTCACGGTCTATGTGATTCCACTATGTTAGTTATTCGGTATCTGCAAAAAGAGCTGACGACAAATACCGCTCTCCGGTATCCGGCAAAATGACAACGATGGTCTTCCCTTTATTCTCAGGTCGCTTCGCTAGTTGAACCGCTGCAAACGCAGCCGCCCCGGAGGAAATGCCGACGAGCAGCCCTTCGCTTTTGGCTAACTGGCGCGCCGTCTCCATCGCCTCCTCATTGCTAACGGTGAGGATTTCATCCACAACCGCTCGGTTGAAGTTGTCCGGCACGAAGCCGGCGCCGATGCCCTGAATCTGGTGCACGCCACGTGTACCACCTGATAGTACGGGGGAATCTGCAGGCTCAACCGCCACAATTTGAACGTCAGAGTTGCGCTCTTTCAGGATTTCACCGACACCCGTAATGGTTCCGCCGGAACCCACGCCAGCTACAAATATATCAACACGCCCATCCGTATCACGCCAGATTTCCTCCGCCGTTGTCGTCCGATGAACGTCGGGATTGGCTGGGTTACTGAACTGCTGCGGGATGTACGAGTTAGGGAAAGCAGCTGCTAGTTCCTCCGCTTTTCGAATCGCCCCTTGCATCCCTTCAGCCGCCGGTGTGAGCACCAGCTCTGCGCCTAGTGCCTTTACGATTTTCCTCCGCTCTGCGCTGAATGAATCCGGCAAAATGATAATCAACCGGTAGCCTAATGCAGCCGCTGCAAAAGCAAGTCCGATCCCCGTATTACCGCTTGTCGGCTCGATGATGACGGTATCTGCATTGATTTTGCCCGTGCGCTCCGCTTCCTTCAGCATGGCGTAGCCAATGCGATCCTTCACGCTGCCTGCTGGGTTGAAATACTCTAATTTCGCGACAATCCGTGCCTCTATTTCTTGC
The DNA here is from genome assembly GCF_001700435.1 of Paenibacillus pectinilyticus. Classification (GTDB taxonomy): domain Bacteria; phylum Bacillota; class Bacilli; order Paenibacillales; family NBRC-103111; genus Paenibacillus_E; species Paenibacillus_E pectinilyticus. Next base: position 41,992 of record NZ_LYPC01000011.1, read on the forward strand.
CTTTTATTGAAATTCCACAGCTCTAACAGCGGCGTATTGCCGATGAGCTCGGTTAAATTATTATATATTTTGGTCATGGGGAACCCTCGCTTTCACACATGAAATTAAACCTATGAACTTACTCGGATAAGTGGATTATACCATCTCGTGAGAGGGAAATATAATCAATAATCTTGATGAGAAGGTGCGGTATTTTCTTATAATGGAGGATTTGATATACTCGATTAGAGACGAGGAACGTCCTTTTGCCAATTTGGCGAGAGGGCGTTTTTTATTTTATCCGGGGAGAAGCGAGGTTGTGAGATTTGGATTTTGAATTGGCACATAGCATTTTTATTGAGAAACATATGGCTCTGCGAAGTGGTGAGTGGAAAGGGCGACTCGCACGAGGGCACAACTATGCGGAAAAGCTTTTTCTGCAGCAAGTCTGGTACCCATTGTTCCAGCATTTTGACCATCTCCATCCGGAGTATGAGATTTATGATTGGAATCGTAAATCCCAGTTTATCGATTTCGCTTATCTGACACCTTTTGGGCGATTCGGGATCGAATGCGATGGATTTCAGAGTCATGTCAAAGATATGGATCGAGAGAAGTTCAGCTATGCGTTAAATCGAGAGACCTTTCTAACCGGTATGGGGTGGAAAATGGTTCATTTCTCCTTCGATGATATCCAGCATCGACCTGACGTATGCAGGATGCTGCTGCACATGGTAATCGGCCCACGGATGATTCGGCAGGAGGCGACGAGTTTTACTGCAATGATGGAAAAAGAAGTGCTGCGTCTAACTTGGCAACTAGGCAGCCGTGTGAGATCAAAGGATGTTATCGATCAGTTTGGTGTTGATTTTCGGACTGCCCGCAAGCGGCTTCAGGCGTTGGTTGATAAGGGCTTCTTGACGCCAGTCGTTCGCGGGGAGGACGTTCGTTATTATGAGTTGAAGGGTGTTTCGTTTGAACATTTATGATGCACATGTGAGGGGGAATTCCAGCGGATAGCTCCTTGTTTACAACAGACTTTTTCTGGACAAACCGCGATGGTGGCTATTGTACAGGTTATCCCCCGAGAGCCTCATCCCCTCCCTTCTCGGGATTGTGCGCGATCTTCCATTGGAAAAATCCAATGTAATCCAAGTCTAGAGCTCTAAAAATGCTGTTTGATTGGATTTATCCAGTGGAGACCCCTGAAATTAAGCGAATTTGGGCATGTTTTATGAATTTGATTGGATATGTCCAATCAAAGCTGATTTCGGGGAGGAAAAAACAGAATTCTACTGGATTTATCCAACGGGCAGCGGCGGGAAACAGTGTGGTTGGGTAAAGTTGGAGCTATGAGGTAATGGGGCGGCGGGACGCTGCGACAAGTTTGCATGATGAGCGTGTACCAGACGTGTGTAAGTATTTCGAGAATAACAGCAAGATTCCTTAGGTTAGGACGACCCTAGAGCCGAACATATGATACACTGATTTGGAGAAAGTTAAAATCATGATCAGAGAGTAAGGGGAACCGCGACAATGAAACTCGTATCTTGGAATGTGAACGGCTTGCGAGCCTGCGTGAATAAAGGGTTTACCGATTATTTCAAAGAGGTGGACGCTGACCTCTTCTGTCTGCAGGAAACAAAGCTGCAAGCGGGTCAAATCGACCTCGACCTCGGCGAGGGATATAAGCAATATTGGAATTATGCGGAGAAAAAAGGATATTCGGGTACGGCTGTTTTTTCAAAAGTGGAGCCACTATCTGTCCGTTACGGGATCGAGGAAGATTCTGAGCCAGAGGGCCGTATTTTAACCTTGGAATTCGAGAATTTCTACCTGGTGACGGTGTACACACCGAATGCCAAACGTGATTTATCCAGACTGCCCTATCGGTTAGAGTGGGAGGATCGGTTTCGCGACTATTTGGCGGGATTAGATGCAGTTAAGCCTGTTCTCGTCTGCGGTGATTTAAATGTCGCCCATAACGAGATTGACTTAAAAAATGCCAAAGGCAACCACAACAACTCCGGCTTCACCCTTGAGGAGCGTGGCAAAATGACGGATCTCCTAGCAGCTGGATTCATCGATACGTTCCGTCACCTTTATCCTGAGCGGACCGATATGTACTCGTGGTGGTCCAATATGCCCAGCGTGCGTGCGCGGAATGTGGGATGGCGTATCGACTATTTCCTCGCATCGGAGCGCTTAGCCCCTAAGATTATTGAAGCATCCATTGCTTGCGATATCCTGGGGAGCGATCATTGCCCTGTTGTTTTGGAGTTGGAGCTGGCTTAAGTAAGTTGACTCTGACATCACGCGTATAGCTTTGTTCCCCGCCTTAAGGAGGGGCGCCCTTTCCGACTCTAGTCGCTTCTGAAAATAACTCCCTAGATGCTATGATCGAATCAAGAAGAATCGAGTATAGTGAGGGATGCGAAGTGAAGAGAAACCGCAGAAGACGACGGAGTTGGCTGTTTGGTATCATGGCTTTTCTGGCAGTTGTTATAGGAGCTTACGCGCTATTTTTCTATGGTAATCCCGATGGTGTGAAGGATCAAGAATTTGTGACGGCCAAAGGCTCCATGCCCGATCTGTGGTACACCGTGCTGTGGATTCATGCGATATCCGCTGGATTAGCACTTGGGATTGGCTGGCTTCAATTTATTCAGAAGATTCGCCTCCGCTCACCCAACATCCACCGCGCTATTGGCTACGTGTATGCGATGATGATTACGGCTGCTGGTTTTACAGGCTTGTATTTGGCATGCTATGCCAGTGGAGGTCTGAGTGCTCAGATTGGATTCGGAGCTTTATCCGTCATGTGGCTGTATACGCTTGGCCGCAGTTTAAAAAGCATTATCATCGATCACAATCCACGCGTGCATGGTCAATGGATGCTGCGTAATTACGCGCTCTCCTGCGCGGCGATCTCCCTTCGCATCTACACGCCGCTGGCGGGTGTGTTCTGGGGGCTTACAGATACGAACGATACCTTTGGCGTTATCGCTTGGCTCTGCTGGATCCCGAATTTACTCATCGTGGAGATGATTATTCGGAGTGGTATGCGAAGGATTTCACGGCCATTGAACGTTTAAGATAGGTTCCTATGAGAAATAACCCCTTTGTATATAAAAGGGGTTTTTCCGCTTTTACTTTTTATTATTCCGCGAGCTCTTAGTTCACAGCAAAAAGGGAATGGATATTCCCATCAGGGTCCGCAAAGAAGCACGTCGTGTGCCCCCAAGACTTGGGCCTTGGCTCCGTAACCGCCGTAGCCCCTTTGGCTATGTACGTCTGATACAGTGCTTTGACTTCTTCCGGTGATTCACATTGAAAATTGAACTCAAAGGCTTGCCCTTTACGTTCTTCTATAAACGAGGGATGACCATCCGTGTTATCCGCCATGAGAGGCGTCGAGCAAATGGCCAGGCGGACACCGCTATTTTCAAACTCAACATAATCCGCTTCTTCAACTACGATTCGAAATCCGAGCACATCTCGATAGAAACTGGCTAATCGGGCAACGTCTTTGGATAACATCGTAATGCCTTCTAATTGGATCTTCATCTGGAACTCCGCCTTTCCAAGCTTTATTTCTATTATAACATGCCGGATGATAAAAGCGATCAAATGTTCTTATTTTTCTTCAAAGAGAATACAAGACATCACTCCAAATCCGCAAATAGGCGCTGTGTAAATTCTTTAATAATCGCTGATACTTCCACATCCTTTTTCGTTACACGCCACAAGTAATTCGGGGAATGACGGTACTTACCGATCGGCACCGAAACAAGCTCGCTTCTCAGCGGTTCAGGCAGCGCATTCACAATATAATCCGTCCCAATCGTGATGGCGTTTCCGCGGGTTACCATTTGCATGATCGCTTCGAGATTATTGGTTGTTAGCGCAATGCGGTTGCCCGTGTCTCCAGCGATGAGTTCACCCGCGATACGTTCAATATAGGCATCTTTATAAATAACAAACACCTCATTAGTTAACTCCGGTCCTGTTATTTCATCTAGGAATCGCAAGGGTGAGTGCTTATTAACAACAATAACGGCTTCCCCGCGAATAACAGGCTCCCACGTATAGGCTTCATCCAGATGATCCCTCGCAAAGGAAACGAATCCCATATTCGCCTCCCCTTTCATCACCTGATTCATAACCGCCGTATTATCGCCTTCGAAAAGCTGGACGTTGACATGTGGATAGATGCTCATGAAGGCAATTGTCGTACTCGTAACCAATGAAATCATGCCAGGTATGGTGGCAATCACAATATTCCCTGTATCGATTTGTTTGGAGTTGGAGAGTTCCTCCCTCATATTTCGAACATTTGAAAGAATGGTTCGTGCATATTTCATGGCCTTAAAACCATCCTGTGTAGGGACAATTCCTTTTTTGGAACGGGTAAAAAGAGTAGCCTCTAATTCATTTTCCAGTTGACTGATAGATTGACTAATCGCAGGGACGGTAATCCCATGCTTCCTAGCTGTTTCCGTAAACGATCCTGATTCCGCGGAATCAATGAAATATTGAAGTTGTATGACGTTCATCGCCAGATCATCCTTAACTTTAAGTTTAATATAATAAATTTATCTTAAATATATTTTATCATTTTATGGTGGTATTATACAGTAATTGATGCAAGGGATTATTTCCTTAGAATGAGGGAAAATAATAACTAAATTACCGTGTAAAGGAGTGCCATCATTGAAAATTTTTCAAGTATTCGCTGGCGAATTTCGGCGTTTTCTCAAGAACCCCATGATGATAATCACGTTTTTAGCCATTGGGCTTGTCCCTCTTCTATATAGCGGATTCTTAATTAAAGGGACTTGGGACCCTTATGGCCAGCTCGAAAAGCTTCCGATTGCCGTCGTCAATCTGGATCAAGGTGCTGAATTAGAAGGAAAGCCGCGCAATATCGGCAACGACTTCGTGGAAGAGTTGCATAAAAACAACAGCTTTTCGTGGGGCTTCGTGAGCGCGAAAGATGCGGCATTGGGCATGACAAACAACCAATATTATGCCACGATCACGGTTCCAGCTACCTTCTCGGCTGACGCGGCTTCCATTACGAGCACCACCCCGAAGCAGGCAGAAATTATTTATGAATCAAACAGCTTCTATAACTTTGTTGCTGGCCAACTCGGGGAAACGGCCACGAAGGAATTGAAGAACCAACTATCCAAAACTCTGACGGAAGCTTATTCCACAAGCATTCTCTCCCAATTTGAGACCATTTCAAAAGGGTTAGGTGATGCTAGTAAAGGGGCTTCCGATATTCAAACCGGTGCACAAGCGTTAAGCGACGGCATTGGCAAAGTCCAGTCCAACCTAGTCATACTAGCTAGCGGTTCCAAGCAATTGGACGATAATGTCGGGTTATTGCAAAAGGGCGCTAACCAGCTCAGCGCAGGATCACTTGAAGTCAGCAAAGGAGCAGCGTCTCTAGCGAGCGGTGCCAGCCAATTACAGGCCGCTGGCACACAGCTGGAACAAGGAGCACAGAAAACATTATCAGGCTCGTCCGATTTGGTGAAAGGGCTGCAAGCCTCGCAAACAGGAGCCGATCAGCTGGCTTCCGGGCTTACCTCCTCATCAGCAGGAAGCAAGCAGCTCGTCGAGGGTTTAACTTCTTCATCCAAAGCTAGCAGCGACTTGGCTAGTGGCTCCGAGCAGGTAGCTTCGGGTCTTGAAGCTTTCGTCGCCGCGCATAAGGAACTTGCATCAGACGCTACGGTAACGAAACTGCTCGCAGCAAGCAAACAGGTTGCAGAAGGAAACAAGAAGTTGAATGAAGCTCAGAAGCAGCTTCTCTCTGGCAGTCAGACACTAGCTACAGGTACACAGAAGCTAGAAACTGGCGCTACGCAACTGCAAGCTGGTCAGAAGCAGTTAGTGACCGGCGCCACACAGTTGCAAGCAGGGCAGCAACAACTTGCAGATGGCTTGCACACATTCAATTCGAAGCTGCCTGCATTGTCTGCTGGCGGCACTAAGCTGCAGAGCGGCGCGGCTCAAGTTAGCACAGGAGCTAGCGATCTGGCTAATGGTGTAGGGCAAATGGCCGCAGGGATTAACAAGGTGGCCAGCGGTGCCGCACAGTTAAGCGCAGGTGCCACCGAGCTTAACGCTGGTGCTCCGAAGCTCGTTGATGGCAGTGGCCAGCTAGCCACGAAGCTGAATGATGCAGCTAAAGAAACGGCCGCCGTTAAAGCCGACGATGCGACTATCAAAATGCTGGCAGAACCTGTGAAGATTACAGCCAATGACGACCGTAAGGTTAAGCTGTATGCGAACGGTATCGCTCCTTACTTTATCTCGATGGCCTTGTTTGCCGGAGCACTCGTGTTCACGACCATCTTCGCTGCAAGAACATCATCGATTCCAGGTGCTTCTGGGCTCCGATTGCTGGTTAGCAAGCTTTCAACTTTTAGCCTGATGAGTCTATTTCAATCACTCATCGCAAGCACCGTGCTTGTCTTCATTTTAGACTTAAAAGTACAGAACATCCCTTTGTTCTTCATCTTTACCTTCATTGTTGGTTTAACCTTTATGCTGATCATTCAAATGCTCGTCACTTGGTTAGACCAACCCGGCAGATTCGTCGTATTACTCATCATGATTCTCCAATTAGCGTCGAGCGCAGGAACGTTCCCGTTAGAACTGCTGCCTGATTGGGCCAAAGCACTTAATCCTTGGCTGCCTATGACGTACGCGATTCGAGGGTTCCGCTATGTGATATCCAGTGGGCAATATGCAAACATGTGGCATCAAGCAGGCTACTTGAGCATCTATCTCTTTACTGCCTTGATTCTAACTTGTGTATACTTCCTTACTCGCAAAAAGAATGATCACTCCGATGAACAATTGATGCCCGTTAAGGTGTAATAAGTGAAAAGCCGGCAACCACTCGAAAGAGGGGGTGCCGGCTTTGTTTGTTACTCCCTACAAATTCTGCTCACTAACCCCGGCCTCGGGGTCAAACGTCAGCATTTTCGTGCCGATTTTATCTATGAAAAACCGATCATGGCTGACGGTAATAACCGCACCAGGGAAATGAATCAGCGCCTGCTCCATGACCTGTATGCTCGTTAAATCGAGATGGTTCGTCGGCTCATCTAAAATGATGACAGCCGCACCGGAGAGCAGGCATTTCGCTAGCGCGACACGGGCTTTTTGCCCGCCGGATAGGTTGCCAATGAACTTGCTAAGATCCATCTCGGAGAATTGCAGCATGGCGAGGAATTTATTCACTTTCTTCCGCGGCGCATCGAGGCCGAGACCGTACGTATTCACCGCGTGACTCACGGTATCTTTCGGATTAAGCTCCTCCCACATCCGATTGAAGTAGGCGTAGCTGACGCCTTTCTCCCAGATTACTTCGCCGGACTCCGGCTTCTCCTGCCCCGTTAGCACCTTAATGAGCGTGGACTTCCCGCTTCCATTCGGGCCTACGATGACGAGGCGGTCTTCCTTTTGAATATCGAAGCTCACGTTCTGGAAAATAGTCCGCTCCTCATAGGTCTGGCCGATTGCTTTAACCTCGCATAGCTTGTCTGGAAAGCGTAGTTTCTCATATATATCCGTGATAAGAACGTTGACGGGATGCGGTTCTATGCGCTTTTTGTTATCTGCCAGTTGGCGAGATAGGCGGTCTTTGGACGACTTTTTGCTGGCGCGGCTATCGATGGCCTCATTCTCCATGAGGAGCAGCTCTTCCTCCCACTCGAATTGGCGATCCAATTCCTTCTTGCGCATCTTCTTTTTACGAATATAGTCGGTATAATTGCCTTCGTATTCCTGAAAATGATAGTTCTCGATCTCGATCGTACGCGTAACCACCTTATCGATAAACTGCCGGTCATGGGAGACGAGAATCATCGCACCTTTGAAGCGGTACAACCACTGCTCCAACCAAGTAATCCCCTCGATATCCAAGTAATTGGTCGGTTCGTCGAGCAGGACAACATCCGGCCGTTCAATAAGCATTTTGGCGAGCGCGGCGCGATTTCTCCAACCACCAGACAACTCATCAATCGGCTGATGGCGCGACCTTTCATTGAAACCCAGCTTCGTTAGTACGGTATTGATCTCAACGGACACGTTCCAGCCATCCAGGTGGTCCATTTGCTCGAATAACTCCGCCTGTCGCGTCAACAACCTGTCCATTTCACCATCGTCGGTGACCACACCAAGCTTATCGCCAACTTCCTTCAACTCCCGCTCGATCAATGCAACCTGCTCGAAACACATTTCTAGCTCTTGTTGCACAGACAAGCTTCCGGTCATTTCCGAGAATTGCGAGAAGTACCCGATGCGGATCTGTGGGTCTATGTCTACTTTGCCTGATGTCGGCTCCTCTTTCCCCATAATAAGCCTAAAAACCGTCGACTTCCCTGCACCATTTCGCCCAATTAGTCCAATTCGTTCACCTTGAGTTACCTTAAAATAAATATCGCGAAAGATTAAAGACTCTTCATATTTCTTCGTAACGTTCTCCAAACGAATTACACTCATCGCTATCACCCTTCTACGTGCATCAGTCTAGCGTGATTATATCACTTTATTGCTCTAACAATCTCCCTAGAAGGGATCAGACAGACCATCATCGCCCTTGAACAAGGCAACTACTCCCCCTCATTGGAACTGGCGCAAGAATACTTGCAAAAAAAGGTTTGGGTTATTCTAAGTTAGGAACTTCATCTTCACCTGCCTCCAAACTCAAAAAGGCCAGGAGCCACCTTTCCAAGTGGTTTCCCGGCCTTTTCTCATGCTGTAATATGGATGCTTATGATTCCATAACTGCCTTCGTATTTGTATTCGCAGGTGCCGGTGCTTCCACAGCTTGCCCCGTACGTTTAATGAAGAAGGAAAGCAACAGACCTACAATCCCAATACCGATGATAACTAGATAGGCATCATTAATACCTTGGATCATGGACTCCGTCTGCATTTGTTCTTTCGTCAGCTTAGCGCCTGTCGCGATCATGTCAGTAATGTGTGATTTGGTACTTGTCGTCATAACGGTTACCAGCAATGACGTACCAATCGCTCCTGCTACCTGTTTAATCGTGTTGGAAATGGCTGTACCATGTGCATTGAGTCTAGCAGGCAATTGGTTCAGACCCGCTGTCGTGATCGGCATCAAGAACATCGCCATACCGAAACGTCGTCCCGTGGACATCAGAACTAAGTATGTGTAACTTGTGGAATCCGTCAAATTCACGAAACCAATTGTTGTTACGATCGTAATGGCCATCCCAATAATGGATAACCACTTGGCTCCAAATTTGTCGAACAGTCTGCCTGTGACCGGCATCATGAAGCCCATTAGGAGCGCACCAGGGAGCATCAGCAAGCCGGACTCCATGGCTGTGTATCCACGCGCATTTTGCAAATAGAGAGGAAGCAGCATCATGTCTGCATACATCACCATCGTTACCGCAATATTAATAATGGTTGTAAGGGAGAACATGCTGAATTTGAATGCTCGAAGATCCAGAAGTGGGCTCTTCGCAACCAGTTGGCGCCAAGTGAACAAACCTAACGAAACAACACCCAAAATGAGAGAAACAATCACTTCTGCACTTGACCAACCTTTGCTTCCAGCGCTGCTGAAACCATACAGAAGAGCACCAAAGCCGATCGTTGAGACTACAGCGCCCCAAACATCAATTTTGGGATACGTGCGTTCCGCTACATTTTTCAAGTAGAAATACGATACTGCAATAACAATAACAGCAAATGGAATCATGCCATAAAACATCGTTTGCCACGTATAATGCTGCAAGACATAACCAGCAAGCGTCGGTCCGATTGCCGGAGCGAAAATGATTGCAAAACCTACTAATCCCATCGCAGCTCCACGCTTATCCGGAGGAAATACGGTGAGTACAACATTCATGAGCAATGGCATAATAATACCTGCACCAGCCGCCTGAATTAATCGACCAACTAGCAAAATGTCAAAGCCGTTTGCCATAGCCGATACAATGGTTCCTGCAAGGAACACAATCATGGAAGTTAGAAAGAGCTCACGCGTCGTAAACCGCTGCATGAGATAAGCAGTGATTGGAATCAAAACCCCATTCACTAACATATAGCCAGTCGTCAGCCATTGCGCGGTAGATGCTGCAATCTTAAAGTCTACCATCAACTCAGGCAACGCGACACCCATAATCGTCTGATTCAATACGGCGATGAACGCCCCCAAAATCATTACAAACAGCAAAGGACCTTTTTTAATGGAACTGCTGTCAAAAACTGCACTTGTACTCATTGTCCACATTCCTTTCAAAATATTCATCAATCTAAGCAACACTTTGTTGTATACTTAACTTCATGTAAAATACTATAATCATCTCAGATCGATTACACAAGCAACAGCTTTTCGCAATTTGTATATTAGTTTACATATTGTCCTCATTTGTTAATTTCATATGGAATAAACTACACAATATTGCCTAAGTGTCGTATATAAAGAAAGGAAATAAGCAACCATGTCTACATCATCTTCGCGTACGGATCCGCGTGTCCTTCGCACACGCCAATTGATTCGAGATGCTTTCATTGAATTGTTGCAAGAGATTGAGCTAGAGAAAATAACTGTCAATCGACTTGCTGAACGCGCCACGATTAATCGTGTTACGTTCTATCTCCATTATCGCGATATTCCCGATATGTTGGAACGCATGGCGGACGACATGGATCATGACATCCATACGATCTTAAATGATTTGAAAAAAGATGCCAATCCTGATTTTGATTGGAACATTCTAGTCAAACTGCTTGAGCATTTTGCCGAGCATGCGAAATTCTATAAAGTGGTGCTTGCGTCTAAGCGTATTGCAGTCTTTACGGAACGGCTCATGGTTCTGATGGTTGATTTGATCAACGACAGAATTGAGCATCGCGGGGCTTCCTCCCCTTCCGGTGATACATCTGTGCATATTCCCCAAGACATTGTCACTTGGTACAGCTCTTCCGCCTTCATTGGTACAATTGTCTTCTGGCTTAGTCAGGATATGCCGTATACACCGCTTTTTCTCGCGAAGCAACTCTCGTTGCTTGCTCCGTCTCCCAAAAAACCTTGATGAGCGTTATCCGACTTTGAGTCACCATCTACAGGTGAGGTTTCTCCTCATCGCCATCTAGAACATGGATAAATAAAAAGACAGGTCACGGACGAATTTCATCTGTAACCTGTCTTCTTTTTATTATTATCAACTATTATTTCACTTGATCATCCAAAGCTTGCGTGTAGTTCTCAGCTCCGTCTGCCGTGCGAGTTGCCTTATGACTTCTGGTTGCCTCTTCAACCTGTCCAAAAGCCCAGTTATTCTTATCCACATCAGGGAATGAAGCATTCACGTTCGTAAGCGGTCCTCTGAATAATAAGCTATTGATCATCGTAACAGCTTCCAAACGGATAATGGCATTGCCTGGCTTAAACGTACCATCCTTGTACCCTGCGATTAACCCGTTTCGGTACAATGCCTCTATCGCAGAAGTTGACCAGCGATCTTGTGAATCCTTAAAGTAAGGTTTGATTGGCTGAGCAACGTCCAACTTCAGGAATCGTGTCATAACCACTGCTAATTCTTCCCGCGTTACTGGGATGTCTGGGCGGAATGTGCTGTCGTTAAAGCCATTGAATATGCCACTGTCTGTTGCAATTCGGATATAACCGCTTGCCCAATGGCTCGTTGGTACATCCTTGAATTCTGCTTTCAATGCTGTATTTCCCCCATTGAGGAGACGAGCAACAATCGCCGCTAGCTCCGCACGTGTGAGATTATTGTTCGGATGGAAAAGCTTATCGGGATACCCTAAAATGTAACGCGTGTGTGTTAACTGATCAAATCGATTGGAGAACAACAATACTTTCAGCGATGATTGAGCCACTGCAGGATCAAGCACTACCCCTGCTCCCGCTTTACCAACAACCGAAATAGTAGTTAACACTTCAGGCTTGTCAATCGAAGGATAGCGCACTTTCACGTTGTGTTCGCCACCGTCGCCCGCTTTTAAGTCTCCTACCTGCCACGTGACGGTTGTGCCTTCAACTTTACCACCATCAGCGTCTGTTACTACCGTGCCTTCAGGTAGGGTTAAAGTTACTGTGGCCCCCGTAGTAGTTGCAGCTCCTTTGTTCGAATAAGATACTTGGATCGTTCCCGCACTATTCTCTTCTTGTCTGCTACGATCAACCTTTGCATTCACACTCAGGTCCGGTTTCTTGTCTACTGTTATAGGAATGATTACACTACCAGCTACCGGACGCATGTTAATATCATGACGCACAATCGTAAACTCCACCGGAATGGTCGGGCTCGTATACGTCTCATAACCAGCTGCGTTGGCTACAAGATAATAGTCCGTCGTAGGATAGACCATGTACGCGTATTTGCCGCCATCACGGCTCGTTTGCGGATTGGCATTGTTATTTGGCGCAAAACCAGGAATTAATGGTAAGACAACTTCAGTCCCCGGAGTAACACCATTCGTAATGTTTCTCGGCGTATTTGCGTAGTAGAGCTTTACAATCGCCCCATCAATAGCCGTGTGCGTATTGATATTTGTAATATCGCCATATGGATCTATCAGTTCGTCCAAAATGTTCATTTCACCATTTGAAGAAACCTTAATTCTTGGAAGCGTACCTTCGTTATCCAGCGAATTTACGATGATTTCCTTGCTGGCACCGTGATTTTCCTCATCAGGAATACTGTAAACGATGGCCAACTCGTATTCTTGATTCAAGGTTAGACCTGGAATATTGAATACACCGTCCGCACTAAGTGTGAATGAACTCTGACCACCGATTGTCACGAAGTTCCCCGTGGTTGGATCCTTCAGCTTAATGCGGACCTGTGCCGCGAATTGCTGATCGTTCGCATCATTCTCGTCCATCAACTTCTTCTGACCACCTGGTAGTTGTGTAACGAGAATGCCTGTCGCCGTCTTCGTAGAATCAAATACTTCTCCACCAGTCCCGGTTACAGTTCCCACTTCAGCTGTCTGCTTAAAGACAACATCTTTCTTCACATCGCCAACTTGAACGGTTTTAATCACTTCAACATCATATTGTACATCCCCGCGAGGGACAGCAAGGCTGTATTTCCCATTTGCATCGGTTATGGCCTCCGCGGCAAAATCAATTATACCGTCATTATCAAAATCCTTCGTTACTTTCACGCGAACTCCTGACAATACTGCGCGTACTCCGTCCGTCGTCGTCGCAACTACACCGGATACAGATGCTGGCTCAAACGTAACGATAATTTGCTCTTGTGCATAAATATCTCTACCTGCGTCCACTGCAGTAGCGGTTACAGGAATTTGCTGTGACAGGATCCCTTCAATTTTGGCTGAGCGATAGAGCACACTTGCTTTACCATAAGTATCTGTCTCTGCAACGGGAGACCCTACAAATGCTCCCACTAATGCGGAGAAAGTAATTGGAACTCCTGCAAGAGGCTTACCTTCCATGTCTGTTAAGACAGCTGACAAGGTGGAAGTCGTATTGCCATCCCCTACAATGGAGCTGGGATTCGCATTTAACTTCAGTATATATTTGACTAGTTTAAAATCTTGCTCTATCACCGTATTCTCAGCTTCACTCGGAAGTGCGTCCACAGCGCGCGTACGACCTGCGTACGAGTCTTTTTTCACATCAATCAAGTATTGCTCTGTACGAACATGAGGAAAGCTATATCTTCCGCTAGCATCGGTATCAACAGGTCCACTAACAATTTGCGTGCCGGTGGGGTCGTATAATGTGACCTTAGCGCCTTGGATAGGCTGACTCGAATCACGGTCAAGAATTGTACCTGCTATGCCCACATATTTAACAACTATGAATTTATTATTCATTTTTTTGTCCAAAGCCTCTGACGGCAAATTCCCGCCCACATTCGAGGCTACAAAGTTCACCTCATGATGACCTTCGGCAATGTCCTTGGGAAGCCGGTATGTGACATTCTCCCATTTTTTAAATCCATCTACCGAGTAGCTCTCTGCATTAACCAAAGTGAGATCAACCTCATCGTTAGCTGATCCTTCATCGGATCCGTCGAAATCGAAAACAGCTTTGACAGCCTCTGCTTGAATAGAAGTATAAGCTGAAAGCTTTAACGGTTTGTCAGGTGCTACAACCCATTCTGGCGTCGTAATGCTTGCACTCCGGCTGCCTACCCAACCTTCTAAGAGATTCACGGTAAGGCGAATGGTAGCAGTATTCGAATCTAACGTGCCATCATTCACTTTAAAAGTGAAGCTGTCTAGTCCACCGAAATCGGCCGTTGGTTTATATTCGTAGGTTCCATTGGTATTTACAGTAACTGAACCATGACTAGGTCCGCTAACAAGTGCAAAAGTAAGCGTATCCCCTTCTACATCGTGGCCAATCAAGCTACCATTGGCTATTTCGTTGGCTTCAAGTGAAACGTTATCATCTGTAGCCGTTGGCGCATCATTCACAGGCGTAACCGTGATGGTTACAGTTGCTGCTTCGGAATCCGCACTGCCATCATTCGCTTTGAAAGTGAAGCTATCCGTTCCATTATAGTTCACGTTTGGCGTGTACGTGTAAGTACCATCACTATTCAGCGTTACGCTGCCGTGCGCAGGGTTTGTCACCACCGTATACGTGAGCGGACTCTCTTCAACATCGCTTCCACTAACAGTCCCGTCCACCGCTGTATCTTCAGGTGTTGTCTTTGTACTGTCATTAGCTAAAGGCACATCGTTTACTGCTGTAATCGTCAGGCTAACTGTAGCTATCGATGAGTCTACAGTCCCGTCGTTGACCTTGTATGTGAAACTATCTGCTCCGTTGTAATTAGCACTCGGTGTGTAAGTGTAAGTGCCATCTTGATTCAAGGTCACCGTGCCGTGCGCAGGTTGTGTAACAATGGTATAGGTAAGATGATCTTCATCATTGTCGCTAGCAGTGACCGTACCATTCACAGGTGTGTCTTCCTGTGTTGATTTGCTGCTGTTAGCAACTGTCGGCACATCGTTCACTGGCGTAACCGTGATAGTTACGGTTGCTGCTTCGGAATCTGCACTGCCATCGTTCGCCTTGAAGGTAAAGCTATCCGTTCCGTTATAGTTAGCGTTTGGCGTGTACGTGTAAGTACCGTCACTATTCAGCGTTACACTGCCGTGCGCAGGGTTTGTCACTATCGTATACGTGAGCGGACTCTCTTCAACATCGCTTCCACTAACAGTTCCGTCCACCGCTGCATCTTCAGGTGTTGTCTTTGTACTGTCATTAGCTAAAGGCACATCGTTTACTGCTGTAATCGTCAGGCTAACTGTAGCTATCGATGAGTCTACAGTCCCGTCGTTGACTTTGTATGTGAAACTATCTGCTCCGTTGTAATTAGCACTCGGTGCGTAGGTGTAAGTGCCATCTTGATTCAAGGTCACCGTGCCGTGCGCAGGTTGTGTAACAATGGTATAGGTAAGATGATCTTCATCATTGTCGCTAGCAGTGACCGTACCATTCACAGGTGTGTCTTCCTGTGTTGATTTGCTGCTGTTAGCAACTGTCGGCACATCGTTCACTGGCGTTACCGTGATAGTTACAGTTGCTGCTTCGGAATCCGCACTGCCATCGTTCGCCTTGAAGGTAAAGCTATCCGTTCCGTTATAGTTCGCGTTTGGCGTGTACGTGTAAGTACCGTCACTATTCAGCGTTACGCTGCCGTGCGAAGGGTTTGTCACTATCGTATACGTGAGCGGATTCTCTTCAACATCGCTTCCACTAACAGTTCCGTCCACCGCTATATCTTCAGGTGTTGTCTTTGTAGACCCGTTCGCTGTAGGTACATCATTGACCGCTGTAATCGTCAGACTAACCGTAGCGGTTGCTGAATTAACCGTTCCGTCATTTACTTTGAATGTAAAGCTATCTGCTCCATTATAGTTAGCACTCGGTGTGTAGGTATACGTGCCATCTTGATTTAATGTTACTGTGCCGTGTGCAGGTTGTGTAACTACGATATAAGAAAGGCTATCCCCATCTCCATCACTTGCTGTTACAGTACCACTTACTGGAGTATCCTCCAATGTGCTTTTGCTACTATCGGCGACAATCGGCGTTTCGTTTACCAACGTAATCGTAATATTTACCGTAGCTGGAGCAGAATCTGCACTGCCATCGTTCGCCTTGAACGTAAAGCTGTCTGTTCCGTTGTAGTTGTGAACTGGTGTATATGTGTATGTACCATCGGTATTCAAAGTCACGTTACCATGAGCAGGATTCGTCACGATGATATAAGTTAACGGGCTTCCTTCCACATCACTCCCGCTCACAGAAGCGTTCAATGGTGTATTTTCTGGGGTTGTCTTACTCGACCCGTTCGCTATTGGTGCATCGTTGACAGCATTAATCGTTAAGTTTACAGTCGCTGAAGCAGAATCTACTGTTCCATCGTTGACTTTAACGGTGAAGCTGTCTGTTCCGTTGTAGTTGGCACTTGGTGTGTACGTATATGTCCCACCACTGTTTAGTGTAACCGAGCCGTGTGCGGGCTGAGACACGACTGAGTAGGTTAGGGCGTCTCCATTGTCATCTTGGCCAGTTACTGTACCACTCACTGGCGTATCCTCATTCGTTGTTTTCGTATCACCTGTAACCGTTGGCGGTTGATTAACCTTAATCGTCGTATCCGTTGCCGTTGACGCTGGGTTGCCTTGCGCATTAACGGTATTCGCTGTAACTGTTATCGTACCATAGGCGAACGTAGACAGATCTAAATTCAACGAATATGTTCCATTGTTGGCAACGGCCGCTGCATAGCTCTGTTTATAACCTTTGGAGTCAGTTGCTTCAAGGATAACCGACTGGCCCGTACCTGCATTCGTCGTTCCAGATACGTTCACACTGCCAATGTTGTCGTTTCCAGCTGTTAGCTGACCGTCGCCACCGTCATCAATGGCGACACTAAGTGTTGGAGCACTTGCATTTACGATGGTCTGTGGAGTTGTGAAATGGTCAGACGCTCCCAAGGCACCAAAGTTGATCGAGAACTGTCTGCTAGACAATGTCCCTGCGTTTCCTACAGCTAAACTTATAGAACTGATGGGTGCCGTATAGTTCGAAATGAATGACGCTGTATCTTCAAAAGTAATTCCACTAAGCGAAGAACTTCTACCTAAAAACTTCGTCCGTCCATTCGAGCCAGCTCCAATGGTTAGCTGTGTTGGATTATTAACGGTGTAGCTGGCGAATCCGGATAATTCAACAAACTCCTTCTGGGTCGTACTGCTGCCGTCGATGTCAATAACCGTTACAAAAAAGTTCTTAAGTGATACAGCCAATCCTGTATTGTGGTTAATGAAATCTACCTTTAGTGTCATCGATCCCGTTCCATTTGTTGTTGTAACAACGGGATTTAATCGCGTACTAAAAGTCGTATCATCATCTAATTTTTCAAGTGTAACACCATTATTATCGGTAATGGTCACAGTAGCATCTACCTGCACGCCATCTTTGGTGATCACGTTTAGATATTTATACACAGCATTTAGGCTGCCTGCCGTTCCCGACGTTACTGTACCGCCGTGAAAATCCATCGCATTATTTGCGATATCCACAACGTTAACCGTCGTCGCAGCGAAGGCACGCGGAATTGTTATGGACAGCAGCAGGGAGAGTAAAAGAAAAATAGATAGCATCTTCTTCAAAAATAGTGAACCAGTTGAACGCAGTATCATCGTTACCCTTCTTTCTAAATGAATAGGTTTGTTGAACTAATTTAATACATTATAATCTATGATTCGACATATAAATAGTATTAAATAACCAGAAAATCCGCAAGGTTCTTTTGCATATTAATAGGTATTTATACCCATTAAAAATGCTGATATTACGTAAACCTAAGCTAAACAAAAAAAAGCGTAAGCCCGGCGACATTCGCCTGAACTCACGCTATCCTTTTTAAAACAACCCTATACCCGCTTCGGCAGCCACTTCTCGTAACGCCGGCGCAACTGATGCAGCTCCTCACCGTTCGCCAGCGCTTCCTGCTCCCGCAGTTTCCCAACTGCGACAACAAGGGCCTCAACCATGGCAATCGGCGCTACCATGGAGTGAAACTCCCACAGCTGGCCACGCGCAGTGTATATCGACATATCCGCCTTGTCGATCATATCGCTGACGACAAGATCGGTAATCAGCAGCGTCTTACAGCCGCGCGCCGTCGCGAAGTCAAACAGCACCTTCATCTCGGGCGATTCCGAGACGAAGCCGAAAATAACAATCACATCTTGATCCGCGATGTGAACGAGACTATCGAACAGCTCGTGTCCACCGCGGTCCAACCGGCGTACCTGCACACCGAACCGCGTCAGCCTGAAGTCCATGAGGGCCGACAGGCTTTCTGCTGATCCCGGTCCGTACAGATAGACCGTTCTCCCAGAGGCGAGCATGTTAACACCACGATCAAACTCTGCCTGCACTAACCGCGCTGCAGATTGCTGCAAATAATCAGCTCCCGCCAGTAGACTCGCTGTCGCGCCTGAGCTAGGGCTCCACTTGTCAAAAGCGGATTGCAGCTTGCGCGCTGGCGAGATCATCACCTCATCCTTGACGCGCTGTCTGAAGTCCTTGAGGCTCTGGGACCCAATCTCCGCCCAGAATCGGGAAACGGTGGAGATGCTCACCTGACAAGCCTTCGCCAAATCCTCTTCGACCATATAGGGAATATCGTCCACGTTTTTACTGATATAATCCGCGATTCGCTGATGGGCGCGGGACAATTTCTTGTTGGCAAACATCAAATCCATATCTGCTCATCCATTCTTATCGTAGTTAGGACACAACTTCCGTCTTCTTCTTGAGCAGCTTCTTCACCAGATTCGCCGCGCGTACCTGCAAATGCAGGGAAGGAGAGAGTACCCGTTTGTAAGCCCGATCACGGATAGCCATTTTAAGCTCCGCAATAGTTTCATAATGGGCTGGAAATTCATTGTGCACACAGCCTACTTGGAACATTTGATGCGCATCGCTGCCAGCAACGACAGGCACACCCAGTTCTTCGCCAAGTGTCAGCACTTTAGCAATATTCTCTTGAATACCGATTTCATGCAAGTCCTTACCGTTCAAATCAAAGGCATCGAATCTGCGAAGCAGGCTCTTATCGATTTTATAAAGTGAATTCGATTCGCGGAACGGATGGCCGCCAATGACCATCATCCCTCTAGGCTCACATAACTCAAAGAGCTGTTGCAAACCGATGAAATTGTCAGATGACGTATGCGCCTCAAGCGCGGCACGAACCTCCAAAAGCTGATCTCTAGGTCCACTGACCAAAATGTGCCCGCCTTCGGCAATATCAACCTCCATGCCCGTGAACACTTTGAAGCCCTGAATATCATAGTAGTGATTGTTGCAAGGAAATGTTGCGTCGAGCGTGCCATACACATCTTCAAATCGGTGTGTGTTAAAATGTTCCGTTAACGTGAACGCATCTAACCCATTAGCCCGTGCCTCGTCGATCATACTGGTAAAGTGCTCCATGCTGAAATTTGTCTTTTTGGATAGTTTAACGTGAATGTGAAAATCTATTTTCATGATGTAGTTCCTCCCGTGGTTGTATAAATTGAATAGGTACTTCTAGCAGTCTGCCGGTCATCTTATCATACAGATTGATGCGATCCATCCGGGGTTTCGCGTAGAGTTGACTGCCAACCTCAACCTCCATGTCGCCCATAACGCGAATCATTAAGCTTAGTTCCCCTGCTCTCGTCTGCACCAAGGTCTCCGATCCTGATGGAAATACAGCTTCTATATGGACGGCAAGGCTGTCAGGCCCCATCATTTCGGATAAACGAATATCTTCAGGCTTGAGAGTAAGTATGATTTCGCGCCCCGTCTCCCCAACCTCACCATCCACCTCTAGGAAGCCTAATGATGTTTCAAGCCTTTGCCCTCCTTCACTGCCAACAATGGTTCCTTCTATATAATTCAAATGAAGACCTGCATTGCCAATAAATTCGGCAACCTCCAGTGTGCGTGGTCGGTGATACAATTGTCTCGGTTTATCGACTTGGACAACCTTCCCTCCGAAAAACACTGCCACCTGGGTCGATAAGGTCATCGCCTCATGCTGATCATGCGTGACGTAAATGATAGTCGTCTTCAGCTCATGGTGGAGCCGCTTCAGCTCCGCCCTCATCTCGATGCGAAGCTTTGCATCAAGATTCGACAGCGGCTCATCAAGCAGCAGAATCTCCGGCTCTGTTACGATAGCCCGAGCAATAGCGACTCGCTGCTGCTGGCCACCGGACAACTGGCCAGGATACCGAGTCTCAAGCTCAGAGATACGCATGTTAGCCAGCGCCACCCGAACCCGCGCTTGGGTCTGATCCTTGGGCAGCTTCTGCACTTGCAAGCCGAAGGCAACGTTCTCGTACACGGTCATATGCGGCCACAATGCATAGCTCTGGAATACGAGGTTAACGCCTCGTTTGGAAGCCTCCAGGTAGTGCCCAGTCGCACTATTCACCGCTTCTTTGTTTCCGATACGAAGTGTACCCTCGTCTGCTGACTGCAACCCGGCAATGGTGCGGAGCAGTGTCGTTTTACCGCAGCCGGATGGACCTAGGAAGGTCATGAACTCCCCTTTGGCAATCGTCAGGTCAATGCCCTTCAGCACATGCTTGCCATGAATGGAAACGTTAATGTTAGTTATTTCGATGGCGTTCATGAAGATCCTCCTATTCCTTGAGTCAGATCAGCCTTGCCGAACCGCACAGCCAGCAGGTACACGGTAATCACGATGCCAATAATAACCATGAGAATGACATTGGTCAGCTGATCATACCCTTTTTCTGCATAATAGAAAGTTAGCGTTGTCAGTGTTTCTGTGCGGGGTGTAACCAGCAAGATAATGAGCTCCATTTCTTTCATAGCACCAATGAACACAAGCAGGAAGACGGAAGCTATGCTCTTATGCGTGAGCGGCAGCAGGATGCGCCGAAACCTAGTAAGCCAGGATGCCCCGCTAATTTGGGCTGCTTCCTCTAGTTCCGGGCTGATCTGCATCAGCGCAGCGCTGCCTGCTTTAACGGTGAACGGAAGCTCCTTCACGACCGTGATAACGATAAGGATCGCAATCGTGCCATAGAGCGCCGGGATGAACAACGTTGGTTTGGCAAACATCGTAATGTACATAGCGGCCAGTGAGATACCGGGAATTAAGTAAGGCAGGAATGAAATCTGATCGACTGTACGACCGAGCCAATTCTGTCTGCCGCGTGCCACTACATAGCCGATTACTAGACCCACGATGGCAGCAATCACCGAAGAAATACCTGCGATGGTCAGTGAATTCTTCAAAGCGAGCAGGAAAATATCATTTCGAAGGGCGCCTTTCTCCCCTGTATTAATAGCAGGATCCGAACCTCCCCACCAGTAGTGCATCGTCAAGTTGCTTAGCGTATAAACGCCTTCTTTGAGCATGAACGTTTGAAGGAGCAAAATGAGAAGCGGTACAACAGCTAAGATCACCATCAATACGGTCATCATACTCGCAACCGGCCATTTGGATCGGCCTAGTGCAGTCAGCGTCTGTGCGCCTGCTTTCCCCGTAACGGTGATGTAGCTCCTGTGCTTCCCAATCACCCGCTGATTGATATAAATGGTAACCATCGTAATCGCCATTAAGGTTAGGCTGAGCACATTTGCTTCCGTCATTAGGCGGGATCGCATACTGGCATACAGCATCGTAGATATCATATCGAAATTGACTGGCGTACCCAGCATAGCTGGAACCCCGTAAGAGCTAATCGCTTTCGTAAATATAAGAATAAAGGCGGACAGGACAGATGGCATGACGAGTGGAAACACGATACGGCGCATGACCGTTAATCGACTCGCTCCCGTTAAACTGGCCGCCTCTTCCAATTGGCTATTCATGGCACTCAGTGCTGCGCCAACAAGCAGGAAGACGAAGACACTGTCGTGCACCGTTATGGTCAACGTGATCGGTACGAAACCGTAGGCCAGCCAGTCAGGCGGGGTGATATGCAGAATGGACTGCAGGATGCCTGGCGTGCCGCCAATTTTGCTATTTTTGAAAAAAAGCAGCCAAGCTCGTGACAATATCCAATTTGGAAGCAAATAGGGAATCACAATTAGAAATGAAATCATCCGCTTGAGCGGCATATCCGTTCTAGTTACGAACCAAGCCAGCACACAGCCGAACAGCAACGAAAGGACTGAGACCGAAACCCCAACAACGAGCGAATGCAGAATCGGCTTATAAAATAAAGGCAAACTGATGTCACTAGCCAGGACCCTGTGCCAATGAAAGAGTGTGAAATGTCCCGGATTAGCCTGCGGCGCTAACCTTGCGTCCTGCACCTTCCAGACGAAGGTGGTTGAAATCAGCTTCACGACAGGCCATAGAATGACGTATGTTAATAAGAGAAGTGCAGGAACCCCAATCCAGTAGATGGGATTCCTTAGCCTACTCAGGGTATGGTTGCGCAACCGGACAAGACGAGCTTGCGGCATCGTTCTTTCTGTCAATGTGTTCCCCACCCTTGGTCATATGTAAATTACTTTTGCTTAATCCAGAAATCACGTACCTTCGGTGCCGCTTTGTACAACGCATCCCCGTCGAACGTCCATAGATTCAACTGCTTGAATGTCACTTGATTCTTCGTGATGACATCAGAGCGCGGCACCCATGAGCCAATTTGGTTAAATGGCGCCATGCCTTCACCTTTACCATCTGTCTCACCCATCATCCATCGAATGAACAGCTTCGCTGCATCATCGTGTGGCGCTTTCTTCGCAAGGAACAGGTACCCTGCATCGGGAACAGCTGTTTTCGGTTTAATGTCATAGATTGGTTGGATCGTCCAACCCTTCTCTTCGTTCTTCGATACGTCGCCGGAAACCGCCAAACCAATCGCTTCACTATTGGCTTTACCAATCGCATCAAGCACATCATCACTGCCTTTTAACACGACAAGTCCATTCGCAAAAAGTTCCTTAATGAATTCATAGCCTGCATTCTCTGTGCCTTGCAGCACGATATCCTTGCCGAATTTATCTTTATAAGCAGCCGCCATCTCATCGCTATGTAAGACCATCGTTGTGAATAGATCCATGAACGCTGGAGAGCTCAACGGATCTGCCGTATATACTTTCCCCTTGAATTCCGGTGTCGTAAGGTCCCACCAGTTCTTCACAGGAGCTTCCTTGTAATGCGCTGTGTTGTAGAAAATGGTACGGAACTCCACGTAGTTGGCATACGCTTCGTCCTGCGTACGGAACGGTTCTTCAACCTTAGGTGCAATGTCCTCTGGCAAATATTTGAGATAACGTCCTTGCTTGACCATTTCCTCAAATACAGCTCCGCTGACTTCCTTCGTCACGATGACGTCCGGATTGAATTGCCCCGCGTCCTGCTCCTTGGTCACTTTATCCATCATCTGATCGGATTTCACTTTACTCACTTCCACTTTAATGCCAGGATATTGCTTCATGAACGTCTCTGCAGCGTCATTCGCACGCCCTGAGGTCGAGTAGACAATCAACTTGCCCTCTTCCTTCGCTTTTGCATACAATTGATCGACTGTCTCCTGGGGTGCGGCTGTTGTTGCCACAGTTTTGGTTGCATTTGCGCCCGAGTCGCTTGCGGATGCCCCTTTATCACTTCCGGCGGTTTGTCCACATGCGGTCATGAGCATTAGTCCTGATGTCAAAATGAGGCCCACTTTAGCAGGCTTGCGAACAGCTTGAAAACGATTTTTCATATTTACGCTCCTCCTGATAAGATGGACCTGATGAGGTCGCACCCATATTCGTTCTTACTTCTCTGACTATAAGGACGAATTGTCAAAGCGGGATTAACGTTCATCACGATTTTTGTAAAAAAATATTATTTATATAAATTTGGTATAAAATTATTATTTTATGAAAACAGAAAAACAGACCACGGACGACGAGCGTCTGTAGCCTGTTTTGCCATCCTTTTATCGAACATCATGATTCACATCAGAACGATTTCTAACAAACTTCTTCCCTGTAGGAATGTCCACACAGAGACTCTCCACATAATGATCGAACTTCTCCGTGAGCACTTCATATTGGAAAAAGGACTTCGCCCGTTGATAACCAGCCTGCACAAGTCTCTCCCTAATCTCCTCATCCCGTGCCAGAAGGATAACGCTTTCTACAATTTCGGCATGTGAATCCGGATCAACGAGAACTCCCGTCACCCCGTCCAGTACAGCCTCCAAAGCGCCGCCGGATCTTCCAGCAATCACAGGGACTCCCGTAGAAGCGGCTTCTAAATAGACGATGCCGAAGCCTTCCGCGTCGCCCTTCTCGAGCTCCCGACAAACCATGATAAACTGATCCGCCAAGTTGTAATAGTCATTCAAATCTTCGCTTCCACTAACACTTCCTACGAATACTACAGCATCGGCGACACCGTGCGTAATCGCAAGCTGCTCCAAACGCGCACGATCTGGACCATCACCAACAATGACATATACCGCATTCGGAATATGCTGGATGATTTCCGGCATCGACTCGATAACCCGATCCTGCCCCTTGCGGGTGACCAAGCGACCGACAGACAGAATGACATACTTGCCTTCCAGTCCAAACCGTCTTACGAGCTCCAAATTGGCTGTCTCCTTATTGAACACAGCCTCCACGCCAGGATGGACGAGACTGATACGAGAAGGATCAACACCATAGTCTTCCACTAATTTTTTCGTAAATAAACTATTCGTCAACACGCCATCGGCATGAACTAAAATCTGCTTCACCATGTAATTCAAACCAAAGAAACGGCGGAACATCAGCATATCCATCCCATGGGTGGAGATCACATAACACCGTCGTCCAAACACTTTAAACAGCAAACCGATGAAACCGATAAGCACGTAGCCATACACCGTGACATCCGGCTCCTCAACAGTCATCATTTTCTTCACATGACGGAACAATCGACCCCAGCTCGTGAAGTTCGCACGTTCTCCACGCATAAAGGATCCGCGCACAGTCCGAAACGACTGTTCTCCGTCGAACGCATCACTCCCTGGATACTCAGGCGCTAGCACAGTAATATCATGTTTGGTATGCTTCGATAGGTTGTAGTAGTAACTTTGCATGCCCCCGATGCCTGGCGGAAACACACCAGCAACGAGTACGACCTTTCTACGATTCATAACCTCTCACCCTCCTCGCGAGTCTGCTAACCGATTGAATAAGGGCCCAGAATGTAACTTCAGCCATCATGTTCCACAATCGAGCTATGATGGATATTTGCAGCGCCGCACTTGTACCTAACTTCATCGATAAAAAGTAAACAAGAAAGCCCTCTCGTAGACCGAGCCCGCCAGGAAGCGGACTTAATAAACCAAGCAGCCACGCGGTCGCAAACGTTCCCGCCGCATAGAGCACGCTGATATGACCAGCGTCGAAACTGGCTGTCAGCATCCAAAAAGCGATGCCCATCACAAAATGACTGCCCAGAAAACAAGCCAAATACCCAAAAAACTGATTGCGGGTCAACGTATAGGCCGAGTCCCTATTCGGTACTGCTTCATCCGATTTGGTTATTCGATCTAGCAGTTTCTTCATCCATTTCCATCTTGAAGCTCCACCAACTACACGGCTTATCCAGCTTGTCATGCGAGCGTAGTACACATAACCACAAGCAGCAACCGCCAGCATGATGGATAAAAGAATAGGAGATGGCGTCACACCTAGGTCCATCGCAAGTAGGAGCGCGTATGAAAGCGCCGCAGACACCAACAGTATGTTCTCGTACAAAATCGCAGCGAACTGCGCTGCCAACGAGACCCCTGCCCTCGTAGCAAGCACGACGCGGCCTGCATAATTCCAGATGCCGCCTGGGATGTACTTCGCGAATTGGGAATCGATAAAGATCCTTAACCCTGACAGTAAACCGAGCTTCGTGCGGTTGTCTGATTCCACATCTTTTACATGTACCGTGTTGACGATGAGTACCCAGATGCTCGCCTGCAGCATTAAAAAGACAGCAAATAGAACCATCGATAGGTAAAACCGATAATCCGCACGCTTCAGAAAAGCAACCAGGTCGACCGCTCGAAGAGGCAAGCTTCGTAGAGCAAAATACACGATTACTGCTACGAGGATGGTTTTCAGCGTCGTCAGCAACCATTTGGGAATCATCGCCTCGCCTCGCTTCCCTTTCCTTTCATACAGCAATCCACACATTGTATAACTAAATTGTAAAGCCTATTACAGGTAAACATGTTTGTTTTGTTAATTATCGAGAGAATAACAAGTTATCTACTGCCATTTCTAAAAGGAATAGAAAAACCCGGCCTTATGGCCGGGCTTCATCTTCCATTTGATTATCGGTGTCCTAGGGCAACCCCCCATTCACCCGGCAATTCCGGATTTCCTGCCGACCCAACGATCCGAACGCTTCTTTATATAAGAATAGAACACATAACGCCAAGGCATGCAGAAGGGGAAAATCGCCACGACCAAACATTCAAATACGATTCCCAAAGTTGAGTCGTCTAACTGCCCGGCAGTCCAGAGCGGCAGAGCGACGACAGATAGCCAGATCAGCTTCCAAATCATTTCCCATAGGAGCAACGGAAGCATTTGCAAAGGATACCGGAGACCTAAGAGGGAGAGAGCCGAGAAGGCGGCCAGCATGCATTGGACGATGCCCTCCATCAAATCCCACTGTTCGTGGCGGATGACGCCAGGCCATACCACGATTCCGAGTCCTACGACAACAAGAAGGTAAAGAGCACGCAGCAGGTAAAGATGAACCACCGAGACTTCTTTCATAATTAGCCCCTCCTCTTAATAAGCTTTCTTCATCCACGCCTTGATACCCATTCCGTCCGAGTCATGCAATTCCTCGACATCGGCATAGCGAAGCAGAGCTCCGTCCTTGATCGCGATGAAGCTATCCCATATCGGCTCGAGCTCCGAGATCTCGTGGCTGGTCATGATTAGCGTCTGGGATTCCAAGTCAAGGTAAGAAATCATTCCTCTGACAATCGATTCCTGCACCATCGGATCCAGTCCAGACAACGGCTCATCCATCAGAATGTACGGCACTTCTCTGGCTAATGTGAGCATGATTTTGACCCGGCTGCGTTTGCCCTTCGACAGATCACTAATTCTCGCAGTTGGCTCCAACTGCATAAATGCCATGATCTCTTCCGCCTTGGCGGCATTAAAATCAGGGAATTGCGCAGACTGATAGGCGATTGCTTCTCTTACCGTAAACCAGGCATAAGTCGAGTCCTTGTCGGATAAATAGGAGACAAGCGTGCTAATTCTTCGGTGCGCCTTCTCCCCATTTATGGTGACAGAACCCCCAGTTGGCTGAAGAAGTCCCGCAATAAGCTTTAATAAGGTAGATTTGCCGCTGCCGTTCTCTCCTACGATTCCAATGATTTTCCCCACAGGCAATGTTAAAGTAATGTCTCGAATGACGGATTTCTTGTTATATGTCTTCGAAACGTTAGACAATGCGATCACGTTACTCATCTCCCTTATCCTTCTTATTCAAGTGATCCTGCAATCCGGCGACGATCTCCTCTGAACGATAGCCCATCTCCCGCATTACCAGGACAAAGGAGGCAATCTGCTCTTCGATCATGCTTAAGCGAAGCTGAGTCAATAGCTCTTCCTGCTCCGTTACGAACGTGCCTTGTCCTCTTCTCGTCTCCAGAATCCCTTCCCTTTCCAGCTCGCTGTAGGTGCGTTGGATGGTATTAGGGTTAACACTATAGGTTACCGCCATCTCCCGGACGGATTGAAGCTTCTGGCCCGCTTGTAGTTCCTGACTTACGATTTGTCTCTTGATTCGATCGGCAACCTGGAGATAGATCGATTTGGAAGAATGAAAATCATCCATGATTAAACCTCGACTTTCCTGTCAACGATCCATGAACTCAGATAGAAAAGAGCGATGACAATAATTAAGTTATAGAAATATTCGCCCAAGTAGAGGGAGAACGGATCCACCGAGAACGTCGGAAAATTGATCTCCATGCCACCCCATTGCGTAACGAGCTTATAAAGACTCGAAGAAGTGATGATATCGTCGATCCAACTCGACAAGAGAACGACGCCGATAAGGACTACCCAGGACCAACGCCCGATTCGATGTTTGACCGCATGGTAGAGGGACCACAGAAGGATGACCCAGACGCCGATCGCCACAGAAATAAGGATTGCGTGCAGGAAGATCAACCATCCCGCACTCCAAGTATCCGTCCAGTACGCTTCCATTAAACGAAACTTTGCCCGAAGCAAGATTCCAGCCATCGCGTACAGAACGGCCAAGGAGACGATCATCGTGGCCAATCCACTCGTTAGCTTGCTTAGAAGCAAGCTTGCAGCGGATCTCGGATTGTGAAGCCAGACGTGCAATTGAGAGCCTTCCGTTCGTAGGCTTGCGAACAACGCGATCGGAAGATAAAAGACATGGAACCCCGCAGCGGCTAACAACGGAA
The DNA here is from genome assembly GCF_001700435.1 of Paenibacillus pectinilyticus. Lineage (GTDB taxonomy): Bacteria > Bacillota > Bacilli > Paenibacillales > NBRC-103111 > Paenibacillus_E > Paenibacillus_E pectinilyticus. The sequence goes on from NZ_LYPC01000011.1 coordinate 70,495, forward strand.
TGAACAGATATTGGCCGACAAGTCCAGCAATGACGATGCTCATGACGTTTATAACAAGCCCCGCGAATAAGACGGTCGTCGATAATCGTAAATCCTTTTTTACTATAGCTGCCCATTTGACCATTGTGCTATCCCCTTTTAATTAGTGTTACCGTATTAGTTATATAGTACACCAATACATTAGATCACGTCAATAGACAAAAATTAAGCTTGCCGCTTACCGGCAAGAAGGGAATTAAACTCAAAAAGCGCTCTCTCACCATCCGGTGGGAGAACGCTTTTTGAGTTTATCAATAATCAAAAGTTATATTCCGTCTACGTCGACGCAGGAAGGTTCTGATACGTCTGTACATATAAAATCCAAGCAGAGACATCTCAAGTCCCCAAATCATATAGGTCGATGTATTACTAACTTCAATTTGCAAATAGTTAAAATCCGCAAACTGCTTTCTCACGAATTGGTCCGCGACCATCTGCGCCACATGATTCACAATCGGCACGAAATCCTGGCCAGCCCCCTGCTCCATCAGGTAATCCTGAACCTCAAGCTTGAGTATATCCACTTCACTCCAAGAGAAAGCGTGTACCCAGTTCATAGAGCCGTCCGATGCTGGGCTAAAGCTGACAATGAAATCATTCTTGTTGCCGTTCTTCCATTTATCCTGAAGAGCGTAGCCATATTCTTGCGGCAGATCCGTCCCCATATTCACAAAAATCAGATTAACCTGCTTCCACGACATCGTCTTTCCCGGATGATCTGGATCAGGCACTGTCTGGTTCAGTTCGGTATTCCTGGCGGCCAACGCGTCCAAGGCTTTCGACTTGTTCGGCACATCGCCTACAATTCGATCGACATGGAGCACCTCCGAGACGTAGCTTGGATAGGACGGCAGATCTGGAAAATCTTTCAGATCAATGTCACTATGTCTAAAAAGGCTGTACGAACTTCTCACCTTATTCACATACCGATGTACGGAGGCTGAAGGCGTCCCCAGCGGATAATACCGGGCCAACTCTGCAGTCGTATTAGGGGACCGATCCGTAAACGATGTCCTTCCGTTTATGGACTCGTCCACCTCAAACCATCCTTTGTCCGACGTTTCAATCTTGTTTGTCGCATCGTGGTGCTCATAGTGCCCGGGCCTTTTGGTGCAGCTCTTGCGACCATTGCTGTCTGTGGAACAATCTTCGCTGCCCGGGATCCACTCATCCCACTCTTCTTTGTGCTCTACGTTAGTAACAGCCCCGGACCATACCTCCGTATCGAACGTTCGCAGATAAAAATCACTGGCTATTACACTTGCGAATAGGATGGCGGCCAGCAGCTAAGTCAAGACAAACCGCCACCATTTGCGGCCCGTCACAAGTTCCGTGGCAAAACCAACAAGCAGAACGAGAAATAACGCTGTCCAATACGCCATTTGCTACCTCAGCTTCACTTCGTTATCTTTGCCTGTTTGATACGCATCGCTCGTTCGGTCCGAAGTAATAATAAATTTCTCCGCGTCCATCGTTTCGAAATGGAAAATCGCGTTCATCAGGACATGCTTCCGAATATGGGTGTTATACTCACGGACTAGATCGGCAATTTTCTTTTGATTGCGGTCAAACTCCGTTCGCGCCGAAGAGACTTCATTTTGCAGCTTCGTATACAAAGAACTACTCATTTGCGGGTTCTGCTCTTGTATCATTTGAAAAAGAGCTTGTGTATTCGTATAACGGCCTCCAATGAGGTCGGTATATACTTTTTTGATATCATCAGCCTGCATGTCGGTAACTTGCGCCATTTCTTTGAAACGTTTCCACATGTTATCGTAGTTGGACTTATTCGCGACGTGCTGCGACTTAATTTGCTCATCCAATGAAATCGCCGTCCCCCGTTGCCCCCATACTACTGCTGCTGTGATGATGGCAATTAACACCAGTATGCCAATAAAACCAAGACAACCCACCACGAGAATCCCACTCTTGTTCCTCATCCATAAACCCCTCTGCTTCTTATTCCATCTGATTCTCTTATTCTAGCATATTGGGGTGACAGATTAGGTCAAGATTTTACAAAATTTGTGGGTCGCGGGGGTGATTTTGGAATGGAAGTCCCTTCTATACGCTCTATGGATTACCAAACAGGTCTTACTGTCGTTGGTAATTTACCTTCATTTGCTTCAATAACTAATTTTGTTAAATCTTCCTTGAGCATTTGCAGTCGTTCGGCACCTATATTTTTAATCCAACGTTCCTCAATTTCATGTAGTATCTTCTCTTTTGCTCTCACTGCCAGCCAACCTCGTTCGGTCAAAATAATCATTTTCCCTCTTTTATCAGTGGGATGATTATCTCGCATTACATAGCCACTTTTTTCAAGATAATCTACCATTTTACTCACAGCTTGCTTTGTAATTCCTAAAAACTCGGCTAGTTCTATACCTGTTGCTCCGTTGAGGGTGATGCATTTTAACATATAACCGTGTACGGGTCTAATATCTCCAAATCCCAATTCACTCAATCTTTCATGTAGTTCATTAATAGATGAACTAAAGGATAATGACAAAAGTGATGTAAGATTCAATTCACTTACTACTTCATGAGTCATACATAAACCCCCTCAAATAAAGTCAATTAAGTTGACTATATTTCGAACACATTGTACTATACAAGAAATAGTCAATCAAGTTGACTATAATAGAATAAATCACTTATGGAGGGGATTCTCATGGCTAACATCGTCAAAATTAGAGCAAGTGTTTTCATCCCAATGTCTTGGACTGAGCCTAGGAAGGATATTAAAACTGGACATATCATTCAATTCGAAGGTGATTCACGTGAGTTTACACCAAATGCGGTAAACACAATGCTTTCCAGAATTGAACAAGAAGTCGTTGTAGATTTTGATAAAAAAGAAATTTTTACATATGCGAATACAGGAATAACAACGGAAAGAATCACACTTCCAGATGGTTCTGTTATTAAAAGATCAGGAAAAGCTAGTACAGATGATATTTTGTGCCTGGATGTTGGTTGGGGGACGGATGACGTCAAATTTCAAATGAGTGCTAGTGCCAGCAACCCATTAAACGAATACGCGCCTCCCGCTGATTATCTATTAACGTTACATGTCACAAAAGATGGTACTGTCGATATCCAAGGTGCGCATGATGGATTCCCTTGTTATGAATTTTATAAACAAGTAAATCTAGGTCCGTTTGAAGAAATTCATACACATGATTTCAGAGAAACTGGCGATACCGCTGAAGCTCTAGGCGGAGAGATGGAGTATAGTTTCAAAAAGATAGTATAAAATCTTAAGCACCGAGTTCGTATTTCACGTGCGTGTCTCCTCCGACAAGGACTTCATCCGCCGAAGCGATGGGAACATATACATCCATAACCCGGCAACCGCCAAAGTGCCAATGCCGCCAATTAACGCCGCAGGCGCTGCGCCGACAAAGCCGGCTACAATGCCTGATTCAAACTCACCAAGCTGGTTTGACGTCCCGATAAACAGCGAGTTCACAGCGTTCACGCGGCCCCTCATCTCATCCGGTGTTTGCAGCTGGACCAACGAAGACCTAATGACAACACTGATCACATCCGAAGCACCGATGAGGAAAAGTGCAAATAACGACAAGTACACATTGGTCGAGATGGCAAAAAGCATCGTTGCAAGCCCAAACACACCCAGTGCTCCAAACAGCTTAAGGCCGACAGATTTTCGCAACGGATAGTAGGCTAGTACAATCGACATCAGCAAGGCCCCAACCGCTGGTGCGGTACGCAGCAAACCTAGTCCCACCGGGCCAGCATGTAAAATATCCTGTGCAAAAATTGGCAGCAATGCCGTCGCTCCGCCAAGCAGCACTGCGAACAGGTCCAGCGAAATCGTACCTAGAATAATTGGATGACGGTATATAAAGGACAATCCCATAAAGACCGAACGCATCGTAATCGGTTCGAATTTTCGTTCGACAGGCTCTGTGCGAATCAAAAACGTCAAAATCGCCCCAGCAAACAAAGCAATTGCCGCAGTGCTGTAAAGAGAAGTTGCTCCTAGCGAAAAAAGTACCCCGCCCAGCGCCGGACCTAAAATTTGCGTCGTTTGCCCGACGGACGTACTCCAGGCGATCGCCTGCTGCATAATCGTTTTGGGTACCAGCATCGGGAGCAAGGCCGACGAAGTAGGGCCTTCAAAGGCTCGACATGCACCGAGCACCGCGGCTGCCACCAAAATCTCCTCACGGCCCAGCCAACCGTGAAGGTTGCCAAATAACAATAAAGCTGCGACAAGTGCTTCAATAACTTGGCAAATATACACAATTTTTCTCCGGTCAAAACGATCGGCGACCTGCCCCACTACGAACGTCAGCAACACCATCGGTAAGAACTGCGCAAGTCCCACAAACCCGAGACTGAACGCATCGTGGGTCAAGTCATACATCTGCCACCCAATCGCAACGGACAACATCTGGAAAGAAGTCGATGAGAACATCCGGGAAACCCAGAACTTGTTAAATGATGGATGACGAAGAACAGAATCTTTTGCTTTAAACAACACGGTCACGCCCTTTTCTGAAAATGAAGTTAGATCACGCGGTCGGGCTGTCCCTTCCCAAGTAGATAACATTCATTATACGACGACCTCTTTGAGAATTGAAACGTTTTACACTGGAGGAATGGAACGTCCTTTCTGAGTCGCTTGCTTACCGATATTCATTATATTTTGAACATAAAAATACATCGCCAGGACATGGAGCCCTAGCGATGTATTTATTATAAGTACTGTTATTCCTTCTCCTCACCCGTCGCAATCGGGTTATCTTCCCACGAAATCCAGTCGCTCCAGCTTCCGCTATAGAGCTTCACGTTATCGAAGCCCGCTTCGCTGAGGCCCAGCACATTCGGGCACGCCGTCACGCCCGAGCCGCAATAGACGATGATTTCATCAGCGTCGCGCAGCGCGGCAAAGTGTTGCTCTTGCTCCGCAGCTGGCAACCAAGCGCCGTTCTCGCCGAGAACGCCTTTCCAGAAGAAGTTGCGCGCACCCGGGATATGGCCGGCCACCGCATCAATCGGCTCTTCCAAGCCGAGGTAGCGGCGCTCCTCGCGCGAGTCCACAAGCACGGTGCCTGGGCGACCGAGCTTGTCCTTCACTTCGTCCATGCTAGCGAGCATGGACCGGTTCACCTTCGGTGAGAAGGTGCGCGGGAATACCGCTGGCTCTTCGTCCGTTACAGGGTATCCGGCGGATTTCCACGCGGTGTACCCTTGATCCAATACATATACCTCGGAGTGGCCGAGGAATTTCAGCATCCACCATAGGCGCGAAGCCATGGCCCCTCCTTGATCGTCGTAAGCTACGACGGTCTTCGTCCCGTCGATACCGAGCTTGCCGACGAGGATGGAGAATCCGCCGAGATCCGGCAGCGGATGTCGACCGCCATGCGCCATCAGGGCGCCGGACAAATCTTTTTCCAAATCGACATACACCGCTCCCGCGATGTGATCCTGTTCATACTGCTCGCGGCCGGAATCCGGCTTCCCAAGCGCAAAACGACAATCAGCGATAACGATATTCGCATCCCCCAGCTGCCCTAGCAGCCAAGTTTGACTTACGATATTTTCCACGGTTCCTGCCACCTTCCCCTACTTACAGTTAATCTCAATCTCCCATCCCACTTGTGGGATTAGCGGAGTACGATTGCCAATTACTTCGGTCTCCACCCATTTTATCGTAAAAAGCTTGCGCGCGTAAGTTATCTGGAGCCGTTGTCCAGGTTAAATTTGCATAACCGTGTCTAGCCGAATACCCTTTGCAAGCAGCGAATAGCTTTGCCGCCGCGCCCTGCCCACGTTCAGCTTCAACAACGAATAAATCATTCATGACCGCAATCTTGGAAGCACGCAGCGTGCTGAATGTGAAGTATAACGTCGCAAAGCCCACTAATGTCCCATCCTCGGTCTCAGCTACGAATTGAATGCCAATCTTCTGTTCGAGCAGTTCATGAATCAAAGCGTTCAGCTTATCATCCTCAGGTTGTCGGTACTGATAGAAATCCACAATATAAGCGATCATTAAAGTTCTGAGCTGGGGGATATCGGACATTGCGGCTTCACGAATGGTTACTTGTGTCATCACGGGTGCCCTCCTTATTCTTCAAATGGTATGGTATACATAATGTGATGGTAGGCTAATCAACTAGCACAAATTAAAATCATAAGAAATGAGTATACACATCATCTCAACAGCGGCCCGATCGGAATTACAATAAGCATACTCGAAGGTCTTTTCCACACTACAATCGAGGTAAATCCTCAAATAGGACCCCGACACATGCTTATTTGACTTATATCTTTACTTTCAGCATGGATATGCCGACAATAAGACAAGTTCGTTTACTTATACAACCATTTATAGATGCATAGATAAAATAGGACATTTTAGTTGTCTTATCCATCGTCTTATCGTCTTACACAATTCACATAACAAATACTGCCTATAGAAAGGTTGCCCCATATATGCCTCAACCTATTACCGAACCTTTACCATGGCTTGTGGTTCCTCTAACCGAAGAGGCTTGTCAGGAAATCTGCACATGGCGCTATCCGGCTCCCTACGATATTTACAACTGGTCGCCCTGGACCCTTATGCTTGAAAATGAATCTGAATTTGCAGATCCGCAAATCAGAAAGAGCAGTACCGCGGAGTCATCGATACCAACGGCACGCTCACTGGGTTCGTTCAGTTCTTCCCGATCGTCGGTGTCACCCGACTGGGCCTCGGGCTTCGCCCTGATCTCTGCGGTGGCATCGGCACACGCTTCGTTCAGCTCCTCGTAGTCGAAGCACAGCGCCGCACCCCCGAGCAGGAGATCGATCTCGAGGTGCTCGTTTGGAACGAGCGCGCCATCCGCGCCTACCAGCGTGCGGGCTTCACGATTACGGATACCTACGAGAAATGGACGCCCACCGGGATGGCTGACTTCCACTGTATGGTATACACAGGTCTACCAAACTCTCAGAGGACTTAGTCCTCTGCTAAAATCACATACACAGGAGGAATGGCGTGGAAATTTCGAGTCAACGTGCTACACCACGAACCCACGTCTCCACACTACTCCCGGTTCGCCGTAATCTCCGCATACGCCTGATCGAACTTTGCAGCGGTCGTAAAATCAAGCTCCGTCAAGCCTCCGGCAGACCACGTGGTCAGGCGCAGTGTCACCATTTGATAATCGATCGCAATCATAGGATGGTGGTTCACTGCTTCTGATAATAGAGCTATCTTATTCACGAATGAGATTCCCTGCAGGAAAGCCTTAAATCGATACTTGCGTATGATCCACTTGCTCTCTTCCGCCTCCAGGCTCCATGTCCCCAGCTCGGCAAGCCTTCCAGCAACCTCAGCACGCTCTAGCTTCACCCTCACCAACACCTTCACTCCCCTACTCGACATTAGTCCACAACGCCATCTAGGAGGCGCATGCCACTCAGGCTAGTTCAGCAATCTAAAGCTATCCATGGCACTTACTCGTAATCGTAAACCACTGCGCCTACATCACTTTCTCCCGCGTAGGTACGCAAAAGCTCAAGGAACGGCTTCCCGTAGTTGCGGTATTTCACCTCTCCGACCCCTTTGATGCGCAGCATGGCGGCTTCCGTCGTCGGACAGCTCTCACTCATCTCACGCAGCGTACTGTCGGCGAAAATAATATACGGCGGCACCTTCTCGCGCGCAGCCATTTCACGACGCAGCAAACGAAGCTGCTCGAATAACGTATTGTCCATCGCGGCGGCAGCGCGAACAGGTTGTTTGCGCACCTTTTGATTCACGGACAGCTTGCCCTGAAGCACCTCAGCGGCAGGCTGCATCAACTGTACAACTGGGTATTGACCCTCGGACAGCCGCAAAAAACCTTCCGAAATCAATACATTGATTAATTCGGCGATCTCTTTCTCCGGCAGATTGCTCATAATCCCGTGCGTCGGCAGACGATCGAAACGATACTCCATGATCTTCTTCGCCTTCGAGCCCTTGAGGACCGATGCGACCATCGAAATCCCGAAACGCTCGTTCATGCGGCGAATGCAGGAGAAAATCTTCTGCGCCTCGACAGTAATGTCGACGGTGTCGCGATCATCCTTGCAGGAACTGCAGTTCCCGCAGGTATCTTTAATATTTTGCTCATCAAAATAATGTAAAATAGCGTTCCGCAAACAGCGCGGCGAATAGCAATAATCGATCATCGTTTGGAGCTTCTTGTACTCGTTCGCTTTGCGCTCCGGCGAAAGCTGGTTCTGCTCGATCAAGAACTTCTGTGTCATGATATCCTGCGCGCTGAACAGCAAAATACACTCGCTCGGCTCGCCATCGCGTCCTGCACGGCCTGCCTCCTGGTAGTAAGCTTCCATGTTTTTCGGCATGTTATAGTGAATGACGTACCGCACGTTGGACTTATCGATCCCCATCCCGAATGCGTTCGTCGCGATCATCACGCGAATATCATCATAGAGAAACGCCTCCTGCATGTAGGAGCGCTCATCATCCGAAAGCCCAGCATGATACTTACCGGCGGCATAGCCTTTTTTGCGCAGCGTTTCATACAAATCCTCAACATCCTTACGCGTCGCAGCGTAAATAATGCCGGGCTGATGGGTATGTTCCTTCACATAATTCTGTATGTAATCGCGTTTATTTTCGCCACGAAGAATCGTTAGCTCCAAATTGTCGCGCGAGAAGCCGTTGATGAAAATCCCTGCGGTATCCAGCTCCAACAAGCGGGCGATGTCCGCTGTCACTTCAGCCGTAGCCGTTGCTGTGAACGCCGCCACAATTGGACGATTCGGCAGCTGACGAATGAAAGGCGCAATCGAGACATAGCTCGGTCGGAAATCATGTCCCCACTGCGAGACACAGTGCGCCTCATCGATCGCAACCAGCGGCAGATTCAAAGCAGCCATGCGTGCGCGGAAACGCTCCGATTCCAGACGCTCCGGCGCGATATAGAGCAGCTTATATTTGCCCTGCATCGCCCCTTGCATGCGCTGTTCCACTTCCCTAGCTTCCAGCGTGCTATTGATGAACGTCGCAGGTACACCGAGTGCACCCAATGCATCGACCTGATCCTTCATTAAAGAAATTAGAGGGGATATGACTAATGTCACACCCTCCATCAGCATCGCTGGCACTTGGTAACAGATCGATTTCCCGCCGCCTGTCGGCATAATGCCGAGCGTATCTTTACCTTCGAGAAGATTCGTTATGATATTTTTCTGGCCCTCGCGGAATTCCGGGTACCCATAAACTTGTTGCAGAACTTTCCTTGCTCCATCCAGCATCGCTTCTTTACACCTTTCTATATCTCACTTCTGGCTGTTTTAGACCAGATAGATGACAGAAACCAACTTCTCACCATCGTGCACCTTGAGCACGTGATTGCTCGCATCATGCCGTACAGAACCCGCTCCAACATTCATAACCGGGCTGCTGCCTAATCCATAGAAAATATCGTCAGCCAGCGTGCGCAGGCATTGTTCCTGATCCTCGGTATCGAGCTCCTGCCAGTCCTCTGCACTCATCTCCAGCAGCTCATAAAATCCATTAACCAACTCGATCCCACGTACAAAATCGGTGACAATATCCTTATATTCCCGACCAAATTTAATACCCATTGCACAGTCTCCCTCCGAAAAGCTTTTCATCTAGCTTCACTTTATCATATTCTAGGTGAGAATGCAGGGTTAACCCCTTTTGAACGGATTAAAAATATCCTCTTTGGCATAAACTGTGGAAATGGGCAATTTCGGAAAAAATCTGTTACTATGGAAGAAGGAATGTACGGCTCGGAGGGTAGGAAAGCACATATGCTGAAACTTCAGATTCCCAAAAATCGAATGAACTACCTGATCAAACAAATCCCGCTTCACTTCGACGCTATCCGTCTGGAGCAAGGCTGGGAGTACTATCATAAAGGCCGTGTGACCGAGGTTGATCTGAAAGGCTCGAGCGTCCATGCGACCGTCACAAGCAAAAAGACGCACCATGTAGAAGTCGATTTAGAAAATTTTGCAGCGAGTACCTGTACGTGTTCCTTTGATGGCTTCTGTCAGCATATTGGGGCTACGTTTTTTAACCTATACGCTACTTATGGCCGACCTGAACTTGTCCTACAGCAGTTAAAACAACAAATACACACACGCAAAAAACCAGCTCGGGGCGCTGCGGCTTCCATTATGCAAGAGCGCAAAGCGGCTGCACAGGCCAATGTACCTCTGGAAGAGAGCATGCCTAGCGATTGGCATCGTTTTTTCGAAGGGAAATTCCATGGTTTCTCGATTTCTCACCAGCACTCCATCGAAACCTTCTATGAGTCCGCCCTAGAGTCGTTGCCCCCTTATGCAGCGAGCTGGCGAGATGCGACTCGTGAGCTTTATATGTTCCATATTGTGCTTTTCATGATGCGGAAGATCGAACAATTTTACCAAGAAACGAAAAGCTCCTACCTGTCTTATTACCATGAAAATGGGTGCAAAATCGCCGCCAAAAACTGTGAGGATAAGCTTGTCGAATTCGTCGAACGCATGGACGTGAATCGTTCCTTCCTAGCGGAGCCGAAGATTTGGCTGTCTACGATGAAAATGGTCGGAGAATCCGCCCTGCAAGGCAAGGACAGTCCCGTAGATTGGCTGTTCGTGTATCGATTCATTTGGTGGAAACTCACGGAGCAGACAGCAGCGCAGAAAGAAGAAATGACACGCCTCGATACCCAGCTTGCGAAGAAAGAAATGCTTCCAAAGAAGAGGGATGTTTTGCTTGCGGCTAGGGCGCATTTTGATATTATGCAGGGGAACACGGATCAGGCTTTCGAACGTCTGGGACAGCTGACGCACCCGCATGCCAAGGATTTCTTCCTTTACTTGAACAAATTTGCGAACGACGGGCAGTGGGATCAGATGCTGATCTGGCTGCGGTGGTTATTCCCCGCGATTGCGAATGCCAATCATGATGATTTCCGTACCTTCTGCCAATATTGGTTAGACACCACCAAGCATTTGGCGAACGATAGTGAGTGGGTACAGGTGATGGAGTCCTTACTTCCGCGTTCCTACTACTATTACACAGCCTATTTGCTGCAAACAAAGCGGTACCGGCAATGGGTAGATTTGCAGCTTGCGAATCGTATTTCCCCCTTGAATCTGTATGGGATGGAGCTCAAAGCGATTGAGGAGCATGATTCCGCGCTGCTTCTTCCGCTCTATCATCAAGCAGCTGAACGGGCTGTACTTGAGAAAAATAGGGCTTCCTATAAGACGGCTGTCCGTCTTCTCAAAAAGCTGCACAGCATTTATAAACAGATTGGCCAGGATGACCGCTGGGAGCACTATATTTATCGCTTAGCGGATAAGTTCTCGCGTTTGCGTGCTTTCCAAGAAGAGCTCAAGAAAGGAAAATGGATTCGATGATCGAAACCAGCGCGCTGACCGTTCACGTTAGTTCATTACCTAACGGGTCATTATTTCTATGGGGTTCCCGCGAAAACGGCGGTATTTGGGATGCTCTTGATTTAAAACATATGCTCTTCGCCTGGCATCGCGCCTCCTTCTTCGGCACCTTCATGGAACCGAGCGAGTGGCAAAATCGGGAGGGCATCGAGCTGCAGCCCTTGGAGGCGCTCGACTATTTCAGCGAGCCGCAGCCGGTGCAGCATCTTCGGCTCAACTGGCACGCTTCCTGCGCAGATCTGATGCGATTAGCTCCGGCTGTGCGCGAGTCGCTTGCGACAGGTCGGTTCATGCCGGACTATGAGAAATGGAAGGCCGGCGAAATCGGCTGGAAGCTGCAGCTGCCAGAAGAGCTGCAGCTCTTAGAAACACCAGCGGTTTCACGCTGGATTCATGCCTTGATCCCCGAGTGGGTCGATGCCGATGGGATCATGAAAGACAATTTACGCAAGCTCGAAGCTGCGTATCCGTTAATGCGCCGCGCGGATGCCAGCGCGGAAGTCTGGCTGGACGAGGAGGACTGGCTCGTCAGCATTGGTTGGCGCCAGGACCGGTCGCCGATGCGGACGTGCCTGCAGCTCGCCGAGCCAGACCTCGCGCATGGCGCGGGCTGGCAGCTGCGCGTGATGCTGCAGGACCGGCTGGCGCCGGAGGTGCTGCGCACCGTCACGACGGGCGGCGAGCCGGTCGCGGGGGAACAGCCACTGCCGGAGGCGTGGCTGCCTGAGATAGGCCGCGTCGAGCGCGACGCGGCGAAGTGGCTGCGCATCCTGCCATGGCTGGATGCGGGCGAGGGCGTCCTCCGTCAGACGTTGACGGAGGAGGAGGCTTGGCGCTTCCTCGCAGAGGGAAGCGTGCGGTTGGTTGAGGCAGGAACGAGTGTGTTCCTGCCCGCGTGGTGGGAGCGCATCCGCAAGATGCGGCCGAAGCTGCGCGCGCGCATTAAGTCTTCCGTCGGTTCGGGACGGGAGACGATGTTCGGGCTAACCCAGCTGATGCAGTTCGACTGGAAGCTGGCTATCGGTGATCTGGAGCTGACGGAGGAAGAATTCCGTCTGCTGTTAGAGGAGAAGCGCAAGCTGATCCAGATTCGCGGCAACTGGATCCAGCTTGACCCGCAATTCATGGCGCAGGTCGAGCAGATCATGAAGCAGGTGCATAAGAAGCAGGGGCTATCTTTCCGCGATGTGTTGGAGCTGCATTTTGCCGGTGATGCGGGCGGCCTACTGCCGGCTGAGGATGATCCCGAAGCAATGCGTTACCTCGACATGGAGGTCGAGCTCAACGAACAACTGCGCCACATGATCGATCAATTGACGCAGACATCAGCCATTCCGACCATCGAGCCGCCGCCTAGCTTTCATGGCTCACTGCGCCATTATCAAGTGGACGGCATCTCTTGGCTGTTGTTCTTACGGCGTTTTGGCCTTGGCGGCTGCTTAGCGGATGACATGGGCCTTGGGAAAACCATCCAATGGATTACCTATTTGCTTACGGTAAAAGAAACCGATCAGCCGGATACCCCGTCACTGCTAATCTGTCCGACCTCCGTGCTAGGTAACTGGCAAATGGAGCTGAAACGATTTGCGCCTTCCCTGCGCGTACATCTTCATTATGGACCGCAGCGGTTAAAGGGTAGTGCTTTTCAAGAAAAAATCGTTGGCAAGTATGATCTTGTTTTGACGTCTTATACGCTTTCCCATCTAGATGAGAGTGAGCTCGGCGCTATTGCTTGGAACTCCATCTGTTTGGATGAAGCTCAAAATATCAAAAATGCTTATACGAAACAAGCTACGGCGATTCGCCGTTTGAATGGGTATCATCGCATTGCACTAACAGGAACGCCGATTGAGAATCGACTGACGGAGCTCTGGTCAATCTTCGACTTCGCGAATCCCGGCTATCTCGGCACGGTGCGCGAGTTCACGCATCGCTATGTGAATGCCATCGAGAAAACACGCGATGAGGCAACCATCGGCAAGGTTCAAAAGCTGATCCGCCCCTTCCTGCTGCGTCGGGAGAAGAAGGATCCTGCCATTCAGCTGGATCTGCCTGAAAAGAACGAGTCCAAAACGTTCATCTCACTCACAGCGGAGCAAGGTTCGTTGTACGAGAACTACATCCAGGATATGTTCGATCGGCTGGATAAGCTCTCTGCCATGGAGCGGCGAGGCCTTATCCTGGCAGCGCTAACGAAGCTTAAGCAGGTGTGTAATCACCCGGCTTTGCTGCTCAAAGAAGGGCTCGGCGCCCCGTGGAGCGGCCGCTCCAACAAACTGGAGCGCCTGCTTGAGATGGTGCAGGAGCTGCGGCAAGAGGGCGACAAATGTTTGATTTTCACGCAGTTTGTCGAGACCGGCAACCTGCTGCAGCATGTGCTGCAACAGGAGCTTGGCGAGAAAGTCTTGTTCCTCCACGGCGGAACATCCAAGAATGGGCGCGATGAAATGATCGCGCACTTCCAAGATCTGAGCCAGCCTGCGGAAGAGCAGCGGAATGTGTTCATCCTTTCGCTGAAAGCCGGCGGCATCGGGCTCAACCTGACGGCGGCGAATCATGTGTTCCACTACGATCGTTGGTGGAACCCCGCCGTCGAGAATCAAGCGACAGACCGTGCCTTCCGGATCGGCCAGACACGTCATGTGCAGGTGCACAAGTTCGTGACGCTGGGCACGTTGGAGGAGCGCATCGACGAGATGATCGAGCGCAAGCTGGGCCTCAGCCAGCAGATCGTCGGCTCCGGCGAGAACTGGATCACGGAGCTGTCGACAGACGAGCTGAAGGATCTGTTCTCACTCCGCCGCGAGTGGGTGGAGGCGTAGAGGGTCGTGGGGTATTTGTATGGGGTAAGGGGTATGGGGTGTCAGGTGTCAGTTCTTGTGGATCTGTGGGTTGCCACTTCCCTACTCTTCACCTTCTATTTACGCAACACAAAAGAGGTTATCCCAAGCTTCACCTGGGGTAACCTCTTTTGTGTTCCCATCACATCCGATTTTCTATACGTTTCCGTTTCTATGTATACATCTCTCAATTTCTAATTCTGCTCATTTGTCTGTCGTCTGTCTATCTCTATCTCTATTTCTATCTCTATTTCTATCTCTATTTCTATCTCTATTCTGCATCTCTATGTATCTTTATGTATCTTTATGTATGTCTATGTATCTCTATGTCTATCTCTATGTCTATGTATCTCTATGTATCTCTTCCCATACCTCATTCTCTCTATCTCCTACGATCTCCACCTATCTCATCTACCTTACACTCTTTATCTCTATCAATCTCTACGCGCCTCCGTCCAATCCCTACCTACTTTAAGGCTCCTCTTTCGATCCCTTTGCCGCTATGCACTTCCAACTCAAGCTTAACTCCCCTTACCTCCTGTCACCTGCCCAACCACTCCACCTCGTCCACCACCAACAAGCTAATCCGTTAACTGTATAACCTCCAGTTAATTTTACGTTCTTTAGTCTTTTTATCCAATTAAATGGAAAAACTACATCTAATTCTCTCGATTCCTTCACCTCGGGTCCAAAAGGTCCGAAATACCTGCATCTTTTCCACTTAAACGTTTCATTTTGAGTTAAACGTCGGAATTAACTGTACCTTTTCCATCTAACGTCGCTGATATTGGCCCAACTGGTTGCTTGAATCTTATACTTGGATCTTCTTCTTGAATCTTTGTTCTTGGATCTTGTTCTTAGATCTTGCTCTTGAATCTTGTTCTTGAATCCTCTTCCTGGCTCAGCACTTACCATGGCTCTTCCCAACCCTCAAATTTCCAAATCCAAAAACAGATAATACCCCTCTCCCAACGCGCACGAATACGTCTGAATCTGACGTGAGGTGTCCAAGTCGGCATAGGCTTGGGAAAGAATCCCTTGCTTTTGCAGATTCATCATCAGAATGTTGGAGATGAAATAAGGGCGCCACGTCCAATTCGCTTGACGGTAGCTCTCGTCCTTGCTCCATCCCTCTTCTCTACGCGTGTAGTTAGAGGAAGTCTGATAGCCATCTTCTCGGCATATGTACATCCGTATGCAATTATCGGAGACGGTGCTGATGGTTTGCTCGATAACGGTGTCCGCCTCATCAGCCGTCGAAATCCCCACGTTCGTGTGGATGAGTGTAGACAAACTTTGATGTACACTCAGCAGTCGGCTGTAACGACTAAATTCCTCTTGGCCGAACAGCTTCATTTCCTTTTCCAGCATGGATTTGTAGGCATCTGGCCGCTGAAGTTCCGGCTCCGCTTTCGAGAAGAGGAAACCCTGCACATATCTAGCGCCAACCTGTAAAGCCGTATGCAGTTCCTGCTTGGTTTCGACACCTTCGACAAGTAAAGATGCCCCCATTTGTGCAGCTAAAATGGAGAACGATTGCATCAAGGCCTTATAGCCGTCATGGATGATGCTTTTTTTCAAAATGTTCAGATCAATCTTCAAAATCTTCGGCTGCAGGCTGGCTATGCGGTCGAAATTGCTAAATCCGCTTCCCACATCATCAATCGCAATCGTGCAGCCAAATTCACGGTATAATTCGACAATCCAAGTGAGCTCTTGGAGCTTACCTGTGAATTCTTCCTCCGTAATTTCAATCACAATACGAGAGGGGTTAATATGATATTTTTTCAATAGCTCGATCGTTGGCAGTACGCCTGTCCGCTTGTAAGTTCGATAGATCCAAGAGGGCTTCAGGTTGATGAATAACGAGCCTTCACCAGGTGCTGCAGCTATCTGTTCTATGGCCTGTTCCCTCAAATGCCGATCGATCATTAACTGCATGTCTTCAGAAATATCAGGATCATTAAAAAATGGCCCTAAGCTTTCCACACCGCTCTCACGTATCCATCTGCCTAGCGTCTCATATCCGATTATTTCTTGACTCTGCAAGGAAATAATAGGCTGAAAAAATGGACGTACCTCATGACGTGGCGGTATCCTGATGTTTTTCACCTGCACTGTGCGCCTCCTTCATCTACCCTTATTTCATGTCTACTTTCATCACATCACTTGCCTATTGACTCATATTTTAAACGACATCACCACTTTCCGCAATCATTGATGGAAGAAAACATGACATTATCGGTTTTTAAAGGAATTTGTTGAGGCTTGTCGAATTTGATGTAGAACTTTCAATCTATTAGAAGCTAGGTGAACGCTTGCTATGAAAACATTCACGAGGTCCCGGATCTCTATGCTTTATGTTATTTTAATCGTTGTTTTGCTGGCTTTCGTCAGTGTATCTAACTATATGGCCTCTCGAAATATGGAAAAAGAGAACAACGCCATCGTGAATGATGCGATACCTATTTTGACGACAGCCAACAGCATCCTGACTAGTTTGATTAATCAAGAAACAGGGATCCGTGGCTATGAATTAACATTGAACGAGCAGTTCCTTGAACCTTACACCATGGGTAAAGCGCAATTAGCTGCCGATTTAAACACGATGGCCACCTTTGACAAAAAGTACCCTACGCTGCAGATCATCATGGATACACAGGCCACACCGGCCATAACGAATTTACAGAAGCACTATGATTCCCAATTAGATTTAATCCGTGCTGGGAAGCTTGAAGACGCCAAGGCTCGTGTGACCACCGGCAAAACGATGATGGATCGTTACCGTGTCATTCATACGAGTATCGCAAATAATATCGAACAGATTACTTCCAATGCTTACTCTGCTTCTCATGAAGCAGGCAAAACTTCCCGCACGATTACCATGATCGGCAGCATTATTGCACTGATCGCAGGCGCGATGTCGATTTTCATCTCTCTACGGTCCTTCGAGGCGGAGAAAGAGCTTCGGAAAAGCGAGGAAACCTATCGCTATATGGCGGAGAGCTTGGAAGCACAGAACGAGGAAATTATCGCGCAGCAAGAAGAGCAGCAAATTACGCTTGCTAAACTATCCGAACGGGAACGGGATTTGGAACTCATCTCCTCTTACCAAGAAAAGCTAACTGGCTATGTGAAGTTAACCGATTTCTTGAAACATACTTTACCTGCCTTGCTGAACTCACTCGCACAAGATGCGGCTTTAGTTGTTCTTGAGCGTCCTTCTGCGGATGGTTCCACCTATGATGTCATTCATTCAATCGGTTATCCGAAAAATCATATTCACACTTCACGCAACGAGCTCTTCGGGCCAGCTAAGCGCGTTTTTGATGAGGGTGTTAACATTGTTCATTCACGCGACGTTTCCGGAGATGAACTTGGTGTGCATGGCGGCATGACTCTCGCTGTCGATCAGTACATTCCTCTCACCGATGATAAACAAGCCGTTCTCGGGTTTCTATTATTAACGAGCTACCAAAGCTCACAGTATCAAGATGATAATCAACGTCTAACCAAAGGAATAGTCCGCCAGTTTGGACTTGCCTTCTACGCCCAGGTCGTAAATGATGAGAAATTGCAGCAGGCTGACAGCTTGGCTGAGTTGAATGATCAATTGACCATAGAGAAACAACTTCTGGAAGGACAGCGCGATCTGATTCAAAATATTTTGGAATCTGCCCACGAAGGCATGATGATGTGCGACTCGCAAGGAACGATCCTCTTCTCCAATCAACGGATGAATCAATATTTCGGACTCAATGATCGTATTGGTGAAAATCTTGTTGCTTGCAGTTATGAAATTGGCGCTGAAACGCCTAGCTTCCATGGGGTAGCCGCTTCCATTGAAGCGCTGATTGACCGCTCGCTTTCTCATTTGACGCAGCGTTTTAGCTTCCAACGGGAGGAGGAACACCTCCAGCATGCGGAGCTGTATGCCACCATCGTAAGTGAAGGTACAGAGCAGCAAGGCTACTTATTCGTGTTCCGTGACCGTACGGAAGAAGAACGTATTGATGAAATGAAGAATGAATTCATTTCGATCGTTTCACATGAGCTGCGGACACCGCTGGCGAGCGTGCTTGGGTTTATCGAGATCTTGCTGCATCGCGAACTTCCGCAAGAGAAGCAGAAGCGCTACATGGAAACCATTTATAACGAAGCGCTGCGCCTATCGAACTTAATTAATGATTTCTTGGATTTGCAGCGCATGGAATCGGGCCGTCAGTCGTACCATTTCTCACCGATAAATCTGCAAGCTATCGTTACTGAGATCGCCGAGCAATGGCAGGATAAGCAGCACCATCGCATTGTCCTGCATCAACAGGAGCCTGAACTTTGGGTGCGGGCTGATGTCGCTCGAATTCGTCAAGTCTTTGACAACTTGATTTCCAATGCGATTAAGTACTCGCCTTCGGCAGATCACATCGACATTCACCTGACTGCTCATGATGGTAAAGTAACGATTGCGATTCAAGATTTCGGACTCGGAATTCCGCAGGATGCGAATGAGCATATGTTCTCGAAATTTTTCCGCGTCGATAACTCCGACCGCCGTCAAATCGGGGGCACTGGCCTAGGACTGGCCATTGTGAAAGAGATCGTCGAGGGGCACAACGGGCATATTTCATATACGTCCGAGATGGGTCATGGCACGACGTTCCGTATTGAGTTAGACCAATATGAAATTTCAGATTTGGATGGAAAAATTATTATTTTTGAAGATGATGATAATCTAGCCAAATTAATTCAGGTAGCCTTAAACAAGTTAAGTCTCCCTTCCATTCAGTTACGTTCAGCCGAAGAGGGCATGATTGCGCTGAACCGTTGTGTAGGAGAAGGCCCGATTCTCTTCATTGTCGATATTCACCTTGAAGGCGAGAAAACCGGCTGGGACTTCATTTCTGACCTGTATAAGCACCCTGTCCATGCACAGACACCGGTGATTGTTTCTACAGCACTCGATCCACCGCATGACTATCATGAGAAGGAGATCGAGAAATATCTCAAAAAGCCGTTCACGATGGAGCGACTCGTGCAGGTGGCGAAACGATTGCTCGACAATAAGAGCAGCTTAGCGTATGTCTTCCCAGCTCAAAACAAAGAAGCACTCTCCACCACTTTACAGCGCAACGGCATCAATGTTCGGAAAATGCAAGAGAATCAGGACATGATTGAGGTCGATATTATTCAGCCGCAGTCAGAAGAGTGATCTTACGAAGCACCTGTTGTCTGATTAGGTTCATGACGAACCCCTTCCTTTCCCAAGGAGGGGGTTATTTTCATAAAGGTCACTTAGCGCTTCACGAAAACTTAAACTTTCCTATGCGGAAAACAAAAGGGATTTCTCTTCTGAATCGCCAATATAGTAATACCATAGTAGGTAAATGAAGAGAAAGGGTGTGCCCTTCATGGCGAAGCTTGAATCCGTTTCCAATCCCTTGCACAAGCGCAACGTATGGGCGTTATTTTTCTCCTTGCCCATTTTGGCATGGGCGATGTACGATTTTGCAAATACGATTTTCTCTTCCAATATCGTGACCGTTTTCTACCCTTTT
Organism: Paenibacillus pectinilyticus; assembly: GCF_001700435.1. Lineage (GTDB taxonomy): Bacteria > Bacillota > Bacilli > Paenibacillales > NBRC-103111 > Paenibacillus_E > Paenibacillus_E pectinilyticus. The sequence goes on from NZ_LYPC01000011.1 coordinate 90,386, forward strand.
TACCTCAAAGAAACGCTAGGCAAAAGCGAAGAATTGAACCAAATTGCAAGCACCTTCATCACTTACTCCAATGCACTGTCCAGTTTCTTTCTTGTGCTCTTGTCGCCTCTATTCGGCGTTTGGATTGACCGCACGGGCAAGAAAAAAGCTTACCTCATCCCCTTCACACTTGTGGCCATCATCGCCACGCTGCTCATGGGGGCATCCGCACAATGGAAAACAGATCAAGAATGGCTAGGTCTCAACACATCAATTCTCGGTGTGATTCTCTTTTTCATGATTGCCAAATTTTTCTATAATTCCAGCTTAGTTTTCTACGACTCGATGATTTCTGATTTGGGTACAGAACGGGAGATTCCCCTGATCTCCGGCTTTGGGGTAGCCGTTGGGTATGTCGGCACACTAGTTGGACTCATCGTCTTCCCGTTGGTTCACGATAATCACTTCGAAAGCACGTTCATTCCCAGCGCGGCCATGTTCCTCATTTTTTCCTTGCCCATTATGCTGTTTTATAAAGAGAAACCGCAGAAGCCCGTCGCTAGCAGCAAGTCATTGCTTAGCGGCTACCGCGAGATCTGGGCCACATTCAAGGAAGCGCGTAAGTATCAAGCGGCCTTCACGTTCATGATTGCCTATTTCTTCTTTAATGACGCGATTGCCACAGCCATTGCGGTAATGGCCATCTATGCCAATACGGTGATGGGCTTCTCTACGGGGCAGTTCATTCTGCTCTATCTCGTATCGACGGTGTCGAGCATCATCGGCTCCTTCCTCTTCGGCTATATTACGCGCAGCGTAGGCCCCAAACGAGCGGTGACCATCGTCGCCATCATTCTGATCGTTGCGATTTCGTTGGCCTCGCTGGCAACGAGCAAGAGCATCTTCTGGGTTGCCGGCAGCCTTTACGGCGTGTCCATGGGCGCTATGTGGGTGACGTCCCGTACCCTCATCGTGCAGCTAACGCCGGAAGAGAAGCGCGGCCAATTTTTCGGCCTATTCGCCTTCTCCGGCAAGGTGTCCTCCATCGTTGGACCTGCCTTATATGGCTCGATCACGTGGGCGATGGCCTCCACTGGCAACCTCGCCAGCCGAGTCGCACTGGGCTCCCTTTTAATCTTAGTCATCATAGGACTTATTGTTCACATGCGTGTTCCACAGAAATTGCAAAATCCTTCGTAATTCGTGTACAATTATCTCTAATCACAACTGGAAGACACAGGAAAACACTAGAGCAAATAAGGCTTTAGTGTTTTTTGTAGCATCCGTCAGAGAGAGGGGATATGGTTATGGCTTTGAGGTACAAACGCGTCCTCATTAAACTTAGTGGCGGGGCTGTCGCTGGAGACAATTCCTTCGGATTCGATCCCACACAGCTCGATCATATTGCCAATGAAATTATGACCGTCGTGAATTTGGGTGTTGAGGTGTGTCTGGTTATCGGCGGGGGCAATATTTTCCGCGGGAATATGGGGGAAAGCTGGGGCATCGAAAAGGCCGAAGCCGACAACATCGGCACGCTCGCCACCGTCATCAACAGCCTGATGCTGCGCGGTGTGCTGAAGGCGAAAACCAAAGCCGAAGTGCGCGTCATGACGGCGATTCCGATTGCCTCGGTGGCGGAGCCTTTCATTCGTTTACGGGCGATTCATCACCTGGAAAAAGGGTACATCGTCATTTTCGCCGGCGGCAATGGACAGCCTTTCGTCACGACGGATTACCCATCCGTTCAACGCGCCATTGAAGTGAACTGCGATGCCATTCTGGTTGCCAAGCAGGGCGTGGACGGTGTGTTCGATAAGGATCCGAAGCATCACCAAGAGGCGCTCCAGTACAAATCTCTCCATTACAACGATGTGATACAGCACAATTTGAAGGTGATGGATCAATCCGCTTTTATCTTAGCGAGGGATTATCATATTCCCATTCATGTGTTCAATTTCGACAAGCCAGGCTCGATGAAAGACATCTGTGCCGGGCTCAATACGGGTACGATTATTAGCGGGTCTTCTGAACTCATTTATCATTAAATACACAAAATAAGCAGCTACGCCGTCCTACTAGGACGAGTGAGTTTATGGAGAAATACAGCTAGCTGACTCTCTGCACCAACTACACACTATGGCTCTCTCAGTGCCGCTGCATGTTTAACTGTAAAAACTGCAGTTAATTTCCCATTTTCCTCACATCTGATAAACTAACTGGATTTCCTGTAGTTATAATTTGAACAAGTTTCTCCCAAATGGCCGATAATGGGCATTTTAACTGTAGATTTTCCATTTAATCGTCTGTTTCGAGCTAATTCTGTGAAAATAGATGGAGGATTTCCAGTTAACTTGGGAACTTCGTGTGAAAACAAAGACCAGGCAGTTGGTCTCGGGCAGAAGACCAGGAAGTTGGTCTCGGGCAGAAGACCAGGCAGTTGGCCTCGAGCAGAAGGCCAGGCAACTGGTCTCGAAGAGAGGCGGGGGGCGTGACAAGGTGGAACCGCCGGATAACGTCATCCCCCGAAACAAAAAGGATAGACCGCAGAGGAAATCTGCTGATCTATCCTTTGTTGTTAGCTGAGCAGTAACACGTAGTAATCGTTCGCATTCTTCGTTGCAAAGCCGCAGGACTCATAGAGGCCAAGTGCCTTCTCATTTTCAACCGACACTTCCAGCTTGATATGCTCCGCTTGTTCCTGTTCCTTCAGTGCTGTAATCGTTTGGCTCAAAATCTGCCGACCATAGCCTTTACCGCGCACGCTTGGCACTACGCAAAAACCATAAATAAAGCCGCTGACACCCCGCTCCACCATCGCGCCGATTTTGCCAATGGGCTCTCGGTTTTCGCCTATTTCTGCGATCCAAGTCCGTTCCTTGTCACCTATAATCGTCTGATTCACGTATTCACGCGTGTCGTCTTCCGTCATGTCGAAGCCTGACATATTCAGCTCTACCAGTAGCTCAGTGTCCGTGCTGTCCGCTAAGCGAATACGTAATTCGGTTTGCGTGGAAACGGGTGGAATGACTTGCTCTTGCAGGACCATCACATATTCCGAAAACGAGTAACTTGCGCCCAGCCCCATCAGAAAAGCCTTGCCACTCTCCGACGCGTGCTCATTAATAAAAATGATCTTCGGGACTTCTCTCTCTCGGCACGTTTCTATGGCCCTCTGAACCAGACGCCCGAAAACCCCTCGGCGCCGCGCCTCCGGGTGTACCATCCCGCTGATTTCCACTTCGGTGGAGAGGAAGCTATAGATCGCAAGAAAGCCGATGATCTTGTCTTTTTCATAATAGACGAAGTCATTCGTTATGCCTGCAGGGCGGCTAGATAACGTGCTCCAATTTAGTTTAATTTCGATCGCTTCATGCTCGTTACAGACTTCCCACAACGCTCGAACTTCCTCCAACTCTTGCGGAGTTAAGCCCGCTTTTGCATATATCCCTTGTTTCATATGTTGTCCTCCATTATTCTTCTCATTCGTGACTCTCATCAATGATTATCAATCAAAAAAACGACTTACTTGCAGTCATTATACATGTCTAGCTGCTGATGTGGTAAGCTAAAAAATCATTCTACATATTTTTTCGTAAACGCGTGAACGATTTGCCCCCGTCCTTCGTACTATCTATGAAATCAGACAGAGAGGATGTTCAATCACTTGGAAGAGCACGAACTGATTCGGCAAGCCATGGTAGGCGACACGACTGCTCTGTCTCAGCTGCTGCAGCAGCATTACGCGTTCGTCTATAAGTATTTGCTCAAAATCACGCTAAATCCGTCCCAAGCGGAGGATCTCACCCAAGATACGATGGCACGATGCATCGAAAAAATAAAGCTCTACAACGGGACCTCGAAATTCTCGTCTTGGTTAATCACGATCGCCACACGCTTAATGATTGATCAGGGGAGACGGCGTCTTTGGGAGCGCAAATGGCAGAAGAATGAACAGCAGGTTACCTTGCGTCAGCTGCAATGGCAAACCGCACATCATACGAATGAAGCTTGGCCCGATGTGCTGGATGCACTTGCTGCAATGCCGCGGGAAAGTCGCATTCCACTCATTCTCAAGCATTACTACGGGTACACCTACGAAGAAATTGGCGGTATGCTCGCCATCGCGGAAGGCACCGTGAAATCGCGTGTGCATAACGCATTGAAACAACTACGGAAGGAGCTCAAGTAGATGGACGACGAATCCTTTAAGCGGCAGGAGCCGCAAAATAAAACTGACGCCAATCAAGCGGTCAATGAGAAGCGCAGCGCGGCGACAAGCGACGAGCAAGCGCTCAACGAGACGCAGAGCGAGGAGCAAGCAGATGAGCAGACGGCCCGCGAGCTGCGCGAGGGGCTGGATCTGCTTGATGCGGCCATCCACGTACCGACGCCAAGCGCAGCTTGGTTCGATCAGCACATCGCCGTGACGCAGAGCAGGCGGCGATCCCGATTGCTGCGCGATTTGCTGATCCTGTGGATCGGCGCGATGCTGGTGTTTTATATTTTTTATGTAACGGTAACTGTTCAACCCGTTGCTTTCCTGTCCATCCAGGCCGTAGCCACCCTAGTGCCGCTCGCTTGGTTAATCTTTCGAAGGCTGGTGACATCTCATGACAACAACGGACTCTAAATTCGATCAACTACCACTCTGGGCATGGATCGGCATCGCTTTGATTTTACTGGTACAGGGTACCTGGCTATACATGGACTCGCGTAAACATGGCTCCCGTTACCCCTTGATGTGGGGCATTTGGGGCATCCTGTCTGCCCCCCTGCCCTCTATTGTTTATCTGTTTGTCGTAAGAAAAATTCACCGAAAATGATCCCGTCCCGATCGAATCTCATCATTTTCTACACGTGTAACGGTTGCCTTTGTGGCAGCCGTTTTTTTATTTTGCCTGCCACATCTATCTGTAAATATCTAGAAATCCACAAAACCATATTGACTTCACCACATGTCTGGGCTATGATTTGGTTGTCATTTTACTAACTTAGTAAATTAGTAATTTAGTAAATAATAAATCAAAAAGGAATGAGACTCATGTTTGCCAATCGCTACGTTCGAACCATCATCCTGTCCCGCGTGCTGCTACAGCTCGGTATTTGGATTCGTAATTTCGCCATCCTCCTCTACATTTCGGACATCACTAACAACAATTCAAATTATGTATCCTTGATTTCCGTGGTGGAGACGGCACCTATTTTTATCTTTGCACTCATTGGCGGCACGCTGGCTGATCGTTGGCGGCCCAAACGGACCATGGTGTGGAGTGACCTTATCTCCGGCGGGACGGTGTTCCTTGTACTGCTTACCCTTCTGTCCGGTTCATGGTACGCGCTATTGGTGGGGACGTTCGTTTCCGCTAGTCTGTCGCAATTTTCACAGCCTTCTGCGATGAAACTGTATAAGAAAAACGTACCCGCGGAGCACCTCCAAGGGGTTATGGCGATGTCCCAATCCTTAATTGCTATTTTCATGGTCTTGGGGCCGATTATGGGCACCTTTATCTTTTTACACTATGGCGTTAAGGTATCACTTGCCCTTACAGGCATCCTGTTTCTGGGATCATCGCTCGTCCTTTCTTTCCTCCCGAAAGATGACGCAGCAGAAGCAGCCTCAGCCAGCACGAACTTTATGAACGACTTAATGGCGGGTCTGCGCTATGTGCAAAATAATTTCGCACTCCGAAAGCTGAGCCTTACCTTCGGAATAACGGGATTAGCTGCTGGCTTGACCCAGCCCCTTGCCCTCTTTATTGCCATTGAGAAACTCGGATTGAGCAAACAATCCCTGCAATGGTTTCTAATGGCCAATGGAGCCTCCATGCTGATCGGTGGGGCCCTGATCATGGGGATTGCCAAAAAGGTCAAACCGCAATTTCTGCTAGCAACTGGCTTGCTGGTTAGTGCGATTTGCACCGTGGGTGTAGGAGCCTCTACGTTTGTTCCGGTGACGCTGCTCTTGCAGATCGTGAGCGGATTGTTCTATCCCTGTATTCAGGTGGGGATTCAGACCCTCCTTGTACGCAACACAGAAGGCCCGTTCATGGGGCGAGTTGGCGGCGCGATAACGCCGATTTTTATGGGGATGATGTTGGTGGGTATGGCCTTGTCGGGGTATTTGAAAGATGCAACTTCGCTGCTTGCGGTCTATGTTTTGAGTGGTTTGCTGCTGTTGGTGGGGATCGTCTTCCTAAGCCCGCTTCTGCGGAAAGAGCAACAGAAAGGGACGCCGCAAGTTATGTAGTGATATTTTGGAATAAAAAGAGGAGATAACTGCGGTGCATGTTGCGAGAGTGGGAGTGGGAGTAAGAGTCGGAGTGAGAGTAGGAGTGAGAGTAGGAGTGAGAGCAAGATTGGGAGTGGAAGCGAAAGTGGAGCAGCTCCGATGCAATTAACTGGATAACCTCCAGTTATAATCACCGTTTCCCACTCATTAATCAAATTAGATGTATTTCCTCACGTTAATTCATACCTTTTCAGCGTAATTGGGTAGATAGGGCGTTTTTACATGTACGTTTTACAGTTAAACTCTCCAAATAATCGAAAACAGGACATATAGCTGTACCTTTTCCAGTTAATTTAAAAAAGGGTGAACTAGCGCTGCCCCGATCTGCAGTTCAGACTTGCTGACCTTACAGGGACAGAGAACCTAGCTCACCTGACCGCCTCACTTCGCACGCTTGAGCGCAGCATACTCTTCCGGTGTCTGTCCAATGACAGACTTGAAATCTTTAATAAAATGCGACTGATCGTGATAGCCGAGATCCATGGAGAGCTTCGTCCAGTTGTGTGTATCGTTGCCATCGGTCGTTTCTGCTGCATTCTGAATACGGGCGATCTTGATGACCCATTTCGGGCTGACCCCGACATACTGGTCGAACAAACGCTGAAGCGTTCGGATATTCATTTGAAAATGCTCGCAAAGTGCTTCAACCTTAGTGATATCTCTTTGCTCATACACGTAATCGACCATCCGATTAATCAAGGTGACCTGGTCATCCTGTGCAGGCAGCTTCGCCCTAATCATCTGTTCGACCAAATGAACGTTCCGCCCATCTTCACTGTGGCTAAACACTTGCGCTTCCAAGGAACGCGAATCCGTACCAAAAACATGCTCAACGCTTAGCGGATTGTTCAACATGCTGGATACGGCTTCTTTGACAAAGGGATAGAAACCGCCTGGCTTAAATTTCACGCCAAACACACTTCCCTGACCTTCCAGATGATGTCCATATTTCTCTTTACCTGGCCCATAAATAGCCGTGCGCTCCGGCTCTACAACGAGATTCACGCAGGGATTGGGGATTACATGTTGCGTGTAGGGGTCTTTCCCAGCTAGGTCCCATCTGACAACCCAATAATGCCGAACGAAAAAGGCGACATCGTCAGCAGGCGCATAGCGGCAGAGCTGAAATTTGTGCCCACTTTGCTGAAAATTGATGATACCCAGACTTGGCATTGACATATCGAACACTCCTTGTCGCGTTTTTACAATACATGGGAATACGAGTTCGGTTATGATAGGTAGGATCACTGATATGAAGGAGTGTAAGCGATGATGGAACTGAAGTATGAATTTTATATTGGCGCAAGTCCAAAGCAAATTTGGGATATTCTCATCACACCAGAGGGAACTCGGCAAATCTTGTTCGGCAGTGTCTTGCAGTCTACTTTTGAAATCGGATCGGACTATGCCTACGTAGGGCCAGGCGCTGATGGTGAGGAAACCGTCCACGTGTATGGCAAAATTCTGGCTTATGAGCCAGAGAAACTCCTTAGCTGCACGGAGCACGCAGGCCCTTCTTATCGGGAGAACCACGCTGAGTTTGAATCTCGCATGACCATCACACTGGAAACCGTCGGCAGTTGCACGAAGTTAACCCTTGTGAATGATCAATGGACACCAGACCACCCTAGTTTTGAGTCGACGAAGGCGAGCTGGTGGATGATTTTAAGCAACATCAAGACTTTAGCCGAGACGGGTAAAACGTTAGATTTCGGTTGGTAAGGTTCACCAGCTCTAACCCCATGGTATAAATACAGTGTCTTTTTCAAATAAGAGCAAAAATCGGCTGTTATATTGGATTATTCCAGTAGCAAAGCCCCAAATCGACCCCTACAGGGTCTTTTTTTCTGACTTGAATGGATTTGTCCAATGAAATGAATTTTTTACGCTACCTTTGAATGCTATCCACTGGATTTATCCAATAAAATCACTATCACTCATTAGACTGCGGTATGGATATAGGCAATTCAGGAGTCCATGAGGACTCCTTTTTCATAACCTTCCTACAACGGCTGCAGCGCTAACGTCGTTTGCCCCTCTAAACCAGCAACCATCGCTTCCCAAGCCTCCGGTTTATTCGCAAGTACGGCATAATACTGTCGCAGGAACTTCGCCACCAACGCAGCGCTGATTTCCGTCTGATCTTCATCCGTCGGCAAGAAACAGAGATCCAACTCCTCGACCGCTTCCCCGTTGTTCTCCCAGGATGGGTGCACGTAAGGGAAGTCAATCCGCTTATAACCAAGATGCGATAACACCTCACGCCGTACGTAAGGATCCATCGGCTTCACGCCGCCAAAAGCATGATCTTCGATCCGATATGGATCGTAAATCTCAGCGAACATCCCTGCCATCGGCTTACCCGATTCAGCAGCTAATCGCTCAAGGTCCTGCCAGCGTTTTCTCGCTAGGAACCGACCGATCCCAAGTCCCGCACCACCAATGATCGTGAAATCCGTCATCGCCACTTGCCAATCCTCGTAGTACCGGTACTCGGTCGTACCGACGACTTTACCTTCGTGAACCGCTACGAACACACGGATACCCGGGTCCTCTAACGGCTCCCTCCACAGTGGATAATCCAGCACTTCCTCCGGCGGAAATACCTCTTTCATCAGATCATGCATTGATCGAAACAAAGGATCCTCAATACTCGTTATACGTATGAATTCCATAAGGTCAACTCACTCCTATTTTAGTTATCTAAACGGATTCCGCCACTCCATCAACAACGCATGATTCAGTGACTCCTCATCCTCCAAATAATTCGCAACCACGCGCACAGGCGTCCGGCCGCATCGCAGCAAAAAAGTAACCACCGGGTCCTTCATCTTCCCCGCCATAACCGCCGCCGCATACGCGTCAGCGCTCATCGTCTCGGCTACCCTATGATAGCCCGGCATACGTCCGCCTCCGAGCAAGCGATTCAGCCCCAGCTGCACCACCACCTCGTACATGGACTGCATCAGCCATTTGCCCAGCCCAAACTTACGGTAAGCGGGCATGATGCACACGTCCACAATGTAGAGCGTATCGCCATCAGGGTAATGCGTGCGGATAAACCCATCGTCCGTCATCGCTGACCAGCTATGATCAGCGCCAGCATCCATTGCCTCGCTGCTCACGCGAAGCCCTGTAATCGAGCCCACAACCTGACCCGCCACCTCCACGCACAGCGCTCCCTCCGGGAAACGTGTCACATGCTCCGTCAGTTGCTCCTTCGTCCACCAGAGCTCCGAGGGAAATGGCGGCGGAAAGCTCAACTGCTGAACTCGGATTAACGCATCGAAATCCGCCACGCTGTACGTGCGAATAACCGCCTGCACCGGGGTGTCGCCATCAAACACATAGAGCTGTTTTCTCATGACATCAGGACCAATCTGTGTATAGATCAGTTCTGCGGTCGCGCCAGGTCGTGACGGAGCCTCGCTCACGAACGAGCGTCAGCAGATCCAGATCAAGGTCCGCAGTCACAACCATATCCCCGTTAATCTCGCCTTCGACCAAAATGCCTTTCGGCGGGAATGGCACATCGTTGGGCGTAATGACAGCAGCCTGTCCGAAGTTCGCTCGCATGAAATCAACCGTTGGTAAAGCGCCAACAGTCCCCGTTGTCACCACGTAGATTTGATTCTCAATCGTACGGGCATGACACGTATACCGAACCCGATGGAAGCCGTGCCGGTCATCCGTACACGAAGGTGCGAATAACACATCTGCACCACGCGCTCTCGCCATCCGCACGATTTCTGGAAATTCCACATCGTAACAGACCAGAATGGCAATCCGCCCTTTGTCCGTATCAAAAACCTGCAAGGAATCCCCCGCTCCCATCCCCCATTCCTTCACTTCCGTCGGGGTGATATGCAGTTTCTTCTGCTCACCGATACGTCCATCCGGATAGAACAAGAATGCGGTATTATACAGCTTGTCCCCTTCTGACGTAATGTGCGTGCCACCGATGATTTGCATACCTGTTTGCTGCGCGAGACCTTGAAATAAGTCACGATACTTCTCCGTAAAAGAAGGCAAATCCTCGATCGTCAACGCCTTCCCATTCTCGTCGCCAATGGACATCAATTGCGTCGTAAACAACTCCGGGAATAACACGAAATCCGCCTCAAACTCCTGCGCCACCTTCACATAATGCTCCACCTGAGCAGCGAACTCTTCAAAACTGCTAATCGTATGTAAATGATACTGTACGGCTGACACCCGCATTTTCAATATTCTCAACTCTCCTCATATGCAAAATGGATCTATAAGGCAGAACCCTTACAGCCTAACCAGCACCCGGCCTCTAACTTGGCCTGCTAATACGAGCTGCGCCGCCTCGGCAACGCCTTCTAAGGTCACTTCTTTATATACCGTCTGCTCAAGCAGCTGCGGTTTCAATTCCAACGCGATCCGCTCCCACAACGGTTTGCGTACAGCCACAGGACAATAGACCGAATCAATGCCCAGTACATTCACCCCTCGGAGGATAAAAGGGTACACCGTCGCCGCAAAATCCGCGCCGCCCGTCAACCCGCTCAGCGCCACGGAGGCGCCGTATTTCATGCGGCTGAGCACATAGCCGAGGGACTGCCCCCCGACGGGATCTACAGCGCCAGCCCAGTACTCTTTGCCGATCGGCTTACTCTCGGAAGGCGAAAGCTCCTCTCGCGACAGCACACGCGTCGCGCCAAGCTCAAGCAAGTAATCGTGGTCGGCGGATTTCCCTGTGCTCGCTTCGACCTCGTAGCCGAGGGCGGCGAGCATCGAGACGCTGCTGCTCCCTACACCACCCGTTGCTCCGCGCACGAGCACGGGTCCCTGCCCTGGGCGCAGCCCATTCGCCTCCATGCGGTGAATGGACAGCGCTGCTGTAAATCCCGCAGTGCCGAGGATCATCGCTTCGCGATGCGTCAGTCCCTGCGGGAGTGGTACGACCCAATCGGCGGGAACGCGCGCATATGCGCTGAATCCGCCGAAATGCCCTGTGCCCAGCTCGTAGCTGGTCACGAGTACCTCATCCCCCTCGCGATAGCGGGGATCTGACGAGGCGACCACCGTGCCGGCCAAGTCAATGCCCGGCACCATCGGGTATTGGCGCACGACCCGCCCCGATGGGCTGCAGGCCATCGCATCTTTGTAGTTCATCCCGGAGTAAGCGACGCGGATGGTCACTTCCCCAGCGGGCAACTCCTCGATGCGGAGTTCTTTTATTTGTAAAGAAAACTGATCCTGTATTCGCTCTACGATTAGTGCGTTAAAGCTATCCATGTTCACGCCTCCTCCTCATCACATCATGGCTCGTACCTTGTGTTTATTTTACCACACAAAATAAACGTCTACGCCGTCCTTTTAGGACGAGTGTGTGTATCTAAAAGTATAGTCGAATAACCTATTTTTCCCAAAAATCTCCCTGTGACTTCCTACTCGAATGTGATACCATTAAATCGACAAATTCTCCAATAATCCTACAAATGATGGAGTCCGACTTATGAATCCTATATTAACAATGTTCATTTCACTCATCGCCACTTCGGGCGTTTTTACCGTTTTCCTGTGCATCTATGCGTATTTGAAACGCAAGGATATACCTGGTGCATATACCTTCATCATTTATACGGCGGTCCAAGCTATTTATATTTTTGCACATGCTTTCGAAATGGCTAGCGATACGTTAGCTCAGGTAAAGGGATGGACGATGATCGAATATATCGGCATCGCGGGAGCGCCTGCCATTGGCTTGCTGATTGTCATGCAGTACGTTGGCATCAACATGAATCGTAAACGGATCTCCCTGTTATTCGTTATTCCGACCCTTACATTTATCATCGTGATTACCAATGATTTTCATCATTTGTTTTATAAAAGCATGTATTTTCGCGAAAATACTCCTTTCCTTACGACGGATACGGTCATCGGGCAATATTACATCGTTCACGGGGCTTATACATTCGGTTGCATGCTGGCGGCAGTCGTTCTCCTCCTGCGCAGATGGCGGCAAACCAAGAAAGCCTACCGCTTGCAGCTGCTGACTTTAATGGCAGGACAATTTCTGCCGATGACGGGGGCATTTGTTTATTTGATGGGTGTAACACCTTATGGGGTTGATCCTGTACCAATGCTCCTTTGCGTGACTTCTGCCATGTACATCTGGGCGATCGTATCGACAAAGATGCTGACAGTGATACCGATTGCGAAGGAAAGTATTTTTGAAAGTATGCGTGAGGGTGTTGTTGTTCTGGACTTTGCCGATCGGCTGATTGACTTCAATGGTGCGATGATCTACATGTTTCCAGGCTTATCGACGCAGATGCTAGGGTTAACCCTGGATGAAGCTTGGATTCAGTTGTCGGGTACGCCATTCCCCGTGGAGCGCTCGCAAGATGGTGAGCAAGTAGAAATGGTTTGGCGAAATACCGCTGGCAGAGAGTTCTATTATCAAATCCGGTCCTCCGTTGTGCGGGGGCGTAATGGTGATCCGATCGGGAGCCTGCTAATGCTGATCGATGTGACGGAGCAGCACCTGCTGCAAGATCAACTAGAGCAGTTAGCCTACTATGATGGCTTGACGAAGCTGTTCAATCGGACGGAGTTCCTTCGTCGGAGTAAATCTTTGCTAACGGAAATGCAAAGAGATAATCTACCTTTGAGTATCATTCTCTTCGATATTGACCATTTCAAAAACATTAATGATACGTATGGTCACGATGTTGGCGACCTCGCCATTCAGCACGTTGTGGCCATCGTTAAACGGCTAGAAGCCGAAGCACCTGAAGCGCTTATCGGCCGTTATGGCGGCGAGGAGTTCGTCATCGCCCTGCCGGGTTGCTCGCTGGAGCAAGCCGCCATATTGGCGGAGCGCATTCGCGCGCAGCTCGCAGCGGAGTCGATGAGCGGGAGCTTCGGCACGATGAGCGTAACGGCGAGCTTCGGTTTATCGCAAGCAGGCTCGGGGCAGTTCGAGCTGTCGGGGAAGGCAGGGCAAACGCTGGAGTCATTGCTGCGTGATGCCGACATAGCCCTGTATCAGGCTAAGCGAGCGGGGCGGAATCAGGTACGAGTCTTTGAGCCACAAGCAGCTAGCCCCCTCCTCACCTAACTGGAAAACATACAGCTAAATCTGGGACATGTACCTTCCACACTGTTCGAAATGGAAAAGATACAGCTAATTAGTCCACATGGAGCGATTTCAGTGAAAATGACGTGATTTAACTGGAGGAAATCCATTTATTTAGAGGGCTGTCCTGGTAGACGGGAATTTGAATCTCTCCTCGCTACGACGCATGAGAAAAAGGGAGTTCCCATTCATCGGGAACTCCCTTTTTGCCCTTGCTGCGGTAAGCTACGCGCCGCCGTTAAAGCGAACTAGCCTGGCTGAATTGGTTCGCGTACAAGTCATAATAATGCCCGCGTCGCGCCAGCAGCTCCTCGTGCGTGCCGCGCTCCACGATCTCGCCGCCGTGGATGACCAAGATCGCACTCGCTTCGCGAATCGTGCTAAGTCGGTGGGCGATCACGAAGCTCGTGCGCCCTTTCATGAGCACGCCCATCGCCTGTTGGATGTGCAGTTCCGTGCGCGTATCGACGGAGCTCGTCGCCTCGTCGAGCACGAGAATCGCGGGGTCGGCGAGAATCGCCCGCGCGATCGTGAGCAGCTGCCGCTGGCCCTGACTCAGGTTGCCGCCGCCTGCGGTCAACATGGCGTCATAGCCCTCAGGCAGCTTGCGGATGAATCCGTCCGCGTTGGCCAGCTTCGCGGCGGCCTCGACCTCTTCGTCCGTTGCGTCCAAGCGGCCGAACCGAATATTTTCTCGGATCGAATCCGAGAACAGGTATACATCTTGCAGAACCATACCAAGGTGACTGCGTAGATTATCTTTCTCCATGTCGCGAATATCGAGACCATCGATGGTGATGCTTCCCGCTTCGACATCGTAAAATCGTGTCAGCAAGTTGATGATCGTCGTTTTGCCAGCACCCGTGGGACCGACTAGCGCGATCATATCGCCCGGTTCTGCCGTAAACGAAATACCACTCAGCGTAGGCGTATCATCCGTGTAGCGGAACGTTACCTTGTCGAACACCACTTCCCCTTTTACCCCAGACAATTGTACGCCGCCTCTGCCCGATTCATATTCCGTCTGGCTATCCATCACTTCAAATACCCGCTCCGCCCCCGCAATCCCGGACTGAATCATATTGTACTGATTGGCGAGATCGTTGATCGGCCGGCTGAACTGCTTGGAATAATTAAGGAAACTAATGATCACGCCGACCATCGTCCATCCTTTCAGCACCATCCAACCCCCAATTGCAGCGAGCAGAATGAAGCTAAAATGATTGATCATATTCATGCTCGGCCCCATCATGCCGGAAAGCTGCTGAGCACCTGTTCCAGCTGCACGAAGCTGCTTGTTAATGACAGCGAGCTGATCGACAGAAGCGGCTTCGCGTCGGAAGGTTTTGACCACCTTTTGCCCAGAAATCGTCTCTTCAATGAAGCCATTCAGTTCACCGAGTCGTTGCTGCTGTTCTTTGAACAAGCGCTGTGTGCGTTTTGTAATTTGCTTCGTCGTATAGAGAACGAGCGGTACAGTAACGAGGGCGATCAGCGTCAGCCATATATTCAAGGCAATCATCATGATCAAAGAACCCACAATCATAATGATACTCGTGATGATCTGCGTTAAATTCTGACTGAGCGTCGTTGCTACGTTATCGACATCGTTGGTCGTACGGCTCATGAGCTCCCCATGGGAGGTCTTGTCAAAATAACTAATAGGCAGCTTATGCAGATGGCGAAAGAGATCCTGTCTCATTTCCCAGACCGTTCGCTGGGCAACGCCTGCCATCATGTAAGATTGCACCCAAGAGGCGACTCCGCTGAACAAGTAACACCCGAGCAAAAGAAGGCAAAGCCCGATCAATCCGCTCCGATCCCGCGGTATGATGTACTCGTCGATGGCTACGCCGATTAAGTAAGGTCCGAGCAGAGCAAGGCCGCTGCCGAGTATCGTAAGAGCCGTCACCGTGAACAGCCCTGCGCGTTGGCGTCGTAGATAGCCCCAGGTGCGAAGGAGGGTTGCACCGATGTTTTTGGCGCGCGGTTTGCGCGTGGCCGGTTGCGTTTTAGCCATGAAGGGCAGTCTCCTTTCCTTGCTGGGAGCGATAAATATCCTGATAAATGGCACTGGATGCCAGCAGCTCCTCATGCGTTCCTTGTGCGGCGATGCGGCCTTCATCCAACACAAGAATCCGATCGGCGTGCAGCACCGATGAGACGCGCTGTGCGATCACGATGCATGTGCTGCCAGCCATCAGCGATTGTAAGGAGCGTTGGATACGCTTCTCCGTGCCTAGATCAATCGCACTTGTGCTGTCATCCAGCACGAGCAGCGGTGATCTTAAGAGCAATGCCCGCGCGATTGCTATCCGTTGCTTTTGACCGCCGGATAAATTCACACCGCGCTGTCCGAGCTTCGCTTCATAGCCCTCGGGCAGCTTGCGGATGAAGCCATCTGCTTCCGCAGCTTTGGCGACGGCTTCGATCTCGGCATCCGAAGCCCCAGGCTTGCCGAACAGGATATTGTCGCGTATTGTGCCGCTAAATAAAATAGACTGCTGCAGCACAATTCCGATCTGACTTCGTAACTGTTCGACAGGCAGATCTTTGACATCAACGCCATTCAGGCGGATGTGCCCGCTGGTTACATCGTAGAGTCGGGGGATCAAGCTGACGAGTGTCGATTTACCGGAGCCTGTTGCTCCGAGTATGCCAATCGTTTGACCTGGCAGCGCTTTGAACGAAATATCCGCGAGAATTGGCTGGTCAGGCGCTGTTTCATAGACGAATGAGACATGTTCAAATTCCAGTTCGCAACCCTGAAGAGGTTCAGGAGGACCTTTTTCTGACAGTTGTTGTTCTTGCTGTAGCTGCGGTAGCTGCGGTTGTCGTGATTGTTCCACTTGGTCCGCATGCTTAGGCTCGTTCGGGTCCAGTTTCGTATCAAGGACTTCATGAATACGCTCAGCAGACACTTGTGCTCGTGAAATGTTCATGAGTGTGTTGCTAATCGATACCAGCGAGAACAGTACTTGGCTAATATAGATGATGAATGCGGCCAGATCCCCAATTGCCATCGATCCGCTCCACGTTTGAGCACCCCCGAACCAGAGCACGGCTACGATACTCACGTTCAAAATCAATGTCATCAACGGTCCGCTTGTCGCCAATGCACGTGCGGAGCTAAGACTGGCGTCCAGCAAATCCGTGTTCGCTTTGCCAAAGCGAGTCCGCTCGAAAGCGGCACGAACGAAAGCTTTGATCACACGAATGCCTGACGTGCTTTCCTGCATAACGGTGTTCACACGATCTACCCTGCTCTGCATAAGGCGGAAAAGTGGAGTCGAACGCTTCATCAACACATAGAGAATGATGAACTGAATTGGTACGACGGCTAGCAAAATCAAGGAAAGTCGCGGCGAAATGACCACGGCCATGATGATGCTGCCGATCAGTAGAGACGCTTCACGCGTAAATTGGCGCAAGAGAATCTGCAAGATGTTGAGCATTTGCATGACATCGCCGGTTAATCGGGTAATCAATGACCCGGTCGAAAACGTGTCTAATTGTCGGAACGATAAGGATTGTACCTTTTCGAAAACGCTTAGCCGCAGGTCGGCTCCGAAGTTTTGCGCTGCTTTCACGGTGAAGAAGGTACAGCCTACGCCACCGATTAGACCGATGAAGGCGACGCCTAGCATATGTAGGCCGGTTGACCACACCAACGCGAGATTCCCCTCGGCAACGCCGTGGTTCACAATCGTCGCCATCAGGCGGGGCTGTGATAAATCCATGCACACCTCCATCACCATCAGCAATGGGGCTAGCAGGGTTATGAACCAATATGGTTTAACAAATGAGCGTAGTTTCCACATGTCGGGATATCCTTTCTTTTATTGTTTGTCGGCTAACTAATTTTATTCATCTTTAGGACGAAGATTATCTTGCATTTGAAGCAGAAGGCGTCGAAACAAGAGGATCTCTTCCGGTAAAAAGTTTGAAAAGGTCCTATCATCCGTTTCCTTGATCGCTTCCTTGACATGTACAGTGACTTCCTTGCCTTTATCCGTCAAATAGACACGCGTAACACGCTGATCATCAGGGTCAGGGCGGCGTTCGACGAGGCCTGTTTTCTCCATACGGTCAACCATCACGCTCAGCGTTGCCCGTTTGTTATGGATACGCGAGGCAAGTTCGCTATGGCTGAGACCGTCCTCAACAGACAGCGCCAGCAGCAATGGCGGCTGACCTGGGTAAACATCATAAGGATGAATGATTTGATCAATCGTATGTCGGTGCATTTTCAGCAAATGATGCATGATATGTGTAAGAGATTCTGGATTAGAGTGGTGCAAAGTTTCAACCCCTTATTAGTTAGTCGGCTAACTAATAGTTTAGGTGCGCTTCCTCGTCCTGTCAAGAAGGTATTTGCCAGATGTAACCTGCCCATAGGGACAAATGAAAAAGCAGCACAGGCACCTCTCGGTACCTACGCTGCTCTATAATGAAACTCATTTAGTTCGTTCCGTATGTACTTCCTGTCACTGTGCTATCTGTGGTTGTGTCTGCCGGGACATCAACGATGACGTTGTTTTTGAGCAGCCGATACAGGAGTGTAGCTGCCTCCGCCCGTGTTAGCGTTACATTAGGATGAAATCTGTGCTGATCGTCACCTTGAATGAGGTTATGCTGCACAGCCGTAGCTACATATGGTCGTAATACCTCAGGAATCGAAGCCGTATCCGTAAACGTAGTCGTCAATAACGTGTCCGCTGCCGCAGCATCCATGAGAACGAGTGTTGGATCCTGTTTCATCAACACCTTGACCAAGGTAACGGTCACGTCTTCCCGTTTCGCTCCGAGGACGGGTTCGAAGTTGTAGCCGCCTTCTAGACTTTTGAAACGATCGAAGTAATCCTTCGTCGCCTCAATCACATCGAACGACCAACGTTTGGGTCCGACATCATTAAAATCCTGTATGGTTGACGTATTTTTCAAATGGAACGTACGTGCCACCATCGCTGCGAACGCCTCGCGAGACACCGATTTATCCGGATGAAAATGGTGATCATCCTCCCCTTGCAAAATCCCCTTATCAACCAGCGCATCAATCGCTTCTTGTGCCCAATGCCCTTTAACGTCATCCAGAGCTAATTTCACCTTGACTGTCCCACTCGTCGCGGCAAAAGCCGGCACCGCACTCATCGAAAGCATCGATACGATCGCTGTCATGACAATCCACTTTTTCATCATTTCATTCTCCTTTGGCTTCGTTATTTTATCTATGTATCTCGTTCACATCTTCATTATGGATAAAAGATATTTCTAAATGATGTCATCGGGAAAAAACAATTATATTAAAACCTTGTAATTGTCGGAATCCGTATTGATGTGTTAGGATGAAAACCAGACTCTGCTTCGAATTATACAAGCCGACTTCCGGATCTTGTGCGAGTTCGAAAGCGACAAATAGAGATAACGAGTCTTGGATATGGAATGAAGAAGAGGAGATTCCCTTTACAATGACCAACAAGAACAATCAGCACGTGTTTAGACTCGCTTTGCTGCTCGGTCTATTTTCGACACTCGGCCCTTTTACCATCGATATGTATTTACCGGCATTCCCGGAGATTGTGAAGCAATTCGATACGACGGCTTCGCTGGTACAGCTTAGCTTGACGGCTTGTTTACTCGGGCTCGCGATTGGCCAGCTCGTCATGGGTTCACTCAGTGACGTCTACGGCAGACGTAATCCGTTGCTCATCTCCATGGCTGTTTATGTCATTGCTGCTTTAGCTTGCGCATTCTCGCCAAATATTGGGATGCTAATCGTGTTCCGGTTCGTACAGGGTTTTGCTGCTTCGGCAGGCATTGTCATTTCTCGCGCGATCGCGCGCGACTTGTACAGCGGCCATGAGCTTACCAAATTTTTCTCGTTACTCTTGCTTGTCGGTAATTTAGGCCCGCTCGTGGCACCTGTAACCGGCAGTGGGATTCTATCTTTTACATCGTGGGTCGGCGTATTTATTGCGCTGTCCGTGCTAGGCATCTATCTATTCACGATGACCAAATGGAGGCTGCGGGAGACTTTACCTGCGGATCGCCGCAGGCCCAGCAACTTCATGGAGCAGCTGCGGAACTACGGATTGCTCATGCGAGATCGCCAGTTTGTCGGTTACATGCTAGCACAAGGCATTATGATCGCGGGGGTCTTTGCGTATGTTTCGGGTACGCCCTTTATTTATCAAAACATTTACGGGGCTTCGCCGACCTTATTCGCTCTCCTGTTCGGATCGAACGGCATCAGCCTGATCATCGGCTCCCAAGTGGTCGGACGTATGTCCCATCGGGTATCTGAACACGCCTTTTTATTGTTCGGCCTGTGTCTCGCCGCTCTTGCAAGTATCGTCGTCTTGGTGGTGGCCATCGTCCATGGACCGCTCTTCGCACTCGTGATCCCACTGTTTTTCTTTGTTGGGGCCATCGGTATTACTTCAACGGCAGCCTTCCCACTTGCCATGGAGCGCCAAGGTCATATGGCGGGCAGCGCCGCTGCGCTGCTTGGTGTCATTCCCTTCTTGCTCGGTGCGGTCGTCTCTCCGCTAGTCGGCATCGCAGGCGAAGACACAGCCGTTCCGCTGGGCGTACTTATCTTAGCAACAAGTGCAGCAGCCATGCTGTCATACTTCTTCTTGGTTAGAAAAAGCTCGCATGACGTAGCTTAAAATGAAGGTAAATGAAAACCAGTCTGTCACTGAAAGGTAGTGATGGACTGGTTTTTTAAATCCAAAATTATCGAACCAAAATTGCAGATGAAGGGGGAACCTACAATGAATTTCAAACTAGCTGACTTACATCATCATATCAACCAATTAAAAGAATCAGATCAAACCTCCTATTATGAATTTCTGAAGGTACCCTCCATGAGCGTAGGACTTTATAAGCTGAATAAAGGTGAAGAGGATAAACAACAGCCTCATACCGAAGATGAGCTTTATTTGATCATTGAAGGTAAAGCCTCGTTTCAAAATGGCGATGAAATTACTGAGGTCAGTCAAGGTGACCTCCTTTTCGTAGAAGCTCATAAAGAGCATAGATTCTTTGATATGACGGAGGATTTAACGACCTTGGTCTTTTTCTCCCCAGCCGAACATGCCAATAAATAAAGCATTGGCGAACCTTGTTGCGCGCGCGGAGCATCCGCCTATAGCAAAAAAATCCCTGGTCATCTACCCGACACCAGGGATTTTTCATTTAAGCTTGCGGGGCAAAGCCCACCGCAGCCAAAAACCGTCCGAACGCCGCTTGCCCAGCGACGTCACGTTTGAAGACGCCCGCATCCGCGAGGACGTCCATGAACTTGCTGCCGACCTCGGTCTGCAGCAGCGCATTCGCCGCGTCCGCCGTCAGCGACGCGCCATGCTTCGCGAGCAGCGCCGCGATCCAATCCGCATGCTTATGCAGCGGATGACCGGCATCTGCGAGCGCTTCGCGGCTGAGCTCGGCTTCGCCGGTGAGCAGCTTGGCGATAGCCGCCAGCTCCTCTTGCAGGCGGCCTGGCAGCACCGCCAGCCCCATCACCTCAATCAAGCCGATGTTCTCCTTCTTGATGTGGTGCAAGTGCTGATGCGGATGGAAAATCCCATCCGGATGTTCCTCACTCGTGCGGTTGTTTCGCAGCACCAGATCAAGCTCGTACTCGCCGCGCGCATTGTTGCGGGCGATCGGCGTGATCGTGTTATGCGGGATCCGCTGTCCGTCCTTCTCGCTGAACGCGAGGACGTCCGCTTCCGCATCGCTGTAAGCACGCCAGTCTTCGAGCAGCTTGCTCGCCAGCTTATACAACTGCTGTTTGTTGTGCCCGCTCAAGCGAAGTACAGACATCGGCCACTTCACAATCGCGGCTTTCACACCTGTATAATCCGCATGTGAGAACACTTTCTCACTTGGCGCTTTTTCCATCGGGAACTTGTGACGCCCGCCTTGGAAGTGATCGTGGTTCAGAATAGATCCTCCCACGATCGGCAGATCCGCATTCGATCCGATGAAATAATGCGGGAATTGTTCGATGAAGTCCAGCAAACGATAGAACGTGTTCGCCGTTGTTTTCATCGGAATGTGCTTCTCATGGAAGATGATGCTGTGCTCGTTGTAGTACACGTAAGGTGAATACTGCAGGTACCATTTCTCGTTATCCAATTCCAACGGAATGACGCGAAGGTTCTGTCTAGCCGGGTGATTCACACGGCCTGCATACCCCAAATTGTCGACGCAAAGTAGACAGAGTGGGTAGCTGCTTTGTGGCAGCGTTTTGAGCAGCGCAATTTCCTTCGGATCCTTCTCCGGCTTGGAGAGGTTGATCGTGATTTCCAAATCGCCATAGGCTGTTTCAGCAAGCCAATAAGCATTCTTGGCAATCCGATCCATACGAATATAGTTGGAATCGATCGATTGTTTGTAAAAGTAATCTGTCGCCGCTTCGACGTTCGTTGTTTTTGCTAGCTTCCAGAATTGACTCACGACCTCCGAAGGTCGAGGCATCATGAGCCCCATAATGCGTGCGTCGAGCAAATCGCGGTACGTCATTGTGTTCTCTTCCAAAAGTCCCGCTTCCCACGCTGCATCGAGCAATTCCTCCAGCAGCCCAACAGGAGTGCTCAACTTCTCATTAGGCACTTCCCCTTGGAAGGGCTCCGCAAGCTGAAACAAATCCAGCAAAGCATTGCGCGACGTGTATACATCCAGCTGTTCGATCAACCCATTTTGGGCAGCGAACTGAAGGAGTCTTTCTATAGTTAACGCTGCAAACTGCGGCGTTCGTAATGTGCGTTCCATCATGCCACTTTCCTTTCTTGTCTAACACAACTACCCAACTCATATTTCTAAACACGCTACTCAAGCACCTTACATTGGATAAATCCAGTCAACCGTTCATAAAACACGCTTAAAAAGTAATTTGACTGGACAAATCCACTCAAACTCACTGAAACCGAGCTTTTTGGCTCCTTTTCAAGCCTCTTGAATGGATAAATCCAATAGAACGCCAGAATTTGAGCTTTCAAACGTAGATTCTACTGTATTTATCCAATAGAGAAAGGCTTATGGGCAAGTTTGTGTCGTAGGATAGGTTTGCTAACAAACATAAATTTCGCCTATATTAAACGTTCACTTCAGCCGCATACCCCTTCGGGTGCTTCTGATGCCAGTTCCACGCGCTCTCAATGATCGCTTCCAACGAATCCAAAGCTGGCTTCCAGCCAAGCTCGGCTCTTGCACGCTCTGACGATGCAATCAACGTCGCTGGGTCGCCTGCTCGACGAGGCTCAACAACCGCTGGGATGGCATGACCTGTGACTTTGCGTGCAATGTCGATCACTTGCTTCACAGAGAAGCCTGTGCCATTGCCAAGGTTATAGATGTTGCTGTCCGCACCGCCGCGCAGCTTCTCTACCGCTAGCACGTGTGCACTTGCTAGATCGCTGACGTGGATGTAGTCACGTACGCATGTGCCGTCTTCTGTTGCATAATCCTCGCCGAAAATCGAGATATGCGCTCTTTGCCCCAGCGCAACCTGCAAAATAATCGGGATCAGATGCGTCTCTGGGCTGTGGTCTTCTCCGATTTGGCCGCCAGCATGCGCGCCAGCTGCATTGAAGTAGCGCAGCGACACATATTTGATACCATGCGCAGTATCGAACCATTTCATCATTTTTTCCATCGCCAGCTTCGTTTCGCCATACGTATTCGTCGGCAGGGTACGATCGCTCTCAAGGATTGGAATGTTCTCAGGCTCGCCATACGTTGCAGCCGTGGAAGAGAAGACGATGCGTTTCACGCCGTATTGTGTCATTTTTTCAAGTAAGCAAAGCGTTCCGTACACGTTGTTGTGGTAGTATTTCGCCGGATTGGTCATGCTCTCACCAACGAGTGAATTTGCTGCAAAATGGATAATGGCATCGATCTTATTTTCCGCAAAAACCGTATCCATAAAGTTGCCGTCGCGCAGATCACCCACGTACAATTTACCGCCAAGCACTGCGTCCTTGTGACCTTGTTGCAGGTTATCGACAATAACAACTTCCTCGCCTTTGGCCAATAGCTCTGCTACCGCATGCGAACCGATATAACCCGCTCCACCTGTGACTAGAATTGCCATTTTACAACGCCTCCTCAAGTTGCTCTACACCGTTGCCAATATCGCAAACATAGAAGCTTGGTGTAAGCCCTGTTTTTTCCGTATATTCCGCGCCCACTTGGTCGATGAACGTTTGAACGCTGTCTTCATGCACTAAAGAAACTGTACATCCGCCGAAGCCTGCACCTGTCATCCGCGCACCAAGTACGCCTGGTACTTTCAATGCTGCGGCTACCATCGTATCCAGCTCCACTCCTGTTACTTCATACAGATCACGAAGGGAATCATGGGAGCCAATCATCAGCTTGCCGAAGGACTCAAGATCATTCTTTTCAAGTACTTCGATGGATTTCAAAACACGATCAATCTCTTCCACAACGTGCTCCGCTCTGCGGCGAACCGTTTCGTCTGGGATCAGATGTTTATATTCATTAAACTGCTCTAGGTTCAGTTGACCCAGCAGCGTGATGTTAGGGAATTGCTTTTGCAGATAAGTAACGGCCTGCTCGCATTGGCTTCTTCTCTCATTGTAAGCGGAGTCGACGAGACCTCTGCGTTTGTTCGTGTTACCGATCACAAGCTTATAGCTGCCGCTTTGAAAAGGAACATGACGATACTCCAACGTATCGCACATCAACAGAATCGCGTTGTCTTTCTTGCCATTCGCTACCGCGAATTGGTCCATGATCCCGCAATTCACGCCAACGAATTGGTTCTCTGTTTCTTGTGCGAGCAGCGCGATTTTCACCGTATCGATCGGATAGTTTTCTAGTGTCAGCAAGCTGAACGCTGTAACCACTTCGATGGAAGCCGAGGAGGAAAGTCCTGCGCCATTCGGGATTTCGCCGTGGAACAACAGATCATATCCTTGCGTTACAGGGAAACCTGCTTTCGCCAAGTGAACGAAAATGCCTTTCGGATAATTAATCCAATCATCTTCTTCTTGATAGGACAAGTCATCTATGGAAATTTGTTTGCGCAGTGCCAAATTGGTAGACGCAAAGCCAATCACACGATCTTGTCTCGGACGAATGATCAAAGTCGTTCCGAACGTCAAAGCTGCTGGAAACACATATCCGCCGTTATAATCCGTGTGCTCGCCGATCAAATTCACACGACCTGGCGCGTGGAATGCTGAGATTTTCGCTGCCGTTTCTCCGTAAATTTCAATAAACGTGTCTTTTAGAGCTTGCAAATCTGCCATGTGTGGCACCGCCTTCAGTGGTTTTTGTTAGTTCGTTTAGTGGTTGTGTACAATCAGGTTGATGTAAGTTTATAGCTTAAGTATAAGAGATGAGCCATCGGTTGGCTATGGAGGCATGTTATTTTCACATGGATAAATGTGATATGAAGTTTCCGTTTCGTGTGAGATCTATGATACAGTGGAAGGAACGAAAAGCTTTTCGATCGGAGATGAACATCGGCATGGATAAGCGCTATAGCTATTATGTGGTCTCGAATCCCCTCCCTGCTGGGGAGAGTGATTTCACGGTTTTATTTGCAGGCGAAAGTCAGACCAAACCCGAACATCGACTAGGACCGAAAGTCTACGACTACTACTTAATCCATTATGTCATATCGGGTCGCGGCGTATTCACCTCACATGGAGAAGAGTATGCGCTTGGCGCTGGCGACAGCTTCGTCATCGAGCCAGAGCAATTGATCAGCTATGTCTCCGACGAGGCGGATCCGTGGCACTATTGCTGGATCGCTTTTACTGGGTCGCAGGCAGTGAAGCTAGTTGAGGCAACGGGCCTTACGTCCAGCAGCCCTGTGATTCACATCGCGCGTAATCGGCATATGCCGGTGCTGTGCCGTCAGATTCAGCAGGCGCTGAAATCCAAGAAATCCAACGCGCAGCTCAAAGCGACCGGATACTTAAGCTTACTGCTCGGCGAGTACTGTGAAGCCTTGTCTGCACCTGCGGTGACCGGAATGGTCACCGATGCCGAGAGCGACCGCATCGTGCAGCAAGCCATCCATTACTTGTCCACGCAATATGCGGAACCGATCACTATCGAAATGATGGCCGAGAGCTTAGGCTATAATCGCGCCTATCTATCGCGCATGTTCAAGCGGCACACCCAGGTGACGCCAGTCACCTTCCTGCTCAAGCTGCGCGTGGATAAAGCGCGCTTATTGCTACGGGAGCGGCTAGAGCTCACCATTGAGCAGATTGCCGCGTCGGTCGGCTTCTATGATCCGCTGTACTTCTCCAAGCAGTTCCGGCGGTGGTACGGCGTCTCGCCGAGCGAGTATCGCAATCAGATCAAATCGCTATGATTGCCCGCATGCAAGCCGTTAGCGTCAAGCCACCGTTGACGCACCCAACTACAAAAGGCCAGATCAGCACATCCCCTGCTGATCTGGCCTTCTCTTTATTTTGTCTCAAAATAGTCTCGTATCGCTTGATTCACGAACAGAAGCTTGTTCTCCGCAATGTCTAACAGCTCCTCGAATAGTTCCGACGAGCCCTGATGAATCGCGGTTTGAAGCTCATCTGCGATTTGACTCAGTGGCGTGGCGCCAATGTTAGAGGCAACTCCCTTCAACGTATGCGCAAGCATCAGCGCTTCGGGAAAGTCATTGCTCGTTATGGCATCACGGATCCCCTCAATCGCCTGCTCATGGTTCGCAAGAAACTTCTGTAAGATCCGTTCGTAGAGATTTACGTTGCGTCCCAGACGTTCCAAGGCTTCTTCTACGTTCAGAGCGGGCAATTCCCGGGCCTGTTTCGCTGCTGCAACCTCGGCATAGCCTTTCCCTCGTATGCTCTGTATCGTTCTCTGCAAGACACTGAACAACTGAATAGGCTCGAAAGGTTTTGAAATATAAGCATCCATCCCAGCTTCCAGTACTTGCTCCTTAACGCCCTGCATCGCATCAGCAGTCATCGCAATAATCGGCGTCTCTTGATCAAAATCCCTAATATTTCGAGTCGCCTCAAACCCATCCATCAGCGGCATCTGCAAATCCATTAGAATGGCATCATATCGCTTAGCCACCGTTCGCTTCAACGCCTCGATGCCATTCTCCGCTACGTCGACACGAATATCCATCTCCTGAAGGATGGCTTGTGCCACCTGTTGATTTATTTCATTATCCTCCACCAATAACACTTCCGTGTTGCGGAGCAGATGCAGCTTTTTCGCATCATGTTCACCTTGGGGCAAAGCTTTGTGCATCTGAAGCTGCTCCTGGAACAGATTAGTAATCTGGTTATACAACTGTGACTGACTCATTGGATAATAGAGCACTTTTTTTACCGAGGACGACTGCGCCTTCAATTGAAGCTCCGCTTCATGATACGAGCTAATAAGTACGATAACCTGTATCGGTGTAGCATATTCAAGCTTAATTCGCTCCGCCAAGGATTGCGCTTGCTCATCATGAAGCTTCCAATCAATAATAACCAAATCATAACGTCCATTGGAACGAATTTGTTCCAGTGCTTGCTCAGCAGAATCCACAGCGTTCACAATAAACTGAAACTGTTCAAGCTGACTCTTCAGCACGAGGCGCATTTCCTGATCATCGCAAACGAGAAGAACGCGTAAGAATTTCAAATAGGAAACTACTGGTGCGCTAAACACATGCTCAGAGCCTACGTCGAACTTCACCGTAAAGATGAATGAGCTCCCTCTTCCCAGTTCACTCTCTACATAGATATCGCCTTCCATTAGCTCTACGATACTCTTACTTATGACAAGCCCTAGCCCTGTTCCTCCATACTTACGCGTTGTCGACATATCAGCTTGCGTAAAGCCGTGGAACAATAGCGCTTGCTGCGCAGGTGTCATCCCGATTCCTGTATCCCTGACTTCAAATTGAAGGGAAACCCCGCGGGCGTCTCGCGCAGCAACACTTACCGCAATCGCGATTTCACCTTCATCGGTAAATTTCAAAGCATTGTTCACCAAATTAAGTAAAACTTGATTCAATCGGAAGGGATCACCATTCAATACCTGAGGTACGTCATGATGGATGGAGAAATGCAATTTAAGTCCTTTTTCGTACAAAGAAAAACCGATGATATTCGAAATATTGCTCATGATTTCATACAAGTCAAAATCAATGCGCTCCAGCACGATCTTCTTCGCTTCGATTTTCGAGAAATCAAGAATGTCACTGATGATCGTCAGTAAACTTTTGGCGGACAGTACCGTCTTCTCCACATAACCTTTCTGCCGCTCCGTTAAATCAGTTTGCTGGAGCAAATAATTCAATCCGATGATCGCGTTCATGGGTGTTCGGATTTCATGGCTCATGTTCGCCAGAAATTCGCTTTTCGCGCGATTGGCAGACTCGGCAGATTCCTTCGCATCAGCGAGGAGTATATTTTTATTTTCCAACTCCACTGTGCGTTCCTCTACCAAGATCTCAAGATGTTCTTTATATTGATTCAGCGTTTCTTCGGCTTGTTTACGTTCGGTAATATCTACACCAGCAAGAATAGCACCGCCAATTTCGCCAGTCTCTTTCCATAGCAAATTATTGTTCCACCCCAGAAGACGCTCCTCGCCTGAGCTGCTCAGAATCACATTCTCATAGTAATCCTGTGCTGGGTTGCCATCCATGACTCCCTGAAAGTACTGCTTCCGTACATCCCATTGATCCCTGGGCACACAAATCTCAAACCAGCTCTTTCCGATAAGCTCAGCTTCCTCATACCCCAGCATGGCGCAGCCTTTGCGGTTTAACAGCTCAATTCTGCAATCCCGGTCCAGCACCACAATCATCACATCGACGAGATCGAGATAGCTTTGAGCTTTCTCCTTCTCCTTCATCAGCTTACGTTCGCCCTTTCTCCGAATCGAACGCGTCTGAAACGCGAGACCAGCCCCGACCAATATCGCCACAATAGTAAAAATAACCCCCATCCAGAGTGCAAGCTCTCGCTGACTAGATGTTCGATCTATATCCTTTTGGGATCCTGTCAAATTGTAAGTGATCCAATTGTGTAAACTTGCATCTGCTAGCTCTCTATTCGGTGTAAGCTTATCCAACAGGTTCTTCCCTAGTACATAATCACCGCTTTGAACAGCATCAATAATAAGCTGCCCCTTCTGTAGGTAGTCTATGGTTTTATGAGCCACATCTTCGTAAATTACCCTCTCTTCCTCAGAGTTGATG
This sequence comes from Paenibacillus pectinilyticus, assembly GCF_001700435.1. Lineage (GTDB taxonomy): Bacteria > Bacillota > Bacilli > Paenibacillales > NBRC-103111 > Paenibacillus_E > Paenibacillus_E pectinilyticus. The sequence continues at coordinate 118,982 of NZ_LYPC01000011.1, forward strand.
AATGGCGCATAGTCCTCATATTTCTCATCAAACAGTTTCCGCGTATTCTGATAAGAGGTAATCACCGTGAGAGCACTGCCCTTGTCGGTTTCAAGCAACATTTTATGTAAAAGAACTCTCTCTTGGGTAACGATGTCTTGCATCTCTATGATTCTAGCAATGCTCGGCATCCAATTCCTTTTCACATGATCAATCGTCCCCTTCAGCGCAAACATCTGATAGAAATTCGTTCCAATAACAACTAGTAATAATACAATGATGATGATAAAAGTCCAAATTGACTTCATTATAGTAACCGCTTTCATATGCATCCACACCTCTCATTTCCGATTATAGCATACCGCCAATTACGATAGTATAAAAGTCCTGCTCCTTCACGCAAAGCGGCAGGAATCACATGAAAAAACGCCCCTCCCGAAACCGGAAGAGGCGCCTATTTTATTTCAGCTTGAATCGGCTGATTTGATCTTGTAAATCCACAGCCAGTTCACTGAGTGACTCGGATGAGGAGGTGATTTCCTCCATCGACTGCAACTGGCTGCCAGCTGACATCGCGATGGTTTGCAGCTCGTCCATGCCTTGCTTCACAATGTTGACCGTTTCGTGAGATGACGCGGCCACTTCTTCGGTTCCTGCGGAAATTTGCTCCGTCGCGGCAGAAACTTCTTGAATCAGGTCGTTCACTTGCTCAATGGAGCCTAGGATTGAGTGGAACACACGACCGGCCGTTTCCACAAGCTCGGAGCCCTTCTGAGCTTCGATTAGGCCGCTTTGCATAGCGCTAGACGCTTCTTTCGTCGCTTGCACCGTTTCACCGATCATCGTGGTAATATTCACGGTCGCGCGGCTTGTTTGCTCAGCAAGCTTCTTCACTTCGTTCGCAACGACGGCGAAGCCCCGACCCTGCTCGCCCGCTCTTGCTGCCTCAATCGAAGCATTCAGGGCAAGCAGATTTGTCTGCGAAGCAATTTCCGATATAAACCGGACGATTTGCCGGATTTCCTCTGATTTCTCCTCTAATCGTCGCATAACGTCCGCTGTTTGTGCAACCGATTGACTCACGGTATTCATTTGAGTGATTGCGAGTTGAATCTCCGCATTCCCGCGATTAACTTCTTGAACGACGCTTTGCGCACTTTCAGATACATGCCCAGATGACTCGGCAATTTTCTGCACGCCAGAGGCCATTTCACTCATCGCTGTTGAGATTTGCTCGGATGCCTGATAGTTGGCTTCTGAGCCTTGAACGACACCCTGAACAGCTTTGGTAATGTGTTCAGATGCTTTCGTGGATTCATTCGCGATAGCCGTTAACTGCTCCGAGGAGGCAGCGGTATGTGAAACAGCATCCGCTATTTTGGCAATCATGGTAGAGAAGGAATCCAGCATCATATTAATATTTTGGCGCATCGAGGCGATCTCATCATTTCCACGCTCGGTCAATCTACCAGATAGATCCCCTTGTCCGACCCGCTGCATAAGCGAGGATATCGCCGTAATGGGGCGGATCACCATCTGTGAAATGACAATTGCCAAGCCCGCTACGAGCACTGCTGAAATCACCAGAATCAGGTAAGCTACATGTTTGATATGATCGACCTTGTTGAACACTTCGGATTGTTCAGCCGTTAAAACTAGCTTCCAACCTGTTACATCTATGGTGTTAAAAGCCGCAGATTTCTTCGTGCCATCCGGCTCTGAATAGAAGATATAGCCATCATGCTGAGCAAATACTGTTTTTTTATACAAGTCCATCTTTGCAGGGGTAGAGGATTCTTCCAGCTTTTGGCCTGTCTTCTTAGGATGGACGAGATACGTGCCGCTAGGTGAAAGCAGATACCCGTAGCCTGTTTCACCAAACTTGATCACATTAACGAGTGACTTCAATTGATCAAGACTCACGAACGCCTGAACAATACCTTGGAAAGAACTACTGGCATCAACAATCGGAACATCGATAATGACGATATCTTTACCGCTGCTCCCTTCCTTAATAATACCGGAAACCGCGACTTTCTTATCCGTAGTTGCCTTCTTGAAATTATCAAATCCGCTGGCATCTAACTTCTCACCAGCTGTATCTATCGACATTCCTTTCGCATCAATGTAAGCATAACGAAACACTTCTGGATCGCTCTCATCCATCACCTTCATGACAGATAAAATCGTCGTCGCATTGCCGCCGATAAACTCCGGATGAGCTTTGACAACCGCTTGAATCGCCGTAATTTTACTCATAAACCAGGTATTAATTTCAGCCGTATTAACCGCCGCAAGTTGGCTCTGATGCTGCTTCGTTTCGGATTCCATATCAGCAGACGATTGCGAAGTCAGAATGAGGATTGAAATCAGAAGCGGAATTAGAGCAACCGCTAGTAGTAGTATGGTCATTTTCATCTTCAGTGACTTGGTATTGAACAGGGTTCGCAGATGAGACATGGGTGACATTCTTCCTTCCTGGTTACAAATAGTAAATACTGAAACTGAATTTGTTAGGAAGAGATTCTACAATATTCGACATAATTCCTCTTTATTTCGACATTTATCGCTAGATGACGACAACTTCTCTGACAATCAAAAACAGAAAAAAGACAGCCCTCCAAAGGAGTGACTGTCCCGATGCTTTCAGTTATTCATGTAGGTACAGTATTGCAAGTGATCCATGCCCTGTCAGTAGAAGAAAGCAGCTCGTTCCTGTTGGAAGATACCATCCAGACATATGTACGACTATAGCCACTTCAACTTGAATAAGGCCACCACGATTGCCTATTTTCCTAATAACTACCGTTCAATTCCCCTTAAGCAACCGCAGGTTGCTTATTCATCCTAAATGCGCTGATTATGTGGCAGTTCGCTGATATTAAGCAGATCGGTGGTCTTAATCTATCACCAGCTGCTCTCTATGTCAGAATAAGACAGCTTAGCTTGCTTATTTACCTGCTCGGGGCCACTACCTTCAGTAATTCTCCCTATCTTTTGCCTGGATCGTACGGCTCACCCAGTGCAGACGGTGCTTTCGCCCGGCCAACGGCCCCTGCTAATACAAGGATCGTCAGTACGTACGGCAGCATATACAGGAACTCCTGCGGAATGTTTTTCGAGAAATCGAACAACCGCATGAAGTTGTTGAGCGCTTGCGCCATTCCGAAGAAGACCGCGGCGCCCAGCGCGCCAAATGGATGCCATTTGCCGAAAATCATCGCGGCCATAGCAATAAACCCTTGACCCGAGATCGTGTTATGCGAGAACGCGCTCGTGGTTGTGAGCGTAATCGTCGCCCCGCCAAGCCCACCAAACACACCGCTGATAAGAACGGCGATATAACGGACACGTTTCACTTTGATCCCCACCGTGTCAGCAGCACTTGGATGTTCACCCACGGCACGCAAGCGCAGACCGAAAGGGGTTTTGAACAGCACGTACCACGTCACGCAAACGAGAATTAACGCAAGATAAGTCGTTGGATACGCCGTGAATAACGCCTTCCCCAGATAAGGAATTTGGGAGAGCAGCGGTATTTCCCATTTGGAGAACACATCATTCAAGGTTTCGGTTTGACCCGCACCATTGAACAATACCTTAACCAAATACAAGGTCACGCCTGCTGCCAAGAAATTGATTACCACGCCGCTGATTACTTGATTCGCCTTGAAGGTAATCGTCGCTACCGCATGAATCAAAGCGAATATCAGTGCGAATAGCACCGCGCACAAGAGTCCGATCCAAGGCGACCACGCCCCGAAGTTAGCTTCTTCCGCATAATAAGCCCCGACTGCTGAAGCGAAGGCCCCCGAAACCATGAGACCCTCGATCCCAATGTTCACGACACCGGAACGTTCTGAGTAGATCCCGCCTAAAGCTCCGAAAATAAGCGCTGTGGAATAGACCAGCGTTGTATTAATAAGTTCACTAAATTTCGAGAAGAACGCATTAAGCATACTGAGTAGGTCCATGTTAGGAAGCCCTCTCTTTCTTGCGTTTGCCGTAGAACGGTAGCAGCACCCATTTGACAATACCTTGGGTAGCCACGAAGAAAATAACCGATCCGATGACGATCCGGATAATTTCTGGCGGCACGTCCGCCCCGAAGCTCATCCCCGCAGAACCGTACGATAACCCGCCGAATAGCGTCGCGCCAAGTACAACCCCGATTGGGTTGTTGGCACCAAGCAAGGAAACGGCAATGCCATCGAACCCATATCCCGGAGACGCTGCGGCAACAACCTGGTAGTGGAATACGCCGAGAACCTCGAACACACCCGCCAGACCGGCAAAAACACCGGAAATAAACATCGCTTTGATAATGTTCTTATTCACATTCATCCCCGCGTACTTGGCTGCATCGATATTATGTCCGACCGCACGCAGCTCGTACCCCTGCTTCGTTTTCCATAGAATCAGATAGAAGACCACCGCTGCCAGAATAGCAATCAAGGTCCCCCAATGGAGCCTCGCGTGATTCATTGCATCCGACAACCAACCAATGCTCAGTGAAGCCGAGTCTTGAATCATATATGAACGTTGCTGCTTCGGCTCCAGAAGGAATGTATTCACGATATAGTTGGACAGGAATAAGGATATCCAGTTCAACATGATCGTCGTAATGACCTCGTTCACACCGCGCTTCGCCTTCAAATAGCCCGCGATTGCCCCCCAAAGTCCGCCAACTAAAGCGCCGACAATAACCGCAAGTGGAGCATGAATGATCCACGGCAGGCTATGGATTTTGACACCAATAAAGGTAGCCCCCGTCATCCCCATCACGAACTGCCCTTCAGCACCAATGTTGAAAAGCCCCGTACGGAAAGCGAATGCAACGGATAAACCAGTTAAAATCAAAGGCGTGATCGCCCGAATGGACTCTCCAATGTCATACGGACTGCCCAAAATCCGAGAGAACAGGGAGCTGTAAGCCGCAATCGGATTGTAACCGCCAGCCAGCATCACGAGCGCTCCGAATAGCAGCCCCAGCACAATCGCCACAAGGGGATTTACAGCTGATTCACTTGTCATAATGCGAACAACTTTATTCATGAGGGGCTCCTTTCTGTGTGCGCTTACTGCCTGCCATGAGCAGACCGATCTCTTGATCGTTCGTATCCTGCGGCATCACTTCTCCTACAATTTGGCCTTCATAGATAACAGCAATCCGGTCCGACACATTCATAATCTCATCCAGTTCAAAAGAAATTAACAGAACAGCCTTCCCTTTATTACGCTGCTCAATCAATTGTCTGTGCACGAATTCGATCGCGCCCACATCCAAACCACGCGTCGGCTGAGCCGCAATGAGTAGATTCGGATTCTTATGGATTTCTCTCGCGATAATTGCCTTTTGTTGGTTACCGCCCGAGAGGGAACGCGCTTTGTTGTAGATGCTCGGTGTTCTCACATCGAACTGCTTAATCAACGCTTCGGCATGACGATCGATGGCCTCATAGTTCAAGAAGCCGGCTTTGTTATATTCAGGGTGGAAATATGTTTCCAACACCATATTCTCACTCATGCTAAAATCAAGCACAAGCCCGTGCTTATGACGATCCTCAGGGATATGCGACAAGCCCGCTTCTGAAATCTGTCTAGGCGTTTGATTCGTAATATCGCTGCCCATGAGCAGCACAGTGCCGCTATCCACGCCACGCAAGCCCGTCAACGCCTCGATCAACTCACTCTGACCGTTGCCGTCCACACCTGCAATGCCAAGGATTTCTCCAGCTTTCACCTCAAAATTAAGCCCTTTGAGCGCAGCTAAGCCTTGTTGATTCCGCACCATTAAATCCTGGACCTGAAGAACAGGCGTTCCAAGCTTCACTTCTTCCTTGTTTACTTTGAAGGAAACATCACGTCCGACCATTTTCTCAGCCAGAATTTGCGGGTTTGCCTCAGAGCACGCCAAGGAATCGATCACTTTCCCGCGACGAATAATCGTCACCGTATCGGCGATCTCCATAATTTCTTTCAGCTTATGTGTAATGAGAATGATGGATTTGCCCTCTTTCACAAGGTTGCGCATGATTACCATCAATTCACTAATTTCTTGCGGCGTTAGTACAGCTGTTGGCTCATCAAAAATAAGAATATCGGCGCCGCGATATAGCGTTTTCAATATTTCGACACGCTGCTGCATACCGACTGAAATATCTTCAATCTTGGCTTTGGGATCTACGCGTAAACCGTATTGTTCCGAAAGCTTACGTACTTTGTCCTGCGCTGTCTTAATATCGACGTTCAAACCACGTTTGGGTTCCATCCCCAAAATGATGTTTTCCGTAACGCTAAAAGGTTGTACCAGCTTGAAATGCTGATGCACCATCCCAATTCCCAGCTCAATCGCTCGATTCGGGCTATCAATAAATACTTCTTTGCCTTGTACATGAATACTACCTTCATCCGGCTGATATAAACCGAACAAAATGTTCATCAGCGTTGACTTACCTGCACCATTTTCACCTAGCAAGGCATGAATTTCGCCTTTTCTCAACTTCAAGCTAATAGCATCATTCGCTACAATGCCCGGAAATCGTTTCGTAATGTTGCGAAGTTCAACAACTGGGACTGCTTCACTCATCAGATCACCCTAAGGATCAATTTTTTGGTTCCATGCCCTCTAAAACTAAAGAACAAGGCTAGTTAGTATAACTAGCCTTGTTTGTACAGAAGCAAACCTATCCTTCTTACACCATCTCGTCCGTTCGACGATTATGGAGTTTCAGGAACTTTGATTTCGCCGCTAATAATTTTGGCTTTGTACTCGTCAACTTTTTTCAAGATATCAGCAGAAACGTTTTTCTTGGATGTTTCCGGAAGGCCTACACCATCATCTTTAAGACCAAGTGTTACAACTTTACCACCTTGGAATTTGTTAGCAATGACGTCTTTGGAAACACGAAGTACCGCAGAGTCAACACGTTTCAACATGGAAGTCAGGGTAACTTCATCACCAAACTCAAGGGATTGGTCTTTATCTACACCGATAACCCATACTTTTTTACCGTTTTTCGTGCGATCTTTCGCTTCGTTGAACACACCATTACCTGTGGATCCAGCTGCGTGGAAAATGATATCCGCGCCATCGTTGTAGATGGTTGCTGCTGCTGCTTTACCAAGGTCAGGCTTGTCGAAAGCGCCTGTGTAGTTAATTTGGATTTTAGCGGAAGGATTTACCGCTTTAACACCAGCTACGAAGCCTGCTTCGAAACGTTTGATAACCGGAATGTCGACGCCGCCAACGAAACCAATTTTATTTGTTTTTGTTGTAAGACCTGCAACCACACCTACAAGGTAAGAACCTTCTTGCTCGGAGAAAGTAACAGATTCCACGTTTGGAGCTTCTACAACGTTATCAATGATCGCAAGTTTCGCGTTCGGGTTTTGAGTTGCTACTGTTTTCAAAGCATCACCCATCAAGAAACCAATACCCCAGGTCAGGTTGTAACCGTCTTTAACGAATTGATTCAAGTTAGGCGTGTAATCAGCATCGCTTTTACTTTCAAGGTTTTTCACGCTAGCACTTGTTTGCTTTTTCAGAAGGTTCAAACCTTCCCAAGCGCTTTGGTTAAAGGATTTGTCGTTTACGCCGCCAATATCGGTTACCATACCGATTTTAAAATCTTTACCTGTGTTGTCGCTAGCTACAGCAGTAGCTGCAGGTGATGCGGATGAGCCTGTATTTGTTTCTTCTTTTTTGGCACAACCGGAAAGCACAAGCGCAGATACCGTTACAGACATCAGTACTGTTGCAAAAATCTTTTTCATAGATTTTACCCCCATCGTCTCATCATTATATTGAAAACCATGAAGCCCACACTGTAGGTTGACCAAACTCAGTAAAATTATGTAAGTTGACTACGTAGACTTCGAAATAAGTGTATCACTTCGAATTCTAGCCGCATAGTAAATCGATCTCAGATTCACATAATTCGTCATGTCACACAAGTTGACACAAACTTTTTGTTTTCGCCGACAATATAGGTTCCAAGCCCCAATTATTGATTATACATCCAGTGGTTAATAAAATCTACATAACTATATGTTCTTTTTATTACGGTTGTTGTAACAGCAAATTCCTTAAATAAGAAGGTTAAAAAGCTTAGGATCCTTGTTGATTTCGATATACCCGTAATCCTTACTCGATAGGCGTTCAATGAGCCCTTCGTAGTCATCTTTATTCTTCAGTTCGATCCCGACAAGCGCCGGCGCATCATCCCGATTATTCTTCTTGGTGTACTCAAAACGTGTAATATCGTCCGATGGGCCTAGGACTTCTTCTAGGAATTCACGCAATGCGCCCGCCCGCTGAGGGAAGTTCAATATAAAGTAATGCTTCAAGCCCTCATAGATGAGGGAGCGCTCTTTGATTTGCTGCATCCGGTCAATATCGTTGTTCCCACCGCTGATGATACACACGACGTTCTTACCGCGAATTTGCTCACGATAAGCATCTAGTGCGGCTACAGGCAGCGCTCCCGCAGGCTCAATGACAATCGCGTTGCTGTTATAGAGTTCTAGAATGGTTGTACATTCTTTACCTGACGGGATGATGACGATATCCTCTAACTTCTCTTTGCAGATGTCAAAAGTCATCTCACCCACCTGTGCGACAGCCGCACCGTCAACGAACTTCTCGATGGATGGTAGTTTAATGACGCTTCCTTGCTTCAATGCTTCTGTCATGCTAGCCGCACCCTCCGGCTCCGCACCAATGATACGCGTTCGCGGGGATACGCTCGCTACATAAGTAGCGACACCGGCAGCTAGTCCACCTCCGCCGATCGTGGCAAAGATGAAATCTGGCGTCTCCGGCATTTGGTTCATGATTTCGAGGCCCACTGTACCTTGCCCAGCGATTGTGCGCACATCATCGAAGGGGTGAATGAACACCTTGTTCTCCTTGAGGCAGTAGGCTTTGGCTTGCGTCGAGGAATCGTCGAAGGAATCGCCCGTGAGGATGACTTCCACGAAAGAGCCGCCAAACAGCTTCACTTGGGAGATTTTCTGACGCGGTGTCGTCGTAGGCATGAAAATCTTGCCCTCTATCCCTAGCTGCTTACAGGAATATGCCACACCCTGCGCATGGTTACCTGCGCTTGCACACACAACGCCAGCTGCGCGTTCTTCTTCGGTTAAGCTCTGAATCACATTGTATGCGCCACGGATCTTGAAGGAACGCACGATTTGCATATCTTCACGTTTGAGATAAACGTTGCACTCATACTGGTTGGAGAGCAGCTCATTGCGTTGCAATGGCGATGGATCGATCACCTTGCTGAGCACATGATTGGCTCTAATAATATCTTCTAAACCCACTTTACCAGAAACAACCATTTCCTCTACACCCTTTCTTTGATGAAGCTTCCATTGAATTGAATAACATGTATTGTAACATATGTCCGGCGATCTGTACGAAAATATAGCAACAGAATGAAAGGAAGCCGCCCCCGAGGTCCACGACCTTGAAGAGCGGCTTCTTATACATTGTCACACGTGTGCGACGATTGTTTATTAGTGGCCTACCATCATTGGAATTTCAGCCGTATTCACGGCATCGCCTTCCGCTTTCTTAGGCTTTTGAAGCATCAACCCGAGCAATCCGCCAAGTACTGCGATGCCGAGCAAAATGAGGAACGTATAGCCGAATGAGGAAGCATACAAGCCTACATCTGGCTTCTGTGCATGTTGCTCGGTCATTAGATCTTTCATCTTCGTTGTGAAAATCGTCATCAGAATCGCGATCGCGAAGGACATCATAACTTGCTGCGCCGCATTCGTAAGTGACGTTACGCGGCCAACCAAGTTCTGAGGCGCTGATTGAATCAAATGATTATTCAGCGGCATCATGAATAGTCCCATACCCGCGCCCAGTAATCCAAGCGGAAGCATAACTGTACCCACGCCGGAATCTCCCGAAATGTTGGAGAGCAAGAACGCAGAAATCGTCGTAAGCACCATACCTGCGATAACAAGCGGACGCGCACCGAAGCGATCGGATAGTTTACCGCCAATCGGCATGAATAAGCCAGAAGCCAATGCTTGTGGAAGCATAATAAGTCCAGTTTTCAAAGGGCTGTAGCCATGTGCTTGCTGCAAATACAACGGCACTAGGAACATCGTTCCGAACATCGCAATTTGCGAAATCCATTGTACGATAATGCCCTTCGTGAAGTTACCAGAACGGAATACGCGAAGCTCAAGCAATGGATCTTTGCGTCTTAGCTCTACAATAATAAACAAGATGAGCGCAACAATACCAACACCTGATCCAATCAACGTGTCCGCATCCATCCATGTGGATTTCCCTGTAATTGGATCAATCCCACCGTTGGAAACCCCATAAACAAGAGCAGCGAATGCGATCGGTCCTAGAATCATGCCCCATAGATCCAATGAAGCGACCGATTGTCCCTTCATATTCGGCAAAGTACGAATACCTAGGATAACACCAATGACACCGATTGGCAGATTGATAAGGAAAATCCACTGCCAGCTGTGATACTCAACTAACCATCCTGCAACAACCGGTCCTAAAGCTGGACCAAGTAGAATTGGAATACCCATCATTCCCATGACCGCTCCAACTTTACCTGGAGGGGATAAGCGATAGATGAACGCCATCGCAATCGGAACCACGACGCCTCCACCCAAACCTTGAATAACACGGAATGTAATCAATAATTCAACGGTATTTGCTAATGCACATAAACCGGAACCAATCGTAAATAAGCCTACAGAAATCAAGAAAACCTTCTTAGCGCCGAAGCGATCGGATAACCAACCTGCTAACGGAATCACCGCTGCTTGTGCCAAGGCATAACCAATGACGGTCCATTGAACAAGCGATAAGTTTAAGAGGTTGAACTCTTCTTGCAGCTTTGGAAGTGCAACGTTAACCGCTGTTCCATCCAAAATAACCATGAAAATCCCGACAACAATCGCAATAAGCGGCCCCAAAATGCTGCGCATTGAAAACGGGGCTTCCGTTGCTGCTGTTGTTGATGTTGCTTTCGAAGACATGTAATCCCTCCATCCGATATTTGATTCTCTCTTTGTCTTGTCTATCATTGACCACACATGGCCTTCGGCGTACAATAGTGACTTGTATGAACCCTAATGATAGACTGTTGTAAGCGGACAATTGTCCGTTTACATTATGATGCTAACGGACTTTCATTTCTTTGTCAATACGAACACATTAAATTTCATTCACCGAGGTGGTTATATCATGTCCATTCGTCACGAACGCAAGGACGCCATGGAAAATCGCCAAAGAATCCTTCAAACTGCCAATCAACTATTTGATGAATACGGCGTTCAGTCGGTCAGCATGCACCAAATCGCGAAGATGGCAGGAATCGGACAAGCAACCCTCTATCGCAGATACGCGCATAAAGGTGATCTGTGCTATGACGTTCTCCAGCATTACGGAACGAAATTCATCAACGAGGTTACGTCATATCTGGAAAGCTATCGTACTTCCCCTCCGCTTGAGCGAATTTGTTGGATTTTAGACCATTGGATCGATGCCATAGAGGAAAAAGCCGAGTTAATCGTAGGCATGGCGTCCAAAATGGATCTTACCTGTGAGGATGATCGCGGTAATTTCTTCCTCTCACCCATGTACCGTTTCATCCGGGATAACATGTCGGCGTTAATACTTGAAGTCGTTGGAACGAGCCAAGATAAGCGATCGGCATCGGACTTTGACGCTCATACGCTCATATGCTCCCTGTCGCCCATCGGCTATTTCTATATTAAGAATGAGAAGGCCTATACGAAAGTGGATATGAAAGAGCATTATCACCGAATCTGTTCGCAACTTTTCCAAAAGAACACCTAAAAAAGACCTCTCAATGTGTGCATTGAGAGGTCTTCTGTCGTTCTAGCGTTGTCTACTCACCAACACTTAGTAGTAGTAACGAGGCTGATCCTGCAGTTCAGCTCTTCGTTGTAAGAACCGGAAGAACGCGCTTGCCGCTTGTGCTTTCGTCACTTCCGCTTGCGGAGCGAAGGCCCCGTCCGTAAGGGACATAATGTTCAAACCAACAACAATGGCAGCATCACCTAGGTGGGCAAGCTTTCCTGCGTCGGCAAATTGGTTGTTAAATACGCCGTCGTATTTGGCTAAATTTTGGTAGCCGAGGGCCTTCACAATCAACTGCGCCATAGCTTCACGATCCATTTTAGCCTCTGGATTGAATTCGGAACCCACATCGATCAGTCCGCGATCGACAGCATTTTCAACATAAGCAAAGTAAGGGGAGCTATTGCTGACATCCGCAAAGGATGCTTTGCGCTCCGCTCCGTAATAGATGCCGCCGTTGCCGCCATTCATCGCGATGACCAACATTTTGACCAACTCACCGCGCTTGATCGTTTGATCTGGATTCACTTTCCCATCAGTTACATCCAATGCTTGGTAGTCAAGCATCAGTTGCAGTTCATTGCGAGCCCAGTGGTTATCGATATCGCTGACAGTAATTTTTTCCAAGGAGATCGCATCCCCCGACTGCGCACTGCGCCATTGACCGGACTCCGCATCCAGAAGGAAAGCTTCACGATTGCTGTTTTTGGAAATGAGGCTGTACACAAGCTTCGCTTTCACTTGCCCGTCTTTATTAGCAGCTACTGGTGACATAGGGAGCTCACCTGCTGCCATCATCACTTTGTATTTCTCGATCGGCAATCCACCCATGTACCCATCATTCTCAGCTACATAATTTAGTCTGATATCATACTGAGCGAGCCACAGATCCTTTGCTTTATCCACGGAAATGACTGCTGGCTTCGTCGCTGGATAAGCTACACTGCTCAAGTTTGCATAATAATTCGTAATTTCTCCGGTTACACGGTCGATCGATACGCGCACTTCTTCATTGTTCGCAGCGACACCATCAATCACGCGCTTGTAGCTAATTTCCCACACGCGCATTTGCTTTAAGACATCCTCCGGATAATCCTTCTGAACGCTCAGAACGAGCTGATCGGTCGAGGCAGGAAGCTGCGCCTTCACAAAATTATTACTTTTAGAGATCGCGTCGTCCAACGAGATTTTGCCTACAACAGGCTTATCATTATCAGGGGTATAAGGCACGTAGAAATTGAAGTTGGTGATCTCTCCGGTTTTGCTGTTCACATTCGCCCAGACGTTGCTTCCCAACACCATTTTGGAATTGGCTGATGAATCCGTTACTGGCTTGTTCCAACTCATATTCCAAGTGGACGTTGTCTCCCCTGTTTCTGGATCCTTCGTTTCCGAATAATTGGCTTCTTGCAGCTTATACTCGGAGGACAAGTTAAATGTCGTCGTAATCTTCTTCACCGCTTCTTCCTTCGTCAAATTCAAGGAGGCCGTCGGTTTATCGCCAAGCGGTTTATCGGTCAATGGTTTATTGACTGCTTGTTGTGGGAATGGATTCGAAACTTCGCCTGTTGTCGCGTCTAAGTCAAAACTGTTCATAAAGTAGGAAATAATCGGCAATTTCTTCCCACGGGTGTTATATGGAATTTGATATTGCAGCGAAAGATCTAACTTATCGTGGAATAGCTGAGCTGCTTTTTCTTTGGAGATCGGTGTGCTCGTCTGATCAAATACGATATTATCATCCCAATTGTAGTTGTAATTCGTAATTTGACCATCCCCATTAACGCTAACATTGAGGCCATTACCAGCGTAAGGGATACCTCCCACAGAACGATCATAGCGAATACCGTACTGATAATTGCCGTCTAACGGGGTACGGAATGCTTTCTCCGCCGTATCATTGTATAGCAGTTCCTTCTGCTTCGATGGGTTTACTTTGGCAACGAAGGCAGCAGCAAGCTCTTTCGCAGCTTGATAATCCACCTTAGGCGGGTAGGATAACTTATGGTCAGGATCATTATCATTCATGGAGTAGGATACTAAAGTGCCATCTAACCCATTAATAGCGATATTGGCAGAGCCGTAATAACGATCTTTCACTTTTTTCACATAGCTGATGTTCCACGTTGGGACACTTTTACCATTCATGCCGTAATACGCATTTAGACCAATCGACTGAAACGAATAATCAGCGGGTAGTGTTATGTAGGTTTTGGCGCGTTCAATGGCTTGTTCTTTCGTGATTTTGGCATCGAGAACCGATGCATCGACTTGTCCAGGGAAGGCTGATGTAGATACGGCAACCGGTCCAGGTCCAAAATCAGCCGCCCATACTGCTGGAGCAGCAGTAAGCAGCAAGGTTGAAGCGAGTACCATCGTGCTTGCTTGTTTCAATAATTTCAAAGTCATCTTCCTCCTTAGTGATATCCATACAACATTGGGATCATCATGGCTTTCGGCTGTTCGAACGTGTCCAATTGCCATATATTACTTGACGCGGGCCACAGGAAGAAGGTTGCAAGACACCAAGAAAATATTAACAAAAAAAATAAAGACCCTGCGCATCCATGTTGGATGGTCGGGTCTGTGTTGGTGCAAAAAATATTGGAGGACACGCTAGGCAAATATAGGCCACGTCCATTTAAGGTTAATATCAGCTTGGACTTGTTAGCTAGGGGTTGGACTTGGCATTCTCTTGGCTCAGCATCTGCATTAAATCCTTCAACTCGCCTTGCGTCAAATCCCGCCACTTGCCAACCTTCAAGGCTCCCAAATGAATATGCATGATACGAACGCGCTGCAGGCGCACTACGCGATACCCAAAGGCTTCGCACATACGGCGAATTTGCCGATTCAAGCCTTGTGTAAGAATGATGCGAAACACGCGTTCATTCACTTGCACAATCTCACAAGGTTTCGTCATCGTACCTAGAATACGGACGCCACTGGCCATCCCTTTCAGGAACATCTGTGTAATCGGCCTATTCACGGTCACAATGTATTCTTTATCGTGATTGTTCTCAGCACGCAGGATCTGATTCACAATATCTCCGTTATTCGTCAGCAGGATGAGTCCCTCCGAGTCCTTATCCAACCGTCCAATGGGGAAAATCCGCTCCGAATGCCCTACGAAATCAACGATATTCCCTCGAATATGCGCTTCCGTCGTACTCGTAATCCCAACAGGCTTGTTGAGCGCAATATAGACATGCTCCTTCTTCGCACCAATGGCCCGGCCATCGACCTTCACTTCATCGCCAGGGCCGACTACACTACCTAGTCCTGCGATTTCACCGTTGATGGTTACACGCCGCGCTTCTACCCACTTGTCCGCTTCTCGTCTGGAGCATACCCCAGTCTCGCTAATAAACTTATTAATTCTCATGCTTGGAGAAATCCCCTTCTATCCCGTCATCATCAAACGAACTCAATACCTTCTATTATGCGGGATTCGTCACGACGGTTCAAGTCAGCACGGTTTGGCAGGCTGGAACTGTCCGTTGTACCTACTGACGTATTCCAAATAAATAACGACATTTCCCTCTTAGGATGAGCGCGTCGATGGAACATCCACATCACGGATAAGGTTTGATATACTGGACTAACTAGCTTACCTACCAAAGGAGAACAATCATGCACTTTCTATTATTAGGAGCAACAGGCCGTGTGGGGCAGCGTGTCCTTGCACAGGCTTTGCAGGATGGCCATGACGTAACCGCTATCGTGCGCAATGTTGAAAAAGTAGCCCTGCGCTCCGATCGGCTCACCTTGCTCCAAGGTGATGCTTGCTCCGCAGTGGATCTAGCGAGCGCCATGACCGGCGTTGACACGGTCGTGAGCTGTCTTGGCACCGATGGCGGCACGGTGCTGACCGAGGCGACGCCCCTGCTCATCGGGGCGATGCGGGCTTCTGGCGTGAGCCGCGTCGTGACCGTCGGCACGGCGGGCATCCTGCAGAGCCGAGAGCATCCGGGTCTGCTTCGCTTTGAGGCGCCGGATACGCGGCGCTCGAGTACTCGCGCAGCCGAGGAGCACCGCCAGGCGTGGGCGCTGCTCGCCGCGTCAGGCTTACGTTGGACCGTTGTGTGTCCAACGTATTTGCCAGACGGCGAGCCGCTGGGTCAGTTCCGTGCGGAGCGCGAGTTCTTGCCGGACGGCGGAACGTCCATCTCCGTCGGCGACACCGCGGCGTTCACCTACCGCGTCGCGGTGGATGGGACGTACGTGGGGTGCCGTGTGGGGTTGGCGTATTAGCGGAGGCGTGGATTACGAGATGAGGTGGCTGGTGGGGGGCCGTGAGGGCTGGCGGATTAGCGGTGGCGGCGGATTACGAGTTGAAGCAGGTCGTGGGGCCTTAAGATCTGGCGGATTAGCAGTGGTTCGGATTACTAGAGAGACTGCTCGTGGGGGCCCTGCGGGCTGGCGGCTCGTACTTGCAGGCACACCTCTTTAGCCTCACTTCGAGGCAGATCGGGATTTGCAGCCGTGGAAACCCGTCCCATCAGGAGAACCACTTTCCAGAGCAGCTCCACTGGCGCCTAACTGGATTTTATGTAGCTAATTCCAACGAAATCGACTGATTGAGAGGTTTAACTGGATTTTCTACAGCTATTTGCTGGCTATAAGCACTAGATCGCCATTTCTAGCGAAATTAACTACAGGAAATCCATCTATTTTCACATTTGTGGCATATAGGAAGAAATTAACTGTACTTTTTACAGTTAGTTGTCTGATTTGCCGGGGATATGAGTCCAAGTGTGGTAGTGGCGTGCTGATGTGCTGATGTGCTGGTGTGTGGCGTACCGCTGTGTGGCGTACTGCTGTGTAGCGTACCGCTGTGTGGCGTACCGCTGTGTGGCGTACTGCTGTGTGGCGTACTGCTGTGTGGCGTACCGCTGTGTGGCGTGCTGGTGTGTGACCTGCTGATATGTGGCGTGATGGTATGTGGTGTGCTGCTGTGTGGCGTGCTGCTGTGTGGCGCGCTGGTGTTTTGCTGCAATTTGTTGTGTTGTGTCTTATTCTGCCTTGCGCTGTGCTATAAGTAACCTTGTGAATGTTCTTGAGTAGCTTTGTCTTATTTACTATTCAGTCGGCTAATATGTACGTTCGATTTGCTGCTCCGTGAGCCATCAACCTAAATAAACAACAAAAAAACGGATGCGCTTCTTTCGAAGCCATCCGTTTTCTCATACCATGCCTACTATCGTCCCTTCGACAACTCTTTCAAGTTCAATCCTGACATCAGCAGTCCGCCGAATCGGAAAACGTAGCCAAGCAAAGGGATGAGACTGAGGAACGCCATGACGATGTTGATGATCGTTTTGACCGTAGTCCCGTTGCCTGTGAGAATGGCAAATACCAAATTCACGAAGACGAGCGGGATCACCCATGAGCATGACCACGCATAAACAAAAGGGATCAGACCAAGTAAATACCCTACTGCAATACCAACTTCGGACAGCAGCTGCAATAAGTTTAAAAGACGAATTGTCTCTGAACGCATAACGACTCCTCCATTTCGTGCAAACCTGAATTGCTTTTATTGTAACATATTGGAAAGTTGGAGTCGTTAGCCTTTTGTCGCGTTTCGTCCACGACTCGCGACGGAGTCCTTGCGCCCAAACGCCTACAGGTTGCTACGCACTTCGTCCTCCGCAGCAGCCGCAGCAATCTCCGGATGTCCAGCCTGCAGCTGATACATCTGGTAGTACCGCCCGAGGAGCGCCATCAGCTCCTCATGGCTGCCGCGCTCGACGATCTCGCCGTGGTCGAGCACAAGAATGAGGTCGGCGCTGCGAATCGTCGACAATCTATGGGCAATGATGAAGGTGGTACGCCCCTTCTTCAATACATCGAGCGCGGCCTGAATGATGGCCTCGGTCTCCGTGTCGATGGAGGCCGTCGCCTCATCGAGGATCAAGATCGCCGGGTCGAACGCCAGCGCCCGGGCAAAAGAGATCAGCTGCCGCTGCCCAGCAGACAGCGTGCTGCCCTTCTCGATGACAGGCTCATCGAGGCCGTTCGGCAGCGCACCAAGCATTTCCGCTGCGCCGACCTCGCGCAGCGCCGCTTCCACCCGTTCCCGGGTGATAGACGGATCGTCCAAGGAGACATTGGACGCAATCGTCCCCGTGAACAGGAACGGATCCTGCAGCACGATGCCCATGTGCTGGCGAAGCTGCTGCTTCGATAACTCGCGGATGTCACGGCCATCCACCGTGATGCGCCCTTCGTTAACCTCGTAGAACCGGAAGAGCAGGTTCAGGATGGAACTTTTGCCTGAGCCGGTGTGACCCACTAGGGCAACGGTTTGCCCTTGCTTGGCCTCGAAGGTGATGTCCTTGAGGACATCCTCCCCTTCTTTGTAGGCGAAGCGAACGTGCTCGAAGCTCACGTGGCCCTTGTAACGGTCTGCTTTTTCAGCTGCGACGTCGATACCTTGCTCATCCAGCAGCTCGAATACGCGGTCTGCCGATACAATTGCTCGCTCCAAGTTCGGGAGCTGATTCACAATACCTACCATCGGATGGAACATCCGGTTGAGGTAATCAACGAAGGCGTAGAGGACGCCGACGGTAATCAGGGTATTCAGCGAACTGCCGCCGACATACCAAATCAACCCGAAGAAGAACAGGTTCCGCACCACGTTCATCAAATTATGAGAGGTCAAAGAGTTCAGACTGAGCAGCTTGTTTTGATACCGCGTATATTCCTCGTTGAGGATTTCGAATTCTTCAGTTGTTTCCTTTTGCCGGCGAAAAGCACGAATGATCGTCATCCCTTGAATGGCCTCATTGATCATCCCGTTGATCGCGCTAATACGCTCCCGGATTTCGTGATTGATGGTCGAAGCATACTTACGGTACACAATAATCCAAGCAATGAGCAGTGGAATAATCGGCAATGTGAAGAGCGCCAAACGGTAGTCCAGGATGAAAATAGCTGCAATAATGCCCACAATATAGATCGCACCAGTAAAAAAGTTCGCCAATACCTGCACATACAAATCCCGGACAGACTCGGTGTCGTTCGTAATGCGTGAAACAATTTTGCCCGCAGGCTGATTATCAAAATAATTGATCGGAAGTCGCTGGATTTGCGCGAATACATCTCTGCGCATGCGCTGAATGATGCGGTTCGCCGCGGATTGGAGCAAATATTTCTGCCCGTAGGTAAAGCCGGCTCCCACGAAAATCAGGATCACATAGAATCCCGCCAGCGTCATTAAATCCGCAAATTGCGGCTGATAGAAGGTGTAGAGCTCCTGCACACTTAGCTGTTTCACGGAATATTCGGCCTGCATGCCATCTTGCGTAACTTGCAGCTTACCGCCATCCGCTAGCTTGCGCACCCCATCCCAAGGGAGCGATTGGTCCAGCCATACAAACTTACTCCCGACTTGCAAAATACGAACCTCTTTGCCCTTCGGCTCGCCTTCTGTGAAGTTATCACTCCGCTTATAAAAGGTTCCCGCAAACGCCACAGCCTTCTCGCCCTTTGTCGCGGACTGTGTCTCATACCATGGCTTCTCGATGCCGAGAATGTGGGTGTCAATCATGTGCTTAGCAATGAACGGTCCCGCTAGCTCAGTTGCCACAGCTAAAGATAAGAATACTAGGGCGATGAGCAAGGTTTGCTTGAACTTCGCCGCGTATTGGAACAACCGTTTCCCGGTTTGCTTTGATTTTTTAGTTTGTGCAGCTTGCTTCATTTGTTCTGTTGGCTTCGTTGCCTTCCGTTGTTTCGTTTCTTCCATCAGGAGTCTCACCTTCTTTTCTTTTGTTTCTTTAATCACGATTGTCTACTCCATCCCAACCGTTTCTTCCTCTAACTGCTGCCGGTCGTACTGTTCTTTATACCAGCCGCCATGTGCAAGCAGCGTCTCATGCGTGCCTTCTTCGACGATATAGCCCTCATCCAGCACGACAATCCAGTCCGCATGCTGCACGGCGGAGAGCCGGTGCGTGGTGATCAGGGTTGTTTTTCCAGCTCGTTCGGAGCGAATACCGCGAATAATCTCGGCTTCGGTCTTCGCATCAACCGCGGAGAGTGCGTCGTCGAGCAGGAGAATCTCCGGATCAACGAACAGCGCCCGCGCGATGGACACGCGCTGTTTCTGGCCGCCGGATAAGGCGACGCCTTTTTCCCCGACGAGTGTCTGCAGACCTTCCGGCAGGAACTCGACGTCCTTGCGGAAAGCAGCCAAATCTAGCGCACGCAGCAGTTCTTCTTCGGTACCCTGCGCCTTGCCGAACATGATGTTCTCACGGACGCTTTTGGAGAAAAGAATCGGCTCCTGCGGCACATACCCAATCCAGCTATGAAGCGTATCGATCGCGATCTGCTCAATCGGCGTATCCGTGATCGTGATGCTGCCCTGACCCACCGGGTACTCACGCAGCAGTTGCTTCAATAGTGTTGTTTTGCCGCTGCCTGTTCGGCCGACGATGCCGAGCGTCTGTCCGCGCTCTAGACGGAACGTCATTTTAACCAAATTATCAATAGAGGAGGACGGGTAACGGAAGGTGACTTGTTTAAAATCGATCGAATCCGGCTTCAACTGCGTCGCAGCGTTCGGCGCTTCTTTGACATCGGGCTTGTAGCCGAGTGTTTCGTTCACACGATCTAGCGATGCGTTCCCGCGCTGCATGATATTCATCAGCTCACCGATCGCAAACATCGGCCAAATGAGCATACCCAGGAAGGTATTGAAGGACACCAGCTCACCCAGCGTCAGCTCACTGTGGAACACGAGGAAGCCTCCGTAACAAAGCCCGATCAGGTAAGAAATTCCTACCAGAATTTTGACCGTCGGTTCAAAAAGAGCGTCTATGACCGCTACGGCGATATTTTTGCGATATACATCATCTGTCATCGTCTCGAAGTTGTGTTCACTTGCTTTCTCCTGCACAAAAGCGCGGATCACCCGCACACCTGCAATCGTTTCGAGCACGCGGTCATTCATTTGCCCAAATGCATCCTGCGCAAGGATAAATCGTTCATGGATGCGGCCCCCGTAGATCGTAATGGCGACGGCCATAATCGGCAGTGGCAAAATCGAGGCCAACGTCAGCTTCCAGCTAATGAAAAAGCCCATCATACTAAGGATGGTCACCATGAATAGCGTGGAATCCACGAACGTCAAAATCCCAAAACCCGCTGTCGTCGACACGGCTTGCAGGTCATTCGTCGCTCTCGCCATGAGATCGCCCGTGCGGTTACGTTCATAGAACGTTGGCGTCATCTTCAAGAGCTGTCGCATGAATCGTGAACGAAGCACACGCTCGAGTACGAAGGCCCCGCCGAACAACTGATATAACCAGACATAGGACAGTCCGTAGCCAGCGACGATCAGCACACCCCAAAAGGCGAGTAATTGAACTAATTTGGCCCCCGTCAAGGTGCCCATGTGTATCCCATCAATCGCATAGCCAATCAGCTTCGGCGGCATCACATCAATGATTCCTACGATGATGAGCAGCCCGATGGCGAGGCTGTAGCGTTTCCAATTCATTCTGAAAAACCAAGCTAATTTTTTTAAAACCGTAAACATATATGCATTCACTCCTCTCAAATCGTACCGTTACCTGATAGCCCCAAAGACACAAAAAGACATATCGCACGCAGCGATATGCCTTCTCTCCAATAGAAAAGCGCTCGTTACGAACTTCTCGTAACCCGCGCCTCATAACTAAGCTTATATGAAGGGGTGCTAACTTCCGAACATGCGTATCAATCGCTCGGTCCAGCCAGCGGGTTACCATCTATGAAATTAGGTTGGGCGTGTGTCCATGTATGATGCGCGCGAACATCCATCAACATAATATCCATAGTGAAACCCTCCTTAGCGTTTGGTATGTGCACATGCGTGCTGATCAACTTTTCCAAAAGATGTCTATTCAAACCTTACACGGTGATCTTACCATCCCTCTTCTGAACGTGTCAATCGGAGAAAAAGACTATAACGCAACTATCACAGCCCGACATTTCCGATGTCTATACTCGCCATGAGAAGACTTCTGATTGTCACACATGTTTCAAATTCGAGCCGCATATTCATAAAGTAGTAAGCATTCAGCGCACTCGAAGGGAGTCGATCCGCATGGTAGATCAGGTGTTTGCACTCATGGGTTGGATTGTGGCGTTCGGAACGATCTTAGGCGGCGTCTGCGCCGGTGTTGCCAGGATTATCTCCAGAGACTCGATTAAGTATGACATGATTTTCTTGTGGGACAACCGGTATACGTTGGAGGAGTTAGAGCTTAAGACGAGGTAGCTGAAAATAAACAGAGGAGCTAAGCGCAAACGCCTAGCTCCTTTTCTTCTGATGGGCACGATATACGGCTACGCCTGCATCGCCGACAGCACGTCCCGTTTCTCAAATTCAGCAATCACCTTGAATTGGTCACCATCTATGTCAATCGTGAGCGTGCCGCCTTGCAGCTCTACAATGCTCTTAGCGATCGCGAGACCGAGGCCGGAGCCTTCGGTAAAGCGCGACTGGTCGCCCCGCTTGAAGCGCTCGAACAACTCCTCTACGCCATAATTCAACTCGTGCAGCGAGATATTCTGAATGACGAGGATAATGCGCTCTTGATTTTCCGTCAGCGTGACGTAAACACGTGTTCCCGGCAGCGCATATTTCAAGGCGTTGCCGATGAGATTCTCAAAGACGCGCCATGTTTTTTTGCCATCCAGCAGGGCATACATGTGCGGGCTTTGCACATTTACTCGAAAGGCTAGCGTGGATGCCTCGATTTTATCGCTGAACTCCGCTAGGGCCTGTGTGAGCAAGGCGGAGACGTCGACTTTTTCCCAATAAAGCTCCGTTGCACCGCTCGCCATCTTGGATGCTTCGAAGAGATCTTCGATGAGGACCTTGAGCCGCTGCGTTTTCCGATCTAGCACCTCCAGATAGTGCGTGGATTGATCAGCGGACAAGCCTTCTTTTTTAAGTAAATCCACATAATTGATAATGGAGGTTAACGGTGTTTTCAAGTCGTGTGAAACATTCGTAATCAGCTCCGTTTTGAGCCGATCGCTAACCCGTTGTTTCTCGAGCGAAAGCTGCAAGCCGTACTTCAAATTGTTAATGTTCATCGCCATGCGGGACAGTTGGCCTTTCCCTTTGGCTGGCAGGGTCACATCGAAGTTGCCTTGCGACATTTGTTCCACGCCTTTGATGATGGCACGAAGCTGCTTAATCTTCCGCATCATGTAAGGCAGCACGACAAGGAGGAACATGATGTACCAGGCAAACGTGAACAGGATAACAAACTCTTCGCCCTGTGAAGCAACGACACATACTGGCAGGAAGCCCATAATTGCGATGATCGCCATAAAAGCTACTAGCTTGAAGCGTAAACCTCTCTGCTCAAGAGCCTCTTTCGTCGTTTGCCAGAAGGACGCGGTTAAACTGCTCCTCCATTCTCTGGCAAGCTCTTCCGGATGTGCGAGCAATGTGAAGGCACCACGAATACCGCTGCTTACTAGGACAAGCAAAGCCGATGCGATGATAACGATACTGATTTGATATAAGCTTATATAGGTCGGGGACCAGTAATAGATCTCATTTTTCATCAGGATACCGAACAGCGCAATTGCTGAGATGAAAGTCGTCCAAGCCCGTACATCGAGCGGAAAGCGTTCCCTTACCACCGTTTGGATATGGATTAGCGACATGTCATCTGTCCGATATTTTCTTGCCAAGTAGGTAAGTGCGAGTGTGAGAACCACAAGTGCTGCAAGCAAGTAAACCGTTGCTGTCGCATGCCGCTTCATGGACTGATAGGAGAGATAATCTGCTTGAATAATGCCAGAGCCTTGCGATGGGTTCAAGATGTAGTACGTAGCATTGACCTGATCATCATTCACTGCAACATACATTCGGTTCGGTTCATCGATTTTGGGTAATGTCAGTGTATACATGAACGCCTGTTGATCTATCTTTTTTTGCAGCGCTTCCTGTGCGATATTGCTATAGGTTTCACCCGTTTTCAAATTTTTCACGACGTAGTTAAGTGATTTTAGACGATTATCCAGACTCGTCTTGGCTGCCATGAATTGCTTTTGCTTAGCGGCGATTGCCACCTTCAGATTTTGTTGAAAAGTCGCTTCCTTCTCCTTATTCAACTCCGCAATTTTCGCATCTCTTTCAGCTTCGAGCTGATCTACCTCTGTATTATTTTCACGGCTGCGAGCCGCTTCGATGCGCTGCCTGTACTTCTGCTCCAGATTGTTGATGCGATCTTGTACGGTTCGTTCCGCATCTTGCCTCACATTATAATACTCATTATTGCCGAGTTGTTCCTCGGGCGTTTTCTCACTAAAATGCGGAGCCTCCAGGTAATATAACTCAATGTTCTGATAAACGGAATTCATTTCCCTGGCGAATGCCCCGCTTTTGAAATAGGCGTAATCACCGAAGTACACGCTGTTCTTATAGACATTCGTCGCAGCGAATAATGTCAATGTCCACATGACGAAAACAATGACAAGGAGCACGCGCAGGGTCGATTTATTTCTCCATTTTATAGCCAACACCCCACACCACCTTCAAATATTTCGGATCCTTCGGATTGATTTCGATTTTCTCACGAATTCTGCGCACATGCACAGCCACGGTATTCTCAGCATGGAAGGAGGGGTCTTTCCACACCTTTTCATAAATGTCATCAATGGAAAATACACGTCCCTTATTCACCATCAACAGCTCCAAAATTTTGAATTCTGTTGGGGTCATACGCACATCCTCACCATCAACTGTGACTTCCTTGGTAACTTGATTGAGCACAAGGCCGCGAACGCTTAATGCCTCGCCTGCTGCCTTTTCCGTCGTGCCAAAGGGTCCTAGCGTCGTGTAGCGCCTTAACTGCGACTTCACTCTGGCAATCAGCTCTAGCGGATTGAATGGCTTCGTTACATAATCGTCAGCGCCAACATTGAGGCCGACAATTTTGTCCGTATCCTCCGTTTTGGCGGAAAGCATCAGAATCGGCACATTGCGGCTCTCTCTGATCTTGAATGTCGCTTGAATTCCGTCCATCTGCGGCATCATTATATCGAGGATGATCAAATGGATCTCCTTGTCCTCCAGCACACGCAACGCTTCAAGACCGTTGTTCGCTTTGATGACTTCCATGCCTTCACCTTTCAAATAAATCTCAATCGCTTCCTGAATGTCGATATCGTCATCGACGACAAGCACCTGGTATTTCATTGCGTCAACGCACCCTTTTTTCTTCATCTCACTTCAACCCGCCGTATTAGCCTAATAATAATAGACACTATTTACAAAACAGTTACTAAAATTCTTACGAAATTATGAAGACAAGTCTGACAAACGATTCGTCTCTTTAGTGTAGCATGGAAGTACCCGTTTCATCATGAGGTCTGTACAAGCAGTACGCGTTGGAAAACGCAAAAAAGCCGTCTCCACTGTAGTTATAACTACGGGATACGGCCTTGAAAGCTCCACGTGGGAATCGGGGATTACTGTGTTTATTCCAGATTGGCGAGTCGTTCCTTATCTTCATCTAAGGATTCCATAGCTTGCTGCACTGCAGGGCTGTCGGATTGAGCGCTTGCCTGGGAGACGGCATTTCCCGCCTTGGAAATGGCGTTCTGCGCATCTTCCGTCGTTTGCGCTGTCGGGTGAGATAGGGCATGTTTTACCGCTTGATGAACATTATCTACGGAATTCTGTGCGGATGAGATTGGATTTTGCGATTGCAAGCTTGAGTCAGTTTTCGTCATATCGTGGTTGGTGCCTCCTCAAAAGGATATGTAGTACCTTTGCTAGGATGAGGTATCTGAGGCCATTTTATTCGCAGCTTCCTCGCACTTAAATAGAAGCATGCGAAACGTGCCTATTTCTTCTATATTCGGTGTATTTAGACGAATAGGCACTCCGCAGATGCTTATTGCCTCTGCTGCATCATACTTCGACCCTCATGTGGCAGAATAAGCATTCTAGGCGTGCTTAAGCGGTACGGGTCGAGGGCTACGGGGAGCATAGGCACTCTCTGCGTGCCTATTTTGAATGCGCGCGTTGGGCGTGCTCGCTGGAACAACCAGCATGCACGCAGCAAAAAAGGGATATCCAGTCGCTGATCAGCGCGGATATCCCTTGGTATTATTTCGCTGGTGCAGGAGAAGCCTGCGCTCCTTGGCTGCCTTGAGTACCGGAGCCACCTGTTCCACCTTGGCCCTGTCCTTGTTTGCCTTGTCCTTGCTGGCCCTGTCCTTGGCCACCTTGGCCACCCTGTCCTTGCTGGCCTTGTCCCTGACCGCCTTGGCCACCTTGACCTGGACCCTGTCCTTGGCCGCCAAAGCCGCCGTTGCCACCAGGCCCACCCTGCATACCAGGCCCTCCGCCTGGAAAGCCTGTCATATCGCGGTGCACCATTTTGCCGCCAAGATGCCCTGTGTAACTAACGAGCAGCACCGCTGCAAGCGAAGCAACGAGAAAGATCGGGTTGCGGCCGATTTCGAGTTTTTTCCACACGAGTAAGCCTACGCGCACAACAGCCAGCACAATCGCGAGTGTCATCGTGATCTTCGCGTAAAATTCGTGGGAGCTGACAAGCGTATTCCGCGACTCTGGCCCCGTCATCACGCTGGCAATCGCGCCAAGCGCCCCAACTACGAGGCACAGCATGCCCGCTGAGTGCCATTCTTTCTTTTTAAAAATAAGTGCAGCTACATCAAAAACAAAGCTAAAAATCAAAAGCGCAATCGGTACGTGGATAAATATAAAATGCAGATTTTTCATTATGTAGTCCATGCTATTCTCTCCCTTATATCTCCGAAAATAGTTACACTACAAAGTGTAGTGTTCATGGTCATAAATGTCAATTCTTTTCTGACAAGCCTATTTTCGCACATGCCAAAAAGGGCTTATTCACATAAGCCCCATTACGAATAGGAAGATGAGTATGGAAATCGCCAGTCGAGCGAGCGGCCAACGTAACGTTACCTGTTTCTGCGGATCCAAAATATGCTGAATGCGCACATTCATCGACGTCTCTGCGAAGGAAGCGTGCGAGAGTGGAAACCGCGGCTTGGCTGTTTGTTTCAGCATTTTGAGCAGCGCACTGCCTAAGTCGGTTGC
The DNA here is from genome assembly GCF_001700435.1 of Paenibacillus pectinilyticus. Lineage (GTDB taxonomy): Bacteria > Bacillota > Bacilli > Paenibacillales > NBRC-103111 > Paenibacillus_E > Paenibacillus_E pectinilyticus. The sequence goes on from NZ_LYPC01000011.1 coordinate 145,951, forward strand.
TTGTTCCATTTGTTCAATCGCATACTTATCTGCTCGAAGCTCAATCATCATGGGATATTTGTGCGCGATCCAATGAAAAATAGGGATGTAACGCATCGCTTTGGAAATCATCGCAAGCAGGAAAATCGCTCCTGGATCCCGATGCTGCACATGGCATTTCTCATGCTCAATTACTGCACGCAGCTCGTTTGGCTCCAGCATGTCCATGAGTCCTGTGGAAACGAGAATGCGCGGCCTCCATAATCCAATGGTCATAGCCAGCGAGACGGGATAGCGAACGATCTGGAGTTGTTGCGCTGTAAGCTGAAAGCTTTCCGCATACTGAGCCGACAGCTCCGCGTCGTGATAGGTCTTCACGAGCTTATTCGCCTTCAGCACGTCATAGCCATGCTTGATCGCGATCCAAATCATCGTACCCAATGTGTAAAGAATCAACAGGTTTACCAAGGTCATAGGCACGGGCCCCGGCACATGCAGATAGTGAAAAAGAATCATACACAAATCGAATATGTTATGTGAGGGTCGTAAGTGAAGTAAATGTCCAAGTAGGAAGGCAACCATCTGCCAAACAATCGTGCCACCAATCACCAGTGCAGCCGCGTACAGCCATTTAAACCGCGATTCCGTCATCGTTATCGATCCTTTTTGAGAAGTAGAATGTGCTGCTCCAACTGGTCCAGAAGCTCGGGGTCCACTTTATCGAGAGCATCGACCATATGGGTAACCGCCAAGGAGCCAAACTGTTCAATGAGGTCAAATGTCAGCTCTTTGGATTGCGTGTCCATGAACTCTTCAATGGTGACAACCGGCTTATACTGAAACGATCTGGCGACAGATTGCTTCTGTAAAATCCCTTTATCCACCAACCGATTCATCACGGTCATCACGGTATTGAAATTGATTGCTTTGTCACCGTCCAGCTTGAGTTGGACGTCTTTGATCGTCATTTCTGCGGAGTTCGTCCAGAGAATTTCCATGATTCGAGACTCTAGTGGACCGAAAAAGCGGTTCAATCCGCTCTCCTTCAACTTAAAGTTAGGCATCTTCATGTTAGGCCACACTCCTTACACTATCGATTGTAGTGCTGCCATGGGGAGGAAGTCAAGAATCGATGTGCGGATGAGGAAATACCTTTTGACATCAGGAGGAGACGGCGGTATAATACTTACATAAAGTAAGTTGTTAAAAATAATATAGTTAAGGGAGCGATTCTCATGCGTATTCAAATATATGGCGTGAATGAGCAAGGCGTTGGCGCATTTGATAATGGGAAGTTCATCGAACAACGGGCAATTAGCTTTCCTGGCGAAAAAACAGCGGTAGACCGCGTCGGCCCCCTTTTCTACTGGGCATGGGGCAAAGCGACCGATGTCTCGGAAATCGGTTTGCATCCGCACAAAGCATTCGAAATCGTCACGTACGTGATCGATGGGCTTGTGGAGCACCGCGACACGCTAGGTTCCTTAGAAACCGTGACAAACGGTGGTGCGCAAGTGATTCAAGCAGGTTCAGGCGTCTCCCACGCCGAAGCATTCCGCAGAGCAGGCAGCGAAGCCATGCAGATCTGGTTCGAGCCTCATTTGAGCGAAACGGTGAAGAAGCCAGCCACCTATCGCCAGTACAACCACGAGCAATTCCCCGTCCGCGTGCAAAATGGCGTTACGCTGAAATCAGTGATCGGCGGGGATGCTCCTATTCAGCTGGACGCCGACGTTCGGCTGTATGATTGGGAGCTAGCGCCTGGTACAGCCTTCAGCTATAGCTTGGAGCCAGGCCGCAGGTTGGCTATGCTCGTGATTCGCGGGCATGGCGCGGGCATGGTTGCCGCGGCGGGGCTTGGGGCTGCGGGTGAGATGGGGCAAGAGCTAGAGCAAGGTCAAGAGCAAGGTCAAGAGCAAGGTCAAGAGCAAGGGCAAGGGCAAGAGCAAGGGCAAGGGCAAGAGCGCAAATCCTTGTCACACAAGGATTTTGTAGTGGTGCAAGCGAGCGGTGAAAGCGAGGCTCTTCACCTGCAAGCCGACAGCGCGGAAGGTATGCGCCTCATTGCGATCGACGTGCCGGAGAATCCGGGCTACGCACTGTACCGCAAGTAAGCTAGGATCGCTTAGCTTCTATAAGCAGCAAACAGCAACGGAGATCACAGTCCAACATCTCTAAGCGCCAGCAACAACGGAAAACACTCGTACAGCATCTCTAATCGCCGAACAGCGACGCAGATCACCTGTACAGCATTTCAAAGCACCGACAGCAACGGAGATCCACTCACAGCATCTCTAAGCACCGAACAGTAACGGAGATCCACTCACAGCATCTCTAAGCACCGAACAGTAACGGAGATCCACTCACAGTTTATAGCGCCTCCCAGTCCACACGGATTGGGGGGCTTTGTCTTTCTTTAGGTGCACGATAGCTCCTCTCCTTTCTCCCCTCCCCAACACATCCCCATCTCAAACCAACGCCAACCTTACTCCCATTTCCAACTAGCCAGCACTCCTACCGAATTAGATGGATTTCCTCCAGCTATTCAGAGCGGTTTAGCCGCTTTTTCTCAATTAAATGGAAAACATACAGCTAATATCGACCATTTCCCCTTGGAACGCCGATAATCGCAAATATAACTGCACCTTTTCCATCTATCCGTCCATTTCTGTGAATATGTAGCTAATTACATGTACATTTTCCATTTAAAAGCAGGATCCTCTTCCTTTTCTGAAAGATACCAAATTGACACTTCAGTCTGGCATCTAGTATGATCAACGTAAAGCATTGATAACGATTATCATTATTAAATTGGAGCGTGCTAATGATGCCCATCGAGTCGAACGTTGATTTTTCGCTAGTTGAAAGTTACTTTCACATTTCACCCAAAGGGATGGAGCACCCGCTTCTGCACATCCCAGGACGGCAGCTAGTAGATGGCGCCACCATGCTTGATATCCTGCAGCAGGGCCAAACTTTGCTTCGAGGCAAAGGACTCGATATTTCGGCATCGTTCTTAGGGCGCACGCTTTTTCATTTGGTGGCTACAAACTACCTTTTCTTAGCCCAGTACAATCAATGGTTAGTTTTTGATCTCGAGAATATCGCATTTGAGGTGGAAAATCACGGCGACCATGCCCACGCAGGCTATAAAATCATTCATCTCCAATGGAAGAAAGTTCCGACGGAAGACCGTGATCTTTTCATTGAGTTGGAGATGCGCGCCCTATTTGCAAATCTCATCGTTCCCGTCATGACGGTCATCGCTCAACAGGCGAAAGTAAATCAAGCCATGATGTGGAACCAATTTGCATCTAGAATGACTTTCGTCCGTGACTATGTGATGGAAAATGACCCTCGCCCCCATGTCCGAGAGCAGTTCGCGGCTGACTACGATGCCCTGACAAAGCAGTTCACGCCCGATGTTTTTGGCCATAAGGTAAACCCTTTCGCCCATGAGCCGTGCTACATAGACAGCCCTTATCAAGAAGGCAAGCAGATGCTGATTCGCTCTTCCTGTTGCTTGTACTACCGCCGCGAAGACGGCCAAAAATGCTTCAACTGCCCGCTCCTCAAAGATTCACAACGCGAAGAAATGCGCGTACAGATTAAGCAAGCCAGTGCCGCGGCTGGATAAGACCTTCACAACAAAGCAAAGCCCCCGAGATCATCCTCGGGGGCTTTCATTATTTGAACCATTGGAAATCAACGACACTTAAGCTTATTTACTCTATTTCCCGCCCGTACCGTTCACGAAGGTGAACGAAGTGAACGCTTTATTCAACCGTGCGACATTGGCGTCGGTGCCAACGGCATCATCGATACGCAACGTCACAGTGTAGTTAATTTGTTTCCGAGTAAACAGATACACGGTTTCCGTATAAGGGATATGCTTTTTCGTATAACTCACCGTGTACTTCTTGGCTTTCACATCACCGAATAACGTGACGTCCTCGGACGTGTATTTGTAGTCACTATCGTTGTTGTGATTGGTCTTTTGCCCATCCTCAGCATCTTTCACCATGTCGGCGTAAGCTTTTTTGCTGTCGGTATCCACACGCAAGTAACCGCCTGTGAAGTTAAATGACTTCGACACAGGATCACTGCCATCGTAAGAGCGGATGGACGTCCATTGCTCAGGAATACGCAGCGTGTAGTTGAACTTCTCGTTCTTGTACAGAGTTGTTTGATCCGGGTCCGTGATCTCATCGAGATCCTGAATGAAGCCCAGCTCCCCATCCATCGTCTCTTTATTGACGGAGATGGAAGCCACCATTTTATCCCAAGCCTTCTCAAGTTCTTCCCCTTGATCAGCTTGCGGGTAGGTCATCTGTACCTCGTATTTATACTTGTCTTTGATGAAAAAGAGCGAACTTCCCGCTTCCCACTCATCTCCCAAGGAACTCGCATAGCTTACTTTCCAAGCAGGTACACCAGCTACAGTCAGCTCTACCGGCTTGTCTACACGACGATAATCTGCGGTATACTGCGCTTCGAATTTCCCGGTCTCCCGGTCTATCCAGTTCTGCAGCGTATCACCAGAAGAAGCTGAAGTCACATTAACATGAACGGCTTGAGAATAATCATCGTTATAAAAAGAGGTGCTTCCGCCATGATCCTGCTGCCATTCCGCAGGCAAATCAATCGATAGCCCATACTCACTGGTGTACGTTACATCGTCGGAATTAAAAACGGAGATATCCTTCAGAGACCCATCCGCGTTATTAAAAGATAGCTTAAAGCTATCGAGTAGATCGTTGTAGATGTTTTGCTTGGAATGATTCGTGTACTGCTCTTTCGTAACGAATAATTGTACGGTATACAACCGACCGCCGTGGACGTAGCCGCGTGTCTGCACGTAGCCTTCCTCGCCGGAGCGGCTTACGACTTTGGCATAGGGACTTTCTGCGCGTTTCACATACTGGCGCTCTAGAATCGTCGTGCCTCCGCTCGAATAATTACTGCTATCATCACCTGCTAGTTTGTTCAGTAAGGCAGATGGTGACAGATCATCACTTTGATCATCGTCGACGTGAATGGCAAGGGCGAATTCACCTTTGGCATCGATGAAGCTGATGGAGTCGCCATCGTCGGATTGCTGTCTTTTGACAAGACCAGCCGGATATTTCATCGACCAGCCGAAGTGGCTGTCGCCAATCTTCGTTTTGCCGCTGTCTGCATCGATCGAGGTTCCACCCTCGTTATCCCCCGTTAACGTCACTTCTTTGCTAGCTAGCTCGCCAAGTTTCACTGTCTTGGTAATCGTCGCAGCACCTGATTGGAGCTTAATATCGACCGATTGGCCGGGTAAATAGGTTTTGATCGCCTCGTTGTAGTCCACGAGTGTTTTCACTGCGCTGTTGCCGACAGAGACCAGGATCTCGTCTTGCTCAATGCCCGCCTCAGCCGCTGGTGAGTCTGCATCAACATAAGACACTCTAAGTCCTGTTGAGCTCGGTAAACCTACGACAGCTTCCCAGCTTTCTTCCAGTTCTAGCCCTAAGTAGGCGCGCTTCACTTTGCCATACAGCTCAAAATTCTTCAACACATACTTCACTGTATCCACGGGAATAGCAAATCCGAGATTCTCCACGCCCAAATCGGCGTATTTCATCGTATTAATTCCGATAACTTCACCCTTCATATTGATCAGGGCGCCGCCGCTATTGCCGGGATTGATAGCCGCATCCGTCTGAATGAGCTGATACTGCGAGCTCACAGAGCGGTCTAGACCGCTGACAATACCGACTGTAACGGAGTTGCGGAGGGCGAACGAAATCGGCGTGCCAATCGCCGCCACAGTTTCCCCAACTTTAATATCCGAAGAGGATGCAAAAGTAGCTGGTTTTAAGCCTGTTGCGTCGATCTTCACTAACGCCAGATCGCTCTCCTCATCTATGTTCGACGCGTGCCCACGATAGGTTGTTCCATCTGAGGTGACGACGACGATGTTTTTCATATTTTTCACGACATGCGCATTGGTTACAATCACGCCGTTCGATGCCACAATGACACCCGTGCCGTGTGCAAGGTTAAATCGATTCGTCTCTAACGACTTGTCCATCTCGGAGGATGGCTTTCCAATAATGGCAACTACGGAAGGTGAAGCTTTCTCGATCACCTGCGGAATTTCTGCATTCACTTCAGCTGCATACGCATGCGAAGACACTGGCTGTGCAACCACCCCAAGTACGAAGGCTGCGAGCAGCGTGATGCCCCCTTTTTTCATCCAAACTTTCCAATTCCCCATAGTGTCGTTCCTCTCTTAACAAAAGTTGGCAATAGCTAGAATCTAGCACACTTCTGATAGAGAGACAATATAAATATTTCCACAAAAAGGTAACTTTATCGACATTCGACGATGCGTTCTGGATGCGTATACACGGTTAAATGATCTCTGCGAATGAACCCGACAACCGTAATCCCTAGATCCTCAGCTAAGCGGAGTGCTAAATCGGTTGGAGCGGATTTCGACAATAGGATACCAACGCCCATCTTGGCCGCTTTGAGCGCCACTTCGGAAGAGATTCTACCGCTGAATGCTAAGACCTTATCACGTACCGAAAGGCGATGCCTCAGGATGTGTCCATATATTTTATCCAGTGCGTTGTGCCTGCCGATATCAGCCCTGGTCAGGAGCAGCTTGTTTACCGTGCACAGTGCCGCATTATGCAGACCTCCCGTGAGGCGGAATTCAGCCGATTGCTCTTGGAGCTCGTTCATTAGATGAAAGCATTGGGGGATCGTGAGCTGGAGTTTGGTGGTCACCGTTTTGGCCGTGCGCATATCATTGTGAAAATAAAACTGACGACTTTTCCCACAGCAGGAGCCGATGAACCGTTTGGACACCAACTGACGGCTCAGCTGATGAAGCTGCCGCAGTTTTACATGGGCGAATCCTCGGTCCTCTTCCAAGGTGAGCGACTCGATCTGATCGATGAAGCGGATCAATCCCTCGGAGGCGAGAAAGCCAGTGACCAAATCGATCGTATCGCTTGGCGTGTAGACGAGTGTAGCAAATTCTTCGCCATCGAGCTGAATCGTCAGCGGCGCTTCAATTGCGACGGTATCCTCTTCAGGAAGTACTTCTGAGCCGTTATAGCGGTGGATGGACCAAGTGGTGGTTGTCGGAAACGTAGTCGCAGCGGGCTCCTCAGATATGGCGTGTTCAGTAAGCTTCACGGCTTCCTTAGACAAAGAAAGTTCAGGATGCGGGATTTCAGTGGCTTCTTGCTGCGATTGGCTTTCTGGTTCCACGTGTTCAATTTCCCTTTCCTCCATCCCTATCCCTCCATTTCGGTTTCCAGCTCTAGAATCCGCTTCTCTACATAACGCGTGTCTTTGTGTGCATGATAGGTCTCGGCTTTTTCCACGATAACCGCCGTATTGTACTCAGGAATACCTGCATAGGGCTCATATACCCCCTTAGGTATTAAACTGTTCCCCTCTGGCCAATGCACCTCAATGTTGCCCTGCTTGACCTCCGCCAGCTTGGCTCTGCCATGCATGTTGCCATAGCCATTGTAGACGACGATGGCTTCCCCCTCGTTCAAAGCGAGTGCTTTCGCGTCTTCTTTATGAATCAACACATCGTAGCGATCCGCTTCATTGAAGGGATCAACGTCGCTGTAAATCATCGAGTTGAATTGCTTGCCGCGGCGCGTTGTCACCGCAAAATGCCCTTCCGGCTTCCGCAGCTCTGGAAGCTGAATCGGCAGCAGCGCGCCGCGGCCATCCGTGGTCGGACAGACACCGTCTTCGCACAGCCACGCGCCGCCGTATTGGAACACATCGCCGCGCTCGCGCAGGTGCTGGATGCCGTCGTAGCTCGGCGCGGCCAGCGCGATCTCCGCGCGGATCGCTTCCGCACTCGCGCAGCCTAACTGCGCCGCAGCTTCGGGCTTCACACGGCGAGCGAGATCGACGTAGATATCCCACTCCGCGCGGGCTTCGCCGATGCGGGGACCGGCGATCTCGGGCGAGAAGTACACCATCCGCTCCGTCGAGGTGGAGGTGCCTCCGCCAGGCTGCTCGTAGCGTGTCATCGCGGGCAGCACGACCACAGCCTCCCGCGCGTCTAGCAGCGTGGAGGTATTGAGGATGATGTCCTGGTGGACACGGACGTCCATGCTTGTGAGAGCGGTGCGGACGAAATCCGGGTCCGGCATCGTCTCTAGGAAGTTGCCTCCGGATGTGTAAAACAGCCGGAGCTTCCGCTCCTGCTCCTCGGGCAGGAGCGCGTTCTCGAGGGTGACACCGACGATGTCACCCTGCCAGCTCGGCAGCTCGAAGCCCCAGAGCTGCTCGATGCGTTTGCGGTCGGCGGCGCTATTGATCTCTCCGCCGGGCAGGGAGAAGGGATCGGCGCCCATCTCGCCGGATCCCTGCACGCCGCTGTGGCCGCGGATGGGCATCAACCCACAGTGCTCGCGGCCAAGAAAGCCCCGCAGGAGGGCAAGATTCGCCACCTGCGAGATGTTGTCCGTGCCGAAGCGGTGCTGTGTGAGCCCCATGCTCCACACGAAAACCGCGCTAGCGGCACGCGCAAGCAGTGCAGCGAGCTCGCTGATGCGCTCGCGGGTGAGGCCAGACGACTGCGTCAGCGTCGTCCAGTCTTGCTGCGCCACGTGGGCGCGCAGCTGCTCGTAGCCGTTCGTGTGCGCTTGCACGAACGCATGGTCAATCGCGGAGCCAGGCTCGCGCTCCTCCATCTCAAACCACACCTTCATGATGCCATTCATGAAGGCAATATCGCCGCCGATGTTCACTTGGTACACATCATCGGCCAGCTTGGTGCCGAATAGCGCCGATTCGGCAATCGAAGGGATCCAGTACTTCTCCATGGAAGGCTCGTAGTACGGGTTAATGACAATGATTTTCGTGCCTTTGCGCTTGGCCGCATACATATACTTCGTCGAAACCGGTTGGTTGTTCGCCGCTACACTGCCCCAGAACACAAGGACGTCCGTGCCAATCCAGTCCTTGTAATTACACGTCGATGCGCCCACGCCTACGGAGCGCTTCAAAGCCGTCTTCGACGGTGAGTGGCAGATGCGCGAAGCATTATCGATGTTGTTCGTGCCGAGCAATCTTGCTACCTTTGCTGCCACATAATACGACTCGTTCGTGATACCTCTCGCCGTTAGGTAAAACGCCATCTGCTTCGGATTCAACCCGTGCATCTTCGTTGCAACCAGGTCTAGCGCCTCGTCCCACGTGGCTCGACGGAACTTTCGCTCGCCCTTCCTGCGGATGAGCGGATACGGAATGCGCCCGAGCTGGCGGAGCTCGGTGGAGCTCATGCGGCTGAGCTCGTCGATATCCGCATGCAGCACGTCCTCGCGGATCGCTGGCATCGTATTCAGCCGCAGCACGTTCAGTCGCGTCGTGCAGATATGCGGTCCGGCCAGCGTTTGATCATAGAGACCGGATACGCCCAGTGCGCAGCCGTCACACACCCCCTGTGTCAGAATTCGCACCGCATAGGGTAGATTATCTCGGTTCTGCCAAGCAATTTTGGCAGTTTCCCGAATATGCTTCGGTTTTACTTTGCCAAGTCCGAAAGGTATCTTGCTAACCCACAGCTTCGGATCGGGCTTCGCGGGCAGCTTAATCGGCCCCGTGTGCTTCGTTTTTCCCAATTAAAACGCCTCCTGTTTACGTTCATCTATTGTTCTTCCTTACTCCCATCCACCAAAAACCTGCAATTCTGCATCCTTTTTTAGATCAAGTACCCTTATTTATTCAAAAACCTGCGATTATGCATGTTTTTCTCCTATTTATAACGTTTTATCACTATTTTTCTCCAAATACCTTCATATTTGCAGGCATTCCATCTTTTCGAGGCATTTCTCGAGAAATTCCTGCACTTTTACAGTTTTTCCTATAGGTGGGGGCGGGAGAGTGCGCTTAGCTGGACTGATCTTGTGCCCAGTGTGACCAACCTCAACTTTTCCATCAGGCGCTGGTTACCGCCTATCACCACGCACCCCACCCTCCCCCTAGAAGCAAAAAACCACCGCAAAACAACCCCAAGCCCCTCTTTTACAAGAGGAATCTCGAGTTGTCTCACAGTGGTTAGTCTCCGGCAGGTTCGCTACCAAGTGCCAAGCACCTTACTTATGTATATGTCGGTGTACGAGCGGTTAGTTATCCGGTCTTTGTACCAAATTTCTTTTCCAAATCTTCATCAAATACGAAAATGGACATGCCCACATCCTGCTCAATATCGATATCGACGAATAGCTGGACGAATTTCGCGCCGAGCAGCGTTTCCATTTCTACTGGAGGATGATCCTTGTAAATCTCTTTGACCATTTCGGTGCGCGCCGTGCGGAGCATTTGCCTGCCATCGCCGGTCTTCGCCATAAACTTCTCTACAGGGGAGAGGTTCCCTGCCATTTCACAGATCGCCCAGCTTTTGCAGAAGGTCGTTGTCACACGCTCTGGCCCTTTGCCCATATGCCTCTTGCGGTACGCCTTCACGAGGTTACTGAATTCGGCCTCCATACGGTTCATCGGCCAGCCACCTTTATGTTTACTAGCTTCTATTCCCTTCATCATAGCAAGAAAGCCCTTACCTGACAACATCATAAAGGCCTATTCGCACGGCTTATCTGCTAGCTTTGATATACTGGGTAGGTGTCATCGCTGTAAACTTTTTAAACACTCTAGCGAAGTAATTGAGATCATTAAAGCCGACCATAAACGCGATTTCCGTGATGGCGATGTTCCCTCTTTGCAAATACAGCTTAGATTCCTCGACGCGCTTATGGTTAATGAAATCCATCATATTCATGCCGACCTCTTGCTTGAATTTCCGAGACAGATGCGAAGCATTGACATGAATAACAGCAGCAATCTCTTGCAGCGTTAATGACTTTTCTAAATTTAAATCAATATGGTTGACGGCGTTTTTGACAATGGTACTGTAGCTCCGCGTGGAAAAGGTATGAACCGCTTCGCAATATTCCTCGATCATGACGCTATTGAGCTTTTTCAGCTTCGGCAGGTTCGTAGACCTTTCGATCATGATGGAAAACTTCTCGGAGATATGGTGTAGATACACCGGATGAATGCCGCCTCTCTCGGCTGCAATTCTACACAAGGTATTGAGGGTGATCATGATGTTTTTCGTAGAGCGAATCGGGCTTTCGGGAATACGATCTGGGAGGTTCGCATAGCTATTCATTTCGCCAATCATTCTGGCGATTTCGACCCTGTCCCCTCTAGCAATCGCATCCATGAACTTTTTTTCATAGAGATATCTGTGTTCGATCGTCGTTTTATTATCGGCAATATCCGAAGTTTGCTGCTCTTTGTTCAGATCAGGCTGGATGAAGTCAGCGGTAATGAGCTGGGAATCCGTATGCCGATGGGCGCAAAGATTAACTAGTAAGTCGCCTAGGCTATTTGAATCATTCGAGCTAATCACAGTCAAAGAGCTATAGAATTCCTGCAGCTGCTTCCGCTCACTAACCGGCAAATAATGCTGAGCAATCAGATCGCTAATGAACGCTGTATCTGGATAAATCGAGAGGAAGGGACCCAGCAGGACGAATCCTTGAAAAATTGAATCCCTCCACACACCTACTGCTATATATTCAAGACTGAAGGCATTCGTATAGTAAAAAAAGCGATTCGGCATCGTGGACCGTAGCGTTTCAGCAAGCGACTCGTAGACCGTATCTGACGGCTGAATAACCGCTGGAATCCGATGGTCCACCATTTGCAGCACAACTTGGTTCTCTTTATCGATAAACCTCGCATCCATTCTGGTAATGGCATGCAACAGGCTGAAGGTTTTATTGAAGTCAGTGAGATCGAAATCAACCTCGTTCACCGCGATCATCTCCTTTTTATCCTTTCCTCATTTTAAAACTTACCAATCGCAAAAAGCAATATCTGTGCTAATTCAATCAAAATCGTACGATCCAAGATCTGCGAAATCCATTAATATGATGGTGTAATCGTTTTCACTTAAAGCGTCATCATATGAAAAGGATGGGATACCTACGATGAGAAAACATATAAATTTGAACGCCAATTGGAAATTTAGCAAGCAAGCTGATTTTACTTCAATTGAAGCCACACACGATGATAGCCAATGGGAATCTGTGAACGTTCCACATACTTGGAATGCCATTGATGGGGCTAATGGGTTCGATTTTTATAAAGGTGCCTGCTGGTACCGCAAATCATTCGCTGTCGATCCTTCGGCACAAGGGAATAACGTCTTTATCGAATTCGAAGGTTCTAACAGCATTACAGATGTTTATGTAAACGGTCAGCATTTGGGTCAGCATCGCGGCGGTTACTCTACGTTCCGTTTTGATATGACGCATGTGATTACGTTTGATGGGTTGAACACGCTCAGTGTGAAAGTTGACAATACGGTTGTCGACGATGTGTATCCGCAAATGGCCGACTTTACGTTCTTCGGTGGGATTTACCGGAATGTGAATTTGATCATCGCGAGTCCCGTTCATTTTGACCTGATGGATTATGGCTCTACAGGTGTTTATGTGATTCAAGAAGACATTAGCCATGAGCGGGCAGCTCTTACTATCAAATCTAAACTAACGAATTCGGAAGCTGCTGATAAAAAGGTGCGACTTTGGGTCGACATCCAGGACGCCGCTGGCGGTCACGTGGCTTACGCTGCCAAAGAAGTGGTGCTAGCCGCTGGCGAAACACAGGACGTTGAAACACCTATTGTGATCAAGAACCCAACACTATGGAACGGCCGAAAGCATGCGTACCTGTATACAGCTAACGTCTCCTTGATCTCCTATAACGATACGATTGATGCATTGTCGATCCCATTCGGGGTGCGCTATTTCGAAGTTGATGCAGACAAAGGCTTCTTCTTGAACGGTGAACATCTCGCCTTGAACGGCGTTTCCCGTCACCAGGATCGGAAGGATATGGGTTGGGCGATTACACCTCGTGAGCATGAGGAAGATATGACTTTGATCAAAGAGGTTGGTGCAACGTCCATTCGCTTGGCGCATTACCAGCATGATCAATATTTCTACAATCTGTGCGATCAAGAGGGGATGGTCATTTGGGCAGAGATCCCGTTCATATCCGTCATGTCCAAAACGGAGCTGGAAGGCATCAATGCGAAGCAGCAGATGATTGAATTGATTCGTCAGAATTTTAACCATCCGTCCATTATGTTCTGGGGCATTCAGAATGAGATTCAAATCGGCGGCGACACGCCTGCACTTCGCAAGCTCGTTCGTGAGTTGAATGAGTTAACGAAGAAAGAAGATCCTACGCGGTTGACGACGATGGCGAATGTGATGTTCGTGGAAGATAACGATGACTATAACAGAGCCACCGATATTATCGGCTATAACAAATACTACGGTTGGTATAACGGGAAAGCGGAAGATTTCGCGGAATGGATCGATGGTTTCCGCCGGACGAACCCTACTGCGAAGCTCGGGATCTCCGAATACGGTGCTGAAGGCATACTTCAGTACCACAGCAACGATCCGAAGGTCAAAGATTATACCGAAGAATACCACGCGCTATACCATGAAATTGTGTGGGATATTTTCGCCAAACGTCCTTTCCTCTGGGCTACGTATGTATGGAATATGTTCGATTTCGGCGCTAACATCCGCGATGAGGGCGGCGTGAAAGGTCGTAACAACAAGGGTTTAGTCACCTACGATCGCAAGATTAAGAAGGATGCTTTCTATATGTATAAAGCGAACTGGTCCGATGAGAAGTTCGTGCACATCACGAGCAAACGCTATATCGACCGTGCGGACGACGTGATTACAGTGAAAGTGTACACCAACTGCGACAGCGTGACGCTTACTGTGAATGGCGCAACGTTAGCCGCACAAACGAGCGCGAATCGTATTTTCACTTTCGAGAACGTGGCCTTGCAAGCGGGGAACAATGAAATCTCCGCCGTGGCTCACCACGATGGCCGAACGTTCGAAGACACGGCTTTCTTCAACAAAGTGGCTGTTGCGAATCCGAGCTATGAAGCACCTGAAGAAAAAGGTGGCGTCGTGAAGAACTGGTTCCAAGTACCTGATCTTGGCGATGTTCACATCGAAGAGCTTGTCATCACCGATGACGTCTACTCCACGCGCTGCACGATGGGCGAGATGATGGACAATGACGCGGCACGCGCTGTGCTTGAGAAATATCTCGGCAAATTCTCCGAACATCCGATGTTCGGCATGGCATCAGCGATGAAAATTGATATGCTGGCTTCGCTTGCGAGTGATATTTTCAACGAAACCTTGTTATATGCCCTGAATAAAGAGTTGACGAAGATTAGCAAATCATCCGAAGTCAGCTCACGTTAAATCATAATCGTACAAGATGAGAGGCTTTTTGCCCCTTGTCTTGTACCTATCTTATCTATCACGCCATGCGAAGAAGCAATGGGAATATGGACTTGGAGGGATCACCTATGAGCACAATGACGAATGTACACACCCAACAAATAGAAGTAACAGCTAGTGGAGCTAGAAAATTCGGTATGCGGGACAAAATCGGGTACTTGTTCGGAGATTTTGGAAACGATTTCTTTTTTATCCTGGTGAGTTCATTCCTGATGGTGTATTACACCGATATCTTTCATATCAGCGCAGCTACCGTCGGTATTCTTTTCCTAGTGGCTCGCATCTGGGATGCGGTTGCAGACGTAACATGGGGCAGATTTATCGATACGCGCAAAGCAAGTAAGCATGGTAAATTCAAGCCTTGGATTCTTAGAATGTCCTTCCCGCTTGTCGTGTCCGGCATCCTCATGTTCGTTCACATTCCAGGTATGTCGAATGGCTTCTACCTAGCTTATGCCTTCATTACGTACATTCTATGGGGAACCTTGTACAGTACGGTCAATATTCCTTATGGCTCCATGGCTTCCTTCATTACGAGTGACCCGGTTGAGCGCACCAGCTTATCCACGTTTCGAACGATGGGCGGATTGTTCGCCAGCTTGATTATCAATGTGGTTGGGCCCCTTATTTTGTTCGTTAACAACAAAGCGAATTCGAATCACTTCATGCTGGGGGCGGTGCTTTTCGGCATCCTGTCGATTTCTTGTTACTTAGCTTGCTACAAATTATCTACAGAGCGTGTCAGCACACCTGCCTCACAAGAGAACTCTGCGAATTTAAAAGTTACTTTGAAAGCGCTAGTCAAAAACAAACCGTTACTTTCCATTCTTGCGATTTCGCTTATTTTCATGATGCTGAACATGCTGACAGGTGCGGTGAACGTATATTTGTTTAAAGATTACTTTGGAAGCGCATCCTCCTTAAGCATTGTGGGACTTGTCCAAGTGGTTATCATCCTTATTGCCATTCCAATGGCTAAACCTTTAGTCGCGAAATTTGGTAAAAAAGAAGTTGCCGCCGCAGGCATGCTGCTTGCTGGCATCGTGAATCTGATCCTTGCCTTCCTTCCAGGCCTAACGGCGATGCAGTTCATTGGCATTTCCTCCGTCGCAACGTTCGGTTTCGCTTTCTTCAACCTCGTGGTGTGGGCATTTGTCACCGATGTCATTGACTACCACGAGCTCCTAACCGGCATGCGGGAGGATGGAACGGTCTACTCAGTCTATTCCTTCGCGCGCAAATTAGGGCAAGCCATCGCCGGCGGCATTGGCGGCTTCGCGATTGCCGCAGTCGGTTACAACTCCCTGCTGCCGAAGCAAACGCAAGAAGCGCTGGATGGCATCTACCGACTCGTCACGCTGGTGCCAGGCATTGTGTTCCTCTTGATCTTCGTCATGCTTGTTTTCATCTATCCGTTGAACAAGCAGCGCACATTGAAGCTTGCAACGGACTTGGCTGAAAAACGGAGTAATCTCTAGTCTACCTCAGCAAAACACCCTTGTAAGAAGCACTTTCATTAAGTGCTTCCTACAAGGGTATTTGCGCTTCTAAGCACGCTTTAATCCCGCTGCTATTCCTCATCTTCCCACTTACGCGAATAGGCTTTCTTCGTGATCCAAATCGTCAACCCAATCACAATCAGAATGGCAATGATACTTCCAATGATCGCTCCAACCATTTTTCAGACTTCCCCCTTATCTGCTCTTACTACCCATTGTAACAAATGTGATCTCTACGGACAGCGCTCACTTCGACAATTCAGCGTCAGAGGGCCAGGCGGCGACTCTCAGGTTGCCAGCTCCCCCATGCCCTAGAACAAATCCAACTGTCTCGGCGCAAGCCCCTCGTAATCCAAGCCCAGCATGCTCATCAATGTCTTCGCATTTCCAGCAGCATGTCCACCCGAGTTGTTGTTGAAAATAACACACACCTCGCGCGTCTGCTCCTGCAAGCGGAGCAGTCTCAACTTCCACTCCAACAATTCCTGCGGATTGTAGTCGTACAAATACCGCACATCGCGCCAATTGGCTTCGTTGTTCTGCACCCATCCACTGACGTTGCGTCCGTGGAAGCGAACCATCGTCATGTCGGGATGTGTCGCCTCCAGAACGATCGGAACCGATCCAATACCTGCCTGCGGCTCGTCGCAGATGCTGTGCATCCAGCCCTCGCGCTTCATGAAGGCCAGCGTCTTATCGCGCATGTCCTCCGTGAACCAGCTCTGGTGTCGGAACTCCAGCGCCAACGGCACATCGCCCATTCTCGCCTTCGCATCGCGAATAACATCCACATTCGCCTTGTTGCACGCGAACCAAGGCGGGTACTGAAACAGCACGGCCCTTAGCTTTCCTGCGTCCTGCACAGGCCGAATGGACTGCCGGAACGCTTCATACATTTGCCCCGTCCCGCCTGCAAAAGGGCTCTCCCCCCGCAGATGCCCCGTCATCCCTTGGTAGGCCTTAATGATAAATCCAAAGTTGGCCGGGGTTTCTTGGACCCATTTTGCATAGTTGCGTTCGGGCTGAACCGCGTAGAACGAGGTATCCACCTCGACAATCGGGAAATGCGCCCCGTACATTGCCAGCTTCCCTTTGCTCCCGCCTAATTCATGGTCTCCCCAACCTGCCAAACCGATATGGATCATGATCATCACCCCGTGCTTAATCGTTCCCTCTATTGTATCAAATGACTTTCTCTTTACAACTCCCAATAGAGTCGGTATAGTTGTGGGTATATAGGATTGACCCGGAGGAGCCTGCCAACAGCGGGCTCTTTTTGTCTTTTTCAGGGGACTCCGGGGGTCATGTATCCAAGCATAACTCAGGGGAATTATGGAAAACCTGAAATAACGCTATAGGGGGCAAACATCGTGGGACTACAAGCCTATTGGGCTATCGGCATCTTTTTAGTTATTTATGCCATAATTATTTCAGAGAAGATTCACCGTACCATCATTGCGATGATCGGCGCGGTGCTTATGGTTGTTTTCGGCATCGTCAGTCAAGAAACCGCTCTGCATCACATCGATTTCAACACGCTGGGCCTGCTCATCGGGATGATGATTATGGTGGGCATTACAGCAGAAACGGGACTATTCAAGTACATCGCCGTGAAGGCGGCGAAACTTGCCAAAGGGCAGCCGCGAAGAATTCTGATCGCGCTCGTGATCATTACAGCGGTATGCTCGGCTTTTTTGGACAATGTGACGACGGTCCTTCTGATGGTCCCTGTCACGTTAAGTATTACGAGACAGCTTCGCGTAAATCCGTTTCCGTTTCTTTTTACACAAATCATCGCATCTAATGTGGGGGGGACTGCGACGCTGATCGGTGATCCGCCGAATATCATGATTGGCAGCGCGGTGAAAGAGCTCACCTTCATGGCGTTTATTACGAACCTGACGCCAATCGTGATCATCATCATGCTGGCTTACATTCCTTTATTCCTTGTGCTTTTTGGAAAGCAAATCAAGTCCACACCTGAGCTGCAGCAAAGCATTATGGAAATGGATGAGACGGCGATGCTGACGGATCGCAAGCTGCTTTGGAAGTGCCTAGCCGTGCTAGCCCTTACGATCATCGGTTTCTTCCTGCATCAGAGCTTGCATCTGGAATCGGCAACGG
Organism: Paenibacillus pectinilyticus; assembly: GCF_001700435.1. Classification (GTDB taxonomy): domain Bacteria; phylum Bacillota; class Bacilli; order Paenibacillales; family NBRC-103111; genus Paenibacillus_E; species Paenibacillus_E pectinilyticus. Next base: position 163,928 of record NZ_LYPC01000011.1, read on the forward strand.
TTGCCTTGTGCGGCGCGTTCCTGCTTCTCCTCCTGACAGGGGAGCACATGCTGGAGCATGCTTTTGCCAGTATCGAGTGGCCTACGATCTTCTTCTTTGTCGGGCTTTTCGTGCTCGTATCGGGACTTGTGGAAACTGGCGTCATTAACCAATTAGCGGAACAAGCGATCAAGCTCACGGGCGGGAATGAATTCGCGACTTCCATGCTGATCCTGTGGCTCAGTGCGATTGCGTCAGCCTTCCTCGACAATATCCCTTTCGTCGCAACCATGATTCCGATGATTCAGGAGATGGGAACGATGGGCGTTAGCAACCTAGAGCCGCTATGGTGGAGTCTTGCTTTGGGCGCTTGTTTGGGCGGAAATGGTACGTTAATCGGGGCAAGTGCCAACCTTATCGTAGCTGGCCTAGCCGGCAAAGAAGGCTATCCGATCTCCTTTATCAAATATTTAAAATATGGCTTCCCGTTAATGCTCCTATCAATTGTGCTGTCCAGCTTGTACATTTACTTCCGGTATTTGATGTGAAAATGAGGAGGTGCCTGCGATGCTAACGTATACATTTGATGTAAAAACGCTTGAAATCAGCGAAATAGCGAACGGACAGGATGTGGAATTTCACATTTATGTTCATGGGGATGCAGCTATGGAGCAAAGGGTGAAAGACATCCAACACGATTTCGAACATAACCATGTGCTTATGGATGTGTTGTTCTATGCCTTTAAGAATCATCACTATCAGTTCATTGTTCGTAAGGATTACTACGAGGAATTTATTCTATCTCTTATGAAGCATCGATTATTAACCAGTGTTAGCTGGGTATAGAACTTTCGTCTCATCTGTGAACACCATGGGTACACTTAGACGGAAACAAGAGGAGGGACTAACATGATACACTACTGGCTCGTCCTGCTTGCCATCGCAGTGGCCATTGCGTATGTAGCTGATAAAACGAAGCAACCTTATCCCACCCTGCTCGTCATCGCTGGCTTGCTCATTGGGATTCTTCCCATCCCTGCCATGCATAAACTCAAAGATTACATTTCATCGGATCACGTGTTCCAAACAACGGTTATCCTGATTTTCTTGTCAGCCCTCATTGGGGATGCGGCGATTAAGCTGCACTTCCATGAGGTGAAAGAGAGCAAAAGGCCGATCCTGCTCCTCTCCTTGCTAGGGACACTGATTACCTTCCTACTCGTTGCCGTCATGTGCTCCCTGTTCTTAGGTCTGTCCTTACAAAAATCGCTCGTATTCGGCGCCCTGATGGCGGCCACCGATCCCGTTTCCGTGCTCAGTATCTTCAAATCGCTGGGGCTCAACTCGAAGCTCTCCACCATCGTTGAGGGTGAAAGTTTGGCTAACGACGGCGTCGCCGTCGTGCTATTCAAAATCGCGCTAGTCACTACGATGCTCAGCATGTCCAGTCTCATGGATGGCACACTTGAGTTCGCCAAGGTTGTGCTGGGCAGCATGCTCATCGGGATTGTCGGTGGCTTCCTAGCTTCCAGAATCACCTCGCGCATTGATAACTACCTCGTGGAAATCGGCCTTTCGATTGTGTTGTTTTATGGCGTTTTCGAGGTCGCCGAGATGTTCCATCTATCCGGCGTGATTTCGGTCGTTTTTGCTGGGATACTGTTAGGCACCTATGGCAAAAACATCGGCATGTCCGACACCACACTGGAGAAAATGGACTCCTTCTGGGAGGTTATCGCCTTCATTGGCAATGCGCTTATTTTCCTTATGGTCGGCTTAGAAATATCGAACATCGATTTCACGGACAAATGGCAGATGATCGCCGGCAGCATTCTGATCGTCTTGGCTGCACGTTTCATCGCCGTGTATGCGAGTCTCTCCCTGGATCGCAGCATGCCTCGTGCATGGAAGCCCATCATCGCTTGGGGCGGCCTCAAAGGCTCGCTGTCGATTGCACTCCTGCTAGGCGTGTCTCCCGCGTTCGAAGGGCGCGATTTACTACTGGCGATGACCTTTAGCAATGTCGTGTTCTCGCTGTTAGTTCAAGGGACAACGTTGAGCCGGTTGGTTACACTTTTGAAGGTGAAATAGTAGCTCTTGAGCTATCTTCTGTTGTAGTCCATTGGACAAATACAGTGGAATCGCCATTTTGCGGCCGATATTTCCTATTTGATTGGACATATCCAGTCACTTGCCCCAATTCAGGCTAATAAGTGACCCTTTTTAGAGGTTTCAATGGATTTGTCCAATGAAATTAATGTTTTTGCTGCGTAGAAGGCAATTTCATTGGATTATTCCAATGGAGGTAGAATTTTCCCGACCCCACCCTCCCCCTGCGTTTCCTTATCCCAAATGACTTCACCTCATCAGCGAAAATGAACACCGCCCTGTAGGATATCAGGAATAACTCTTTCTTCTACAGGACATCCTACTTTAGGTTGTACACATCTAACCGATACCGAAAATGTAGGAGGAGAACAAGATGAAATATGGATTATCGAAGCTGCTCGTAGCTTTCATGCTCTCACTTTCCCTAACAGGGCTGGGGGTGTCACAGGCCCACGCTGCTCAGCATGAAGAACAACCGCCGATGAGGGTAGTCCCCATGCTCGCCGAGCTAAAGCAGATATCCCCCAATCAGCTCCAAGTGACTTATGACCAACCTGTCGACTTGACCAAAGGTATGACACCTACGAATTATTGGATTCAAGATATGATGAACGTGACACCCAAGGGCATTGCCACATTAGGGAAAAACGATACCGTCAATGCGACGAACTCGCTTACTATGGCTACGGTCACGATCCAACCTGTCAGTGGTGCCAATCAGAGCTTTATTCTTACCTTGAAGCACAAAATTCCTAAAGGCAAAGCCTATAAGATGATTATCTGCTATGTGACAAAACCAGGCGATCCGCCATTTAGCGGGGACAATGGCTCAGCTGCATTCGTAGGCAACTAGACTTGTCGACAGACAAACAAACCCCAGCGCCATCTAATTGGCACTGGGGTTTTTACATGTAACAGCTTACTTCGCGGCCTTCTTCGCCCACTTCGCTTGCAACGCGCTTTCAATCTCAGCCGTCACTTGCTCGGTTGTTTTCCCGTCCGTCGAGATGCCTAATTTGGCTGCGCGCTTGTTTAATGCCTCTGACTTCTTCGTGTCTTTCGCAGCTTTCTTAGCGTCTTTGTCAGCCTTCAGTGCTGTACGGAGTTCTTTCGCTGTTTTGCCATCGGTCGCGATCCCCGCTGCCGTTGCTTTCGATTGCAGCTTCGCTAATACCGCAGGCTTCAAAGCTGCTCGCAGCTCTTTGTTCGTCAGCCCATCGGCGTTTACACCAAGCTTAGCAGCTCTCGCTTGCAGCTTTGCACTAACCGCCGCTTTGATCTCCGTTTGGAGTTGATCCGTGGTTTTACCCTCGCTGGAAATACCTAATTTGGCTGCCGCAGCGTTTAAGCGTGCGGTGTGCTTGGCTGTAGCTGCTGCTTTCAGCTCAGTTTTAATCTCTTGATTCGTTTTACCATCCGTCGATAGGCCGAAAGCCTTCGCTTTATCCAACAAAAGTTGCTTCAATGGATGTGTTTTACTTGTTGATGCCGCTGTCGTATCACCTTGTCCACTCTCCGCAAAAGCCGCTATCGGAACTGCACATACAATCGCGCCTACCAGCACGAGTCCTGCTAACTTCTTCAACATAGGAATCACTCCTCGATTCGTCTACTATCATGGGCTAAGTACCCTACGAATCCTATCTTATCTCAGAGTTATGTCATAAGTTTGTCATGTGAAGAGGTAGCGGCATTAGGCAAAAAGATTTTGAAAACCGTCCCAGCCCCCAGCTGCGACTCTACCCTAATCGAGCCGCCATGCGCCTCGACAATATGCTTGCAAATCGTCAAGCCAAGCCCAGCGCCAGTGCGGTTGCGGCTTTCGTCCGCTTTGAAGAACCGATCAAACAGATGGGGCAGCTTCTCTGGCGCGATGCCTTGCCCCTGATCCCACACCTCGATCCAGCGCTCCTGTCGGACCGCTTTCACTCGGATCCCTGCTTGCGAACCTGCGGGAATGTGGTTAATCGCATTATCCAGCAGATTAATGAATACCTGTCGCAGTCGGTCTGCATCCGCCTGCACGATGTATGGACCCTCGACGTCGGCACTGAGCTCAATCTCCTTGCCTTTGGCCTTCATCTTGAGCTGTGTCACGACAAGACCAATCAGATCAGCGACATCCACCACGTGCATATTCATCTTCACCTGCTTCTCCTCAAAAGAAGACAACTCCAGCAGATCATCCACCAAATGGCTCAGTCGAAGTGTCTCCTGGAGGGAGATATCGATGAATTCTCTCGCATCTCCGGGTTCCACGACCGCATCAGTGATCCCCTGCAGGGAAGCCCGAATCGTCGTGAGCGGCGTCCGCAGCTCGTGAGAAATTTCGGAGAGGAACCGCTTGCGGCCTTCCTCGACTTTCTGAAGCTTGCCGGCCATTCGGTTCAGTGAACCCGACAGGGAGGCGATTTCATCTTTTCCACGCACAGGGACCCTGCCACTGAAATCGCCCATCGCCAGCGCCTCCGCCGTCTTGCTCATTTGTTGAATCGGCTTCACAAAATGCCGCGATACAAAATAAAGAACAGCCGTAGCAAGCAACGCTACAACCAAAGCAGACCAATAAATCGCGCGATTGATTTCATTAATCGTTCCCTGAATGTCCTCGAGCGGTGTATACAGAAAAATAGCCCCAACAACGCGATTGTCCAGCAGTACAGGACGACCTACGATCAGCATTTTCACCTTGCTATTCTGTGTGAAATTGCTTTTTACCGTCACGGGTTTACCAGAGAGGACTTTCTCCACCCAATCCAGTCGGGCCGGGACTTCGCCTACCGCTTGGATTTTGTCCAGGGCAGCTTTAGGGTGCTTGACCACCGAGACACGTACATTCGAGCTTTTCTCAATGGTGTTAATTTGCTTGCGGAAATCCTTCTGAGCCGTCGCATTATCGAACAAATCGGTTGCCAGCTCCTCGACCTGCTCTACCTTCTCCAGCAGCAGCGTCTCGCTCCGGTCATACGTCTTCTGCTTCATCGTATACCCGATCGTGCCTGATATCGCTAGAATCGACACCACCGTAATCGTGATATACATCACCAATAATTTACGATAAAAGGAGTTTAGCATGCACCAGGCCCCTCAAATTTGTAGCCCACGCCCCATACAGTGCGGATGCTCCAGTCTTCTTTGCGTTCGGAGTGAGCCGTAAGCTTTTCTCTTAGACGTTTGATGTATAAATCGACCACACGGTCCTCGCCCTCGAAATCCCATCCCCAAATTTTGGTGATCAGATCCTCGCGGGTGAAAACTTGATTCGGGTTCCGCACGAAAAACAAGAGCAGCTCGTACTCCTTCTTCGGCAACGGCACAACCTGACCTTCCACCGTGACCTCATGTCCCAAGCTGTCTATGCGCAGACTGCCGCTTTCATACAGGTGAGGCACTGGCATAACTTGCGTACGAAGCCCTGTGCGACGCAGGATCGATGTAACCCGGGCGACCAGTTCGTTCGGGTCAAAAGGTTTCACCAGATAATCGTCGGCCCCCATCTGCAAGCCCTCCACCCGTTCGTCCACGTGACCTCTCGCCGTCAGCATCAGAATCGGCACATCGCTTTGCGCGCGAATGTTCTGGCAGACCGACCAGCCGTCCCGCTTCGGCAGCATAATATCCAGCACGATGAAATCGGGCTGGATCTCCTTAAACCTCGTGAGCGCCTGCTCACCATCGTTCGCGGTCACTACCTCGTAGCCGCTCTTCTCCAAGTACAGCTTCGTAATTTTACATATATTCAAATCATCATCTACGACCAATACCGTTGTCACGTATGGACACGCTCCCTTATGTATAACCATAATCTCTCTATCCTACTGGATAATTGTGAAGGAAAAATTTATTTCGCTGTCATTCTAGCAAGTGCACCTGATTCATATACACATTTTTAATAGAGTAGGGGAATCTTCCTATCGGGCAATGCTTTTCTAGCATTTACTATAGCAGATAGCAACGAAAGGAGGTGAAACGCATGCCTACTAAACTTCTTCGTCCTACCAAACTTGATAAAGGTCAAGGCAAAGCACTTTATACGCTGCCAAAAAGTATCAAACCCACACAACGACTATCTAGATTCACTGTCCTCTGGGTAAACAACGCAGGTGTTCCTTTCAATACAACTGGCTTTGTTTGCGAAGCGCGTACCCTCGGTGGAATTTTCATTGCTGCTGTTCGATTCGACAGCTTTGGCACAGCTGTATTTAACAACATCTTTACACCAACGAACCGTACACTAATCATCCGTACCTTCAATGCTAACGGTGTCTTATTCCGTACACGCACGGTTCCGGCCCGGGTTGCTGCTTATGCTATTATTGGTTAATTGGGTCAAAAAGACGCTCTCTAGCGAAAGCTGGAGAGCATTTTTTAGTTAGCGTAGCGGATTTGTATACCTTTATAGCTTGTTTCCCGTTCGAATCCATCATTTGCTCTAGCGTGAATGAAAATTGATTTGTCATTCTCCCAAAAGGCTACAAAGTTTTCTTTCGAAACGAATTTATTGCCACCTTGGTTCTTTAGATCGGAATTAGCTTTAATAAGCGAAAGATGATAGCTATAAGCTGTAGTCGCTCCACAATTCCTTTCAAACACAACTAGTTTATAATCACCATCTGGCTGGCTATGTTCAGACAGGATATCGTTTGAGCACATGCCAGATAACATATTAATTGCTTGACTGAATAACATATAAATGCCTATACTTAAAATCAGTCCTACTACAATTACAGCAATTGCTATTGCTTTTACCCCTACTCGAATACGTTCCCTTTTATCCGATTCTTCCCTTGACCAATCCGTAGGTTGATCCATTCGAATCTCCTATCTTTCAGGTTTTCATTTTCATGAATCCCTTAAAAAATTCAAAATTACATAGAACTCCTAACTATCACTAATTCTTACTTATCTTCACTATTCGTGATAGACCAGCGCTATCCTGCTCTTGCGTTCAGCGAGTATCTGCGATTATGCATTCCTTTTCCAGTAGACTCCCCCATGCCTCTAAATATCTGCGATTATGCATCCTTTTCCCACTACGCTCCCTCGTGCGGCTAAATTCCTGCGAATGCTCCGCTTCTCCCCGAGGCGCCTCAAACAAAACACCCCCCAGCATCAGCTAGGGGGTGTGCACCGCACGATTCGTTCGTTACAGCACGAACGAGCTTTTCAACGACACGATCAAGTTGAACACCAGATGATCTGGGGTTGTGTACTTCGGATCCACGTTGAAGTAACCGTGGCGGAAGAACTGGAACTTGTCATGCGGGTTCGCGCTCTTCATGTTGTCTTCGACGAAGCCTTGCACGATTTGCAAGGAATTCGGGTTCAAGTTCTCAAGGAACGATGCTCCCTCTTCGCCTTCCTCATCATCCAAGATCAAAGGCTCATACAAGCGGAACTCCGCCGGTACAGCACTTTTCGCATCCACCCAGTGGATGGTGCCTTTAACTTTGCGGCCAGTGAAGCCGCTACCGCTCTTCGTCTCCACATCATAGGTGCAATGCAACTCAACTACGTTGCCATCCTCATCCTTGATGAAGTCGTTGCACTTGATGAAGTAGGCGTTTTTCAAACGCACTTCGTTGCCAGGGAAAAGGCGGAAATATTTGTTCGGCGGATTTTCCATAAAATCGTCTTGCTCGATGTAGATCTCGCGGGAGAATGGAATCATGCGATTGCCCATCTCCGGATTCTCGGAGTTGTTCTCCGCTTCCAGCATCTCCACTTGATCCTCGGGATAGTTAGTGATGACGACTTTGAGCGGATTCAGCACGCCCATCGTGCGCAGCGCCTTCAGCTTCAAATCCTCGCGAATGAAGTGATCGAGCATTTTCGCATCGACAACGCTGTAGCTGCGAGCTACGCCGATTTCGCGCGCGAAATTGCGGATCGATTCGGCTGTGTAGCCTCTGCGGCGAAGACCAGAGATGGTCGGCATCCGCGGATCGTCCCAACCGTCAACGGCTTTCTCGTCGACGAGTTGTTTCAGCTTTCTTTTGCTCATCACGGTATTGGTTAAGTTCAAGCGTGCAAATTCATACTGTCTCGGCACATTCGGCATCTCACACTCACGAATAACCCAGTCATAGAATGGACGTTGATCTTCAAATTCTAGGGTACAAATGGAGTGCGTTACGCCCTCGATCGCATCCTCCAACGGGTGCGCGTACGCATACATCGGATAGATGCACCATGCGTCCCCAGTGTTATGATGATGTGCATGCACGACACGGTAAATGATCGGATCACGGAAGTTGATATTCGGTGACGACATATCGATTTTGGCGCGAAGCACCCGCTCCCCGTCCTTAAACTCGCCTGCACGCATCCGCTCAAATAGCGCTAAATTCTCTTCCACCGTGCGATCACGGTGAGGACTGTTCGTGCCCGGCTGCGTCAATGTTCCACGCGTTTCACGGATTTCGTCAGCGGTTTGATCATCCACGAAGGCCAAGCCTTTGCGAATCAGCACTAGCGCACGATTGTACATTTCCTCGAAATAATCCGATGCGAAGAACAGGCCATCCCACTCAAAACCAAGCCAAGCGACATCCGCCTTGATGGATTCCACGTACTCGGTATCTTCCTTAACCGGATTCGTATCGTCGAATCGCAGGTTCGTTCTGCCTTTAAATTCATCCGCTAGCTCGAAATTGAGACAAATGGACTTCGCATGTCCTATATGAAGGTAACCGTTCGGCTCCGGGGGAAATCGGGTCACGACCTGACTGACTTTGCCTGATTTCAAATCTTCGTTTACAATGTTCTTAATGAAATTCGATGGCGTGCTTACGTTAGCTTCCGCGTTTTTCGTTTCCATATGTGCCCAGCCTTTCTCCCACGGGTTAAAGTTTTATTTTCTATCATACACTAAATGGTACTCAAATATAAAGGAGCCAATGAGATGGAATCATTCGAGCATTACTTAGATCAATATGCAGAGCTTGCAATACGTGTAGGATTAAATGTACAAAAGGACCAAACGGTCGTCATCACAACGCCAATTGCGTGTGCGGACTTCGTTCGAAAGCTCGCGCAGAAAGCCTATGACGCTGGCGCTAAGGATGTTGTCGTAGACTGGGACGACGATGTCGTGAAGGCGCTACGACTGAAGAATGCCCCCGAAGATACCCTTCGGACCTACCCTGCTTGGCGTGCAGCCGGCATGGAGGAGATGGCCAAGGAAGGTGCAGCGTTCCTGTCTATTTATGCACCGAACTCGGATTTGCTCAAAGACATTGATCCCGCTCGCGTCGCGATGTCCAGCAAAGCAGCAGCAACGGCTCGTGCCGGCTACCTGAACTATACACGCAGCAATAAAGTTAACTGGTTGATGGTTTCCTACCCAACACCGGAATGGTCAGCGAAGGTATTCCCGAATCTGAGCGAGTCCGAGCGGATTAACCAGCTATGGGAGCAAATTTTCAAACTCACACGCGCAGATCAAGCAGATCCAGTGGCGGCATGGAAAGAACATATCGGCACATTGACGGCGAAGCAGAATCTGCTGAACGACAAAAAGTTTAAACAACTTCATTTCCAAGCACCAGGCACCGACCTGTACATAGAGCTAGCACAGAAGCATCAATGGGTTGCCGCAGGCAGCGAGTCTGAGAAGGGCATTTTCTTCGTACCGAACATCCCAACGGAAGAAGTGTTCACGATGCCAGCCCGTAACGGCACGAACGGAACCGTTCGCAGCACGTTGCCGCTAAGCTACCAAGGCTCGTTGATCGACGGCTTCTCCCTCACTTTCAAAGATGGCCGCGTCGTCGAAGCGAAAGCAGAAGTGGGTCAAGAAGTGCTGGACAACATGTTGAACATGGATGAAGGCGCTCGTTATTTGGGTGAAGTGGCACTCGTACCTTATGACTCACCAATTTCACAGTCTGGCCTTATCTATTACAACACTCTTTTTGACGAAAATGCTTCCTGCCACGTCGCGCTTGGCAATTCCTACCCGTTCACCATCGAGGGTGGAACGGCAATGAATGAGGAAGAGCTTGCCTCGAATGGCTATAACAAAAGCTTAATCCACGTGGACTTCATGATCGGTTCGCCGGAGATGGCCATTGACGGCATTACAGCCGACGGTACACGTCAGCCGCTATTCCGCAATGGGAACTGGGCTTAACGGCATTTGAACGTCATCATCTGCTCAAAATAAGATAAAGACCGCACCTACTTGGAGTCAACTCCGTGTAAGAGCGGTCTTTTTCACGTCTACTAGTCCTCGTCTTCCGGACGCGGTACACGCATCAGGCTCGTCTTCAAAGTCTGGACGACGGCTGCTTCTTTCAGCTGCCACTTGCCCTTGTGCCATTTCCATAACGAAGTGACGTAGCCTAGCGTGTCCGCATTGGCGATACCCGTAATTCGCTGAACACCCTTCAGCTCACAGAAGCCATCCTTTTTCACATCAACAGGCTTCAATAAGCTGTAGGCATCGACATTCACGATAATCGGCTTCACAAGCTTCCCTTGGTTGTAGATGCCGAACTGCTCATAAGCTTCCTTGCGATCCGCGATATCGAGAATGAACGCTTTGCCGGTCTCCTGGATTTTCATCTTCACCTTATAGTTATTCTTAAAGGTCGCATTCACATGGAGCGGTTCCGGCATCGGAATCTGCGTGGGTACATTATTTTTCAGCGAGTAGATGTAATTAGAAGTGAAACCACCGCTACCTCCTGTATCATAGGTCACATAGATCTGAGGCATCTTGTCGTGGATAAAATCACAAAAATCCATCCGTGGATTATAGCCGCCCTCCAGCGGAATCACAACCTGTGCCTGCCCTTGGCCTACGACGGAAATAAACAGCCTGTCATAATACGGACTGTTCATGTCCGATTTCAAACCAACGAGCGAAACCATGTCGGCTTTGCCATCACCTGTGACGTCGATTTCACGCGTTTGGATCAGCTGCCCTTGCCCGCTTTGAGGGGGTGTTAGCTGTGAAGAAGATGACGGTGGTGGAACAGCCTCGTTAAAAGCTTCTGCAGGTCCGCTTAAAGACAAGCCTCCGCCCAGAATGATACAGATTGCTGCCATCCGCAGCATGTTGTTAACTCTTTTTCTAAACCGAATCATTGGTCGCACTTCCCATCATGGAATTGATTTCGGTTTATTATTTCAAATTTTTCCATGGGGTATGCGAGGGATTGTTACATAATTGGCGGTTCGCGGTGCTGGGTGGCCTGCTCAAACGCGTACGCCAGCTTAATGAGCATCGGCTCACTGAACGCACTCGCCGCGAACATGACGCCCCTAGGCCCCTTACTTGTGTAACCTGCGGGTACGATCAATAGGGGATAGCCTGCACGAGCAGCCAGATCATACCCTTCATCCCGAGGGAAGAACAGCGCATCTAACTGATGCTCCTTAAGCGCATGATCGATTCCCTGCGACCTCGTGAGCTCCCTGTACTTGTGTAAACTCGCCAGATACGCCTCCTCTGTGAGCGTTCCGTTCTTATCTGCTGCCCATCTCAGCGTATCTTGCCCATACACCAGCGCCTGCTCGGCATGCGACTCGTTGAAGGCGATCACCTCCTGCAAGGAGTGAACTGGTAAGGATGGATCCAGCTTCTGCAGGTACGCATTGAGATCTCTTTTGAACTCATAGAGCAGCACATTGTAGTCCCACACCGCTTCTTGGCAAGGCAGCATCACGCCATCGATGACAATCGCACCCTCATCACGCAAAACCTGAATAGCTTGCTCAGCAAGCTGTCGTTCTTCCTCGTCCAAATGCTGATAATACCAGCGCGGAATACCTATTCTGGCTTGTTGAAGGCCTTCGCGGTCAAGAAATGGCGTATAATCTCGATGTCCCTGGCCATCGCTGGCCTGACTATGCGCATCCTGAGCATCTACACCCGTCATCGCACCTAATAGCACAGCCGTATCACTTACTGAGCGCGTCATCGGACCTGGTGTATCTTGGGAGCTAGAAAGCGGGATAATGCCTGAACGGCTTAGCAATCCGATCGTCGGCTTCAGACCCACTAAGCTATTGTGACCCGCTGGATTGACGATCGACCCTGACGTCTCGGTGCCAATTGCTCCCGCCGCAAAACCCGCTGCAACCGCCGCACCAGAACCCGAGCTGGAACCGCCCACTTCAAACACACCGGGCCCATAAGGGTTCACCACCTGCCCGCCTCTTGAGCTATAGCCTGACGGCATCGCCACGGCCATGAAATTGGCCCATTCCGTCATATTGGCTTTGCCAAGCAGCACGGCTCCAGCCTCACGCAGCTTCGCAGCTATATAAGCATCCTCGGTCGCCACGTGCTCCGCTAAACAAACCGAACCCGCACTTGTGTGCATCCGATCGGCCGTCTGTATATTGTCTTTGAGCAAAATAGGAATCCCATGCAGAGGCCCGCGACTCCCTCCAGTCTGGCGCTCCCGATCTAGCGCTTCTGCAATCTCCAATGCATCTGGATTTAGCTCTAGTACCGCATGAATCGTGGGATTATAAGCTGCAATCCGCTGGGTATAATAGGTAACCAAGTCGACCGAACTGAGTTCCTGACGTTCCATTGCTTGTTGAAGAGAGAGCACATCCGCTTCTGCCAACCATTCTTCTGAACGTAATGTCACCTTGCACCGCCACCCTTCCATCATTCATGCTACACTTATTCCCTAGACTTGCGGTTATACCTTCTAGCAGATGGCGTTTCCCACTAACCTGCTGGCAACGATCGCAGCAAAGGGATTTCCTTCTCTGAAATCGAATAGATAAGAGAACATTATTGGATTAATGAGGTGCTTCTTTTTTGAAAATAGATCGTTTACTGGCCATCACCATGCTGCTGCTGAATCGTCGACGCATAAGCGCAAAGGAGCTCTCCGAGCGATTCGAGGTGTCCATGCGCACCATATATCGGGACGTAGAAGCTATTAACCAAGCTGGTATTCCCGTCGTTTCCTACGCGGGTCTGAGCGGTGGCTATGAAATCATGGACCAATATCGGCTCGACCGTCAGTTCTTGTCCTTGGAGGAGCTCCAGTCCATCATCATCGGCCTCAAGGGCATTCGTGCTACCGTCGGTGAGCAGGAAATCAGCGGGCTGCTGGATAAAGTCGGTGCACTCGTCGCCAAATCAGAGAAGCCTACTGTCGATCATCTCAACAACCAACTGATCATTGATATCAATCCATGGCGCAGCGGCCATCAGAATCAAGAGCAGCTTACGGTGCTTCGCACAGCGGTTCGTGAGACCAAGCTGGTCTCCTTCTCTTACCTCTCCTCGCAGAGCGAATCCTCCACCCGTACGGTCGAGCCTATGGGCATCGTCGTCAAAGGGTTCGGTTGGTATTTGTACGGATACTGCTTGCTGCGCGAGGACTTCCGGGTTTTTCGGTTATCTCGCATGCACGAAATCAACGTGCTGTCACAAACGTTCGAGCGCAAACAAGAAACCATCGAGAAGCTCGATCATCAATGGGGCAAAAGAGACCCTTCTAGTCTCATTCAGCTGGTACTCATCGCTCAGCCCAATGTGCGCGCACAGATTGAGGACTATTTCCGCCCTGAGCAAGTGACTCTGCAGCCTGACGGAACGCTGTTGGTCAAAGCTACGCAACCCGATGAGCCTTGGCTGCACGGTATGTTGCTCGGCTATGGTCCGAACCTCCGAGTTGTCGAGCCTGCGCACGTTGCGGCCGTGATTAAAGAGAAAGCTCAGCAAATTGTTGATCTGTATTCAACTTCATAGCTCAGTAAACTAAAAAACGCTACCCCCGCTGTAAAGCTGGAGAATAGCGTTTTTAAAGCTGCCTACTTCGTCATTCTTCAGGGTCTTCTTAATTCCCGTAGTAGACGCTCTTCGTTACTGTTGTCGTTCCACCAATGCTATTGGTAGCTTTGAATACCAGGTCATTGGCACCTAATTGCAATGTGATCGTCTTGCTAAAATAGGAATAGCCATTGCTGATTTTCACGTTATTTAAATACACAACTGGGAATGAATCGTTAATATCACTTACTGTACCTGAAACATCCAATGAACTCTTCGTCACAGAGTCAGGTAGGTCATTCACTCTTAATACAGGCCCATTCACTTTCAAAGTAACGGTCTTCGTGATCGTTGTTTTCTTGCCTACACTGTTGGTTGCTTCAAAAACAAGGGTATTAGCCCCTTCTTTTAAGGTAATCGTTTTAGAAAAATAAGAGTACCCATTGCTGATTTTTTCATTATTCAGTCTGACAATGGGATTCGAATCATTCTTATCAGATACCGTACCTGAAACACTCAACGATTGATTGGTTACAACCTCGGGTAGATCATCAATTTTTAATGCGGGACCGCCCGCCGTCCATGTAATTCTCTTCGTAATCGTGGTTACTTTACCAAGCTTATTTATCGCTTTAAATACGAGTATATTCTCTCCTTCTTGAAGGTCAACCGTCTTAGAGAAGTAAGAATATCCATTGCTGATTTTCACATTATTTAATTGAACTATAGGTTGGTCATCATTCTTATCTTGCACAGTACCTGAAACAGAAACCGTACTAAGACTCGTTGTATCTGGAATATCATCTATTTTCAGGGACGGACCATTATCGGAGTATGTAATTTGTTTGGTAATCGTCGTCGTTTTGCCATTGCTGTTGGTTGCTTTAAACACTAATGTGTTCTCGCCTTCCACTAGGTTGGCAGTCGCTGAAAAATAACTATATCCGGTACTAATTTTCTTATCATTCAAATAAACCGTTGGAGTTCGTCCATTTTCGTCTTGTACCGATCCTGAAACACTAACCGTATTTATGTCCGTAGTATCTGGCAAGTCATCAACGGTTAAAGTCGGCCCCGGCATCTCAAATTTAATTTTCTTAGTTATGGAATTAGACTTCCCATTCGACCACTTCGCTGTAATTACAATATTGTAAGTGCCTTCTTTATCTAGTTTGAAACCTTCTCTGAATTGCCCATTTTCATCTACCTGTGCTTCTTCATCATTAATCATGACTTTTGCATTTTTATCCGTCTGGCCGGATACATAATAGGTGCCATCCGTTGTGTTAACGGGCACGCTTGCTTTGAGCGTAGGGCCATTGGTTTGATCACCAGAGGATGACTTGATACAACGATACAGGAGTGAAGCCACTTCCGCTCTCGTAATTGGCTGCTCAGGGCGGAACGTGCCATCATCGTAACCATTAATGAGACTTTTCTCTGTAGCAATAGCTACATAATCTCTCAGATTGTATGAGATCTGATCAATATCCCTAAATTTATAGGACAAGATATCGGGATCCTGCAAATCCTTTTGTGTAAACCCTAGTACCTTAACTAAAGCTACCGCCACATCTTCTCTAGTCGCATTTGTATCAGGGCTGAAAAAGGCTTTCCCTTTGGGAGGGTAATATCCCGTTAAGTAGTCTTTGGCCGCTTCAACGTATTTATAGGACCACAGATCAGACTGGACATCAGCAAAAGTCGCTGCGGTCTGTGAAGGTAAATCCAAGTAAAATGAGGTTGCAATTAGCTTGGCAAACTCTTGTCTTGTAATCGGATTGGCTGGTTTAAATGATTTATCATCATAACCATTGATGAATCCCCGCTTATTCATATCAGATATGGCTTGATACGCCCAGTGATCTGAACTAAGATCAATAAACGTAATATTTTGATTAATAACCCCACCATCAACAGCTTGGTTTTGCAAGACAGTATTATCCGCTAAAGCAACATAAGTAGGACATAAGGCCACTATAAAAGTTAGTAGAAATAAGAACATTTTTCTTTTAATCATGTTTATTCGCAACTCCTTGTTTGTATTATAAACGCAACACACAGTCCGAAAAGGCCTGTTAGGAAGGCTCCGTGAAGAATTCACTATTTTATTCAAATAAAGTTAATTGACGTCAAATCCGACGCCCTATTTGTGATCCCCTCTCTTTTTTATCCAAGGTAAACTATTCCAATAATAGCTGATATCTCCCTGTTTGTCATAGGAAATTTTGCCTATATAGACCAAGTAAGCCAATAATCTGTTGAAATATGTAAAAAATATTGTTCCAAGCAACTCTCGTAGATTAAAATCATAATAAAAGATAACGAGAGAAAATATGTTGATCCGTATTCGAATCACTGACAAACTGTTGTCAGTGATGTTTGTCTATAATGAGCGAATAAGGCTGCGAAAGAGACAGCAGGACTACTTTTACACATCGCATGCTCACTGCGCCAGTTTTCTGGCGAAAAACCTTGAGGAGGACCACCCCCATGTTTAGAACGATTGCGGATTTTGTAACCGAATACACGAATGAATCCAAAACCACTCAGCGCGTGATGGATACCCTGACAGATGCTTCACTCGCCCAAAAAATCACGCCCGAGCTCCGCTCGCTTGGCCAACTCGGCTGGCATATCGGCACGACGATCCACGAAATGATTTCGCGTACAGGCCTCGAATTTGCAGCTCCTGAAGGCGAGGAACATGCTCCCGCTTCCGCTTTAACGATCGCAGACACCTACCGCACCTCCGCTGCGGCCGCTATCGACGCAATTCAGTCACAGTGGACTGACGCGAAGCTGTCTGAAAGCAGCGACATGTACGGTGAACAATGGCTCAACGGGCTTACACTGCGGATCTTCCTATCCCATGAGATTCACCACCGGGGTGAAATGATCGTCTTGATGCGACAAGCAGGGCTGCGCGTTCCAGATATTTACGGTCCGACACGGGAAGATTGGATCGAGCGCGGGATGGAGCCGTTGGTGTAGGCTAACTCAACTGCTTTTTAGCAAAAAGAGTCGTTCAGCAAGTAATGATTACTTGTTAAACGGCTCTTTTGTCACGTAGTAAAGGGAGACTAGCCTGTGTATCAAAGTCTAATCAAATCTAATCTCCATGAGCTGATATCCTCAAATCAATTCGTCTCCGGTAATACCAAGATCAATTCCATCGTGATGATCAGAATCCGGCTTTATTTTTGAGAGAAGCATTTTCAAATGAGCTCGCAACTCTTCATTCGACTCTTGCTTTTTCGCAGGCCTCACCACCGAACCATTCTTATACCCAACGATGACCTGACTCGCCATCCCGATAAAAAGCCCATTCTCCACCACACCTGGAATCCCGTTGATCGCTTGGTGAAGCTCCGCTGGGTTCGAAATGCTCTTGAAATGGCAATCGACGATATAATTTCCATTGTCTGTTACATACGGGTTACCTTCGGAAACCCTGACTTTGGGCTCACAGCCTAGCGCACGCAACTTGTTGACCGTCAGTTCATAGCCAAACTTCACAACCTCTACAGGTAGAGGGAAGGCACCAAGTCGTTGTACGATTTTACTCTCATCCACGACAATGATTAGCTTTTTACTCGAATATGCCACGATTTTCTCTCGCAGCAGCGCGCCTCCGCCACCTTTAATGAGGTGCCAAGCTTGATCAACTTCGTCTGCGCCATCTATCGTGACATCAATTTCTGAGATATCTGCAAAAGGAATAAGCGGAATTCCCAGCTCCTTTGCTAGGTTTTCCGAGACTACCGATGTGGCAACTGCCTGGATGCGCAGGCCATTTTGTACCCGTGCCCCAATCCCCTGTATCGCCCAATAGGCCGTCGACCCTGTGCCCAAACCGACAATCATCCCATCTTGGATAGCATCTATCGCTAATTCTGCTGCAGCTTTTTTGGCTTCCATCTGCACTCGCTCCTCACTTTCACAACTCGTAACCTGCTGAACTACTCTTCTCTCTATTTTACCACATTTAGAAAAATCGGCAGAATCCCACGCACGCATAGGAATGTATGCGAAGATTCACCCCTTCCGCTATACTGGAAATAAAAGGAGGCATTCCGCTATGCAAAATCAAACAGTTCTCGTTACCGGGGCCAACTCGGGTATGGGCCTTGCCACCACGGTGGCTCTGGCAAAAGAAGGCGCCCATGTCGTCATGCTCTGCCGCAGCCGGGAGCGCGGCGAGCAGGCGCTCGTAGAAGCGCGCCATCAAAGCAGCTCCGAACGCATCGAGCTCATGCTGTGCGACCTCGCATCGTTAGCGAGCATTCGGGCTTTTGCTGCGGCGTTTCTGGCTAAGCACAACGTGCTTGATGTGCTCGTGAACAACGCCGGTGTCGTCACCTTGAAGAGGCGGACTACAGCAGATGGCTTCGAGAGCATGATGGGTGTTAACCATCTCGGCCATTTCCTGCTGACCCAGCTTCTGCTGGATGCTGTGATCCGCGCTCCGCAGGGGCGGATCGTTAATGTTTCCTCAGGCGCCCACAAAATCGGGCGCATCGACTGGGCGAACCCTCACCTGCAGCGAGGGTTCCGGGTCTGGAACGGATACGCCCAGTCGAAGCTGGCGAATATCCTGTTCACGCGCGAGCTCGCGAAGCGGCTCGCGGGCACTTCAGCCACGGCCAACTCGCTCCACCCTGGAGCCGTGGGCACGAACATCGGTGTCGATCGCGACACCGGCTTTGGCAAGGCCGTCCTCGCGATGGTGCGGCCGTTTTTCTTGACGCCGGCGCAGGGCGCGGATACGGCGGTGTACTTGGCCACGAGCCCGGACGTTAGGACGGTCAGCGGCGAGTACTACTACAGGCGGAAAATTGCGCCTGTGTCCGCCAGAGCAAAGGACGAGGCGCTGGCTCGTCAGCTCTGGGCTTGGAGCGAGGAGCAAGTTGGGCTACCTTCGAAGTAAGGTAAGGATCTTTTCTGGGTTAGAGGTGAAGATACGAGCTGCGGGGGCCCAGCTAGAGCACGATATGCTCGAAGCTATTAATGACCCAAAGCCAGATGTGCGTACACGGCAATATGCATAAGCTCCATTGGACAAATACAGCAGATTTCAAAAAAACAGACCAAAATCACCAGCTACATTGGATTTATCCATTCGAATGACCCGCAATCGGTCAAAAAGAGCGTAAAATGATAAATCCGACTGGATTTATCCAATCAAAGTCAAATTCTGGCTACTTTTAAGAGCAATACACTGGATTTATCCAATGGGAGCAGTGGGAGGAAGACAGCTGGGTTGGCGCGTGAAGTACGGGTATGGCGGTGGGTAGATGAATAATGGTGCTGGTGTGCTGGCGCTAGTGTTTTCTCACTCGTTTGGTGGCGCTCGTGCTGATACTAGTGTTGGGGTTGCGGTTGGTACTGGAGTTGGCGTTTTGGTGCTGGGGTTGGGGTCGGGTTCGGGGTCGGGTTCGGGGTCGGGTTGGGGTTGGGGTCGGGTTGGGCATGATACTAGTGTTGCGCTTCATCTCACCCAACCTAAATGGATTTCCTACATCTATTTCCCCCATTTATGCCCTTTTCGCTAATCTAGATGGAAAACCTCCATCTAATATCCCCGGATTTCCAATTTCAGGTCCAAAAGCACGAAATTAGCTGTACATTTTCCAGTTATTTGTCCCTACTTCGAATTTCCCGCAATTTTAACTACATGAAATCCAGTTATTTCACCACATCTACTCACTTCGTGCCCATAGAGAAGCGATGCCCCTTCATTTTACCTACAATATTAAAATAAAATGACCCCAACCCTAGCTATGGCTTCGCTACCTACACAAAAATAGGTACGTCCAGCGCTAGAGGCGGGGTCATCGTCTAATCTCACATCTCACATAAACCGTTTTTCCACTCGTTTGCTAATCACCAGCGAAATAGCAATGAATAAGGCTACATACAGAAGTTCATAAGGTTTGTCCACGAACCGCTTTAGGTCGTAACCTATGAAGCTCACGGACATGACCATCACTGCTTTTCCCGCCGCAACCGCCACTAAGAAGGAGCGGAAACGCATCCGTACCAGCCCTGCCGCCATATTGATGACGACAAAGGGGCCAAGCGGGAACAGACTTAGTATAAACACATAATTGAAAGCTTGACGACGAGCCCAGTTGAGGCTTTTTTGCACGTTAGGCTTCTGCGACCAGCGTACGAGATAAGGGTGGGCAGCCACCTTTTTCACAATCGCAAACGTGACCAAACAACCGCACACGATGCCAATCCAAGAGTAGAGAAAACCGAGCCACAGTCCATACACAGCCGCATTCACGCTGATAATCACCATGGTCGGGAGCGGTGGAATGAATGATTTCAGGAAAGGGAGCAGCAGCCCCGGCAACGGACCGAGAGAACGATACTTGTCCAGCAGCAGCATGAGATTCGCTTCAGTAAAATAAGATAAGAGCTCTTTGATATCCATATGGTCTGAAAAGCCGACAACGTTCGGCATTTTCTCTCCTCTCGTTCATATGGCACGATTATAGCACGCCCGCACGGTTCCGCGCACCGTTACCGTAACGCAAAGAAGCTGACACCCGACGAATCAGGTATCAGCTTACATTTTTCCGTTCATTTAAACTTATCAGGAAACTGCTTGATAATCCCATCAGCCAGCATATCCGCATACATGATCATATGGTCCTCATTTTTATCATAGGCGAGGATATCGGCCTTCCAATCCTTTTTAAGTCTCGCAACGACTTGGTCGGTAACCAGCTGTAAGTGTGTGTACAGCATGTCCTGCTGGGATTTCATTGACCAATTCGGATTCGCCCCGCTTAGAAACTTAGAGATGTCGTCCGCGTTCCGGTGCCATTCTTTATTATATTTGGCTAAATCGGCTTGATTACCGCTCTTGGCCGCGTCGATGACACTTCCTGCGAGAAGGATATGTTCTCTTAAAAGGTCAGCCAGCTTATTACCCGCGGCCTCGCCATAAAAAGGCTTGATCGCGTTCCCAATATCCTGCTGGTTTTGCAGCAGTCTAGCCAACACGTCCTTCTGATCCTCCAATCCTGCAAGGGCACTGACAATGTAGCTTCTCGTCCAAAGCACATGGTCCATCCATAGCTTTCTTAGATCATTCTGAAGCTTGACCTTAGAAGGCGACCAGCACGCCGCGATACCAGGCTCTTTGCCAGCAGCATGGGCCTGCGTCGGCATCCAAGCGGTTGACACAACCATCGTAACAAGTAACGTGAATAGTAGAAATCTGCGTTTCATGAATGTATCTTCTCCTCTGTAAGCATTTCTGCATTTCTCGAACATGGTTATTGTGAACTAATCCCTTTTATTTATGCCATATCGTGTAAGCAAAAAGAGCCCCTCAGCACCCGCTGAGAGACTCTCCATCTAACAGTTATTTTTAGACCAACTTCGCATTCTGCTTAGGAACCGCCAGCTTCGCGCGCGGGCGATGGTGCAGCACATAGTAGAGCGCTGCGGATAGCAAGGGAACAAGCCCTGCAACCACATACATCATCCGATAATCGGCTACGGACGCGATGAATCCCATCACATACGACCCAATGCCATACCCTAGGTCAAATAATAGGAAAAACGTCCCCGTTGCACTCCCTCTGCGGTGTTCAGGGGCCAGCTTCATCGCTAAAGCCTGAAAACAAGGCAGCAGCGCCCCATAACCAAGTCCCATAATGACACCTGCCACCAAAACCATCGTCCCGGAGTTCGCCTGACTTAATAGCAGCATCCCCACCGCGAACAACACGATCCCTGGATAGTACAGAAAATGCTCGTTATACGTGTCGAAAACTTTCCCAATCAGCGGGCGGAATGCCACGATCATCAGCGCAAATACAACAAAGAACGTACCTGCAACCTGTGTTTGATGAATTTCAATCGTAAATGAGGAGATAAATCCAGATAATGAGCTATAGGCAAAAGCCAAAATAAAGCCGACCACTGAAATTGGCAACGCCTTAAGCTCGATAAAATCACTCCAACGCAGACGTTGTTTCACGTGTTTCACAGGCGCGACCGGCTGCACGACTTCCTGTGTAGTCTTAGGCACACGCATACCCAATGTGAATAGTAACGAGAGGGCCGCAATCACACAAATGGCCGCTAACAAGACATGAATGTTCTTATCCCTCCATAAAAAGAGACCCATCGCCGGCCCAATAACCATTCCTACGCTCATGAACATGCTGAAGTAGCCCATGCCTGTTCCTTGACGTGAATTCGGTACGAGTGACGATGCAATCGTGCTCGTCGCCGTCGACGCAATGGCATAGCTCATGCCGTGAATGAGACGAATCACTAGAAATAGGAACATTCCCTTCGCACTGAAATAGCTAAGGCAAGCCAATAAGAAAATGACCATTCCAATGATGGCCATTTTCTTTTTCCCATAACGATCCACCCATTGCCCCGAGAAAGGCCTCACCAACACGCCCCCAATGACATAAATCGTAATCGACAGCCCCATCTGCTGCTGGCTTCCGTGCAGGCTATCCTTCACATAAAGCGGAAATGCGGTAGCAAGTATATAAAAAGTGAGAAACATGAAAAAGCTGCTCATACACACAACGACAAAATTCTTCGTCCAAATTCGTTCCCTCGTCAACATACGGCACTCCATTCTCTACGCCATTTTCTATCTCTACGTTGAACTAGTATAAGAGGGAAAATCAATTAAGTATAATACATATTTCATGATAAAATGATCACATCAAAGCTATAAGTAAAGCGAGGATTCAGCATGGAATTCTTACAGCTTCATTATTTTCAAACTGTCGCACGCCTGGAGCATATGACCCAAGCTGCCAAAGAGCTGAACGTTTCGCAGCCTTCCCTTAGCAACGCCATTCAACGTCTCGAAAAGAGGCTGGGCATCCCGCTATTCGAGCGCCAAGGCCGGCACGTCAAATTAAATGCCTTTGGGAAAACGTATCTGCGCCGCGTCGAACAAGCCTTCCTGGAGCTCAAAGAAGGCGAGCGTGAAATCCAAGATATGGCTGGCCTCGAGCATGGCACCGTCTCTCTTTTCGTCACATTGCCTTATGTACTGCCGAACCTGCTCAAACAATTCCTGACCGTGCATCCGCACGTCAAAGTCATCCAACGCCAATTGGGCTCTGCCCTAGAAATGCGGAATGATCTTGAGAATGCCGAAATCGACTTCTGCATCTCCTCTACACCCGTGACCGGCCCTGATATTGAATGGCTGACCCTTGTCGAAGAGGAGCTTTGTTTGACCGTGCCGAAGGGGCACCGATTTGCCTCCAGAACGAGCATTTCGCTAATTGAAGCTGCTAATGAGCCCTTCATTTCCCTCTCCTCGCGATCGAATTTCCGAGAAATTACCGACGGCTTCTGTCGTCAGGCGGGCTTTGAGCCTCAGATTGCCTTTGAGCTTGAGGAGGTCAGTGCCATTCAAACTTTGGTAGAAATGGGACTCGGTATCACCTTCACCCTGCCTCTCTCCCTAGGCGGTAGAGCTTCCAACCCTGACACTGTGCAGCTGCAAATAACCGAACCGTACTGCCATCGCACCTTCGGGATTGCCTGGAATCGCAAGCATTATCTCTCGCAGGCGGCGATTCATTTCAGAGCGTTTGTGATTGAATTTTTCAAAATGAAATCAAATTGAATCTATCATCATGATAGAATTAGCATCTTAAGACCCCAGCGATCCGCTGCCGGTCTTTTTATATTTTTATCTCTACTAACAGCTTATCCTCATTGGCCGTTACCGCTTGTACCACAGATTCATATAGTAGTAGAAAAAAGGAGATGTTGTTCGATGTCTCAAATGATCTATCGATTGAAACAAGATTTAGAAGACCTGCGTGATCTCATTTTCCACCATAACCATACCGATGCAACAACACTACCAGCCAGTGTAGATCTACGTCCGAAACTTTCTCCTGTCGTAGATCAGGGCCAACTGGGAAGCTGTACAGCCAACGCCATTGCTTCAGGTTTAGGCGAATACCTTGAACTACAAGCTGGGAAGCCATTAACCCGATTGAGTCGTCTTTATCTGTACTGGCATGAACGCAGTATGGAAGGAACAGTTAATAATGACTCTGGCGCGTACATCCGGGATGGTATGAAGGTGCTGCAAACGCTGGGCTGTGCTCCGGAAACCGATTATCCGTACGACATTAGTAAATTTACACTGCCACCATCCACCAAAGCTGAAACCGATGCACGCGCGTTTAAAATTAGTGAGTACCATCGCGTGACGGACTTCACTTCGATGCAGGCAGCCCTTGCGGCTGGTAGCCCGGTCGTGTTGGGAATTTCCGTGTATGCCAGCTTTGAATCTGCGGCCGTCGCCGCAACAGGAATGGTTTCTCTTCCTAAGCATGGCGAACAGCTTCTAGGTGGACATGCTGTCCTAGCGGTTGGTTACAAGAAAATCGGGGACGCTTTGTACGCGATTGTTCGCAACTCTTGGGGGACAAGCTGGGGGGATCACGGCTACTTCTATTTGCCTAAAACATTCTTTGATAAAGGCTATGTGTCCGATATGTGGACTGGGAAATAGGTGGGGTGACTATTAGGGAATCACGATTTCTACGCCTGTAGCAATGGGAAATATAAGTACAGGCGCGGAAATACTACATATATGCGGAATTGAGAGAGTCTCAAGCTGCAGGGGGAAAACTACCTTAGAGGAGTCCGTTCGTAACTCCCCTCATTATTGCCTCCGCTCGAAAGCCAATCGTACAGCCAAGCCCGTCAGCACCGTTCCCATCAGCCAACGCTGGATCTGCAGCCATTTCGGACGCGTACCGAACCATCTGGCGATATGACTTGCTGTTAGCACGATCAAGAGATTTACCGTAAAACTCACCGTAATTTGCGTGAGTCCAAGCGTCGCACTTTGCAGGAATAAGGAGCCTTTAGCTGGATCTTCGAACTGAGGCAGCAGTGATACATAGAGTACCGCGGCTTTCGGATTGAGCAGATTCGTCATAAAGCCCATCAGAAATAACTTTTTAGGAGGATCCACCGGGAGATCCCGCGGGGTAAGAACTGATCTGGCGCCAGGCCTAACAGCCTGCCAGGCCAGCCAAAGTAAATAAGCCGCGCCAGCTAGCTTCACAGCATCGAACACGTACGGCGCCGCCATAAATAGCGCAGAAAGCCCTAGCATCGTGGTCACGATGTAAACAAGGAAAGCCAGAACGATACCAAAAAGCGAAATAATCCCTGCTTTTCGCCCTTGCGTAATCGAGCGCGAGATTAAATAGATCATGTTAGGGCCAGGAGAACATACCATGCCTAGTGAGACAAGGGCGAAGGCGAGCAGTGTGGTGAGCGTCATAGTGATGTGCTCCTTTCGGTTATGCGTTTAGCAGGTGTAGTAAAAGGCTTTTCTGGACATGCATGCGATTCTCTGCTTGTTGATAAATGATCGCGTTCTCAGATTCAATAACATCTTCCGCGATTTCGAAGCCCGGATGAATCGGCATATCATGCATGATATAGGGTGAATACCCCTTTAAACTTTCACTATTAATTTGATACGGCATCATGATGTCAATTCGTTTATTTTTCTCTTCTTGGTAATTTGCGTCGTTGTAAAACTCCATATCAATCCACGTATCCGTATAAATAAAATCCGTCCGCTCCATAGCTTCAGGCAACGTTTTCACATTTTCAATGTAACCACTTTGGTAGGCTTCTTCCATAAGACCCCCATCCCAAGATGCCTCATTGATGATCGGTGTGACTAGCAACAGCTTTACGCCTAGCGTCATACAGCCTGCAACCAGTGAATTCACAACGTTATTATGTATGCCAACGTAGGCCAAGGTTACCCCCTCAAAGGTGCCTTTAACTTCATAGATCGTCATTAAATCAGCTAGCGCTTGGCACGGATGATACTTCTCACAGCACCCATTGATCACAGGCACCTGCGAATAGGTGGCTAATTCAAGCAAATCCGCATGCTTTTTGAGCCTCGCCATAATCACATCGCAGTTCCTCGAGGCATAACGAACCTCGTATTTAATTGGTGAGAGACTGAAATTACTAGCATCCCAATCCATATTCACCGCATAGCCGCCCAGTTGATGGATCCCTGACTGAAAGGACAGCGCCGTTCGGGTTGATGATTTCTGAAAAAGCATGAGCAGCCCTTTGCGCTCACCGTGATGGTGGTAGGCATTTGGGTTGTTTTTGATCTCAATACCTCTATGAATGATGGAGAGCAAAGTAGCTTTGTCGAGTTCTTTGAGGGATAGTAGGTGCTGCAAGAATATCACCGCTTTCGTATATTTATGCACTAATATGTATTTTAATACATTTTAGTGTGAGGGGGAGTGGGTTGTCAAGGGAGGGAACGGTAAAAACAGGGCTGCAACGGCCTGTAAGCGAGATATCAAAGCGGCCTTCGTAGGGTTACACAAAATAAAACCGCATCCTATTCTGAGGATACGGTCTTATTGGATTTCGATTACGCTATTTTGAATAAGCATTCTAAGCTTACTTATTTATTCAAAAAGAATGATAGACCGTCACATAAGCCCACCACATGTGCTTTTCAGGCCAAATTAGCTGGATTCATAGCAGGTTTTCCATGAATAAGCACTCCTAGCTTGCTTACCCATTCAGTACAGCTGGCGCTCAAGAGAATAAGCAACTTCAGTTGCCTTATCTTCTTGATGAGCCCAGATCCGAGCTCAACTGTTAGGCTAGGATTAAGCCTCCAGCGGATGCACCGCCTCATGGAGCAGCTGCTCCAGCTCGGCCGCATAAGCCGCTGTTTGCGCTTCGCTCCAGCCGAAGCGCTCCGCCAGGAAGGCCGTCGCCGCAGCCTTCCACTGCCTTGCCCACGCGATGTCGAAGAAGAGTGCGCCCGTCCGGCGGATGAAGAAATCCGCCGGCTTCACGACCATCTCGCGCTCGATCGCGTACACGAGCGCAGCGAGCACCGCGGCAGGCATGCCCCGCCGCTCGGCTTCACCCCGATGCTGTTCCAGCAGCGCGAATACGGTGTCCACGTTGGACCCGTATCGCTGCGCGAGCAGCATCGCCTCTGGCTCGGTCAGCCCCAGCCGCAGGCCTTGGCTGACCTTGCTGCGCAAGAACGGCGCCAGCTGCGCGGAGCCGCCCACATCGCCGCCGGATATCGGCAGCGTACGGGTGCGGCTCGGCGGGAGCGCCGCCGAGACCTTGCCCTCCGCCGCCAGCAGGGCGGCGATCTGGTTCACGACCGACTCCGCCATTTTGCGGTAGCCGGTCAACTTGCCCCCGGCCATCGAAATGAGGCCGGACCCCGACACGAAGATTTCGTCGCGACGCGAAATCTCGGATGGGTCTTTGCCCTCCTGATGGATCAGCGGGCGCAGCCCGGTCCAGCTCGACTCGACGTCAGCCTCGGTCAACCCGAGGGACGGAAACATTTCGTTCGCGGCGTGCAGCACGTAGGCGCGATCGGCCACAGTAATACGGGGATTCGCGATATCCCCTTTGTAGTTCGTGTCCGTCGTGCCGACATAGGTTTTGCCATCGCGCGGAATCGCAAACACCATCCGCCCGTCCGGTGTATCGAAATAGATCGCCTGCCCCAACGGGAACCGGCTCTGATCAAAAACCAAATGAACACCCTTGGTCAAATGCAAGGTTTTGCCCTGCTTGGAGTGGTCCATCTCACGAAGTGTGTCTACCCACGGCCCCGCCGCATTCACGATTTTGCTCGCATACAGCGTGTAGGAGGTTGGTTGATCTTTTAAATCCCCCGCTTCTTCTTTGCCCCCAGCTCCAACCAACTGATCCACAACCCGCACCCCGACCAACGTGCCATCCTTCACGATCAGCTCTTCCACCTTCGCGTAATTCACCGCCAATGCGCCAAGCTCCACCGCTTTTTTCATAACCTCGATCGTTAACCGCGCATCGTCAGTCCGATACTCCACATAGTAGCCGCCGCCCTTGAGATCCTTCTTCCGAAGCAAAGGCTCATGCTGCAACGTCACCGCGGGGTTGAACATCTTGCGTCTTTCCGAGCGCTTAACACCCGCCAAGAAATCGTACACCCGCAAGCCGAGAGATGTGGACAATTTACCGAACGTCCCGCCTTTATAAAAAGGCAGCAGCATCCACTCCGGCGTCGTCACATGCGGTCCATTTTCGTACACAATCGCCCGCTCTTTGCCCACTTCCGCCACAACCTTCACGTCCAGCTGCTTCAGATAGCGTAATCCGCCATGCACCAATTTCGTCGAGCGACTTGACGTCCCCGATGCGAAATCCTGCATCTCAATCAACGCCGTGCGAAGCCCGCGACTCTGCGCGTCCAGGGCAATACCTGCGCCGGTAATCCCGCCGCCGATCACAATCACATCGAAGTGCTGCTGCGCCATCGCCTCAAGCGTCTCTCTCCTTTTTAATCCGTTAAACTCTTTATATTGGTCTTTTGCTGTATGTTGATTTGTCCCTTTATGTTTTTCAGCCTGTTTCTCCACTGTTATCATGCTAATCTCTCCCTTTTTTCTGAAAATGAAAAAACCACAACACACCTATCACGTTTGCACGTTTAGGTCCGCTGTGGTTTCTCCTAGTCTCCAACCGAGTATGAACTTGTTAGGTGTAGTATAACACTGTATGCCATTATTTAAAAGCGATCGCGGCATTTACCGCCTTTTTCCATCCGCCATATAACTTTTCTTGCAAATCGGCTTCCATTTCCTGTTCAAAAGCCCGATCCACCTGCCACTGCGCCGCAATTTCCGCCTGATCCTGCCAGAAGCCAACCGCGAGACCGGCCAAGTATGCCGCCCCAAGCGCTGTCGTCTCGTTGATCACCGGACGCTCAACTGTGACGCCCAGCATGTCGCTTTGGAACTGCATGAGGAAGTCATTCTTCACGACACCGCCATCCACCCGCAGCTTCGTAAGCTCAATGCCCGAATCGTCCTCCATCGCCTGCAGCACATCTTTCGTCTGATACGCGAGGGATTCCAACGTTGCCCGGATAAAATGTTCCTTCGACGTCCCCCGTGTCAGCCCAAAAACCGCGCCCCGCACATCGCTGTCCCAATACGGCGTCCCTAGCCCGACAAAAGCTGGAACCACGTACACACCATCGGTCGATACGACCCGTTTAGCATATTCCTCTGAATCCTTCGCGGATTTGATCATGCGCAGCCCATCTCGCAGCCACTGGATTGCCGATCCCGCCACGAAAATGCTGCCTTCCAGCGCATACTCCACTTTCCCGTTCAATCCCCAAGCGATGGTTGTCAAAAGGCCGCTGCGCGATGGAATCGCATGATTCCCTGTGTTCATCAGCATGAAGCAGCCGGTGCCGTAGGTGTTTTTGGCCATACCTTTTTCAAAACAGGCTTGACCGAATAGTGCCGCTTGCTGATCGCCTGCCGCGCCTGCAATCGGAATCGCCGCACCGAAGAATAGGCTTTCCTGCGTATACCCGTACACCTCGGACGACGACCGTACCTCCGGCAGCATCGCTGCAGGAATGTCCAAATGCCCCATCAGCTCCTCATCCCATTTCAGCTCGTGAATGTTGTAGATGAGCGTCCGTGAAGCGTTGGAGTAATCCGTGACGTGCGCCTTACCACCGGTCAATTTCCATATGATCCACGTATCCATCGTGCCAAAGAGCAAATCCCCCTGCTCCGCCTTGGCTCTGGCGCCATCGACGTGGTCGAGAATCCATTTGATTTTAGTCGCCGAAAAATACGCATCAATCAACAGCCCCGTCCGCTCCCGGAACAGGTCGCTGAGCCCTTGAGCTTTCAGCTCCTCACAAATGTCAGCCGTCTGCCGCGACTGCCACACGATCGCGTGGTACACGGGCATGCCCGTATGCCGATCCCACACAACCGCCGTTTCCCGCTGGTTCGTAATGCCAATTCCCGCAATCTCCGCAGGCTGCACCCCGGTCTCGGACAGAAGTGTCGCGATCACACTTTGGATCGACAGCCAAATTTCGTTTGCATCATGCTCCACCCAGCCTGGCTTCGGAAAATACTGCTTAAACTCCTGCTGAGCGGTGTGGATAATACTCCCTTTTTGATCAAATAAAATCGCTCTAGAACTTGTAGTCCCCTGATCGAGGGAAAGAATATATGAGGGCTTGGATCCCGTCGTTGTCATGTTTACGTTTGCCTCCTTTTGGCGCCATCATAATGCTGCCACAGCTCATGGTTCGAGGTCGTCACCGCTGTCGCGCCTGCCGCAAGTGCCTGCTCCACATCATCTACAGAACGAATCAGGCCCCCTGCAAAAATCGGAATACCGGACCGCTCCTTCACCTCTTTAATGATGTGTGGAATAACACCAGGCATAACCTCGATGTAGTCCGGCTGCGTGCGTTCGAGCAGGGTGTAGCTTTTATCAAGCGCCGAGCTATCCAGCAGAAAAAGCCGTTGAATTGCGATCAGGCCGTTCTGCCTTGTCTTGGTAATGACATTACCACGCGTCGAAATGATCCCCGCAGGGCGAATGCTTTGACACAGAAATTCAGCGGCGAACTCGTCGTTTTTCAGCCCCTCGATCAAATCCGCATGCAGCAGCAGTTTCTTCCCGTGGGATCTGCCGAGATCGACAATGCTTTTGAGCTGACCAATATGACTGTCGAGCAATACGATATAGGTGTACGACGACTTCATCAACTTCTCTAAATCCTTCATCTTGCGTATCGCTGGCAAAATACACTGATCCTGCAGTGACATGCGCTCACCTCTATTTTCTGAAAACAAAAAAGACGCACCAAGATATGCCTTCTCTATTCAAAGGGCAATCCGAGTGAGTCTCCTGTTCTCCGTCACATGTTATTAACTTACCTGTATTTTACTCATAGGATGGAAGCCCTGTCAATGGGAGCTGCCACCAGATGAAGCTTAAGTCGATAACGCCTTCCTCACCGCCAAAATATATTTCGACTGATCCAGCGGATTCACACCTCGCCGCTTACGCTCGGCATGAACATCGGGAGGACTTGGCTGATACCCGGCAAAAGAGGACGTAATCACGCCGCGCCCACCTGACATGGCGCTTAACTTCACGGGATATTCCAGCGACGTTGCCACAGGCAGGCGGCCCTCCAGAACAAACCGTCCACCCGCTATGCTAGGCGGATCAAAAGTTGCCCTCATCTGCACGAGGTCGCTCAGCACCTTGCCGCCGAACTCTTCTGGCACGGTGATCCGCACCTGCAGCATCGGCTCCAGCAGCGTAGTGCCTGTCTGTGCCAGCCCTTGCATGATACCCATCGGCGTCGCCACCGCAAAATCGAGCGGATGGGTGTGCCACACGTGGTGCTCACCTTCGAGGAGCGTCACCTTCAAGTCGGTGACCTCCCAACCGAGCAGACCTTGCTGCAGCGCCTCCGGCACGCGGCGCGCCACCTCGTTCTGGTACTGCACGAGCAGCTGCTCGCCGCGTACCTGGGACGCATACACGAGCCCGCTGCCTGGGCTGCCCGGCTCGATGTGGAAACGTAAGATCGCCCAGCACGGCTTGGGCATCGTATAGGCAATGAAGCCTTCCCCCGCTTGCGAAGGTGTTTCTTTGTAGATGACGGAAGGTTGGTCGAACCTTACGTGAAGTCCGAACCGCGAGCTCAAGAGACTCGTCAAAATCTCGAGCTGGATCGCGCCCATGACTTTGACATGCAGCTCACGCTCGTCCTGCAGCCACTGCAGATCGAGCAGCGGATCTTCGTCCGTGAGCTCCTGCAGCGCGGCGACAAGTGCGGGGTACTGCGCGTCGTTCGCCGCGTGCACCTGCACGGTCAACAGCGGCACCGCCATGCGCGGCGCTGGCGGCACGCTGTCCGGTCGGCCCAGCACATCGCCGATGCGCACCTGCGTCAAGCCGCAGACGGCCGCGATGTCGCCCGCCGCGACAACCCCAAGATCTTCGGCTTTGCGCCCGTCGATTCGGCGAATCTGGGTCACCTTCTCCTCCACGCCCTGCGTGGCATTGACGACGGTGTCCCGGTTACGGATCGTCCCCTCGTAGAGGCGGACGTACGCCATGCGCCCCATGGTCTTGTCGCGCTCGACCTTGAAGACCACAGCCGACAGCGGCCGCTCTGCATCGCCGCGCGGCTCAGGCAAGTAATCGAGGATCGCTGCGAGCAGCTCCTCGATCCCTATGGCTTTGCTGGAGGCTCCCACCAGCAGAGGGAAAGCCTCACCCTGCCGCGCGTATCGCTGCAGGGTGGTCTTGACGTCGTGCGCCGCGATGGGCGCACCTTCAATGTAGCTCGTGAGCATCGGCTCATCGAGCTCGGAGAGCTTTTCGACCGCGGATGCGAGGTCGAATCCAGGGAGCGCGCCGTCTGCGGGCAGCGCGGCGTCCAGCACGTTCCGCGCCCCGCGGAACGTATCTTCAATGCCTATCGGCGCATAAATCGGCACCGCCATCCCCGTGAGCTGCTTATGAATCTCTTGCAGGACGCGTTCCGGCTCCGCCCCGACACGATCTAATTTATTCATATATAGCAAAGTCGGAATGCGAAGCGATTGCAGCGCATGCCAGATCATTTCCGTCTGTGACTGTACGCCCTCCACCGCAGAAATGATGAGGATTGCCCCATCCATCACCCGCAGGGAGCGCTCCACCTCCGACAAGAAATCGACATGACCTGGCGTATCGACTAGATTGATCCACGTATTTTGCCAGACTAAGCTCGTCGTTGCACTCCGAACCGAAATCCCCCGCTCACGCTCCACATCAAGGGAATCCGTCTGCGCCGTCCCGCTATCTACACTGCCAAGCGCACGAATACGCCCGCTGAGATACAGCAGGTGCTCTGTCGTTGTCGTCTTCCCCGCATCAACGTGCGCAAAAATCCCTACATTTCTTCTGGATGTTATGCCTTTACCCTCTGTCATGCCAGCTCCGAGCCCCTTTGGCTTTCATTCTTGCATCTATTATACTAAAAGAGCGTCAATTTGGATAAGTTCACCAGCTTTATCAGTCAGTGTTTCGGAGTCATTCCTGGCTGGCCAAGCGCTTGATGAGTGATAGGAACCATCCGAAAGCCGAAATCTCCAAAGCGCATTGTGTGAATAAGCACTCCCCGTATGTGGTAGTCTTTTGGGAAATATTTTTTCTGAGGAGGATCCGTTATGCAGTCCACTGCCCCTGCAACCATCAGACTCGATGACCAGCATCCCGCCATTATCGCGTTATCTCAAGCGGACCCCAAATTGGCTCGTCTTATCACGTTGATCGGCGAGCTCACACTTACACCCAGCGATCGCCCCTACGAATCCCTCGTGATGTCGATTATTTCCCAGCAGCTTTCTGCCAAAGCGGCACTAACCATCAAAACGAGAGTCAAAACCATCCTCCCCGCCATCACACCTGAGCATGTGCTCGCCATGGATGAAGAAGCCATCCGCCAATGCGGCGTCTCCTATCCCAAAATCCGCTACATCCGCGACCTCAGCACCAAAGTGCTAAACGGTGAAGTGATGCTTGATCAGCTGCATGATGTAGATTCCTCCGAACTTTTGAATCAGCTCACAAGTGTCAAAGGTATCGGCGTATGGACCGCGGAAATGTTTCTCCTCTTCGCACTCGGCCGACCCGACATCCTATCGCTAGGCGATGCTGGTCTGCAGCGTGCGGCACGCTGGCTGCATGCCCTCCCTGAGCGCCCTGACAAGAACTACTTAGGCGTAGCCGCAGCTAACTGGGCACCTTATCGCAGCTTCGGCTCGCTCTACTTATGGCGAGCAATTGATACGGGCCTCGTGGATTCTGGCCTGCCGGTAGAGGCGTGTGAGAAAACATAGCCCCCATAACCCCCTAGTCACCCGCTCTTCTAAGTTGCACTTTGTACAACAAGATGAGGGCCATTCCACCTTTTTCACTCATCAGGCTGCATAAACTACAACATTTTTGCCCAAAATGCTGCTCAATGCGCGGAATCGTTTATACATGTTGTATGTTTTACAACATTCTCGGCTAAAATCGAAAAATCGCCTAAATATGTTGCACAAAATACAACAATGGATGCAATGGTTGCCAAACTACATCAATGCAAAAAGACATGAGCAGCCCAACTAGGCTGCTCATGTTTTTCACTTAATCTTATCCGCAGCATCCGCCCGCAGACCCCGCAAATACGTCTGCAATAACCGGCGCAAGCTCTCATCCCGATCCAATTCCATGCGGAA
This sequence comes from Paenibacillus pectinilyticus, assembly GCF_001700435.1. Classification (GTDB taxonomy): domain Bacteria; phylum Bacillota; class Bacilli; order Paenibacillales; family NBRC-103111; genus Paenibacillus_E; species Paenibacillus_E pectinilyticus. The sequence continues at coordinate 197,924 of NZ_LYPC01000011.1, forward strand.
GCCATTCTGATTCTCGAGCGAGGCAAATCCATGCACCATGCTGCGAAAAGCGCGTACCACGTGCAGCGCGTCTTCTTCACTGAGCCCATATGCCGCAAGAATGCGCAGCAGGAAGCTGACGACTTGCGCCCCCGCCTCTTGCAGCTCAGGATCCTCATAGTCCGGAAGCGCCGAGATTGCCTCGTATAGGCCCGGCTGCTTGCGAGCAAAAGCCACATAAGCCATGCCCGCAGCCAAAAGGGCGTCATCCTCGGATTTCCCAAGGACAGCCTCGATCATCGCTTCTTTTACAAGAACAAGTCCTCGCTTGGAAAGCTGCTTCCTCAGGTCTGGCAAGCCTTTGATGTGATTATATAGCGAAGGTGTTTTGATGTTTAATTTGGCTGCCAGCGCAGCAAGTGAAAGCTGTTCTACCCCTAGTTGATCGGCGATTTCTATCGCTGTTTGCAGTACGATTTCTGCGTCTAATCCTTGTCGTGTTGCCATTTACTGTCCTCTTTTCTAAATCGTCGCTGATGCTCCTTGAAATTTCGCCGTTGCTTCTTCAATGGCTGCATCCATGATAGCAACGGGCTTCTCTAGCATACGTCCATGTCCAACAGCAAGCAAGCTGGGCTCTAGCATTCTTAATTTGCGCGTGCTCTCCAAGGAATCCTCTTTACTCCACGTCGCCATTGCTGGGAACGGGAACCAGAATTTCACCACACCAGACACCGCTACCCCGCCTCGTACTTGAAAAGCATCCCCGGCAATTAGCGCCTTGCTGCGCACATCTAGGAAAGCCATCGAACCCGGCGTATGGCCTGGGGCAGCCCATGCTTGCAAAGAACCGATTCGATCCCCATCCGTAAGCAAAACATCAGGCTTCGTCTGAACACCTTTTGGAACCCCGCCTTTAATCGGCGTTTGTGCCTCCCCAGCCTCCAACTCCACATTGCCTGCCAGCAGCTTCGCGTCTCTACGAGAAATGTATACCTGCGCTTGGGGCAGCGCCTTTTTCAATCCATCCAGCGCTCCGATATGATCACCATGCGCATGAGTCAGCACGATTCGTGTGATCGGCTTTCCAATTTGCTCGGCTGCCTGCAGGATCCCTTTCACACTGAATGGCAGAGCGGCATCAATTAGGGTTAATTCCGACTCTTCTTCGACCAAGTAACAATTCACGGGGAACATTCTCGGCATAAAAGCCAGCTGATACAAAAATCCGTTTCGCGTTATTTTCATCTTTCAACGCCTCCTGTTTACTATTTATATTAGTATAATAACTAATGTTATTAGTTTTGTAAATAGGCGATCCCAACTTTCCCCTAAAATATATTGGCGGCCTTGCCCATTAGCCCTCCGACTCGACATTGGCACATTCCGTTGTGGTAAAATAGATCTCATCTTGATCGATGACATTCCATTACAGATAGTGAGGTCCCCCTAATGAATCATGAAACATTAGCACTTTTTAAAACATTAACTGAAATGCAGGCTGCCCCTGGCTTTGAACGAGAGATCCGTGCATTTGTACGCGGCGAGCTTGCCAAATATACCGATGAATTCGTGCAGGACGGGCTTGGCAGCCTTTTTGGGGTTGTGCGCGGCGATGAAACTGGCCCGCGCATCATGGTAGCCGGCCACTTCGACGAGGTCGGCTTCCTGGTCAGTGGCATCACCGAGCACGGCACGGTGAAGTTCCAGCCGCTCGGCGGCTGGTTCAGTCAGGTGCTGCCCGCGCAGCGTGTGCAGATCATGACGGCGAACGGGCCGATCATCGGTGTGATCGGCTCCGTGCCTGTGCACTTGCTGGACGAGGCTGCTCGCAGCAAGCCAGCCGACATCAAGTCGATGTACATTGACATCGGCGCGGAAGATAAAGCCGATGCCATCGCCATCGGCATCAAGCTCGGACAGCAGATCGTGCCGATCTGCCCGTTCACCCCCCTGGCCAATCCGAAACGGATTATGGCCAAGGCTTGGGACAATCGCTACGGCGTCGGCCTCGCGATTGAGCTGTTGAAGGAGCTTCACGGCGGGCCGAAGCTCCCGAATATCCTGTACGCGGGTGCCACCGTACAGGAAGAGGTTGGCCTGCGCGGCGCAAGAACGGCTGCCAATATGATCCAGCCCGACTTGTTCTACGGGCTGGATGCCAGTGCCGCCGGGGATATGACCGGCGACCGCCAGGCTTTCGGGCAGCTAGGGCGCGGAGCGCTGCTGCGGATCTTCGATCCCACGATGATTACCCACCGTGGGATGGTCGAGTTCATTCTGGATACGGCGGAGACGCACAAGATCCCGTATCAGTACTTCATCTCGCAAGGCGGAACGGATGCTGGGCAAGTGCACTTGCAAGGCAGCGGGGTTCCGTCCGCTGTCATCGGGGTGTGCGCGCGCTATATCCACACGTCCACGTCGATTCTTCACGTGGATGACTACGCTGCCGCGAAAGAGTTGCTGATCAAGCTGGTGCAAGCCAGCGATCGCACGACATTGAACACGATTCATGCGCAAGCCTAGACTACCGCATATGTCCCACCACTTCACCGAAGTTAGTCGATTTCATCGACTAACTTCTTTTGCTTTCTCTCTTTTGCCCATCAGTTAACCCGCTTCTCCGACTATCTCCCCTCCATTTCCCTCTCACCCACCAGTTAACCCACTTTCCCGAGTATCTCCCCTCCATTCCTCTCTCTCACCCACCAGTTAACCCGCTTCTCCGACTATCTCCCTTCCATTTTCCTCATTCACTCACCAATTAAACCGCTTCTACGACTATCTCCACTGCCTTCCCCTCATTCACTCACAAGTTAACCCGCTTTTCCGACTATCTCCTCTCCATTTCCCTCTTTCACCCACCAGTTAACCCATTTTTCCGACTATCTCCACTGCCTTCCCCTCATTCACTCACAAGTTAACCCGCTTCTCCGATTATCTCCTCTCCATTCCTCTCTCTCACCCACCAGTTAACCCGCTTTCCCGACTATCTCCCCTCCATTCCCCTCATTCACTCCCAAGTTAGCCCGCTTTCCCGACTATCTCCCCTCCATTTCCCTCTTTCACCCACAAGTTAGCCCGCTTTCCCGACTATCTCCCCTCCATTTCCCTCTCTCACCCACCAGTTAACCCACTTTTCCGACTATCTCCCCTCCATTCCCCTCTCTCAACCACCAATTAACCCACTTTTCCGACTATTTCCCCTCCATTTTCGGCACTAAATCTAACACTTCATGTTATGTAAAATTCCTGGATTTTTTTCATAATTATAGAACTAATGTTCCAATATATGGTACAATTAACATTATCAATCGTATTTAGAAAGAAGGATAACCATGAACTCTAACATTCGTGAAGCAACCCCCCAAGATACTACGGCCATTAGCTCGCTCGTTTCTCACCTGACTGGCAAGGCTATTTCCCCTTTACATATTGAGAACAGGCTACATAATCTGCGGGATAATCCTGATGAATTACTCTATGTTTACGAAGACAAGAATCGCATTCTGGGTACGTTAAGCTTTCGGATTCGCAGAGGAAGCGAGGAGCCGAGCCTATCATTTAGTGAAATTTCCGTCATTTCCATCCAGCAAGATCCAGATAGTAACCAGGATCCGCAGGATCGATTAAGAAATTATGCGGAGCAGCTCACCAGCGAGCATAACTGTGCCGGGATGATGTGGCTAACTGGCGGAGAAACATCCGATAAATCCCGTGCCTCTCAAGCACCCATCGGTTTTCACGAATCCGGTTACCGTTTTGTCAAACGGTTCCTTTAAACCGCACCCTACGGAAATTAACGGTTGATGTACTTGTGATTCTACAATTCATGCTGAGGAGTGCTTTCATTTGCTGACTGGCTTTAATGTAGGACCTTTCCCTAATGGGAGCAGTGGGTATCTGTTTCTTATTATTTTCATCAGTATTTTCATTCTCGTTATTGGTACATTTTTATTCGTCATTATTAAGTCACTTATGGATTGGACATCAAATAACAATGCCCCTATTCAGGATCGGCATTGTCTGGTTGTCGCCAAAAGAATGCAGTTGTCTAGTGGATCCGGCCATTTGAGTTCTGTCACCTCCTACTCCTATTACATTACTTTTGAGTTCGAAGATCAGAGCAGGTTAGAGCTATCCGTTGAACGTCAACCATTTGGACATATCCTAGAGGGTGACAGGGGAAATCTAACGTTCCAAGGTACTCGTTTCAAAGATTTCGTGCGAAGAAATGCCGTATAAACCAACGCGACAACCACGGAATGCCCAGTATGATTCACTTCGCCGCGCCTCCTGTAATCATTGTCTAGCCGTCTGTCCTTCCCTCTTCCACTGACGGCTCCGTGAACCCTATAAGTATAATCTCTTCAAAACAACGCAATCGTGAGATAACCTACGAAAACTTTATAAAACAGGCATATTTCCATCGATAATTGAATAATCTGAATATTTACAATATTTTAATAATAGGCTAATATAAATCCAAGGCACACAGGGAGGACAACCCGCACCAGACGGTGCAGCAAGCAACGAAGAAGCCTAAATACCACCTTAGAGAGGGGATAGTCCATTGGGCCATGTTAGCGAAGCATGCTACTCACTTGATCTCTACACGACAGGAGTCAACTGAGGAACGTCCCACTCGTTCAATGAGCATGCGGGGAATCCGTGAAATCCGATCATAGGTACACATCCGAGGAAAGGTCATCGAGTGAGGGAATGTCGCTCTAGATTCATGAATGGTTGTTTGATAAGGGTTTGACTATCGTGGAAAGGATACTTAGACATCGAAACTTACTTATCTCTTACCAATTCGGGTTTACGAAATTTCGGAGAATGGAGTGTGTAACAACCTAATTGAATAGGCAAAATGACGCATAGAGCCCTCCGGTTATCATTGATAAGCGGAGGGCTTTATTTGCGTTTAACAACGTTGCATCGAGCGACTAGTTAATTCGGTATCTGCTGAAGAATCGGCAATCGCACGACGAAGGTCGTCATCTCGCCTGCCGGGCTTTCCGCGGCAATCGATCCATGATGCATATCCACGATTTTCTTCACAATGGATAATCCAAGTCCATTCCCGCCAGCCGTGCGATTCCTTGATTTATCCCCTTTATAGAATCGTTCGAAGATATGCGTCAAATCCTCTTCTTGGATGCTGGGGCCATTATTAGAAATGCGAACGACAGCCTCTTCGCCGTTGCTTACCACACGAACACGAATGATCCCGCCGGCAGGTACGAATTTCACAGCATTGTGGATCAAATTCGTCCAGACTTGGCTAAGTAAATCCTCATCCGCCGTAATGGTTACGTGGTCTAACTCGATATCCATCTCTATATCTTTATCGACCCATTGGGGCTCACAAGCCAGGATATGATTCCTCAACTGTTTATCCAGTCGATACGTCTTCGGCTCAAAGGGATGATGCTGTGATTCCAACGAAGTTAGCTTGAGCAAATTATCACTCAGCTTCGAAAGTCGTACACTCTCGGTCTCGATGATGTTCAAATAATGTTTACGCTCCTCGGCCGATAGCTGATCATTCTGCAGCGCGCGGGAGAAACCGCTAATGGACGTCAACGGAGATTGGATCTCATGCGATACGTTCGAAATGAACTCCTGTCTCATCTTCTCCAGCTGTCCAAGATCTGTGGCCATTTGGTTAATGGAATCCACCAGCTCTCCGAAGTAACCATTGCGAGGGTCATTTTTCACCGACACCGTGAAATCTCCTCTAGACATACTCCGAATCGCATTGACAAGACTTTTAAAGAAAATCATCTGGTGGCTTTGAATGAAATTACCGAGAATTGCCATCGTAATTCCCCACAAGAACATACCGCCAACACAATTGATCAATTGGACTACGACTTCTGAGGGACGCTTTCCCAAATATGCGTAGATATGCTGCGACCCATAGTAGGCGGCGAGCCAGTACACAATAAGGAGGATAATCACCCCTGTTCCGAACAAGACAGAGCCTACTTTCTGACGAAGGGTCATTTTACCAGAGCGACCATTCCGTTTCTGCCGCCATTCCTTGCGTTCACGTTTCTTTCTTCTTCTTTCCTCTCTGTGATGCGTCACCTCAGCACCTCCATTCGGTAGCCCAAGCCCCGAATGGTCGAGATGCGAAAAGCATGCTTTTCCTCAGGGAATCGTTCACGCAGCCGATTAATATGCACATCGACGGTCCGCTCATTCCCTTCGTAGTCGAAGCCCCAGATCTGCTCGATGAGCTGATCGCGCGAGAACGTTTTGCCCGGATAGCTCGCGAGCTTGTAGAGCAGTTCAAATTCTTTGAGCGGCAGCGTGATGCCCTCGGAACCCGCGATGACTTCGTAGGTTTTGCGATTCATACTGAGATCGCCAGCCTGAACGATCTGAGAAGAGGCGATTTTATACCGCTTCAGCAGCGCTCTCACTCGCACCGCCAGCTCCACCGGTTCGAAAGGCTTGACGAGGTAATCGTCCGCGCCAAGCTCGAAGCCCTTGACCTTCTGAGACGTCTCCCCTTTGGCAGTGAGCATCAGTATAGGAAGTTCGTAATGCGCTCGGAGCTCTTCGCATAGCTCCCACCCATCCATGTTCGGCATCATCACATCGAGGATAACCATATCCACTTGCACCGTTTGCAGCTTCTTAAGCGCTTCTAGACCGTCCGAAGCCTCAACGACATCGAAGCCCTCGTTCAACATAAATACGCGAACCAACTCACGAATATAAGGATCATCATCAACGATCATAATAGGTGCCATTGTTTCTTCAGCCTCGCTTCTTTGAAGTCATGTACTTCCTGTTTTCGTATACTTGATAGCATAACCCCGCAATATAAACTGAATTTAAACCAAGTGCATTACCTGTGAATGAAAGTGCTTTATTTGGTAAAAACTTTATGATAAATTTGGGGAAAGAACCGATTCTTATGGGGGGATGTGGCCTGCATGACAAATAACACATTGGCGGATTTCAACAAGCTGACGACTGCGGAAGCAGAGGCTTTGTATCAACGTGAAGTCCTTGCGGAAGGGTTCGCGGGGTTTAGACGTCTACTGGATAGCCTTACGGAGGCCATCAAAGCAGCGAGAGACACGGATATGGAAACGGTGGCGCATGCGGTCGCCAAAGCAAAGCGGCTTTTCCCAGAGCCTTTGGAATTCAGCCCGTCCTGGGAGAACATTTGGCCCGAACTCGAGTCAACGATTGCCGCGAAAACGCACATTTTCACCAACATCCCCCCGGGCGATCGCGTCGGCGAATGGCAGGTCATCATGGATAACCCGCTCGTTGTGCAAGAGGTTGTCTGCTACCCAGCCCTATCCTTCGAAGATGCCGCATACCTCTATGCGTACTTCAGGCCACAGTTGGAAAAGTCGGAATACATTCGCTTACAGAAAATCCAAACCGTGATTCAAGAAATCGGCGGTTAGTTTCACTTCAGTTTCTCCTTCATCCACTCACACCATATTAAATCCGTATCTACCTTCATTGTTGCTTTATGTACCAAAACATACATGCCAAATGCATCATCACCAATCTCTAATTGCGCGAGCGGTTTGTCACTTCCTTGTTGGAGCTTATCCATCAGGGAGCCGAACCGCTCTTTTTTCTTCCTATAATATACCTCTCTTACCGCAAGCATCTTCCTCGCCTGCTCTTTATCCACTAAACCGATGCAGTACACCTTCAAAGAGAGTTCATCCCTCGTCACAGGCTCATCGGTTGGTTCAGCAATCCATTCCCGCAAAGCTTCCTTTCCTTGCTCCGTGATCGAATAGACCTTCTTATCCGGTTTATCGGATTGTGGAACATGTACGTAAGCAACATGCCCCTTCTGCTCCAGCAGTGCCAAAAGCGGGTAAATCTGACTATGTTTAGCAGACCAGAATGGCTGAATATGCAGCATGAGTTCGTAGCCGGAACGGGAATTTTTGGTTAAAAGGCTTAGTAGTCCATATGAAAGGGTATTCATCGCCGCTCCTTATCTATGTCATTATTGACATATAAATATATCGGTAGTATGATGATTTTCATTCAAATTATAGAGAATTCTATTGTCAAGTTCAATGGATAGAGCGGAGGATTATTTTGAGCAATACAAGTAAAGATGAATTAAAGCAGGTGCGGTTCTGGCCGATTATGATCGCCATCTTCTTCGGATCATTCGTTTCGATCTTAAGTATGAGTACGATCAATATCGCAATCCCGATTCTAAGTGAGCATTTCCATTCCGATTTGAGCAAAATCCAATGGACGATTACCGGATTCATGCTCGCCAGCGGTACGATTGCCCCGATTACCGGATATTTCGGTGAGAAATTCAGTTACAAGCGTTTATATGTAATAGCACTTATCGGTTTTACTGTATTTTCCTTGTTATGCGCACTCTCTTGGGATGCTTCATCCCTCATTGTTTTCCGGATTCTGCAAGGGGCTTTCAGTGGTCTGATTATGCCTGCTACAATGACCATTGTGTATCAAGTTATTCCTCGTGAGAAACAACCTATTGCCATTTCCCTATGGTCTTTGTCTGCCATGATGGCTCCTGCCTTCGGACCGACGCTTAGCGGCTGGTTGCTGCAAAATTGGAGCTGGCACTGGTTGTTCCTTTTAAACGTACCTGTCGGCGTTATCGCTGTTATTCTTGTTATGAAACTAATCCCGTATTATCGTCTTTCCGTTCCTAAAAAATTCGATTTACTCGGCTTAGTAACCGTAGTTACATCCAGTCTTGCCCTCCTTGTTGGCTTCTCGCAAGGTCACGCTTGGGGATGGACATCCGGCCGCACCCTCGGGTTGTTCGCAGCTGGTCTAGCCATTCTTGCCATCTTCATCTGGAGAGAGCTTAAGGCTGATTCACCACTACTTAACATTCGTGTTATGAAAAATGCACGCTACACCCTGTCACTCTTAATCTCGAGTATCGTTACGATGAGCTTGTACTCCGGTACCTTCTTGACGCCGATTTTCCTGCAAAATATTCAACATGTCACACCTCTCGATACAGGATTGATCCTGTTGCCTGCTTCCCTTGTCATGGCACTCTGTATGCCACTGGTAGGTAAGCTTTATACGATTGTCGGGCCACGCGTTTTGATCTTTACCGGGATCACCTTGATTGGCGTCGGGACGCTTACCCTTAGCTGGTTGAGTACTGACGTTTCACGCACTTATATCGTATTCTGGATGATCGTTCGTAACATTGGGATTGCTTGTGCCATGATGCCATCCAGTAATGCTGCAATGGAGCAAATCCCGAGAACGTTGACGGGTCATGCAACTTCGATTAATAACTGGGTCCGTAACGTATTCGGTTCCTTGGCCATTGCCCTATTCACTTCCGTGTTATCCTCCAAAACTGCCACACACAGCAAGGAATTAGTTCTTGGCGGTATGACGGACAAACTGCAAATTGGTTCACATGCCTTTACGATGGGTGTCAATGATGTTTACTTATTAGCTACGTGTATTTCACTTGTTGCGTTGCCGATTTCTTTGTTTATTCGTAAAAATGTCGTTACACCTGACAAAACAGCAGCACCAACGACAACACCTGCGCCTGCTGTCGCAGCAACAAGCACAAAAGCATAAACAACTCCGCCTTCCTACTAGGGAGCGCAGCATAAAGAACCCCAGTCTGATGTGTAAACACGCATCCGGCTGGGGTTTTCGTTGATTAGGGACTTGTCTAGGCCCGGTAAAAATCGCGCAGCAGCTCGTCCATGACGCGATTCGTCCGCGCGGCCGATATGCCTGTGCTCGGGCATCGCCCAAGGCCACTGAGATCGTCTACCATCGTCTGTATCAGCGGTTGCTGGACGTGTGGCGGATTCGGAATCTCCACCTCTTCTACGGTGCCGTCAGCGCTTTCTATGCGAAGATCCCCGCTGAAGGTGGAGAAAGAAAGCTTGCCGCGGCTGCCGACAATTTCATTCAGGTCCAGGTGCTTGTGGGAGCTGAAGCTCCATACGCCTGTCCCCATCACACCGGATTCGAACGCATAACTCGTCGTTACGATATCTTCTACCTTCTGCTGACCGGATTGGTTGCTTGCGAAACCTTTGACTTCACCGATCGGTCCAAGTAAAAAGTCGAGAACATCCAGCGCGTGACTCGCCAAATCCACGAATAAGCCGCCGCCAGACAACTCTGGTTGAATGCGCCAAGGCTCTAGCCCGTCTTGATAGGCTCTCATTGGCTGCGTGTAAGTCGACTGAACAAAACGCACATCACCAATGACGCCGCTATCTAGCAGGCGCTTGATTTCGACGAACTTAGGAAGCCCTCTGCGATAATAGGCCACAAACAAGGGAACACCCGCTTCTTCACAAGCCGCGATCATCTCTTGGCACTCTGCGTGATTGCGAGCCATCGGTTTTTCCACGTAGACGGGCTTGCCGGCCTTTGCAGCCAGCAATGTATATTCGCGATGGAAACCTGGCGGTGTTGCGACATAGATCGCGTTTACATCTGGATCATTCACCAGCGCTTCCGCATCATCATACCACTTTGCGACACCGTGTCTGCGCGCATAATCCTCTGCCAGCGCCCCATTGCGGCGCATCACCGCGACTAGCTCCGAGCCTTCTGCCTTCTGCAAGGCGGGACCGCTTTTGACCTCCGTCACATCGCCGCAGCCGATAATTCCCCAACGTACCTTTTCCATATCTGAAGCCTCCTTATTGATATTGAAGTTAGTTACGTATTCGACGCCCGTAGTCGCTCCTCCTCCGCCCGCAAAGTTTAACCCCGCAGGTGGTCCATTCAAATCAACCTAAATTGGCACTTTGTATGTACCATATGGATTGCTATACTATTCCTCAAAAAGGAAAAGCAGGTGGAAACCATGTATGTTCCCTCCCATTTCAAAATCGATGACCTTACCAGGCTATATGCGTTAATAGATGCGCATAGCTTCGCTACGGTCATTTCGCAGGTTCAAGGACATCCTTTCGCGACGCATATTCCCTTGCTGCTCGATCCGGCGACTCACATCTTATACGGGCATTTTGCCCGCCCCAACCCGCAATGGCAGGAAATCGAAGACCAAGAGACCCTTGTCATTTTCCAAGGTCATCATGGTTATATCTCGCCTTCTTGGTACGGCACAGCCTCCGCGGTTCCAACTTGGAACTATACGGCCGTTCATGTTTATGGCAAAGCACAACTCATGCAAGAGGAAGAGGAGGTACTGCACGTACTGCAACAGTTAACACGCAAATACGAAGAATCCAACAGCCCGTACAACCTAGACGCGGTTGACCCAGCGTATCTAGCTGGCTTGAGCAAAGGAATCCAGGGCTTCAAGCTCCCCATTGCGCGCATCGAAGGGAAGGCTAAGCTGAGCCAGAATCACCCGATCGAGCGGCAGGAACGCATTGTTGCGGCGTTGGAACAGAAAGGCTGTGCCGAGCGAGAAATCGCTGCATGGATGAGGGAGAATCTCAAGTAATTGCGCCACCAGTGACGAACCTGCCTGTCTCCTTAAGAGCACAAAAATGCCCCTATCACCCATATACCATGGGGATAGAGGCATTTTTTATTAGGAATGAACTTGCTCCGCTGCTACGGGCACAGTCTCCGACTTCACCGGTGAATGCTCCGCCACTAGCTGCTCTTGAATCTGCAGCTGCTGCGTGGCAAATTCACGATACATCTCGTGAGACTCGATGAGCTCTTGATGCGTGCCGCGGCCTGTAACGACGCCCTTGTCGAGGAAGATAATCTGATCGGCGTCCACGACCGTGGACAAGCGATGCGCAATAACTAGTGTCGTGCGGCCTTGCATCAAATTCTGCAGAGCTTGTTGCACAACTACCTCGGACTTGCTGTCCAAGCTAGAAGTAGCTTCATCCAACATGAGAATCTTCGGATCACGAAGCAGTGCTCTCGCGATTGCAATCCGTTGGCGTTGGCCACCAGAGAGCTTAATGCCGCGTTCACCGACCTCTGTGTCATATTGCTGCGGTAGATCATCAATGAAGGCATCTGCATAAGCCATCTTGGATGCACGTTTCAGCTGCTCATCCGTCACCTCATGCTGCAAGCCATAACAGATATTATCGCGAATTGTCCCGACAATGAGCGGACTTTCCTGCGAAACATAGCCGATTTGGCTGCGCCACGAAACGAGTGAGTACTGCCCAATGCTCTCCTTACCGAGCGTGATATTCCCTTCCTGCTGTGTGTAAAACCGCTCCAGCAAGGAGAACATCGTTGTCTTCCCGCTTCCGCTCGGCCCTACAATCGCCGTGACCTTACCTGCTTCCATTGTGAAGCTGACATCTTTCAATATCGTATCGTCTTCTTTATATCCAAAGGATACGTTCTCGAAGTGCAGGGACTGGGAAGCATCTGTTACCGGTACACCTGCATGTGGGTCCTCTTCCTCGTGATCCAATACCTTAAGGATTGTATCTGTCGCCCCCATCGCTTTCTGAGCCTGCGTGAAGAATTGCGTGATTTGTGTAATCGGCATGACAATTTGGAACAAATAGAGCATGAATGCTACGAGCTGACCGGCTGAGATCGCGCCTGACGCGACACGCGTCCCGCCATAGCCGAACAGCACGACAAACAGCATTAGCATCACAAACATAATCAGCGGCGACATGAGCGCTTGGATACGGCCTTCTTTGAGTCCGAATTTAAATAGTCTCTGGATCCCTTCGCTGCCTTCCTTGTACTCCACAGGCTCTGCATTTGCCGCTTTCACCAAACGGATTTCGGAAAGCACACGATTCAATACAGAAGTGAAGCTGGCTGTCTCGGCTTGCATGCCTTTAGAGATTTTGTACATTTGCATACCGAGTGGAAAAAGAATAAGAAAAGCGATCGGGAAAATGCTGAACATGATCAACGTCATTTTCCAATCCATATAGAGCAGCACGACGATCGATCCGATAATCGAAATCATACCTGTAATAAAGCCGGCCATATGCTCGGCAATTAATCCTTTGATAATAGCGGTGTCATTCGTCATCCGGGAGATCGTGTCGCCCGTTTGATGATTATCATAATAACGAACTGGCAGCACAAGCAGCTTTTTCCAAAGACGATCCCTGATTCCAGCTACAACCCGCTGTCCTGAATAGTTAAGTAAGTAAGTGGCGACACCGGAAGCCACGGCTGAAGCGATGAACGCAGCGCCCATCCCGCTAATTTGCCACCAATTTAGTGAGGATATCGAGAAGTTATCGACCACATTTTTCGTAAACATTGGAATGACTAAGCTGACTAATGTACCAATTACACTCAACACTAAGGCGATAGTCAGTATGAGCTTGGGAGGATTCGCCCCTGTTAATAAGCGAAGAAACCCTCGCCAGTCATTTTTTTGTTTTGGATTTTCTGATTTTGTTCTTGTTTGTGCCATCTATCTCTACTCCTTTACCCGATCGGATATGAATCTGTTCTTTACGATGGTTTCTCTCTAACACTTGTTTAGATCATACTCCCCTATTTTAAACAGAATATAAACAAGGTCGAATCGGTCCGAGGGCGGAATAGATGTATAGCGCAAAACCCCAAATAAAAAAGCTCCCTCATGTAAGCCGCGCGGCCTCTCACGAAGGAACTCTATGTACAACCTATGATTCCGTCGCCACCTGCCACATGACACCGTAACGATCTCTCACCCGCCCAAGCATCGTTCCCCAGAACATACGCTCAAAGGGCATTATAATATCACCGTCTAGAGCTAATCCTTCGAAAATCTTGCCCGCTTCCTCTTCATCTTTGAAAGAGAGCGCCAAATCCATACCGGTGCCCCGATCATGGGCATCTGCCGCAGCGTCTGCCATAAAGAATCGTAGACCTAGCGCTTGCAGCTCAAGGTGCATGACCAAGTGCTTCTTAGACTCCTCCATACCCGGTAGATCGCCATAGGATTGTATGCTTACAATTTCCCCACCGAATACGTTCACGTAGAAATCTGCGTGCTTTCTTGCATCATGGCTATAAATATAAGGAGATAAATTGGCCATTGCGATTTTCCATCCCTTCTTTACAAAAACGCCTTCATGACACTAATCATAAGTAGGCAACTATATTGATCCGCTTTTAACACTCATTCTATACACGAATTGCATTGTCCTGCTTATCGACTTCTCCATCGATGATACCATTCTTTTGGCTGGAAGAATCGACCCATTTCGCTATCTGAGATTTGGCAGGGCATGGTAAAATAGGACGCATTAGCCCCTCTATTATACGTAAGGAGTGAATACGATGAGCGTTGGACAATCCGTTTGTATATCCGGCACCGATCGAGGTATTGGTTTGGCGCTGGTTAAGAACTATCTCCATCTGGGCTGCACGGTTTATGCTGGCGGTATTAACCCGGATTATGAGGCCCTAGCTCAGCTTGGCGAGCAGTTTCCAGGGCAACTTCATATTAGTAGACTTGATGTCGGAAGTGATGAGAGCGTAAAAGCGTTTGCAGCTTCTATTGCGAGCCAAACAGATAAGCTGGATCTTCTCATTAACAATGCCGCCATTCTTGGCGAAACGAAGCTGACGATTGAGGATGAGATGGATTTCGATGAGATTCAGCGTGTCTACAATATCTCCGCGGTTGGCGCCATCCGCTTAACGAATGCCCTTATTCACCCTATCATGAATGGCGGCAAACAGATCGTCATGATCTCTTCGGAAGCAGGAAGTATCGGGGACAGTTATCGTGAGGCTTGGTTTGGGTATTGCATGGCAAAAGCTGCTTTGAATATGGGCTCAACGATGATACATAACCGGATCCGTGAGCGGGGTGGACGCGTGCTGGTACTCCATCCAGGCTGGGTGAAAACCGCCATGAGCGGTACTTGGAGCGACGAAGGCAGGTACACGCCGGAGAAAGCGGCGGCTAACATTGTGCACCAAATCCATATTCTGCAAGGTGAAATTCGTGAACAACCGATCTATATCGCAGTAGATAGCGGTAAAGAATTGGCTTGGTAGCCGTAAAAGGAGGAGTGTTCCTATGACCAATCTCATGAAGATTTTATTAGTCGGTGACGATGCATCCATAGCTCCCTATCATCCCTTGGAACCGGTCAGCGCGAAGCTTGCCGCGATTTTTGGAGATGAATTTGAACTTGTCAGTACGGATAATTATGACGCTTTTGCTGATTTGAAAAGGAGTGAGTTTCCGATATGCATCTCCTATACAGATTGCTGGAATCGTGACCTTACCGCTAGTCAAACGGCCGGACTGCTGACCTTTGTGGCGGGCGGCGGAAACCTGATCGTCCTCCATAGCGGTATCTCCATCCAGCGCAGCTACGAGCTTCTACAAATGGTTGGTGCCAAATTCATGCATCACCCGCCTTTTCAAACCTTATCGTATTACGGTATCGAAGAGGGGCATCCTTTGTTAGAAGGGGTGACGAATTTCTCGGTGGATGAGGAGCCTTATATGTTCGAATTCGATCCTTTTACACCGAAAACCGTATTCCTGACTTACGAGTTTGAAGGTGCGCGATATCCAGCTGGCTGGGAGCATGATTACGCGTTAGGCAAAATCATTTATTTACAGCCGGGGCATCACGCCCCTTCATTTGACCCTCCCGCTTATCGTCAGCTGCTTCTGAACAGTGCTCGTTGGTTAGCGGCACGAAGGGTTGAGTAGGAGTCGACTGGCGTTTCTGTAGATGGCTGGCAGGTCAGAAGGCTTCTCAGCAACGGTAAATATGTCACCTCTCCTACAGTTGCCCTGTGTATAGCTCGGAGATTTTGTTTTTATGGAATGGTTTCTATACAATAGGAAGAGGACAGAGATTCAATCCCTAGTCATATTCAAGGAGGCATGATCATGAATACTTTCACATTTTATAATCCAACCACCCTGCATTTCGGTCAGGATCAACTAGACAAGCTAACTACCGAGGTACCGAAGTACGGGAAACATATTCTACTCGTGTACGGCGGAGGCAGCATCAAAAGTAACGGCATCTACGACAAAGTCGTAACCTTGCTGCAAGGTTTGGATGCAACGATCGTTGAACTTAGCGGCGTTGAGCCCAATCCTCGACTAACGACCGTTCACCGCGGCGTTGAGTTGTGCCGTAGTCAAAACATCGATCTCATCCTTGCTGTCGGCGGTGGCAGTGTTATCGACTGTGCCAAAGCGATTGCTGTTGGCGCCAAATACGATGGCGACTTCTGGGATATTGCAACGCGTAAAGCTGCTGCTACTGGTGCTCTTCCCCTTGCTACGGTATTGACGATTGCGGCGACGGGCTCGGAAATGAACGCTGGTTCCGTTATCACCAACTGGGAGACTCAAGATAAACTCGGTTGGGGCAGCCCCTACTCTTTCCCAAAATTCTCCATTCTCGACCCAGCTCACACGACATCTTTGCCTGAAAATCAAACTGTGTATGGCATGGTTGATATTATGTCACATGTGTTTGAACAGTACTTCCATCATGGTGCTAACACGCCGTTGCAGGATGGTTTCTGCGAAACCATTCTTCGCACCGTGATTGAAACAGCTCCTTTGTTGCTGCAGGATCTGGGCAATCTCGATCACCGCGCAACGATTCTCTACAGCGGTACAATGGCGCTGAATGGCATCCTTAGCATGGGCGTGCGCGGGGATTGGGCGACACATAACCTGGAGCATGCGGTTTCCGCTGTCCATGATATCCCGCACGGCGGCGGTCTGGCGATTCTCTTCCCGAACTGGATGACCTACACCCTCGATTCCAATGTGGGGCGCTTCAAGCAGTTCGCGCAGCGCGTCTTCGGCATCGATGCCGCTGGCAAAACTGATAAACAAGTGGCAGAAGAAGGCATCGCGGCTCTACGCGCGTTCTTCACAAGCATTGGCGCACCTAGCCGCTTGGCCGACTACAACATCGATGACTCCACCATCGAGCTCATGGCTGATAAAGCCATGATTTATGGCGACTTCGGCAACTTCCAGAAGCTGACGCGTGCGGATGTGGTGAAGATTTATCAGATGTCGCTATAGGCGATAACGAATATAGAAGAAGCGTTGCACTAGGTGCAACGCTTTTTTCCGTGCCCGGCGGCGGTTTGCTCCGCACTGGGCGCTGGTTCCCGAAGCTTAAGGCCTCAAATAGGCCTTACAGCTGCTCCTCCAGCAGCCACGGTATGCTGTAACGACCAAAATGGGCGCTACAGCATCATTTACTCTGCGCCCGCACTGATTCCCAACCCCTAAGGCCCCAAATGGGCCTTACAGCTACTCCTCCAGCAAACACGGGATGCGGTAGCGACCAAAATGGGCGCTACAGTCGCGCTACAGTATCTTTCGCCTACACTGGGCGCTGGTTCCCTAACCGTAGGATCCAAAATGAGCCTTCCAGACGCTCCTCCAGCCATCTCTTGGCTCACGTTACCACTAACGCTGCACCGGCAGCACCGTATATTCGCGCCACTCCTCCGGCAGCAACCGCTGATAGCGCGGCTGCAAGTACCGATCGTCGATCAGCAGCAGCACGCCGTGATCCATTTCGGAGCGAATCAACCGCCCGCCAGCCTGCTGCACTTTGTTCATGCCGGGATAGACATAAGCATAGTCGTAGCCATTGCGGCCTGTACGCTCCATATAATCCTTGATTAGGTTGCGTTCCGGACCCAATTGCGGCAAGCCGACGCCTACGACGACTACGCCCGTGAGTCGGTCGCCAACCAAGTCGATGCCCTCGGAGAAAATGCCGCCCATCACCGCAAAGCCTACCAGCGTCTGCTCCGCCCCCGCCTGGAAGGCCGCAAGAAAGTGCTCCCGCTCCTCTTCCGACATTTTGGCCTGCTGCACGAGCACGTTAAGCTCATTCCCTTCCAGGCTATCCTGCGCCTCGCTCACCAGATCTGTGAAAGCCTCATAGACGCTGCTCATATACGCATACGAAGGGAAAAACACCAAATAATTACCCGCTCGTCCCGCGACCAGCTCATAAATGGAACGAGCAATCTGCGTGCGGCTGATCTCCCGATCTTGATACCGCGTCGACAGCGGCTGCACGAAAACTTCCAGCTGCTCCTTAGCAAAAGGTGACGGTACCGTCACCGAATAATCGTCCTCCCCTGCACCCAGGGTGTCCATGAAATAGGTCAAAGGCGACAGTGTCGCCGAGAAAAACACATGCGCCCGATACCCCTTCCCCATCTGCCGCAGCAGATGCGACGGATCCAAGCAAACGAGCTTCACGCTAACCTCGTTCCGGTCACTCACTGCCAGCGTCACATAACGCTCGTCATACAGCTTAGAGATGCGCACGAAGTTCTGCGCCCCAAAATACGCTTCCAACAGTGCCGCATTCGCTGCACCGCCCCCGGCCGACCTGGCCAATTCTTTTTCAGCTGCTGCAATAAATATCTCTACATGACCAATTAACGACTCCGGGAGCGCGAACTCCACCATCATCTCCCGATCCCCTACCTGCTTGCGCAGCGCAATAAAATACGTATTTATCGCCTTTGCTGCATCATGCAGATCTGCTCGAACCCCTTTAAATTCTCGCTGAAGCGCAAGAAAGCCCGATTTATGCAGCTCGCTCCCATACATCTCCCGCGCACGGTCCACCAGATTATGGGCCTCATCAATAAGTAACGTCGTGTGGCGCTTTTGTTCTTCGAACAGTCTTTTCAAATTGACACGCGGGTCAAAAATGTAATTATAATCGCAAATCACCGCATCCGCCGCGTACGCCACATCCAGCGAGAACTCAAACGGACACACCCGATGCTTGCGCGCATACGTCTCAATCACCGTACGGGTCATCACCGTTTCCTGCCTCAGCAGATCCAGCACCGCCTCATTCACCCGATCATAGTACCCATCTGCGAACTCGCAATGCGCCGGCGTGCACCGCACCTCGTCCTTCAAGCACACTTTATCCTTCGCCGTAATGGTCACAACCTGAAGCCGCAAGCCTTTCTCCTGCAAAAGATAAAAAGCTTCCTCCGCCGCTGTACGTGTAATCGTCTTCGCCGTTAAATAAAAGAACCGTTGCAGCACGCCCTCCCCCATTGCTTTCACAGACGGAAACAGCGTCGACATCGTCTTCCCAATCCCTGTAGGCGCCTTGGCGAACAGCTTGTGCCCATCCTGAATGGTTTTGTACACCGCACCTACCAGCTTGCGCTGCCCTTCCCGATATTGCGGAAAAGGAAACGGCAGCTCCTTGATGCTCTGATTTCGACGCACCTCATGCTCGTGCTTCACTTGTGCATACGGATGGTAGCGCTGAATCACCTCATAGACGAAGGCCTCCAGCTCCTCAAACGTCGCATCCCTTACAAAATGCCGCGTCTCCTCCGTCTCCACCTGCGTATACGTAAGTTGAATTCGCATCCCACGGAGATCCCGGTCTCGAGCCACCATATAGGCGTAGCAGGTCGCCTGCGCCCAGTGCACCGGATAGGAATTCTCCTCGATTAGCGCGATATCGCCGGACGTCGATTTAATTTCATCCACAGTTAGCACGTCGCCGTCATCCTTACCCGCAAGCAGCCCATCACAACGCCCATCTATCACAAATAGGAGCCCCTCATACGCAATCTCGGCGGTTACATACACCTCATGCTGATCGGACTCCCCGTATTCCTTTTGCAATCTTTGATGCGCCTTCGTGCCATCTCTCAGCGCTTTACTTGATCGAAACTCCGAATCGATACTTCCACGGCTAAACACATACTCCACGAGCGATCGTACGGATAGTTGAACAAGAGGCAGCATATCATATCTCCATTTAAGAACATTTGTTCCTTATTATAACATGTGCCAGTTTGAAAAACTACTAACGACAAAAGGACACCAGCCGAAGCTGATGTCCTACACTTTTGTTATTGTTTCACCCACTGAAACGGGGATGTATTAAAAAATAAGTCCGGATTAGCCTGAATATTATGCGCCCAAAAGGTAAAATGCAAATGCGGCCCTGTTGAAAACCCCGTCGTGCCGACAAGACCGATGATATCGCCCTGTTTCACATGGTCGCCTGCTTTGACGCGCAGCTCGGAGAGATGCGCATACTGCGAGAACAACCCCATCCCATGGTCAATATAGATGGAATTGCCGGTCAAATACAGGGGTTCCGCCAACGCGACAACCCCATCGTTCGTAGCCTTGATCGGGGTGCCTTCTTTAGCGGCCAGATCAAGGGCCATGTGCGAGCTGTCGTATTTCCCGTTGACATAACGGGTGTACCCATACGGCGTCGTCAAAATCCCCTCGATCGGCTTCACGAACGGCCCTCGGAACAGAAACGTCGGCTCCGACTTGCTGCGTGCCAGATCAATCTTCTTCTGATCGGCGTCAATGCGCGCCGTATCCTGCTTCATGCTTTCCATCTGCTCCGTGACCTTCAAATACTGCGTCTCGAATTTCTTCGCTTGAATGGTCAGCTTCTGATCACCGATCGGATATATGCCAGGCTTCGTGTCCATCGTGATCGGCAAGTACGTGAAATACCCCGCTTCATACGGTTGCAGCGTGTACGTCTTATTCGCCAGCGTAACGCTGCCAGGCTCCTTGCTCCGCACAAGCACTGCATCGCCCGGCGAAGCATGGTCCGGCAGGAGCTTCCAGCTAGCGCTCATGACCGCCTGCGCCCCTGCTTCTGTGACATATAAAGAAGCTTCATCTTTGAGCTGTTGGAGATGCTTCTCCTCACCGATAATGGCGGCTTTCGTCGCCTCTGTCATCCCATCCACCCAGGTCTGTCCCCCATCCACGGTTACGAGGAGAGGGCTTTTGCTGGCTGCCGAATTGGCCAAAAGCACCCAGCCAATCTTCGGCGTCACGAACTGGGATTGCTTCACAGGCAGTGTATTGCCGTTCATCGTCACGGTGCTTAGAGCACCTTGCGCCGTAGTTGTCCCGCCCGTTCCTACAGTTGCTGCGGCGGCATCTCCTGCTGGGGTCGCTGCACTGGAAGCAGCGCCTCCGGAACCGGCCTCCAAGCTTAGCAGCTTGGCAATCGTTTCAATCCCCGCCGCATCGACACCGCTATCCGTTGACGGCGTTTCCGTCCCCGTAACTGCTACGTCCTGCCAACTTGCACCGCCATCCGAAGTTTGGACAGTACCGTCCGCGTATTTGACCCAGCCTCGATCCAGATCGAGCATCCGAAATGCCAAAGCGACACGCGGTGTCGGTGTTGGCACAGGTGCTGCTGTTACGAGGTCAGCTATTTTATCATTCGATGTTGATAATGATCCCCACGGTGATTTCCCGATCCCGATCACTATACAAGCTGCAAGGATGCAAGCACCGGCCAATAGCGGCCATTGGCGCCTTTTTCTTGATTTCACAGACGCTCCTACCTCCCTTGACGACTACGGGTTGTCCGCTTGCTGGTCGCCTTCATCTCTTCCTTCGCTAATCTCATCGTAACACAAAAAACCCGAAGACATCTACATGTCTCCGGGTTTCATAAAACCTATATTTGTACACCCTTTTTGAGCGTTTTCTGATCACTATTCGTATTATTAACTAATGGAAGTAACTTGACACTTCGAACCATTGTGGACTGACATAAATGACATGTCGGCACGTGATCGAATGCAAAATTATCTCGCATCCAGCCTTTACAGCCTTCATTTTCACAAGACCATACCGTCACATTTTCTAGAGGCATCTCTTCAAGCGACTTTTTTCTGGAATACATGGATAAACCTCCTTAGAGTACTAAGCGTCAGCTAGCTTTAAATTGAAAAAGACTGCCATTACTTACGTAAAGGCAGTCTTTTTAATTATATTACAGTTTTACAACGTTCTCAGCTTGTGGACCGCGGTTGCCTTGAACTACGCTGAATTCAACTGCTTGACCTTCGTCCAAAGTTTTGAAGCCGTCGCCTTGGATTGCGGAGAAGTGAACGAATACATCGTTGCCGCCTTCAACTTCGATGAAACCGAAACCTTTTTCTGCGTTAAACCATTTTACTGTACCAGTAGCCATTGTGAAATACCTCCAAAAATTATTAACATGTTTTTTATTCTTCAAAGAGAAAAAATTCACACATTGTAAAAGGTTCACTAACAAAAATGAAAACCCTTTAAAATATGTGAATTCAGGTTCTATTTGTCGATTGGATTTATCATACCACACGATTTATGAAAACGCAAACTATTTCCAGAGTTTACAAGTAAAAATTATGCATAGCTCGCCCCAACTTTAGTCTAGGTTCGACCTTGGTCTCCAGACGGTTTGAGGCATCGAGCAGGGGATCTATACTGGAAGTACTGAGTCTAGGAGGGTTTTCATCATGTATAACGCAAGTATCCAAACGATATTAGCCGCAAGTTTATTATTTGTCATTTTCACATCGATCGGCGCCAGCAAGGCGTCCCGATTATTGTACAGCGGGAGCTTAGAGAAGCTGAACCGCAAATCGCGTAAGCTGCTTTTCTGGGCGTGGTTCCCGGCCATTCCAGCAGCAGCTATTCTTGCCGCCATCACGTGGCTTCAGGTGAACATGGATCCGATTTTTTGGAAGGACCGCCTGTTCCTGCAGGCGCCCTTAGTCCTTGTTCCTCTTTTGAGCATATGGGTCGTGGCTGTCCCTAAATTGTTGAAGCTTCGCTATGTAATGAAACCAAGCGCAGCTGAAGGCAGCACGACAATCGAACCTGCGTTGTTCCAACGAGCCGCGAGTCTTGCCCTCATTTTTCCCTACCAATTCACTGCGCTAGGTGCCTTAACTTCCCTCTATTTCACGTTAGTGCCTTCTGTTCCTTTCTATTGGATGGACACTGCGATCCCGCTTGCCGTCTTCGTCGCTTTGGCCGCAGGGCTATGGTGGAGGCATCAATTCCGCTCCAAGCAGGTGCGCAAAATGGAGACCTATCAGGCTCCGCAGCTATGGAAACGCGCATTGACGATGACAGGCGTGCTTGCAATTATCGCGGGTGTTGGCTTTTATTTATTCACGTATGCGATGGACCAAAGTGTACTTCCCGCCGAGATGGATATGGCAAGCGGGACGGTGGATTACGGGGGCGGTGCTGCTGGCCAGCATGCCCATCATGATATGGCGGCTATGGCTGGCATGGTGTCCGTCGCAGACCTCACGGGTCCCAAAGAGGGGACACCAGATCGTCATTTCAACCTCGTCGCACAGAAGAAAACAGTCACACTCAGCTCTGGCAAAACCGTAGATGCTTGGACTTACAATGGCCAGATCCCGGGTCCTGAGCTTCGCATGAAAGAAGGGGATCTCGTTGAGGTTACCTTGACGAATCAAGATATTGAAGAGGGCGTAACGGCCCATTGGCATGGTCTTGACGTACCGAATGCGGAGGACGGCGTCGCTGGTGCTACGCAAAATGCTGTTATGCCTGGTGAAACGTATACGTATCGATTCCGTGCTGAGCAGGTGGGAACCTTCTGGTACCATTCGCATCAGGATTCGCAAGAAGCCGTTAGTAAAGGGCTTTTCGGGGCGTTGATTGTGGAACCGAAGGACGTTTCGCAAGCTAGCGGAACGGTTGGTACGGCCGCGTATGGAAGCAGCGGTGAAAATGCAGGTTTAGACCTGAACACAAACTCCAACACAAGTTCAAATTCAAATTCAATCACAAATACCACAGCATTACCCGCTGCTGCTCTGCCTTTGAAAGATATCACCGTTATGACCCATCGTTGGAAAGACACGTTCGCGATTGGCGCCAATGATGAGCTCGATCATCAAACCGTTGCACCTGGGACGCCGGTCCGCATGCGATTAATCAACACGGATGACTGGGTCGATCAAACAAACACACTGGTGGGCACGCCATTTGTAGTGTCCGCTATTGATGGCACGGATCTCAACAAGCCAGATATTCTTACCAATACACACGTAATTGTGCCAACTGGCGGTCGTTATGATCTTACGTTCGTCATGCCCGAACATCCCGTTTATTTACAGGTAGGCGATATGAAAAAGGGGGGCATGCTTCTTTCTTCTGACGGCCAGGGTAATGTCCCGGAGATGCCGAAGTCGGTGGCTTTCGATCCACTTCATTATGGAAGTCCTAAGGCAACGCCTTTTGATGCAAACACGAAATTCGATCGTGATTTCACCCTTATTTTAGATAACAAATTAGGCTTCTATAATCGAAATTTCGATTTCCTGTACACATTGAATGGTAAAGTGTTTCCGGATGCGCCGATGTTCATGGTGAAAGAGGGGGACTTGGTTAAAACGACATTCATCAATCGCGGCAATGTGGAGCATCCGATGCATTTGCATGGACATCATGTGCTGGTGCTGAGTCGCAACGGCAAACCTTCAACAGGAAGTCCGTGGTGGTCGGATACGTTAGATATTCAGCCGGGTGAAACGTATGAGGTGGCTTTCGTCGCCGATAATCCGGGTTTATGGATGGATCATTGCCATAATCTTGTTCACGCTGCTGCCGGGATGTCGATGCACCTCATGTATGAAGGGGTCGCAACGCCTTATTTTGTCGGAAGTGGCACGACGAATCACCCCGAATAACGAAAATAGCGGAAAAGCGTGTCGAATGAAAGCCGATTTTCAGAAAAGAGGGAGGGCATGTTATATTAACTAACACACTGTTGACAAAACAGCCCTCTGCGGTTTACTCTAAAGAAAAGCAGGCACGACATAATTGCATATGACTTCTTTCGTATAACCTTAATAATTGGATTAAGGGTCTCTACTTAGAAACCGTAAATTTCTAGCTACGAAAAATGTGCTGCAGATGGGCATATTTTTCATGGCTAGTTTTTTTATGCCTTCATTTTCATATATTAGGGGAGTAGGGGGATGGTTCGATGACAACGATTGTAATTAAAGATGCACAGATCGTGACGATGAATCGCAATGGAGATATTATTACGGGGGATATACGGATCGAAAATGACCGTATCACCGCGATCGGACCTGATTTGGATACTACACACGCAGATAAAATCATCAACGCCAAGAATCGCACTGTCATTCCTGGCTTTATTCAAACGCATATACATCTGTGTCAGACGTTGTTCCGTGGCAAGGGAGACGATCTGGAGCTGATGGATTGGTTAAAAAAGCGGATTTGGCCGCTGGAAGCCTCCCATGATGAGGAGTCGATCTATTACTCGGCGATGCTTGGGATTGGCGAGTTGATTCAAAGCGGCACGACGACGATCGTGGATATGGAGACGGTGCATCATACCGATTTTGCTTTTCAAGCGATTGCCGAGAGCGGTATCCGGGCATTGTCTGGCAAGGTGATGATGGACAAAGGGGACGAAGTTCCTTTCGCCTTGCAGGAAAATACGAGGGATTCCCTTCAACAAAGCGTCGATTTGCTGGAGAAATGGAACGGACATGATGACGGCCGCATCCAGTACGCGTTTTCACCGCGTTTTGTTATCTCGTGTACGGAAGAGCTGCTGCGCGAGGTGCGCAACTTATCGGAGCAGTACCAAGTGAAGGTGCACACGCACGCTTCTGAAAATCGCGGAGAAATCGAGATTGTGCAAGCCGAAACGGGCATGCGCAACGTCGTTTACCTCGATCATCTCGGCTTAGCCAATGAGCGGCTGATCTTAGCGCACTGCATCTGGCTCGATGATGAGGAGAAACGCATCATTCACGAGCGTGGCGTGCATCTCAGCCATTGTCCCGGTTCGAACCTGAAGCTCGCTTCAGGGATCGCCGAGACGCCAGAGATGCTGAAGCTGGACATCTCGCTCAGCTTAGGAGCCGATGGTGCGCCGTGCAACAACAATCTCGATATGTTCAACGAGATGCGGCTCGCTGCGCTCATCCAGAAGCCCCTCCACGGGCCGACAACGATGAACGCGCAGACGGTCTTCCGCATGGCGACCATCGGCGGCGCTCGCGCGGTCGGCATGGCGGATGAGATCGGTTCGCTCGAAGTCGGCAAGAAAGCCGACTTAGCGATCCTCGATCTCAACAACTTCCACACGTATCCGTCCTACGACGTGGATCCGATCTCGCGCATCGTCTACTCGGCGACGCGCGCTGATGTCGAAACGACCATTATCAATGGTCGCATCGTCATGGAAAACCGCATCCTGCGAACGGTTGATAAGGACATCGTCCTGCCTGAAGCCAACCGCTCGATTCAGCGGTTGTTGAAGCGAGCTAACCTGCGCTGATGTCCGTACCGCACGTTTAGAAACGGAACGAGCGTCCTCTATTTCGGCATTATGCGGTTTTCGGTTGAGTTACGGAACGACGTTCCGTTTCTCCTCAACTTATAGATATAAAATCCTCCAAGCCTCTTAGGAAATGGAGGATTTTTATTTGGCAGGTCTGTCCTCGTAATCGTAGGCCTCATCGCCATGGATGCAGCCATATAGCCCTGTCCGTGAATAGAGCGCGGGCATACCATACAGGGCGCCTTCAGGCTCTACGAGGCCGCAGAGCGTCCACAGCATGTCCATAACACTTGCTTACACTAACCAATCCCACGCACAACGAGCTAAATACAGAAAAAGAAACACTTGCACCCTAAACATTCGCACGCATTACGATCAACATACACAAAAAAGAAAGACCCTTAACAAGTTAAGGGTCTTTCTGGAGAATGCTATATTTGCAAGCTGAAGCTTACAGTTTTACAACGTTCTCAGCTTGTGGTCCGCGGTTGCCTTGAACTACGTTGAACTCAACGCGTTGGCCTTCGTCCAAAGATTTGAAACCTTCGCCAGTGATTGCGGAGAAATGTACGAATACATCGTTTCCACCTTCAACTTCGATAAATCCAAATCCTTTTTCTGCGTTAAACCATTTAACTGTTCCTACTGCCATGGGTAATACCTCCAAAGTTTTATTAACATGTCTTTTTTCTTGTTTCGAACAAAAAAATTACACATTGGAAAAGGTTTCATTTACTTAAATGATAACCCTTTGCAATACGCAATTCAGGTTTTCCCTTTAAGACTATTAATACTGTACCACACAATATTAGGTATTGCAATTATAGCTGAGAGGGATTTATTGCTAAAGCTACGAAGGATTCCCTGTCGTCAATTTTAAGCGCCACAGCTAGTGCTAATGCGACATCTTTCGACGGGACGATTCGACCATTCTCAATAGAATTTAAGATCGAATACGAGATGCCGGCTTTCTCGCCGAGCTTCCGAAGTGTAAGATTTTGCTGCTGCCGCAGCTCTTTGAGCCGGTTGTGAAAGGCCATGAGCGCCTCACCTCAACTTTCTTTATTTTTTTGTCTATGAATTTCAGTTCTAATTTTGTCGAATGGGTCTTCCCACGCTGGCGGCTTGATGGTTTTGCCCATTTCATTCTTGTGAACCGTACCGTCGGGCCAAACTTTGGACATGTTCGCATGCTGAACGATATCAAAGATCGGGCCAGGCTCAACACCCATTTCCACAAGTGTCCCCAGGACAAAATACAGCTCATCAATCATGGCATCGACTTCGTCCTCTAAGGTCGCTGCTTCCTCAAATTCATTCAGTTCTTCCTGCATCCAAGCCAGCCGCGCAGCCTTCCGCTCTTCGGACAAGCGCTGAGGAGTCACGCCCACTGGGTGTTCAAATGTTTCATGGAATTTCTTCACGGCTTCGAACGCTAATTTAAGTGTCATCGTCTATGTAGCTCCCTTGAAATGGTTTTCTACTATATACCATTTCGAGGGAGGAATGGTCAATATACGGTTTATATTTTAAAAATGACGGCCCATAATGAAACGATCTTTCCAATATCCCGAGTTCATTTCACGAACAACAACGCCTGAGCTTGTCGTATTGGAGATGAACTGCCCATTGCCAATATAAATCCCAACATGATTAATCTTGCCAGGTGTCGTCGTGCTGAACATGACTAAGTCACCCTTCACCAGGCTTGTCTTCGATTTCACCAGCGTCCCATAACTCGCTTGCGCTTTGGAGCCCCACGGGATCGTAATGCCATTCTTGCTGAATACCATTTGAGTGAACGCGGAGCAATCCATAATGAGATTCTTCGTATCTCGCACACCGTAACGATATTTCACTTTACCGATGTAGGACTTCGCTGTACTTAGAATGCTGGCAACACGGGACGAGCTTAATGACGTTGCAGACACGGTCGCTGATACATTCGCCTCCGCCACACTTGCCGTCGCGGCAGAAGCATTGTGAGGGCTTAACAGGGCAGTCCCTGTGACGAGTAAGGATAGGCTTAGGCCAACTAGAGAGTGCTTAAGGCGGTTCTTCTTCACAAAAATCATGATTGATTTCCTCCTTCGGATTAGGAATACTAGGCAATTGCCATGCTACAACCATAGCACATGCCAAATACCCTAATATTTAACAACGAAGGAGGAAAGTCGCGCCAATGCTAAACAAATGAGCAATTCTGAAAATTCCCTGAGAATTCCATGAGAATCAATCTCTTGACACCAATGAATCCGCTTTATCGCCAGTCTGTTCCTGCCTAAACTCAGAGGGCGTGACGCCGTACTTTTTCTTAAACACTTGGGAAAAATGACGCATATCTTGATAACCAATTCGCTCGGCTACGTCTGCTAGCTTCAACTTCGGGTTCAGCAGTAGCTGTTTGGCCTGCTCTAACCGCAGGTTAATGACGAAGTCCTTAAATCCTTGGCCTGTCTTTTGCTTAAACAACTGGCTGAAATATACAGGGTTCAAATAGACAATGGAAGCGACTTTCTCCAATGAAAGGTCGTCATGATAATGCGTCCGCATGTATTGGAGCGCAACTTCAACAGAACGGTCGCTGCCGCTAGCCGCGTGATGCTCATAGACCTGTGTTGTTGAGGCTTGCCGCATCCGCTGGACCTCTGCCGGCACGGATTGGAACTGCTCGATCCGCTCTGTGCTCATAATCTGAAAAGGCACCTTCAGATACTTGATGAGATGGCTTCTAAGCTCCTCTACGAGCTGAGCGATACTTGTACCCTCAGGCGGCGTAACGAGCCCTAGGAGGCTCTTACTGTCGTGTACGGTTACGAAACCCTTACCATAGCGGTCAATCAACTCTTGCAGAACGTTCTCGATAATGAAATTTTCGAGGAAGACGGCTTTATCGGTCTCCATTTTAACCATAATCAAATAGAAAAAGGGATGCTGCATAGCGAATGGGCCCATATCGATCCGCCCCGTATCCAGCCCCTGCACCCAGCGTTGGAAGACCGCTTCCTGTAGAAACCGACGATTCGTTTTCAACACTTCGGCCTCTTCGATCAGTTCCGCATCGCGGGCGATTTCCTCGCTGAGCTTCCTAATCATCTCACTGAGCACCTCTTTGCCAATCGGCTTCAGTAAATAATCCTTCGCGCCAAGCCGCACCGCCTCTTGTGCATAGGAAAACTCCGAATACGCGGAGATCACCACCCATTTCACATGGGGATGACGGCTCCGCGACATATTCATCAGCTCTAGACCTGTCATGCCTGGCATCAGAATATCTGTCAGCACGATATGTATCGTGTGGCTGCGCAGCAGAGCGATCGCCTGCTCCGCATTCGAGGCTAAGTGGATCTTATGCTCCGGATAGCGATTCTGAAGCGTTCGCTGAATGCCTTCTCGAATAATCGTTTCATCATCTACGATAAGAATATCCATGATTGATTGTTATACCCCCTTACGAGGAATCGGCATCACAATGATCACCGTAGTTCCTACCTCTTGTTTACTTTGTATACGAAGTCCATAGGTGTCTCCAAACATGAGTACAATGCGTCTATGTACATTTGTAAGGCCGATACCTCGTCGTGTTTGCTTGTTCGTGTCGATGGTGAGATCATGCGTCTTAGAGTATGGATCGCCAATGAACCTAGCATCCTCTACGAGCCGTTCCTGCATCTGGAGAAGCAGCCCTTCTTCAATCCCCACCCCATTATCTGAAATGACGATATGCAGCTCCTGCTCATGAATTTGCGTGTATACACGAAGTACACCAGGCTCACGCAAGGGCTCAAGTCCGTACTTAACGGCGTTCTCGATAATAGGCTGCAAGGTCATTTTGGGCAAAGTTACTTCCAGCCATTCCGGATCAATATCGATCTCGGTTGACACCCTGCCCTCTAAACGGTTCTCAATAATCGTCATATAATGACGCATCTGATCCAGCTCTTGCTGGAGTGTTGTTTTGGAGGCTTCCTGCCAATCACTGCTGTATCGGAACATATGTGATAAAGCTAGGATGACTTTGCCCAGGCGATCGTTCTCCCGTTCGTCCAGCATCCAGTAAATCATATCCAAGGTGTTATAGAGGAAATGAGGGTTCACTTGCGACTGCAGCGCCTGCAGCTCTGCGTTCTTCTCGCTCATTGAAGCCAATGTAATACGCTCAATTAACTCGTCCATCCGATTCACCATGCGGTTAAAAGAGGATACGAGCGAGTTAATCTCTTCGAACGATCTAACCGTTACGGAGCCTTTGAAATTCCCCATCTCGACCTGTTTCATTTCACGAATCAAGAGCTTGAGCGGAGAAGAGATGTTTTGTGAGATCAAACTAGCCAAAGCGGTAGAAAGAATAATAAGGACCACGATGACAACATATAAGTATTCCCTTGTTTTCACTATCTCGGAGTTAATATCTTGCTTGGGCGTTAGGCCAAACACGGTCCAATCCGACATTTTCGCCTTGGCGGCAACAATGAGCTGATCGGTTTGATCATCCACGATGACTTCATCCCGTTCAGGACGTGACAAACCAAGAAAGGATGGGAAGTTCTTCTTATCCTCCGCGGTCGTCGCAATGAGCCGATTCTCTCGGTCAACGATATACACACGGCTGTTCGGACTGATCGTAACGTTCGATAAGGCCGACAGAATCGGCTGCGGATTCGTTTCAATTAGCATGACACCAATGACACGGTGGTCGGTCAGATCATACAGCTTACGTCCAAATACAAAAAGCGGATTTCTCTGAAACTGATTGATCATCGACCCTTGAACCAGTCCTAACCAGACCATTTCTCCCGTGGAATCCTGCAACTTTTGGTACCAGTCCGCGGAGGCATAGTTCGTATCGATAACACTATCGAAGCCGCGCTCATAGTTGTAGTTCTTGCCGGCATTTGTGATGACATGAATCCCGATAATATCATCCCGCGAGTAATAAATCGCTCCCAAAATATTGGTAATCGTCCGCTCATTCAAAATGTTAGCGGTCATATCTGTATTCGTATCCCGATCTTCGATCAATCGAAGCATTTCATAGTTACTATTCAAGGATTTCGTAATACTATCATAGCCTTGCAGCAGCAAATCAAATAAACCAACGGTTTGTGAAATATTTTTTTGGGCCAAATCGTTAATTTTACTATGTATAATTTGAGTCGTCTTCTGATAATAAAGCACACTTACCAGCAGCACCAGTACGAGCATAGAGGTGATAAATAGCATAAAAAGCCGGTTATGAATGGAATTGAAGCCCCGTTTCACGTTGATCGTGATCCCCTTTCGCAGCGGCAATATTTGCTATTTTAACACAGCCACTACCAAATGAAAAAAAGAGAGGGGTGAAGTTAACCCTTCACCGCTCCCGCTACCATACCTTTTGTAATTTTGTCCGCTAGTAAGAAGTACACGATAATAACCGGTAATGCCCCAAGTACGAGGAAGGCACCGATTGCCCCGTAGTTAACGGAATATTGACTGACGAAGCTATTCACCCCGAATGGAAGTGTCTTGAGTCGCTCGGACGAAATGAACGTCGCCGCGAGGATGTACTCGTTCCATATATTAATGAAGGTAAGAATACATACCGTCATCATTGGAGGAACCGAGATTGGAAGAATAATCCCGGTGAAAATTTTGAAGATCCCTGCTCCATCCACAACTGCAGACTCTTCAATTTCTGCCGGAATGGATTTCATAAAGCCGCTGAGAATGAAGACTGCAACCGGCGTCTGAAATGCAATGTAAGGCAGGATAATTGAAAGATGCGTGTTCAGGATGTGCATATGTTTAAAAATAATCATGAGCGGCAACAATGTTGCCTGCATCGGCACCATCATCCCAATAAGGAAGATGAGCATAACGAGCTGGCCGTATTTCCATTTGAACCGCGTAATTGCAAAGGATGTTAGGGAACTCAAGAACAGTACGCACACCATGGTAATCAAGGTAACGAAGAGACTGTTCTTTAAGTATTGAAAGTAATGTCCCGCTTTAATGGCATTCGAGAAGTTGCTCCATTGGAACACATGCGGCAGAGCGAAAAAGCGGCCCGAGAGAATTTCCTCATTGGTTTTGAGCGAGTAAATAAACAGCCAAAGCAATGGATATACCTGTGTGACCACAAGTAGAGATAGTAAAATGATTACAAGCACTTTCAGGATAGAGAAGCCTTTGCGTCTCCGGATGATGGCAGGTTTAGCCGAAACTGCTTCCCTGGCGTTTTGCATGGTGACACTTCCCTTCCTACGTGAATTTCTTCTCTAATTTATTGAAGACGGTGTTGATAATAACGGTAGCTACGAGACATACCACAACCAAGAAGGCTGCAATCGCACTTCCATATCCATATTTCAGGGACAGGAATGAATTGTTGTACATCAGGGTTGAAATAACGTCTGTGGCATGAGCTGGACCCCCGCCTGTCATGACCATAATCATGTCAAACGCTTGTAGGGAACCGATGAAAGCTAGGACGATCGATATTTTGAAAATCGGAATATTCATAGGGAAAGTAATGTACCAGTCGGCTTTGAGGCCATCCGCTCCGTCGATCCGTGCAGCTTCATAAATATCAGCCGGGATGTTCTGAATACCGGTAAACTGGATCAATGTGTGATACCCCAGATACTGCCATAGGGCCACAAAATATAAGGAGTACATAGCGATCTTCGGATCCGTTAACCACGATCTCGTCCAGCTATGTAGATGTAGCAAATCTAACACTTGGTTAAGCATACCGCCCATTGACGCTGGGTTATAGATCGTTTTCCATAATTGACCGACAATAACAACTGATAGAATAACAGGCAAAAAGTAAGCAGAAACGAGGAAATTCGGTTTTTTGATAAAACGATTCAGCAGCATTGCCACAAGCAACGCAACCGGAATTTCAATCATAGAGAAGACAGCAAACATTAACGTACGTTTAACCGATGGCCAGAAAACAACATCATGGAACAACATGGTACGGAAATTATCAAGTCCAATGAATTTCGAAGCACCAATCCCATTCCACTCCAACAATCCACTGTACATGGATACGAGGATAGGTACAAACACAAGACCGACATAGATAATTAAACAGGGCAGTACAAACATGGCAATCGTCCACTTGGAGACTCTTAACACATTCACTTGGCTCGCCTCCTTCATGGGGATATACCCATGGGGAACTTACCTCTGCACCTCTTAGGCGCTCCAGGTAAATTCCCGATGGGGCAACTACATTAATTTATTATTTATTTCTTGTTGTTTGTGTCGTAAGCTGTTTGGTGCTCTTTCGCTACAGTAGCAGGATCTACTTTTTGTACGAATAGGTTTTGAATGCTTGTTAAGTGACCTTGTGCAGTTCCTGGGTTCATTGTGTTATCGAACGCTAGGTCGCCACCTTTAACTTTCTTGAACAGGGCAAGAACGTCCATTGCCATATCGGAGTATCCAGCAGCTTTGAAGTCGCCGTCAACTTTTTGACCTACACCAACTGCGCCTTTAACTTTGAAAGCTTCTTTCGGGTAGTTCAACATGAAGAAGTTTAAGAAATCTTTTGTTTCTTTCAAGTGTTTGCTGTTTGCAGAGATCGCGAATGCGGATCCTGGAGCCAACATGAACTCATCTGGGTTACCTTTACCTTTAACTGTAGGGAATTGGAACACGCCAACTTTACCGTTAACGGATGAAGTTTCGATACCGCCAGTTGCCCAGCTGCCCATGTAGTACATAGCTGCTTTACCTGTTTTGAACAAGTTCTCGCCTGCGTTGTAGTCAAAGGATGTTGCGCCTTCTTGGAATGCGCCAGCTTGGATCAAGTCTTCCATGGAACCAACAGCGTCTGTGAATGCTGGGTCAGCGAATGTTTTCTTACCGTCAACAACTTGTTGTAAGAATCCAGGTCCACCGTTCGTACGAAGCAAGATGTTCATGAACAAGAAGGATCCAGTCCAAGAATCTTTCTCACCGATTGCCATTGGCTGAATGCCTTTAGCTTTCAACGTTTTCACGTCAGCAACCATTTCTTCGAATGTTTTTGGAACGTCTGCGATACCCGCTTGTTGGAACAATTCTTTGTTGTAGTAAACAACACCGATGTTGTTACCGTCTGGCAAAGCGTAGATGTTCTTGTTGAAGCTGTAGAAGTCAAGGATACCGGATTGGAACGTATCTTTAAGTCCGTTTTGCTCAACCATGTCATTCAATGGTGCGAATAGGCCAGCATCTACGAATGGTTTCATTTGTGCAGCTGGGTTCACGATTGTGATGTCCGGAACTTCTTTGGATGCTGCTTGAGTTTTCAATTTAAGCTTTTGTTGATCCGTGTTCAAGGAATCAAGCTCGATTTTGATGTTAGGGTTTTTAGCTTGGTAATCGGCAACGATTTTCTTCAACATGCCGTTTTTCGGATCCGTAGGATCTGGATATATATTTTGGAACGTGATCGTAATGTTCTCAGCTTTTGCTGTTGCAGCTGGAGCAGTTGACGCGCCTGCAGATGGTGAAGCCGTGCTTGTGCTGTCCTTAGTCGATCCGCATGCTGTTAAACTAATAGCAAGTAAGCTTGCTCCAATAACTTGTAGTGATTTGTACTTTTTCACCAATGTAAATCCCCCTCGTTTTGAGTGAATGTCTTTATGTCCTTATTATGCCGTGAAATTGGCACCCCTTACAATGTGTGAACTTTAGGTATCATGTTTGATTTCTATAGATTTATCACTTCACTTAACTTTCCCGCATAGGCGATTTTTTATGAGCTGAAATGAAATTTCATAGATTTCCCTACATCAAAGATGGAAAAAAAACGCCCTCCACTCACAGCAAATTGCTGCAAGGGAAGACGCTGATTATACGGGATATATTTAGTAGGCCTTTGGCACTTCTACGCGGTTGGTGACACCGTCTTCCGTGAAGTAAATGTGCGTATCAAACCCTTGATCGTCCATAAAATAGGATACATATTTCGGCTCGCCATGCTTGATCGGTACGAGGAGCGTCGCAATCCGATGACTCCGCGCAGACTTCGTCGTTGCTTTCAGATGCCATTGCGGCGGCAGTCCCTCGATCTCCGACTGATCGATGTCTGTAAAGCTTTGATGCTGCGAAAGCGCTAGCTCGCCCGAAGAGCAATAGACGAAACGGCCGTCCATGTCGGCCTTCCGGCCTTGCACTTTGAAGGTTTGGCCTTTTAGCTGCATCTCGTACAGCGTTTGGAACAGCCAATCCACGGTTCCCGCTTGCGCCAGATCAATATGATCCACCACCACGACGTAAGTACCAAAGAAGTAAAGCTCTCGGACATATCGTTCTAGATACGGAACGTACTCCTGGTAGGCCGCGGTCGCGTTGCTGCGCGAGTAGCCATAGCCTTTGCGCTGCTCGGCAACCTCGACGAACCCGTTAGCTGCCATGTTCAGCACTTTATTCTTCTCGGCATATTGACCCAAGCCGTCGATTAAGATGTTATTCGTGGAGCGCGTTTGCCGGCGCCAATTCATGTGCATGGTGGAGCTGAATGCCACGTAATAACCGCTCTCGATAGCCAGCGGCTCGCCATAGGCATGCAGCAAGAAGCCATTCTGGTCGCCATGACTATGGCTGACAGAGCCGTATTTGCTGCTCTTGGTCAGGAGCATAATATGACGTTCGGGGTCAGCCATATTCGAATGAAAGGCTACCCAGTCGATGTCGCGGAACCATTTGACCGACTGAATATTCGCATCTGTTGGAGCGATTGCCTCCACCTGCGGATAGTCATGGCGGTAGACCATTTCGTCAAAACGGAAATCCCACCAGCCGTAATTATAAAATTTCATCTCCGAATCCGTATCTGTCTCGCGTACACGTTCAAAGTACCATTGATACAATCCGTTTCCTGTTACCCCTGCAAATTGACGGATATTAAAGCCCGTTTTCAAACTCACGGGGTCGCCTAACGTCGATTGATCGCCAAAGCTAGCTCTTAGCGTGTCAGGACTGAACGTATATAATGGGAAATCACCGGTTTTGGTGAAAAAAGGACGTTTATAGAAGTCAATCCCCGTATACTTCTTGAGTAAATTCATCGCTTCCGTCACGAAAGCCATGCCCGTTGTCCAGTACATCGGGCCTTCCGCCCAACCACCGTCTGGCCCGCCCCATGGCGAATAGAGACACGCATAATACTCAAGCGTATAGTCTAGCCATTCCTGAACCTCTGGCTCTTCCTGCAAAAGCACGATACAGCACGGCACGAGGACGCTCGATAAGGAACGCACAGCGTGACTGTCGAAGGGAACATGATGGATTTTGGAATGTTCGATGACATGCTGAGCAATTTGGCGAGTACGCTCCAGTAGAACGTGTCGAATTTGCCCTCGTTCATCTTCGGAGAGCAAATCATACAACCAATCATAGCCCCACGCTATGGCCCCTGCCATACGAAAAGAGGCTTCATCATTGTAGTCGCGGCAGGTGGTACCGTTGACGTCCCATGTGCAGATATGGAGCAGCCAGGTTTTGGCGCGATCTTGTAAGTCAGCATTGTTGAGTAGTTTGCCTGCCACAGCCAAATGACGTACCGCATATTGCGCTTCCTGCGTATCCATATACATCTGACGCCATAGCTTGGCTACCCGCTTATTTCCTGGGTAATGAAACGGCTCGGGGATCAAATCCCGTTCGATCCAAGGTTTGACAGACTTTTCAAAGAAAATGTCGAACCCGCAATAGGTCGGATCAGCAGCTAGTTCAGTGCGGAAAGCTTCCACCTCCGAAGATTGCAGCCACAATCTTGGATGCTGGGTGTTTATTTCCGCGTAGCGCTTTGCTCTGCTCGGTAACGGCGTTTCAGGCAAATCTGCCGGTACATCGAAACGTCTGGTGCAGCTCCAAGCTGTTTGTTCGCCGCTCTCTTGGAGTAATGCATACCGCCAGTAGTATGTGCCTGCTTCTAGCGCAGCATCAGGCGTATATAAATTATACGGGATTGGTTGGATCGTCTGCGTGCCCGCTGACTCGAATGCCTCAGATTGTGCGATCTGCAGCACATAACGATCATTCTCCAGCTGCGCAGGAATCCACGTGAAGCGAGGCGGGTTCTCAAGCAACACCGTCTTCTCATTCGGCTCATATTGTACAGTTAACACACCGCTCTGCGGTTCATAAAGTGGAGATAATGGCATTGATAATTCCCTCCAGGCTGGGTTCTGTTAGGCATGATTTGGATCGTGACAGGGTCGGATTCCGGGCTTATTCCTATATGAATGGACTACAGGATCTGTAATCCTTTGTCTTTCGTTAATTGAACGTGAACAGCACCCTGCGGATGATTCGGGACGGTGATCCAGATATCATGCTCTGAAGGTTGAGATAGTTGAACTGCACTCCCCGCACGGTACACATGAATGAAATCCGCCTTGCGATCATGGCGGCGGTGGAGAATTGCCATTAATGAACAGCTTGGATCAATAGCATCGCCTGGTGTTTGTACGGCTATAACCTCATCGCCAGGTTGCACAAGTGCGGTATGGAAGACGGAAGCGGTAGTTACATTGCCTGAAGTGCTTGAACTTCTTAAAGTATTGGAAGTGCTTGAAGCACCAGATGTGCTTGGAGTGCTTGGAGTACTAGAAGTACCTAAAACACCTGAAACACCTGAAACACCTGATGACTCTAAAGGAGTTACACCGCTGGAACCCCCATTAAGACCGTAAGTAAGCTGCAGTTGACCCGCTCCTATAGCATCAACCCCCTCATCAGGCACGAATTGACCAAGAATCGGCAGCTGATGCTCCTTCAGCATCGTCTCGTCCCCTGCTTTCTCAGCGACGAACATGCGGTAAGGTGCTGCTTCGGTAAGCGTTTGCTGCGCAACATCTGGCGCTACAATCGGGTGCATCCACCACTCGATTGGCTGCGGCTCATCGCCAGCCAGCTCAACTTGAAACCAATCCAGGAGCCAATCCTCCGTGAGCAAAAGGTGACGATTCATCGTGCAGCCCTCGTAGCTGCCCGTGGATTGCAGCCAGGCGTAGACCGAGGTCTCCGTCGCCTCGTAATGCATGCAGCGCCCTTCATGCGGCGCTTGCGATAGACCGCCCAGCGACACGGTGTTGTGGCTGGCTGTTTCGGCAAACCACGATCTGCGCATGGTCGAGCCGTAAGGCACCATCCCAAGATCGGGCGTTAAGGTCTGAGCCTGATGCATCAACGTCAGATGCAGCTTGTCGTAGTGGCCGTGGGAACCGCCGTGCTCGCCGAAGTCGGCGAGGAACGACAGCGGGTTCCCCGCAACACGGCCGATGACGAAGCCGGCGTCCGGCCAGAGCCGCGAGCCCCTCGGCTCGCCATCCGCAGCGGTGCGGTCAGCGCCATAGAGCAGCGCCTCGAGCTGCTCATCCCCGGCAGCGCCGAGCTGCCGGTACGCCTCGCGCAGCACCGGCGCGAGCCCGGCGATGCCGTAGATCGCGAGCCCCTGCTCCGCGATCTCGGCGATCTCGCGGGCGTAAGGCCCCCGCGCGAGCGGCCCATCATGCAGCGCCGGCAAGGCGCCCTGGTCGTCGGCCAAATCGGCCAACGCCTGAAGCATGCCGTGCATCGACTGTCCCTCTGCGCCTGTCGTGGCGTAGAGATCAATGCCGAAGCGCTGCGCCATTTCCGCAGCGATTAAGTACGCACGAAGCACGAAAACGTGATAATACGTGCTTCCCTCGAATTCAAACTGATCGGGTTTGACACCGATCGACAAATGATGAATGAAGCCCCCTTGGCCTTCAATGAGTGCTTCTAGCTCAGCCTGCTCACCTCGTGCTGCATACACACAAGATAAGGACGCGTTCAGCCAAGCCGTGTAGTTGTTCTCCGCATTGTTCCGCTCATGAATCAACACATGGCGGTACTCTTCCATGCTCTCCGACAACAGCCCCAAAAACACGTCGATCGCGACCTGCTCCCTCGCTTCAAACGCAATCCCCTCATCACGCAGAAGAAGATAGGCGCGTATTAACGTGGTTGACCAAATCGCCTCCGTCAGTGCTTGATGGAAGGCACGTCCTTTGAGCATCCAGCTTTGAGCCTCTGGATGCACAGGATAGAGCGGGAATTGCTCCGCATATTCGACAAGCAGTCGCTTGCTAAGCTCCGCATACCGCTTCTCACCCTGTGCCGCATAGACAGCCGCAGCTTGCAACGCCACTCGCGCTAAAGATTGATGCTTGAACACTAGCCAAGCTCCTTGATAGGCCTCGCCTTCAATGACACAGCCATGCGGGCAGTGAAACTCGGATGCATCCACACAGCTTTCATCGAACAACAGTTCGGTGTGATGGTGTGGACAAACATACTGGTGCCACCATCCCCCAGGATCCTTAGGAACGACCAAGCTGCCAGCTAACTGCAGTTGATCGATCTCATTTTGCAGACGACCCACCGTTTCATCCAACCATACCTTATTCCCATGCTTGGCAGCGAACCTCAATGCGGTACTCATCGCATCATCATCCCGCCGTTAATTTCAATCGTTTCTCCGGTTACATAAGCAGCTAGATCGGAAGCTAGATAGAGCACAGCCCCTGCTACATCATCCGGTGTTCCTTCTCTCTGCAGAGGAATGCCATTAATCGTTGCTTGGCGCGCTGCGTCTGTCGTGAATGTCGCGTGGAACATCGTATTCCCGATAAAGCCAGGGGACACATTGTTCACCGTAATGCCGCTTGCGGCCACTTCTTTGGCTAAACCTTTGGAGAACGTCAGAACGGCCGCTTTACTTGCTGCATACACACTGCCTCCGGGTCCGCCACCATTATGTGCAGCTACGGAAGTCATGTTGATAATGCGGCCGTATCCTTTCTCTTTCATGCCAGCCATGACACGTTTCGACACGAATACTGTGCTTTTCAAGTTAACATCCATAATACGTGCATACATCTCTTCGGTCATTTCCGCATTCGGCACGCGCTGTACCAAATGACCGGCATTGTTGACGAGAATATCGATCGTTCCACCTAACGCTTGCTCAACTTCACTCACCAATCGATCGATTTGTTCCACGTTGGTTACATCAGCCTGAACCAAAACAGCTTCCCCGCCCAGGGCTTGAATCGCTGCAACAACTTCCTGTCCTTGTGCCACATTGTTCAAACAGTTCACGCCAACCTTAGCGCCGTTACTAGCCAAAGCCAGTGCAATTGCGCGCCCAATCCCCGCATTCGATCCTGTGACAAGTGCAATTTTCCCCGTTAAGTTGATGTTCATTGTGATATCCTCCCATGGATGTTCATTATTTTATATGAAAAACGCTGCTTAAGCAGCGTGACTACCGCCATTCCATTAATACAACGTTTACATTCCCCGCAAAATAGAACCTCACCCTCGCAGCCTCGGCCGCATCGTTTCCGGCATCGTCATCGTGAAGCACGTCCCGTGCCCCCACTCGCTGTCGACTGACAGCCCATAGGCTTCCCCGAACACCATCTGAATGCGTCGATGAACGTTCATCAGGCCAATGCCGCCACGGCGCGATGAACCATTCTTCTCTTCCGGCTCCGCCAAGCGATTCTCCTCTAGCTTTTGCCGCAGCTCATGCAGTCGTTCCGGCTTCATACCTGTACCGTTATCCGCTACGGTCACCCGGAATAAGCCGCCTTCTTTGCTCGCATCAATGCGAATCCAATGATGCTCCTCCACACCATCTGGGAACGCATGTTGGAAAATATTTTCGATTAATGGCTGCAGCGTCAGTCGCACCATTTTCTCCAGCAGCAAGCCCGGCGGTATCGCGACATCGATCTCGAATTCCCGCTCCGTGCGATGCTGCAAAATAATCATATAATTACGCACATGATTCAATTCATTGGCTACGGTGATTTCTTCCAAGTTCGTCTGCACCGAGTAACGAAGCATGAACGCCATCGCTTCCACCATTTCGGTGATTTCATGAGAATCTTGGACGATGGCGTAGCAATTGATCGTTTCCAATGTGTTATAAAGGAAATGCGGATTAATTTGCAGCTGCAGGGATTGGAATTCCGCCCTCTGCCTCTCCAGCTCCGATTGACCGAGCTCCAAAGCCTTCTTCTGCTGTTCTAATTCGGCTTCATAGACACGCCCGATCATATCCGATAATCGTGTGACCATGAGATTATAGCTATGAATGAGCCCGCCGATCTCATCGGTTCGACCGACCTCATCGATGTACTGCCAGTTACCTTTTTCCGTTTCGCGCATACTATCCTTTAACCACCGAATCGGCGCGATAATCGAGCGGCCGAAGCGGAATGCCAGCCACAGTGCCACAGCCAAAGTAACCAGACCCACAATAATCGTCGTAGTCCGAATCGTATTGACGGGTCGTCTTAACTCCTTCACCGGCATGGATGCGACCAGATTCCAATCGGAATAACCCGATTTCCGCGATACAAACATACGTTCTTCGCCATTATATTTATGCAAAAAAGTTTGATTCCCACTCGATAAGACAAGCGAAGCCAGTTCATCCTTCGGCGCACGCTGCTCCATCGAAGGCGGATACACATAATTACCGGCATCATCGACGATGAAGAAAAATCCGTCTTTCCCCAAGCTGACGCGATCCCACGTTTTGGCCAGCTCCGCCAACTTGATTTCAATCGCAACAACCCCGCGATTCTCATCACCGTAAGAGGGGCCTCTTACTTTGCGCGCCATGGTCACGACCGTGCCTTTATCCGCAGCTTGAATGCTCATATTGAGGAGGGCTATTCGCCCGTCCCCCGATACTTTCATGAGGCTGTCAAACTTCTCTTGCACAAGAACGGGATCAAAATTAATTACATTCTGATTCTCATAAATGACCGAGCGGCCATGCTGACCCACAACATAAAGCATGTTTAACTGTTTATACAAAGTGACGATGGATTTCACGGACGATTCCGCGAATTTCTTGATTTTGTCCGAATAAACGTAGTACTCATAAGGATCATTCGGATTGATTTCCATGAAGGCACGCACGTCGGAATTCGATGAAAATGCATTGCTAAGCAGCTCATACGCCTGCAAATAGCTATCTGTTTGGTAATTGGCGCTATCGATCATTTGCCCCATGTACTGCTTTACTTGGTCATCCAGGGCGCGTGAAGATTGCACGTAGGAAAAGAGCCCCACCGAGACTAGCGAAAGGATAATCACGATCAGGAAATACACGTATATCTGGCCAGATAGTGTTTTCCTTTTCATGCACGAATCCCCATCTGCTGTCGATATTCCGAAGGCAGACAACCCTCATATTTCTTAAAGGTTTTCGTAAAATGAGGATGATCCGCATAGCCCACCTCACCTGAAATATCGGTGATGCGCCATTGCGGCTGTTGCAGCAGCTTCTTCGCCTTTTCCATACGGCGGCGTGTCCGGTATTGCACGAAAGTCTCTTGTGTGGATTGTTTGAACAATTGACTGAAATAGGATGGATTCAGCCCGATATGATCAGCGACCTCCTCTAAGGAAACCTCTTCCGCAAGATGCGATTCGATATACAGCTTCGCTTCCTCCACGGGATCCTTCAGCTTGCCCTTGCGCTTAGCTTTCAGTTCCTCCAAATAGCCGTGGATCGCAGCTGTAAAGCACGCCCATACCGCTTCCTCATTCTCGGCACCCGCCAAGTCGAAATCACGCTGCATCACATATACATCACGCGCATTTAGACGCTGTTCCAGAAGTGTGTTGATCTCCGCTAACATATCGACCACGCGGTTCAGCTTGAAATGTTTGGTCTTCAGTTCCTCCTGGATCTCGTCCAGCACCAGATCTAGCTCTGCGTCCTGCAGCATCCACACCGCTTGTTCCATGCGGCTCGCCCATTGCTCTAACAGGGTGACAGCGATGAAAGATTCTGAGCTAACCTTGCTTTTGGTGCGGATTAGTTTCTCCAGCACACCTTTAAAACCCTTAACACTGACCGGCTTAAGCAGATACTCTTTAACTCCATAGGACACGCATTTCTGCGCATATTCGAAATCACCATAACCCGAAATCACCACAACCTGAATGTCCGCATCCATCTCGGCCACGTGCTGGCAGAGCTCGAGTCCATCCATTTTGGGCATTCGGATATCCGTAAATACAAAGTCAGGGCGCTCCTCCTTGATCCGTTGCAAGGCCACGACGCCGTTCTCTGCCGTTCTCAGGCTTTCAATCGGCAGCTCCGACTGTTCCACGAGTTTCTGTAATCCTTTCCGTATCATCGGTTCGTCATCGACAATGAGAATGCGGTACATGGGGAATGCTCCTTTCTTCGTATCTACTGTGAATTTTTACCTGCTATATTTAAATAAAAACCCGCTCCCCCTAGGCTTATAGCCCAAGAGGAGACGGTTATCATGTCGTGC
Source organism: Paenibacillus pectinilyticus (assembly GCF_001700435.1). Taxonomy (GTDB): domain Bacteria; phylum Bacillota; class Bacilli; order Paenibacillales; family NBRC-103111; genus Paenibacillus_E; species Paenibacillus_E pectinilyticus. The sequence continues at coordinate 241,332 of NZ_LYPC01000011.1, forward strand.
GATGCTTCCTATTTTCTACGACTCAACGTGACCGTTGAATCCGAATCTTTGGAATCTTTGTTTTTGAATTTCTCTGTTGCTTCTTTGATCACATCGTTGCCGCCTTTGGACTTCCACTCTTCGATGACTTTCGGCCAGTCGGAGATCGGCTCTTTCCCGTACACCATTTTCACCATATGTTGCAGAACAACTGGAGGCGCTTGGTCGGAAAGCGGTGCGATATCAGGGTTTTTCACATAAGCATCTAGACGAGGCTCGAAGTTAATGCCGTCACGGCCTTCGTTCGCTAACGTCGTATCGTACGTTTTCATTAGCTTTTTACCATCTTCTGTTAAGCTAAGTGTGCCTTTATTATACGTCGTGTCTTGAACAAGCCACAAGAATGATTGACGGTAACGTTCTTCATCGATGCCTGCCGGATCGGTCGGGCTCTTGTATTCGATTTTGCCATCAACGGTCTTGTATGTGTCGCCTTCAATTCCGAAAGTGAAGAATTTCTCCGCTTCATCGGACATCATCCAGTCAAAGAACTTAATAATACCCGCGGCATCTTTCACACTTTTGTTTACAAAATAAGCACGTGTATTCGGGCCATACAAGTAGTGTCCACCGCTGCCATCAGGTCCTGTCGGCGAAGCAATGATATCGATTTTCGCAGTAGGTACCGTCGCTCTCAACTGTTGCTCCCATTGCAGCACTTCGTTCGCATTCATGGACCACATGCCTGCTTTTCCTGCAAGGATCGCATTTTTCCAAACGGTAGCATTCGTTGTCGCGAACTCTTTATTCATCAAGCCATCGTCATACATTGTTTTGTACGTCTGTAGCGCTTTCGTCATGTTCTCCGTATCGAAGAACTTCGGTACGATTTGATCGCCTTGCTGCTCTAGCATAGAAAGGTAAGGGTACACATCATAGGATCCGAAGAAGACATCGGAATACTTGAAGTTCTCGCGGCCCATGTAAGGGAACTCAACGCCCATTTCTTTGAACTTGCGAAGCACAGCCATGTACTCATCCGTTGTTTTCGGCACGCCTAAGCCTGCTTTGTCCAACAAATCTTTACGGATAAAGACGGAACGACGGGATGGATTCGATAGGAATTCTGGAATCGCGTAAATTTTACCTTGGTAGGTCACTTGGTTCCAGGATTCTTTCGGAATCTTTTTCAGCAAATTCTGACCGTACTTGTTCAGCAGGTCGTCCAAGGGTTGAAATACGCCAGCTTTCACGGAACCGGCCATTTCCTTCCCGCTCCAGCTTCCGCTGCCTTGAACGACGTCGGGAATATCATTCGTCGCGAACATTTGGATCATTTTTTGCTCATAGTCCTTGTGCGGCACAAGCACGATATTCATATCGGTATTCGTTAATTCTTCCAACTTTTTAACCCATTTATCTTCGTTGATATTGGGGGATTTCTCCACGTGTCCGAACGCTAGTGTGCGAAGCCCGATCGAGAACTTGGTTTTCTCTGCTGGTTTCGTGCTTGCTGCAGCTGTTCCTTGAGCTCCTGTTGCTTCATTGGTCTTGGTACTCGTTCCACAAGCGGCCAACATACTTGCCATCAATACCGTTGCCATCGTAGCTGGAATCCATTTTTTCATAGTACCCCTCTTTTCATTCTTTGGATGAATAGCCTTTCATACTCTCATTGTAAAAGCGTTTTCATAATCCAACTATGGAATGAATTTAGTTCGTGTTGTCTTTTTTTAGAATTTTGTTTAAATCTTGTATTTTTGTAAAAATCATCATATTTATGATTTCACAGAGCCTACCATCATGCCTTTAACGAAATGCTTTTGCAGAAAAGGATAAATAAGAATGATTGGAATCGTAGCCAGAATAATCGTGGCCATTTTAATACCCTCTGGATCCATATGAGCTAGTCCGCTAAATTGTGAAGATGCAGGATCGATCGCAATATTGTCGCTGTCTATTAATTGGCGAAGCTTTACTTGAAGCGGCCATAAGGCTGGCTTATTTAAATAATACATCGCACTCTGATACGTGTTCCAATGTCCGACTGCGTAGAAAATCCCTAAGGACGCCATAACCGGCTTTGATAAAGGCAGTACAATATTCCAAATCATGCGTAGCTCTGAGCAGCCATCGATCCGTCCGGAATCAATGAGTTCGCTTGGAATTTGCATGAAGAACGAACGCATCACGAAGAAATTAAAAGCGCTGATCGCGCCTGGCAAAAGCAGTGCCCATAAGGTATTCGTCAGATGCAAGCCCTTCATCAGAATGAAGTTCGGAATGAGCGGTGCGCTGAACACCATCGTGATCAATACCATAATGACAATCACTTTGCGGCCTTTGTACTCCGGTCTAGATACGGGATATGCCAGTGAGGACGTGGCGATTAGATTAATCAGTGTCCCCACAACCGTGATATAAATCGTAACACCGAAAGCGCGCCAGATGGAAGCGTCACTGAAAACGTACTCGTAATTGATCGTAGTGAATTGAACAGGAAGGAATAATACCTTGCCTCCAACTATCGCTTCCGAGGAACTGAAAGATTGTGCCAGCACGTTTAGAAACGGCAGTAGCATCGCTAACGATAGCAGCGTTAGAAAAAGCACATTAAACACATTAAAGACTTGCCAACTGGCAGTCGGTTTGCGATTCATCCGATGTACACCTCCGTCTAGTATAAACTCTCGCCTGTCGTTTTTTTGCTAAAGAAGTTACCTGTTGAGATTAAGAATAAGCCCACTAGTGCTTTAAAGAGTCCAATCGCCGTCGTATAACTGAATTGCTGATCCATGAGCCCAGCCTGATAAATATACGTATCTAGAATTTCGCCATTATCTTTGTTAAGCGGGTTCAAGAATACGAAGACCCGTTCGAAACCGAAATCTAAGAATTTCCCTATATGCAACAGGAACAAAATCATAATCGTTGGCAACAACGATGGTAAGGTAATCGAAAGCGTCTGTCTCCAGCGGCTAGCGCCATCTACTTCAGCAGCTTCATAGAGATCTGGATTAATACCAGCCAGCGCCGCTAAATAAATAATCGTACCGTAACCGGAATCCCGCCAAACCCCTGACCCAATGAGCACCGTGCGAATCCAAGATTCTTCACCTAAGAAGTAGATTTTCTCGAACCCTAGCCAAGCGATGAATTGATTCACCGCACCCGTTGAGGGGGAAAGAATCCCAACCGCGATCCCGCTCACAATGACCCACGAAAGGAAATGCGGCATGTAGACGACCGTTTGCAGTAATCGCTTGTACACCACAACTCGCAGTTCATTCAGCAAGAGCGCTAGAACGATTGGTGCTGGGAAGGCAATGACTAAATCATATAAGCCAATGAGTAACGTATTTTTGAGAACATTCAGGAAATCGTAATGAGCGAACATGCGATGAAAATGTTCAAGTCCCACCCATTCGCTGCCTTTGATGCCGCTGAAAATATTGTAATCCTGGAACGCAATCACGGAACCCAATAGAGGGACATACTTGAATACAATGAAATATATAATGCCTGGTACCGAAATCAAATACAACGCCCTATACTTCCAAAACGTCCGTAGCAAGGCTTTCCCCTTACTCACTTGCGCACGCTGATTCATCTGTTTCACTGCTTGTGCGTTGACCGCCATCCTCTGGCCCCCCTCACTCATCTTCGTCGATGTTATACGTGTATCGTACCCCGATAGAGCGCTTCCAACAATGGAATGGCTTTTCACTCACTTGTGTTTTTTTTAGGTGCCCTTAGGTAGCGCAATAGGGGACGACAACGCTTTATTAGTGCGTCATACGTCCCTCTTTTCCAATTTAGCGCTGTATTAAGAATGTTTTTCTTGCACCCATGGGGAGTATAGCGTCCTTGATGTTCGCCGAAGTTTGGCGTTTACTTGGATGTCCAAGTCAGCCTCAGGTAAAATACTTTCCTCCCATTGGTCTTTAATTTGTTTCCACAGTTTGGGATCGCGGTCTTCCAACCGATTGCCAAAAGCAAATATGTCTGATTTATACTTGATAGCAATCTTGCGAAATGCCAATTGTACTTCACTGCGAATCGTACCCGACAATTGATCTTCCAAATAGGTGATCGTTTTGGCATCCGTTTGAAACTGAGTGCTAGCTTTATCCCCAATATTAAATTCCACAGCAATATGGAGCTGGATGGTTGCTTTACCATCGCGGTAATAAACCTTTTGACGACTCTTCTTTTCACCAGCGATTTCCAAGGATATTCGACAATTCGAGTCATCTGGGCAAGGGACGACAACAATCGACGATTTCAGCTTACCCCTGACCCACATGAAGCCTCTCGTCTCTGTGCCATTCAAGGTTCCTACCAGCTTCCCATTGGAGAATACGCCAGTTCCTGATGTGTAAAATAAACTGGATTGATGTGTCTCCCCTCCTTGGTAGGGCTTCACGCCAACCGTGTCTTTCACATAGTCCGATTGTTCAACTAACTGAAGCATAGAAGTGAAAGGTTGCCCGCCCGTTGGTTCTGCAAGCTTGCGAGCGAATTCAGTAAAATGTACTTTGACGGATTTACCTTCTAAATCCGTATTCGTAATGCTATCCTTCAAATAATTCGAAGATAAGGCCGTAATGTCTGGACTTGACTCCAGCATATCGAGCGCACGTCCTTTGGCCAGCGCAATGTATGCTGTACCTCTGAGCTCAGGGTCCGATGAGAAGAAATCCAGATAGTGGTTCACGTTGGTCTTTGCAGCTTCTTCTCCAATTATCAATACCTGCAAGTGGGACCAATATAGCTTTCTTCCCACAATTTTTATATAGCTCCGCGCGGCCTCGAAGGTTGTATTTCCGACAACACTCAATGTTTTCTTTTGCTCACCCTTTAAGCCGCTCGTTGGTTTCATAGCCTCCAATACAGGTGTGAGAACCGTGAGAACGATCTGTCCTTTATCGTTAAGGTCGATACCCGCAGCAAGGACATATTCAATCTTATCGGCTTCTTGTCTATTCCAACATCCCGTGGTTAAGAGGAGAATTGCGATCAGCAACAGCATGTTGATGCTTCTACACCGTGTGCTCATTCGCGGCTCTCCTTGCTTTCATCTTACCTGCTAACCATAGAACCGTGAGTACTACGAGCGCATACAGGCAGAATGTAGCCCCTTTGGCTATTTCGAAACTCACGATGCTAGCGTAGATATTGTCTGGGATTAAAGATAAATAAAAGATGATCACAGATATAGGAATCATCAGTTTCCCAACGTCCACTGTGCCGAACCAGTCACGAGAACCGACACAGCAAGCGTAGAACATCAAAGTTCCTTTGGTTACATTAATGAATAACCATAAGGCCAAGAAGGGACTCTCCAAGTGCTCAATAAATTCAAATATGGCAATGTCTTTTACCAATTCAATAACAGGAAAAATAAGTCTTTGTGTAAAAGCATTCCCGTAGGTCCCCATCGTAATTAAGAAGATCACTTCAAACAAACACACAACAATGAACATCGACCACAAAAGTGCAGGAAACACTTGGCCTTTATTCTTGACTTGCGGGTAAATAAGCAGGAGCACGGTGAACTCAGAGAACACACTGCAAATGCCTAAAGAACCCTTAAAAACATCCATCATTGAGGCATTAAATAAAGGTTCTATACGCTCCATATCTACGTTTTCTAGCGAAAGGGTAAGCATAATAACGAGCAGGACAACAACGCCGGGTGCGATGATTTCCCCCCAGCGAGCAATCGATAACATCCCGCCAAGCGCTAAATAATAACGCAGAACGAGCAACATGAAAATTACCAGCTCCAAGGGCGTTTCCGGAAGAACGAGTGAAACGATAATTTCCGCAATGATACGTATGATAACTGCGGAAAAAAACACCAAGGGCAACAAAAGAAGAAGTGCATACAAACGCCCGAAGATGGGCCCAAATAGGCTTAAGCAATACCCGATAAGGCTCATCTCTTGCATGGATGAACCTATTTGTTTAATTAACCATAAAATGGGAATTGTCATAAGGCTGCCTATGAGAATCGACAACCATCCACTATGCCCTGAAGCTTGAGCTAACGTGCGCGGTAGTGTAAAAAAGATCGTACCAAAAGCAATGAAGCATAGCAGGATCATAATTTGCTTGGTTGTTAGGTGTGCTGACAAGGCTATTCCTCCACTCGCTTACGGTTTGTGCCTCTTAAAACCAAGAAAAGCTGGACGATATTTCAAAGCGAACGCTGGCTTTTTGAGAACAACGGAATCATCCACAACTTGTAAGGATTGAGGGGTCAGAGAAGCCAGATAGCTGACACCAAAGGAACGTAGATGAATCATATGGATGAGAATACAACCGGTGGCGAACACGATACCGAAAATACCCAATACCGCTGCTAACGCCATAATCGGAAAACGCAACAGCCTAATCGCTAAGGAGGCATTATAATTCGGTATAGCAAAGGCGCCAATGGCCGTAAATGATACGATAATGGTCAAGACAGGGCCAACGATATTAGCTTGAACGGCGGCCTGCCCAATCACAAGTGCGCCAACGATGCCAACGGTTTGACCCATTGTGCCAGGCAGGCGGAGACTAGCTTCGCGAAGCAGCTCCAAGCTGATTTCCATAATCAGCGCTTCAGAAAATGCCGGAAATGGGATGCCGCTGCGATTGCTCGCAATGGCCAGCATCAGCTCTGTCGGCAGCATTTCCTGATGAAATGTCGTAATCGCAATATAGATGGAAGGCAGCATCAGCGCCATAAGCATCGCCAGGAATCGCACCCAGCGAATCATCGTGGCCGCCCAAAAGTTCGTGTAATAATCTTCCGTAGCCAGTAGAAATTCGGTGAAAGTGATTGGCATCGTCAGTGCAAATGGCGTGCCGTCAACAAGAACGACAATTTTACCCTCCAAGATCGCCGCCGCTGTTTTATCCGCTCGTTCTGTTGAGCTGATTTGCGGGAATGGCGAGTACGGAGAGTCCTTCAAATAATCCTCCAGCTGACCGCTGTCCAGAATCCCTTCCGTTTCAATCTTGGCAAGTCTTCTCTTAACCTCATTCACGATGCTCGGATTCGCAACATCCTGTAGATACGCGATCACACCATCCGTCAATGTTCGTGTACCTATTTGAATAGGGAAGAGCACCAATTTCGGGTCTTTAATTTTTCTTCTGATCAAGGCTGTGTTCGTTCGAAGCACCTCATTAAACGCATCCTGAGGGCCCCGAATAATAGGCTCACTAGTCGGATTGGAGACGAAGCGATGTTCCCAGCCTTCGGAGGTAATGAGTAAGATGTCCGTACTCCCATCGAGCAAAACAAGCGTATTTGAATAGAGCAATCCGGCGATGCTCTCATGCAGTGTATTGACCCGTTTGATCCCACTAGCCGTTATAACAAAATTCTCAATATACGTTAAGGTGACTTGCGCATTAGCATCGATTTGCATGAGGGGAAGGATGACACATTGATGGACAATATCTTTTTCAGCAAGCCCATCAATGTAAAGAACAGCAGCTCGAATCTCCGAACCATCCCCCTTCTCCAGAAGAAGCTCCCGAACAATAAGATCGGACGGATTCTGAGTAGCTCCACGGATCAAGTTCAAATCCTTCTCTAGGTCGCCGCTCAACTGCTCGACGGACTGCTCTAGTAATTCAACGGCTTCCGTCAGTGTACCGGACGGTGCGCTCGCTGCTGATTTCTTAAGAAGCTTTCCCATAAAAGACACACTATCCGCCCACCTTTTCAGCAATACTGTTCATGATGTTTTGTAATACATTCGTTAGTATATAAGTTGTTTCCGTCACATGAAGAACAGCGAGAATGAGACTAATCACAGCCAAGGAAACATAGGCAATAACGATTCTGCTATCTTGTTGGCGCGTGCTTTTTCGAGGAAAACCAATACTGAGCAGAAAAAGAGTAACAAGGAACGATAGCATAGGTATCACCTAATTTTATTTTGACACTAGGTTCTGCATATTTTCCTACTTTTATCCAAATCTAGCTGTACTGGATGCGAACATTGCAGGAATAAGTGCGTAAACACAAAAGGCCTCCCCCCAGGCACAATCAGCCTGGAAGGAAGCCTTCCTGTAATTACGATAGTTTTATTCTACACTTACACTGTACGACTCTCCGTAGATGCCTTGCGCGACGCCACGCCGCGCTTCGCTCTTAGCGATTCTGGCAGTGCCAGCAAAGCTGGCAGCAGCATCGGCAGCAGAACGAAGCAGAGCACGACAAGGCCGACGATGACAGCCACGGCCAGCTCGATCAACAAGACGAGACCGGATGGCACGAGTGTGGCGAAAGTTCCGCCGAGGATCACCATGGCCGAGATCACCACGCCGCCGATGTGCTTGGCGGCCTGAACAATCGCCTTCGCCGGCGATAATTCGCCAAGCTCTTTGTAACGCATCATGAGGAAGATGCTGTAGTCGACACCAACCGCAATAATAATGATGAAGGAGAAGAACGGTACGAAGGAAGAAACGCCGTCGGCACCGATAATTTTATCCGTGACGACATTCGTCGCCGTCATCGCTACATAGTAGGAAATCAATAAGCTCACTATGATGTAAACGGTTGGCCAGAACGTGCGAATCACGAACAACAAGACAATGAACACGCCGATGATCACGATGATCGCCGTACTGTTGAACGACTTCACCTGCGCCTTGTTCGTGTCATACGTGGTCGAGCTCGGCCCTGCTGCGCCCACCTTCGCGTTCTCTAGAACCGTGCCCTTCACGCTAGCTGCAAGCTCAGCGTTAATGCCTTCAATCGTATCCATCGCTGACGACGAATACGGGTCATCCTTCAAGATGACGATCATCTTCGTCATCGTCCGATCCTTGGACATGAAATTGTCCAAGGACTTCCCGAAATCCGCGCTCGACAGCGCTTCTTTCGGGATAAAGAACGTTCTCGAGCCGTTCAGCTGCGTCAGGAACTGGCTCGTTTTGCCAAGCCCATCGGACACGTCACCGAGTCCGTTGCCGCTCTGGCCAAGGCCGTCCTTCAGCTGGCCCATGCCGCCGCTGAGCCCTGACAAGCCTTCGCTCAGCTTCTGCTGACCGTCCTTGACGCTGCCAAGCGCAGCGTTCAGCTTCGCCATGTTGGCAGCGATCTCGCGGCTGCCAGCGCTGCCTTGCTTCAGCCCTTTCGCGAGCTCATCCGCTCCGCTCTGCAGCTGCGCCAATCCAGCGGCAAGCTGCGCCTGCGCGCCGTTCACTTGCGCCAAGCCTTTCGTCGTGTCCGCGAAAGCGCCATTCAGCTTGGCTGCGTTCTTGCCAAGCTCCGCAAGTCCGCCGCTCAGCTGCGTCAGACCGGAGGCAAGCCCTTCGCCGGTTTGCTTCAGCTTGATGTAATCAGCATCGGTTGTCAGCTGGCTGTACTTCGTACCAAGCCCGCCAATCAACCCATTCATCCCAACAAGTCCTTGCTGGATGCCCGTAAGCTGACTTTCAATCTGCGTGTAACCATCTGTGACTGACGTATACCCCTGCTGTAACTGTGTAAGTCCATCACTGATCTTACCGGTATTGCTCTCGACTTGCGTCATGCCATCTTTCAATCCGGCAATCCCCTTGCTCAGATCTCCCGCACCGTTAGCACCTTGCGCGATACCGCTAGCTACTTGATCCAGCGCCGTCGTTAGCTTGCCATAGCCGTCCTGCACCTGACTCGTGCCATCCACGAGCTGTCCAACGCTGGATGTATCTGGCGCAGCCAGTTTACTTTGCATCTGTGTAAGTCCGTCACGAATTTGGTTCACACCTTTTTGGGAAGCGGTAATCCCATCCGCAACGGTCTTGGTTTGACTAGAAATATAGAAATCGTCGATCGGCTTCGATTGCGGCTGCGTCACACTGGATACTTTGTCGACGCCTGGCACACTTTTCAGCTTCTCCGTCACTTTATCAATCGCGGCTAAGCCGTCGTTCGTATTGAGTGGTGTGTCGTTCTGAATCACGACCATCGTCGGAAGCGCCTGACCGCGGCTGAAATGATCCGCCACAATGCTGAAGCCCTTAGTGGACTCATGCCCCGTGCCTAGCTCCTTCAACTGGTCAAACGACAGCTTCTGATGATTCGACAATGCCAACGGAACCGTCACGATCAGAATGATCACCGTTGTAATGATCGGTCTTTTGACTGCAATACTTGTTAGGCCTGCCCAGAATTTGCTTTCCTTGTGCCCTGTGGCACCTTTGGAAGGCCAATAGAGTTTATTCCCGAGCATTTTCATGAAGAATGGTGTAACCGTTAGAATTTGCAGCAACAGGATCGCCGTTCCAATGGCCACCACGTTACCTGATTTATAAATACCGAAGTCCGAGAACGTCAATGCCGCAAACGCGATAAACACGGTTAAAATGCTGTAAAAAATCGTTTTACCCGCTGTACGGTACGTCACGCTGATCGCTTCATCCACGGATAAGCCGTGGGATAATTCCTCTTTGAATCGATTAAATAAGAGAATGTTATAATCCGTGCCGATTCCGAAAAGAATTAAGATCAGCAGCATCTGCGTCACACTCGTCACCGGGAAATTGAACTTATCAATAAGCTGCGCGGCGATCCCCATCGAAACCAGATAGGAGATACCGACGGCCAGCAGGGAGACGAAGGGAATGACAATCGAACGGAACATAATAACAAGGACTGCGAGGATAAAAATAACCGTTAACGCAGCGCTTTTCGCTACCCCAGATTCCGATGCCTTGATGTAGTCATTCTGGATGAAATCCTCCCCAGAGAGGTAATAATCGACCTTCACATCAGTCAAAACCGCCTCAAATTCCTTCTGAATGTCGTCGACGTGACGTCCTCTTTTATCCAAAGAGAAGCTCGCCATCAAGGTCGTGCCATCCTCCGAAATAAGCGAAGACTTCGCGTCTGGTAAGGAGAAGGGATCCAGCAGTTGATCGAAGCCAAGCTCCTTTTGATGGCTTTTCATACTCGTAATGCCCGCCTCGATACCCTTCATATCCGCATCAGACAGCTTATTCGGGTTATGGAAAACGACGATATCACTCGTCCCCTCGACCCCATTAATCTTGTTCAAAATCGTCGAAGCTACCTTCGAGGGACTGTCACTGCGCAGCGGGTCTTGCCCTCTAAGTCCAAGAATGGCATTCACGTCTGGTTGAATAACCGTCAGCAGCACCGTGGCGACTAGCCAGATCGCAACAATGACCCAGCGCCATTTAATAATTGATTTCATCTCTCTCTTCTCCTCCAGTAAACAAGCGTTCATTATTGAGCCAAAAAAAAGGTCGTGCCTATATATGAAATGACGTGACCGCCCTTGAGGGGCGATCCCGTGTGTCATGGCGAAGCTAGGAACTGCCTGGAACTACATGGACATGCATCACAGCCGCTTAGGCTTTCAGCAGCTTTATTTTTTCTGAAATACCTGTGCAATAGAGGTACAACAGTTCATCAACGAGCATTTTGATCGTATCGCCATCCTCATGGTCGCGCAGGATCAGGCTTATGCTCTCAATCATGGTGGTCGCAATCATGCTAGCGGCTAACTGCTCCTTCGGTGATAACACGCCTGATGGTGCAATCTCCTCGGTGAATACCTCGGTGATAATCTGGTTCACGAGCGTTATCACATCTTGTTTCGCCGACGCGAAGCGCGAGCCCTCGCTCAGATTGAGCAGAATCGTGAGCTCTGTGCTGGACTCCTTAAACAGCAGCATCAGCGAAGCATCAATTCTACGTAGGATCAGCAAATGATCGGATAATTCGGTACAAAGCGTGCTGTCTACTTCTTGCTTCGTTACACGCAGAACTTCGGCTAATTGCTCTTGAATCGGCTGGATCAGCTCGTCGAACAAGTCATCCTTGCTCTTGAAGTAGCGGTAGATGTTACCTGGTGTGATGCCGGCGGCATCTGCAATTTGCCGAATGGAGGCTTTCAAATATCCATGCTTCTTGAACTCGGACAAGGCCGCTTTGCGGATACTCTTTTTGACTTCATCTTTTAAAATTTGCATTAATAAACACCTGTTCACTTTTTGACGTCATAAAGGGATTATACAGCGCCCATCAGGCTATTGCAACAGGAAGTGTTAAGCACTTCACGAGTGCTTATCCAGTCTGATCGCGAGGGATCCAGGCAGATAAGACCACCAGGCTTGCTAGTGAGCTTCATGTCCGCACATATGCAACTGATTATGCACGAATAAGCACACCTCGCTTGCTTATCCCCTCGAGTTGGCTTCGATTTCGACAAATAGGCACGCTGTGCGGGCTTATTTGAGAATACCATAAGAGAGGCACGACTAGTTGATGTGTGCCCTTACTAACCAAAAAACCGTCACCCTGAAGTTATTCAGAACAGACGGCTCCATAATCATTCTACATCTCACTCTACATCTACGGCTTTAATAATACGCGGCTTCACTTTCATCCGGAATTGCTTCAAATCCTTGAACTGAATGAACTTCTTGGACTCCTCATTCCAGATGCGGAATTTGAGAGATTCTAGACTCGTTTTCAACGTAATCGTTTGCACATTGCGAAGCGCTGCGCTCTTATTATGAACTTTGCGCAGATGGTAATTCGGCACGCGAGGACTTAAATGATGAATATGATGATACCCAATATCCCCCGTGATCCAGTGCAGGATACGCGGCAAATTGTAGAACGAGCTGCCGTGCATGGCCGCTTTGACATAATCCCATTCGGTATCGTTTTCAAAATAGGATTCCTCATAATTATGTTGAACATAGAACAACCAGATGCCCGCCATGCCTGAGAAGAAGAACATCGGTCCTTGAATCAGCAGGAAGGATTCCCACCCCATGCCCCAGCAAAGCAATGCACTGCTGCCAACGATGGCAACATTCGTGATATACGTATTGATGCGTTCTTTCATCCCCGCACGCTTGCGGTTAAATCGGTAATCAATCAGGAAGATGAAGATTGGTCCCACAACGAACATCACAAAAGGGCTGCGGTACAAGCGGTACGTCATTCTTTTGAGCCATGATGCTTTCATATATTCATCCACGGTATATGTCCAAATATCACCCACACCTCTACGATCTAAGTTGCCGCTGGAAGCATGATGAACGGAGTGCGTATGACGCCACTGATGGTAAGGTACGAAGGTTAGTATGCCTGTTAGTGTGCCGACAATTTCATTGGCTAATTTGTTTTTGAAAAAGGATTTGTGGCAGCAATCATGAAAAATAATGAAAATTCGGATCAGAAATCCTGCTGCAAGGAGATCGATGGCAAACGTAAGCCATACGGATACTGAAAGACTTAGAAAAGCTAAATACCATAGCACGAAAAAGGGTCCCACTGTATTGATGATTTGCCACACACTATGCTTCATATGTGGTCTTTCGAAAGGCGCGATATCAGACCGCCACCCACCCTTGTCCTCATGCTTCATCCTGTTAGAACTCCTTCTCTCCGCATTGTGTCGGATCTCGTCAGTTATTATCACTTGATGTAGTACGTTGCGAATCGGATTAAGTTCCCGTTCTAGGATAATTAATGTTACATAGCCCTCTCATCATACGGGGGTAACCCGTTTTTGTAAAAGGCAATATAAGTAAGCTATGAAAAAAAAGACGAAGTGCCACTCGTTCTGCGGAAGAACGGGGCCCTTCGTCTCTTTTATTGGGGTCGATCTAGGGTAAAAAGCTCGCCAAGCTTCGCATACGAACTGCCGGCTAACCGGCTGACGGGCTTCAACTGCTGCGGATCAATATGCCCGTGATCGATCAATGTCTCGTTGATGTGAAAAAAGACGACACGGCCGATCAATAAATCTGCCGAAGGCGACTCCTTGGTTCCTCCGAGGGGAACCACCTGCTCGAGCACGCATTCCATGCGAATGCTGGCTTCTGCGACGCCAGGGACCCTGATGCGGCTGCTCGCGACGGGCGTCAGCCCCGTCAGCGCCACTTCGCTTTCCTCGGGCGGCAGCGCGGCCGCAGCTTGGTTGATCTGGTCGATGTAGGACTCGTCGGCGATATGGACGACGAACTCGCCGGTATCGACCGCATTGCGGGAGGTGTCCTTGCGGACACCCTGCTTCCGCTGCACGGAGACGGCCACCATCGGCGGGTCAGCCGTCACGATGGTGAAATAGCTGAACGGCGCAGCGTTCAGCACGCCTTCTGAGGACAACGTCGTGACGAAGGCAATCGGCCGTGGAATGATACTGCCGATCAGCAGCTTGTAGTTGTTACGTTCAGTTTGCGTTGCTGGGTCGATGCCTAACATCGCGTCCATTCGATCACTCCTCCCATGGATGGATCACGGCTTAAAACGAAATGCCCTTCAGCCACTCCGCTGCGGCAAAAACCTCCGAACGCGTCAATTGGTGACCGGAATTCTCCCAATGCACATGCACATCGGAGCCTGCATCGCTCAGCAGGCGCTCCAGCTCCTCTGACTCCTCTGGTGAGCAGATCGGGTCGTTCTTGCCCGCGCCGATGAAAACCGGCGTGTTCGTGAGGTCTGGCAGCTGCAGGCCGCGCCGCGGCACCATCGGGTGATGCAGGATGGCGGCGCGCAGCGCATCCGGGTAATGGAACAACAGGCTGCCCGCGATGTTCGCGCCGTTTGAGTAACCGATCGCCACCACATTGCAGCGATCGAAACCATGCTCTACGGCTGCCGCGTCGAGGAAGTCATACACTTCCTTCGTGCGGAAGATGAGATCCTCCTCATCGAAGATGCCCTCCGAAAGCCGGCGGAAGAACCGCGGCATACCATTCTCTAGGACATTCCCCCTCACGCTTAGCACGGAGGACGTTGGTGAAATGGCCTGCGCCAAAGGCAGCAGGTCTTGCTCGGTCCCGCCCGTTCCGTGAAACAGAACGAGCACAGGAGCAGTTAGATCAGATCCTTGCTGATAGATATGTTTCATTGTTTATCCCCCTCCAATACGCGCACCTCAATTGGCGGCAGGTTTTTCACGATTTGGTCACGGCTTTCTTCGAACCATTCTGGCAGCATTAATTTCTCACCAAGCGCCTCTGGCTGCTCATCTCTCGCAAACCCCGGTGGATCTGTGGCAATCTCAAATAGGATGCCCCCTTCCTCACGGAAGTAAATCGCATTGAAATACTGACGGTCAATGATCGGTGTAGGGTGGTAGCCTTGGCTAGCCACATGGCTTCTCCAGAGCTCGTGCTCCGCATCATCTTTGGCACGCCAAGCGATATGATGCACCGTACCCGCTCCGCCAGCGCCATAGTCCATCGGCGTTACGTTGATATCGACGATGTTGCCGAGGTCGCCAAAGGATGCGAAGCGTGCGTAGGCGCCTTCTTGCCCTACTTTTTGCAGCCCCATCACGTTCTGCAGCAGCTGTGAGGTTTTGTCAGGAGCCGTGCTGTACAGAACAGCGCCTCCGAAGCCTTTGATCGCTTTATCCGTTGGTACGCCGCCGAAGGACCATTGGCTAGCCGCGCCTTGCTCGCGCTCGACGATCTCAAGTTTTAGACCATCGGGGTCTTTGAACTGAAGATAAGTCTCCGCGAAGCGGTTTGTTTTTTCAAAAGCAACACCGAACTGAGCTAGACGCGCTTCCCAGAAGGACAAGCTGCCTATTGGTACTGCATACGTTGTGATTCCAACTTGACCGCCGCCAATCCGACCTTTACGGGAACCCGCATAAGGGAAGAAAGTAATGATCGTGCCCGGGCTGCCGGCTTCGTTACCGAAATAGAGATGATACACTTCTGGCGCATCGAAATTGATCGTTTTTTTGATCATACGAAGTCCCAAAATACCTGCATAAAAGTCTACGGTTGCCTGTGCATGTTGAACGAAAGCGGTGATATGGTGGATACCTGCGGTTTGTTGTTGTGTTGTCATTATAGCCAACTCCTTCATATTTAAGAATCTTTATTTAAAGATAGTTTACATGCAATGGTGATCTACTAGGATGAAAAGAGAGCTGCGTTAGAAGAACTCATTCGTTCCTCTACTTGAATCCCTCTTGTGCGAATTTGCCAAGCTTCTTCAAAAGCTTACTTGCCAGCTTCTTCTCGTCTTCCGTCAGGCCCGCCACTGCATTCTCAATCACTTCGGCATGCCTCGGAAATACATCCTCAATAAATTGTTTCCCTTTTTCCGTAATTTCAGCAAAAATTAATCGGCGATCTTCTGTGGATGTGTTGCGAACTACATATTCCTTTTTCACCAGCTTATCGACGACATACGTAATGTTCCCGCTGCTCATCAGCACCTTGCTGCCTATTTGTTGAATCGCCTGCGCGCCCTTGTGGTAAAGCAGCTCCAGAACACCAAACTCTGTGCGGTTCAGTCCATGCTTGCGAATATCTCGATCCCCGTGGGCATTCACCCACTCGCTCGCTCTGGAAAGGGCGATATACAGATCTAGAGAATCATTTCTCATTTCGCTCATGTTGCTTCACCTCATTTCATCGCTTCGTTTATCTTAATTTAAAGATACTTTATTTAAAGATAAATGTCAACAGGTGTGATTAAAATAATTTACTGACTCAGCAGCTCGAATGGAGGGCCTTTTTATACGTTGCACCTTACTAGCTAGTATGTCCTTTCACTCCCCCTCATACTTATGGCAAAATCTTGAACAGATTGTCACAACTTTTAGACCAGTCCTCATGGTATGATTAGACCTTTAGAACGGAAGAAAGGTTGGTTAGTCCATTCATGCATACTTCACACGTTTTACAAGGGACGGCGGCCGAGAAAGAACGGTTCCCTATCTCCCTTTTCTCCCTTACGGTCGGCGCTTTCGCCATTGGTATGACCGAGTTCGTCATCATGGGAATTCTACCGAATGTCGCGGATGACTTGAACGTTAGTATATCTCAAGCGGGGCAGCTCATTACGGGCTATGCGCTCGGCGTGGCTTTCGGCGCCCCTATTCTTGCCATGCTTACGCACAAGCTGCCGCAAAAGCGCCTGCTGTTGGTGCTGATGCTTATTTTCATCTTAGGTAACGGATTAGCGGCCCTCGCACCGAGCTATAGCGTTGTGCTCATAGCAAGGCTGATCACAGCCTTGGCACACGGTACCTTCTTCGGTGTGGGCTCCGTCATCGCAGCGAATTTAGTCAGGCCCGAGAAAAGGGCGAGCGCCATATCCGTCATGATGGCAGGTCTGACCATTGCCAATATCCTAGGCGTGCCACTTGGCACATTCATCGGTCAGCATCTCGGCTGGCGTGCCTCCTTTGGTTCAGTTGTCATCATGGGGATCATTTCATTCATCGGCATTCTTATCTTCATCCCGCAAATTCAGTCCAAAACGAATAGCAGCCTTCAAAGGCAGGTTCGTTCTCTCTTGCAGCCGCGGCTTTTGCTAGTTTTTCTAATTGGCGCGCTAGGCTGCAGCAGCTTGTTCGCGGTGTTTACTTACATTGCACCGATCTTGATTCAAGTAACGGGCTTTAAAGAAAGCAGCGTGACGTGGATTCTCGTCTTATTCGGCTTTGGGGTCACGTTAGGCAACATCGTTGGCGGCAAACTCGCCGACTGGAAGCTGATGCCGTCCTTGATCGGCAACTTTGCCGCTCTGGCCCTCATCCTAGCCGTATTTGCTTATACGGACCAGTTCCCTGTTGCCGCGATCGTCACCATCTTCATCTGGGGGATCGCATCGTTCGGGATTTTGCCTGGGCTGCAGATTCGCATCATGAATCTGGCCAAAGAAGCACCGGAGCTCGCAGCCACCTCAACGCATTCCGCGTTGAATCTTGGCAATGCGGGCGGCGCTTTCCTCGGCGGCTGGGCGATTACGCACACCGGCCTGACGTCCCTGCCTTGGATCGGCGCCGGTTTAACCGGGGCTGGGTTTGTATTAATGGTGTGGAGTTATTTGAAGGAACGCAACGTGAAGAACTTAAATAAAGCAGCTTAAGCGTAACGCGAGTCTGCATAAGTGCGCCAGCGGCAGCTAGGACTTGGTCATCAAGTCTTAACATGCCGCTGTTTTTTTAGCCTAAATAACCCTCGTCTCGATGCTAGGGGTACGTGTTGTTAACAAATTAATGGTTTGGCTACTCTCTCACGTTCAAGCTAACTGTAAAACGTACAGCTAATTTCGCCACTTTCCTCACTTTCCGTTGTGCTAACTGTATTTCCTGCAGGTAATTTGGCCGTATTTTGCAGATCAGGCGCATTTCGGTGATTTTAACTGTAGGAAATCAATCTAATCCTTCGTCAGGAGTAAAATTCTCGAAATTAACTGGAGGTTTTCCAGTTAGCCGAGGTGGGGTCAGGGTTAGTGACGGAAGAGCCACGAAGTTGCGGGCACTCCGCCACTTCGCAATTCCTGCATCAAATGAAGTAATTAGCGTGTTTATTAGTGCGTTAGCTTGCTGTTGCGAGGATACGTTCTGATGATGGGTTAAGCGACTTTTGAGGGATATGTGTTGTTAACAAATTAAATGGTTTAGCTACTCTGTCACGTTCAAGCTAATGGCCTAATGGTTTAGCTACTCGCTCACGTTCAAGCTAACTGTATAACGTACAGCTAATTTAGCAACTTTCCTCACTTCTCTGCTTGCTAACTGTATTTCCTGCAACTAATTTGGCCGTATTTTGCGGATCAGGCGCATTTCGATGATTTTAGCTGTAGGAAATCCATCTAATCCTTCGTCAGGAGCAAAATATTCGAAATTAACTGTAGGTTTTCCAGTTAGCGTCGGTCGAGCTGCTGGGACTTGGGCTGAACGGCGGTGGAGCCTACGCTTGCGCCGGTATGCCGCGCCATATCACGCGGCGCTTGCCCAACACAAAAAATGCGCTCCCTCAATCACCCGAGGGAGCGCATTTCTACTATCCTACAACTGCTGAAGCGCCCTTCTGCAGTTGGTACATTTTCGCGTAGCGGCCGCCCAGCGCCATAAGCGTGTCATGATTGCCACGCTCGGCGATCTCGCCGCGGTGCAGCACAAGAATTTGATCCGCATCGCGGATCGTGGACAACCGGTGCGCGATGACGAGCGTTGTGCGCCCTTCACTCACAACCTTCAGCGCGCGCTGGATGAGGCCTTCCGTCTCGCTGTCGATGGAGGCTGTCGCCTCATCGAGAATCAGGATCGACGGATCGAACGCCAGCGCTCGCGCGAAGGAGATCAACTGCCGCTGGCCCGAGGACAGCGTGCTTCCCCGCTCGACGACTTGCTCGTCGTAGCCGTTTGGCAGCTGCTCGATAAAACCAGCAGCGCCGACATCGCGCAGCGCCCCCTTCACTCTGTCCAGCGAGATATCCTCGTTGTACAGACTGACGTTGAACTTGATGTCCCCTGCGAACAAGAACGGATCCTGCAGGACGATCCCCATATGCTTGCGGAGCGCTTGCTTGGACATACCCTTGATGTTGCGTCCATCAATCGTAATCGCGCCCTCCTGCGGCTCGTAGAAGCCGAGGAGCAGGTTCATGATGGAGCTTTTGCCTGAGCCGGTGTGCCCGACTAGGGCAATAGTTTCCCCTTTTCGCGCCTCAAAGGAAATGCCTTTCAGTACGTTTTCCCCTTCTTTATAAGCAAAGGTCACATTGTCGAACTTCACGATACCCTCTGGTCGCTGCACGTGGCCAACCTTCTCGACATCTTGACCTTCCATGTCGAGGATGGTGAATACCTTCTCCGCAGACACAAAAGCCCGCTGCGCATTCGTCAACTGATCGAAAATACCGATAATTGGTTGGAAAATCCGACCCAAATAATCAATATACGCATAAAACACCCCGAAGGAGATGGCGCTCCCCAACGATTTTCCGCCAAAATACCAAATTACCATCGCCGTCACCAAGCTGCCGATCGTCCCCACTACGTTCCGCGAGGAAAGGGCATAAATTCGGAACTGTTTCAGCTGGTTTACATAGCGATCTTTGTTCAGGACTTCGAACTCATCCAGTGTAACCTTCTCACGGCGAAAAGCCTGAATAATCGGCATCACGACGATCGATTCATTAATCATCGCATTCATATCGCTAAGTCTAGCGCGCATGATGGTGATGAAGATTTTGGAATATTTGAGATGAACATACATAATCACAACAAAGATCGGCGGAAGCACTAAGCCATATAAGGCCAGATGCCAATCCAACAAGAAGAGTGCCACATAAATACCTATGAGCTGCATGATGCTGACAACGAAGGTCGCCATGAAGCTCATGAAAAGGTCACGTACCGCTTCGGTATCATTCGCAATTCGGGAAACAACCTGCCCAATCGGCGTGGTATCGAAATAACGCAGTGAAATGCGCTGAATATGCTGCATGAGATCCATCCGCATATTTTTGATAATTTGCAGCGCGGTGGATTGTAAGATGTATGCTTGCGAATAATTACAAAGACCAGCCGTTAGCAGCAGCCCCATATAGAGGCCAAGCAGCTTAAGCACGGGAGCAATTTCTTGCGCACCGGTTGAGAGATGGTGATCAATAATGGTTTTCGTTATATAAGGCCCGCCCAGCTCGGCAGCGACGGAACAACAAAGAATGAGCATCGCGCCGAGAATTCTGAACTTGTAGACGAGGGCGTAAGAAATAAGTCGCCTGGCCGTAGTCGGTTTAGACAATCTGTCGTCCTCCTAAAAGTTTTACTTTGGTAAAACGATTTTCGTAAGCATGAGCTAAGTTCTCACTCTTCAAGACTGGCTTCCATCTGTTGACGATCCCACTGCTCGCGGTACCAACCGCCGAACTGCATCAGTTCTTCATGGGTACCTTCTTCAATAACTCTGCCCTCGTCGAGGACAAGAATCCAGTTGGCATGGCTCACAGCGGACAACCGGTGTGTGGAAATCAGCGTCGTACGACCCGCACGTTCCTTACGGATGTGCTGGAGAATACGGCTTTCGGTGCGCGCATCTACCGCGGAGAGCGAGTCATCCAGCAGCAAAATCTCCGAATCAATCAGAAGCGCTCGCGCAATCGCCAGACGTTGTTTCTGTCCACCGGACAGCATGACGCCATTCTCACCGACAATGGTCGCTAATCCTTCTGGCATTTGAGCAATATCTTGGGTAAAAGAAGCCATCTCCACGGCGTGTGCAATCTCTTCCGGCGAAGCCGTGTGCTTGCCTAACGCGATGTTATCGCGAATCGACTTCGATAGCAGCAAATGCTCTTGCGGCACGTAAGCGACCCAGCGCTTCATTTGATCCATGGCGATTTGTTCAATCGGCACATCGGAAATGAGCAATCTGCCTGGCTCGATCTGATATTGGCGCAGCAACTGCTTCAGCAGCGTCGATTTACCGCTACCGGTACGGCCGACAATGCCGAGCGTTTGTCCCCGCTCGAGCTCGAAGGAAACGTTAACCAAGCTCGGATGGTTTGCCGTCGGGTACGTGAAGGTCAAGCCATTCATCGCGATCCGATTTGGAACAGCGACGGGAATCGGCAAGTCGACATCGACCAGATCGGCTTTCTGCGACAGCGCCTTATCCAGACGATCTGCCGAGGCGCTTCCGCGCTGCAGAACGTTAATAAACTCGCCGAAGGAAATCATCGGCCAGATGAGCATACCGAGGTAAATATTGAAGGAAATCAGCTGCCCCAGCGTGATTTCACCTTGGAATACGAGATACGAGCCGTATCCGATGCCAATGGAATAGCTGAGACCAACAATCAACGAAGTCAACGGTTGGAACAGCGCATTGAGCATGGAGACGCGGCGGTTTTTGTTCATGACGTCGGAGGTAACCGCATCGAACGCCTTCAAATCCTGCGTTTCTTGCACGTACGAGCGAATCACACGGATGCCGGAGATCGATTCCAGCGCATGATCATTCATCACACCGAAGGAGGCCTGTGCCGCAAGGAAGCGAACTCTCACTTTTTTGCCTAGCAGATTAATCATCACAGCAAGAAAAGGCAGCGGAATAAGTGCCGCAAGCATTAACTTGAAGGAGATCAGCGACACCATCGTAATGATAACGACTGAAGCACCAACGATCGTAGATACGAGTGTCATGACCCCGTAACCGGAAGTTTGACCAATGGCTAGAATATCATTCGTCGCCAGCGCCATCAGCTGTCCCGTCGAGTTGCGTTGGAAGAACGCCGGAGACATTTTGGACAAATGCGTCAGCAACCGCCCTCGAAGCAGCTTCTCCACCAGCGCGGAGTTACCGAATAGGTTCGTGATCCATAAATAGGCCATCACATAAAGAAGTAGAGAAAGTCCAACAAGCAATAAGACCGTATGATGAAGCCCGGAAGCTGTTAAATTCCCATTACGAATATGGTCAATGGTATTCCCTATCATTTTAGGCGGAATTGTAGCTAATAAATTCACACCGACTAACAGTGAGATTGCCAGTACATAATACTTCCATCTCTCTTTAAAAAACCATCGAAGCTTCATAACAAAAGACAAATTTTCCACCTCTTTTTCAATTTCTAAGCACACTCATTGATTCTATAGTTTCCACTCTATGAAGTCCACTCAGGATCTTGGTTAAAATGAAACTTTCAGCTCGTCTGCAACCTTATCGCGAGACGGAGCGTTAGAGATAGCAGAACAACATCCATAATTTACATACGGAAAGGAAGTAAACGAACTATGAAACCCATGATGAAAAAGACACTAGCGATCCTCTCCCTATCCAGCATGATGACAACAGGAGCGGCTTATGCAGCTACCACGGAAACGGTCGTTCCCGATATGCACACGATGCAAATTCAGCCTGTGAAAACTCAACTTGATGTTACCGTTCAAGTAAACGGGGCAGCAACAGAGAAAGGCTATCTAAAATCCGGCGCTGTTGAGCCTATGATCCCGCTTCGCGCAGTAACTGAAAGCCTTGGCTTTACGTTAACTTGGAACCCAGAAACCTATTCTGTTGATATATCGAAAGGCAATGTATTCACAACCGTGAAGAGGGGTGAGGACCGTTATACGGTTAATAAAATGTTTACTGAGCTAGGTACGGCGCCTGAATTGGTGGACAGTAAGCTGTATGTTCCAGCCTCCTTCGTCGATAAAATTCTTCATGGTTCGGTTGTGACTGACGGCACTTCCGTTTCCGTTTCCAGTAAAGCGGAGGCTAAAAAGGTGCAAACGACGGGTGTCATTACTTCTATTAACACATCGGGTAAATACACATCCATTCATATTCAAGATGCGGGGATGGGCGGTCTTGTTCTCAATATCGGCCCCGATACCACATTTAAAATGCTAGATGGCACAAAACTAAGTCTTGCAGATCTGAACGTTGGTTTAACGATCTCTGCGGAGCACTCCTTAGCGATGACGCTTAGCTTGCCTCCTCAAACATCTGCAACTGCCATCACAGTGCTGGACAAGACCCTTCATAAGGATGCGCTTGGTACTGAGGGTGTTATTGAAGCTGTGCGCGAAGATGGCAGCCTACTCGTTAAAGGGAAAGGCCTTACGGAGAATGCACAAAATGAGATCGTTCTTCAATTAGGCGCTGACACAGCTATCGTGGATGGCAACGGTGACCCTGTAGAGAAATCCGCTCTTGTCAAAGGGGCTAAAGTCATCGGCTTCTACAGCCCTGTGATGACCAAGAGCTTGCCGCCGATCAGCAACGCATGGAAAATCGTTGTGGAAGCGGAGCAAGAGTAACCTATCGCGAGTAACGCATGCGGGCCGTCCTTATGGGACAGCCCGTTTTTGTTATGTGAGGCGAGTACCCCTGATGGATGTACACTGTCCAAATGTTCTGTTTTTTGATACAATAACTGAAAATTCAATCGTATAAGGGGACTCATATGGAATACATTAGCACTCGCGGCAAAGTAGAACCCATCGGCTTTATCGATGCGATCCTGATGGGATTGGCCAATGACGGCGGTCTACTCGTACCGAAAAACATCCCGCAGCTATCCGCTGACACGCTTCAAAGCTGGTCAAAGCTCTCCTACTCAGAGCTGGCCCTAGAAATCTTCTCGCTTTATGTGAACAACGAAATTCCACGCGCTGAGCTGAAGCAGCTCGTTGATGAAAGCTACGCAACGTTCCGTGACGAGGCCGTTACACCGGTTAAACGCCTGAACGACGACACCTACGTGCTCGAATTGTTCCACGGCCCGACGTTTGCTTTCAAGGATATTGCTCTGCAATTCCTTGGCAACCTATATTCGTACGTTTCACGCAAAACGAATTCCATCATCCATATCCTCGGAGCGACCTCCGGTGATACAGGCGCTTCTGCGATCGAGGGCGTTCGCGGCAAAGAGGGCATTCGCATTTGTATCCTGCACCCACACCAGAAGGTGAGTCAAGTGCAAGAGCTGCAAATGACGACTGTCAATGATGCGAATGTGTTGAATCTTTCAGTTGAAGGTACGTTCGATGATTGCCAACGCATTATCAAGGAGCTTTTTGCTGACGTTGAGTTCAAGCACCGCTACCACTTGCGCGCGATTAACTCGATCAACATTGCCCGCATTTTAGCGCAAACGGTGTACTACTTCTACGCTTACTTCCAATTATCTCAGGAGCAACAGGCTGGGAAGGTCAACTTCTCCGTTCCGACGGGTAACTTTGGTGATATTTTTGCAGGCTATCTCGCTCAAAAAATGGGACTTCCGGTCGGCAAGCTCATTCTTGCCACGAATGAAAATAATATTCTTGAGCGCTTCGTGCAAGAAGGCGTCTACCAACCAGGCGAGTTCCGCGGCACGTACAGCCCGTCCATGGATATTCAAGTCGCGAGCAACTTCGAGCGCTACTTGTTCTACCTCTATGGCGAAGACCCGCAAGCGGTCTCTGCGATCATGGAGCAGTTCAAGGCCGAAGGCCGCGTGGTTATCCCTGCTGACAAGCTGCAAGCGGTGCAGGCTGATTTCGCCGCGTATGGCGTGAAGAACGAGGAGTGTCTCGACACAATCAGCGCGTACCACGCCAAATACGACTACCTGCTCGATCCGCACACCGCGTGCGGCGTTGCAGCTGCCGATAAGCTCGCCGTTCCAGGCGAGGTAACGGTGTCCTTGTCCACCGCGCATCCGGCAAAGTTCGATGAGTCGATCCGTTTACGCGGGATTGCGCAGACGTATCCGGAGCAAATCCAAGCTCTGTTCGACAAACCACAGTTCCAGAAGGTGGTTGGCGGTTCGAACGACGAGATCAAGGATGAGCTCGTGAAGTTCTTCTAATTAGAAGGAGGCTCCTGCCTCCAACGCATACCAGCCTTCCTTCCACTTTGAGGTGGAGAGAGGGCTTTTTTGTCATTTTTAAGCAAACCAATACTATACTACTAAAGGGATGCTCATTGGATCTCACTAGAACAGGAGTGAACATGAAAAAATTACTCAGCAAAGGACTGGCATGCAAGATTATCATTGCCATGAACACGATCATCCTTATGATGCATGTCCTGATTCTGCTAAGGATACTGCCCGCAGATTTTGTTTGGGGAGGACGCGTATATAGCGAGTCTGATGTCACGATCTTAGAGAGCATTTCGATCGTCGTGCAAGCACTATTTATCCTCATTATTGCGGTAAAAGCGGGATACCTGCTCCACGGACATTTCAAACGAACGGTGCATGCAGCTATATGGGTAATGTTTGGTTTCATGGTGCTGAATACGCTAGGTAATTTAGCTTCTAACTCGAGTATGGAGACCATCATCATGACGCCTTTAACGGGTGTACTTGCACTTCTGCTATTCCGATTAGGAATTGAAAAATGACAAGCCCTTAAATGACAAGCGGCTTGTCATTTTTGAATTGTTATCCTTTCTCATTTTCACGAATCAGTCCTCAGACCGATATTATCCTCCCCTATAGTCGGAAGACACCTGTACCTTGTCATGGTATTCTAGGAGTAATGAATCTATAAAGTAGGAGTGAGATAATTGAATATGAATCGCAGCGCCTTTCTCGGCCCGATCTTGATTTTGTTAGGAGTTTTCTTGTTTCTCAAAGGGGATGTATCCTTCACCTCTGGTTCCATGTTCGCCTATTTTTGGCCGACGCTGTTCGTTATTCCCATCGGTGTCTTCTTCCATTGGATGTATTTCTTCATCCTGCAACGACGCGGCTCGGGTGTCTTAGTTCCGGGAGGCATCCTGTTAACTGCAGGGATTGTGTGCCAAATCTCCACCTTGTTCGATATCTGGAGCTTAATGTGGCCAGGTTTCATGCTGGCGGTGGCCATCGGTCTATTCGAGCTGTATTGGTTCGGCGGACGCAACCGATATTTGCTTATTCCGATCAACATTCTGGCGGTCATGTCGCTGCTGTTCTTCGCGGTCTTCTCCATCGGATCGCTGTTCTCAGCCCTGTTCCATAATAATTCGATCATCGCCATCGGGCTTATCGTAGTGGGCGGTATCATGATGATGATGCGAAATCGGGGTTAAAAACTAGCAAAATACTCATTCTCTAGGCCATGAAGAAAAGGTGCGTACCCTTAACAGTTTCCGTTAAGAGTACACACCTTTATTTGGGTTACTTATTACCCCACCGAGACGTTATCCCCTGTGGATTGTTTAATTTGTTTGCTGCGCAATTGTCCACAAGCGGCATCAATGTCCGTCCCGTGCTCCAAGCGCACGCTACAGGAGATCCCTTGCTTCTTGAGCGTGTCATAGAAGGCCCGCACAGATTCACGTTCACTCCGCTGATACTGACTGTGCTCATCCACCGGATTGTACGGAATCAAGTTCACATTCGCCAGCTGGCGGATATGCTGAATCAGCTCAGCCAATTGAAGCGCATGCTCCCTGCCGTCGTTCACGTCTTTGAGCAAAATATACTCGAGCGTAATGCGGCGATTCGTTTTCTCCAAATAGTACTCGATCGCTTCCATCAACGTTTCGATAGGAATCGCTTTGTTGATTTTCATAATGCGGGTACGAAGCTCGTTCGTCGGCGCATGTAGAGAAATCGCTAGATTGACTTTCAAATCCGAGTCGGCAAACTCTTTGATCTTGCTAGCGAGACCACTGGTGGAGACTGTGATATGTCTGGCCGCGAGATCCAAGCCCTTCTGATCCTTCACGACGCGGATGAAATCGACCATATTCGCGAAGTTGTCGAACGGCTCACCGATCCCCATCACGACAATGTGGCTGACGCGTTCGTCTTTGCCCATCGCGTCCAAATGAAATTGGACCTTCATTATTTGTTCCACGATTTCCGCGGCGGATAAATCACGGCTTTTGGCCAGCAACCCGCTCGCACAGAAGCTGCAACCAATGTTACAACCGACCTGTGTTGTCACACAGACAGATAAGCCGAATTTATGGCGCATTAAGACCGTCTCGATGAGATTGCCATCCGCTAGCTTGAACAAGAACTTCATCGTCCCGTCGGCCGATTCCTGGCGCGTATGCTCGGTCAAGGTGTGAATGGCAAAATGCTCGCTTAGCGTCGCCAAGCAATCCGCTTTCACATCCGTCATTTCCGCGAACGAGGCGACCCGCTTGCGGTACAGCCAATCCCACACTTGCAGGGCGCGCGACTTTTTGTAGCCCTTTTCCGCGAGCCATGCGACTAATTGATCAAAAGTTAATCCATAAATGGATGATGTATTCATTATGTTATCCTCTTTTCGAGACTATCGCGTGCAGTCTAATTCTTCTAAACAGCCGAAGCTTACTATTTTGCATGACATTCTACCTATCTAGTTAGTATTGTGCCAAAAATCCTCCCTGAACACAAGGGAAGTCCTCAATTCCACAAAGAAAAGGCACCTCCCTCACCCGGGGGCACCTCGATTTATTGTCATTTTAGCTGATTACGCGCTAGTTACTTCCAATTTCCGTTCCTCTACCGCCGGGACCGGGGCTTCATCCGCACTTACCAAACCGTAAGGGATGCAAAGCGGCACGCCCGCTCTCGGATCCACAATCACATCCGCATGAATCGCGAATACATCCAGCAGCATCTTCGGTGTTACAATGTCCATCGGTGCGCCTTCGTAGACGACATTCCCTGATTTGATAGCGATCAAATGGTCCGCATACCGCGTCGCATGATTCAAATCATGCACAACCATCACGATCGTCGTTTGGTGACGTTCGTTGATTTCTTTTAACAGACAAAGAACCTCTAATTGATGCGCCATATCCAAGTACGTGGTCGGCTCATCCAAGAACAACATATCGGTTTGCTGCGCTAACGCCATCGCAATCCACACACGTTGACGCTGTCCACCTGACAGATGATCGATCGGACGATCCTTGAACGGTGTCATTCCTGTCACTTCAAACGCCCAGTTGATGATCTCGCGATCCCCGCTGGACATCTTCTGGAAGCCGCGCTGATGCGGGAAACGGCCATATCCGACTAACTCCTCGGCGGTAATGCCTTCCGGTGCTGTAGGAGATTGCGGCAGAATCGCTAACTTCTTCGCAATTTCTTTCGTCGATTGATGATGAATGGAATGCCCATCTAAGAACACAGTACCGTCTGTCGGCTTCAATAGCCGCGACATGGCCTTCAAAATCGTCGATTTCCCCGACCCATTCGCCCCGACTAGGGCCGTGATTTTGCCAGTTGGAATCTCGATGCTTAAGTCGTTAATGATTTTTAATTTATCATAAGAAACATGTAACTGTTCGGTATAGATGCGAGTAGCTGTTTGCATGAGGAGCCTCCCCTTCTTCCAATATGTATATAGGTTGAATGATTTCGTAATTTCTATCCATTAATAGAAAATGATAATCATTATCAATGGAATTGTCAAGGTTTTTTCCCATAAAAAAAGGATGCCCCCTAGGCACCCTTCTTCTTCCATTCGTGTGTTATTTATACCTTAAACCGAGCGACCGCTAGCTGCAGCTCATCCGACATTTCGCTTAATTCGTTAGCTGTCCGCGACACCTCGGATATCGTCGTCAATTGCTGCTCCGATGCCTTTGCTACCGCCTGCGTAAGCTCCGTTGTCATCCGTGTTAGCTCCGCCATCTCCACGATGCCAGCCAGCACTTCCTCTGAGCTTGCTGACATTTGCTCTGACACGGCGGAAACTTCGCTCATCTGATCAACAACCTCTTGCACAGTGTTGGACAATTGCTTGAAGGTGCCGTCCGTCTGCTCGACGATCGTTTGCATCGCTTCCACCTCGCCAAGCCCGCGATCCATCGCAACAACAGCCGCTCCTGTCTCCTGCTGAACCCGTTCAACAAGCTCGACAATACGCTCTGTTGCCTGACGTGATTGATCCGCAAGCTTGCGAATTTCCGTGGAGACCACTACGAAGCCTTTGCCGTGCTCGCCTGCTCTCGCTGCCTCGATGGACGCATTCAGTGCCAGCAGGTTCGTCTGTTTGGTCACACTGGAGATCAGAATCGTGATCTCGCCGATTTCTTCGGACATCGTTTTCAAACTCTGAATCGCTTGTACAGCATCCTGCACGGAACGAAGTGCTTCCGTAATTTGCTTCATGCTTTGCCCCATACGCGCATTCCCTTCGTTCGTATGCGCATGAGCATTGCTCGAAATGTCCGTCGCGTGCCCCGCCGATTCCGCTACTCGCTGGATGCCCACCGCCATTTCATTCATCGCATGGCTGCTTTCCTCCGTACCTTGGCGCTGTTGCGTCGAGTGCGAAGCGAGCTGCCCCATCATGCCTGAAACCGACGTTGTCGATACACTCGTCTGCTGAGCACCCTCTAGGAGGGTCCCTGAAGCCGTAGAGACCTGCTGTGCGGCTTGCGCGATCTGAACGATGAGTCCCCGCAAATTGCCGACCATATCCTTCAAATGATTGCCGAGCACGCCTAATTCATCCCGGCTATTGCTTTTGATCAGGGCAGCCTGTGATAAATCCCCTGCTGCTGCCGCTTCTGCCAGCTTAACGAGCGGGTTAATCGGACTCATATAAAACCTAACAACAACTCGGATCAAGATCGATCCGATTATAATGGCTATCAATCCTACCCATATCGATTGCATGGTGTATGCATCCATTTGCGCTTGAATAACGCTGTAATTAAAATCGAGTCCAGCAAAAGCAACTAATTTGCCGTTCGTATCTCTAATGGCACTTACTGCACTTATCCATGTGCCTAAGGAGTCCTTGTACGTGCCTGTGATGCCGAATCCCGTCTTCTCGGCTTTTTGCAGTGCATCCCGCAGCTCTTTCACTGGTACATAAGGCTCTGCTGGCTTCTCATCCACATAGAGATCTGAATTTGATAACAGATTCAAAAGCGCCGGCTCTCCCTCCGAAGTGATCCAATCGGGGTAGAATAAGTACGCATTTTCCACTAGGTCACCCTGGGAAACACGGTCCATATCATCCTGTACGCTCATTACTGCAGGCTCATATTTATAAGCTTCATTATTTTTCTTTAACTCAATCTTCGATTTCTCGATGCTATCTATTTTCTGCATGAGCGGCGCATGGAAAATACCTTCGAGCGCACTCAAATTGTCTGCCATTTGTTGCCGATGCTGTTGATAGGAAATGAAGGTTAGCAGCACACAAAGGACAATATAGCAGGTGGCCGTCCAGGCTGAGATTTTGAAAGAAATCGTACGAAAAAAGCCAACGGATGCTCGCTTGCCTTGTGGTTTAGCTTGTGACATAGTTAACAACACACCTCCAGAATTGTACAGCACAGCAGTCAGGAAAACTTATGTAAAATCAGGCTAGTCTACTACTTACTTTCGACAAAGTTTTTAGAAACCCTTCCCTTTTTTTATTTAGAATTTATAGTGGTCACCAGAAATTTGCAGATTTCGACAAAGCCCCTGTGATGATCGAAAAGCTTGAGAATGCCAGCATTCATATGGAGAAAATGATTGAGAAAGTTAAGCATCGCGAATAACGAATGTTCCGAACACTAAGGAGGCTTACTACCTATGTCTGTTATAAAAGCACTGATCTTTGATTTCGATGGTACCATTCTAGATACGGAAACGGCTTGGTATGAGGCCTTTCGCGAGATTGCACGCGAGCATGACATTGAGTTGACCCTGGAAACGTACGGCCAATGTATAGGTACGTCACTTCACGTATTCGATCCCTATGACTATCTGATTACAGATCAGAAAGTACCTATGGATCGTGAGATGCTTCACAAGGACGTACATAGCAGGCATACAAGAATGATGGCCGAGGAAGGGATTCGTCCGGGGATCCTTGATTATTTAGCAGGCGCTAAGCAATTAGGCCTGCGTATCGGCTTGGCATCCAGCTCCAAGCGGTCCTGGATCGATAAGTACCTGGCGCAGCTAGGGATTGGCGACTATTTCGAAACGATCCGCACCGCCGAGGATGTGGAGCTGGTGAAGCCTCACCCAGCGCTGTACGAGCTCGCGCTGCAGGATCTAGGCGTGCAGCCGAATGAGGCCATCGCGATCGAGGACTCGCCGAACGGCGCTCGTGCCGCGGCAGCGGCAGGCATGCACTACATCGTGGTGCCTAACCCGGTCACCACGTTCCTCGCCTTCGACGGCGAGCCGCATCGGCTGCAGTCGCTGGAGGAGCTTTCACTGCAGGCGTTGCTGGACGGTATCGCAGCAAAATAAGCATGACAGGTGTCTATACACGATAAACCTTTGATTGACAGAGCCCCTCCTTTGAATGATAATGATTCTCATATACAATTCTTGAGACAAATTGGTATAAAAAGGAGAACGACTGCATGCTCATTCAACAAAGAACGATTATAGTGCAACCCGGCAACAGCGAGAAAGTCGTGGAACGTTTTAGCAAAGAGGGCCCATTGGACGGGATGGAAGGGCTCATCGATGTGACCGTTATGGTCAACAAAAAGAGTAAAGAGACCGAGGAGGTCGTCGTTCTTATCCGTTGGGAGTCCGAGCAAGCGTGGAAAAACTGGGAGAAAAGCCCCGAGCATCTCGCCGGTCACCGCAACAGCAGAGGGCAGGAGCCGCCTGAGTACGTCATCTCCACGAATGTCAGCATGTTTGAAGTGAAGAAAGTAAGGCCCGGCCAGTTCGGGAAAAGGGAAGCGGTAGATGCTGCCGGTGTCTAGCACGATCCAAATAAAAAACCAGCAACTCCTAAGAGTGCTGGTTTCACAGATATTGGCCGCTCAAACTAGCCAATGGAAATATTTTTAAACACGGCTGTTGCAGACTTATCCTCATTATGTGAAGTGACAGCAAGTCCTACCAGTAACGAGTTGTTTAGCTCTAGCACTTTCGAAGAGAATAGCTGCCAGTCTGTGCCGTCCGCGCTATACCATGAATGGAACTCATTGTTGACGCGTTGCAGTCGCAGCCACGTATTCGGGTAATCGACAGGGAATGTCGGCGGTTCCGTCGTGTAATCTTCCGGGTAAATGGCAGCACTATCACCTTGGCTCACTTCTCTATATTGAAATTCATACCCGCCATTGTTCTTGTTCCGCGGACTATTGTCAGGAAACACGACCAAATAAGCATGTGCGCTATCTGCTGCTAGGGATTCACGGGCCATGAGACCTGCTTTCGTGTACAAGTGCGCCCCTTCCAAAGCCTCCAGCCGAACTTGGATATTAAAATCTCCTTCGCAAGCCTGATGGGAGAAATGAAACTCATCCGATAAACCCCATACATCGGCACCGCCTGCTTGTACTTCATAACCATCCGCCAAACGCTTCGTACTTCCCTCTATCGTTGGATTCCCTATATCTGCACCTTTTAGTTCGATTTGACTCATTTAAATTCGCTCCATTTCTATGATCTATTGATTTCGACAATTTCCTATTTCACGCCATGAAGAGCATCCAGAGCTGCCTGCTCATCTTGGACGAAGAAGAATTGATTTCCATGATTGCATTCGTAGATGAAATCGCGGAGGCTTTTGCTATTGTAGTGGTCAAATTCGCCAATAATCGCCAATTTCACTTGATAGTTCGTATATTTCTGGAGAACATCGCCAGCAAGTTTCGTTTTGAGCTCGAAGAAATCCTCCGTCACATTCCACTGTTGAATGATAAACTTGTCGCATCCCGTCAAATATTGGATAGATGCCATTAAATCCAGCGCATCTTGGACGTTGCTGATCAGAATATCCGTGCTCTCCACAATGGCTACTTGGGAATCGCCCCTCTGATTGACCGTTGTGTTCATGTCATTTCAACCTCTCTCTCCATAAGGTCGGGTACTAGTACCTCTTCGTCTCGTCGATTCAGCTCATTTTCTTCAAGAACGATGAATTTATCTCCGTATTCTTTAATAATATGCCTTTCTCCCCAATTACAGAGCGAATCCAGAATGGGTGTTAAGCTTGCACCGTATTCGCTGAGCTCATACTCCACTTTAGGCGGTACTTGATTGTACACGATCCGCTTCACGATCCCATCGTCCTCGAGCTCTCTAAGCTGCTGTGTCAGCATTTTCTGCGTGATTCTAGGCATGAGACGTTTGAGATCACTGGTTCTCCGTTTACCATGGGTCAAATGGCAAAGAATCACGCATTTCCATTTGCCGCCGATAACTTCTAGCGTGGCTTCTACGGAAATGTTGTACATTTTATGAGCCATGCGGCTGTTCCCCTCCGTTCCGTTCATAGGCACTAGAAAGTACCTACCGTACTTGAAAGTACGTACTGGTCAATCAGACTATAATGTCTGATAATAGCACTTACCGGCCGGGACATTCAAGTTTGGAGGGAATGCAATGAACCACACTAACCATCGCAATACACTGGCGCTGCTTGCCCTCGCGGTTAGCGCCTTCGCCATAGGCACAACCGAGTTTATCAGTGTCGGATTACTTCCGCTCATTGCTGAAGACCTTCATATATCGATCACAGGTGCAGGACTAACTGTCACTTTATATGCCCTTGGCGTTACTTTTGGAGCGCCCATCTTAACATCCCTAACCTCCACCGTCTCACGCAAAACGCTGCTGCTTTGGATCATGCTGGTGTTTATCGCAGGTAATCTACTAGCTGCCACGGCAAGCGGCATTGTGATGTTACTCATCGCCCGCGTCATCTCTTCGCTGGCGCACGGTGTCTTCATGTCGATCGGCTCCACCATCGCCGCCGATCTCGTCCCCGAGAACCGCAGAGCCAGCGCCATTGCGCTGATGTTCTCGGGCCTTACCGTCGCCACCGTGACCGGTGTGCCGATCGGCACCTACCTCGGCCAGCAGCTAGGCTGGCGGGCCGCGTTCTTCGCCATTGTTGCGGTTGGCGTAGTGGCGCTCATCGCGAACCTGGTATTGGTGTCCGGGAATTTGCGCAAAGGCACCCGCACGAAGCTTGGTACACAGCTGAAGCTAGTCACGAACGGGCGACTGCTGCTTGCGTTCTCGATTACAGCCTTAGGCTATGGCGGCACGTTCGTGGTGTTCACGTATTTATCTCCCTTGTTACATGAGATTACAGGTTTTCAAGAGCACACAGTAGCGTTAATTTTGCTGTTGTATGGGGTTGCTATTGCGATCGGGAATTTAATCGGAGGACGCGCGGCAAACCGCAATGTAAGCAAAGCATTGCTCATTATGTTTCTTTTACAATCCCTCGTGCTATTTCTCTTTATGTTTACAGCGCCGTTCAAAGCCGCAGGGTTACTCACGATTGTTGCAATGGGCCTGCTTGCTTTCATGAACGTACCTGGACTTCAAGTTTATGTCGTACAGCTCGCTGAGCGATTTGCACCTGAGGCCAAAGATGTGGCGTCCGCCTTTAATATTGCCGCTTTTAATGCAGGTATTGCAGGTGGAGCTTTCCTTGGTGGTATCATTACGGACTCCATCGGACTGATTCATACCACATGGGTAGGCGGATTAATGGTTTTCGGAGCCGTTATTCTCACCGCTTGGAGCCGAAGGCTTGAAAAATCAGATCAACTAGAACAATCACACTCAACCATTTTAGGAGGAATACCACAATGACCAATCATGTAAACCATACAAACAACAATAGCCCGGAAGAAACAAATGCAAGCAACCTGAGCACTACAATCACGCTGAACAATGGCGTAACCATGCCTTATCTCGGCCTTGGCGTCTTTAAAGTGGAGGATGGCCCAGAGGTCGTGCAAGCTGTCAAATCCGCGATGAAGCTTGGCTACCGCAGTATCGATACCGCGGCGATCTATGGCAATGAAGCAA
Organism: Paenibacillus pectinilyticus; assembly: GCF_001700435.1. GTDB lineage: Bacteria > Bacillota > Bacilli > Paenibacillales > NBRC-103111 > Paenibacillus_E > Paenibacillus_E pectinilyticus. The sequence continues at coordinate 276,289 of NZ_LYPC01000011.1, forward strand.
GCGTCGGGCAAGGCATTCGCGAGGGGATGGCGGCGTACGGCATCTCCCGTGAGGAGCTTTTCGTGACTTCTAAAGTGTGGAATGCCGATCTCGGCTATGAAGCTACACTTGCAGCCTATGAAGCCAGCTTAGCGAAGCTGGGCTTGGATTATCTGGATCTGTACCTCATCCATTGGCCGGTTCAAGGCAAATATGTGGATGCTTGGCGAGCGCTTGAGACACTCTATCAAGAGGGTCGTGTCAAAGCGATTGGCGTCAGCAATTTCCAGATTCATCATCTGGAGGATGTGATGGGCAGCGGGAAAATTAAACCAATGGTCAATCAAGTGGAGCTTCATCCCCTTCTCGCTCAAACGGACTTGCACCAATTCTGTTTGGCGAATGGCATACAGTTAGAAGCTTGGTCACCGCTGATGCAGGGGCAGCTTTTGGACAACCCGATATTGAAAGGTATAGCCGAGCATCATGGGAAATCGATTGCCCAAGTCATCTTGCGTTGGGATTTTCAACGTGGCATCGTGACAATTCCGAAATCAACGAAGGAGCATCGCATCCTCGAAAATGGCTCGATCTTCGATTTTGAACTAACGAACGACGACATGACGGCGATCCAAGGGATGAACGAGAATCTGCGTGTCGGACCGGATCCGGACAATTTTGATTTTTAAGCGTCGTATCGTGTTGAAAATCTTGCAAGATCTTATAAGTCCTCGCCTTCTTTCTCAGGAAAGAGGTTGAGGGCTTTTTGGTAAGGAATAATTTCCCTCTTCTTGGTAAAAGTTACTTCTAACTACGTTTAGGAGGATGTAACAGGAATATGAGCCATGATAAAATCGATCCAACTACAACAACTGACACAAGCAAAATGACCTTAACCAACCGTCAGGGCCATCCGATTTCAGATAATCAAAACATCCGCACGATTGGTAATCGAGGTCCTTCGACGCTCGAAAATTACCATTATATCGAGAAGATTTCCCATTTTGATCGGGAGCGTATTCCAGAGCGTGTCGTGCATGCGCGCGGGGCTGGGGCTCACGGGTATTTCGAGGCGTATGGTACGGTCGGCGACGAGCCGGTCTCTACGTATACGCGGGCTAAGCTTTTTCAGGAGAAAGGGAAGCGTACGCCTGTTTTTGTGCGTTTTTCGACGGTCATACACGGCACGTATTCGCCAGAAACGCTGCGCGATCCGCGCGGCTTTGCCACGAAATTTTATACCGAAGATGGGAACTGGGATTTGGTCGGCAATAATTTAAAAATCTTTTTCATCCGTGATCCCTTGAAATTCCCTGATATGGTGCACGCGTTCAAGCCAGATCCGGTCACAAACCTGCAGAACCCCGAGAAAATGTTCGATTTCGTCTCCAATTCACCGGAAGCGACGCATATGATTACCTTCCTCTTCTCACCTTGGGGCATTCCCGCCAATTATCGGCAGATGCAGGGATCTGGCGTTAACACGTACAAATGGGTCAATCAGAAAGGCGACGCGGTGCTGGTCAAATACCACTGGGAGCCGCTGAAGCAAGGCATGAAGAACCTGACACAGTCCGAAGCCGAGGCGATTCAAGGCAAAAACATCAGCCATGCCACGCAGGATCTGTACGAAGCGATCGCACGTGAGGATTACCCGGAGTGGGAGCTGTGCGTGCAGATTCTAAGCGACGATGAGCACCCTGAGCTCGATTTCGATCCGCTGGATCCGACGAAGCTGTGGGATCATGAGAAATTTCCATTTCGTAAAGTAGGCAAAATGGTGCTGGACCGCAATCCGGAGAACTATTTTGCGGAAGTGGAGCAGGCTGCTTTCGGGACCGGCGTTCTCGTCGATGGCCTCGACTTCTCGGACGATAAGCTGCTGCAAGGACGGACCTTCTCCTACTCGGATACCCAGCGGTATCGCGTGGGAACGAATTATTTGCAGCTGCCGATTAATGCGCCGAAATCGCCTGTCGCGACGAATCAGCGAGATGGGCAGATGACGCTGATTGTGGATAAAGCTGCGGGGCAGAACCCGCATGTGAACTACGAGCCCTCCTCGCTCGGCGGCTTGCAAGAGGCGGCACCTTCGGGCCGCGAGCATCAGCCGATGTACAATGACCGGCTCGTTCGCGAGAAAATTAGCCGTACGAATGATTTTGGGCAGGCGGGCGATACGTACCGCAAGTTCGAGGATTGGGAGCGCGAGGAGTTGATCGCGAATTTGGTCGATGCGTTGAAGATCTGTAAGCCTGTGATACAGGCCAACATGATCACGTATTTCACGAACGCCGATCCGGATTACGGACGGCGTGTAGCGGAGGGGCTCGCGCAAGCGAAGGTTGCGATGGAGCACCTCGGGTCTGACAACGCGAAGGCGGGAGCTGAGCTGGCCGAGAACGCCGGACAGCGGACGGACGGCTATTGATTGGAAGGAGAGGCACCCGTGAGTAAAATTTACTGCTTCTGGAGTGGCTATCTTCTTTTGACAAATAAGCACCCGCAGTGGTCTTATCGTACGAATAATGGTGAGATCTGAAGCAATAGCCACGCTAGGACTGCTTATCAGGCAAATATGCGCTCAAAATGGCACCTGATGTGACCAATACGCACTCGCCGTGGGCTTATCGTATGAAGAATCACGATTTCTGAAGCAATAAGCACACTAGGCTTCCCTATTCGGCAAATACTCGCTCAAACAAGGCTGTCTCTAAGTCTACCAAGACCTAAAAGATAGCTTTGTTTTTTTGTTTTAAAATAGTCAGAAACAAGGGGCTAATCAATTTTTCCCCGATCGCAATTCTGTTGGCTTTTGGGATACATTTTTGCTTTACGTGAGCAAGGCGTCCCCTGGCAGATGGCTTGGCGGTGGAGAGTGCGGAGGTATGCGTGGTGACCTTTATTTACGCAGAAGATCCAATATGAATGTCTGTAAACTTGAGAAATATCACTACAGACTAATTAAGCCTACCTTCGTGCGACTTCTGCACGTTGTAGCGTAGTTCGGATATATCAAACTGAATCATGCATGTTTGCGGGCGCTGTGTCCGCTTCTACTCGCTGCATGCACAGCCTTTTCACTAATGTACAACGCTTGGATGCCGCTAATCCGCCGATATACACCATCCGCGCCCACACCAAAAAGCGTACTCCCAGCACGCTCAGCCCACAGGGCTTAGCACGACTGCGAATACGCTCTTTATCATCTTGCATGCAAGGCCGCACGCACATAGTTCTCAATGTCCTCCGCCGATTCCAGCTGCAAGACCTCCTGCGCAAGCTTCGCCATCGCTTCGCGCTTCAAACCAGCTATCAGCTCTCTAGCTGGCAGCACTGCTGCAGGGCTCATGCTGAATTCATCCAGCCCCAAGCCGAGCAGAACTGGTATCGCATCAGGGTGACCCGCCATCTCACCGCACATACCGACCCATTTCCCCTGTCCGTGTGCAGCACGTATGACGAGATCGATCAATCGCAGCACAGCCGGATGCAGCGGCTGTGTGAGGTACGCCACCTGCTCGTTCATGCGATCCGCCGCCATCGTATACTGCACAAGATCATTGGTGCCGATGCTGAAAAAATCGACTTCTTTGGCAAGCTGATCCGCGATGAGCGCAGCGGCGGGCACTTCGATCATGATGCCGACCTCCATCTGATCGTTGTAGCTCTCACCTTGCGCACGCAATTCCGCCTTTGCTTCCGCCAGCAAGCGATTGGCCGCGCGAAGCTCTTGCAGCGTTGTGATCATCGGGTACATGAGCTTGACGTTGCCGTGTTGACTAGCCCGAAGAATAGCACGCAATTGCGTAAGAAACATCGCCTTGTTCTCTTCCCCCAAGCATAACCGAATGGCTCGGTAGCCTAGGAAAGGATTGGACTCTTTCGCCTGCTGCAGGTAGGCAATTTCTTTGTCGCCACCCACATCAAGCGTGCGAATGATCACTGGATGCTCAGCGCCTGAGGCTAGAACAGCCGCTTTATAAGCGGCGTACTGCTCATCTTCGCTCGGCATCCGATCCCTATCCATGAACAGAAACTCTGTTCGGTACAGGCCAATGCCTTCTGCTCCAACCTTACTCACTGCAAGCGCATCCTGTGGATTCGCAATATTGATCGCGAGCTGCACACGATGACCATCCGCGGTTACCGTTGAAAGCTCCCTAAAACGATCATACTGCGCTAACCGCACGGTCTCCGCCAGCTGTAGGACCCGATACGTATCCTGCACCTCATCCGGCGGGTTCACAAGAATAATGCCTTGATGTCCGTCGACAATGAGAAAGTCTCCCGTCTGTACACAACTGGAGATTCCCACCACGCCTACCACAGCGGGAATGCCAAGCGAACGGGCAATAATCGCGGAGTGCGAGGTTTTTCCACCGATATCAACCGCGAACCCTGCAACCTGGCTGGGTTGTAACTTCGCGGTGAGCGATGGAGCCAAGTCCATACCGATCATGATGACCGGTTCTGGGAATTCCATCGGTACCGCCATGCCATTTCCGCTCAAATACGCACCAATTCTCGCACTGACATCGCGTAAGTCGGAACAACGTTCCTTCAAATAATCGTTGTCCATCGCAGCGAACACATCCATTAACTCCGCGGTCACTTCACTCAATGCTGCTTCTGCATTAATGGCTTCCTCTTGCATACGCTGTGTAACTTCACCGATATATTCAGGATCTCGCAGCAGTGAAAGATGCGTAGCAAAAATGGCCGCTTGAACGTCTCGGTTCTCTGCAGCCGCACTTTCCTGGAGCTTGCGGATATCACCTGCAGCCAAAGAGACCATCTCATTAAATCTGCGTATTTCCGGCTCTACCTCATCCGCGTTTAGCTGCCTTTTGCTCGGGTCATATGAAATCTCCGGAAGCACATAAGCCTTTCCTAGCGCATAGCCAGTCGAAGCAGCAATCCCTTTCCACTCATTCATCTGGCTCTCTCCTTACTTCGACAGTTGCTGCCCTTAGTCCACATGTGATTGCAGGATTTCAGCAATGGCTGCCATGGCCTCCAGCTCATCTTCGCCTTCCGTCACTACCGTGACGGTTTCCCCCATTTTGACACCTAGCTTCAGAAGACTTACCATGCTTTTCGCATTGGCTGTCTTGGCATCCTTCTGAAGGACGATTCGACTAGAGAACGTCACCGCTTTATCCATAATCGCATTAGCCGGTCTAGCATGTATACCTGCAGGATTCATCACAAGAAACTGTTTTTCCATGATTGTACATGCCCCAATCTCATTTAATTTAGTAACTTCGTCAGGAAAGAGTGACCATTCTCAGGCCGTTCGACTCTGAAATAATCCGCCACCGATGCGCCAATATCCGAAAGGGTTGGCAGACACCCCAGCTTAATGCCCTGCACGCCTTCCTTATAGATAAGAATCGGTACCCGCTCCCGCGTATGATGGCTGTGCCCAATCGTTGGGTCATTACCATGATCAGCTGTGACTATCAAGAGATCATCCCCATGAAGCATCATCAACAGCTTACCTAGATACCGATCTGAAACTTGAAGACGATCGGCGTACCGCTCAGCATTTTCAGCGTGTCCAGCTAGATCTGTTTCCTGAATATTCAGGCAAATAAAACCGTGCCCGATCCGCTGCACTTCATTTAAACATTCTTCAAACAACGCTTCTGTTTCCACGCCTGGGAATGCCCGGCCTTCCCGATTATCAACAATATCGCCAACTTTTCCAATGAAGGAAACTTCTATTCCTTTTAACCCGAGTAGGGTGGGCACCTGAACACTAGGATCCACGCCATATCCGAGATGGGTAACACGATAGCCTTGCTCATATAGGCCTGATTTTGGCGTATCAATGCCGGTATATAGACCGTCTGCCTTCGAGCTCTTCGCCTCCATCAGCTGCTCAAAGCTCACCCCTTCACCGCCAAAGGCAATGACGCGCGAAACCTTGACAACACTGCGGACAACACGCCCTATCTGGACAATTTCTTCATAACTCATGGCATCCAAACAGCCTGAAACATTATATACTTGGCCCAAATCTGTCTCTAGATTATCTCCGACAACGGCGCTATCGTTCACCGCTACGAGCTGTGTCTGCTCGCCAACGCCAACCAAGCTAACGCGATATCCTGCCCTAGTCAAAGCAGCAGCGACTTCCTCTTTCACATCTCGAAAAGGTTGCAGAAGCGGCTCCTGCGGCAAGGTTCCCATGATCTCTTGATGACCATAGAACGAGTCTGCGCCGATATGCATCAACTCCGCTACACCATAAACAGCAGTCGAAGAAAAGTGATTCTCCCCGATTTCTTCGCCCAAGGCATTCATCAACCCAAGCTGACACAGCGTTGGCAAGCGCAGCTCAGAAACTTTTTGCATAATATGCTTACATGTATTCGCACCAACGTCCTGCGGCCTAACAAGCGCCACATCGTCCATGGCCCCGACACCGAAGCTATCTAACACAACAACCACGAATCTGCCCATTACTTGGCACCCTTCAACGACTTGCTCAGCGTTTTACCTAAGCTATCATAAAGGCCTAAGAGCTGTGGACGATTCTTGGACAAGCCCCCCACAATTGCAACTACGCTGCGTGTCACGAAGATTTGCGTGCGGAACGCCATGATGACCGATTGACCCACCGCATGACTGCCTTCCAGCTCAAAATGATAATCAATCGAGTCTAACGAAGGGGAATGGACTGCGCTTCGCTGTAAGTTGCCGAATGCATCCGGAACGATCGCTTCTTTGATCAGCGTCCGTTGGTAATACCCCCCACCGTATGCATAACTTTTATCATCCAGCTTATGTGAAATTTCGCTGACATACACAATCGCGGGGCGTTCAACCAAGTTGGTCACAGCGTGCATAGGTGTTGTCCCTAGTAAACCATGCCCCGGCTCCCCGTGCGTACCTCCGCAAGCTTTAATTTTCTCAATACTATGCGTACAGGTGGCCGATGGCATGTTCATCTGTTCCATTTGGAGGCCGTAGCGATCCTGCAGCAGCAGTTTTGCGGCTTGCATCGTACGGACGTTCTCCGTGGCAACGAAGTCCCCTGCTTTCGCATCAAACAGAAAACATGGAAATGAGGTCAATCCACTCACTTTGATATGTTTAAGTTCAAGCAATTGCTCGATGCTGCTAGGAAGATCCTCTAGCCGTATGCCGCCGTACTGCCCTGGATATAGAACATCATTGCGATCGATGACCCGCAGGATCACATTCTGTATGCAGCCTAATTTCCGGCAAGCCTCGTCGATCTCTCTGGCCTTCTCCACGGTATACACAGTCATCCAGGATGGCCTCATACGCACAACACGATCGATCATCCGGGAGGGTGTTTGCACCAAATGACCCACATGCGCCAGCGGTATGCCATATTCATATAGCGTTTCGGCTTCCCTGAAGTCGACCGCAACGGCTCCTTCGAAACCCAATCGAACCAGTTCCTTCGAGACGATGGGGTTTCTACCGAGCTGTTTGGTCATAAAAAACAGCTTGATTTGATGCCGGTTCGCTTCCTGAAGCATGAGACTGGCATTCTCCGATACGGCATCCAAATCAATGACATACGTATCGGGCATAATGATTCCTGATTGATGCAGCTCGATCGCATACTGAATGAGTGCGGCGTTTCTCTCCACCGTTTTTTCCAAGAACATGGCGATCTCCTTACCTTATGTCTTAGTCTTGCTATCTCGTCTGCCTAGAAGGCCAAAAATCGGCGTGGATTGGTCACGAGCATTTTCGTAAATATCGCCTCTGTCACACCGTGATTCCTTAATGCAGGTAGGAAGCTGTCAAATAAATGCCTATAGCCGTACCCGCCCGAATGGCGTAAATGCGACTTCCGTGTAATATCACAGGAAAGCATTAAGCTGTCCTCATAACCATCTTCCAGTAGTTGAACTAAATTCAGGGCACGTTCTTCATCAGGACGATAGTTGTTCTTGCCAACCGTATCGAATTGGATATAAGCGCCGCTTCTGAGCAGTAAACGCTGCTCTTCCACATCGAGATTCAAATCCTGGTGTCCGAAAGACACCCGGCTAAGATCTGCGCCATAGGCCTCGAACAAGGCCAACTGCTCCTTGCCCATCGTTCCGATTTCACAATGTGTACTTATTGGCGCTCCTGTAGCTCGATGTGCAAGAATCGCTGCCCGAAAGACAACCTCTTCCGCTGCTGTGATCTCGTTCAAGCTGCTGCCAATCTCGGCAATTAAGCCAGCCTTGATGGCGGTTCCGTCCATTCCTACTTCGATATCCTGAATAAAAATTTCAGATAATGCCTCACTGCTGCGCTCAAACACATAGGACGGATAAAAGATTTCTTTATAGAAACCGGTCGAAGCCACAATCATGCTTCCGGTTTGTTCGGATATTTCAAGCATGGCCAGAGGGTCCCGACCCATGCCGATATTCGATACTTCGACAATCAAATTACAGCCTACGGACTGAAGGTCTTGGACTTCTTCGATAACGTCGCTGCTGCGCAATTGGGAGTCCATATCATTCCGCACGCCCGTTAAATCGAAAACAAGGTGCTCGTGAATCATCGTACGGCCAATGTCTGCAGCGTCCACAAGTCCGCTAATGGTATGCAGCTTCAATGGTGATTCCTCCTTCTAGAGCAAGTGGGTAACGTGAAGAACGTTCAACGCAATCCCCACCAGCATGGCGGCGAGCGGCCCAAATGCCATACGCATAATGGGTCTGCCTAGCGCTTCGTTCGCAGCATAAAGCAGCATGTAGATCATCAAGCCAAGGCCAGGTACGCTTACGCCCATTTGTGCTACGGCAAAAGCACCGCCGATCATGAGGCCGAGTTCGATCATCGTATTCATCGCGGAACGAACGGCATCCGATGTTTCTCGTACGATGGGGTAGCGCTGCAGCCAAGTGGCAATTCGGGTCAAAAGAATGGCTTCCACGCCAATCACGATAGCCCCCAGCACACCAGCTACCACAGGGTTCGGGGATAGATACCCGATGGGGAATACAACCATGAGGCCTACCAGCCCATATACCCCAGTCGCCAACGCCGTTGTCACCAGCAGCGGGATAAAACTTACTAAACGTATGACATCGATGAGGGCTGCACTTAGTATTAATTCGCTACGTGCCTCACCGGTATTGGCCCAAGCCGTATGTAAGAACGGCATTGCCGCATCTGATCCTGTGAAAATGCCTAAATTACACGCGATAGCTGTACAGCTCCCAATCGCTATAAAAAGAGGGAGTCCTCGCCGCACTTTCTTAGCTTGCTGGTTAACCAATTCCCGCTCCTCTGCCTCCGCTTCAAGCTGCGACGCAGTGTCCTCAACGTCTCCCGAAGTGCGCCGCAGCTCTCGCCTCTCCGCCAATGCCTTGTAGACGACAAAGCAAAGCAAGAGCACGACTGCCACCAGCGTAGCACTGGAAACTTGCAAAAACATGCTGCTATCCGTATGCACCACCAGCAGTTGTCGCACTACGAGCACAACAACAGCGCTGAATAAGGCGCGTTTCCAACCAAACTGATTCAGTATGGCCACCAGCGGGTACACCGAGATGGCAAGCATAAACGGTACCGTCATATCGCCAAGCGGTCCTAGCAGATCTACCGGCAGTTCGGTAAGAGCGGACAAGATGCCCGTAAGTCCCAATAAGGCGACACCGCCCCAAATCGCCCCTAAGCCTGCCGCAATCCACCGGCGGACAGCCAGAATGCCCAGGATATCTGTTGGCAGAAAGAGCAGCCAAGGATTCAGCATGCGGAAGGAAAAGGCAAAGGAAATGCCTACAGAGAAAATGAACCCGAAGCTCAGCCCATAAGCAATTCCTGCTAATTCTCGCCGGCTCATCCGCCCTTCCAGGACTTCTGGTAAAATGGGACGCACGCCATCATGAAATACAGCTTTACCGAGGTGAGCTGCGAGTGCCGATAACGCGGTTAAACACATCACAGTAATAACTTGCGCGATGGATAAAGGCTGCATGAGAACGAAGCGGCTCCAATCGATCTTACCCATCTCCTTTATGTATGACGTAGACGCTCTCTACGTGGCATGCTTCTTCAGTAGGCTATCCATGATAAAAGCAACAGCCGTTTCTATACTCTCTTCGGCGATGCCGAAGGCTATCGTGCCTTTGCTCACAAGCGCCTCAATGTTCTGCGCATCCGGCTTACTGCCACTCTTGGCAACTGTTGCGCAGCGGCCATATCCCAGCAAACCGATGGCGATTGAAAGCGCAGCGCCTCCTCCGGAATTACAGGCGCCAATGTAATAGTCGGCTTGGCCATTTTTCACTTTTTTAGCCCCATCCATATCTGTTGTTACCGTCGCTTCTACACGATCGCCACCCGCGGCCACGACGCATTTCGCAATCCGATCCTTCTGCAAACCAGCGATCACAATCCGTATCATTTAGACTTCCTCCCCGTCGGTTAGCGTTAGTAAATAGGAGGCAATGAAGGCCGCCTCCGCGTCTACATTCGTCTCATGGGCATTAAATGGAGCGAGAATCCCACGGGAGAAGGCGTAGATACGTGAATCTGATGCCGCTTGCTGCTCCAGGGCCGCAGAACAAGATTGCACCGCTTGATTGGTCTTCATCCGCTGCATAGCTTTCATCAAATGAGAGGTGAAGGAACCCGCATTCTCCTCTTCCAATTGCACACCCAAGAAGGCTTCTACCGTACGCAAAACCACGGGTGTCTGCTCGAAGATATCGCGGTCAACCTGGCCTGTTTCATATAAAAGCTCGATCCGCTCGTTCAGTGACATGGTTCCTGTCTCCCATCTGTTGATATCAATAGCTCGGGTCAATGTCATATGCCACCACCTTGCGCTGAACATCGAGTACAATGTCGGTTTGAATCATTTCCTTCAAAATATTTGTGATCCCTTTATTATTCTTGGCCGTCAAAATAACAGCTTCCGAGGTCTCGACAAAGGCCGTATGGTTGGCAATGCTTTGATACGAAATTTGCAATTCCTTTTCCTTAATTTCATCTAAGTTCCATACGCCAGCGTCGATTTTATGAGATTGAATGCTGTGAACGATTTGGTTATACGGCATTTCCAACAGCTTCACTTGTTTGCCTTCGCACAAAGCTTTCGTAATGTAAGATTGGTCAATGGACTTCGGATCCAGCCCGATTGTCATGCCATCCTCAATCTGCTTCTTCGTTCCGTCAGCAAACAGAATAACGTGCTCGGATAAATACGATTTTTCGCCGAAATAGAGCGCAATCTCTACTTCAAGTCCCTCCGCAATCGCTTGCTTCGCAGCCAGTCGTGAAATGACGACGAAATCGTACGCGCCTTTCAGCAGCATTTGGATCCGCACACTCGCCCCTCGGACATAGGCCATATTGAGATCCGCGCTGTGCGTGGCAACGGACTTATACAAGCCTGTCGCGAAGCCTTCATACAGCTTGGAATAAGGCAGCGGCATCGCGCCCATAATGAAATCAATGCCTGTGAACATCCACACGAGCTTGTAGTCGATTTCTCTGACATATGTACCCACGTGTCCTCTGCTCTCTAAGGTAACAGCGCCCTCATTCTTCAATACCGAAAGTGCATTTTGAATCGTGCCTCGAGCATAGCCCAACTCGTGCTCATACTCAGATACCGTTTCAATGCGGTCACCCTTCTTCTTGGTCATAAACATTCTAGCCAAGTGCATAATAACGACGCCGCTTTTCTGATACAATTTATCTTTCATGCCAATCCCGCTCCAATTCATTCATGTATTTCTTCTAAAATACATAATTTTGTATATTGGTTATTATACAGGAGCTTTGGGAAGGATGTAAAGTCTTTATCCGTTGTTCCTAAGGCAGAGAAGAACCTGATCGCTTCCTTTTCTTGACACAGGTTCGCCTGCCCTACATGGACTAGCCCTTCACACTGCCTGCAGTGACACCTTCGATGATGCTTTTTTGGAAAAAGCCATACATGATCATGACCGGAACCACGCTGATCGCGATCGATGCCGTCAAGGCGCCATAATTCATATTGAATTTATCGGCAAAAGCCACCACAGCCACTGGCATCGTACGAAGCTCTTGGGAGGATAAGAATAAGCTGGCCATGATGTACTCATTCCAGTTATTAATGAAATTCAGGATAAACACCGTAACCAATGTCGGCATCGTGAGCGGAATAATAATGCGCCCTAGAATACCGTAGGTGCTCAGTCCATCCATAACACCCGCCTCTTCCAACTCTAACGGGACGGATTTCAAGAAGGCACTTATGACGAACACCGACAGCGGAATACCGAATGCCGTATACGGAACAATCAAAGCTAGATGCGTGTTGTACAGCCCGAAATCCTGAATCATTTTGTACAGCGGGATGAGTAAGGAGGCCGGTGGAATGAGTAAGGATAAGAGCAGCAAGCCATACACAATTTTGTTCAAAATCTTAAATCTCATGCGTGTAACTGCATATGCAATCGCGGTTGACAGCAGAATCGTGCTGCAGGTCGCAACGACCCCGACGAACAAGCTGTTCGCGAAGTTCCGCCAGATGGCCGAGTTCGCCAGTACATTGGTGTAGTTCGAGAAATCCAGCCGATGCGGCAGACCCCACGGGTCATCGAACAACTCTGTGTTATTTTTCATGGAGGAGACAATAACGAACCATAGCGGATATAAGATCGCGATCACATAAGCTAGGAGCACGATATGAGGTAACACACGGCGTTTGGGCTTCGTTTCCATTAATAAGATTCCTCCTTCGTTCGACCATTAAAGAAGTGAAGGATTAACGATATCAATGCGGTAAATAACGTGATCACAATCGCAATGGCGTTCGCATATCCAAAGTCGCTCAGACTATACGCTTGCTTGTACATGTAGGTCGCCATCAGCTCTGTGCTGCCGAATGGACCACCTTTGGTCATAATGAGCACGATGTCCAGTGCCTTCATTGCACCTGTAACGGATAGCAATAACGTGACACCGATAACGGGCCTTATCAGCGGAATCGTTAAGAGACGCGCTTTCTTCCAGCCGACCGCGCCATCAATTTCACCGGCCTCAAGGATTTCCTTCGGTATGGCAAAAATGGCTGCGAGTACGAGCACAATGTAAAATCCGGTCCATTGCCAGCCATTGGTGACCAGCACGGCGAAGATCGCCAGTGTTTGATCTCCTAGCCAGATGTGGGTCCATGAATCAAGTCCTGCTGCACGCAAGACCTGATTCAGTAACCCTGCTTCTGGCGCGAAGATGAATTTCCATATAATCGCGACAGAAGCCGTAGAGAGAATACTTGGCATAAACACTGTTAACTTATAGAACCCTAGAAACCGCTTCACGCCGCTGACCATAATAGCTACGAAGATAATGAGCGGAACTTGAATAAAGATAGAGAAAGCTACGAAATAAATATTATTCTTGAAGGCTACCCAAAATTTATCGTCAGACAGCGCCTTCGTGAAATTGTCGAAACCCACATAAACAGGATCATTAATCCCATTCCAGCTCGTGAAGGAATAATGCAGCGAATTAAATAAGGGCGTTAGGTAAAAAGTCAGATACAACAGGAGCGCTGGGACGACGAAGATAAAATAGGCTGTGAAATTACGATAGATTTTTGTCATCTTACATCTCCTGCACCAAATTTATTGCTATTTTATTTCCCCGAAGCATTGGCGCTCTCCTGCGTTTTTTGCATACGCTGCGCTGCTGCTTCTGGCTGAATTTTCCCACCAAGTAATTCTTGTACGGTCGTTTCAAGTGCTACTTTGACACTCGGTTGTACGAAAGCGTCGAATGCTGGGTAAGCACCTTTCGCAGAGCCTTGTTGTTCGCCGATCGTTTTAATCAAATCACTAGCGCCCTGAACGTCTTTAACACCCTTCATCGCCGGGATCTGATTCGTTTCTACTAGCGTACGTTTTTGATTCTCTAATGTATAGAAATTTTTCACAAAAGCTTTAACCGCAGTTAATTCATTTGGCTTGAGAGCAGCAGAGAATCCGTAACCATTGGACCAGCCGCCATTGATGAAGCCATCCCCAGCACCGCCAACATCCGGCATTCTGAAGAATCCAGTGGAATCTTTCACAACCGATGTATCGCCAACAATCGCATTTACTGCCCAACTACCATCGAATAGCATGGCAGCTTTACCTGTGTAGAAGGTTGCTTGCCCTTCAGCAAATGCCTTACCAAGCACATTTGGATCTATGTATTTCTTTTTAGCCAAATCGTCAATGCGTTTGAAGGTTTCAATGACAGCCGGATCTGTCCACTTCGTCGCGCCAGTTGTAAAGCCTTCTTGTAACGCTGGACCGCCAAGACCAACCATAAGGCTATTCACGAGCATGTTCGCTACCCAGCCATCTCCGCCACCTGAACCCATCGCGATTGGCGTAATCCCTTTGGCTTTAAGCTGCTCCATGGCACTCATCAAGTCATTCCACGTTTTCGGAACTTGCACGCCTGCTTGTTCGAATAATTTCTTGTTATAGAAGAAGCCTTCGATATAACCAGATTCAGGAAGACCATAGATTTTACCATCAACGGTAAACTCACGAAGATCGAAGAAGGAATCTTTAATGCCGGCTTCTGCCATAATGTCGTTCAGCGCTAGCAAACGTCCTGCTTTGGAGTAATTCACCGTATCTGCGCCGCCAAACAAGTTGAAAATCGCTGGTTGCGTCCCATTGGCCATCTCGGCTTTCAGCTTCACGTTCCGGTTAACCGTATCTTCTACGCCATCCAACGTGAATTTCAAGCCTGGCACGTCAGTCTCTGTCTTTTTCACGACTTCTTCTAATAGCTTCAACGATGGCTTCGTCGTGTCCCGAATATGAATATGGCGTACGGTCATCGTGAACGGATCGACTTTGGCCGCTGCCGCCGTTGGTACTGCAGATGCTGCCGTGGATGCCGCTGGACTTGCTGTCCCGCTCTCTGTACCTTTCTCTCCACAACCAACTAATGTTACCAGTGATGCCATTGCTGTAATCGACAATAATGTAGCTTTTTTCATGACTTACAACTCCCCATTCGTCAATTTATAAACCTATCAGTGGACGACGCATCACTCCACTGTGTTCTCAGCGTTTCTTCTCGCCAATATAACACATTGTTTCCCCACACTTTCAAATATACATTTTATTGTATATTTGTTTTTAATGAAAGCCCGCCTGAGTGGGAGGCAAGCTTGGGGCGTTTTTGGTGGCAGTTCTTCGCTGGTGTGTTGAATATATGTTTTTTTGTATTTTGAACTTAGGTACATAGTATCATTGATTTCGCCACTTGTAAATCGGTGTTTTGAAAATAAATGGTTGCGCTTTCCTCTTAGGATGCGTGCCGCGATAACAACATGCGAAGAAACGGAACGTCATTCCACTAATGCCCTCGAAAGCTGTGATGTCGGATGGATACGGAACGTGGTTCCACTATGAGTCCGAAATCAGCCTAAAAACCTTCAAAAGCATACAAATAGCGTCCTGACGTTCCGTAAATTTCGGGAAATGCTCAAATGCAGCTAAATAAGGGAACCACGTTCCGCATCTCGCGCCCGCTGCCTTGCGACTGGCCCTGCACGTGCCCCCGGCCACTTACTTCTATGATAGCTTGACAGCGTTCAGCCCCTGAATGTGGCGTGCTCGACCTAGCATCTACCGATTCCGTTGAGCTTGGGCCTGCATCTCGTTCTTATACCATCGCACCGTATGCCTAATCGCTTCTTCATGTGGGGTCGTCGTTTGTGGTCCAAAAACAGCGACAAACTTACTATGATCGAGGACGAAAGGATGCTCGAACTCGTAGAGCATCTCTTTGAGCTCCCTCAGCATCGGATGAAAAAGACCGATCATCGTTACCATCCCACGGGAGGTGGTGCGGATTTTGCTCGCGGAGCCCAGCTCGTCGAAAATCAACCCTAGCATTTCGCGCGTGGTGAGCGTCTTCGCGCTCGGTATGTGCCAAGCTTCGCCTAAAGCGCGGTCCTCTTGACCGAGGGTCACGAGCCCTTTGGCGAAGTCATCAATGTACGTGTAGGTATGCGGGACGTCCAAGCTGCCTAATAGATCTACCGGCTTGCCCTGCAAGGCGAAGCCAAAGACACGCTCGCCCAAGGAGGACTCCTTCACGCCTGGGCCGTAGAAGTCCGAGGCACGGCCGATCGCCACGCGGACCTTCCCGGATTGGTGCGCATGCAGCAAGGCTTCCGCCATCTGGGCGCGTGTGAGTCCCTTTTTACCCGTCGCACGGTGAGGCAAGTTCTCGGTTAATGGCTGATCCACTTGGCCGTACATGTACAGGTTATCGCCGTAGACCAGCTTCGCACCCGCAGCAGCAGCGCCCTCCATAATCCCCTGCGTTAGTGCTGGGAATTGGGTCGGCCAGTTCGTATAGCCTGGATGGGCACAATGGTAGACCACCGAGGCATCTTGGCACAACGCTATCGCTTCATCAAGCTGCGAGGCGTCCCCTCTCGCTACTTCTACCGCTGCCTCTTCGGACAGCCTGCCGCTGCGATTCACCATGCGAATCCGCTCCACCCCGCGCCGCTTCAATTCCCGCATAACCGCCATTCCTAATGGCCCCGTTCCAAAAATCACATGCACCTGTTTACTCATTCTTCATGCCCCCTCGTCTTCGATACCTTAACGATATTGTCTACCGTAGTGAGAGAGTCAAGAGACATTTCGAAAATAAGCGGCGGCCTATTTGGATATGGGGACTTGCAGTTCCACGACCACATTGTTGTAATCATGAAGATGATTTTCTCTGCCGAACAAATGCAGTTCGCGAACTGGACCAATTTGTGAATAGCCATTCACCCCAAGCCATGTGAAAAGCGCCAAAATGCCCTCCCCCACGCCCATGAAAGGGCCCTTGTAGACAAGGCTGGCCACCATCGGCTCTGCTGGGATTTCATAGACAGTGACAGGTCCATTGGGGCGTAGATTGGCTGCAGCATGGAAGCTGAAAGCTGCCTCGATGTCGAAATTTTCCTCAATGAACTCCGTCATATGATACAAAACGTACTCCTGCTGTAGACTGCTGGCTATGTCACTGCCTCCTAGCTCCGCTTCGAGTTCATCGAACATACGGCAGCGATAGACAGGCATATCCTGCAGCCGTGGAACAATACGGCGAAGTCCAGCTACGTAGAGTGCCGGCACCTGCTTGATCCCCACCTCATAGACTGGCTTCTCGCCAAGCCGTTCCAGCTGATGCAATCTGGACTCGATACGCGCCATTTGCTGCGCAGCCTCATCCATTTGATTGGCCAGCTCCGCTTTCTTCTTGTGCATCATGTGATTCATTTCATCCACCGTGAGTGTTTGATCGATCATGGTCGCGATCTCGTCCAGCGAAAATCCCGTCTCCTTCAACACCACAATATGATGAATACGAGTGAGCTGGTCATACGTGTAGTAGCGATAGCTTGTCGTGGTGTCGATATAAGCCGGCTTCAGTAAGCCGCGCTCATCATAATGACGAAGGGTGCGAATGGTTACCTGTGCGATTCTGGAAAAGAGCCCGATTCTAATAAAATTCGTCATTCGCTGCACACTCCCATTTGCGTGTTCCTGATATTCCCATTATACGGATTTCATCAGCAAAATGGTGTGCAAGTTGCACCTTGCTTCGGCCTTCAGGAATTACCATTTTAAGCTAATTCTCAGTGCTCCCTCAGTTTCCCTTCAATTTGGCATGTCATAATCGCCAGTGAGCTTTCTAACATTTATCAATTCGAAGCTTGAGAGGAGGCACGATCATGTCGATATCCGGTATTTCATCCACATCCAGCAGCAGCACCTATTCATACTCCTCCAGCTCGACCGAAACAGCTGCTCTTGAGAAGCAAAAAGCCAAGCTGCAAACGGAGTTAACGAAAGAGCAACAAAGCAAAGACGATCAAAAAACCAAAGATCGGGCTGTGCAGCTCATTCAGCAGCAGATCCAGCAGATTGATCAGCAAATCGCGCAAGCGAGCTCCAAAGCCAGTAGCAGCGGCAGCCAAGGTCAGCCTGATTCAAGCCCTAGGAACCCAAACAATGCTAGCAATTTGAACAGCGCTAAGAGTAGTAAAGGGAACGATAATCCTAACGGAACGTTGGATATTCGGATTTAACTCGTTACTAAAGAAAAAACACCCTCGGCTTGAGGGTGTCTTCTTGTGTTTACTCGAATGCTTACTAAAGTATCTATTCACCGGATGCGAGGATCGCTTTCTTTGCGGATTCTAGCGCTCCGATGACTTTATCGCACCACACATCAAACTCTGGATCTTCCCGCTGAAGCTCAGGGTTAGCCAAAATGTTAGCGACGGCACGCTTCATCCCTTGGTCAAAGCGCGTTGTTGCCACGAACTCCGGAACAAGCCGCTTCAGCTTCGCGTTGTCAAACACAACGGAATTCGCCTTATCCCCGAGCAAACCGCCACGGTAGTCCTGCGTGCTCACTGCGTCCAAGAACTCGGACGCCACATGCACCGCATGCAGCTTCACGCCAAGCGCATCCGCGATCGCGCCGTAAATCTGATTCCACGTCAGCGTCTCGTCCGAGGTGATGTGAACGGACTCCCCGATCGCATGGAGATTGCCCATGAGCCCGATGAACCCTTTGGCGAAATCGCTGTTATGCGTCATCGTCCACAGGGACGTACCATCGCCATGTATGATCACCGGCTTGTTCTCCAGCATGCGCTTCGCTACTTGCCAGCTTCCTTTACTGCCGTGCACGCCGAGCGGGATCGATCGCTCATCATACGTATGGCTCGGCCGAATAATTGTGATCGGGAAGCCTTGCTCCCTATATTGTTTGATCAAGTACTCTTCGCACGCGATCTTATTTCTGGAATATGCCCATAGTGGGTTGGATAATGGCGTTCCTTCTGTGATCCGGTAATCAGACAACGGCGTTTGATACGCGGAAGCAGAGCTAATGAAGATAAATTGTTTCGTTTTACCCTGAAAAAGGCGATAATCCCGCTCCAACTGGGACGGCTCGAACGCGATGAAATCCGCAACAACATCGAAGGATAAATCTTCGATCAGCTTGGCCACATAGGCTTCATCGTTAATATCCGCTTGAAGGATGCGTGCACCCTCGGGTAAATCCGTATTGCGTGTGCCACGATTTAAGAGATACAGTTCGCAGCCAGCGGCTAGTAACTGCCGGGTAATTGCCGAGCTGATCGTGCCTGTTCCGCCTATAAATAACGCTTTCATTTCATCGCCTCCGACTTCTCTATGTAGATTGAGCAACGTTACTCCTGTTTCGACAGGTAATCTCCTGTTAGCTGCTTGTACTTCTCATACCACTCACTCCACAACTCTTTACGCGAGGCTATCGTTCTTCCATCCATCAAAGCTTCAATCACATCGAGACATACATGCCACCCTGCCAAATCCCTTGGCGTATGCGCGGTGATTCGCTGTAACTGTTCCGTGAACAGGAGTCTGCATCCGCCATCGGGCTCAGCCGCTAACTCAAAACGGACCCGATCCTCTGCCCATGTGAACGCTAGGACTTCATGCGTCGAAAGCTCGAGAATGTCCATCGGAATAACCTTGCCATCTGGCATGTTAAACTTTATGATGCCGCCTTCTCGGAGTTCCTCCACTTCAAGCTCAGGAAACCATTGTACCAGCTTATCATTCTCTGTTAACCACGACCATACCTCTTCTACCGTATGTTGCCAATGACGTTCGAATCGAGCTGCGTAGCCATCTTGCGCGGGTTGAAAGTCAGCTAACATGGACGTCCTCCTCGGTCTTTTCCTATGATAAAACACAAACATTGACACTAGTTTCATCTTACCTGTTGCTGCTTGTTCAATCAAGAAATACAAGGACGCGGCAAATGTCCCTCTAGTCCAAACAGAGCAAAAAAGCCAGGGTTAGGGCCCCGGCCTTTCTGTTCTTACATTTATACTTTTTTCGCGGACCATAGAGACTCAATTTCTTCAAGTGATCTGCCCTTGGTTTCAGGCACAACACGCATGGTGAAGACGAACGTCACGAGGGATAGAATGCCGAAAATCCAGAAGGTCATCGCGGGACCAGCAGAGCTAAGCATCGGCGGGAAGGTCTGTGACACCACATAATCCGCGATCCATAAGGCCATAGAAGCGATAGCGGTCGCTTTGCCGCGAATACGATTCGGGAATATTTCGGACATCACCACCCAAACGACGGGTCCTAAAGATACCGCAAAGGAGGCTACGTAAAGCAGGATAAAGACGAGTACGAGATTCCCCGATGTGTGACCTGTATGGAATGCAATGCCAATTACAGCTAAACAGATGGTCATCGAAGCGGATCCGACCAACAGCAGCACCTTGCGACCTACTTTATCGATCAGCCATATCGCAAGAATCGTGAAGAGGAAGTTAATCAGACCAACTAGAATCGTCTGCGTCAGCGCGGCATTGGTGCCTGTGCCTGTTTGTTTGAAAATTTCAGGCGCATAGTACATGACCGCATTAATTCCTGTAACCTGCTGGAGAATAGCCAAGCCCACCCCAACGATTAAAGCTAGTCGCAGCGCTGGGCTGAACAGTTGACGGATCGAACCGTCCTCTTGTTTAAAAGATTCCTTAATCTCCAGCACTTCTTTCTTGGCCAATTCTTCGCCATGAATACGAAGCAGGATCGGTAAGGATTCAGCGGCTCTGCCCTGTTTGATCAGCCATCTTGGGCTTTCGGGTACGAAGAACAACAGAACTAGGAAAATAAGGCCAGGAACAGCACCGAACCCGAACATCCAGCGCCAGCCAGAAGCAATGTTCCATGCCTCATCAGCATGATTCGCAATGCTGGTATTGATGAAATAAACAAGGAAAATCCCTGTTACTGTAGCAAATTGGTTCAGCGCCACGAGACGACCGCGATATTTCGCAGGCGCGATTTCCGCGTTATAAAGCGGGCATAAGGTCGACGTAATCCCGATACCGAGTCCGCCGATGATACGGGCAATGATGTAGCCTGAGAAGGTATCAGGAATCGCTGATCCAATAGATCCAATTACGAAGAGCAGCGCGGCGGCGATAAGGACTTTTTTCCGACCAAAACGATCACTCAGTACGCCGGATGCCGCAGCACCCACGATACAGCCGATAATTAAGCTGGAAACGGCCCAGCCCACCTCCACTTCACTTAAAGAGAAGCGCTCCTTCATGAAACCAACCGCACCGGAGACAACTGCTGTATCGAAACCGAATAGAAGTCCGCCTAAAGCAGCAACGATCGATACGAGCGTAACGAATTTCATGCTAACTTGGCCGCTTGGATTGTTTATATGTGTACTCACCGTGATGTTCCTTTCTGACGTCTGCAGCATGTTCATGCGAGTCTATAATCTTACATTTGGTGTGAAGCGAGACTCATTATAGCATGGGCTAGAAGTCGGCTGGTGACCCTTTCCCTGCACTTATTTGTGGTTTACCAGCATTAAACCAATCCGCTTGGAGTTCCCCTCCCATACGCGTCTGCGACTAGCACAATCTTGTCCGAAAATAACAAAATAGTCCTTGCCTCCCGGCATGGACTATTCTTCCTTAAAGCCCCGTTCGGTATTCCGACGGCGTGACGCCTGTTACCTTTTTGAACACACGGCTGAAATAATTCGGATCCCTGTACCCCACCAGATAGCAGACCTCCTTCAGACTCAGCTGACCTTCGCCGATAAGTTCTTTGGCCCTCTCAATGCGAAGCCGCGTCACATAGTCGATAAAGGTTTCTCCGGTTTGTTGTTTGAATACTTTGCTAAAATAGTGCGGGTTCAAATGCACATGCTCGGCGACATCTTCGAGCGAAATGTCCTCCTGGAGTTTCTCTTCGATGTAGGTCACCGCACGGTCCAGTACGGTCCATGTCTGCTGCTCGCGC
Source organism: Paenibacillus pectinilyticus (assembly GCF_001700435.1). Taxonomy (GTDB): domain Bacteria; phylum Bacillota; class Bacilli; order Paenibacillales; family NBRC-103111; genus Paenibacillus_E; species Paenibacillus_E pectinilyticus. The sequence continues at coordinate 298,119 of NZ_LYPC01000011.1, forward strand.
TCCTCGCGGATTCGCCTGATGGCTAGCTCCACATAAGTCCGATCTGCGGTATTGTCCGCGACACGTGACTCAGCGGGGCTCCGCTGCCCTTCCGCGGAGAGTCCTTTCAGCTCGTCAAAGGAGCGGAGATGGCCCCATCTTTTATCATACGTCGCGGCAAAAACAGCCTCAAAATAAGAGGTGCGGATGCCCTCGATCTCCTTGCGAACAGAGCCAATGCCTATGTTGACGTCGATTTCGCGAGCCTGGCGTAGATGCTCCACGAGCTTCGCACCAAGTGAGGCAGCTTCGTTGCCTAGGGCCTCGGCTTTCTGCTGAGCCTCGCCCAACAGAAAAATCGCTATGTGCCAATGCACCATCGAGCTGACCACGCATCCGATTCGGCTTTTGAGGTGACCTTTGGTGAACGTTTTCACTGTCTCATAAATCTTCTTCTTAGCTGCGCCTAACTCCTTATCCGGCACATGTCCCAGCTCTGGCAATGCCAGTACGACCGCGCACCCTTGCTCGATGGATAACTCCAAAATATCGGCTAGATAATCAGCATCCGTTTCATTCACGGGATCAGACATGAAGACCAGGGCCATTTCCGTCTCGGCTAAAGGCAGCAGTTGGAAGAACTTATCCCGCATCGCCAACTCTTCCTCCCGTTTCCGCCCCTCGGTCTCGATCTCTGCTACTAATCGTTGCAAAAGTTCGACGATTTGGTCCCGCTTCGCTGGTTTGACCAGATATTCCTTGACCCCTAACGAAAGCGCCTCTTTGGCGTACTCGAATTGCTCATAGGCGGTTACTAACACCATTTTCGTCTGCGGATGTCCCCCTTTAATTTCTCGCAAGGCTTCCAAACCTTGAATACCCGGCATGCGGATATCCATTAGGATGATGTGCGGTCGGTGTTCATCGGCCTTCTGAATTGCGACGCGGCCATTCTCCGCATGCATCACCTCGAACGTATTCGGCATCATGCGGTTCACGATCCATTCGATCCCTTCCCGCTCTAAAGCCTCATCATCGGCGATGAGTAGTCGGTACATCTCTTTCCTCCTTTCCTTCGGCGGGAAGACGAAGATATACTGTCGTTCCCTGACCAGGATTACTCTGGATCTGGACGAGATCCTTTTTGCCATAAAATAAAGCTAATCGCTTGAACACATTCCTCGTCCCTAGGCCTGTGGATTGACCTTGGCTCGGCTCATGCTGAGGATCGGCATCGAAGTCGAGCAAGGAGGCTCGAACCTTCTCGCTCATCCCGACCCCATTATCGGAAATCGCGACAAGCGTCTCTCCTTTTCCACTTGTAATCTTCAGCTGGATGACCGCCCCGGCCTCCATGCCTTCGATGCCATGAACGAACACATTCTCCAATATGGGCTGCAAGGTGAGCATCGGCACCGAAACATCAAGCCCGCTCTCATCGATCTCTGTCACGAATTGAATGCGATTGCGAAATCTAGCCTGCTGAATCGTAAAATACTGCTTCGCATGCTCAACCTCATCCTTCAGTCTCACGGGTCGATCCAGCTTTCGCAGATTGTAGCGCAGCAGATTCGACATTGTGACCGTTAGGTCGCTCGTTTGCTCAGCACCCTCCAGCAGGGCGAGCTTCGACAACACATTCAAAGAATTGAAGAGGAAGTGCGGGTTCATTTGATTTTGCAACACTTCGAGCTCCATCTCTTTCAGCTGCTTGTCCTTCTCCAACCCTTCGGTTTCCTTCACAATGAGCGCTTTGAGATGTTCCTGCATCTGTACGAAAGCCCGCTCCAATACGCCAAACTCAGGGTATGCGCTCATTTGCGGCAGCGGTGCATCTAGGTTGCCATCCGACATTTGTTGAGCCACGTGGACTAACTGCCTGATTGGCCTGGAAATGCCCAGCGAAATACGGTACGCCAGTACGATGCTGATCAGGGTGTTGAGGATGAAAATAACGACGCCCCACCGATTCATCCCTTCCGTATGGATCAAAATCTGTCGATAAAGCGGCTGATAATAGCTTAACTCTAAATCGATCAGCTGGTAGCCTTCCTCCTGAATGAACGTCGCTGTGTGCTCCGCCTCTTCGTAGAAGGAGGTATAAGCTAGGGCGTCCGGGCTATTGGCGGCTTGGATGACACTTGCTTCCTGCGTGATAAAGGTGTCGATCATATGCGTGTAGCTCTGAAAAATGAGATCAGTAGCTGGTAGTGTGCTCTGAATCGCTAGTTTCTGCTGCAGCCCCTGTAAGTCTTCCCTCTGATGTAAGAACGCCAGACGGCTATCCTCACTCCGATCCACCAAGTAAACGTTCATCGCGCGGAGATTATCCTGGGTTTGCCCTGCCATTTGCTTGTACAAGAGTACCCGATCGAGCATCACATTGTAACTTTGCTGGACGGCTCTCCCGCTATGAAAGATGAAGAATGAAACCGCATTGTTCAAAATAAATAAAACCGGCAACACGATAAATAGCATTCTGCGTATGTTCATGGTGTTGGGGTGCTCGCTTGATCGGATAGGTTGGACATATCCAGTATGTAAGTGCCCGTATACTGCTGAGCTGGCAGCGTGTTCTGATGAAAGTAGGCATCCAGCATGTGAACAGATTGGGCTCCGATCTCCTGCGGCTGCTGAACGACCGAGGCCCTGATTGTGCCTTGTGCGATGCCTTGTCTTGTCGCTTCAATGTCATCAAAACCGAACACGGCGATGCCCTCACGGTGTACAGCTTTCACCCCTTCCACGATGCCTGCAGCGTCTAGGGAGCTGAAGCCCACCATGGTCTGAATGGCGGGGTATTGCTTCAACATCGCTTCGGTATGCTTAGCGGCCTGAATGCGTGAAATATTCGATGAGCGGATATCTATGATCTCAAAAAGCGGTGCCTTTGCGAGTGCTGACCGGAATCCCTCTAGGCGCTGCTGCTGATTCTCGGCAAGCTCACTCCCAATGATGACGCCGATTCGCCCCTTCTCACTCGCGGCTTCGAGGACGAGCTCCCCCATCCGTCTACCCGCTTCGCGGTTGTCGGTGCCCACATAGGTCAGCCTGCGGCTTGCCGGCTCATCCGCATCCAATGTGATCACCGGGATCCCCTGATCGATCGCTTTGCTGATGAGGAGGTCATACTGGGCCTCCTTGATCCCTTGCACGAGGAGCGCATCTGGCTTAGTCGTGATCGACTTCTCAAGGAGATTCGTTTGTTCGGCCGGATTGATACGAATCGGACCCCAGTAGTCAATCTTCATCCCAAGGCGTGCGGCCGCTTCGCTAGCGCCCTTCTCCACCGTTCGCCAGAACGGGTTGTCCAGCTCTTGGGCAATGAGGACGACGTGCTTATACGGCTTTTGCTGCACGCCGCTTTGCACCATTTGCTGGACGAGTTGATCAATCTTGAGCGTAGACGCAAGGAATTGGACCATCACACAGCAGATGATGAGAAATAAGCCGAGTAGACCTAGCGTCCAGCTTTTATTGCGCATGGTGGCACCTCCACATCAGGATGTCTCGCCCAAGGCGGCGAATGTTTTCTGATAGTATGAGCCTGGGGGGAGGTGGGCATGCAGGTTTTGGTGTGTGGGGGTGAGCGAGTCTTCCGAAAACAACCTGATTATTGAGAAAGACCGAGCAACGAGGTTCCCCCTCTACTCGGCCTTCTTATTAGGAAAAATATCTGTTTCATTTATTAAAGGATAGAACGTGTGATGACAACAACCGCGGATCGCGGATCCTTCTTCCCAAAACGGTGCTGCCATTGACTCGATGGGGTAGCCGTTCCCGCTCCTGAAGCTCCAGGATGATTAACTGCTACGAATACGGTAGCCTGATTATCAGTGAAGGAAAGCCCACCTAAAGCAGCTTCTATGGGCGCAGATGCGTATTGCTTCGTTTTCTCGGCGGCACCTTTAGGATGAATGAGATAAAGACCATTGTTCTTGAATTCCGACCACGCACCTGTATTCAACCGCTCAGGTGAAATATCTGAAGCAACCCAAAGATTACCAACGTTGTCGAAAGTCACACTTCCTGGGCAGCTGAATCCGCTTTGGCGTCCTCCCGCAATAAACGTCTCAAATGCAAAGGTGTCGCCCAGGCCCTCTTTTAAGCGAATAATGTGACCATGAAGGTTACCTCTACTTTCGTTCTGTGTGCAGGCGATGAACACGCTTTGGTTAGTAGGATGCACAGTTAGTTCCGCTGGACGGTCACAAGGTGTCGCCCCTACAATCCATGCAGCTTCACTAGCAGATGCAAGAACATCGCTTAGGGTCTGGAATTGTCCTAGCAGCGTTTCCTTGGATTTAAACATTTTTTCAGGAACCTGATAGGTAAGACTTTTGAGTTGTTTACGGACATTATCGATAGACAGCTCGATCCAACGACCCTGAATTAAGTCAGCGGCATAAAGGGATCCTTCGCTCAACAGATTCGAATTGGCCTTCCCATCTGCTTCTGTCCACTTACTTGCGCTCACAAATTTATAAAGGAAGCCATCAGGCGAATCTTCGCCCATGTAGACAACAACGCGGTCGTCAGCACGTATTGTCATGGCTGAGCTTCCATGATGAAAACGCCCAAGCGCAGTATGTTTGACAGGCTTGTTAGCTTTATCGAAAGGATCAACTTCGACCATCCATCCGTAGTGGGCAAGCGATAGTCCTGCATCGCGGCATGTGGATTCAAAACGATTTTCACCTGTAAGCTGGGTATTCCATAACGTTTTTCCGCCACCGCGGTTTGCTAACGTCCCTTGGACAAGGGTCGCTCCGTCAACTGCTTTGGCACCTCTGACAGGCCCAGTAAGCTCGATAGGTGACAATCCGGAGACACGTCGGGCAATGGTGGAATCGGAAACGAGCTTCCATTGACCGAAAGTATCCTTTTTCACATGTAAAATAGAACCGCCTTGTTCGTAAAGTAACTGCTTTTGTTGTTCCCAGGCCACAGCCTTTGAGCGGTCCAACATCCAAGCATATTGAGCAGATTCGTGATCAACCCATAGTAAGCCTTCCGAACTAGATCCAGGGTATGAGAAGAAAGACGTATAACTGCTGTTAAAACCTAATGTATCCCCTGCTTTATTAATACTATCGCCATAGGCTGCTATAACTTGATACGTGAATCCGTTCGCCAGAAGTAATTGATCTGCATCCGCTGCTGTATGTAGGGTAGGATTAAATGTTTCTGGTAATTGGTCATACGCATTAACTTCGGAGGCAGCGTTTGCCTTGGTGCTAAAGGCATTTAGACCGGAATACGCAGCTGCTAATGATGCCGCACCCGTTCCCAGATATTTCAAAAAATGTCGACGAGATAGCTTTTTCTCTGATTCCATTTCGTGTTTCCTCCGACTTTGTGGCATCTTGTAATAAACATACCACAAAATCTATAAATTTGAATGATTAATAGTGAAATATTTGCTAGAATAAGAGTATCTCAGAATAAAATAATTCGACAAATTTCTTCAAACTTCGCAGGGATGAACTTAACTCAAGATCGTCCCTCGTTTGCGTGTTGTTCAAAAAGAAGTCATACATACAATTAACTTGTTGGAGGGGAAAAGAATGGGTCAGCCTTTAGTAGGCGAGGTTCGCATGTTCGCAGGTAATTTTGCTCCTGCAGGATGGTTTTTTTGTGATGGACAGGTGTTGCCGATTAGTGAATATGAAACGTTATTTCAATTAATAGGTACGACTTATGGCGGGGATGGTCAAAGTACATTCGCTTTGCCGGATTTACGAAGTCGGGTTCCGTTGCATCAAGGAACACTTCAAGGGAACAGTTTTTTTGTGGGACAAACGGGTGGAGTAGAAGAAGTTACTCTGACCGTTCAGCAAATCCCGCAGCATAGCCATACGGCTCAAGTATCTTCCAAGTTCGGCAGTACCAACAGCCCTAAAGACACCGTGGTTGCCAGATCAACCCTGAATCAATTCACGGACAGTGTTGGGGCAAAAGCAACTCCAATGGGAAATGCCAGCACCGTCGGATCCTCTGGAGGAAGCCAGCCACATACCAACTTGCAGCCGTATTTAAGTATTAACTATATCATTAGTTTATTTGGGATCTTTCCTAGTCAAGGTGGGAACTCAGACGGAAGTGATCCTTTCTTATCTGAGATCCGCTGGGTGGCTTTTAACTTCCCTCCTAGTGGAACTGCCCTATGCAACGGTCAACTATTACCTATAAATCAAAATCAAGCATTGTTTTCGTTGTTGGGTACGACCTATGGTGGAGACGGTAGAGTCAATTTCGCCCTTCCAGATCTGAGAGGCAGGATACCGATTCACGTTGGAAACGGCCATACCTTGGGGGAGACAGGCGGAGAACAAACTCACACGTTAAGCTCACAGGAAATGGCAGGTCATAGTCATTCCGTTACCGCTAGTAACAATCCAGCAACCGTTAAAACTACACAGAACAATATCTTCGGTGTCACCTCAACAAGTTCGTACGCTTATATAGCAGATGGCGTGTCTGATACCGTGACAACGGCTGTCGGTGGTAGTCAGGCGCATCTTAATATGCAACCCTACTTGAGCTTAACAGCTACTATCGCTCTGCAAGGTGTTTTCCCAAGTCAAACTTAAGGAGTGTAACAATCGATGTCCTCAACACCATTCGTTGGAGAAATTTGCATTTTCCCGTTTAACTTCGTACCTAAAGGTTGGGCTGCTTGTAATGGGCAGCTTCTCCCTCTTTCTCAAAATACTGCGCTGTTCTCATTGCTAGGGACTACCTATGGTGGAGATGGAAGAACTACTTTCGCCCTTCCGAACCTGCAAGGTATGGTTCCCATGCAAGCTGGTCAAGGCCCCGGATTATCTCTTTACGATCTTGGCCAAACCAGCGGTACAGATACTGTTACCCTACTGCCATCCGAAATTCCTGCACATTCACACACTCTGCAATATGGAACTGGCGGAGGAACACAGGAATCTCCATCAGGGCAAATTTGGAAGGATACCGCCGGGCGTCGTAGCGGATTGGCTTATACAACCCCTGGTAATCCCGTCCAGATGTCGGGCAACTCGTTGATTCCAGTAGGCGGCAATCAACCTCATAATAATATGCAGCCTTATTTGACTCTTAATTTTTGCATTGCTTTACAAGGTATATACCCTCCACGTACATAGTGACAGGGAACAACGCCTAGGTGGTTTAGTCGGAGAGGAGTCTGGGGAATTGATTGATTGGCGGGAAAGTTCTAGATATTCTTTTAGGAATAGTAAGTGCGTTAGAATTGTCATAATAGGACTATTCTTGCTCATTGGCGCATGCTTGGGGCTTGCTACTTCAGCACATGCAGCGACTTTCACAGTAAATACAACTGTAGATTCGGTAGATAGTTCTCCCGGTAATGGGATTTGTGCAGATAGTAATGGTCAATGCTCCGTTCGTGCAGCATTAATGGAAGCAAATGCACTGGCGGGAGCAGACCTCATAAGTATTCCTCCTAATACATATACGCTGACTTTAGGACAACTGGAGATTAGGGATCAGGTAACTTTAACAGGAAGTTCAGGTAATCCAGTAAATACGATCATTCAAGCGGCTGCAAGCCGCAATGTGGCTGCTAATCGTGTACTTGAGATTAACCCGGCGCTAGACGCGACTGGATTCGATGTGACGATACAGGGACTAACCATTCGTAACGGTAAATCACCTGATACTAACGGATTCGGCGGCGGTGGAATCGGCGGCGATGTCGGAAATAAGACACTGCAGATCAGTAATTCCAATATTGAGAATAATATTGCTTCAGGAGAAGGGTTCGGCGGCGGACTTTATATCTCAGGGTCAGCAACCGGAAAGGTTAAAATGACGGATGTTGCTATTCGTAGTAACGCAGCAGGAGAATCTACCTCTCCTAGCTACAGCTCCCGAGGTGGCGGTGTTTACTTCGAAGGTGACATGAGCCTCGATTTATCCAATCTTACGGTAGATAGCAACGAATCATATGGACTTGGTGGGGGGGTAGCAATCGTATCCGCATCTCCTTCTTTACGGACTATTACATTAAATTCCAGTACGATAACTGGAAATAAAGCCTATAGTAAGGCTGGCGGCGTCGAAGGGCGCGCTGGCGGACTTTACCTTGGTTCACCAGCAGTTATTACGAGTACATCTCTGACTAACAACACTGCTCAAGGTGACGGAGGGGGATTGGTATTAGACTTTTTTGCCGGTTCCGTGTCTTTAACAGACGTAACTGTGACACTTAACACCGCTGCTGCACATGGAGGCGGGATGTTCATTAATGCAAATAAGGCGCCAATCCTATCGAATACTTCGATTATTTCAAATACTTTAATTCCCTCTAACACGGTAAACAACATAGCCGTTAATCTGGAAGGAACAGATATGCAGGTTACACTAGCACCTGCGGCTGGCCCGAGCGGTACATTTTCGCAAGGAAAAACTGGTGCACACTATACAGTGACGGTTCGGAATAGCGGTAACGTCCCTTCAAATGGGCTGGTTACTTCGCAGGTTACCTTACCAACTGGACTAACAGCAACCAATTTAACTGGAACCGGATGGGCTTGTACAGTTGGAACACTTACCTGTTCGCGTTCAGACGCTTTAGCTGGAGGTACTAGTTACCCTGCCATTGATGTGACAGTTACCGTGGCCGCAAATGCACCACATACAGTGACAAGCTCTGCTCAAGTATCTGGCGGTGATGAACTCGATGTAAATAACAATACGAGTTATCATACAACGACCGTGTTAAGTCAAGACGCAACATTAAGTGGACTTAGCTCAGCCAATGCAACGTTAAATGAGACATTTGCTTCAGGAACAACTGCTTATACAGCAAATGTTTTATATGCGGTCAGCTCCATTACGGTCACACCAACTGTCAATGAATCGCACGCGACTGTTAAAGTGAACAATCTAACAGTTAGCAGTGGTCAACCGAGCAGCGCGATAAGCCTAGCTGTAGGCAATACAAATATAACCAACGTGGTAGTGACCGCAGAAGATGGTATCACTACTAAGACATATCAAATAACGGTAACTCGTGCACCAAAATCTACGAATGCCTCCTTGAGTGACATTAAAATAGGTGCGACGAGTGTGACAGGATTTGCACCAGGTACATTAAGCTATACGATCAATGTGCCAAACACAACAACTTCTGTCGTGGTAACAGGAACGAAGGTAGATCCCGCGGCCACGGTTATTGTGACTGGTGGAAGTAATCTAGCCGTAGGTACGAACACAGTCACGGTCAAATCGACTGCTGAGGATGGAACGACGGTAATTACTTACACCTTGAATATCGTCAGAGCCCCTAGCAGTAATGCTGGCTTAAGCGACATCAAAGTGGACGGAACTAGTGTAGCAGGTTTTGCGTCTGGTACATTTGGATATACGATAAACGTTCCGAATTCCAAGACATCTGTCGTGGTAACCGCGACAAAAGCGGATTCGTCGGCCAATGTCGTCGTGACTGGTGGCAGTAATTTGACTGTGGGGAATAACACGGTCACGGTCGTTGTGACTGCTGAGGATGGAACAACAGTTCTTACTTACACCGTTACCGTCGTTCGAGCAGCAAGTAGCAATGCTACTTTAAGCGACCTCAAAGTAGATGGTGCGACAGTACCAGGTTTTGTGTCTGGTACGTTAGGCTACACGTTACATGTTCCAAATTCGAAGACTTCTGTCGTGGTGACAGCGACACAAGCTGATTCGACGGCCAGTGTCGTGGTAACTGGTGGCAGTAATCTTACCGTAGGGAATAACTCGGCTACAGTCGTTGTTACTGCTGAGAACGGAACAACAGTACTCACTTACACCGTTACCGTAGTCAGAGCGGCGAGCAGTAATGCTAGTTTGAGCGACCTCAAAGTAGATGGTACGACAGTAACAGGTTTTGCGTCTGGTACGTTAGGCTACACCGTGAATGTTCCGAATGCGACCACTTCGGTTGTAGTAGCAGGGGCGAAAGCAGATGCTACAGCTAGTGTCGTTGTAACGGGCGGTAGTGCCCTAACCGTAGGGAATAACACAGTGACTGTCGCGGTAACCGCCCAAGACGGTACAACGGTAGTTACCTACACAGTGACTATTATCAGAGCCAAGAGCAGTAACGCAAACTTAGATGACCTTAAGGTGGATAGTACGAGTGTCGCTGGCTTCGCGACTAGTACATTAAACTATACCGTGAATGTTCCAAATGCGACGACTTCGGTTGTAGTAACAGGGGCGAAAGCGGATGCTACAGCTAGTGTCGTTGTAACGGGCGGCAGTACCCTAACTGTAGGGAATAACACAGTGTCGGTCGCGGTAACCGCCCAGGACGGTACAACGGTAGTTACCTACACAGTGACTATTATCAGAGCCAAGAGCAGTAACGCAAACTTAACTGACCTTAAGGTGGATAGTACGAGTGTCGCTGGCTTCGCGACTAGTACATTAAACTATACCGTGAATGTTCCGAATGCGACGACTTCGGTTGTGGTAACAGGGGTGAAAGCGGATGCTACGGCTAGTGTCGTCGTCACGGGAGGCAGTACCCTAACCGTAGGGAATAACACTGTGACGGTTGTTGTAACCGCTCAGGACGGTACAACGGTAGTTACCTACACAGTGACTATTATTAGAGCGAAGAGCAGTAACGCAAACTTAACTGACCTTAAAGTCGATGGTACGAGTGTTGCTGGCTTCACGGCTGGTACATTAGGCTATACCGTGAATGTTCCGAATACGACGACTTCGGTTGTGGTAACAGGGGTGAAGGCGGATGCTACAGCTAGTGTCGTCGTAACGGGTGGCAGTACACTAACGGTAGGGAATAATACAGTGACGGTTGTTGTAACCGCTCAGGACGCTACAACGGTGGTTACCTACACCGTCACCGTCATCAAAGCGAAGAGCAGTAACGCAAACTTAACTGATCTTAAAGTCGATGGTACGAATGTTGCTGGCTTCACGGCTGGTACATTAGGCTATACCGTGAATGTGCCGAATACGACGACCTCAGTTGTCGTAACAGGAACGAAGGCGGATGCTACGGCATATGTCGTTGTGACTGGTGGCAGTAATCTAACTGTGGGGAATAACACGGTCACGGTCGTTGTTACTGCTGAGGACGGATCAACAGTACTTACTTACACCGTTACCGTCGTTAGAGCAGCAAGTAGCAATGCTACGTTAAGCGACCTCAAAGTAGATGGTACGGCAATATCAGGTTTTGCACCTGGTGATTTAAGCTATACCGTGGATGTGCCGAATACGACCACTTCGGTCGTGGTGACAGGAATTAAAGCGGATACGACAGCCAATGTTGTCGTAACAGGTGGCAGTAATCTTACCGTGGGGAATAACACAGTCACGGTCGTTGTTACTGCTGAGGACGGAACGACGGTACTTACTTATACCGTAACTGTCGTTAGAGCGGCGAGCAGTGATGCAAGCTTAAGTGACCTCAAAGTGGACGGAACGAGCGTACCTGGCTTCGCGGCTAATAAATTAAGCTATACAGTGGATGTGCCAAATACGACCACTTCGATCGTAGTGACAGGAATTAAAGCCGATTCGACAGCCAATGTTGTCGTAACTGGTGGCAGTAATTTGACTGTTGGGAATAACACGGTCACGGTCGTTGTTACTGCTGAGGATGGATCAACGGTACTTACTTACACCGTCACTGTAGTTAGAGCAGCAAGTAGCAATGCGACCTTAAGCGACCTCAAAGTCGACGGGACAAGCGTACAAGGCTTTGCACCTGCTACGTTAGGCTACACGGTCGATGTACCGAATGCCACAACATCCGTCGCTGTCACAGGGACGAAAGCGGATTCGACAGCCAATGTCGTCATAACGGGTGGCAATAATCTTACCGTAGGGAATAACACCGTCACGGTCGTTGTTACTGCCGAGGACGGATTAACGGTACTTACTTACACTGTAACCATAAACAGAGCGAAGAGCAGTAACGCAAACTTAAGTGATCTTAAAGTCGGTGGTACGACTGTCACAGACTTTGTATACAGTCAGCATAATTATACGGTCAGTGTTCCCAAAGCAACGACATCAGTCGTGATAACAGGAATACAAGCTCATTCCAACGCTACGGTAACCGTGACTGGTGGCGACAATCTAAATTACGGTAATAATACCGTTACAGTTAAGGTTACAGCCGAAGATGGGACAACTGTAGGCATCTACACGGTAACCGTGGAACGCCAAAGCTTGTCTACAAATGCTAATTTAAGCGGCCTGAAGGTAAACGGTACTACCGTAACAGATTTCGTATATGACAATTTAAACTACACAGTAAATGTTCCGAATGAAACGACATCCGTCCTAGTAATAGGGACACCGGAAGATTCAACAGCAAGTGTAAATGTAGTTGGCGGTCACAGTCTGATCGTGGGTACTAACCCAGTCATCGTCACAGTAACTGCTGAGAATACATCAGAGCAGAAAACTTATACAGTGAATGTTGTACGAGCTAGTAGCAGCAATAGCAGCTTAAGCGGCCTCTTATTAGATGGCAGAAGCGTAGAAGGCTTTACATCGGGCACCTTCCACTATGATGTAAATGTAACAAATGCCGTGTATAGTGTGACCGTTACTGGAATTGTCTATGACCCAGCATCGTCTCTTACTATTAACAATGTCAGCATACTGAGCGGTGATCCTGCGACAATTGTGCTACAAGATGGAGTTAATTCCGTTGATATTACGGTTACAGCCCAAAATCTTGAGAAAACCCAGTATTCGCTCCTTATTTCACGCAATGGGAATGCAGAGCTTACTGGGCTAACTGCAAGTGGTGTAACGCTATCACCACCGTTTAATTTAGGGTCATTGACTTATGCCGGAACTGTTCCTTACGGTGTCAGCACTACATCAGTGACTGCCTCGGTGTATGATTCTAATGCCACTATTACCATAAACCGCGTGGCCCTAATCTCAGACGTACCGAGCTCACCAATTAATTTGGTTGTGGGTGTGAATACCATACTAGTTGTCGTTTCTCCTACTTATGGTGATCCACAAACGTATACCATTAAGGTGACCCGTCAAGCGCAAGAACAACCCAACACACCATCGACTCCATCAATTCCATCTTCCCCTCAGATGAATATTAAAATTGGAGATGATGGAACTACGATTCCGATTGAGTTGCAGCGGCAGCATACACCGGATGGTAAAGTGATTGATCGTGTTGTCCTAACACCGGATATTATTAAATTAACGACAGATGGCCCATCAGGAAGCGAACAGCATACATGGAGATTGTATCTGCCGCAAATCCCTGAGGGAAGTGACGAATTTAACGTCAGTATTCCAAAGAATGCTCTGCAGATTTTAACAGAAAATGACTCTGCACTTCGTATTGAAACAGACGACTTCCAAATGACCCTTCCTAAAGAGGCAGTTGCAAAAGCGTTAAAATCTAACGAAGAGTTATATGTCCGTTTAGTTCCAATTAGAAGTGAAGCGGTGAAACAGGAAGCTGAAAAGCGTGTACTGACTGCCCAAATCGTAACCAAAGCGGCAGGAAATGGGAAGGTTGTCCTTCATGGATTGCCGATGACCATTGAAACGAACTTAAAGAATGAAGAGACGAAGCTATTCTTCTCGCTTAAAGACATTCAGGTTCCTTCCAATTCCAAGGAAAGAGACGAGTTCTTGTCCTCCCTTGGTGTGTATATCGAGCATAGCGATGGTGATAAAGAGCTAGTTAAAGGCACGATTAAGTTCGATATTAGCGGAAAGCCGCTAGGGATTGAAATCACCATTACTAAATTTAGTACCTTTAGTGTGATCGAGGTTCAGAAGAGTCCAACCGAAACAGCCACCTACAAGAAATGGATTGAGGGTTATCCGGATGGAACGTTTAGACCCAATCAGCCAATTACACGGTCAGAAGCAGCAAGCATGTTTGCTAAAGCCGTCGCTCTGCCGGAAGGCCAAAATGGTGTAGTGAAGTTTAATGATGTGTCTGATACTCATTGGGCAGCAGATGTGATTCATCAGGTACAAGCAGTTGGATTACTAAATGGATATCCAGATGGATCATTTAAACCGGATGCATCCATTACGAGGGCTGAGTTTGCAACCATTATCGCTAGAATCAATAAACTCACAGCACTTACTAATGACGCCGGCTTCCTAGATACACAAGGTCACTGGGCCGCAGGCTATATCCAAGCGGTTAAGGCAGCTGGATTAATGTCCGGTTATGAAGATGGCTCCTTCCACCCGGATCAACAACTGACACGTGCAGAAGCGGTAAAAGCAATCAATACGCTTCTGAAACGTCCAACGCCTAATCTGGGCAAGGATATCTGGACAGATGTTACCAGCCAAGACTGGTTCTGGTTAGATGTTCAGTCTGCATCAGAATCTTTCAACGCCAAGCCTTAAAACAATAAAAAGAGGTTGTCCAACGTAGATCAATTCTACGCGGGCAGCCTCTTTTTTGCTTCACGAACGCCCCCCAAACCCCAACGAAAGACTTTCGTAAGATTTAAGAAAGAGTCCTGCATGATGTGTCCAGTAAGATAAGCGTATGAAACTTATTGGAGGTCATCACATGAACATTCAACCCGTAGTCGAGGTACGCAATCTGACGAAGCGGATTCGAAATAGGAACATTGTGGATCAGATTCATTTTGATCTATTTCCTGGTGAAGTATTTGGCTTCCTCGGGCCAAATGGGGCCGGCAAAACGACCACCATCCGCATGATGGTCGGCCTGATTAGCATGAGCGACGGCGATGTCGCCATTAACGGCCACAGCATCCGCGGCAGCTTCCAGGAGGCGATTCGCCACGTCGGGGCGATCATCGAGAATCCCGAGCTGTACAGACATCTCACCGGGATGCAAAATCTGAAACAATTCGCCCGCATGGCGAATGGTATCCCGCAGAGCCGCATCGACCAAATCGTGCAGCTAGTTGGGCTTTCCGCCCGGATTCACGACAAAGTGAAGACGTACTCGCTCGGCATGCGTCAGCGGCTAGGCATCGCACAGGCGCTGCTGCACGCCCCCGCTGTGCTCATTCTCGATGAGCCGACTAACGGTCTCGATCCCGCCGGCATTCGCGAAATGCGCCAGCTCGTTCGCAAGCTTGCTGCCGAAGAAGGCATTGCCGTGATGGTGTCATCCCATCTACTCGCCGAAATGGAGCAAATGTGCGACCGCTTCGGTGTCGTCATCGATGGCCGGCTGCGCACGACTTTTGCCCTAGCCGACTTACAGAATCAGTCAGAAACACAGACGCTCGAAGAGAAGTACATCCAACTCACGGAGGTCGTTTCCTATGCCTAATCTAGCCAAACTCATGCAAAATGAGTTCATTAAGATCTTCACCAAAATCGGCAGCTGGGTGATGATTGCCTTTGTTCCGATTCTTACGATCGCGGCAGGCCTACTCTGCCAGTATGTGAATCAAGCGGAGTTACAGGTGAATAATGTATGGGAATTCATGGACTTGGGCCTTTCTGCTAGACCCAACTTGATGGATATCGTCACCTTATTCACGATCATCGTAGCCGCGGGCATTGTGGCCTCTGAATTCTCAGGCGGTACGATTAAGCTGCTATTGATTCGTCCTTTTAACCGCTCCACGATCCTGCTTTCCAAATACTTGACTGTTCTGTTGTATGGTCTGGGTCTCACGATATTGCTCTTGCTCACAGCGTACCTCACTGGAGGTATCCTCTTCGGTTTCGACGGAGCTTCTGCCCTTCATGCTGGTTCATCTTTCTCCAATGCTTCCTACGTATGGAAAGCTGTCGGTTACAGCGGCATCCAATTGATCATCATGGTTACGCTCGCGTTTATGTTCTCATCCGTGTTACGCACAAGTTCCATCGCGATCGGAATTTCCTTGTTTTTATTACTAACGGGGGGACAGCTCGCTTACATCCTCAAAAAGTTTGAATGGTCCAAATTTCTGATTTTCGCCAATACGAATTTGCTTACTTATATCGATGGCCAGCCCCTTATGGATGGGATGTCGCTGTCTTTTTCACTAATCATGTTGGCATGCTATGAACTTCTATTCCTAGGTCTTGCGTGGCTCGTGTTCGCTAAGCGTGACGTTTCTATTTAAGACCCTTATGCGTTTCAATATACGCTGCTAAAGCGGTATACTGGAAGCACGTTGAAGTGAAGGTGGTAAAGATATGACGAATCACATTTTGCTCGTTGAAGACGACTTAGCTATAGCTGAAATGGTGGAACACCATTTAAATAAAGAGGGCCTCACCGTTCGACATGCCCCTGATGGGGAGGCGGCGCTGCGGCTCTTTGCCGAGGAAGCCTTTGACCTGATCCTGCTTGATCTGATGCTGCCTGGCGTGGACGGCATGGAAGTGCTGCGAAGCGTGCGAGGCGGAAGTACTGTGCCTGTACTCATCCTTTCTGCGAAGGATAGTGATGTGGAGAAAGCATTGGGTCTCGGTTTCGGGGCTGACGATTATTTGGCCAAGCCGTTCTCGCTAATCGAATTATCCGCACGGGTGAAAGCGATTCTGCGGCGGGCTTCGCAATATGCCAGTCCTCCTGTGAGCATGGAGCCCACCGTCCTGCGCGTCCATGAGTTAACCCTTCATCCAGAGGAACATCTCGTATCTAAAAACGGGAGCCCCCTCAACCTCACTGCGAAGGAACTGCTCATCTTAAAGCTGTTGATGTCTCATCCGAAACGTGCCTTCTCCAAAGAGCAAATTTATCGCTCTGTCTGGAATGATGCGTATTACGATGATGTGAATGCGATTCAGGTCCATATTTCCCGGCTCCGGGAGAAAATTGAGGACGATCCTGCGAACCCGCGATACATCAAGACGGTATGGGGGATTGGCTACAAAATGGGGGATTTCTAACATGCCACTCCTTTGGGTTAGCCTTTGTATTCTCCTAAGCATATTAACCACCGTTCAATTAAGACGCAGAATCACGCAATCCCGTGAGCTGCGCTATTTACAGGCGAAGCTCACGGACATTCTCGACCAAGAATCCTCGGAGAAGATACGGCTTCATACTAATTCCGCGGAACTTCAAAACTTACTAATCGCTACTAACCGACTCTTGGACGCGAACCGCAAATTTGAAGCTGATTACACCCGTAAAGAGAATGCCATCAAGAAAATGGTCGCGAACATGTCCCATGACCTAAAAACGCCCTTAACCGTTGTCCTTGGCTTAACGGAAACGATCGTACATGACGTCACCGTCCATGAAGAAGAACGCAAACGCCTTTCCCTCAAGGTTCATGAGAAAACGCTCGAGATTCTGAATCTGACGAACCAATTTTTCGATCTAGCGCGGCTGGAATCGGGTGATCGCCCTGTTCCTCTCACGAAGATTAATCTCAGTGAGGCCTGCCGGAATGGCATTCTTTTTTACTATGAGATGATTGAGTCTCAAGGTCTGCAAGTCGAGGTGGCGATTCCAGAGGAGCCGATCTACGCCTACGGCAATACAGAAGCTCTCGGGCGCGTGCTGCAAAATCTGCTCTCTAATGCCATACGTTATGGATACGAAGGTGGTATTGTTGGTATCACGCTGCAACAAGATGAGGATGGCATCTCTATCGAAATCTGGGATCAAGGCAAAGGTATCGGCGGGAGCGACCACGTGAATGTATTCGAGCGTCTATATACGCTGGAAGACTCAAGAAATCAGACCTACCAAGGCAGCGGCCTTGGTTTAACCATTACGAAGCGGCTAGTCGAGCTCATGGAGGGCATCATTACGCTGCACAGTATTCCCTATGTGAAGACTGTCTTTACCGTCCGTTTTCCGACACCCCGTTTTTGAAAGGACACCTATCCTATGAGCTTCATACTTCAAACAAAACAATTATCGAAAACATATAAAAAAACGGAAGTCGTCTCCCATGTCAATATGCGGATTCGCCGTGGCGAGATTTATGGGTTTCTTGGTCCGAATGGGGCAGGTAAAACCACTGTCATGCGCATGATCACGAATTTAATCCCCCCAACGAGCGGAGAAATTGAATTGTTTGGCGCCCCTCTGACTCCACACTCCTACGAAGCCATGAAGCGGATGGGCAGCATTATCGAGTACCCCATCTTCTATGACCATTTGTCTGGACAGGCTAACCTAGAGCTGCACTGCGAATACATGGGCTATTACGATAAAAAATCAATACGTGAAACGCTTGATCTGCTCGGTCTGGCGAGCATCGGCAATAAGCCGGTGAAAGACTTTTCACTCGGTATGAAGCAGCGGCTTGGTATCGCCAGAGCGATCTGTACGAAACCAGAGTTGCTCATTCTAGACGAGCCCGTCAATGGGATGGACCCGTCGGGGATTCGCGAGATTCGCGATCTTTTTCGGGTGCTGAGCAAGGAATATGGGATGACGGTGCTCATTTCGAGCCATATTTTACAGGAAATTGAGCAGCTAGCGGATACGATCGGTGTTATCAATCATGGACGATTGTTAGAAGAAGTATCGATGGAGCAAGTTCGCGGACGCCACAACGAATATATCGAGATTGTCGTGACCGACGCTCGGCGAGCCGCGATTGTGCTTGAAGATAAACTGGCTATCACCAATTATAAAATCATGGATCACAGCGCTATTCGCATCTATGATCCGAAGCTGCCTCCGGCCCAGCTGAATCGCCTGTTGGTCCAGCATGAGATTGATGTCGAAGCGTTGAATAAAAAGACGCGCTCTCTCGAAGATTATTTCCTCGGATTAATCGAAGGAGGCACCCCTGATGCTATGGAAATTAATTAAGCTGGAAATCAAGAAAACGAAGTGGCGCGGGATGCTGCTTAGCGCTGTGATGCTTAACGTAATGCTCGTGCTGTGGGTCGTGTTCAATGATATACCTAACAATGACATTCAGAGCTATGATCGCTCTTTTCTAAGTACGATGAATTATGCCGGAATCGCGTATATTATTTTCTCTT
The DNA here is from genome assembly GCF_001700435.1 of Paenibacillus pectinilyticus. Lineage (GTDB taxonomy): Bacteria > Bacillota > Bacilli > Paenibacillales > NBRC-103111 > Paenibacillus_E > Paenibacillus_E pectinilyticus. The sequence goes on from NZ_LYPC01000011.1 coordinate 317,025, forward strand.
CCGTGCTTATGAGCAGGATGATCATTGACGAGTATCGGAACAAAACCATCACGCTCCTCTTCGCTTACCCCGTTCCGCGTAATCTGATATTCCTAGCTAAACTCATTATTATTGCCGTTTGGACCTTTCTCACTGTGTTGATCGCCAATAGCATGGTCGATGCAGCTATCCTACTTGCGAATTCGCATTACCACTATATTACAGAAACCCTAACCAAGGACCGGCTCTATGAAGAGGCTGTTCACATGATTATTTTTGCACTTGCGGCGGCTGGCACTTCGCTTGTGCCCCTGTTCTTCGGTATGCTTCGTAAAACAATGCCTGCCTTGATTGTAAGTGCCTTTATTTTATCTAACTGCACAATGATAATCGTCAATAATGATGTCATTCACACCAACTTCAATACGTACATCGTTGCAGCAGGAATTTGTCTGTTCATCGGCTCTCTCATGGCCTATGCAGGCGTTCGGAGGAGTCAGTTGTAAGTTTGGCTTTCTACAGCAAGAAGAAGGCAGCACAAACCCCATGGGTCTTAGGCTGCCTTCTCTTATTCATAGGACCTTTAAAACCAACTCGCATACCCCAATTTACGCAGGTTCTGCGCCGACGTTTGCAAACAGTCAAAAGGGTCGCGTCCATACACATCATCCTGCTCAACCAGGAAGTACTGCGAACCACTCTCGAGACCGGCTTCCATGATGCCAGCGATATCTAAATTACCTTCGCCGACCTCGGCAAACTCCACTACATTCGTGAAAGCCTGCATGAATTTACTCATATCGCCTGATGCTAAAGCGTTCATATCTAGCTGCCCAATGCGGTAATCCTTTAAGTGAATCAGAGCAATCCGCCCAGCGTATTGCTTAATAAACGAGACCGGATTCTCACCGCCACGGTGGATCCAGTGAACATCCATTTCAAAGCCGATATGCTTCGTGTTATTTTTGATAATATCGAGCAAATACTCCCCTTCATACTTCTGAAACTCAATATGATGGTTATGGTAGTACAGCTTAATGCCGTGCTCGGCAAGCTTCTCCGCGACAGCGTCAGCTTTTTGCACAAACGCCATCGTCTTCTCCTTACTCCCGATCATGTGAAGAGGCAGCATGCCGATACGCAGGAACGAACAGTTCAAAGTCTTGCAATCCGCCACGATTTTATCGAAATTCGCTGATAACGTCTCCCCTGGCATGCCTGGCATCATCGGCTCCAGTGAAGCAGACAGGGACGCAATTTCGAATTCGAAATCCTCGCAGGCTCTCTTCAACTCTGCCACGTTACTCTCAGTCATCGGTATCTGCGAGACTTCTACACAGCTGTAGCCTAGCTCCTTCACCCTTCTCATCGTCTCATAGACACCCAACTCATCTACCTTGCCTTTGAGCATCATCATTTGAACGCCGATTTTTCCTTTAGCCATCCGATGTTCCTCCTCTACCGCGATTTATTGTCGAATTGGGAATTTATTTTCCACTTCAATCTTCTTGTTCAATTCCGCTAAGAACAACTCCTCATCGAAGCGCAGCTCTACTTCTTTCCCTAACCAGCTGGACAAATGCATCGCATTGGCAAGTCGAACGCCATGAATGCCATCGCTGCCTGGTGCCAGCAGAGGCGTACCTTCCACGATATTTGCTGCAAAATTCTCAAGAACCGCTATATGCTGCCCACCCCATACACTGGCGAATTCCAGCACTTCTTCGGTGAAAATTTCAGCTTGCCCTTGACCCATGAACAGCTTCATCACATCTTGCATATTCATCGTCGCGCTCATGTCCGACTCCGGTTTATGCAGGCGTTTGATCGTGATGCGCTTGCTGTCGTCGACAACAATTTTCCCCTTATCACCCAGAATCTCGAAGCGGTCTGTCCCCATCACATCATGCGTACAAGTAATGAACACGCCTGTAGCTCCGTTCCCATAATCGAGCATAGCCGTTACTTCATCTTCGACGACAATGTTCCGTTGGTAGCCGAACTTCAGGTTAGCATACACCTTCTTCGGCATGCCGCAAATCCACTGCAATAGATCCAGCTGATGCGGCGCCTGATTGACCAGCACACCGCCGCCTTCGCCGCCCCATGTTGCTCTCCAAGCCCCTTGATCGTAGTACCCTTGCGGTCTCCACCATGTCGTAATCATCCAATTCGTGCGGCGGATGTTGCCGATTTCACCATTGTCGATGATCTCTTTCACTTTCTGGTATAGCGGGTTCGTGCGCTGATTAAAAAAGATTGCAAAGGTCAATTCCGGCTTCGTAGCCGCAAATTCGTTTAATTCTTTGACTTGTTTCGTATAGACACCAGCTGGTTTTTCAACCAAGGCATGGAGATTTCGCTTCAAGGTTTCAATCCCGATCTCCGGGTGCAAATAATGCGGCACACACGTTACAACCGCGTCCACGTCACCGCTCTCCAGCATCTCGATATAATCGTTATAAAAAGGCATATTCGGATACTTCTCGGCAGCTAGCACTTTCTTAGCAGGATCCGTGTCACAGATCGCTCCGATGACTATGTTCTTCACTTTGCCTTCGGCTATAAAGCCTGCGTACATCCCGCCTTGCGCACCTAGTCCAATAATGCCTAATCTCACATTTGTCATCGGTCTTATTCCTCTCCATGGGTCAATTTGAGCTTCTTGCATGTTGGTAGCGTTTACATGTTTAGAATTTTAAATGAAACCCTCTAGAATTGATCGTACGATTTCAACTAAATTAGCACATAAATTGCATGTACAGAATTTTGATGCTAAAAAAGCCGTCGGCACGCCCAGCTCAAACTGGGAGAAACGACGGCTTTTCGACCTTACAGCGATATTAAATCGCGTGATAATGTATTCAAACGCTCACAGCCATTTTCCGTGATCAGTACCATATCTTCAATCATAATCGCGCCGATGCCATAGCCGTAATACGGTGTTTCCAAACAAACGACCATGCCTGGGCGGAAAAGGGTCCCTTCCGACGGGCCGATGAACGGCGCCTCCTCGGCCGCAAGGCTAAGCCCTGCACTGTGGCCCAAGTGGCCACGATTGTAGTTCGGCAAGCCTGAGCTGCGAATGACGCTCATGGCCTCGTGAAAGGCTTGCTGCATCGGCATATCAGGCCCGATCCGCTCTAGCAAATTATCATGGCCCGCCCGCAGGGCTCCGTAGATGCGCTTCACTTCATCCGACGGAGCGCCAAGGACGAACGTCCGGGCAATATCCGAACCGTATCCGTTCACGTCGATACCGACATCAAACTTGATAACGTCCCCCTGCACCGCAGGGCGTGTATCGAAAATATGTGCAGGCGCAAACTCCGCCCCGACCGAAATCATATGAAAGCGCGGGACGGATCCCATGACCTGCCCCATCAGACCAAGCCGAAAGGCATGCACGATGTCTTCGGCCGTGCTGCCTTCGCGAATCCCCTGAATCGCGTGGGTAATACCCGCTTCTGCATATGCGCATGCTTTGCGCAGTTGATCAATTTCCCAGGGGGTTTTGATCACGCGCAGCGCGTTAAAGATCCCATTCGCCTCGAGTAGTTCCGCGTGCTGGAGCACTTGACGAAGTGCCTGCACCGCCGCAAATCGCATCGCATCGATCTCCAGGCCGATCCGACCCTTCTCTACCCCAAATTCCGCTAGTGTGGCCTGCAACACACCGAACATTTCCACCGCCTGATGTGCCATCGGCCGCTTTCCTTCATACTTCCCGCCTCTGAGGCCGAGCGGATCATCCACATCTACCCACGTTGGATAGGTGCGCAGCTCACAATGCGTCAACTCGCTGGACACGCCAGCTGCCTCAAAGTCATTCATAATAATTACGGTCTTGCGGCTCGGATCGCGGAACATAACAGCCAATGCAACTTCACTCATCCGCAAGGTGTACATAAAGGTACTCGGATGACCAGAAAGATAGTAAAAGTTCTCACACGTCGAAGCTACAATGGCATCGAGGTTCTCTTGCTCCATGATCGCACGGGCTCTCGTTGCTATCGTATTAAAATGCTGTTCATGCTGTTGCCGTTGCGACATCGCCTACGTCACCTCTTCTTCGTATTAAACAGGCTGATGGTCAATTTGCCGTAAAAACTTACGCGCACGCTCCGTCTGCGGCTGCGCAAAAAACACATCCGGCGTATTCTCTTCCTGAATAATGCCATCGCTCATGAAAATCACTCGATTCGCCACTTCTCTGGCGAATTTCATCTCATGCGTGACAACGATCATCGTCATGCCTTCTTCGGCAAGCTGCTTCATCACCGTCAACACTTCGCCGGTTAACTCTGGATCTAGCGCCGAGGTTGGCTCATCGAAGAGCATGACTTGCGGCTTCATTGCCAATGAGCGCGCAATTGCTACGCGCTGCTGTTGGCCGCCTGAAAGCCTGGACGGGTACTCATGCTTCTTCTCGAGTAAGCCTACCTTAGCGAGCAGCGACTCCGCTAGCTCTATGGCCTGCTTCTCGGACTGATTTTTGACGAGCATCGGTCCCATCGTTATATTTTCCATCACCGTCATATGGGGAAATAAATTAAAAGATTGAAAAACCATCCCAGTCAACAATCGCATGTCGCGGATGGCTTGCTTTTTGGCGGAAGCTTGCAGGGTCGCATCCCATTTCACATCGCCAATCTGGATCGTCCCCCGATCCGGCTCTTCCAAGCCGTTGAGGCAGCGAAGCAGCGTACTCTTCCCTGAACCGCTGGGCCCGATCAGAACAACGATTTCTTTCGAACGCATCTGAAAGTTGATATCTTTTAACACTTCAAGGTCATTGAAGCTTTTGGAAAGCTTACTCACTTCAATCATTTTGCGGCCACACACCTTTAATAAGCCTTAGATAATTTCTTTTCAACACGGTTAAGAATACTTGTAAACAGCAGGCTCATCACCCAATACATGATAGCAATCGCAAGATAAAACGGCATAGCAACATAATATTGCGCAATCAATAGCTGAGCCGAACGGAGCAACTCGGTAACCGTCACGATCGAGACGAGCGAGGTTTCCTTCAGCATCCCGATAAATGTATTGCCCATCGGCGGAATCGCGACTCTCGCGGCCTGCGGCAGAACAACCTTGCGCATCGTCTGCCAAGGCGTCAAACCGATGGACAGCGCGGCTTCCGTCTGTCCCTTGCTTACAGAAAGAATCGCTCCGCGGAACGTTTCTGATAAATAAGCACCGATGTTAATACTCAGCGAAATATAGGCCGCGGTAAACGGCCCTAAGATTAGCCCGTAATCCGGTAATCCATAGTACACGATGAAAAGCTGCACCAAAATCGGGGTTCCACGAATAATCGACACATACCCTTGAGCAAGTAAGCGGATCACTCGGTTCCCCTTCAACCTAGCGATCGCTACCAGCAGTGCAATGAAAAAGCCGAAGAACATCGAAACTAACGTAATTAACAGCGTATAGTAGGCACCCTTCAACAGATAGTCGAGGTTATGTAAAACAAGCTCCATTCGCGCACCCTCCCACAAGCTGACGATTAGATATTCGGATCGACCTTAAACCATTTTTGGAATATTTCTTTGAACGTACCATCGGTTTTCATGTCGGCTAACGCTTTATTAATCGCTTCTATGAGTTGAGGATTGTTTTTGCGAACGGCAATGCCGGCATAATCGTCCTTAATCGCGGGGCCAACCGTTTTGATCTTAAAATTGTTTTTCTCAACCAGCGGTTGAATTGCAAATACATTATTAATCGTCGCATCGATACGTCCCACGTTCAAATCCGTCAGAGATGTAATCACATCGTTGTAGGTAGCAATATTAAAGTTCCCTACTTTCGGCAGGACCACTTCTCTTAGGTAGGTTTCATCGTTCGTGCCTAGACCAACGCCAACTTTTTTACCTTTAAAATCTTCAATCGCCTTAATCGTGGTGTTATCATTTTTAACGATGACATTCACGCTGTTCTTGATATATGGTGTGGAAAAATCCATCGTTTTCTTACGATCATCGGTAATCGTCACTTGGCTGACTAACGCGTCGTATTTCCCCGCCTGTAAGCCCTCAATTAAGCCCGAAAATTCCCCTGTGATGAAGTCAACTTGAACGCCAAGGCGCTGGGCCACTTGTTTCGCCACATCAGCATCGAAGCCGTCCACTTCGTGTTTGTCATTAAGGAAGTTATAGGGTGCGTAAGTACCCATTAATCCGATTTTGATTTTGCCTGCTTTCGTAATGCTGGCTAATAAATCGCCTGACGCGCTGGCACTCGCCGTAGGCGTTGCACTGGAGCTAGTCGCAGGAGTTGGCGTGGCGCTGGTTTGAGATTCGTTTGATTTCCCGCTGCAGCCTGCAAGTGCAACCAGTGAAACGCTGAGCAACGCTAGGCTTTTGAAACTGCTTTTAAATGAGATCGACATGAAATTTCCTCCTGATGGTGTCTTAGTTGTATGCTTGTAAATCACTTATAAACTTCTTGTGTATCCCCCGTGAATGACTTGTGCATTGTTATGCACCCAGTAAACCGTGGATTTCGAACTTTGCCGTCTCCTCTGCCATTTCGATCGGGCTAAAGGTAGATTGGTAGTCCACATCGTGCATGGGTCCGAACAACCATTTCGAAAGAACGCCGGTAATTAAGCACACGAGGATGTTGGCGCGCAGCGTCACGTTGATCATCTGAGGCAGCATTCCGAGCTCAATCGCACGCTCCACATTGCTTTTAAAAGCATTCTCAAACTCGATCCACGTCTGCGACACAGCCTCTCGTACAGGTTGATCTGCACCCTGCCCCTTAATTAGAAGTAAAGCCATCAAATTCCGGTTCTGATCTGCGAATTCGAACAGATGCGTTAGCAGCCGCGCCGACGAAGTCACCATATCTGCAACGGATCCGGCATGTTGACGGTAACCTTCCTCAATCACTTTGGTCAGCTTGTCTTTGCCCGTTTCAATTAATTCAACAGCCAGCTGTTCTTTGCTTTGAAAATACCAATAGAATGTGCCTTGCGAGACGCCGGCGGATTTAACCACATCGGAAACCTTGGTATTGTGATACCCGTGACGGGCAAACCATTCTAGCGCAACTTGCATCAATTGCTGACGACGATCTTGATCTGGTGGAATAGGCAGTTGCATACGCCTCCCTTTTATTGACTGACTAGTCAGTAGATATTAATTCCGACTAAAAAACTATACTTTAAAAGGTTATCGTTGTCAATTCCCATTTCCCTACGACCACTCTTGATTTCTTTACGATTACGTTACCCCAATTCCTCGCATTATACCCACTAAATATTGTCTGAATGTTGGACGGCACCCTATCACAAACTACCATAACCACAAATTTACTCTTTTATTTGTTTGACATCACTTTGACAGCACTCCTATAATAGTTCGTATGCGAATTATTCGTATGCGAAATCATGGCGACGGGAATGAACACTTATGGACGATCAGGAACAACAGCGCACGCTCCAAATCATTCAATCCACGCGAGAAGTGAAGAAGGCTTTCTACCAAGTCATGGCGAAAGCGTCGCAACACTTAGGCGTTACGCCTATTCAGTCTTTTGTTCTACGCAAGCTACTCGAAGAACCAGGTATCACGTTATCCGAGCTGGCCGAATGCATCCATTTAGGCAAAAGCACGACGAGCGGGATTATTGATCGCATGGTTGCGGCGGAACTTGTCTCACGAGAACGATCCGACTCGGACCGGAGGTCAGTTACTTTAAAGCTGCTGGAAAAGGGTGAAATCCTTTTACAACGCATGAAAGAAAGCCAAGTGGAACGGTTATCTCCGCTTCTGCAATTGTCCGATGAGGAACTTGACAGTATGATTCGGATTCACAAAAAAATCGTGCACATCCTGCACCAACAACTGGAGGAAGATCCTACGTATGAGTAATTCTGTTACGAACACCCTGCGCAGAGGCCCGATTGTTGCATCCTTGCTAATCGCGGCTTTTGTAGCTTTACTTGCTCAAACCTTATTAAACGTCGCCTTGCCGAGCATGATGACCGATTTGAACGTCAATGAAAACACCATTCAATGGCTCATTAACGGTTATATGCTTGTGAACGGCGTGCTCGTCCCTGTCAGCGCGTTCCTTATTTCCCGGTTCACTACTCGGAAATTATTCCTAACAGCAGCTGGCTTTTTCGCTCTCGGCACCATCATTTGTGCTTTCGCCCCTGGCTTCAGCGTCCTATTGACAGGACGTCTTGTTCAAGCCGTTGGCGCTGGTATTCTGATGCCGCTGATGACCATCGTGTTCCTAACCATCTTCCCTGTTGCGGAACGTGGTAAAGCGATGGGTCTCATGGGTGTCGCTATGATCTGTGCTCCTGCGATCGGGCCGACATTGTCGGGTTGGATTGTTGAGCACCATTCTTGGCGCGTATTGTTCTACATTGTTCTGCCATTGTCCTTATTTGCCTTCATTTATGGCGCATTCTCCATGAAAAATGTGATCAAAACATCGAAGCCGAAATTCGACATCCTTGGCGTCATCTTCTCGACACTTGGTTTTGGTGGTTTGCTATACGGGTTTAGTGACGCAGGAGCCGACGGCTGGAACAGCAGCACCGTTGTCACTTGCTTAATCATCGGAGCTGTCGCCTTAATCCTCTTCGTGTGGCGAGAATTCACGGCAGAGAAGCCGCTTCTGGAGCTGCGTGTTTTCAAATACAACATGTTCTCTCTCACGATGGTCATCAATATCATCATCACCATGTCCATGTACGCAGGTATGGTGCTGCTGCCAATCTTCTTGCAAAATATCCGCGGGTTCACACCATTGGATTCCGGTCTATTGCTCCTTCCAGGTGCCATTCTGATGGGTATCATGTCGCCTGTGACGGGTATTATTTTCGACAAAATCGGGGCTCGTTGGTTAGCGGTTATTGGATTAACGATTACCGCGATCACAACCTTTGAATTCAGCAGACTTACCGTCGACTCCACGTATAACCATCTCATGCTGGTCTACACGCTTCGGATGTTCGGGATGTCCATGCTTATGATGCCAATTCAAACAGCGGGCTTAAATCAGCTGCCACGGCGTTTGAACGCGCACGGTTCAGCGATGTCCCAAACGCTTCGTAACGTCGCGGGAGCACTCGGTACAGCGCTTCTCGTTACGGTAATGACGAACACCGCCACTTCACGTGCGAAGGATCTTGTCATCGCAGGCAAAATCAATCCGAAGGATGCAACCGCTATGGCCGATGTTACTCATCATGCTATGGTGTTCGGGATTAACTACTCCTTCGAAATTGCTACATGGATGACAGTTGCCGCGCTCGTGCTTGCCTTCTTCATTAGGAAGACTTCGCCAGCGGAAGAGCCGACTGTTGAGAAAGCAGCTTAAGGGAGTCGGTTATTCTAAGGAACTTGAACTATATAAACGCGATTTATAGAAACGACGAAAAAGGTCATCTTCGCAGATGACCTTTTTCTGTATGCGTATATTCGCTTAGTTGATGAATTGCGCGTATTGCAGTAGTCGCTTCAGCATAACAACCGCTTGTGCGCGGCTTGCATTTGCGGTTGGAACGAACGTGCTGTCCGTCATACCGGAGATAATCCCAGCTTTAACGGATTGCGCAACGGACACCTTAGCCCAGTCACTAATTTGCGAATTATCGTTAAATTTGCTCAAAAGTGCTGCTTGGCCTTCAACTGTTTTACCCGCGGCGCCCAATGCTTTGGCTACCATAACAGCCATTTGTTCGCGCGTTATCGGTGCGTTAGGTTGGAAGGATCCGTCCTCAAAGCCACTGACAAGCTTCGCCTGTACGGCAGCTCCAATGGAGCCAGCGAACCAATCACTTGATTTCACATCTATGAAGGTTGCGGAAGCTGTATCCGGAATTAATCCTAAAGCACGCACCAACAAAGCTGTAAATTCAGCGCGGGTAATGTTACTTTCTGGAGCAAACTTAGAATCAGTAACACCGTTGACGATTAATTTATTAGCCATTAGCTCAATATCCGATTTTGCCCAATGCTCGCTTACATCATCGAACGTTTTAGTTGAGGAAAGTACGGTATAAATACTGTTCCCATTACGCTTGAAGGTTACTTTTGTGGAGCCGTCAGATTGTTTTCCAAATAATGCAGGCACAAAAGAAAATTGACCTGTAACTGGATCGTAAAGGACTACTGTCGCATGTGTTCCATCAACCGGAGTAGTCAACACAATAGTCCTTGCTACATAAGTTGAACCAAAGCTGTTCAATTCAACTGTCTTTCCGTTTCCTACCGCTTTAACTGAAAAATCAAATGCACTCCCTAGCTGGGAAGATGAAATCCCTTGAGCGTTAGCTCTGATCTTAGTGTTGATATCTGCATGTACTGGTGAAATATAAACTTGAATGCTAATATTCTCACTCGAAGTGCCAAGATTTTTTACTAGCATTGCATAATCAATGATACTAAGCGGTAAAGAATATTCTCCATCATTGGTTTGTAACGAGATGATTGCACTAGGTGCAGTAATTGCAGCTTCAGCCAATACCGAAGCAGAAATATTAAACATGACGGCTTCGCCAGATGGGTTATCGAAAGTGATATAAACAATCGGCGCATCCCCATGATTATCTTGGCTGGCTGCTTTCTTAAGTGCGCTAGTTAAGGCTGCGCCATCTTGCGTAACGCTATTTGTTACGTGTCCCTCTGCATCTTTACTTGATTTAACTACATTCTTGCTTGTATCCACTTCTACTGGATTAGCTTTTGAATCTATAGGAGTTACTTGGTTACTTTTTTTGGGCGGGAGTATAATTACACTTCCGCCACCACCACCTCCACCGTTGCTAGGAGGTGAGGCAACAGTAGCAGTAAGGATCACATTGGTAATGTTAGCGCCTGCCTGAAAAGCAATTGCAATTGAAGAGGTAGCACTTCCACCATTGACTTTAAATGTGACAGGGTGATTATTGTTCTCAGAATAGGAGCCTCTGACCAATAGTTGAGGCACTAATCCAGAACCGCCAAAAGTCCCATTAGAATTTATGTTAACTGTTCCGACAGTCTTGCCATCTAGAATAGCCTCGATGGATCCTGAGGCAGGCGCACCAGTTGTAGAGATGACTGATCCGGAAACTGACATTGGCAAGCTGGGGGGAGTACTTTCATCAGCATATACTGACATACCTGAGAACAAAAACGTGATACATATAAGGAAGACTGTTGAAAATTTAAAAGTCCATTTTTTCAAGTGATTTCCGCCTTTCATATACAATAGCGATAATAAGAATACAGATGAAATAAAAAAAGGGGTACAGCAGATTGTACCCCCGTTCTTAAAAATTAATAGTTGATTTGCCAAGTGTTAATATCATAATTACTAGCATCATTAACCGTTCCAGTAGAGATTTGTCCAATCAAATTGGCATCTGACTTCGCGTATACCCAATAACCTAATGTATTAACTACTTCTCCGTTATTATTGTTTTTATTATAAACAAATCCTTGACCATTGGGACTAATCAGCATTGGAATCACGTCGGAAGAATTCCCTGTTAAGAAATCTCTTGGCGAACTCCAGATGTTCAATAAAGATGGGCCTACTAGATTCCATCCAGTAGTGAGGTGTAAAACAGATGGAGGATTAACACCCTCCGTTGCAACAAATGTCGCAACTACATCATTACTAGATGCTTTAATATTAACAAACAATGCTGTCTGAGGTTGTGACAAATAAGTACCCTGATTTTCAGGTGTTAGCCCTACCCATTGACCAGATTTATTATCATAAGCATAGGCTTTATCCAAGGAAGCATATTGATTACCGAGAATAGCTTGTAATGTAGCAGTTTTCAAAGCGAAAGGAACAGATAGTGTATTCCATCCTGTATATAGATGACGAGTCATCCACTTTTGAACAGTAACTGCATTCGAGATATCACCATATGCACAAGCATTAAATGGGGATGCTTGAGCAGCTGTATATACGCCAGCAGGAACTTGGTCAAAGGTTAGTGTACCATTTGCATCAGCTGTTCCAGAGTTACTATAATTAACAGAGTTATTATAAATATTGATATTAGCATTTGGTAAAGCTCCTGTAATAACTACACCTGTTCCAGTTGAAGATAAGGCAAGAGTAGGCGCATGAGGCTCTACACTAAAGCTATTCGATCTGTCTCCTCCATTGCTATCCATTTCAACAACTCTGTAGCGAGATACAATGGTTGCAGCTGCAGGGAATGTAAAGGTTCCACTAGATGGGACGATGGCAGACAAATATACATCAGATGTAACTGTACTATTATCTGTAGTATTAATTGATACATGATATAATCGCAACTCTGCATTAGGAACAGCATTACTTACAGCTACATCGCCTTGGGCATTAGTTTCAATCTGCATCGAAGGAAGGTTGTTTTTGGAGAGAAACTTTCTTGAATTTGAATTCGCAGTAAGTTGAGTGTTGTTCAAAGCAGTAAATTCCTGTTTTACAATATACCAAGTCCCATTTGGAACACCAACAAATTCAGCTTTACCATTACTGTCTGCGATTGATGTAGGTAGAAGCAACGCATTAGTGTAATAGTCTAGCAAAGAAACTACTGCTCCAGGTGTAAGATTAGTAACGTGAACTGTCCCAAGTGTTGTAGCGTCCCAGTTAAAAGTTGATTCCGGGTGTTTAAGACCTAAAGTAATTTGCGAACTAGCTGCACTTTTTACTGTTCCTGAGAATTCAGCAACTGTATAAAGGCCAGGAGTTAGATTTTTAAATTCAACTTCCAGTAAGTTCTGCCCCGTAGTTATCTGATTATTAACGACAGGATTTGAATTAACTGCAGAGCCTGATTCAACACCATTTGCATTATATAAAACTACCTTTGATGTATCCGAGTCTATGTTATAAACGTGAATGCTTCCTGCATTAGAATCTGGGTAAACTCCAAAAGAAGGTGCATAACCATCAACCCGAGTGGATCCACTCGTTGCTGATGCCATAGGCGCTACTGCACCGAATATGACTAATGCTGCTAGAATTGATGAGACAATTACTTTTTTTAATTTTAAAATCATAGTTTCTTTTTCCTCCTAAAAATCTATTCGTATAACTCACCTTAAAAACTAACATCATAAAACTACTCTTACAGAGTGTATTCAACCCTCTTTTCTATCAGTTTTTTCGTAAATCTAGTTCTACTAGTAAGTATAGACTTTGGACCCAGATCTGAAGTGTAACTAAAGTTATACTTTTGAAAAAAATGTCGAAAAACCCATACATTGAAGATGCATGGGTTCACGTTTTGTCTATATTTGACAATATTATTAGTACAACCTTAGGGCAAAAGTCGCAACTCGCGGATGCGAGCAACGGCTTGTACTCGCCTTTTGATACCGAGCTTGCCATATAAGCGATTGATGTGCCCTTTGACCGTGCCCTCTGTTAAGCCAAAGAGATCGGCGATCTCTTTATTCGATAACCCATCGACAATGGCTCGTACAATATCCATTTCTCGCTTGGTCAGCGGATCAATCAAGGGTGTAGAGCTTGTCACCACAGCCACGCCAGACTCCAAGTCAACCCGTGCTCGCTCTACGGTTTTATTCAATCGTTCTTGTACCACAGGCTTCACGATGTAATCGAACGCGTAGACATCGAAGGCAAACAGAGCGTATTCCTTATGGGAGGTAATGAAGACGATTTTCGTTTCACTCCCGCTCGCTCGCAAACGTTCCGCGAACTCCATACCATTCTCCCGGGGCATGCTGATATCAACGAAAATTAAATCCACCTCATGTGTGACTACAAAGGAATAGGCCTGAGATGTCTCTACGAAGCTGCCAACGACTTCAATACCTGGTATCTTCGCCAACATCCGCTTCATAATGAAATGCATTGCCTTCTCGTCATCGATCAAGATTACCTTCAACGCTCTCACACTCCTATACCTGCCTCGGCTAACTTGAATGATACTTTCGTAGGGGGCAGAGGGATTGAGAAAAAGAAGGTACTACCTTGTGAAGGTGTACTTTCGAACCAAATGTCCCCGCCATTTAAGTGTACGAATTCCTTACATAAGGTAAGCCCCAAGCCAACGCCGCGCTCCCCAGCCGTTCCCATAGATGAAATTGGATAAGTCTCCTGCAGCAACGTACTCGCTAGTTCTGAAGGTATACCCTCACCCGTATCGGTAACCGATACGAGCATGTCACCTTCTCTACGTGCTGCCCTTACCGTAATGCTGCCTCCTGGGGAGGTAAATTTAATCGCGTTAGACACGAGGTTTCGGATAATAAGATCCAGCATTTCTTTATCTGCATAGACGAACGTATCTTGCGGAATTTCCGTAAGGAGTTGAATCTGCTTATTTTCACTTCGAACGTGCATGAATCGTAGAGCGGACCCAACAACATTCGTCAGATCTCTTTCAACGGGATTGAACATCATCCCCCCCGTTTGACTCCTGAACCAATCTAGCAAGCTTTCTACCAAGGAAAAGGTGTTCTGAATCTGTTGACTCATCTCACGGACAATTTCCTCGTGATCTCCGTCACAATCCCCCATTTCATCTTCCATAATCTCCATTAAATTAATAAGTACAGCCAATGGATCACGAATATCGTGAGCAACGACGTTAAACATTTTATCCTTGAACGTGTTCAGTTCACTCAACTGCTTCGCGTTTTCGCGCAATATTTCCTCCGAACGCACCATTTCTGTGACATTGCTTAATAGAAGCATTTTACCGGCGGGCTTCTGTGCGTGATCACTAATAAATGACAGATGGACATTATAAAATTGCGCATCCGTTGGTCCTGTTAGTTGAACCTTGCTTCCAACAGAGGGACCTTTCATAATGATCTCCAGCAGCACGGGATACTGGCCGAAAAGCTGCACTGCAGGCTGTCCAATCCACGTATGATCGATGCCAAGCACAACTCGTTTGGCAGACTGGTTGAAGCTGGTTAGCGTATTGTCTAAATCAAATACCATGACCGCATCCTGCATGGAGGCGAATACCTTCTGCAAGGCCAAGGGAGCTATTCGGAGCATATTGAACTGGTAAATCCCCCATAAGAAGAAGATACCTGAGAAAATAAATCCAAAAGGGGATATATCAATTGGCATATAGATGATACCGCTCAGATACACGAGCGTAAAACCATAAGGGCCCCATGAGCCAATAATCATAAAGGCGATTTGCTTTCTCATTCGCGGTGTAGCTTTAAAAAACATTTGGATCAACATACCCATACCGACGACAAAAAAAGAATACGAGTACAACACATGCAGCTTATAGAGGGGGCCTTTTTCTAAGGTGACAAGAGGGAAGCCTTCGGAGTCATTCAACGTCATGCTTTTATAAAATAAATGATGCCACTCATTGGTATTGTGCGAGATGAAAGTAATCATAGGAACGATCATTAGCAGCGCTACCGTCCATTTGCGAACGAACCGTTGCCGCCCTGTATACTGCAGGACGAGAATAAACCACAGGATCGTGCCAAAAGGAATCCCTATGTATTCAACGCGCAGCCAGAAACGTATCTGATCTAGTGTCGTACTCACCACTTCAAAGGCATAGCCGAAGGAGTAAAACCCGCCCGTTAGCACGCCCAATCCATAACTGATGGCTATGGGAAGCTCTCTTCTTTTCCAACTGAGGTAAGCAATGATTAACGAACAGCACGTAGCCGCCATTAGTAGAACCGATAAGTACAAATTATAACTCATATACACTTGCCCCCATACAGCAATCATCTATCATTCTGTTCCTCTATGTTATCAAACTTGACGCGAAATTTGTTGGTTTTTGTTGAAAAAAATGGCATGCACTTCTGCCTTCGCCTTTCATTTTTATTATTCCTCTTTTTTTATGCAGGGTAATCTCTTTTTTTGTCGAATAGAAATAGAAGATTTGAAATGGAAATCGGTGTAGCTATTTCTCACAAACTGGATTAATATTGCCCTAATATTTACGAACCATAGAATCGAGCTTACAAACTTAGCTCAAACATAGCTTAGTGTGATTTCCTACAGTTAAAATGAGGGGCGGTGGCTAACCTGGTACAGCTGAAGCATGAACAGGACTATATCGTTGAATCGAAACGAAAATGTGTAGAAGCAGGCATGGATCCCAATGAAATTAGAAAACCTAAACACTCCATGTCGGACTTGCAGCTATTAGAAAAAAGACATACCTATCAAGAAATTCTATCTGTCGTTGATTTTTTCTCCAAAAAAATCTTAGACTCGTTAAGCGGCACGCCGGTACTTATTGTAATATCTGATGAAAATGGCTATCTCTTGCATATGGTCGGAGATGAAACCATCCGAATGACGATCAATCAATTAGGTATTGAAGTAGGCGCACAATTCACGCAAGAGGATATGGGGACTAACGTTGTGAGCTTATCCCTCCAACAAAACCATCCGATTCAGCTTATCGGCTCAAACCATTACCACACGATCCTTCACGGTACCGCGTGCTATGGGGTTGCTTTTCGCTACACAGATATCAACAATTTACTTGGCAGTATCTGCATCATGACGGCAACGGAATTGCATAATCCCTTCTTCTTAACTATGCTATCTACCGTTGTTGACTCCATTGAGAGAGAGCTCCTGTTGCGGAAACAGAACAGAAAGCTCAACATGTTGAATCAGATCATGGTCAATAAAAATAGAAATGGCATTATCATCACAAACGCAGATGGCGTCATCAATTCAGTGAATGATTTTGTCATGGACAAATTTAATATTCAAAGAGATTCCAATATTGTAGACAGAGCTCATCAGGACCCTGAATGCCTAGTAAGTAGTTATATGAAAAAAGTGATTCAAAAAAAGAAGAGTTATGACAATGTGCAAATGATTCTGAGAACAGTCGATAATCAAAAGCTTGTTTGCTTATTTGATGCACAGCCCATCTATGATGAGACTCATAACTTTATTGGCTCTTACTCCCAGCTTCGAGATATTACCGAGCGTTATCTAAATGAAGAGCGGCACAATTATTTGGCTTACCACGATGAATTAACATCCCTGCCTAATCGACGGTCACTCCAAGAAACATTGAACTATCATATTTCCTCCTCGCTCACTTCGGGGAAAACGATCGATTTGGTTCTCATGTTCTTGGATTTAGATCATTTCAAAACGATTAATGATGCCTTTGGACATTCCAATGGCGATATTCTGCTCAAGCAAGTCTCTAGCCGGTTAATCCTGTGTTTGGGAGACAACGGGAAAGTTTTCCGCATGGGCGGGGACGAGTTCATCTTTCTATTCCATGACATCAATGGGCAAAAGGACGTGATTCAAAAAGGCAGGCAGATCATAGACTTATTTGACACGCCATTCACCATTAATGGATCTAAGTTCCACGTCACTGCGAGTATCGGTATCGCCATTTACCCTAATGATGGGACAGATGCAGAGACGTTCATGGTTTATGCGGATAATGCGATGTATAAATCGAAATCAAAGGGGAGAAATAATTACACGCTATTCGATGCCAATATGAAAACCCATTCGAAAGAAAAGGATAAATTATCCTTAGAGGTTTCATTGCGAAGAGCTTTAGAAAACAAAGAATTTGTCGTGTATTATCAACCTCAAGTGGACTTGGTAAACAAGAAGATTATTGGTGTGGAAGCGCTCTTAAGATGGGACAGCCCCGAATATGGCATCGTATCTCCCGTATCATTCATTCCAATTCTAGAGGAAAATGGCCTCATTTCTCAAGTTGGTGAATGGGTGTTAAGTGAAGTGTGTAACCAAAGCAAGCGGTGGATTGAACAGGGCTTTCCGAAGCTCCGAATGGCAGTTAATCTATCTTCACAGCAATTTCTCAAAGATAATCTAGTCGAAGTGATCGCGAATACACTCATTGAAACGGGCATGGATCCTAACTATTTGGAACTAGAAATTACAGAAACCATGACCATGGATGTGGAGCGTGCGATTACGGTTTTGGGACAATTGAATGCCTTAGGCGTGAGGATTAGTATTGATGATTTCGGAACAGGATACAGCTCTTTGAACTATCTGAAGAAATTCCCTATCCATACTTTGAAAATAGATAAATCCTTCGTGAGAGATATCATGATCGATGTCAATGATTCCAACATTGTGAGTACGATTATTTCCATGGCACACAATTTGAATTTAGATGTCGTCGCAGAGGGCGTAGAAACCAAAGATCAACTCGACTTTTTGCAATTGAAAAAATGTGATGCTGTTCAAGGATACTATTACAGTAAACCTCTTTCTGTCGTTGATTTTGAAAAGTCGTTTTATAACTTGAATAACGAGATAAAGATGAATTCCACAAATGAAATGGACGGTTTAACATGAAACGAATTTCCGAGATCTTAGCAATCCATTTTAAAAAGTGGGGGATCGATCACGTATTTGGCATTCCAGGCAAAGCCGTAACTGCACTCATCCTGGATATAGCTAATCACGATATTCATTTTGTACTAGCGAAGCATGAATCAGGAGCTGGATTTGAGGCAGCGGGGTACGCCCTAATGAATAATAGCTTGGCCGTAGCCATTGGTACATCAGGACCTGGGGGGACCAATCTATTAACGTCTGCTGGTCAGGCGAAGGCCTCTCATCTTCCTGTATTATTCATTACCGGTCACCCCTCTATCCATGATTCAGGTAAGGCATTAGGCCAGGACTCTACGATGTTCGGAACGGATATTGTCAAAATGTTTGAGCCAGTGACGAAGTTTAGCGCGCGCGTGGAAAGAGCCGATACGTTTCAATCGTATTTTCAACATGCCCTAGAGAAAGCCTACTCCGGCGTCAAAGGCCCCGTTCATCTTTCCATAGCGGCGGATGTATTGGCTGAGCGTATAGAGGAATTTGAAATTGACTTACCTGAGATTGCGTACCCTGTCGCTTCAAACTTAGATAAGTGCATAGATGCCATCAACCGCCCCGGGAGAAAGGTTATTTTCCTTGGCAAAGGGGTCCATTCGAGCAGGGCCTATCGGGAAGTGAAAATGCTAGCTGAGATCTTCGATATTCCTGTTATGACCACGCCTGGGGGTAAAGGAGCATTCGAAAGCAATCACCATTTATCCCTGGGGGCATTCGGGTTAGGCGGGACCGTGCAAGCCAGTGCTTACGTGGAATGCGGTCTAGATTTCATGATCGTCATTGGAACGAAGCTGTCTGATATGACACTTGCAGGGCTAAGTCCTTCCCTTTTCCCGAAAAAGGTCATTCATTTCGATATGGACCGCACGTTCATTGGTAAATCCATTCCCGTCGACACCTTACCGATTCTAGGTGATATTAAAACCAATTTATCGGCCTTATTTGAGAAGTTGAATTACAAGGAAATCGTAAAAGTGCCTTTTGAGATTCGGGATTACATCACGGAAGAACCTCGCTTAGAAAGCAAATCCCCACTCCTGGCAGCGGAAGCTGTCCAAGTCATGAATACTTCCTTAGACCCGAATTCGATCATTTTTGGCGATGATGGCAGTCATACCTTCTATGGGATCAAATATTACGATATTAAGAAGCCAGGCACGTTCTACTTCGACGATGTATTCGGTACTATGGGCCACGCAATTGGGTATGCTGTTGGGGCTAAACTTGCGAATCCGGATGCCAAAATCGTTTGCCTAACCGGTGATGGGTGCACATTCATGCACGGTTCTGAGATTTCGACAGCTGTTAACTATGGCGCCAATGTCATTTTCATCGTTTTCAACAACGGGAAGATCGATATGGTTGATACAGGCATGACTTTAAATTTGGGAAAAGCCATCGGAACGGTTTATAAGACCATCCTCGATGTTCAAAAGTATGCCGAGTCCATGGGCGCTCTTGCCTTCAAATGCTTTACTGCGGAAGAACTGAAAGCTGCTATAGAGCAAGCACAGCAAGCACAGACAACAGTTGTTATTGAAGTGATGGTTGATCCATTCGAAATTCCACCAACGACGAAAAGAGGATAACATGAGTAGAAATCCAGAGAAATATAACAAGGGAATTGATGTTCTCAATGAAATGGTTGGCGCGCCTGGCTTGCAAGCGATTGACGTCTTCCAGAAATTTTATCCTGATTTTGCAGACTTCCTAGTCTCTTTTGGATTTGGAGAGATTTACTCGAGAGAAGCCTTAGATTATAAACAAAGAGAGACGATTACACTTACGTCATTGATCTCACAGGGTGCTTTTGATCAACTTGGATTTCATCTTAATGCTGCACTGAATGTAGGCATGAGTCCAAAAGAAATCGTTGAACTTGTCATTCATTGTGCAGCTTACGTAGGCTTTCCAAAAGCATGCAGCGCAATGGCTCAGGTCATGGCTGTATTTGAACAACGAGGAATTACAGAAATTTAATATCTATTTGCAAAAAAGGCACCCCACGGGGTGCCTTCTCCATCTGCTCGCTGCTATTGCTTCCTTGCTGGCCGCATTCCGCCACCGCCGCCTCCGCCAGGGCCGCCCATCATGCCGCTTCTGGCTTCGGTTACGCCTGTTTCAGACAACCAGGTGATCATGGTTGCGGTTTTGAAATCAACGACCTTCGTACCGCCTTGGTAAGTGCCGCCGTCATAGAGGCCCTTGACGCTCGTGGCTGTCGAAGTGCCTCCAGCACTTAGCGTGTACGAAGCATCCTGCTTCAACTTCGGTGAGCTGATGAACACCGATTGGTAATTCTTCGAAGGCGCAAAGGTAATGATTTCGTTACCTTCGCTATCTGCCAGATGCACGATCGCGCCAGCTTGCTGCGTCTTGGTATACGTCATCAACACGCCAGCCTGTGTCGATGAATCAGACGTGGCCTGCACCATGCCAGAGCTGCCCGCGGCAACCAGGGTGCCGCCTGTCATCTCGAACGTGCCGTCGTAGTCCAAGGCTCCGTTGTTGTTCTCCGTCGGGCCACTAACCACGACGGTGCCGCCGCTCATCACGATAGAGCCGTTCGAGTCCAATCCGTCGCCCTTCGCGTCGACGGATAAGAATCCTCCGGTAATCGTCAGCTTGAGGTTGGAATTAGCGCTGGATGCCCCAGGCGCTCCGCCACCAAAGCCACCGGGGCCACCTGCTCCTCGCTGCCCAGCAGCACCGGCCGTGCCACCTTGCCCGGCTGTACCAGCACCTGCATCGCCGCTTGGAAAGCCACCGCCACCGCCTGGACCTCCGCCGCCCGCTTCATTCTCGGCTTTGCCTGATCCGTCCGAGACATTCACGCCATCATCACTAGATACCACGCTGGTTGTACCGCCTGCGATCACGATGTTGGGAGCTTCAATCCCTTCATTGCTTTGCGCAATGTCAATTGTTCCTCCTGCAATCGCGATTGAAACATCCGCGTGAATGCCATCGTCGCCAGCATTGATGTGAACATCCCCACCGCTTACATCCAGTCCGCCGCTGCTGTGCAGCGCATCTTCGCCTGACGTGATGTTGAATGAACCGCCGGCAAGGCTGATGTAGCCTTCGGAGCCCTCTTTGTCATTCGTCGTTTTGATGCCGTGCCCTTCCGCTTTCACAGTAATATTGCCTGCTTGGACAGCGACCAAATCACGCCCCATAATGCCATCGTCAGCGGCAGTCACTTCCAGTGTACCTCCTGTGATTTTCAGCTTATCCTTGCTCGTGATCCCGTTGTTGTAATTGCCTTGAACAGTAAGTTTCCCGCTGCCATTGATCGTGAGATCATCCTTGCTGAAGATCGCTGCGTTCGGTTCGTCTGTGGAAGCGTCCGGATACACATACTTGGTTCCGTCCGAAATCAAGTTCTCAGCCCCCTCTGGCAAGCTGATGATCGTCTTGCCCGCCTCTTCCACATAAATCGCCGATGTTGTGCTGTTGTGAATCTCTGCGCCGTTCAGAACTAAGCGAACCACGCCTTTATCGGCCACGTTCACCACAATTTGACCATCGTTCAATTTACCGCTGATGGCATAAGTTCCCGCTGCCGTGATGGTAATCTTCCCATCCTTCGCCTCGGCTCCTTTGCCCGCAATCGTTGCCCCGGCACCATTCAACGTAATCGTCGTTGGATTCGCCGAAGCCCAGTCGGTGTACGCATCATCCGCGGCATATTCAACCTTTTGGATGACATCCGTCGTCACTTTCGTCGAAGCCGTTGTCGCGGTTGACGTCTTTGACGTCGTGGAAGCCGTCGCTGTCGCGGCAGCCTGCTCACTGGAAGTTGTCTTAGCATCGTTATTGCATGCGGACAATACAACCGCACATACTAGTAGGGCACCTACACCTTTAACGTTCAGTGGTTTTCTCATGATTGATAACTTCCTCTCTGATTTGCGGATTTTAATATTCAGTCGTCGTTGGATTCATCGTTAACGTAATATCTAAGTTACCGTTTCGGCATCTAACAGCGTCTAAGAATTCCTTTTGACTCGTCAGATGGTCGATGGTCACGATATAGACAAGCTCATACAGACTGCCCAGCTCGGTTGTGCGAACTTTTTTCAACTCATACGGAATGTCAAACATCTTGAAAACCTCATCGAAGGCTTCCTCGTACCCTAAATTCTCAGGAATCGTTACTTTCAGCAGCTTTTGTGTCGCTTTTTTGGCGCCGAAATTCGTCACTTTCAGGACAAACATCAAGATACAAAGGATTAGCGTAAACAGTACCGCATAGCCAAACGACCCAACGCCGCAGGCAAGACCGGCCGCCATCGTGAACAAGACGAACGAGATGTCCTTCGGATCTCCTGGCGCACTTCGGAACCGAATGATCGAGAAGGCACCGGCAAGACTGAATGCTCTGGCGATATTGCTGCCAATCAATAGGATGATAATCGCCACAATCACGGGCAGCACGATCATGGTTAAAGTGAAGCTTTGCGTGTACGCTGTTTGTGTCTTCATGTAAGTGAAACTGATCATCGCGCCAAGCACGATGGCAATAATGATAGTTAACAGGGCATTCGCAAGCGTTAATTCCGTGCCGGCTGTGACCTGGGCAAAAATAGAATCGATCATAATTGGATCCTCTCCCCCGCGATTTGCTGCGTCGCATTCATTCGCATTTTCTTGTATTCATTGCCATACTTCGAGAAGCTTGTACGGTACATCTGATGCTCCGAGAGCATGCGGGACAGCCAGAGCGGGATCGTTTTCTCCGCCTTCACTTCCATCAACCATTGTCCGCGGCTGAGTAACTGCTCCCCGTGGTCCCCGCTCTCCAGCTTAAGATCAACGCGTCTGGACCGAATGTTCGTATCGAACGTAATCCGCAAATCCCGGTTTTCCTTATAGAACATTGCAATCCGGTCGTACGCCAGATACACTTTCGGCACCAAGTCATACCGTCCGAGGAAATACTTAATTTCTTGGATGACTTGCTTGTTCATATAGTCTTGGTATTCTGGCTCCACGCCTGTTCGTACGAAATCATACGACTCCTTCAGTTTCAGCGCTGTTCTCCGCTTGTTCACAAGGCCAAATACCTTCTTCTTCAGCTCCAGATACACCTTAGCGTCCTCTTCGGGTACACCGTAGGCTCTAATCCGCAGTTTTTCTCGATATTTCGGTTTAGCTAGACTATTTCGGATTAAAGAATCATGCTCGGTATCAAAGTAAATGTTGCTGATGCTATAGAATTTATCATTTTTGTTATAGGCGTCTAGCTCCATATAGGTCAGTAGTTGATTGTATAAGGTGTAAAAAGCTTTGGTATCCATCAGATACTTGCTTTCATATCGGTTAAACACTTCAATCGCCATCAGGTCTGCCTCCTTTTCGTTTGCGTTGCTGCCGTTGCCATGACTGTATCTTAGCCTTCGAACCTTTAGTGAAACTTAAATTATGTTGTTTTCGTAAATGTGCAGGTAAGTGCTACTATTAAGGTTGATTAAAGGTTCCGTGCCTATAATGAAGCCATCCAATCGAAAACGCGATTCTGATCACCAAAGGGGGAAACGGCATGCGAATATTAATCGTAGAAGATGAGGTTCATTTAGCCGAAGCTTTAACTCAAATTCTCAAAAAACACAACTACTCCGTCGACGCTGTCCATGATGGCCAGTCTGGGCTGGATAACGCGCTAAGCGGTATATATGATTTACTGTTGCTCGACATTATGTTGCCAGAGATGGATGGAATCACGATCCTGAAGACACTGCGCAGCCAAGGGGTCTCTACACCGGTCATTTTACTAACGGCTAAGGGGGAGATTTCAGATAAAATTACGGGACTGGATTACGGCGCCGACGACTATGTGGCCAAACCGTTCTCGACGGAAGAGCTGTTGGCTCGCATTCGCGCGGCGTTAAGACGCAAAGGGGACGTCATGCCAGAGGATGGACTACGGTACGGAGACATCGAATTGCATACAGGTAATCTAAAGCTGACGTGCAAGGGCAAGGAATTGAAGTTGATTTTAAAAGAAAGTGAATTACTCGAGCTGCTCATGACCAGGAAAAATGCAGTCACTTCGAAGGAACAGATCATCGAGAAGCTCTGGGGCTTCGATTCGGAGGTGGAGCATAACAACGTAGAGGTTTATATCTCATTTTTACGAAAAAAGCTCACATTCCTACAAGCATCGGTCCGAATTAACACGCTTAGAGGTATCGGTTATGTCCTGGAGGTGACTTCGTAATGTTCCGGAAGCTTCGCAATCGGTTTCTGATCGTGAATCTCGTTATCATCACTTGCATGATGCTCGTATCCTTTGCTTCTATCTACTTCATCACTTATCAAAATGTGCATAACGGCATCGATATGGAGATCCATCGCGTGTCCGAGTTCTACTTCAAGCCTGACGGCGGCAAAATGGGCAATCCACAGGCTGGACCCGGCGGTGGCAATCATCCGCAACAGAATGGTAAAGGCGATATGAGCCCACCGGCAGAGCGTTCCGTTTCTTTCTTGCTGCAAGCGGATGCACAATGGAAACTGACGGCTACGAACTCCCGTTTTGATATGGACGCCGACTTCTATGACCTAGCCCTGCAGAAAGCCTCCTACGGGGCAAAGGATAACGGCCAGTTTACACTTGAGGGCACCCGTTGGGCTTATATGGTACAAAAGAATGGCACAGGCTATTCCGTTATATACCTCGACGTCACGGCCCAGCAGACCATTATCACGAATCTCGTGTATACGTTCATTCTGGTTGGATTCTTTATGCTCATCCTTATTTTCTTTACGAGCCGATACTTCGCTAACCGATCTATTGCTCCTGTCAAAGAGGCGTTCCATCGACAAAAGCAATTCATTGCTGATGCTTCTCACGAGTTGAAAACGCCTCTGGCCGTGATCAACACCAATGCCGATGTGCTTTTATCGAACAGTGAAGATACCATAGAGAGTCAGTCCAAATGGCTGCATCGCATCAAATCCGAAACCGAGCGTATGAAGACGCTCACGAACGACCTCCTCTATCTCACCGAAATGGATGATGCCAGGGCTAGCATGATTTATACCCCGTTCAATGTGAGCGAGTCTGTTGAAAGCGTCCTTCTCACGATGGAAGCCGTTGTGTTCGAGAAGGACATTTCACTCACGTATGAGATTGAACCGGGCTTAACCCTGCACGGCAATAGTGAGCAAATGAAGCAGGTCGTCATGATTCTATTAGATAACGCCATCAAATATACGAACCCGAAAGGGGCGATCTCGCTCACTTTTAAGAAGCACCATCATGATCGTCTGCTTACGGTGACGAATACCGGGGCGGGTATTGCGCCGGAGCATTTGGAGCGGATCTTCGACCGCTTCTACCGTGCTGACGCGTCTCGCTCGAGGAAGAATGGCGGTTACGGTCTGGGACTCGCAATCGCGAAATCGATTGTCGAGCAGCATAAGGGGAAGATTTCTGCGAAAAGTGTGCCCGGAGAGACGACTTCGTTTATGGTGCAGTTGCCGTAGCGTGTGTTAGGCATGAGAAAAAGGGATGCTTCAAAGTCAAATTGACTTTGAGGACATCCCTTTCTTCTATGCGTAGATCATCGCTCAACGCTTGCTGAGATGATGTTGTTTTTCTCCCTCGAGGCGTCTAGAATTAAGCATAACGAATAGCCCATTTCTGGCTTATAGAAGGAGGAGTCTTTCTACGATGAGTATAAATACGCAGCGATCCACAGTGCCACCCTCAGCTTCCATCGCACCTTGGCTTTCCGTGAACAACGTCGCAGCTGCTGCTGATTTTTACAAGATCGCCTTCGGAGCAAGCGAGTTGGAACGGCTTGAAGATGATAACGGAAATTTGATTATCACGAACTTATCGATTCTCGGAGCCGATTTCTGGCTGCAGGAAGATCCTGATTTCAGCACGGCTTATGTCAAACAGGGTTCATTTCGCCTGATTGTTACCGTACAAGATCCGGACACCCTGTTCGGACAAGCCCTTGCCGCTGGAGCAACCGAAATTGCGCCCATGAATGACAGCCACGGCTGGCGAATCGGCCGCCTGATGGATCCATTTGGCTACCATTGGGAGATTGGTGTCCGATGAGCTCAAGTATGGATGGCCTGCAAATGATGGAATACGAAATCGCGGTTTTCATCCGCCGCGCCGAAGCCGCTCGCATTGCTTATTTAAACTATAAGGACTTCGACCGCTCTATTTATCTTCTTCTTTTCCACCTCCATGAGCATGGGCCGCAAGGGATCAAAACGCTCGCTGAGTCGTATCAACTTGATATTTCTACTGCCAGCAGGCAAACTACCTCACTGGAGTCCAAGGGCTATGTCGTACGCACGACGGATCCCAAGGATGCAAGAGTAAGTCTGTTGCAGATCACTCCGTTAGGACTAGATCAGCTTCTCCAGATGCGGCAAGCTCGGCAGGATTTTTACCAACATTTATTAACAGATTGGTCGGAAGAAGAGCGTTTGATGTTCGGCGAACTGCTGCACAAATTCAATCGAACAGCGGAGCAATATCGCAGCGGGAACTGATCGGACAGGAGCCTCCAGGCATCATAAAGAATTGACAAATATATGTAAAAGCATGCGGTTCTATGATATCATCTTTACGTAACTTTATACGGAAAAGGTGGACGAATGATGAATTATTTGGAAACACTGCACCGCCGTAACAAACTGCTTGTGAATATCATTTGGGGAATGTTGGTGCTTGGTTTAGCCGTTGACCTCCTGACTGCATCGGGCATGGATTCGATCATTGTCTTGCTCGTAGTTGGGACTTTAACCTGCGGTATGGCCACCCTCCTTACTTACAAACGCTGGCTTACTACTTACATCATGTACATCATATCTGCCATTATCACGTTATTGACGTGGTTATTAATTCTGACTGGACCGATTTTCACAACCTATCTCCTTGTTTATGTGAATCTAGCCATTATGACTTTGTATTGCAGCTCACGCGCTATAGCGTTCTCCAGCCTCTTGGGCGTCATTCTGACGGCCTACTTCTTCCTAAGCCCCTACAAAACAGACATCTTTGGCGACAACGACATGGTCAATATGTATATGTATCTAGCTTTAATCGCTGTACCACTGTTCGTATCTACGAAATTCAGTGAGAAACTGCAACATGCTATCATTTCCGAACGGGAGCAAGCCGTCTCTGAGAAAAACAAATCCGTCGATTTGGTTAATCTCGTTTCCTCCTCTCTCGTCCTGCTGACTGAATTCAGCTCGAATCTGAAACAGAACGCGACAGCGACAGGTACAATTTCCAAAGAGGTCACCCTGGCCTTCGGAGAAATTACTGCCAGTACGGAAACACAGACGTCCAGCATTACGGACATCAGCGAGTCGATTCGGCAGATCGAACAATCCGTTACTTCACTTGCTGCCCGCTCCACGGAAATGAGAGATTTATCTGTTAACTCTGCTCAGTTGACGAAGGTTGGCAGTGAAGAGGCCGAATCCCTCGATATACAAATGCAGAGCGCTCACGAGACCATCGACTCGTCCGTTCAGCTCATGAATGAGCTGGACAGCCAGAACTCCCATATTAGTAATATCGTAGCAACGATTAAGCATATTTCAACGCAGACGAACCTGCTGGCGCTGAATGCAGCCATTGAGGCAGCTCGCGCTGGTGAGCATGGAAGAGGATTCGCCGTCGTTTCCAACGAAATCCGCAAGCTGGCTGAAACGTCGCAGCAATCGACTGAGCAGATCGAACGCATTCTCGGCGACATCCGCTCCAAAACGACACAGGCCGCTGAACAAGTCTTGCACGGTCAGCAATCTGTGGCGAACGGCAGCGTGGCGGCTCAGAAAGTCGTGCAGGTGATGCGCTCCTTGGCTTCCGACGCCAACAATCTGGAGAATCAATCCACGCATGTTGAGCAATCCGCTGATAAGCTTCACCATCAATACACGAGAATCACGGATCAGATCGTCACGATTGCCGGTATTACCGAAGAAAACATGGCATCCATTCAGGAAATGTCCGCCAGCATGACTACACAAGACAGCCGAATCAGCGACATTCTGGAAAGTTTCTTGCAACTAGATACCTTAACTTCCGATCTTAATAAGATGACGAAGCGGTAGGTTACCGAATTAGAAAAAGACGAGCCCCAAGTTAGGTTGGGAAGCTCGTCTTTTTTTTGTTCTTTTTATTTAGGGATATGTTCATACGTGATAGAACACGTATTCTGAGATGTTATTTCCCACCCTTATTGCTGCTTTGATCTTGTGTGCGTGTAGTTGTGTTCTTTCTTGATTGTCCTTGCTGTTTGTGACCTTCAGACATAGTGTTCACTCCTTCAGATGCAAGTTTTGGATGTAGCCTGATTATTATAAACATCTGGCTAGAATTGATACGATCCATTAAACGTTAGCATCCGACACTTGCGTTCCCTCATCCGACACGTCACGGCGTCCTGGCCAGAACACCCATCGACCTAGCAATAACGTAATTGCAGGCACAACAAACGGCCGCACAACGAATGTGTCGAGCAATAACCCGAGCGCAGTGATCACGCCAACCTGCACCAGGATTTGGATCGGCATCGATGCGAGTACAGCGAAGGTGCCTGCCAGAATCAGTCCCGCAGAACTAATGACCGAGCTTGTCTCACCCACGCCTTCTCGGATGGCCTGTTTGAGCGGCAGTGATTTACTTTTGCGCCAAATGCTCGAGATCATGAAGATATTGTAATCCTCGCCTAGCGCCACTAAGAATACGAAAGCGTAAATCGGAATCGGGCCTTGCATGGCCGCCGAGCCATACAAATAATGAATAACCAGCCACCCTAAACCAAGAGCCGCACAGTAGGACAAAAGCACCGTGCCAATGAGGTAAATCGTTGCGATCACGGATCGCAGATACACGAATAGTAACAGCATAATGAGCCCAATAATCATGGGAAAAACAACGCGCATATCCCGCTCCGTGGTGATCTTGGTGTCGTACTGCTGCGCAGTCTGACCTGCAATCCACACGTGATCCAACGGCGCTTGCACACCACTTGTTTGGAGTGCTTCTACAGCGGCCTGACGCAGATCAGGGATATGCCGCATCGCTTCCATCGCATACGGATTCATCTTCAACTGAATATCGTAAGCAACGATTTGCGCATTATGCTGGCCAGCCTGAGGGCTGGACACTTGGGCTACATAAGGTAATGCAGCCAGTTTTTGAGCCATCGGCACATCCTTGCCCTGCGTATCGATGATCACCTTGATGGGCGCAAGCTGCCCCGGTGAGAATTGTTTCTCAATCTTTGCAAATCCTTCGCGCGACGCCATATTCTTCGGAAAAGAGGAGAGCATATCATACGTGAACTTGATTTGTGTTGCACATAACGCGGCTCCGCCGAGTACAATCGCCGCGATAGAGATAATCAGCCATGGCCGCTTGATGACAAGCGCACCCATGCGGTTGCGCGGTGCTTGCTCCTGCAGCGGGGCTGGTTTCCCCTTTTGCCTAGCGAGATCGGCCTCCATCTCTCCTGTCTTAGGAATAAACGGCCAAAAGGAGCCTCGCCCGATGATAGCGAGCATCGCCGGAACTAACGTCAAGCTAGCCAACCCCATAATAAGAATGGCCACGCTGAAAGGTACTGCAAACCGCTGGAAGGTGCCATATTCCGCCGCCAATAACGTGATTAAGGAGAGTACGACAGTGAAGCCGCTCATCGCGATTGCCCCCGAAGAATCGAACATTGCGCTGCGTAATGCTTTGGTTTTGTCTCCCTCCGTCTTAAGCAGCTGCCTGAATCTGGAGATGAGGAATAGACAATAATCCGTCCCTGCTCCAAAAAGGAGTACCGTCATAATGGACGTTCCCTGCGTCTCCACCGTTATCCAACCTTCTCCTGCCATCCACCCTAGCAACGGAGTTATCACCAAGTAAGCAATCCCTACGGCAAGCAACGGAATGAGTGCTAAGACCGGCGAACGGTAAATAAGCAGCAACAACACAAGCACCAATAGCACTGTCCCGATCATAACCGGAAGATCCGCGTTACCGAATAGGGCATCCGCATCGATGCCAATTCCCACAGGGCCTGTTACTCTAGCGCTCAATTCACTTTGTGAATCGGCAGCTGCTTGAAATGGATCCGCGCCAAAAATAGTTTTGGCAATCTCCTGCACCGCCAGCACGCTTTCCTTCATCTGACCTTCATCCGTCTGCCTATTGAACATAATTGGTAGAATTAGTGTGCTTCCGTCCTTCGACAGCTGCTCTCTCACCTTCTGTGACGGCATCTGATGCAGCGGAATGATCGAGGTTTGGCCAGGAACAGGCTGTGCCGACAGCATCTCCGTAAGCTTAAGTACGTGTTGCAAATCAGCGTCGGTTAACCCTGTTTCGCGGTGCCATACGACCAGAGCGGGAATATCCGAGCCACTCGGAAACTCCACTTCGGAAACAAGATTCGCCTGAACCGATGGCTTCGTACTGCTTAAATTCGGCGCGTTATTCACAACTTGTTTATTAACCGCAGGTAGAAATAAGCTAAGCATACCTGCGGCAACCAGCCAAACGAGGAATGTCACCCATTTACTTTTTCGCCCCGTTACCCACTTACTAAGACTATATGTGCGATTCATATGCCATCATCTCCCTATTTGCTTGTTGAAACTGACTCCAACCAATCTAACAAGCAAATGTGGTGAACTTATGGAGATTGTCTATCGTTTATGTGGTAACGAGGATTTCCCGTCTTGGGCGTGTATAATATGGCGTATAAGCAGCGAAAGCAGTGGAGGTTAACCGTGGAAAATACCATTCTTGTCGTAGATGATGAAGCGAAAATTCGAGATATTCTCGTCCCCTTTTTGAAAGAGGAAGGATTCCGTGTCCTTACTGCCGGTACAGGCAAACAAGCCCTGCAAATGGCTCAAAGCGATAAGCCAGATTTGGTTGTTCTGGATTGGATGCTCCCCGAAATGAGCGGCATTGACGTCTGTCGTGAGCTGCGGAAATTAAGTCAAATCGGCATTATCATGCTGACAGCGAAAACGGAAGAAATCGACAAAATCGTTGGGCTTGAAGTCGGTGCGGATGATTATTTAACAAAGCCTTTTAGCTTGCGGGAACTGTCCGCTAGAATCCGCTCGGTACTGCGCCGGACACATGGACATGTGGAACAAACCCCATTCCTGCAGCGGGGCACGCTCACGATATCCGAATCGAGCTGCCAGGTTTGGAAAGATGGCAATGAGCTCTCGCTAACGCCGACCGAGTTCAAGCTTCTACTGACACTAGCAGCCAAACCAGGCATTGTGTACAGCAGGCTGCAGCTGTTACAAGCGGCTATGGAGGATGATTTCTTAAATTATGAGCGTACCGTCGATACTCATATCAGTCATTTGCGCAAAAAAATAGAAGACGACCCGGCGAATCCGTCCTATATTCTAACTGCCTATGGATTTGGCTATAAATTCGGTGGCTCATTATGAGTGTTAGGACCAAATTGTTCGGTGCTATGGCTATTCTCATTCTTTTTGTCGGGGTTGCTTACTTGGCTAGCTCACAAGGATATCTACGGAACCATCTGCCTGATCTCGTTGCCGCCTTGGAACAGGAAAGCCTTGATCATCAGGGCTGGCCGCATGCAGCCGAGCTGGAGCAAGGTATGTATACCACGATGATGCATGTCGCATTCAAGGTGATCGGCGTATTCTCTGTCATCGCACTGCTGATAGGTTATTGGTTGTCGCGCGTCCTGACATCTCCGCTGAATCAACTAACAGCGGCCATCAGCCGCATTGGCAAAGGCGATTTGAGCACCGTCATTCCCATTACAACTCAGGATGAGTACGGGAAAGTCGCAGAAGCGTTGAATTGGATGACGGCAAGCTTAGCCCGCTCCGAGGAAGTAAGGAAACATCTCGTTGCCGATGTCGCACATGAACTGCGTACGCCGCTGACCATCCTCCAGGGGAAGTTTGAGCTCATTCAGCACAGCGGCAAAGCCGTGGAGCCCGAAATGCTGCTGCCTATGCAGGACGAAGTAATCCGCCTGAACCAACTGGTCAATGACCTGCATCAATTGTCGTTGGCCGAAGCCGGCAAGCTGCCGCTGGATCGCAAGCGGACAGATCTGTTCACCTTGCTGAACAAGTTGGTCGATTTATTTCAATCCGAGGTCGAGGAAGCTGGTATCGAACTCAGGCTCGACGCTACCACGACAAACTGTGAGCTTGAAGTAGATCCTCACCGCATGACCCAGGTATTCTATAATTTGATCGGAAACGCGATCCGTTACACGCCTTCTGGTGGACAAATCACCGTTCAGTTGGCTGAGCACGTGAATACCACGCGGGATGAGCTGGTTATCCGTATTTCTGATACGGGGAGGGGTATATCAGCTAAGCATTTGCCCTTCTTGTTTGACCGGTTCTACCGCGTAGAGGATGATCGATCACGGGGGAGCGGCGGCATGGGACTGGGGCTTGCGATTACCAAGCAATTCGTTGAAGCCCATGGCGGATTCATCGAGGTCGCAAGTGAGGTTGGCGAGGGAACGAAGGTTACGGTTTATTTGCCGCGCGGTGTGCACATTTAAGAGCGCTAGGACACTCTTTTTATGAGTCATTCCATGACATGAAAATACATCAAAAACCCCCTGAACAAAAGTGTTCAGGGGTTCTGTGGTTGTTTTGGCACACTTTTACAGGTGTGATTTATCTGGGCATCGATGAAAGTTGACTTAACAACAGCTTCACATCGTCACCATCAAATACGCCATCAAGGTTTACGTCCATATGCCGTTCAGGATTGCTCGCGATTAATGCAATGTCATCTACACCAATCAGTTGATCCAGCGTAAGATCTAGCTGCTTGAACGTAATGATCGATCTAGCTGTAATGGCATTGTTCAAATGAACCGCGCTTGTTCGAAACGCTCCGCGCTGTATGTCGACGGCAACTGAGGTTGCATCCAGTATGACAGGCGAGGAGAACATAAGTACAATCGTTTGATGACTCGGATCACTTAGATCATAGTAAGCTTCTGAGGCTGTGACTCCCTCGCCATTTACATGAAGTTGGAAAAGATTTCGCTGCAGTAAGTAGCTAATATCCAATGGGGATGCAACTTTAATAGTGACTTCATTGCCCGACCCATTGCTAAAGGTAGCTAGCACAGGAACGTCTGCCAGGGTGCTTTCCAGCTCAATGATGGCTGATTCTGCATCGGTTAATTTACTTAGTAATAAATTGGTGACCAACTGCTTTTGATTACTAGTGAGTTTATCATAAGCCGCACGTATCGTCTGAATGGAATCACTGTCGGATAATCGCACATCATAACGGGATGGCAAATTCGTCATGGCTGAAATAATCGGTTCCGCCGCTGCCTGAGAGGCATTAAAGAAAACCTCGAATTCAACCAGACCAACATAAGCATTTCCTTTATTCAATGTTAACTTAATTTGACTTGATGTGATTGCATGAAAGTTAACTGTATTTACAGTATTTTCTTTAGATGCTCCATCCTTATTGCTTACTGCCGCAGGTGTTTCCGGTGTTTTACTTTGATTGGGAACTTCACTCCAACCGTTACCATTCCAATATTCAACAGTATAACTAGATGGAGCTTGTACACCTCCGCCATCATTAAATACGTATAACTTGATCTGATTAAATAACTTCGGCGCCCCAAAATTATACACTAACGAATCTGATGAATTTCCGGAACTCCAATTAGTCCAGCGATCATGCGCCCCATCTGAAAAGTCGAATATGCCATTCACCGTTTTCTGTCCATCATCTTCACCATGCCCACAACATGTATACGAAGCTGTCACTTGTGGATAGCCGGTCACACTTGAATATAAAGCAAGGTTAACATCAGCGTCATCTAGTAACGTAATGGATGTAGAGTAAGATTCGCTTCGGTTGCCAGCAGCATCCTTCAATTTTACGTATATAGTCTTCTGTCCCGCGCCCGGTGGCAACGTATAGAGTTTGTTCTGGTTGTAGGGCTCCCATTCGGACCAAATCTCCAGATCATCTGAGAATTGCATGTACGCTGCGCCTGTGCCTAGGTCGTCTATGGCTAACCTGACTTCGTTATCATATGTACGTTGAACGCCACCGACGATCGCAGCCCTTACAGCTGGCGGTGATGTATCGATATTCACTATCATCGGCTCAGAGCTCGATGAATTTCCAGCAGCATCTGTTGCATATGCGGAAATCGTCCGAGTCGAGGTTAAAACAAAGGGATTTGTATATTCCGAAGGATTATCTCCCCACATTTGGTATCTTTTATCTACCGTATCTGACGAATAGGTAATGGTTACGGTTACTTGACCTACTGGGTCTGTAGTGGATAATGTAATCACCGGAGCCTGCGGAGCAACCGTATCGATCTCAATGTTTGAATGCGCGCTTAATGCTGGTAGTTCTGTTGAAAGATTGGCATTCGTGCCATCCTCCGCTTGATAGATACTACCGCCATTCAAAGTAAGGGCATTGCTGCTTACCCAATCCAAATTGGTCGTATTTTGGCCTGTTTGTGGGATATAGGTAAAGATGAGTGTATCCGTACCGCTACCCGACGTATAATTGGCTATCCCTCCGCTATTCAATGCAATTGAAGGGACACCTGTCACGGTCATTGCGGTATCGTACGTAACACGAATAGCAATCTCTTTGCCAGCATTATAGGCCCCATTACCGTTTAGTGATGTCACTGAAACAATTTGTGGAATGGGCGGTGCCGGATCGGCCTTTGAGCTGAAAGGAACCACAAGCCATAAACATATAAAAATGAATGAAGCCAACAGTCCCCGTTTACCAAGAGTGAACAAATCATTTCCCCCTACTACTTCCAATTACTTGAATTATAACATGAACCCCATCATCGAAGTAGGTCTTTATTCCTATATATTTTATGAAGACATACACTCTTGTCCATTTTTTGACATTATATTTATACTAGTATGTTTAATTCCTTCGCACGTTGTATTGCTTGTATCCGATTATTTACATCTAGCTTTCTGTACACATTTTTAATATGAGATTTCACAGTTTCAGCCGCGATGTTCATCTGAACGCCGATTTCCTTATTCGTCAATCCGTCTGTCACTAAGTGAAGGGTTCTGATCTCTTGATCCGTCAGAGAAACAATTGCAACCCCTTTCTTTCTTTTTGACAAAATTGGATACTCCATTGTTGACGCAACGGGTACAATTGTCTTTTTCATCTGGGTTTTCCTGATTTTATCCCATGTCATCAATAGCCGCTGTGCCGTTACAGGCTTCATCAGATAGTCGAGTGCATGTGTTTCAAAAGCTTGCACAGCATAATGATCATAACCCGTTACGAAGACCACATCGATAGACGCATTGAGATTAGATAACAAGTTGGAAAACCGCATGCCATTGATTTCCGGCATATAAATATCAAGAAATGCAATATCAATCGGATTTGTTTTGACAAATTCATAGGCTTCCAACGGGTTCATAAACGTATGACAGTCGCCAACTTCACCACTTTCTATAAGTAACTTCTTCATACGTTTCAACGATAATTCTTCATCATCCACAATAATGGCGTGCAGCATATGTTAACCTCCACTTGGCATAATAGGTCTTATGGGGATGTCGAAGTATACCTTGGTCCCTCTCCCCTCCATGCTTTCAATGCGAATACCCTGCCCGTAAAGTAGCTTGATCCGCTGATTTAAGTTCCATAACCCAATTCCCGTACCTTGTTTCTTACCATTCGGGTTCCATATTTCCCTCATGCCGGTTGCCGTCATGCCTATCCCATTGTCCTCTACGACAAAACGAACGACACTATCCGTTTCTTTTTTGATAGATATGTTCACAGTCCCTCCTCGTAAGGTTGTCATTAAACCATGCTTAATGGAATTTTCCACTAAAGGTTGCAGAACTAGCGGGGGAATCCACATATCCAGATGCGTATCCACATCATACGCCACATTTAATCTGGCCCCAAAACGCGCCTTCTCAATATTCAAATAAGTTTTGACCAACTCCAACTCGTTATCGATAGTCGTTAAGGCATCCATTTGTTTAAAATTAAAGCTGCTTTTCATATATTGCGATAGATCTAGTGTTAATGCTTCTGCTTTTTGGGGTTCATCAATGCATAATGCGGCAATTGAATTCAGGGAGTTATATAAGAAGTGAGGTTTAATTTGGGAACGTAAAAAGGAGATTTCCGCGTCCTTCGCGGTTGTTTGCAGTTGCTGATTTTCCAAAAGGATCTCTTTAATGGTCTCGTTTAATGATATAAATAGCCAAACAGTTGTTGCAGTCATACAGACATAAATACCATTGATCAGCAGAAACTGAATGGAAATCCCCCTAATCAATGACCCTGAAGTTACGCCCATAAGACAATAAAACATGGAAAGGAGCAGGGCTAGTCGTATTCTTTTCTTCTTGGTTGCTTTTAGGAATGAATTCTGGCACATAAGGATGGCCGGCATACTAACTACAAGGGTTATGGCTGTTGTATAGAAGCCCAAATCAACACCAAGATATATGCGATATATGATGATCGTCACTGTTAGGAATAGACCTGTTTTCCAACCACCGTACAAGGTCCCTAGTAATAACGGAACTATTCTGATATCCAAACGAATTTTGGAGGTAACATACGCTGGAAAAGACATGCAAAGAACAATCGCTATCGCCAATAGAACAGCCTGAAGGATATTGCTACTTCTCCATCTCCTCTCATGTTTCGCACCAAGCAATGTTTGGAAAGTGAATACTAAGGTTGCAATCAACGCTAACTGCAGCAGAAAGTCTTTGACTATGTTCATACGCGTTGAATCACCTTCTAACTCTATCGGATTTTTCTTAATTTTAATCAACAATATTTTTAATAATTCGACATTTTATTTCAAATGCCTGTACGATTCAACATTAGAAATATTGGAAAATTATAATAGCAAAAGGTTCCCCTTCCAGTAGAGTAATCTACCAGAAAGGCAACCCCTATTTTCATACTCTTTTTCATAAAAGATGGTGTTGCTTGTGCTACGCTGGATTTACTATCTGAATATCCGCTGAGGGCGCAGATATGTTTCCTGCTGCATCCACCGCGTATAACACATAAGTGCCCACAGACTCACCGTACATGTATAAATAGCCAGTAACATTCGCAGCAGATACAGCCCCTATATTGTTTCCAGCGGCTGACTTAATACTGTTCAGATCCGTAATGTTTTGTGATTTTAATACCAAATACAAATTTGTGACTTCATTGCTTGAAGCAGTAATTTGTGTAAATCCTGGAAAGAGCGTAGCATATCCTATGAATGAAACGGTTGGAGCCGTTCTATCGATACTAAAATGTAGATATTGGACGATATTTAAACTATTATTACTGGTTGAGGTTGTCGTTATCTTCAACGTATAATTGCCTTCTGATGTAATTGAGGTCCTATTTGTATAGGCAACCTCACCCTGGCCGTTCGTATTTAACGTTGCTGTGCTAGAGGTATTTGGTGCGTCTACCCATGTTGGATTTATGGATTCTACTCCTCGATAGGATACGCCCTCAGTAACACCAGAAACTGCTACTGCTAATGGTGTTGCTGGGTCATTAAATAGATTGAAGTTAGCAACCTTGCTTGGTGTAGACCGACTGGAAATTTCACCACTTCCGAGAAGGCCATTCGTAGCGGAACCCCATGTCCAAAGATCACCATTGGACCGTAATGCAATGCTTGTGGCTCCTTCACCACCGGTAATTGCCATAACATTGGTTAGATCACTTACCGTTAGAGAAGGCGCCCGATTATCACCCGTGATATTCCCTAACCTACCCTCTTCATTATAGCCCCATGAGTACATCTTGCCTTGATCGTCTATTGCAAAAGAATAGTAATTCCCTGCTCCAATTCGAGTAATGTTAGATAAACTTGTCACTTCATATGGAACTAATTGATTAATATGATCTGTTCCGTTACCAATTTGTCCCATATCATTGAAACCCCACGTATAAACAGCGCCCGTTACACTTAATGCCACGGTATGTTGATTCCCATTTTTGATATCAACGATAGCCGGCAGTCCCTCAACTTGAACTGGAGATTTTTTATCTATAATTGTTCCGTCACCAAGCTGTCCATGATCGTTAGCTCCCCAAGCCCAGACAGTTCCATCCGCCTTTAAGGCAATGCCTACATCAGACCATTCGCCTCGAACGGCTATGACATGATCTAAGCCCTGAACTTGAGTAGGCGTTTCATAAATTGTAAATTTCCACACAGTACCGTCGCTTTTGACAGCAAGGATATAAGATCCCTCTGCAGAAATGGATACGACATGATCAATGCCAGCAATTTGTTTAGGACCAGTTAAATCGTAGTAGCCCCACTTCCAAATATGCCCATCAGCTGTTAACGATGCCGTATATCCTTCGCCTGCTTGCACAGCTATGATATTCGCAGGCAGGTTAGGAACTGCGTATATTTGTGTACGAGGCGTTTGCGTCCCGTCTCCAATTTGCCCGCCATAGTTATAACCCCACGTATAGACTTGACCATTTGTAGCTAGCGTGGCGATATGTGCTTGGCTTTCAGAAATCCGATTTGTTGGCAAAATGGAAATGGCTTGGACGACATAGCTCACTCCTGCCGAGTACACACTGGACTGACCTGATGCAGCTACGGACTTTACTTTTAGCGTATGCGTCCCCACTGTTAAGGGGTCAATGGCAAGTGTTAATGACGTTCCTGTAGCCAGGCCAGAGCCAACCTCAGTCGTGCCATCTGTATCATAGACAGTGACACTGCTACCAGCTACTAGATCTGCAATCGTGATCATCGGTAAATGATTAGACAGACTGCCATCCACAGTAAAAGTAGGAACGGGAACAATAATGGCTGCTTGGAAGGCTTCAGTCGCTGATGCTAGTACTGTAATGGCCGCATCCACATCATTCTGTGTTGCTATGGAAGATGTTTGCACAGCAGATGCTGCTGCGATTGCACTTTCATAAGCGTCATGCGCTTCTTGCGAAACTTTCCCTGTCTCAAACCCCACCGTGTGATTGCTAAGCAACGTAGTTGCTTGAGAGATGGCGGTAATTAAATCTGATTTGTCAGCTGGCGGCACTTCATTGGCATCATTTACATCCTCAATCATCCCAAATATTTTATCTGCCGTATCAAGGTCGCCGGCCTGTGCAGCAAGAATAGCATTCCTATAGAAGGTTGAATTAACGGGAATAGCATTATTTCTTCCAGTTGCTGTATTTAGAACGTTAACCAAGTCGATATCTTCCCCATGATAAGCTTCAATCGTTGCAATGGCTGCTGCTTGGGCTGCAGGATCGCCCGATAGTCTAACCACTTGAACCGAGTAGATGTCATAATACGATCTATCCGCATAGTAGACGTAAATTTGCACTTCATTTGAGCCTACTTCAAGCTGCTTAGTATCATCTTCGTAATTTAAATGTATCGTTGATCCCGCGTTCATCGGTGTAGCTGTTATTAATGTGCTCGTTACATTAAACGGTACAGTCGCTGTATAACTCCAAATATCTGGCGAAAAACCTGGAATCAAGGTGACATCGCTTAACTGTAAGGCAAGCAATCGACCATCTTTACTCGTGGTATCCTTTAATACGGTTACCTCAAACTCTTTTGTTTGGGGTGTTCCTGCGTCTTTCGTGATCGTCGCTATCAAATGAACGGTACAATTACCATCCGCAAAAGCAGGACGTGTAACTACACCTGTATTCGCAATGACTGCCGTGTTATCTGAACTCCAGGCAATGGTTGTACTATTAGATCCTCTTGTACTCAAACTCAAGTCTGCTATTACCGCAGTTAATGCTGAGTTCGTACTACGAATTGTATCTGCTGTCAGCAGCGCTTTCGCCGCTGTGATAGCTTCATCCGCCGTTTCTTGAGACGGAGGTGTTGGTGTTGGTGTTGATGTTGGTGTTGATGTTGGTGTTGGTGTTGGTGTTGGCGTTGGTGTCGGCGTTGGCGTCGGTGTTGGTGTCGGCGTTGGCGTCGGTGTCAGCGTTGGCGTTGGTGTCGGCGTTGGTGTCGGCGTTGATGTCGTTGGTGCTGACGTCGGCGTCGGTGTTGGTGCAGTTGTATCTGTCGTTTTGGTA
Source organism: Paenibacillus pectinilyticus (assembly GCF_001700435.1). Classification (GTDB taxonomy): domain Bacteria; phylum Bacillota; class Bacilli; order Paenibacillales; family NBRC-103111; genus Paenibacillus_E; species Paenibacillus_E pectinilyticus. Next base: position 357,478 of record NZ_LYPC01000011.1, read on the forward strand.
GGAGGTGTCTCAAAAGTAGAACCACCTATATTCATCGTTGCCAGCACAATCGTACCTTTACCTAGCATTTTAACGATAGCATCTAGAACAAGATCATTGATCTTCGCTCCCTCGCTAAGATTAAGTACCATCCCCGTTGAATTCGATGTTGCATTCATTTTCTGAATCGTACCTTCAGGCATATCAATTTGTAATTGCTGTGAGCTCACATTCACCGTATTAAAAGACCCTGCCAAAGTAACCTTTGAGCCCGCTGGAAGTGATGAACTGATATTGACATTACCAAAGCCATTCCCTGTTGAATTGGATTCTTTCAGAATAGCGGGGGACTTTACACTGACTAAAGCAACTGTCGTGGTTCCCTCGGAGACGATACGCACTGTACCCGTCCCAGACTTCTTGTCAATAATAATGTCAACGAGTACGGAGTTATCAAAATGGATACTGTTCTCGCCACCGCCTTGTACGGTAACTTTACCAGTGACTTTAACATTCTCCAAGAACGCATCGCCATTGCCAATGCCTTCTGCTAATAAGAGATCACCGTTAATGACCATATTCCGAAGTGTGACACCTGCAACATTCACTGTTACATTCTTATTAATTGTCTCCACGCCAGTTTCCGGACCGTATGTGCCTGCGGCTTGATAGGCCACGGTTTGTGCCGCTTGGGCGCGATCTAGGGTAACAACGGCTTCCGCGCGTGTAATAGGCGCCGATGGTTTAAAGCTATGATCAGCTTCATACCCATTCATGATTTGCGATGCCACCACTTCCTTGATGGCGTCTTTACTCCAAGCTGCCATTTGGTTAGCATCTATGAAAGCTACCGTTGTGGTGCCAGCTGACACGTCCAATTTCAATAATCGGCTTACGATTACAGCTACCTCTTCGCGGCTAATCGGTTTATTGATACCAATCGTTCCATCCGAATAACCCGTGATATAACCGGCTTTAACCGCTTTAGCTACTTCAGAATGTGCCCAATTATCTTTGGCCACATCACTGAATGCAATTTCCGACATTTCTGTAAATCCAAACGAGCGATTAATTAAAGCGATAAATTCCGCTCTTGTTATCTGATTATCCGGCCTGAAACTGCCGTCCTCATATCCTTTAATGAACCCTTTATCGATCCATGCAGAAATTTTACTTGCTGCCCAATGTCCTTGAACATCCGATGTCACGGCTGCAGTTGCACCGAATGCAACACCAAATGATGAAAATAATAAGCTTGCCATAATGATTATCGATAGCAGCTTTTTGACGAGTAAATTCCTCATTTAATCTCCCCCTTATATGGTGCTTCTGTCACGATATAATCACACCCCCCTAACTATATCCCTTATAATTCGACAAAAAAATCCCCCATTCGGGGGATACGTATGTGTAGGTGGCATCAGATTTTGACGGTAGATTCAGAATAAATTAGTAGATAGCCACCCTTCCTCTTAGTTATAATAGGCCTCACGCAAGTCAGAGGCGACAATAGTCGGTTCCTCCCATTCCAAAAAGTGCCCACCGCAGTCGAGCTGGTTCCATCGTACAATGTTGATACTGCGTTCTGCCCACTCACGCGGCATAAGGAACATATCTTGACCAGCCAACAACATGCTCGTAGGAATTTTCACATCCACACTAAATGTTTGGCTGCGGGTGCATTCGGCATAAAGCCGCATAGACGATGCGATTGTCTCCGTCACCCAATAAATGGTCAAATTTGTTAGTAGGCGGTCGCGTCCATAACGAGCTACGAAATCTTCAGGACGATCGGTCCAACCATGAAACTTCTCCAAAATCCATGAAGCTAGCCCGGCAGGGGAATCGTTAAGAGGTACGGCAACTGTCTGTGGTTTCGTAGCTTGAAGCAACGCATATGCCCATTCTGATTGCATCCAAGCTGCAGCATTCGCAATGAATTCCTTTTCAGCAGCACTGCTGTCTTCAGGCACTTCCGATACAATCAGATTAGTCCCTGAGAAATGCAAGCCGATCAACTCTTCAGGATGCTGTTCAGCTATATGCATGAGAACACCTTGCCCCATATCACTTCCTCTTCCAATATAACGCTCATAACCCAAAACCTCAGTCATTAAAGTTGAAAGGATGCTAGCCATTCGTGCTATATCCATGCCTGCTTCTTGTGGGCGCCCTGAGAACCCGTAACCAGGCAGGCAAGGAATAATTACATCAAATGCTTGATCCGACTGTCCCCCATATGCTGCCGGATTCGAAAGCATAGGTGCAATCTCCGTCATCTGCACGAAGGAGCTTGGCCATCCGTGAAGCATAAGCAGCGGTTTAGCAGCTGGCCCTTGTCCGCGCAGATGAATAAAGTGAATCTCTACGCCATCGATCGTCGTCATAAATTGAGGAAGTTCGTTCAGAGCTCTCTCTTGTTCACGCCAATCAAAACCATTCCCCCAATATTCAACCAACTCACGCAGCACGACATCATCCGTTCCATAACTCCATCCGGATCCTTCAATGCGGTCAGGCCAGCGCGTTTCTTTGAGGCGACTAAAAAGATTATCTAAGACCTTCTGCTCAATTGATATTTGAAACGGATGCGGAGCAGTAAATGTCAGAGTCTTTGTTTGATTTGCGGGTGGCATACTTTCGGCATCATTAGTGAATTTCATAAATAAGCACCTTCGATTCTTTATATTTGCGTGCGCACGCACATAAATATATCAAGCATCTCTCACTCTGTCAATACGATTAATTTCAAGTAAGAGAAAATGTCATTTTTTCCTTGTTACCCTGAAGGACATCCTCTATAATTTGCGTTATTTCTGGCAACGTTCCTTTGTAGTCAACTCTTCCCTGTTCGGAAAGCCTCACTACTGTACTCCTACGATCTGAGTCTCCCGATCTTTTTTCAATCGTATTGCAAGTCTCCAAACGTGCAACAAGGCGTGATACAGCGCTATGACTCAAATTAACTGACCGGCTCAATTGGTCAATAGTAAGCCCTACTCCATCATCTTTATCAAGGACAGAAATAACAGCGAACTCACTTATTGTTAATGCATAACGAGCCCTCAACAATTTTTCTAATCGCTGATTCAAAGTCCCATGCAGTTCGTCTAGTGCCATCCACGTTTGTATTGCTTTATTCATATCCCTACTCCACCTAACATTTCATGATCATTTTATTCTACCATATCATCTATCCTACAGAGACAGCAAGCGAGCATCTGTTTACAGGATGTCGATGTCTCATGCTATACTTTATTTATATAACAACTGTTCGGAGGGATACAATGAATAAGGGCCTAAAGGACTTTTCGAACATTGGCGCGCATTTGGCACTAACTAGTGATGAGCTTAACTGGCCGCGAATACGGCTTATGCAATGGGATCACATTTCACCTAATCAAGCATACGATTCATCTTTAAGTACCGATCATATCATTACGATCCATGGTTCGGAAGAACCCGTGAAACTTCAAGCCTTCCATCAATTTAATACTCTAAATGGATTTACCCGAGCAGGCGACATTCAGGTACTCCCTGCTGGGCACAAGGCGCATTGTCAGTGGTCTCAAACTCTTTCTTTTTTGAAAATAGAAATCAAACCTCACGTCTTAGATGAAGTCGCCGAAGAATCAGGATTTACATGGTCCGGTCATCTGAATTTAGAACATAAATTTCTTGTTCAGGATTTCAAACTGCTGCAATTCAGTGAATGGATGCTGGAAGAAATACGCAACGAAGGCTCAAACGGCAAGCTGTACCGTGATTCCTTAACGAATATGACAATCATTCATCTGCTTCAGCATTACACAACAGGTTTAGAGAAACGCTTACCTCCAGGAAGTACAACAAATAAGCAGATTTCAGTAGTAATTGCCTACCTGCAGGAGCATTTGGAACGTGACGTTCCTCTTGCCGAATTAGCCGCAGTTGCGCATCTGAGCCCCTCTCATCTCATTCGACTCTTTAAACAAGCTACAAGTCTAACCCCGCACCAATATTTGATCCAGCTGCGGGTCGAGCATGCTAAAGTTCTAATCAAGTGTGGAAAACTCAGAATGAAAGACATTGCCGCACAGACCGGCTTTGCCGATCAAGGTCACTTCACAAAGCTGTTCAAGCGAGTGACGGGGGTTACGCCAGTCCAATATGCTGCTCGTTAAATCATAATTCCATCAAAGTTACCCCTAACGCCAGGCAATGAAATCTCTCATTGTGCTGGTTTTTTTATTTTCTAAAAAGGGATGTGAATGGAGTCATTTTATACAAATTACAAGTCTTTTTGTTCAATACTCTACCCAGTTGAAGGACTTAAACTAGGTGTATAGCTGCTAATCGCTGCTTACACATCAATCGAAAAGAGGGATCCTGTATGGATGGAGCGCAAATTATTAGATCTTTATTACTAGCTGAGGCCAGTCAAGATATTCAAGCGATGGCTGACAAGCTGGCGGATAACATTGTATACGAGACACCTTTTGTCTTGCCGGGAGTGCCTAATCGGATTGAAGGCAAAGAACAGCTGATCCAGCTTTTGACACAGTTTATCGGGAAGGATCAAGGCATGTATGCAACGTGGAATATTTTCAATATCAACGTATATCCTGCCGAAGAACCTAATCTCTTCTTTGCTGATATGCAAGCTAAAGGCACCGTATCTAGTAACGGCCATGTGTATGAGCAGTCCTATATGAGCGTATTTCGCATTCAGTCTGGGCGTGTGATTGAGTGGCGGGAATATTTTAATCCACTACCGCTCCAGGCAGCGATCGCATCCCTTCAAGTTTAATTTTACATAGGAGAGGAAGAAAACAAATGAGCACTGTCCATTTAACAATTTTATATTATAGTTCCACAGGAACCAACTACACCATGGCCCAAACAGCTGCGGCTGCGGCATCTGAACTAGGAGCAGAAGTACGTGTTGTACGTGTAGCGGAACTTGCGCCACAAGAAGTAATTGCCTCTAATCTTGCTTGGAAAGCCCACGTGGAGAAGGCCACGTCTGTGCCTATCGCTACGTTAGACGACATTGGATGGGCAGATGCGGTTATCATTAGCACACCGACTCGTTTCGGTAATGTTGCATCTCAATTAAAACAATTTCTAGATACGACGGGATCTCTCTGGGCACAAGGTAAACTTACGAATAAAGTCGTCTCGGCTATGACCAGCGCCAGCAATTTGCACGGAGGCCAGGAAGCAACAGTGTTATCGCTGTATACGAGCATGTACCATTGGGGAGCTATTGTGGTAGCGCCAGGTTATACTGATTCTTCAATTGCCGCCGCTGGAGGAAATCCTTATGGCACTAGCTTGACTGTGGATATAGATGGGAAGTTTGATATCAACGGACTAGAAGCTGTTAAACATCAGGCGAGACGTGTTGTTACCGTTGCAGGGGCTCTTAAAAAGGGATTTAACGTGTAAACTCCACTGCCGACTAAAGTTTAAATAGAAAACCCAGTATCTATGTTATACAGAAGGAAGACCATCCTGTGTTTCGGGTGGTTTTCCCTTTTAAGAAAATGACGCAAACCTACTCGGATGCCCCGACGGGCTGTCACTGTCTGGCATATTGTTTCTTCCCATCAGCTTATATATACCGTAGCCCAGTATCCCCCCACTGACATTTAGAATGAGATCATCCACATCAAAGCTGCCCATCGAAAAAACAAGCTGCAAGCATTCTAAACTTAAACTCAATCCCAAGGATCGCATGAATATTCCGCTAAGTGTCATCCTTCTGTTGTGCGACATCAGAAGAAGTAAAATTCCGAACGGTATGAACAGCGCAATATTTCCAAACAAGTTGATAACATCATGGTTGGTGAGCCTTTCTATATTCATCGAGATAGATTCAAAGGGAGTAAAATTGGCTAGCTGCAAGCGATTTTTGAAATAACCAGGATACTCCAATCCTCTCTGAAGTTGGTGCCACAGGAACGTGATATCTATCGAATCGAACTTAAACAGAATAATTTTAAATACCGCATATATATAAATAGCAAATATGGCAGGCACGACGATGTCATCCCGTACTTTGGCTTGTTTCATTCTATTTCTTCACCTTCCTACGATTCAGGGGTACAAACTATGGGAGCACTGTCACAATGACGCCATCCATATTGTTGCCAGATATCTCATACTGACGATGGTTAGGCACATGGATGGTCGTATTTTGGGAAACAGGATAATAAGTAATCTCGTATTTCTTGCCATTGACTGTCGTCGAGACATGCTTTTGTTCCTTCAAAAACGCTAAATATTGTTCCAAACTGAAATTCTTTTCTTGCATAATCACACTGTGAGGCAGCCCTACATATCGAAAATGCCAAGGCTCATATTGAATACCTGTTATAGCCGTCTTATCCTTCGGATAACGTAAAATAAACCCGTAATTCCAAGCGTTTTTGGTCAGCCACTTACCTTCGGGCGCTTGATTCATCTCTGATTGCGTAGACCCAATATCGAGTGCCAAACCTAGGTTATGTTCGCTATAGCCCGCTGGCAAAGCATAATCAGGTCCCATTTCTTTATAGAGCTGACCTTGCTCTTTGTTATCTCGATAACCACTGTTAATCATAAAATGGTTGATCCCATCTTTAGCTGCCGAACTCATCATACTGCCAAATCTCTGGGCCACACTTTGCGACAACTGAACCTTATTATCCAGCAAGCCATATCCCTGAACCAGCTCCTTATGCTGATACAAATTGACCACATCCCCTTTTAAACCGGAAGAGTGGACGGGATACTCCGCATTAATCAATACGAGGTTACCTTGATAAATCTGTTCTTTGCCTACTTTTATCGATGTATCATTGCTTGGGGAAGTTAGCACTTGCGTGTCTCTTTCTACTCTACCTGGGTCACCGACTATATCTCCCGTTGGCTTCTGTTGAATGGCTTCATAACCTAGCAACACGAGTATGACAAGCCAAAAAACCCACTTCTTCATCTTCAGTTCCCTCCTTAACCTTGTGTGCGTGCATTAAGAATAAGGAAAACTGTTTAAATCAGAAGTGGGTCAAACTTAAAGTTTTTCTTAAATTTCTTGGTTTACTGTGGTATCCGTACCTCAAAGCATGTCTGAATCACACTGCTTTGAACGGAAATCGTTCCAGCGTGTTGCTCCACAATATTTTTCGCAATGAACAAACCGAGGCCTGTACTTCCCTCCTGCTGGGTGCGTGCCCGATCCCCGGTATATAACATATCGAAGATATAAGGCAGTTCTTCCTCTGGAATACAATCACCATAATTAATAATTTGTACAACAGCATCTCCTGCATCTTCATAGCCGTTTATATCGACAAACTGACCATCTTTACCATAGCGGTTAGCATTCGTCAGAAGATTCTCAAACACACGTGCCAACAACTCACCGTCTCCCCGAATACCCAAGTTTGGCGTTAGGTTTAATCTGACTACCAAATGGTTTTTCTCAAAAAGGGGGTATAACTCTTCATTTAATTGAGTGAGAAGCTCACTTAGATCGATTGGCTTTTTTGCTATAGAAAGCATACCGTAGTTCATTCTTGTAATTTCAAAGAGTTCATCAATCAGCCTCTCTAAGCGCCGAGATTTCGTAAATGCAATGGTCGTGTAGTGCTTGATTTGCTCCAAAGTCAACTGATCATCCCGCAAAATAAAATCCAAATAGCCTAACACAGACGTCAGCGGCGTTCGTAAATCATGAGCTAGGTTCACAACGAGCTGATCCTTACTGCTTTCCGCAAAATCTCCTCGTTCTACCGCCTTTTGCAGCTTTTCACTTGCCATATTAATGTCATCTGCAATATCTTTGAACTCGTCATTGGATGAAATGTGTACACGACTTTGAAAATTACCACTTGCAAGCCGATGAATACCCGAAGATATCTCACTAAAATAGGTTGCATAAGGTTTGGTAAGGAAAAAGAAAAACAGAATAGCCAGCGGAATAAAAACAATTAAAAAAAAGTTTAAATCCCCAATAGTCCCGATAAAATGACGAAACTTCGCTAATGGATCCTCCCTGCGCACGCCCGCATAATAAAACTGAAGCGCCTTATAGAGGATGTAGGTAATCATACCGGACAACAGCATACTTAAGCCTAATAGCATGATCATTTTGGATCGAAAACTTCGCAGATTATTAGCCATTGAACGTATATCCCACACCCCAAACCGTTTTGATCAATTTGTTGTCATCCCCTAATTTTTTGCGCAGCGTACGAATATGAACCATCACCGTGTTACCACTTTCATAATAAGCTTCGCCCCACACTTGTTGGAAAATATGCTCCGCACTAAAGACTTTCTTAGCATGACTGGCTAGCAGGTATAAAATATCAAACTCTTTGGGTGTCAGCTCAATAGGCTTGCCATAGAGGGTAACGGTCCGTTGATCCGGATCAATGGTTAATCCGCCAGCTTCCAAGGCAGACTTATTTCCTGCCGCCGACTGGTTTAACTGCTTCGATCGCCGCAGCTGAGCATTCACCCGAGCAACCAACTCCATAGGATTGAAAGGTTTGGTCATATAATCATCCGCCCCCATCACCAATCCTGTGATCTTATCCAAGTCAGAGGACTTCGCACTCAAAAAAATAATCGGCATATGATACCGTTCTCGAATTTGGCGAGTCACTTCATAGCCATCCAGCTTGGGCATCATGATATCTAGAATGGCTAGATCAATCGGGTACGATTGAACCGATTGAATGGCTTCTTTCCCATCCGATACTTTGATAAGGTGGTAGCCCTCTTTTTCCAAATGCAATGCAATAAGATCCGCAATCTCTACCTCATCATCCGCAATCAAAATTGTGGTGCGTCTCATCTATATCCCACTCCGTTTACAGTTAACTTAACAACCTTCATCTTTATTATATCACCAGCTTACAATATCAGGATAATGGCCCACAACGCAAAAAAAGCCCCTTATCAGGGCTTTTCCATTGTTCAATCATCTATTCATACTGCATAGTAACCGTACCCGCATAGCGCGATAAGCTCTCTTGAGTCACTTCCAACGTTCTGACTTCGGTCGTCTTCTGCCCCACAGCGCTAAGGAACTTGTCTGCCTTCGCGAACATGATTTTCCCCAGCAGACCCAACGCCTTCGTGCTGTAGTGCATCGGAATCGCAACCTTCGCTTGCAACTGGCGCATCACTTGCGCGGCTTCTGCGCCGTCGAGCGTCATTCTTCCACCAACGGGAACGATGAGAATATCCACCTTGCCGATGGCTTTTACCTGCTCTTCCGTCAATAAATGTCCCAAATCGCCGCAATGACAGATCGTCAGACCATCGATCTCGAAGCGGAAAACGATGTTAGGGCCTCTCTTTTTACCATTCACCTTGTCATGAAACGTCTTGAATCCGCTAATGTTCACATCGCCGCGGCTATAAGTCTTCGGCTCGTTCACCAGTAAATAATCGCCTGATGCAGCTTTAATTTTGTTGTGATCGCTATGGTCATGCGTAACGACAACAATGTCCGATTCAATAGGAACCGGCATGCGGTAACCAAGAAATTTATAATAGGGATCAATGAGAATCCTTGTGCCAGCCTCTGAAGTCAGTAGAAACGATGAATGACCGTACCATTTTATCCGCATACTGAAAGCTCTCCTCTTTTTTACATCATCAGTTTTTCTTTCTTATTCAGCTTTGTATATACGTTAACATACACCCAAGCAGCGTTTATTAACAACAGTAAACCTGTGATGAGGAACACGTATTGGACACCGAACCAAGCTGCCACTTGCCCGCCAAGAATGGCGCCGCCGAATACGCCCAAATAGCCAGCCGACATCGCAAACCCGAATACTCTGCCCGTGAGATGTGCGGGTGTAATTTTCTTAATCAACACATTCACGGAAGGCGTCAGCCCCGCGGCTGTTAGCCCTAACATAAACCGAAGGCCCATCAATTCCCACGGATTGCTTACGAAAGCTTGCGGTATGAAAATAATGCCTGCTGCCAGCAGCGACACCAGCATCACTTTATGGACGCCAATTCGGTCCGATAGTTTACCTAATCTTGGTGCGGCAACGATGTTAGCCAGCCCCGAAGCTGAGAAAGTTAGTCCCGCAATTAATGCGACATGCGTAGAGTTATGGGACAAATGCGTAATATATACAGTAAGAACAGGCTCGACTGAATATAAGGCCACGGTTAAGACAAAGAAGGTAATAAACATCGTAATCGTTAAACTTTTCTCCGGAAGGAGCTTCCATACCTCTTTGAGGTTCAGCAGCTTCTTGTCCTCACGTGTGAAGTTTTCCTTCACGAATAAAAGTGTAGTAATGAAGGCGACTAGCAGCAGTCCACCTGTGATGAAGAAGACGTTGCGCAGGCCGAATCCCTCTTCTATAAAACCGCCAATGGATGGTCCCAGCAAGGAACCCGCAATGCTTGCCGTTGAAAGCAAACCAAGCGCATAGCCTGTGTGTTCCTTATCTGTTTGTGTTGCGATCAAGGTCGTACAAGCCGTTGCATATCCCGTTATGACACCTTGCAATAATCGCAATCCGATCAGAATGTACACATTGGTGGCAAAACCCATACAGCCGATCACGATTGCCATACCAAGACTTGCCCGCAACAGCATGGGCTTTCTTCCGAATTTGTCCGCGGCCAACCCCCAAATCGGGGAGAAGATAGCTGAAATGATGAAGGTGATACCGAACGCAAAGCCCGAAAGCTGCGCGATCTTACCCGTATCCGCAACACCAAGATGCTGAATATATAGCGGCAAAACGGGTGCGAGCATGCTCATGCCCACACCCGAAACGAACATGCCGAACCAGCAAACAATTAAGTTCCTTTTCCAAATCGGCATAAAACTACGCCTTCTTTCCTTGGGGCCGGTTACAGCCCCATTTTTCAATCTAGGGCAGCGGCCCAAGCCTCAACGGTCAGTACCTCCGCTTGGCGCGGGAAGATCTTCTCCGTTAGCACACGGTGAACTTCAGGATCGTTATCGAGGCAAGCATCCGACAACACCGTAAGCGCAAAGTCGCGATCCGCGGCTTCCCGCAACGTCGACAGAACGACGCCGCTCGTCGATATCCCGCTGAGAATCAGCGTATCGATTTGGCGTCCGCGCAGGATGACTTCCAAGTCGCTGCCGGTAAACGCGCTGACGCGAAGCTTCGTTACGATAGGCTCGCCAGGCAGAGGCTCGACGGATTCATGGATTTGCGCTCCGAAATCCGTTGGCGTCATTGCGCCCCATCCCGCTTCAGCAATCTTCGAGAACGTCTTATTTCGAGGGCTGACCTCAGGAAAACCCTCGCGGAACGCGAGCCGTACGAAAATAACCGGAATATGGTGGCTGCGAGCAGCTTCTACGGCTTTTTGAAAAGGAAGCAACACTTCACCATTTCCTGAGAAACGGGATGCAATGGCATTTTGTACATCCATAACTAATAGTGCAGCATGTTGGTTTGAATTTGGCATATGTGTTGTACGCTCCTTTTGACTATGATAGTATTAAGCGGAGATGTCTCCACTTAATAATAAACGGAGAGGTCTCCGTTTGTCAACCTGACCATTATCGACAAGTAGGAAGTGATGAAAGCATGACAGATATAGAGGAAACGCAGGGCCGCTTTGAGCGCCGTGATGCCGCGGAGAATCGCCAGCGCATATTAGATGCTGCGCTCCGGCTCTTCGAGCAGAACGGGGTCGAGCCCGTCAGTATGAATCAAATAGCGACAGAAGCGAAGATCGGACCTGGAACGCTGTATCGCCGATATCGTAACAAGGGCGAATTATGCTTGGATTTAATGAAAGAGAACATCGTTCTGCTTTTTGAAAATATCGATGCCTACTTAGAGCAGAATCGGACAGCGCCACCAAGCCAACGGTTGAAAGGGATTCTCGCCTTATTTATCCGCTTCAGGGAAAAAAAGTCCCAACTGCTTACAGGTGTAGAGGAATCTGCTTCGACGAATCGTTCCAAATCTCGCACACAAAGTCCGCTATACATCGAACTTCATCAACTATTAGTTGAAGTCCTGGACGAGATGGCCGCGTCTGAGCAAGATCCGCCTAACAGCACCTTCAAAGCCGATATGCTCCTGATGGTTTTGAGCAGTGAATCGTATTCCTTTCAAAAGGATATCCGCGGCTATTCGCCTGACTTGTATCTGGAACAACTTTGGTTAGCTTTTTTCCCGCATGTACGCTAGATGTCCTATAACTTTAGTTATAGCGCTCTGTAGAACGCTCTCAATTTCTTTGAAATCTTTTTTACCACTCCTACTTTCGTCAGATCACTTTTCTGCGAGAATATCTTATGATTAATCTTGTAGAACTAAATGCAAGGGAGTGCATGGGATATGTTGGTTGTTGGTAGAAAGCCTGGGGAATATATTGTCATTAACGAAAATATTATTGTGAAGGTTGTAAAGACCGAAGATGGGAATTTGCGCTTAGCGATCGAAGCGCCGCAACATGTACCTATTATGCGTGGAGAATTGATTCCTCATCAATAAATGAGTCTCATGGATGAGCAAAAAGGTTGCCGCCTTCAAGTGGAAGGACAACAACCTTTTGCTCATTTTTTTGTTTTATAACGGCTATCAGGCCCTTATGCCTTGAACTAGCCCAGGAGCTGCAATTCTCTAGCTCTAGATATCGCTTGCACACGTCTATTCACTTGAAGCTTGCCAAATAAGTTCGAAGCGTGGCTCTTCACGGTTCCTTCTGTGATCTCCAACTGGAGAGCAATCTCTTTATTGGACATGCCTTCAGCCATAAGCCGAAGTATTTCAATTTCGCGATTGGATAAGGATTCAACGAGGGAAGGCACCGCTTTCACTTCAGCCGTTTTGGCTACGAAATTCGGTTGTTCTTGTAATTGCCATAGCTTGATATAGGCCGTTCGAGAAAAAGCCATTTCCAACACCTCTAGCCGCTCTGCATGGAAAGCATCTGTCGTTAGATTATTCTCCAAGTACAGAACGCCTTCTCGATGATCTGGGTAGCGCAGCGGCAAGCACAGTATCGATCTCGGCACATGCCGTTTCACATAGGAATCCGTAGCAAAAATGCTTTGCCGTGCATCTGCAAGAATGACAGCTTCCCGTGTTCGCATGACGTACTGAACCACAGCAGCAGAATACTGGCCTTCCCTGCTTTCCAGGTTTTCTTCATCTGTGTTTATATCCTCTTCCGCTTCGATATCCAATTGCCCGCCTTTGCCCAGCAGGACCAACCCTCTCTCGGCCCCAGCAACTCGAATAGCCAGATGAAGGAATGTCTCCAGCAATTGGATCTCCGCCGTCTCCTTGGCAATCGCTTGAGATGCCTTCCGGAGTGCATCCATAATCCACTCTTTATCCAATCCATCTTGAAGCTTACTCGGCATAGTGCTGCTCGGATTGTCCTCAAAGACCACGTGCGTTTCTTGCACATCTGATCCCGTACCAGGTAAGGTCTGAAGAAATGGATACCGCTCTTGCAGGCTGGCTACTTTCCCATAAGCTCCCCACTTCGAGTAAGCCTTGACCGCTTGCTGAAGATAGGCTTCCGCCTTTGTTGACGTCTCCACGGCTAGCTCCATGCGGGCTGCCAGTTCGTTCGCGATCGCTTCATCCTGCGGATAGCCGGCTTCCTGTGTCAAACGTATCGCTTGGTCATACAGCGTCCCCGCTTTCAGCGGCTTGTGCTGAATTCTGGCTAATTCTGCCTGCATAATCGCATACTTAGCTAATGTGCCCTCAGGATAAGCCTTCGTCCACCGTTTCATCTGAGTAAGTAATCGCTTTATTACTTTACGGTAACGGCGCTTGATATCACTTGAAGCATTTGGATAAACGGCCATTAGGGCTAATGCATAATAAAAGCAATGTTTGCGATTAAAAGATAGGACGGATGAGCCTGCCTCGAATTTCTTCGTTGCTTCCGCACAGACAACCGCGTCTAAATAGTGTCCATATAAGTAAGACACCTCAAGCTTGCACGTGTAGTAATAAGATAAATTATGCTTATGTGAATTGTTGCCGATTTCCCCTTGCAAGAAGTCGCTCTCATTAAAATGTACACCACTGAATGTCAATTTCGCTGTCGTTGGCGGACTATGCAGAAGGCGAATGTATTGCAGCGTGAAGTGCAGCACCTTCAACGTCATGATATCTAATCCTCGATTAGCCGATTCCTCATATTTCTGACAAATATGATGCATATAGTTCAGATCGTTGCTCTCTGATATGACCTGAGAGGAGATGGCGTATCCCGCGTAAACCATATCTCCGCATGCCAGGCTTAACTGTGATGCTTTCTCAAAGTGAGCATTTGCTTCTTTAGGCTGCATCGATTGCTTGATAAGCGCCACGATTAATTGAATCTTGCCTTTTAATTTGACACTATCCATGCCTTCGGCAAATCGGAGGGCAAGCTGCGCTAATTGTAAGGCGACTTTATCTTTTTTCAAACCGAAACACAGCGTAATGGCGTAAGAACCAAGGGCAATGGATAACGCCTCGGAGCTACCTTGCTCCATCGACATTCGGACATATTTGGCAAACAAAACAACAGCTGTTTTCTCATCCATAATAAATAAAATCGAAGATGAAGCCATAACGATGTCCGCCAATGCTTTATGTAAAGGATCTTGACTAATAGGTAAATCCTCGAGATGTTTCATTTTTCTGGCTAACCATAGCTGTGTGTAGGTAATTTCAGTTGCCATGGTAAGCGGTGAGCATTTTCGCGGTATCTTGAGCCCGAACTCGGCCATCGCCGTTAAAGCAATATCGATCGCGACCTCCTCTTTCTTCTGAAAGGCGTACATCGAGATCTGGATGACATAGATTTTGGCCCGCTCCGCTAAATTATCTACACGCAACAGCAGCTCTTCCAGAACTTCCTTGGCTTGATCGAGTTCACCACAGAAATACTGGCATTCCGAGCTTTCTAACAGGAGACTCGTATACAGGGCATTGTGGCGCGTCAAACCCTCACTCGCAATTAATTGAGTGCCCTTCTTCAAGAGTTCGAGTGCCTCTACGTAAGCTGCTCTGGCTTTGGCCTTCTTTCCCGCTCTCAAGTTAAGCCTCGCCAACTGTTCGATTTCCATCCCATCCCTCATAAGCCCGCTACCTAAATTGAGATGATGCACGACTTCAAAGAGACTGGATTCAGGCCGGTCGGATTCATAATGCTGATGGAGCAACCGACCGATGGTCAAATGAATCTGTTGTTTTTCTTCATCCGGTATGAGATCGTAAGCCGCTTGCTGAACTTGATCATGCAAGAACCTATAGGTATCCTGCTCTGTCAGCATCAAGCCTTCACTAACCGCGGGCAGCAAATCTTGCTCCGTAGATGTGATTTCTTTCTCCTGTAGCAGCGCCAATAATCGGATATCAAAAGCAGTTCCAATACAGCTTGCTAATCTCAGCACAGCACGCGTAGCTGCAGGGAGTGTGTTAAACCTGCCAACAATCAAACTAATGACATCCTTAAAGCCTTCCCAACTTTGAATGGCTGGCAGATTCCAATCCCAGGAGCTCTTATCTGAGTTAAAATAGAGCAGATTCTCTTCATACCAAGTTTGTAAGATTTGTTTAATATAAAAAGGGTTTCCTGCCGTTTTTTGGTATAAAGCGTCGGCCAAAGACTTGATGCTGGCTTGATTCGTGTGCAGCATGTCGGCAAGATAATGTAGAACAACAGGATACCCTAGCATTTGAAGGTCCATCTGATGAATCGTCGCTTCAGTTCTATACGACACACCTAGAAACCGTTCACGCCCTATTTCTACTTCATCCATTTCATGGCTTCGATACGTTCCGATGATACAGAGAGACGTATGGCTCGGATCACCAATAACGACACGCAGCAAATCGAGCGAGGCTGAATCCGCCCATTGCAAATTATCCATCCAAATCGTAAGCGGATGATGACTGTCTGCAAATACCTTAATCAAGTTGCTGAACTGCGTCTGATATCGATGTCTCGCTTCATTGGGCGGCAGGCTCTCTACGGGAGGCTGCTCACCGATGATCAGTGTCAGTTCACTAATCACTTCTGTGAGTACAATGCCGCTTTGACCAAGCGCTGCTAAGATCTTCTTTTTCCATGAAGCAATCTGATCTTCACTGCTTGTTAGAATCTGTCGAATCAAATTGCGAAATGCTGTAATGAGCGAGGCGTACGGAATCGAGTGATTCAATTGGTCGAACTTGCCTGAGATGAAATACCCTTTCTGCTGCAGAAGAGTCGCTTTAAACGCATTCACAAGGGTTGTTTTGCCGCTACCAGCATGACCCCCAATGAATATCACTTCCATCTCTCCCGAACAGGTTCGCTCATAAGCCTCCAACAAACTCTGCATTTCCAATTCTCTTCCATACAACTTATCTGGTAAATGAAAACGGCTTATACCATCTACAATGCCTAAGGGAAATGGCTTAATTTCCCCCCTTTCCTCTAATTGATACAAGCCATTCTTCAAATCTTCACGAAGACCATAGGTACTTTGATATCGATGCTCCGGTGTTTTGGAAAGCAGTTTTAAAACGAGTTCATTCACCATTTGCGGGATATCAGGCCTAAGTTGTCTCGGAGGAACAGGAAGCTGCGCCAAATGGGCATAAATCCACTCATTCGCAGCTTGCGCCTTAAAGGGGACTTCTCCTGTCAGCAGTTCATACAGCAGAATACCTGCTACATAGAAATCGCTGCGCTGATCGACTTTCCGCTTCAAACGGCCTGTCTGCTCGGGTGACATATAGGCAAGATTATCGCTAGGTTCAGCTTGCTTGAGGGCATCTTGCTCCTGACTCTGTTCGAATTCGGCCCCATAATGGAGTTGAATCCTCTGATCATCCAGAAATTGAATGTGAAGGTGCGCGGGGTGTAAATCATGTCCCATCCTTCCACTCAGATGCCTTTTTCTAATTAACTCAACTAATTCCAGAGCGACGAAGAAAAAAGTGCGTATATCTCCCAATCCTACAGACATCAGGGACTTTAGGCTCATTAGTTTGCTTTTATCCATTCCGTGTCAACCTCCATTTAACGAGTTACTGAAAGAAACCATTTAATACGCGTGAAAAATAGGTATGATAATGTCATATTTTAGGACTATGTTTCTACTTTTTGGATAAAATATAGGTCTAATTACTCATTAATATAGTTATCGGTTTTATTTTCAAAAAAATTTATAAAAAAGACTAAACATTTTAAAAGATATTGTCGATAGATTAGTTAATCACATAATTACTTACTCATGGACGAGTAAATAAGCATAACGTTTCAAGGATGATGTTTGGGAACGTTTGTGCCTATTTATTCGTCTTTTTGTCGTTCGCTTTCTATTTATCATAACTGAATCAATGCTAGGCTTATGGATGAGCAAACAAGTTGTTGTAATTCTTCAGGACGAAGAAGAGCAGCGCTATGTTTGCTCATTTTTTATGTTCAATTCGAGAGTGAGATAAGGAGATGAGCCCATGCTAGTGTTAGGAAGACGGCCTGGAGAATACGTGCTTATTGATAACAACATTATGGTGAAGGTCGTGAAAAGCGATGAGGGGCATTTACGGTTGGCTATAGATGCACCAAAGCATATTACCATTGTTCGCGGAGAGTTATTGGAAGATCGCAAAATGGAGTTCGACAAGGCCGAATAAGATGAAGTCCCCCTTCCACTTAAGGATGAGTGGTGTAGTCAAGGAAGACACGCAGTGCGACACATGCAAAGCCTAGAATGATCAGCGCGCGATCGGTTCGGCTTTGCAATTCGCCTGGTAGTTGCTTCAAAAGGATGCAAATGGAAAGGCATCCTAATACACCACATGGAGGTAATAAGAATGAGAATTAATCACAACGTAACAGCATTGAACACGTACCGTCAATTGGGCACGAACACAGCCAACCAAAGCAAATCCATCGAGAAATTGTCTTCCGGTCTTCGCATCAACCGTGCAGGTGATGACGCTGCTGGTCTAGCAATCTCCGAAAAAATGCGCGGTCAAATCCGCGGGTTAGACCAAGCTTCCCGTAATGCGCAGGATGGTATTTCTTTGATTCAAACAGCTGAGGGTGCACTAAACGAAACTCATGACATCCTACAACGTATGCGTGAGCTGGCTGTTCAATCTGCCAACGATACGAACACAGCGAATGACCGCGGCGCTATTCAATCCGAGGTTAACCAATTGACTTCTGAAATCAACCGTATTGGTAACACAACTCAGTTCAATACTAGAAACCTTTTGAACGGTGATGTTTCCGATAAAGCCGGTGTTGTAACTGCTGGCACACTTACTGCAGGAGCTACGACACTTAGCAACCTGAAATTGGATGAGAAGAGTTCACTAGCTGCAGGTAACTATACGGTTGCTGTCACAGACTCCGTTGTTAAATCGGCTACAACAACAGGTACAGCTGCAGGAGTTAGTGGTGTAAGCATCGATCCAGCAGCAACATTAGCAGCTGGCACATATAGCATTGAAGTAGCGGCTACTCCAGCCAAAACAGCAACTGCCGGAACATTGGATGACGGCATCTCCGCAGTAGCTATTGCTGCTAACTCTGCTGCAGCTGATGGTACACATACACTTGCTGTAACTAGAGCAGATACAACTACGAATTTAACAGGTGCTGCTGGTATTACAGCTGTAACAATCGCAGGTAATACGAACGATAACCTGACTGGAAGCTTCACAATCGAGACTTCGAAATCTACGAATATCACGACTGCGAATGCAGCTATTACGGGTATTACAATTAGTGATTCATCCACCCTTGGTGGCGCAGGCTTATCTGCTAAGTTTGATGGCTCAGGTAATATGGCTTTGTTCGCATCGGACGGAACAACTAAAATTTCCGACGATATCATTCTGGACTCCAATACGCAAACTTACAAAGTATATAAAGCTGGTGTAGACACTGGAGTAACAATTAATACGACGACTGGTGCAAACACTGCTACTGGTTCGGCTACATTCAACGTTGATACTACGCTTACTATGAAACAAGGTACGACTACCGTTGGTTCCGCGACTGTAGCTGGGGGTACTCCTGCTGGTAATACTACAATAACAGGAACGGGTACTTACTCCGGTACTTCATTTACAATCGCTACTGGTGGTACTGCAGCTTCTGCAACGACGGGTGTTCAAGCTGGTCTCGCTGGCGGAACAACGAATAGCTTCGATATTCAGCATGGCCTTAGCGCATCCTTAGATGGTGGTGCTGCTCAAACCTTTACAGCTGGTTCAACATTAACATTTGCTAATGGCGTAAGCTTCACAACAAGTGCTGATATTACCAAATACGACACTGCTGCTGCTGAGAACTCCACGTTCACCGTAGGAACAACAATTCAAAACACAGCTACATTGAAATCAGGTGCTGCTGGTGTTGGCGGCGCTGTAGCTGGAGCTCAACAAGTCATTGCAGGTGATAATGGCACATTTACATTTGGAAATGGTGTTTCCTTCACAACTGGCACAGTAGCTGCTGGTACACATGATTTCACAGTTGCTGATACAACAACTACAAATGCAACTTTGAAAAATGGTGCTACAACTGTTTCGACATTGACTGGTATTGCTGCTAACTCCACATTAGATTTCGGTAGTGGATTGAAAGTGGACGTTGCTGCCAAAACAAATGGTTCTGCAAGCTTCACAGTGACTGGTGATATTAAAGATCAATCCTTAACAATGCAAATCGGTGCTAACGAAGGTCAATCCTTCGCAGTTAGCGTAAACGATATGCGTTCTAAAGCTCTTGGTATTACTGGTACTGCTGGTTCAGCAGGCTTTACAAGTTCGAATTCAGTAACAGATGGTACAAACAATGCACTTAGCGAAGCAGCTCTTGATTTGAGTACGCCGCAAAATGCTTCTGCAGCTATCACGAAACTAGATGCTGCGATTAACAGCGTATCTTCGGAGCGTGCTAAACTTGGTGCTTACCAAAACCGTTTGGATCACACGATCAACAACTTGAACACTTCCTCGGAGAACCTAACTTCCGCTGAGTCCCGTATTCGTGACGTAGACATGGCGAAAGAAATGATGAACCAATCTAAGAACAGTATCCTTGCACAAGCAGCTCAAGCAATGTTGGCTCAAGCGAACCAACAGCCGCAAGGCGTGCTTCAATTGCTTCGTGGTTAATACTCGCTTTACTGATAGGGACTCTAGATTTTCTAGAGTCTCTTTTTTTACGCAAAAAGCCACCAACAGCAATCTGTCAGCAGCTTTTAAAGTTCATTCATCGATTTTATTCTGAATAATGTTGTTGTTCTCGCCCAAATCTTTGATGTTCTGTGGGTTATTATCTTTGAGCTGGTTATCGAACACAAAGTTCGCTGTATGCGGAGCATGGATGAATACACCGTTATTATCATTCCGCTCCAATTTATTTCCCTGAATGTCATTAAAATCAGAGAAAATAGCAATACCGCTTTGGTGATTACCCTTAATCTCGTTAAACCCCGCGAGGTTATAGTTAAATGCGAGCAGCACGCCGCTCCCGTGGTTCTCTTTTATTTTGCTTTTTAAAATATAGTTATTCGTGCTCTGAGCATTTACGCCGTTATCCCCCTGATCGGATAATTTATTAGCTAGTAAGAGGTTATTGTCAGACTGGCTAATCATAATCCCATCACCTTTATTTTTGGAAATCTGATTACTCACTATGGCATTATGATTGCTGGCGATGACCTCGATACCATGGACTGAGTTATGTTTCAGTTTATTTTGAATCACCCAAGTCCCTGAAACAACACTTAATCGAATCGCCGACCCCACACCTGCGCTGCCAATTTGTTCAATAGTGTTTTTCATAAAAAGATTGCCAGGGGAATTATTTGCAAAAATACCGAGTGGATCTTCCGAACCATTTATATCACTTATTTTGTTGTGAATAACACGATTAGATTTCCCATTGAAAATACGAATACCGGTCGACAAGTAGTTCTTTATTTTAAAACCTTCAATCTCCACACCAGCTGCATTATTTAATAAAAATGCTTCAATAAGGAAATGTCTTCCATCGAGAATAGCACTATATCTGCTGTTAGCAACAATGCGAAGATTGCTTTTCTCACTAGGAATCTGCACGCTTTCATAATAAATGCCTTTGTGCACCAAAATGACCTCCCCTGGATTCGCCAAGGTAACCGCATCTTGAATTGCCGTCGGAGTGTTGGGAAATACCTCAATGATCGCCATGCCATCCTCCCCATTCACAAGAATCTACTAGCTGTACGATAGTAAATTCAAGGCTCTGTTAGTTGGAACGGCGTATTGACCAGATGGGATTATTTATTTTACTTCGTCATAGACGACCTACGGCTACGAATAAAGCTAATACCAAGAAAACGATATTAACGCCAATTTCTTTATACTCTTTACGTTGGATATGAAATAAAGCTCCGAGAAGAACGACTACAGCAAGCGCGAACGCAGCTATCGGCGTCAAACCTGGTGCGATATTCGTTGCCTCAGGCAGAATTAACCCGAGAACCCCAATTAATTCCACGATACCAATTAGGAAAACCAGCCCTCTCCCGACTTCTTTTGCCCAAGGCCAGGACGTTTTGGCTTTGTCATACTGAAACGCTTTCATCCAACCCGAGAAAATAAATCCTACTCCTAGAATCCCTTGCACGATCCATAATGTTATATTCATGATCCGTTAGCTCCTCTGTTTGTGCATCTTTAACGCCTAGGTATATAATATTTTGTAGGGTACGTTTATGGAAGTAGGCACTTAAACTAAACCTAGTATACATAAATAAACCATAGGAAGATCAAGGCTCGGAGGGCATGAAATGACGACTTATTGTAAATTTGAAAAGGCGTTGGATATCCTTGTTGGGAAATGGAAGCCTGTTATCTTGCTTCGCCTTTTTGCAAATGGCACTATGCGATTTAGTGAACTCCAACGGGCGATTCCCGATATTACGAAAAAAATGCTCACCCAACAATTACGTGAATTAGAGTATCACGATATTATCCACCGCGAGGTGTATCACCAAATCCCTCCTAAAGTTGAATATTCCATTACAGCATACGGGCATCGGATGACCCCTCTCTTGCAGGCCATGAATGACTGGGGAATTGGCCATATGGCTCATTTGGAGGAGTTATATGGAGAGAACCGCGCGGAGAAACTAATTGAGGGTGAATCTTTCATAGATTAAGTAACTCTTTGATCGTATCTATTTGCTTGAATCCTAATGATTATTTTTTGTCCTTATACAGCAAAATGGCACCTGCACATACTGAACAGGTGCCATTTCTATCGTTAACTGGATAAAGAAGCAACCCACGTTTCAACAGATACTACCTCAGCCTGATGAGGAAAAACCTTCTCAGTTAAAACGCGATGGACCTCAGGATCCGCATCAATACAGGCGTCGGAAAGCACCGTTAGTGCAAAATCTTTATCCGCCGCTTCCCGCAGAGTCGATAGAACTACCCCGCTTGTGGCAATCCCGCTGAGAATGAGCGTGTCGATCTGGAGAGATCGAAGAATTACCTCTAGATCACTTCCGGCGAACGCACTCACTCGAAGCTTAGTTACAATCGGTTCTTCTGGCCGAGGTTGCAAGGATTCGTGAATGTGCATCATCGTTTCTGGAACCGCCGACGTACCTGCTCGACTAGCAATACCCCCGAACATTTTATTTCTCGAACTAATCTCGGGATAACCCGCGCGAAAGGCAACTCTTACATAAATAACAGGAATCCCATAACTGCGTGCTGCTTCAATTGCCTGTTGGAACGGAAGCAGTGCCTTCTCATTGCCTACAAACCGCGACACGACACTGTTTTGCATATCCATGACTAATAGTGCGCTTTTGCTCTGCGAATTATGCATGTGTCTCATACTCCCTTTCCCTAAATTAAACGGAGAACTAATTCCGTTTATAATTATACGGAGATCATTCTCCGTTTGTCAATAAAATGCTAGTGGTGTATGATTTATGAAGAGGTGAGATCCCTAAATGTCTAAACTACCTGTTACGACCGGTGACGGCGATACCCTAGATTCCGTCGTCCCCTCCGCTTCCGGGAAAGCATTGCGTGCAGACGCCCAAAGAAACCGGGATAAGCTGCTCCAAGTTGCCCATACGGTTTTTATGACCGAAGGCATCTCCGTCTCGATGGATGAAATCGCCCGGCGTGCCGGCGTTGGTGTAGGCACCGCCTACCGGCATTTCCCAACGAAGGAAGATTTGTTCGGGGCCGTCATTGTCAGCCATAAGTCACGTCTTATCGAAGAAGCAAGTCAATTACTTCACCACGACAATCCAGGTGAAGCGTTCTTTCAATATTTTGCAGCAACGATACGCGAAGGAATTGCAAATAAGGCGATCACCGACGCCTTGGTTAGCAATCTGAATATAGAAACTGGGCGGTCGGAAATTGCGAGGGATTTCTGGAGTGGGCTCGACCATCTTCTCGTCCGCGCCCAACAACACGGCTCCGTTCGGTCAGACGCTTCTATGGAGGACATCAAACTTCTCCTTATCGGCATCTTACAGGCAACCGGGGATAGTCGGACGTTTCCAGAACGCGTCGTGTCCATCCTATGCGACGGTCTTCGCAGTGAATAACAAACATAACCGATTGGCTCCTTACGAGATCGCGAGAAACTGTTTTCTATTTCTCGCTGGCGTGACGAGAGCCTTTATAATCTGACTAATATAGGCACATGTGGGTAGGCATATTCATAAGATGGATTCTAGAACATACAATCCGGAGGGATATGCAATGAGTAGTCACCCGATTTATCCGCAGCAAACCCTATATCAAGCCGACCCTGCTTTCGTACAATCGCTAAGCCGCACGCAGCAACAGCTGTATGACGCAGGAAATAAATGCATGAACCGCCCTGTTCGCATTCAGATGCTGAACGGACAGATCCATGAGGGCACCATCTCCCATATGGATGATGGCCATCTTTATTTACGAGTCTCGAATCCAAACACACGTGGATTCTTCAATCCTTGGGTTCCAGCGCCTGTGAACAACAACGTCATCTTACCCTTAGTACTTTACAATTTGCTTGTTATTTCACTGTTATAAGCTTTTCTCCCCATCGCAAAAAGGCATCCTGCTCTCACCAGCAGAATGCCTTCTTTCATTTCTACCTACTTTACGACAACCAAAACCCTTGTGCCATCTGGATAACGATCTAACTGATTGCCAATCCAAGACCCTGCTCCACGATTGTCTGAAGGGGTTATATAAGCGATGTCCGCTCCCTTGCCACCTTCCGCGCACATGGCCATGGGGAACTCGTCTCTGTCCTTATTGGGCTTTGTAGGAACACCCTTCAATGACTCCTTACGATTCCCCTCAGCACCTTTACGGTCAATGGTACAAACAGAAGTTTTACCATGCTCCTCTGCTGTCTTAATGTGTGCCGCGGTCTCTGGAAAACGATCCGTCGGGACAACTAGCGTATATACGGTTTCATCTTGATTGCCCATTACTGCAATGAATTGATCTTTGAACATATATACGATTGTGACAAGTAATAACATCAGGACAATCACTGCTAGCTTCTTATTCATTCTATATCCACTTCCAGCTCAAACCGCCCCACTTCTGGCATGACAATTTGAACATTAATGGTGGTTCCATCCTCTAACTCCAGTATCCATTCTTCTTTGAACTCAGACATCGAGGCGGCTACGATTTTTTTGTTAAGTATCTTCTCAAACAAGTTAATGTCTCCTTTTATATAAAATACAATCATTGCTATTCATATTTTTACATAATTCGACATTTATTTGTCGATATTTAGCAATATTTCAGTTTTTAAGTACTATTTTCATTGCTATCTTGTTCCTTTTATACTATTATACAGGAAAGAATGCCCATCAATGGGACGATTAAGGTAATACTTCTTCTAAATTCCTCCTTTTAACTGAGGTGCACAACATGATCAATCCTAATAATAAGGTTCAGATAAATAATTGGCTAGTCCGGAGAACGACTGCCTTTACAATACTTTTCTTCATCCTTTTGTTTGTAGTCATACTAATTGAAAAGTTTTACCCTACGGAAAATTTGGCAAGTATGTATCTGATCCCATTAATCGTGGCAGGGTTTGCATTCTGGAAGCACCTACCTATACAAATCATTGTAGCTGGTGTTCTAACGTGGATCTGCAAGCATTACGCCCCTTACGGAAATCTACTAAGTATCCATGTGGTTATTGCGCAGTGGTTAACCTACACGTTAGCCATTCTGTCCGTCTCTACTTCCATACGCTTTTATATTAAGGAGAAAGAGAATACGCTGAATCTGACTTTTGCCTTAGCCAAATCGTTGGACTCCAGAGATACGCACACCGCATTTCATTCCGAGAATGTGGCCAGGTACGCTTTTTTAATAGCCAAAGAAATGAAGTTACCCAACCGCGTATGCGATCATATTTACTTAGGTGGCCTTCTCCACGATATCGGGAAAATAGGCGTGTCAGAGACTACCTTATCGAAGCCAACCTCTCTAACCGAGGACGAATACAATGCGATTAAACAACACGTGACCATCGGTTATAATATGGTGAAACATATCCCCTCGTTCGAGAAAAACGGAATTTTGGATATGATTTTATATCATCATGAGCGTTACGATGGAAAAGGGTACCCTGAAGGGTTAGCAGGTGAGAGTATTCCCCGTTTGGCTCGCATATTGTCAGTTGCTGATTGTTTTGATGCGATGACTTCGACACGTGTCTATCGAAACAACATGGATCTGGCATTTGCCATTGATCAGCTGCGCAAAAATCGCGGGACACAATTTGACCCCGAAATTACTGACATTTTCCTAAGGGTACTTGAGAAAGAAGGACCCGATCTTATTTTCCAAATCGAAGATATAAAGAAACGGCCTGTTTTAGCCTTATAAGCTAGACAGGCCTTTTCTATGCCTTCTTTGCCCTCCAGCATTATCATGTTGCCCCATATAAAAAAACTATACCTCGACATAGTATTTATGTATTTTCCGATAGCAATCCCTTCGCTCTATAATGAGATCAAAATGAAGCGTAGGGAGCTGTTAGCATTGCAAACATCCATTATTGGCTATCCGAGAGTCGGGACATTACGGGAGCTTAAGTTCGCATCCGAGAACTATTTTAAAGGTGAGATTTCCATTGATGAACTGAACCAAACAGGTGCAAACCTGCGAGCAGCGCATTGGAAAATCCAACAAGAGAACGGCATCGATTTTATTCCATCGAATGATTTCTCCTTCTATGACGGTTTACTCGATACCGCTTGCTTATTAAATATCGTTCCAGAGCGCTATCAAGCGCTTGGCCTCAGCCCATTAGCTACCTATTTTGCAATGGCTCGCGGTTATCAAGGCGAGCAAGGCGACGTTAAAGCGTTAGCGATGAAAAAATGGTTTAACACGAACTATCACTATATGGTTCCTGAAATTAATGATGCTACAACTATTCAATTAGCAGGCACGAAGATGTTCGATGAGTACTTAGAGGCGAAACAGCAAAATGTAGTAACAAAACCTGTTCTAACGGGTCCCTTTACGTTACTTAAGCTTGCCAAGTACACAGGTGTCAAACAAGCCAATGACTTCGTACGTGCAACTGCAGAAGCTTATGTCGCCATCCTAGGACAATTGAACGAGCTTGGCGTAGCTTGGGTTCAACTTGACGAGCCTGGATTAGTAACGGATTTATCGCAAGAAGATATTGCACTGTTCTCGAAATTATATGCGCAAATTCTATCCGCAAAAGGGAATGTCAAAGTTCTTGTTCAAACCTATTTCGGCGACATCCGCGACTGCTATCAAACGCTTCAAGAACTGCCATTTGACGGAATCGGCATTGATTTCATTGAAGGTAAAGAATCGCTAGCACTTGTGAAGCAATATGGATTCTCAGACGATAAAGTGCTGTTTGCTGGTCTTGTAAACGGTAAAAACATATGGAAAAATCAGTACAAACGCACGCTTGGACTCCTTCAAGAATTACGTGCACAAGTTAAACAGATCGTGCTTAGCTCCTCCTGCTCCCTTCTTCATGTGCCTTATACCCTAGCACATGAAACGAAATTGCCGGTTGCGTCCAAACGCTACTTGGCATTCGCAGAGGAAAAACTGCAAGAATTTGCACAACTCAAATCAATTGCAGATCAAGCTGATCCGTATTCAACGGACCTCTATTTGAAAAATGAGGAGCTGTTCAACAGCGTTCGTTTTACAAATAACGAGGCTGTTCAAGCGAAGGCAGCGGCCCTGACCGAGGCTGACTTTACAAGATTGCCGGCTTTCGGTGAACGCGAAGCGATTCAACATGCCAAGTTCAATTTGCCGCAGCTACCGACGACAACCATTGGATCTTTCCCGCAAACAGCCGATGTTCGTGCGAATCGCTTTGCTTTTAAGAAAGGCGACATCACCGAGGAGCAATACAAACAATTTAACTTCGAGAAAATTGCCGCTTGCGTCGCGCTTCAAGAAGAAATTGGCCTTGATGTACTTGTTCATGGGGAATATGAACGTAATGACATGGTTGAATACTTCGGCGAGAGCTTGGATGGATTTATGTTCACAGAAAAAGCATGGGTGCAATCCTATGGAACAAGATGCGTGAAGCCGCCGATTGTATGGGGAGACATTTCCCGTTCCAAACCAATGACGGTTGAATATTCCGCTTATGCCAAAAGCTTGACTAGCAAGCCAGTTAAAGGGATGCTGACAGGCCCGGTAACGATTCTGAACTGGTCCTTCCCTCGTGAAGATATCAGCCTAAGAGATAGCGCATTCCAGATTGCTCTAGCTATTCGCGACGAAGTCTTGGATCTTGAAGCGAATCACATTGAAATTATCCAAATCGATGAGGCTGCTTTAAGAGAAAAACTGCCATTACGGAAATCCGATTGGCAGAGTGAGTATCTAAGCTGGGCAATACCTGCTTTCCGCTTAGTGCATAGCGGTGTCCAAGCCGAAACGCAAATTCATACGCATATGTGCTACAGTCAGTTCAGCGATATTATTCGCGATATTGATGCCATGGATGCTGACGTTATTACGTTCGAAGCTTCCAGATCAGACCTTGCCATTATTGATGTCATCAATGAATGCGGGTTCCAAACGGAAGTTGGTCCAGGGGTGTACGACATTCATTCCCCGCGTATTCCAAGTGTGGAAGAAATCAAACAAGGACTAACTCGCATGTTAGCCAAAATCGACACCGCTAAATTGTGGGTCAATCCGGATTGCGGACTGAAGACGCGCGGCGAAAAAGAGACGTGGGCTAGTTTGAAACAATTGGTTCAAGCTGCGAAAGAAGTAAGAGCAACGCTCTAATCGCGTATTAAAAGAGGATGAACTCAACTGAGTTCATCCTCTTGATTTATAATCGTATAGCCGAATTCTGAAATCACACTTTTCAGCTTCTTCACATAGTCGGCGGCAAGCAGGCTCAAATTGGCTTTTTTATTCGTGATGTAGCCAATTTGCATATGCTCATCGGTACGCAAGCGCACCGATTTAATCTGCTCACCATTCAAATCGGAATTCAGCACACCCGAGCTGATCGTATACCCATTCAACCCAATGAGGAGATTGAATAATGTGGCCCGATCACTCACAAGTATTTTCTTCTTATGCGTTCTGGTGCTTAAGATTTCCTCTGAAAAGTAGAAGGAATTGTACTCGCCCTGCTCAAAAGCCAGGCATGGAAATTCATCTAAGTCTTCGATGTCCAAGATCGACTTCGCAGCAAGCGGATGCTCCGCGCTAATGAAGACATGAGGTTCCGCCACAAAAAGCGGGTGGAATTGAAGGCCATTCTCTTTCAACATTTTCTGAATAACCTTCTCGTTGAAATCATTGAGATAGAGAACCCCAAGCTCACTGCGCATATTGCGCACGTCTTCAATAATCTCGTGCGTCCTCGTTTCGCGCAGCGTACACTCGTACTCGTTCGTGTTTAAGTCTTTCAATAGACTAACGAACGCTTGAACCGAAAAAGCATAGTGCTGTGTGGATATCGAACACAGTTTTTTCGACGGTTTTTTATTCATATACCGTTGCTCAAGCAGCTCTGCTTGTTCGACCACTTGCCGTGCGTAGGATAGGAACTCTGCCCCCTCATTCGACAGCACGATCCCCTTCGATGAACGCAGGAAAATATCAACGCCAATCTCCTGCTCTATTTCCTTGACTGCGCTAGACAAGCTCGGCTGCGAGATGAAAAGCTGCTTCGCAGCCTCACTGATGGACCCGCAATTCACGATCGTTAAGATATATTTCAACTGTTGTAGTGTCATGCTAATCAGCCCTTCAGGCTATGATAAACCGCCATCATATCTCGTTTATTCAACTCACGAATACGATTGAAAATCGGAATATCTGCAACTGCCTCAGTCCGTAAGTTTTCAGCAACAACATCACTTACTTTGCCAGTTAGCCATGTTTGCACGTCTACGCCATCGACGATTTCCTTACGCCCTTCATCATTAATCCCACTGACATAACAGCTCACACAAGGCACCGATAGCTTGAATACCCCATCATGAAGACCATCTTCTGAAATGACTTTCTTCCCGCCACAGAATGGGCATGGATGACTTGCTTTGATTTTATTGATTTGAGTAACAATTTTGGCGTAGCCGAACGCTTCGTAGACATAGGTTAGTTTTTTGTACTTGCCATTCGTGAAATACTTATCAATGATAACTTCTCTGGTTTCGGTGATGTCGGGGAAATCACAGATCGTAATCCTGTTTTTACGGCTGATTGCTTCGATATTACCTTTAATCTGATCCCAGAATGGCACGGCATTTTGTAAAACGACTTCATAACCGACAAAGCTAGCCAGATCCAGTTCAAGCATTTTCAGCGCAACTTGTGTTTCCCTTGGAAGTAAAGAGACTTCTTCGGTAAGCGCCATGGCGCCGCCGACAATGGATTTTAGTTTTTCTAGTTCGGGTAATCTGCCTACAGTTTGAATGATGGGATCAATCGGCTGTTGAATCAGCTCACGAATATCCGTATCACCGAATTTGAGCTTCTTATGATGGTTCAAGACAGTTCCCTTACAAACTTGGCAAGGAATCATTTCTTTGGAGGCTTTCATAGCCTCTTTAATCTCCAGATTCTTCGAAATCACCATATAGCGTCCTAGGATGAGATTAAAGCCTTCCCAAGTGCGCGAAGCCTTCCCTGCCCTATCATAGAATGACTTTTCCCAATATCCATATAGGAATGTATGCTTTTCTGCATCCGACATCTCATTATAGCTTTTACTCATATCGTGACCCAGTTCATTCTTGATCTCTTCAAAAATGAAATGCAATTTAGCATGTTGGTAATATTTCAAAACATCCATGACCTCAGGGAGGAATAAGCCATCCCAGAATGGTACGGTTTTGTCCTGAATGAGAACATCCATATCAAAGCGTTCAATGACACGACGGCCCGAACAACTCGGGCAATGATTGTCTTGATAATAGAAATCAAAGCTTCTTGTATCTTTATTGGTCGGATGGGCAGCCACAATATGGTTGATCAACCCGCCGATTTCATACAGAAAGCTATATTGACTATACAGGTGGCGTTCCAGATCAATGGCGATAACAGGCGCAATCGTTTCCGACTCGTATTCACCATAAATTACACGGGCTATTGGCGATAAGCTCTTTAAAATACCACCCTTATAGACATTCTCTGCCTGTTTAAAATAGTCCAACTGATTCTCTTGCAGATAATGAATCCCTTCCCGCTGTTTCAGCGTGGAGGAAATATGCAAGGGAGCATGGCTATCCTCCTGATGCTCTGAACGATAGTAATCCTCATGACTAACAACATCCAGATGTCGAACGGGCTCGGGCTGCCTTTTGCCAAAATCAATAATAAAGTCAGAGCTTTCCATCATATAAGCATTATGCTCGATCATCAGGATTGAGACAGATTCGTCTTGCAGAATGTCGCGAACACTATCAATGAATTGGTTCAAAATATTTTGAGATAACCCTTTGGAAGGCTCGTCAAAAATAAAAAGAGTATGCGGGTTTCTTGCATTCGTAAACAGCTCAGAAACTAAATGAACACATTGAAATTCACCGGTCGATAAGGACTGTGTTTTTCTCTCCAGTGTCAAATACCCAAGCCCAAGCTTAATCAATAAACTCAAGCGCTTATGAGCAATATCTTCATTTGGTAATTCATCAATAATATCCTCAATCGAGCGCCCAAAAATATCATCAATATCCTCACTATATTTCGTAAGCTTCTTTTTAATATCAAGAAAAGTCGCAACGGTCGAACGGCTGGAAATCGATTGGTTACGATCTTGCCCAACCACGACCAGCTTATCTTTGGGGTAACGTTTCTGGAAATCTTTGACCATGCACTCGTTGACAAGGGTAGACTTCCCACAACCTGATTCCCCTGTAAAGGTGACCAGTCTATTCATAGGGATTTGTAGCTCTTTCATTTGAATATTACGACAGTAAAGATCCTCGAACTGATAGTAGTCTGTTGGCGTTGCCTTATTTAATTCGCGATTGACGGGTTGGGGACGCGGCGATTCTTCAACAATTTTCCCGCCGTATTTACCGCTGCCTGGTCCAAAGAATAATTGATCATCCGATGTGTCCAGCACCGTGTCCGAATGGTCAATGAGCCAAATTTGATTCTTATAGCCCAACTGTTTAATTTCCGCCAAAATTTTCAACAGCGTCTGGTGATCAAGTCCCACCGAGATTTCATCAATGATAATCACCGTATTCTCACTGGTTGCCATGAATTCTGCCAAGTAAAGCCGTGTGATTTCACCGCCCGATAAGGTGCCCATGATGCGATTGATCGTTAAGTAACCCATATTCATATTGATGATATTTTGAAGAATATGCTGCTTTCCCTCACTAATTTGCAGTTCTTCTGCAAGGGAAAGAATCGTTTCTATGCTTAAGTTATTGAGATCGGAAATACTATGTGGTTGATTCCTTACTTCCATCTTATATTGCTCAACTTCTGGATTGTACCGCTTGCCTCCGCACTTCGGGCATTCGACATTTTGCGTCATACTGCGCCCTTTACAATCTGGACACCAGCCTAAGGCATTATTAAAAGAAAACACTTCTGGAGATAGATCGAATTTCTCAGCAATACACACGCGGATCTCTTTAAAAACACCTGTATGAGTGCCTATGGTTGAACGAGGATTGGATGAAATCGATGATTTCCCGAGAAAAAGGACTAGGGGCATTTCCTCCATCTTGATGGCACTAAAATTTGTTTCCATAATCTCAGGAAATAAATATTGATATTCCGCCTTCGGCAATAAAGAAACGAGCCGTTTCTTGGATTCTTCACCGATCGTTTGACAAAACGTTGTTTTACCAGATCCAGACAAACCAGCAATTCCTAACGATTTATCTGTGGGTAGTGTGGCATCTAATCGGTTAATATTGTTCGAAATTAATTGATTTATTTGCATGAGGACATCCTTTCTATTTTATATCTATCTTTATAAACCTAGTATTTCCATGTTAGCACAGTGTTAAATATATGCATTCATTTTTTTCGAATCAAAGGTAATGAAATCTATGGTTGTTCTTGTTGACTTAAACCATGGTTTAAGTTGTATGATGTTCCTGTCGACAGCGAAAGCTACAACTTGGAGGACTCCAAATGAAATATTATTCCATTAGTGAAGCTTCAGCCAAATTCCATGTGCCAGAATCAACGATTCGTTATTATGAAAAAAAAGGGCTCCTGCCGCTCATTGAGCGGAACGAAGCTGGGCGGCGGTTATTTTCAGAAGGCCAAATGGCGCTCCTCGGAACCGTTGTTTGTTTAAAGAACACGCACATGCCTATTAGCAGTATTAAGCAATATATCGATTGGATCGTAGAAGGTGAA
Source organism: Paenibacillus pectinilyticus (assembly GCF_001700435.1). Taxonomy (GTDB): domain Bacteria; phylum Bacillota; class Bacilli; order Paenibacillales; family NBRC-103111; genus Paenibacillus_E; species Paenibacillus_E pectinilyticus. The sequence continues at coordinate 390,342 of NZ_LYPC01000011.1, forward strand.
AGCACCCTCGAGCTCCGACTTGACATGATGGAGAAGCACAAGAAAGCTGTGTTAGACGAAATTACGTTGATGACGGAATCCTTAGAAGGCATTGACGTCAAAATTACACGTTATACCAATCGTATGAAGGAAATAAACGAAGATAACTAAGAGGAGAGAACCTATATGAAACTTTCAGGAAATACCATACTCATTACAGGCGGAAGCTCTGGTATCGGATTAGCTTTTGCACAACGCTTTCTTAAGGCTGGAAATACTGTCATTGTGACTGGACGTCGTGAACATATCCTTGAACATGCGAAAGACAACTATCCTAACCTTATTACTCGTGTAAGTGATCTGGCTGTGGAATCTGAGCGTATCGCATTGTTTGATTGGGTAACAACGAACTATCCCGATGTGAATGTGTTAGTTAACAACGCAGGTATCCAACAACGATTTAATGTGCTCAAAACAGATGCGAAAGATAACTGGCGTTATTTCAATCAAGAAATCACAACGAACATTGAAGCGCCATGCCATCTCTCCATGCTGTTCGCACCCTTTTTTGCAGCAAAAGAAGAGGCAACAATCATTAACGTCACTTCGGGATTAGCTTTTACGCCGTTTGCGATTGCTCCTATTTATTCCGCGACGAAAGCAGCGCTTCATTCCTTCACAATCAGCCTGCGGCACCAGCTTTCTGAAACGTCTGTAGAGGTCATTGAAGTGGCTCCTCCGGCGGTGAGCACAGATTTAGGTGGAGCTGGACTGCATACGCATGGAGAGCCCCTAGATGCCTTTGCAGACGGTATTTTCGAAGGATTCCAAGAGGGCAAACAGGAAATCGGATATGGTACGTCTGTCGCGCGCTTACGCATGTCACGAGATGACATCGACGCGTACGCAGCAAGTATGTATCAGGCAACAAAGGGCTTCGTTGAGTAATTGGTTAAAAGGAACGTGCTTATATATAAGAAAAACTCGCCTTCAATGGCGAGTTTTCTTTCATCTTAATATTGTCCCTTAATTACAAAAAACGAACCCCGAATGGTTCCAGCCAGTTTAGACTTCTGTCTAGCAAACTTGAACTTCTCTGCTAGCTCCTTCGGTATCTCCATCCCCTCAGAAAGCTTAAAACCAACAGCCCGCTTCTTAGGGTCATCAATCGTATACATGACATTAATGCTAAGACCATCCTCGTAAAAAACGTAGGTAAATTGAATGTTTTCTACTTGGAAACGTGACGTTTCTAAAGGTTTGGCTGCAAAAGAAATACCCCGTTCTTGCAAAATAAGGTTCGCATAATCAAGGCTCTCCTGACTTTCACTAGCCGGTACAACTGTAAATTCATGTTCATATTTGTTCATAAAGTAACGGGCTTCATTGGCACGTAAACCAGCAAGCGCTTCTGCTACAGGTGAAGACTCTAAACCAACCGTAGACACATTTTTGAAATCAACGATATACGACATGTCCATCCCTCGTTCTCTCTCATGATTTTCTAAAACCAGAAAATTAATCTTCTTTATCTATCAAATATTATACCAAAAATGAGTCCATATAAACCTTCATCTTTTGATTAAGATAAATAGAAAGACACCCAAACGGGTGCCTCTGCCTTATTTTTTACCTTTCGACAACAGGAACGCCGGAATTACCGCAAGTGCGGTGAATCCGATTGACCACCAGAAAGCCGCCTGATAGGCATCAGCGATCGTATGCATGCCAGAAACTCCCGAGCCCTTGATCTGATGATCGATGACGGTTGCCAAGATCGCTGATCCAAAGGCACCCCCAATTGTCTGAAAGATTCGCGTCGAGATGCTCGCATGCGGGATCTGTTGCTTGCTTAGCCCCTGGTAGGCGGAAACCATGATCGGAATAAAGATCCCGTTTAATGCCGCCCCACGTAAGAATTGCGCGGCTCCAAGCAGCACGTAACTTGTTCCTGCTCCCGAGAAGGCGAACGGAATCGTACCGACTACCGTTACCGCCAAACTAAGAAGAACGATATTGCGCGAACCCATGCGATCCGCCAACCCTCCGATCCAGCTCCGTGTTGCCAGCATCCCAAGCCCTTGAGGAATGAGCAGAAGACCCGTATACAGCACACTCTCGCCGCGTACCTGCTGATAATATAGAGGCAGCAGCAGCATGGCCCCGTTCATTACCATCCCTGAGAGGAATAGCGTTACGTTCGATGCGAGAAAGTGTCGTGATCGGAACAGCCGAAGATCGACCAAGGGCGATTGTTTCATACGCAAAGCGTAGATAACGTAAGCTATCATCAGCATTGCCCCTCCTATGAGCGGAAGTGTTACCTTGACGCTGTTCAGTCCACCGTGGGTGCTGACCCCAGCAATGCCGTAAATAAGCGCGGCAAAAGAAGGAGATAGTAGCAAGAGACCGATGACGTCGAGACTCGGCTTGCTAGTAGCTGGTGCATCGGACGGGATATGGCGCCAACTCATCCAGATCGCGATGATCATGATCGGGATGTTCACGTAGAAGATCCAGCGCCAATCGAGATTATCTATGAGGAGTCCGCCGATGACAGGTCCGAGGATGGGACCGATCAACGCTGGTAAGCTAATAATAGAGATGAGCCTGCCGAGATTGCGGCCACCTGCTGATTGAACGAGCACATTCTGCATCGTCGGGATGAGCAGCCCCGCTCCAACCCCTTGCAGGAGTCGAAAGCCGATCAAACTGCCGGTATTCCACGCTAACGAACATAAGACGGATGAGACCAGGAACATCACGAGCGAGAATAGATACACCTTTTTCCCGCCAAAACGCTGAATCGCCCACCCCGAGATCGGAACCGCTAATCCCATCGTGAGTACGTATCCCGTCACGACCCACTGGATTGCGGATACCGTGCTGTGCAGATCGGAAGCCAGTTTGTCGATGGCGACATTGATCATGGTTGAATCTAGTTGGGACGCGACAGCTCCGAAAACAAGGATTAGGGCGACTTTCAGTACGTTTGGATCTATTTTCTCTTTGGGCGGTTTGGCGGCCTTCGCCTCCGCTTTTATCATCGCCATTTGGCTTCACCTCTCGTCGTTCATTTAGGGTACGGTACGTACCGTACCTTATATAAATAAGATATGATATTCCGACGAGAAATGCAATATAATAATGTTAGAAACGAGTTTCCTATTTCATACATAAGTAACCATTGAGAGGATAGAATTATGGCTGAATTGAGAAAAGAGCACGCCTCAGACAGTGGCACAGGGACGCGCCGCCGTGGCGACGTGCTTGAAAACGCGATTCTGCAGGCTGCTTGGGACGAGCTTGGGACAACCGGCTATAACAGTCTTACGATGGAAGCCGTGGCCTTGCGAGCCAAGACGAACAAGACAGCGGTCTACCGAAGATGGCCGAGCAAACCACAACTGATTATCGCCGCCATTATAAAATATGGAACAAAGCCTTCCCTTGAAGCTACGGATACTGGCGATCTGCGGACGGACGTGGTAACTTTTTTGCAAGGTGTTTTGAAACCGCTGCAAGCGATCGGCGCGGAGACCATCCATGGGCTCATGAGCGAATACCCTGGCAAGGAGCACCCGCTCTCGACACCACTGCCCCCAAGGGCTGACGGCGCGCTTTTCGCTGCTATGAAGACCATCATCAGCAACGCGGAGAAGCGCGGTGAGCTGCAGACGAGCCAACTGCCGGAACGGGTCATCTCTCTTCCGATCGACCTCGTGCGATTCGAGCTGCTGACTACCCATGTCCCGGTATCCGACGAAGCCATCGCGCAGATCGTTGACGAGTTATTTCTTCCGCTTGTACGAGCGGCATCTCAAGCAAAATAAAAAGAGACCCAGGTGGGTCTCTTTTTTCATTCACATCGATCACAAACGAGTTCATTTCCGCCTAAAGTTTACTTTTGAGCATCAAGAACAAACATCGAGGCATCTTGTCCCATAAATATTTTGCTTCCAGAATAAAAAGTTTTGGATTGTACATTCCTATACCCTATTTTCGTCATCATGTCAGCTAGCTCAGCTTGATTAAATCCGTTATGAACCATATCGGACACGACTTTTTCATTTTTATCGAAATCTACAATTAGTAAATGTCCTCCTACATTCAGAACATCAAATAATCGGGATAAAACGAATTCGACATCAGGAATATGGAGTAAAACCTGAGCCATGAAAATATAGTCGGCATGCAAATCCGATAGACCTTCCTTTTCAAAATCAAAGCATAATGTATCTGCATGTTGAATATGTAAATCAGCCATTTTTTGCTTGATTTGATTGATCATGTTTGGTGAAGTATCCAGAAAGAGCATCGACTTAAATTCGTTTAACAAGTTCATGCCGACAAGACCTGTTCCACACCCAAAATCAATCGCATTCTTACTTTGAGCGTCAACTACGTATTCACGAATGGCGTCTGACGATGCCTTGGCAATTTGAATTCTTTCGGGCGTGTCATACATATTGGCTATCATTTCAAATTTGTCTGTGTTTGCCATTGTTATTTCTCCTATTTGCATAAACGTGATTTTCAAAGAGAACGATCCGCGGCTTCACAGCAGTCCCCAGCCTTTTATGAGATGTCGCGTAGCCGTTGTCGCCCGTTCCACAATGTCTTCCGTCGTGAGTTTCATGTGGGAAAACATACCCTGGTAATACATATCCGAATAGCCTTGACTAATAGCTAAATGTGCTTCCAATAACTCGACAACTTGGGTCCAAGTCGCATGTGGTTTGGCTTCTTGAACTAACGAAAGCAGGAAATCGACCATTTCGCGTTTTCGTTCTTGAAATTCTGTGAATTGTGTCCCTTTCATTGCAACAAATAATTCAACACCGACAAATTGGTCAATGGCATGCATGACATAAGCACCGGCCGTCGATGCTAGACGATAAATCGGATCATTTCCAGCCGCATCCGTTGCAGCACGCATTTTCGAGGTAAGCTCAGTTAGAAACGCTATCCCAGCTGCCGCAAGCAGACTCTCTCGGTCTGGAAAATGTCGATAAGGGGCAGCTGAGGATACCCCCGCTCGCTTCGCTACCCTAGCAACAGAGAATCCGGCAAGTCCGACTTCCGAGATCAACTCCAGTGAAGTGCGGATCAGCGTTTCTCTCAGGTCTCCGTGATGGTAGCTCCTTTCAATAGTGGACATGTTATCACTTCCTTTATGTTGATTGTACACTACTACCCCGCCCAATGTAATAGACAACTTACATTGAACCTGTTAGTATGTAAGAGTGCTCTTACATTTAAGAAAACCGAATAGGAGATGTGTCACGATGACCCTTACTTTAATAACAGGTGGCAACAAAGGGCTTGGTTTTGAGGCCGCTCGACGCCTCATTGAACTAGGTCATACCGTTTATATCGGCGCCAGAGACGCAGAACGTGGCTTAAAAGCAGCCGAGGAACTTGGCGCCCGGTTTGTCCTTCTCGACGTGACGGACACGAATTCTGTCCATGCCGCGGCAACTGAAATCATGCAAAAAGAAGGCCGTATTGATGTTCTTATCAATAATGCTGGAATCACTGGTGCATTCAAAAAGCCTGAAGATATCACGGTTGACGATATCCGCCAGACTTATGAGACCAACGTCTTCGGTATTGTTCGAGTTACGCATGCTTTCCTTCCCTTGCTACACATGTCGGAATCTCCCGTTATCGTCAATGTCAGCAGTGGGCTAGGATCTTTCGGTATGGTTACGAATCCCGACACATTGGAATCGAAAGTGAATGCTCTTTCTTATACTTCATCGAAGTCAGCCGTAACCATGCTCACGGTGCAATATGCAACAGGGTTGCCTTCTATTCGGATCAACGCGGTAGATCCGGGGCCCACGAAGACTGATCTTTCCGGGCATGGACATCAGACCGTACAAGAAGGCACAGATGCCATCGTTAGAATGGCTACTATCGGTAAGGATGGACCTACGGGCACCTTCACTGACCGCAATGGCGTAGTCCCCTGGTAACGTCCAATCATAAAGGAGAATCCTTATGAAAACAGTTATTATAACAGGCGCCAATTCAGGGTTAGGCTTTGAATGCGCACGAAATATTTTGCTGACAGGAACCGAATACTTCGTTGTCATGGCCTGTCGGAATCCAGACAAAGCACAAGCGGCCAAAACCGCGCTTATGAATGAAACAGGAAACAACAACGTTGAAGTCATGGGATTGGATTTATCATCCTTGCAGTCCGTTAGAGACTTTGCAAAGAATTTCATGAATAGCTCTCTGCCGCCTCTTTATGGAATTGTATGTAACGCTGGAATAGCCGGCACTCACATCGGGCAAACGGTGGATGGATATGAGCTGATTTTTGGAACAAATCATTTGGGGCACTTTTTGCTTACAGCCTTATTAATCCCAAACGTTATGGATAATGGCCGTATTGTGATTGTGAGCAGTGATATGCACAATCCTCCCGGCGGTATTTCTTACCCTGGCGCTAATATACTTGCTGATCCTGAAAACGGCTTGAGCAATAGATACCCTTTGAGCAAGCTGTGCAATCTTTATTTTGCCTACGAGCTCTCAAGAAAGCTCGAACACATGCAAAAACCGATTACCGTAAACACGTTTAATCCCGGCTTGCTGACAGAGACAAACTTAAGCGCCGGTCATAAAGACCGGTTTACTGAAGAGTTTCTTGAACGTGTCAAAGATTTAATAGGTTCGCTACCCGTATCATCGGAAGCCCTTGCGGGTATGGTTACTGACCCTCACTTTGGCACAGTTACTGCCACATATAATGACAGAGGAACGATCAAGCCATCATCTGAACTGTCTTATCATGTTCAAAACCAAACTGATTTATGGACCACCAGCGTTATCCTTTCTGGCTTGGCAGATGAAGACACTTTTCCAGAACTAAAAAGGTAGCAACAAACAAAATCCTCAACCCATCCATAACAATATGGCGGGTTGAGGTTATCATGTTTATCTAAGCAGCTGTAAGAGACTCTGTCCAAATCGCGGCATTTCTACATCAAAGTTATCAGCAACCGTTGCCCCAATATCCGAAAATGTCTTACATACAGGCAGCTCGCCTTGCCCAGTGAAACTGTTGCTGTAGATGAGTAAAGGAACATACTCACGGGTATGATCAGTGCCCACATGAACGGGATCATTACCATGGTCTGCTGTTATGATGAGAAGATCATTTTCGCTCAGCTTGGCAAGTACTTCATTTAAACGAGCATCAAATTCTTCTAACGCTTTCCCATACCCGATCGGATCTCTACGATGTCCATAAAGTGCATCAAAGTCAACCAGATTCAAGAAACTAAGTCCTGTAAAATTAGTATCCATTGTCTCCATAAGCTTATCCATGCCATCCATGTTTGACACGGTGCGCAAAGACTTGGTGACACCTTCACCATCATAGATATCTGAGATCTTACCAATGGCTAGAACATCGAACCCAGCATCCTTGAGCTCATTCATCACGGTTCTTCCATAAGGCTTTAAGGCATAATCATGCCGGTGCGGCGTTCTCTTGAAACTCCCCAACTCCCCCAGAAATGGCCTGGCGATCACTCTGCCTACCATATATTCCTCACGCATCGAAATCTCTCTGGCGATCTCACAGATTTGATATAGTTCATCCAAAGGAACCACTTCTTCATGAGCCGCAATCTGAATCACGGAATCTGCTGACGTGTAGACGATGAGTGCACCCGTGCTCATATGCGCTTGCCCAAGTTCATCCAGAATAGCTGTACCACTAGCTGGCTTATTCCCAATAACCTTACGTCCCGTTCTTTGTTCTAATTCGTTAATGAATGCATTTGGAAATCCTTCAGGAAACACTTTGAACGGAATATCGATTTTCAAGCCCATAATCTCCCAATGCCCTATCATCGTATCCTTCCCATTCGAAGCCTCTTGCATTTTGGTGAAATACGCTAAAGGCTGCTCTACTTTGGGTACTCCGGGTATGGGGTCAATATGGCTTAATCCTAACTTAGATAAAATAGGAACATGCAGCCCATTCATTTTTTCTGCAATATGCCGTAATGTATGTGATCCTGTATCACCATACTTTGCTGCATCGGGAGCTTCACCGATGCCTACAGAGTCCATGACAATGACGAAAATCCGCTTAAACCGAGGTGTTTGTTGCATGTTAAAGCTCCTTCTATGCTACCTGTACGCAACTAAAATATGATCCCGATAACGATGGCTGATAAAACGCTTACAAGCGTAGCTCCATATAGCAATCTTAATCCAAAGCGAGCAACCACGTTCCCTTGCTTTTCATTCAAGCCTTTTACGGCACCCACGATGGTACCAATGGACCCAAAGTTAGCAAATGAGATGAGAAATACAGAAACAATGGCTGTCGTACGATCACTAAAGCTGCCCTTGATCTTAACAAAGTCAAGCATAGCCACGAATTCATTCGCCACTAATTTGGTAGCCATAACGCTGCCTGCACGGACAGCTTCAGACCATGGCACACCCATTACAAAGGCGATCGGTGCAAAGACATAACCTAATGCTTGTTGGAACGAGATACCGAATATACCAGCGAAGACGCCGTTAATTAAAGCAATTAACCCGACGAAACCAATCAACATAACCCCAACGACGACGGCTACCTTAAAGCCATCCATGATATACTCGCCCAGCATTTCGAAAAATGTCTGTTTTTCTTGTTCCTGAACTTCAACAATATCCTCTTCAGGTTTAACCTCATAGGGGTTGATGATCGATGCAATAATAAAGCCGCCAAATAGGTTTAGCAGTAATGCAGCCACAATATATCTAGGCTCCAGCATCGTCATATAGGAACCTACGATCGACATGGATACCGTCGACATAGCTGATGCACATAGCGTGTACAGACGCTGTTTAGACAATAATCCGAGTTGGTTTTTCACCGAAATAAATACTTCATTCTGTCCAACAATAGCAGCGGCAACCGCATTATAGGATTCCAATTTCCCCATACCATTTACTTTACTTAGGACCAGACCAATATACTTGATAATAAACGGTAGTATTTTATAATGTTGCAGAATCCCGATGATTGCTGACATAAATACGATAGGCATTAGCACAAAGAGGAAGAAGGTATGTGCCCCTTCATTGGCCAAGCCACCAAAAATGAAGTTAATACCTTCATTGGCATATCCCAGTAATTTCGAAAAGCTATTAGCAAATCCCTTAATTAAGAACTCTCCTATACTCGTCTTGAGTAGAAGCAATCCTAAAACAATCTGAACCACAATCATGACAAGGATTGGCCGGTATTTAATCTTTTTCTTATCGTTACTTGCAAGCCATGCCAGTAGTAGAACAATAATCAGACCCGCAACAGAGATGAAATAATGCATCTTGACCCCTCCAAATTTTTGTTTATTGCGCCAACAGGTTTCCACGTATTAATCCAATATTTCGGATAGATTAACTCGGTTATATTCCAATGAACAGCCCGCCGCGATCTCAATAGGTGTTAAATTTATATGGTGTCATCAATGACAGTATCGAGAGCGATTTCTACCATTTCATAAAAGGACTGTTCACTTTCCTGATGAGTTAAGTGCTCTTGCCTTAATAATTGACTACCCACCGTCAACATAGACAGTGCTTTTACACCATATTTAGCCGCTAACGTATAGAGCGATGTGCTTTCCATTTCTACCGCTAATACCCCAAAGTCCATAAATTTGTGGAGTCGATCCAACGTTTCACGGTAAAATTCATCCGAGTTATAAATATTGCCAACAAAGACGTTGGCTTGTTTACTTTGTGCTAGTTGATATGCTTTCATCAGCAAGGCGAAATCCGCCGTAGGTGCATAGTTGCAACCATGAAAAATCTTCTCTGTCAGATTGCTGTCTGAAGACACCGCTTGGGCCAATACAATGTCGCGGATATTTACTTCTTTTTGCATCGCACCACATGTACCAATACGAATTAACTTCTTCACTTCATAATCGACGATCAGTTCCGTTGCGTAGATGCTCATCGATGGATTGCCCATCCCTGTCCCCTGTACCGACACCGGCACACCTTTGTATAATCCCGTGTATCCATACATACCTCTTACCTCGTTATAACAATACGCTTCATCTAAAAAGTTCTCCGCTACAAATTTTGCCCGCAAAGGATCTCCTGGAAGCAAAACACGATCTGCTATTTCTCCTTTTTTTGCGCCTAAATGCCTGCTCATATGGTTTCCTCCAATAAACTAAACTCAGATTTTTCGAAATCGCTTCCATTTACTGACTTAGAAAATAGATGCTTTCGCATTTTCCAAACGACTTTCCTTAAGGAAGGAAGATCAGCTTTCATCGTTTGGAACCTACATTGAGCATAAGGTTTTCTATCATCACAAACTAGACCAAAATCTTACGCAGGATGCGGAAAATATTTGATCAAATTATAGAAGCAATTCTTTACGAATATTGTCCAGATCTCTTTTGGATGGAATCGTAGAAATAGTAACAACAGGCACTGTCTTTAATGCAATCGGGATATTACTAATGACGAAATCGATTTGATGCTGCTGCACCATTTCGTCGGTTAGTCCTTTCATAATGGACGTATTAATGATTAACTGATCCCCGATTTCCTTTTTAATCAAATCCGCTATGTAGTGGCGAATCGAGAATTCTTCCCCGATCACTAAGAAGGCCTTTTTCCTTTTATAACGTAAGCTTGAACGAACAATTAGGGTTAATTTTGTTAAATGATAATCATTATACAGGATAGCAGGGTAAGCTTCATTCCACGTTCTCATGCATTCTTGCAATTCTTGATAGATCTGCTGGCACTCCTTTTGCACATATGTCGATAAATTGCTTTTTGAAATCATCATCCATTCCGGAATTGCATTATCCATCAAAAGCTTGTCTATGAAGTTATAGATCTCCAATATAAATCGTTCTTCCATATCCATATTCGGATATACCTTTGCCAATAAGGTAAAAAGCAGATTACCCATTGGATACGCTTCTTTATCCTTGTATAATTCCACTTCTTTCAGCGGTGTCATTTCCGATCCTTCGTAATAGTGATATTGGCTGAGACTCACGCGTGATTGTATAAAGAATAGTTCACTTTTGGGGAATTCGATAGACAGTTGATCTTCTAGACTCTTCGCAAGCGTTGTTACCGGCAAATAAAACATCTCTTGTTCCCAGGGATAACTACTCTCGTCGACTTGTACGCATTTCCCTTTCGTAACCCGATCTACGACAATCGCCAGCAAAAAGGATAATTTCCGTTTGGAATTGATAAAATAAACTATATTTTTTTCATTTTCTATATGTGTGATTAACTGATTCATATCATCAAAGTTCATATTCGCAAAAGGCCATCCTGTAAATTCATAGGCATCACCATATAACTTCCAATAAAAATACCGTATATTCATTTCATTCCCTTTGATTTTAGGGGTGGAATACGTAATGTGTATTTTATACGGTTTCAGATCATGATTATTCAAATGTACAATCAGCTTCTTCAACGATGAGGTGCTCATAAACATTTCTCCAGCAAGCTCCTCCACTGAGAACCGTCCGTCGGTGGTAAACAATAAATGCATCAGCCGATAAAAGGTGGTCTGACTGAATATAGAAGACATCACTTCACTAATCGTCTTCCCTCGTCCATCACGTCGAAGAAATATGCCCTTTCCTCTAGACACCTCAATCGTGATATCAAGTGGCAACTGCTTACTGATCTCTTCAACCATCTTACGTATTGTTTTATCTGAGATTCCTAGGCTGTTCTCAACTTCGGCTAAGGTAAACCATCTTTGTTCCGTATCAAGCAGTGTTAAGAGTTCGCTTGCTAATGTATATCCCTTATCCATGTTCCCACCCTGTTTCTTATTAATTACAACCCTCTAAAGAAAAGTCGATTCCCCCAGAAGGAAGAATCGGCTTTATGATCTGTTTGTCCTATTTAACGCATTACCTTACTCGCTTAATGATTTCATAACAAATATATCGTTCTAAATCTTCAATATCCTGACTTTCATAGCATTCTAACAGCAATTCTTTCTTAGTTAATATTTTTTTATCTAATTTTTTTTTCGATGTTTCGAATACGTAGATATTTCGATCAACCAACTCATGCACAATTTTGGATATCGCGATGTGTTGTGTGTGTCCATATTCCCCTTTTAAATTATGAGTGACCACTTTGGCTATCGGTTTCCGTGCAAGCACCTCGGCTATATCCGCCTTCAAACGAAGCTGATCAAAATCGCCATCCCATTTATCTTCATACTCCCACATTTCAAATTCCGCTTGAACCTTCTTCATTACTTTCTGAAATTCTTTGCGTCTGAGCTTGTTGTTTCCGTTTGTCACACAAATGACCAGCCATCCTTTTTCCTGTATGAGCTGGGCCCCGCCAAATATCATTTCATCATCGGGATGAGCAACAATCATTATTTTATCATAACTCATGATTTTTCATCTCAATGACCCTTGATCTATATATGTTAAGTATTCTCTTGGTTACGACAGAAATATCCATTGATTGCTTCATAGTTCGCCTCAACTCTTTTCGCCAATGCGCATGTTGTTCTTTATGCTGCACGCCATCTAGGATAGCTTTGGTAATATGGCTCTGATCCATCGGCAGATAACATTTATGATCACAGAAATAATAGTTCAAGGCCTCATTGAAATTATCAAGAGTTACTAAGCCAAACGTTCCTTCGGTACCGATCGCGATTACCGGGCATTCGCAAGAAATGGCTTCCAACGCAACTCTGCCAGTTCCGACAACATAATCGCTTATCGCGTATAACTCAGACATATCCTCTCGGTTGCCCATATACCGGATTCGCTTTGATTCTATTTTATCGGTAATACGCTTCTTAATTTTCATAGCATGCATACCGCCACCAGCGATAAGAAGATGTAGATTAGGGAGTGCATTTAGTAATTTTTCTTCACTAGCATCTAACAACAGATTGCAAATCTTATACTTGGTATCCTCTAACCTGCTGGCGTACAGAATGACTTTGGCTTTCTCGGGAATGTTTAATTTACTTCTTAGATTGGACTTGTGGGGCCTGAACTTTTCCATATCAATCCCATTTGGAATGAATACGGTAGAGATGCCATGCTGTTGCAAATGATTCTGAACGGGTACACTAACACTAATAAAAGTAGGTTCAATAGCGCATTGCTTGAATAAGTCCATTGATTCCGCGAGGTTATAATACATACCATGAAAGGTATAAATCAAAGGTATCTTTAATTCCTGAGATAATTGCACAGCAATCCTGGCACTGCTCTGCAAATGAGCGTGGATCACATTAATTTTGTTGATTCGAATCCAATTCTCCAGTTTCTGTTTATTGGTTATATCTCTATGGATTTTGCAATTAAGCTTTTTAAATTGATTTTCGAGCGGCCCAGGATCCCCTGTTACAAACACTGAAATACCTTGTTCTATCAATTCTTTCGCAAGTGATAGAACATGCGTCTCCGTTCCTCCAATATCAAAAGCATCCAGCACCAATAGCACTCTTACGTCTTGACCTTCCAAATCTTCATCTCCTTCATTCCTCAGGTAACTATCAATTAACCTTCATAATGTAATAAGTAATGAAAATAGTAGAAGATATGAAGCGGCTGCTAACTATATCCTTGTAATATGTATAGTTGCCTTTATACGGTTCACCGCGAAGTCTGTAACAGCAAGTAAACATATAAAAAAGCCTCCCTTAGACCCAAAGTCTTCAAGGGAGGCCGCAACAATTGTTGTCATTTAAAGCAACTTAATTTGCTCTTCTAGCTCTTCAACCAATACTTTTGCAAGTTCGAAATTCGTATCTTTTAAAGCCAATTCTATTTTCATTTCCAGCGCTTTTTTATTTTGTTCCTTTTCTAGATAGTCTCTGTCAAAATGACTAGCATAAATCATCTGTCTAAATTTGCGCATACTCATTTTTCTAATCGTCTTATCGTCAATGATTAACACATAATCCATACCATTAACGACCGAATAGAAATCATGAGAAATCATGAGAATCGCGCCATTATAGTCTACAATGGCTTTCTCCAAAGCTATTTGTGTATAGATGTCTAAATGGCTTGTCGGTTCATCAAGAAGCAATACGTTTGCTTTACTGGCAGCAACTTTAGCCAATTGAAGCATATTTTTTTCTCCACCAGATAAAGAAGCTATCTTTTGATTAACGATTTCTCCTTCAAAGCCATAGTTTGAAAGGTACGATCTAACCTCATCATACGTTTGAAACCCAGCATCGATGAATTCTTCTAGTATGGTATTCGAATCCGTTAGCACTTCGCCTTGATTCTGAGATAAATAAGCTACTTTCACATCCGCATTGATTTCAATGGAAGCCTGATTATTTATAAATATATCTCGGAGTAACGTCGTTTTCCCGGTACCGTTCGGACCAATAATGGCTACTTTATCCGTAGATTTGATCTCAAAGTTCACGTTGTCTAAAAGCAGCTCATCAAAGGCAACACGATAATTATTGACATTTACAACAACGGTGTCTTCCATTTCATGATCGATACCGAAATTGATCGTCGGCTGCTTAATATCAACAAATGGCGCTTTAATTCTACGCGCTTCCAATCTCTCTTGAAACCTAACTCTAGCTTTTAACGCTCTACCTCTAGAGGCTTCTGAATTATACGTTGCGATAGCTCTAAGATTATCAATAATGTTATCGTATCTCTCAATTTCTTCTTGTTCAGCGACTGCGATTTCTTGCAACTCCATTTTAGTCTGAAGTAACGAGAAGTTATAATCTATATATCGCCCATCAAACTCTTGGATCTCCGTGTTTTCAAGGTGTATAATTTTGTTGAAGCAATGATTCAAGAGATATCGGTTGTGCGTAACAACTAGCAGCATGCCTTTGTGAGAATTAATCAGATGTTTAAGCGCATTTAGGTTTTCAAAGTCTAAAAATACATCGGGTTCGTCCATAATGATTAAGTCTGGATGACTAAGCATTTCCTTCATCACTTGAATAAGTTTGAATTCCCCACCACTCAGATCGGATACCTTAACATCTTTTAGCTTCATGAGGTTGGCTAGATTTAGTTTCTTATTCATGTTACTTTCAAAATCAGCCCCACCCATGGAATCAAACGCGTCTAAAGTGAATTGATACTTTTCTAGTAACGAATCCAGATCTGTTGATGTTTCCATTTCCGTACAAATAGCTGTTATTTCATTTTGTAACGTAATAAATTCTTCCCCTATATATTCAAAAACCGTTGTTTCCTTCGTCTTGTCTAGTTGTGAGAATTGACTCACATGCCCGATTTTGCAAGTCGGGTCTATTTCTAACTTGCCCTCGAATAAATATCTTTCTGGATCCATGAGTATATCGATCAGTGTACTTTTCCCACTGCCACTTGTTCCTATAAAAGCGCAATGTTGTCCCTCTTCAAGCGTAAACGAAATGTTGGTATATAGTTCTTTTTGCGGAAATGAGAAGGATAAGTTTTCAACTTTTATCATCGTATTACCTTTCTTTATAACTAAATTTGTGGCTATTATTTAGAAGAATTGCAAAGCGTAGATTCCGAGTTTACCGTTGTTAGAGTAACACTGTTTACAATTAACTTCAATTGATTTGTATTCCCTGTTTTAATGATTAAAAGAACTCGTCCATGAGCTGATAGTAAAGTGCTTTTGTTTCATCTAATTCTGTTAAACCATAATGTTCAAGAAAGGCATGTATAGGCTCATCACCAAAGTTATATTTTATACTTCTGATTGCCAAGGCTATATCCTGATACCTGTCTGCAACCCCAGCCCTGCCCCAATCAATAAAACCATGAACCTTCCCATTATTTATTATGATATTAGGTAAGCAGAAATCGCCATGGGTAAAGACTAAGTCCTCCTTAACGGGCTTTTTGCTAAGTAGCTCATGAAATAAGTCTTTAGCCTTCAAACCTTGTCTATGTGGATCAAAATTTTCTTCATCAACCAGATTATCTTCTACTCGCTTCTTGGCTTCCTTTATCTTACTGTCTAATCTTTGATTAAAAGGGCAACCTGCAACATGTATGTCATGAACCGCTCTCAGACCATAAGCCAATTGCTTCATTAACTGTGGTAAGATGATTTCGAATGACTTTTCAGAAGCATTACTACCCTCGATTTCAGTTATGAGTAAGTATTCATTAGAATCGTCTTGACCGTAATAGACCACTTCTGGGACAGGCAGTTTGCCTTGTAACCATTCCAATCGTTCTTTCTCATTCAATAGGCTTTCAACAGCGGCGAGGGATTGGATTTTCAAGTATAGATTACATGAACTGCCTATCAATAAGTACGTTTTTGATTCTGAATGACCAATAGTATTTCTTCTCCACGTATATCCGTTAATCATTTTAGATAAGTTCTCTGGAAGTGCAAATTCCTCCATGTATTGTTCCCCTCACCTTCAATAAAGAGTCTTTATCATTCCACAAATCATAAAAATACTGTATATAATAAATCCAATCAAAATGGAACCGAATATTGTGTGTAAGGTTGTTCCCTGATTCTTTGCAATGGGTACAAAGTTTATAAAAAACAAAATAGATGCAATAACAGTTGCAATCACCCAAAACATTCCAGCATCCCCTCAATAAAATCATTCTATTCTTACTAACTTATGCTTATCGATACCCCTTATTATAACATTCACTTACAAATTAAGGATATTGGCGGTATTCTTACACAAATAAAACAAGGGCACTCATTAGAGTGCCCCCGGGATAACCACTATTTTCAGTTTGTTGACCGATCGCTTCGACGTAGGAATTGCGTGACGATTTTTTTATGATGTAATATCATCAAAATTCTGCACTACCGAGATATTCACCGCTGCACCATCCAAATCACCGAGCTCATTCCAGCTAAAAAAGTTGTTTGGCACATTACAGACAACTACTTTAACTTCGTAAAGGACGAGAGCGAGTGGAAGGATACCGACATTATCTTTGAAATTTCCAGTAAAGACGGCAAAACAGAAGTTCGATTCACGCACGTAGGCCTCGTTCCCGCGTATGAGTGCTACGCTGTCTGTACGGACTCCTGGGGCATCTACAATGATTCCAATTAATTAGCGAGAACGTTTTCGTAAAGCTCTGACAACGTTTCAAATTTCCAAGTCGGCGAAACTTTTGAGACTTTGTGGCCCAATGGATGCGACCCGTAAATCCATACGGAGCGCATGCCAGCAGAAACCGCACCGGCAATGTCAGTGACTGGATTATCACCGACCATTATGCACTCAGATGCCTTCGCACCATAGGTGTCCATCGCCATTTCGTATAAACATAAATTCGGCTTGCCTATGCTTTCGATAGTAGAACCCATAATCACTTCAATCGCAGCGAGAAGCGAACCTGTCTCAGGAACAACCTTGCCGTCTTCACCGGGATGGTAATAATCCGCATTCGTACTGATGATCCGGGCGCCGAGCCTAGACTCATTCACGATCTGCTGCAGCCGATTGTAATCGAAATCGATGTCCCTTCCGATAATCACCATGTCAGCCACCTGAGTATCGTTCCATTTCAGCAGCTGATGTCCTTGATTGACGATCGCCTGGCTCAAGCTCTGGCTCCCTGCCACTTTGACTGACAAGGAACCGTGACGCTGATTCAACCACACGGCAACTGCCTCTGTCGCGCTCACAATATTCTCGCCATCTAATTGCAAGCCCATTGCCGATAACTTAGCTCGGATTTCCTCTGCATTCTCCCGGGAGTTGTTCGTTATAAAGCCGATTCGACAGCCGCGGCGCCTTAGAAGGTCTAGCAATTCATTTGCCCTTTCGGTCAATTTATGCCCATGGTAGATGCAACCATCCAAATCGAAGAACCACGTGTTAACTTTGTCGTCAAATATTTCGTCCATTATACAGATAACCCCGTTTTAAAGTTGTTCCGATTTCGACTTCATGTAGCCATCCAGCGATTCGGTCCCGCCTTCTCCTTCGAGCAGAATCACCTCGATGTTAGGAACGCCGTTGCGCATTTTGACAGATAATATATGGTGGATGTCGCCTTTGCCTTTAAAACAGTGCAATCCGCCTGTCTTACCCATCTGAATATATTGGGATCCGTTTTTCTCGGTAACCTCCAAGTAATGAACATGTCCAGCTACGACCGTGAACTGACGGCCGTTAAGCAGATTCTCCAATCTTGTGAATAGCGGGTCATCCTTCTTCCATGCAGGTTGATGCAAACAAACGAACGTCCACTCCACATCTGTGTTATCCGCAATTACTTTTTCAAAAAAGTCGATTTGCACAGAGCTTAGGTGTGGTTGAATCAACCAGTCCTCTGTCATTGTCATATTGTTGGATGCTTGCTCTCCAAACACAGCTTTCGTAGCCTCAGCAAATGTCAGTTCCGGATTTTTTATTAAATGACGGTTAATCATCTGGATGAACCCTACCATTTTCTCATCATGAACGTAATCTTCTGCTTCTGTGTTTAAGACGAGGAAGAGTGACTTACCATATCGAAACGCGTAATAATCTACTCCCTTACGCTCACGCCATACTCTCTTCATCGTACTTGTAGAATAGTCATGATTGCCCACAGTTTGGAAGAGTGGAATACCTACGCCTTCAAGAAGTGCGTCCATACGATCCCATTCTTCATGTGCTTCCACTTCATCCGTCCAATACCCTTCAACAATATCACCGATGGAGATAATGAATTCCGGGTTTAACTTTTGCGCTGCCTCGAGCCCTTTTTCGAACATGCCTTGAACTGCTCCGCCTGTCCGATCACTAATAATGGCAAAGTCGTAATCTCCGCCTTTTGCTTCCTGAAGCTGACCGAACCAAGGTCTTAGACTAATATGTGAGTGAGCGTCGTCAATATATTTTTTTGTCATGTAAATTCCTCCAATTATAATTATTAATGGATCAAAGCGTTAGCTTGCTTGGCTGCCTCTTTCATTGCTTCTTCTGGCGCTTTTTGACCTTGCAGAGCAGCCTGAATTTGGTCGGTAATGATCTTCTGAATTTTGGTGCCGCCTGTTCCCGGGAAGTTGAACCAAGGGACCATTTGATCAACTTGAGAATAAGTAGTCTTATAATTTGGGTTTTTATCCAGATATGCCTTCATACTTGGATCCTCTAGAGCACTTTTTGTGGTAACCATGTAACCCATCGCTTGCGCGATTTGAATAGAACGCTGTTTATCAGTAATATACTTGATGAAGTCCCAAGACGCGTCTTGCTTAGCCTTATCTGTAGTAAAGATCATCAAATTCGAACCACCTGCTGGTACGGTTCGCTTTCCCCCGAATGTAGGGTATAGGGCAGTACGCAAATCATACTTTGCGGTCCCTCCAACACTACTAAGCGCAGCGGTCGAAGTAATTAGCATTGCAGCATCGCCTTTAATCATGGTGTTGATAGACTCGCCATAGTTTGGCACAACCGGTAAGGACTTATCTTTGAGCGCCATATCTACAATTGTTTGTACAGCCCTTATACTTTCCGGAGAGTCAAGTCCTACCGACTTGCCATCCTTGGCCATCATGCTGCCCCCATATGTCTCCATCATCGCCTGGTACAACCAAGCCCAATCAATCGACATTGTCAGACCGAATTTTCCGTTGCGTGTCAATTCCTTAGCTACTTTAGGAAGCTCTTCCCATGTTTTTGGCATATTGTCTGGATTCAACCCAGCTTCGCGGAGCTTATCCGCGTTGAAGTACAGAATTGGGGTACTGATGCCAAAAGGTAGACCGATTTGCTTACCTTTTTCATCCTTGCCCAACGCTAACATATTCGGAAAGAAATCATTTGTGTTATACCCATCTCTTTGAATAAATGGCTCAAGCGGGACTGCGTGCACCGTTTCGCTAGCAAAACGTGTGTATAGCAAGCCGTTTAAGGATACGTCAGGAAGCTTTTTCGCTGCTGCCTGCACTTGCAGTTTCTCCACAATGCCTTCGTAGTTGTTTTGAACGAATACAGGTGTGACTTTAACTTTTGACTGCGATTTATTGTACTCATCCACCATTTTAGTCATCAGATCCCCGCTCAGCGCATGCCAGAATTCGATTTCTACTGGAGCAGATGGCGATGCTGTCGGAAGAGATGATTTTTCTTGATCCTTATTTGTAGATGTACTACATCCCGCTAATGCGAGAGACAAAGCTACTACGGCACTAACTGACTTAAGCTTTTTGCTAAACATGTTCTTCACTCCATTCTTTTTTTAAATTTGATTTTGCTATAGAAATCAAAGCGGTAGGTTTTACCCTTTCAATCCGCTTTGAGCAAAGCCTTCAATGATATAGCGTTGTGCCGCTATATAGAGAATCACCACTGGCAGCATGGATAAGGTGGCAATGGCCATCGTGCTGCTCCAGTCCAAACTCGTTTCGCTTCGAAAGTACTGGAATGCAAGCGGTAATGGCATCTTGTCCGGATCGGTTAAGATGAGTAATGGCCAATTAAACTCGTTAAAATTGTTTAGAAATAAGATAATGCCTAGCGTCACCAGTACCGTTGTGGACAAGCGGGCATATACGTTCCACATGACTCGTAATGGACCGCATCCATCAATGGTGGACGCCTCCGCCAATTCCTTCGGCACAGTCATGAACGACTGCCGAAGCAGAAAGATAGCAAAACCACTAGCCAGATGTGGGACAATAACCCCACTGAACGTATTTAAAGCATTCATCTGATTAACGATAAGAAAGGTTGGAACTAATGTGACTTGCATCGGTATCATCATGGTCATGAGAACGAACATAAACAGTAAGTCCCTGCCAGGAAACCGATAATACGAGAAAGCGAATGCTGCACAGACTCCTATAAATAATTGACCTAGCGTCTGAAGGATTCCAATTCGAAGGCTGTTACCCAGCCACCGGAAAAACGGCACATCGAATAGTGCACTCTTATAGCCGTGCCAATCGATGGGACCCATCTGAAAAATTTGATCAGACAGCGCATTGTCATTGGAACGAAATGAGATGGATATCATCCATAGGATCGGGATAAGCACGATGAAAGCAATGATCAACAACAACACATGCTTAAGTGTCTCTTCTGTCCATTTCCGATATTGAATCATGAGAACCTACCCTTTCTTATCAACCGTAGTGCACGGTCTTCTTCGAGATTTTAAGCTGCACTACAGTAATCGTCAGTACGATCAGGAAAAGCAGTAGAGAGATGGCAGCAGCACGTCCGATGTTAAAGAATCCGAAAGCCTCCTGATAAATCTGGTAGACCAGTACGTTTGTCGAGTTGTTCGGCCCGCCTCCTGTCATAATTTTAACGAGCGCGAAATTCTGGAACGAGGAAATCATGCCCATGACGAGAAGGAACAATGTGATCGGCGATAGCAAAGGCAAAGTGATGTGTATCAGTTTGTGAGTACGGCTTGCTCCGTCAATAGAAGCGGCCTCATACAAACTTTTGTCGATCGATTTCAGGCCAGAAATATAGAGCAGCATCTCAGAGCCCAAACTTTTCCAAATACCAACGATGGCAATTGCCCACAATGCAGTTGATGAATCTGCCAACCAATTCGGTCCCTTGATACCAAATACTCCAAATAGTTGATTAATAATGCCATGATGTTGGTCGTACATTAGCATCCAAACGATGGAGACGACGGCAATCGACGAGACGACGGGAAGATAGAAAATAAACCGGTAAAATGACTTGCCGCGTTGCAAGCTCTCAATAAACAACGCCAATAAGAAGCCAAGTGTCATTGATATAGGGATCGTCATGAGCATGTACAAGAATGTATTGACGAGCGCCTTCCACAACACTTCATCCTTGAACAAGGAGTAGTAATTATCCCAACCGACGAAATCTTTGTCTGGGTTGATCATGTCCCATTGATGAAAACTTAAAAATACTGTGTAAGCAAGTGGATATAGGAAGAAGACAGCGTATAACATCAAGGCGGGAGCCAAGAATATCATTGGTATTAACATCCATTTAAATCGGCGATTACGTGAAACGGTCATTGCAGCACCTCCAGAAAATAAATAAAAAAAGCTCTGAACAACAATAAATAGGCGAATATTCCATCCGCATAATTATTGTTCAGAGCTTTCTCTTGGTCATCACTCTAAGCAAAATTAATTTACTTATATTAAGTTCTTCGAATCTCTCATCTAATAATGTAATGATATCAACGAATTGTTCTCGCAATATTAATTGAATGTATCCGTTTTGTTAAAATTAGAGAGACAGCTGATCGAAGCGAAGGTTCCAAAGTAACTCCGAGCTGACGGACAATGATGTGGCTCCAGCAGATAACGCAGCAGTTGCTTCTTCTTCAGTCTGAATTAAGCCGCTCGCAATAATTGGCGTATTTTCCAGCTCATAGGAGAACATATGTAGAATTTTTTCAACGACTCCGGGCATCAATTCAATGCCATCAGGTTCAATCTGCCGGCAAAGTTTTAATCCATTTTCTAAAGCCCCAGAGTCCAGAATGAACAAATGCAAAATACCGAATAGTCCCAATCTCTTAGCTTCCTTAATTAAATGCCCCTTGGGCGTTACTATGCCGTCGGCTCCTACGTACTCCGCAATCCATTCGACGCTCTCTCGATCTGTGTTGGATAAGCCCCGAATGAGATCAATGTGAACAAAAGCACCTTTCCCGGCTTCTTGGGTGAGTTCAACGCTACGGACAATTTCCTTGACGGTCCCACCCATAAAAAAAATATTTGCCACGGAGCTGTTTAGTGCTGTCTCCAAATCTTCTATTTTACGAACTGCGGCAATGATTGGATGACTCCCAATCTTGTGAAGAAGTTGCATAACGTCCCAACTTTCGATGTTTAGAATAGGCAAATTTGATTTAATTATAACGTGGGAGTGTTAACGGAATTGATCCTTAATATTATTGCTGCGTTAATAAATTTGAAATTATTGATACTTATCTTAGCAAATTTAAGGCACCCTTTTTGGGGTGCCTCTACTTCGCCTTACTTGTGATACGGTTCAGCTTAAAGGGTCTATCGGCGAAAAAATGGCCACAAATAATTCCCATTTCATTCTTGCTCATCCTCAATACTCAACTCATCAATCTCTAGACGAAGAGGCTGGTTGTTCGCCCCGAAAATCACCTTTGCCCGCTCTGATAAACTTTAGAATGTCATTTTGATTTTGTAACTCCCTCTGTATTTCATTCATAGACTCCTCATTATCTAGATCCAAAGCTTTAACCAGTAGTTGAAGACTCTTAATTGCCTTTCATTTTGCTCATTCCCCTATTCATCGCCAGCGTCAAACAGGGCTGCCCCTATCGGGACAGCCCTGTTCGCCGTTCTCTTATCGAAGCATCAACGTTCCGCCGTCGATGGAGAAGACTTGTCCGGTCATGAAATGGGAATCCTCACTGCAGAGGAAAGCCATAACAGGAACGAAATCTTTCTTGGTGTCACCCAGTTTGCCGCCGAGCGGAACCGCTGACTTCATCATCTCGTCATGCTTAGCCAATTGCTCAGCCGACATGCTGGCTCTCGTCTTATCATACATCGGCGTCCAGATCGCGGGTGCGATCGCATTGACTTGAATATTGTACTTGCCCCACTCTCCCGCCAGAGATCTCATCCAGGCGACGACGGCGCCTTTGCTCGCAGCATAAAGAGCTTTGCCCACGTAGCCTTGAACGCCCGCAGCGCTTGCGAAGTTCAGAATCGAACCGCCGCCTTTCTCTTTGAAATAAGGGAATACAGCCTTATTGGTGAGGAACGTGCCTGTCGAATTAATCGACATGACCTTGTTCCAATCCTCAAGCTTGATGTCCTCGGCAGGACCGCCCGGCGCGATTCCCGCAGCGTGAACGAGTACGTCCAGACCGCCAAGCGTCTCTACCGCCTTCTTGACCGCGTCTTGCACGGACTGCTCGTCCGCTACGTTGCAGGCAATGAATGTGGCTCCCGCTTCCTTGGCGGTCGGTTCTCCCACTTCCGCATTCAAGTCGAAGCTAACGACCTGCGCTCCGAGAGCCGGCAACGACTCGACCAAGCTTTTTCCCATTCCGCTGGCTCCGCCTGTTACAATGATTTTTCTTCCGGTTAAGTTTGTCATTTGGTTTACTCCTTTTTCTATTATTCTCCCCTAAAGATAATAACCGACAGATTCATAAGGAAGACGATTCTAATTGCAAAGTGTCGTTTAACTTTCTTTCAAGAACCATTATATTTATAATATCAGGATATAAACAACCACCAACATTAGCGAAGTTGTCGGTTTACCGATACATAATCCGGAATCGTACGTTAAGTTTCAGAATTAAATGTGCAAACGGTATAAGGAGCAAACAAATATGACAGACAAACGCGTAATTCGTTCAAAAAAAGTATTCAACGACACGCTCGTGACACTGCTTAAGAAGAAGGATTTTTCGAAAATTACCGTCTCAGAAATTATCAGAACCTCGGATCTGAATCGTTCGACCTTCTATCAGCATTACAACTCCAAGGAAGACTTACTGAAAGAGGCCATGGAGAATGAGGTCGAGGGGATCAAACAAGCATTATATGAACCGTTCCAGAATAGCAATTCCGTTGTGCTGGAGGCGGACCGACTCTCGCTGATCAGGGTCTTCGAATACATTTATCAGAATAAGAAATTTTTCTCTACTGTGCTATCCTCAAGCCTTGCCATCGACTTTCTCAAGAAGATTCACGAGGAATTGATCTACCATGGTCATCATAATCTGACCTACTCGTTCAATCCTGCAAGCACGGTGAACGTCGATCTATACATCCAATATGGGATGTCCGCTCTTATCGGCCTGATTGCCAATTGGATCGGGAACGACTTCCCGTATACGCCCGAGGAACTGTCGAAGGAGTTGTCGAAGATTATTGTCACCGCTCCTGAGGCAGTATCGTTTCTTAGCAAAGAAAAATAAAAACCACATGGAGTTGTTACACTCGCATGTGGCAGAAAAAGTTAGAAGTTAGAAATATCAACTTTTTTAGTTTCATGACCATGACCTATGCAGTTTCAGGTAAATCCAGGTAAATCTCAGGTTTAGGCGTAGCCCAAAGAAGCATCAAATAATGTTCCGGCCAAAATAATTAAATGAGCCTTGCGAATTGCTGCACTTGTGTGATTTATACCAAAAAATTTGCGTCATTTGTGATACGGTTCCCCCCGATTTATCCGCATCGCGCGATAAATCTGCTCCACCAGCACCAGCCGCATCAACTGGTGCGGCAGCGTCATGCGGCCAAAAGACAGCCGCATATCCGCACGGCGCAACAGCTCGCTGGACAGCCCGAGCGAGCCGCCAATAACAAAGGCCACCTGGCTCCGCCCGTAGGTGGCCAACTTATCGAGCGAGCTCGCCAGCTGCTCGCTCGTCCACATCTCGCCGTCGATGGCTAGCGCCACGACGTACACATCCGCGCCGAGCTTGGCTAACAGCCGCTCGCCCTCTTTAACCTTCACCTGCTGCTCCTCAGCAGGGCTCATATTCTCAGGTGCCTTCTCATCCGGCACCTCAATCATTTGCATCTTGGCATACGGGCCAAGACGCTTCACGTACTCCGCGATCCCGTCCACGAGATAGCGCTCCTTTAATTTCCCAACAGTCAATATCTGTATATGCATAACGTACCCCTTCACTTATCCCATTCATTTTTTCATTCTTTTCTCTCTTATAACCAATCATTCCTCCCATCATACCATTCGATGTATATACGCACCAATAGCACCCGTTCACGCCAAAAAAGCCAGAGTTATACCAACTCCAGGCTCCCTTTACTCCTATTAAATTAAACCTGCGCCATCAACTGATTAAAATCCGCTATACTCGGATTGGCCATATATTGCAAGAACAAAGAGCCAGTTTCCTCCATTGAGGAACTTGGCTCTTTCTTTTAGTTCGAAACGATTAATTTGGCGTCCGTCTGCCAGAACCGCTCAAGGGCCATGACCACTACAGTGGCAACTAACAGCCCGTTTCCAAACGCATACTGCATCACTACAGGAAGCTCAGGCAAAGGTGAAGCCGCGATGAGGGTGAACCCGGCACCGACGAGAATGCCGATTCCCAGAATCGTCAACTGGCGCTGTGTTTGAACGACGCGTGACAAGGAGGAGAACGAGTTACTGGTCATTTGCACGAAGGTCGCCAACGAAACCGCACTGGCTACGGACGTAGGCAGCTGGGCAAGAAAATGGACGATCGAAGGGACAAGAGCAACTGCCGAGAGCGCCAAGCAGGCGATGATGAACGGCATCCTTCTCGTTTGCCCCGTCATTTTGATAAAACTCGCCGTAACCGGAAGAGAAACGACACCGACAGCGGAAAATAAAGCCGAAAGTCCGTGAGAAACGCCTGCGATTAGGCTAGCCCGGTTATAAACATCTTTACCAGGGAGTTCCTTCCTCGGTAAGGCCTGCTGGGCCGCTGTAATAGCGGCAACAAGATTTGAAACAAGGATCAGCGTAAATAGCGCGGCTGTCAAAGCCATGCCGGGATCCAACCGGGGCAATCCCCATGCCCATATATCGGGAAGTTTGATCCATGCACCGGAAGCCGAGCCAGCACTGGATATCCCACCGACGGCCAATGCCTGAAGCACCCAACCGCCGGTAATCCCTAGCAGTACGGCATAGTTACGCGTCCATCCTTTCCCTTTTACATTCAGGAACACCACGCCGCCGAATACCGCTAACGAGATTAGCATCGTTCCATAATCTACGGCCCCTTGCCCAGCTTTCAAGCCGAACATGCCTTTCAGAAATACACCACTCAACTGCAAAGACAAGATGAACAAGAATAAATTCGTCACCAGTGGTGTAAATAGATTAAGGAGTTTATAAAAGAGGCCCGTTATCCCCAGTAAAAACAACAGCACACCAGCCATAAGCAGCCCGCCTTCTAGAATCTGCAGCGCTTCTTTGGCCGTGTGACCTTGGTTCGCGGAGATCCCAGCGATCATGACAAACACGCTTACCCATGAACCCGCTGGACCATCCACGATCGGAAATCGATGCCCGAGTGCTGCTTGCAGCATGGAACTGAGCCCGACTACGAAAAATGTACGCTGCATCAACGAGGCAATTTCGTCCTGAGACAAATGAAACAGACCACCAATGACGATAGGAAGTGCCACGGAACTAGCGGTCATAAAAATAAACCATTGTAGAACATGTAAATATGGATTGGAATGATACTTTCGAAGCATAAAGGCTCCCCCTTTTCTATCGGCTTCTATGGTATCATATCGATAAGTATACGAAAAATATCTATATCCTTTAGTTTTCATACTTTTATCCTTTGGAAAAGAGGTCACCCTACGATGGATATTCGCCAACTTCGTTATTTCATCGCAATCGCGGAAGAGAAGCAAATTACCGCTGCCGCCCAAAGATTGCACATGACGCAGCCCCCGCTAGGCCAACAATTGAAGCTCATGGAGCAGGAGCTCGGCGTCCAGCTTATTCTTCGAACGGGTAAAGTCATCGAACTGACCGAAGCCGGACAGGCCTTATATAAACATGCCCTACATTTGACGAAGCTTATAGAGGAAGCGGAGAATGATGTAAAAGAGATCGGCATGGGTACGCGCGGCAAGTTACGAATAGGCGTTAACACGCTGTCCTCGGCACAACTGCCGCAATTGCTGCGTATTTTTAAAACTCGCTACCCTGAGGTTACGTATAAAATACAACAGAATGAATCCGCTCAGCTGCTTCGGCTTATTCGGGAACATACCATCGAGCTTGCTATTATCCGGCTCCCGATGGAACTAAGTGATTTTGAAGTCGTCCAGCTGCAATCGGAGCCTTTCTATTTCGTGGCCGCTCCATCCTTCGCGTCGGAATCACTGTCATTCGCTTACGCTGATATTCAGCGTTATCCGCTCATTTTGCCAAGTACAGAGGGGCTTGGGCTGTATCACAGTATCATCGACCAATTTACCGAACGTGGTCTGCTTCCTAACGTCATCGGGGAATGTTCCGATATGGTCACGCTATTGGAATGGGTATCCTCTGGAGATGCGACAACGATCGTACCGGAGTCTATTGTTAAATTGCATCGCGAGTATGCGTTTCAAGCTTACGAAATCGCAGACAGTCAGCTCAAATTAGCAACGGGATTGATTTGGCTGAAGGATCGCCATGTATCCAAAGCAGCCCAGCATTTTATCGAGCTTATCCAAGAAACCAAATAACATTTGCGTATTCATTTCGAACTATCACCTGACCTACTACGACGCAGAAAAAGGCATCCAGACCCCGTCTGAATGCCTTTCTACTTCTAAGCCCTGTTACCGTGTGGTATCCTTATCCTTTTATCTTCTAAAGGCGTGCGTTATTCATGTAAGGGCTCCATCTCATATAACGTCTGGCTCAACGCCCGAATATAAGGTGTCCACTCCTTATCCGTGTAAAGCAAAAGCCGATGCATTGCGCGCGTACAAGCCGTATAAAAGAGCTTGCGCTCGCTTTCTCGATGATACAATGCTGCAGAAGCATCGTAGATCATGACGGTGTCAAACTCAACGCCCTTAGCAAGATAAGAAGGAATCACCATGATTCCCCTTTCGAAAATAGGCGTTTCCTTGGTAATAAGCCGCAATCCCTCGCATCCGTGGGCTGTTAAACGGTCGTATGCCTCTGTGCTCTCGGCTTCTGTCTTCGTGATCACAGCGATGGATCCCAAGCCTTCAGCTTGCAGCGCTGCTAGGTCTGCAGCTATCCGCTTCGTCCTCATCTCCTCGCTGCCGGCCTCAATGAGAAGAGGCTTGCTCCCACTTCTCTCAAAAGGCACAATCTCCTTGCCATTTGGCAGCAGCGGCCTCGTAAATTCGACAATCTCACGCGTTGAGCGATAGCTGCGGTACAGAACAATTTGGCTCGTTTCGTCTTCGCCGTATAGCCCGATCAAAGGAGAAGTCGCCCCATGTAAACTCGTTGCATGCGTGAAAATCGCCTGACCGAAGTCGCCGAGCACGGTCATACGAGCACGAGGGAACAGTTTCTTAAGGAACTCATATTGGAACATCGAGTAATCCTGACCCTCATCTATGAAGATATGGCGTACCTCCGTGTTCGTCCGAGCGCCTTCTATAAGTTCTTTTAAATACAAATACGGGGCAGCATCCTCATAAAAAAGTTCCTGCTTACTCAGCTTCTCCTTGGTCTGTTCACAGATTTCCGGCCATAAGGCGGGCACTACAAACCTATTTGTCATTGCTTGATACATGCCATCCTCTTGGAACAGCTGCTTATACAGCCCCTGCACATCAATAAACAACATTTTCTTTACACTCCGCCTCAGCGGTTTAAAAGACTCCTTCACAATCACACGGCGCAGTAATTCTTCCTCTCGCTCCGCATAATCGAAGTCACCCTCATCTCCACGGCGCTGTTTATGAATAATCTCATAGGCTCTCGCATATTTCTCCGCGAAATCAAAGAGCCCCCGCTCCTTGTGCAGTACTTGGAACGCATCGGCATACTGCTCATTCTCCAAATAGTTTATTTCCTCCTGAACCCAAGGGGCATAACGTTCCTTGCGCTCTATCAAGCTCAATTCTTGCAGCAGCCACTCTTGCAACAGCGCAATGCGGTTGGTCAATCGAATGGAAGCATCATAGCTGTAAAATTGGGCTTTTATTTGATCACCTGAAATCAAATCACGATCTTGAAAACGAATGCTATGAAACAGCATACCCTCTTGTGCAAGCCATGACGCGTATGTTTTCAGAACTTTAAGGAAATCTTCCGAAGATTTATATTGAATGCCACTCAACCGGGACTCATAAGCTGGAGCTGATTCCGCTGTCAGTACATACTCGAGCTGATCAAAGGGATCCTCCAGACGGAACGTCGATCCTAACCAATATTCTAGATATTCTTGGAAGGTTGCCTGCTGCATGTTCTCCTCGCCTAATTCGGGAAGGACGGTAGACACATAACTATTGAACATCGGATTTGGTGAAAAAAGAACAATCTGATCAGCCGTGAGATGCTCACGGTGTTTGTATAACAAGTAGGCTACTCGCTGCAGAGCCGCAGAGGTCTTTCCACTGCCTGCCGCACCCTGCACAATAAGCATCTTGCTCGTATCGTTACGGATAATCGCATTTTGCTCCTTTTGAATCGTAGCGACAATGCTCTTCATCTGTGTGTTTGCACCCTGGCCTAGTACCTGTTGCAGTAATTCATCGCCAATCGTTATGCTGGAGTCGAACAAATTTTGAACCTTCCCGTCACGAATTTGGTACTGTCGCTTCAGGAGCATCTTCCCCGTAATTTGCCCACCAGGTGTTGTGAACGCGACCGAGCCAGGGGAATAATCGTAATACAAACTTGCAATAGGCGTTCGCCAGTCGTAAATTAAGAAATTCATCCCATCTGTATCTGCAAAAGAAGAAACACCAATATATATTTGCTCACGCGTGTTCTCTCCATCTTCTTGAAAGTCGATCCGCCCAAAATACGGCGATACAAGCAGCCGATTCAAATTCTTCCATTGCTGCTTCCGCAATGTATGGATACGTTCCCGTTCGGATAACAATGCCGCTTGCTGCTTGATCGTGAAGAACGTCTCCTCGAAGTCTTCATCCGTGCTTGTATTGATCGTAACTTCTTCCCAGAAGCGTTTACGGATGTCGGAAGCCTGACCATACAATTGATCCACCTCAGGCTCTAACTCGATAATTCTCGAACGCAGTTTCTCTGTAACTAGATCGAGCCACTTCTGCTCTTGTTCCCAATCGTTGAAGTCCATCATCTTCTTGAATACACTCCTTCTACGTCAAATATGGAGAAGAAAAAGAACATTTGACAAACAGCGAATCTACATGGTAAGATAAAGATGTAGATAATATGCAATAACTATGCCATTACATAAAAATAAAATAGCAATAGTGCTCCAATCATACCATACTAGTTCTCTATGCGCAATTTATTTCATATCGAAGGACCCGGCAGACATGTCGGGTTTTTTTTTATTAAGTCGCCCAATTCACGATTCATTTAAGCATCGTATACGAACATTAGCCAAGATTAGCGAAGCACCCGATCGGCTTGTAAAATAAACGGCTACGCCGTCATCCCAGGACGAGTGCGTTTATCCAAAAATATAGCCGACCTATCATACTTCCCTTAGTGTCGATTTATTCGACATATTCACTTTCGCAGGCTCCGATTTTCCTCCATGTCGATTTCTTCGTCTTATTTGTTTGCGCAGGCCTTGGTTCTCTCCTGTATGTCGATTTATTCGACTTATTCTCTTGTGCAGGCCTCGATTTTCCCAAATATGTCGATTTCTTCGACTTATTCGTTTGCGCAGACCTTGGTTCTCTCCTGTATGTCGATTCCTTCGACATATTCACTTGTGTACGCCTCGATTTTCCGATATATATCGATTTCTTCGACTTATTCGCTTGCTGCGAGGCCTGCTTCCACTCGAGTTAATCGGATTATCCGTTCATCTCACCACTCCGAGGCCCGATTCTACTCAAGTTAACCAGATTTTCCGACCATCTCACCGCTCCCAGGCCGCATTCTACTCAAGTTAGCCGAATTTTCCGTTCATCTCACCGCTACAGTGCCCGATTCCACTCTACATACTCGGGTTTTCCGACTATCCTCCGATTCCCGATTCTACTTCTGCTAGTCAGTTACGACCGACTCCCCCAAAAAAGAAAAAAGAGGCCGCAAAGGCCTCCCTCATACAATGAGAAAACGTGATAATGACTGGCAATGCTCGCAATGCTCAGGCGGTGACCAGTGGGCGAAGTGGGTCTTCTGCAAATCCACAACGTCTGGTGCTTCCTCGTACTCATCAACAAATTCATCTATGGCTATTTCCACATGATCTTTACAAACGACATGCATGTTGCTACCTCTCATCCGTGTGCGGTTCTGTAGATTTCTTTTTATCAATTGAGCTTACCTTTACTTATCCGTCGCCTCGACCAAAGTCAGCACCGTCGTCAGCTTCTTCCCGCCGCGATAGTACACCACATTGATCTTGTCGCCGATCTTCTTCTCGTTATAGAGGTACTTCCGCAAGGCGATCGTACTATCGATCTTGCGATCATCCAGCTGCACGATTACATCCTGTGCTTTCAGTCCCGCTTCCTTCGCAGGGCCCGACACGTCGAAGACGATAACACCAGTTTTCACATCTGGAGGTAACTTTAATACATCCGTCCCTTTAAAAGCTTGCAGCTCCTGCGTCGACACCCCAATCAACGGCCGTTTCACCTTATGGTCCTTGATTAGACTATCAATAATGGGTTTCACACTATTAATTGGAATCGCGAAGCCTAAGCCCTCTACGCCTGTATCTGCAATCTTCATCGAGTTAATACCGATGACCTTACCTTCGATGTTCACCAGTGGGCCACCGCTGTTACCTTGGTTAATCGCGGCATCCGTCTGGATAACGTCCATCTCCCAGTCATAGTCCGTGCCTTCACGTGACAGCGCGACCGGTATCGTCCGCTTCGGCGAAGATACGATCCCTTGAGTTACCGTTGGCGAGAAGCCAAGCCCTAGCGGATTGCCCACGGCAATCGCCATTTCACCCGCGCGCAGCGAGTCGGAGTCACCGAATTCCGCAAGCACTTTCACATCCTTGCCATCGGCCTCTAGTACGGCCAAATCCGTAATTTTGTCCCGACCCACAAGCGTAGCCTTACGATGCTCACCTTCGAAATTCACGATTTCGAACTGATTCCCGTTCTCTACGACGTGACTATTCGTTACGATACGAACCTTATCCCCGTTTTTCGCAAACATAACGCCGGATCCAATACCAATGCCCGTTTCTTGGCCAGCATCGTCCTTCTTCGAGGAGATCACGCTGACCACGGCTGGTTTTATTTTGTCCGTTGCCGCAACGACAGCATCATTACTGTTCATCGGATGAACTTCAGCCTTGGCCACCACAGGAATCGCTAGTGCGGTCTTAGACGAAGTGCTGCCTCCGAACGAATGAACGATCCCTACAACGACTAGCATTCCTACTGCCCCAACGACACCTGCTATGAGGGCGACATATCGTCTTCGGCCCGTAATGCTTGTGAAACTCCTGAAATTCCCTGTCTCTTTGGGACGCCAGACCGGCTCGCGCTTTCTGGACCTTTTGGTCGAATAAAAATCATCATCAAACAAACTCATTTCAGGTCCCTCCTCGCTGACGGGGCCAGCGCCATACTCGCCTTGGTTTATTGTCATCCATGGATCGTTTCAAGCAATCCACGATTGGATTTTTGCAAATAATAGGAATGTTTCGCTCGCTTCTTGCCTACAATAATAGTAAACCAAATCTCTTACCGAATTACTAGAGTGTAAACCAACTTTTCCACATATGAAAGGATAAGTTTTCGATTCCCGAAAATTGCTTTTCTTATTGGCGATATCACTAGAACATTATCTAAAGGAGAATGCTGCCATGAACCGTATTCCTACTCATTTTGAAGAAATTAATATGATCGGTAAGCTCGCTGACCTCAAGGAAAGCCACTATCACCAGTCCCTCGTCCTCTCATCTCTCATTCAAGTGTTGATTGATAAAGGTCTTGTCACTGCGCAGGAAATTCAGCTCAAGTCCCAAGAACTCGACGCTGCACTTACTCCGAATCCAATACATCCCATTTCGTAGAACGGTCAAAATACGTATCCATCAATCTCAGCTGTTTCGCCTCAGGGGCCCGC
Source organism: Paenibacillus pectinilyticus (assembly GCF_001700435.1). GTDB lineage: Bacteria > Bacillota > Bacilli > Paenibacillales > NBRC-103111 > Paenibacillus_E > Paenibacillus_E pectinilyticus. The sequence continues at coordinate 424,006 of NZ_LYPC01000011.1, forward strand.
TCTTCTACAATATTATTCACGGTCAGCCTGGCCAAATCCATTAAGTTATGATCACGGCTAAGGTGAGCCATGTAGACCGATTTCGTCTTATTCGTCATCACGTCACAGAGCGCTTCCCCTGCGGCTTCGTTGGATAAATGTCCTTTGTCCCCAAGAATTCGACGCTTAATGCTCCACGGATAATGCCCCACACGCAGCATGTCGACATCATGGTTCGTTTCCAGGACTAGAGCGTCAGAATCCGCGATCTTTTCCTTGACCTTCTCACTCATGTACCCAAGATCCGTCACAACGCTTAGCTTTTGATCCCCTTCATAAAAGACGTACCCCACCGGCTCCGCCGCATCATGCGAAATCCCGAAGGATTCCACCTTCAGCGTGCCGAATTCCTCCACACCGCCGGTGTCCATCACGCGTTTATTCCCCTCGGCGATGACGCCAATCTGACGATCCAGCTCCACCCATGTCTTCTCATTCGCATAAATGGGCACATCATATTTCCGCGCGAAAGCACCTAATCCTTTGATATGATCGGAATGCTCATGCGTAACTAGGATCCCGTCGATACTGCTCGCCGCGAGCTCGCGCTCCTTCATTAACAGCTCCATCTTCTTCGCACTGAAGCCTACATCAACTAAGAGCTTTACCTCACCGTTATCGATGACCGTTGCATTCCCTGTTGAACCACTTGATAACACTGTAAATCGAATGCCCATCTACCCTACTCCTCTATGCTACCTGTCTGCCAGTTGGTTATTCGTTCATAGCCGTTCATTCTTCTACTTCTTAGGTGTGCTCTTGTCGTCAGGAGCTGGCGAAGCCTTCGGTGCGCCATCCTCTTCATCCTTACCGAAAGGCGGAGGATCTGACCCATTCTGCAGGGACTCCACTGCACCATTGAATGCTTGCACATAATAAATGTCTCGGTTATCGACCGCAATCCGCCACTGTGGGAACATCGGCTGTGTTTGCGAATTATAAGGTTGTCCATGATACCCCAGGCGAACCTCGGTAATGATCGAGCCATCACTTAAATAATTGTCCACTAAGCTGCGGACCGCCAATTGTGCCGAAATCAACTTCTGCTCGGTCTGTTCTACCTCTGATTCTACTTCAACGTAAGCTTGACGGTAACTGGTAATTTCTCCATTTTTCTCATTCAGCTCGACTCTTACATCAAATAACGGAATCTTGCCATATAACTGTGAAAATACATAAATGCCGTTCCGGCTTATCGCCGAATCTAACTGATACATCCCGAAGTTTGGAATCTCCGAAAGTGACTGACCTTCTTTACTTGCCCCTTTACCGAGCAGCGTGCTCATGATAAGGGGTACCCGCAATGTCTTTTCCTCACCCGGTTTGATGCTATCATCATACTTCACGGTAATGACCTTCAGCTTCGGCTGATCAGTTGGCAGCTCATCCGTGAGTCGGATATTTTTATTGCGGAGGGCACGATTCAGATCCTCAACCGTACTGGAGGCGTCCGAAGAAACGTCTGTTTGATTGGAACGATTGGTGGACCATAGCTGGAAGCCGAGAATCATATTCAACAGTAAAAAAGAAGCAATCAAAATCGATTTAGCCCTACTCCAATTCATAATCTCACCAACCTTTCCCGAACATCTGACTTACTCGATAAAATCATACGTACCATCCCGCATCTCTAACGCCCACACGCTGGTTAAGGTCAGCGTCTTATCCGTCACCAGAGGACGATAAGCCGGGAAAATAGAAACGATACTAGCCCGATTCTTGTAATATTGTAATCTTTCTTCTAAAGCTTCGCCTGACATCAATTGGCTGTCACGTCGCTGCCCGGATTTCAGATCGGGAATAACCATGGATCGCTCGAAACCAGAAATAACACCCTTCTGTACTTGCATTTTCATCGTACCGAAGCCTTCCGGCTGTGCAGTCACAATCGGCAGCGAATCATAGTATTGGCGGAACATGAAGGTCTGGTTGTCCAAGAGCTGCTTTTGCGGTGTGCGGGACACCATATATTTCCCATCCCACCCGATGTGCTGATTAATAAATTTGATGCCGGCTAACAAATCGTCCAGAACCTCGGTTTTACTTACAGCCGGTGCTACAGGATCGGAATAGGTAACCCACCGTTGATCCCGGTTGAGTTGGAATCCGCGCTTGCTGTCCGTGTAAATCTCCGAACCATCGCGCTCTTTGAGATAGCGGGTAATCCCCGGATCAACGAACAAGCTTTGCTTGAGCTGATCGGCCGTAAGCTGTGTATAGGTAAACGTGTAGCTCGGAATACTCAACGGCTTCAAAGGCAGGTAATAATCGCCGCTATTCGTTGTTTTGTACAAGTTCGTCGGCTCGCCGTAAGCAACGAAGTTCTCAACGTCCTTACTCGTAAAATCCGCCCCGATGACTTCATAACCCACCCCAGGCGAATCTGTGAAAAAGAATGCCCGAACCTCATCATTCGTGCCCTTCGAATAGATCCAGATCTTAGTGATCTTATCGTTCTCTACAGGGATCTCGCCTTCGATCCGAAACAACTGCTGCAGGATGGTAAAAGGGATGCCATCACGGAAGCGAATCTCCACACCAAGCTGCTTCGTCCGAACTTCCTCCCAATTTACATTGACGAGGTACATCGACGTTTTACGAAAGCCTCTGAAACTGCGCTGCTTGATGTTATCCAGCAATCGGGTGTAGTAATAATTGTTCGGATACAGCACCGAGTGCTGTTGGTTCCCCAAATGGATGATCAGCTGATCGGGAAATAACATATCCGATAGCTCCGCTTGCTTGCCCAGCGTCTCCGTCTGAACATAATTGCTTTGCTGTATTGGTTCAATCTTAGGAGGACTATAGGATGCGAGTATGAAGCTCTGATACAGACTTGTACCAATCAACACGACAAGAAAGATCGATTTCAAGCTCTCAATCATGCCTCATCCTCCTCAGCCTGCATAATCGGTAACGTAAATAGGACACGTGTTCCTTGTCCCAATTCAGATTCTAGTCCGATGGTTCCTCCATGTGCTTTCACTATTTCCCGGGCAATGGACAGTCCGAGACCTGTGCCTCCCATGTTGCGGGAGCGCGCTTTATCCACCCGATAGAAGCGGTCGAAAATACGTGAAAGGTCCTTCTTCGGAATCCCCATTCCGTTATCTTGCACGGAAATTTCCAGCATCTCTCGCTCCATCTTCCGAGCTTCCAAGCGAATCATTCCTTCATCACCGGTATACTTAATCGCATTCGATACCAAATTATCGAGCACTTGATCAATTTTATCGCGGTCGAGCAATAAACTGGTTACGCCCTGATCGACTTGAATCACAATCTGAATTTTCCGTTGCTGCAGCTGAAAAGAAAACCGGTCCGCGACCTCCTCCAGCATCTCGCTGACGAGAGTCGAGGACTTGCTCATCATGGATTGCTTCGAATCCAGCCGCGATAAGTGCAGGAGATCCGTCACCAAGCGGATCATCCGCTCGGTTTCGCTCCGCGTCACGCTGATGAAGCGTGATGCAAGCTGCGGCTCCTCGATCGCTCCGTCGTCGAGCGCCTCGAGGTAGCTCTTGATCGTCGTCAGCGGCGTGCGCAGCTCATGTGAGACGTTCGCGACGAACTCTCGCCGAGCTTGCTCGAGCTTCTCTTGATCGGTGACGTCCTGCAGCACCGCAATGATCCCGTGCTGCCCTTCGCCGCGCTTATGAATCGGCGTGAACGTAATACGCACCGACAGCTGCTCGTCCTCATCGTCAGGCAGCTTGATGTCCAGTAAGGTCGTATTCACTTGACCGGTCACCAAACCGCGAATCGTTTCCAGGGGAATGCCGAGCACCGTGGAAATATCGAGGCCAAGTGTCGTCTCTTCCTCCACTTGCAGAATCTGCTTCGCCCGTCGATTCAGCACGATCACCTGACCTCGGTCATCTGTCGCGATGACACCGTCATTCATATTCGTCAGAATCGAAGCAAGCTTCTCCTTCTCTTCCTCATTGAGCGAGAGCGCTTCTTTCAGCCGATTCATCATGAAATTGAAGGTCTGTCCCAGCTGCCCAATCTCATCGGTTCCCTGAATCACGACCTGCTGGTCGAAGTTCCCTTCGGCTACCGCTGTCGCTTGTCTCGTAATCTCTTTAATCGGATTCGTTATCGTGCTCGTTAAAAGAACGCCAAGAAGTGCCGTCAATCCCAAGGCAATCAAAGTCGCCGAGATCAGGATACGATTAATTGAGCGAATCGTCTTATACACATCTTCCATGGACGCGATAATATACACCGCGCCTAAAACACGTGCCCCAGTTCCGACCGGCTTGGCGATAATGACCTTCCGATAGCCATCCTCGTCCGTAAAAATCCGCTGATTGTCCTTAATCCCTTGCAGGGCTCGGATGACTTCGGGCTGTGTATTTTTTTGCTTCAAATGGCTGGCAACGGACGTACTGATGACGTTCCCGTTGGCATCTATGATTTGAATTTCTGCATTATTAATTGAGAATAAATTGCTCACGAATTCATTTAAATCCGCATACGTCTTCTTACCTTCCGTCGCATTCTTGCTGTCCTGATCCCCTGTCAAATACGACTCCACGAAGCCGGCGAGCAGCGTCACCTGACTATTGCGCGACGCTAAGAAATCGTTCTTGAAGTACGTTTCTACCGTCTTATAGAAATAGACGCCAATCAACTGCATCGCGATGAGGATCAGCAGCACATATATAATAATTAGCTTCGCTTGAATCGATTGAAAGAAGCGGATGCCCTTCATGCTTAGAAGCCACCGGCTTTCGGACTGCGCATCAAATAACCAAGACCTCTGCGCGTCATGATATACTCTGGACGGCTAGGATCCGTCTCCAGCTTCTCGCGCAGGCGACGAATCGTCACATCGACGGTTCGGACGTCGCCGAAATATTCAAAGCCCCACACCGCTTGCAGCAGATGCTCGCGGGTCATCACTTTGCCTGAGTTTTTGGCCAAATATTGAATCAGCTCGAACTCCCGATGCGTCAGATCAAGGGGTGTCCCATCCTTGTATACCATGTACATGTCGTTATCGATGAACAGTGCATGAATGCGCGTCCCGTTGCGCTGCGCTTCCGGCTCGTTCGGCGCTGTTTGCGCTTTCGTCTGTCTGCGCAGATGTGCCTTCACGCGGGCTAGCAGCTCTCTCGTGCCGAATGGCTTCGTCACATAGTCGTCAGCGCCCATCTCCAGCCCTAGAACCTTGTCCAGCTCCGTATCCTTCGCTGTTAGCATAATAATCGGCGTATTGAGCTTGGAGCGCACCTCACGGCACACATCCATGCCATCCTTTACAGGCAGCATGAGATCCAGCAGAATCAGATCTGGCTGCTCTGAGAAGGCAAGCTCCACTGCGCTTCCGCCATCATAGGCACAGATCACCTGATAGCCCTCTTTTTCCAAGTTAAACTTCAAAATATCAGCAATTGGTTGTTCGTCATCGACCACAAGAATTTTCCCAAACATACGACCACCGCCTACTATGTAATCACTGACATGGCTCACTTCCAATAGCGATCCAATGGTCAGCGTTCAATTCTATGCCTATCAGGTATTTCATTCATGTTTATGATCATTTTACCATACATTGAAGTAAAAAGAGACAAGGCCCTCCGAGTTAACCGGATCAGCCTTGCCTCAATTGTTTGTTAACGATTCAAATATTTCAAAGGATTTTCCAAGTTTCCACTGCTGTGAATTTCAAAATGCAAATGCACACCTGTGGAGTCGCCAGTGCTCCCCATAATTCCAATTTTATCGCCCTTCTCGACGATGGTGCCTGACTTCGCGATAATTTGGCTCAAATGGCCATATAGTGTTTCATATCCATTTAAATGGTTAATAATTATATAATTGCCGTAATCGGATTTATAACCTGTTTCAACAACCTTGCCATTATCTGCAGCCATAATACTCTTGTTACCTGTGATGTCGATGCCCTTATGTAACTTGCCCCAACGATAACCGAATGTACTTGAGATACTTGGCGAAATTACGGGCCATGCGAACTTCCCGGTACCTTCACCTTTAATGACTTTGGTTCCTTTTTTCACTTTCGCCGTAACTGGCTGATCCACGATTTCTTCATTCACGACCTGCTCTGCGGTCATCAAACCATCGACCTTCGTCACCTCGATCGTTACTTTCTTGAGACCATTCTTACCCGGTGAAATCGGTTCGACTACGCCTAAACGCATGGAGTCGTCCTTCACATACTCGGTATCGTACTGAATCTCCTGATTCCTTACGACCTTCTCCGTTGTTTTCACGGAAAGCGTAGGTTTCAACATCGTAACATCCAACTGATTGCCGATCTTCAGCTTATCATCTTGAAGTCCTGGATTGTTATCATAAATAAACTGCTTCGACAGTCCCAATTTCTTCGCAATACAGGATACACAATCGCCTTCTACAACGGTGTACTTGGCGGGTTGAACATCACCTGTGAGCAAAGATTTCACAACATCCTCAGGCTTGGCTAGCTCTGTAGGATTAATGGGTACTTCCAGCGTATCAACTTTCTGGACGAATTCTACCTTCTCCAGCTCAGATGGAGCTGTCGAGATATCATCGCCAATACTTGTTGATAGCGCAGCAACTTTGGCATTATCTTTTGATTTTGGCGTGAATGGATCTCGAACTTGACCAAGAATCGTATCCACGGTTTCCTGATCCTTCACAATTGCGATCGTCTTGCCGTCCACTTTCAGTGCAACACCAACGGGTTGCGGTACGAGCAGCTCATCTAATGACGAAATAACAGACGAATTATCCGTTTTCTTATTGTAAGCCCTTTCAGACGTGTAGGTGATACCGTCTGTTTTCAGCACAACGTGAACATTAGGAAAACTCTTCTGTACTTCTAACGGTTTATTAAGCTTATATGCATCAATTATTTTATTATCGCTTACGATACCTATTTCTTGATTGTCCAGCATCACATGGTAGACATTATCCATGCCCGCTTCTACATACTGATGTCCGGAGAACGTAATCGCTCCCGCAAGTACAACAGCACCTACGCCTAGTGCAAGTGACCATTTATGTTGTTTGAATACCGTTAGCGTCGTTGATGTCGAAACCTCTTCTGGCTGCTTGTCTGATATGGATTCATTTCCGGTCAAGCTCTCTCGCTTAGGCGTGAATCTCTTAATGAGATCCATGACAAAACGCATACCCCTGAAACCTGTCATGATCTTCTCCCTTTGAACGGTTTTGCATCTATGACGTAATAGCTCAGATATCATTACCTGAATCATTACGATAGAGATACATAAATAAACCTTGATTAGACATAATATCCATTATGCTATCTTTCTTTTGTTAAATTTAACACACTTTCTGTGCCTATTTCAACAAAATACTCGTTCACCATGTGATAGATTCGTGTCTAGCACCAAAAGAAGTCGTTTTTGCACCCATATTTTGTTCAAAATCCCAATGGCCATGTTATTATTTTTACAATAATTGGCGAAAATACGTGAAACCTAGCAGGAAAGCTCCCATTGCTCCATTCATGTGTCAGCAGCTTTCCTACGTTTTCATACACCTTGTCATCAATATTTATTTAAAATATCCATGAGCTGGGTCATCTCTTTGTCACTCAAATACTTCTTAAGCGTCGTGTTCACTTGATCAAGCTCCTGCGTCGTGATCCCATCTTCCAGGATCGTCGAAAGCTTCTGCACTTCATCCTGGGGCAGCTTCGAGACGACTAGTGAGAATATTTTCATCTTATCATCACTCGACAGCGCTTCTTTCTTTTTGGCAAAATCTTCTGTGGACATGACAAGCTCCTTCTTCTCGCTCTCCTCCGTTCGAGCGCTTCCCATTACGGGTATGGCATCATCTTGGCCACTCGGCAAAGTACCTATACCACCAGACGAACTAATACCGTTCACGGGTTGTTGATCATTCGGATTTGGACTAGGACTTGGGCTTGAAACGGCCCCAGACGGGTTGGAACTAGGCGTTGCAGACGGTGCAGGAGACGAATTATTCCCCAGCGCGGTTTGCTTCCCCCCGTCTTTCCCCCTAACTATATTCAGCTCTCCCGCTAATCTTGACGCAAATTCACCAAATTGAATCTTTTTACCCATAGCAGGCAGCTGATATTGTCGAAATATATCCTCCACATACATGTTCACCACGTACCACGTTGTAAACATCGTAATTGATGTTATAAGGACGGTGCCTATGACGATTTTACCTAACCATTTAACTAGTTTCATTCGCTATGTATCACTCCCAACGTTACGTTCGCATCGATATGCTCCTCCTTCCAGTATGGACGAAAACCCTGCCATTATATCCCTATAGGCAAAAAGAAAATCCTCTAAGCTGCTGATCAGCCTAGAGGATTATTGCGTTTATCTATGGATGTTACGCGTAGATCGGACGAACCAAGTTCGTTTGCTCACGGTTACGGCCTACGGAGAAGATCGCGATTGGAATGCCTGTTAGTTGCGAAACACGCTCAACATAGTGTCTAGCGTTCTCTGGCAGATCGCTCAGTGTACGAGCTTCGGACACATCTTCTGTCCAGCCTGGAAGCTCTTCGTATACAGCTTCACACTCGGAGATAGCCTTCAAGCTAGCTGGGTAGTGCTCGATCAGCTCACCGCGGTACATGTAGCCTGTGCAGATTTTGACCGTTTCTAGACCTGTCAGAACGTCTATGGAGTTCAAAGACAAGCCCGTGATGCCGCTGACGCGTCTTGCGTGACGTACGACAACACTGTCGAACCAGCCGACACGACGAGGACGACCTGTTACCGTGCCGTACTCAAAACCTTTTTCGCGAATCCAAGCGCCGATTTCATTGTCCAATTCCGTTGGGAACGGGCCGTCGCCAACACGCGTTGTGTAAGCTTTCGCTACACCGATGATGTTGTGGATCTTCGTTGGGCCTACGCCTGAACCGATACACACACCGCCTGCTGTCGGGTTCGAGGAAGTTACATACGGGTATGTCCCTTGGTCGATATCCAACATTACGCCTTGCGCGCCTTCGAACAACACGCGGCGACCTTGGTCGATATATTCATTCAAGATAACTGACGTGTCTTTCACGTAAGGGCGAATCACTTCTGCGTACTCGAGGTACTGACGAAGGATTGGCTCCACATCAAGACCTTCGGATCCGTAGACTTGCTCGATCAAAACGTTTTTCTCAGCAACGATACGGCGCAGCTTCAATTCAAACTCTTCAGCATCCATCAAATCCGCGATACGAATACCGTTACGAGCTGCTTTATCCATGTAGCAAGGGCCAATCCCTTTGCGTGTTGTACCGATTTTGCTATCACCTTTGCGATCTTCTTCAAGACCATCAAGCACCAAATGATACGGCATAATAACATGCGCGCGATCACTGATATTTAGGTTCGTTGTTGTAAAACCATTATCATGAATGTAGTTAATTTCTTCAATGAGTGCAGCCGGGTTGATAACCATCCCATTCCCGATGACACAAGCTTTATCTCTGTAAAAAATACCGGAAGGAATCATCGTAAGCTTATATTTCTTCCCGCTAATAATGATCGTATGACCTGCATTGTTACCACCTTGATAACGAGCAACAACCTCAGCAGACTCTGCTAAGAAATCCGTGATTTTACCTTTTCCTTCGTCTCCCCATTGCGTACCGACAACAACAACCGTTGACATATGCACTTACCTCCGTACGGTGACAAGTCACCCATAATGAGCCGTTATGGCTGTAAGACCACAGAAGAAAGTTGGACTTCATTAAAGCGCTAAAGCGTTCAGCGTCCATTGCACTTTCCCTCTGGCGATTCTGGTGATGCAACTTCCTCTATTCACTGCTGCACACAGCAACAGATTAGAGAGCTAACTCTCACTTACTCACCGGAAAGGAATACCTGGTCTCTTTTCTTCGGCAGTAGTCTGCAGGAGGAAGGAAACCTACCCTTCGGCATGAAAAAACGACCTTATTTCGAGTTACCTGCTCTAAGGCGGCATTCGATCAAGGTTTTTTCACCGTCTTTAGTTTAGCAGTCCCCCATGCCAAAGTCAATGAAAAACGAACGATTATAGGGGTGTCTGTATAATTGTTCGGAATTTACGCAAACTCTTTCACTGCTGGTCATAAAAGAGTACAAACCGCCAGCTTTGCTCCTGCTCTTATGATATTCACTTCTCCCTAAGTTGCCTCTGTAGGGCTGTTTTTATGTCTGTACAATAAAAAAACAGCCGTCAATACTGCCCGGCTGCTGCTTCTTGATGACTGCGATCCATATTCACGAATTTATTGAATTGTTTTAAGAAGGCCAGCTCGACGGTGCCTACTGGACCATTCCGCTGTTTGGCAATAATAATCTCGATAATGTTCTTCTTCTCGGATTCTTTATCGTAGTAATCGTCCCGGTAAAGGAACGCTACGATGTCGGCATCTTGCTCGATGGAACCCGATTCCCGAAGATCTGACATCATCGGACGCTTGTCCTGCCGCTGCTCAACGCCCCGGCTCAGCTGCGAGAGCGCGATAACCGGTACATTCAGCTCACGGGCAATCTGCTTCAGCGTACGAGAGATCTCAGAGACCTCCTGCTGACGATTGTCGCCGCCTTTACCCCCACGGCCAGCAATTAGCTGCAAGTAGTCGATGAGGATCATGCCGAGCCCTTTTTCCTGCTGTAGACGACGGCACTTCGCCCGGATATCCGCGACCGTAATCGTCGGGGTATCATCGATATAGATGTTCGCCTCGGATAAGGCACCGATCGCCATCGTCAGCTTCTCCCAGTCGTCGCCTTCGAGATACCCCGTCCGCATACGGTTCGCATCGACGTTGGCCTCGGCGCAGATCATACGTTGGACGAGCTGCGCGGCCCCCATCTCGAGCGAGAAGATCGCGACGGTCTCTTTGGCCCGAACGCCGACATTCTGCGCCACATTCAGAGCAAATGCGGTTTTACCAACAGAAGGTCGAGCGGCCAAAATAACTAAGTCAGAACGCTGGAAGCCGGACGTCATCTTGTCCAAGTCAATGAATCCTGATGGGATTCCCGTTGACCCGCCCTTGTTCGAGTAGAGGTTTTCAACCTTCTCGAACACTTCCATGAGCACGTCGCGGATGACGACGAAGCCGCTGGAGCTCCGGCGCTGCGAGATCTCAAGGATCTTCGCCTCCGCCTCACTGAGCATCGCCCCGACATCATCCTCATTGGCGTAGCCATTGGTGACGATCTGGGTCGCGGTGCGAATCAAACGGCGAAGCATCGACTTCTCCTCGACAATCGCCGCGTAGTAGTCGATATTCGCTGCGGTAGGTACCGCATTCGCCAGCTCAGAAAGATACGTTACGCCGCCGATTTCCTCAAGCTGCTGCTTGTTCTGAAGAAGCGCCGTCAATGTAATCAGATCGACTGGCTCTTGATCCTCGGCGAGTTCCACAATCGCCTCGAAAATCCGCTGATGCGTGCCGCGATAGAAATCATCGCTTGTAATCCGCTCCATCGCGGTAATTAAAGCTTCACCGTTAATCAGGATCGCACCTAAGACGGCTTGCTCCGCTTCTATATTTTGCGGCGGTACGCGATCCACAAACATATTATCTCCGTTGCTCATGCTACTGTACCCGCCTTTCATTTCTGCTTAATAGGTTCATATATGTGCCAATTATTGTGTCTACAAGAGACAAGAGCCCCAGACTGGGACTCTTGATCTTAAAGTCTATACGTATATCTTACTTCTCTTCCGTTACTTGCACATTCAAGCTAGCCGTAACTTCCGCATGCAGCTTCACAGGAACCTTCGTTACACCTAGTGTACGAATAGGCTCTTCCAACACGATTTTACGCTTATCGATCACGATCTTATATTGTTTCTCAAGCACTTCTGCGATTTGTTTACTAGGAATAGCTCCGAATAAACGTCCACCCTCGCCAGACTTCGCTTTAATTTGAACGGTCATTTCGCCAAGCTTCTCACCTAGTGCCTGTGCGTCAGCCTTCTCTTGATCTTTGCGGCGTTGCTCCGCTTTCTTCTGGTTATCCAACACCTTAACTGTACCTTGTGTAGCTGGAGCAGCAAGTCCTTGTGCGATCAGGAAATTCTGTGCATAGCCCTCAGATACTTCTTTCACTTCGCCCTTCTTACCTTGGCCTTTAACGTCTTTCAGTAAAATTACTTTCATTCGAAAAGTCCCTCCTCTTCCTGTATATCAGCTAGTACTTGTTTTAGTCGTTTCGTTGCTTCCTCTAATGTGCAATCCGTCTGTGTAGCTGCGTTGGTCAAATGCCCGCCACCGCCTAGACGCTCCATAACAACTTGGACGTTCATCTGCCCCAGCGATCTCGCGCTGATGCCGATTAATCCGTCCGGTCGTTCGGCAATTACGAAGGAAGCCATAATATTCGTCATATTTAACAATGTATCAGCAACTTGCGCGATCATCAACTGAGAATATTTACGTGATGGCTCAGCAACTGCCAATGCCACATGATCATAGATCGTTTCGGTGTGCTTAATAACCTCGGCTCGCTCAATATAAGAATCGAGATCTTCCTTCAGCAGCTTCTGAATGAGCGCAGAATCCGCCCCATTGCGACGCAAGTAAGATGCGGCTTCGAAGGTTCTGGCTCCCGTCCGCAGGCTGAAGCTCTTCGTATCTACCACAATCCCAGCAAGCAGCATCGTGGCCTCCAGCACTTCCATCGACAGCTTCTCGTTGATATACTGCAGCAGTTCCGTCACGAGCTCGCACGTAGAGGACGCGTAAGGCTCCATATAGACGAGCGTCGCATCGTGGATGAATTCCTCACTCCGACGGTGATGATCGACCACCACGACCCTGCTCGTCAGCTGTAGCAGCCTTGGCTCAGCGACCATGGATGCTTTGTGCGTATCTACGACAACTGCTAGCGAGCGCTGCGTCGTAATCTGCATGCCCTGCTCCGGCGTTATGAACCAACGGTGCAGGCGCTCGTCAGCGGAGATCGTCTCCATCACTTTCTGAATGGCCGGATTCACGCCTTCCAGTACGATGTAGCCTTCTTTGCCGACTACTTGCACGGCTTTCAGCACGCCAATCGCCGCGCCGATGGAGTCCATGTCTGCGAAGCGATGTCCCATGATGACGACCTTGTCGCTGTCCTTCATCAGATCACGCAGCGCATGCGAGATGACTCTCGCTCTGACGCGTGTGCGCTTCTCCACCGCATTCGTTCTTCCGCCGTAGAAGGAAAGCCGCTGCCCAACCTTCACCGTCACCTGGTCACCGCCGCGGCCGAGTGACATGTCCAGCCCCATTTGTGCCATCTGACCAAGCTCTGTTAGTTGCTCAGCCCCTGAGGCGATCCCAATGCTGAGCGTTAGCGGCAATTTATTCTCGATTGTCAGATCCCGAACGTCATCCAACAATTCAAACCGTGTTTGTTCCAGTTGGCGTAATGCCTTCTGATCCATCAAGATGAGGAACCGATCGGATGAGGTACGCCGCAGATACAGCTGGTGCTTCTGGGCCCACTCGGTAATTTCACCGGTGACCTTCGCCAGCATAATACTGCGCGCCTGATCATCCAAGCCCTGTGTCGCTTCCTCTAAATTGTCCATCATCACGATGCCGATCGCTGTTTTGCTGTCTTCATACTTCTTCGCAAGCAGCGCATGCTCGGTGATTTCACGCAGATAGAGGAGCCTCTCTTCAGGCCTGGTCCATACTTGATAAATAAATTGGCCGACCTGCAGCTCCAGTTTATCGCTTTTGTCCTTCTTATTTTTCAAGTCAGGGAAATATTCAAAGAGCGACTCACCGATGACCGAGTCTTGCCCTAGCATTTTCGCTACGAAGGGGTTGTGCCACTCAATTCGCTTCTCTTCATTATATAAAATAATGCCGATCGGCAGGCCGCTCATGACTTCATTGCCCGCTTTTTTCACCCGATGGGATATCGTTCCGACGTACGTATTCAGTTCACGACGAAAAGCTGTCTCTGCTTGCAGCGTAAAGTACGCCATAACGCCACAGAGCACGAAAGCCGTTAGGCCCAGCCACCATTTGAACATATACAGAATGGCTGTCAAGACGATGAGCAGAACGAACATCCACACAATATGTTGACCGTGCCACCGCTTCAAAAGGAACTTCGGCATTCCAACTAGCTCCTAATCCTATAAATTTTTCTTGAACCGTTCACGGATTGGAAACGCAACATCAAATACCCCTAATAAGCTGTAAACAATAAAGAGAGGCGGCATGAAGACTAAGATAATGATCGCAACGATCGGTAGAATGGGCTTCCACTTATTCGCATGTGCCACATAGAACAGAAAGCCTATCGCTTGCACAGCGAATACGAGCATGAGAAGCGGCATCGCATTCATCAGCAGCGTAGAAATGAGCGAGCTCGAATCCGGCTTTGTGAATAGATCCAAAACGAATGCTACTAAGTAGATCCAAACCAGCGATCTTTGCAGCATCCACTCCCGCATCGGGCGTAATCCCGGTATTCCCTCACCTGTTTTGTTCAAGAACCAGCGCGTTACACCGTGTGTGACGAAGGTCAAGAATAACGCCACAAAAATCAAATATAACGGGATGACTTGCACAATGAATCCGACATACCAATCTTGGTCTTTAGGTAAAATCTCCTGAATCCCGGCTGGCATTGTAGCGATACTATCGATCATGAATTGCTTGAACTTGGCAACTGGATCAAAGCCCATGGCATAGCTGGCAAGCAAGCTTAACAATGATTCTGCCAGAATCGTCACGATGCCCGCCGTCATAACGGACCTAGCCGCTGCTTTGCGTTTATACAAATTTCCCATAATGAGCACTGGCGGTAACATAATCAACGCAATTGTTATTAGGTAGAGGCCCAGCCACTGTGTAAGTACGTATACAACAAGCAGGGAGATGACGTAGCTAATGACAAAGCGTTTGGGACTTGATTTCACATATAACATAAGAACCGGAACCATTAGAAAACTACAGGTAAAAATAATAAATGGCGTCATCAGCGACAGCAATGATAGGATCATGATTGCGCTCCAGATGACATTTTGCCAACTTCGATTCCCCAACCGGGCTCACCTCTTACGTAAATGTTCTTCGAGCGATGAAATGTCGCCGTACCAGTCCTCAAGTTGATGACCCTCTTGGCGGTGCTTCTTCATTTTATCAATAATAGCTTCGTCCAAACTGCGATAAGAAATCCCCAGTCTGCGACCTAAAATGTAGCCGCTCGATATTAAACTGGCCAAGGCATCGACCATCTTCGCATGACTGCCTTCCCACATGCCTTTGAGCAGATGAGCAACATGATCTACGACTTCTGTTTTGAGCCACTCAATGACTTTGGCCCGTCTGGCTAGGTCAACTTCCTTATCCCTATTCAGCAACCGTCATCTCTCCTCATCTCACCAGAACGATATTATTTAATTATACCACAAATAGGCACTAGAAAAGAAAGCCTCTACAACGCGATTCATTCGCCAGTCCTTGAGGATATGGAGATTGACCGCCGTAGGAACGCATATCGCTTTAAAATAAAAAGCTGACCCTTGAAGTAGTAAACCTACTTAGGACCAGCTCTTGCGCGGATCAAACGATAAACCTATACCCAGATCCCCAAACAGTGCCGATATACTGGGGTTTCGATGGGGTTTCTTCAATTTTCTCTCTAATTCGGGCAATATGAACGGTTACCGTAGAGGCATCGCTCATCGCGTCCATCCCCCAGACTCGCTCGAAAAGCTCTTCCTTGCCGAATACCCGATTGGCATTCTGTAACAGAAACAGCAGCAGGTCAAATTCCTTTTGCGCTAAAACGACTTCCGTTCCGTTCACAAAAGCTCGTCTTGCATCCTTTTGTATCTCTAGACCTCTAACCTGAATCGTGCTTCCTTCATTCCCTTTGCCAAACCGCTCTTTCATCCGCTCAAATTTCTTCAAATGTGCTCCCACCCGAGCAACGAGCTCGCCAGAGCTGAATGGCTTAGTAATATAATCGTCCGCACCGAGGCCGAGGCCATTGATTTTATATATTTCCTCTGCTCTTGCCGAGACCAGAAGCACGGGAATGTCATCCTGTTCACGTACTTTTCGCAATACCTCGAACCCATCCATATCTGGCAGCATGATATCTAAGATAACGAGTGCAAAAGCTTCCTCTTTGAGCGCCTTCAAACCCGCTGATCCGCTGTCTACCATTTTCACCGAATAACCACTGAGCTCAAGATAATCTCTCTGGAGATTGGCAATGCTGTGGTCGTCTTCAATAATTAGAATCTTCTTCATCCTAACCTCCAAACCTACTAGAACTTTTTCAGAGATATCATGATCCGAGTACCTTCTCCCAAGGCACTTGTCGCCCATATTTTCCCGTCATGCCCTTCAACAATTTGCTTAGCTATAGCAAGGCCCAGTCCACTGCCGCTCTTTCTTGAAGGGTCTACTTGATAGAATCGCTCAAATATATAGGGAAGCTTGCTCTCGGGTATTCCTTTTCCATTGTCTTTTATCTCTATAATGGCAGACGTTCGCGTTTCCCTGAGAATAATATCAATTCTTCCATCTATCTTCTCGACATATGTCATCGCATTATCCAATATATTTTGTACGACCCGCTTGAGTCGTTCACGATCGATTAAGACTTTAACCGGCTCGGTTAATTCATTGATTAGCGTTAAAGTTAAGTTAGCCTTTTCACATTCATATCTATGATCCGCAACACAATCCTCGAAATAGCTAGTCAAATCACTTTTTTCAAAATGATAGGGAAGCTGGTTCAAATCAAGCTTGGAATACAACAGCAGATCATCAATCATCGCATTTACCAAAATAGCTTTGGAACGTGCTGTTTCCAGATACTCTTCCATTTTCTCAGGAGTCTTGGCGACCCCATCGATTATACCTTCAATATAGCCTTTAATGGATGTAACGGGCGTCTTTAGGTCATGCGATATACTTGAGACGAGAAATTTTCTATTATCATCATACTTTTGCTGCACGTAGACAGCTTCCTTCAGCTTGATCCTCATGAGCTCCAGGGTTCTGCCTAGTTCGCGAACTTCCCCTTCGCCCTCTTCTGCAATCTCGTGGCTTAAATCCCCTTCGCTAATTTTCTGAGCAACGTCTTTTAGCCGGGATATCGGGCGAATAATGCCGCGTGAGAATCGATACGAAACCCACAAGTTCGTTAGCAAAAAAACAAAGGTGAAGAAGCTGACTGCAAAAATGCCAAGCAGTTTAATAAAGTTCGTTTTTAGCTTCATGGGGGCAAGCAGCAACATGCCGGCGGCATCGCCAGACGAAAGTTTATAATCTGCTCTAGTAAACATAAACGTTTTACCGTCAAGCTCGATCTCATCTGAAGTCGACTGTTCATCAGACAGCATAAGGCTTTTCTCGATATCGATCTTATTGAAGTTTTGCGTAGCGTATACGACTTCTCTATTTTTAAAAATAATCGCACTGGCATCCAAAGCGTTAACACGATCAGCAAGCTCCTGTTGATACTTGGCATCTAACAGCTGCTCAAACTTTAAGGTTTGTGCTTCTCTTTTGATTTGGCTTATCGCTGCTCGAACTTCGAAGGCTTTTTGAAACTCCTTCGTATCGGCCTCGTTGCCAAAAACTTTCGTATGCGCAGCAACAAAAATAATGACAGCCAGAACTGTCAAACCAACGGAGAGCAACACAACCAGCGCATTCATCGTGAAAAAACGTTTGGTTAAATGCATGTGTATCCCTTTCTATATATCCTTACTGTCAAACAAGTAATATCCTGTTGTAAATACCATAATACCACAACCTGACATGATTAAAATCTGGCGGAATATTTTAAATACGTTAATCGTTTCCGATATCCATAATGTGTACCAGTCAAACATCGAAGTAATAAAAAAGCTGGAATACGATGAGAAAACAATGCCTAAAGAATTAAACACAATAAACACAAGGATGGAGAGGAAGAAGACAGCTAGTCCGCCTTGAATCACATTGGATAGCAAGACGACAATAAGTGCAAACACGAAAACGGGGAAAAACGTTAATCCGTAGGAAAGAATCACTTTTAAGATCCCTGGCAAACTAGCGGACGAAGGATTGAAAATGAATCCAGCCAATAGCGAAAGCAGCATAACAAACAAAAGGTTACCCGCAATAAACAAGGCTAGATTTAACACCTTTGCACTGAACACGCCAAACCGGGATACAGGCCTTAAGAGCGTTATTTTCATCGTATTGGATGACGACTCGCCGTTAAACATATCGATGGCTACAAAGATGGCGAACAGCGGTAGGAGCGTATACGTAATAAACGATAGCACCACTATGGGAAATTCAACACTCCCTACAACCCTTAATCCTAGGCCATGCTTAATCGTCGTAACTGCAATTTGCCCGATCATCACAGCAAGGATGGACAAAATTGCGGCTGCCATCATTTTTTTCTTCTTCAGCAGCTTCACAGCTTCATTCACAAATGCGGCTTTAAACCCTACCATTCCTGTCCACCTCACTAACAAAAAAGTTTTCAAGTGAAGAATAATACGAAAGAATATTTTGCGTATATTCTACATTCACCAGCTTGCCTCCATATATGATGCCAATTCTTGTGCACGTCAGTTCCACATCATGAATCAAATGGCTGGAAATAAAAAAAGTCGTGCCTTCCTGAGAAAGTTGTTTGATCAATTTTCTCATCTCCAGCATGCCTTCGACATCAAGTCCGTTCAGTGGCTCGTCCAAAATCAACAATTTGGGTTTCGACAAAATGGCCGCGGCGATCCCTAACCTTTGTTTCATCCCGAGTGAAAACTTCTGTGATTTTTCATTTTTGTACTTTAGCATGCCTGTGATTTCAAGACATTCGTCGATTCTCTTGTTATCCACATGTGGATAAAACCTTGCGAACAGCTTCAAATTCTCATTTGCTGTCAAATAGGGATAAGATTCCGCTGTTTCGATCATACAGCCCACATATTTCATGGCATTCACATAGTCTTCTGAAATACTGGCCCCAAAAATCTTTACATCGCCGCGGTCCGGCTTCATAAGTCCCGTGATCATCTTCATGGCTGTCGTCTTCCCCGCACCGTTGGGCCCTAGAAAACCGAAAATATCGCCTTGATCCACTTCTAAGTTCAACTCACTGATTCCTCGACCATTTTTAAATGATTTGGTTAATCCGCTTATTTCAATCGCCTTAACTGTCAAGTTTTATCAGCTCCCTAAAAAATGTTCAGGAAGCCGCACCTGCGGCCTCCTGAACCTTTGTACTATTCGAATACGCGAGTAAATTCTCCATCAAAATATAGCTTGGAATTCGATCTATACGAATTCTTGTTCATGTACTCTATATTCATTTCAGCATAAATCTTGCCTGGGGCACCTTGATGAATCGATCCGTTTTTTTGCTCACCTTTGGCATCCTTATAGGTGAATGTTGGGGAAGTAGCCGAGTCGTATTCAAAACCGAACGCATCCGGATCCGGATACTGACTCTCATAACCAGGAATAACCGTTTCGGTATATTTCCCTGTCACTTTACCACCATTGTCTACGCTTGTGATTTCAAGCTTTCTCTCGCCGATTTTCACAAACTTGCCGTCTTTGTCCATAATAATATCATTTTTATAGGTTCCCACATATTTGCTGCTAAAACCGTTGGCATAGTTGACTTTCTCAACATTTGCGCCTGTAATATCAGGTGCGACGATCTGCGTATTGCCAACCGCAGAAAGCTTTACCAGGATATTTAGGTTCAAATCATGTTGAACGCCGTTCTTATCTTTTCCAGAGAGTGTGATATCACCTGTTACATTCTCTAGGTAGCCGGCTTTATTTTCAACAGCTGAGCCCACCACTTTTTTCACAAAAACATCGCTTTCGATAGCGGGTATTTCGGACCTATTATTCAGCATCCGCTGAACACCAAAGGAAGTTACGGCATTCAGAATGGCCGGAACCTGCGTTTCGGACAAGCTGCCCGAGAATACTTTTCCGCCTTCAGGGCCTTCCTCTACCTGCACATAATCTTTCAGACCGCCGACCACGGCGTCAACAATCTTTTCGATCTCTTGAGCGCCTTTCTCTTTGAACGGATTATTAAAAGATGGAGCTTTCCTGTTCATGTTAGCCGGATACTCCATGACATAGTACGTACTGTCTGTTCCATTTTTATTAATGGAGCGTTTGGAATCAGAGTACGAATAACTCGACGCTACTTCGCCTTTTGCCGTTTTCGTCACCGTATTGTCTTCCGTCATTTGTTTGTCTGTATCCATTTTTTGCGTGGAAGAAGCTTGAAGCAACGTTTGATCGTTATCTTTCAACGTATACAAACCCTCAAGTGTATAGTTCTTCATATCCTTTTCCATAAGAGAGGCAGTTGTTTTGGCAGAGCTTTTCAAGCGGTCATAGCCAGACCCAAGCAATGTATCCGCGAAGGCCGTCGTTACGAATAAACAAGCACCAACCGTAAACGAAAGTAGGGTAATCGATTTTTTGCTAAGTTTCATTTCATTTCATTTCTCCTTTACAACCAATATGCGGGAAACGTTTCCTTACTACTTATTTTAATACAAGCCTATTGAATCCATCTAAATGGATTATTAACAAAGTATAAACTCTTGTTTGTCATCGCGATTGACTAATAAATAAAATAAAAAGAGCAGCCGGTTGCCCGACTGCTCTTTGTTTCGAAACCTATTCCGTTGTGTAAGGAAGCAACGCGATTGTACGGGAACGCTTGATAGCGATCGTCAAAGCACGTTGGTACTTAGCGGAAGTTCCAGTAACACGTCTAGGAAGAATCTTCCCGCGCTCACTGATGAACTTTTTAAGAGTCTCGATATCTTTATAATCAATATGCTTGATTTTGTTTACAGTGAAGTAACAAACCTTACGGCGTTTGCCTTTACCGCCTTTGCCACGAGGAGCAAATTTGCGATCAGCACGGTCATCACCATTGTTGTCTCTTTTTTGGAAAGCCATTGTGTCTCTTCAGTCCTTTCTACGTTTAAAATGGCAAATCATCATCGGAAATATCGATCGGTTTTCCGTCATCAATGAAAGGATCCTGCTGCTCGCGCGATCCACCGCCACGATTGCTGCTTCCGCTTCCGCCGCCGCTATAGCCGCCACCTGCGTTTGCATTAGATGATCCGCCCTCTTCGCGATTCCCGCCGCCGCTTGATTCAAGGAAACGTACATTATCGGCAATAACTTCGGTTACGTATACACGTTTGCCTTCATTGTTGTCGTAATTCCGCACTTGAATGCGTCCTTCAACTGCTGTTAAACGACCTTTACGCAAGTAGTTCGCGCATGTTTCGGCAAGCTGCCTCCACGTGACGATATTGATAAAGTCCGCTTCACGTTCTTTCGAGCCACCGCTCGTAAAAGGACGATCCACAGCAAGCGTGAATTGGGTAACTGCTACCCCAGCTGGTGTATAACGAAGTTCTGGATCTCTGGTCAATCGACCGATAAGAATAACACGGTTCAACATGGAACAACCCTCCTGACGAAAATACTGGCATTGATTAAGCTACGTCGTTTACGATTAAGTGACGAATAACTTCGTCCGAAATCTTAAGTACGCGATCAAGTTCAGTTACAACAGCAGGTTCTGCGTTGAAGTGTACAAGCACGTAGTGCCCGTCACGGAACTTCTTGATCTCATACGCAAGACGGCGTTTACCCATCAGGTCATGTTTGGAGATTTCTCCCCCACCGTTCGTGATGATGCCTTGAAATTTTTCTACCGTAGATTGAACAACTTCTTGCTCAACGTCAGTACGAATGATGTACATCAATTCATATTTGCGCATGTATTTCACCTCCTTTTGGACTAAGCGGCTCCTATTCAAACTTGCTAGGCAAGCGAAGGAGCAAGGAGCGAGGATTCTATTCAAAACTCGCACCTGAATACTATAGCAAATCATGCGGCAAATTACAAGTTATTATCCCATGATTCGCAGAGGTGGAAGCTGGAAGTCTGTCACGTACATGCTTCCCTTCCCTCAGGGCAATCATAACTATGATCGTTATTCTTATGAAGAGGTGATTCATATGGGTGAATGGACGCAATTCAACGAAGGCGACCACGTTCCTAACGATGGCGAGTATATGGAAGTTGGCGAGAATGCTTTCCATATGGGGATCAGCAATCCCAAAACAGTTTCACTGAAGAAGGGTGATACCTTCCCAGCAACAAGCAATCATAATCGCAAGTGGCATCGCAAAGGGTTACGGCAATAACTTATTCTTTTACAGCAAAAGAACACCTCTCACTGTAAATGAGGGGTGTTCTTCACATTCACCTGTAGGTACGTCTCGTCTAAATGGGAATTACTTCTGAATCACACGCTTCTCGGAAATCTTTCCATTCGAATTATATACGAATTCCGCATAGTAGCCGGGTTGATTCGAAATAGCAAACTGATACGTTTGTTTTCCGTTCTCTTCCTTCACGAGCTGCCCTTTGGCCCCTGTCTCCTTGACCAAATCATCATAGGTACTCGTCATTGAAATTTTCTCGACTTGTTCTTTGGTAATCTTAGAGGGGGTAACAGCTGTCCCTCCATTCGAACTAGCCTTCGGTGTGGCTGAAGTTGATGCCGTACTTCCTGGCGTTCCCGTACTTGTCCCGCTAGGCGTCGCAGAAGCCCCAGACGAGGGTTGTACAGTCGTTCCCGGGCTTGGACTAGCCACGCTCGTGTTGTCCTTCTTAGAGCAGCCTGAGGCCACTACAGTGAACACTACAATTACGATCATCCATGCTTTCATTTATTTCGTCCTCCTAAGATCTATTGTCCATATCCTAACTGTTAGGTTGCCTCGGATCCCATCCTTTTATCCCTTATTTTTCATATAAACTAATATCTTGATATTTAAATAGGACTTTAAAAAAGGACAAACAAAAAAGCCGCCTATATCCATAAAGGATATAAACGGCTTGTCTTCGATGTTCTAGTACGGAAAGAGTGGGAGTCGAACCCACGCACGCCTCGCGACGCCTAACTGATTTCGAGTCAGCCCCCTTGGACCACTTGGGTACCTTTCCAAGAAAATGAGAACAGGACTTATTGTATCAAAAAAGTCTGTCTCTCGCAAGTGTTTTGCTAAAATTTATGAAAGTCTAAGTTGACTCTTCTTCTGTCGCGGCATTGCTACGCAAAATCTTTTTGAGCTTGCTCTCGAACTTCGTTCTTGGTACAAGGACACTGTGCTTGCAACCTACACATTTGATCCGAATATCCATTCCCATTCGAATAATTTCCATTTCATTCGTGCCGCATGGATGGGGCTTCTTCATCTGAACAACGTCGCCAAGTTGGTATTCCTTCTTTTCCATCTTAGTTCCCCTCCACCTTTTCTTGTTTCAAGTAGGTCACGACTTTCGGATATGGGATTTCAATGCCGTGCGCATCCAAATGCTTTTTGATCTCCGCATTTAGGATCCGTCCCACTTCCCCTTGCGTGTTCGGCTTACATTCTGCAATCACTCGTATTTTCAATTCCGAATTGCCGATCATTTGCACGCCGAGCACCTCGGGTGTTTTGACAATATTCTCTGTGCGCTCATGTACATGAGTCACGATCTCACGCAGCAACTCCATGGCACGATCAATGTCTGCGTCATAGGCAACGGAAACATCCACAACCGCAATCGAATTGTAGGTAGAAAAGTTGGTCACCTGCTTGATATTTCCGTTCGGGATAATATGCACTTCGCCGGTCCAGCTTTTAATCCTCGTAACTCGAATCCCAATCTCTTCAACCGTTCCTTTGAACTGGTCAATTTGAATCACATCGCCTACTCCGAACTGATCCTCGAAAATGATAAAGAACCCTGTAATGACATCCTTCACCAAACTCTGTGCTCCGAAACCTATGGCTAACCCGAGAACGCCTGCTCCTGCGAGCAAGGGGCCTAAATTAAAGCCTACTTGTCCAAGGATAAGCATGATAGCAACCAGATTCACCGTATATGAGATCAGATTATGTATGAGAATGGAGATCGTATTCGATCTTCGTCTATCAATTTTTATTGGTGACTTCTCTCTAGCCACCATCATGTGGGTGATTGTTTTATCTGCAATTTTGATAATGATTCTAGCAATTATATATATGAGAACAATTTTGATAATAATCCAAAATACCGACGCGATGATCTCGGGCTTCGAAATATGTTCTCGCATCCAGTTCATAAGATCTTCGAAATAATGTGTTTCAAAGGTCACTAGCAAACCTCCTTAATTTTCTACTATGGTACCATACCCATCTTCTTTTTTAAAATAGATTCCCCTAATTTCTACGTTCTCGCTCTCTACGATCTCTTGAACCTGAGCTAAATCGGCTCCAGGAAATTCAATAGAGAGCGCGCAACCTGCTGTAATTTCCTTTGGCGTAGGCCTAATGTCGATCTCGATATCTGCATACTCTAGCAACATTTCTGCCCGCAGTGCCTGTTGCGTAGAATCGAAAGCTAGCAACATGATAGAAAATTCCAGAGAAAGCTCCCCTCTCTACGTATAAATGTCCCTATCTCTCCATATACTAGTAAAAAAAGATTTACTACTTTGGAGGGATATCATGAAATTCCAATTTGGTTTCGACGGCGATAAAACCCCAGTACAAGAGCCTTTAAAAATTCAACATACCGATTCGGATACCCCTTATCTTCTCGCCAAGCACCTTCAAACGATTTTCAGTAAACTACCAACCTATCAACCTGTTGTTGTCATCTGCGTTGGAACGGATCGTTCGACAGGTGATTCTCTCGGACCTTTGGTTGGCTCTCATTTAAACCGTACAACGACACTTCGTAATCTGCATCTTTTTGGCACGCTTGATGAGCCTGTCCATGCCATGAATTTAGCAGAAACGGTTGAACGCATTCACAAACAATTTCAAAATCCATTTATCGTTGCTGTTGATGCCTGCTTAGGTCAAGTTGCAAGTGTAGGGTGCATCCAGGTTGCTCACGGTCCGCTCAAGCCAGGGGCTGGCGTGAATAAAGATCTTCCCCCGGTTGGCGATATCCATGTAACTGGCATCGTGAATGTTGGTGGCTTCATGGAATACTTCGTCTTGCAAAACACGCGGCTAAGCCTCGTGATGAATATGGCAACTGTCATTGGCGATGCGCTGCACTCCGCGATCCGGCGGACGCAATCTTTTGCCCCCAGTGCTACGACTGCTTTAAAGTTTGAGTAATAGCTTCTTTTTCTTCCGGGCTTAACGTGTAAGTCGACTGCCCTTTTTGAATCGGCTTGGCATATACATACATCTGCTCTCTACTATGTATCCCTGTGAGGATCACACCATCTTGTTCCTCATTAAGCATCGCTAATGTGAAGCTTAAATCACTGCCACCCTCATTGAACGCGTTATACCGGCGAATCCCGATATTGGACGTCATTTTCATCATCAGTTGACGAATGGTAGTAATATTGGCTGAAGCCTTCACGGATTCGGCCTTTTGCTCGTTTATGGCGTTTTGCATATCCATCAGCAGTTGTTCCATGTTCTCCGCACTAGATCCATTGATCATTTTGGTGTAGCGTTTGCGTAATGACGACAAGCGGATGGAAACGATGAGCAGAAAAATAAATAACACGATTATACACGCGAAGCAAACTAACATCACATATTCAGCATTCAAGCCAAACAGTTCCCCCATGATTGATCCCTCTTTCTACTTAACATACTGCGTTTGAATCTCTCGCACAGCTCCAATGAGCGCATCCACTTCTTCAGCGGTTGTAAAATAACCAACACTAGCTCGCACTGCGCCTTTTGATAAAGTCCCTGCAACTTCATGTGCAAGCGGTGAACAATGATACCCTGCTCGTACAGCAATTTGGAACGACTGATCGAGAATGAAGGCAACTTCCGATGAATCCACATCCTGAATGTTAAAGGAAACGATTCCTGTTTTATTTTGTCCAAGCTTTGGTCCTAGAATCGTTACCCCTGCAATTCCCAGTAACCCTTCCATTAAGCGTTGCGTATGCGCCCACTCTTTCTCATGAATCTTCTCTACCGTTTCAGCAAGGATGAATTTCACACCCTCGTTCAAACCAGCAATCCCGACGGTGTTCTGTGTACCAGCTTCATAGCGATCTGGGCGCACTGTTGGCTGGTGAATGGCTTCTGATTGACTGCCCGTTCCCCCATGCAGCAGCGGTTCCAAATCGATGTCCGGATGGATGTACAAGCCACCCGTTCCTTGAGGCCCCAGGAGCCCCTTGTGGCCCGGGAAGGCAAGCATGTCTATATTCATGTCAGTGACATGAATAGGCAGTATGCCGGCGCTCTGAGCCGCGTCTACAAGCAGCTTTGCGCCATGCGCTTTGCAGATCTCCCCGATCTCAGCAATCGGCATGATCGTCCCAAGCAAATTAGAACTATGATTCACAACGACGAGTGTTGTATTAGGGCGAAGTGCTTCCTTAAGATCATTTAACTGCATATTTCCATCCACATCGTGTTGCAGATAGGTAAGCTCTACTCCTGCCGAACTCTTCAAATATTCTACTGGCCGACGCACCGAATTATGCTCCACGTTCGTGCAAATCACATGATCACCCGGCTTCACAAAGCCTTTAATCGCCTGATTCAACGCGTGTGTCGTATTCAGAGCAAACGAGATATCGTTCGGATTACGAACGCCAAATAATTTGGCCAAGTTTTTTCTGGTCTCGAATAACGCACGGCTAGCCTTAACCGCCATCTGATGACTGCCCCTGCCTGGGTTAGCTGCATACTCTTGCATGCACAGCATCATTGCCTCCATAACAGCTGGTGGCTTCGGCCACGAAGAAGCGGCTTGATCGAAGTACATAACACCCTTCATATTTCCAACCCCCTTTGAGAGAATTTCTAATTTGATCAAACCCATAATGGGATCGCGTTAGAAAAATTGTTTTAAGATTATGAAGACCACTTTTGCGAACTCGTCGATTCACCGCTACGACCGATTTTGGATTACCGTCTCTCCCTGCTGCGATAGCTTTAGAAGAATTTTTGCTTCGGTAAATCCTTTAGACGATTCCTATAGATAATCTCATTCGGCTATCCATAAAATCGCAAACGCGTATAATCATAAAACCTCTACCACGAATTCCAAAATATCAGCCACGTATAGAAGAGGTTTTCTCCATCCAATAAATTAGACGATTTCGACAAGCGATAGTTTATTTTTCTAGGTCTGTTCATAAATATAGCATACCTTAGTTTGTTCTTTCTGCTCGAAAGAAAAACATAGGTATGCTAGCAATTTTTAAGAGATTTTACCTTGCAACAACTCTAGTAATCGGTTGAGATCGTCCTTCGAGTAGTAGAGCAGCTCGATCTTCCCTTTGTCTTGCTGATGTTTAATTTTCACAGAAGTTCGATAAATGTCTCGTAGTTGCTCTTCTGCTTGATTAATGTAAGGGTCTTTATTTTTCTCTTTTTGCTTTACCTTTTCCTTCTCAGGGCCAGGTGGTTCTTCAAGCATCTTAATCGCTTCTTCTAGTTCCCTAACACTCCATTGTTTAGAGATCGTTGATTCAGCGAGTTCTTTCTTGATTTTATCATCCTTCACACCAACAATAGCTCTTGCGTGTCCCATTGATAATGTTCCACGTGAAACATATTGTTTAATTGATTCTGGTAGTGAAAGCAGTCTGAGGAAGTTCGCAATGTGAGATCTGCTTTTTCCTACCTTAGCTGAAAGCTCTTCTTGAGTTAAAGAGAACTGATCAATGATCCCTTGGTATGCAAAAGCGATTTCCAATGCATTCAAATCTTCCCGTTGCACGTTCTCAATTAAAGCAATTTCCATAACCTGCTGATCAGAAAGAATTCGTTCAACCGCTGGAATCGTTGGCGTCCCTGCTACTTGGGATGCACGGAAACGACGTTCCCCAGCAATGATTTCGTACCCTTTTAGAACCTTACGAACAATAATCGGTTGAATAACACCGTGCTCTTTAATCGATTCGGAAAGTTCTTTAATGCTATCTTCATTAAAATGCTTTCTAGGCTGATATGGATTCGCTCTCAATTGCGCAAGAGGGATTTGAATAACCTTATCACTATCATCAATATGCAAGGATGTAATTAACGCGTCTAATCCTTTACCTAAACCTTTAGAAAGGCCTTTGGTCATACTGAGATCACTTCCTTAGCAAGTTCTAAATACACTTCCGCGCCCTTTGATCTAGGATCATACGTAATAATAGATTGGCCATGACTCGGTGCTTCGCTAAGACGTACATTACGAGGAATAATTGTTTGATATACCTTCGTTTGGAAGTACTTCTTCACTTCTTCAATAACTTGGATACCCAGGTTCGTTCTCGCATCAAACATCGTCAATAGTACCCCTTCAATTTGAAGGCCTGTATTTAAATGTTTTTGAACTAGACGTACGGTATTTAGAAGTTGACTTAATCCTTCTAATGCGTAGTATTCACATTGAATCGGAATGATGACGGAATCAGCAGCAGTTAGAGAATTAATCGTTAGTAGGCCAAGTGACGGAGGGCAATCTATCAAAATATAATCATATAAGTGTTTAACTAGTTGAAGGGACTTCTTCAATCTAACTTCTCTTGAAATGGTAGGAACCAACTCAATTTCAGCACCAGCAAGTTGAATCGTAGCAGGTACAATTTTTAGATTAGGGACGTTCGTATCTACGGTTGCGTCTTTCGGATGAACATCATTAATCAAGACATCATAGATGCAATTTGTAACATCAGCTTTATTGATACCGATTCCGCTTGTCGTGTTACCTTGTGGATCAATATCGACAAGAAGAACTCTTTTACCAAGCGAAGCTAATGAAGCGCCTAGATTCACAGAAGTCGTCGTCTTACCGACGCCACCCTTCTGATTCGTTATTGCAATAATTTTAGACAAAACCATTTCACCTCTATCGCTTATGTTCCAAAATGCTATTTATCAAGCAGTAGTTCTATCTTACCATATCTAGCATGGAGTTACCTTATGAATATTTGATAGTTTCGTGCCATAAGATGCAAAAAAACGGCTTGCGCCGTTTTAGGGTAGCAAAATACCTATATTATCGTTTAGGAATTTTAATTATGATTTCATAATGATCTTCATGATCCTGCTCGGATGTATTAATGTTCAAACCTGAACTTGTTACCATCTCAACCGATTGTCGAATGGTATTCAACGCAAGCCTAACATCTTTCGTAAAGGAAACACGACGCGATTTCTTGATCTTTGCAGCTTCCTTCAAGAAACTGATTCTCATTTCGGTCTGTTTCACATTCAATTCTTTCGTGATAATTTCCTCAAGAAGCTTAACCTGCTGCTCTTCTTGATCTAAGCTAAGAAGTGCTCTAGCGTGACGTTCTGTGATTTTCCGCTCCATCAAAGCCATTTTGACAGGCTCACTCAATTGTAGCAATCGAATTTTATTAGCAATCGTGGACTGACTCTTACCCAAGCGCTGAGCTAAGCTCTCCTGCGTCAAATCATGCATTTCAATTAATTGATGATACGCAGCGGCCTCTTCGATTGCGGTAAGGCCTTCACGTTGCAAATTCTCAATAAGAGCAATCGATGCAGCCTGCGAATCATTGAAGTCACGCACAATAGCTGGAATCGTATCCATACCAAGCTTTTTCACAGCTCGTAAACGACGTTCACCAGCGATTAACTCAAAGGTATTATTTTTGACCCGAACCACGATAGGCTGAATGATACCATGTGTACGAATGGTTTGGCATAGTTCATCAATGCGATCATCGTCGAATAACGTTCTCGGCTGATAGGGACTTGGAATAATACTATTTACGGGTATGTTTTTGACCTCATCCGTCGTTGAACGATCTGCAAGGCCAAATAGCTTCGATATTTGTTCTTTCATAGGAAAACTTACCACCAACTCTTCCCGTAGTTTAAGCGATCCGTACAATCATAGATAGACGAGCTGTTCGTCCTACACAAGGTGAAAAGATCTCTTCGCCATTCCGAGACGATGTAATTCTAGCTGCATAACGCTAGTAAATCTAATCTATCAAATCGCAATATCTGTCGTTAAATCACAAGCAAAATCTAAAATCAAGCCGTCCTACAACAATCATTTACCTTACTATATTAATTCTCCACAGAAGGCTAAAATCCTTCTCCTCATTGGAAAAGCAACCAAATGTTTCACGTGAAACATTTGGTTTATTTGGTCAGCGGCTCCTTCAAAGGCAAGCCTGCTTTACGCGGATATTTAGTTGGAGTCTGAGCTGTTTTCCGAATCTCTACAAAATGTCTGATGGATTCTTCAATGGGTAACAACATCCTGTTGACCTTGATTACCTTGCCTCTTAACTCTACTAAACTGTAAGAAGAGTCATTGATTTCATCATCAATCTCTGAACCTTTCATTGCAATGAACGTGCCACCATTTTTAGCAAAAGGGAGACAGAATTCATTCAAAACCTGTAACTTTGCAACAGCTCTAGCTGTAACAAGATCGAAATGATCACGATACTTAGGTAATCTAGCAATATCCTCTGCTCTACCGTGAACGCAATCCATATTAGTTAATCCTAGTTGCGAAACAATTTCTTTCAGGAATAAAATCCGCTTATTCAATGAATCTACAATTGTTACCTGCAGATGAGGAAAAGCTATTTTAAGCGGAATGCTCGGAAATCCAGCACCTGAACCAATATCAGCAAGGGTACTTATCTTTTCAAAATCAAAATTAAAAGCTACGGAAAGAGAATCATAGAAATGCTTGAGATAAACCTGATCTCTCTCCGTAATGCCCGTTAAGTTCATTTTCTCATTCCACTCAACGAGCGTCTTGTAATACTGTTCAAACTGATCCAACTGTTGCGCGGATAATGAAATATTCTCTTTCGCTAATAACTCTGTGAATTGCTGCTGTATCGCATCCATATGTTAACCTCTAGCCGCAATAACTCTGTTGTAGTGTTCCAAATACACAAGTAATATCGAAATGTCCGACGGTGTGACTCCGCTAATACGTGACGCTTGACCAATCGAAATCGGACGAATTTTTGCAAGCTTTTGCTTAGCCTCCGTCGCAATACCATGAACCTCGCTATACACAATATCATCCGGAATTTTCTTCTTCTCCATTTTGCGCAAACGATCAACTTGATTACTTTGCTTTTCAATATAGCCAGCATACTTAACTTGAATCCCAACTTGCTCCTTCATATCCTCATCCAGTTCGAAAGGAGACATGGTCATTTGCTCAATATGCTTATATTCAATCTCTGGGCGGCGTAACAATGAGATAGCAGGCACCGAATTCGTTAATTGCACACTTTCTAAACTTTGAAGCAATTCTTGCACATGCGGCTCTGGTTTTACCTTAACCGTAGACAACCGTTCGATCTCTTGCTCAACTAATGATTTTTTATTTAAAAAACGTTCATAACGCTCATCGGAAATCAATCCGATTTCATGACCAATCGGCGTCAAACGTAAATCTGCATTGTCGTGACGCAGCAACAAACGATATTCAGCTCGTGAAGTAAGCAAACGGTAAGGCTCACTCGTCCCTTTCGTAACTAGATCATCAATGAGAACGCCGATATAGCCTTCCGACCGATCTAATACAATAGCTTCCTTCTCTTGCACTTTACGCGCAGCATTAATCCCTGCCATTACACCTTGGCCAGCAGCCTCTTCATAACCGGAGGTTCCGTTAATTTGCCCAGCAGTAAACAAACCGCTAACTAGCTTCGTTTCCAACGAAGGTTTTAATTGCGTAGGCACAACCGCATCATACTCGATCGCATACCCAGTACGCATCATTTCTACTTTCTCTAGACCAGGAATGGAACGCAAAATTTCCAACTGTACCTCTTCCGGCATACTCGTAGAAAGACCTTGTACATAATACTCGGAAGTACTATGACCTTCTGGCTCAAGGAAAATTTGATGCTTTGCCTTATCAGCAAAACGAACAATTTTATCCTCAATAGATGGACAATATCTGGGTCCAGTCCCCTCAATGGCACCAGAGAACATTGGAGCGCGGTGAAGATTATCATTAATAATCTGGTGAGTATTCGCAGACGTGTACGTTAACCAACAAGGTAACTGTACATTATGATTAGAGCCGTATTTTGTTTCAAATGAGAAAAACTTTGGTTGATCATCACCAGGTTGAATTTCTGTTTTGCTAAAATCAATCGTATCTCCATGTACGCGCGGCGGCGTACCTGTTTTGAAACGAACAAGATCGAAGCCAAGCTTACGCAAGGATTCGGATAATTTAACAGAAGGCTGCTGATTGTTAGGTCCACTCTCGTACATCAGTTCGCCCATAATCACTTTCCCACGTAAGTACGTGCCTGTTGTCAAAACAACAGATTTAGCGTAGTACTCGGCACCAGTCTTCATAATGAGACCTTTACAAATGCCGTCTTCAACAATAAGCTCCTCAGCCATACCTTGACGTAACGTCAAGTTTGGAGTCGCTTCAATCGTTTCTTTCATTTTATGTTGGTAAGAGAATTTATCCGCTTGTGCACGGAGTGCGTGAACAGCTGGTCCCTTGCCCGTATTCAACATACGAAGTTGAATATATGTCTTATCAATATTGCGACCCATCTCGCCACCGAGCGCGTCGATTTCACGAACAACGTGTCCTTTAGCAGGCCCACCGATGGATGGGTTACAAGGCATGAAAGCAACCATGTCCAAATTGATCGTTAATAGTAACGTATTACAACCCATACGAGCTGAAGCTAGCGCAGCTTCGCAGCCAGCATGGCCGGCGCCGATGACGATAACGTCATATTCTCCCGCGTGATATCCCATAGAAACGTCCCTCCCTCTTTTATGAAAACGCAAATGCTGTCGATTTTCATTTTCCTAAGCAGAATTGTGTAAAAATTTGATCGATTAACGATTCTCCTACAGAATCACCGATAATCTCTCCTAGCTGCTCCCATGCAGCTCGAATATCAATTTGTATCATATCAATCGGCACGTACTGCTCATTTGCCTCTAATGCATCCTGCAAAGATCGCTTCGCCTGTTTCAACAATGAAATATGACGAACGTTGCTCACATAGGTCAAATCGCTCGACTCGAGCTTTCCTTCAAAGAAAATCGCAGCGATCGCTTTCTCTAAATCTTCAATCCCTTTATTCTCAATCAGCGATAACTCCACAATACGTTCCTGTGGGAAATAACTGAGGACTTGTTCGACATTCAACTTACGTTCCAAATCAATCTTATTCAAAATCACGATAGTTTGCTTATCGGCCAACTGCTTCATTAAGGCAATTTCATCTACCTGCAGCTCATCATTACTATTCAACACCAGTAAAATGAGATCCGCCTCTACTAACGCAGTCTTTGAACGTTCCACCCCGATTTGTTCCACAATATCTGAGGTCTCCCGAATCCCTGCCGTATCTAGCAACTTCAATGGAATCCCGCCAATATTCACGAACTCTTCGATCACATCACGTGTTGTTCCTGGTATATCGGTCACAATAGCCCTATTTTCCTGCGCTAATTCATTCAAAAGCGATGACTTACCAACATTAGGTTTACCTACAATGGCCGTCTCGATGCCTTCTCGCAAGATTTTCCCTTGCTCCGCGGTCACCAATAAACGATCAATTTCTAACATGACCGTGTCGCACTTCGTCTTGATGAAAGCATTCGTCATTTCTTCCACATCATGCTCGGGATAATCAATATTAACCTCCACATGTGCCATCAATTCAACCAAGACATATCGCAAATGCTTAATCTGCTTGGATAAATTGCCTTCCACTTGCTTAAGCGCAACTTTAAAGGCACGATCCGATTTCGCTCGAATCAAGTCAATGACAGCTTCCGCTTGTGTTAAATCAATACGACCATTCAAAAATGCTCGTTTCGTAAACTCTCCTGGTTCCGCTAAGCGAACCCCTTGCGATAAGAGCAAATCAAGAACCTTCTTCACGGAGACAATGCCCCCATGACAGCTAATTTCAACGACATCTTCTGTCGTGAAAGAACGCGGAGCTTTCATTAACGTAACGAGAACCTCCTCT
The DNA here is from genome assembly GCF_001700435.1 of Paenibacillus pectinilyticus. Classification (GTDB taxonomy): domain Bacteria; phylum Bacillota; class Bacilli; order Paenibacillales; family NBRC-103111; genus Paenibacillus_E; species Paenibacillus_E pectinilyticus. The sequence continues at coordinate 458,053 of NZ_LYPC01000011.1, forward strand.
ACCTTTTCGGCAGAAGCAGGTTCTATAATGAATCCGTAATGTACCGTATGCGTAGCAGCATCAGATAATTTCGTTTTTGAGCGGAAAATGCGTTCCACGTGAGGAACAGATTCTTCGCCGCTCACACGAATAACCGCTATCCCACCCTCACCGAGCGGTGTAGAAATAGCAGCAATCGTATCATTTAACATAATTTTTGCACCTCGAATTTACCTCATCTTAAAGAAAAAGCAATGACATATAACCAAGTCATTGCGATCTGAGTTATTTAACAGCGATGACGACCCGACGATTCGGCTCTTCACCTTTACTGTATGTTTTGATAACAGGATGACCCTGTAATTCCGCATGGATGATCTTACGTTCTTGGGAATTCATTGGCTCAAGAATAACTTCCTTCTTCGACTTGATTACACGGTTAGCCAGCCGCAAAGCTAGTTCTTCCAGCGTTTTCTTCCGTCGATCGCGGAAATTCTCCGCATCTAAAATAATACGGAAGTGAGAATTCGCATACCGATTTCCGACAATATTCACTAAATACTGCAGGGCATCGAGCGTTTGTCCTCTTTTGCCAATCAGAATTCCTAATTCCGAGCCACTCATGTTTAAGATATAGCCTTCACGATCTTTATGTGTATCTATGGTGATGGAAATTTGCATCGCTTCGAACATATCTTGTAAGAAGGCAGTTGCCTCCTCAAGTGGATCTGGTATCAATTCGAGCTCAACCTTAGCAACTCTGGATCCAATAAACCCGAACAACCCTTTGGAGGGCTGTTCCAAAATATGAATGTGTACACGATCTTCCGAAACTTGCCATTGAGCTAAACCGGATTGCACCGCTAGCTCAATTGTCTTTCCAGTCACCACGATTTTCTTCATTTAGACAGGCCACCCTTATTATTTTGAGGTCCAGGCTTTTTTTGTGAACCAGGAGCACCATAGATGAAATAAGACTGAACAATAGTGAAAATGTTACCGTAAATCCAGTATAACGGAAGAGCAGCTGCAAAATTCATGGACATAACGAAAATCATGACCGGGAATATGTACATTAAGCTTTTCATTTGTTGATTCATTTGGGAAGACATAAACATTTGTTGAACGAACGTAGTCGTTGCAGCAATCAAAGGTAGGATATACAAATGATCCGGCTTACCAAGATTCAGCCAAAGGAACGTATGCTCATGAATTTCTTGGTTACGCATAATAGCCTGATACAGCGCAATAAGAATTGGCATTTGAACGATGATAGGGAAACAACCAGCTAACGGGTTAACACCGTTTTGTTGAAACAGCTTCATGGTTTCTTCCTGTTGCTTTTTCGCATCATCTTTATACTTCTCTTTAAGCTTTTTCATCTCAGGCTGCAAATCTTGCATCCGTTTGGAGCTCTTGTATTGCTTAAGGGTAAGCGGCAAAATGATCAAACGAATAATCAAGGTTACAACTAAGATCGATAAACCATATTGACCCCAGAGGTGATCAGCGAACCAATCCAGCGTTTGGGAAAGCGGGTACACAAAATATTTAACGAAAAAACCAGCTGTTTTCGGATCAATTGGTGCTGCTGTCGCGTGTGAAGTGCTACATCCCGAGAGAAGTAAAATCACCGAAGACAGTGCTATTAGCATATAAATTCGACGAGTCAAAATGAGATCCTCCTAAATGTCTTTTCCAACATAAACTATAACACATCTTAAGCCCGCAAGGAAATAATGCGTTACTTTTTTGTGAAGTCATTTTTTTTATATAAAGAAGCCTTCCGGATCACATGCCAGATACTCTTCTCCATATCCGCGTACGCCATCTCAACGACTGGTTTCCTGGCTAACAAAATGTAGTCATATTGGGGTGTCATATTTTCTTTTTTCAATCGAATGATCTCTTTCATCATCCGTCTCAACCGATTCCGTACTACGGCATTGCCGATCTTTTTGGAAACAGATACACCGAAACGAAACTGCTCGGCTTTAGGCTGCGGCAAATAATACAGTACGAATTGCTGATTGGCCATGGATTTGCCATAGCGATATACCTTGCTGAAATCTTCTCTTTTTGCTAACCGATATTGTTTCTCCACAGGCCATGTACACTCCAAACAGATCACATTCATCATCTTATAGAAAGAACACTACATATCTTATCTAGTTTTAACAAAACCAGTTCATTGTAAACCGTGAAGTAAAATGCAAAAAAAAAAGCCCCTTTCGGAGCCTTTTCTTACGCGCTAAGAACTTTTCTTCCTTTAAGACGGCGAGCTTGTAGAACTTTACGACCGTTCTTCGTGCTCATTCTTTTACGGAAACCATGGTTCTTCTTACGCTTTCTCGTATTCGGGTTAAATGTTGGACCCATCTATAGCACCTCCCTACCTGGCTGAGGATATCCATCCTACAAAATTTCTACTACTCATTAAATCATTTTCGCAGAAGAAAGTCAACCTACCCAAGTGTGCAGTAAAAGGAAGCAACATTTCGCTGCGGATGGTCAAAAGAACAAGCTGTGCATAAACTTTTGCCGAGAAAGAACAAATTTTGTCGAAAATCAACAGAATATCAACAATATCTTGTGTTGTGAACAATTTCTACCCACAACTTGTTGTAATTGTGGATAATGCGAAACAATCCGTTGATTAACAAGGTATCTTTTGTTAAGATAGTAATGTTTCTGCTGTGGATATACGCCACTAATCCTCCGACTTATCAACATCCTGTGGATAACAATGTGCACAAACTCCCTCTACACGAATAAGTCATTTCTGCGGATCCTTAACTGTGTGGATAAAACCGACAAAAGTCATCCTTTTTTGACCTCGCCATCATGCAGATTCGTTTAGACATAATTTGGGCACACTATATGCTAACTGAAATCCTATTCTAGATTCCGACGTGAGTATTTCGTTTCACGTTTTAACTATATAAATCAGCAACACTGTTACTACTGGCCTATGCCACATGTTTGATTCAAAAGGAGTGAAGTACTGTGGAAGGCCATTCTACGGACCTTTGGCAACAAATTTTAACGATAATTCAGACGAAGCTCAGTAAGCCTAGCTTTGACACCTGGCTCAAATCAACGAAGGCCACTGTATTCAACGATTCTACAGTTATTATTTGCGCGCCTAACAATTTTGCGCAGGAGTGGCTAGAAAGTAGATATACGAAGCTCATTGAAGGCACGATCTATGATTTTACGGGCAAGCACGTATCCGTCAAATTTATTATCGAAACAGATGAACAGAAAGCACAAGCGATGACATCGACTCAACCCGTTGTCATTCCACCCAAAGGACCGGCTATTGTATCCGGCGAAGAAAACTTTACAAGTATGATGAACGCTAGGTATACATTTGATACCTTCGTTATCGGATCAGGTAACCGCTTTGCACATGCAGCCTCCTTGGCTGTAGCTGAAGCACCGGCAAAAGCTTATAATCCACTCTTCCTATATGGAGGTGTAGGGTTAGGCAAAACACATCTCATGCATGCGATCGGACATTATGTACTCGAACATAACCCAGGTTCACGGGTTCTATATATATCCTCCGAAAAGTTTACGAATGAATTCATTAATGCCGTCCGGGATAACCGCGGCGAAGGCTTCCGCAATAAATATCGTACAATTGATGTGCTGCTTATCGATGATATTCAGTTCCTTGCAGGGAAAGAAGGAACACAGGAAGAGTTCTTCCACACATTCAATGCGCTGCATGAAGAAGGTAAACAAATTATTATTTCCAGTGACCGCCCGCCAAAAGAAATTCCAACGCTTGAGGATCGGCTGCGTTCCAGGTTTGAATGGGGCTTAATTACCGATATTCAGCCGCCAGACCTTGAAACACGCATTGCGATTTTACGCAAAAAAGCGAAAGCTGAGAATCTAGAAATCCCAAATGAAGCTATGATTTATATCGCGAATCAGATCGATACGAATATCCGAGAGCTGGAGGGTGCGTTAATCCGCGTTGTCGCCTACTCGTCTCTCATTAATCAGGATATTAGCGTTCATCTGACGGCCGAAGCTCTGAAGGACATTATTCCGTCCAATCGGCCACGGGTCATTACCATACAGGATATTCAACAGCGGGTTGGAGAATTCTATGGGTTAAAGCTTGAGGATTTCAAAGCGCGTAAACGTACGAAAGCCGTGGCATTTCCTCGGCAAGTAGCGATGTACTTAGCACGGGAGCTCACAGACTTCTCTTTGCCGAAAATCGGAGATAATTTTGGAGGTCGTGATCATACAACAGTCATCCATGCTCATGAGAAAATCGTGCAGCAGCTGAAAGTCGATCAGGAACTTTATAAGATTGTCCATAACTTAACGGAACGTATCAAAAACCCCTCTTAATAACATCTCATTTTCAATAAGCCTATACACAAACTATTAACATGTGGATAGGCTTGCTCTGTCTAGGATTCATCCACATATCCACATATCCAGAGCCCCTACTGCTATTACTAATAAAGAATGTTATTATATAATGATTATGCTAACGCACCCTCAAAAAAGAACTGCAGGAGTGAAGTCATGAAATTAACCATCCTAAAAGACCATTTAATCGAATCCATTGGTCACGTTTCCAAGGCCATATCCTCACGAACAACGATACCCATTCTTACTGGGATCAAAATAGATGCAACATTAAGCGGTGTAACCTTAACTGCCAGTGATACAGACATCTCCATTCAAAGTTTCACAGCTAGTGAAAACAGCACTATCAAAATTATTGAACTTATCCAAGCCGGCAGTGTTGTACTTCCAGCTAAATTTTTCGTTGAAATCATTCGTAAGCTGCCAGCTCAACTTATTGAAATTGAAGTTCGAGCTAACTTCCAAACGATCATTCGTTCAGGTTCCTCTGAAATTCAAATTATGGGATTAGATCCAGACGAGTATCCGCTATTACCAGAAATCGAAGAAAGCAAAATGCTTCGTTTACCTAGTGATTTGCTTAAAACGATGATTAAACAAACGTCGTATGCGGTTTCTACAAATGAATCGACGCCTATTCTGACAGGTGTTCTTTGGAACATTACTGGTGATAAGTTAAAATTTATCGCTTGCGATCGTCATCGCTTGGCCAGCAGAGAAGTAACTGTCGATAATGATCTAGCACAAAACCTGCCGAATATCGTCATTTCAGGACGTACTTTGAATGAATTAAGTAAAATTTTGCCAGATCAAAATACCCTTATAGATATAGTTATTGCGGACAACCAAGTTTTATTCAAAATTCAATCGATTTTATTTTATTCACGTATTTTGGACGGTACTTACCCGGATACATCGAAGCTCATACCGCAATCCTTCCAAACGGAAATGGTCGTTCCGACCAAAGAATTGGCAGAAGCGATCGATCGTGCCTACCTTCTATCCAAGGAAGATAAAACGAATATCGTAAAAATGATGATGTTGGAAGACAAAACAATCGAAATCTCATCCAGCTCGTCGGAGCTAGGAAAAGTAACGGAACAAATTGCCCTGCAGCATATTGTTGGTGATTTACTTAAGATTTCGTTTAACTCCAAATATATGTTGGATGCCCTGAAAGTACTGGATTCGGAGTTTATTCAAATTGGGTTTACAGGGGCTATGCAGCCAATCATCATGAAACCACAAGATTCCACAAATATACTTCAGCTGATCTTGCCTTATCGAACAACGAATTAAGGAGTGCGATTACATGAAACAAATAGTTATCAACACTGCATACATTACGCTTGGACAGTTCCTGAAGTTATCGGACTGCATATCCACAGGTGGACAAGCTAAATTTTTCGTTGTGGAAACCAAAATCGAAGTAAACGGGCAAGCTGAAAATCGTAGAGGACGGAAACTTGTGCCGCAGGATATTGTAAAGGTGGAAGGTTTCGGACAATTCGAGGTCATTAGCTCCTGATCGGAATACCCAGGAGGATGATCGGCCATGTTTCTCAATAAACTCGTACTCAGTCATTATAGAAATTACGAACACATCGAGTTAACGACCAATAACAACGTGAATATTTTTCTTGGGCCCAATGCGCAAGGCAAAACCAATTTATTGGAATCCATTTACGTGTTAGCCATGACCAAATCACATCGGACACATCAAGATAAAGAGTTGATCGGCTGGAATGGTGAGCAAACCCTGCTGCATGCAGAGGTTCAGAAAATGTACGGGAACTGTAAACTGGACCTCTCCATCACATCAAAGGGGAAAAAAGCGAAGATTAATGGTCTCGAGCAAAAAAAACTAAGTAATTTTATTGGTGCTCTGAATGTCGTGATGTTTGCGCCGGAGGATCTAGAGATCGTCAAAGGAACACCAGGTATCAGGCGCCGGTTTCTGGATATGGAAATTGGCCAAGTACAACCCTCTTATCTCCATGACCTGTCGCAATATCAGAAAATTTTGGTGCAGCGAAATAATTATTTAAAGCAGAATTTCCCCGGAAAAAGCACACCTGACGCCATGTTGGACATCTGGAATGAACAATTAGCGCAGTATGGTGTTAAAATTATGAAAAAGCGTCAAAACTTTATAAAGAAGCTGCAAAAATGGGCGGAAAACATTCATAGAGGGATAACCAACGACAGCGAAGCGCTAGTTATTCGTTACTCACCTTCTTTTGACATGGAGCCATTTGAAGATGAATCTGTTTTATTAAACCAATTTATGATAAAGTTATCTTTGGTAAAGGATCAGGAATTCCGAAGAGGCGTTACGTTAGTGGGACCTCATCGTGATGATCTTCTGTTTTACATAAACGATAAGGAAGTCCAAACGTACGGCTCTCAAGGACAGCAGCGTACAACCGCGCTATCACTTAAGCTTGCAGAGATTGAACTCATTCACGAAGAAGTGGGCGAATATCCTTTGTTATTGCTTGATGACGTCTTATCGGAGTTGGATGAATATAGACAGACACAGTTAATTCGCACGTTTCAGCAGAAAGTCCAAACATTTATTACGACGACAGGTCTAGAAAGTGTTCATTTGGATCAACTGGATCATGCTTCCGTGTTTCATGTTTTGAAAGGAAATGTAAGCGGCAGGAGCTGAGGAGCATGTTTATTCATTTGGGCGGAGAGAAAATCATTAGAGCCTCCGAGTTGATTGCTATATTTGATATCTCGATAGAGAAGTCATCCAAAATATCGAAGCAGTTTATCCAACAAGCAGTGAAAGATAAGAAAACCGAACAAATCGGCGAAGAAGACTGTAAATCACTGGTCGTAACGAAAAGTAAAGTGTATTATTCCCCTATTTCCTCAACAACGCTTAAGAAAAGAGCCAATCAGTTATTGACGAATTAACTTCTTCTAATATAAAAAAGCAGGTGAAGAGTAGCATGTCTGTGAATCAAAATGCGTACGATGACAGTCAGATTCAGGTTCTGGAAGGTTTAGAAGCCGTTCGCAAAAGACCGGGTATGTATATTGGTTCAACCAGTGCCCGAGGACTTCACCATCTCGTTTGGGAAGCTGTAGATAACAGTATCGATGAAGCCCTGGCTGGTTTTTGTACAAAGATCGATGTGATTGTTCATAAAAATAATAGCATTTCCGTTATCGATAACGGACGTGGGATTCCTGTTGGTGAGAATGCCAAACTGAAAAGACCGACACTTGAAGTTGTTCTTACCGTGCTTCATGCTGGCGGTAAATTCGGTGGCGAGGATTCCGGTTACAAAGTATCCGGTGGTCTGCACGGAGTAGGTATTTCTGTCGTTAATGCGCTGTCTGAGCACTTAACTGTGCGAGTAAAGAATAAAGGTCAAATTCATCAACAAGAATATCGCCGCGGTGTGCCTCAGTACGACGTTAAAATCGTCGGAGAAACGGAAGAAACAGGTACGACAGTTACGTTCCAGCCGGATCCAGAGATTTTCAAAGAAACAACGGAATATGATTTCGACACGCTGCAATCCAGAATCCGAGAGCTTGCTTTCTTGAACAAAGGCATCGAGATTAACTTAATCGATGAGCGTACGGATACTGTCGCGACTCATATGTATGAGGGCGGAATTATATCCTTTGTTCAGCATTTAAATCGCAATCGTGAAGTTGTGAATGAGCTTCCTATCTACGTTGAGGGTGCTAAGGATAATATTTCGATTGAGATTGCTCTCCAGTACAACGATAGTTATACGGAGAACATTTACTCATTTGCTAACAATATCAATACCCATGAGGGCGGAACACACGAATCAGGGTTTAAGAGTGCATTGACTCGAATTCTAAATGACTATGCTCGTAAAAATAATTCCATCAAAGAAAGTGATTCCAATCTTTCTGGAGATGATGTGCGCGAGGGTCTTGCAGCGATTATATCCGTGAAAATTCCTGAGCCTCAATTTGAGGGCCAAACCAAGACTAAACTAGGCAATAGCGAAGTCCGTGGTATTGTTGAATCTCTTTTCGCAGAGAAACTGCAAGAATTCTTAGAGGAAAATCCGGCTGTAGCCCGGAAAATTCTCGAAAAAGGTATTCAAGCAGCTAGAGCTAGAGAAGCAGCACGTAAAGCGCGTGAATTGACTCGCCGGAAAAGTGCGCTAGAAGTCAGTGCTCTGCCAGGTAAATTAGCAGACTGCTCTTCGAAAGATGCTTCCATCAGCGAGATTTACATCGTAGAAGGTGACTCTGCAGGGGGATCAGCGAAGCAAGGTCGTGACCGTCACTTCCAAGCTATTCTGCCTCTGCGTGGTAAAATTTTGAATGTTGAGAAAGCGCGTTTGGATCGTATTTTATCCAATACGGAAATTCGCGCGATGATTACGGCTTTCGGCACTGGGATTAGTGATGATTTTGATATTGCGAAAGCGCGTTATCACAAAATCATTATTATGACGGATGCCGACGTCGATGGTGCTCACATTCGTACGTTATTGCTAACTTTCTTCTACCGCTACATGAAAAAGCTTATCGAGAGCGGTTATGTGTATATCGCGCAGCCGCCGCTTTTTAAACTTGAACGGAATAAAACAGTTCGTTATGCCTATAACGAGAAGCAGCGTGAAGCCATTATGCAAGAGTTTGGCGAAGGCGTGAAAGTCAATGTCCAACGTTATAAAGGACTTGGTGAAATGAATCCGGAGCAACTATGGGAAACAACCATGGATCCGGAAAGCCGTACCTTCCTGCAGGTTACGATTGCAGATGCGATAGAAGCAGATACCCTCTTTGATTCATTGATGGGCGATAATGTTGAGCCTAGACGTGACTTCATTGAGGAACATGCGAAGTATGTGAAAAATTTAGATATCTAACGTCGTTCGAGACGTTGCAAACGATGTAAGCTTTCAGGAGGAACATTCATGAGCGAAGAATTACATTCGCAAGTCAAAGAAATTGACATTTCGACCGAAATGCGTACATCCTTCTTAGACTATGCGATGAGTATCATTGTCAGTCGCGCACTGCCAGATGTTAGAGACGGTCTGAAGCCGGTTCATCGTCGTATCTTGTTTGCGATGTCTGAACTGGGTATGTCTCCAGATAAGCCACATAAGAAATCAGCGAGAATCGTTGGCGAAGTTATCGGTAAGTATCACCCGCATGGTGACACCGCTGTGTACGAAACGATGGTTCGGATGGCTCAAGATTTTTCATTACGTTATATGCTTGTCGATGGTCATGGTAACTTTGGATCCATTGATGGTGATATGGCCGCAGCTATGCGTTATACCGAAGCACGTCTGTCGAAGATTGCCATGGAGCTTCTTCGTGATATTAATAGAGAAACAATCGATTATGCGCCCAACTACGATGGGGAAGAACAAGAACCTGTTGTTCTCCCTTCTCGTTTCCCGAACTTGCTCGTTAACGGAAGTTCAGGGATTGCGGTCGGTATGGCAACAAACATTCCCCCGCATAACCTGAGAGAGGTTATTGAGGGCATCCAGATGATGATCCAGAATCCGGATGTTACACCTATGGAATTGATGCAAGTCATCAAAGGACCTGATTTCCCGACGGCCGGTTTCATTCTTGGACGCGAAGGAATTAGACAAGCCTACTCCACAGGTAGAGGTTCTGTGACCATGCGAGCAAGAACGGTCATTGAAGAAAACAATAATAAGGCTAGAATCATTGTGAATGAACTGCCTTATCAAGTAAATAAAGCAAGACTAGTAGAGAAGATTGCTGAGTTGGTACGTGAGAAGAAAATCGATGGCATCACCGATCTTCGAGATGAGTCAGATCGTAACGGGATGCGTGTTGTTATTGAGCTACGTCGCGATGTTAATCCGAACGTTGTTCTGAACAACTTGTTCAAACAAACAGCAATGCAATCCAATTTCGGTATTATTATGCTCGCTCTTGTTAACGGAGAACCAAGAGTATTGAATCTCCGTGAGATGCTCTATTACTACCTCAAACATCAGCAAGAAGTTATTCGTCGCAGAACGGAATTTGATTTACGCAAAGCAGAAGCAAGAGCACATATCTTAGAAGGTCTACGTATTGCCCTTGATCACCTAGATCAAGTTATCGCTTTAATTCGCGCATCACGTACGACCGATGAAGCAAGAGAAGGACTCATGACGACATTTAGTTTGAGTCTAGATCAAGCGCAAGCCATTCTTGATATGCGTTTACAACGTTTAACAGGGTTGGAACGTGAGAAGATTGAAGCTGAGTACGCAGAGCTCATGAAGAAAATTGCCGAACTTAAAGCGATTCTTGCTGACGAGCAGCTAGTTTTGGCAATCATCAGTGAAGAACTCAATGAAATCAAAGAGAAGTTCGGTGACGAACGACGTTCTGAGATTACAGTTGGTGAAGAAAGTATTGAAGATGAAGACTTAATTCCTCGTGAAGACGTCGTCATTACGATTACACACACGGGTTACATTAAGCGCTTGCCGGTTACGACTTATCGGAACCAGAAGCGTGGTGGACGTGGTGTCGTCGGTATGGATACCAAAGATAATGATTTCGTCGAACATTTGTTCGTGACGAATACGCACCATTATCTGATGTTCTTTACTAACAAAGGTAAAGTGTATCGGTTGAAAGCTTACGAGATTCCAGATTTAAGCCGTACGGCTCGTGGAACACCAATTATCAACCTGATTCAAATCGAACAAGGGGAAACCGTTAATGCGGTTATTCCTGTCGAAAGCTTTGAAACCGAGCAATACCTGTTCTTTGCAACGAAACAAGGGGTTGTGAAGAAAACGCCAATCGATGATTACTCGAACATCCGTAAAGGTGGATTAATCGCCATCAATCTACGTGAAGATGATGATCTGATTGGTGTTAAGCTCACGGACGGTAACCAAGGTATTATTATGGGAACCAAGTTAGGCATGTCGATTCACTTCCCAGAGAGCGATGTACGTTCAATGGGTAGATCGGCTACGGGAGTTAAAGGTATACACTTGGATGAGGAGGATGCTGTCATCGATATGGACGTCGTTCATGAAGATAATAGCGTACTCATCGTAACATCCAAAGGCTTCGGTAAGCGTACGCCTGTTTCCGAGTATCGTATTCAGTCGCGTGGCGGTAAAGGGATCAAAACCTTGAATGTCACAGATAAGAATGGTCCGATTGTCGGCCTCAAAGTAGTGCAAGAGGACGAGGATCTCATGATTATCTCGGCGTCAGGTACAGTCATTCGTACAAGTATGGACGGGATTTCAGTCATGGGACGTAACACCCAAGGTGTTCGCCTAATTAATATACGTGAAGACGATGAAGTCGGAACGCTAGCTCGTGTTCAGAAGAGCGAAGAACAGAACGAGAACGAAGAAGACGGCGACTGGGAAGAAACAGCGGACGCCGAGGAATAAAAAGTAGGGATGGGGGCTTACAAACCCATCCCTTTTACTTTACAATATGGAGTATATGAAATAGTAAGGTGAGTGAATAAGCGTGCCGACAGTAGCTGTTTCGCAGTTAAAATATGGTGAAAGATTAGGCGATAACGTAACAACGAAGATGGGAAATACGCTTTTTCATAAAGGAAGAGTCATTCAGGAAAGAGAACTCGAAATTTTGAGAGCTTTTCTGATCTCCTCTGTAAATATTGAATCTAAGAATAACAATGAAGTTGAGCAAGCCACTGAAGAGCCAAAGACCAAAGAAACGGAGATCATTCATCCCTTCTTTTTGGAATATCAGAAAATGATCAAGTTACTCAAACGTGTCTTCTTACTTGCCAATGGTGGACAACAGCTTCCTATTCTAGAAATTCGGACAGGCCTCGAAGCGCTGATTCGCCATATCGATGCTTATAAAGTACTCACCTTCGCTCCTAAAAATCGAAATCTTCATGAATACATCTATCACAAAAGTATCTTAGTCAGCTTAACTTCTTATTCATTAGCTAGATGGGCTGGTCTTCCACAGAAGGATTTAGTACAAATTGCCTTAGCAGGATTACTACATGATATAGGCACCAGCAAGGTGGACCGAGCACTTCTAGAGAAGAAGAGTCAATTAAGTGTCGAAGAAATGGACGAGGTCAAGCAACACACACTAATCGGCTATCAAATTCTTAAGAATATGTCTGGCATTAACGAAGGTGTAAAATTAACCGCGATTCAGCATCATGAACGTGAAGATGGGTCGGGTTATCCGCTGGGTGTGAAGTCTGATAAAATTCATATGTATGCCAAAATTGTAGCCATAGCTGATATTTATAATTCAATGACAAGTGAACGCTACTACAAAGCTGCGCTATCGCCATATGTGGTATTGGAGCAGCTGCTGACGGAATCTTTCGGCAAAGTAGATCCTACACTGGTCCAAGTCTTTATGAATAAAGCGACGCAAATAAGTAATGGAACGCTTGTAAAATTAAGTGACAACCGTGTTGGTGAGATCATATTCTCCGATCGCTCTCATCCAACAAGACCTTGGGTTAATGTGAATGGATCGATCGTAAACTTAACTGTAGAACGGAACTTATTCATTCAAGATGTTATTGGTCATATTTAAAATAGAGTTAACCTAACCCTTATCTGCAAAGGTAAGGGTTTTAATTTGTCCTAATAACTTAATTATCATTATGAGTAAATAAATGCTTGCAATCCCAGTTGGGATTTGTTATATTACTCCTTGTCGCTTCGGCGGTCGAACGAAAGAACGAAAGAAATTAAAAAAGTTCTTGCAATTGAGTAGGCCGATGTGGTATATTGATCAAGTCGCCTTTGAGGGGCGAAGGATTAATAAGGAAGAAATTGATCTTTGAAAACTGAACAACGAGTGAGTAAGCACGAACGAGTAATCGTTCAAATAAAGAGATTGCAAAATCT
>NZ_LYPC01000012.1 GCF_001700435.1 Paenibacillus pectinilyticus
TGGAAGTGCGGTAACGTATGCAGCTGACGAATACTAATCGGTCGAGGGCTTAACCAAAATTCCTAAGAGTATTACTTTACGCAAGTTTCGTATCTAGTTTTCAGGGAATACTATTCCTGAATGGTATATATATCTTGGAGAGATACCCAAGTGGCTATAAGGGGACCCTCTGCTAAGGGGTTAGACTGCGTAAGTGGTGCGAGGGTTCGAATCCCTCTCTCTCCGCCAGTTCCAAATATATATACACTTTTATGTGGCGGCGTAGCTCAGCTGGCTAGAGCGTACGGTTCATACCCGTAAGGTCGGGGGTTCGAGCCCCTCTGCCGCTACCATAAAACCAAACACCAGATGGAGGCTTAGCTCAGCTGGGAGAGCATCTGCCTTACAAGCAGAGGGTCGGCGGTTCGATCCCGTCAGCCTCCACCATCATTATGCCGTTGTAGCTCAACTGGTAGAGCAACTGACTTGTAATCAGTAGGTTGGGGGTTCAAGTCCTCTCGACGGCACCATTTTTTGTAAAGATTTGTAGCATGGAGCTGTGGTGTAGTGGCCTAACATGCCTGCCTGTCACGCAGGAGACCGCGGGTTCGAATCCCGTCAGCTCCGCCATTTCTTATCACAATTAATGTAGGACATGCTATATAACAATCATTTGGCTTTGTAGCTCAGTCGGTAGAGCAGAGGACTGAAAATCCTCGTGTCGGCGGTTCGATTCCGTCCAAAGCCATTGAGATGGTTGTATTACTTAGGTAATACGGGTATCTCGTATCCGGAGGCTTAGTGAAGTGGCTAAACACGGCAGACTGTAAATCTGCTCTCTTCGAGTTCGGTGGTTCGAATCCATCAGCCTCCATTTTCCTTTCACCTACGAGTCATTAGCTCAGTTGGTAGAGCACCTGACTTTTAATCAGGGTGTCGTAGGTTCGAATCCTACATGACTCACTTTTATAAGTAACAAACGTTCAAGGCCGAGTGGTCTTTTTTTGTTTATATAGGCATGGTAAGTCAATACAATATGCGAAAGTAAGAGAAAAAGCATCCTAGGCTAGGATGCTTTTTTTGGTATTCGGAGATAGGCTCCGATGCGATGAACTGCAGTTGATGATCAGGAGAGCTTTGCGGCGACGGATTGCATTTTTTGTTCCATCGACGCGTCGGGCTTGTCGCGGCGATCGTCGATTTTGATCGAGGTGGAGACCCGCGCAGCACCGTTCAGGAAGGGAACTTCATGAACGGCACGTATGACCTCGAATAAGCGGTCCAGGGGGCCTTCCAGGATGGTGCCCATGGGTGTCATTTGGAAGCGAACATCGCTATGTCGCTCTAATTCTTTATGCAGATCGGCCACATAGCCGCTTAGGCTTGTGGTTGCTGTGCCGATGGGAATGATCGTGAACTCAGCTATAGCCATTGGGATCAATAGCTCCTTTCTTGTATGAGGCTCCAGTAAGCATAAAAATCAGGAGCTGGCGAGGTCAATGATGTAATCGGCTGTGCGTGCAGCGAGCGCCATGACGGTCAGTGTCGGATTACTCCCACTGGAGGTTACGAAGAGACTAGCATCGCAAATGAACAAATTCGGGATATCATGACTTTGACCATACGAATTAACAACGGAAGTCTTAGGATTGTTCCCCATACGGCAACCCCCCATTAAATGTTGTGTACCTGGCACGACATAGGCGATCTCCCCGCCAGCTGCGCGGAGGATTAACTGCATGTTATCAACAGCGTGATCTATCAGCTTGAGATCGTTGTCACTGTACTTGAAGGTTAGAGATGCCAATGGCATGCCGTATGCATCTTTCTCGTCCGAGAGGCTCACATGATTGTCCCACGCCGGCAGCACTTCCCCGACCATTTTCACACGCCCATAGAAGTTGTAATCAAGCATTGCCTTTTTAAAGGAAGGCCCCCACATGGGGGCTTGTGTCGATTTACGGATACCCTCAGCCATCTCGATAGGCCTTGAGCCGTGTGCATGCAAGGTATAGCCCCGAACGAAGCCTCTGCGTGGATCTGTTTCGTAGAAATCCTGGGTGGAAGCAAGTACAGGTGTACCTTTATACAAACGGATTTCCTGTTCGAATTTGGCATAAACATCGTTGCTGCTGTGCGTCATGATTGCCCGCCCGACCCAACCGCTAGAATTAGCTAAGCCCTCTGGAAATTGTGCTGTAGCTGAATGAAGGAGCAATCGAGGGGTTTCTACAACATGAGCACATAGGATAACGGTTCTAGCTCGTTGACGGTAGGTCGTGCCTTGATGATCAAATAGAACCCCGCTAGCATGTCCGTAGGCATCTACCTCGATTTGGGTGACTCGGCAATCTGCGAGGATTTCTGCGCCAGCCTGAACGGCTTTGGGAATCTGGAGGATCAATGTGCTGAACTTTGCGTTAGGTATACATCCTTGCAGGCAAAAACCGCGATTCGTACAGGCGGAACGTCCCTCCAGTGGAGAGGAAAGGATAGCCAAAGGAGTAGGCACGGACTGGATACCAAGGGATTTGCAGCCTTTATGGAATAAGAGGGCATTGGGGCTAAGTGAATCTAATTCAGGAAAGGGATAAGGGCCGTGAAAATTTCCCCAAGGGAAATGCTTAGGACCAGATACGGAAATTTCTTTTTCAATCCTAGCGTAGTAGGGTTCAAGGTCCTTATAGTGAATGGG
This sequence comes from Paenibacillus pectinilyticus, assembly GCF_001700435.1. Lineage (GTDB taxonomy): Bacteria > Bacillota > Bacilli > Paenibacillales > NBRC-103111 > Paenibacillus_E > Paenibacillus_E pectinilyticus. The sequence goes on from NZ_LYPC01000012.1 coordinate 2,675, forward strand.
CCAGTCCTCTCCGACGCCATCAATGGCCTTTGTTTTGAAATCAGATTCATGAAAACGCAGAAAGACCCCCGTAAAGTTCTGGGTGCCACCGCCAATGCCCATCCCCGATTGATGTCGTCCATTGACGAAAGCTTCGTCAGCCTCAGTAAGACGCGTATCCTGCCAAGCTAGGCTTTTCATGCTCAATTCATCGCTTGCGAAATCCTTAACAGGATCGCGCCAAGGTCCCGCATCGATAACGACCACGCTGAGCCCGGCTTCACTTAGCTCCTTGGCCAGAACCCCTCCAGCAGCACCTGCGCCTACGATGACGATATCAACCGTTTCACTTTCATGGCGCCATTTCATGATGGTTTCACAGCCTCCCATGTTTCTAACTGTTCAGGGCTATCTAATGAATACCCACGAGGGTATGCAGGGCCGCCGAAGCCGATTTCGGACCAAACTAGCGGGTGCGCATAGTACGCTTCGACACTAAGCTGCATGAGCTTGTGAAATAGGGCCTTCTGAGGAATACCCTCCCAATTTTTTGTTGCGGGATAGCTAGCTTCGCCAATATGGAGCATAATGTTGCGTTGATTCATCTCATCTAATTGAAAAAAGGGCTGGCTATTCGTGAACCAACCCGTTTCATCGATCGCTTTAAGCCCTTGACGTAGGAGAACACGCATAGAGGGTGTGCCTGCTTTACGGTGACCTTCGCCTTTATTTTCGAAGAGTATACGATCGATATGGCTGATGATGGATTGAATGATTTCTCCGCGATCATCGTCCATAAGCAGTGAACACCAGGATCGCAAAGTTTCTGCTTCCACTGTTGTTAAGAAATTATAGGAATATTCGCGAACTAGCCGAGCGTTCACAATGGATCGCGTGTGCGCATCCCACTCGGTGCTTTCTTTCATAACGTCATAGGTCGGGTAATGTTTATGATCTGTCATGGCATGTCACCTCCATAGCTAGCCATATCTTCATCTATAAAGTGCTACTACAATTATTTCCAAATTCTCAAAGATTATGAGGATTGTCATGCAAAGGGCAATGAAAGAATTGGCATGCTTGCCAATGTCATGGTTGATAGGAAATATTTTAGGAATGAAAGTCTTTTCATTGCCATGGTAATCTTGTACTAGTAAAGAGAGATGGTTACCATTTTAACCAATTCACCAAGAGAGAGCGTACAGGAGGAAATACCCATGTTAAAGATTCTTGCACAACGAACTTTAGGAATTACAGCTGCGATCACAATCGCGTTATCAGCAACTACTGCCATTTCCGCCTATGCCGCGAATGATGATATGGATGCCGTTTCTTTGGCTAATAAATTGGTTGGTATTGATTATTCCAAAAGCGCTGAAACACCGACTGCTGGTTTTGACTCTTCAGGTCTAATCTACTATGTCTATGAGACACTAAACTACACTGTCCCTAGAACCTTAAGTGGGCAATTTAATATGAAGTCAACGAAAATTACGAAGATCGATAAAGCAGAGCCTGGAGACATTCTATTCTTTGGAAGCGGCACGACGCCAACGTATGCTGGTATCTATGTCGGCAATGTGAAAATGGTTATGGCATCGAAAAGTAAAGACGAAGTCGTTACACGCAATGTAAGCGAGCTTAAAGGCAGCTTTATTGGCGGAAGAAGCATTCTATCGTCCAAAGATCGTTTGAAAGCTGAGTTAATCTTGACTGCTCAGAAGTATCTTGGAACTCCTTACGAGTTTGGAGCAAAATATGGTCAAACGAAGACGATGGATTGTTCATCGTTTACAAAAACGGTTTTTGCTGCATACGGGATGACGCTGCCGCGTGTTTCTCGTGATCAAGCCAAGGAAGGTACATTCGTTAGCAAAAGTAACTTACAAGTCGGCGACTTGGTGTTCTTCACAACGCCTGATTCCGGTAAGAATATTGGACATGTCGGCATCTATGTTGGTGATGGTATGATGATTCACACTTATGGTGAAGGTGGCGTCAAATTTACTTCGATTAATAAAGAATGGTGGGCTGACCACTATGTTACAGCTCGTCGCGTACTGAAATAGCACATCATACTTAGAGAACCCTTTTGCTAAACGAGCAGGAGGGTTCCTTGTTATTCACAGGTAGGGGCACACCTATGGTACAATAGTGAGAAAAATATAGAAGTTGCTATAGGCAGTAAGGAGTGAAGGCAGATGATTTGGGAGCATGTCAGAGAGCGATTGGAAGCGGTTTTACAGTCGCCAATACAGATAAGCCTGATACCTGAGTCCGAGTGGCACCAGCTTGTGGAGGATCAGGGAGAGCGACAAGAAGGATTTAGTCGAAGCGTTAGTCGAGGTCAGGAAGTGCTTTTCTTCGTATCGCAGGAACACAAAGAAGTCCGAATTATGCAGGTAAATGGAAGTAAGTTGTCGGTTTCTGAACGTAAGCTTGTCGAATTAACGATTGAATCCAAACAAACACTGGAGAAAAAGCAATATGGCTCCTTTCTATCTGAGGACGAAAGAAAATCTCATCAATTAAGAGATTGGCTACTGCAGCAAATGGAGCGTGGGACGAGCCATGCCGAATTGCCGGATGCTCTGGCTTCCCAATCCTCACTGTACTCAACGAAAATTCCGCTATTGTTATATGGGGACTATCCGCAGAATCAACGCGTTTCCTACACGGAACTGAAGAAGCTGCTGGAATCGTTCTTTGAAGCGGAGATCATTCTTATTCCTTTGCTGGAGAAAGAGTGGCTGATCTTAGCGCCTGAAGGACTTATTACCAGCGGAAGTGAAGAACGTGACGGAGACGAAGAAGAAAGTGTAGAGCAAACACTAGACGCTTTAGGCTCTGGCTTGTATGAGATGCTGGCGAATGAATGGGTGGGCGAATGTCACTTAGCCATTGATTTCCCAATGAAGCCAGCGAAGTCGATGTTCGCAACGGTACTAAAGCTGCGGGAAACTATCATGTTAGGCCGTTCTTTCCACGTAGGCAGCTTCATCCATCTACGCTGGGAGCTTCGTCTGGAAAAGCTGCTTCACCTTATATCGGAAGAGGAGAAAACAGAATTCTTAGAACAAGTGCTCCGCGGCACGGACCATGTCCTTGATAGTGAGACCGTCACTACGCTGGAACATTTTTTCACATTAGACTGTAATGTCAGCGAAACGGCGAAGAAGCTATATATTCATAGAAATACATTATTATATCGGTTAGACAAGTTCAAAAACGAGACTGGTTTGGATGTTAGGACGTTTAATCATGCGGTTTTGGTGCGACTTGCCTTGTTATTGTACAAAGTAACGAAAAGAAAGTGATTTTTTTGTAGGGATTGTGCATAGTCAGTCCGTCGTTCGTAGGGTAAGATGTGTATATAGAAATGTTGATGAGAAAACCTCTATCGAAGCCATTCAGAGATGAGCGAGCGCGTTAAGAGGTAGGTTTTATCGCCAATAAGAAAGCTGTTTTCGGAATCCGAAAACTTACACTTTCCCATGTGGTAAATAAATCATTTGAACGATAAATTGTAGGGGGAATGAAATCATGGCAGGCGTACGTTTAAATCATATCGTTAAAAGATATTCTGGTGCAGAAGAATCAACGGTTAAAGATTTCCATCTTGAAGTTGCAGATAAGGAGTTCGTTGTACTAGTTGGTGCATCCGGTTGCGGAAAATCCACAACACTTCGTATGATCGCAGGCTTAGAGGAAATCACTGAAGGTGAACTTTACATCGGAGACCGCCTTGTAAATGACGTAGCTCCAAAGGATCGCGATATCGCGATGGTTTTCCAATCCTACGCTCTTTATCCGCATATGACTGTTTATCAAAACATGGCGTTCGGTTTGAAACTTCGTAAATTCAAAAAAGCTGATATCGATGCTCGCGTTCGCGAAGCAGCGAAAATTCTAGATATCGTTCACTTGCTTGATCGTAAGCCAAAAGCACTTTCCGGTGGTCAACGTCAACGTGTTGCCTTGGGCCGTGCGATCGTACGTGAGCCACAAGTATTCTTAATGGATGAGCCGCTTTCCAACTTGGATGCGAAACTTCGTGTACAAATGCGTGCGGAAATCACGAAATTGACAAAACGTCTTGGTGTTACGACAATCTACGTAACGCATGACCAAATCGAAGCTATGACAATGGGCGATCGTATCGTTGTTATGGATAAAGGTATCATTCAACAAGCTGCTACACCTGAAGAAATCTACAACTTCCCAGTTAACATGTTCGTTGCAGGCTTCATTGGATCCCCATCCATGAACTTCATGTCCGGAACTTTGGCATCTGAAGGCGGCGGCGTATTCTTCAAAGCAGGTTCTGTGAATGTAGAAGTACCAGCCGGTAAAGCACAAGTTCTTAAAGACAAAGGGTTTGTTGGTAAAGAAGTGATTCTGGGAGTTCGTCCAGAAGATATTCACGAAGAGCCAGTATTCTTGGAAGCTTCCCCTAAAACAGTATTCAACGTTAACGTTGAATTGACTGAAAACTTAGGTCACGAAATGTACTTGTACTTGAACGGTATCGGCGCTAACACAGTAATCGCTCGTGTTGATGGTCGTTCCGGAATCAAAGAAGGTACAAACGTTAAATTGGCACTTGATATGAACAAAGTTCATTTCTTCGATAAAGAAACAACACTATCCATCTTGGTTAACCCAAACCTATAGGATTGTACTGAAAGGCCAGCCGTTATCGGCTGGTTTTTTTGTGTATTATGATCTTTATGAACGCGATAGTTGATTTCACCTAGGTATTCTATTACGATGAAACTATTGGGAACCTGCGTGCTGCACGAAGGGCACATGGTACATAAGCAAATTCGAAGGAGTTAGGACGATGGCCAAAAAAGTAAAGGTTTCCGAGATGATAGAACTGTTACATATGGAAGTGCTAGCAGGAGAAGCTGGATTGAAGCGTCCGATTACCACAGGTGATTTGCATCGACCTGGTCTGGAGATGGCTGGTTATTTTAACTACCACCCTAGAGAACGTATTATGATGCTAGGCAAGACGGAAATCACCTTCATGGAAATGTTGACGGTAGGCGTGCGTCGTAATCGGGTAGAGCAGCTGTGCGCTCCTGAAGAGACACCTTGTATTATCGTAACAAGAGGGCTGGACGTTCCTGTTGAATTGCTGGAAGAGGCGAATAAGCAAGATCTGCCGGTGCTGCGTACGCAGATATCTACAACGATTTTTGCAAGCCGATTGACGGGATTCCTGGAAAATAAGCTGGCACCTAGTACAACGATTCATGGAGTACTTGTCGATGTGTATGGTGTAGGAATGCTAATTACGGGTAGCAGTGGGATCGGGAAAAGCGAAACTGCACTGGAGCTTGTGAAAAGAGGACATCGACTCATCGCGGATGATGCGGTAGAAATTCGCCAAAATGGCGATAAAGTGCTGACAGGGAATGCACCAGAGCTAATTCGTCATTTACTTGAGATCCGCGGCGTAGGTATCATTAATGTGATGACGCTGTTCGGCGCAGGTGCGATTCGTAATGTGAAGAAAATCTCTGTCGTTGTGAAGCTTGAAAATTGGCAGCAAGAGAAGCAATATGATCGTTTGGGCTTAGATGAAGAGCTGACTCGCATCATTGATACGGATCTGCCACTTGTCACCATACCAGTAAGACCAGGTCGAAACTTAGCAGTTATCGTAGAAGTTGCGGCCATGAATTATCGGTTAAAGCGGATGGGTTATAACGCGGCGCTGCAATTTACGAATAAATTAACGGAATCGTTAAATGAAGATTATGAGGATTTTGATTGACCACATTATGAAGGAGTGAAACCATGTTAGAAAGCGTTGCGTTTTCCTTAGGACCGATTCATGTCCGATGGTATGGCATTATTTTAGGAGCAGCCGCGTTAATTGGTTTAATGTTGGCGATTAGAGAAGGAAAACGATTCAAGATCGTGCCAGACTTTTTCATGGATCTATTGTTGATTGGCGTGCCTTCTGCTATTATCGGTGCCAGAATTTATTATGTTGCGTTCCAATGGGCAGATTATAAGGATAACTTATGGGAAGTATTCATGATTTGGCACGGCGGAATTGCGATATACGGTGCACTCATTGGATCGATTGTTGCGGGATCCTTCTACATGCGAGCGAAGGGATATAACTTCTTTCGTATCATGGATATACTTGCGCCTGGTTTCCTTATTGGACAAGCCATCGGCCGTTGGGGCAATTTCATGAACCAGGAGGCTCATGGCGGACCCGTTTCGGAGTCGTTTTTGAGAGATAGTCTGCATCTGCCTAATTTTATTGTGAATCAAATGAATATTGATGGTGTATATTATCACCCAACGTTTTTGTACGAATCGGTTTGGAGTTTTGTAGGGGTACTTCTCTTATTGTGGCTGCGTCGTCGCCCCTTTCTGCGTGCAGGAGAGCTATTTTTGGGCTATTTCGTATGGTACGCGATGGGTCGCTTCTTTATCGAAGGGTTGCGTACAGACAGCCTTGATATCACAGGACCTTCGTGGGTGGCTTCGATTATGAACGCACTATGGTCCCCGATGAAGATTGTATTTGAACCTGGGGCACTTACCTATGGAGGAAATATCAGGTTCTCACAGTTGCTATCGCTGTTGATCGTGATTGCTGCCATCATTACCATTATCGTGAGAAGGAAAAAAGGCTACGCCAGCGAGCATTACTCCGACCCAATTGTATCTTCATTGGCGGTTAATACAAACAACGTGGTTAAAGAGGATGAGACAGATAAAGGAGTCGACTATGATTCAAACCGTACTGTTTGATTTGGATGGCACAATCGTGGATACGAATGAACTGATTGTGCAATCATTTCTGCATAGCTTAGAAGGTGAGACACCGGAGCCTATTAGCCGGGAGCTTATTATCCCGAATATGGGACGTCCGTTAGTGGAGCAAATGGTGTTTTTTTCAGGTAAAAAAGAAGTGGAGGCACTTATTACGAAGTATCGAACGTTTAACATTTCCAAACACGATGAACTCGTGAGGGAATTTCCGAATGTGCGTACCGTGATGGCGAAGCTTCATGAAAATGGGATTAAGATCGGCATTGTGACGAGTAAAATTAGACAGACTACGTTGATGGGGCTTAAGCTGTGTGGCTTAGATAGCTATATTAGCAGCATCGTGACGGTGGATGACGTGAAGGAACCGAAACCGAATCCGGAAGGCATTTTCACCGCGCTGAAAGAGTTAGATGCATCAGCTGACACAACAATGATGGTAGGCGATAGTCATTATGACATTGAGGCTGCTCAAAATGCAGGTGTTACAGCTGTTGGTGTATCCTGGTCCTGGAAAGGGCGCACCTACTTAGAGCAGTACCATCCAGATCACATCATTGATGATATGTTTGACCTTCTTCCATTAGTAGGCATATCTTCGGATGTGAAGGCTGATTGAGGAACACAGATAAATATCCGGTTGATGGGCCGAATGCGCTCTGGCAAATCTACCATACCGTTAGCAAGTGGAAGGCGATCAAGAATTTCGTATTTATTCAAATTACACGGTATTCCCCTTCTTTGCGGATGAAAAACTGGATATATCGCCATGTCCTAGGCATGACGGTGGGAGAGCACTCTGCATTTGCATTGATGGTGATGGTGGACGTGTTTTTCCCAGAGAAGATCTATATTGGAAGCAATACGATTATTGGCTATAATACGACGATACTTGCGCATGAGTATTTAACGAAGGAATATCGACTTGGCGATGTACGAATTGGATCCCACGTTATGGTTGGGGCGAATACAACGATTTTGCCAGGGGTGACGATTGGGGATTACGCCATTATTGGTGCAGGCTCTGTTGTACACAAAGATGTAGCTGCCCATAGTTTTGTAGCAGGGAATCCGATGCAGGTTATTCGCACGGGTCAGGATGCTTAATGAAAGAATGCTTAAAGGACTCAACATCATTGCGATGTTGGGTCCTTTTTGTTGTGGAAGAAGAGTAGAAAATGCTTTCACGCATTTGCACGACACATTCTGGAAAGACGATTAAAAATCGCTTATAGGGAATAGTAAAGACGCAGTGAAATTATAGGTAAAGGGAAGGTGTCAGTTAGGTGCAGCATTGGAATCGTAGTAAACACGCAAATGTGAGAAAAGTGAATTTGGGATGGTTAGGAAAACGTGTAAGCGTAGGTGTGCTTGCTATTATGCTTCTCTTGGCCTTGCCGACAACGGGTTTGGCCGTTGGTAAACCAGCGAATGGACCCGATGTGTATGTTATCCAGGGTATGCTGAAATCACTAGGGAGCTATTCGGGCGATATCAATGGTTACTACGATGATCTAACTGTACAAGGTGTGAGGTACTTTCAGAAAAAACATGGACTGCCAGTAACTGGCGCGGTAGATAAACGTACACTTGAGTCGATTACTTATGGCTATATGAAGCTAAAAGGTGTTGGTCAAGGTCAAGGCGGCGGTAAAGGCATGGGCGGAGGCAAGGGCGAAGGCGGAGGCCAAGGCCAAGGTGGCGGTAATGGCATAGGCGGAGGCAAGGGACAAGGTGGCGGTAAAGGCGAAGGCGGAGGCGGAGGCCAAGGCCAAGGCGGTGGTAATGGCATGGGCGGAGGCAAGGGCCAAGGCGGCGGTAAAGGCGAAGGCGGAGGCCAAGGCCAAGGTGGCGGTAAAGGCGAAGGCGGAGGCAAGGGCCAAGGTGGTGGTAATGACATAGGCGGAGGTCAAGGTCAAGGCGGCAGTCAAACGCCAGCGCCGAATGGCGGAGCTAAGCCTATGCCGTATGGCGGTCAAACGCCAGCGCCGAATGGTGGAGCTAAGCCAACGCCAAATGGCGGTCAAACACCAGCACCAAATGGTGGAGCAAAGCCAACACCAAATGGCGGTCAAACACCAGCACCAAATGGTGGTGGGCAAAATGGACAAACACCTGCGCCTAATGGCAATGGTGGTGGTCAAATTCAGGCGCCGAATGGAAACGGCAATGGCAATGGAAGCAAGGTTCCGAATGGCGGGCAAAATCAGTCACCTAACGGAGGCCAGACTCCGAACGGTGGACAAACACCGAATGGCGGGGAAGACGACGACGAATAGTTGTTTACAAAACAACTGGGAAAAGGCATGCTGCCGATATAGCATGTCTTTTCTTTTTGGGGAGAGGTTAAGAGGCACGCGGCAGGAGTACTTGACTGGCCTATAGTTGACGATACATAGGGTTATATGACATTCTTAAATCTGGAGATGAGGCGCCAAATAAGGCGTAAATGATTGACGCTCCTAGGGATACATGATAAAATAGCCGTACATTCTTTATTTTGGTAGCATGGTAGAACGTTAATGCACTAAAGTATATGTGAATACGAACAGATTATATACTCCTACTTATTGAGGTGAGACGGTGTCGAAGCCAAAAGTATTTGAAAAGCCGTTAGGCGTGAAAGATTATTTACCTGATGCGGTTGCAAAACTTAGAAACATAGAATTCCGTGTATTGGCCTGTATGGAACGCTGGGGTTATAACCAGATCATTACACCTACACTTGAATATTACGATACAGTTGGTGTTGCAAGCTCCACGGAAGACAAGAAGCTGTTCAAGCTATTAGATCGCAAGGGGAAAACATTAGTTTTGCGCTCTGAGTTGACGGCGCCAATCGCACGTGTAGCTTCATCTTTACTAAAAGAACAGGCGTTCCCTATCCGTCTTTCTTATCATTCGAATGTGTTCCGTTCGATAGAGGAAGAAGCGGGCAGAGATTCGGAGTTCTATCAAACAGGTGTTGAATTGATCGGGGACGCTTCATCTGAGGCAGATGCAGAAGTGGTTGCACTAGCGATTGCATCGCTTCAAGCAGCAGGCGTAGAAAAGTTTAAGATTGCCCTTGGTCATGTAGGCTTCCTAAATGGATTGTTCCAAGAGACACTAGACGGCCGGACAGAGGATCAGCTTGCGTTAAAAGAACACTTGCTAAGCCGCGATTATGTCGGATATCGAGAAGCGATTAAATCGTTGTCTCTCGCACCTGACGTTGATCGTGAGCTCAATGGTGTGCTGAGACTGCGTGGCGGGGATGAGATTTGTGAACAAGCCCGCATGGTTTCGCAACATCCGATCGCACAGGATGCCATTCGACATCTATGCGAAGTGTGGGACGTGCTGAAGGCTTACGGAGTTAGTGAGCATGTCGTGATTGATTTAACAATGATCGGAGATTTCTCCTACTATACAGGTATGACGTTCGAAGGATACGCAGCAGATCTAGGTTTCCCTGTCTGCAGCGGCGGTCGTTATGATAATTTATTGAGTCAGTTTGGACGCCCGGCGCCAGCGACTGGATTTGCTCTGAAGACCAATCGGATTCTAGAAGTGACAGGTAAGGATCAGGTAGATCGGCCAAGTCGTGTGCTTATCGCTTATGATGCCGAACATCGCGAAGAAGCGTTACAGCTAGCCAAGGCTATGCGAACTAGAGATGAGGCGGTTGCAGTTATCACACAGCTTGTAAGTGAAACGAATGGTCAGCAGAGCGGCGAGGTTGGAACGGGTTATCAGGAAGTAATCAGGTTAATTACGGAATAGCCCATCAGTGAAGAGGATTTTCTTACATCCGTAATGAGGGAAGTTTGAAGGAGGTTGGAACGGTGGATGACATTCTTAAAGTAGCGATGCCGAAAGGCCGTATCTATAAACAAGCAGCGAAGCTGTTTACGAAAGCAGGTTTACCGATTCCTGAAGATTTGGAAGAGGGACGCCGCTTAATTATCCCTGTACCAGGGGCAAAAATGGAGTTTATTTTGGCCAAACCGGTCGATGTTCCGACCTATGTCGAGTATGGCGTAGCGGATATCGGTGTCGTAGGTAAGGATGTTCTGATGGAAGAAAATCGGAATGTTTACGAATTGCTGGATCTTGGGATCGCGCGCTGCCGTATGTCGGTCATTGGGCTTCCAGATTGGAAGCAAGTGATTAACCCGCGTGTCGCGACCAAGTACCCGAACGTGGCTTCCCAGTACTTCCGTGAGCAAGGACAACAGGTTGAAGTGATCAAATTGAACGGCTCTATCGAGCTGGCCCCCCTAATCGGACTGGCTGATCGCATCGTAGATATGGTGGAAACAGGGCAGACATTGAAGGAAAATGGGCTTGTGGAGCAGGAAGAGATTTTTCAAATTACGAGCCGCTTAATTGCGAATCGTGTGAGTTACCGGATGAAGAACGACTCTATCCAACGGCTGTGTGATATGCTGCAGGCGGTACTGCCGACAGTGAAGCTATAGCATCTAGTAAAAGATGAGAGGATGATGAAGATGCGGATCATGCCCGCCTCCGAATTTCAATTAAACCGTGAGGTCGAATACGGCTCTCCTGAGCAAAATGAGTCCGTCCGCCGCATCATCGATGAGGTGCGGCAGGACGGAGATACGGCGCTTCGTCGCTTAGCGAAGCAGTTCGACGGCGTCGACGTCGCTGAGCTGCGCGTCAGCGACGAAGAGATCCAAGCGGCGTATGCGCAAGTCGACGCCGCGTTCCTAGCGGCGCTGCGTCAAGCCGCCGCTAACATTCGTGCGTTTCATGAGAAGCAGAAACGCAACTCCTGGATGGACCTGCAGCCGGACGGCAGTCTGCTGGGCCAAATCATCCGACCGCTGAAGCGGGTCGGATTGTACGTGCCCGGAGGGAAGGCGGCTTACCCATCCTCCGTGCTGATGAACGCCATCCCTGCGATCGTCGCAGGGGTGCCCGAGATCGCGATGGTGACGCCACCGTCCACCGCGGGCGAAGAAGGCATCAACCCGCATATCCTCGTGGCCGCAGCCGAAGCGGGTGTGAAAGAGATCTACCGCGTAGGCGGAGCGCAGGCAATTGCCGCGCTGGCCTACGGCACAGAATCGATCGCACCGGTCGATAAAATCGTCGGCCCGGGCAACATCTACGTCGCGCTGGCGAAGCGCTTCGTGTTCGGCGTCGTCGATATCGACATGATCGCCGGACCAACGGACATTGTCGTGCTCGCGGACGAGCACGCCGATCCTGAATACGTCGCGGCCGATTTGTTGGCGCAGGCCGAGCACGATGAGATGTCACCGTCGATTCTGGTGACACCTTCAACCGAACTAGCCGAAGAGGTTCGGCTAGCGCTATGGCGGCAGCTGGACGTGCTGCCGAAGAAAGCCATTGCCGCGGTCTCGACAGCGACAAAAGGCGCGATCCTGCTTGTCGACTCACTCGACGAAGGTGTCGACGTCATCAATCGCTTGGCGCCGGAGCACTGTGAACTGCTGGTGCAGGATCCATTCACGTGGCTGCCGCGTATTGAAAATGCTGGTGCCATTTTCCTAGGTGCGTACAGCACAGAACCTGTCGGCGATTATTTCGCCGGTCCGAACCATGTGCTGCCGACGAATGGCACGGCGAGATTCTCATCGCCACTGAATGTGGACGATTTCCTCAAAAAATCAAGCGTTATTCACTATAGCAAGGAAGCGTTACTCGCGAACGGAGAGATGATTATGACACTGGCTCGCAACGAGGGGCTGGAAGGTCACGCGAGAGCGGTTGAAATCAGACTTAAAAAGGAAGGGAAGTTGACCTAGATGGCTGAACAGGATCAAGTAAGAACGCGCTCAGCGAGCGTAGTCCGTAAGACCAATGAGACGGACATTAAGCTCTCTTTTGAAGTAGATGGTACGGGAGTTTCTGAACTCCAAACAGATGTTCCATTCCTGAATCATATGCTGGATCTATTCACGAAGCATGGTCACTTCAATTTGAAAGTGGATGCGAAGGGCGATATCGAAATCGATGACCACCACACGGTGGAGGACATTGGGATTTGCCTGGGTCAAACGTTTCGTGAAGCCCTTGGCGACAAACGTGGAATTAAACGCTACGCGAGCGTCTTTGTTCCAATGGACGAAGCGTTAGCTCAAGTTGTTATTGATATCAGCAACCGTCCGCATTTCGAATACCGTGCAGAGTATCCGACCGCGAACGTTGGCAGCTTTGAAACGCAGCTTGTGCATGAGTTCCTATGGAAGTTTGCTCTTGAAGCTCGTATCACGCTGCACGTTATTGTACATTACGGACAAAACACACATCACATGATTGAAGGTGTGTTTAAAGCGTTAGCTCGTGCTTTGGATGAAGCAACATCGATTGATCCTCGTGTGCAGGGGGTTCCTTCGACGAAGGGAGTGCTGTAAGCATGATCGCCATTATTGATTACGGAATGGGCAATTTACATAGCGTGAGCAAAGCGGTGGAGCGGCTCGGCTATGAAGCAGTTGTCACCGGAGATCCGGTGCAAATTCTGGCAGCAGAGGGTGCGGTCCTTCCAGGGGTGGGCGCGTTCGGAGATGCGATGGAGCATCTGCGTGAATCTGGTCTGGATGAGGTTGTAAAGCAATATGCAGCTTCTGGGAAGCCGTTGTTGGGTATTTGCTTAGGGATGCAGCTGTTGTTCAGCAGCAGCGAAGAGCATGGCGAGCACGAAGGGTTAAACCTGCTGCCGGGCTCAGTGGTTCGTTTTCGCGGAGATTACAAAGTACCGCATATGGGATGGAATCGTCTCAGCTTTAAGCAGAGTGAGAGCCCTATTTTCAAAGGCATCGAGGAAGGGCACGTCTATTTCGTACACTCCTACCATGCGAAGCCTGAGCGAGAGGGCGATCTTTTAGCCGTGACGGATTACTATCAGCCGGTAACTGCGATTGTAGGTCGTGATAACGTCTACGGCATGCAGTTCCACCCTGAGAAAAGTGGCGAGAGCGGTATGAAGCTGTTGGGAAATTTTTTGAAATTAAGTTAAATGTGTTTCACATCAGTTTTCGGCTAAATTTTTGGATAAACGCAAATGTCCTAAGAGGACGATGTAGTCGTTTATTTTAACCCTATGTAAACAACGTCTCAAGGAGGTGCTGAGCATGTTAGCCAAAAGAATTATCCCTTGCCTCGACGTCAAGGATGGCCGAGTGGTGAAAGGCGTAAATTTCGTGAATTTACGTGATGCTGGTGATCCTGTCGAGCTTGCGGCGATATATGATAAAGAAGGTGCGGATGAGCTCGTGTTCCTCGATATTTCGGCTTCCGTTGAAGGACGCGCGACGATGGTCGAGGTGGTTCGTCAAACGGCTGGTGAGATTACGATTCCGTTCACGGTTGGCGGCGGGATCTCTAGTGTCGAAGACATGAAACGTCTCCTGCGTGCAGGCGCGGACAAAATCGGAATCAACACAGCCGCTGTGCTTAATCCTCAGCTCATTTCGGATGGCGCGCGCAAGTTCGGTTCCCAGTGTATCGTGGTGGCGATCGACGCGAAGTTCAATCCCGAATGGGGCGAGTGGGAAGTGTTCACACACGGCGGGCGCAAACCGACTGGCATTAAGACGCTGGAGTGGGCGAAGCGTGTAGAAGAACTAGGAGCAGGCGAGATCCTGCTAACGAGTATGGATGCGGACGGAACGAAGGATGGCTTCGATTTGAAGCTGACACGTGCGGTATCCGAACTTCTCACGATTCCTGTGATTGCTTCTGGTGGAGCGGGGAAAGTGGAGCATTTCTACGATGTGTTTACGGAAGGCAAGGCCGATGCAGGGCTGGCGGCAACCATTTTTCACTATAAAGAATTAACGATAGACGAGGTCAAGGCAGACCTGAAAGGTAAAGGGGTTGAAATTCGATGACATTCTCAGTAGATCAAATTAAATATGATGCGCAAGGACTTGTGCCTGCCATCGTGCAGGATGCGGTAAGTAAAGAGGTTCTAATGATGGCGTACATGAACAGTGAGTCTCTGGCGCGTACGATTCAAACGGGGGATACGTGGTTCTGGAGCCGTTCACGTGAGGAGCTTTGGAATAAAGGGGCAACTTCCGGTCATACGCAAAAAGTAAAGGCACTTCGCTACGATTGCGATGCCGATACACTTCTTGTACTCGTGGAACAAGTAGGACCAGCTTGCCATAATGGTACGTATACTTGCTTCACAAACAGCATTGCGTTGGAAGCAGAAGGCAGTACGCAAGAAGCAACTGCTGCTACGGGTGATCGTTTTGCTATTCTAGGCGAGCTTGAAGCCGTCATTGCTTCCCGTGACGCGGAGCGCCCTGAGGGTGCGTATACGACCTACCTTTTCGAAAAAGGCGTCGATAAGATCCTGAAGAAAGTCGGCGAAGAAACGGCAGAGGTCATTATTGCAGCTAAAAATAAAGACAATGATGAGCTTCGTTATGAAGCGAGCGATCTTATTTTTCACTTAATGGTTCTTTTGCGTAATAATAAATTGCCATTGGATGATATTATGAAAGAGCTGGCTAATCGGCACGTCAAAAAATAAGAACAATGACCTGGAGTGAAATTCACGATGTTGATTGATTATCATACACATCATGTGCGCTGCGGTCACGCCTCTGGGGAACTGGAGGAATACGTCAAACGCGGCATCGAGATCGGACTTACCCAATTAGGGCTTTCTGATCATATGCCGCTTTTGCATGTCGATCCGCAAACGTATTGGCCGGAAATGGCGATGCCGATGGAGGAGCTTCCCCGTTATGTGGAAGAGTGCCTACATCTGAAAGAGAAATATAAGGATCAGATCGACATCCGTGTAGGTTTGGAAGGCGATTATATTGAAGGCTGCGAAACGGAGATTGCGGCTATCATCAACGCCTATCCGTGGGATTATGTCATCGGATCCGTCCATTTTCTAGGCGAGTGGGATATTTCCGATTTTAGGCAGCTGGCTGGTTGGGAAGGCAAGGATATTTTTGAAGTTTATACCCAATACTACGAGGCAGTTAAGCAAGCAGCTCGAACTGGACTGTATGATTATATCGGTCATATCGATATGATCAAGCGATTTGGCTATGTGCCGGATCGTGATACGTGGGAACTCGAGAAGTCAGCCTTGGATGCCGTCAAAGAAGCGGGACTAGCAATTGAACTGAACGCATCGGGGCTGCGTCATCCGTGTAAAGAAATGTTCCCGAGCCGCCGTATGCTGGAATATTGCCATAAGGTGGGAATTCCAGTGACGCTCGGATCGGACGCGCACCAGCCGGAACGGTTGTCTCAGTATTTGGATGAGGCGAGAGAGTTGTTAAAAACGATTGGATTTAACGAAATAGCCACATTTTCTGCTCGAAAACGACATCTTGTGACTTTTTAAATTCGACACGTATCATGTATAATGAGTAGGACTCTATAATCTATTTAATGAACCTTCGGAGGTAACCATTAACCATGCATAGCGACAATGTTAAAATTTTTTCCGGATCTTCGAATCCGAAGCTTGCGGAAAGTATTTGTAAAGAGCTCGGCCAGCCGCTAGGACAAATTAAATTATCCCGTTTTAAAAGCGGAGAAATTTACTGCCTTTACGAAGAAACGATTCGTAACTGCGACGTATTTCTGGTACAAACCTTCTCCCATCCGATTAATGAACATATGATGGAACTTCTGGTCATGATGGATGCGGCGAAAAGAGCATCTGCAAAAACGATCAACCTTGTCATCCCATACTATGGTTACTCTCGTCAAGAACGTAAAGCAGCTCCGCGTGAGCCGATTTCAGCTAAATTAGTCGCTGACTTGTTCAGTGCGGCAGGGGCAACTCGTGTTGTCACGATTGACCTACATGCGCCTGCGATTCAAGGCTTTTTCAATATTCCGGTGGATCACTTAACAGCGCTTGATCTGATTAGTGATTGCATCAAGAAGAAAAACCTGCCGAACCCAATCATCGTATCGCCTGATGCGGGACGTGCAACAACAGCAGAGAAAATGGCTAACATTCTCGACGCGCCATTCGCGATGATGATCAAGAAGCGCCCAGAGCACAACGAATCCGTAATCACTCACGTGATTGGTGATGTTGCTGGACGTACACCGATTATTATCGAGGATCTGATCGATACAGGGACAACGATCGTGAACGTCGTGGAAAGCCTCAAAGAGCGCGGTGCACTTGATGTCTACATCTGTGCTACGCATCCTGTATTCTCTGGCCCAGCATTACAACGCTTGGATCACCCGAGCATCAAGGAAGTTATTATTACGGATTCCATCGCGATTCCGGAAGGACATTCCGACAAGTTTAATGTGCTATCTGTAGCGCCTTTGTTGTCCGATGCGATTCGCATTATTAATGAAGGTGGATCCCTATCCTCCCTATTCAAATACGGCGGCGTATAGGCCCCATTTCTTACCTTCGGATAATGTTTTTGGCTTCTAGACGATCTATGGTATAATTTGATGGTAATCAAATTGCCGGAGGTGTCTTGCTATGGAAAAGAAAAAGCGTTTATCCGAAGCGCCAAAACCAAAAGTTATTGCAATAAACATGGATGCCGCCTTCTTTTTCGAGAGAGCGGTTCAATCTTTGGATCGACTTCATTATGATAAGGCATTGAAATATTTCCGGCGGGCAGCAGAATATGAGCAGGATAACCCTGTGAATCACTGCAACCTCGCGGGAGTTCTCTCCGAAGTGGGCAATTATGACGAGTCGAACCAAATTTTGCAGCATATCCTTGAAACGATCGATCCCGAGATGACAGAATGTCACTTTTATATGGCGAACAACTACGCCAATATGGAAAACTTCGAGCAGGCAGAACAAGCGTTGGTTCGGTATTTGGAGAATGACCCCACAGGGCAGTTCATGGACGAATCCGAAGAAATGATGGAAATGCTGAGCTACGAGCTTGATCGTCCCGCCCCTCTCACTAGCATCAAGAGTCGAGAAGGGCTGTTCGAGCATGATAAAGCCCGTGCGTTGCTGGAGGAAGGTAAATTTGCAGAAGCGGTCAGGCAGCTGGAGAAATTAGTGAAGAAGCAGCCTGATTTCACAGCGGCTCGGAACAATCTAGCTCTGGCCTATTACTATATGGGTCAGTTCGAGAAAGCGATGGAAACGATCCAAGAAGTGCTGGCTATCGATTCAGGTAACCTGCATGCACTCTGCAACATGGCAATTTTCCATCAGCATTTTGGCAATAAGAAGGAACTGGCTGAGCTGACTTCATTGCTTTGTAAGACGTTCCCGTTCCAGCAAGAGCACGTGTTCAAGCTGGCAACGACCATGGGAATACTTGCTCAGCACGAGAAGGCTTACCACTTGTTCAAGCGTCTGCTGAAAGCGGGTGACGGTGGAGCAGATCCTTGCTTGTATCACTATGCAGCCGTAGCGGCTTGTCATATCGGTCGCTTCGATGAAGCGCATCGCTACTGGAAGCAGGTTCAGAAGCTCGATCCTGGAGCTGAAATCTCGAAGTTCTACTTGGAGCAGCTGCGTGTGAGAGAGAAATCGGCGATTCCGCTCACGTGGAGCTACCACTATCATCTGCCGTTCGAAGAGCAGTTCCGTGCGCTTGAGAAGTCAACGCAGGGAATTCCAGACCAATTAAAGAAAGATCCGCTCGTGCGATCCTCTTTCTTCTGGGCTTTGCGGCACGGTGATGTAGAGACGAAGCTTCAAGTTATTCAAGCCTTTGGGCTGATTGCGGACAACGAAGTGCGAGATGCCCTGCAGGACTTCATTTTGGACCATAAAGAAGATGATTACTTGAAGAAGGTAGCCATTTTCGTCCTCCGAAGTATGGGAATCCGCGAATCGCTTCCGGCGTACTTGGAGAATAAAGATATCATGGTGGAAGCTTCCCTGTACTCGCCACACCTCCCTGTTTGGGATGCTAGATGGCAGAGCGTGATGGAAACGGCACTTTCACATATGCATAAGCGTTACGATATGGTTCAACAGTATGACTTGGAGATTCTATGGGTTGAATTTCTGACGAAGGTGTACCCGAATGTACCGAAGATTCATAAATCAGAGGGCTGGGCAGCCGCGTTAGAATATTTAATTGCCAAAATGCACCGCCGAACGATTTCCTATCAGGAAGTGGCTACGCGTTATGGGGTGACCGTTTCAACCGTTAGTCGACATGTGAAGCTTATTGATGACACCTGTGGATTACGTGAGAAAATGGAAGCGATATTCAATAAGTTTACGAGCCTTTGATAGCCGAGCTTCTCAAGTGAAAGTCCCGGCTTTCATGCATATATGATGACAAGTTTGTAAAGATAGCTTTCCTTAGGAAAGCACTCAGGAGGGAAACCATATGTATAAATCAGTCGTTGTAGGAACAGGACCATCCGGTCTAACAGCAGCTATTTACTTGGCGCGCGCGAACCTTAGCCCACTTGTTATCGAAGGACCAGAACCAGGCGGTCAGTTAACAACAACTACCGAAGTAGAGAACTTTCCAGGGTTTCCCGAAGGCATCATGGGACCTGAGCTTATGGAGAACATGCGCAAACAAGCAGAACGCTTTGGCGCAGAATTCAAGACAGGTTGGGTAAACTCCGTCGAATTGACGAATCGCCCTTTTAAACTGCAAGTCGAAGGCCTTGGCGAAATTGAAACAGAAACGCTGATTATCTCCACTGGCGCATCTGCTAGATTGCTGGGCATCACGAATGAGAAAGAAAACATTGGCCGCGGCGTAAGCACGTGTGCAACATGTGATGGTTTCTTCTTCCGTGGCAAAAAGATTATCGTAGTTGGCGGCGGTGACTCCGCCATGGAAGAAGCAAACTTCTTGACTCGTTTTGCTTCCGAAGTACGCCTCGTGCATCGTCGTGATGAGCTTCGCGCATCCAAGATCATGCAAGATCGTGCACGCGGTAATGAGAAAGTAAAATGGTCGTTGAATAACACGCCGCTAGAAGTTGTAGCTGGTGACAAAGGCGTAACAGGCCTGAAAGTGAAAAACAACCAAACTGGTGAAGATGAAATCATCGAAACAGATGGTATTTTCGTTGCCATCGGTCATACGCCGAACACGAAATTCCTCGGTGGACAAATCGAGACGGATGATCACGGCTACATCGTGGTGAAGCCAGGTACGACAGAAACGAACATCCCAGGCGTATTCGCTTGTGGGGATGTGCAAGATACGAAGTACCGCCAAGCGATCACAGCGGCAGGAAGCGGTTGTGCAGCAGCGTTGGAAGCGGAGAAATTCCTAGAAGGCAACAGTGTTCATGACTGGAGCATTTCTTTGTAAGTGATTATGGCATTTCAGTTAACGTGGAAGGCTATGCTTTCCACGTTTTCTCGTTTGTTTGGGGTGCTTCCTTATCTTGACCTCCCTGCAGGGTTGTCTTATAGTGGGAACAGGAGCATATGCCCGAAAATTTTATGATTATTCATGAGGTGACCTTGTAATGTCCAATCAAATTTATATCGGTGTAGATCTAGGCGGCACGAATATTAAGGTAGGTCTGTGTGACGAGCAAGGCAATCTGCTTAAAACGTTAGAAGGACCAACTTCACCAGAACTGGGTGCAGAGTCTGTCCTTGAACGAATTGCGCAATATGTGCGTCAAATTGTCGAAGAGTCGGATTATGATTGGGAGCAAGTGGCAGGTATTGGCGCAGGCTTGGCTGGATTCATGGATATTCCTGAAGGTTTCGTCAAATTTTCGCCTAATTTGCAATGGCACAATGTCCCTGCCAAGAAGACGCTGGAAGCACTTCTAGGTAAACAAGTTAAAATTGATAACGATGCGAACGTAGCTGCACTTGGTGAAGCTTGGGCTGGTGCTGGCGCAGGTATTCCGAATGTGGTGTGCTATACACTTGGAACAGGTGTTGGCGGCGGTATCATTATTAACGGTAAAATTTATCAAGGTTCCGCGGGTATGGCTGGAGAGCTTGGCCATATGTCCATCGTTCCTGACATCGAAGCGATTCAATGCGGATGCGGGCAAATGGGCTGTCTAGAAACGGTATCATCCGCGACGGGCATCGTTCGTATGGCGAAAGAAGCGGTTGAGCGTGGTGAGCGTACGTCGCTTGCTCTACATGAGAAAATTGAAGCTAAGCATGTGTTTGATGATGCCAAAAGCGGAGATGAAGTATCCCTGCGCATCGTGAACCGTGCGGCTTATTATATCGGGCGTTCCATGGCAGCTTTAGCTGTTGTTGTAAACCCTAAGCGCTTTATTATTGGCGGTGGCGTATCCAAGGCTGGAGAAATTCTATTCCAACCGATTCGTGAAACGTTCATGAAATACACACCAGGAGCAGCAGCTGAAGGTGTTGAGATTGTTGCAGCTACACTTGGCAATGATGCAGGCGTTGTTGGTGCTGCAGGACTGAATTTAAGATAGAAAAGCTAGACCGGGTTCGAAGGTGAACATGGCGGAAGCTGGTCTGCGATAGCACCCCCAAAGGAAGGTGTCATTCATGGAAGAAAACCACCCTTTAGCGAAACTGGTCATCATCACAGGCATGTCGGGCGCAGGGAAGACGATTGCGGTCCAAAGCATGGAGGATCTGGGATTCTTCTGCGTGGACAATTTACCTCCCGTCCTCATTCCTAAGTTTGCTGAGTTAATCGTGCAGTCGATGGGTAAAATCGGCAAGGTTGCTTTGGTTATTGACTTGCGCGGACGTGAATTTTTCACTGCGCTTCAAGAATCCTTGCGATATATTCAAGAGAATTACACGCTAAGCTATGAAATTCTCTTTCTGGATGCTACGGACTCTACGCTCGTGCAGCGTTACAAGGAAAGCCGTCGCCGACATCCTTTGGCACCAGACGGGGCGCCGCTTGAGGGCATTGGTCTTGAGCGCAAGCTGCTGGAAGAACTCAAAGGATTGGCTACGCAAGTCATTGATACGAGCAGCCTGAAGCCGGCACAATTGAAAGAAAGAATTATATCTCGGTTCACCAATCTAGAAGCTAATCGCATATCTATAAATGTAATCTCATTCGGGTTCAAATATGGCGTTCCCATTGATGCGGATCTCATCTTTGATGTGCGCTTTCTGCCTAATCCGCATTATGTGGATCAGCTGCGCCCCCAAACGGGTCAAGATCCAGATGTCTATGACTACGTAATGAAATGGTCAGAGACGCAAGAGTTCCTGACAAAGCTGCTGGATATGCTGAATTTCTTAATGCCTCAGTATAAGAAGGAAGGCAAAAGTCAGGTCGTGGTAGGCATTGGATGTACGGGCGGCAAGCACAGATCGGTTGCGATTACGGAATATCTGGGTAAAGTCATGGGGAATAGCGAGACCGAGACCGTGCGTCTAAGTCATCGGGATGCCGAGCGGGACCGCTTATAGGCGGCTATGCCATTAAGAGGGTGAAAGAACTATGGATCTTGGACAATTACAACGTAAACCCAGAATAGTCGTTATTGGCGGTGGAACAGGGCTCTCGGTGATGCTGAGAGGACTGAAAGAGAAGCCGGTTGATATTACAGCGATTGTGACCGTTGCGGATGATGGAGGAAGCTCAGGCATTCTAAGAAGCGAACTGCAGATGCCGCCTCCGGGTGATATCCGCAACGTGTTAACCTCGCTGGCTGATGTCGAGCCCTTATTGTCTTTAATGTTACAGTATCGATTTCAAAGCGGAACAGGTTTAGCTGGGCACAGTCTGGGAAATCTAATACTGGCGGCATTAACAGATATTACTGGTGATTTTGTAACCGCCGTGCAAGAAATGAATCGGGTCTTCGCTGTGCGGGGAAGAGTACTCCCAGCTTCGAATCAGGCCATTGTTTTGAAAGCCATCATGGAGGACGGGACTTTAGTTGTTGGAGAGTCCAAAATCCCCAAGGCCGATGGGCGCATCAAACGCGTATTCATTGAGCCGGCTAATGTAACACCGCTCACGGAGGCTGTTCAAGCGATTCGCGAGGCAGATGCGATTCTGTGCGGTCCAGGGAGTTTATATACCAGCTTGCTGCCGAACTTGCTTGTGCCAGGGATTGCTGAAGAAATCGTGGCGTCTAATGCCGTGAAATTATTCATCTGCAATGTGATGACACAGCCAGGCGAAACCGATGATTACTCCGTTAGTGACCATTTGGATGCCATTTATGATCATCTGGGTCAGCATTTATTTGACTATGTGATTGTAAACAATGGTGAAATACCAGCGCAGGTGCAAGCGAAATATGCGGAAAAAGGTTCAAAAGCGGTTCATTTAGATTTGGATGAAGTGACGAAAAGAGGCTATCGGGTTATCGCGGATCGACTTGTGCTATTCCGTACCTATCTTCGTCATGATGCAGAGAAATTGAGTGACCATATCTATCAGCTCGTCGAAAGCTGGCTGTTAAGGAAGAAGTGAGTCCCTTGTCCTTTGCGGCAACAACCAAAAAAGAATTAACTTTAATCAATGATTCAGAACCGTGTTGTGAAAAAGCGGAGCTATCTGCGCTCATTCGTATGAATGGCGCTGTGCAGTTAACGAGTCAACGTGTCGTATTGGATGTTTCTACGGAGAATGCAGCCATCGCACGGCGGATTTACTCGTTAATCAAGAAGACGTATAATACACACACGGAACTGCTTGTGCGTAAAAAAATGCGTTTGAAGAAGAATAATGTCTATATTGTTAGAGTCCCTGGTCAAGTGCAAGAACTTCTCAGCGATTTGAAAATTGTTTCTGAGGGTTTTATCTTTACAACGGGCATTAATAAGGATATTATTCGCGGCAACTGCTGTAAACGCGCATACCTTCGGGGAGCATTCATGGCCGGCGGCTCCGTTAATAACCCAGAGGGCTCTTCCTATCATTTGGAAATTGCTTCGATTTATGAAGAGCACTGTAAAGCATTAACGCAGCTTGCTAACAAGTTTGACTTAAACGCCCGATTCATTGAACGTAAGAAAGGGTTCGTGCTGTACATCAAAGAAGGCGAGAAAATTATCGAGTTTCTGAATATCATTGGGGCTCATCAGGCGCTGCTGCGCTTCGAGGATGTCCGGATTATGAAAGATATGCGTAACTCTGTTAATCGGATCGTCAACTGTGAAACAGCGAACTTAAACAAAACGATCGGAGCTGCTGTAAGACAGATCGAGAACATTCGATTGCTGCAGCGTGAGATCGGTCTCGACAGCTTGCCTGAGAAGCTCAGAGAGGTTGCGGAGATCAGACTTCAGCACCCTGACTTGAATTTGAAGGAAGTTGGCGATATGCTTTCAGGGAGTGTTAGTAAATCAGGCGTGAATCATCGGCTGCGAAAAATTGACGAATTGGCAGAAAAACACCGTAATTCGTAGATAAATTGGGGCTGTGCAACGCTTGTATAAGTTTTTCGCATTTTTTCTAGTGTACTTGAAGGAAAAATGCTATAATATTAAAACATAAGGTAACGCTGTTATTAATAGTAATCCATATAAGCTCCACACTAGGGGGAATTAGTTCCATGTCCAGACGTCCAGTCGTTGTGAAGTTGAGAACAGGACTTCATGCCAGACCTGCGGCATTGTTTGTTCAAGAGGCGAATAAATTTTCATCAGAGATCTTTGTTGAGAAAGATGAAAAGAAAGTGAATGCGAAAAGCATCATGGGAATTATGAGTCTTGCGATCAGCACAGGGACCGAAGTCTTCATAAGTGCAGAAGGTTCGGATGCCGAGCAGGCTGTAAACGCTTTAGTCACATTAGTCAGTAAGGAAGAATTGGAAAACCAATAATTCTTTAAAAGCCTGCCTTTCGAGGGGGCTTTTTTGCAGTTTGGGGATCCTTATTCACTTCCATCGAAAAGTGTCAGTTTTGTTAACTTTTAGTGGTTTTAGCAACCTTTTTCACTGGGCTACGTCTAATAAGCGTGGTCACGGTGGATAAGGCTATTTGTGTTACTCTTTCTACGTGCCTAGCCTAGCTTGAAGAAGGAGCCGAAGTGAAATGAATGTAGTAAAGAAAGAAATGATTGCACTACTTGCCGTACTCGTATTTCTTGTCAGCACGATAACAGCACCGGCCGCTTATGCGGTATCAACAAGCTCGTCCTTTATTTTACTTTATATCGATAAGTCAGAGGCATTCGTAAATCAAGAACAAATTAATCTGGAATCCCCGTCGACGATTATTGATGGAAGTACGTACGTTCCGGCTAAATTCTTAGGCGACACGCTCGGTTTTAAAGTGGAGTGGAATGATTTATCTCGTACGATTCAAATGACACCTCCTGGCTATAATATTATTCTAGACTCCGATCACAAAACCATAACCACCAATGGGGTCGATGTGCCCTTTAAATCTGTAGCGGCCATCGTGAATGGCAAATTGCTCGTGAAGCTAACTTGGCTAGCCGATTATATGGGTGCCAAGTATACGTATAACAGTGAATTAAGACGTGTAGAGATCGTGTATTTTAAGGCTCCTGAGGGTATCTACATTGACCAGGATAACAATTCCCGACCTGTTGCTAAGTTCGCCACAGCGAAGCCTACATATCGACTAGGCGAGCCTGTCAAATATGTGGATTTGAGCTACGATCCGGATGCAGAGGGTATTGCGTCATACGACTGGACGGGGAAGCAAGAAGCGTTCTTCAAACCCGGTTCCTATCCGGTTACCTTAACGGTGAAAGATGGCCACGGTCATGTGAGTAAACTTTTCAAAAGCTATGTAACTGTCGTAAATGAACCGTATTTATCCGAAGTGGAGTACCCGATTTATATGAAGCCGGTTGGCGGTTTCATCAAAACGAACTGGTCGACCATTTGGTCTCATTTTAATGAATTACCTTTGCTTCCGCGGGAAGTTAATGAAGTGCAAGGCCGCACGCTGCTAGTGAGCGATAGTCCTGAAGAATTCACATCGAGTGGTATCCTGTATCAAGACAACATTAATGGTAAAGCTCGTTTGTACGCGGACCATGTGAATGGCACAGACAAGAAAATGACAATGGCCATCTTCGCAACGAACAACTCGGACAAACCGGTTACGATTAAAACAACGAATAAAGGTGAAGTATATCCTTCCGTTTATGCGAATTTAATTGGGAGTGAAGCGTCCGTAGATTTCCTGCTAGAGAACGTATATACAGATACAATGACAGTGCCTCCAGGCGCGAGTTATGTGTATGCGAAGCTGCCGGATTTCTACCCTGGGCAAGGTGTTAATTTGTTCTATGATGTCGAAACCGACGGTCAGCTGCAAATGTCCTTTATCGTAACGGATCAAGTCTTAACAACAACGACAGTGAAAGAGCTGCCTTTACTCTCCTTCACAGGCCATGTGCGCGGCACATTCCCTGTGTCTCAGATTAATTGGAAGATCGATGCGTCGAGTTTCACGAAACCTTCCGTATTAACGATCGGTGATAACAAGACGGATCCGTTCGTCAAAGGCTATGACGTGATGCGCAAGTTAGATGTTGAGAACGGCGGCAATTATGGCGTGGTATATAAAATCCATGCAGATAAGCCGCGCAAGATGGCTGTCATGATTATGGCGAGAGGCGGCGTGTTCAAAGGGCCGTTCAAAATTAACGGCGAGATCATTCCAGTCCCTGCCTCCGGTGTGATTACAGCTTTCGACGGGCTAGAAGTACTAGCACGCACGACAGGCACTGAGGATTCCCTTGATATTGAGTTCACGCCACCTGCTGGCTCAGCATTCCCGATTGATTTGATTTTCTACCCATTGGAAGATAAGAAGTAAGAAACAAGAAAGAACAGGGCCTAATTCTCTTATTGTAAAATAAAAAAACCAGCCGACTTTCAACGCTCAGGTGAGCAATGAAGGTGCGGCTGGTTTTTTATATGGGCCTTTATAAAAGCATTAGACGCGTTCGATGACTTTATCGATGAGTCCGTATTCGGCTGCTTCTTTAGCACTCATGAAATTATCACGGTCTGTATCCTTCTCGATGCGCTCGAACGATTGTCCAGTGCGCTCTGCCAAGATCGTGTTCAGGTTGTCTCTCATTTTCAAAATACGCTTAGCGCGAATCTCGATGTCGGAGGCTTGACCTTCTGCACCGCCAAGTGGTTGGTGAATCATTACTTCGCTGTTCGGAAGCGCATAACGCTTACCTTTGGCACCTGCTGTTAGCAAGAAAGCGCCCATGGATGCGGCCATACCTACACAGATCGTGGATACGTCTGGTTTGATGAACTGCATCGTGTCGAAGATCGCCATACCGGCTGTGATGGAACCGCCAGGGCTGTTAATGTAAAGCGAGATATCTTTATCAGGATCTTGAGCGGCTAAGAAGAGCAACTGAGCAATGATGGAATTCGCCACAACATCGTTGACACCCGTGCCTAAGAATATAATGCGGTCCTTCAGCAAGCGAGAGTAGATGTCATATCCTCTTTCACCGCGCGCGTCCTGTTCGACGACCATAGGAATAAAACTCATGAGAATGACCTCCTTGGGGTTGGGTTACAAGCTTGGTTACATACTATTTACAGTATCTACAAGTATGATAACGAAAAAACGTCTGAAGGTCAAGAAAGGTCAAACTAAACGCAAAAAAAATCAGCTTCAGAGCTGATTCGGGTGTAAATCTATAGATGTCATGCTGCATGTACTGGACGCGCCCGAAAGGAATCGAACCTTTATCTCAGGCTTCGGAGGCCTACGTCATATCCATTGGACCACGGGCGCATAGTTGGTTAAAAAGGAAGCAAGGGTTATTATAAGACAGCTTCCCAGAAAAAGCAAGATAGAAAGCCCTTTCAGTCCAAATTGCTTAAAATGTTTGAACAAATGTTGAATGTTACTCCGAGATTGGTTATAATAAGAACTGTAAGGCGAAACGAAATACGAAATTGAGTTAGGAACTTTTTTTTCGCCCGGGTGGGACGCAAAATGTATACCCGGGACATAAAACGTCCTACAATGGATCAGGAGTGTTAGAAGTCGTTCAATGAGAGAGATTCTAGACATTCAGAAACAGCTTATGCCTGATCTTATGGACATCATGAAGAAACGGTATTCGATTCTGCAGCACATCTTAGTATCT
Organism: Paenibacillus pectinilyticus; assembly: GCF_001700435.1. GTDB lineage: Bacteria > Bacillota > Bacilli > Paenibacillales > NBRC-103111 > Paenibacillus_E > Paenibacillus_E pectinilyticus. The sequence goes on from NZ_LYPC01000012.1 coordinate 30,436, forward strand.
GGTGTTGTTGGACGAAGGACGCTAGCGTCCTCACTTGATATGACGGAACGCGTACTCCGCGGTGAAGTGGACTTCCTGAAGGAGCTTGGGCTTCTCGAATCCGACGCAAGCGGCATGAAGATCAGTGAGTCGGGTCGTCAACTGCTAGAGGATATGCAACCGATCATCAAGATGGCGTTTGGTTTAACCGATTTGGAAGACAGTATTGCTAAAGCTTTTCATCTTACGAATGTGATTATCGTTCCAGGAGATTCCGACACTTCGATCTTTACGAAGAAGGAGCTTGGACGCGCCGGTGCCGCGGCATTGCGCAAATATGTGTCCAAAGATGATATCATCGCGGTAACGGGTGGTTCAACCATGGCGCAGATTGCCAATAACTTGGCAATATCTTCTTCGATGAAGGGCAGTTGGTTCGTTCCTGCACGTGGTGGACTTGGTGAAAGTGTGGATATGCAAGCGAACACGATTGCTTCCATTATGGCCAAGAAGACAGGCGGGAAATACAGATTGCTGCATGTACCCGATCATTTGGGAGAAGAAGCCTATCAATCGCTTATCCAAGATCCGCAGATTCAGGAAGTTGTTAACGCTGTGCGTAGTTGTCGCATCGTTGTACACGGTATCGGAGATGCTATGGTCATGGCACGCAGACGTAAGGTAGATAGTGAGACTACGAGCAGTTTGAGAGGCGATGGGGCACTTGCTGAGGCGCTTGGTTATTATTTTGACCGCCAGGGTAATGTGGTTCATAAGATGCCGACAGTCGGATTACGGCTGGAAGATCTGCAGCGTGTTGAAGTTGTGATTGGTGTTGCTGGTGGTAAGAGCAAGGGTGAAGCGATCGCCTCGGTACTGCGACATGGCCAAGAAGATGTGCTGGTCACAGATGAAGCAGCAGCCTTGGAAATCATGAAGCATGTTTAACGGAGAAGTTGACATCATAACGTATGCCTTCTTGGCTGCGTTTTGAAATATAAATATTTATTTAATCTTAGGAGGAACTGACTATGACAACAAAAGTAGGTATTAACGGTTTCGGACGTATTGGTCGTAACGTATTCCGCGCAGCATTGAACAACCCAGATGTACAAATCGTGGCAGTAAATGATTTGACTGACGTTAAAACATTGGCTCACTTGCTTAAATATGACACTACTCACGGTAAACTAGACGCTACAGTTGAAGCTGGCGAAGGTGAATTGATCGTTAACGGTCGTTCCATCAAGGTTTTTGCTGAGCGTAACCCTGGGGATCTGCCATGGGCATCTGTAGGCGCTGAAATCGTAATCGAATCCACTGGTATTTTCACAGCGAAAGAAAAAGCAGAACTTCACTTGAAAGGTGGAGCTAAGAAAGTTATCATTTCCGCTCCAGCTTCTGACGAAGATATCACAATCGTACTTGGTGTTAACGAAGACAAATACGATCCAGCTGCTCACACAATCATCTCCAACGCTTCTTGTACAACAAACTGTCTAGCTCCTTTCGCGAAAGTTATCAACGATAGCTTCGGAATCGTAAAAGGTATGATGACAACTGTTCACTCGTACACAAATGACCAATCCGTTCTAGACGTTCCACATAAAGACCTTCGTCGTGCTCGTGCAGCAGCTGAGAACATCATTCCTTCCAGCACTGGCGCAGCAAAAGCAATCGGTCTAGTTCTTCCTGAGCTTAAAGGCAAATTGAACGGTATGGCTATGCGTGTTCCTACACCTAACGTATCCGTAACTGATTTGGTTGTTGAGCTTAAAGTTAACGTAACTGTTGACGAAGTAAACGCAGCTTTGAAAGCAGCTTCCGAAGGCCCTCTTAAAGGCATTCTGAACTACACAGAAGATGCACTTGTATCCAGCGACTTCAATGGTGACCCAGCTTCCTCCACAATCGACGCTTTGTCCACAATGGTAGTTGGCGACAACATGTTGAAAGTTGTTTCCTGGTACGATAACGAGTGGGGCTACTCCAACCGCGTTGTTGACTTGGTAGCTTTCATCGCTAAAAAAGGTCTGTAATTTCATAATCATCACATAACAAAACCACATGAAGGGGAGAAGCGATTCTCCTCTTTATGTGCGATTTACACACAAAATAAACGGCTCCGCCGTCCTTTAAGGACGCATCGCAGTGTTTATGGAGAAATATAGCCGACTTATTATGTGGAACATATAAATGCTTATATTTTAGAAAAAGATGGACCCGGAAGAGAACCATACATGCCAGAGCTTATGCTTAAGAAGTCAGTTGTCTGACGAAAACTTAGGTGTAATGCTTACGAACGATAATTTACTAAAGTAAAACTTAAGATTACGCTTACGAAGTCAGTTTTCTGACGAAAACTTTTAGGAGGCCTTTTACGATGAATAAGAAAAGTGTTCGCGATGTTGAAGTAGCTGGTAAAAGAGTATTTGTTCGCGTTGATTTCAACGTGCCTGTAGAAAACGGTCAAATCACCGACGATACACGAATCAGAGAAACGCTTCCTACGATTAAATTCTTAGTTGAACAAGGCGCTAAAGTTATTCTTGCTGCTCATTTTGGTCGTCCTAACGGTCAAGTGGTGGAAGAACTTCGCTTAACACCGGTTGCGGCTAAATTAGCTGAGCTTCTGGGTCAAAACGTGATCAAAGCGGATCAATCCGTTGGTGAAATCGTGAAAGCACAAGTCGATGCGCTTGAAAATGGCGACGTTCTTCTACTTGAAAACGTTCGTTTCAACGAAGGCGAAGAGAAGAATGATCCTGCATTGGCAAAAGCTTTCGCTGATCTAGCTGATCTGTTCGTGAATGATGCTTTCGGTGCTGCTCACCGTGCACATGCTTCGACAGCAGGCATTGCGGCTTATATCCCGGCTGTATCCGGGCTTTTGATGGAGAAAGAGCTTGATGTTCTAGGCAAAGCGCTGAACAACCCAGAGCGTCCTTTCACAGCTATCGTTGGCGGATCCAAAGTTAAAGATAAAATCGCGGTCATCGAGAACCTCCTGAACATTGCAGACAACGTCCTCATTGGCGGTGGTCTAACTTATACATTCTTGAAAGCACAAGGCTACGAAATCGGTAAATCGCTTTTGGACAATTCGAAGCTTGATCTAGCACTTAGCTTTATCGAAAAAGCAAAAGAAAAAGGCGTGAATTTCTTACTTCCTGTGGATATCGTTGTTACGGATAAATTCAGCGCTGATGCTACTACACAAATCGTTGGCATTGACAGTATTCCTGCGGATATGGAAGGCATTGATATCGGACCGAAAACACGTGAACTTTACGCAGACGTTATCGCGAAATCCAAACTGGTTGTTTGGAATGGACCGATGGGCGTATTCGAAATCGAGCCTTTCTCCCACGGTACACGTGCTGTAGCACAAGCTTGTGCTATAACAGAAGGCTACACAGTGATCGGTGGCGGCGATTCCGCTGCAGCAACTGAGAAATTCCACTTGGCTGAGCAAATGAACCATATGTCCACAGGCGGCGGCGCTTCCTTGGAGTTTATGGAAGGTAAAGCATTGCCAGGCGTAGTAGCACTTAACGATAAATAAGAAATTTTTATATATAAAAAGCGTATGCTTACGACGTCAGTTATTCTGACGAATAACTTTAAGGAGACTTACGATGAGTAGAACACCGATTATCGCGGGTAACTGGAAAATGTTCAAAACGGTTTCCGAAGCGATCAGCTTCGTGAACGAAGTCAAAGGCAGCACAGTTGAAGGCGTGGAGAGCGTTATTTGCTCCCCTTTCACAAACTTGCCTGCATTGGTTGAAGCTACAAAAGGTACTGACGTTCACGTAGGCGCTCAAAACCTTCACTTTGAAGATAACGGCGCATTCACAGGTGAAATCAGCGGCGTGATGCTGAAAGATCTTGGCGTTGAGTACGTCATCATCGGTCACTCCGAGCGTAGAGCTTACTTCGCAGAGTCCGACGAAATCGTGAATAAGAAAGTCGTTGCGGCTTTCAAACACGGCTTGAAACCAATTCTTTGCGTAGGCGAGAAATTGGAAGAGCGTGAAGCAGGTCAAACGAAAGAAGTTTGCAAAGTACAAACAGAAGCAGCTTTCGCTGGTCTAAGTGCGGAGCAAGCAGCACAAGTAGTTATCGCATACGAGCCAATCTGGGCGATCGGTACTGGTAAATCTTCCACAGCGGAAGATGCACAAGACGTGATCGGTTACATCCGTACATTGGTGAGCGGTCTTTACGGAGCAGCAGTTGCAGACGTAGTTCGTATCCAATACGGCGGCAGCGTAAAACCGAATAACATCGCTGAGTACATGGCACAGCCTGACATCGATGGCGCGCTTGTTGGTGGAGCGAGCTTAGAGTCCGCTTCCTACATCCAACTCGTCCAGGGGGCGAAGTAACATGTCCAGACCGAAACCGGTAGCACTCATCATTCTCGATGGCTTCGGACTCCGCTCAGAAGAGCAGGGGAATGCGGTTGCTCATGCCAAAAAGCCGAACTACGACCGTTACTGGTCGACGTTCCCTCATACAACCCTCACCGCTTGCGGTGAGGCTGTAGGTTTGCCAGAAGGCCAGATGGGGAATTCTGAAGTAGGACACCTGAACATCGGTGCAGGCCGTACAGTGTATCAGGATCTTACAAGGATTTCGAAATCGATTCGTGATGGCGAATTCTACGACAATGAAACGATCTTAGGCGCTGTTCGTCATGCCAAAGATAACGGCAAGAAGCTTCACCTGTACGGTTTGCTTTCGGATGGCGGCGTACACAGTCACATTCAGCATTTATTTGCTCTTTTGGACTTGGCGAAGAAAGAAGATTTTCATGAAGTTTACATCCACGCATTTCTTGATGGCCGCGACGTAGCTCCGGATTCTGCAAAGGGGTACATGGAAGAGCTTTTGAACAAAATCAAGGAAGTCGGCGTAGGCAAAATTGCGACCGTGCAAGGCCGCTATTATGCAATGGACCGCGACAAACGCTGGGAGCGTACGGAGAAATCCTACCGCGCCATGGTGTATGGCGATGGCCCAACCTACACGGATCCGATGAAAGCGATCGTTGAATCCTACGAGAAATCCGTCTACGACGAGTTCGTTATGCCAACAGTTATCGTTGGTGACGATGGTCAGCCGGTAGGTCTTGTAGAATCAGGCGATGCTGTCATCTTCTTCAACTTCCGTCCTGACCGTGCGATTCAGCTGTCCCAAGTCTTCACGAATGAAGACTTCCGCGGCTTTGATCGTGGTCCTAAAGTAGCGAAGAACCTCTACTACGTGTGTCTGACGTTGTTCAGCGAGTCCGTAGACGGTTTCGTAGCGTACAAACCGAAGAATCTCGATAACACGCTGGGCGAGGTATTGGCGCAGAACGGTCTGAAGCAGCTTCGCGCTGCGGAAACTGAAAAGTATCCGCACGTCACGTTCTTCTTCAGCGGTGGTCGTGATGCCGAATTGCCAGGCGAAACTCGCCTTCTGATTCCTTCACCGAAGGTTGCGACGTACGATTTGAAGCCTGAAATGAGCGCTTACGAGTTGGCGGATGCTGTCGTGAAAGAAGTAGAAGCAGAGCGTCATGACGTGATCATCTTGAACTTCGCGAACCCTGACATGGTAGGTCACTCTGGATTGCTGGAGCCAACAGTGAAAGCGATCGAAGCGACAGACGAGTGTCTAGGTAAAGTTGTTGAAGCGATCCTAGCTAAGGGCGGCGTCGTCTGCATCACAGCGGATCACGGAAATGCAGATGTGGTTACGAACGCGGATGGTTCACGCAACACAGCGCACACAACGAATCCAGTGCCTTTTATTGTGACAGACAAATCTGTTACACTAAGAGACGGCGGTATTCTGGCAGATATAGCACCAACGATGCTAGATTTCTTAGAAGTGAAGCTACCGGAAGAAATGACGGGCGCAACGATTCTAAACAAGTAATAAAGCAATTAACAAATTTATATTATTGAAGGAGTGTTTTTTCACAATGACAATTATTTCTGATGTTTATGCACGCGAAGTATTGGATTCCCGCGGTAACCCAACGGTTGAAGTAGAAGTATACCTAGAGTCCGGCGCATTCGGCCGCGCTATCGTCCCTTCAGGCGCTTCCACAGGCGCATACGAGGCTGTTGAGCTTCGTGATGGTGACAAAGCTCGTTACCTTGGTAAAGGCGTTCTGAAAGCCGTTGAGAACGTAAACGAAATCATCGCTCCTGAAATCATCGGCCTAGACGCTCTTGATCAAGTTGGCATCGACCACAAAATGATCGAGCTTGACGGTACACCTAACAAAGCAAAATTGGGAGCTAACGCAATTCTAGCTGTTTCCATGGCTGTTGCTCGCGCAGCTGCTGACGCTTTGGACGTGCCATTGTACGTTTACCTTGGTGGATTCAACGCGAAAACTCTTCCAGTTCCAATGATGAACATCATCAACGGTGGGGCACATGCCGATAACAACGTTGACGTTCAAGAATTCATGGTTCTGCCTGTTGGCGCACCAACATTCAAAGAAGCTCTTCGCATCGGCGCTGAGATTTTCCATAGCTTGAAATCCGTATTGAAAGAAAAAGGCCTTAACACAGCAGTTGGCGACGAAGGCGGATTCGCTCCTAACTTCAAATCCAATGAAGAAGCAATTACGACAATCCTTACAGCTATCGAAAACGCTGGTTACAAACCAGGTGTTGACGTATTCTTGGGTATGGACGTGGCTTCCACTGAGTTCTTCAAAGACGGTAAATACCACCTTGAAGGCGAAGGCAAATCCTTCACATCCGCTGAGTGGGTTGACTTCTTGGCTGCATGGGTTGATAAATATCCAATCATCACGGTTGAAGATGGTTGCTCCGAAGACGATTGGGAAGGTTGGAAATTGCTTACTGAGAAATTGGGTAACAAAATTCAACTCGTTGGTGACGATCTGTTCGTTACGAACACTGAGCGTCTTTCCCGCGGTATCGAAGAAAACATCGGTAACTCCATCTTGGTTAAAGTTAACCAAATTGGTACACTTACTGAGACTTTTGACGCGATCGAAATGGCAAAACGCGCTGGTTACACAGCGGTTATCTCCCACCGTTCCGGTGAGAGCGAAGACAGCACAATCGCTGACATCGCGGTTGCTACAAACGCTGGTCAAATCAAAACAGGTGCTCCGTCCCGTACGGACCGTGTAGCGAAATACAACCAACTTCTTCGTATCGAAGATGAGTTGTTCACTGTAGCTCAATACGCTGGTAAAAAAGCATTTTACAACTTGAGAAACTTCAAATAAGTTGATTCGTATATAATCAAATAAGATCATGAGCGAGCAGGTGATGATGTCACCTGCTCGTTTATGCAATTAGGGGGCGTCAGTCGTATGAGCAACTGGGTGAAGACTATTCTATTCCTGATAGGTTCCGCAGTGCTCACGCACTGGATCCCTTCTGCTTTTTTCAGGAACCTAGACACGATGGTACATGAGTTCGGTCACGCGGTGGTCACGCTGGCGCTGTCGGGCAAGGTGATGTACATTGAGCTGTACAGCGATCAAAGCGGGGTTACCTTATCCAGCATGACGAAGTCATGGGCGATCATTCCTGTGTCACTGGCGGGTTATATGACAGCATCCCTATTCGCCTGGTTTCTGTTCTCTGCCTACGGAAGAGGCAAGCAGCGACTTGGTTTACAAGTGATGGTGGTCTTGTCCGCCCTATCGCTGGTGTTATTCGTGCGCAATGGGTATGGGGTTACTTTTTTGATCGGTTTTATTATACTAACGGTCGTGGTTCTAGCCTTTACACCTAAGTGGCTAAGTGACTTCTACTATCTGCTGCTGGCGTTCTTATGCTTGGAAGAATCGGTGTTTGGCCCAGCTTCCTTGATCTTGTATGCGGTGCAAAATAGTCGGCAAGCAGGAGATGCCACTAATTTGGCGGTGCATACGGGTATTCCTGCTATCGCATGGGCGGTCGGATTTACTCTGTTTGCGCTATGGTGCGCGAAGCAAGCGGTGAGTGCCTTCTTAGGGCGGAGCAAGGGTGCCAAACGCTCAAGTCGCCCAACTGCGACGCCATCATACCGTGATTAAGAGGTTAGCATTAGAGGTTACAGGGATGCTTAGGCGTCTTGGTTGTATTTATGGACGAACTATGTTAAAATACTCATGCTAGTTGTATAAGGCAAAGAATAGGCAATTGGGGTGCTAATATGTTAATCTTTATGAAAATTTTGTTAATCATAGCTTCGGTTGGATTAATCGCGATTGTCCTTTTACAAAAAGGGAAAAGCGCAGGCTTGTCCGGTGCCATTTCCGGTGGCGCAGAACACTTATTTGGTAAACAAAAAGCACGTGGTTTAGAACTATTATTGTCCCGTACAACAATGGGGCTTGCTGCTGCATTCTTCATCCTTTCCATTGTCGTAGCCTACGTAGTGAAATCCTAACACACATAAAACGATAACAGCAGGGGAACTATACTCCTGCTGTTTTTTCATTTTGAGCGAGTGATTCGTATTGGAGTTGGCTGTCATCGAGCAGAGGGTATATAAGTCGACAGAGCCGTTTTTTTGGACAGGTAGTGGCAAGAACCAAGAAACCGGCATATTAATGATTCATGGGTTTACAGGGTCCCCCTCAGAATTCAGACGAATTGCTTATGAGTTGCGGGAGGATGGGTACACCATTCAAGCGATTAGGCTGCCTGGACACGGCACGTCGCCAAAGGATATGAAGCGTACCGGATGGACGGATTGGTATGGGCATGTGCTGGAGAGCTTTGACGGGCTTGCAGCTACATGCAAAAACGTGATTGTTATGGGGCATTCAATGGGTGGTTTGCTTGCATTGAAGCTGGCGGTAGAACGTCGTACAGCGGGAATTATCTCGCTGGCTACGCCTATTTATTTGACTTCAAGGAAATCGGCGCTTGCCGTTCTCGTGCAATATTTTAAACCTTACATAGCCAAGAAACCCAAACAAGTCTCCACGCTGTTAGATGAGTCATGTGCATATACCAAAACGCCGATTCGCTGCGTCGTTAGCTTACGTAAGCTTTTGAAACAAGTACGTGGATTATTGCCTCAAGTGCAAGCCCCGATATGGATCGGGCAAGGAAAGAAGGATGGTGTCGTCCATCCCCGAAGTGCAGACTTTATACAAGAGCGGACTTGCTCGCAGGTCAAACAGCTTCATTACTACGAGGAATCCTCTCACGGCATGCTGCTAGATAAGGAAAGAGAGCGCGTTTATGCGGACATATCTGGGTTTATCCTTTCCTTGGAAGTGGCATACTATGGAGTGAAGGAATCAGATACGGTGATAGAGAAAGCTTAGCTTAACAACAACAAGAAGGTGATATGAGTATGATGACAGACAAAGAGATTATTAGTTTGATGCAAGAAGAGGCGTATAAGCCGATGTCCTATAAAGAGTTAGAAAAGCATTTTGGGATCGTGAGTGCGAATGAATTTAAAGATTTTATCAAAATGCTCAATGCGCTAGAAGAAAGTGGTCATATTGTAAGAGGTCCGAATGATCGCTACGGTGTGCCAGAACGGATGAATTTAGTGCGGGGCAAACTGCAGGCTCATGCGAAAGGATTTGCGTTCTTAATTCCAGATGACCGGGAGCACCCGGACGTTTATATCAATGCGCACGACCTGAACACCGCCATGAATGGCGATATTGTGTTCGTGAAGGTAACAGCGAGAAGCCAAGGCGGCGGGCGCCTAGAGGGCGAAGTGGTGCGTGTTATTTCGCGGGCAAATTCGCAGATTGTCGGTGTTTTTCAGAGTCAAGATACGTATGCGTTCGTTATTGCGGATGATAAGCGGGTGTCACGGGATATTTTCATTCCGCAGCATGCTTTTATGGGGGCGGTCTCGGGACAGAAGGTCGTTGTAAAGATCGTGAATTATCCCGAAGGGCGTTCCGCAGCGGAAGGCGAAGTGATCGAGATTCTCGGACATAAAGATGATCCGGGTGTCGATATTCTGGCTATTATTCGTAAGCATCAGCTGCCGGAGGCGTTCCAACCGGAAGTTCTAGCAGAAGCGGAAGCAGCACCTGATTCGATTACAGAAGAAGAAATCATCGGTCAAGGCCGGCGTGATCTTCGTTCGAAAACCATTGTGACCATTGACGGTGAAGATGCGAAGGATTTGGATGATGCCGTTAATGTGGAGTTGTTGGAAAATGGCAACTTACGCCTAGGTGTTCATATTGCCGACGTCAGTTACTATGTGCGGGAAGGTACGGCGCTGGATATTGAAGCGTACAATCGCGGTTGCTCCGTATATTTGACCGACCGAGTCATTCCGATGCTGCCGCACCGTTTATCGAACGGGATTTGTTCCTTGAACCCGCGAGTTGATCGATTGACGATGTCTTGTGAGATGGAATTTGATCAGGATTTGAAGGTCGTCAATCATGAGATTTTTACAAGTGTGATCAAAACAAGTGAACGCATGACCTATACGAATGTACGCAAGCTGTTGACAGGTGAAGCAGAGCCTGAAATCGTAGAGAAATACGCGTATTTAATGGATGACTTCAAACGCATGGAAGAGCTTGCAGCTAGATTGCGTTCCAGACGGATGAAGCGCGGCGCGATTGATTTTGACTTTGAGGAGTCCAAAATCCTCGTAGATGCGGACGGTAAGCCGACCGATATTATCAAAAGAGAGCGCTCCGTCGCGGAAATGATGATCGAAGAGTTCATGCTAGCCGCGAATGAGACCGTAGCCGAGCATTTCTCCTGGCTGAAAGTCCCTTTCTTGTATCGTGTGCATGAAGATCCGGATTCTGAGAAATTGATGAACTTCATGGAGTTCGTAACGTCCTTCGGCTATGCCATGCGTGGCGGTAAGGGAGGAGCGATCCATGCGAGTTCCTTACAGGCTATTCTGGAAGATATCAAGGGATCACCGGAAGAAACCGTGATTAGTAAAGTCATGCTGCGCTCGATGAAACAAGCTAAGTATGATGCGCAGAGTTTGGGGCATTTTGGCCTAGCGGCGGAGTTTTATTCCCACTTTACATCACCCATTCGTCGTTATACGGATTTGGTTATTCATCGTGTTATTCGTGAAGTGTTGGAGAACGGTGGTACTTTATCCGACAAACGGCATGATTATTTAGCATCGCGGATGAACGATATTGCTCAGCAGTCTTCCGAACGCGAGCGTGTTGCTGTGGATGCAGAACGTGATACAGAAGCCTTGAAAAAAGCTCAATATATGATGGATAAAGTCGGCGAAGAGTTCGAGGGTATTATTTCGAGCGTGACGGGCTTTGGTATGTTCATCGAGTTGGATAACACGGTTGAAGGTCTGATTCGTTTAAGTGATTTGACGGACGATTACTACAACCATCATGAAAAGCAACATGCGTTGATCGGCGAACGTACATCCAAAATCTATCGTCTTGGCGACAACATTAAGGTGCGCGTCGCTCGTGTGAATATGGATGAGCATACAATTGATTTTGAATTGCTGGATATGAAACCTCGTAAAGAGGGTGGATATAGCCGTGGCGGCGGTGGCTCAAATCGTGGCGGTAAGCCTCCATTCAAGGGTGCAGCTGGATTTAAAGGCTTCCGTGGGGGTAAGGGCGGACCGGATAAGGGTAAGGGCAAAATAGAGAAGGGCAAAGGCGGTTACCCTAACAAAGGGAAAGGTGGCTTTGCTAAGACGCAGCCAGTGGTTGGGCAAGGCGAGGGAGACGCGGGGAACCAAGGTAAACGTGGAGACTTAGCGGTAGGAAATCAAGGGAAAAAGCGTGGGCGTGCCGATAGTGGTGCTGCTAGGCGGATTGAGATGGCTGCGAGAGCCCGGGCTGAGGGTTCAGGAAGCGTAGAAGGCATCGAGCAAGCGCCTAATGATGGATCAGGTCGTTCTGGTGGCAGAAGATACAGAAGAGGTAAGGGACAAGATGGACTGTTCAACGGTGGCCAAGGCGGAAGAGGTCGAGGCTCATCGGAAGGCGGAGATGGCAAAGCTGAAGGAATCGAAGGCATTGGTGCAGCTGGAACCGGCCAAGGCTTCCAAGGAGCTGGCAATGGGGCAGGCCAAGGCAAGTCGCGTCGCCGTAAGGGCGGTAGCACGCCGTGGAATGAGAAAAGCAGCGGCAAAGGCGGTAAAGGGCCGAAGCTAAGCGAAGGCGGCAGCTTGAGCCAGCGGCTGCAGGCTGTTGGCGCAGGGCGTACTGATAGCGGCGCTGGTCGCGGCCGCGGCGGGATTTCGCTTGGGGGCGAAGCCCCAGCGGGTGGCGGTAGTTCGCCGGCTGTGGAACGTAGCGGCGGCAGTGATTGGGCGAGCGGCGTTAACGCGCTCGCCAAGGGCGGCCGTCGTCGGAGCGACGACGGCGATGGTAGCAAGAAGCGGCGGAGATAGTCGCCGGTTCTTGCTTTTCGGGCTTGATCTTGCTACAATAGGTTGCACATTGTAGCAAGATTTACCTGCATTTTAGCGTGCGGGAGGAGGATCTCACGTGGCAACTAAGAAGGCCGATGGCAAACTACTCGCCCAGAATAAAAAGGCGTCACACGACTACTTTATCGAAGATACGTACGAATGCGGACTTGTCCTGACCGGCACGGAGATCAAATCCTTACGGGCAGGTAAAGCGAACATTGGCGACAGCTTTTCGACGATTCGAAATGGCGAAGCTTTTGTACACAATATGCATATTAGTCCTTTCGAACAAGGTAACCGCAGCAATCCGGAAGATCCTACACGGACGCGGAAGCTGTTGTTGAAGAAAGTGCAAATCGCCAAAATCCTAGGCCAGGCTAAGCAAGAGGGTTACACCGTCGTTCCATTGAAGGTGTACATTCGTAACGGCTACGCCAAGCTGCTCATTGGTATTGGTAAAGGGAAGAAACAATATGACAAGCGTGAATCTGCTGCGAAGAAAGACGCACAACGCGATATTCAACGCGCGCTGCGTGAGAAGCAGAAGATTGCTAGATAGCTTGTGAGTTGGAAGGTAACACCTTCGCTTCCATGAACCAAGTGTTCATTTTGCAGCTGTATGTGGTATACTAGGTAATGTAACAAAGAGATTTCAAGTGTAACTTGGCTCTACAGCTTGTCCTTTCACCTTCACCGCCTTGGCGGTAACGAAGGCAATCCGGGGGTGTTCTTGGATTCGACGGGGATAGTTTGAGCGCGGGTTGCGGGTAGTGGGGCCGCGTCCACTATAAAACGCTAAAGCCTATTAAATGGCAAAACACAAAACAACTACGCTTTAGCAGCTTAATAACCTGTTAGCGTGCTTCTACTCAGCATCGCCCATGTGACTGGGATAGGGGCTCAACTATAGTGGGATACGACGTTCGGTCTCCGCCTGGGGTCGACGTAAGAAGATAATCAGGCTGACCCAACGCATAGCCGGTTACGGGGCGATGCTCGGGTGACATCAAAACTGTGACTACACCCGTAGATGCCTGTGTGGCAATATTTTCGGACAGGGGTTCGACTCCCCTCACCTCCATACAGAAAATCCACAACCTTGAGGTTGTGGATTTTTGCTTTTTTCTTAATTTATTATAATTATTGTTTCTACTTTGGAACGTATTTGACTTAAAGTTCTATTTTTATCGTTGAAATTAGCATTATTGTTCTCAATTTATTGGTTGAGATATATCTTAAAATTTTAAATAGTTATATGGGAAAATATTACTTCATATTGTAGTATAGATAGTGATTTATAAGAGAGCATAATTGTTTGCTTTTCAACATTGAATAAGTATTCATAAACTATACAACACGTTAAGTTAGGAGTAATATATGAGCATTTCAACAGAAACTATTGAAACTTTAAGTGAATTTATGGAATACGTTGAGAATCTTCCAGAAGGTTTTATTTTATCGAGAGGACAGAGTAGAGATTTTCCACTCTTGCCAAGTGGTTTAAGGAAAAAGGATGGTAACAGAAAATACTCGAGGCAATCAATTAAATTCTTCCTAGATGAGTTTAAAATAAACTCTCACCATTATCTACCATCCCCTTGGGATATTAAGGACGATTTTGAATGGATGATATATGCTCAACATCATGGGATACCAACAAGACTACTTGATTTTACATACTCACATATTATCTCATTGATGTTTGCGGTTGAGAGAGCCTTTACGGAAGAAGAAACAAATGATGCTGTTATTTGGTTTCTTAACCCACGTGCATTAAATAACAAATTTGCTAACCGTTCTGAAATATTAAATTTATCGAGTAATGAAAATGTAAATTTAGAGCATTATGAAGGACCAGTAGCCATACAAGGTCGAAAATTAAATAATAGAATAACTGCACAGAATGGACTTTTTGTATATTTTCAAGATTCAGAACGGCCGCTAGAAGAATCAGTTCAAGATAATGAGTCTATACTTAGAAAGCTCATAATTAGAAACGGTTATTCTAAGAAAATACTAGCATCTTTATATTCTATGGGCATAGGTTTTACTCAATTATACCCGGAATTAGATTCTGTATCCAAAGACATTATGATGAAAAAGAATATCATTGATTTTCTGAAAGGAGGGGAATAACTTGTATAACATTAAACCGCAAAAGACTGATATGCCTATTCAGGTATTAATAGAGAAAATTGAAAAAGGTTATATATTACAAGAGGAACTCGAGTACCCACTAAGTGAAGAAGATATTCTAAAATATAATGATTCAATCATAGTTGCACCAGATTACCAAAGAGAGTATAGAGCAACAGTAAAGGATGAAAGTTCCTTAATAGAATCCGTCTTAATCGGAATTCCAATCCCTCCCATTTTTTTGGCTAACGATAAGTTCAATGGAGTTCAAGTTATGAATGTGGTAGATGGGCAACATAGATTGCGTGCATTTCATAGATTTATCAATAATAAGTTCACCCTTAAAGAGTTAACACTTTTGAAAGAGTTAGAAGGAAAATCATATAAAGAATGTGGCATTACCGAAAAACAGCAAATTTTAAGTCAAGGTATATCCGCTATAGTTTTTAGGGAATTTCCTGGTAAGGAATTCGAGTTAGAGATTTTTAGTAGATATAACAAAGGTACAAAACCCCTAACCCCTCAAGAGATAAGACATGCTGTGTATAACTCTGAATTTAATAGTTACGTAAATAATTTCGCCAAGGAGTTAGGGATTAACTCCAACAGCAGGTTAGCAAAAGCGTATAATGCTACCAAAGATAGGACTTTTAAAAAGAAACTTCAAGAGAGTGTATTTGTTATATTTTATATCCTGGAAAATGGGATAAATGCTAATTTTGATAAGTCACTTGATTATGCTGAGGATTTTATGGAGAGAAAGTCTAAAGCAGAAAATAAAGATGAGATATCTGCTAAACGAGATTTTGAGAACTTAAGGAAAACGTTTGAAGATTTTAATAAGTTTATCGATATCTTATCCCATAGGGTTGAATATCCATTTTCTAGAGAGATATATGGGGTTTCAAGTTCCAATTATAAATTTCAAATCTCAGTTGCAATGATTTTATCAGCCATTTTCCAGAAGCTGTATAATAAATTCAACAAGGATATAGATATACTTCTAGATACTAAATTCATAGAGAAGTTTCTTGGAAAAATTGATATTCAGTTAAATAATTCATTTCTTGAGAGACCTGAGTACAGTGGTTCTTCTACAAATTCAAAGGAAATAAAGCTACTTGTAGATTCTTTCCTTTTTGCTATTGATCATGGTTAGACATAATAATGTACAGATATACGATTTTCAATATTAATGCAAAAGTTATTTCTTACAGGTTTGCTAATTGTCTTTTCACTATGTAACATAGTTATATGAAAATCTGAAACAACTTTAATATTACATGTCGGGGATTTACCACGCATGGCTCGCTTTAT
Source organism: Paenibacillus pectinilyticus (assembly GCF_001700435.1). GTDB lineage: Bacteria > Bacillota > Bacilli > Paenibacillales > NBRC-103111 > Paenibacillus_E > Paenibacillus_E pectinilyticus. Next base: position 46,261 of record NZ_LYPC01000012.1, read on the forward strand.
TGAATCCTTATCCATATAAACCCACAATAGTTATTACAGAACAGGGGTCTTACGGTTTCGAATTAAAATTACGGTTATTAAACAGGTTTACTTAAATTGGGGGCGAAAGTTTGAGGACAACTCGTAAGCCAAAGTACGAAATAGAAAACGTTTTTCCGCAATTATTAAACTATCGAAAAATGTCAATCCGATTGCATCCGATGAGAGAAGAATGCATTCCAAGTTCAGATAGCAAGTTTGGTGAAAATATACAGTGGATTGTTTCGGATGAATGGCCAACTTGCTCGGAACACCGGCAACCATTTATACCTGTACTTCAGATCTTTAAGAAAGACATTCCTGGCTTCGATTTCCCAACAGGATATGATACGCTGCAAGTCTTATGGTGTCCAAATGATCATGGTGAAATATATTCTCCTCTTTGCAAGGCTTACTGGAAAAATTCTAATCAAGTGAATAGTACTTCAAGGGTCTTTTCTGATCAACTTATTATAAATAACGATTATGTTGTTAGGACATGTAAGCTAAATCCGGAATCTGTTTTCGAATACCCATCACTTGAAGATTTGCTGCTAACAAACGAACCGTTAGGTCGAGCTATTATGAATTGGCAACAGCAGTTTGGCGAAGAAGAGGAAGCAGTCTATGAGTACGAATTAAGCGTTGCGGATGGTAGTAAACTTGGCGGTTATGAAAAATGGATACAAGGTATTGAAAGACCTAGATGCGAATGCGATAACGAAATGGAGCATTTCCTTACAATTGCAGAATCAGAATTTGACGGAGGAACATTTGGACGATGGTGCCCCGATGAATATGGCGATATTTGGTCAGTGTCATACGAAGTTCGGAGGAATATTCAATCACCGCTCGGTATTCATTTGGGTGATATGGGTAAAATTTTCTTTTTCGTGTGTAAGAAGTGCGAATCGTTACCTACCAAAACCATATTTCAATGCAGCTAGTATGGAGGTTCGATTACGGGGATGCATGATTTCATTAGATTTGCTGGCGGTTAGAATAATTATACGACTTCTCCAAACAACCGCAGTAAAAAGCCGCGGCGAATTGTGGAGTTGCCAAGCCACCGCTCGGTAAAGTAATCCCTTGTCCAGTTAAAACCACAACATATAAACGAGGGACAGGGGTTCGGTACACTTCTGTTAAATAATAATGTTCAAAATACTGGTTTTAAATCTTTTTCACATTATGGGGATAAAACGAAGAACTTTAACCGAATGGTTAGGGTTCTTTTCTGTTTCTCTTCCGCATATGAATCTATCATATGCAAATTCTACTAGTTCAGAAAAATAATAATGTAGGGGATGAAAATATGACGATTGCTGCGCTTGAGAAATGCCAAACAGAGTTAACTACTAATTATGAGGGATTTGTAAAACGAAAAATTCAAGAAGGTAAACTTCACGATTTATTTAAATTTCAAATGCAGGTCATTCATCAAATTACAAATTGGAAAGATGAATCAGAGAAAATTGATATTATCGATCATATTATTACAATATTCAAGGAAGCTTGTCAGGAGTTAGTGATTTGTCAGAATTGTGCACAGCCTTTTAACTTTAGGCATTGTAAAAACCCAAGTGAGACTGAACAGGGTTATAGACATGTTATTGAATTAAGTTGTAATGATTGCGGGGATTATTTCACAATAGCGGAGGGAAGAGAAGTTGTAACACATTTTAACTGGAATGTTTTAGGGATAGTTGAAAATCTAAGACGAAGAAGTAGGGGGTTTACGATTAAGTATACATTAGCTAATCTTGGTAATCCTGCACTAATTAACATACCAAATAATGGTGGGAGGCCAGTTGTTTGGATTGATGGAAATCAGGTTCTAAGAAAGGAAGACGCTCTGAAATATTGGGAACGTGCAAAATCCTTTTTAAAAGGAGGAAAGAAACAAACGGACATTCCTGAATTGCAATGGTATGAAACAGAAGAAGCGAAGGTATTTATAATGTAGCGCTTAGTTCTATAATCAAGGTCGTTAGGCCACCTCCCCAAACAGTTTGAGCATCAAGCTACCCAACCACGGCTCAGAAAATTGAACCCTTGTCCATGCAAAACCACAATGGTTAAGGAGGACAGGGGTTCTGCATGCGAATTTATATTAATCTCTTGGAATAACATATTCAGATAGTTTGATTCCTTTACTAACTTCTGTTGCATATGAAATGTTGATACCAGAAGCTGCTATAATGTCCTTAACACTGTAGTGGTTTCTTTGTATGACGTCCGCATACTTAACACCGAATAAATGAATTTTAGCAACTTGTTTTCCGTGAGGTGCCTTAATATACATTTCACCAAGAATCTTTCCTAACTCTTGAACATTCAAATGAAAGTCCCCTTTTGATTATTAATTTGATTAGCTGTATTTCTATGGGGGCGGAGTTAATTCCTGCTCCGAGCTGGCTTTGTTATTTTTCTAGTTGCGAGGATACCGCCAATTGTTTTATTGAAGATGCTTTTGACGGTTTGTTTGACATAGGACAATTTTCGCCAAACATAGCCTTTTATATATGAAAGGTTAAAGGGCGGTGGCGAAATTGTTATTACCTGTTAAAAACATACTTATTGACATTAGAAGACGGATTAACCTTGATACATTCTCACTTGAACAGGATATCAGAAACCATGGATTAAAAGTGCCACTTGATGTAGAAGGCCCTGATGAAAACAACAATTATTATCTGATTAATGGAGATCGCCGCTTAGAGGCGTGGAAGAATGTTCGGATTAATGAGCTAATCGAAGTAAAAGTACTGAGAGGGCTTACATCGCGTTTAGAACGAAATAAAGAGCGGCTTCAAATGCATCTTGATATAAAACCTATGCCTGGTGTGGATTTTCAAATTCTGATTGAGGACATATTGAGAGAAAGTGGCATGTCTGATGGTGACCTTGCAAAAGAACTAAGAAGAGATAAGAGGAGAATTAGGAAATACAAACCTGGAAGTGAGGTTCCAGAAAATGTAAGGGAGGAAGTTGCAAAGGTTCGAGGCAGCCAAGATATGCTTGAAGTAATATATGTACTTAACATTGATGTGGATTTCAAGCAAAGATTGTATAAAAGCCTACTATCAAGAAAACTTACAGGTGACCATGCTAAGGCTCTGAAGAGGCTTGTTGGTAGTAGCGTTTATGGACGTCTTAATGAACATCAAAGAGTACGTGCCATTGAAGAAGCCTTACAACAAGCTACATTTACTAAAGTGGAAGCTGAATTAGTCGTGCTCAGTGAATTGATGCGTACAAAGCCGTCTGATCACCAAGACAAATTTAATACGTGGATGTCGAATATATTAAATAATATGGGGAAGCTTGCGGACTATTTACATCCCGATTTAGAGCTTTTGGTAAGTCCACTTCAAAAGAAGCAATTAGCAAGAGCTGTAGGTGAAATAAATAAGGCCGTATTTTGGATTTGGAAGGATAATAAGAAATCTGATCAGTCATCTTTTGAAACGGAACTGGAAATTCTACGTGAGAGTACCGATACTGGCTATCGCTATATATTCCGAAATCGATAATCTCAAGCCACCTCCCCAAAAATTCTCAGCATCACGCAGCGGCGAATTGTGGATTTAGCAATCCATGGCTCACCTCCATACAAGTACAAAGATGAAGCACCCGTTGAGGGTGCTTTTTTCTTTTGTATGGGTGAGAATCGGGAGGAGAACCCCTCAAGGGTTCAGACCGCGCGGACCGAAGCGTGAGCGGAGGGAGCACGGCATTGAAATGTACCGCTAGGGTAGTCATCGGTGGGTAGGCTTCGTAGTAAGTTAAATGGACATTTCAATACTGCCCCTCAGCTTCATCTTATGTGCACACAATATCCAGTTTAAAATGAAGTCCACATGTTCTTCTTGGACGACGACCTTATCGACGTAGTGTTGAATGAACTTCGTGATCTCTGGGACGTTTTTCTTATCTACAAATGATTTGAAGTTAGAGAACAGTTGAGGATAGTATCCTCTGTTATAGCTGTTCTCTTTTAATTCCAACTCCTCCATTCTGGATAAAGAAGACGCCTGCGTAAAACCTTTAGATACTGCATCTACGTTTTTATTGGTCTATTTATCAATTCCTACCATTTGCTCTTTAATTAAGGGCGCATCATTCATACCTTCATTTTCGTTTTGTCGAATTTAACTGTTTAACTGAATTACTAAGTCAGGAATTGCTTCTTCGCAAAGGGGATTCTTGTGAAGTTGGTCTATTACATATCACTCGATATATTCGCGGCGAAGTGCTTCAGGGTAGGAGTGTAGAAGATCAAAAATCATTATTGCAAGTATTAGGAATTGTATTTGACTGGAAAGGTAGTAAATCGCGATAAGACGAAGGATCACCTTTAAGGGTGTCCTTTTTTACTAGATTGCTATTTTCAACAAAAGGTATCCACAATACCTATCATCGCAAAAGAATGGTTCAAGATACGGTGCTTATGGGGGAACAATCCTGAAAAATATGCAACAATTCGCTTTGATCGAAAAATTGAGAGGAATGATAACTTGAGCATTTTAATCTTTTGACGATTGAGGGGGGAAGAATGTTGTGACGAAGATGATGTAGTAATAGTACAAGCCTTATTAAGCATAGCCTAGTTTGTAATATATTTAAAAAGTAGAAGTGGATAGATTTATGGTGATTATTCAACTGGTACGGGTACAAGGATGAACAATGTTATTATAGGTCGGTATAACTAGCTACTGCAAATATAGCTATGTGAAAGCAAAGAAAAGGAACTACCTGGAGTAGGAAGCATTTCCTGGTTAAAGCAGGAAAAAAACGTAAGATGTCGAATATTTGTCTAAAAAAATTATAAGGTGGATGTAACGATGTCCTTTGACCAAATACCGTTTGCAGCTGAGTTTGCTGAAAATCCTGAATCTCGTTGTCCTGTTGTGCTGCTATTAGATACGTCGTATTCCATGAATGGAGATCCGATTAGAGAGTTAAACGAAGGGCTGAAAATATTCAAAGATGAACTAATGGCTGACAGTATGGCAGTAAAACGTGTAGAAGTTGCAGTTGTTAGTTTTGGGCCTGTTAAGGTTGTATCGGATTTCCAAACCCCAGATATGTACTATCCTACTGAACTTGCACCGAGCGGGGATACACCAATGGGAAAAGCGATAGAGCAAGCAATCGCTATGGTTTATACAAGAAAATCTATTTATAAGCAAAATGGAGTCTCCTACTATCGACCATGGATCTTTTTAATTACTGATGGGGGACCAACAGATAACTGGAGAGGTGCAGCGTCACTCGTAAAGGAAGGGGAAAATAGCAAGTCGTTCATGTTTTTTGCAGTAGGTGTAGACGGGGCTGACATGGACACGCTGGGGAAAATATCAACGCGTGAACCGATAAAACTTAAAGGATTGCGGTTTAGAGATTTGTTCAGTTGGCTGTCCGCCTCCTTAAGTTCAGTGTCGCATTCTACCCCTGGGGATGCAGTGCCTTTGGAAAATCCCGTTACACCTGAAGGATGGGGGGCTGTGTGAAAGCTAGCTGGAAATATGCCTTCGCATCTGTGAAAGGAACATCACATGAAAAAAACGGACTTCCTTGTCAAGATGCCTCTCTTTGCGAAATTCTCAAGGATAAGAACGGGCAGGACATACTGGTCGCGGTCGTTTCCGACGGGGCAGGAAGTGCTCCCCTCTCGGACCAAGGGTCTAAGCTAATTTGTGCTTTGTTTATGGACGAAATGAAAGCATTGTTAGCGACAGGACAGGGAACAGAAGACGTGACAGAGACCTTTTTTAAGACATGGCTTAATTACTTTCAAAAAGAAATTAAAGTAAGAGCAGAAATAAGTTCAGGCACGCCCAGAGATTTTGCCTGTACTTTTCTTTGCGCTATCATAAGTAACGAATGTGAAATTTTTGCTCAGATTGGTGACGGAGCAATTGTAGTTTCCAACGAATTGGACCATTATTTGTGGGTCTTCTGGCCCCACCAAGGCGAGTATGAGAATACCACATTTTTTGCGACGGACGTCAAAGCAGAAGAGTGGCTTCAGTATGAACGTCGAAAAGGCGTGCCTTGTTTTGAAGTTGCTCTCTTTTCTGATGGATTACAACGGTTAGCCCTACATTATCAGACTCAAAGTGCACACAGTCCTTTTTTTCGACCGTTTTTCAGTGCATTGCGATCACAAGAGCAGTCTGTTAGTGATAAGTATACTCAATCATTGATCTCATTTTTAGGATCGCCACCAGTCAATGAACGGACCGATGATGATAAAACGTTTATTCTCGCTACGAGAAGAGGCGATTGACCCATGCAAAATCGTATAATGGCGATAAATAGTTCAGGGAAAAATGTACCCTTTGGCAAGGAATTAGGGCGTGGAGGAGAAGGAAGCGTATTTGAAATATCTTCAGCTTCTAAAATTGTTGCAAAAGTATATCACCAAGCGCTACAGCCCAAAAAACAAGAAAAAATACTCACTATGGTGCGTTTACACAAAGATCGATTATTGAAATTCTCAACATGGCCTCTAGACGTACTTAAGAATCCCAATAACGAAATAATCGGATTTATCATGCCTAAACTTACAGGTAAAGAGATACATAAGTTGTACGGTCCCAAAACTCGATTAATTGAATTCCCTTACTCCACATATCCGTTTCTCGTTCATACGGCAGCAAATTTAGCGCGTGCATTTGCAGCTGTTCATGAAAGCGGACACGTAATTGGAGATGTGAATCATGGGAATTTTTACGTTTCGGATCAGGGAACTGTGATGTTGGTAGATTGCGATAGTTTTCAAATTAAAACTACACAAGACATTTTTCGCTGTGAAGTCGGCATCCCAATGTATCAGCCGCCAGAACTTCAAAATGTTTCATCTTACCGGGATGTGGAGAGAAACTCGAATCATGATAACTTTGGTTTAGCAGTTTTTATTTTTATGTTATTGTTTATGGGCCGTCACCCCTTTGCAGGAGTGTACTCTGGTCCTGAAGATATGCCTATTGAAAAAGCAATTGGACAATTTCGATTTGCTTATGGTAGTCATGCAGCGGCGAAACAAATGAAGCCACCACCAGGAGCCCCATCATTGACTTCGGCCCCCCCAGCTGTGGTTCAATTATTTGAGCGCGCTTTTGCACCAGAAGGAGTAAAGGGAAATCGCCCTAGCGCAGAGGAATGGATAAAAGTGTTGGGGGAGTTTTCGGGAAATTTACAAAAGTGTAGAATGAAAGAACAACATCACTATAGTAAGCATCTATCGTCTTGCCCTTGGTGCGATATCGAAAATAAAATTGGAATTGTTTTATTCCTTTCCCAGGTTCGATCCTGTACTTCAGGCTCAGTAGGGCAACAAAATACTTTTGAGATAAAAATGATTTGGGCCCGTATCGCGGCTGTTTCCTCCCCACCTTCGGCGTTTACATTACCTGATTTTTCATCCGCAGTGGTTGCACCGTCTCAGACGGCACTTAAGGCAGCAAAGAAAAGAAAACGGATGAAGGGATTCACCCTATTATCGATTATAGCTGTTGATGGGACTTTGTTAACTCTAATTCCGCAAGCATCAGTATGGATTATCATTGTATCAATCGTCATTGCAGTGGTAGTATTCCAATCTAAGAAACCAGTAAGTGCTTTCAAAGAAAGTTACGAAAAGGTAAAAAAAGAGCGGGATAGTTTAATTAGCAGATGGGCTATGGAAACGGGAGCAGAAGCGTTTTATAAGATGTATCATTCTTTAGAAAATATAAAAAGTGAGTATCAAAATTTAGATTCATATCGAAACTCTCTATTAAAAGAGCTTCAATCAAAACAGCGAGATATCCAATTACAACGATATTTACAGAGCATACGCATTGCTAATGCAAGAATCGACGGAATTGGTTCCAGTCGAACCGCGACACTCCAATCATTTGGTATAGAAACCGCAGGAGATATCTCTAAGGCTGCCATTCGGCAAGTCCCTGGGTTTGGACCTTCTTTTACTAAGCGGTTATTAGACTGGCGAGATACAGTAGCTCGCCAATTTGTGTTTAATCCTAAACAGGCGGTTTCAACAGCTGATATTGCTACAATAGACCGAGATATTTCCATAAAAAAACAAAAGTTCGAACAACAATTATTAGTGGGGGCGTCCCAACTACAACAACTTTCTGACCAAATTAATTCCAAAAGAACACGAATGCTTCAAGAAGCTAATTTGGTTGCAAAGAATTTTGCACAGGCAGAGGCAGATTATAAATCTCAATAAAGTTTGGGAACTAGTTATAGGACTAACACACTGTAGATAGTCTTAATTTTAATGCTTTAGACTGGTCAATTTAGGCTTGCTTATCAAAGAACGTTGTACGACTCACAAGGAAGTAACAGTTCAATCGAGTAGTAAAGCCAATGTTCTCTGAGTATAGGTCTCCGTTCCTTAGAACTTTGGTTGGTTTCGGCCATGTCTTTTTGTATGCGATTTAAAACATGTGCTTCTCAATCAAGTCACTGGCAGTAAAGATTATTCGAGGTGAGCCTTATAAAATCACTACATGCCTAGCTATGGATGAGGAATAATGTGTTGAATTCATTTGGCCTTTTTTTATCTGAACACTTTATTAGCATCGAATGATTGAAATGATAGAAATTTTTTGATACTGGTTTTCTGCCATTTTATTATTGAATATTGACTCTCCAGGATGGAATTGAAATCACTAGTAAGTTAAATGGACATTGATCAAATTGATGGGTCAGTCTGTCAATGTAACTGAAACCTTAGTGACAAAAGTGATTTTAGGTACAATTGGTTGTGTACCTGCGAATGATAGATTCTTTCAAAATGGTTTGAAAATGCAAACAATGACTCAATCATTTGGAGAAGAAGCATAGAACAATTGATTGACTATTATTAAGAGAATAAAGATGAAATTGATAAGGTGCAGTTAGAAATTAAAAAAGATGGCTTGCATTATCCAATCATGAAATTAATTGATATGTACTTTTGGGAAATAGGATATGAGCAGGACAATGTGAAAGGGGAATTTAAGAATGATTCGGAAAATTGCATTAAAGGTAATTTTACTTGCGATAATAGCCACATTATTTTCGCCGTTTTTGCCACAAGATAAAGCAGAGGCTGCTGTACATGTTAAAGGGTATTATCGAAAGAATGGAACATATGTCAGCCCCCATTATCGATCTGATCCAGATGGTATTAAATCAAACAATTGGAGTTATTGTGGAAATATAAATCCGTATACAGGAAAGGTCGGTTCTACTGATTGTGGAACTGCATCGCTAGGTAACACTGATACAAGGTCAGAAGGAGAAAAACAAGCAGATAGTTATGTTTGGCAAGCAGAGTACTATTCTAACCAACAAAATTATTACAATGCACTTTACTATTACGGAAAGGTATATGAAACAGGATATTCTTATAAAATATCTTCTCAAGTTTCAGACATAGCATTAAAGGTTTCCTCAGAAGCCTATTCTTTATTTATTATTGATGAACTAACTAAATCTCTTCAATACTATACACTCTTGAGGGATTGCAAAGCATCACCAAATTCTTTAATAGAAAATGCAAAGAAAAATATTGAAATAGTAAATGAGAAATTGAAATTCAAAAGCGCATTTAGTGAAGCATTATGGTACTTTAATCAGAATGATTTTTTAAATGCAGTACTTGTAGCTAATTCAAAAATGGTTGAAGGTAATACTAGTACATCAGCTTTAGAATTTATGAAACAATCAGCCGAAAAATTATCAGAAAAGGCATATTCTTCATTTATAAGTGGTGACTATGAATATTCTTTGAAATGCTATACTGCTCTTTCTTATTTATCGTTTGTACCGAAAGAATTGCAAGCAAATGGCTTAACTAATTCTAAAATTGTTCAATCACACATCAATAATAAATAATGTTTAGGGTGACAGAAAAAAGCTCCATAAGTTGGATGCTTTTTTTGTTTCTATGAACAACGACATATAAAATACTACACGAAATTAGTGCTGAATAACAAAACGAAAGAGAGTTACTAATGCCAATTATAGAATCAGAGTTATATATAAATGCTCCAATTGAGGTATGTTTCGACTTAGCAAGGAGCATAGACATTCACGCTAAATCAACGTCACAAACCAAGGAACGAGCAATAGGTGGTGTTACAAGTGGTTTGATTGAACTTGGCCAATCTGTGACTTGGGAAGCCATTCATTTTGGTATTAAGCAACAATTGACAGCTCAAATTACGGAAATGGACTTTCCGCATCGTTTTGTAGATGAGCAGATTCGTGGGGCTTTTAAACGGTTCAGACATACTCATGAATTTATTGAAGTCAATGGTGGTACTTTGATGATAGACATTTTTGAATATGATGCTCCATTTGGTATTATGGGGAAGTTGGCTTCTGCACTGTTTCTAAAGAGCTATATGGAAAGATTTTTGATGAAGCGTAATATCTACATCAAGAAAGTAGCCGAGGAAGATTACAAAAAGAAGCAAAGATAAAGGGACTTTATTTTGCTGGTCTTATTCTATAGATTTTTACGGTTGAGAAAAGACACGCATCATCGCCGGTACGAATACCAAAAAATTGTTGCGGATCAGTTGTCGAAGATTGCACCGATTGTATTTCAGGATGAAGCGAAGATGGATGTTTGGAATGACTGGCTAGGTGTAATGACGAAGTTTGGTGAAATGCTTGGGCAGGAGGATGTTGCGAAGCAAGCGATCTTAATGTCATTGTGAGTGTGCTTAAGAAGTAGTTGGCGGCGCCGTGATATAAGAAGAAAAGCACCCGTTAAGGGTGCTTTTTTCTATTTTGTTATTGTACGGTGGAAAGGGAGGGTGAATCACCCGTTTAGAGTCTTCAAATCTCTCTAACTTTTCCATATATAAGAGATGGATAGTATTGACACGAATAAAAGTCTAAGTTATCTTAGACTAAATAATAAAGTGCGAAGGAATGGTGAAATGAGAATCTCAGCGTCTGAAGTCATTAGAAAGACTGCGCTTATCATCTTAGCAAGCCATCCCAATGGTTTGAGGTTCACAGATTTGAAATTTAAAACTGAGGAAACATTAGTAGATACTTTTCCTCCGGATGATTATAAAAACGGGAAATTCAGGTCAGCAATTTGGGATTTAGACAAACGATATTCAGAATTATTATTAAAAGAAAAGAGAGGTGCATTGTCGTTTTTTACTCCCAAACCTAAACTAATTGAAGAGAAAGATCAAATTGAAATTCCTTTATTTGCACCCACATCAAGAGAGAAGCATGTCGAAAATCAAAGGGAGGGAAGATCTGATAAATATGTAGACTATGTAGAGTTTAAGGCTAAATTAACAGAGATTATTGCTTATATCGAATCCAAGAAAATTACTGATGTTAATGTTGATTATTTTACAAAAGCAGAACAGAGAAATGCTATAAAAGCAATGATTTATCTGGAAGGGCTTATGGATTTAAAATATAGTATGCAATATGTTCAGCGAGAAGAAGAATTTAGATATTAATTTGAAACTTATATAAAGTTCGGGGGTGTAGTTGTGCTTGCCTACATAGATGAAAGTGGTTTTCCTCATCCGAATGATGAAACCAAAAACCCAGTTCTAGCTGCAGTATGTGTTCCGAAAGAAGAGATAAGAACGATAAGCCAGAAGATGTATAACATTAAAATGGATATTTTTGATCGGTATGATGTTGAATTAAAAGCTGTAAATGTACTGAAGCCAAAGTCATTAACTAGGAATACAAACAATAAGTTGTTTACAGATAGAATAGTAAATGAAGTGCTAAGTCAGAGTGCAAGTATAAAAGTCTTTGCTATTGTTATGGACCAGGTAAACCAAGTGATAGAGACTGAGAGGGCGACTTTCCCTAATCATTATAGATTCCTATTGCAACGAATCAATGGTCTTTCCGCAGCAAATAACAAAAAATGTGTGGTAAGTTTTGATTCCCAAGACGAAGGGAACGATATGCTAATCTCACATAAAATGAAAAATTATTTATTCCGATCTACGGAAGGGAGTCACTGTCGGTCAATAGTTGAGTCCGCGTTCTTTGTCAGTTCTAGAGTTGAAGAAGGAATACAACTAGCGGATCTTTGTGCCGGAATAATCCGGAAGTATCATGAGATCATAACGTCTGAGGCCAGTAATGATCCTTTTCATAACTGGGTTAAAGAGTTATATTCAAAAGTACAGTCACTAACTTGCACGGTTCAGTCACCTAATAAGGAGCAAATGCTGCATGGCATTTATAAGCTTCCAAGCAGATTACTATTCTAATTATTTTTAACACTAGTACTCAAGTTCAAGACAGTTCCCTATCCCTTGACATTGCTTTATCTACGTATATAATTATAAGCAAGACTGGTGTTGTGGTTCTGTCTAGGAGCTGCCTCGTACTGGTCTTATTTTATTTCCTAGATAATGTTAAAAACTTCCATAAGTGAGTAGGTTCCGTAATTAAATACAATATCAATATAATTCTCAGCTTCATATAAGAAGAAAAGCACCCGTTAAGGGTGCTTTTTTGCATTAAGGAACTGGGCAGGATGCTACCATATTTTCTTAGTTCTCCCTCGCATTTTATGGAATATATTGTTAATTATTAATTACTATGTTATTCTACATACATAGCAATACGATGTAGTGTGGAGGGGAAGCAGTTGAGCAACGAGATGATTAAAGGCTACATTGATGCCATCGTGCTGTCAGTTCTTGAACGTGAGGACAGTTACGGCTATGAAATCACCAAGTCAGTTCATTTGAAAACGGAGGGGCAGATGGAGTTGAAGGAGGGGACACTTTACCCAGCCCTGAAGCGTTTGGAGGTTAATGGCCATATTGAGGGCTACTGGGTAGAGAAGGATTCGGGACCGCGCCGGAGGTATTATCGGATGACAACAAAGGGATCTGGAAAGCTGAAGGAGTATCGACGCTCATGGTCGGACCAGGAAAGAATCATCAATCATTTTCTTAAAGGAGGCCCCTATGCAGCGGATTTCAGCGTTGTTGAATGACATCCTGCGCCAAAGCTTTCTCAGCAAGCGTGAGAAGGCGGAATGGGCTGAGGAGATGAACGCACATCTACTAGATACGGTAGAAGATCTGCGGAACAAGGGATTCTCAGAGGAACAGGCGATTACCATTGCGATGAAACGTTTCGGAGCTGCGGATGAAATTAGGGAGCGGTTAACGACGAATATGTATGGCTTCAAGAGTAAGAGCATACTTGCATTTGGTTTAGCGGGTGCTATTCTCATGTTAATTTCACTGATAGGTGGGCTTGTCCTTCATAGGTATGGGATTTATAGTCGGCTAAGTGAATTGCTGCCTATTGTTTTTGGAACCATCATGGTCATGAGTTTCGGTCTTTTTTTTACACGTAAGGGATTGGATAGGTTATGCCTTTTGGTAACACCATTGCTGTTTGTCATGGGATATATGCAGGTTTATCTTGAATTTTTAGTCCATTCTTTCGGCAAATATTTTGATTTTCTAATGTTTGAGAGGTTATTTTTTAGCGGGGTATATGACCAGCAATACGATTCTACGTTTATTTGGCATTCCTTTAATTTTTCTTTGATATGGATTGGAAATGGGTTCATAGCTGGATATGCAATCATCATATATGTCATATGCCGGAATCGACGTGTAGCCATTATGCCTTTTGTTTGGTCCATGGTGTATACACTTCTTCATATGGGGGGCATTGGTGCGTTTTATTTCTATGTAAGAGAGCAGTTTAACTCCTCTGTAACATCGAGTTATGTATTTTTTACACAAGGAAATCAATACCGTTTACTGGATATAGGCTTTAACCTTGTGGTTTTACTTTGTCTGAATGCCATATTCAACTATTTGGAGAGGAAACGAAGTCGGTTACCCAAGCTAGGAGTCCAATAATTGCAGTTAACACCGACAAACCTATATACTAACTATAGAAACCCAATGTTTGCTATTTTATCTGAAAGGTGAGATCACGATGTCGATCGATTTATCCAAAGGTCAACGCATTGACCTAACCAAAACAAACCCAGGTTTGACGAAAATCATTGTAGGGCTTGGATGGGATACGAATAGATACAGTGGCGGCGGCGAGTTCGATCTGGATGCCTCTGCGTTTCTTCTACATGAAAATGGTAAAGCGAAGTCGGAAGCGGATTTCGTGTTCTATAATAACCTTACGACGTACGATGGCGCTGTTGTTCATACAGGTGACAATCGGACGGGGGAAGGTGACGGGGATGACGAGCAGATTTTGATTGATTTTTCGAAAATCCCAACAGCCATCTCACGCATTGGGATTACGGTTACGATCCACGATGCGCATCAGCGTTCGCAGAATTTTGGACAAGTTAGCAATGCATTCGTACGGGTCGTGAACGAAGCGAATAATAATGAGATTCTTCGATTTGATTTGGGAGAAGAGTTTTCTGTCGAAACGGCTGTCGTCTTCTGTGAGTTTTATCGACATGGCGGCGATTGGAAATTCCAAGCGGTGGGCAGTGGTTTCGCAGGTGGTTTGGCAGCGTTAGTTGCTAATTATGGCTTGAGCTAAATAGTGGAAGGCAATAAAGAAACCCGCTCATGGAGCGGGTTTTCGCATTTTTTACGTCACCAACAAAAACTCAACACCACCGTAATATCATTCTCCGATAGATGGATGTGGCCTTGCTCGTCCCGGTTCAATCGATAGCCGTTCTCCTCGATCCCCTTACATATACGAAACAGCCGATGTTCATCGATATGGATTAATTTTGCGAAATGCGATAGATACATGGGTTTATCATTCAGAGAAATCATGCATTCAACCTACTCTCTGTCAGGGTAATTTGTGCTTAGGATCAAATTACCAAGATTGCTTTGAAAAGTATCAGGAAAATTGTCGCCTATGTGGTCAAAATGGGAAGTGTTTGATAGTTTGTCACAAACAGCTGCCAAGCAGTCACGGATGAAGAGTAGCTACCCGCGATCTGCCTGTGTCTCCTTAACTAACCTAAAAAGGCTGCCGCCAGTGAGCGACAACCTAAGTTGTTCCTAATCATGTCTAGCTTGCCTGTCCACAAAGCCTCGAAATACGCCGTTTCGACCATTTCTTTTGGCTTGATAGAGCGCTTTATCACAAGTGGAGTAGAGCTCTTCGAGATGTGTCCTGTCATCGGGGATGAAGGAGAGTACACCCAAACTAATCGTATACGAAAGCTTGGATCCGGCAACATGGGATACTTCCGCAGTCTGTCTAAGTCGTTCGGAAAAATGAGAGGATTCTGTTTCATCCATGCCGGGCAGGATAATGGCGAATTCGTCCCCGCCATACCTAGCGAATAGATCATCTGCGCCTAACTGTTCCTTCAATCGTGTCGTGAGATTAACCAGCACGCGATCTCCTACATCGTGACCGAACGAATCATTAATGGATTTGAAATTATCAATATCAAAAAGCAGCAAGGTGATCGGCTTCTTTTTCTTCGCATACGCGGTAATGTATTGATTGGTTTGGGAGATGAACGTTCTGCGGTTCAAGGTGCCTGTCAAATCATCGTAATTGGCTAACCGGAGCAGGGCTTGGTCCGTTTGTTCCTTCATCAAGAGAATGAATCCCGTGTTTCCTGCAATCATAACGAAATAGGGGGCTAGCAACACGAGACTCAGATTGCCGTTGGTATGGTAAAAGCTCAGCAATGTGTCAAAAAATAAGGAATAGATGGATCTAATCATGAGAACGGCCAGGATCATTAGATAAAAATAGCCAATGAAACGGGTTAACGTGGATAGGGCACGGTTTTGGATCATTTTATAGACAGGAATTAGGAGCACAAAAGCCATACCTATGGAAGCAAACGTAATTCTGAGCTTCTCTTCGTTGTAAAAAAGCAGAATCCCGTGAAAGCCGATAACACTGAATAATGTAAAAGCGATAAAGAGGTTGCGTGTCAGTTTGTCCAGCGTGTTCTGAATTCTCAGTACAGAGAAGGTTTCAAACGCATACCCAATGATCAGTGATGAGTTCACAAGGGATAGTGTAAGCGTATCCGATTCACCGCCGCGAAGCATAAAAATCAGCCATGACGCGGCTTGCACACATTTTGCATAGAAAAAATATCGAATCGTACTTTCGCGCTTATGTTGACGCCAATAGGCAATAATGAATACGGCGGTAAATAACTGACCGATGATAAGAGTGAGCAGCAAGGTTTGCATATCTAAGTGAAGATTCATCTGGAACCCCATCTGACTGTTAGAAATTTTGGATGTGTTGCAAATAATGTCGATTGTACTCATTTTACCATAAAATAGGAAGGGGTTGCTCAAATATTCCTTGATATGTGTAGAACAAGTATGTCACTATAGACCTATATAGACACAAAATGGATAATGGTGATGTAGGATGAGATATTCGGGAAGAATCCTTATTATATCGGTCGTTATATTCGTGATCATTGCCATAAGAACGTACGGTTTCATTTATTATGACGTTCCCGTATTTCAGTTTCCCTTAATTGGCATGTGTTTGATATTCGCGGGCTGGGTGCTAGGAACACAGTATGATAAGTTGAAGTTTTTCTCGGAAAAAGATAGCCTAACGATGCTGTATAATCGGAGGTTCATCTTGAACATCTTTCCTAAGATCATAGCATCAGTTGATCGCAAGCAGGAGAAGTTGATTTTATATTTTATTGATGTGGATGATTTTAAAATAATAAACGATTCCCGCGGACATAAGATCGGGGATCAAGTGTTGCAGCGGATTGCTAATGTTTTGATGCTGCATGTGCATAAAAGAGACTTTGTTGCCCGTTGGGCGGGAGATGAATTTCTAATTCTCTCGACGTTGTCGGATGCTGATCATCATGCAACGATGATTCGTTGTATCCAGAACGAACTACAGGATGCATCCCAGGCATTTCAATTAGAAATCTCGGTGTCCATTGGTACAGCGATGTATCCGAATGAGGCGCAGACCTTAGATGATTTGCTGCATGTGGCGGATCAGGCGATGTATTCGTTGAAAACCGATCGCAAGAATCATTACAAGGTCACGATGGCGAAGTCATAGCTCGGAATGAAACATTGGTTTATGTAAAAAGAAGAAGCGCCCTCGCGGGCGCTTCTTCTTGCGTCTATGGGCCGCGAAACCGCGAGTCGCGTGCAGTTTGTGGCAGATTGACCAGTAGCTGCGTTGGCCTGGTGTTATGGCTTGCTAGGAACGGCACAAGTGCCGTCTAAGCAAGCTTCATCGCTTGCCGAATCAGCAACCGGTGCAGGTTGCTGGGCCTCCCAGATCTGCTGCAAAGCGTTCAGGTAGACACCGCTTGCTTGGGCACCGGATATCGCATGTTTCCGGTTGATGACATAGTATGGAACGCCGCGGATACCTAAGCGGGTACCCTCATCTTCTTCAGCTCGCACATGCTCGGCGAATTGATCACTTGCAAGCACGGAGAGAACTTCCTCCCGATCCAGTCCCGTTTCCACAGCAATGTCCGCGAGCGTGTCGTGGTCACTGATATTCTTGGATTCGGTGAAATAGGCGCGGAATAATAGTTCAGAGACCGCGGCACCTTTGCCGGCTGTCTCAGCAAATAGCCGTAAACGATGAGCATCAAAGGTATTCGTCAGCACGAGACCGCCGAATTGAAAATCAAGACCATCCGCAGCAGCTTGATGGCGCATGTTCTCATTCATCTGGATGGCTTCCTGACGGCTCATGCCATAACGGGAAGAAAGCATATCGTACACGTCATGCGGGACGCTTAGAGGCGCATGGCGGTCTAATTCAAAGCTGCGGTACACCACTTCAACTTGGTCACGGTGGGCAAAGTTCGCCAGAGCTTTCTCAAAACGGCGCTTGCCAATGTAACAGAAAGGACAGGCGAAGTCTGACCAAATTTCGACTTGCATTTGCATAAGGCTCACCTCGATTGGGATAGGATAAACGATTATTTATTGAATAATTGCGTAATACTTTCAAGGATGGAAGTAGGTTTTCTACCGATTAACGTTTCGAGATCCTTGGATGTATGTCCTTCCGTGCCTGCGGCCATTTTGCTGTCTATGGCCACTAAGAACTGCACGAGTCCTTCAGGAAGCCCGGCCCCAAGCATCCCTTTCAAAGAGTCAGCGTCGGAGACAGATTGGTAGGCTACCTTTTTACCCGATACCTGGGATAGTATGTCTGCTAATTCATCATAACTCCAAGCTTCGGAAGAAGCTAGCTCATAAACACGATCTTCATGCCCATCTTCTACAAGAACAGTTGCTGTCGCTAGCGCTAAGTCATCGCGTGTGGCTGTATTAATTTTGCCAGCTCCTGCTGAATTTATGATAAGGCCACTATCGATATAACCTTGCAGATTAGGATTAATGTATAGTTCTTGATACCACGTATTGCGTAGTACCGTCGCCGGGATGCCTGAAGTTTTGAGGGCAAATTCCGTCGCCAGATGCACGTTAGCCAGAGGTGCAAAGGCATCAACATCGGCAAAAGCAAAGCTTGTGTAGACGATGTGCGGAACGCCAGCTTTTTTCGCGGATTCAATGGCACTCACATGCTTCCGAACGCGGCTGATGGACTCATCTTCGGGCGAAGAGATTAGCAAGAGTTTGGATGCCCCTGCAAAAGCCTGTTCCATCGAAGCGGGATTCTCGAAATCCCCGTAGCGCACTTCAATACCAAGATCAGCGAAGGCAGAAGCTTTCTCCACGTTACGAACACTAACCGCGATTTCGCTTGCGGGAACCCTTTGTAATAAGTGCTGAACGACCAATTTACCTAATTCTCCTGTTGCGCCAGTTACCACGATTTTCGACATTGTAGATGTCCTCCTATTTTATAAATAAATTTTGTAGTTGGAAAATTAACTATAGTCATATATTATTATAGTATCTTGTAAAACGTAAGTAGTCACTATTATATAACCTAGTCATAAAAATAGGACCATGAGGAAAGAGAGGGATTGCGCATGTCCCGAACATCATTTCAGGGTGAAATCCCAGAGGAACAAATCGATGTCTGCCCCGTTACAGCCACTCAAAATGTCATTGCTGGTAAATGGAAGATCATTATTCTTTGGCATTTGCGGGAAACCAGAAGATTTGGCGAGCTCCAGCGTCTGGTACCTGGCGTGTCCAAAGGCATCCTTACCGCTCAATTGAGAGAGCTAGAGAAGGATCAAATGGTGCATCGGAAAGTGTATCAGGAGGTACCGCCCAAGGTGGAGTACTCGCTGACGGATGCCGGAAGAACGTTTATGCCTATTTTGGAAAGTATGGGGGAGTGGGGGAAGAAGTATGATTTGGTTAAAAAGAGTAGGGATGAGATAGAATGATAGGTAGAAGAGCTTTGCCACTGGAGGAGTGGCAGGGCTCTTTTTACGTAGACTTCATAAAATACCAATTTAGAGATAGAGGGAATTTAAGGAAAATATAGAAACTAGTAAGTATAACATATGAATTCAAGGAGGTTAAACAGAAGGTGAATAGATTTATTCGGAAGAGCTTTACAAGCCTGGTCTTGGTTGGTGCGTTGCTTTCCAGTCTGATTCCAATGGCTAGCGCAGCGACTGTAACAGACACCGACAACCATTGGGCAGCGCCAGTCATTACAAAATGGTTGAAAGAAGGCCTCATTAAAGGATATGATGACGGGTCATTTAGACCGAATAACGTGATCACGCGCGCAGAGGCAGCTTCGCTGATTAATCGTAAGTTTAATATTACTGATGCCAAAGAGGGGAAACCGTTCAAAGATCTGGCAAGTGATGCCTGGCAGTATGGACCTCTTACAGCGGCAGCAGAAGCAGGCTATATCCAAGGCTATGAGGACGAGACCATTCGACCGGATGGGGTATTAACTCGTCAGGAATTAGCTGTTGTCATTACCGACTTACTGGGGTTGGAGACGGACAAGGAGGATGTATCTGCTTTCGTCGACGCCGCGGAGATCCCAAAATGGAGTAAAAAAGATATTGCAGCGGTAGCCGCTCAGCAGATCATGGACGGTTATGAGGATGGTACGTTTGCGCCGACGCGTACAGTTACACGTGCAGAAGCAGTAGTTACGCTGGATCGTGCGGCTAATTTTATGAGACAGAAGGGTCCAATCGTTTATGCAACAGCAGGCGTGTATGGTCCCGAACAGGGTAAGAAAACGGTATATCAGGATGTGAGCATTAACCAAAAGGGCGTAACACTTCGGAATATGACCATATATGGGGATCTAGTGCTTGGAGAGGGCATTGGCGAAGGTGATGTTACGTTACAGAACGTAACGGTGCAAGGGCAGACAACGGTAAAGGGCGGCGGAGCGAATAGCATTCATTTTGAAAATAGTGCGTTGATCTCGGTTATCGTTGATAAGAAAAATGGCGCGGTGAGAATTGTCGCAACAGGCACAACCTCGGTGCAAACAGTGGATGTACGATCGTCTGTTACGATTCAGGAAGATCGGGCTAGTGGTCCGGGATTTACGGGTATCATCCTGGGTTCTCAATTAGGGCATGGAGCCGAGGTTAAGCTCGACGGGGATTTTGACAATGTACAAGTTGCCTCTAAGGGGACGAAGTTCCAATTGTTAAAGGGTTCCATTGTAGAACTCGGCGTTGCGAAAGAGGCTACAGGTAACGAATTTTCCCTTGGGGAAAAAGGTACCGTGAAGCAGCTTATCGTGTACACCGTGATTCATGTGATTGGACAAGGAACAATTGAGAAGGCAAGTGTTAACGAGGGAGCAGAAGCAACGACTTTTGAGAAAATGCCAACTATGGTGAATGATAAGCCGTCTACGGCGCCGGTTGCTGGTGGTGGAGGTGGAGGGGGATTTGTAACGTCTGTGCCAACGCCAGAGAATATCACAATGACTGTATCAGCGAGTGGCTATAAGACGCTAGGGGTCAGCTTCTCGGGTGCAGTGGACCCTGCAACTACAACGATTACGATTCGTATGCCGCAAGCGGGAAATACAATCGCGGGTGTGCAATATTCCTCCGATCATAAACGTGCAACGGTTAGTATGAGTGCAGCGTTTACAGCGGGGACGTATACGCTTGTGGTTGCATCGAGCAAAACAGGCGGGTTCGGAACGCTTTCGCAAAATGTTGAGATTAAAGATGAACAAGTGATTAGTTTAGCCTATGTACTTGATTCTGCCATTTGGGACGAGCGGACACCTAATTCCATTAAAGTTAAGTACAAGCTGATGAATCAATACGGGGAGGATGCGACACCGCGGTATGGGAATGAGGTAAAGGTTTCGTTCAGTCCTTTAGAGCCTAATGGCGCGAACACGCATCCAGATCAAGGATCTGCGATTGTTAATTATTATAGTTCATTAGCCGAAAATGATACCCTGGATCTGTACGCTTTTTACGGAGACAATCTGTCTGTTACCAAAAATTTGAAGGTATCGAAAAGCGAGATTCCAGCAACTTCGCCAGGCACCCCATTTGTTTTTTCTTTTAAGGTAGGTGGAATCTACAATCCAGAGAATAAGGCGCTAACGGTGGATTCTAATTTCGAAGACTTCTCCATTTTGTTTCATTGGAAGGGAGAATCTGAAATAACTTCTAGTAATTTCGCGGTATTTAGCTCGAATAGTGCTGTCGACGTAAAACGAAATGGACAAAGTCCTGTTTTGGGCACCGCAACGGTAGACAATAAGGAATGGAGCACATTGACGCTAGTAAGAAATCCTCAGTACACGCTAAATCCGGGGGTATATGTTTTCTCCATTGTTGATATAAGTTCGGGAAGCATTGTGTCAGTTATGATTACAATAAATTCGGGTACTGCAACTTCACTTGCAGCGAATGCTGTAATTGTTGTGGGGGATACACTACTTGCAAAGTACTACAATACCGGTGATTTTTCTACGTCGGAGTGGTCATTACAAGGCAATGTTACCAGTTCTGTTTACGAGGCGAAATATGTGAATTCTTCCGAGCGTATTGGCAAATACACGATTCAGGGAAGCCCTATTCCGTTTGAGATGTATACAGCTATAGATTCGAACCACCCACTTAATCGTATTCAAACACTGATGATAGGTACGGAGACGGTGAACGGGTCCGTGTACGGGAAGGTTTACTATAGTGGTTCGGAGAAGGTTCTGGCCGTAATTAACAATACGTATGTAGATTCGTCTGTCCCAGCAACTAGTTTGAAACCACTTGTGGCCAATGATGTAATGCGGCTATTTTATCCAGATAAGGTGATGTTGACCGCGAAGTGGGATGGGTTGAAGTGGGTCTATACGGGCATGGTTAACAGGCCACTTGCAACACCTAGTGGTATTCGTATAACAACAACTTCAGATACAAGCATTAGCTTAAATTGGTCTCCTGTAGCTCGGGCAGATTATTATAAAGTATACGTTTGCGGTGCCTATTCGGATGAATTCGTTCCTGTAAAGGATGCGCTAGGTAATGACTTGAAACTAACCTCAACTAGCTACGAAGAGGGCAACTTGTTACCAGGTACAACAAGATCTTATTATGTGGTAGCTGCCATGGGCGGAGATGCTTGGGAAGTAGCATCAGACATAAGTGATGTTGTAACGGCAAGAACCAACTTCAATGATCATATTGCATTAGATTTCCAAGTTGCTGGCTCGGTGCAGCATCCCAGCTTACCGATTGTTTATTTGACAGATAAGCAAAATGCTAAGCTATATGCAGTGAACTATGAGACAGGAGTTAAAACATCCTTATCGTTGCCGTTACCACCTGAAAGCTTAACATTTGCAAATGGTAAGATTTATGTATCCTTGTTAAAGGGCGGGCACACCTCTGATACATCAGATGATGTGCAAAAGGGTGCGATTGCTATTGTGGATGCATCGACATTCACTCTCGATCGTACGTTTGATGTGAACATAGATCCATTTGATATTGCGGTTGATCGTTCCGGCTATATCTATGTATCCTCAGGATCAGGGCAATGGACACAAATTAAATCATATAGTCCTATTACATTCCAAGAGGTTAGTAGTACTGGCATACGACAAGCGAGCTATATTGATATGCACCCTGCATTAGATCGCATTTATGCCATTACAACAGATTTATACCCTAGAGACATGGAAGTATTTAACGTTTCGAACGGGATGTTTACACCTGCTGGCTATGATTCGCCTTATCATGGGGATTATAGTATGAGTACGAATCTGAGAATTTCTCCAGATGGTCAGTATCTCTTTAATGGAGCAGGAACCGTGTTTAGCGCCAATGAGAACCGTTCAGATGATATGAAGTATGTCTACAGTCTAGATGGGGGATTCTCGGATATTGCGTTTGAATTGAATAACCGAAGGTTTTACACGGCTTCTTACGGCTCCGTAAATGCCTATCAATACGATGATTTCGAAAAGTACGGTACTTACAGGCTCGATGGTTCATCCCAGTTTCTATATAACAGCCCAGATCAGCTTATATCCGTATCTCTGATTAGAAATAATTATGCCATTGAACTTATTAAAAAAGATGCAATCCAAATAATTCCCCCAGTCCAACACCCAGATATTTATTTGCATGGTATCGTGTCCGATATCGTCTATGATACGGCTAGGCAGAAGGCTTATGCATTGGATGAAGCGTTCCATAAGTTATATGTTGTGAATCTGGGGACGAATGCAGTTGAGCAGACAATATCGCTTTCGCATAAGCCATCGGAGCTAACCCTGTCGGAAGATGGATCTAAACTATATATTCGTAATAACGATGCGAATGTCTTGGTGACGGAAATCAGTTTAAGCAACTTACAAGAGCTAAGGCAGCTGAATTATCAAACTCCGCCCGATACTAGCGATGCTGCTCACGGTCAAATCTATCAAAAGGGTAATTATCTCTATGTCGTGACGGGGGAGTGGGCACCGAGGTTGTTAGTCTTTAATGCCTCTACGTTTGCTAAAGTAGATTATGGAACAGAAATAAACTCGATAGGGGATATTGCGTTCTCGAGTGATAATACCCAGTTATATTATTGGTTTCAATATGGGTGGAGTGCAGGTTTAGGCAATTCAGATGTATATAAAGTGTCGATCGGATCCATGCCTTTCACGCAAGTGGACCGTTCTCAGGTTCGTTATCCCGATGAGCTTGATAGAGACCCACTAGATACACCGATGTTACTATTAGAGAATCGGGACTTAGTTATTGCAAAGGATCATATTTTGAATAAGAATAATTTGTCTGAGACCGTCAAGGTAATGCCAGAACCGATTTATGCGGTAAGCCCTGATGGCAACACACTAGTAGGTAAAAATGGGCTGTATGATGCTCATACTTATCAGAAGCTGCAATCCCTATCCCTTACTGGGGCCAAATATTTCTTTTATGCCAATGGTAAGTTGTATTATTTGATAGGTAATACGTTAAGTCATTTGTAAGTTATCTGAATAAGAATAGAGCTAGAAGCGTAATAAAAAAGCACCCCTCGGGGTGCTTTTTTTCATATGTATACGAGAGCGATCCACTTACGGATTCGCGAGGATCTTGCCATTTTGCCATTCAAACTCATATTCGAATTGTGCAGTTGACTTGTAAAGTTCAGGAGAGTAAGGACGAACAATAGAATCCGCTTCGAACTTCGCGGTAGGTTTCTCTGGTTGACTTTCTTTTGCGGCAACACCTAAAACCGATAGGGAAAATATGCAGAAAACGACCAAACCTATTTTTGCTGTCATTGTAGGATGCCTCCATCACAATAAGATATCTTCATTGTACGGTGTCTATGTCATTGGGATATTATCACAAAGTAAAGATCACATTTACAATTAACCTAGATCTCCAAATTTGAAACAGGCAATAGCAATGCTACCTCCGTCTTGTTCAAAATGATTTACTCATATATCCCCTTTACAGTAGGGAAATCGCGCCTAGAAGCAGAAATAGTATGGAGGCGTAAGTCATTGCATGCTCTCTTGAAACATGTATAGTAACCAATGGTAGATTCATATATAATTTAGAGAAAAATGTCGAATAAACGGGTAAGGTCCACGTTTTGCATAATTGGGGGAGACATCTAGCGTGAAACGTAAATTGTGGCAGCAAATCGGAATAGGCATCGTTGGTGGTGTGATCGCAGCTGTTGCGCTGGCCGCTTATATCCCGACGAATACAGAGACGAATGTCTCTCCTAATGTGGATAAACGTCACGTCATGATCCGACTGGAAGATGTCGGGCTTGGCGGGGATTACAATACGCTCGAAGGTCTCGGTAAATTGCGCGCGGTGATGGAATATGTGGAGTCTGAGCATGTGCCGTTTCATGTCGCTGTGATTCCAAGAAGGATGAGTCTGCAAGCGGACGGCGTTTGGAAGGAGAAAGGGATCGATGATCCGAATCCAGACGAGGTCGTAAGCGGGTTTATCACACTGCTTCAGCAGGCAGAGCGCCATGGTGGTTTATTAGGAATGCATGGATACCGCCACCAATATGGTGAGACGTATCGTACAGATGGCGAGCAGAATTCAGGAACCGGTTCCGAGTTTAATATCAAAGGGGCGCCAGAAACACAGGAAATTTCCTACGCGGCGGAGCGGATGAAAGAGAGCCTCGCGGCTTTTGCTAGGGCTAATTTGCACCCTGCATTCTGGGAGTCCCCCCACTACCAAGATACCCGTGAGCAGCAAGGGGTGTTCCGTTCTTTCGTAGGACTCATGTATCAACCCGATCTCTATAACAAAAGTGCACGAGACGATATCAGCACCTACGATACGATCAATACGTTCGGACAAGACAGTCTGGGTTCAGTCTATATTCCTGCCCCGTACCGCTATGTAAGCGATGCCAATTCGGTTGATCAAATGCTGGAAAAAGCAGCGACGGATGATGGGCTGGCTTCCTTTTACTTTCATCCGTTCTTGGAATTTAAGCACCTGGAGCCCGTGGTTGGCGCAGATGGCAATCCAGAACAGAGAGACGGCATGCCGGTCTACCGGTACAAAGATGGAGAGACAGGGTCCTATTTGCATAAGCTGATTACGGGTTTCAAAAAGCTGGACTACCGCTGGTCGTCACTCTACGATATCGTTCCTTTTACCCCTGCGCATCGGGTTACGCTGCCACCTGGAACGAAACTGCCCAATGTGCTGCTCGGTGATGTCACAGGTCGAGGACATGCGGATGTGGTCATTCGTCAGATGCATCGCATGCTAGTCATACCTGGCGACTATGCGACACCAAGGAATCGGCAGCAAGAAGCTTCACAGGTATGGTTAAGGGAGACTTTTGATCGCGATGACCAGCTGTTGCTCATTGATGTCAATCGAGATGGCAAACAAGATCTGCTAGCCTATAACGCCGAAACAGGGAACGTGCGAGTGGCTTTAGCCGATAAGCAACAATTCCTGCCCGTGAAAGCGATCGGCACTTTACCGACGGGGCTCAGCTCCTTACGAGCGCTGCGATCTACGGAGGGATTGGGCCTAATCGCTAAAGGGGAGAAGGGGCTCGTACAAGTCCGACAGCTGAGCCAGCCGCTGGCTTATACAGAATCGGAACTGTCGCTGCCGGATGACGCCGAACTGTTTACTGCCCAATTACAGGACCCAACGGAAGACGATATCGTTTGTGTCTCGCAGAAGGATCAGCAAGTATCCGTTATGTATCATCAGGGTAATGACCGGTTTGGGAATCCGCAGGTGATTCATGGTTTAGCCATGGGTAGTGGAGATCAACTGCTCGTTGGCGATCCGAATGGTGACGGCTTGAGTGATTTAATCGCGTATACCGCAGCGTCGGGGGAGTGGCGTGTTTTTGAAAATAAGGGGAAGAACCGCTTCGAGCCGCTTGATAATGAGTTCGGACCTTGGGCACATGGAATAGGTCGACAAGGCGCTGTTGCTGATTTTGACGGCAATGGGAAGACGGATATTGCTTCGTATGATGAAGCGGGGCATGTACTGGATCTGGCGCTGTCTTTTCGTGGCGGTACGCCATAGTGAAACCGAATGAACAGCATCGACCCTTTCGAATGACTTCGTTAAAAATGTGAAGCAGCTACATGCTGATTTGTTGAAGAAAGCACCCTTGTGGGTGCTTTTTTCAATAGAAGAGAAGGCAGACGATTCGTGAATCGAAAACGTTGAAAGCGTTCTGGGGGAATAAGCCCACAGAGGTTGCTTAATTGTCTACTAGCGCCGTGAAAACGGGCAATAAGCAAGGTGGGTGGGCGTATTAACGGCAAATACACCAGAAGTAGCATGTTGATCAATGAATAAGCACTTGCTAAGGGCTTACCTCTAAAAGGGGTACGATGGTAGATGGACTAAGCTAATTAGGGGTGCTTATGGATTTCGGATGCGTAAGGAGGCTCGTATGAATTGGATCTGTGGGGGAAGAGGTCGGAGCATGACATATGCAAATAAGGAAATCGATTGTGGGCGGAACCGTCTGATCTCGATTATAATGAATGAAATGCATATACAAGGAACACGATCGCTAATCTTTGCAACTTAGTGGCGAGGGCTCGTGAAGTAAAAGAGACACATGCCTTTAATAAGTGACGGATGGTACGGTCCCGTCCATATAAAGGTAAGACAGATTTCGAATACCAATTACACAGTCAGCATATGGAGGTACAGCACAATGGTAAACGCAATCATACAGGTAAGCAGGTTGGACTATTTGGCGACTCGAAAGCGGTTAACGATGAAAATTAGCAGTGCAGGCATCTGCGCTGCGCTCATGCTCGTGACGTCTGCATGTTCATCATCGAGCGTTGATGTGGCGGTTAGTGCACCCACACCAGCGGTTACTGCTGAAGCGTCACCTTCCGCCGCCGTATCTGCTAACACGTCAGCCAAAGCGACAGTTAAACCGGCAGCGACTCATCGCATTGACGCTAAAGTTGTCCGGGTCGTCGACGGTGATACGATGAAGGTATCCTTTACCGAAGCGGGTAAATTGAAGGAAGAGACGATTCGTTTACTTCTTGTAGATACGCCAGAAAGCGTGGCACCCGAGAAGCCGGTGCAGCCTTTCGCGTTGGACGCGTCCAACTATGCGAAAACGATGCTTACAGGCAAGGATGTTCAGCTGGAATTGGATGTGTCGGAGCGGGATAAATACGCCAGATTGCTGTGCTACTTATACATCGGCGATCAGATGTTTAACGAGCTGCTGCTCGAAAATGGCTATGCCAGAGTGGCGTATGTCTACCCGCCGAATGTGAAATATGTCGATCAGTTCCGCGAGATACAGAAGACGGCACAGCAGAAAGCCTTAAACATCTGGAGCGTGGAGAATTATGCGCAAGAGGATGGGTTTCATGAGGGTGTGGTAAAAGGAAGCCCAACGCAGTCGATGAATTCGTCACCAACGGCTGCACCGAAGACGACTGCTTCGTCACAACCATCTGCAACAACTACACCGAAACCAAGCGCTGCTGCGCATTCGGGAGCATCCGTGACCTACAACTCCTGTAAGGAGGCTAATGCGGCAGGCGCGTACAATATCCGAAGGGGCGAGCCAGGCTACAGCGCGAAGCTGGATGGAGACGGCGATGGGGTAGCTTGTGAGAAGAGGTAGGGTGTAGAGGAAGTTGTAGGGGAGGTGACTCACACCCGTGCATCCATTACAATTTGCATGTATTAGCGGGAAAAGTGAATAGCAGATAGCAAATGTAAATAGCAAATAGTAGAGATCAGATAGCAGGTAGTAAATGGCAAATTAGCATAAAAAGCACGCTGTGGTCATCGCTTCGGCGTGTTTTTTAGTTTAGATGGATTTCTTGTAGGTGATTTTCGATATTCAGGCAGTTTCCGATGAATAACTGGATTTCCTACAGCTATATTCAGCCATTTTTGCCGAAACGGGAAGATGGGGAGAAATTAGCTACCTGTTTTCCAGTTAAAATGAATTTGGAGAAGAATTGGCTGGAATTAGCTACATGATTTCCAGTTATTATAAGGATGGAACGTGTGAGTGGGTGTTTGAGGTTTGGAGTTTGAGATTTCAGAATCAACATTTAGCACTATAACAGTAGCTTATCATGCCCACAAGCCGTTCATCTAGCAAAAAAGCACCCAACGGGTGCTTTTACTCTTTTATTCCGTTCCTCGATCACGTAATCCCCACCTAAACCTACAAAGCAGTCTGCCGATCATACTGATTGAACATCATGTTGTAGATGACCGCCGACAATACAGCAAGCGCCGCCAACAAGATGAACGTCCACGTAAAACCGATCCACGAGCTGATCGGGATGGAGAGCGGCGCTATCGTACGTCCGAGTGTATAACGCAAGCTGGAAGCGGCGAAATACTGACCTCGGATATGGTCGGGAGCGAGTCGAGACACGAATGCTTGCTGGGGGCCAGCGGACATTAGCTCAGCTAATGTGAAGACAGCGATGGCGATGGTTAATCCCCAGAAGGAGGACATTTGGCAGAACATCACCATGCCGAGCGCATAGAAAAGCGCCCCGCCGATGAACACATAGCGATCACGGTAGGCGAGCATCCATTTGGTCACGATGACGGTGAAAATGGCGACGAACAGGCCATTTTCGGACACGATCAAGCCAAATAATTGTTTGCCCGTTAGCTGAAGGTCCCAGTTACTGTAGGAGAATATCGTCGTCAACGGCATCGTTTCCTTCAAAAAGACAGGAAAAAGCAAATCCAACTGCATGAACGTCTGCGAAAGCAGAACGCCCGCGATGACGAACAGCAGGAAGACGCGGTCCGTTGCAATAATCCGATAGTCGCGCAACTGCACGGCGATGGCATGATACCAAGGCTCATCACCTTGCAAGCGATGGCGGTCTGCCAACTGTTTAGGCAGCGTTTCGTGCAACTTTCGCGCCATCATGAGCGCGAGCAATACACAAACCACTGCAGCCACGGCTAGCACGAGGTACGGATTGTCCTCGTACAGAAGGGAGCCAAGCAGCGGACCAACTACGACAGCCATGTTCGCGGCCGTATAGAAGATGGCGAAGACACTGGACCGATGCTCCTCATCCACGACGTCCGCCACCATAGCTTGACTGGACGGCCAGTACAAGGAGCCTGAAAAACTTGCAAAGCTGAAGCCAATGAAGCTCAACACCGGCATAGAAATCAACGGTGAAGCGGCCAATGCGAAAATCCCGTACCCGAGAGCCTGTCCCAAAGCAGCGATAATCATCATGCGTTTGCGTCCAAACCGATCGGCACTGTACCCACCGAGCAAGTTCCCAAAAACCGATAGTGTCTGCGACAAAATCAGTAGAATCCCTGTCCAGCCTTTGCCAAACGAGTTCGCAAAATAGATCGATAAAAACGGAAAGAAAGTCCAAAAAATAACGTTGAAAGCGGTTTCCCCGCCAAGGCGGATTTTTAAATTAATGTCCCAATCTCTGATCTTCATTTTGTAATTTACCTCTGGTTAAATAAAGTATCTCCTTATCATACTACCAATCTTCGTATGGAGACAAGGCAGGTAAGCGGATGAATGATTCCAGTTGTGGGAAATGCTGATGCGAAAAAGGAGCCACCCCCGAGTATCCGTGGGTAGGCTCCTTACAGGGGTTTGACCGCCGCCATGCGTCGGCGCCCCAACGTGCACCCAGGATCCGCGCGCGTTGGGAAAAATTCAATCGAGTGTAATCGAAGAAATACTTCCATTGGTTTTAAAATCCTGCGTATACGTCACCACGGCTTTGGCCGTTTTCGTGCCAGTTGGACCTGTGATCGTAACCGTTGGCGTGGACGAATAACCGGCACCCGCGTTCGTGATCGTGACCCCAGTCACAACAACGTCTTTTACGATGGGAATGGCGCTGGCAGAGGTCTTTTGCCATGTAGCAAGCGGTTTTGCGCTTAGCTCCTTTTTTGGCATCGACTGCTACTTGGAGTGCATAAGCACCAGCCAGCCCAATCCTGCCTTTTAAGCAAAATAGCGTACTTACGCTCCTCTTCATTATCTAGGCCTTCTTCAAAAGTAAATACATGAAATAAGGCCCGCCGATCAAGGCGACCATGATTCCCGCTGCAATCCCATCGGGATCCACGATGTTGCGTCCGACGGTGTCGGCCAGTAGTAAGAGCCAACCGCCTAACAGAATCGCGATCGGAATAAAGAGCTGGTTCCTTGGACCGACAAGCCTTTTGGCGATATGAGGCGCCATCAACCCGATGAAGGAAATGCCGCCGGTGACGGATACAGCAGAAGCAGCAAGTGCGACGGCTGTTAACATGAGCACGATACGTTCTTTACCCAGTGAAATACCAAGGCCAATGGAGGTATCTTCGTTCAGTCCTAGGATATTTAATCGGTGTGCCTTGTAGAGTGTGAATGGGATGAGTACAACCAGCCAAGGAAGGATCGCCCAGATGAAAGGCCAATCCGCTCCCCAGATGGACCCTGCGAGCCATTTGGAGATGAAATCGACTTTGGACCGCTCAGCTGAAGAAATAAGGACAATCATGATCCCGGATAGTGCTGTGGAGAATCCGACGCCGATCAAGACTAATCGCACAGGCTGCAGACCTACTCTGCGGCTGTAGGCGAGTACATAAATCAAGACAGCTGTGATAATTGCGCCTAGAAAGGCAACTAGCGGAATGGCATATACGAACGATCCCACTTTAATCGGGATATATAAGAAGACAATAGCAATAGCAACGCCAGCCCCAGAGTTGATACCAATAATACCAGGATCAGCCAAATCATTGCGGGTAACGCCTTGTAGAATCGAACCCGATAAAGCCAGCGCCATGCCCGCTAAAAGGGTTATGATAATGCGCGGTAAACGTACGGAAAATAGAACGAAGTGTTCCTTGAACGTTCCGTTACCGAGCAGCGTAGGAAGTAATCTGTCATAGGATAAAGAGGCATAGCCAATCCCCATGCTAATCATGATCGTAAGAAGGATAAGTGCACTGATACCGACGACGAGCATACGTTGCTTTTTGACAACTGAAAGAGACATCATGAGAAGGCATGCCTCCCCTTGCGTTCAATGAAGAGGAAGAAAGGTAAGCCTAACATAGCCACGATCGCGATCACAGGTGTTTCGTAGGGCGAGTTGATGATGCGTGCAAGCAGATCTGCAAACATCATAAAGGCACCGCCAAAAATTGCTGACATCGGCAGGATGTAGCGATAATCCGTGCCGACGATGGCGCGAACGATATGAGGCACCAAAAGCCCGATGAAGGCCATATTTCCGACTAGTGCTACAGAAGCTCCTGCCAGCAGAACGATAACAGCGAAGAGAATGACTTTAACGAGCCAGGTTCGCTGTCCAAGACCAACGGCTACTTCTTCGCTAAGACTTAGGATCGTCAACTGTTTGGAGAGGATGAGCGCGATGATGGTCCCTACAATGATTACAGGCCCAATGGACCCAATCTGACCCCATGTTGTGCCGATTAAACCTCCAGCTGTCCACATCGAGACATCTTTCGAAATTTTGAAGAAGAGACCGACACCTTCAGAGACAGCATACAGAAATGCGGATACAGCAGCACCAGCAAGTACGATACGCAGCGGCGAGAAGCCGCCTTGGCGCAATGCGCCGATTCCGAAAACCATCCCTGCGCCAACCGCAGCTCCAATAAAACAAGCGATCATCAGGCCAAAGTAATTCGTCCCTGGAATCAAGGCGATCGTACAAGCAAGTGCAGCATTTGCTCCAGCGGTTAGTCCGAGTAAGCCAGGGTCAGCCAATGGATTTCGGGTTAGCCCTTGCATAATAGCTCCAGAAACAGCTAACGCAGCACCTACAAGAATCCCCGCAACCTCACGAGGGAAACGGATTTCTCGAATGATCGAAATTTTTTCCCCGGTGGCATGAGAAGAAAGCGCTAGCCAAACATCACGCAAGGAAGTATTTGCGGCACCAAGTACCATGGAAACGATGAACATAGCAATAAAAACAATAATGCCAGCGATTAATTTATACCCGAAGGGGATAGGTCGTCCATGTTCTTTTGACATAGGTCACTCATCTTTCCTTTCTTGTTGATAAATAGGAAGGAGGAGGCATTCTAAGTAAGAATACCTCCTGCAGGCCGATTTATTTAATTAATTTATTTACCTATGAAATCATGAAGGAACCACGGAGGAAAGGCTGCAATTGCAGTCCAATGTGATCTTCTCTGCTGAATAAATAACTCCGTCTCAATGATAACGATTATCATTATTGCCGAGAATAACCATACTGCACCCTATTAATCATTGTCAATGACTATTTTATAAGTTGAAAAAATGATCGAAACAGAGTATCATTCATTAAGAATGATTCTCAATCGCAATACATAGAGCAAGGAGTGAATCGGGCATGGAGCAGAATGAATTGTTTGATGTGACTGTTATTGGTGGAGGCCCGGCAGGTCTTTACTCGGCTTTCTATAGTGGACTTCGTGAAATGAAGACCAAAATTATTGAATTCCAACCGCAGCTAGGCGGTAAAATACATGTGTATCCTGAAAAAATGATCTGGGACGTAGGCGGCATCACGCCGACTCCTGGTGCGAAGCTGATCACGCAGCTTGTAGAGCAAGGCCTCACGTTCAACCCAGAGGTTGTGCTCAACGAGAAGGTTGAGGGGATGAGTAAAAACGAAGACGATATCTTCGTTCTCCGCACAACGTCGGGCAAGCTTCACTATAGCAAAACCGTCATTGTCGCCGTAGGCTCCGGTATTCTCAATCCGAAGAAGCTTGAAATCGAAGGCGCTGAGCGCTATGAAGTATCGAATTTGAACTACACTGTGAAGTCATTGGAACACTTCAAGAACAAGACCGTCGTTATCTCCGGTGGCGGGAACTCGGCCGTAGACTGGGCGAATGAGCTGGAGCCTGTTGCGAAGCAAGTGATCCTAAGCTACCGCAAAGAGCAGATGTCTGGGCACGAAGCCCAAGTGAAGCAGCTTCAAAACAGTTCCGTAGTGTGCCATTTGAACACTTCGATTACGAAGCTTTTTGCAGCGGGAGAGGATGCTTCCATTGAGCGCGTTGAGCTAACGAATCATGAGACGGGTGAAGTGTCGTTCTTAGAGGTGGACGAAGTCATCATCAATCATGGCTATGATCGCGACACGACGTTGCTCGAGAATAGCGACATAGAGATCGAAATTGCTGAGAATTACTATATTGCGGGCAATGCGAACAGCGAGTCTTCGGTACCTGGGCTTTATGCAGCCGGTGATATTTTACACCATGCGGGCAAAGTGCATTTGATCGCGGGAGCATTTCAAGATGCGGCGAATGCAGTGAATAAAGCCAAGCTGCACGTACAACCTGCGGCTGACAAAATTGCGATGGTGTCCTCGCACAATCAAGTATTTAAAAAGCGGAATAAAGAGTTAGTGAAACAGATGTTCCAATCCTAAATAGAGCGCAATCTCGAACGCACTAACTTATAAGAGAAGCACCCTGCGGGGTGCTTTTTTCACGTTGAGCGAGTGTAAATACGTCTATAGACGGAGTTAAATTCTTACTGGAGACGGTATGATTGATCTTGCGTTTCCGTTATGATAAAAAATGTCGAGTCAAGCAGGCTTTGCTTGGTCTCGGTTCGCTTTGAAATGAATAGGAAGAACTTGACTATCACACACTAGTCTTCGAAAGGAGCAATTATTCATGAATGCCCAAACACTCATCGGTTATGGAATCGGTGCTGTCGTTATCGTTTTAGTTATTTGGTTAAGAACGCGAGGGAGAGGCAAGCCGATTCGCAATAAAGGAAGAGGGATGCTGATCCCAGTTTTCCTGCTTCTTATTGTGTTTGGTCTTAGTATAAGCTCGTTGAGAAATATTCCAGATCATCCTTTTCACGTCCCAGCCATTTGGGAAATGCTCTGTGCAGGCTTGCTCGGCGTAGTTCTGGGAAGTATCATGCTGTACCATACAGGCTATGAGAAGCGAGAAGATGGTCTCGTGTATTCGAAGCCAAATGCTAACTTCAAGTACGTCATTATCGCCGTTATTGCGATTCGCGTTATTCTTTCGCAGTATTTCAAAAGTTTGGATTACACGGAATTCACCATTTTGACCATGGTGATGGCGTACATTTACATTTGCGTGTGGCGGATCGGCAGCTTTATGAAGTACCGTAAGGTGAGTGCTAGCGAGCTCACTACGATCAATACGATCGGTTAGATCGTCTCAAGGAGCGCCCTCAGGGTGCTCTTTTTTCAACTTCAAGGACTCTCCTGTCTTTGAAGGGCGGCTCAGCCGTTAATTTGGGATCGATCATTCTTGTATGCGAGTCGCTAGTTGTTAAAGGGAGAGGCAAGGATGGATCGGCCGCGATCTTGGAGGTGATAAGACAACGACAGGTGCTTAATCGTCTGAAAGTAACCTCAAGGAGTTGAATAAGCTAGCTAGGCTTGCTTATTGCTCGCAAATTCGACTAGCAGGCTAGATTGTGCGAATCATAAGCAATCACGGTGGTCATATCACGCAAGATGCCGTAAAAACTGAAAGAATAAGCAAACTAGCCTTGCTTATTCCCCGCAACCAAAATGAGCCCTCAACCTTTCCTACTGGAAAGATCGAGGGCTCATACGGATTAAAAAGGATTCAACACATGGAAGAATACGTTTGGCGAAGCCATCCGGTAATAGTAGCTGCACCAGCCTACGCCTTTATTGGTGAAGCGATTCGTAGTGCTGTAGAGCAAACGCTCCTGCTCCAACTCCTCGATGCGCATGATTCGACCATCGGCGTAATCAAGCAGTCGCACTGAAGCGGTATCCAAGCGGCTCACGACACCGCCATAGCGGATGTCGATGACTTCCCAGCCGAATGGCTTGTACATGCGCAGCCATTGGGTACGATGTGCAGCGCGCAGCTCGCGCACGGCATCGGAGATGGCCGGCAGCACATCCGCGGCGATCCTGCGCAGCGCATCTTTGTCCTGCGCGTCGTATGCGCGCTTTAGCTCGATGCCGATCTCGCTTTTCATCTTCAGAACCCGACACAGCTTCTCCGGCACGTCGAATAAATAATCCAGCTCGGCGCTACCGACGCGGCGGCTCGCAATGTCCTTCTCCAGCTGCGCATAATGAGCTGACATGGCAAGACCTTCAATCTGCTTATCAAACATCCCTAGCAGCACATCTTGGTACAACAGAAACTTCGAAGGGTTACTTTGCTTCCGATTGTCTGGCTCCGATCCAGGCGTTTCATCCAAATATTTGAGCTGCAAATAAGCGTCTGCCTCAATGCCTGTACAGAACTTCACGCGCTCAGCCACTTGAGCCCAGTCGGGCTTATCCACGGAATAGGCATGCTCTGCATACAACTGCAAGCCAAGCAAAGCAATGAACGGGTTGCTCTCCATCCCGTCATCCCCCCACATCGTGGCATAAACTTCGCGAATACCTTCCTTTTTACACACTTGCAGGGCTGTATCCGTCGCATTTAATGACAATCCGTAGTTCACACCGAACGTGTTAAATACCCACACCGCCCCGGCAAAAACGAGATTACAACCGAGCGGACGATGCTTCGCGATCAGGTTCTCATAGTCCTCACGTTCAGTGTGAACGTAGTCCCAGTAAACCATATCCACATCCTTGGGAATGCGGCTCGCCATTTCTTCCGGGATTTGTGTCTGCGCATCATAGTACTCATCGCCGCCATTCGAAGCCAGCTTTAAGAACATATCGCTCCACATCATCGGCTTCAACCCGCGGCTCCGTACAACCTTTAGCACCCTATCTAAATGATCCGTCATAATGTCAAAACGGCTTACATACCCGTTCTTGTCCAAATATTTCCCGCGTCCAAGCTCTTCAGCCTCATCCATACCGATATGGATTTTGCGGCTGCGGAATGGAGCGCTGATCGCATCGATCATATGTTCAACGAGTCGGTCCGTCTTCTCTTCACCAACAAGAAGGGCGCCTTTCGTATCCTTGTAATGTTTCACGGGCTCCCACTTAAGGAACTCCTCCAGATGGGCTAGTGTTTGGATGCTAGGGAACGCCTCAATGCCGAATTGGTCTGCATAGTCGTCAATTTCTTTCAGCTCCGCTTGTGAATAGCGCCCGCGCATATAGCCGAAGTAGGGCTCACCGCTGATTTCGTAGGTATCCTCCAAATACAGCATGACCGTGTTCAGCCCCATTAAGGCCATCTTGTTCAGCATGAATTTGAAGCTATCCAGCGTCAACACCGCATTGCGGGAAAGATCAAACATCGGTCCTATCGTATCGAACTGCTGCTTTTCTCGGATGTGAAAAGGCGTTCCACTGCGGCCATGCTGCACGAGCAGACCGAGTCCACGGTAGAATTGATGCTTTTTTTCATACCGGATATAGGCATGTCCTTCCTCTAGACTAACCTCTAAACCATCCGAAGATGGCTCTACATGGATTACTAGACCGCCTGCGGCCTCGCTAAGGCCAAGCTCCTTCGATAAAAGCTGAATACCAGGCAGCAGGGAGGTTAAGTCCCCTTCGAAATGTACATTCATCTGTCATAGCCTCCTAGGTGTGTCGCAATTTCTATAATGAATCTTACAGGATTTTGACCGTTTCGACCAGTATTAAAACGTTTAAATTATAGTTTCAATCACTAAAAACCATTGGTGGGGAGCAAATGGCGATCAAGCTTCCAACTTAGCTTTCCCGAAATTCCCCCATGCCTTCCGAGTTTGTTATAATAGAAAAAACGACATAGAAGCAGGTGATCCCTTATGCTAGTGATTAAGTCAACCGAGGTGGCGGAGCTGCTTGCGATGCCAGCCTGCATCGAAATGATGGAAGCTGTGCTAGCCGATTTGACGAATGGCCATGCTGTACAAGCACTAAGATCCGTTGTTCCGCTGGAGGGCGGCAATGTGATGGGGCTGATGCCGACGTACTTGAAGCGGGATGAGAAAGTGGGCGCGAAGGTGATTACTGTGTTCCCAGGAAATCACGGAAAAGGCTATCCTTCGCATCAAGGCTTTGTTTCACTGTTCAATTCGACCAATGGTCAATTGGAGGCGATTGTCGATGGCACCCGTATCACGGCCATCCGCACGGCCGCAGTCAGCGCAGCAGCAACGAAGTTGCTTGCTAAGCCCGAGGCTGCGACCCTTGCGTTGATCGGCACGGGCGAGCAAGCTCGTACACATATCGAGGCGATGCTGCTCGTGCGCCCGATCACGAAGATCACGGTATGGGGGCCGAACCCGGCCCATGCCGAAAAGCTCCGAGCCGAGACGGCAAGCCGGTACCCGGCTGTCTCGGTCGAGGCCGCTGAGTCCGCTCAGGCGGCTGTTGCCGAAGCGGACATCATCTGCACGGTGACGGCATCGACGACGCCGATCGTGCAGGGCGCCTGGATCAAGGAAGGCGCGCATGTGAACGCCGTCGGCGCTTGCCGAGCGAAGGATCGCGAGCTCGATAGCGAGCTGGTGCGCCGAGCAGAGCTCTTCGTGGACCGCACGGAATCCGCTGTGAACGAAGCGGGTGATTACCTGATCCCTCTGGGGGAGGGATCGATTGGGGAGGGCCACATTTTAGCTGAAATAGGTGAGCTGTTGGTTGGCACGAAAAAGGGAAGACGTTCCGAAACGTCCATCACGCTGTTCAAATCGTTAGGGCTTGCCTGCGAGGATCTGGCAGCGGCAAATCATATCTACAAGGAAGCTATTCGCACACACAAAGGAACTCACATTGACTTCTAGGAGTGAACATCGATGAATTCGACAGAAGGACTTTATCCATTCAGCCTTACACCAGAGCAAGAGGAACGCGCACGGGAGCTGCATGAGAGCTCGATTATTATTGATCTTTTGTTCCAGGGACCGCTGTCCCCTAAGGCCATTCCAGATGCAGTGTCAGAAAGCATTCGGGAGGCGTGTGAGCCGTACAAAGAGGATTCATGGACATACAGTGCGATGCCGAGCAAAATCATTCACGACATGGCGGCTCGCGGAGAGATCGCCGAGTTCAAAGAGGAGTGGTACCGCTCCGGCATCACGGCAGGGAACCGTCAGTTGGATGTATCCAGCGTAGAGAAAATCTTGATCAGCATGGGCGACATTCAGCGCCAATTTGATGCGAATGATTGGCTTGTGAAGGCTGTGACAGCGGAGCAGATTCGCGCAGCGAAGGCTAACGGCTTGAAGGCGGGCATCGTAACGGCGCAAGAGACCGATGGTCTTGGCAAGAATCTGGAGCTGCTCGAGGCGATGTACAATTTTGGGCTGAGAGTGCTGCAGCTTACATACAACAATCAGAATTATATTGCTTCCGGCTGCATGGAAGAGGCGAATGGCGGCGTGAGCAAGTTCGGTATGCGTTTTATTAGCAAAATGAATGAACTAGGCATCATCGTAGATACGAGTCATTGCGGCAAACAAACGACGCTGGACGCATGCCGACTTTCGACAGCGCCTGTGATTGCTTCGCATACGGGTGTTGAGGCGATTTTTAACCATAAGCGGTGTAAAAGCGATGAAGAATTCCAAGCTATTGCCGCAACGGGCGGCGTAATTGGCGTGTTTGCGATGCCGTGGTTCGTCCACGGGGATCCGAAGGATACGACGATTGAGCATGTGCTCGATCATATGGATTATCTCGTCCGACTGGTCGGCGTGGACCATGTCGGGATTGGCACCGACTGGCCGATGAGTGATGTGGCGTGGTCGTTGGTGTATTTTAAAGAGCATATTGCGCCTCGCATCGGGTTTGCCAAAGGGGATGGTCCCTCGACGGAAACGGTGAAGGGGCTTGAGAAATATAGTTATTTTATTAATTTTACCCGTGGTTTGGTGGCAAGAGGTTACTCTGATGAGGATGTTCGTAAAATGATAGGCGGTAACTGGCTGCGCGTGTTTGAAGCGGTGTGCGGATAGGAGATGGCGGAGATGACGAGAGAGCGATGGACGAGCAGTTATAAGCTGTATGCAGCCGGTGTATATGAAGGTAAGATTCGTTTTACGGAGAGCGCGATTCTGCATGCCAAAGTTGATCCGCGTCGCCGGACGCAGATGCAGGAGAATGTGTTGGCCGAGCAGGCGGGGTATATTCTTCCTTTGCACAAAATAAAGGAGAATCAGTCCCATTATGCAGCAGCTGAGTGGCAGGGGGATGCGGTAACGCTGGGGAATGGTGAGCTGTATCTGAAGCATATCCAGTACACGGCTGAGGTAGAGGGCAAAGAGGTAACTTCGCAAGTATGGGCTTTGCGTAAGGATACTGCTTTGGATATCGTGACGGTGGATGGCTGTATTGTTGCATTCGTAGCGCCGAACAGGTATGGCATGGAAGTGCTGGTCGTGGACGGATATGAGTCCGTGACTCCACTGGTGGAATACAGAGATCCGTTATTGTCTGCTGCACAGTATGGTGTGGATGACCTCGGAACGGACCTCATTCCGATGAGGGATGGCGTTCGATTGGCGACGGATGTGTATTTGCCGGAGGGCGTAGCGCCCGGTACGAAGCTGCCTACGATCTTGATCCGTACTTGTTATGACCGCAATTTGCGGAAGACATTTTTTAAGCGGTGGGCAAACAAAGGCTATGCCGTCGTGAACCAAGACGTTCGCGGGCGGGCGGATTCCGAAGGGGAGCTGGTGCCGTTCTACTATGAGCGGGATGACAGCTCGGATACGATCGATTGGATCGTCGCGCAGGAGTGGTCTGACGGTAACGTTGGCATGTGGGGCGCTTCGTATTTGGGATATGTGGTCACCGCTGCTGCGACTAGCGGGCATCCGAACTTGAAGGCCGTCGTGAATGAAGTGAACGTCGGTTCGCCGTTCGTGGATACGGTACGCAAGGGCGGTACCGTGTGTTCGTGGCCTTTGCTGTGCTGGACGTTGGCGCAGTCGGTGGGGACGCGGACGGATTTTGACATCTTCGGGGGGCGGACTGTCAGCCCTGAGAAGGCTGTTGCTGCGAGACCGATCCGAGAGATCCCGCAGCAAATGATCGGCAAAGCCTCAGGTCCGTGGGATATTTGGGCGGAGCATCCAGAGTACGATGATTTCTGGCGCAATTGCACATATAGCGAGCGCGGGGACCAAGTGAAAGCACCGATGTTCGTTATCTCGGGTTGGTATGATGGCGACAGCGCCGGCGTATCCGAGACGTGGCGGATGCTGACCAAGCACGATGTGCCGAACCGCAAAATCTGGCTCGGCCCCTGGGAGCACGGCCCGAATCGCGCCCGTGATTTACTGGATACCAGCTTCGGCAACGATGCCGTTGTGTATAACTACGATGTGAACGTGCTGCGCTGGTTTGATCGGTTTTTGAAAGGCGTTGCCAATGGCATCGAGCAGGAGCCACGGGCAAGCTATTATGTGGTCGGCACGAACGAGTGGCGGACCTCGGATGATTGGACGCCGAGCGAGGCGACGGCGACGAAGTGGTACCTGGGTAGCGGCGGGCGAGCCAACTCCAGCCTTGGCGATGGCGTGCTGACACTGGGGGCACAGGCTCAACAGGCTGAATCGGATGCGTACGTGTACAATCCGGAAGAGCCTGTGGCGGACAGCGGCGAGCGCGAGCCGGAGAACATGCGCCGGCATGAGCTGCGCAGTGACATTCTCGTGTACACGAGCGAGGTGCTTGCTGAGGCTGTGACCGTGGCAGGTGAGCTGTCTTGTGAGCTCTACGCGTCGAGCACAGGCGTGGACACGGACTGGGTCGTGACCTTAAGTGATGTGGACCCGCAGGGGAACTCCATCAAGCTGTCCAACTACATTGTGCGTGCGAAGTATCGCAATGGGCTGGATGCGCCGGAGCTGCTGACGCCGGGGCAGGTGGAGAAGTACACGATATTTATCCAAAATATCGCACACACCTTCCCACGCGGACACCGTCTACGGTTCACGGTGACGTCGTCGAGTAAGATGATCGCATTCCCGAACACGAATACGGGCTTGAATCCATATGAGGATCCGCAACCAGTCGTGGTGACGCAGAAGATTTACCACTCGGAGGCATATCCAAGCCATGTGAAGCTGCCGATTTTAGGGTAGGAGTGTAGGAATAAGAAAAAGACACCTTGTTGGGTGTCTTTTTCTTATTTGTTAAGGGTATGTTGAATCGGTACTTGACCCTGAGCAACAACCGATACCCGATGAACCACCCCAATATAAACCAAATCCGCAATCGTCACCAACACGCCCATGATCGTGAGCAGGAAAGAATCTGGATACAGGGAGTAGCAAAGCACGGAAGCGCAGAGCGTACCTATCATTTTATAGTATGCGATATAGAGGGACTGGCCTTTCATGCCTTGTTTGAAGGGCAGCGCAATAAAAAGGATCGACATCATGAGATTAATACCGAAGGCCGTGTATTTTCCTTCTTGGTCATGGAACTCAATCACCATGCCAACGTGAAGCAGAAGAGCTACCACAAGCAAGGAGAAGACGACTGGCAGGAGTGTTCGAGGCGGATATGCTTTTTTCGAGTAGTGAACATATTGAAATAGGATAAGGCAGTCCAGCAGGAACCAGACGAGAGACACGATCATCTGCAGCGGGTGAAAGGGCATTACGAACGCGAATAGAAACTCCCACGTAATATTGGCGCAGAGAGCCGGGAGCGGCATGCCGCAGGTACGATCCTGAAATCCTCGGAAAATGATAAGGATATAGGTGATTGTCCAGAAAAGGGCTAGTCCATATTGCAGGAAGATTTCCATGGGAAGGGGTAGCAGATGTTGCATGACCATAGTGGGAAAGCACATCCTTTCGGGGGTGTCTCTTTCCATTTCTATGTACAACCTTCGGAAAAAAGAAGTAACTTGCTCGTCATCTCTCTATGACACTTCTGTGTCGAAATTTGTAAAAATATGAAGAAAATTAACACGCCGCTCATATTTCTATTGAATTATACTCACATTTTTCCGATATGATAGGCTGGGTGAAGAGAAAGATCACCTAAATTGAAAGCTTGGAGGATTGACATGCAATTGGCAACGGGTGTAGTAAATTGGTTTAGAAGCAGACGGTTGAAGATGAATTTGAGGCAAAAATTAATTGGTTCCTTTGCGGTGGTTCTGCTGCTGATGGGCATTATGGGTCTTACCGACATGGTAAGAATGAAGAATATGAAACAAGATATCACAAGTATTGCACAGGATTGGATGAAAGGTTCGCAGTTGAT
Organism: Paenibacillus pectinilyticus; assembly: GCF_001700435.1. GTDB lineage: Bacteria > Bacillota > Bacilli > Paenibacillales > NBRC-103111 > Paenibacillus_E > Paenibacillus_E pectinilyticus. The sequence goes on from NZ_LYPC01000012.1 coordinate 89,335, forward strand.
TCAGGAGTTTAGTTATCTGACGGAGCATATCGCGAAGGATCTTGCTGGTGTTCAAAATCCGAAGGATGCTGCAACGAAGGTAGAGCTAACACGTGACATTGATGCCACGATAACCAAAGGTGATCAAATGCTTGCCAGTTACAAAAGCAGCCTTGCTGGAAGCGAAGATGAGAAAAATTTTAACATGATTTTGGAGCGTTGGGGTACGCTAAAAAACGACTATTTAAGCTACATAAAAGCACCAAGTCCGCAAGAACAGAACCGGTTATTTGAAGAGCTTGTACAGAGCTACAATAGTGTTCAAACGATAAGTCGCACGATGGTTACCTTCAATCAACAAGGTGCAGATGATAGTGTGGCGAGAAATGCCGAGGCCTATCACAGCAGTATTATTAACGCCATTCTTTTGCTGATTGGTGCGGTGGTACTGTCGATTGTTATCAGCTGGGTCATGATTCGCAACATCACAGTACCTGTTATCGCCGCTTCCAAAGTACTGGATCGCATGGCAGATGGCGATTTGACTGTCGCCGAGCTCCGTTTCAACAATCAGGACGAAATTGGCGTCCTTGTACAAGCAGTGAACGGCATGACGCGTCAAATGCGCGAAGTCATGGGGCGGATGCAAGAATCCTCCAGTGCGGTGGCTTCCTCATCTGAGCAGTTATTTGCCAGCTCGGAGCAAAATAGCGAAGCTTCCCAGCATGTTGCTGTGGACATTCAGACGATTGCCGCTGATGCGGAAACACAAAGACTGAACGCACAGGAATGCGCCCGTGCCATGGATGAAATCGCGGTAGGCGTGCAGCGCATTGCCGAAACCACGTCGGACGTGTCGTTCTTGTCCAGTCATGCATCGGAGCAGGCGCGTAACGGACAGGCGGATGTTCGTCATGTAACGATGACGATGAACGCTTTGAGCAGTACCGTCACACAGGCGAATCAAACGATTCACCAACTGGCGGAGCACTCCCAGCACATCGGCAAAGTATCACAAATGATCGGCGAGATCGCGACGCAGACGAATCTGCTTGCATTGAATGCGGCGATTGAAGCGGCGCGCGCCGGTGAAGCGGGTAGAGGCTTCGCAGTCGTGGCTGAAGAGGTTCGCAAGCTAGCCACACAAACAGGGGAGTCGGTTGGCGCGATCAGAAACGTGGTCACCAACATTCAGAAGGACACCCAAGAAGCAGTTAAAGCGATGGATGCGGGACTCGTAGAAGTGAACAAAGGGCTTCAATCCGTCGATCGGACGGAACAGAGCTTCCAACAGATCGTTCGTTCCACTGAAGAAGTGGCCTCCAAGATTCAAGAAACAGCGGCGGCTGCGCAGCAAATGGCGGCAAGTTCGCAGCAGGTTTCAGCAACGGTCACGAACATGGAGCATGTAGCCAAGATGACTTCGGAGCTGTCGCAAAGTGTGGCTGGAGCCACGGAAGAACAGCTAGCTTCCTCGCAGGAAGTGACCTCCTCTTCGCAGATGCTGGCTAGCATTGCCCAAGATCTGCAAGACGTAATCAATACGTACAAAATGAGCTAATCTACATACAAATGACACTTCAGACACCCTAGGGGTGTCTTTTCTCGTCGCTACATTTGCATCGAGTGAGTGCTGTGATTTAAACTAGCAAGGACTGGTAAAATAACCATGACCAAAGGATGGAATTCTGTATGAATATGATCAGCAATCAGCTTTCAATGAATGACTTGAAAAAGTTTAAGCACGACATCACACGCTTTATGATGACCTATAAGTTTGCACTGGATGAAATGGAGACGAGGATCGAAATCCTTGTTCAAGAATTCGAAATGCTGCATGAATATAACCCGATTGAACATACGAAGTCACGGTTGAAATCGCCGGAAAGTATTTTTCAGAAGCTGATGAGAAAAGGGGGAGAGCTCTCATTCGAAGGCATTCAGGGCAGCGTGAAAGACATCGCCGGCCTACGGATTACATGCTCATTCGTCTCCGATATCTATGTGATCTCGAAGATGCTGAGAAACCAGAATGATCTTAATATTTTGAGCGAAAAAGATTACATCAAAAATCCGAAGCCGAATGGCTACCAGAGCTTGCATTTGCTAGTTGAAGTTCCTGTACATATGTCCGACCGCGAAGAGCGCGTTTGCATGGAGATTCAAATTCGGACGATTGCCATGGACTGTTGGGCGAGTTTGGAGCATAAGATATTTTATAAATTTAGTGAAGGTAACCAAGCTGTACCCGCACGTCTACTTGAAGAGCTTAAACAAGCGGCAGCTTCGGCAGCGGCACTAGATTCTCAGATGGAGCGACTGCATGCAGAGATCGGATTGATCAAGGAAGAACAAGCGGATATAGCTGAGGAAGCGCTGAATCGAATTATTATTAATAATCAGCAATTCGCGTTGCCCAAAGCCTTGCTGGCACTGATGAATGAGGACGAGGAGTAGCCTAAGATGAAGGTAATTGGGTGAGAAATGTATTTTCGTGCTATAATAGAGAGATCGGAATGAGAAGGGTGCGAATACATGCAATCATTTGAAGACTGGAATCAGAAGGTGAAGACAACGTTCAACGCGACAAGCAATGAAGTTGTACTTACGGTAATGGAAGCTGGCAAAATCTTAGGTTTATCGAAAGATCAGATGAAGCAATACGTGGACAAAAACAATCTGACGAAAGTGCCCATCATGAGAAGTGTGCATCGTTATCTCTTATTAGAGAGAGAGATTACTGAGATTGTGGGGAAATAGTAGATGAAGGTTCAAAATTATGTCAACCATCGGCGCATGCATCCGTTGTTCCACTATATCTTCACATTGTTAACATTAGCTTTAGTCGTCTTATCTATCGATCAGCTAGTGAGAGCTTTGCGAGCCGATGATCAGGTGCTGCCTGCGATTATGTTTGTTCTGATTGCGCTTATCGTCGTGGTGATCTTAACGATCATTCGTTCCTACCCGCTGAAAGCGCAGGATCGGGCGATTCGAGCAGAAGAGAATCTTCGTCATTTTGTGCTGACAGGGAAGCTTTTGGACAAGAAACTAACGATGGGACAAATTACCGCATTGCGCTTCGCTTCGGATGAGGAGTTTCCTACATTAACTCAGAAGGCAGCTGATGAGCGGCTTGATCCAGATGTGATTAAGAAAGCCATTCGCAGCTGGCGAGGCGACAATTTCCGAATCTAACAAGATAAGGTGCACGTTCTGAAAGACACATCTACGGATGGTGTCTTTTTTTGTGCTTTTTGGGGTTATTTTGTAGAAAAAATAGTTATTATTTCCTAGGACTTCTGGTACAATTTTAAGAGAAAAGCATGCGATGTGTAGAATGGAAAATGAGGTGCACGGTGAGTAACACGATAAGCAAAACGTATCAATCCTTTATAGATAAATTCGCAGAGGACAAGAAGGAATACAGGAAGGTCTTCCTGATGTTTGCTTATCTCTTCTTTGTTGTATCCGCATCCACGATCGGGCGAACGGCGGCGGATACTCTATTCCTGAGCCGATTCGACAATTCGTATTTGTCCATTATGTACTTACCTCAGGCCATAGTTATGATTACAGCGGGCATCGTGTTCCAGCGATTCTCACCGAAGGTGCGTTTGGAAACACTGCTAAAGCTGATGATTCCACTGATTTCGGTGCTTGTCCTAATCTCAAGATTCGGCGTGGGGATGGAGCTTCGCTGGGTATTTCCTGTCATTTATATCGGCTATGATGTATTCAACTTTCTGATGATCGTGTGCTTCTGGCAGTTCGCGACCTCGGTGATGGACCAGCGAAAAGCGAAGCAGATGATCGGACTCGTCGGCAGTGGCGGGATTACAGGGGGCATATTAAGCGGTTTTGGGCTCAAAATTCTGGTCCCGCTCTTAGGCACGGCGAACTTGATCTACGTGTATGCAGGGTTACAGCTGCTAGGTCTTGTTGTTGTCTATGTGATATTGCGAATAACGAAGGACACCATGGAGTCGAAGCCTGCCCAGGTGCGCACCTCATCGTCAAAGCCTGCTGTCCAGCAGAAATCGGGCCTTTTCGCGAGTGTCCCGCATCTCAAATACGTCGCTATTTTAGCCGCTGCGCTTGTGGTTTCGCTGACGTTAATTGATTATCAGTTCAAAGTCATCCTGCGTGGCACCTTGCAAAATGAGGCCCTCGCCGGCTTCATGGGAAGCTTCTACGGCTTCTCGGGATTGATTGCTCTCTGTGTGCAATTGTTCGTTTCAGGGCGAGTCATCACGCGCTTTGGCGTCATGACGGCGTTGTTAATCTTCCCGATTGCCCTCTTTACGGGCAGTTTAGGGATTCTCGTGGTGCCTGTCCTAACCATGGCCGTTATGGTAAAAGGAACGGACAAGGTCGTCGGGGACACCATTTACTCCTCCGTGAGTCAACTTGTCATGTTCCCTGTGCCGCCGGAATGGCGCAATAAAGCGAAGGGCTTTCTAGATGGCATCGTCCGTAATGGAGCCAAAGGGTTTGCGGCCATCTGTCTTCTCCTCGTGACACGATTCGTTGCACCGGAGAAGCTGAGCTATATCGTGCTTATATTGCTCGTTGTTGGGATTTTTGCCGGTATTAAGGTGAAAAAGGCCTACCTCACGACCCTCTTGTCGAATCTCAAAACAGGCGGGGATGACCTGCAAAAAGTCGAGCTCAATCTAATGGATGCCGTAACTAGGCAAATCTTAATTGATGCGCTGACAGGTACAGATAAGCAGCAGGCGCTGTATGCGTTTGGTCTATTGAAGGAGATGAGCTCCTTCGATTTGACGCCGCATTTGGATGGATTATTGCGTCATCCTATTCCGGAGCTGCGCTTGGAAGCCTTGGCTTACGTGGAGACGAAGGTGCCAGAAGGCTTTGAACCCATTCTGCAATCGCTCATTACTTCTGAACATGCGCAAGTTAGAGCCAAGGCGATCATCGCTTTATCTGCCTATGCGGATGAAGCTTATGTGGATGAGATCACCGTGCATTTGGAGGATGCTGTAGTCGAGGTGCAAGCAGCAGCTATCGCTGGGCTAGTTAAATACTACAGCATTGAAGGTATGTTCCGGGCCGTTGGGAAGCTGAAAGCGATGATGGCGAGCGGACACGAAGAGGAACGGATTGCTATGGCAGCGTTGTTCGGTCAGATCCGTGTGAAAAATTTCTACAAACCGCTCATATCGCTTCTGCAGGACGATAGTCCTCAGGTTCGTATTCGCGCATTGGAATCGGCAGCGATTCTTCATGTGCCGCCGTTACTTGTACCGATTATTGGGATGTTAAAAGATAGCAAAACCCGGCGCTACGCCATCGACGCCCTCGCAGCTTACGACGAGGAAGATGTGCTGCCGGTGCTGGCACCGTATTTGGCACAGCAGGACGTTAACTTATACTTGCCTGCCGTATGTGAACGGATTGGTACACAGCGAGCGATGGACCTGTTGTTTGGCTGTTATGAGACCGCTCCGTACGCGTTGCGTGACCGTATCCTTGAGTCGTTGCTTCGCATGAGCAAGCGATTGCCGCAGCCGGAAAGTCGGAAAGTGGAAGCGTATATTTTCCAAGAGCTGCAGCTATACGGGCAGTTCGCTGAGCATGGTGCTAGTGTAGTCGACGTGGAATCATATTCGGAAATTGCGAATATGATTAGCGAAATTCGCACAGCAATCTCTCGGCGTGTATTCTTACTTCTGTCTCTCCTTCATGATGGGCAAACGATGCAAGCTGTTTACTTGGATTGGTCGGAGGGCGACTCGCGTCAGCAGGCCAACGCGGAAGAGGTCATTGATCAGACGCTCCAAGGTGCACTGCGTGCGGAAATGGCCAAATTCATGGCAGGCTCCCGCAAGCTGACCAAGGTTGCAGCTAGTAAGGCTGAGCTTAACCTGCATCTAAGCTGGTTATCGGAGCAAGGAGACGATTGGCTGACGCAAACGATCCAGTATCACACGCTTCGAACATCGGAAGCTGGTGTCGATGCTGGTCTGGCAGATCTCATGCACCGCGTGCAACTGCTTCGTCGTGTTGCCCTTTTCCAAGGGTTAACGAGCAGAGACCTTGCTGGTATTGCCAAGCGATTACATCGGATTACTGTGCAACAGGGTCAGACGATCATTCAAGAGGGCGACCCAGGCGATTCCCTCATGATCGTGGATGAAGGCCGGGCCGGGGTGTATCGCAAAGATCAGCTTCTTGGCGGATTGAACATCGGCGATTGCTTCGGTGAAATGGCGATTCTGACGAACAGTGCACGAACCGCCAGCATTAAAGCGGAAGAGGACATGGTGCTGTGGCGCCTGGACTCCGCCGTGTTCTACGATATGATGTTCGATCAGACGAGCATCGCTGTGGAAATGATGAAGCTGCTGTCGCGTCGACTGCGGTCCGAGCTGGAGCGAGGGCAGGGGAAAGTGCAGGAGCCGGTGGTGGAGGCGGAAGAGGCAGGGCAGGAGCTTCTAGGGCAAGAGAAAGAGCGGGAACAAGAGCAAGTACAAGAGCAAGTGCAAGAGCAAGTGCAAGAGCAAGTGCAAGAGCAAGTGCAAGAGCAAACAGGAGAAGAACAGGAGCGAGAGCTTCAAGAGCAAAAGCAGGGGCGAGAGCTTGAAGAGCAAGAGCGTGGACAAGCGGGGGATAAAATGCTTGCAGCTGCGCAGATCGAGCTTGCACAGGCTGAAGCAGCTGCAGCTCTGCAAGAGCCAGAAGCCAAGGGTGCGGCTGACTTGACGAAGGACGAAGTGATTCTACGCCGTATTCTCGTGCTGCAAAAGATCGATTTATTCGCCCATTTGGGGCCGAATGATTTCATCTGGCTGGCCCAAATGGTTGACGAAGTTGTCTACGAGCCAGGTGAAGCCATCTGTCGCACAGGTGAGTTCGGGGATACCATGTATGGGATCATCGAAGGAAGCATTCGTGTTCATCGCGGCAGTGATGAGTTCGCGCTACTGGGTGAAGGAGCTTTCTTCGGCGAAATGGCCATCATCGACAGCGGTCCGCGGTCAGCGGATTGCACCGCGAAGGAGTCAACTGTTCTGATGCAGCTGCATCGTGACCTTGTGCTGAGCTTCTGCTTCCAGAACATTGACGTTCTGCGCAGCATGATGCGCGTTATTGCCGATCGTTTGCGCGGCATGATCTAAACAATAAAAAGGGTGCCAACCGTGATTGCGGTGGGGCATCCTTTTTGGTTCTTGCGTTGGCGAGTCGGCATGAGAGGAACGACAATGTATGATTTCAGTGATGTTGCTCAAAAATGCACGCAAGAGGATCGCGAGTGTGTTATTTGTTCGATTTTAGGTGTTTTAGCGCCGGAATGGAAAGAGTAGCGCATCTTGATCCCTTTGCAGCTCTTTCCGACTGAATTCACTCGAATAGTGAATCTACGTTCTTCTTCACTTACATAGTTGAAGCGTGCGCCGAGTGCCGTAAGTGCAGCATGCCCTAATACGTTGGGCAAAGATGCAAGGATTAGCTAGTTTGAAACACGTGAGCCTTACTGAGGCGGAATGAAGCAACAGAAGGAGTAATGAGAAGCAGCTCAACCTGTTGATAACCCCGAATATTGTATTTCATAAAACATAATTGAAATTTCGGTGCTAGATCTGCTGTAATGTTGTACTTTATACAATATTCTTAGCAGAAACTGCTCGAAATCGGCCCAAATAGCCAAACATGTTGCACAAAATGCAACATAGCAGCGGTCAATCGAGCATGTAGTGGATTTTGATTTCACTTAACGTTGTGAGATGGCCCTGTAAAGTCCAAATATGTTCAAGGGGCAGCATGGTATAGGTAATGATCACGTAATCGACCGTTTTGGTTCTAGGCACTTGGAGGGTGTAGTCCCCTTGATCGGGATGGCAGGCGTAGGCTTGCGAACAAATGATAGGTTCATGCCCGTCCCAGTTCAGCGTGAGGTGACCTTGGCGGACGATAATCAGTTGGTACTTGGCTGGTGAGGATTCAATGGCTACAGAGGAAGAGCCTGTCTGAATATGATCAATAAGCGGGACCAGCGGGATGAGTTGATGAAAATTCACAGGGCATGCACTTCTTTCTTCCAAAATAAGAACGTCTCTATGTATACCCTAAGTGGGCTGTGCATGACTTGATCCTATCTTTTGATAGTGACATAAAATACAGTCCGCAACAAGTTTCCGGGCATAAAAAAACACCCCAAAAAGGGGTGCCGCGATTCGCCTTTACATGGCATATACGCTCTTAATGATGATTTCAGGCAGCTCTGCGCGCTGGGCGAGATATTGCTCTGGTGTGATGCTGCCATTATACAGCCGCACCTGTAATTGCTCCGTTAACTCAGCTAGTTGGAGCTCAATTACTTTCTGTACATCAACCTGATTTGCTTTGGCAATATCGGCCAAAGAATACCCATTATATTGGGCTTGATAAATGTCTTCCTCGGACGAGAGCTTCAGGACATGCAGTAAATCTTCTTTGATTGGATTAGTATCACGTCTACGAATATAAATCTCCACCCCTACAGATCATGTACTCTATCTTATTCAGGTCAATGCCAAGTGGAATGGGGGGATATCATTGAATTGCTGCTAATGGAGAAAATATTGTTTGCGAAGGGGCGGATCTACACATAATCCCCTGCGGTGGTGTGGCATATTAGTAACAGTCCAAGTTGGCTGTAACCTATCACACAAGGCAAGGAGTGAATGTCATCAGCGTGAAAATCTTGCGAATTCTCATGGTTTCCCTAGTTCTGTTGGTGGGACAAGTGACGATGGTGTCTGCCGATGGAACATATCATTTTGGTTTCAAAAAAAGTGTAAATGGTAAGCCGCCTTCCATTGATGAAGAGGGCTTCAAAGGGCTTTTGAAGCAGCACGGCGCTGTTTTTACAGGCGATCAATCCATTAAGGAATTGTACTTAACCTTCGATAACGGGTATGAACAAGGCTACACAGGTAAAATTCTCGATGTGCTGAAAGAAAAACAGGTGCCTGCGATTTTCTTCGTGACAGGCCATTATATTAAAACAGAGCCTGAATTGTTGAAGCGCATGGCAACAGAGGGGCATCTGATTGGTAATCATTCGTGGAGTCATCCCGATATGAGCCAGATCTCGGCAGAGCGCATTCAGAGTGAGCTCACCCAAGTCAAAGAAGGCGTAGCTGCCGTTACGGGGCAAAAAGAAATGCACTACCTGCGCGCGCCGCGGGGCATTTTCAATGACCGTTCACTCTCCGTCAGCCACGGGTTGAATTATACGAATGTATTCTGGTCCGTTGCGTATCGCGACTGGGAGCCCAAACAGCAGAAAGGCTGGGAGTATGCCTACAAAAATGTGATGGCACAACTCCATCCAGGCGCGGTGATCCTGCTTCATTCGGTTTCCAGTGATAACACCGAGGCACTTGGCAGAATCATTGACGCTGCACGGGCGCAAGGGTATCAGTTCAAGAGCTTGGACGAGATGAAGCTGTGGACGCCATGATCGATAGGAAGCAACAGAAAAACCCCTTAGCTTTGGTAGACAAAGCTAAGGGGTTTCGCTGTTTAACGTTCTAGCCACAGGTTACTTCGTTGTTGGAGCTGGTGATGTAGCTGGTGAAGCATCAGGGGATGCAACTGGTGATACAGTTGGTGATGCAGCTGGTGTAGCCGTAGCTGGGGTTAGCTTATTTTCGATCTTCGCTTCGGATCTTTTTTGTGCGATCCATGCTTGGGCAAGCGTTGAGATTTGTTGATCCGTTAATGTTTGCTTAATTGAAGCAGTCTTATCCGCTAGTGTAGGTGTGACAGCAGCCTTACGATCGGTTACTTTAATCACATCATAGCCAGTGCTTGTTTTGACAGCATCACTTATACCATCTTTTTGAAGCGCGAATGCCGCAGTTTCGATGGCTGGATCCACTTGGCCTGTTGAGAGATAGCCAAGATCGCCGCCTTTGTCTTTCGTTGCTGTATCTGTGGAACTTTCCTTCGCAATCGCTGCAAAATCCCCACCGCTTTTCAACTTCGCTACAATCGCATCAGCGGCTTCCTTCGTAGCTACGGAGATATGTGAAGCCTGAACTTGTTCAGGTGTTTTCATGGACTCGAGATTTTCATCGTAGTATTTCTTAATGTCATCGTCCGTAATTTTAACTTGCGGTGTTAGAATTTTTTTCAGCATTACTTGTGTAGTCATGCTTTTTTTCAAGTCATCCATCGTCATCCCGTAGTTCGTAAGCGCTTGATTGAACTCGTCTTCAGAGCTATATGTGCTCTTAATCGACTGAATTTCATTCGTAATGTCGGCATCCGTAACTTGGATTCCGGCTTTTTTTGCTTCTTGTTTCACGAGCTCATCGCTGATCATGGAATCTAGCATTTTGGATCCGCCGCTAGCGACCATTGCGTCGTAAAGCTGCGTGGAGCTTATGGCAACACCGTTAACTGTGGCAACCGTTTTGACACTATCCGCCTTGGATACAGGTGGAAATACGGATACGTAAGCGATCAAGCCTACTAATAATATTGAAGATGTCCATACCCATGTGCGGTTTTTCGTTTTGTTCATTTATATTCTCCCTCTCGTGTTGTGGCTCTTGGTGTCGTTCGACCTCTTGCTGATCTGTTCTTTCTGTACCCAAGTATGCCTGTCCAACCTGAAAGGAGTATGAGTGTTACCTGAACGTTAGGTTAATACTTTTTTTGCCACGGTACTGAAAGATCTAATGAAAGTGGAGCAGTAAGCCGTATTTATGAGGAAAAAAGGCGAAGTAGCACGGGATTTTATTTCAAAAGTAAAATAGAGATGAAACCGATAATTATATTGTGTGCAATTTAATTGTTGACTAATATTGTGGCGAGTGATATGATTTATACATGAAGTTTGCAACAAATTGAATTGTTTACAAGTTAATTGGGAAGACATTCAGAACCATCAACGACAATCGACCTGGCAGCACGACTGCCAGCTGAAGGAGGCGCTCCTATGCATCATAAAGCGATTATTATCGGAACAGGACCCGCGGGATTAACCGCAGCCATATATTTAGCGAGAGCGAACATTTCACCACTGGTTATTGAGGGGATTCAGCCAGGTGGACAGCTAACTACAACAACAGAAGTGGATAACTTCCCTGGGTTTCCGGACGGGATTACAGGCCCTGAATTAATGGATAATATGCGCAGGCAGGCTCTTCGGTTCGGCGCAACAATTCAGTCAGGACGCGTCACGGAGGTTGATTTCTCGAAACGCCCCTTTACTTTGTTCTTAGAGGATGGCGGGCAATTAACCGCAGATTCCGTCATTATTTCGACAGGCGCAACCGCCAAGAAACTCGGCATAACGGGTGAAGCCGACAATATCGGCAAAGGTGTGAGCACATGCGCAACATGTGATGGATTCTTCTTCCGCAACAAGAAAATCATCGTCATTGGCGGCGGCGACACCGCGATGGAAGAGGCACAGTTCTTGACTCGTTTTGCTTCAGAAGTACGCGTTGTGCATCGCAGGGACGATCTCAAGGCTTCGAAAATCATGCAGGATCACGCTCGCGGCAACAGTAAAGTAGCTTGGAGCTTGAACCGCACGCCACTCGAAGTGGTAGCGGGCCCGATGGGTGTGACCGGACTAAAAGTCCACAACAATGCAACAGGCGAAGAGGAGCTGCTGGAGGCGGATGGTATTTTCCTAGCCATCGGGCATACCCCGAACACGGGCTTCTTGGGTGGCCAACTGCCAACCGATGAATTAGGGTACTTGCAGGTGATCCCAGGTACATCACAAACCTCAGTACCAGGCGTATTCGCCTGCGGTGATGTGCAGGATCGCATCTACCGCCAAGCGATTACGTCAGCTGGAAGCGGCTGTATGGCGGCATTGGATGCTGAACGATTTATTTCGGAGCATGCTGTAGAGGAGCAAGAGCGGAAGTCATTGCAAGAGCAGGTATAAGAGCAAGAGTAAGAGTAAGAGTAAGAGTAAGGGTAAGGGTAAGGATAAGAACAAGAACAAGAACAAGAACAAGAACAAGAACAAGAACAAGAACAAAAATAAGAACAAGTACAAGAGTTACTACAGGTGCAAGTACTAAGCAAGAGCACGAGCAAACAATAGAGCATAGTACAGTAACCACAAGAGCACTAATTAGGATAAGAAATTCAAGGAGGAATGAGCTATGTCTGTTAATCATATTTCTGATGCCACTTTTCAAAATGAAACGGAGTCCGGTACCGTCCTCGTCGATTTCTGGGCGCCATGGTGCGGCCCTTGTAAAATGATCGCGCCGATCTTAGATGAACTCTCGGCCGAGCTCGGCGATAGTGCCAAAATCGTTAAAATCAACGTCGATGATAACCCAGCATCTGCGGCAACATACAACGTGATGAGCATACCAACCTTACTCGTTTTCAAAGATGGGCAAGTGGTGGATCAACTGGTGGGTGTGCAGAGCAAAGAGAAATTGAAAGCTGTTATTGCTGGGGTTTAAAGGAACCAGGAATTTAAGGGACTTCACGCTCGGTTGCTTGTTTACAAAACTAGACCAACCCAAACAAATCACGCTAATAATTATATTTTAGGAGGACTATCTGATGACACAAACACATTTACAAGAACGCACAGGCGTCGCTACTGTTGGAGGTAACCCAATCACTTTACTGGGGCCGGAGATTAAAGTAGGGGATCAAGCGCCAGATTTCAAAGTGAATAAGGACTTGATGACAGAAGTGAGCCTGGCGGATTATGCAGGTAAAGTGAAGCTTATCTCTGTCGTACCTTCCGTAGACACAGGAACTTGCGATGCGCAGACGCGCCGCTTTAATGTGGAAGCTGATAAACTAGGCGATGACGTCGTAATTTTGACCATTTCGGTGGACCTGCCGTTTGCCCAAAGCCGTTTCTGCGGCGCCGCGGGTATTGATAAAGTGATCACCTTATCGGACTACAAAAACCGTTCCTTCGGTCAAGCCTACGGCGTACTCATTAAAGAGATCCAGTTGGATCAACGTGCGATCTTCATCGTGGATGCGAATGATACTGTGCGGTACGTGGAGTATTTGACAGAGATGAAGGATCACCCGGATTATGATGCGGCATTGAGCGCGTTGAGGGAGTTAGTGTAAGAGGTTTGTACTGGAGAAGATGATGAAAGAAAGAGCAGCGATCCCTGGGGATCGCTGCTCTTTTGGTTAAGGGCGTGTTGATGTTGTATTCCTTACAACATTTTATCGTTTGAAGTCTGAATAAGCAGGGTAATATTGTATTTCATACAACATTATTGCCCGATTTTGCTCAAAAGCGTGTAAATCCGGCTAGCATGTTGTATTTTCTACAACTTCCAAGTGAAATGAGGGGTTTTTCTGCAAAAAGGTTGTACGTTATGCAACATATGATGCAGCGAGAAGCGAAAACAACAAACAGCATGTGAGACAGGGAGATGCGAAGCGTACAATATGTGAGACAGGAAGACGCGATGCAGCAGCGTACAGCATGTGGGACAGGAAGACGTGAAGCAGCAGCGTACAATATGTGAGACAGGAAGACGCGAAGCAGTAGCGTACAGCATATGAGACAGCAAGACGCGATGCAGCAGCGTACAGCATATGAGATAAGGAGTGCCGAAGCAGCAGGGAATGTTGTACGCTGTACAACATTCGAGTCGCAGGGCGCCGCGGTTCCCCCGCGGCTAAACCGCTACCGCCGCAGCGCGATCTCGCGGCTGCCCTTCACCATGCCCGCCCCGCAGAGCGGGCATGCCTTCGCCGCGAGTCGCGACTCCTGCGGCGAAGAGATCCGCGACCAGGCTTTGCAGCCGGTCGCGCTGCACAACCACGCCGCGACGCTTTCGGTCGCGGCCCTCGCTCCAGCCACGGCTCCGCCGGTGGCTGTCCGCCCTGCAGTCGCGGCTCCGCCAGCGACTGACCGCCCTCCGGCCGCCGCAGCGCCAGCGGCCGCACCAAAACTGCCAGCCGGCTTGCTGCGGCTGGTCACAACACCTGCGTCCGCGCCAGGGAACGCGGACACGAGGAAGCGGGAAGGCTCTGCCTTCTTCCCGCGATAAAACGCCGGCGAGCTGATCAGCAGCTCGCCCTTCGCCCTGGTCACGGCGACATAAGCCAGTCGCCGTTCTTCCTCGAGCGCGGCGGTGCTCTTGTCGCGACCCGTAACGCCTGCCATTTTGACATCGTCCAAATGACTTGCATCCAGGGCCGAGCTATGCGGCATATTGCCCTCAATCGCGCAGAGCAGGTACACAATCGGGAACTCCAGTCCCTTCGATTTGTGGATCGTCATGAGCGAAATTTTGTCCGCGTACTGCTCTTTCGGCAAACGACTCATTTCTGTGCGTTTTTCCGCCACTTCATGGATAAAATAAAGGAACTGCTCGACCGTATTGAACCGTTTTGCGGAAGATTCCAGCTCGTCCAACGTTTCTTTCAGCATTTCTCGATGCTGCGTCAGCTTGCTGCGCTTATTCGTCTCTAAGAACGTATCGTAGAAATCCTTGCGAATCGCTTGAATGGCCGCCAACGGCGTCATCTCCACGAGCGATTTGATCAAGCGGATGCGGGCTTTCAGCTTATCTTTCTGAAAATCCTTCAACTGGGGAAGGCCCAACAGATGGATTAAAGGCCATTTTTTCGGCTGAATCGCTTCTCCATCTTGAATAATACGCATGCCTTGGTCTCGTCCAATATATAATGAGGGAAGGACACCTTCGATGGCTTCAAAATTTCGGCGCTCATGGGCAATCCGCAAATGGTCAATAATCGGCTTCACCATCCACTGTTCGTAGAACGAATCGTTCGTACCGTAATCGACAAAAGGGAGGTTATGCAGGATGAGTTGCTCAATAATAGCCCGACTGTTGCTCGCTGTCCGATACAGAATCGCGAAATCCCCATACTGGCCGCCCCCCTCAGCAACCTTGAGGCGAAGATCGTTAATTAGCCAATCGGCCTCGTCATCGCTGTTCGCGGGTTTAACATAGTGCGGTTTTAACGTGCTTTCTTTCGTCGCCAGAAGCGTTTTCGATTTCCGCTGCACATTATGCTTGATAATAGCATTTCCTAAGCCAACAATGCTCGACGTAGAGCGATAGTTGATATCCAATGTGACCGTAGTGGCAGTCGGGTATTGCTCATGGAATTGTAAAATAAATTCATTCCGCGCTCCATTGAACGAATAGATGGTTTGGTCATCATCACCCACAACCATGAGGTTTTGGTGGGATGCTGCAATCATTTTAATAATTTCATATTGAACGGTATTCGTATCTTGGAATTCATCGACGCTGATGTACGTAAACTTACGCTGCATGGAGCGGAGAATGTCAGGACTATGAAGCAATAACTGGTATGCTTTGATCAAAATATCATCAAAATCAATCTTCATCTGCTCCATTTTCCATTGTTCATACTGCAAGAAAATCTTTTTAACTTCCTTTTCTTCTTCCGTGCCTTCAGGGAGGTCTTCCACCTCGATGAGCTGCATTTTGTAGGAGGAAAGCAGTGTAATAAGTACCTCAGGCTGATACGTATCCTGCAGGCCCATGCTGAGCATGATGCGCTTGAAAACAATTTGCTGATACCGGCCATCACTCAGAATTTCCTGCTGCAGCCCATTCATCCGCAGTAATCGCAGGCAAAACGCATGAAACGTCCGCACCTGCATCACATTCGTCATACTTGCGTGGAGACCTGGCAGCGTCGTGAGACGTTCCCGCATTTCTTCCGCAGCTTTTTTGGAAAAGGTAATGAGCAGCAGATTCGCCGGTTGCACCTGATGGACACGGAGCAAATAGGCGACTCGGCACACGAGTACCGTTGTTTTCCCAGAACCGGCTCCAGCGAGTGTGAGCAGAGGACCTTTGTAGTGGCGCACAGCTTTGATCTGCGCTTCATTCAGCAGGATGCGGTGCTCCTCCAAGTCGCGGAAAAAATAACTATCCGCATCCGAATCGGGTACGAGCTCTGTGCTATTCGTAAGAAGCGCCATCTTCGCATGCGGAATCGGTCGCTCTGTGGTTGGTTTAAAGCCTAACGGCGTTGTATACATAGGAAGGGAATTCATAATAACCACCTGTTTCATGACAATGTTTCTGAATAAGACTGAACCATCTATTTTACCATAAATTTGGCCGGATGAAAGGAAAACTAGACGTATGGTTAAATCTTACGTTAAATTACTGTGGCGCCAGTTCAATGAGCATGATGCGACCGGACTTGCTGCGCAGTGCGCTTATTACTTTCTGCTCTCCATTTTTCCGTTATTTCTATTCATGATGAGCTTACTCGGGTATCTACCTTTCTCCTCTGACGACGTGGTCAGCTTGATACGGGAGTACATTCCTGGGGCTGTAGCAGGCTGGCTGGAGGAAACGCTCATTGGTTTACTTAGTGTTAAAAGAGGCGGAACACTATCCTTCGGGCTCATCTTGGCCTTAGTGAGTGCCAGTGCGGCGATGAACGCCATTGTCCGTGCAGTTAATAAAGCTTACGGTTTACCCGCTCGCAAAAGCTTCATCCATTCGCGATTCCTCGCTGTCATGCTCACATTGGGCATGCTGGTTGTCATCATTTCAGCGCTGCTGCTCAGCGTATTTGGTCATTGGATTGGGGATTGGACGGCTGCACATGTTCACATCGCCGCTGCCCACGTCGAGCTGTGGAACAAACTCCGTTGGATTGCGAACTTTGTTATCATTTTCGCCGTTTTCATCGGGATATACTTCATCGCACCCAACACCTGCTTAACTTGCAAAAGCGTGCTCCCTGGTGCACTCTTCGCGGCTGTGGGCTGGCAGGGCACGTCGCTCGCGTTCTCCTTCTATGTCAACAGCTTTACCAACTATAGCGCGACGTACGGCAGTATCGGCGGGATCATCGTGTTGATGACCTGGTTCTACATCTCAGCGCTCATTATCATAATTGGCGGAGAAATTAACGCCTTGCGGCATGTGAAAAATAATAACCCGGGCACAACTGTCATCGTGACGACAAGGCGGAACCGGGCCTGAACGCTATGAGGCAGGGGCTACTCGCAGTGTAATCTTCGTATGGGGCTGGATGGCGTATATGGGTGTCGCCGCTTACGAGCAAATAAGGCAACTCAGGGAGCTTATTTGAATACAATCACTGAGTCGAGTATGCATAAGTGAGCGTGGTGTGCTTATTATCAGCAAATGGGCCGAGAAGTTCACTTTTTGTTGCAAATAAGCACTTGTGGTGGTTTTATCTGACTAAATACCTCGTCATGAGGGTTCATAAGACAGTTAGGCTTGCTTATTCATTGTCAGCTGGCTGATTACTTCCCCTGGCAGCACGCGAGGTGTCTGCTAGGCCAGTGAGTTGAGCGCACAAAACAACAAGGGTATCTCCTGAGAGATACCCTTGTTGCCTGTTGAATCACTTGCTTACCAACTCACCAGCTCACCAGCTCACTAGTTCACCAACTCAAAACCCCGCCATCCAATCGCTTCACACCGCGGATTTTACCCAACTGTTCAGCTAGACGGAACAGGGCGAGATCCTTCACCTTCGCTTCAATCATGACGTCGACGCGCGGGAGATCAATCTCCTTGCAGCTTTTCAGAAAAGCGGTTAGCATCTCAGGCTCGATGTAGTCCGCGTGGGAGCGGAATTCCTTCTCGTTTTTGGGCGAAGAGACGTGAATCTTCATCGGCACGTCGCCCCATGTTTGCGCGATCTGGGGGAGCAGCTCGATGGGAGTAAGAGCAGAAGGATTGCACCAGTCGTGGTGCAAATCCAGCATGCACGGGCGCTGCAGTTTTTGGCTGACGGCGAGCGTTTCTTCGAGCGTATACGTTTTGTCATCGTTCTCGAACGTAAGCCGACGCATCGCATGCGCGGGCACCTTCGGTGCATTGTCGAAAAGCTTCTGCGTCGCGGCTTCTTTATCGCCGTATACACCGCCAACATGGATGTTAATGATGGCGGACTCATCCAGCCCCATGCCATCCAAGATGGCAGCATGGTAGTTCAGATCGTCGATGGCGGCATCGACGACCTTATCGCTGCCGTTGAGCAGCGTGAACTGGTTCGGATGCATGCTGAGCCGAATATCGTGTGCCTTTGCGAAGTCACCGAGCTTGCGCAGCTCGTCCGCGTATTCCGCGGCAACATCAATCCGCACATCGGGATGTGTGGCCAATGGGATTAGCGCGGACGACAGTCGAAACAATCGAATGCCGTGAGCGGCATTGTAGTAGAGAATGCGCTGCGTGGCTTGGAGGTTTTTGCGGCCGATTTCAATGGCACGCTGCATCGCTTCCTCGCGAGGCCGCTCGGAGAATAGCTTATACGTGAACGTCGAGCTAGGGGTGTTATTGAAAATAGCCATAGCGGTAGATACGAATCCAAGTCGAATAATCACTCTGTGAGGCCTCCGTTGCTCGATAGTGAAGTGTTACTCTAGTATACCCTGAAATGAGAAAGCCTCCCACTTTCCACCGGACAAAGGTGAAGGGGAGGCTTCTTTTAGTAGCAAATGCGGTAGGGGCCGAATCTGATTTTTAAAATCCATAAACGCTCTCGCCGTTGAAGGGCAGCGTAGCCGTTTACTTTGTTTAACTGTAAAAAGTACATCTAATTTCTCGACTTTGCGTCAAAAGCAACCGATGGATGGAAAAACTACATCTATTTCGCTGATTATCGCCGAATTTCTCGCGATGACGCAGAAATAACTGTAGTTTTTCCAGTTAGATCGTTGTAAACGCCATTACAGCCGGAATTAGTTGGAGGTTTTCCATCTATGCGAGCGAACCCTAAACCCGCTCAACCTTAAGCAAGTTCGTCGTACCGGACTTCCCAACGGGAATACCAGCGGAGACGACAGTGAGGTCGCCTTTTTTCACATAACCAAGCGTCTCCGCTTGGTTGATCGCAGAGCGAATCATCGCGTCTGTCGATTCGCAGAACTCACCAAGAACAGGGATGACGCCTTGTACCATGCTCAATTGGCTGATCGCGTGCTGGCTTGCTGTCACAGCGATGATCGGTGCTTCTGGGCGGTATTTCGCAATCATCCGCGCCGTGAAGCCTGTCTCTGTCGGTGTAAGAATCGCCGCAGCATGCAGCTTGTTCGCGGAGGATACAACCGCTTGGCACAACACTTCGGTGATTTCGTTGTTGGATTGCAGCTGAGCATCCACCAAGGAGCTGCGCACCATCGTTTGCTCAACGCGCTCAGCGATGGTGGCCATCATGGTCACGGACTCGATTGGGTATTTCCCAGCAGCCGTCTCGCCGGAAAGCATGACAACGTCACTGCCATCAAGGACGGCATTCGCCACGTCACTCACTTCAGCGCGAGTCGGACGCGGGTTGCGCTGCATGGAATCCAGCATTTGCGTAGCTGTAATAACCGGTTTACCAGCTAGGTTACAAGCGCGGATCATATCTTTTTGAGCAATCGGAACTTCCTCCGTTGGAATTTCCACACCAAGGTCGCCACGGGCAACCATGATGCCATCGGAAGCTTCCAAGATACCAGCGAAGTTCGTCATGCCTTCTTCGTTCTCAATTTTGGAGATAATCGGCGTTAAGCCAGCGCCGTGCTGCTCAAGCAAAGCACGAACCTCACGAACATCGTTGCCGTTACGAACGAAAGACATCGCTACGATTGAAATGTTTTCTTCGACGCCGAATTTGATGTGCATCACGTCGCGCTCTGTCACACCTGGAAGGGAAGTGCGTACGCCCGGCAAGTTCACGCCTTTACGCTGTTTCAACTGAGCTGGGTTCAGGACGCTGCAAGTCACTTCTGTACCGTCAATCATTTCAACACGCAGCTCGATGGAGCCGTCGTCGATCAAAACAAGATTGCCTGGCTTCACATCTTGCGGCAAGCCTGGGTAGTTCACAGATACGCGGCTGGAGTCACCGATAATTTGTTCTGTCGTCAAAATGATGCGATCGCCAGTTTGCAGATCATAGGAAGCATCTTTCAATTGACCGATGCGGATTTCTGGACCTTTGATATCCATCAGAATCGGGATAATAACACCCATTTCTTGCGCGGCTTGACGCACACGCTGAATACGACCGCGGTGCTCGTCTAGATCGCCGTGAGCCATATTTAAACGCGCGACGCTCATGCCGGCACGGATTAATTCTTTCAGAGTAGGGACGGAATCACACGCGGGACCCATTGTACAAATGATTTTCGTTTTACGCATGGTGGAGGACTTCCTTTCGAATGTAAAAGAGTAGTTGGCTTCATTATATGCCTAATCCGTGCGGGTTTCTATGAACTATAGTATGATATATGTAATATAGTACAATGAAAGCGTGGTGAGGATCGAATGAAGCTAACAAGCTTTCACTATGACAAAAGCAGCTCGTGGAACGAGGAACAACCTCATACCAATCCGGATTGGACGCTGATTTTCGTGATATATGGACGTTGTGTGTACTGGATTCACGAGAAAAAACAAGTGCTTGAGAAGGGACAATGGCTGCTCATTCCGAGCGATACCCCGATGTATGGCAGAAGTGTGCCAACGAAGATTCATGAGAAATTCGTCATACATTTCGCTGCAGATGAAGCCGAGCATGTATTTCCGTTGCTCCAACAATCGTCCCACACCTGCCGGCAGACCGGGAAGTTCGACATCATCGCAGACCGGCTGCGCCTGATTCACCGCGGATGGCAAGACAAACAGCCCTATTACCAGGCGCTGTGTGAAGCGCACTTGCAAGAGCTGTTTGTGTATCTCCAACGGGAGTGGGATCAGGCTGCCACAACATCGGCAACCTCACTTCTCGTAGAGCAGATGAAGGTCTACATTCAGAATCATTATCGTGAACACGTGACGAAGGACGAACTTGGCGCTTGCATCAGTCGATCTCCGAACTATGCGGCCTCTCTTTTTCGCCAAGTCACGGGCCAAACGATCAGTGAATTCGTTCACGTCACGAGGATCAAAACAGCCGTCTACATGCTGCGTCATTCCGCCCTGACGGTAACCGAAATAGCCGAGTTCATCGGCTATAACGATCCTTCTTATTTTTACCGTGTATTCCGGCGTCTAACAGGTTTAGTTCCGACTGAGCTTGTATCTGATCGCGAAACCATTCGCAAATAACTACATTGTACCGCCGCCGAGTCGTACATTGGCTGGAATTTGCTCAGGGCCTTTATTAATGTATTGGTAAATAAACGTACCCACGCTGGCTTGATCAAATTTGTCGAGCTGCATCGTTTTCGTCCAAGCCGTAACCACAACTTCTTTATCGGCTGGCACATCGACATTCGGAACCGCAAGAACGCCTGCGCCTGCTGTCGTGAAATGAGTCAAATATTCGATTTGATCAAGCAGCTCTTTCGGTGCATCTGGATGGTAATGGATGATGATATCGCCGTGCTCTAGATTGTGAACGAGCTTCTCGTAGCCAGGTCTCTCCTTATAGAAACCAAACTTCAAATCGTGAGGGCTATGCGTGCCTGAAGTAGGGATCTTCATTTCGTACATCAGAGCGCCGTCTTTATGATCCCGCCCGTAATCCTTATCCGTTGTAACTTGAATAGGCGCATTGAAATTCAGCTTATCTAGGCTGTACTTGCCAGCGGATTTCTGAATCAGTGATGTGCCCATGCTGCCGATCGCGATAATAAGCAGGGCATGTGAAATCAAGAGCCATGTTTTGTGTTTCTTTTTGAGCGCTTGTTTTTCGGCTTTCTTCAAGCGAGAGTTGTTATCCTTGTTGATTCTTGCTGCAAGCACGTAGCCAATAATAGCTAGAATAAGTACGGCTAGTCCGATATAAAGCAATATGGTCATATAATCAGTCCCCTTCTGCATCGTTGAATGATCCATGATGGATCAACTCTTTTATTGAAAAGATGATGACACTACAAATTGTAGTTTTTCTTCTGGGTAGAAGTCAACTTCTATCCTAATCCTGTTTTTGGCATTCGCATGCAACGGCTCCGCGGTCCTCGAGGAACAAAGTTTTTTAATGATTTTAAATAGAGGGGATAGTCATCTCCTTGTTGAATAGTGTAAAAAAATGTCTAATCTTGCAGAGCAGAAAGTGGGAGAGTTAACGATGTCGGATCAATTGTTAGAATTAAATCGGCGAAATAGCCTGATGGTTAAGCTGTTATGGGCATGTCTTGCGCTTGGCGTTGCGGCGGCGTATACATCCGTTCCCATGATGGTGACCATTATTTCGGTTGGCGTCCCCATAGCTATTGTATGTACGTTCTTAACCTGGAAGAAAATTTGGATTCCTTATACAAAGTTTATCATTGCGGTCGGCCTCAACGCTATCTCCTATTTTTTCATGGCAAAAAGCAGTTCGTTATTCGGTCTCTTTATTCTATACCTTTGTTTAGCTCTGATGTCTCTTTATATGGATTATAAACCGCTCGTGTTGAACGGGGTACTCGGGCTGATTAATATGAACTATTACATAACGACATTGACGCCTCATGTGGATCCAATCGGGGTTAATGCTTTTTACATACTGACCATCATCACATTGATTGGGCAAGGTCAAATCGGTACAAGAATGCTAGTGAACGTTGCTAAAAGTGCCAAAGAATCCGAGCTATCTCGGACGAAGACAGACGAAGTTTTGGCGGGCGTTCGTACGACTACCGAGGTTCTTGGAACATCGAGTGGAGCTTTGCAAGAGAACGCGACAGTAACGGGAAGAATTACGGAAGAAGTGGTTTCTGCTTTTCAAGAAATTACGATCGGGATTGAATCTCAAGCTTCAAGTATCACTGACATTACATCGGCCATTCAAGATGTGAATGAAACGGTTGAACAGACGACAGCAGCATCCAATTTAATGAGCAGCAGATCTCGTGACACAGCGAGAATGACGAATGAAGGCAAGACCCAGATGGAAGATTTGTCGCTCAAAATCAATGATATTACCGTCATCGTAACCGAGACCTCTGACATTATGAATGAAGTGAACGAAGAGAACGTGAAGATCGGAAACATCGTATCCACGATTGCTGATATTGCGAACCAAACGAACCTGCTGTCATTGAATGCATCCATTGAAGCTGCTCGGGCAGGCGAGCATGGCAAAGGCTTCTCCGTTGTAGCCAACGAGATTCGAAAACTGGCGCAGAATGCGCATATTGCGTCAACGGATATCTCGGAAATTCTCGGTTCGATTCAGGCAAAGGTGGTCACAGCCGTAGAGAAGGTTGCTATTGGGATCACAGCCGTGGAATCAGGCAAGAAATCGACGGATAGCGTGAATGAGCTATTCGAAATTATTAATAAGAATACAGCCGAAGTGATGGAGCAAGCCGGGCACCTGCAGCGCATGAATCAGCAATTGCAGGTCTCATCGCAACGCGTAGCGGAAGAGATGACATCTGTTGCAGCGATCACCGAGGAATCCGCGGCTTCCGTTCAAGAAGTGCTGGCTAGTGCAGAGGTGCAGCAGCATCGTGTGCAAGATATCGTGTCCAGCATCCGCCAATTGAACGGCTTAACGAAGGATTTGAAACAACTGATTGATAAATAAACCATGTGGCAAAAAAAGGATTGCCAAATAGCTGGTAATCCGCTACAGTTAAGCCAAATGAATAGCAACACGGGTGCTTGATGAAGTCAGGCTGAGATAGTGGCCCTAATGCCACTGACCGTTAATCTGATCTGGATAATGCCAGCGTAGAGACCTTTAGTGCTTTTTTTTGCACGAATGTTCAAGCCTGCCGTTAATCCGGCGGGCTTTTTTTGTCCTGAAGGGACGAAGGAGCGATAATCCAAGGTTGGCGTGTTCGCCTATCTCATTGACAAATAGGGATCCAAGAAAAGGAGTCGATTTGAAAATGGTGCAGCAAACAGCAAGTAAGAAAGGTTTGAAATTGACCGATATTTTGATCACCATCGTGATCGCCGCAGTGTTCGGAGTGATTTACCGGATTTGGGGGCCCATCTATGATCTGTTGAAGCCCTTCGGGTTGCATGCAGAGCAATTAAGCTATGGCATGTGGTTTATGGCGGCAACGTTCGCGTTTCTGGTTATTCGGAAGCCATGGGTGGCCCTGCTTGCGGAAGTCGCGGCCGCGACGATTGAGGCGCTGTATGGCGGTTCATGGGGCGCGTCGACACTTGTTTATGGCGTTCTTCAAGGTTTGGGTGCGGAGCTGATTTTTGCCCTCTTCCTCTATCGCAAAACGAATGTGGGGGTAACGATGCTTGCAGCGTTAGCGTCAGCTATTTTGTCACTGTTCGTGGATATCTACTACGGGTACATCGATCAGCTTAGCTTCTGGAACTACACATTATTCATTGCCATGCGGCTGCTAGGCAGCGCGGTGATCGCCGGCGTATTCGCTTATTACTTAACAAGTGCGCTGGCTCGTACCGGTGTGCTGAATCTGATTCGCCCGGTTTCCAAAAAAGATTACGACATACTGGGGTAACGCGATGAGCCAAGGCATGAGCGTAACGAATCTACGGTTAAAATATCCCGGCGATGACGCCCCCCTGATCTTTCAGGGGGTTTCCTTATCCATCGAGCCGGGGGAGAAAGTACTGCTCCTGGGACCCAGCGGATGCGGTAAGTCAACCCTGCTTCAGGTGCTGAGCGGGATCGTTCCCGACATGATCGAGCTGCCGCTCAAGGCGGATGACATTCGCAGACCGAGTCGCTGGGGCTACGTATTTCAGGACCCCGACACGCAGTTCTGCATGCCCTATATCGACGAAGAAATTGCTTTTGTATTGGAAAATCAAGAAGTGCCGCGGGCAGAAATGCCTGCCCGTATTCGGTATTATTTGGACCTCGTCGGGCTGCAGCTGCCGGATCCGCATACACTGATAAGTACACTGTCGCAGGGCATGAAGCAACGATTAGCGATTGCCAGCGTGCTGGCGCTGGAGCCGGAAGTGCTCTTTCTTGACGAGCCGACGGCGCTGTTAGATGAAGAAGGCACGAAGCAGGTGTGGGACACCATTCGGAGGATCAGCGGGGATAAAACGCTCGTCATCGTGGAGCATAAAATTAGCGGGATGCTGGATCTGCTTGATCGGCTAATACTTCTGACGCCTGAGGGAAGGGTATTGGCGGATGGCCCTCCGCTAACGATGTTTGAAGCGCATAAGGCGCAGATGCGGGAGTATGGCATTTGGTATCCGGGAGTGTGGACGGATTATGCGGAGGAGCGCGAGCTTAAGGGCTTGGCGGGCGAAGAGAAGGTGGGCGTGAATCCCCGGGAGAACGGCGAGAAAGGGCGCGCGGGCGAGCAGGAGCTTCTCTGTGAGCCCATCATGACCTTTCGCGATTTCAATGGGCTCCGAGGCGGGCAGATCAAGACCTCTGTGGATAACTTTAGCGTGTATCCCGGTGACTGGATTACCGTTGTTGGCGCCAACGGTGCAGGCAAAAGCTCGCTGCTCCTCGCGATCATGCAGCTCATTCCGACCCGCGGAAGCTGTGTGATCGCGGGCGCCAAGGGCAATAAAGTCGAGCAGCTTGCGGAGCAAGTCGGCTTCGTGTTCCAGAACCCGGAGTTCCAGTTCGTGACGAACTCCGTAGAAGATGAGCTGACCTATGGCCTGCCAGAGGGTCAGCCCAAGCAAGGGCAGTGGGCAGCGGCCGAGCGGCTGCTCCGAGAGTACGACCTGCTCGCGCTGCGAGAGCGGCACCCGTTCCAGCTCTCGATGGGCCAGAAGCGCAGGCTCAGTGTGGCGACCGCGATGGTTCGCGAGCCACAGATCCTGCTGCTGGATGAGCCCACCTTCGGGCTCGATGCGCGAGGCACGATGCGCATGCTGGAGCAGCTGGAGCGGCTGCGCGCCAGCGGGAACGTGATCGTGATGGTCACCCACGATCACGAGATTGTCCAGCGCTGGGCAACGCGCGTCTGGACGGTTGATGGGGGGCGCGTGGCGGAAGCCGCGCCCGCAGGGAAGCTGGGCGCCGACGGGGCCCAGCCTGCTGAGGCGGCTCCCGCAGGGAGCGCCTTGCTCTACACTGCCACCGGAGGTGAGCCGCTGCCATGCAAATAACGTTCAGCTTTCGAGAAACATGGCTGCATCGTGTCAATCCAGGCGTGAAGCTAATCGTCGCGCTGCTGCTATTCATCGTTGTCGTCTTCACACATAACCTGAATACGATGCTGTTTCTAACGCTTGGGGCGCTGCTGCCGCTAGCCTTGTTATCTGGTCATCCGACGAAAAGGCTGCTGCTGTATGCTTCGCCTTTCCTGCTCATTTTTGTCTCATCTTCGTTAGGGATGATGATGTTCGGCCAGGGGGATATCCAATGGTTTCACTGGGGTATCATTCGAATTACCGAGGAGAGCTTCTATCGCGGGATTCATTTGGGGCTGCGCGGGATGCAGGTTGCGGCTGTAGGCCTTCTGTTTAGCTTAACCACGCGGCCTGTGGCTTTATTTTACGCGATGATGCAGCAATGGAAGGTTGCGCCGAAGTACGCATACAGCTTCCTTGCTGCGTTACGCATGCTGCCAGTGATCGTGGAGGAGTTTCAGACGCTGCGCTACGCGATTAAGGTTAGAGGAGGCAAGCGCAAGCGAGGGAATCTGCTCACCTCAGGGTATACCACGATGCGGATGATCGCGATTCCGCTGCTGGCACAGAGCATTCGCCGTGCGCATCGAACGGCCGTGGCGATGGAAGCGAAGCGTTTTTCAATGAGTCGCAGACGCACCTATTTCTATGCAGCCTCTTACTCCAAGCTAGATGTGTTTTACAGTCTCTACTGGATCGTGCTGATCGTTGCTGCCCATTGGTTGGCCGTCACTTGGCCGATTTGGCAGGCGGTGGATGTTCGTTAGGCCTTAGATGAGAGTGTGCCAACGCCAAAAGAGCAACCCAATCCCAAGTGGGAACGGATTGCTCTTTGTACGTTAGTCGCCCCATTTGAGCGAAAGCGAAAGCTGACAGCACGGGTGTGTTCCTGCGACGTGAGGACCCATGGTAAATTGAATAGCGCTAGGACTGAAGCTTGTGATAATGGTTGATTTGCTTCCGAAGGTATGAATGATTCGGTCTACTTCTTTTTGATTGCCATTCTGGGCACTCGTCATTAATTCATGGGCGATCTTCGGGTCCGAGAGTTTGCTAATGAGGAGAGACGCATCCTTTAACAAATTCTCAGTAGAGGAGACGGAGTTAGCAAGCATTTTGGTATCAACAGATGGATAGCGATCCCACGCCCAGTAAGGTGCATAGTGATAAGGATGAGCGGGATATTGCTGGTAATGTACAGGGGGATAGGGGTACAAGGTTGGATCGTTGTACATCGAGACCGGCCCCTTTCTCTAAAATGATGGGCACTAGCAATATATGTGAGAGTAGGGCGAATGTGCATGGAGTCGCTAGCAGAGCCTGTCATTTCGTATAAGGGGTGGGCTACTACTGCAGTCGATATGCCCCATGTTAGCAGCAGGTTTAGTCGTAGGGCTTACCAACAGAGGCTCTGCGTAGGTGGCAGTGTATCTCAATTATTTTTCTGTGGAAAAATACGACAAGGGCTGATATACTGCTCATACAGGAGATGATCTGATGAATTCGAAAGTATCGTTTCAACCGCTTCACCGTCCCAAGCTCGTTGATGATGTGGTCACACAATTGCAGAAGAAGATTTCGGATGGCGATCTGAAAATGGGAGATAAGATTCCAACAGAACCGGAATTAATGGAGCAATTCGGTGTCGGGCGCTCGACGATCCGTGAGGCGGTTCGGGTGCTTGTGCATGCAGGGCTGCTGGAGAAGAAGCAGGGCTTCGGGACTTTTCTAACGGGGCATTCCGATGCCGTGATGCAGGAACCGCTCGTCCACCGACTGCGTAGAGCTGAGATTTTGGAAGTGTACGAAGTCAGAAAGATGCTGGAGCTTGAGATTGCAAGACTCGCTGCAGAACGTCGCGATGAGGCAGACTTAGCTGTGATGGAAGATGCGCTCAACCAGCGGTTGAAAGCATTGGAAGCTGGCGATACCAACACGTATTTGGCCGTGGATATGGTTTTCCACCAAGCCATTGCGATCGCGAGCAAGAACGGTGTCGTTGTCGATCTCTACCGTTCCTTATCGGCCGTGATGATGGATGCTGCACAGAAACTGGTGGAGGATAAGGATGTTTACAATCACCATCATCAGATTCATGTGAATTTGTATCAAGCGATCAAGGATAAGGACGTGGGCGCTGCGGAGCATTGGGCTTTGCAGAATTTGGAGGAGACGGTCCAGCAGCTCAAAAAGTTCCTGAATCAGGCATAGCGTGGGGATTTCCTCCACATGTGCGGGGGTACGCGGGGTTTGACAGCCGTCATGCGTCGGCGCGCTTCAATGCGTACTCAGGATATGTTGGCAGGGGAAAACCTCGAACTTAAGGGTTTGCGAAAGGGAGTAGCCCTGACGCCTGACGTAGTCCGAGTGAAAAATGAGTACCCATAGAGGGAGACTAGGCGAATGCAATTCGTTCCCTTTCCTCTAGTTTTAAACGTCTGATGATATGATGATAAGGAGTGTTATATTATGCAAACAGCAACAACTGATCAAGCCCTAGCGCATGCTCAGGCTCAAGCTCAAGCTTGTACGGTGTATGCAATATTATTTTCGATCAGCATCGTACATTTATTGAATGATGCGATCCAGTCCGTCATTCCCGCCATTTTTCCGATTCTGCATGACTCCTTGCAGTTGAGCTTTACACAGATCGGCTGGATCGCTTTCACGCTCAACGTGACGGCTTCGTTGTTCCAGCCTTTGATTGGACTCTACACGGATGCGAGGCCTAAGCCATATTTACTGCCTATTGGCGTGGTG
The DNA here is from genome assembly GCF_001700435.1 of Paenibacillus pectinilyticus. Classification (GTDB taxonomy): domain Bacteria; phylum Bacillota; class Bacilli; order Paenibacillales; family NBRC-103111; genus Paenibacillus_E; species Paenibacillus_E pectinilyticus. The sequence goes on from NZ_LYPC01000012.1 coordinate 118,077, forward strand.
TTCTCGCTGCTGGGAATCATTGCATTGGCCTATGCCGGCACGTTCTCACACGTGATCATGGCGGTTATTCTCGTTGGACTCGGCTCTTCCGTGCTGCATCCAGAGTCATCCCGTGTAGCCTATCTAGCTGCGGGTCCTCGGAGAGGGCTGGCGCAGTCGATTTTCCAAACGGGGGGTAATATCGGTCAGGCGATGGCGCCCATTTTTACTGCACTCATTTTCGTACCGCTAGGTCAATTCGGGATCATTTGGTTTACATTTGCTGCGGCAGCGGGGATTGTGGTTCAGATTTTCGTAGCTAAATGGTACAAAGGGGCAATCGCATTACGTTCCACGGTTCGGAAGTCGACCGTTGTGAAGAAGGCGCTGCCGAAAAAGACCGTCGCTTACGCACTATTTATTCTAATCATGCTGCTCTTCTCCAAATTCGTTTATGTGGCCAGTATGACAGGGTTCTATGCTTTTTATCTCATCGATCATTACGGCGTTACTACGGGGAAAGCACAGCTTATTATCTTCACCTTGCTGGCTGCAGGGGCTCTAGGAACGTTTATGGGCGGGCCTCTGGCGGACCGTTTCGGAAGACGGAATATGATCTGGTTCTCGATTTTAGGGACAGCACCGTTCTCTTTATTGCTTCCCTTTGTGAGCTTGTTCTGGTCCGCAGTGCTGTGTGCGTGTATCGGGTTCATTCTGCTATCTGGATTTTCCGTGATCGTCGTCTATGCACAGGAGCTGCTGCCAGGTAAGGTAGGTACAGTGTCAGGCTTATTCTTCGGCTTAGCGTTCGGATTAGGCGGTATTGGCTCAGCGGTGCTAGGGACATTGGCGGATGCGACTAGCATCGGGTTCGTAATTCGGTTATGTGCCTACTTGCCATTACTTGGCTTGTTGGCAGCCTTCCTACCTACCGATAAAAAGCTAAATATGACGAGCGTCTAGCGGAGAATAGGGCAAATGAGAATGATAATTATCCTCATTTACTAACTTTTATTCAATTACTTTACAAATGTAAGTGAAGCGGATATAATAAACACAAGCAACACTACATTTGGAGGAGGTTGAAACCATGGGTAAATGTGCATGCGGTAACACGCAAAACGTAGAGGGTAACTGCGACGGTTCACACGCTAAAAAAGACAAATAAGAATTTTCTCACATAGACGTAAGATGAAAGGACTCCGCGAGCTTAGGCTCGGCGGGGTTCTTTTTGTGTTTGGCATTGTGTCTGGTACCCGTTGAGGGGACCGGATAGGATGGGAATTGATAATCAAGGCGGGAACATGTACATTAAAGCTTAGATGTTAAAAAGGGATGGGGAGCGTGCGAGGCACGGGACTGGCGGGGTTTCGCGTAAGGCCCAAAAAGGGCCTTACAGCTAGCGGTAGGCGCCCGCAGGGAACCTGTAACGCCCAAAAAGGGCGTTACAGCCCCGGCAAGCGAGGCAAGCGCCTGGTGTGCCTTCGCGTAAGGCCCCAAAAGGGCCTTACAGCTAGCAGTAGGCGCGCGGAGGGAACCTGTAACGCCCAAGAAGGGCGTTACAGCCCCCGCAAGCGAGGCAAGCGCCTGGTCTGCCCTCGCGTAACTCCCCGGCATTACCAATCATTTAACCGAAATGGGAGTGGGAAGCATGGACGTGAAAGAAGCGATTCGTCAGCGACGCAGTATCGGGAAGGTTAAACAAGACCCGATCGCGCGTGAGCTGATCGAAGAGATATTAGAGGCTGGGGTGTGGGCACCCAATCATGCCCATACAGAACCTTGGCGTTTCTGGGTTATGACAGGCGAAGGCAGAGGCCTGCTCGGCCGTGGCTACGCGGAAGTGGCTGTGGCGAATGCAGGCGCGGAACTTTCCGCCGAGGAAGAAGCGCAGCTGCGCGCTGTGCATGAGAAGAAGGCGTTCCGAGCTCCGCTCGTGATCGCGGTTGCCGTCACACCTGCCGAGAAACCTGTTGTGCCAGTGATCGAGGAGTACGCAGCCGCCCATTGTGCGGTGCAGAACATGATGCTGACCGCCCATGCCATGGGCTTAGGCACCATCTGGCGTACGGGTGATCCTACGTATCATCCGAAAATGCAAGAGACCTTCGGCCTTGCCGGCAAAGAAGAAATGGTCGGTTTCATCTACATTGGCTACCCTGAAGCGGTGCCAACGAAGGCGGAGCGGATACCATTTGCACAGAAAACGATCTGGGTTAGCGAGTAAATGTAGCGAATAGAATAGGAGATGGAGACGTCCATCGATGATAAGGAAGAACCTGCGGCTGCTTGCTAAGCCCTGGGTTCTTCTTTTTTGTGTTTGTAAATGAAAATCGTCGAACCGGTTTCATTAAATGCAGCCTTCCATTTGCGATAGTCCCTGAAAATTCCCGTTATTACTGCGATTCCACCTTCATAACAGCCTGTTCTATTTACAATTCATTTATCCTGCTATGAAACTACGATGATAAAACCGGTTTACTATTAAAGAGAAGTGAGGCGAGCTCATATGGCAAACATAGACGACGTTGCAAAAATCGCTGGGGTATCCAAAAGCACCGTATCCAACGTGTTTAGTAAGAAGAGACCCATTAGCAAGGAGGTGTCACAGCGCGTTCTGGATGCTGCACTGGATCTGAACTATAGGCCGAATTATTGGGCTCGAAGCTTAGCGAACAAACGGACCAATATCATAGGACTTAATATGCCGGGCGAGCAAGTGAAGTTTAGTCAGTTTCATCTTGGCCTTTTTAATGGCGTGTTAAAAGAATGCTATAGCCAAGGGTATCGGTTGCTTGTAAATACACTATCTACGGAATTCTCTAAGCAAGTTGAGTATGTAGCAACAGATCCTGTTGATGGTGATATACTGCTTGACCCAGCAGAGAATGATGAACGAATTTCAGAACGAATTATGCGGAAGTTACCGCTCGTTGTTATTGGAAGACCGCATCATGAGTACGAATCTAGCGTTTCTTACGTCGACAATGACAACGTTGGGATGGGACAAATCGTAGCAGAGCATCTGCTGCAACTCGGTCATTCGCACATCCTTTTCCTGAATACACAGAAGGAAAGAACGGTGGCTCAAGATCGTGAACAGGGTTTCATAAAAGCTTTCCAAAAAGCCGACATGCCCATTGATCCCAAGCTCATTGTCTACAAAGATGGGAAGTTAACTTCGACGACTTACGGTTATCAAATGACCAAGCGCTTATTGGCTTCTCATCCACAGATTACCGCCATTATTACGGATACAGATAAAGTGGCACTAGGCGTGTACCAAGCTGCCGAGGAGCTTAAACTGCGAATACCGGATGACCTGTCTGTGTTTGCTTTTAGCGACGATTCCATTTATGCACCCGAATTTAAGCCCCCGCTGACCGGCGTCCGTCTTAATGGCGAAGTGCTGGGAAGTGAAGCAGCCAAGCTGCTAATCGAACAGCTTCGTGTACCGAATACCATCGTCAAACGCATATTGATTCCAGCGAGTCTCGTGTTTAGAGGCTCTTGCGCCAAAGCGAGAACAGAGAATAACAAATAGAGAAGAAACAAATAGGAGGCCATACCCGTGTTGAATAAAAAAGCAGGAATGATCGCAGCTGTTGTCCTATCGACGAGTTTACTTGTGACCGCGTGCGGTACGAAAACAGGAACGGATTCACCCGCCAGCTCGGCAAGCGAGTCATCCAAACCAGCCAAACAAGAAACCCTACGTATTCTTAGCGGTGTTGTCGGAGGGAAAACACCTGAGGAGAATGCGTTATTTGAGAAGGAAGTCGAGCGCTTGACCGGCATTAAAGTGACGATCGAGAAGCCTGCGGCTGACTATGATAAGAAATTGTATTCAGCCATTGCCGCTGGCGAGAAGTATGACCTTGTCTATATGGGCAAAGGCAATATGGATGTCCTAGTTGACCAAGGGGCATTGCTGCAATTAAACGATAAAATTAAAGCTTCCAAAGTATTGTCAGATCCGAAAGTGATTCCTACCAAAGAATGGGACATGATTACGTACAATGGCGGGAAAATTTACAGCGTATTTAATAAATCGGAAGGCGGCACACTGCCGACTGTTCGACAAGATTGGATGGACAAGCTGAAGCTGCAGCAGCCGAAGACGCTGGATGATTTCTATCAGGTTTTGAAGGCTTTCAAAGAGAAGGATCCAGACGGCAACGGCAAGGATGATACGTACGGGTTATCCACTGCGGGCTTATATGATATTCAAGGCTTTATGAGCGCAGCAGGTGTGAAATACAAGTATGTGATCGATGCGAATGGCAAGCGTACAATTCCATACGCGACGGAAGCGGCTGTTCCAATCTATGAATGGTTCGCAAAGCTGTACAAAGAAGGCATTCTAGATCCTAACTTTGCAACCAATGATTCGGGCAAAATGAGAGAGCTGTTCCTAACCAACCGCGTAGGTATGGTCACGTACTGGGATGCCTGGGTAGGCCTCTTTAACAATATGAAGAAAACAGATGATCCTGCATTTGTAGCAAAAGCGATTCCCGGCGCTGTAGGCCCAGACGGCAAAATTATGCTTCGCCGCGGAGATCCAAGCGTGTGGGGGATTCCAGTGAATGCGGAGCATGTGGATACCGCTATGAAATTCCTAGAGTTTTGGCAGACAGAGAAAGGAAATATTCTTAGTACGTTAGGGATTGAAGGCACAGATTACACAGTGAAAGACGGGAAGTACACGTTAACAGATGCTGGGGTTAGTCATGGGATGGACCATGGAGCACCGTTCCCGAACAACACGAACTTTAAGAATCCGATCGGCACGCTGCCGGGAGCACTGGAAGGACGCCAAGTCATTTTTGATAACAATGCAACGATTGAGAACTCCACGAAAGACTGGCCGAATGCTGAGAAAATTGTGACGAACTATGCGTTCCAAGCGATGATGGGCAAAATGCCAGCTGCAGATGCTGTGAAGAAAATGCATGATGAGCTGAAGGCTGTGAATTTAATTGATTAAGTAAGCTGAAGTAGAAGCGGAGGCGGGGATTACTCCCCAGCCGCCGCTTTCATATTCACAGACAAGGAGGAACTCTAGTGACGGCATGGGCTCGCTATCGTGTGTTATATGTCATGATGCTACCAATTGTGATCTATTTTGCAATTTTCTCTTATTTCCCACTGTTCAAAGGCTTACAAATATCGATGCAGAACTTCCGTATGATCGGCAATCGGCCTTTCGTTGGTTTAAAGAATTATCAGGTGGTATGGCATGATCCTGTCTTCTGGCGGGTGCTTGAGAATACAGTAGTGATTGGGATCGGCATGCTGATATTAGGCTTTTTTGCCCCGATTATTGCAGCTTTATCCTTGAATGAAGTACGTCAAACATGGTTCAAAAAAGTAACACAAATGGTGATCTATTTGCCGCATTTGTTCTCCTGGGTTGTTGTAGGTGGGATTTGGATCCTGATGCTGTCGCCAGACGGCGGATTTATTAATGAGCTATTGAAGGTGCTTGGAACAGCGAAGCCGATTCATTTTTGGGCAGAGGTTGATTATGCGCGCTATTTAATGATATTGACAAATACATGGAAAGAAATGGGTTTTACCTGCATTCTCTATTTGGCTTCAATTGTCTCCATATCGCCATCTTTATATGAAGCTGCCCATATGGATGGAGCAGGACGCTGGCAGCAACTTCGTTACGTCACTTTACCACAGCTTATTCCGACCATGAAGGTCGTTACGCTTCTGAATATGATTGGTATGCTTCGCATGTTTGATCAGATGATGATTCTAAGTAATCCCGCTATTGCTCGGAAGGTAGATGTCTTGATGACTTACACGTACCAAAAAGGGATTCTGGAGTTTAATATGGGCGTCGCTTCAGCAGCAGGCTTTCTTGTTGTGTTGGCAACGCTAATCCTGGTGTTTGCGACTCGCAAACTAATTCGTTACGACGAGGAGTGAATGCAAATGGGCAATAAATCGTTAATTAGACGGGATTTACCTTTCCAATTGACCAATGGTTTTTTCTTGTTGCTGCTGGTAGCGACCATGATTTTGCCGATTTGGAATACGTTTATTATTTCAATTTCTTCTAATATTTCGTCCATGCATGCAGGACTCCAACTATGGCCTTCCGAGTTAAGTATGGAAGGGTACCGGACGGTGTGGCAAAGAATTGAGTTGTGGCGACCCTTCGGTATGAATGTGCTTGTGACGATTGTCGGCTCATTCGTGCATGTCCTGCTCTGCGCGATGGCAGGCTACGTGCTGCTGCACAAGGGCTTGCCTGGGCGGAAGCTGCTGACAAGCTTCATTCTACTCACGATGATGGTGCCGAACGAGGCAGTCATGATCCCTCTTTATGTGGTCAATAAAGAACTGGGCCTCTTAAATACAGTGTCAGCGTTAGTGCTGTATGGTTTAATCTCTGGCTTTAGTATTTTATTAATGCGAAATTTCTTCGGTGCTGTTTCTTACGAAATGGCAGAGTCCGCTAAGATCGATGGTGCGGGTGAGTTTCGCATTTTCTCTACCATGTACGTCCCTTTAGCTAAGCCAGGGCTGGCAACGATTGCCTTATTTGAATTTGTATCCCGATGGAATCAGCTAACACCTGGGTTGTTGTATGTGACCAATCAGAAGTTATATACACTCCAGGTAGCGCTGCGCGCGCTTGTGATTCAATCGGACGCCACCAGCAGTAATTTATTTATGACGCCGAATGTGCGAATGGCAGGTGTTATGCTGGCACTTATCCCGTTAGTTGCCATCTATCCGTTTGTTCAAAAATATTTCGTTACCGGCCTGATGGTCGGAGCAACGAAGGAATAGAGGGGTTCAAAGCTATGATCATAGAGCGATTGATTACGTATGAGGAAGGGGATCGTTATATCGAAGTTCCCTTCCTGGTTACCCCGAATATGGAGCGAATACACGTTAGCATGGAGGTTACAGCGAACGGACCGGGGGATTGTGTCATTGATTTGGGCGTTAGAGATATCGAAAGTGTACGAGGTTGGAGCGGTGGCGCACGTACTGAATTCTATATGGAATCCGAACAAGCGACGCCTGGCTATATCCCTGGGGAGTTGATGGAAGGGGAGTGGTCTGTTTTACTGGGCACCTACCGGATCCCTCCTGCAGGTTGTAGGGTCCGTGTAGAGGTGACATGCACACCGAAGCAGGGGCGCTGGCTCAAGGGCGATCTCCATATGCATACTGTGCATAGTGATGGCGCGCTGACCATAGCTGAGAATGCAAAGACGATGGCTGAGCTGGGCTGTGATTTTCTGGCGATGACCGACCATAACACATATAGTCAGAATCTGGCTTATCCACGGGAGTCAGGTGTCGTACTGATCCCTGGCATGGAGCTCACGACGAATCATGGGCACGCTAATTTGCTGGGTGTGGTTCGTCCGATTCAGGATTTCAGAGCTGTAAGCTCGGAGCAGGTCCAGGAACGTTTGCAAGAGGCAAGGCGCAATGGCGCACGTATTGTTCTGAATCATCCTCACTGTCCCAATTGTGGTTGGGAGTGGGAGTGGAGCGTTGATTACGATTGGGTCGAAATTTGGAATGGGCCTTGGCGGGAGGCTAATCAGCAGACGTTAACTTGGTGGCATGAGCAGCTTTGCAGCGGAAGACGCTTGGTTGCTGTCGGCGGAAGCGATATGCATAGACCGGATACCTATTCAAAGCACAGTATGCCGACAACGTGGGTATACGCAGCTAGCAGGACGATTGAGGGGATTCTGGAAGGGATTGATACCGGTCGAGTGTTTCTAAGCTTTTCGCCTGAGGGACCAACGTTAGAGCTTAACGCAGGACAGTTTCAAATGGGCGATGTGGTGCCTGCACAGGCACCAGAGCGTGCGGGAAATGTCACGCTTGTGGTCAAAGAACTGCAAGTAGGCGATACGGTAAAACTGATCTCAAACCGAGGCGTTGAAGTCTCCTGTGTGGTTTATCATGAGGAATCACTAGAGTTGATGGGTGACATGGCAGGAAGAACCTTCTATCGAGCGGAGGTATGGCGCTATTTCACCGAGGTTCAAGCTAATCTTCTCGCAGCAGTCAGTAATCCGCTGTATCTGGATTAATTAGATGAGGGCATCACAACTACGAACACGCCTGTCAACCCGCGATCAAGTCAACGCCATTTCAGGGCCTACTCGCATGCTGCTTATTATCCTGACCCTAAATGCTTGTGCTAACAGCCTTTCGAGTATTTTCATTAATGTGTATTTATATAAGCTTTCAGGCAGCTTGTATCAAGTATTCCTTTTTCACTTGATTTCGTATACGATTTGGATTCCTGTTTATATCGGAGCGGGAATACTTAGTAAAAATCTTGATCGGCGTTTGGGGCTGCTCCTAGGGAACGTGTTTCATTTCATTTTTTATCTCGTTCTCACGCTGTATGGTGATTCGATGGGGAGTTCCATCGTGTATACCGGTTTGCTCTTTGGTGTGGGATCTAGCTTATTTTGGTTTACCGTAAACCTATTAGTGGTGGACTATACGCATGCTGCAAATAGGGATTGGTTTAATGGCTTGAATGGTATCTTCACATCCCTATCTCAAATGATTGGCCCTTTCCTAGCCGGTTGGATCATTGTGCGTTATCCTGGTTTTCAAGGGTATCATACCATTTTCTACTGTACGTTCGGGCTATTCATAGCTTCGATGGGATGCACGCTGATGCTGCCCCGGAATGCCCAGAAGGGGCGGTTCTCTTGGAGGAAGGTCAGAGATATTCATCGTGTGCGAACATGGAGATGGCTGACGTACAGTTTCACTTCCTTACATTTTCGAGATGATGTATTAGGTATTTTCTTATGGATCTGGATGTACATGACCACGAAGAATGAAGGAGTGCTAGGGAACTATTCTCTGCTGCTCACCTTGCTGGCGACTACGGCTTATTATTGGATGGGGCGTCATGGCGGTCAAGGAAGCAGAATGAGGTATATGTTTCTAGGCGGAGTAGGATTAAGTGCGGGCCTACTTCTGCTTATGGGGGTCGTGAATACGTGGACGTTACTGCTTTACACAGTTTTGGCCGGTCTAGCAGGACCGTTATTTCAGGTTCCCTTTAGTACCGTGTTTATAAATTCCATTTCACAGTTTGATAACGATGGGGAGTATCGCGTAGAGCTCCTTGTAGCTAGAGAAATGGCTATCAGCGTAGGAAGGATTCTAAGTATTTCTTGTCTCGTGCTGCTTGTCTATTGGTTTCCACTGTCCAAACTGATCATGAATAGTTATTTACTTGTACTGATCATCGCAGGGTTGCTGCCGATATGGTTCGTATCTCGTTTGGGGAAGTAAATGAACATGAGATGAACATGCATGAAAAGCTGATGTTGTGGCACACTATCCTTTGTTGTCAATTTAATGAGGGAGGTGTCAGTTATGCCCCAATCCAATAATCAAGCATCCAAAGCAGACGTACAATCAACGGAATTGAATAAATTGCCTGTTCCTGGTCAAGATGATACGGAATTTTCCGCGGAGGAAGCAGCTGAGGTATTCCAAGCAAATTCGTCCTCGAATGAGAGTTCTTCTTCTGATAATGACTAGTTGCAGGAACTAAGAGAAAAGCCTCATCCCAGCGGGATGAGGCTTTTCTCCATACAGGACCTTAGTTCTTCAGTGCAACGGCAACTCTTGCAGCGGTTTGTGCATTGTGGTAAACGAGCGCGATGTTCGTCTCCAAGCTGCGCCCCTCAGTTAGCTGTTTGATACGCGCTAGCAAGAACGGCGTGACCTTTTTGCCGGTCACGTTCTGCTCTTTCGCCTCATTCAGCGCCTGCTGGATGACGGCTTCGATCTCGACATGGTCCATCGCGGATTCCGCAGGGACCGGGTTGGCGATGATGGCGCCGCCGCCCAGGCCAAGCTCCCACTTCGTGCGGAGCATCGCGGCCACATCAGCTGCCTCATCGAGGCGGAAGTCTACGCCATAGCCGCTCTCGCGGGCGTAGAAGGAAGGGAACTCGCTCGTTTGGTAACCAACAACGGGCACGCCGTGGGTTTCCAGATACTCGAGCGTACGTCCGATATCGAGGATCGATTTGACGCCGGCGCAGACGACGGCGACGTTGGTTTGTGCAAGCTCCGTCAAGTCAGCGGAGACGTCCATCGAGGTTTCACCCTCACGGTGAACCCCGCCAATACCGCCGGTAGCGAACACTTCGATGCCCGCCAAGGCAGCGCCGATCATCGTCGCAGATACCGTTGTCGCTCCGATTTTGCCGGAAGAAAGAATATACGGGAAGTCGCGGCGGCTCACTTTTTCCACATGGCCATTCGTTGCAAAAGCTTCAAGCTCCTGCTCGTTAAGACCAATCTTGATTTTGCCATCCATGATCCCGATGGTTGCTGGAACAGCACCGTTATCGCGGATAATTTGCTCTACTTTTTTAGCCATTTCGATATTTTGCGGATACGGCATACCGTGGGAAATAATCGTCGTTTCTAGAGCTACGATTGGTTTATTGTTCGCCAGTGCGTCTTTCACTTCGTCGGTAAAAGTTAAATAAGAGGATGGGTTCATGATTTAGTCTCCTTTAGTCATCGAGTTTATCGTAAGTTGTAAGCGTTCCTCGTTCAGTTCACTGGACGTGGATTGGTTTGTTTGAAGCGTTATATGTGCAGCAGCAAGGCCATATTCACAAGATTTGAGATACGATTGTTGATGGGTCACACCATAGACAATACCGGCTAAGAAGGCATCGCCGGCTCCCGTCACCTCAACGACGCGGGTCGGAATCGGAGGGAAGAACTGTTCGCCCTCTTCACCTACATAGAGAACCCCCTGACTGCCAAGTGTGATGAAAACATGCTTCACACCGCGTGAGCGAATAACTTGGGCCACTTTAGTATGATCGGGCTCTAAGTAGAACATATCGACAACATCCTGGTCCATGGTCATCGGTGTATGCGCAAGCTGAACCGCTTCTTCTAAGTTCGGGAAGATCGCCGTCACACCGGTAAGATCAGACGGAAGCTTCTTCGATTTCTCCGAGGAGACCGGATCGATGAAGAGCGGAATGTTCTCCTCCTGACAACGGCGAATTAATTGTTCCAACGTGTCAGCGGGTAAATTGGTATCAGCAATGATGAGCTGAGCAGCGGCAATATGGGGCCATTTATCCTTGAGCATTTCAGGCGTAAAGGCATCATAGATGTCCATATTGGCAAAAGCGAGAAACATCTCGCCAGATGTGTCGAGTAAGGCGGTGTAAGTGCCCGTCTTCTCGCCCTTCAGCGTAATAGATTGGCTGACATCAACGCCGCGGCGTTTCGTCTCCTCGAGAACCCATTGGCCTGCCTTGTCGTCTCCGACGATCGTCAGGAGGGCGGTCTGGCAAGCTAAGCCAGCTAAGGCTTCGGCAATATTACGGGCAACCCCGCCGCAGGACTCCGTCACCACGACGGGATTCGAAGAGGCCAAGCGGATCGCGTGCTTGCTAGTGGCTTTGCTATCGAGATTGGCACCGCCAATGCAGAGCACCGTTTGTTCATCAGAGGTCACATAGGCTCTGCCGCGAATCGTTCCTTTTTTGGTTAGTGAAGCAATATATCCAGCTACGGCGGATCGGGATATACCGATAATACCGGCCATTTCGTGCTGGGAAATGAATGGATTTTGACGGATAAGCGCTAGGATTTGCTGTTCACGATCCATGGAAAGCTCCTTTCGTTCATCGTACTCTCCTCATTTTATCGCACTTCATAACAAATGTCCATCATACAAACAAATGTTTATATTGGCAAATAAAAAAGCCCATTCCTGAATCAGGAACCAGGCTTTTACAAGGAAAACCATGCGAGATCGGCCGATTACGAAGAAGCTGAACGAGAGCCAAGTCCAAGCAGGCCTAGTAATCCTAGGAGTCCGAAATAGCTGTACCAGGGCTTCTCCGTATTCTCCGTTTCCGTAACAGACTGCGCATGAAGAGTCGACGTTTGCCCAGCAGTAGGTGGTGAGATCCCATAAGCAGCGGCATAGCCATTCAAGCTAGTTGCTGTTAGGGAGTGGGCGTCCGCTCCAGGCATACCGAAGGGATTCGTCTGATACATGGTCGCAGAGCCGGTGTTCAAATGTTGCAAATTTTCGGTCTGAACCGTATGTTGTTCGTGCGCGTGCAGCCGATATTGATGTGCCCCGAGAAGCAAAGAAAAAGTTAAGAAAGAAATCGAAGCTAATTTGAATGATCGGGTAACCATTATCCATACCTCCAAGCATTAAAGTAGTAGGTAAGCATATATTCCCCTGCCTGCGAGATGTTATGCAGGGAAATCTAGCTTAGCTAGCTTGGAGATGGAGAGGGGCAGGACCGATAAAAAAACCGTTGCACCCTTGTTAGAACAAGGGATACAACGGTTTAGGCCATGTGTTATTTCGTAACAGTCACTTGGACTGTCGTTCTCATGCTGCCGAAGGTAACAGAAATACGTGCTGTTCCTTTACCTGTCGCTTTAATAATACCATCCTTCACATCCGCGATCATAATGTTCGATGTAGTCCATAGAGATGGCTTCGTAACATCTTCTTCTGATCCATCCGTGTAAGTAGCCAATGCGGCCACATTCGCTGTAGCGCCTTCTTTCAGCGTAACCTTAACCACATCGGTTTTCAAATATTTCAAAGCATCGATTTCGACTGGAATCGCGATCGTTTTACCGCCGAAGGAGCCGGTAATTGTTGTTTTCCCTGAAGCTGTAGCTGTGAAGAGCCCTTTCTCCACCGTACCTAGCTTGTAGGACATGACTTTCCATACAGCTGAGTCCGTCACATCTTTACTTGTACCATCTGCCAATGTCGCTGTTAATTTCAATTGTGTTTGAACACCGCTTTTGGTAACAAAGTAGGATTTGCTAGCTGTTAAAGAATCAATTACACCGATCTCAACCGGAATGGAGATGCTTTTACCGCCATAAGTAGCTGTAATCGTCACTTTACCGCGAGCAACCGGGGTTACAAGGCCCTTTGAGACTGTTGCAATACTGGTGTTGCTTGATTTCCAATCGGCTTCCGTTGTTACCAAGCGAGAAGCTTCGTTGGCATCAGTAGCCGTAATTTGGATGAGTCTTGTTTCATTAAGATCGAAGGTCAAGCTCGTCACATTCGCTGTCAAATCACTCGCCATATCCACTTGAACAGGAATGGTTACTGTTTTGTTATCGAGCTGTGCAGTCAAAGTGGACTCACCGGCAGCGATAGCTTTCACAACACCTTGATTAACCGTGACCGACTTCAGGTTGCTGCTTGTCCAGATTACGTCTGTGGTGACATCTTTTTTTGTATCATCTGTGTAGATCGCTTCTGCGGTTAAGGTAGCGGATGCCCCTTTTTTCAACACGAGTTTCTCTGAACTAATTGTTAAGCTCTTCAGTACGCCAACCGAAACTTGAATGACAGCTTTGCGCGTACCATAAGTAGCAGTCAGAGTTGCTGCACCGGTATCAATACCTGTAATTGCACCGCTGCGTACCTCGGCAATATCCTCACCGCTAGTGGTCCAATCAGCTTTATCCGTCACATCGACTTGGCGGCCGTCTTTGAAAGAGGCAGTCACCGTGATATTGGCGGAATCTCCGATTTGCATATTCACGATTTTCTGAGAAGCTTTGATCAGTGTTGGCACGTCGACTTCGACTTGTGTGACCGTTGATTTGCCACCGTATGTTGCTGTTACTTTCGCAATACCTGCTTTATAAGTGGTGATGTTTCCTTTGCTTACAAAAGCAATATCCTCATCATCAACGCTCCAAGCTGCGCTATCGCTTACATTCGATGTGGTGCCATCGGCATAAGTAGCGCGTAAAACGAGTTGTTGGGAATCTCCCGTTTTCAAAGTAACGAGATCCGTATCCACGACTAAACGGCGAGGAACTTCCACGTCTACATTAGCTGTCACGACCTTATCTCCATACTTCGCAGAAACAGTCGCTTCGCCGATCCCAATACCGTTTAATTGGCCTTTCGTTACTTGCACAATATCCTCTTTGCTTGAAGTCCATGTCGCGCGATCCGAAATATCGGCTGTCGTGCCATTGGCGTATGTAGCTGTTAGCTTCAAGGAGCCTGTCCCATTTTTCTTGAGCAAAATGCTTTGTTTATCTAATTCGAGTTTCAACGTGCTGTCTACATCAACAACAATTGTCGTTGATTTCGTACCGTAGGAAGCAGTCAACGTCGCTTTACCTACACTGTAACCTGTAATTGTTCCTTTAAGGGCATCTGCAATCGTAGGTTGGTCAGTTGTCCAAACCGCTTTACTCGACACGTCATCCACGGAACCATCCGGGTAGGTCGCCATGAGTTTCACGGATGTTGTCCCTTTCAGGAGCAAGGAAACACTAGATTTCTCCGCATCGAGACGACGTACAACCTCAACATCGACATCCAATGCCAAAGATTGATTCATATACGTGACTGTGATCGTGGCGCTGCCGGGATTCTGACCTTTCACTAAACCGTTCGTCACGGTTGCGATGGAACTAGCATCCACCGTGTAATCAGCTTTACTCGTCACGTTCTCTGAGGTGCCGTCTTCATAATAAGCTGTAATTGTCACCTGATCCGTTGCATTAAGACGAAGATCAAGAGATTGTTTATCTGTTGTCAGTGATTTCACTTTTTTGCTAACCGTTACCGTAACGACTTCCGTTTGGCCTAGATAGGTGGCCGTGATGACGGCTTTACCTTCCTTCTTCGCAGTAATAACACCTGCATAGACGGAGGCTACATCTGCGGAACCGGAATTCCAATCAGTTTTGACAGTGGCATTTTCAGTGGTTCCACTTACATAGATGGCTGTTGCCGATAAGTTGGCTGTGTCACCCACTTGGAGACTAAGCTCATTCTTGTTCAGAACCAGCTTCGAGATGGCATCCGCGGCGAAAGCACTTCCTGCTAAGATGGCCTGACTTGCTAGAACGAAAATAATGACCGTTAGTAACCATTTACTCTGACTAAACCTCTTCATGCTTCATTTCCCTCCATTAACGCGGTTGCTAGAATCTGCTTGATGAAAATAGAATACTATTTTCATCGGCATTTCATGGCGAAAAATGAAGGGGAATGACGAATTGGCTTGCTGAAAGTTTACTGAATATGTCGAAAAAGAGAAAATCCCCTGCTTTTACGTACTTCCTGGCGGCAGGGGGCTCTCATTACTCTCTTAGTGGCTCTTGCTCTTGGCGTTAACTGCGCTTAACGATTTTGAAATGATCCTCCAGCAGCAGCCAGTTTTGCGGGAACTTGAGCCCTAGCTTCCAATAACTAATACCGCGCAGCCCAAGCTCGGTGAGCAGGCGGAATTTGGCTTGGAGGGAGCGTGCATCCTCGAACCAAACCGTATGCTCCTTGCCGGCATCGTCCCAATAGTTGAAATGAGGCGCTTGCGCGGAATGGTCATACAAGATCTGGGCGTTGTATTTACGGGCCAAATCGATAGCGGCCTGCGGCGAAATTGCTTTGGCGAAGGCACCGCCTTTGACATAAGGCAGCGTCCAGTCATAGCCATACAGATTTTGACCCATCATGATTTTGTTGGCGGGCATTTCACTCCGGGCATACTCCAGTACCTTGCGTACGGGTCCTATCGGAGAAACGGCCATAGGAGGTCCGCCGCTGTAGCCCCACTCATACGTCATGATGATGACAAAATCAACAATTTGACCATGCGCTTTATAATCATGGGCTTCATACCAGGCTCCCGCTTGGGTCGCACTGGTTTTGGGAGCGAGCGCAGTAGATACGAGATACCCCTTGCGGTGAAAGCGGTCCACGGCTTTGCGCAAGAAGTTGTTGTAAGCTTCACGATCGGCAGGCAGCAGATGCTCAATGTCAAAATGAATATCCTTAAAGCCGAGTTGATCGGCTGTTGTTTCAATATTTTGCAGCAGGCGAGTTTGAATGGCTTCATCGGTGAGGATCAGGTGCCCAAGCTCTGCGCTGAATTGGTCATTTTCAAGATTCGTAACCACCATCATCAGGGTGACCCCGAATTGCTGAGTGATCTCCCGCAAATGGTTAAGCGGCGGGTGTACTAAGGTACCGTCGCGCTTAATGCGGAAGCTGAAGGGAGCTAAATAGGTCAAGTGGGGCGCGGCCTCATGCGCAGCTTGCACCAGAAGAGGCGAAACATCTTCGCCGCGGGGCTCGATATATGCGTTCACTTCTGCTTGTCTGCGCGGGGTTGGCGGGATGTATAACCGAAAGCCGCTCGGCAGCGGTTGGTAGGGTGAAATACCATTTACAGATGCGAGTGTATCTAAGTCGATGCCAAGTTTCTGGGCTATGCGATAAAGGGCCTCACCGGGCTGTATCCAGTAAAAAGAGCCGACAATCGGAATAACCATTGCCTGTCCGATGACTAACGATTGATTGGGGGTCAACTCATTCGCCGCTGCCACCTCATCCACCGACACGCCATAGGTTTGCGAAATGCGATACAACGTTTGTCCTTTTTGGACAACGTGAATTTGCATGGGGTTTCCTCCTTTAAAATTATGGATCGGATGGAAAAGTAATTCTGAGTCTCCCATAAAGGGAGGCTCAGAGGATGGAGAGGCGGAAATGACTGTATCCGAGCCCACTGTTGACCATCAGGAAGTCCTTACTGGTCATGAAACTCACCTTTTCATCGGGGTCACTCATCACGACATGGCATCGATAAAGGTTTTCTCCCATTTTATTCGTGGGGTAGGCGATAGGTGATTGTCTAGGTATAAAAAGTTGAGAAATGAAGCTACACCCTTTGCTGCTGAGGCAGCAATTGGGCTGTGCGTACGGGGGGCGAGATTTGGAAATGGTGGTACTAAACAGCTCTAATCACACGCAAAAAAAAAACTACTTTAGCAATTGAGCTAAAGTAGTTAACGTCTGACCGAGCAAAGCCGGATCTTGATTCGCATGCTGTAGAAATAGTGCGCCTTCTAGGGCAGAAACGATGAGCGCCGCCACAGCTTTTGCAGGAAGAGTCGGAGAGAATTCCCCCTTGTGCACACCCTCGAGAAGCAGCCCTTCAACCAAGGTCATTTGCTCCTGAAAAAAGGAGCCAACTTTCCGCCTAAGCGCATCCGCTTCCTGCGGCATTTGCGTGTACAGCGTAAGAAAAGGGCAGCCGGCTAAGAAACTGGACTCCGTACCTGCCATAGCTTGAAGGAACAGGTCGAATCGCTCCTGTGCACGCAAGTCCTTACGACCTACGATGTCTTGGATCAACTCCGTATAGGTTTGAATAAGCTGGTCGAGTATGGCCGTTAAGAGGTCTTCCTTACTTTTAAAATAATAGTAAATATTCGTCTTCGATACCGTGCTAACGAGCACGATTTCGTCCATTGAGGTGGCTAGATAGCCTTTGGTCAAAAAAAGCTTCATTGCAGTTTGTAGCACAACATCACGGTTGGTAAATTTTTTGGTCTTTGTCATGAATAGTACTATAAAGTACTAAAAATGGCGTGTCAAATCGTTCCATATCCGATCCGCATTTCTGTTAGGAAGTCTTAGGAGTAGGTACTATTGGAAAATAGTACTATTTGAGATTGCCGAATCCCTCTATAATAAGTAACAAGAGCAAGTCATTAACGCGCTGCTAAGGCAGCGACAGGGGGATTTTAAAATGATGAATCAACGGAAACGGAATACAACAGCATTTACTTTTATGGCGTGGGCATCTTTTATCGGGGCATTTGTGGCCATGTTTATTGGGATATATACACTCGAAGAATCGCTTAGTGTGAAAGGGTACTTCGCTGTTTGTGCGCTGTTCCTCACCATGTCGGCGTTCGTGCTGCAGAAAGTCATTCGCGATAACTTGGAGGATGGGTATGAAGCTCGTAAACGGAATACATCGGCCTTTACCTTCTTAGCATGGAGCTCCTTTGCTCTGGCCCTGCTCGGAATGTTCATTGGCATTATCAACTTGGATCAGCTGCTTTCTGTCAAAGGGTACTACGCCGTAACGGCGCTGTTCCTGACGATGTCCTCCTTTGTTTTGCAAAAAACAGTGCGTGATAACAACGATGACGATGTGTTGTATCCTGTGCAACATATGCAGTCCAGTTCGAATTTGACAGATAGTAAAATAGAAGACCTGTAGCTAAGCGCTTGGGCTGCTGCAAAAGCTGGTCGAGGATGACAAGGCAGTGAGCGTAGAGGCCGCTATCGCTAGCGGACTCTACAAGAAGCCCAGCAGTGACCCGCTGGATCAGATCGAAGCCGCGATTGGAAATGCGCTGAAGTAGCCGCGTCGCTAGTGACGCCATAGAAATCCCGCCCCAGCCTAGTGGCTGAAGCGGGATTTCTTGCTGTATCTCCGACGATTGGAGGATCCAGGTACGAATTCTGAAGGTAATACCTGTATAAGCTACAGCTAAATTCCGCCAAATCCGCTAGTTTATAAGAATAAATGGAGATCCTGTAGCTAAAATTGCTGCTTTTTCGATTTTCTGATGAATAGCTTAAAATTACCTACATGTTCTCCAGTTATTTGGTTTTAACAAGCTAAATCGACAGAATTAACACCATGAAATCCAGTTAATTTGTCTTCATAGGCCCCCACCGCTAACATGAATCCAAAAAACGCTAACCTCCACCAAACGGCTGAAGCGGGAGTTCTAGGGGACTGCTGACACGTATCCATTTCCTAGAGTGAGGGTCGCGGGGAAGCTGGGCTGGGGAGGTCGATGGGATGATGCGGTTGGCGTGATTAGTTCGATGAAATAGAACTGAATTCACTGGGCTGGGGCTGAGCCGGGAAGCCGAACGAGTGGCGTGATTTAGGCATGGTATCACATGGTGAGTTGGTGCGGGCGGCTTGATGCCGAATAGCAAAAATCCCGCCCCAGCCCAACCGGCTGAAGCGGGATTTCTCACAGATGATATTAAGCGTTAAGCAAGTATTGATTCACAGTCGCTTTAATCAATTCCAAACGGCCGGATTGGTTCACGATCGGTCCGTTATTGGCTAATGCATAAGCTTCTAGTGATTTGAAATCCGCTTTGCCAGACACGATGTCTGCGCCGATGCCGGATTTGAAGGAACCATAGCGTGTATCAAGGATGCCCTCGAAGACTTTGTCTTCGATCAATTTAGCTGCAACTTGCAAGCCGCGTGCGAATGCATCCATACCCGCGATGTGTGCGTACACAACGTCGATGGGCTCGAAGGACGTACGACGAACTTTAGCGTCGAAGTTTACGCCGCCACGGCCGATTCCGCCTTCATTTAAGAGGATTTCGTACATCGCCATTGTTGTCGAGTACAGGTCAGTTGGGAACTCATCCGTGTCCCAACCTAGCAATAAGTCACCTTGGTTCGCATCGATGGAGCCAAGAATACCGTTAACGCGTGCTACACGAAGCTCGTGCTCGAACGTGTGACCAGCAAGCGTTGCATGGTTCGCTTCCAAGTTTAATTTGAAGTAAGGAAGCAAGTCATATTTTTGCAAGAATGAAAGCGTAGTAGCCGCATCGAAATCGTATTGGTGTTTGGAAGGCTCTTTCGGTTTTGGCTCAATCAGGAATTGGCCTGTGTAGCCAATTTCTTTCGCATAATCAACGGCCATGTGTAGGAAGCGAGCCAGGTTGTCGAGTTCAAGACCAAGATCCGTGTTCAAAAGCGTCTCGTAACCTTCACGACCACCCCAGAACACATAGTTTTCAGAACCAAGCTCTTTCGCGTGGTCCAAAGCTTTCTTCACTTGTGCTGCCGCATAAGCGAATACTTCAGCATTGTTGGAAGTCGCTGCACCGTGAACAAAACGCGGGTTGGTGAACATGTTTGCTGTGTTCCAAAGCAGCTTTTTGCCTGTGGAAGCCATTTTATCTTTGATCAAACCAACGATTTCATCGAGGTTTGCGTTCGTTTCTTGCAGCGTGCCCCCTTCAGGCGCGATATCGCGGTCGTGGAAGGCGAAGTAGTCCACATCAAGAATGTTCAGAAGCTCGAAGCAAGCATCAACGCGAGCTTTGGCCAGCTCCATGCCGTCGTATTTGTCCCAAGCACGGACGTTCGTGCCAGCGCCGAATGGATCGGAGCCATTAGCGGAGAAGGAGTGCCAGTAAGCGATTGCAAAACGCATATGTTCGCGCATGCTTTTGCCTAGAATAACTTGATCTGGGTTATAAAATTTAAAAGACAGCGGGTTCGTGGATGTCGGGCCTTCGTACTTAATCGTTGGGGTGTTATCGAAGTAGCTCATGAATTTAGCCTCCAAATAAATGATTAATAAATGCTTATGCAGTCATCATAGCATCATTCCAATAGTTTGTAAATTCATTAAACAAACTTAGTTGGTGCGTGAAAAAGGCAACTATGTTAGAATCATTTCCATAGCGATGATTCGCAGCATTTGGAACGGTATGGAGGAATATCATGAAACAAACAGGCGATTTAAACCTCGTGAAAAAAATAAATAAAACGATCGTGCTGCATCACATTCGCACGGATTCACCGATATCCCGCGCACGTATAGCGGAGATTACAGGGCTGACCAAAGCCACGGTATCTAGTCTAGTCAATGAGCTCATCGAAAGCTCTCTGGTGGAAGAGATCGGTGTGGGGGAATCGAGCGGCGGTCGGAAGCCGATGATGCTGCTTTTTAAAGGAACGGCGGGGTATGCGATTGGCGTCGATCTCGGAGTGCACGATATTTTGGCTGTACTCACGGATTTGACCGGCAAGGTGATTCGTGAGAAGCGCATTCAGCATCATAATGAGAGTGTGGAACACGTCACGCGCCTGCTAACAACAACGATTCGTGAGCTGATCGATACGGCACCAGAGAGTGTTTACGGGGTCATAGGCATCGGCCTTGGCGTACCAGGTATTTGTGATGAAGAGGGGAACTTGCTATTTGCACCGAATCTCGGTTGGGAAAATGTACCGCTGCAAGCGCAGCTGGAAGCTGAATTCGGGCTTCCGGTTGTGATTGATAATGAAGCGAACGCTGGTGCGGTTGGTGAGAAGCAGTTCGGAGCCGGCAAGGATACGGCGAATCTCGTCTATGTGTCGATCGGCATGGGGATCGGGGCAGGTATTATTATTCGCAACGAGCTGTATCGCGGGGCAACAGGTTTCTCCGGTGAGATCGGGCATATCTCGATCCAGCATGACGGTCCCAAATGCCGCTGCGGCAGCTTGGGCTGTTGGGAGCTGTACGCATCGGAGCATGCGTTATTGGAGCAAGCCGGTCAGGAGCTAGGCCACGAAGTGGACCTAGAATCGCTATTAAGCAAAGCGGAGAATGGCGACGCAGGGGTGATTCAGCTTTTTGAACGGCTAGGCTATTATCTTGGCGTCGGTGTCGTGAATATTATTAACGGATTTAATCCAGAATTTATCATTCTGGGCGGACGGTTGGCCGGTGGTGAGAAGTGGCTGATGAAGCCTTTGCTAGAGCTGTTAGAGAAGCGATCCCTTCCGCATCCGCGCAAGCAATTGAAGGTGGAATTCTCGGAGCTTCAGGATAGATCGACCGTGCTGGGGGCGGCGTCTTTTGCGGTGGCGAAGTTTTTTGCCTCGACAACGGTGTCAGTGGAGCGGAGCTAATGGGTTTGTATACGCGCAGATCAGAATGGATAGTCTGACAAATTAAAGTCATTGACCGAAGCTTTGTACGTTTTGTAAAATGGGAGAGGTCTTGATTTGGCACGGCTGCGTGTATCCCATTATAGAAAAGGACGGGAACCAACGATGTTTCTTCGTTCGATTATCATGTGCTGCTACCTGATGGGAGCGTATTGGGCTTCCTATCACTTTCCATCGCTGAAGATGGTCTTTTACCCAACGCTGGGGGCATTTAGTTTTCTTTTTATGCATCGCGTGGACAAAATTAAAGAGATTCGCCGAATTATTCTCGGAGCCATTATCGCGGTGACGATGGGCAGCCTTTTTTATACGATAAGCTCAGGTGCAATTTCCTTCTTTCTGACAGCAATTGTGACGATAACCTTGATTCAATTTTTCAAATGGAATGCGGCGCCGATTCTGTCAGTCTCGTTCATCCCTTTTTTCTCACACGCCGTCTCCTTGTGGGCACTGCCGATTGCGGTATTTGTTTCGCTGACAGGGTTGCTGATCTCGATTTGGCTCATTGCTAAGGTCGAGCAGCTGACATGGTACGTGAGATTAGCAGGCAGAATATCTCAAATGCTCGCGCCGATGCGGACGCCATTGGAAACTTTGAAGAAAGAACTATAGCGCGCGTGCAGCGTGAACATAAAGAAAAGCGATCAGCCCAAAATGCTGTCGCTTTTTTTCGGATTAAAGGGGATACGAAAATGAGATTGCATAAAGGAGAAATCCTGTTCCGCCAAGGAGAGATCGGTTCATTATTTAGGCTCCATGCAGGTCTGCTAAAAATTGTCCGTTCGCACGAAGATGGTAATACGACACTGGTCAATATTATCGTACCTGGTGAAACGATTCCGCATCACTCGCTAATTAGTCCAAGTGTGTACTATGGAACTGCGATTGCACTGGTGACGTGTGATGTTGACGTGCTGCCTGCTGAGCAGTGGTATGGGGATTTAGAACGCAGCCCCGAGCACTTTCGCACAATCGCTCGTCAATTGCAGGATAAGCTTCGGATGATGCAGCAGCGGATTGATCAGCTGACGGAAGTTGCTCCAGCGGCTAAACTGGTGAAGATGGAAGCCTGGTTTCAACAATATATCGGAACACTGAAGCTCACAGATGTGCTGACTCAGGAGGAGATCGGTCAGTTCATTGGGCTCCGCCGAGAAACCGTGAATCGGTTGCTGCGGGAAAGGGAGAAATAGCAAACAAATAGGGACTTAATAGCGACCGAGCTATTCCTTCATACGCTTGCTAGGACAGTGCTCCAGAAGGACCGAAGAATTCATAATGACGGTCATCTTCAGGAACGCCCCACGCGATGAGCAATTGATTAACAGCTTTCATGAACGGCAAGGGCCCACAGAAGTAAAAACTGCCCTCCACGGTCGGTACTAGGCTTTGGAGCCAAGGTAGATCGATATAACCTTGTTTATGATAAGCCTGCTCACTGGCATCGCTAGCTGTTGGCTGTGTATAGCACCAAGCAACCGTCACTTGTGGATGCGCCATGGCAATTCGCTCAATCTCATGACGAAGCGCGTGATGTTGACCATTTTGAGCAGCGTGGATGAAGGTGACTTTCCTATTCGGCTGCGTAGTTACAAGGAAATGAAGCATACTCACCATGGGAGTGAGGCCGACGCCACCGCTAAGGAGTGTGACAGGCCGCGTATCCGTTTGATCCAGTGTAAAGTCACCTGCGGGGGCAGAAAGCCAGAGAACGTCTCCTTCTTGAACCTGATTGTGTAAATAGACGGAAACCTTACCCGCTGGAACAGTTGGATTGGTGTCTTCGCGCTTAACCGAAATCCGATAGAACGGCTGGCCAGGTGCATGAGAGAGACTATATTGTCGAATGTGCGTGTAGGTTTCACCAGGTATTTGAACGCGGATACTGACATATTTTCCAGGTTCAAATGAAGCAATGGGGCCCTGATCCTGCGGGGTTAGATAAAAGGAAGTAATCACGTCGCTTTCCTTGTCTATTCGAGCGACGACGAAGGGTCTGAAATCACGCCATCCCCCTGGCTGCAAAGCCGAATTCGTATACATATCAGTCTCAATGCCAATGAAAACACTAGCAATGACCCCGTAAGCTTCCGCCCATGCTGCAAGGATATCGTCCGTCGCGGCATCACCTAAGACTTCCTTAATTGCTCCTAGTAAATGTTCCCCAACAATGGGGTATTGTTCTGGTTTAACACCCAAACTGCGATGTTTATGCGCAATTTGTTTGACCACTGGTAGAATAACCTCCAATCGATCAATATACTTAGCTGCTGCGTAGACGGCATTGGCTAGAGCTGTTTGCTGTCGACCTTGCTTTTGATTGGCATGATTGAATACATGTAAGAGCTCCGGGTGAGCTGTAAATAGTCTGTCGTAGAATAGCTTGGTTATCGCTACACCATGAACTTCTAGTACGGGCACAGTGGATTTAATCGTTTGAATGGTTTGTTCGCTTAGCACGTGGAATCATCTCATTTCAAAGTAGATTGACTTGATGCCTTCAGTATAGCGAATGAGAGGACGGAGGCCCTGTGATTAGAATCACAGGGAATAGCAACAAATTGTGTCTATGGGCAGAGGAAACAATAACCGCTATACTGGAACTATCATCCAAATGAGGAGGCGACCTATGCCCGACTGGTCGTATCATTCGATATTTAAACCGCTGCTGTTCCGGTTAAGCGGACGGACAGCTAGGGATCTCACGCTGCAGGCGATAGGCGGGCTCAGCCGTATTCCCGGAGGGACTTTCGTGATCCGGACGATGGGGCATATGGAGCTCTCGCCCCTGCTTGCGGGCGAGTTGGCAGGCGTACCGATCGCCTGCCCAGTAGGCCTCAGCGGCGGGCTTGACCCGCACGGCACCGCACATAAAGCCCTCGCCCAGTTCGGGCTCGGCTTCATTGAGCTTGGACCCGTGACGGTCCGAGCGGTGGATAGCCATGCATCGATCATTCGCATGGCGGACGAGGAGGCCATCGTCTACCCCGATGGCTACGTCAACGACGGCGCGGACGCGATTGTCGCGCGCCTGCGCAAGGGCACCGGGCATCGACTGCCGCACTTCGTGCGGCTCCGGCCGATGCCGGGGAGCTCG
Source organism: Paenibacillus pectinilyticus (assembly GCF_001700435.1). Classification (GTDB taxonomy): domain Bacteria; phylum Bacillota; class Bacilli; order Paenibacillales; family NBRC-103111; genus Paenibacillus_E; species Paenibacillus_E pectinilyticus. The sequence continues at coordinate 142,749 of NZ_LYPC01000012.1, forward strand.
CCGCGCGAAGCGCTGGAAGAGCAGCGTGAGCTGCTCCTCGCGCTGGCGCCGTACGCGGCGGGGTTCACGCTCGATGGCCTCGCCGAAGGCTGGCCAGCTGCAATGGCCTTGGCGTACCTCGCAGAGGTACGCCAGCTTGCGCACACGGCTGCCCCTGGCAAGCCGGTGCTGCTGTATGTGCCGCAGCTGACCCCGCTGGGGGAGCTGCGTGAGATCGTGGACACCGCGCGAAGCTTTAGCGGTGTCGTCCTCGGCGACGCGCAGCGGGAGCCGGGCACTCGCCGCGAGCGCGTCGGCGGCGGGGCTGCTGTGCTCAGCGCGCAGCTGAGCATGGTCTGTGCGCTGCGCGAGGCGCTAGGCGAGCGCAGCACGATTGTGGCGGCTGGCGGCGTGCACCAGCCGCAGGACGCGCTCGCGCTGCTGGAAGCAGGCGCGAACTGCGTCATGCTGCACAGCGGGCTTGTCTATGCAGGGCCAGGGCTGCCGAAGCGCATCAATGAAGCGATCCTATATGATCGTATAACGTCATCTTTTGAATCCATAGATGCTACTCCTTCGCCTAATCATGGATTGCTTCTCTCACATCATATCGCTAATGGCGATCAACCTTCCATACCTGCGACTGCGTCCAAACAAGGCGAGGAGCAGACGTATCCACCTTCATGGAAAATGTCATCGTTCCCACCCACCCCATCCTTTTGGTCAAATTGGGGTTGGATGAGCCTGCTAGGTTTAGGCATGATCATCGGTGGTGTTCTAGCTTGGCTAATCGCAGCGACGACGGTGGTTTTGCCCTATGATGAGGATTTTCTGGGCATGTCACGGCGTGCGATTATCCGTTTCAATGCACATCTCCTGCATTTCATGTCCCACGATCGCATCACCTTGGCGGGGACAATGATCTCCATCGGCATTTTCTACTACCAGCTGGCTCATCATGGCCTCCGGTATGGGCTGCATTGGGCTCGTACAGCAGTTATTTCCTCCTGCGTGGTCGGCTTTAGCAGTTTCTTTCTCTACCTCGGATATGGTTATTTTGATCCGCTGCATGCGATTGCAGCTGCGATCCTTTTGCCCATGCTGCTGCTCACCTTACGCGGCTTAAAAGATGTTCCCTCACGCAAACCGCCAGGTTTACACAACGATCACGTGTGGCTCAGAGCACAGTGGGGACAGTGCTGTTTGGTAGTGTTAGGTTTCGGTTTGGGGATCGGAGGGCTTACGATATCCATTGTAGGGATCACCGGTGTTTTTGTTCCTAGTGATTTGGTGTATTTGGGTCTAACCACTTCGGAGTTGTCTGCGTGGAGCGATGCTATTATACCGCTTATTGCTCATGATCGGGCGGGCTTTGGAGGCGCGTTATTCTGTTTGGCAGTGGCGATTACGGCATCGGCGCTTTGGGGCATCAATCAAGGCGAAGGCTGGCTGTGGTGGACATTCCTCTGGGGAGGCATTCCTGGCTTCGTAGCTGGATTATTCGTACATATGCATATTGGTTATACGGATTTTGTGCATTTACTGCCCGTTTATATAGCGGCTCTTCTCTACATAGCTGGATTATATTTGACCTATCCGTTTCTGAATGGCAGGCAAGTCAGAATGGATCTACCGAGTATGAAAGTATGAAATAACGGGAGAACATACAGTTAAATTATTGATAATTCTTTTTATTAAAAAACAGTGAAAATCAGCCTCTAGATAGTCGGAAAATCCGAGTAGCTCAAGGAGAACCGAGTCCTGAAGCGTGAAGATAGTCGGAAAACCCGAGTAACTCAGGAGAAATGAGTCCCACAGCCTGAAGATAGTCGGAAAATCCGACTAACTCAAGGGGAACCGAGTCTCGCAGCCTCTAGATAGTCGGAAAATCCGACTAACTCAACGAGAAATGAGTCTCACAGCCGGAAGATCGTCGGAAAATCCGACTAATTCAAGGAGAACCGAGTCTCACAGCCTGAAGATAATCGAAAAATCCGACTAACTCAAGGAGAACCGAGTCTCGCAGCCTGAAGATAATCGAAAAATCCGATTAGCTCAAGGAGAACCGAGTCCTGAAGCCTGAAGATAGTCGGAGAAGCCGACTATCTCAACGAGAACCGAGTCTCGCAGCCTGAAAATAGTCGGAAAATCCGACTAACTCAAGGAGAACCGAGTCCTGAAGCCTGAAGATAGTCGGAGAAGCCGACTATCTCAACGAGAACCGAGTCCCACAGCCTGAAAATAGTCGGAAAATCCGACTAATTCAAGGAGAACCGGTCTCGCAGTCTGAAGATAGTCGGAAAACCCGACTAATTCAACGAGAACCGAGTCCCACAGCCTGAAAATAGTCGGAAAACCCGAGTAACTCAAGGAGAACCGAGTCTCACAGCCTGAAAATAGTCGGAAAACCCGACTAACTCAACAAGAACCGAGTCTTGAAGCCTGGAGATAATCAGAGAATCCGACTAACTCAAGGAAAAAACAAGTCTCACAGCCTGAAAATAGTCGGAAAATCCGACTAATTCAAGGAGAACCGAGTCCCACAGCCTGAAGATAGTCGGAAAGCCCGACTAACTCAAGGAGCAACGGGACCTCAGTCCGCTGGAAATCTTTGTTCACCCTACGTGCGGCGACAATTAGTTAAACCCAAAAGGACCGTCAGGAGGATTTCCCCTGACGGTCCTTATTCATTAGAAGCTTTTAGCCAAGTCCTGTGCCTTACTGATGGCTTCCGCTTTAATCTGTTCCGCTTTATCTGCGAACTGATTATGTCCTTCTACGAACAGCCCCTGCGTTTCGGGAATGCCGAAGAATCCCATAATGATGCTGATATAGCGATGGCCTGATTCCATGGCTGCTGCCGGACCTTCGGAATACACGCCGCCGCGTGCTTGGATGTGCAGTGCTTTTTTGCCATTGAGTAAGCCAACAGGTCCAGCTTCCGTATATTTAAACGTTTTGCCAGCCACACAAAGCGCATCCAGATAGGCTTTCATCACAGGGGGGAACGAGAAGTTCCACATCGGTGTAACGAAAACGTATTTGTCCGCTGCAATAAATTGCTCTGTAAATTCATTGATTTTGCTTACTTTGGCACTCTCATCACCTGTCAACGTAGAGAAATCTTGTCCGCTTCGTAATTTGCCCCATCCACTAAAAACATCCGCATCAATGTGCGGCACTTGGACACGATACAAGTCAACAAGCGTCACTTCGTCACTCGGGTTTGCTTCCCGATAAGCGTCAATAAAAGCTTTGCCTACGGCCATACTGTAAGAGGTTTGATGATCGTGAGGATGAGCGGTGATGTGTAGAACTTTAGCCAATTGTGATCCATCCCTTCGGGAAACCTATAATTATAAATCCTCTTCTAATGTTCATTAAAAGCTTTTAAAATATGCAGGTAGGATATGGTGCAGCCATGACGTTTGTAAATCGATAAAGGTTGTCATCAACGATGCAACTGTTTCAAATGTGTAACTAGAAGAGTTGTCATCAAGATTTGGTCTTGGAACTACCTATTTACATTGAGCCTTTGCTGCTTTTGAGTTATGATGGGAGACGATGTTTTAATTAGCTTCCTTTATATGCGACGAAAGTTAGTTTAAATTTGAGATAAAGTGAGATGACGGATGATGACGATGAAACCTAAAGATTTACACTATAGCATGCCAGCCGAATGGACAGAGCACGAGCGCACCTTTATTTCGTGGCCGGTACAAGCCTCCATGGTTTACCCAGAGGATCACGCGGTAGTGTCCCAAGGCTACGCGGACCTAGCGAAGGCCATTGCCGAATTTGAGCCAGTAACCGTGATCGTGAATCCGGCGGACGCAGCGCAAGTGAAAGCGATGTTCACAGAATCCAACGTGGATTTCCTAGAAATCCAACACAATGACGCATGGTTCCGCGACAACGGTCCAACGTTCGTACTTAACGCGGAGCAAGAGATCGCGGCAGTGAATTGGAAGTTCAACGCTTGGGGCGGCAAATACGCGCCTTGGGATCTCGACGATAACGTAGCCCCGCAAATCGCGGAGCATCATGGTGTGAAGCGTTTTGACGCTCCGTTGGTGATGGAGGGCGGTTCCATCCACGTGGATGGGGAAGGCACACTTTTGACCACAGAAGAATGTCTACTTAACACGAATCGCAACCCGGATCTAAGCCGTGCGGAGATTGAAGAGCATGTGCGTAATTTCGTGAATGTCGAGAAAATTATCTGGCTGAACAAAGGCCTTGATGGCGACGAGACCGATGGTCACGTGGATAACATTGCATGCTTCGCGGCACCGGGCAAAATCATTCTGCAAGTTTGCAACGATCCTTCGGATGCCAACTATGCGATTACGCAGGAGAATTTGGAAATTCTCCGCAATGCGACAGATGCGAAAGGCCGCTCATTTGAGATTATCCAAATTGAGCAACCGCCGCTTACGTTCTTCGAAGAGCAGCGCTTGACGCTTAGCTATTTGAACTTCTACTTCGTGAACGGCGGCATTATTTTGCCGGTGTTTGGTGGAACTTCGGAAGAGACAGATCTCAAAGCGATTGAGGTGCTGCAAGCGGCGTTCCCAGAGCGCAGAATCCGTACGATTAACGGCATGTCCATTATCAAAGAAGGCGGCAATGTTCACTGCACGACACAGCAAATGCCAGCCAGCAAGAAAGGGTGATTCCACTTGAGAAAAGTGACTGTAGCAGCCACACAAATGAGCTGTTCCGACAACATAGATGAGAACATTAGCAAAGCGGAGAAATTAGTTCGCGAAGCCGCGGCTAAGGGCGCGCAAATTATTTTAATTCAAGAGCTGTTCGAGACGCCGTATTTCTGCCAAAAAGAGAAGTCTGATTACTACCGCTACGCAACGGAGCTGGAGACGAACAAAGCGATCAATCACTTCCGTGAGATCGCCAAAGAGCTTCAAGTTGTATTGCCGATCTCCTTTTATGAGAAAAAGAATTACGCGCGCTACAACTCGCTCGCTGTGATTGATGCCGATGGTTCCGTGCTCGGCACGTACCGCAAAAGTCATATCCCCGACGGTCCGGGATACGAAGAGAAGTTCTATTTTAACCCGGGCGATACGGGGTTCAAGGTATGGAAAACACGCTACGCCAAAATCGGCGTCGGCGTATGCTGGGATCAGTGGTACCCTGAGGCTGCTCGCGTAATGGCCTTGATGGGTGCGGAGCTGCTCTTCTACCCAACGGCAATCGGTTCGGAGCCGCAAGATGGCTCGATCGATTCCAAGGATCACTGGCAAATGTGCATGCGCGGTCACGCGGCTTGTAACTTGATGCCGGTTATCGCATCGAATCGGATCGGTAAAGAGGTAGATGAGGATTCCAGCATCAACTTCTACGGCTCTTCCTTCATCGCTGGCCCACAGGGCAATCTGATCGAAGAAGCGGGACGTGACGAGGAAACGGTGCTTGTTGCCGAGTTTGATCTCGACCAGCTGGAAATTCAGCGTATCGAGTGGGGGATTTTCCGCGATCGTCGTCCAGATCTTTACAAGAAAATCGCTACTTACGACGGTGAGCAGGTGTTTTAATTGTTTTTCCCGTTGTTAAAAGGGCTCCTACTTGGCTTTTCAATCGCAGCGCCTGTGGGGCCCATCGGGATCTTATGTATGCGCCGGACGCTGACGTTGGGTCGTTTGCACGGCTTTCTGTCAGGGCTTGGAGCGGCTACAGCAGATGCGATTTATGGGTTTATTGCAGGTTTCGGTTTAACGTTAATAACGAGCTTTCTGTTGGATCAAAAGGTGATTCTGCAGCTGGTCGGTGGTCTGTTTCTCATTTACTTGGGGGTGCAAACCTTCCGCTCCAAGCCTGCGGCTCACGCGGCGAAAGCAACAGGAGACACGTTGTTCAAATCGTATGCGTCAACGCTGCTGCTTACGATTACGAATCCGATGACGATCATGTCATTCGTCGGCGCTTTTGCAGGTCTCGGTTTAGGCGGGAGTGGAGATGCAGGCTTCACGCCTGCGATTGCACTCGTAATCGGTGTATTCACTGGCTCAGCCTTATGGTGGTTTCTACTTAGTCTAGTGATTGGGATATTTCGTGATCGCATCCAAGGAACAGCGTTCCTGTGGATCAACCGCATGTCAGGCTTAATGTTAATAGCTTTTGGTTTATTTGCAGTGATGGGGCTACTCTTTCGGGAGTAGCCTTTTTGACGTCTAGGGTGTCCAGTAGAACACCATCAGCCCAAATATGATGTCATGCAAGTTGACATAGCCCCTTATTTTTTTGACAGTATTTGTCGATATATAAGGATATCTGTCGCCTAGCAGTAAGGATTCCAAACTAGGAAGAAAGAAGGGGTCTTATTATGGTTAAAAATTGGTCATTAAGAACGAAGCTTCTCTCCGGTATGCTCTTGGTCATTTTATTATTTACGAGTGGTGCAGTGAACAATTACTTTAAATTAAATGGAGTCCAAAGCGCATTGGATCAGGAAACGGAACGAAATGTGGAAGCAAAGGCAGCCTACGAGCTTAAGAATTACGTAGGTATACTGTACAGCAACCAAGCAGATGTCATTATCAATCAAAGTGATGAAGCGGCTAAAGCGTATAAGGAAAACGCAGTCAAATTCAACCAGTACATGGATTTAATTACCCAAAAAGCAGACACCCCGAAGGAGAAAGAGTTGGCTGCAAGCTTGCGAACCGCAAGCGAGGGTTTCATTAAATCTTTTGACCTGGTCGTGGAGATAAATAACAAAAACAGCAAACTGACGGTCGCGCAGCTTCGCGATGAGAATAAGAAGGCAGATGATCAAACGGACGGATTCAAAGAAACTATTTATACCGTGGCCGATCAATATATTACCAGCATCAATCAAGAATCCAAGGAATCCACGGATTATTTGACTGAGCAAGTTAAATCCGTCAATACGACACTGGTGATATCCTGCATCATCGATATTTTGCTTGGCATAGGTATTGCACTGCTGCTTAGCAGAATGATCATTGGGCCTATCAATGTGTTGATGAATGCAGCACAGAGCATTGCTGGGGGAGATTTAACACGCACGATTAAGAGCCGTAGTAAGGATGAAATCGGCAAGTTAACCGATAGCTTTAGTCGAATGCTCCAGAATTTGCAGGAACTAATTCGGGAGGTCAATGAAAGCTCACAGGATGTGGCCATTTCCTCTAAGCAGCTTTCGGCAAGCGCAGAAGAAACCTCTGCCGCTTCGAACGAAATCGCTGTTTCTATCAACGAAGTAGCACGAGGGGCTGAAGCTCAGGGCCTATCTTCCAATGAAAGTGCACGCGCCATGGAGGAAATGTCTGTAGGTATACAACGAATAGCAGAAACATCTACAACGGTGTCGGAAGTTTCCATTGAAGCTTCTGAGAAAGCAAAGAATGGCAACGTATCCCTGCAGCAAGTTATTCGTCAGATGGAATCCATTCGCGCCACAGTCGATCGTACTGCCTCTATCGTGCAGATGCTCGACAAGCAATCCCTAGAAATCGGTAATCTTGTAAGTGTTATCTCCAATATTGCCACACAGACGAATCTGCTTGCGCTCAATGCCGCGATTGAAGCAGCTCGTGCCGGAGAACACGGTCGCGGCTTCGCTGTCGTTGCCGGGGAAGTGCGGAAGCTTGCTGAACAATCGGGCAGTTCTGCGAATCAGATTATCGAAGTGATTCAACAAATTCAGCAGGGGACCCAGCTGGCCGTCGATGCGATGGACGAGGGGACCCGAGAGGTTCATACAGGGATCGTCGTTGTGCATGAGGCCGGCGAGGCGTTTCAATTGATCCTGCAGGCGATCGATCAGGTGGCCGATCAGATCCGTGATGTTTCGGCCGTGGCTGAAGAGATGTCCGCTGGATCGGAACAAGTGACGGCTTCGGTCATCGAATCGGCTAACATTGCACGGCAATCCTCTTCTGCTGCGCAGCATGTAGCAGGCAGCGCCGAAGAGCAGCTTGCCGCATTGCAAGAAGTTGCCGCTTTCGCGAATGACCTATACAGTATGTCGAATAGGCTTCAGCAAGCGGTAGGTAAGTTCAAGCTCTAATTAGTTGCAAAGGAGACGAACTCAAGCCATGCGTAAGCGAAGAAGAAATAATGTCCTTAAAGGTAATTTCTGGATGATTGCCGAATTGATCTAGCATTCCATTTTAAAGGAGGCCATCTTTACATGATCAATGACATCTTCACAGCTGCGCGTACTGGCGACACAGGGCGGGTAAAGGCGCTGCTAGAGATCGATCTTACGCTCGCCAATGCGGAGAATAGTGACGGACTGACGCTTCTGGGTTTTGCGGCACATTTTGGTCAGAGCGGCGTGGTGAAGCTTCTTCTGGAAAATGGTGCCGATGTGAATGCTGTATCGCATTCTAGGGTTAGCTATATCCCATCGAATACAGCCTTGCATGCGGCAATTGCTGGTGAGCGGAGCGTAGAGGTGATTCAACTCTTGCTTGAGCGTGGTGCCAAAACGACGATCCGAGATAGCAACGGGCAAACAAGCTTGCATGTCGCCGCTTTCCATACGGATAGTACGCCAATCATTGAGCTGTTGCTCGACTATGGGGCGGACGTGAATGAGAAGACGGATGACGGCAGCTATGCGATTGAGATAGCTAATGAGCAGGGACATACTGTGGTGACTGACTTGTTAAGGAAGCATGGAGCTATAGGTTGAAAATAGCAATCATAGAGGGGACATTCGATTAGCCGGCTAGCGGCTCAGAGAATGTCCTTTTTGGCTTGGAGCTTTTTATTGGAGGCATGCAATCGGTATATACAAGCCACAAGCAGGGCGAAAAGCGGAATATAGATAATCAGAAGTGGAAGGAAGATATGAATATGATTGCGCAAATTCACTGAGAGTATGGGTATTTGCGCACAAGTAACCGCGATAAATACGCCCATGAGCCGTTTATTCCGATCAATGATGGAATCGATATCGGTGAAAATTTCGGGCTTCGTGTCGGTATACGGCTGTCTCCAGATGTACCAACCTGCACTGCTATAGATGGATTCCCAACCCGCATCTGCAAAAATACCAGTATAATTAGCATCCGCCTTCATTTGGTAATCAACGCAATAGCTGATTTTACGCGGGGCGCCTTTCTCAAAGTGAAATTGCAAGGCATTCTTCCTGACGCTAACGACATGCCAGCCCTGCGCTTCCATTTCCTCCAGCCATGTGGAAATCTTCTCGGATTGTGAACCGTCCCACCACTTGAACACTTTTTTGGTTTCAATCATGTAGAAATCCCTCGACTTTCTTTGCATTGTCATAAAGCTCCGTAATTCGGGCAATCTCAAGCTTGAGCAGTTCCTTGCCCGAGGGGGTAATGCGATACAGCTTGCGACGCTCTTCTTCAGCAACCGCTTGAATCAAGCGATCCTTCTCCATGCGTGATAAGCTGCCATAAATTGTACCAGGGCCCAAGTGAATCCGGCCTTTGGTCAACTCATCAACAAACTGGATGATCCCATATCCGTGCCGAGTTTCAGTCAGGGAAAGTAAAATATAATAGGCCGTTTCAGACATCGGCAAGTACTGACGATAAAGCTTTTCACTATCCATAGAAGCACCTTTTTCTTATATCAATGAGTGTTGTATCACAGTTCGTTGTATCACGTCGTGATATATCATGGGATGAGTATATCACCGCGTGATATAGAGCGCAAGAGGCAAATATAGAAATTTGAGCGCGAAGGTGAGAGGTTTTTTTCGGTTGACTCTACCGCTAGTGTCATCGTTTATGATGCTCATATAGCCAATAAAGGAGTTGATCACGACGTGCTGGTATTAACGTTTTATTACAAACAAAGCATCCCCTTGGATGAGGATTATTATTTGAACAAGCATGTGGCCGTGCTGTCCCGGAAGACCGTCCTTGAGATGGGTGCAGCTAAGTATGAGGTCAAAAAGGTTCTCTCTTCAGCAGACGGCACTCTGCCTGCGTACTCGTACATTTTCAATTTGTATTTTGAAACGAAAGAAGCGTTGGAGGCTTTCGTCAGCGACCCCAGAGTTCAGGAACTGAAGGATGATGTTGCGAATTATTACATCGGGGAGCAGCACATTTACATCGAAGAGGTCGTTGCTTCGTTCTCAGGAATTGAGGAGTAAGGAGTTACCCGAAATGAAGAAAACAGGCGCCGTGGGCGGCCTGTTTTTTTTGATGCGGAGCTTGCTCCACCTGTGCAGATTCCATTCCCACTGGATAAGTCCAGTGGGAAATTGTTTTACAAGGCGAAATTCTTGATTTAACTGGACAAATCCAGTCCAAGCCGCCACAGAAGGCCTTTTTTGACCAATTTTGAGCTGCTCGGGTGGAATAATCCAATAGAATTGGTTTTTTGACGCTACATATAGTGAAAACATTGTATAAATCCAATGGGAACCGAGGTGGGGGATCCAAGAACGATCCAGGAACGATCCAAGAGAGGTCCAAGAGAGGTCCAAGAGAGGTCCAAGAGAGGTCCAAGAGAGGTCCAAGAGAGGTCCAAGAGAGGTCCAAGAGAGGTCCAAGAGAGGTCCAAGAGAGGTCCAAGAGAGGTCCAAGAGAGGTCCAAGAGAGGTCCAAGAGAGGTCCAAGAGAGGTCCAAGAGAGGTCCAAGAGAGGTCCAAGAGAGGTCCAAGAGAGGTCCAAGAGAGGTCCAAGAGAGGTCCAAGAGAGGTCCAAGAGAGGTCCAAGAGAGGTCCAAGAGAGGTCCAAGAGAGGTCCAAGAGAGGTCCAAGAGAGGTCCAAGAGAGGTCCAAGAGAGGTCCAAGAGAGGTCCAAGAGAGGTCCAAGAGAGGTCCAAGAGAGGTCCAAGAGAGGTCCAAGAGAGGTCCAAGAGAGGTCCAAGAGAGGTCCAAGAGAGGTCCAAGAGAGGTCCAAGAGAGGTCCAAGAGAGGTCCAAGAGAGGTCCAAGAGAGGTCCAAGAGAGGTCCAAGAGAGGTCCAAGAGAGGTCCAAGAGAGGTCCAAGAGAGGTCCAAGAGAGGTCCAAGAGAGGTCCAAGAGAGGTCCAAGAGAGGTCCAAGAGAGGTCCAAGAGAGGTCCAAGAGAGGTCCAAGAGAGGTCCAAGAGAGGTCCAAGAGAGGTCCAAGAGAGGTCCAAGAGAGGTCCAAGAGAGGTCCAAGAGAGGTCCAAGAGAGGTCCAAGAGAGGTCCAAGAGAGGTCCAAGAGAGGTCCAAGAGAGGTCCAAGAGAGGTCCAAGAGAGGTCCAAGAGAGGTCCAAGAGAGGTCCAAGAGAGGTCCAAGAGAGGTCCAAGAGAGGTCCAAGAGAGGTCCAAGAGAGGTCCAAGAGAGGTCCAAGAGAGGTCCAAGAGAGGTCCAAGAGAGGTCCAAGAGAGGTCCAAGAGAGGTCCAAGAGAGGTCCAAGAGAGGTCTAAGAGAGGTCTAAGAACGATCTAAGAACGATCTAGAGCGATTCAAGTACGATTCAAGAGCTTCTCTCGGTCAAAGATGACCTGAATTTTATCTAGCTATGTGGTACCATTGGGTATATTATCCAAATATATGTAAGGTTAGCCTATACAGTAAGGGAGGGGATGCTGATGAGCATGTACCGCAAAAAGCGTGCGTTTTACATCATCGGATCGTTGCTCGCGGGTGTTATTCTGCTGTACGGCATTGTCTATATGAACGATAAACCGGGCGGGATTGCGGATTGGAGGCTGTCACGAGCGATGGGGATGCAAGAAACCATCCGTACCCCGCTAGGCGAAACACCAGAGGAGGCCATCAGCAAGTTTCGGCATCAGCCAGCTAGGCAAGTTATCCACAGAGAGCCTGTAGAAGGCGGCATGCTGCTCTTCACTCAGCAGCCTCAAGCCACAGGAAGCAATCTCCAAGCTGAGTACGCTCATAAAGTATGGCTCGGCTGGAAATGGGCGGGAGGCGGGGGATATTCAATTGGTGCTAGCCAGACTAGCCAACCGTCAGACACCCCCAAGACTGCCCTAGATTTTATGATATTTCCGAGCGTTAAGAAACCTTCGATGCCGTTTACTCTGGTATTTGGCCGTGTGCAGGACGCAGCGGTAGCGGACATTCGTGTCCAAACTCATGGTGCTGAGGCAGGGAATTATATCGCTGATCTGGTTACAATAGACGCGGAGCATACGATTTGGCTCGTGCGACTGCCTTGGGGAACGAAGGTTCCTTTTGAACTGGAAGCTCGGAATGACAAAGGAGTTCTTCTTGCACACCAAACACTGAGGGATCAGCAGGGAGCTGGTTCAGTCAATTTAGGGGAATGATTTCCCGTAATACTCAGCTAACGCATAGAACGATTTTTTGGGTTCCCAAGGCATATCGGGATAGGTCTTCCCGTTTTGATTTGAATAGCTTTGAACTACACTGTAGCTGGCTGTGTCCAGATTGTATAAAGGGTTGTCGTCATGCGGATAGGTGGCCATCACAAAGGTAAACCAGAAAGCGCCATCGACCTTCTCCTCCGCGAAAATATCAAATAGCTCTCGCATATACGTGACCTGCTCCTCCTCATCTCGAATCACAGCGCTTTTTAGCTGAGGAGGTGTTGCGCTTCGGTCAACGATCGCCCAACCGTAGCCTCCCTTATCGGCGGCCCCCTGATAGGTGCAGCTGCCGAACTCCGTTACGACAACAGGCTTGTCGTGTGACATATATTTGCGAAGCTTCTCCCGATAGAAGCGTTTGTTGAATTTCTCGCGGTAGTAATCGATGCCAATGATGTCGAAGTGATCCCAATTCACATTTTCCCAGGAGCCCGATGCGTACGTTAGCTGCCCGTGGAAATGCGCTCGCACCGCGGATGTTGCCCTGCCAAGGAAGGCATTTAATCGTTTGTGGAAAGAGCCCCTCTTGACCGTACTGAACAGCAGGCGCCAAGGTTTCATCATCGTTTGAATGCGGTCAAAGGATGTTGCTCCATCAATTAGGCCTTTCATAAAAAAAGATAACTCGCATCCCACGACGAATAAGATATGTGGGAATTGTAGTCGCAACACCTCTGCTGCCTTCGCACACTGAATGAAGTAAGTTAACGTTTCTTCCTCCGTCGCATCTATGTAAGCGGGGGACAACCATACTTCTAACCCGACTTGAAGGGCAAATTCAGCGGCTAGCGTAAGTCGTTCTATATCTTGACCGGAAATCCGGACTGCCGTGCAATGCAGATCGTACTTGATGATGCTCATTTCCCGCTGAATAATCGCTGGATCGAACACATCGCGGGATGAGGCAATTTTGCCTCTCGTAAATGTTCCAATATCGTAATTGATGCCTTTTCGGTTTATCGAAGGGGTAGTGCTCGACAGGATAATCGCCTCCCAGGATTCACGTTTACAGCTCCATCATACTGCTTTTGGAAGTACAAGGAAAAGGGTACGACGAACCTAATCGATAATCAGAAGGAGCACGATGTGATGCGAAAAATCGTAGCAGGACTCTTCATCTCCCTAGATGGCGTGATTGATTCACCGGAGAACTCGCCCAAGAAATGGGGCAATGCCGAAATCATGGACCGCATCGCCGAAGGTGTGGCGAAGGCGGATGCTGTGCTCGTGGGGCCGCAAACGTATCAGTTTTTGGCGCAGTTTTGGCAGCACCAAGGCAGTGATGTGCCGATGGCGAAATTTTTAAACCACTCGCCGAAATATGTAGTTTCTACGACACTCGATACGCTGGAGTGGCAGCCAGCTACGCTGGTAAGAGGTCATTTTGCAGATGAAATTAGGAAGCTGAAACAACAACCAGGCAAGAATATTCAGGTTCCTGGCAGCCCGGCGTTAGTAAGATCCTTGCTGCGCGAGGGACTGTTAGATGAGCTGATACTGAACATTTGCCCCGTTGTAGCGGGATCAGGGACACGGTTATTTGAGGGTATCGAGCAGCCGGCAAACCTCAAACTCATCGACTCTCAAAGCTTTAAGAACGGCGTGCTGAGTGTAAGCTATCAGATCTTGAAGACGAACGAGTAAACGATGAAGCTGCTGCCTGAGGAATCCGATATTCTTTAGAAAATCGGGCAGCTCACAGGGAAATCATAGGAAAAACCTATCATTACTAGTTAGATTATTGAATTGAAGAATCGTTGTTCTGGCTCTATACTGAACCCCAAAAGGATTAGCATCTTAGGACTAATCACTACCGGGAGGATCATGGTATGGAACATTTACTGAAACAGGACCCTGCAATTGCTTCAGCCATCCAGCAAGAGTTTCACAGGCAACACGATAAAATTGAGCTGATCGCATCCGAGAATTTTGTGAGCGGGGCTGTAATGGAAGCGATGGGGACGGTCTTAACGAACAAATACGCGGAAGGCTACCCGGGTAAAAGGTATTACGGCGGCTGTGAACACGTGGATGCGGTGGAAGAGCTGGCGATTCAAAGAATAAAGGAGATTTTCGGTGCAGAGCACGTGAACGTGCAGCCCCACTCGGGTGCTCAAGCTAACATGGCGGTCTATTTTGCCTCTGTAAAGTTGGGAGATACGATCTTAGGGATGAATCTCGCACATGGAGGACATTTGACGCACGGCAGTTCGGTCAATGCATCGGGTCAATTGTACAATTTCATCCCCTATGGCGTGAATGATCAGACCTTCCGCATCGATTATGATGAGGTACGCAAATTGGCGCACAAGCATAAGCCGCGCATGATTGTGGTCGGGGCTAGCGCGTATCCGCGCACGATCGAATTCGCGCCTTTCGCACAGATCGCCGAAGAAGTAGGGGCGCTGTTCCTCGTAGATATGGCACATATCGCGGGGATTGTGGCTGCTGGCTTGCATCCGAACCCAGTGCCGCATGCGCATTTTGTGACGACGACCACGCACAAAACACTGCGCGGTCCCAGAGGCGGAGTGATCCTATGCAAGAAGTCGTGGGCTCAGGCGATTGATAAAGCCGTCTTTCCGACTACGCAAGGTGGGCCGTTCATGCATACGATTGCCGCTAAGGCGGTCGCGTTCGGAGAAGCGGCAGACCCGGCATTTGCGCAGTATATGAAGCGTGTCCTTCAGAATGCCAGCACCTTAGCGGAAGCTTTAATGGCAGAGGGGCTGCATGTTGTCACGGGTGGAACGGACAATCATCTAATCCTCATTGACCTGCGCAGTATCCATCTTACAGGGAAGGATGCTCAACACCTGCTGGATGAGGTCGGCATAACCGTTAACAAAAATGCGATACCTTTTGACACCGCAAGCCCGCTGGTCACGAGTGGTATACGGCTGGGCACACCTGCGGTCACTACCAGAGGCATGGGCCCTGCAGAAATGAAGAAGATTGCCCAGCTCATTGCGCTCACATTGTGTAACCCATATCAGGCAACGATTCAAGACCAGGTACGCCGTAAAGTGAAGGAGCTTACCTCACAGTTCTCACTTCATGCAAGCACTAACTAATTGTTCCATGAAGACGCGGCTGGCCGCGCATAAGTATTTGTTTTTGCGGTAAACGATGCCAATTTGTGTCGTGAGCACGGGATCGTGAATGGGTATCGCACGAATGTGCGGATGGTCGATATAGTCGAGATAAGCCTTCGGCAGCACGGTGACACCGACGCCTTTGCGAACCATTTGGATAATCGATTCGAGCGTGGTCATTTCCATGACGGGGTGAACGGTGAAATCAAGCTCACGGCACTTCTCATTGAGGAATTGGCGGATGAAATAGCTGCTTGGCAATAAGACGGATGGCGTTTCTTTTAAAATAGCAAGCGAGACATAGGGCTCCATCGCAAGCGGATGATCGATTGGCGCGGCAAGGATTAGACTATCCGTATATAACGGGATCGTTTCTAAGTCGTCATGCATCATCGGCATATACACGATGCCAAGGTCGAGTTCGTTTTGCAGAAGTCCCTCGTAGATATCCCCTGTCCGCAGGCCGAGAACGGAAAGTTCGACATTAGGGTAGGTGCGATGAAATTCAATAACGGTAGGCGGAAGTAAATAGTTTACAACGGTGAGGAGCGCCCCGATTTTTAACGTTCCTCGTTGTAAGCCCTGGAGCTCACTGATCGCGGCACGTGCTTGGGATAGCTCATGGAACACATTGAAACCATGGTGTTGTAAGGTTCGGCCAGCCTCAGTAATGACGGTGCGTTTGCCGATGCGATCAAATAAAGGCGTCCCGATTTCGTGCTCGAGCAAACGAATTTGCTGGCTCAGCGAGGGTTGAGCGATGCCCAATTTCTCAGCCGCACGGGTAAAATGCAGTTCACGGCAGACAGCCATGAAATACTCTAATTGTTTTAGCTCCATCGATGGATGGCCTCCTTGGTTGCCGGACATGGACTCTCAAAGCCAAATGATAGGTTTTACCTATCATTATAAACTGAATCATATCAGAATTATAACGATTGCAGGAGGTAATGTTCTTGAATCCTATCGAAATTCTCTCGATCAATATCGGGAAGCCCCAGCTGGTCCCATATAAAAATAAAGAAGTTGTCACTGGCATTAACAAACAATCCACGGATGCCGCCTTATTCTTGTCGTGGGAAAACTTTGAAGGAGACGGACAAGCGGATCTCGTTCATCATGGCGGCCGGGAGAAGGCCGTGTGTGTGTACCCTTTTGAACACTATGCGTATTGGGTGAATGAATTGAAGCAACCGATGGTCTATGGTGCATTTGGCGAGAATTTAACGATTCGTGGCCTGGTGGAAACGGAGGTGTGTATCGGGGATCAATTTGAGCTGGGGGAAGCCATCGTGGAAGTAAGTCAACCCCGACAGCCCTGTTTTAAATTATCCGTGAAGTACGACAGGCCGGACATGCCGCTTAAGGTACAAGAGTCGGGGTATACCGGCTTTTATTTCCGTGTTGTACAGGAAGGGCATGTAGCGAAAACCGATATCTTGAAGCGGGTATTACGCCATCCTCATGGTATCACTGTTGCTTACGCCAACCGGATTATGCATCAAGAGAAAGATAACGTGGCAGGTATTCGCAAGCTGCTTGAGGTGCAGGAACTGTCTGTGAGTTGGCGAGCCACTTTCGTGAAAAGGCTGGAAGGCCAGGAGACAGATACCCGAGAAAGACTGACTGGCACTACACCGAATACGACCTCGAATCCTACCTCAGGAGGGGCTGCGGATTGAGCGTCTGCGGTTTCCTTGTTCTTTTAACATCCAAGCCATATTCAACAGTCCGAAGACAAGGAAACAAGACCAAGGAAGCGCCTGCCACCCCAGTGAATCCCCAAGATCATACAGATAACCGCCTCCTACGTTCCCTATGATGGCTCCGATAGATAATGCAAAGCTGTTGAAACCAAAATAGCTCGCGATCGGTTCATTCCCTGCATAGTCGGAAACCATGGTATTCATCATCGGCTGTAGAAAAACTTGCCCAATCATGAAGGTGATGACGCCGAGATAAACGCCTGGCATGGCACTCGTGAGCCCAATCGTAAATAAGCCAGCTGCTAGCAGCACTGTACCAAGTGACATAACGCTATAGGGCTTCAGCTTGGCGTGTCCAAATTTAGATAAGGGGACTTGAAGCAAGACCATCACTACGGCTCCACAGCTATAAATAAGCCCGATATTGGCATCAGTGGCCATTTGGGTCATCCGAAATGGAACGGCGATATATAACTGCGTGACGAGCGACCAAGAAACCATCGTGAACACCATAAAACGTCGGAAAGGGCGATTGCTCAATACCGTTTTCATTTGTGACCAGATGCCTGTATAGGCAGCGCGAGATGGCTCGCTTTGGATGGCAGGCAAGAAGAAGAGACTGAAGAAAAAGGCAAACGCGAAAATTAGCGCAGCCGCTAAGCTCACGTATGTAAAATGAAAGTGCATGAGCAGTGCCCCTAAGACGGGACCGATGACGAAGCCCATATTGCTCAGCATTTCCCGTATCGCATAAATTGTGATGCGGTTATTTGCTGTGGAAAGTGCCGCATAGTAGGCATAGCTTGCTGGATTGAACAGGGAACCGCCTAACCCGGAGAAGAAACATGCGGCAATTAAGCCAGGCGTGCTGTCTACGAAGCCGAACAGGCCGAAACCGAACGTGCGGATGCATAAACCGATGAGAATCGTGCGTTTATAACCGATTTTGTCAGCCAAAGTACCGCAAAGTACAGAAAGCCCCTGTTGACTGAAGCTGCGAATTGCAGAGATGAGGCCAACTAGCGTGACCGTCAGCATAAGGTCGTTCAATAGATGAGAAGCAAGTAGGGGAATCATCATATAAAAGCCAACAGCCATGCTGAAGGTGTTCATAAACATGACCCAGAAGGGGAGTCGAATGGCCTTGAGTTTCGTCAGGATGGAATGCATAGGAATGCCTCGTTTCATGCTGCAAGATGTTGATTTCAACAACATACAGGATGGGAGGCGGCTTGCATAGGGACATTGTTTGGATGGACTTGGGTAAAATTTATAAGAGCTCGCGTTGCATAGGAAAAAAGAGCTGTTCCACAAGGAGATTAATCTGCTTGGGAACAACCCTTTTTAGTTATTGTTGTGTCGTGGTCAAGTGTGACTAGTCACGAACCTGACTTTCAAACTGCCCTTTGTGAGCACCGTTGCAATACGGTTTATTAGCGGAAAGCCCGCAACGACACAGATAGATTTGTTCTTTGGTTTCCATTGTGTCGCCTTCTCCATCCAATAACGTAGCACCACTTACGAGTAGGGGACCATTATCGAGTACTTTAATTTCTGCCACAATCATCAACCTCCATTTTTTTGCCGTAGTAGAAAGGATGAGTTTGTAATTCCCGCAATCATCTTCTAATCGGCGATAATAGGTACCTCTAGCGCGGTCGTATCCATGAATAGCCGTGGATAGAGGTTTTCTCACCATTGTTGCCAGATGCGATTATCTATAATCAATTAGAGCATAACTATAAGGGGCAGGAGAAACCGAGACTTCCTACGTGGGATAGGTGTAAAATAGTGGGTATATACAAGGTGAAGGCCTAACGAATGGAGTGTTGCCAAATGAACTCATCCAAATATGAAAAATATTTCTCAATTGACGGCTTCTGGGGCAAGTTGAAAAAAGGTGCCAAAAAGGCCGGCAGTAAGGTCATTTACACGGGATTACTGCTTTTTTACGCATTGGAGAGTCCTAAAACACCGCTCCGCGCGAAGGTTCAAATCTACGGTGCGCTGGGGTACCTCATTCTGCCGCTGGATATTATTCCTGATTTGCTGCCTGTTATTGGCTATGTGGATGATCTTAGTGCGCTAGGTTTCGCGCTTGCCGCTGTGTCCAAGAGTCTCGATGATGAGGTTAGACGCAAAGCGAAGAATAAGCTGCGGGATTTCCTCGGGGAAGATGCCGTGAAGAGCAAGGACATTATCGACATTGACGGTCATATTGTGGAGGAGCAGGGGAAGGCGCAAGATGAGGGTGGACGGGTTCAAAAGTAGCTAGATGGGTTGTAGTGAATAAGGGCTGGGCTTCCACATGGAAAAAAGGTGCCTGCTGCATGAGTGTGCGCGGAAAGAGGAACCTGATGCGACCAATAAGCACTCGCGATGGTCTTATCGAGTGAAATATCGCGATTCCTAGGTGCATAAGCAAGCTGGGAGTGCTTAATGCGTGAGTGGTCTGAACAACAAAAAAGACACCTCTAAGGGTGTCTTTCGTTATGTCTATGCGTACGAATCGCTCTACGATGTAGGCTTAAAGCGCTTTATACCTTTAGTAACCAGCCATAGGTGTCTGGCAGCTTCCCGCTTTGAATCCCTGTGATCGTCGCATAAAGCTTCTCGACTAGCTCACCTGTCTTCCCTTGGTTAATGACCATCGGTGTGCCGTTCCACAGTAAGCTGCCGATCGGCGATACGACCGCTGCGGTACCCGTACCAAAAGCCTCTTCCAGCGACCCATTCGCGTGGGCCTCAACGATATCGTCGATAGAGATCTTGCGCTCTGTCACGGGAATGCCCCAATCTTTGAGCAGGTGGATAATACTGCCGCGTGTAATTCCCTCTAAAATGCTGCCGCTGAGGCTAGGCGTGACAACTTCTCCGTTGATTTTGAAAAAGACGTTCATACTCCCGACTTCTTCCAAGTATTTCTTCTCGATGGCGTCAAGCCAGAGGACTTGTGCGCAGTTATGCTCTTTGGCTAGGGTCTGCGCCTTCAGGCTGCCCGCGTAATTGCCAGCTGCTTTGGCGTCACCAGTTCCACCTCGCAC
This sequence comes from Paenibacillus pectinilyticus, assembly GCF_001700435.1. Taxonomy (GTDB): domain Bacteria; phylum Bacillota; class Bacilli; order Paenibacillales; family NBRC-103111; genus Paenibacillus_E; species Paenibacillus_E pectinilyticus. Next base: position 162,881 of record NZ_LYPC01000012.1, read on the forward strand.
GGACCGAGAAAAATAGCTTTCTACAAGAATGTTAACTGGCTGCAGACCTTCCTCATAGTAAGCATCTACAGGCGACATAATGATAATAAAGGAATACTGCATAGCTGGGCGTACACCTAGAATGGCTTCAGTTGCAATGACAAACGGACGGATGTACAAGGAAGAACCCTTTTTCTTCGGTACCCATGCGGCATCGATACGAACAAGCTGCTGAATTGCAGCTACGACGAATTCTTCATCTATTTGAGGGATACTGAGACGTTCACTCGAGCGATTTAAACGTTTGGCATTTTGATCAGGACGGAATAACACGACTTCGTCACTCTCCGTGCGGAAAGCCTTCATGCCCTCGAAAACCGCTTGACCGTAATGGAAGACCATCGCTGCGGGATCATGCGAAATCGGGCCGTAAGGAATGATGCGCGGATCGTGCCAGCCAGTTCCTTCTTCGTAATCCATCATAAACATATGCGCTGTAAAATGTTTCCCAAAGCCAAGATTCTCTTCTAAGTTTGGCATCGTCTTGCCGTTGTGATTAAGTTCAACTCGAATGTTTCCGTACATGCGATGTGCCACCTTTCATGTGGATGGTTCCGTAAAAACGATTTATCCTTAACTATAGAAAATTTGCAATCATTGATCAATTGCGATTTATCAATTACTATCATAGTTAATAGCTATGATCGGGGGTTATGGGGTGGATTATCGGTTGTTGGTGTATTTTCAAGCGGTGTGTGAGGAGCTGCACTTCACCCATGCCGCGGAGAAGCTGGGCATTAGCCAGCCTACGCTCAGTCAACAGATCCGACTGTTGGAGGATCGGGTGGGTTCACCACTTTTTCAGCGTATAGGCAAAAAGATTTATGTAACAGAAGCGGGCGAGATTCTGCGCAAGCATAGTCGTAATATTTTTCATGAGCTGGAGCAGGCGCAAATGGCGATGAATGAGCTCCAAGGAATGCAGCGCGGGCGATTGCGGATCGGCTGTTCAGGCAATCATTTGCTGACGGCGACGATCATGGCGTTTCACGCGAAGTACCCCAAAATCGAGCTATCCGTGATGGAGCTAGCAACCGAAGAAACCAAGGAGAAGCTATTGAACAATCAGCTGGATGTGGGGGTTGTTTTTATGCCGGAGGAGGACGAGCAGTTGCGGTGCATTCCTTTGTATGAGGAGAAGCTGCAGCTTGTCGTTTCCAAGGGGCATCCGTTGGCGCAGGATCAGGTGAAGGAGATTCGGCTGGCTGAGCTCACCGAGATTCCGATTGCTATGCTGCAGCAGAAGTTCTATGTCCGTCAAATGATGGACGATTGCTGCGCGCAGATTGGTTTGGCTTGGAAGCCCATCGTGGAACTTTCGACACTGGAGTCGTTGCTGCAGATGGCCAAAAACCACGTGTGCGGGGCGATTTTGCCGCAATCGTATGTGGAGAGTATGGGTGGTCAGGTGCGTGAGCAGAAGCTGTGTGCCATCCCGATCATGGATCCCGTTCCGCAGAAGGCGATGGGGATTGTGTATCGGAAGGATATGTTTTTGTGCAAAACGATGGATACATTCGTGAAGCAGGTTATTCAGGAATTTGCTTCGCGTTGAGGATATAGGGATGAGGCAGAGATTGTGGTGAATATGGGGATGGACGTAGGGAACGAAGAGATGAATGTAAGGAACATTGATAGGTACGCAGGGGATAAAAAGATGAAGCATATTTATGTATTTGCTTGTCATGAGAATGAACAAGCGTTGTGTGAGCTGGAGCTGCGCACGCTGCTCGGGGGAGAGATGGGGGCGCGCTACGTAGTCAGCGCGCGTAAGGTTGAGCCGAGCCGCAGCCCGTTTCTCAAGCTGCGGATGGATGTGTTGTACGAGGCCGGCAGTCTGCCGGAACTGGCCTCGCAATTGGAGACGTTGACCGTGCGCGGCGCAACGTTCAAGGTCGTGTTCGCGGAGACGGACACGGCGGTCAGCTATGACCGCCAGCGGAACGTCGAGCGCGAACTAGGGCTGGGGCTGCGCGGCAAGGCCGAGATGCGCAGGCCGGAGCAATGGTTCGCCGTGACGGAGCTGGGTGGCCGATGGTTGTTCGGCGACTGCAGCTACGGCGAAGCCGTGTGGCTTCAGCATCAGCACAAGCCACAGAACTACTCCACCGCCCTCAGTACGCGCGTAGCGCGGGCGGTGGTGAACATTGCCGTGCCCGAGGTGGCGGGCACGCGGGTCATTGACCCGTGCTGCGGCATCGGCACGGTGCTGATGGAGGCGATGTCGATGGGCATCGACATCGTGGGGTATGACCTGAACCCGCTAGCCGTGCGCGGCGCGCGGGTGAACCTGGACCACTTCGGCATGCCGAATGTGGTCGAAGTGGCAGACATGCGGACGCTAGTCCCGCATGCGAAGCCGCCTATGGCTGCGGGCGAAGCAGCGCCGCAGGCCCGCACTGCTGCTCCTGCGGGCGAGGCAACGCCGCAAGCTCAAGCCCTTACCTCTGCGGGCGAAGCTCCGCAGGCGCAACCCCCGGGCAGTCCACAGCCCATCTACGATGCGCTGATCCTGGACATGCCCTACAATCTCTGCTCCCAGCTTCCCGATGACGAGAAGCTGGAAATGCTGCAAACCGCGCGCCGATTAGCGCGGCGCGCGGTGATTGTGACAACCGAGCAAATCGATCCTTTTTTGCTCGAAGCAGGTTTCCGCATAGAGGCACGCTGTACCGTGAATAAGGGGAATTTTAGCCGCCAAATTATCGTGTGCCTGTAGAGTGCCTTAGTACATCATGGATCCAAGCGGGCCATCTTCGACGACGATGTCTTGGAGTGCATACACCGAAATCGGGAAATACAGGAACCCATACACATAAGCGGCTAGCTCATAGAGTTGAAAATAGATAACCAGCGATTTGTCAGCAATATAGAAGTCCTGGTCGGGACGAATGGTTTTGAAATCAACTAACAAAGGGATATCACGCCGCTTGATCTCGGCTTGGATCATAGCACTTAGTCTCCCGACGTAATCACTGCCAGGCTTGAATAGTTCCTTGAGCGTGTAGCTTTTGCCCGTTTTCGTGCTAAACGTTAAAGACTTCTGAATCGTCATTCCATGTGCCCCACCCGAGAACGTATAATTGATCAAAGATAAACTAAGTACACGGCGTTCATTCGTCTTGATTTCGTAATAAGCGGTCACATCCGCCTGTGGGTTCTTTGGGAAGCCCTGCTCATGCAACTGCTGGTTCACCGCATTCACAATCGTTGTATTGATGGTATGCTGGACCATTGGGGGGTTCAGGTGGATAACTTCGGGGTACATCAGATTTAAGTTGTGGCGCTGCACCTTATGGGTTTGTATACTAACTGGTTGGTGTTCCAATTGCAATTCCAAGTCGTTCATTCGTCACATCATCCCTACGTTTTTGCTACACCATATTCGAAAGATGGGCGTTTGGTTCAACGTACTGACAGGATAACGCGTGATATCGCATAAAAAAAGCTCTCTCTTCGTCATGTACGAGGAGGGAGCTTTTCTTCATGAGGGTTCGTATGCAAAACATCAACGAATGCCTCGGATTTGTGTGACTGGAGCAGATTATTCCTGTGAGGAGGTTTCGTCGTCTTCGCTAGCGCTTGTTGTTGCGTTGGAAAGCAAGGATGACAATTCCTCTACCTGTTGCTTCGATTGGCTGTCTTCGGCATTCGCCTCAGCCGCATTAATCGCATGACTTACTACGTCGTCGCTACTGTTGTTTGTTGACATGGTACAATCACCTCCTCTATGTTTCAACTAGCTAAGTATCCCTCGGGTGATTGAAAACTATGCATACATAGTGCAATTTAATTAAATTGCATCCAGTTATAGGTATTTCCTATTATTCGTGCGTCAATTATGTATTTCACAAATAGAGAGATGAAGCGCATAATAGAAGAAAATGGAAGAGGATGTGTGCCAAATGGGAAAATCATTCGAAGCACTACTACCGGAGCATGAGGCTTTTATTGCGAAGCAGCATATTTTTTTCGTAGGATCAGCGCCCGTGTCCGCGGATGGACATGTGAATATTTCACCGAAGGGCCATGATGTGCTGCGCGTATTATCAACCAATCAAGTGGCTTACCTCGACCTTACGGGGAGTGGGAATGAAACCAGTGCACATCTTGATGAAAATGGCCGCATCACCGTCATGTTCATCGCCATCGAAGGTCCGCCGATGATTCTTCGGCTATATGGAAAAGGACGCGTTGCACTGCCAGGGTCCCATGAGTGGGAGCGGCTGGTGCCGAAGTTTAACATGCTGCCTGGGGCCAGGCAGATCATCGTTCTCGACGTCCATGAGGTGAAAACCTCCTGTGGCTTCAGCGTTCCCTTTTACACATATGAGGGTGAACGAAACACTTTGCAGAACTGGGCGGAAAAGCAAGGCGAGCAAGGGCTGCTTGATTATTGGCACAAGAAAAATATGACGAGCATGGATGGGCTGCCGACACCGATTGGCCAGAAGTTATCCACAGGTACTTACAATGGTTGAACTGGAGACGTTCGAGGAATCATCTGATTTAACTCAAGAAGCGTCCATAACTGATCCGTAATTTCCGCCGCTGAATAGGGCATCGCGTGGGTAAACCACCATTCAATGACACCGACTGTGGCTGAACTCAGAAATTGTACCAACACATCTGTGTGCAGCCCAAGGTCGTGATGGTTGGTTGTGATTTGTTCCTGAATGCCTTTTTCGAGCATGGCTTGCACACGATTTCTGAAAGGGGGAACCCCTTTGTTCGTCAGCAAAGTCGTATATAAAGAGGCATTTTTCTCCATTAATTCAAATGTACGAAGCAGCGAGTTCTTGGAGGGAAATAACTCCACGCCTTCGATGGGCATACAGCTTGCCATGAGTTGATCCAGATGTGTTTCGATACAGGCATCTAAGAGATCATATTTGTCCATATAATGCGAGTAAATGGTGCCACGATTGACATCAGCACGCTCCGCGATTTCGTTAATGGTGATCTTACTGAAATCTTTCTCCGCCATCAGACTAAGTAACGCCTTCATAATGGCTTCTTGGTTTTTTTTGATTCTTCTGTCCATGGCTGCGCCCATCCTTATATTTTTTAGACAATCGTGTGCCTGTTGTTGAAAAATCAACAAAATGACGGTAATTAGCGATTGATCCCAATCGAACCCGCTGATAGTCTTATTGTATTGAACAAACGTTCGAAAAACAACAAATGTTCAAAAAAGGCTGGAGGCTTTGACGATGAGAATATTAGTTTTTGGAGCGGGCGTTTTAGGCAGTTATCTTGCTCATTCGCTCGTGCGTGGGGATAACGATGTCACCGTGCTAGCGAGAGGTAAGCGAGCTGAACAGCTGGAGCGTGACGGGCTAGTTATTCGCCATTATTTTCAGCGTAAAACGACAGTGGATAAGGTTAAAGTCATTCGTGCACTGCAACCTGATGATACCTACGATCTCATTTTTGTGGTGATGAAATATAATGATTTCCCGACCGTGTTATCGATACTAGCTGAGAATGAGAGCAGCAATATCGTGCTTGTTGGCAATAATGCGGATGCGCATGGCATGCAAAGGTTTCTTTTAGAAAATAGTCAGGGTACCAAAAATGTTGCTTTCGGTTTTCAGTTAAGCGGTGGGATTAGAGAGGCTAGTGGTCGCATGATCTGCATCCGCGGAGGCGGGCAAATGGTGCTGGGGAGTCTGAACGGAGAGATACCTTTTAAGGCTCAGCTGGAACGTGCTTTTAAGCAGGCTAAGTATAAATTGACCTATGAGGCAGACATGGACGCTTGGCTGAAGAGTCATATCGTTCTGATTGTCGCAATGAATGCGATTCTCTATCTGAACAACGGTGATGTGAAAAAGGTAGCGAAGAACAAGAAGCACCTTAAGCAAGCGATCTCTGCGATGGTTGAAGGTTTTGCCATGTTGGAGAAACTGGGCTATGCCTTAATTCCCGCTGGTCAGGCTAAAATGATTCGTAAATACCGATACGCGGTCTATCTCGGACTGAAATTGTATCATCGGTTACCCTTTGCCAAATTGGTGGATGGGTCCTATGCGGAGATTGTGGCTTTGCTGGACTCTTTCGATCCTTTGAAGCGGCAAGCCATGCTGCCCATGCCTAATTGGGATGAGCTGGAACAACAATCAGTTGCCAAGTTTAAACGCGAGCGTTCATCGTTATAAAATGAAAAGACAGCCAGAGACATCCATTACGGGTGACTTTGGCTGTTTCATTAACTTTAGCAGGGCCAGGAAGGTTGTAGCTGCGCTCACTCGGCTTAGGCAAATTGCTTCCGTAACGCCTCCGGCGCCTCCCGACTCGTACGCGTAGTGCTGTCCATTGTCACACTGGTGACAAGCGCATCCGCACAGAGGTCGCCTTGTTCATTACGAATTTCTTGCTGAAGGACGTAGCTGGATCGGCCAATTCGCTCAGGACGACAGCTAACGGTTAAGTGCTCGCCTTGTTTGCATTCTTTTTTATAATTAACGTTAATATTGACAGTCACGGTTTGAATGCCGAGTGCGCCAAATGTCTCGTAAGAAAGCGCGCAGGCCTCATACCATTCCTCACGTCCCCATTCGAGGTACTCCAAATATTTGGCATTATTCACATGACCATTGACATCAATCTCTGTGGAGCGGACGATGATCGGCAGTTTGGTTTCCATAAGGTAGGTCTCCTTCTCCTTTATAGGCTAAATCGATCTAAAAAATTCTCACAAATTGTTGAACCCATTCAGTGGACGTATTGCAAGTTGTATTTCATGCAGCATTATCGTTAGACAAACGATTAAACGGGAGTGAATGTTGTATCTTGTACAACAATAATGGCTGAAGTTCTCCTGAAACCCCAAAACTGTCTCATTCATGCTGTAAGAAATACAACATTCGTCCGCATATAGCTATATTCGAAGCATAATGTTGTACAACATACAACTTGGGTTTTAGGAGAGATCAGGTAGTGTCAGGGAGTTACAAGTAGACCATACTGAGAATAGCTGAAGTTGTAGTTGTTAGGTGAAAATGTCCATTTTCCTCATTATAGCTCTTCACTCGCTTAGATAACCAGTCACGACTCATAAGGCTCCAACATTTGGGGAAACTATGCGTTGCTTGTTAGTAGTTTGAAATGGACCAAGTAGGGGTACTATTCATCAGAAGATGAAGGCTGACCAATAGAGGAGGAAACGTATGACACAAGAATACCGGATGGAGCGCGATACCATGGGGGAGATCAGAGTACCTGTGGATAAGCTATGGGGGGCACAGACCCAGCGCAGTTTTGAGAATTTTAAAATTGGCACGGAGCGAATGCCGCCGAGGCTGATTAGTGCTTTTGCGCAGCTCAAAAAAGCAGCCGCTCACGTCAACCGCGACCTAGGCGGCTTGCCGCCGGAGAAAGCGGAGGCGATCTCGCAGGCCGCCGATGAAATCGTGCAAGGCCGCTGGAACGACGAGTTCCCGCTCGTCGTCTGGCAGACGGGCAGCGGGACGCAGTCGAACATGAACGTCAACGAGGTGGTCGCCCACCGAGGCAATGAACTGCTCGGGGAGGGCGCTGCGCGCATCCATCCCAACGATGACGTGAATCGTTCGCAGAGCTCGAACGATACGTTCCCGACCGCGATGCACGTAGCCGGCGTCGTCGCGGTGGAGCAAGAGCTGCTGCCTGCGCTCGAATTGCTGCAGGCAACGCTCCACACCAAGATGACGGCCTTCGCCGACATCGTTAAGATCGGCCGCACCCACCTGCAGGATGCCACCCCGCTGACGCTGGGGCAGGAGATCAGCGGGTGGTGGGCCATGCTCGACAACACGGCGCATATGGTGCGCAACGCCGTCGACACGATGCGCGAGCTCGCGATCGGCGGCACCGCCGTCGGCACGGGGCTGAACGCGCATCCCGAATTCGGCGCCCGCGTCGCCGAAGCCTTAACCCGCGAGACGGGCACACGTTTCGTCTCGGCCGAGAACAAGTATCATGCGCTGACCAGCCATGATCAGATCGTTTACGCCCACGGCGCGCTGAAGGCGCTGGCGGCGAACTTGATGAAGATAGCCAACGATGTTCGCTGGCTATCGAGCGGCCCCCGCTGCGGAATCGGCGAAATCACGATTCCGGAGAACGAGCCCGGCAGCTCGATTATGCCGGGTAAGGTCAACCCGACGCAGAGCGAAGCGATGACGATGGTCGTGTGCCAGGTGATGGGCAACGATGCGGCCATCGGCTTCGCCGCTAGCCAAGGCAATTTCGAGCTGAACGTGTTCAAGCCCGTGATCATACACAACTTCCTGCAGTCCGTGCGGCTGCTGGCGGATAGCATGCGCTCGTTCAACGACCATTGCCTCGCGGGAATGGAGCCGAATCGCGCGGTGATCCAGCGCAATCTGGAGCAATCGCTCATGCTGGTCACGGCGCTCAACCCGTATATCGGGTATGAGAAGGCCGCCAGCATTGCGAAGCAAGCGCACAAAGAGGGGCTGACACTGAAGGAGTCAGCGGTGCGAAGCGGCCATTTGACCGCAGAGCAGTTCGACGAGTACGTCAAACCAGCGGATATGGTGCATCCGAAGGCATAAAGGGTAGGCAGCAGTTGCTTGACGACTGCTGCCTATTTATTTGCATGTATGGGGAGATTCGCCCTGAGATGGAGATGAAGCTAGTGCGTGGATCTGAGTAGGTGGCAGTGTGAGGATAGGGGGACCTGACGGGTCAGTGTCTTTGCAATTTGAGCGAATTGTAGGCAGACATTCATACAGGAATGGTGTAATAGGGAGGAGAAACCTACTCCTACACATGTTCACTGCTGTGAATCATATAAGCCATCCACATGTGCGTATTCGCTCGAAATTTCCCGAAATCAGAGGAATAAGCACTTGCAGCGTGCGTATTCCCAAGAGATCACCCTCACCGGCGACAGTATGGGGCGAATAAGCACTCATGATGGTCCTATCTCCCGCAAGCCCCCGCATTTGTCTGTAATAAGCCCTCACGGAGGTCCTATCTCCCGCAGCCCTGCATTTATCTGCAATAAGCCCTCATGGAGGTCCTATCTTTCCGCAACCCCCCCATTTATCTGTAATAAGCACTCACGGAGGTCCTATTTCCCGCAAGCCCTGCATCTATCTGCGATAAGCCCTCACGGAGGTCCTATCTCCCACTCGCCCAAGCACTACCAGCCATAAGCACTCAACACGTGCTTATACGACAATTCTCCCTTCGCCCAGAAGGAACATGCCCACCCCATAGCGAAAATCAGAGTGATTATTGCTGGATTCCGCATGTCATCCTAGGCGCGAAAGGACGATTGAGATGAAGATTACGAAGTTGGAACTGTTTAAGGTGCCACCACGCTGGTTATTTCTGAAGATCGAAACGGATGAAGGTATTTCAGGATGGGGCGAGCCCATTGTGGAAGGCAAGGCGGATACTGTCGCGGCGGCCGTCACGGAGATGAGCGATCTCATCATCGGCAGGGATCCGATGCGGATTGAAGATCTGTTTCAAGTGCTGTACCGCGGTGGGTTTTACCGGGGCGGACCGATACTAACAAGTGCGATCTCGGGCATCGAGCAAGCACTCTGGGATATTAAAGGCAAGTTCTATAACGCGCCTATTTATGACTTGCTGGGCGGCGCTTGCCGCGACCAGACACGGGTCTATTCCTGGATCGGCGGAGACAGGCCTAGTGATGTGGGGCAGGCTGCGAGGACACAGGTCGAAGCGGGATTCACTGCTGTGAAGATGAATGCGACAGAGGAGCTGCATTACATCGACTCCTTGAGCAAAGTGGATGCGGCTATCGCTCGTATTGCGGCAGTTCGCGAAGCCGTAGGGCGAGATGTGGGCATCGGGATTGATTTCCACGGCCGCGTACACAAGTCGATGGCCAAAATCATCGTCAAAGAGCTAGAGCCCTTCCGGCCGATGTTCATCGAGGAGCCTGTATTGCCTGAGAATAACGAGGCGTTGCGGGAGATAGCTCGCTATACCTCTTGCCCAATTGCAACCGGGGAGCGTATGTATACCCGCTGGGGATTCAAGGAACTGCTCGCCCAAGGCTACGTCGACATTATCCAACCGGACGTTTCCCATGCTGGCGGCATTCTGGAAACACGCAAAATCGCCGCCATGGCAGAGGCTTATGACGTTGCGCTTGCACCGCACTGTCCGCTGGGCCCGATTGCATTGGCAGCGTGCCTGCAGTTGGATACCTGCTCGCCCAATGCGTTCATCCAAGAGCAAAGCCTAGGTATTCACTATAACAAGGGCAGTGATTTACTGGACTATTTGAAAGATCCTGCCGTATTTCAATATGAGGCCGGCTTCGTCCGAAATCTGACAGCGCCAGGTCTTGGCATTGAAATCAACGAAGCGAAGGTTCGAGAAATGGCGGCTATCGGCCATCAATGGAAAAATCCGCTCTGGCGTCAAGAAGATGGCACGGTAGCCGAGTGGTAATAGGGCGCTAGCCAAAAGAAAACACCTAATTCCCATCAGGAATTAGGTGTTTTCTCCTTCTATCAACCCGGCTACAATTGCCGTCATTCTACTGAATTGGATCGGGAATCAGATCAATCTCGAGAAGCTCGCTGTTGGTTTTCATATGTTTCATTTCATTCCCAAGCTTTTTCATCTCACCGATATCCTGGGCCATGGACCCGTTATTGGCATCTTCCAATGATTTACCTGTTGAGCCGTTACATAGCTGCTCGAGTTCTATCAGTTTATCTAGAGCAGCCCGGCGAACTTGAAGCGGTACGAAGGTATTCCCTTCGAAATCCGCATCATGGAAGTGCACAGTGGTGTTACCATGTTCAGAGGTTAAGGTTTTTAACGTTAACGGATAGGCAACGGAGGTGGCCCCGTTATAGATATCAATTCGGTACACGGATTTCTCCAAGTATTCGATTCGTTCTAATCCAAGGTCCGTAAGCTGGCGATGCAGGGTAATCTTATCCATTGGAACCTCTCCCTTAATTTTTTTTATCTACAATTTCTGCCGTTTTTTGGCTGACATAATCGGCAATCGATTTTGATGTATCACTCACGGAGGAGGCAATCTCCTCTGTTTTATTACTCATTTTGGATGCGATGTCCTCCGTTTTATCACTTATTTTGGAGGTAACCTCATCTGTCTTTGAACATAAGGTAGAGGCAATCTCGGTTGTTTTATCCTGCCATGTGCGATACATACTCCAGATATTCTTACGCAGCTTCGCTCCTGTTTGAGGAGCTATTAGTAAGGAGGAGACAGCACCGATGGCACCGCCAATTACAAGACCTACCCATAATCCGCCTTTATTCGTTTCAACTGTTTCATTCATACGTCATCTCTCCTTTTAATCAAGTATAAGGTAACGAGCTCTCTTACTTGTTTGTACCCTGCTAGCGAAATGTTGAAACAGGAACACGATAAGTTTCTAACTATTTGCAAAATTCCCCCCAGTCTGGTTGAATTGTCTCAGCTAGGGTTATAGGATAGTAGGATAGACGATTGGAAGTAGATTCTGGCGTTGCCTACTATTTTACTTATTTACCCGAAAGGGGTTAGCGTATGAGTATCGTGATTGTGGATGATAATGCAACGAATTTATTAATCATTGAAAAGATTTTGAATAAAGCTGGTTATGCAGATTTAATTGCCGTCTCCTCAGCTAAGGAACTCTATAACGTGTTAGGTATGGATGTATCCGACGAGGTGGAAGTAACCGTTGACCTCATTCTCATGGATATGATGATGCCGGAGATCGATGGGGTCGAAGCGTGCCGTACGGTGCAAGCCGATGAGCGGTTCAAGGATATTCCTATTATTTTCGTAACGGCGATGGGGGATTCGAATAAGCTGGCGGAAGCGCTGGATGCGGGAGCATTGGACTACGTCATGAAGCCCATCAACAAGGTGGAGCTGCTTGCCCGAATTCGTTCTACGCTTCGCTTGAAATATGAGAAGGATTGGCACAAAGAGCGAGATAAGCGGATCAAATATGAGCTTGATTTGGCTAAACAGATTCAATTGAGTGTGCTTAGCAGTCCGCTGAAGAATGATCATATCGAAATTTCAGCTGTGTATAAGCCTTCTTCTGAACTTGCGGGTGATTTCTATGCGTGGTACCCGATAGGTCCTCACCGGTATGGCATTATTTTGCTGGATATGATGGGACATGGCATCTCTTCTTCGCTCGTGTGTATGTACATCTATTCTGCATTGAAGGATACGATCACGGGGGTTTGCGAGCCGATTCGTGTTATGCAGGAGTTAAATCGGCGAATGAATCAGCTGCATATCACGGATAGCTTGATTAATTATTATTTTACGGCGATCTACATGGTTCTTGATACGGAGAAGCGTACGATCGATTATGTGAACGCGGGACATCCCGCTGGCGTTGCGTTGCTGGATGGTAAAGTGGCGTTGCTGACTGAAGGCTGTTGTGCGATTGGTTTTTTTGATCATATCGAAATTACCCAAGGTCATGCCACTTACGAGAAGCAAGCCCAAATTGTCCTATTTACGGATGGTTTAACGGAATGGATTGAGGATGAAGAGCATGACGGTATTGCTGAAATTATGGGCAGTCTCAAGGAACTGTCCACACATGATCCGGAAGGGCTGATTGAACGTATTGTTCCTTCTGCCAAAAGCGGTTCCCCGCAGGATGATATGTGCCTAGTGATGATTACAGCTCCATAAGCTTCTAACGCGCAAGTATATTCCCTCGTGGAGTAAACTTGCGCATTTTTGTTTCAATGTCACATTTTGCGTGTAAGAAGATGTAGGTAATGGAACCTATCTCGCACGAAAGGATGAGATGATGATGAGGAAGCAGGAATGTGTAGCGATGTTATTAGCTGGAGGTGAGGGCTCAAGGTTGAGTCCATTAACCAAGCATATTGCCAAGCCGGCCGTACATTTTGGCGGAAAATACCGAATTATTGATTTCTCTTTGAGCAATTGTCATCATTCAGGCATCCATACGGTTGGCGTACTGACGCAGTACAAGCCCGCCGCCCTTCATGCCCATATTGGAAATGGGGAAACGTGGGGAATGGCGAGCGATCAAGGCGGACTCTCTATTTTGGAAAGAAAAGAGGGCGCACCTAATGCTTATTTGGGTACGGCTGATGCGATTTATCAGAACGAAGCGTTCATTCAATCTTACGATCCCGCCTATGTGTTAATTCTTTCGGGCGATCATATTTACAACATGGACTACCGAGCCATGCTGGCCCATCATCAAGCAACAGGCGCTGTGGCTACGATTGCTGTTACGCCTGTTCCGATGAAGGAAGCAAGCCGATTCGGTATTATCAGCACGGATGCGGAGCACCGGATTACCGATTTTGCGGAAAAGCCTAGTAAGCCAGCAAGTCATTTGGCTTCTATGGGCGTTTATCTTTTTAATTGGGACATGCTTCAAAAGGTCTTATTGCAGGATGCGGCCGATGGGACCTCAAGCCATGATTTTGGCCATGATATCATCCCTCAGCTGTTAGCTGCTGGCGAACATTTATCCGCTTACCCGTTTGATGGCTATTGGAAGGATGTCGGTACCCTGGCTAGTCTATGGGAATCGCACATGGATATACTGGGATATACCCCTCAGCTGGAATTGGAATCCGAGCAATGGTCTGTTATGACGCCCAAGCGATACGAGGCCAATGGCTACGTTGGGATCAATGCTAGAGTGAATAATGCTTGGATTAGTGACAGCAGTCGAATAGAGGGTAATGTTAGTCATTCCGTCGTGTCGGATGGGGTGAGTTTGGGGGCGCATAGCAGGGTAATCAACAGTGTGATTATGCCCGGTGTCCAAATTGGCAAGCATGCACAAGTCCTTAATGCCATCGTTGGCGAGGGTGCAATCATTAAGGATGGCGCCATTGTAGGAAATCTAGGCGATACTAGCATTACGGTCATCCCGGAGAAAACGGTGATCGGAAGACATTACGCTGCTCAGGTGGCGGTACCCGGCAGGCGTCATAGAGGACAAACCGGATTGGTTAGCGAAGGGTACCGTGCGTAGCGCAAATCGCAAGATGAACTTGTATAAAGGTGCATGACTTGTTACTATTTAGGAAATGACGAATAGGGAGTGTGGCTCATGTCAACGGACAAATTCCAGGTAGATCAAGAAGAATCGGAGAATACGATACAGCTTCATGTTCGTGGGGAGTTAGATTTGGCAGCGGCGCAAGCATTCCGTCAAGTACTGGAAGCTGTTATTCATCGGGAAGACAAAGAACTTATCTTTAATTTGAGGCAGTTAACTTATATCGATAGCACTGGCATTGGCATTGTGGTCTCTACATTGAAGCTTCGTGATGAGCTGAAGGCTCCATTCGCTGTGCGGGACATTCCGGCAGGCATTAGAAAGCTTTTTGACCTGACGGGCATTTCGGGATTTCTCAAAGAAGGGGTCGAAGGCAGCGCATGAACGTCATTCGCTTACACATCCCTGCAGCGGCGGAATATTTAGAAATCGTCAGGCTCAGCTTATATGGGACAGCGACGAAGCTGGGTTTCTCTTATGAGGATATCGAAGATATGAAAGTAGCCGTGTCCGAAGCTTGTACAACGGCGATTCTTCATGCAGAGCCAGGAGCTGAAGCGGGACATATTGATATCAGCTATGAGTTGGGCGATGATTGGCTGCGAGTAACAGTAAAAGATAGCGGTGTAAGCCATGAGGCTTACGCCTCTGAGCAGCAAACGGGACCTTACACAGGCACAACACCAAGCGAACTCAATGCAGATCGTCTTGGTGTTTATCTCATGGAGGCGTTGATGGACGAAGTAGAGATGACTACATCGGACGAAGGAACTGAAGTTACGCTAGTTAAATATTTACAAAGCAAAAACCACGGAATGACGGAGTAACCGCCAAACCGTGGTTTTCTTGTACTTCCTATTTGCCAAGATAAGCAGCGAGCATCCAGCTGTGTTTCTCCAAAGATGATCGAATGGTGATCAGCATATCAGCAGTAGGTTGATCTTTCTGATCCTCAGCCAATTGAATGCCTTCAGTCAACTCTGAGCACAGCAGCGTGAAGTCGTTAACGAGCTGTTCGACCATGACCTTACCATCTGTAGATTGCTTAGCCTCCTTAATGGAAGCCATGTTGAGATGCTCCTGCAGGGAAGCAGTCGGGATGGCACGAAGAGAAAGCATTCTCTCAGCGATGGTATCAAGATGAAGCGTGGTCTCCGTGTACAACTCTTCAAATTTTACATGCAGCGTAAAGAAATGTTCACCTTTCACATACCAATGAAAATTATGTAACTTCATATAGAGTACTGAGAAGTTAGCCACCTGTTTGTCGAGCACGTCAGTTAATGAACTTGCTTTTGTTGTAGTGTTAGCCATGAGAATCCCTCCAATTATTGTTGTGATTGTGTATATACAACTAAAATACCCTGATTGGCGCTGTTTGAAACAGAGAAATCTTATTGAAAAATAGTTCCGCATGTGGTGTTTCATTTGTCCTCAACAAGGGTAAAGAAGAAGTAATCAAGCTAATTGGGGGGATTATCATGTTACTTCAAATAAGTGCAATCGTCGTAGCTATTGCCTTTGTGTTCCTTGTCTTCTATTTGATTCAAACCTTAAAATCACTGAAACATTCTCTTGATGAGATAACGTCAACCATGGGTCAAATGAAAGATGAAATAACTGACATCACCTCGGAAGTGAAGGATGTGCTGCTCAATACGAATGAAGTTGCGATTGATATGCGTATGAAGCTATCGAATCTGAATCATTTGTTTGGCTCTGTTCAAGATGTGGGTCAAGTACTTCATGAACTATCTTCTTCCTTTAAGCAATCAGCTTCGGGCTTCATATCCGCTATCAAGCAGACGGGGAAGCCTAAACCGAGCCAATCACGAAGTGATAAATGGCGATCAATCCTCAAAGGCGTGGCCATTTCTCTGGATATATGGGATGGTATCAAAAGTAAAAAAACATCACCACAGACGGGTGCGATGAAATAGAAAGGGGTAATCACATGAACGCGATACGTAAATTCATGTTTTATAAACATTCTAATGGGGAAGAGAACAGAATCTATTTAAGCGGGGAGCTCGATCTCTCGGCTGCTCCTTCCCTAGCTGCTGTATTGGATACCGTGGTAAGAAAAAAAGATGAGGCGTTTATTTTAGATTTGAAAGAATTAAAATATATCGATAGTACGGGTATCGGGCTAATCGTGTCTGCCATCAAAGTCAGGGCTGCCATGAATGCCTCGTTCCAAATCGATCATATTCCAACGAAGGTAAGACGGTTATTCGAAATTACCGGGGTTTCCAGTTATTTGGATGACAAAGGAAGTTTACAAACAAATCAAGACATAAGCGAAAGGGAAGAACAAATCATATGAGCCCATACATCGGATTGACCATACCTGCACAAGCGGAATATTTAGATATTGTTCGACTAACTTTATACGGCGTTGCTACCAAGGCGGGCTTTTCATTTGAAGATATTGAGGATATGAAGGTAGCCGTTGCTGAGGCTTGCAACAATGCGATCCTGCATGCATATCGGGACGGTGAACTAGGTACAGTAGAAATTCAGTTTGAGCATGGTGATGGTTATATGAAAATAGCCGTGAAGGATGAAGGAAACAGCTTTCATTACGTGCAAACAGAACCTGAAGAAGTGACCTTACATCACAAATCAATCAGCGAAGCTACGGTAGGCGGATTAGGCCTCTTTCTGATGCAAGCATTAATGGATGACGTGCAGGTGCATGCACGAGGAGGTCAGGGCACTGAGGTTATCCTTACTAAGCAGCTGACAAGAAAAGAGGAGATGGTATGAACAGAAGAGCTTCAGCCTCTTCCTCTGATCCTTTATATGATATCTACGAAAAGAAAAAGATTTACCGGGAAACAGGATGCCAAGAGGCGGCAACGGAACTTCTCCTGCACTATGAACCGATTGTTCGGATGGCTGTAGGTAAGATGTCACGAAGCCGTCCAGATCTATATGAAGATCTTTTTCAAGTGGGTCAGATGGCATTGCTGAAACTATTTGTGCAGTATGACCGCACGATGGAGGTACCTTTTGAAGGGTATGCCATGAAGAGCATTATCGGACATCTCAAGAATTATTTACGCGATAAATCCTGGTACATACAAGTTCCTCGGCGTATTAAGGAAAAGGGTGCGCAAGTTCAGCGGGCTCTGGACGAGCTGACCGTTAAGCTGGAGCGTTCTCCGAATGTAGATGAGATTGCGGCTTACCTGGAGCTGAGCGCGGAAGAAACGATTGAGATCCTTGCAGGGCGTGATTATTACCACTACACGTCGCTAGATACCCCGCTAACGAGTGAAGGGGAGGGAGCAACGATCGGCGATATGCTTGCAGGAACCGCGGATGACTATCAGGACTTGGAGAGACGAATGGATCTGGCCGAAGCCATGGATAGTTTGAAGGAAGATGAGCGAGCGGTGATTGGCCTCATTTATCAGGAAGGTCACTCCCAGCGTCACATTGCTGATCAGCTCGGTATTTCTCAAATGAGTGTCTCCCGTATTCAGAAGCGAGCCATAACGAAGCTGAAGTCAGTCTTAACCCAGCACTTGTAAAGCTTACCTTCACGTGAGAGATGGTAAATGTGGTATAGTAGGTTAGTAGAATGTATACTTACATTTGCTACCAACTGTGCTAGGAGGCTTTTCGCCATGTTGCCAACCATCCAATTGAAAATTAAACCCAAAATTATACTAGGCTATATCTCCGTTCTTATTTGTCTGGGGTTAGCGCTTATGGTCGTGAGCAGTCGAGTGACTTCACTCCAGGGGGAAGTCAGTTTTATTTCTTCGCATGATATTGAAGTGCATGATCAGGTAAGCAGCCTGCAGAAAAGTGTGCTGGATATGGAAACGGGTATGCGCGGCTATGTCATAACAGGGGAAGACCAATATTTAGAACCCTATACGGCAGGTAACCGTTCCTGGCAAGATACGTATAATAAGGTTCATCAGCTCGTTAGCGATAACCCATCACAAGTGCAGAATATCGAGAGTATTAAAGATACGATTGAGGATTGGCTGGATACGGGTGGCGCTAATGTCATTCGGATGAAAAAAGAAAACAATGTGTCTGGACTTAATGAATTTTTCAAGCAAAATGCAGGCAAACAACTGATGGACCAACTTCGCACACAGTTTGACTCTTTTCTCGTGACGGAGAAGAAGCTGACAACGAAAAGAGTCCAGCAAATCGCCCAAAGCAACTATAATTTGCGGGTTGTTCTTTATACGATATTAGGCCTTATTTCCATTATTGCAGTTATTGTGGCATTGATTCTGTCGAATTCGATTACTAGGACCATCGGGCAGGTCACCCAGATGATTCGGGACATTACGGCTTCAGAGGGGGATCTGGCTTCTCGCATCGAAGTGAAAACGAATGATGAAATTCGCGTTTTGGCCGAGGCTACGAATGAACTGTTAGCAAGCTTGGAGAAGCAAAGTTGGATTCAGACGAGTATTACTGAAGTCTCTACGCTGTATCAAGGTATTCGCGATGTGACTGCGCTGAGTGAAGCGTTCATTCATAAGATCGCGCCTATGTTAGACGCTAGCTACGGTGTCATTTATTTACGGCAGAACGAAGGCGGACAAACTAGTTATGTGAAAATAGCGGGCTATGCAGCCTTCGGACAGGACCACGCGGTGGCGAGCTTTCAGCTAGGCGAAGGTTTGGTGGGACAATGTGCAGTTGATAAACGCATTTTCCTTATGGATAATCTGCCTGATAATCATGTGAAAATCACATCGGGCTTAGGGATATCGACGCCGACCAGCTTACTAGTGGCACCAATTCTAGTCGAGGGAAGAGCGGAAGCCGTTATTGAATTAGCGGCCTTAAAGCAATTCCAATCGAAGCATTTGACGTTAATTGATTCGCTGCAAGAGAAATTCGGGACAGCCATCACGAGTGTTCGTAGTCGGATGGAGGTTGAGCGTCTGCTGTCGGAATCGCAAATTCTGACCGAAGAGCTGCAAGTGCAATCCGAGGAGCTTCAGACACAGTCGGAAGAACTTCAGATGCAGCAGGAGCAGCTGCGGATGACGAACGAGTTTCTGGAGGAGCAGAACCATTTTGTCGAACAGAAAGCGGTGGAACTCGAGAAAGCCAAAGACGAGCTCGAAGAGTATTCGCTGCAACTAAAGACCAGCTCGCAATACAAATCCGATTTCTTGGCGAATATGTCGCATGAATTACGAACACCGCTGAATAGCATCATGATTCTTTCGCAAATGCTAGCTGAGAGCAACGGTGACTTGCAAATGTCCGAGGTTGTGGAGTACTCGCGCGTAGTAAATACGGCGGGGCATGATCTGCTCTCCTTGATTGATGATATTTTGGATTTGTCCAAAGTAGAGGCTGGCAAAATCGAGATTGTGTCCGAAGAAGTGAATGTCACAGAGCTTCCACAGTTGATGCAGTTGATGTTCGCTCCTATTGCGGCGAAGAAAAAGCTAATCTTCGAAGTCATTCTTGAGCCCGATGTGCCGTCGGTCATCTTAACAGATGGGCAGCGGTTGCAGCAAATTATAAAAAATCTATTGTCGAACGCATTTAAATTCACGGAAAATGGTTCTGTCTCTATGCGTATTGCACTTGCGGAATCGATGCGTATCAAAGAGCTTCTGCATCGAAATCCAGAGGAAACGGTGCTTGCGATCTCCATCAAGGATACGGGTATAGGTATTCCAATTGATAAGCAGCAAATCATATTTGAAGCGTTCCAGCAGGTAGATGGCACAACGAATCGTCAATATGGCGGAACAGGCCTTGGTTTATCGATATGCCGTGAATTTACACGATTGCTGGGCGGTACCATCGCTGTGAAGAGTGAACTAAATGTCGGCAGCACGTTCACGCTCTATATCCCCAATGGAAAAGAAACGGAATCTTTCCTCACAGACGAGACGTTTACGCAAGATCAAATTGCTGCAACGAGTGAGTTTGCGAACAGGATTGTACACGACGAAGCGGAGATTCCGGAGAGACGGCCATCTACAGTAGCAACGCTATATACAGAAGAACCCATAGAAGTTCCGATCAGCGGAGATGCTCAGCTATTCCTTGGCAAAAAAATACTGCTCGTCGATGACGATGCTCGCAATGTTTTCGCGTTGGTGAGTGCATTGGAAATGAAGGGTGTTATCGTTGAGGTGGCCGATCATGGCAAGGATGCATTAGATATTCTGAGAGCAAAGTCAGATTATGACTTGGTGTTTATGGATATTATGATGCCGGTTATGGGCGGCTATGATGCGATGAAGGAAATACGCCAAGGGCTGGGCCTGCGTGATATGCCGATCATTGCACTGACAGCGAAGGCCATGAAGGGTGAGAAAGAGAAGTGTTTGGAAGCAGGTGCTTCTGACTATATTACGAAGCCGCTCCAGATGGAACAGCTATTCTCGCTCATGCGGGTATGGCTGACGAAGCAGGTGAAGAAGCATTGACACGCGAGTTCGAGGATGGATTGTCGGAGTTTGAAGAGCTGCCAATCGACGAGCGGCAAAATGTTGAAATCAATCTGTTCCTAGAAGGTTTGTATCAGATGTACGGGTTCGATTTCCGGCATTATGTACGCTCCTCCTTGCGCAGGCGCATCTTGAATCGCATGAAGATGGAGAAGCTGCCGACAGTTACGGCACTTCTAGAGAAAGTGCTGCATGAACCGAGGTTCGTTGATAAGCTGTTGGGCGATTTATCAATTCGTGTTACGGAAATGTTCCGAGATCCTAGCTTTTTCAGTGCTTTTCGCACGCAAGTGGTACCCGAGCTTCGCGCGCATTCCGAAATTCGTATTTGGCATGCCGGTTGTGCAACGGGTGAAGAAGTATATGCGATGGCGATTCTCATGCAGGAAGAGGGTCTAGCCGAGAAGACGAAGATCTATGCGACCGACATGAATGAGAAAGCGATCGAGACGGCGCAACGCGGAGCTTTTCCGCTGAAGCAGATGCAGACCTACACCAAAAATTATTTGGAATCCGGGGGCACCAAGGCTTTCTCGGAGTACTACACCACGGATCATCAATACGCATATTTTCAGCCGATGATGAAAGATAACATGATGTTTGCTCAGCATAATCTCGTCACGGACGGTTCCTTTAATGAGTTCCACGTCATCCTGTGCCGTAATGTGATGATCTACTTCGATCAGCAGCTGCAGCAGCAGGTTCATTGCTTGTTTCATAGCAGCTTGACCCCGCGAGGATTTTTGGGACTGGGTAAGAAGGAATATATCCTCCATATGCCTGAGGGCTTGCAGTATGATGAATTCATACCGCAGGAGCGCATATATCGTAAGAAAGCGTAGCTGGCGTTATAGAGACTATCAACCACCTTCCTTGTGAGGGTGGTTTTTTCGTAGGCTTTGGGGCCGCCGCGGTTTGAAGAGCGGGAATCGAGCTCAAGCTGTGAGAGCCGGGCGGTAGGCTCGGGAATGGGGCTAAGGCCAGCGCGAGCACTGTAACGCCCGAAAAAGGCGTTACGGAATAAGCAGCTCAACGCGGACTAGCCCGTAACGCCCAAAAAGGGCGTAACAGCGGTGAATAATCGCCGAAACCCAATTGTGCGAGCACTGTAAGGCCCGAAAAAGACGTTACGGCATAAGCAGCCCAACGCAGACTAGCCCGTAACGCCCAAAAAGGGCGTAACAGCGTCGAATACCCGCCGAAACCCGACCGCGCGAGCACTGTAAGGCCCCAAATTGGAGCTTATGCAGCCCTCCATTGTTTCATCCTTAGATCATGTGGGTAATAGATGTCATAGCAAGATGAACAAGATCTAAGAGGAAGAGAGAGGTGTTGGATATGTTAGGTTGGGCAGTGATGTTTCTAATTATTGCGCTTGTAGCAGGTGTTTTCGGATTCTTTGGGATTGTCTCAACAGCAGTAGGCATCGCGAAAATTTTGTTCTTCGTCTTCCTGATTATGTTTGTTGTATCCTTAATTTTTGGCAGACGAAGAGGCATCTAGAACGTAGCAGCTAACTTCCGGGTAACACAGATTCACCCAATAAAACCCCATTGACGAGGAGGAATTACCATGAGTACGTATACCAGAGTAAGTGTGACATCAAGTCTTGAAGATACGCAGAACAAAGTGCACGAACTGCATAACGAGGGCTTTAAAAAGGATCATATTTATGTTCTGACACATAGTGCTGATGGTACAGATTACGTCGCGGAGCATACGGGTGCAGAGCAAATTACGATGGCCGAAGAAGGCTTGTTTACATCGATTGCTAATCTGTTCCGATCACGTGGTGATGAACTGAAAGCGAAGATCATGGCGCTCGGCGTGCCTGAAGAGGAGTCGGCGAGACTCACAAATGAGCTGGAATGGGGAAAAATCCTTGTGCTAGCCACACCTGAGTTAAAAGAGGATGATACCTTGTTGATGTATCAAAGCAATGTATTTCAGCCGCCTTATTAAGTGGCAGTAAAACCTACTATAGGGATCTTTGGCCGGGACCAAAGTCTATCCATTTATCAATGCTGTCGCTCACGCTGTAAGTATCTCAAACAAAGCAAAAGCCCCAGATCTCCTCAATGGAGACATGGGGCTTTTGTACGGGTTTCATCGCCTGCTGCTTGTGTTCGATAAGGTGGGGAGCATCTTTAAATCCTTGACCATGGATGAATTGCAAATCGGACATGCGGGACTATCGGCGAATGAAAAGTTATCTCTCATCCAGCAAGAGCACTGATCGGTGCTACAGGTCCAGATGCTGGTTTGTTCTTCCGGTACTGGTTCCAATGATTTTTTTGAAAAGTACAATCGAACTCCTCCTTGTCATAATAGACTCTGACGCGCAAGCAGTTAAAGCAATATGTGAGGAAGGACTACAGCTTGACTACATTTTCAGCTTGCGGTCCGCGGTTACCTTGAACAACTTCAAATTGCACACGTTGGCCTTCATCCAAGCTTTTGAAACCTTCCCCAGTAATGGCGCTGAAATGTACGAATACGTCATTACCGCCTTCCATTTCAATAAAACCAAAACCTTTTTCTGCGTTAAACCATTTTACCGTACCTGTTTCCATGTGTTCATAAACCTCCAACGATAATTTGTACCTGCGCATTCCATCATCGGACCCTATACGTTCCGAAGAGCTTGTTAGTCATTAACGCAGCTCTGATAATATATCCAATATCAGGGAAGCTTATTCCAATTTTCTGAAAAAACTTCATAGTTACTTTCAGATGGCAATGCCTCTTGACGTTTCTTTACCTAGTGCTCTATACTAATCCTAAATTTAACAAAAGTTTTACGACAATTTCATAGTTCGTATAACCTCGATAATTTGGTTCGGGGGCTCTACTGGGAACCTAAATCCTAACTACGAACACAATATATGCGTATATATTGTGTTTGTGGTTAGGATTTTTCGCGTTCCCTATTTTTATTTTAGGAGGCTGAGGGAAATGAGTTCAATCTTAATTCAAAACGCCAAGGCAATTGTCACGGTGGACACACAAGATCGGGTGCTGGAGCAGGCGGACCTCCTTATCGAGGGAAATCAAATTGTAGCTATAGGGAAGGACATATCGCCCAAAGATTCTGCTACGCGGATCATCGATGCCACGAACATGTTCGTTTATCCCGGCCTCATTAATGTGCATCATCATCTGTATCAGACATTTACACGCAATCTGCCGCAGGTGCAGAAGCTGGAGCTGTTCGATTGGCTTCGCTATCTGTATGAAATTTGGAAAGGGATAACGCCGGACGCAGTCTACCATAGCTCACTGACGGGGATTGCCGACTTGATGAAGAATGGCTGTACGACCGTTTTTGACCATCATTATGTCTTCCCGGAGCAAAATAGTGCCAACTTCATCGACAAACAATTTGAAGCGGCCGATCGTCTTGGTATCCGCTTCGTAGCTTCACGCGGGTCGATGACGCTGGGGAAGGATCATGGCGGATTGCCGCCGATGAGTGTTGTGCAAGACATCAACACGATCCTTACGGACAGTGAGCGGCTCATCGACCTCTACCACGATGCGAGCGCAGGCTCGATGAGGCAGGTTGTGCTCGCTCCCTGCTCGCCGTTCAGCGTATCCGCCGACATCCTGCTGGAATCTGCGAAGCTCGCCAGAGCCAAGGGCGTGAGACTGCACACGCATCTCGCTGAGACGAAGAACGAGGAAGCCTATACGCTCGAACGATTCGGCATGCGGCCACTTGCCTATATGGAGAGCTTAGGCTGGCTCGGCTCCGATGTATGGTATGCGCATGGCATTCATTTCAACGATGCCGAAATGAAGCTGCTCGCGCAAACAAAGACAGGCGTTGCCCATTGCCCAATTTCCAATATGAAGCTGTCCTCTGGCATCGCCAGAGTCCCGGAAATGTTGGAAATGGGCATTCCTGTCGGTCTCGCCGTCGATGGAAGTGCTTCGAACGATGGTTCGAATCTGCTCGAGGAGCTGCGCGTGTCGTATCTGCTGCATCGTTTGCAATCCAGCGCTCAGGCGCCGACGGGTTACGATCTACTAAAAGTAGCGACACGAGGCGGAGCGGAGATCTTGGGCCGATCGGACATTGGCTCCCTAGAAGCAGGCAAATCCGCGGACTTGTTCATGGTCCGCGTCGATCAGATCGACGCCGTGGGTACACATACGGACGCCAAGTCGTGGCTCGGCACGGTGGGGCTCAAACGCGCCGTCGATTACACCATCGTCAATGGCCGGATTGTTGTAGAGAACGGCAGATTAACCGGCGCCGATGAGGAAAAGCTCTTCACGGCATGTCAGGCTTCGTACGAACGCTTCATTCAGTAGGCATAGCAAAAGCGCGCTCCCTTGGCCGTATGGCCAGGGAAGCGCGCTTGATCAGCTTGCTTTGGATAAAGATTAGTTGCGAGAAATCGTTACACTTTGTGTAGCTTCATCATAACTGACTGTGCAGCCTAGCTGCTCCGCAATAAAGCGAAGCGGAACGAAAGTGGAACCGTTCTTCAGGATAGCTGGGCTAACCAGCTCGACAGAAACGCCATTCACACTAGCTGTGCGACTGCCAAGCGTTAAAATGATCGTTTTTTCGCTAAGCGGATCAACGATTGTGATCTGCTGTGCCGCGGCATTCCAAGTGACTTGCGCACCGAACTGTTCAGAAATAAAGCGGACAGGCAGCATGGCAATCTGCTCTTCATTAATGAATGGGTGAGAGGCATCCCATGGGTGCAGTTCAGTTTCGCTTTGATTAAGTAAGAGGTGAATATCCTTCTTAGCGATTTGGAAATCTTGGCGAAGGAGGGAATAAGCCTTCGAATTTTTATCAAAAAGCGTTAGCAAGGAACTGTTATCGAAGGAATCCATAGAAGCTTTCTGAGTTCCTTTAGAAATATCAATGGTACGTGCTGTAACCGGTTGATTAATGTGCCACAGTTCTGTTGTAAATGTTAAACGGATGCCCTCTATACCAGGACTACTAGCATCGACTATCGGTGCGGTCAATTCTACGTTCATCTTACGAATTTGCTTATCCATATCGATGAATAGGTCGGTTTTGAGCGAAGCTTTATCCGTGAAAAAAGCTGCTTGCTGTGGATCGGATACAGAAGAGAAAGTACTCTTCATTTGTTTATCCCAGTCTTTCAGGGTACTGCCAATCAGCTGTTGAAGCGTGGTATAGATGAACTCGACAGCTAATGTGCGATTTTCCAAGTAAGGCATAAACATATCGGACATTGCTCCGCTAGACGTATCATCTTTCGCTGTAGTTGCTTTCATTTGTTCTTGAATCAAAGGGAATAGCGCATCGTAGAGCTGGCCGATTAAATCCTTCAACCCTTTTTCATCTGCAAGAATATTGGTCATAAATGTTTTGAGCAGTGCTTCGAGTTCATTGCCGAAGATTTCGATGTGAGCTTTTTGTAAACCCATTGTTTCGTTATGTATGGTCTCGGAGACAGAAGACACAGTGAAATGCTCGGGATTCGGTGCGTTCGTAATGAAAAATTTCATGATAGCTGGAAGCATTTGTTCCGTTTTTTGCATAAAAAGTTGTTGTTGGTCACCAGAAGCTAAAGCGGTC
Source organism: Paenibacillus pectinilyticus (assembly GCF_001700435.1). Classification (GTDB taxonomy): domain Bacteria; phylum Bacillota; class Bacilli; order Paenibacillales; family NBRC-103111; genus Paenibacillus_E; species Paenibacillus_E pectinilyticus. The sequence continues at coordinate 188,986 of NZ_LYPC01000012.1, forward strand.
GTAGGCAGCCCCGTTTGCGCCTCGCTGAGATCAAAGGAGATTGGCTTCTTCGCACCTTCAATTTGAATCACAAGCTGGGTCCCATTGGTCGTTAGCAGGAAGGGAATCGATCCTTTGGCATAGGTGAGGGAACCTTCAACGGATACGTGTTGTTGATCTTGCATCACGATACTTGTTAGATCAATCTTCATATCTTTCAAAACATCAATGATACGCTTCTCGTCCGCGGACAGGCCGTCTGTGTTGCTTGTGAGAATGTCCAACTTCAGGGAACCACTGGATTCAGCGGAGTGGATTGTGGCGCTGTTTTGAAGCGCTTGTGCGACGTCTAGCCCTTGAATGGCCTGACAACCTGTTAATGTCAGCAGCATGATCACGAGCGCGGTGGATATCCACCAAGTTATTGTCTTTCTTTGCATCTACGAATCTACTCCTTAGTCATGTTTTCGCTAGTGAAAAATAGCAGTGATAGATTATACGCATACCAATAGGAAAAGATGCGCTTTGAATGGGAGAATTTCACAAACGAAGGCATGGAAATAAAAAACTCGCTCCCCTGGGCCCTATGGCTTGGAAGAGCGAGTTTTTGTCATTTTAGGCAAGCAGCAGGATAACTAACAGTTCGAATAACACTAGCGTGATGATTTGATTGTATTGTGCTGGTGTATAAATCGGTCTGTGTTGACCTTGATGGTGTCCTTGGTTATGTCCATGGTGCGTATCCACGTGAAGATATACGTGGTGTCCATCCGAATTAATCAACACGCCTTCATGTGTATGGCCATCAATCGTGGTAATACGGACTTTGTGGCCCATATGTGGATGAATAGCATGCATGAGCGTGTCTCGTTTTTGCCTCATCATGTGCTGGTAGTTGCCATCTGCTTGGTAAAGGACGTGGTGTCCTTGATTTCCTTGATGACCTTGACCGTATTGACCTTGTGGCCCCTGTGGATGCATGGGGTTCGTATACATAAACGTTCACTCCTTCTCGTACGACTGCTTGGCGCAGTAGGCGTTGTGCCTAGTTTCCATACTAGACTATGCAGCCGTACAAAAAGGGTGATTGCCCATGCGTAATTTAACGCTTAGTCACGGTGGATCGTAACGACACGTGTGTCATCATTGAAGGAAACGATGCAGCCAAGCTGCTCAGCAATGAAGCGAATCGGTACGAAAGTCGAATTGTTGGACAGCGTCGCTGCACTCTCGAGCTCAGGAGCGGCAGCACCGTTTACCGTGGCATTTTTGCTATCCAGCGTAAGGAGGATCGTTTTCCCTGTAACATAATCTGTAATCGTAACTTGTCGTAGATCCCCATTCCAACCGACCTCAGCCCCAAGCTGCTCGGATACAAAGCGCACAGGAACCATCGTTTTGCCATTTGCATCAATAAATGGTTGTGGCGCATCGTCCGTAGCACCAGATCCGTCAGTCGCCATATTCACATCTTTTTTCGTCACGTGCAGATCATCTTTCAACATCGTGTACAATGTGGATTGTTTATCTTGATTCGCAAGTAATTTGTAGATTGATGTTGCATCAAGGCCAAGTTGAAGCGCGCCAGATGTATTAATCGTGCTCGCTGTTATTGGCTTATTTAAATTCCAGGTTTCATTTGTATACGTAAGTTTGAGTGCAGAAGCACCCATCTTGGAGTCCGTAAGCGGGATATTCAACGCTAAAACTTGCTTGCGCACTTGTTTGTCCCCATCGATGTAAATATCGGCTTGCAGGGAGGAATTTGCACCAAACAGTTCCTTCGTTGGCAATAAGCCTGGTTTGGAAGCATCTGTTCCAGTAATTGAAGCAGTCAAGGAATCTGCAAAGCCTTTGATGTAATCATGAATAGGTGAGTAAACCACGCCAAGTGCAAGATCTTTGTTGGTGAGAAGTTTGAGCGTTATGCTATCATCACCTGCTTGAATTTGTTCTTGAATGACTGGTAATAGCGCGTCATAGAGTTGGCTGAGCACATCTTTCAAGCCTGCTTCGTCTGTAAGGACGTTAGCTAGAAGCTTTTGAAGAAGGGAAGCGAATTCAGTGCCGCTCATTTCCATGTGTGCTTTTTGCAAAGAAAGCGATTCGCCATTCACTGTGTCCGTAACCGGAGATACGGAAAGATTAGCAGGATTCGGTGTATTTCCTAGGAGAAGTCCGATAAGAGCTGGTTTAATCTCAAGAATTTTATTACCAAATTGATCTTGAATCGCCTTCGGCAGAAGCTTCATGAATGAAATATTAGAACCGCCTAGCAGGTCAATTACGATTGGCTTTTTCGCGCCAGTAATAGCGAGGTTGATCTTCGTACCTTCTAGTGCAACCGTGAAAGGAATCGATCCTTTACTGTAAACAATCGTACCATCGATAGAGGAGTGCTGATTGTCTTGCGTTTTTACCGCGAGCTCAACTTTGACATTTTGCAGGGCGGAAAGTGTTGCTTTGTCAGCTGCAGACAGCTTCGAGGTATCGCCAGGAACAAGCTCCAATTGCAGTGTGCCTTTCGACTCGGAAGATTTCACGCTAGCGCCATTTTGAATCGCTTTTGCCAAATCTAAACCTTGTATTGTCTGACAACCCGTTAGCGTCAACATCATGATCACCATTGCGGCAGAAATTAACCAAGTCCATTTCTTTGTGTACATGGGATAATCTACTCCTTAGTTTTAATAGAATAACGATAAGTCATCGAATGATTATACGCAAGAAATAAGAGAAGGATGCGTTTTGAGGTGAATTTCATTTTTATTGGAACTGTGAAAATTGAACTAATGCGACTGATTCCACTTCTGTAGTTCGATTTGAATGTCAGTACGAAATGGAAACCGCAGGCTTAATAGCTGAAGTTCTTGTTTTGCTTCTGTTCGATGCCCTTGGGCATAGGCGATTTGGCAACGAAGGAATAAGGCGTGCACGTCTTGCGGGTTGGTCAAAAATGCTTTATCAATCTCGCTAGCAGCACGATTCAAATTCGAAGCCTGTTTCGTATTAAGATAGTCCTGTAATAAGAAATAGGCAATGCTAGTATGTTGTTCGACAGGAAAGAAAGTTAATGAAGCGCTGTGTTCAAGCAACTGTATAGCCTGCTGAATGGTTTTGGATTCGTGAGGTGCTTGCTCAGCTTGTCTGAATAAGGCCTCGGACATCCCTAGGCGGATAGAGAGAATGGATATTAGAAGCAAAACCACAGTTAAAGGGATTCGGAAGGTCCAAATTACAGGTTTCGCTACAGTAGGTGCTGTCTTATTCGAAGAAGCTGGGATCATGAGCCCTAGAAGCATCCAAAGACCAAAGAGAACCGGGTAGCTGAACGTAAAATCCACGGTACTATGAACTAGTAGGCAACCAAAACCTGTAAGGCAACTAGCGGTCCAGATTTTTGCAGCTCCTGTAGACTGCTTGTAGTTGGAAATTCCCTTCCAGATCATTAGTCCAACCATGAATAGGAATACCATCACACCAATCAGGCCAATATCAATCCACGTTTCCAGCCAATGATTATGTAGGTAAAGAACCGTGTAAGCAGCAGTTTGATACTGATATTGCAGGATGTTCCAAGCGCCTCCGCCATAACCGAGTAGGGGAGAGTTGATAATCATCTGCCAAGCGTCATGGTAATAGCCTAATCGAGTTGTCCACTCGGAGGCGTGCGTATTAATTTGGAGCAATCGATCTAGAGACATAGCATGATTAGTGTAAATAAACAGGGCAGCCAGCACGGTGAAAAATAAAATAGCAGCATTTACTATAGCGTTAGTTCGTATGCTTTTGATGAGGAAAGTAGAAATAAGGCGCCTATTCTCTTTGCCAAATGCGGCATATTGAATAGGGACGGTGATGACGAAGAGCACCAGGACTGTACGTGACTCCGTAAGCAGTATACCTACACCTAACAAGACGCAAAGCCAAATGTAGTGAAGCTTGTTTTCTATAGCAGCTAACATCAAGGACATCACGAATACCGTCAGTAGTAAGATTCCCCACGCATTTGCATAGTCCAAAGTCCCCTCGAAGCGCCCGTCCCGAAATTGGTTGAAAATAACTCCCCAAACAACTAGGCATGAGCATAAATAGACTAGTGCCCGTACCAGTGCCAATCTGTGTGCAAAAGTCAGCTGTAACCCTAGGACTGCTAGGGGCAAAAAAATAGCTACTCGAAAGGCTGCTGCAAGTGCCTCTTGTTGATTAATAGCATAGGTAGCAGCCACAAAGTAGTAACAGACAAAGGCAACTATGGCGTAGAGGGCAGGATGAAAGGTGATCTTTCCGCGGGTTAGAAATATTGCCGTTGCAGACATGTAGAGGCCGCCGATGACGACTAAATATTGATGCTTAAATAGTAGACCTTGCATGAAGAAGGACAGCGTGAAAAAAAGGATAAGCACGACTAGTGAAAAGATAGAAATCCAGTTTCGTGAAAAAGTAGGTACAGCTTGTTCTTGTATGTGTTTTACTTGACGCACAATAGGTATGTTCACTCCATTAAGAAATTTAGCGAAATTTGATGCTATGTTCCTACTTTTCATTATAATACATAGTCCTATAGTATTGTTGGATTTTCCATTTCCTCATATAATTAGTAGGTATTTATATGGGGTTGGTTTATAGACTGAGGGGGAACTATTATTTTGCAATCAAACAGAAGTATAACGAAGGGGCTCATGCAAAGAGTCTCAGCAGCCATTGCGCTGTTATTTGTACTAAACATCTTCATCCCGATCATCGCATCGGCAACTAGTTTGTTTAATTTACAGTACGATTCAGTGTCGGGTAAAGTTTACGGGTATATTTACTCGGACAAGCCATCGTTATCGGTAGGTTTAAATGATGAGACTTTTGGGATGCAAATTGCCTATAGTAACTTACAATATACCAATCGTGAAAATAATAATGATTATTACTATTATGATTTGAATGAAATTGAAAGTAATGAGAATAAAGGACTTAAGCCAGTAACAGCGGTTGTATACGAAGATTCTAACATGAGTGCGCCGGTATTCTCTTCGAGTAACGATGTGACAAATGATGTATATACGTACAATACTGGTGCAATTCCGATTCTTAGTGCACCTACAGATTTGCATGCGAGCATATACCATGGGTATTGGATAATTAATTATTCATTGTCTGATTACACTTTCCTAGGTGGTGTAAACGTATATCTCGATGGTAAACAAGTAGGCACTGTCCCTGGTAGGCAGAATCAGTATTCTATGCCATATACCTTTAACCAACCAACGGAACATATTCAAATGAAAACATTTAATCTCTTAGGGATTGAATCACCACTGAGTGAGACGCTTACTTTAGTATTCGATGCGGTGCCTGATGCCTATCACTATCAGGGGCGTGTGTACACGAACGGATATGCATCTGACAATACGAAGTTTGATATTAAGGATGCAAATGGACAAATTGTTGAAAGTTTTACATATCATGGACAAGAGATTAAAGGAGATACGTTACTTGGTAATGGTCATTATGAAATAAAACAAAACTCATCTGACATTGATTATGGTGGGAAACACTTAGCGTACTATTTCGACTTACCTAGTAATGACTATTCTATTTCTGTGACGAATTCTGCCAATAAGCAGTTCCAGGTGCAATCATACTCTACAAATTATGCAGGCTACACAGAGTATGAAGGTCTATACTCTTATGTATATCAATTGGATGTATACATGTATGGAACCTTTAAAGAAGCACCAGTTTTATTTACTGACAAGGAAGCAGGTCATTGGTTTGCTCCAAATGAAGAGCTTGTAGCATTTACGCCTTCGCAAAATACAGGAGGTCGTTTAGATATCCAATTTCCTTACGATATGTTTCCGTATCAAGGAGTGGGGTCGCATAATACAACTACTTTAGACACCGAAAACATGACAGGTTCAGACTTCCAAGTCACTAAAGTTTCGGATGGATCGAATATTAGTATAAAGTCAGTATTCGTTGGCCAACCAGATTTTCGCCCAAGTGGATTATCATTAGTTCTCGATAAAACGTTAGTCGCTGGAGAGAAATATGTGTTGAAAATGTCCTCTTCAAGCGGTGCTAATGAAATAAGATTACCGTTATGGCCAAGCGAAAAATTTAATATGGCTATTTCACTCTCGATAGCAAGTGATAAATACGATATCTTCGGAGGAAGATTAATAGATGACTACTTAGAAACTCAAACAGTCAACATTCTACCAACAGGAACTGTTACTGCTGTAGCAGCAGTAACAGCCAAAATCACAGCTCTGCCTGCGGTTACGAACCTAGTCAAAGAAGACGAAACAGCTGTAAACGCAGCCAAAGCGGCATTTGATCTTCTTACACCGGCTCAGAAAGCTTTAGTAACTACAGCAGATCAGACCAAATTATCAGATGCCCTAGCTAAGATCGCGGCATTGAAAACGCCTCCTCCGGGGCTGGGATTTGCATTCCCTATGAATAACTCACCTCAAGCATCAGAGGATGGGGCTACCATCAATACAAGCATGAACACCACGAAAGAAAAAGGCGCGGACGGTAAAGAGTTTTCCCGCGTGAAGCTAGACTCGGATGTGTTCACGAAGGCGCTTGATGTAATAAAAGGCAACGACAAGAACCATCAAGTAATTACCTTAGATGGAAAAGGCACGGAAGCAGGGGCGAAGCTTGATATTCCAGCGGCTTCTTTGATCGAAGCATGGAAGGCTAATTCCAATATTACGATCGCCATTCAATCAGACGCAGGAACCTATCAAGTACCAGTCAGCATTTTCAAAGACATTGCTAAGCAAGTAAACAAGGATCTTAAAGATGTGAATGTAACGATTTCCGTGACGAAGGCGTCGGAGAAATCATACGAAGCACTCCAACAAGCGAATCCAGGCATGAAAACGCTACTTGCCAATCCGATCGAATTTACGATTACAGCAGTATCGGGCAGTACGAAGGTAGAAATCAATGATTTTTCAGGCACGTACGTGGAGAGAACCATTGTTGTGCCATCTACTGTAGACGGTGACAAAACAACGGTCGTATCCTTCGACCCAGTCACGGGTAAAATGACATTCATTCCTGCAATTGTGTCACATGTAAAAGGCTCGACGGAGATCACGATTAAATCACCGCATAATAGCATGTACACATTAGTTGAGCTAAACAAGTCATTCAATGATATCAGCACGCACTGGGCAAAAGCAGACATCGAATTGCTGGCATCGAAATTCATTGTTCAGGGGATGAATGAAGCAAGCTTCGCGCCTGAGCAGCACGTAACTCGCGCACAATTTGCATCCATGCTTGTTTCTGCGCTAGCGGTCCCACAAGATGCGAAGTCATCCTCTTTTGTAGATGTGAAAAAGGACGATTGGTTTGCAGGCGCAGTAGGTACTGCTGCTAAACTCGGACTTGTTGAAGGTAACAGCGCCGGAGAATTCCTTCCGAATGCGGACATTACTAGAGAACAAATGGCCGTGATGATATCGCGTGCACTGAAGATTTCTGGTAAAGAAGCACAGTCAGTGCAACAAGATAAGCTTTCCAGTTTTACAGATAATGGAGCCATAAGCGATTGGGCGAAAACGGCCATTGCACAATCACTGGCAGCGGGTATTGTTAATGGTCTGTCAGAGCAAACTTTTGCGCCGCAGGAAAATGCAACAAGAGCACAAGCGACGGTCATGCTCAAACGGTTCTTGCAGTATGTAGATTTTATCAACTAAGGCTCACATACCATGATCCTCCTACTTGTGTAGGGGGATTTTTTTCGTACAGGCAGGAAGCGAAACCTTTTATTCCCAATTTCGTCTATATTTATGTGGGAGGTAAAAGCCGATGATGACGTTGTTTATGGTTTGTTTCTTTGTGGGCCTCATTCTTACGCTGCTCATTACTCTTTTCGGTGTGGATAGCTTTGAGCTGCATGGGGATGCGGGTGGTGCACAGGGTCATGGTCATGTCCATGGGGGGCCGTCAGTGTTCAACATGTCCTCGTTGCTCGCAGGGGTGACTGTGTTCGGCGGTATGGGCTATGTCCTGAACAAAGTAGGCATGACGAGTGCCTTGCTCGTTCTGCTCATTGCAATAGCCGCTGGTCTTGTGATGGGTTGGTTGTTTTTTCTTTTGTACGCGAAGGTGATTTATAAGCATGATGACAGTATGAAGGAGAGCGATTTCCAGCTGAGCGGTCAGTTGGGGAAGCTTACGGTGCCGATTATTGGAGAAGGTATTGGCGAAATGGTGTATGTACTCCAAGGTACGAAGCGCTCGATCAGTGTTCGATCAGAGAACGGTGAGTCCATCGCGAAAGGGACGAAGGTTGTTATTTTAAATATGAGTAAAGGTGTGGCTACGGTAATGGCATTTGGCGATTAAGGTTCGAGGTTCAACAAATAGCAGAAGATCGTGGGAGGTTGTGCAGATATGCTGACAGTGTTGTACATGGTAGTTGGTATTGTTATTGTCGTTTTTATTTTACTAGGGTCGATTGTAAAAGCTTATAAGAAAGTGCCGCCGAATGAGGCGATGATTGTTTTTGGTCTAGGAGGCAAAAGAGTCGTGCAAGGCGGCGGGACGTTCGTAATCCCCGGTTTTCAGAGCTATAAGACCATCTCCATGATGCTTATGAGTTTTGACGTGAAGCCCGAGCAGCCGATGTTCTCTCAGCAAGGGATTCGTCTTAAGATCGAGGCTGTCGCTCAGATCAAAATCCAAAGCGACCCGATCGCAATTGCGACGGCTTCCGAGCAGTTCCTTGACCATACGATGGCGGAGCGGGAAACGATGATTTTACATTCCGTAGAGGGGCATTTACGGGGATTAGTCGGGCAGTTGACCGTTGAATCCATTCTAAAGAACCCGGATGAGCTCAATAGTAAGATGAGGGAAACGTGTTCAGAGGATTTGGATAAAATGGGACTGAACCTCATCTCCTTCGTGCTCAAGCGAGTGGCGGATGATCAAGGCTACATCGAGAACCTCGGTGTACCTGAAGTGGAGCGCATTCGCAAAAGTGCGAGTATCGCGAGGGCTGAAGTCGAGCGGGATATCCTTATACGCCAGGCGGACACGGAGAAGGAGTCGGCCATCCGCAAAGCGGAAGCGCATCAATTAATGATTGAAGCGGAGAGCGCGGCATCGGCCAAAGAGGCGCAATACCGAAAGGAGCTCAGCATGAAGGAAGCTGAGTTCAAGCAGGAGACGACGAGTCGTCAGGCGGAAGCGGATCTGGCTTATGAATTGAAGCAAAAGCAAATTCAGCAGTTATTGGTGACGGAGCAAGTACGTATCCGTCAGATGGAAGCGGAGGCGAACAAAACCGTTCGCCAAATCGAGGTCGAGCTGAAGCAGAAGGAGCTCGAGGCTTCTGTTATTAAACCGGCCGAAGCAGAAAAGCTGACGGCGATTATGCGTGCCGAGGTGAGCAAGCAGCGGCAAATTCTTGAGGCCGAGGCGGACGCCGAGTCGACGAGAAAGCGCGGCGAAGCCACGGCGGAAGCGGAGCTCGCCAAAGGGAAGGCGAACGCCGAGGTCGTGCGCCTAGCAGGGCTTGCGGAAGCGGAGGCGTTGGAGAAGAAAGCCGAAGCCTACAAGCAGTACACGCAGGCGGCGGTGACGGTAGAGATTCTTCGCATCCTGCCGGAGCTGGCGGAGAAAATTGCTGCACCTTTGAGCAACGTGGATAAAATCACGGTGATCTCACAGGACGGTTCGACGTCTGGCGTGAACCGAATCACCGGCGATATCGCGAAAATGATCGCGCAGGTGCCGGAAATCACTCAGACGCTCACAGGCAAAAGCGTGACTGACTTGGCGCGCGCGTTCTTAGGCGCTGAGGCGGATCCTACTTTGAAAAGGGAGGAGTAGGGGATACTGTAAGGCACGGAAAGGGCCTTACAGGCGAAGCCTGCCGAGGAATCGGGCACTTCCCGCCGGCGTAACGCCTCAAAAGGGCGTTACAGCCCCGCTCTTCCGCGCGTCGGCAGCCGTAAGGCCCCAAAGGGGCGTTACAGGCGAAGCCGGCCGAGGAATCGGGCAGTTATCGCTGGCGTAAGGCCCCAAAAGGGCGTTACAGCCCCACTCTTCCGCGCATCGGCAGCCGTAAGGCCCCAAAGGGGCCCTAAGTGCGAAGCCTGCCAAGGAATCGGGCACTTCCCGCTGGCGTAACGCCTCAAAAGGGCGTTACAGCCCCACTCTTCCGCGCGTCGGCAGCCGTAAGGCCCAAAAAAGGCCTTACATCTCCAGCGAGCGCTATCACGACTGCACAAACAATACCCCGTGTGCACGCCAATCAAGGCCGCCCTCTCCAACCGAGAGCGTGGCCTATTTCTTTTGCCCAAAATGCTAGAATTCTCAGAGATATCAAGCGAAATTTGTCGGATTACGTTACAATAGAAGGGATGCGGGCCTACTTCGCAGCGAAGATAGTTTCATAGAGATGAGGCGTAGTATGCAGATATATCGAAAGTTTCTACGTGATCTTTTGCGAAATTATATCATGGGCTCCGGTATTGCGGTGCTCGTTGTTGGCGGGGTTATTATCTCGACGACTCTCTCGATCTCGAACACGGAGTTGTTCCGTTTGTTTTTTATTTTGGTGTCTTCGTTATGCGTCATGATGCTCGCGGAGTTCATGATGTTTCGCAGGCACATAAGGCCTATACGCGATATGCTGCGGGAGACCCAACCAGCTCTCGCAACGATCCGAGCAGCGTACTTACAGACGCACCGTTTCCCGGCATTATCGGTTATGCGAATTATGGGACCGCATTTTCTGGGGCTGTCGATCCCCGCTGTGGCGATGGCAAGCATCGGCATTGCTCGTGGATGGCTGAGCCTGCCTGCTTATTACATTGGCTTAGCTGGTGTTGGCGCTATTTTAATCGCGAGTATGCATGCGTTACTGGAGTTTTTTACGACGGTGCAAGCGATCCAGCCGATGCTGATCCATATCCGCGAGTTAGGGAAGCGAATGTACGGCGAAGACGTCTCTTTGGATGGTCGCGTGATTGTTTCGATTCAGCGGAAGTTTCAGCTTAGTGCCTTTTTAATCGGCACGATGCCGTTATTTCTTTTTAGCCTGGCAACGCAAATTCGGTTAAGTTCCAGTGAGGCCAGCTCCAGTCTTACCGTGGATTATTGGAAATGGGCAGCAATTATTCTTCTGCTAGGGGTGGGCTTTTCTTCCTTAGGTGCACGTATGTTGGCAAGGGATATTCAACAGCCGATCGAAGATTTACATAGGGTCATGAAAGAAGTGCAGTCCGGCGATCTCAAAGTAAGAGCTTCGGATTTATATTCAGATGAGTTTTCGCGATTAATCGCAGGTTTTAACCATATGGTGAAGGGCTTGGATGCCCGTGAAAAAATGAACAATCAGCTCCTCCAAAGCTACTACACGACTCTCGCTGCAGCGTTAGATGCTAGGGATGCGTACACGGCGGGACATTCCACACGCGTTGCTAAGTATTCCCTGATGATCGGACGTGCGGTGAACCTGAATGAACAAGAGCTCGATTGGTTGAACAAAACAGCACTGCTGCACGATATCGGCAAAATCGGGGTGCGTGATGCGGTTCTCTTAAAGGATGGTCGACTAACCGACGAGGAGTTCGAGCAAATCAAACGTCACCCTGATCTGGGGGAGTCGATTTTGAAGCAAATTGAGCCTGCAGAGGCGATGGCTCCTTTGCTGCCGGGCGTGCGCTCGCACCACGAGCGCTATGATGGTGCCGGGTATCCGGATGGCCTGAAGGGCCAGGATATCCCGCTCAATGGCCGTATTATCGCGGTGGCGGATGCGTTCGATGCGATGACGTCCGATCGGCCGTATCGGAAGGGAATGCCCGTCGAGAAGGCCATAGCCATTCTCGCAGAGGGGAAGGGGACCCAGTGGGATCCCCGATTTGTCCAAGGCTTTATCGATGCTTTCAAAATATAAGCACCTCCCGCTCATTGATAGATTCCTTCGAATTTGGGGAAAACTGGATGAAAGAGCGGGAGTTTTTGTGCTAAGTTTCTGGTATGGGAAATTTAATCCGTAGCTTAGAGCTACTTCGATAAGAGAGTTGAATTCAAATGAGTGCTACGAACGCCACACACCGTCTAGTCATGGACACGCAGTGTCCTTTTTGCAGTGTCCAATGTAAAATGCAGGTCATCCAAGAGCAGAATCCCACAGACGGTCGTTCCACCTTCTCGGTGATTCCAACGTATAATGCGGCTTCCGAGGGCCGCCTCTGCATCAAAGGTGTCTATGCGCACGAGCATGTGTTCATGGGAGACCGTCTGTTGCACCCCATGCAGAAAAAGGACGGTCACTTCGTCCCCATCTCTTGGGAAGCTGCCTACGAGCTCATGGCGAGTAAGTTTACAGCGCTTGGCGAGCAGTACGGTAAGCACGCTGTGGGCGTGTATGGTGGCGGATCTTTAACGAACGAATCGGCCTATCTGTTGGGCAAATTCGCGCGTGTCGCGCTGCAGACGAAATATATCGACTATAACGGCAGGTTCTGTATGTCGGCAGCTGCTTCTGCTGGGGTTAAGGTGCTGGGCATCGACCGTGGATTGACGAACCAAATCGCAGATATCGCGCTTGCCGACTGCATCGTGCTGGCAGGGACGAATATTGCGGAGTGTCAGCCGACGCTTATGCCTTTTTTCAAGAGGGCGAAAGCCAGAGGTGCCTTCATCATCGCCATCGATCCAAGAGAAACGGGGACAACGCGGATGGCTAATTTGCATCTCAAAGTGAAACCAGGCATGGATGCGACGTTGGTGAACGGGATGCTGAAAATTTTGCTGGATGAGGGGCTGGTCGATCAAACCTTTACTAGGGAGCGCACGCAAGGTTTTGCGGAGCTTGAGGCGCATCTTGCAGCGCTCGATTTAGCGGGAATTGCGGAGTTAACGGGCATATCTATCGAGCTGATCCGCCAAGCGGCAATGGCCTACGGTCAAGCGGCGACAGGGATGGTTTTCACAGCAAGAGGGGTCGAACAGCAGACGGATGGGCATATGACGGTTCGGAATTTTCTGAATCTGGTGCTGTTAACGGGTAAAATCGGCAAACCTGGCTGCGGCTACGGTGCCGTGACGGGGCAAGGGAATGGGCAGGGCGGCAGGGAACATGGACAAAAAGCCGATCAGCTTCCAGGCTACCGACTTATCGAAAATCCTGAGGATCGCGCCTATGTTGCGAGTGTTTGGGGCATCGATCCTGCCGAGCTGCCGGGCAAAGGTGTATCTGCCTACGAAATGATGGTGAAAGCTCATAAGCAGGAGATCCGTGGCCTTTTTGTGATGGCTTCGAATCCGCTGCTGTCGAATCCGAATGCGAATTTGGTGGAGGCAGCGCTAAGCAAGCTCGACTTCCTCGTTGTGGCGGATTTCCTGATGTCGGAGACAGCCCAGATGGCTGATTTGATTTTGCCTGCGACAGCGTTTCTTGAAAATGCAGGAACGCTCACGAATTTCGAGGGACGTGTCCTGTTGCGGGAGGCCGGGCGGCCTGCGCCGGGGGAAGCGAAGCCAGATTGGCAGATCCTTTGTGAATTGGCAGAGGAGCTGGGTAGAGGTAAATACTTCCGTTATGAGCGCGTAGAAGATATTTTTGATGAGCTTCGGTTGGCTAGCCGTGGCGGCGTGGCGGATTATTACGGCATTACGTATGACCGTCTGCGTGCGGAAGAAGGAGTTTATTGGCCTTGTCCAGAGCTAGGTCATCCTGGTGTGCACCGGTTGTTCGAGGCCTCGTTTCCACTCCCTGAGGGGAGGGCATTATTGACGACGGTGGCGAATCATTTGCCGAAGGAGCAGGTGGATGAGCAGTTCCCGCTGATTTTAACGACAGGCCGGGTGCTTTCGCATTATTTGACCGGTGAGCAGACTCGCAGGAGTCCCCACTTAGCTAAACGAGATGAGGAATCCTTCATGGAGATTCATCCCGAGACGGCAGGGAAATACAGTATCACCGACGATAGTGTTGTGAAAATAACGTCAAGACGCGGCACCATTCAGGTCCGCAGCAGGTTCAAATCCAGTATACGGACGGATACGATATTCGTTCCGATGCACTGGGGCGCCGATCAAAACGTCAATGTACTGACGCATGATGCATTGGATCCCTTTTGTCGGATGCCCGGATTTAAGGTTTGTGCGGTGAGCGTTAGCTCGACTATATAGGCAGTCCAACCAACCTCCGCTATAATAGTAGCAAAAGGAGCTGATCATATGGATGCTTTACGTTTCCCGATTGGATTATTTGAACATGTTGGTGATATCTCGGAATCGCAGCTTCAGCAGTGGATGGCCGACATTGCATCGACGCCAAGCAGACTGCGTGAAGCCGTAGCTGGGCTCACAGACGAGCAGCTAGACACACCGTATCGCCCAGGAGGCTGGACAGTGCGTCAGGTGGTGCATCACGTCGCAGACAGCCATATGAACAGCTACACACGGTTCAAACTAGCACTGACGGAAGAGTCCCCGACGATTCGGCCGTATTACGAGGATCGCTGGGCAGAGCTTAGCGACGGGAAGTCCGCGCCAGTGGAGTTGTCGCTCGCGCTGCTAGATGCGCTGCATAGCCGCTGGATGATCCTTCTGCATGACATGCAGCCAGAACAATTTGCGCATGCTTTTGTTCATCCTGAGTCGGGCAACACGATTCGACTGGATTGGAATGTTGGCAACTATGCTTGGCATGGCAATCATCATATTGCTCATATTACAAGATTGAGGGATCGCAAAGGCTGGTAGGGACTGAGGGACGATGCGGGATGTCGATTTAATACGCAATCGCTTCGTCTAACGGGCGCTTGATGACACAGTATGTCGATTTAATCGACATACTGCCTGATAGGCGGAGCTTGCGCGCGCTGTAAGTCGAATTTATGGACATACAGCTCAATGTGTGGAGCTTGCATGCACTGTAAGTCGAATTTACCGGCATGCAGTTCGATATATGGAGCTTGCGAGCGCTGTAAGTCGAGTTTATGGACATACAGCTTGATATGCGGAGCTTACGCGCGCTGTAAGTCGAATATATCGACATGCAGCTCGATAGACGGTTCTTGAGCACATTGTAAGTCGATGTTATATAGCTCGGCTAGTGATGAGTGAGCGCCAAAAGCCGGAGTCGCCCAGAAGATAGCCGGTTTCCCCGACTAAGTACCCGCCAAAAGCCGAAGTCACCCAGGAGATAGCCGGTTTTCCCGACTAAGTGAGCGCCAAAAGCCGGAGTCGCCCAGAAGATAGCCGCTTTCCCCGACTAAGTGCCCGCCAAAAGCCGAAGTCACCCCCGAGATAACCGGCATTTCCGACTAAATGAGCACCAAAAGCCGAAGTCGCCCAGAAGATATCCGGTTTTTCCGACTAAATGAGCACCAAAAGCCGGAGCCGCCACCAAGATAGTCGGTTTTCCCGACTAAGTGAGCACCAAATGCGGCAGTCACTCACGGGGCAGTCGGTTTTGCGACAAACACCCCACCGATAAACACCAAAAAAATGGAGCTAAGCACATTTGCTTAGCTCCATTTGCATTCAATTATTCATGGCATTATCGAACAGCTGTCCTAGCCCCTGCCAAGTCTTCCACGACGACAGGTCCAGATGCTGCCGGCAAATATCGGTCGACCTTGTCGATCCACTCCTGGACGTAGTGATCCGTCGCCCACTGTGCCATGACGAGTTGCTCGCCAGGCTGTAGCGCGAGCGTAAGCTGAGGCTCACTGCCTGGCGCCTGCCCGTACGAGTAGAATTTCAGCTTGCCCTCCTCGAAAATAACGAGCATGTCGTTCATCGGCGAGGTTAACGCGTCCGTAGCTAACGGCCATGAGGCCTTAATGTTGCCCCAGGAGCAGCAGAGGTCATCGTGGTTGCTGACTTTATCGGGCAGCTCACGTGGGAAATCACGCAGCACATAGCCATCATGTGCTGCGGAACCAGCGCGTGGCGTTTCTGCTACTTTGCCGACCCATCGGCCAGGCTCACGCTGGACCGTCCAGCTTTGACCAGATATTTCGCCAAATGAATTATCTGCAAGGTTGGATATATTCGCAAGATCACTCGTCACACTCGTGCCATAGACATCCATGATGGACACATGGTTCTTGTCCACCGGCTTTTTATAGAATTGCATAGTGCGCGCTTCTTTCAGTTGCATAAGTGTGCGCACCCAGATGCGATTCGCTTTATAAGGGGCATTCCCATCCCATGCCTCTTCCGATTCCGCTACGGAAATATATTGGTTGCCTGCAAACAACAGCGTTTCCGCACGGTTAAATTCTTTGTCTGGAGGATCAACGAATTTTTCCGGTTTGACAGGCTGATCAGCTAAGTGTGCTGAGAGATAATGGGACTCCCCTGTGTTCGTAGTATGGGTGAGGGAGTCAATTTTCCAGAAGTTTTGCTTATAGGGCATCAGGATACCTGTGCCTTCTGCGGTTTTCTGTAGCTGCCCACGAACAGGTGCAATGAGCATCGTGCGATAGGTACTGTAAGGCAGTGGCGACAGAACACGCCCAGATCCACTCGGAGCAGGCTCGTGCTCCGTCCGTAGACCAATTAGCAGCGCTGTGCTAATGGGCGTAGGGGGGACGGTAGAGACGGCCATCGCTTCCATCGGAGTGCCTTCTAGGGCAGCAGCCTCGCTTTGGGTGTGTAACGACTGCCAAGGGAAAACGAACACGCCGGTCAGGACGATTCCAATCCCTGCGAAGAGAAGAATGGGCCTGAGCTTGGACTTGGTCCGTTCCTTTTGTCGAATCGTATTTTCGATATCATGCTGAAGCTTGGAGGTGAATCCCTTCTGTTTAAGGGGGCCATCTTCCAAGTCCTTCTCGAAATCATCCGGCTCAGGAGTGTTCAAGCGCTTCACGCTCCTTCAGACTTAGCACTTTAAGTCTGGCGTGGTGAAGCCTGGATTTGACCGTACCTTCCGAGATGGCTAAGATCGCAGCCATTTCTTTGGTGGTCATCTGATAATGCGCATGAAGAATGAGAATTTCTCTATATTTAGGCGATAAAGAAAGAACCTTTTGCCAGATTTCACTCGCGTATAAATTTTCGACAGCTTCGGTTTCTGCTGAACTGGAGATTCCTCCTGATTGGACGAAGCCTACAAGCGTCACCTTACGCCAAAAAGCTTTGCGTAAATAATCATATGCCGTATTGCGTGTTATGGTCAGTAACCAAGTTTTTACCGCAGCTTCACCACGGAAAGTCGTTAGATTACGATATACTTTTAGGAAGGTATCTTGGGCAATGTCGTCGGCAGCATCCTTGTTGCGACAGATGCTGAAGGCGTAGTTCCACACATCGTTCCCGTAGGTTTCCATGATATTGCGTAGGATCACTTTCTGATCCGTTGTTTCTGCTATGTACTTCAAATAATCAAATACATGGACACCGGTCGTCTCCAATTCTCTCACCTCTCCTATATAGACGCTTTAAGTTGCGAAAAGTTCATGTGCTAAGAAAAATTTTTCGTCTCCACCAAGCACTGTTCTTACAGTATTCGTAAGCAATAGCTCTTTTCCGCCTCAACCCAGCGTATTCGTTGAGCTGTCTGTTCATGCCAAGGCGCTACCTGCGGTAATTCAAGCTGGTTAGGTCGTAAACGGCAGGAAATGCAGCGCTGTTCAGAGAAGTTTAGCGAGGAGGAACTGCAAACGCTATCACGATTTCCTATTCGTACATTCCAAACATATTCGGAACAAGCTTGACATAGCAACGCTTTAACGCGCAATATGAAGAAAGGACTAGATCCTTTGGAGAGGAAGAACACCATGAATTTCGTTGAGCATGTAGCGGATCATCTGCGATCCGGCCTTATAAGCAATTATCCGCAGCCGATTGCCCTGAACTTAGGCTTAGTGTACACCGTAAAGCTTGAGGACAAGAAGACGAATTTAATTTGGCTTCCTTTTGAATATACAGGATTAGCGTACATTGATATGGGTCTGCAGGTGAATGTGTACCCGTACTATCGCGGTACAATCATTGAGGAAATTGAACTTTCCCGAGGCACGGATCTCTATAAACCACAAACAGAAGAAGCTTTTATTAAGGTGTTGTATGTCAAAGGGTACGAGCTTCATCAACTACTGCAGGACGAAAAGTACAGTCATTTACAAGGGAGCGCACCCGATTTCCTAGCTAAAATGATGTACATTGTCGATTGGATGCGATATTACAATTCGGCCAAAACGGTCGTAAATAACAAAATGAACGGCTAATTCCATTCACATTCGAGATCACGGATCTTGCTTTCTACCTAGTAGAGAGCAGGGTCTTTTTGCCATTTTCTGTGGCTATAGTCCCAGTGAGGGTAGGGCTTTGCAGGCTGTGATGATTGGGCTTTTAAGCATGTTCTCAAAGGCTAGTAGAAGGCTTATCCTAGAGAATGGTGGAAGTGAGTGCCGAAAATTCGGGAAGAAGCGGAGAATATGACAATGATACGACTGAATAAATGGCTAGTCATCGCGACAATGAGTTGCCTATTCCTTATAGGCAGCCTGCAGAGTAAAAGTGAAGCAGCGGGGTTCACAGACATTCGCGGGCACTGGGCGGAGCAAACGATTAATCAAATGGTACAGCAAGGCTTGCTGGATGGATTCCCTGATGGGACCTTCCGTCCTGATGAGACCGTAACGGCAGACCAATTTGTGAAAATTGTGCTGTTGGCCTTCACGGATAAGTTCCCGAATGGGGAACGGAAGTGGAAGACAAGCTTCTTGCAAACGTTGAGTGCAAGTAACCAAAACATTTTGCAACAGGATTATCGGGATTTCACGTTTAAGCCTAACACGGTCGGTTACTGGGCGAAGCCGTATTTGGATCTCGCGAGTGATTTGCATTTTATAAGCAAAGGTCAGTTCGGGGATTACAAAGCTTCGCTGAAGCGGGAAGATGTTGCTGAGATTTTGTACTATTTATTGAAGGAAACCGAATATTTAGAGGATGAAACGTATAGCTTAGCGCTAGCATCGCAATTCGGCGATCTGCAGAGCGCAACGAGCAGACAGCAGAAGTTTATCGGTGAGTCGATGACCAAAGGTCTCATGGAAGGGTATCCGAACGGTTACTTCGGCGTGGGGAAATATGTGACGCGGGCTGAGGCCCTTGAAATTATTTCTCGTTTACAAACGAAATCCAAACGCATCGTCGTGAAAAATGATAAGGAAGCATTCGTCAAAGTGGTGCCTACGAAGGATGGCAGCTACAAGAAGCTGGTGTTCCCGGATCAGCGTATGCTGCAGGCGTATGAAGTGATGGAAGAGGCGGGTAAGCTGCGCGGAACCAATTATGATTTGGAAGAGACCACCTTGCGGTTGTTCCGAGATGCGGATGCCAAAGGGCAAGCCAAGAACGGTGCGACGGTTGAAGCACGTAACAGTAACGAGGCTTCGCTCTGGTTAGATCCACAGTTCGTAACCTATGGCGTCACGGTGCGGCTTGAAGATGGCGTGTTGGCTCGTAATACGGAAAGCATCCGTAAATTTACGGATTTCTTGTTCGGGTATGATGCAGACATTTTCTATCGGCAGTTCTCAGATGCATGTGCGCGTGCGGCAGCGAAGGGTGTGCTCGAGACGACGACGACGCAAATTGGCAGCTATTCCGTGGAAACACGTCTAGAGTCTGATGGGAAAACGATCATTTTCTCAATTATTCATTCTTAAAATAGTGAATTAGGCGCGTATTACGGGCAAAAGTAAAACATTCTCCGGCTCATCGTTATGGAAGAACGATTTCGAAATAAGGGCAATCGGCTTATATAGCCGGTTGCCTTTTTAGTTTTTGGCGAGAGGGCATTCTTTTGGTATGATGGAGATAGACAGAGGAAATGAGGATGATGACGATGTTTACTAAATCGAACTATAGCGGAACGAGAGAAGAACAATATACGTTGCTCATTGGGCAGCTTGAAGCATTAATACATGATGAACCGAACCGTGTGGCTAATTTGGCGAATGCGGCGGCATTGCTCGGACAGTTCTTGGAGAACATCAACTGGGCAGGTTTCTATGTGGTGGATCAGCAGCAGGATAAGAACGAGCTGGTGTTGGGGCCTTTTCAAGGATTGCCCGCTTGCGTGCGGATTCCTTTCGGTAAAGGCGTTTGCGGCACGTCCGCTGAGCGGAGAGAGACCGTGGTTGTTGCGGATGTCCACGCATTCCCGGGACATATCGCCTGCGATGCGGCTTCGCAATCGGAGATTGTGATCCCGATTGTCGCGGGTGGCGAGCTCATCGGTGTGCTAGACATCGACAGCCCGATCCTAGATCGATTCGATGCCGTCGATCAGCAGTTTTTGGAGCAGTTTGTGCAGAAGCTAGCCGCTGCTATGTAAGGTGGAAGCCCACTGCTTGGAGACCCAACGTGCAAAAGGGAATGTATGTGCATATGAGAGAAGCATCGAACTTTTACCAAAGATCCAAGCGTAGAGGGTTCTGCCAAGGCTTTGCGTGCAGCGAATAAATGGAAAACATCCAGTTATATATCGCCTTATCTCATGAAGAACAAGAATACCTGGATAACCTACAGCTAATTTTAGGCATTCTGCCTGACAATGAGAATAACGAGAGAATTAACTACCTATTTTCCATTTATTTGGGTATTTCGACGAAAATAGGGCAGATTAGCTGGACGTTCTCCATCTATTTGCAAATGCCTTGGGAAGCTTGCCACCACAGCTAAAAAAGAACCGCCAACTGCTAAGCAGCTGGCGGTTCTTTTTTCCTCATTATGAAGGGTAAGCGTCGGTGCTAATAATGGCGGATAGGAGCTTGCGCATCGACCGCGTTCCGACTTTATCCATAATTTTCTCGATGTGGACTTTCACTGTTTTCTCACTGATGAAGCAAACGTCAGCGATCTCTTTATTGCTATATCCACGTAAAGCGATAAGGGCAATAATCTGAGCTTCACGATTCGTAAGGACATGTTGGGAGGCAAAGTGTGTAATGACAGAAGGTAGCTGTGTAGGATAAAGAGTTTTCACAAGGTTCTCTTGTACAGGGGGCATGCTTAAACGACCTCAATATCTCGAAAGATGACTAGCCTACCCCTAATTGTAACAGAATTAGCTGCGGAATAACGTAAAGAGAGTGTCGAATTTCCAAATTTTTATGTAATTTATATCGTACAATTTAGTGATCAGACTCGCTTTGGAATACGGTTTTCCCTACCTGCAACGCTGAAGCAGCCCGCGGCCACCCTACATAAAAAGCGAGATGTGTGATGACATCGAACAGCTCAGCCTCTGTTAAACCATTTTCCTTCGCCAACCCCAAATGATAGGGCAATTGCTGGGTGTGCTCCCCCGCGACTAAGGCGGCCACGGTGATGAGACTTCGGTCTCTTAGGGTTAAAGCCTCGCTTCGCCACACATCTCCAAATAAAATCTCTTCCGTATAACGCACAAAGTCTGATGCAAGCTCACCAATCGTTTCTCTAACGGTTGGAGTAATCGGCGGGTGACTCATGATAATTCCCTCTTTCTCTATAAGTAAGTTAGGACAAGCTTAGATCATCTGGGCGAGCCCTTTCCCAAAGCTCCAATCCTCTCTCTCGGTTTCATGCAAAACGACGAAAATATCATTGTCGCAGATCTGGCATTTCGTCGAAATCAGTGATGCTAATGCGCGATAGAACTGACGTTTCTGCTCCGTACTTCTGCCAGAAGCCAGGGAAATATGGATATATAATAGTCGATCGGACCTAGCGACCCCTAGATACTGAGGATCATAATAAAACTCGTGCTTGCTATGCCCATGGAAAATTTGAAAATAATCGTCCGCCGGGACATGGAAATGAGTCATCAAAGTTTCCAAAATGCATTGACTGATGATCGGGAGTTCGGCTTCGGTATATTGATTGTCGAGATAGCTCACGCGAACGAATGGCATGGGATGAATCACTCCTCGTATTGGATTAATCCTATTTTACTCGCTCTTTCTTCATTGGTATAATTGAAAATAATCATAAAGAAATTCGATTTTATCGATGGAGATGAACATGGTTGGATCTTAAAGAGCTACTCACCTTTCGGACGATTATTGAAGAGGGATCCTTTACCAAGGCAGCAGCTAAGCTGAATTACGCGCAGTCTACGGTTACGAATCAAGTGCAGAGATTAGAGAAAGAGTTGGGGTTCAAGCTGTTTAAACGAGGCTGGGACGCTATTCTAACGCCATCGGGCACGATTTACGCGGAACAAGTGGAGGGGCTGATTCAACATTGGATTTATGTGGCCGACCAGGCGAAGGCGTTGGAGAAGGAGGAAATCGGCACGCTGCAGATTGGGGCGATTGAACCTGTCCTGATGCGCACGCTGCCGGCAGTTCTGGCGGAATTTCGCGTTGTGAAACCGAAGGTTAGCTGTCATTTTACAATGGGGAATACCGAAGGACTCGCTCAAGAGGTGTTGGCGAATCGAATTGATTTCGCTGTGAGTGGCGAGCCTAAAGCGGCTGCGGGTATGCACTTTGAGCCGCTGTATGAGGAACAAATGACGTTCATTGTGGGAAGAGATCACCCGCTAGCGTCTCGAAGTGAGCTTGTGTCAGAGGATGTATTCGCTTATCCCTTGATCATCGGCGGAGCTAGTTGTCTGTATCATGCACGGTTGATGGAAGAACTGCAGGGCTTTTCCTCCCAGCCTTTGATGCATACGGTGAGCCAAATTTCAGCCATACCCGCCTTCGTCGAACACTTATCTTCCGTAGGCGTCGTACTTGCTTCAACCGTGCTTCCGCAAGGAGTGGTGACCATACCCGTCCCTCTAACCAATCCGAATTTCAGCATCGGTTTATTGCAAAATAGGAAACAAGACTATGTACCCTCGACGCAGCGACTTTTTATGAGGCTGCTGAGGGATCATTTTACAAGGACTCAAGCTGCCGCTCAGTCTTTACTTTGAATCACAAGGAGCAACCCCGAAGATAGGGCAATAAGCCCTTCGGATTCCACCAAAACATTGCTGATACCGAGCGACATGCCGATTTCAAGCGTCGCTTCATGCAGCGGGTACTGGAAGCCATGCAAGGTGATACCTGTGACCGTTAAGCTAAGCGGAAGCAGGGAAAGATGGGTATAAGGGCCGCGTCGCACGGATGTTGGTTGATCGATCACCATGATGAGATTGTTCGCATCCATAATGGCACAAGGAATCCCTAGAGCCATGCCTTTGCGCAGCAAATGCACATTGGCAAGCGAATGATCGAATCGCGTGCCTAACGCGCCGACGATTAGGATCTGGCTCGGCTTTTGATCCAGCGCCCAATTAAAGGCCATCTCCGTGTCCGTCAAGTCCTTGAAGATGGGATCGCAATCGATGAAGGCATGACTAGAAGCTCGAATGCGTGCCAGTTCGTCAGCCGTAACGGAATCGAAATCTCCCATGGAGATGTGCGGCCGATACCCATGCTGGATGAGAAACAACGCTCCGCGATCAGAGCCGACGAGGATATCATCTGCTTGGATTTCAGCGAGCGCCCAATCACCGAGTGTGCCACCTGTGATTATCATAATGCGATTCATAACTTGTTGACCCCCAGGGAGAAATTAGAACATATCATCCCTTTAGTATAGCATAGACGGGCAAAAAACCGAGCAACCCTTGAAGGCTGCCCGGTTTCTCTTAGGTTCGTGCATCTACACGCTTGCGCATCGGATTAAGTTCCGATTGATCGTGATCAATCTCCGCCTCATCGGCGAAGCCTTGTAATTCGTAGGTAGTGCGCCCTAGAACAGGGTCGGCGGGGAACTCATCCCCCCGTTTTAGCGTAATCTCTTGCCCAGACTCATTGGCATAAATACCGTCGGTTTCAACCGTATCGCCTGTCATCGGATCCATTCTTTTGTCTTTCGACATTCAACATGCCTCCTTTCCCGTTGCTTATCCTTACCTTCTCCAACGTTAGAGGAAATTATGAGGGGAATCGTGTAGAATAAGTGAGTCATCATAGCTTATACGCAAAGGGGAATGAAAGGCATGGCTTTATGGGGGACGATTGTGAACGCAGCCGCCATCATCATCGGAGGATTTCTTGGCATGCTGCTGCCCCGCATCTCAGATAGCATCAAAAACACAGTCATGCAGGGCCTTGGGCTCGCAATAACTGTGCTTAGTATTACAATGGCACTCAAATCGAATCAAATCGTGATTGTCATTATGAGTGTTGTGCTTGGCGGAATCATCGGTGAGCTGATGCGAATTGAGGCTAGGCTCGGACAACTCGGTGACTGGCTGCAGGCTAAGCTTAGCAAACAGTCGGACGCTCCATTAACCGGGACAAGCTCGATTTCGGAAGGATTCGTGACTACGACACTCGTCTACTGTATTGGAGCCATGGCGATACTAGGTCCCTTAGATAGTGGACTGAGGCATAATCATGATATTTTATATACCAAATCGCTGCTCGATGGGTTCTTATCTATCATTTTCGCCTCAACATTAGGCATTGGTGTTGTGTTCTCAGCGGTATCGGTCTTTGTCATGCAAGGAACAATAGCCCTGCTGGCTACCGTGATTGCGATGGCATTTACCCAAGCTTCGCTAGATGCGATGATTGTTCAAATTACAGCGGTTGGAGGCATCCTCGTCATCGGTGTAGGTATTAATATTTTGCAAATAAAGAAGATTAACGTGGCGAATATGCTCCCAGCCCTCGCTATTGCAGCGGCGGCAGTCCCCATTCAGCAATGGATCACCGCATGGTTGAGGTAAATAGGACTAACCGGTAGACCCATTAAATTTATAGCCAACGCCTCTAACCGTAATGATGTACCTTGGTTCAGCTGGATTGGCTTCAATTTTTTTGCGCAGATTACTGATATGTACGATGAGTGTTCGTGGATCTCCCATGCTGTCCAAACTCCAAATCAGCTCAAACAAATGCTCGATCTTGTACACGCGGTTAGGCGTTTTGGCCATAAGTGAAAGCAAATCAAATTCCTTGGCAGAAAGAGAGATCGTCTGTCCGTTAGCTCGTACGATGTGGCTGACGAGGTCGATTTCTAGTCCTGGGAATTTGACCAATTGCGGATCATCCTGATGCTGCTCTCGAATCGAGTTGCGGCGAAGCAGCGCTTTGACTCTAGCGACTAGCTGGCTCGGGCTGAACGGCTTGGTCATATAATCATCGCCACCCATACTTAGGCCCAGAATGATGTCAATATCTTCGCTTTTGCACGAAATGAACAGGATCGGTGTATGGCTTGTTTTGCGAAGCTGTCGACACACCTCTATACCATCAAGTCCTGGGAGCAAAATATCCAGAATAATAAGATCAGGTCGATGTTCTTTCACAATTTCAAACACGTCATGTCCATTATTGGCACTAATCACTTTATAGCCTTCACGCACTAGGTAGAGTTGAATTAATTGGACAATCTCTTGTTCGTCATCTACGATTAAGATAGTTTCTCCTGCCATGCCGAAATCCCCCTCAGTAGTGAAACAACTCCCATAACTTACAAAGAATGAACGGTGTCCCCGCTCAAATATTACCCTTATTATAGAACGATTTGCTCACCAATTCTATCCAATTATTGACAAACTCCGTGCTCTATTCTGGAAAATACGAATAAATAGGTAAAAAGTTGCAGAATCGCCTGCCAATTGCGTTATAAAGTGAAATAATTTGTCATTTTTTCGCGAAAATTAATTGAGATTTAAGTCTGACTTTATTAAATCTTTATGTAGATATGCTACGCTACCAAAGTCTCTATGTATAGGCATAAGAGGGGGCGACGCAAGTATGAGTCAAAGGGCTGAATTTAATCCACCGGTAATCCAGGATTCTTTCGCACGTCAAATTATGGAACAAGCATGGGATTTATATTGCAAGTTCGATGTTCATGGCAAATTAACCTACGCCTCCAGTCGCTGTCTCGATCTTATCGGGTATATGCCAGAAGAATTTCAACAAATTGTGGGGTTAATCGATTCTGAGTATCGCATTGATCTGCATAAATTATTTATCCAAATCCTGCAAGGCAGTTCCAGCAGTAAGCTTGAGTTTCGCGCACGAGCCACAAGTGGTGCTCATCTCTGGCTGGAGTGTACCGCATTCCCTATATGTGATACGCAAGGAGAGCTATTAGAGATCATTTTTGCTCTAAATGATATTACACTGCGCAAAAATCAGGAAAGTCGTCTCGTTGCAATGGCCTTCCGTGATCCGCTGACTAGCTTGCCTAATCGTCGACTGTTTAAGGAGCATTTGCTGCAGCAGCTGCAGCAGGCCAAACGCACGAACCGCGCTTTCGCTCTTTTGTACGTAGACATAGACGATTTCAAAATCATAAATGACACGATGGGTCATGATGTAGGAGATGCTTTCCTGCAGGAGTTTGCTAAGCGTATTCAAGGTTGTTTACGCGAGGTGGATACATTCGCCCGAATGGGCGGGGACGAGTTCACTATTTTACTGCCAGGGGTCGATTGTTCTGAGCATGTAGAAAGTGTGGCACAGCGTATTATCCAATGTGTTGAGCAGCCGTGGGAGGTACAGGGACATACGTTCACGACCACGATTAGCATGGGGATCACCATGTATCGTTCAGATCAAACGGACGCCGTCCAAATGATGAAAGAAGTGGATATTGCCTTGTATCAAGTGAAAGGCAAAGGTCGAAATCACTACCAATTCTATGACAAAGCGTGTGCCAATTCACCCGCTGACTGCTAATGAAAAGAACTGCTGCGAATGGGGTTAATCCTCACTTGCGGCAGTTTTTTTCTGCCATCCCCATTATTTACTCGTAGCCAATTTGATAGCTTTCTAGGATGATAGAAGGAATCAAAACGAACAGAATAGGGGATGAGCGAGGATGAAGTCTAGCCGTCGGTGGAGCAAACTTGTCGTTGCCCTAGTCGTTGTCGGTGCACTGTGTAATATAACGCCAATGAAGCACGTCCAAGTGCTGGCAGAGGCGACAGCGGCGCAAGGGAAATTTAATATGTCGTATTTGTTCTTTGGAGATCCAAGCACCTATACGTCTCAAGTGAATAAAAGCGGCGATACGCTAGACGAGGTGTCTCCGAGTTATTTCCATCTAAACGCAGATGGTAGTTTGCAAGTGTCTGACCTCGATGCTACTTTCATAGCAGACATGCACAAAGAAGGGAAGAAGGTAGTCCCTTTCCTTAGCAATGACTTTGATCAAGCTGTAGGTGAAATCGCACTGAATGGGCGAGATGCACTTGTAGGACAAATCGTCGCAGCTATTCAAGCTAATGGGCTCGATGGCATTCAGCTGGATATTGAGAATGTGGGCGCGGTGTATCGCGATGAATATACGGATTTTGTTCAAAAATTGCGTGCGCAGCTGCCTAGCAATCTTGAAATCTCTGTGGCGGTTGCAGCGAATCCAACAGGCACGACAACAAGCTGGATCGGGATGTATGATTATAAAGCGTTGGCGGCTGTCTCCGATTATTTGATGGTCATGGCCTATGATGAGAGCTATCCTGGTGATCCTACACCGGGTCCTGTGGCTAGCATGCCCTTTGTGGAAAAGTCCATACAGTACGCGCTCACGCAAGCGCCTTCCAATAAAATCGTACTGGGCGTGCCGCTCTACGGCCGATATTGGAATCAGGATCCGATCTCGAATGGGGCTAGTATATCAGCCAAAAGCATTCAGAAGCTGGTTACGCAGTACGGAGGCTCGGTACGCTATGATACAGCTAGTCAATCGCCTGTTGCTACGTTTACGATCGGGCAAGGCGATGCCAAAGCTACGATAAATGGCAATGTGCTTTCCGCGGGGACCTACACGGTCTGGTATGACAATGAGCAATCCCTCAAAGCCAAGCTGAAGCTAGTGGGCAAGTACAATCTCAAGGGAACCGGAAGCTGGAGCTTGAATCAAGAGGCAGATGATACCTGGTCGTATTATCAGCTGTGGGCGGATGGTTTTTATTTCTCGGATATGCAAAATAACTGGGCGCAAGCCGAGGTTCTGAATGCCGCTAATCGCGGCTGGATGGTCGGCGTAGCCGCAGATCAATTCGCGCCCGACGCGGCGCTCACACGAGCAGAGGCCGCGACGATCATCGTGCGTGCGCTCGGTTTGGAGAGCGTGGCAGGCGCAGCCAGCGGCACGTTCAGCGACGTTCCTGCGACCCACTGGGCGTCGCAGGCGATCGGGATCGCGCAGCAGAACGGGCTGATGCAGGGCATTAGCGAGGGTCGCTTCGCGCCCGATCAGAGCATGACGCGGGAGGAGATGAGCGTACTGCTCTCCCGCGCTTTGAAGCTGACCACGCCTGCTAGCGGCGTGGCGAAGCAGTTCACTGACGTGCCAGCGGATAGCTGGTCGGCAGGGGCCATTGCTGCGATGAGCAGCAGTGGCCTTGTCGACGGCTTCGCGGGCGGCACGTTCCGTCCGAGCGCGTCGCTGACGCGCGCTCAGATGGCGGCGCTGCTGAGCCGCGCGCAGCCGCTGCTCACGAAGTGAGCCTGCGGCGTGATGCCGCAGATAATGGCTTGTAACGCCGCTTGAAGGTGTTAGAGATGAATAGCCCGCCCCCCGATTTATGGGGGCGGGCTATTTGTGTTTCCACGCAGCAACGTCGCGTCTGGAGATAGTCGGAAAATCCGAGTAAGTAGGAAGCAGCAGAGTGGAAATGAGAGTAGATAGCTGGAAAATCCGATTAAGTAGGAAGCTGAGGAGTAGAAATGAGAGTAGATAGTCGGAAAAGCAGAGTAACTCGAGAGCTCCAGAGTAGAAATGAGAGTAGGTAGCCGGAAAATCCGATTAACTAGTGAGCTACAGAGTGGAAATGAGGGTAGATAGCTGGAAAATCCGAGTAAGTAGGAAGCAGCAGAGTGGAAATGAGGGTAGATAGCTGGAAAATCCGAGTAAGTAGGAAGCTACAGAGTGGAAATGAGAGCAGATAGTCGGAAAATCCGAGTAAGTAGGAAGCAGCAGAGTAGAAAAGAGAGTAGATAGTCGGAAAATCCGAGTAAGTAGGAAGCAGCAGAGTAGAAAAGAGCATAGATAGTCGGAAAAGCCGAGTAAGTAGGAAGCTACAGAGTTGAAATGAGCATAGATAGTCGGAAAATCCGAGTAACTTGTGAGCTACAGAATTGAAATGAGGTATGTAAGTCGAATAAATTCGACTTGCATACCTCGCCGGAGGCCTAACGCAAGCCGCAAGTTGACCAAATCGACTTGCATCCCCCGCCGGAGGCCTACCGTAAGCTGCAAGTCGAATAAATCGACATCCAGCCCCCGCCGGAGGCCTAGCGTAAGCTGCAAGTCGAATAAATCGACATCCAGCCCCCGCCGGAGGCCTATCGTAAGCTGTAAGTCGAATAAATCGACATCCAGCCCCCGCCGGAGGCCAAACGCAAGCCTCAAGTCGACCAAATCGACTTCGAGCCCCCGCCGGAGGCCTATCATAAGCTGTAAGTCGAATAAATCGACTTACACGCCTCGCCGGAGGCCAAACGCAAGCAGCAAGTCGAATAAATCGACTTGCATCCCCCGCCAGAGCACCACACTTCCAATCTACTGTGCACTCATCCCTGCACTGCACTCGCCCCTGCCCCAGCAGGCGACGTCTGCTGCGTAACAAACACAAGCTTAGGCGGATTCGTCTTTCCAGGGGTCGGAGTTGGCATCGGTGTCGCTCCTGCTGCAGCCATTGGGACGTTGCCAATCGTGTCTGGTTGCCCTGTTTGGACGAAGGTCGTTTGATGTTTGGGACCCGGTTTATCGGTCACGAATTGACGAATGTTTTTGACACGCGTTTCGGAGCTGGTGATGCGGTTGCTGCCAATTAGAAAAAGGGAAGAAGCCGCTATCCCGATGATCCGAACGTTGCGTACCGTAATGTAGCAGCCTAAGTTATCCACACACATTGTAAAAGGCTCAGGAGGCTGTGGGATGGGAAAAGGCCGCTGATAGAAGTTATAAGCCGCAAAGCTGCCCTCATTCCCGTAATAGATAGGTACTTCGCGCTGTACAGCAAAAACCCTGGTTTGCAGGGCTGCGTTCACGTTATCACCGAAATGGACCGTACTGGAGGAGCCCACAGAATTGACATAGATGTTGCCGACGATCGATAAGCGTGCCATGCGGTTACCCCTCCGATGGAAGCGGAACAAAGGGAGCGATAATAACGGATTCGGGCGGTGTATCGAACATCGAAGATAGAGAGATGACCTCGGTGTCTCCAATTAGGAAAACGGATGCACTGGATACCCCAACGATCCGAATGTCGCCTACGCATAATTGTTTATTTTCCACATGTAAATTGAACATTGGTTATCCCTCTTTCCTTGGCAGACTGGATATGTAAGTCTCAATCGCTGTGAAAATGTCGTTCTTCGTTTTTTCCATAATGCTCGTCGTGACGGCTTCCATCGGTTCTTTGAACCCTACCCCGCGGTATTGATTCACATAATGCTGAATGCGAGTATCCAACTGTTTGCGGATATCATCGATGATCAAGTCCTTATAATCCTCGTCGAGCGCGTACTGATATTTATTTTCCAAATTATGGATGTCAGCCTGAACGCCAAATTGCAAATACTGTTCAATCCCACTTGCTACATCCGCTTGAATCCCTTGCCCTTGCTGCGCAGCCGTCTGGCGCGGGCTTCTTGGACCTGTGCCGCCATCCCCGTTAGGTGCCACGCCCTGATACTGTCCTCCCTGGTAAAAAGGATTCATATCACTGCTGCTACTTGGTCCGGCATTGGTGTTGTCATCTTTATCTTTACTAAACTGGTTGCCATTCACGGTGAAATCTTCGATATGATCCAACGAACTGGGACTGATTCCAATCGTTAGTGTCCCATCTAATTTCTCAACCTTCAGCTGGTCGAAATTGTATTCGATTTTATCAATGTGAAAACGCTTCTCGTCCTTCAAGGACTTCAAATCCGCTTCCAGTTTGCTAACGGTTTGTTCGAGCTTATCGATTCTTTGTTTCTGCATCTCAATACAGGCGGAGATTTGCTGGGCCCACTGCTGCCATGTGATAGGATTATTCATCTGGTATAAGCACCTCCTTGGGCATCCTCAGGTCTTCAGATTGGTTTTCTAAGCCTGGCTTATTTTGAAACGCACAAAAAGATGTACTCTTACTCTTATAGTGGCTCCATTTCTCATTGTGCTCTTACTCCTCGTAATGTTCTATCGTTGAGCACTTTCTCTCGTTATCCTCTTACTACCTGTGCTCACGTAGCCCGCGGCAGTGGAACTAATGCCACCGGATTAACTTCACTGGTTCCAAGCTCGGGCGCAGGCTCCACAAAACCGCCTGTATTGTAGAGATTAGACAACGAACGAATCGAGCCCGCCGTGCCTATCTGGAGAACCGAAGAGTTGGCGACAGAGTTCACTTTTAATTGCTGAATCATGATCGTTTGATGGATGGTCCAGTTCATTGCAGTTGAACACCTCGCTCTGGTTTATCAGGGTGAAAGAATCTAGAGAATATTACCGCTCGCATTGGCATCAATAAAGTCAGAATCATTGGTAACGGTCGTGCTGTAGGTATTGTAGACGCGGGGGAAATCCCCTGTGTTAAATGAACCAGCCCCGGCAAACGTTTTGGAGGAACTGGTTGGTGAAATGATAAATGAATCGCCAAAATGCACGACGGAGCTGGAGCCTACACTAATAATTTTCACATTCCCCACGATAGCTGGCATATTCCGGTCCCCCTTGCGCTTATCACACCTACAGTATATGAGGCATCCGCCCAGAGGTTCGCTGAATTTGCATAAGGGTGTCACATCGGGAGGTAGGCACATATACTGTTAGCAAAATGAGGTGATAGGCTTGAGCGGATTTAATCGCCATCCTTGGCTGAAGTGGGAACAGGTGGAAAAGTTTCTTGGACAAAAGCTGCCGTTCGCCGAAAAAGGGCAGACCTTTCTAGATAATATGACGTGGGCTGAAGGATATGTACAGGACATGCTGAAAAAAGCGATGCCAGGTTTCGACGCGAACATTTCAACCTCTGGATCTATCGGAACAGAGATTTTTGAAACGCACGAGCATGTCATCATCAAAGTGAAAATTGCCAAAGATGAGGATCCTAGAGCGCTCCAAGTATTTGTCAAATCGAGTCAAATTAAGCTGACCGGTTTCGTGAACGGGAAGCCTCGGATCATTAAGCTCACTACACTTGTGCTGCCGCGAACGGCTAATGTAAGGTACAAGCAACGTCTGTTGGAAATCAAGGTTCGTAAACGCGCTTTGAAGGAGAATTATCATGAGGCTTATATCCGATACTAAATCGCGTGCCCAAAAAAGCCTGATCAGATGGACATTCTCCATCTAATCAGGCTCTAAAGGTACATGGGTATGCAATTATAATGTCAGCAAGTGATCTATTTTAACACACGACGTGCCGTCATATAACGGGATGACCATGTGCCGCTATTCATATCTGTAATCCGTACACCACCTGCACCGTAGGTTTGCAGGACTTTGTTATTCCCCATATAAATGGCTACGTGATGAATGACGCCAGGCTTACCAGGGATCGAGAAGAAGACCAGATCGCCAACGCGAAGGTTACTTCTGGATACATACGTACCCACATGGGATTGTTGCTGAGATGTACGAGGCAGACTTACGCCTACTTTTTTGAATACATATTGTGTGAAGGAAGAACAGTCAAAGTTACGCGTTTGACCTGCGGTAGCACCAAATTTGTAAGGTGTACCTAAGTATTTTTTACCGATGGAAATGACTTGGCTGCCTTTAGATGAAGTAGCCGTCGCTGTAAGCGCTGTAGCATCAGCTGTTGCCGTAGTAGATGTTACTGTGGCCGCTTCCACTTTACCAGGTGCACTAGCGGCAGCCACGGATAATCCTATAGATACGGACAATGCCGTCACGACTAATTTCTTGTACCAAGTTTTTTGTGGGTTTTTCATGGGGTTGCCTCCTTAGAGTTTTCGCTGAATTTTCGCAAGCTATCTTACATCGAAACCATGAAGCTTCGAGTAGTTGCAAGACCCTTGATCAGTTGACTCATATTCGAGTACCTTGCGAGGTGGTTGTCCACCTGAGACTCAGTATAGCAGATGAAAATTGCCCTATTATTTACCACGGCACCCTGAAAACAGTGATATAACTAGGGGAAACCCCGATTCTGAGAAAATGATGAGAATCCCCTTATAAAGTTCTTATTGACAGGATTGTGGAAGCGCTACACTAGCCGTCGTGCCTTGACCAAGGCTGCTTTGAAGCTCTATGGTTCCTTGGTGTTTCTGCACAATATGCTGAGCAATCGCTAGTCCAAGCCCCGCCCCTCCTTGCTTCCGATTCCTTGCTTTATCCGCGCGATAGAAGCGATCGAAAACATGCTGGAGCTCGTCCTCCGCAATACCGATGCCATGATCTATGACCTTGATCGTAATCCAGAACTCCTTCAGACTGATGTGAATATCGACGCGTTGTTGGCTATATTTCAAGGCATTGTCTACTAAAATAATAAGCAGCTGCCGGATCTGATAGGGATCTCCAGACATCGAAAGCTCGTGCATATCCGCGTCTACACGAATTTCTCTAGAAGACGTCACGCGGAGGGAGGCTGCAGTTTGCTCCACAAGCGGTATCAGATCGAACGTCGTATTCTGCTCACAGTTTTCACGTGTGGTATCTGTGAGGGAAAGTAGATTTTGCGTGAGCAGCTTTAATTGCGCCGACTCGGATACGATGGCTTCCAAGGCTTCTTCCCGCAATTGATCATTACTGGAGGCCCATCTTCGCAATAAGCTGGCATAGCTTTCAATAATGGTGAGCGGCGTTCTAAGCTCATGGGATGCATCGGCTAGGAATTGTTCCTGCTTACGGAACATTTCCTGCAGCCGATCAATCATCCGGTTGAAGGTGGCACCCAGCATCATGAGCTCATCGTTCGCATGTTTGGTAGGCAAGACAATATGACGGAATGAACCGCTTTTCTCGATGTTTTGCATCGTTGTAATAAATTGTTGAAGCGGACGAAAAAGAACATTCGTATAAAAATAACCACCGATGAGTGTCAGAATCAGCGCGCCGATGGACGTTAGGACGAGGATCGAGATCAACATATTGGCGTAAGTCCCTAATCGTCTCAAATTCCGGCCAATTTCTAAGAGCGCCACCTGTTTGCCATCCTTGAATACTGGCGTTCTCACGAAAAGGAGAATACCTTCTTCATGATTCGTGATTAATACATCGGAAGCCACGGTGGCATAGCTGGCTGGAAATTTTGCGAGACTGGTATCTGAAGAAATCTCATGAGCTACTTGGGAGTCAGGCGTTATATAACGCAGCATTTCTTGGGGAATGAGAAGCTCGTCCATTTGCGAATTGTCCTTCCAATACTCTGGATGGTTAGGCAGATCCTTCAGGAGAAGAGCGCTGGCTTTATCTTTCAAAAGGTCAATTTCGCCTTTGGTCGTTACCCGAATGAACATGTAATACACGAAGGTAAAACTGAAGAAGAGAATCACCATCAAGCCGACCGTTACCCACAATGTGATCTTGAGTCTTAGGCTCATACAGGCTCTCGCCCATCGGCAGAGGAGGTGCCAACATTCTCTTCTGCGGCAGAAGGGGGCTCGTATTTAATTAAATAACCGATGCCGCGGATCGTTTGAATGAGCTTTGTTGAGAAGGGCTTGTCTACCTTTTGCCGCAAATAACGGATATACACATCGACGACATTGGTATCCCCGATGAAATCATAACCCCACACTTCGGTGATGATCTGCTCCCGGGACATCACCTCGTTCTGATGCTGGATAAGAAAGCGCAGCAAATCAAACTCGGTTGGCGTCAGTTCGATTGCGGTGCCTTCACGCGAGACGGCTCTGCTTTTCAAATCCATTGTAAGCTCGTCGATGCGAAGCAAATGCGCCTGTTCAGCCGCAGGTGCCGCCAGCTCCTGCAGACTTTTCTGCCGAAGCAGACTGCGGATGCGAGCAAGCAGCTCGATTGTAGCGAAAGGCTTCGTGACATAATCATTAGCCCCTTGATCTAATCCACTGACGCGATCAGGAATTGCATCACGCGCCGTCAGCAGAATGACAGGCAGCGAGGGATTCAGCTGCCTGATACGCCGCAGAACTTCAAGTCCGTTAAGTTCAGGGAGCATCACATCAAGCAGGACGAGATCCCACTCTTGCTCGTTCAAGGCTGCCTCAAGACCTGAACGCCCATCCCCTCGGATTAATACTTCATAACCTTCATGCTCTAATTCTAACTGCAGGACACGAGCAATACGTTCTTCATCTTCAATTAGCAAAATGCGGCTCATAACGGATCGTATTCACTCCTATTGGTCGCCGCTTGAGGGCAGCAGCATCGTCAGTATCGTTCCCTTAGTTTCCTCTCACCGACAGCGTTACATACCTCTGGCGAAGCTAGAGCCGTTTCGGCAGCCAGAAAATCTCTTCACATTTGATAAAAGATTGTAGAAATTCCGGTTCAACCGCTATTTGAGATCGGTAAGCAAGCATTGCTTGCCATTTACAATAAGCCTGCCCCATCGAGAGGGGACGCCGAATAGGTGGAGGCCATGACACATGCATAGGAATGCGGTGGCCGTCTGCCCAGTGTGCTTCGAAAGGTTGTTCAGGTGTAATCCCGCGCGGCCACGGCCACTGGGTTTCCACTCCGCTGTGGATCAAATAGGTGTACACCGCCCCTTGGTAATGCAGCTGTGTGACAGCTTCCATGACGAAGGCATGCGCAGCAGCGTGGTCGAGATGGGTATCGGCAGCATCGGTGACGTAGATTTCTTTGGGCTGCAGCGCGTAGATGAGTGCCTTCGTATCGCCTAAAGCGCAAGCGTGGCGATACGGGGCGGGGCAACCGTAACGCTGTGTGTGAAAATCAGGCACAAGCGCGCCGTACGTAGCCTGGCGCTCTGTAAAACGCTGCTGAAAGGGCGGCATCTCTCGCGTAGTGGCAAAAACACGATCAAGCCCGGCATCGGGGTAGCCGAGGAAGGTAAGATCCTGCGGGCGGAGTCCGATCCGCGCAGCGGCTGTCGTGGCTTCTTGCTGGCGTATGCGAGCCAGCTCCCAATAATCCGCAGGCCCCAGCGCCTCAGGCGGCTTATTGAACAAGCGTGTAGCTGCCTCTGGATAGCCGTCCCCATTGGTGAAAAACACAACATGAACCCTTTTGCCGCACGCGACGGCTTCCATCATGATACCAGCAGCGCCCAATATTTCATCATCGGGGTGTGGGGCAAACACCAGTATATCTACAGGACAGAGACGTAACGGCCATCCCGTCCCCCTCATTCCATCCCATTTGTCCAAATTCAACGAAAATTCCTCCCTACATCCTAGCTGCTTCCATGCTAGCAATGTATGTAGGCAGGGGCGGAAACGTGAGGAGAGGCGGGAGACTTGGCTTACTTCCAGGCTGGGAATATGGGCTTGGTGGGTTCAGGTAGGTGAAGACCGCCGATATAGGCACAGCCAACTCCCCAAGCTATGATCATCCAGAGGAGGAAGATCAACGACTGTTTACGCGTACCATTTTTGCGCCAATAGTTCATTTGTTGCAGGGTGATGAGAATAGAGACGAGCGTAAGCAGGATCCATTTGAGCCACATTAATCGCTCACCTCATCCTCTTCCAAGTAATAAGGGGCGCCTTGAACACCCATATCATCAATGTTTGCAGATACGTTCATTTGGATGTCCACATCAGGATATAGGGTAGGCCACTTCTTCTCAATTTGTTTCCAAACCTTTGGATACTTGCGGTACACCGTTTGCCCAAGGCCTGCAGAGTCGGTCTGGTAGGTTTTCTGCAAAGTGTGGAAGAGCTTCTGAAAAACTTCCGTGATTTGCTCTTGAAAGGACACATTAAGCTTCTCCATGATGGCGGGGTCGCTGGTGTCAAGGGCTGTTCGATTATCCACAATATTCCCAGACGCTTTAATAGCTAAGGTGAATTGGGGCTGCTCATTGACGATTCGAACTTGCCTGGCTATGTGTATTTTAGTTACCCGCACAGAAAGATGATTGGTCTGTCCGGGAATCGTGACATTCACGTTTCCAAAAGGCTTTTTCCCAAGTAACGTAATAAGCGCAACAGCTTGCATGTCACTCACATAGCCGACCAAGGATGTTTTCTTAAATAGGGCCAGGCTATCCATTTGAATCTTGCCGTCTTCACTTTTCGAAAACGCAGCAGCAACCGGCTCTATCCCTGCAGCGGCAGACGAAACATAGAAATCACGAAGCATCGATGGTGCTCTCATTTTTCTAACTATGATTTCGCGCAGCGCCTCTTCCTTCGTAGCTTCTAATGGATATTCAGTCTCCACTAGACTTTTGGCATCCGTGTCTCGTGCAATAACGATATAGGTTCTTAAACGATTCTTGGGATCCCTAGAAATCATATCGAGCAAAGAGGACAGATCATGACGAGCTAGATAGTCGCCAACGATGAAAATACGGCGGTGAGAAGGCAATTCATCCCTAGATAGCTTGCGTTCCATCCGCAAGGTCATAGATGCGATATTATCACCATAGTCCATGAGGGGCATGTATGTTTTCTGTTGCGTCCCACCGCTCGTGGTCAATTGACCCGCGCCGATTGATTTGGGAATGGCAATCTGGACATATCCGCGATACTTGCCTGTCTCCGGCATTTGATCGAATGCGGTAAGCTGCAGAATGGCGATATCATTAATCTCTTTACGATCCCAGCAGCCTGTGAGTGTAACAAGACTGAGTACACACGTCGTAAGCAGCAGCTTCGCTTTCATTATTCATGCCTCTTCTTATTGAATTTAGGAGGAGGGGGGACGGTATCACGGTTAATTAGCCAGTGCGGAGAACGCACAAGGAAATCGCGCAAGCCTTTTAACTTCAATGGCGCAATGGGACCCATGTAGGGAACGCCTACGGAACGAATACCCGTCAAGTAAATAGTCAGTGTGAATAATCCTAACAGAATCCCGACGAATCCCAGCGTGCCTGCTAACAAGAGCAGAAGTAAGCGCAGAATTCGAATGGAGAAGGTCATGTTATAGCGCGGAATCATGAAAGATGCGATGCCCGTCACAGAAACAACGATGACCATTGGCGTCGACACAATTCCTGCTTGCACAACAGCTTGACCAATAACAAGGGCACCGACGATGGAGACGGTTTGTCCCATGACCCGAGGCAAGCGAAGTATAGCTTCACGCAGCGCCTCGAACGTAATTTCCATAATGAGCGCTTCGACCAGTGCAGGAAAGGGGGAGGCTTCACGTGCCCCTGCCACGGAGAGTAGCAAATTGGTTGGCAGCATTTCAGGATGGAAAGTTGTAATCGCCACATACAACGATGGTAAGAGGAGAGCAAGTACGATAGACAAGGTCCGGATGAGCCGTATAAAGGTTGCACTTGTGAACATCAAGTAATAGTCTTCACTAGACTGGAAGGCTGACCAGAATTGAAAAGGAGCCAGTAAGACGAAGGGGGTATTGTTCGTGAAAATAGACACCTTGCCTTCAAGAAGTGCGCCAGCGACGACATCGGGTCTTTCCGTATATTCCATCGTTGGAAAAATACTAAAAGGATGATCACGAATCATTTCTTCGATATAGTTGCTCTCTAGAACCGCATCAATATGGATGGCAGATATTCGCTTGGTCAATTCATCGACAATGCCTTGATCTGCGATCCCATCCAAATAAATCATGCGCACTTCAGTTTGGGTCAGCGCCCCAATTTGCCAAGTCTTCATGCGGATCTTATCTGTCTTCAAACGGCGTCGCAGCAAAGCAATATTCGTCTCTAAAAGTTCTGTAAAACCTTCCCGCGGCCCGCGTACGCCTGATTCTGTTTCTGGTTTCTCAATCCCGCGATGCGGCAGGGAGATTAGATTCGCCAGAAGCACCTGCTGCTGGCCTTGCTCGGCAATCATAACAAAGCCAGTTAACAGGTTGTCTATTAAGGATTCGAAGATGTCGACTCGGGTCAACTCGGGCGTCAATACGTGAGAAGAGAGCGTCTCGATCGATGGTTGAGCCTCTGTGAGGGGCTTGATAATTTCTCGTTCAACGCGCTCAGCATCGACAAGTCCCGAGATATAGGCAATCAGTGTTGTTCGTATAGATACGAATACCAAATCTGGGTCGTGACCCAGTTGTTGATTGATATCAACTTGCAGTTGCAGCGTATCAATAGTTCCATCTAAAGGAGCTTGTTGCCTCATCGTAATCCTCCTTAATGCTGTACGCTTCGCTTTTTGAAGATCCCATTCAGCAGTAAAACAATCATGGGGATTACGACGAATAACGGAAGCTCAACAATCCAAGGTACAATTCTCAAACCAACAAAGATATGGCTCGCTATATTTTTGGCTGTATAAATGGAGATAAACCATATCAACAAGGAGACGGGAATAATAACGACGCGATGGTTATCCGTTCTCCACTGCGTGGTGATCGTTGTGCAAGCTGCATAGGCATACAGAATAATTTTGAACAAACCGCCTGTAATGAACGTCGTGACCACGAAGGGATCCAGATTATCGATGAAATCGGCAATTCGAATCAGTTGAAAGCTCGTCAGAAGCGGGTAGTAGGAGCGGGAAAATAAATCAGGACCTAGTGTACTGACGGCAATGAGATCGAGTATGACAAATACCACGCCGACCAATAGGGAGGAGTACAGTGCGGCCTTACGGAACTTTTTGGGCTTCACTGTCAATTTCCAGAATACCGCGAAGACAATGACTTCGCCGAAGGTGGTCGTGAAACCAAGCGGGAGTACAGTCACGCCAATGCTTTTCCAATCCGAGGCAACCGGAAGCAGCCATGCGAAGTTGATAACATCTGAGAAGGCAAGCAAGATGAGCTGGATGCAGGTAAATAGGAAAACAATAATAATGCTTAGCTCAGCTAACCGAGCGATGCGTTCGATCCCCGCATAACAGGCATAAGCCACTAAGAGAACAACAAGCAGCATTAAGAGCGGAGCTGGGGTGGTAGGAAGCAGAAAAGTTCCCATGAGCTCGCCTAAATCCCTAAGAATCCTCCCGGCTTCGTAAATGAAAGTGCATGTATAAAAAGTGG
Organism: Paenibacillus pectinilyticus; assembly: GCF_001700435.1. Taxonomy (GTDB): domain Bacteria; phylum Bacillota; class Bacilli; order Paenibacillales; family NBRC-103111; genus Paenibacillus_E; species Paenibacillus_E pectinilyticus. Next base: position 229,027 of record NZ_LYPC01000012.1, read on the forward strand.
TGAACAGATGACCAATATGGCGGCCGAAGGTGATTTGGAGCAAGGAAACTAAGGTTTCTCCTGGGTTGCGTTCATATAAACGAGTAAACATCCATACAATGCCTATTCCGATTATCGCGCTGAGTAAAGCGGCCAGCCAAGCGTCTTGTTTCGCACCGCCAGCAAAGCCAAATACAATGGTCGTACCTAGCTGGAATAAGAACATGAGGCAGAATGTTTGCCATGTCGAGAGTACTTGAATCAAACAGAGCCCCCCTGACGTGCTAATGTCCTTACTATTTTCAAAAGGAAGCAAAATTATCCTTACTTTCCCAGACTTACCTTGCAGCCCATTAAGGGGAGAGGAGTGTCCAAAAAGGTCGATTAGCCTAGTCCACCTCCCCTTGTTGCTACATAAAATACAAATATAGACGAATGAAGGAGCAGAACAAATGAGTATAACTACGAAAAAGAAGGTGCCCATCAAACTTAAGCGGAAAGTAGAGATATCCCTCCGAGATCACGATGCGAGCGCTAAAGTCTACGTAGTGATTCATGGGAAGCTCAATCCGCGGGAAGTTATGGTGCAGGCAATGCTGCGTTTAGAGGAAGGTCTTATCTATGCGGATGAGGGATGTTCCCAGATCATTGATAGTGACTTTATTGAGGTATACCGCAGAAGGAATCTTCATCGCCGAGTAGAGGAGGATTTCATCTTCTTGATTGATCGGGCCTACGCAGAGAATTATGTCGTTTCGGCAAAAATTATCAAGTAGTGAAGACGCATTATGACTAAAATGACAAGCGAGCTTCGTGAAATTGAACGCAAAAAACCCCTAATCGGGCAGATCAGAAGGTGTTGAAGCCTTCTTAAACTGGCGAATAGGGGTTATTAGGTTTCTATTTAGGTATTACTTTTTGCTTGCAGCTGGGGATGTCTCTACAGAAGTTAAACGGTCGTAGAAGTCTACGAAGTTATTTCTTTCTGCGGAATCAAGCAATGCCATTGCCGTACGCGGATGCTCATCAAGAGCACCAACGATCATGTAAGGAACGAGGTAGCCCCAATCCCATTTCTCGCGCATCGAGATCATGTGTTTCTCAATCAGACCAAGAACAGGACGAACGTCGTAACGAGCACCTTTGAGGTAGCTGAGCAATAATTCAGTTGTACAGTTACCAGCGGCACGGCCCATGCCGTACACGGAGGAATCCAAGAACGTTACGCCTTTGTTAGCCCCTGCGATCGTGTTAGCGAAAGCTAGCTGCATGTTGTTGTGCATATGTAAGCCAAGTTCTTTCTCAGGAAGCAAACGTTGGAATTTGGATACCAGGTAGTCGATATCCTTGTTGTCCATGCTGCCATAGGAGTCTACAACGTAGACCACGTCTACAGGGCTTTTGTTGATTTCTTCAAAAGCTTCTGTCAGCTCATTCTCCATTACGTGGGAAAGCGCCATGATGTTCAGGGATGTTTCGTAGCCCATGTCATGGAATTTTTGTACAAGCTCAAGGCCTTTATCAACATCTTTGATGTAGCAAGCTACACGGATAAGGTCAAGTAAACTGTCTTCACGAGGCAAAATGTCATTCTCATCCACACGTCCAATATCGACTAGAGCGGAAAGCTTTGTATCTGTCTTCTTGGTGATCACGTCACGTAAGAAAGATTCGTTAAGGAATCTCCAAGGGCCTGAAGAACCGCCTTTGAGCAGCTTCTCGGAGTTTTTGTAGCCAATTTCCATATATTCTACGCCGGCAGCACTTAATCCGCGGTACATGTCTTGGACAAATTCTACGCTAAAATCCCAATCGTTCACTAAACCGCCATCTCGAATCGTACAATCCAAAATCTTATGCTGGTGATGCTTTCCCATACTCGTATTGCCCCTTTCGACAGCACTTGTCGCCTTCTGATTTTGCTATATTATCACTTATGAACAGGTGGCTTGTCAATGATGGCGTAGGGTTTGAGATCAACTTTTCAGGGAGGATATGGTAATCTAGAAGAGACAGACCAGATCTCACGAAGGGAATGACGTGAATGAATCGAAACGAATGGACATTAGCGAGAGAAGTTGCCACGAAAGCGGCTATAAAAGCAGGTACACTTGCCAAGAAACGTTTCGGTGGTCAATTAAACCTTCAGCACAAAGATGAGCGGGGTGATCTGGTTACAGAGGTCGATGTGCAGGCAGATCATCTCATTGTAGATGACATTCTGAGCATGTTCCCTACGCATCGTATCTATAGTGAAGAAGCGGGCGAGGGTGGCGCAGCAAGCGATTGGGTCTGGCATGTAGATCCGTTGGACGGAACGAATAATTTCGCGCTAGGCATTCCTTTATACGGCGTTTCGATTTCATTGAGCTACCAAGGGCGTATCGTGCTGGGTGTTGTGCATGACTCGGCTATGGAACTTACCTATGTGGCTGTTCAAGACGAGGGTGCTTGGCAAGGGGATAGGAAGCTCGTAGCGAAGCCTTACGGGACACTAACGAAGTCCACGATTTCTTGGATTCAAGGGCATGGCGTGGGCAAGGACAATCAGGAAGCATTAGCCGTGAGGTATCATCTGGAGCATTCGGTCAAAAGAGTGCTGCGCATGTGGGCGCCATCGCTGACGTGGGCGATGCTGGCAAGAGGCGATTTGCACGGTGTTGTTCTGTTTAACTCCGAAGGGGAGGATCTGTATGCGGGCCTGTTGCTGGCACAGGAGGCTGGTGTGAAGGTCACAGATTTCGAGGGCCGGCCGGTAGCGTTACTCGGAGGAAGCTCAGATGTACATGGAGGAGCTGGAACGGAGAAGGCTATTTATTTGGTAGCGGCTGTGCCTGAGCATCACGGGGAGCTGCTTCAATTCGTCCAGGAAGCATTAGTGAAGAAGGTATAAGCTTCTCGCATAGGATAGGAACAATTGGCGAAACCTAAAGGCAGACTTTCCATTTGAAGGAAGAAAGGATGCTGTGGGATGAAGGACTTTGTTCCTATCTTTTTTGAATTTGATCAAAGGCGGGATGCGCTGCTGGCGCTAGATACCTTGGAGGAGCTCGGCTACAAGCCGGAGCTGCTGGAGGCAGAGCGCGCGACGCTGCACATCCACTTGGATGAGCAGGAAATCACGTCAGCGCTCGAGATTGCGCAGTCGCATGGCGGGCGTCATGTGGATCAGCCGCAGCTGCCATCGGAGCAGGCGACATACGCCATGGCGTATGATCTAGAGGGCTCGATCCGCATACCCGCGCACACGGTGAATGAGGACTGGTCCGACAGCTATGCGGCGTCTGCGGGTGTGGCAGAGCGCGATGCGCTGCCGAGCGATGACGAAGCGGCGTTCGATCCGTCGGCCGATGACTATAATCATTTTAGCGCCGGTATTCGGATTTAACCGAGCGGGCTGGAAGAACCCAAGGGGCGTATCCTTGGGTTCTTTGTTGTGGATAAGCATGGCTAGCGGTCATGCGATTGGGCTATGTTTCACGGGAAAAGATGCGAATATGCAAGCTATTCGAAGGGTTTCGGTCAGCGGCTGCTGTCTAATTGCAGAAAGTGCCATCCTTTTGCACCCTAGTCGGCCGAAAACAGGGGCAGGCGGCCGGAAAAGATGCATTTCGTATCTATTTCGGATAAAACGATGATTTGAGCGGAAATTGCTTCGCTTTCACAGTTTTTTGCTGAAGAGGAGGGGCGTGTAAGTTTATTTTGAACCAGGATCAATTCGTTGTAACCTTCCGCTACCCGCATGCGTTTGGTGTAATAAGGAAGTTATTTGAAGAAGGAGTGGTTCGCATGGGGAGCAGGAGGAAGTTCGCCACGGTGGTTGGTAGGGTCATCGTGATTAGCATGGTTAGCGTTCTAGTTGGATGTAGTGCGCATCAGGCCGATGTTCGGAGCACAAGCAGCAACACGCCTACACCGAGCCCTGTAACGAGCCCTACGACGGGCTCAACGACGCAACCAACGCCAGGCGTGACTGCATCGCCCTCCCCTGAGCCCGTTTCCACTGGATCGTCGCCGACGGCGAATCCGACATCACAACCAACCTTACCTGCACCTACAGCTAAGCCTCAGGTAACAGGAAGCCCGAAGCCGGTCCCAGTTGCAACGGCACCGAACTTTGCGACCCCGGTGGATGCGCAGAAAGTCATCGAAGCCCGAGCGCAAGAAGCAATAACCGCGATCAAGGACAAGGACATGACTAGGCTTGCGAGCCTTGTGCATCCGCAGCTGGGCGTGCAGTTTTCACCGTATTCGTACATCCGCACAGCGACGGACATACAGGTTCAAGCCAGTAATCTTGCGGCGCTTTGGGCAAGTACGAGTCTTACACACTGGGGCACGCTGGATGGTTCAGGTGATCCGATTGATCTCACCTTTCCGAATTACTGGGCCAAATTTGTCTATAACGCCAACTTTGCTGGCGCGCCACAAATTAGCTATAACACGATCCTTGGCAAAGGAAACATGATCAATAATGTGTTCAATGTGTATCCGACAAGCGCCTACATTACCGTTGAATACTATTTTCCTGGTTTTAATCCACAGTATCAAGGTATGGATTGGACCAGTTTACGAATTATATTTGCTTATGCTAGTTCACAATGGTATCTCGTTGCTATCGATCATGATCAGCATACGATATAGACGAATCTATTGATTTTTCATATAAATCAAGTTAAAACCGAATGTACTGTTCTTACTAAAGGAGAGATCGTTCGGTTTTTTCTGTAAATTGGTAAAATTATTCATTGACAAGAGATGTGACATGTCATATATTATTCACAATTAAACCGAGTAAAACGGTGGGAATAAGGAGATGGTTACTGTGCAGAACAATTTAGTATCTGCGTTTCAAACGAACTGGGTAAGTTTACTCATTTCTATTGTGGTTATCGGATTCATTGCTTTTCTAGGCAAGAAGAAAGTAAGTTTCGGTAATCGTGTCTTCATAGGTTTAGGGCTTGGTATTGTGGTTGGTGTTATTTTAAACCAAGCGGGACTGCAATTTAAAAGCATTTCGACGCTCGGAACGATTTATGTTAATTTGATTAAAATGCTAGTTATGCCTCTGGTACTTATTCTTGTTATTAATAGTATTTCGTCATTATCCAGCATGGCTCAACTGCGTAAATTAGGCTTCAAAACAATTGGTTGGTTCTTGCTTACAACAGGTATCGCAGCGTTGATCGGTCTACTTGTTGCTCTTGCGATTGATCCAGGTAATGGTATCGCACAAGCGGTTCCGAAGGATTTTAAAGCCAAAGAAATTCCGACATTCTCTCAAGTAATTCTTGATCTAGTCCCTTCCAATCCGATCAGCGATATGGCAAGTGGGAAAGTTGTACCGGTTCTGATCTTCGCCATTTTCGTAGCAGTAGCGATTGTACAGGTGGGTTCCAAGAAGCCTGAAGTCGTAGCACCATTGAAGTCATTCATTACTTCAGCTGCAGCTGTTATGCACCAAGTAGTTAAGTATGTCATTCGATTGACTCCATATGGCGTGTATGCGTTGATCGCGGCAATGGCAGCGAAATATGGTTGGGACACGTTAGAGCCATTAGCTAAAATTATTTTGACTTCCTACGTGGCATTAATTATTCACTTTGTCGTGGTATTCGGTGGTCTTGTGCTGCTAGTTGCCAAAGTAAATCCTATTAAATTCTTCAAAAAGGCGTATCCAACGATCGCCGTTGCTTTCACAACGCGCAGTAGTTATGCGACGTTGCCTGTGAATTTGGAAGTTATTACGAAGCGTCTGCGCATTTCACCGCGTATCGCGAGTTTCGTGGCACCACTTGGGGCAACGATGAACTTTAACGGTTGCGGCGGCGTTTGGCCGGCGGTTGTGGCGATTTTCGTAGCAAAAGTTTACAATCTTCCGCTTAGCATTTCCGAGTATGCGTTGTTGATCTTAGTAGCTGTCATTTCCTCCATCGGGGTAGCTGGTGTACCAGGTCCAGCATCCATTTCAACAACGGTTGTTTTGACAGCACTTGGCTTACCGCTTGAAGGTATGGGTCTTGTACTTGGCGTTGAAGCATTGATCGACATGGGTCGTACAGCGGTTAATGCAACTGGAACGACAGTTACAGCATTGCTGGTTGCTGAATCCGAAGGCGAATTCGACCGCGCTGCGTTCGATCGTGACGAGGAAGAAGATTTAGAATTGGCGACTGCTTAATAGCGATCGTGAATGAGAAAAGACGAACGACACCAAGGGGGTGTCCGTTCGTCTTTTTGTTTTGGGGGAAGCTGGTCCATTACAACCAGACAGACCTCTTTGTCTAAAACCGCGGGAATACATAACGGACCAGGAAATACAGCAGTCCGAAAATGATAATGATGTAAGCAGCATATTTGATAAAGGTTGATGCGACAAGTCCCTTGTCATATTTTTGCTCAATTCGCTTCTGCTCAATATCCACGCTTTTCATCGGTTCCATTGTTTTCAGCTCCCTTGTTTGGTGTGTGGTTTACCTTTACCCAATAATACCCCGTAGGGCGGGAGCTGAAACAGTGGACAGCTACAGACGGAACAAAAAGTAGATGCCTTGTATTTTTAAAGATGAAGCTGCTACTGCTCGTCGAATAACTGGAAAACATACAGCTAATTCCGTCGTTTCTATCCCGACTCTCCATATAAATGGAAAACTTCCAGCTATTTCAGCGCTTTGGGCTCAATTCGAGCAAAAGCTGTGAAAATAGCTGGAGGAAACCCAGTTATTCGCTATTAACATGAAAATATGTGAAATTAACTGTAGTTTATGCCGTTAAGTGAATTCATGGCGCGATGCCGTGTCAGTTGACGTTGCAGCCTGATCTCTTAACTAGTACGCTTCGCCCATCGCTGCATGCGTACCCGCCATATACCCCGTCGAGAACGCCGCGGTAATGTTATACCCACCCGTGTATCCGTGGATGTCGAGGATTTCTCCGCAGAAGTACAACCCGCCAACAAGCTTGGATTGCATCGTGCTCGGATCCACTTCTTTGAGCTGCACGCCGCCGCCGGTGACGAAGGCTTCCTCTAAAGACAGCGTCCCCTTCACGATGACGGGGAAGGCTTTTATGAGCTTACAGAGCTCCAACCATTTCTGCTTCGGAATGTTGTCGTACGTCAGCTGCTCGTCCAGCTCGGACTTCGTTAGCAACAGCGGAATCAGCCGCTCGGAGAGTAGAGGCTTGAGCACGTTCTTGATCGCTTTCTTCGCATCGCTCCGCGCCAGCGCCATGCTCTCGTTGTACACCTCGTCGGTGCTCAGATCAGGGAACATATCTATCGTGACGAGCACTTCCTTACGCTCGGATTTGTTCAGTTCCTTCACGACAAACTGGCTGCAGCGCAGCGCGATCGGCCCGGACAGGCCGAAGTGGGTGAACAATAATCACTCCCAAATCTATTGAAATCAACTTAATCTATGAATATACTGGTAAAAGATTAATAATTAATACAGTTAAATTAAGTAGGAGAATTGAAGTTATAGATTTTATTTTCGGTTAAGGTGGGATAGCTTGGGGTATCAAGAACTTCTTAAATTGGTAAACATAATGGACAATAAATTAAGGTTAGAAAGTTTTGCTAGGGTATATACAGAGAAACAGTTGGATGGGTTACATTATGCTAGTTTTCTTCCAGATAAGAATATACTTTCCATTTCAAGACCAGATCATACTACGGTTCATGAAGCTACTTCATTTCTGATATCAAGGAAAAGCGGTGGTAAGGCAATTAATACAGTAAGGAATGAAGCAAATGATATAAAGAAATTCTTAGATTTCATATTGATTTGGGAGATTAAATTGATAGAGTCAGATTTGTTAGTTGTATTAGAAGGGTTTACAGACTATCTACAGTTGATTAGAACGGATGTTGGTATAGAGGATGCTTTAGAGTGGGTAATGCAAAAAACTATTCCCTTAAATATCTGGGGGGGATCAGGGGGGAAAGTCACTAGTATTCACAGAGATGAATTTGGGAAGCTACAACGTTCTGAGATTAGTAGTTACTCAAGTACGAGTATAAATAAGATTGTGCGTACATCTGTGCAGTATATTCAATTCCTAAAGAGAAAGTCTTCGTACTATGCATCACTTCAAATTAACGAACTACCACATAGGAGTAAAAAGTTAAGAGGTTTTATATCGAGTATAGTTGGGGATAAACGAGTTACAACGATCGATATCTTATCGATAACTAGAGATGTAGGAGTTAAGACTCAATACTATGGTTTGAAAAGTTTGAAGGTGGATTCGATATTTACACTGGAACAAACTGATCAATTTATAGAAACTGCAAGTAGTTATCAGGATAAGCTTCTTTTTAATATTTTGCGTTTCTTAGGCACACGGGCAAGTGAAGCAGCAGGAATATGGATAGCTCCTACTTCCATTCCAAACAATTTACTAAGGATGGATTACCATAAAGCTAAAAGGCTAATAAAGCAAGGAATAGAAGGCGATATAGACTTCTACGAAAAAGATAACAAAGGGTTTTGGGTTTGTAAAATAAAGGATAGGGATAATCCGGATTTTAGATCAGGTCATAAACGTGATGGCGAGTATAGGGAGATACCATGGTTATTTTCTCAAGAGGGTTTCTTGAATTTACTTTACGAAGCATTAAGAGAACGTCAAATTTTAATGAGAAACATTGAAGTGGACCATGGATATTTATTTGTATCTAGAAATAGAAGAAATCAAGGACAACCTATAACCGGGAAAGCTATCGCGAAGAAATATGAAAACATTAATAGGCAACTTAAACGAGATCGTGGAATAGACCTTTCTGAAAATAGTCCCCACACATTTAGACATTTCTATGCTACATATCTGTTGAAAAAACTGAATATTCAAATAGATGATGTTAGTAGATGGTTAGGACATAGAAGTACAGAAACGACTCGTACAACTTATTCACACTGGATTCCTAATAGTAATAGTTCAGCAAATGATGGAACGGTACGAGATATATTAGAGACCTTCAAAACAACAAAACAATAAGGGAAAGTGCACAAATGAGTTACAAATGGTTAGAATGGGATGAATTTTCGGAGATATATATGAAAGCTTTCCATAATACAAGAGGGATCATTAAGCCGCGCCAATACTTAAAGCAAAATTTAAACTATCTTAAAGTAATAGTAAATAGATTGCATCATGACTATAAGGACGGAAAACAATGGTTGGAGGCTCCTCTAAATGAAAAAAAAGGGTATAGGGAAGAGTTTTTCACTGAAATGTGCTATATAATCCCATGGTACGCTTATATAGAGAATAAAAATGAAATCGATCAAAATATGATGTTAAAGTACTTTCAATCAGATACAACTTCTTTGCAGATACACTATACTTGGTCAAAGTATTTTGGTCTCGTAACAGACATTGAAGATCAGTGGATTTCTCGGGATGTAACTTTTAGACGTACTGGCTTTAGGAAATGTCTCGGGATGCATACTATTCTTATAATGAAGCCATTTCATTGTTTTAATGATGATGATAGCAAATTCGCAACAACGGTTGGGTATCCGAATACTAATCGATATAATCCAAAGGTACTACAAGACTTGCGTATCAAATTAGGTTATTCTACTATTCGTCTTGCTCAAAAAAAGAAAACGAATAGGGATAAACTTTTAGGACATTTAAATCCAGTTTGGGCAAGTGTTGTATCAAAATATTACAATTATTTGTTAGTTTCTGATGCCAGCGAAAATTACCTAAATAAAATGACTAATATTCTAAACGAATTGTTTGAGTATCTAAATGAAGAGAATAAAAAGGATTGCACATCATTTTCAATAAAAGATTTTAGTAAATTAACCACTAAGTTTAAGCAGGGACGAGTAAAAAAAGAAAATGGTACACGGTATCAACTAAGTAAAGTAAGTCTCTTAAGAAGGTTTTTTGAATGGGGAGTCGGAGAATTGCCTTCATTTTTCCCAACTCATTTAATTTTTCCAGATGAGGAGTGGGCTAGTTTATCAAAGAAAGCGTCAAAGGAATATTTAAATAGTGAAGGTTTTGCTCCCTCTTCGAATGAAATTGCAATGAAAATGGTAGAGGGTATTTATAGATATCTTCCTAAAAATGAAAATGAGGAATTATGTAGGTGGTTTTGGTTGATTGTGGCTAGTGCTCCTCCAAGATTTAGTTATGTAATCAATCTCGAAAGCAAACAAGCATTAAGACCGTTGCCTAATCAGCCTGAAGCTTTTGGGTTATATTCGCAAGACGAAGATAAAGCAGGCAATAAGTATGGGCAATTTCCCATTCTTGATCCGATAGGTTATGAAGCCATTACTGAATTAGAGAAACGAGCTAACCGACTTCAATTAAAACCAATATGGAATATAAAATACAATAGAGAATTTATACACCTGTTCCAGTTCAATCGACCACCATGGATATTGTCAAATTCTGCAGTTCGACGTTTTTTCGATAAAATGAAACTAGAGGTACTAAATGAGGACGAACTTTCTGAGAGAATAAGTGCTCATAGATACAGAACTTTTTTATTAACTCATATAGCAATGAAAACAGGCAGTCTCGAGGCTGTTCGTGTAGCTGCAGGTCATAGAAATGAAGAGATGACAAGGCTGTATTTAAAGAGCAGGGTTTCAAGAAATGCGTTACTTCATCGTGTGCTTTCAAAGTATGAACAAGGTGAAGTGAGTGGTAAATTTTATGTAAGGTTGTTGCAATTTCTAACGTCCGAGGACCCACAAATAGAAGATATGATGAATGCGCTCACAACAGAAATGGCACTTGATGAATTCCTTCTTAAATATGGGAAACGGATGGAGATGGGTTTTTGTTTGAGTCAAGAATCTTGTGATAATTGGTATAAATGCTGGGGTTGCAATAATTTTCTTATGCGCCGCGAGGAAATAAATGATGCGATAGTTGTTCTAGTTAAACAAATTCTTAACTTGAGAACAATGATTAAACATAGCACAAATTATACGTCTAAGAACTCCATAGCGGCAGGTCAAATGAGAACAATTTCTTTAATTATAAAGAGATTAATTGAGCTAGGACTTACGGAGAAAAAAATAGATGAAATGGTACTAGAAGTGATAACCAAATTTACCTTAGAGGGAAGTTAAGTAATGAGTGATTCAGTTAAAGTTGAATATAATCATAGTATTACTTGTGATGTAGGAGTGGATAGACACTTCACGAAATTGGAATGGAAAGATATTTGTTCTGGAGCTTGGGGTAAAATCGAACATCTTACAAAAGTTGATTTAAACAGATTTACTGATGTTACTTTTTATAAATCACTAAACAAGCTCGAAAAGCGTTACGTTAACTATTTACTATTATATCAGCGAATCGTTTGGCCTTGGGAAGATGCCCTAAAAATAAAATTTTTCACACTTCCCCTAGAGAAAGTTAACAATTTCATATGGATTGCAGAAAAGGTTGATATTTATTTTGGGGTATTATTCCAACTAGAATCGAATATTGAATCTAAAAAAAAGCAATTTAAGATTGATATTTTGATTTTAGCGTTTCGTATTTGGGCAGCGGGGTATGGATTTATTAGAAATGAAGGTAGGAAACAAGTTGGTGATGACGTTCTAGAAATCATTAAAAAAGTTATTGATAAACATTGGAGTCGTAGATTAATAAAATTAAGTATAATTCTAGAAAAAGAAAAAGAATCTCCTGTAAAAAAAAGGATAATTGCAAGGGGAGTTCCAAAGCCTAAAATAGAACTTGAAAATAACCAATGGAAGATATTATTTAGCAAATATGATTCAGAACTAGCTAAAAGTTTTCATGATTTTATTTATGACTACTTATTACCACATGTAAAAGATTTAGATATGAAAGCTTTACCACAAAAAGTTAGTCAAACAAGTAATATAAGAACTTCAATCAAACTGATAACATTCGCTACTTGGGTTTCAGAATCTAACCTGTTGAGAAGTTATGTTAAATTATTTTATAGTTTTGGAATAAATTCACCTGCAGAATTAATTACAGGGGGAATAGAGAAGGTAATTATTATTATCAATCGAAAATGGAGTAGGAAAAAAATAAAAAATTTTCGATATGTACTAAGAAAATGGTTAACCTATTACATTGAAAATAATAATCTGAATTTGGTTGTAAACACAGTAATCCCTTCCGTAATGAGAAGGCAATCAAGGGAATTTGGGAAGATTCTTAATTTAGGTAATGCTTATACTTTAATTGAAACCCTATTAGATGAGCAATCACCTTACATTAACGAGAATGATTTATTAGAGTTTCGTTGTAGAAGAGTTTGTCTTATTCAATTAGCAACAGGTTCGAGGGTAACAGCAGTTTGTTTATTGTTTAAAGATTGTATTACTACAGACCATAATGGCGACAAGTGGTTGCATCTACATAAAACGAAGAATGGTAAGCCACAAGTTGTTAGGGCTACTGCCGATGTTCAAAACTGGATTAATCAATCCTCTAAGGTTGCTCCAAAAGAGAAAGTGTACTCTCCGAAAAACAATAACTACTATGGTGATGGTTTAACCGATTATAGGTTATTCGCAAACACAACCGATATAGCCACTTTAACAAGTAACCTAATAGGGAACTTCTTAGTTAAGATTCAAAAAAGACTTTGGCCTGATACCCCATTAAATGAGTATTTCACCTCTCATGACTTTAGGCGAATGCATGCCATTTACATGGTAATGAACAAAAAAAGTAAACATGAGATACAAGATCAATTAGGGCATAGTAGCCCCAATTCATTAATTCCTTATATAGCGACATCCACACCTGAAATTCAGCAATATTACAGTGAGATTTATAAAGAAGGAGTATGGAGTAATGTTTTAAATAAACAAGAAGAACCAACAGATCTTGAACTCGACCCTCTTCTTGAACAAGCTTCAAAAGTTGTACAAACTGAAAATAAGGAACAATTTATTTCATCTCTAATTGAGAAGTTCAAGGACGAAGAAGCGGAGTTTGGCTTCACTAACGATGCTTCATTTATGCCCATAAATAATGTCTCTGCTGGATTCCCGAGATTCACTCATAACTGTGTAGCACATGAAATGCTCAACTGTGGTCATACAGAACTTCATTGTTTCAAATGCAATTACTACAAGCCTGATGATGATAAATATAACGAGCATATTGCCGAAATATTTAGGTTTATGCTATTGGCGTTGCGCGGGGAAGAAATGGCGAAGTCAAAACGTGACTCCATTCAGAAAGAACTAGTTAGTATACGCTCACATGACATTATAGAGCTAATTGATGAATCCTTTCCAAAGTTATTGGAGAAGAAGTTTTCAATTACCCCAAGAGAGATCCCGAAATTGAAAAAAGGTTTATGGGACAAAGCTAAGAGTTACTGGAAAAAACATAAGCAAACCAAGCCAATATTAACTTTTGAAGAAGCACTTCATTACTTGAAAGTAGGAAATTTGGAATGGGTAGGAAAAGAAGCTTTACAATGAGTGAATTGAAATATGAAGCAGGGCAAGTTAAGAGGCATATTATTAACGAGTACAAAAAGGGAAGATTATTAAAAATAGTTAAAAAGGACGTATTTTTACTCATAGCAAATCGTCCTAAAATCAATTTGAAAAGTGACCGTACTCTATGGGAAGGCGAAGTTTGGACTTACCTTGACGAGTGGTATTTGAAATTAGAAAAAGAAGTAGAAGAGATTAAGATATCTCTAGACAAACAAGGTACTAGTGATGAAACTTCAGTTAATCATAAAGATTTAGCTGACCTTATGGAGAGAAATCGCAAACAAAGGGATTTAATCTCTGAGTACAGGAAGGCTCTTCATGTATTAAGAGAAGAGAATGAAAAATTAAGAATCTTGTTAATTGAGAAGCATGGATCTATAGACCTGGTATGAAGATAAGAGACAGGGGAGGTAGCTATAATTAACCAAGAGGCATACTTAAACCAATTAAGTAAAGGAATATCCGAGATGGAAGCTACAGTTGAGAGGCTGCGTGAAGAGATTCAGAAGTTACAAACAGAGCGAGTTGCATTACTGACTGGAAATTCATCTTTATACGAACAACGATGCAAAGTGTTGCCTGATTTTTAAAAAATGCCCCTTATCTTTAAAAAGAGATAGGGGCACTTTTTTATTCTGATAAAGACAATGCTGCATTCTTACCTGCAGTATAACCTGACGAAAAAGCAGCCGTAATGTTGTATCCACCAGTATAACCATGGATATCAAGGACTTCTCCACAAAAGTATAATCCATTCATGAGCTTGGATTGCATTGTTTTAGGATCGATCTCTTTTAGATTAACGCCGCCTCCTGTTACAAAGGCTTCTTCTATGGAGAGAGTACCTGATATTTTGATTGGAAAAGCTTTAATTAATTTGCTTAATGCCATCCAATTTTGTTTAGGAATATTATCGTGTGTAAGTTGTTCATCAAGTTCAGCCTTCTGGAGAAGCAAAGGGATAACCCTTTCATTCAGATATCCTCTGAGAACGTTTTTAACGGCCTTCTTAGGCTCGTTCTTAGTTAAAGCGAGGGTTTCATCATAAACCTCATTTAGGCCCTTATTTGGCTGGAAATCAACAGTAAGGATAGTTTCTTTTAGTCCACTCTTTGATAATTCTTTGACAACGAATTGACTACATCTTAATGCAATGGGTCCAGAAATACCAAAGTGTGTGAAAAGCATGTCACCACCATGAGAAATTAATGGCTTACCTTTACTATTCCATACCGTCAATGTTACATCTCTAAGTGAAAGCCCCTGTAATTCGCGACTTTTAATAAAAGAATCATTAGAAGTTAATGGGACTTCTGTAGGGAAAAGATCAGTAATTGAATGACCTGCATCTTTGGCCCATAGATAACCGTCTCCAGTAGAACCCGTATGTGGGACGGATTTACCGCCGGAGGCTACAATTACATTCTTACTTCGAATAGTTTCCCCAGACTTCAAACGTACACCGTTGACAGAGTCATTTTTATAAATGATGGTTTCGACAGGACTATTAATTCTTATATCTACACCTTGTTTCCGAACTTGATTAACAAGTGCGTCCACAACCGTTTTAGCTTTATCACTTACAGGGAACATGCGGCCGTTATCTTCTTCTTTAAGTCGAATTCCGAGGTTCTCAAAAAACTCAATAATATCCTTGTTACTAAAGTTACTGAATGCACTATGTAGAAAGCGACCATTGCCAGGGATATGTTTGATTAAATCATCTGTTTCTTTATTGTTTGTAACGTTACATCTGCCCCCACCAGAGATCCCAAGTTTACGCCCCAATTTATCTCCCTTATCCAGGAGAAGAACTTTAGCTCCACTTAAGCTGGCAGCTATACTTGCCATTAAACCGGCAGATCCTCCACCGACCACAATTACATCATATGCCATACAAAACTCCTTGACTCATTTTTGCAAATTGTATCATTAATTAGAACTAAACCCAAATAAGAAGAGAATACATAGCTATTTAAATAACAAAATATCCTTAATAATTCTGTAAAGCGTCTTCAACTCATCAATTTTTAGGTTAACCAAAAGAAGATCTATTTTATTAAGGAGTTCATTTTTTTCTTTGTTTGTTCTGTCTTTTTCTTCCTCAAATAATTGAGAGGGGTTAATATTCAACACTTCAGAAATTTTTTGTATCGTTTCAAGCGTAATATTAACTTCTCCTCGTTCTATTTTACCGAGATAGGATTGATCAATGTTTATAAGCGCTCCCAGTTCCTCTTGGGATAGTTGCGCAGCTTTTCTGTAGAATCTAACTCGTTTTCCAACACTAGCAAAGAACTTCGACATAAACTCACCTCTCTACTTAAAGAGTAGGTAAGTGAGTTCAAAGTATGAAGTATAATATACTACTTAATACCATTTGAAAATAGGTGTTTTATAACCTAAAATAAGGTTACACTAACCTACAAGGAGAATAACATCATGAGCAATTTGATGAGCCACCACGTAATTGAAAACGTGATTCAATATAAAATGCGGGGTAAAGTTGCTTATTTAGGTAACTTATCTACAACTTCTGCCTTACAACTCACTTATGTGAAGCCATTTGACCATCCTTCAGGTAAAGGCTATCAACGTCCTGTTGATATTAAAAGATGTAACGATTTTGCTATGTACCTTTCAAAAGGGGATAATGCGTTATTTACCCCGATTTTGTTAAATGCGGAAGCTAAATGGGAGTTCTCAACTTATGATAAAACTAGGCCGTCCTATGGTAGGCTAATATGCAAGGAAAAGGCTTCACTAATGGATGGACAACATAGACTTGGTGGAATCAAACGCTATGCACAGGATACCAACTCAGAAATAAACGTCCCTTTCTTGGCGTTCCACTTTCTCGATGAGGATGAAGAAATTCAGCTATTCGATACAATAAATACAAAGGCAAAAGGAATCGGAATATCTCTTAGTAGATACCTACGCAGATATTCTGATGATTTCAGTTGGATAGCTACTGAGCTTATTGTTCGAAGCGATAGTCCATTTCATTACATTGGCACGATTACTGGTAAAAGGAGTACAGGTAGACATGTTACCTTGCAGAATTTATATAAAATATTAGAGTTTATGTTGAAGGCAAATCATGTAGCAAATTTATCTAAGGATGAAAAACTCATGATAGTCTTGGTGTACTTTAATGCTTTTAAAGAACATTTCAATATGGAATGGTTGGATTATAAGGAATATAGAATCACACATATCGTTTGTTTAAATGCTCTTGCAATGGCAGGGGCTGTGATTTTTGCGAAATGTGTTTCTGAGGAAAAGAAGCAAATTGATTATAAACGTATGGCAAGCTATGTGAAGAAGCTTAAAGCTATAGATTGGTCCAGTTACGGCCCATTTAAGTATATTAAAGGTATAAGTGGTTCCCGAACATTAGCGGCGGAACTGGTCTCGCAGATGTTATCGGAATAATTGAAAGGAAGTAGTTTCTGCAAGGTACAGATTCTAAACAGCGAAGAAAAAGTCCCTTTGAGGTATATGTGGGGACAGCACTTGGCTTTCGGTAAACCATTTTTAGAAGTCGGGTGTACGATCCGTTTACTGGAGAACATTAAAGTAATTGCTGACGAACTGGATGTTCCTGAAGATCAACCCGCACGTGTAAAACGTGGAATTACTCATGAATGGCCGTGGGTTGAGGAGACATCAGGCAATATGACGGATATTTCTGTGCTACCGGCAAAGGGAACTGCTTCGGAAATCGTATATCTAAAAGGATTTGAAGATCAGGGGTGGTATCAATTAGACAATGCACGGCTTAGTGCAGCAATTCGTGTAGAGTGGGATGCCAATTCGATGCCATACTTGTGGTACTGGCAGGAGTTCGGAAGTATGACCGAATACCCTTGGTTTGGCAGGCATTAATAATATTGGTTTAGAACCGTTCTCAAGCTATCCGACTCAGGGCTTATCCGAGACTGTTCGAAATGGAACTGCGGGGTATATTCAAGGAAGAGAGACACGGACGTTTTCAATATCAGTAATTTTGTTGGAATTATAATAAATTTTCTTCAGCACATGAACCGTCGGGATAATCTATCCTGACGGTTCTTTATTGTGATTTTTGTCGAACCGAAAATATGTAAATTAAGTTCGATAAACTTCGTGAGCATAGTGCGAAATAAATTTACGCTGCAAGGTCAGATACCGAGTAACACAGTAGAGTAGAGGGGGAATAGAAGACCAATATAAATCTTTATCTAAGTTATGTGAATAATTGTTATATTTAGAGGTGTGTATAATGAATACAACAGCGACGGGAGTAGCCGACATGATAAAGAAATACAGCTTTGCTCTAGACACGTTTAAAAACATACAAGAACTTATTCGCTTCGTTGATCAAAAGTCTTCGGCTGTTCTTGTAATTTACGGATTCATACTATCCGCGTTTATTGCTACTACGAACAAACTGGACTTTATCAATCCCTTCAGTCTAACTTTCACTAAAGGGATGATTTCCTTACTTGCATTCGTAGTTGGGCTCAGCACTCTGGCTCTCTTACTCTATAAAATTTACATTATTATCAACAAAATTTTACGGCCACGTTTAGCTAATAACTATCTTCCAAACAAACATTCCATTTTTTATTTTGAGCACATTTACAAAATGGGGAAAGACAGCTATCTTGAAGAATTCCAAAATATGAATGAGGATGATTTCGAAAAGGAAGTAGCAGCACAGGTATTTGAAGTCTCCGGAATCATGGTGAAAAAAACGGCGTACCTAAACAAAGTTATGACACACTTGTTTTATTCAATTGCATTGCTGTTATGTTTTATCTTTTTGATGCAATTTCTATCTACGATTGGGGGACCAAGATGGGTTTGAGAAATGATATTGAACAAAAAGTGAAGGCAATTATGGATACTGAATTTATGGTAACAGATGTAGACTATGTACCCGATATTAATGACAGCAGATTAACTTTTGGAAACACAGGTTTACGCTTTGAAGCGACTGTTTTGTTCATTGATATGCGCGGATCCACGAAAATTCTAAACAAACATAACCGGCGAACTGTCGCAAAAATCCACATGGCATACCTGCATACCGTTGCTAAAATTTCAAAAGACCACGGTGGTGAAGTTAGATCATACAACGGAGACAGCATGTTAGTATTTTTCCAAGGAACAACGAATGCATCTATCAGTAGTGCAATACAAGCAGCGATGAAAATGAAATTCATGATTGCCGATAGTCGAGGTGGAATTAATCAATACCTTGCTAAATATTCTGCAATTGATTTTGGCATCGGAATCGATGATAGTAAAATCCTCTGTACGAAAGTAGGTATTTCCGGCGAGAATAATAGAGATGTCTTTTGGGTTAGTAATGCAGTCAATAAGGCTGTAGTACTGAGCGATAATGCAAAATCTCCAAACCATATTAATATTTCAAAATATGTTTATAACAGTCTAACGGATAATGTGAAATATCACGATCCAAAAGGAAAGAGACTTAACATGTGGACTGAGAAGACTTTTAAATACAACGATGTAGATGAAAAATACTATTCAACTAACTTTCAATGGATAGTAAATTAACATTTTTAGTTTTGTGGAGTATTGCTTAAATGGAAGCCAAACGTAGCAACAGTACCTTATAAAATAAGGGGCTAACTGGAAGGCAAGCTATATTAGTGCTTATCACTGTCTGCGGAACGACTATGTTCGTGGGAGTAGTTGTATGAGTGTTGGCTGGCGTCGTAAAGGTATTTAGAAAGAATTAATTACAAGCACCAACAGCAGGCTGTATTCGCTTTATAGGCGTTCCTAGGAGCCTTTCGGGAGGAAATCTCAAAGAGCGTGCAGAGGGCTCTCCTTATGGAAGATATTATTGGTATTCAGTTATTTTCGAAATAATCAATGCTAAAGATTTCTCTAGAGAAGTATAGACTTTGCTCATGGTTGAAATTGTAAAGGTTAATTTAACAACGAGGATATCTCGTTAGACTAATCAATAGAATTGCAAAATCTCTTATATCTTGTTACATTGGATTGTGAATGGGGGGAGTCCTTTGATCTTTGATGTAAAACATGAAGAAAGTAAAACCAAACAAAATCAAAGAAATAACATACTAAATCAAGCTTTTAAATTATTCATTGAGAAGGGAATTCAAAATGTAACTCTGCAGGAAATTGCGGATGCGTGCGCTATTCAGCGCCGTACATTGTACTTTTATTACAATAATAAAGAAGATGTGGCGCTTGAGTTAGTTAAAAACGTTATTTTGGAGTTTAAAAAAGTCTCCGTAGTTTCAAATATTCCGGATTACATAAACACTGGTTATGCTCGCATCGAATATATGCTATATACTTATTTGGATTACTTGCTAAAGAATGAAGATGTTGTTCTATTCACGGTTCAAGCGGATTATTTTTTTCACAAAACTTATGGAAGTGCAAATGCCGATAATGCTTTTATCTCCATTTATGAAGGGCAAGAGCAAATATTTCAGAATGAATTGCAACGCGGAATTAAAGACGGCAGCATCAAACAACAATATGCTCATAATATCGAGGAAGTCTTCTTTGTTTCCAGTTCAGCTGTAATGGCTCTTGCACAACGATTATTATTCCGAGAAGAAATTATTAAAATGGAAGCAGGATACGACAGAAAAAGCGTGTCACTGCTCGTTGAGGTGATTTTAAGCGGCTTAAAGGCATGATCTTCTACGTATCCGTTCGTGGTGAATGGATTTTTTTATCAACATTTATTTCACTTAATGTGAAATAAATGTTGATAAAATACTCATTATGAGATATTATTCGTTTATATCATATAAGGGGGCACACCAATGCTAATCATTCCAAAAATAAATGGCAGCTTTTTAAAGAGGGAACACTATTTTACGCTACAAGACCAACTTGACATTCACATCGGATCTTTCAATCCGTCGATTGTGGACGTATTCGTAAAAAGAATGAGTCAAGAATGTCAGATTCAAGTGAATGTAAGCGCAAACAAAAATGCTGTTATTAAACTTATTAAGAATATAGATACCGAAAATGAAGCATATGTTGTGGAAATCGAGCAGAATGAGATTCGTTTATATGCTCTTGATGATGCAGGTATGACTTGGGCACTGACTTCGATGTATCAAATGATCGTTGAAGCGCAGAAAGAAAATGATGGCAAGCTCGATTGTATATGTTTCCAAGATTATCCAAACTATAGGCACAGAGGATTATTAGTCGATGTTGCACGTCATTTCTTCCATGTTGAAGAAATGAAGAAAATTATTGAAGAGATGTCTTTATATAAATTAAACGTGCTGCACTGGCATTTAACAGACGACCAAGCTTGGCGAATTGAAAGCAAAATTTTTCCGAAACTGAATGAAGTCAGTCCTTCCGGAAATTACTATACCCAAGAGCAAATAAAAGAGATCGTATCCTTTGCGGCTAGTAGAGCTGTAGAAGTTGTCCCTGAAATTGATATGCCTGGACATGCATCAGCGGCTATTGCTGCTTTCCCAGAATTGAGTTGTTTTGATGAACACATTCAAGTTACGGAGAAACCAGGTATTTATAAGGTGATCATGTGTGCAGGCAAAGAGTCCACGTATCATTGGATTTACCAATTAATGGACGAGATCATACCGCTATTTGCCTCCAACCGAATCCATTTGGGAGGCGACGAAGCTCCCAAAGATAAATGGAAAACATGTTCTCACTGCAATGCGTATATGAAACTAAACCAAATTGACAACTACGAAGATTTGCAAGGTGTCTTCACAGAAAAAGTTGCCAACTATGTAACAAACAAGGGGAAGACTGTTACTTGTTGGAACGAGAGCTTAAAGTCGGATCACCTGTCCAAAGATATTGCCATACAGTATTGGATAGAAGCAGAACCGACAAGTTATGTTTATCCGCATTATGAGAAAGGCCAACCGATGATTTTCTCTGAGGTCTTTCATATGTATTTTGACTATCCTTACTGTATAGTGCCATTAAAGAAAACCTATGAATATGAACCTAAGATTAGAGAGAATAAACGTTTGAACGGCGCCAACATTTTGGGGATTGAAGGGGCGATTTGGACAGAAAGAGTTTCTACGAATGAAATTCTCGAATCCATGATATCTCCGCGAATTCAAGCACTTGCTGAGGCCGCGTGGACGGTTGATCGTAACTACGAAGATTTCTTAATTCGTCTAAAGGCACATTTAGAGTATATAGGTTTAAGCAAGCTCGGATCAACGCCGTTTGAAGAAGCCACGATCCATGGTGAACAAGCGAAGGCACAAGCAATTTCATTCTTGCAAGGCTTTATGGGGATGATGGCAAGTCCGGATGTTGAATTAGGTTTATCGCCTGAAGAAATGAAAGGGATGGCCGTGATGTTCATCTCGAACATTTTTGACGAAGAGACAGCTGCTGGTATGTTGAAATCATTAAATTTTTAAAAATTTGATCTGGGGGAACCAACATGAAAGAGCAGACGACAACATACGTAGCAACGCGGTTTGAAAGAATTAGCTACGACATGTTTTTTACAGGCCAAAACATCATCTACATGGTTCTTTCAACGTTCTTAGGCGTTTACTACACTGGAAATCTAGGAATCCCAGCGACAGCTGTTGCTGCTATTCTCCTCGTTGCGCGGATATGGGACGCTTTTATGGATCCTCTACTTGCGACAGTCATTGAAAAATCCAATTTTAAAATCGGTAAATTTAGACCTTGGGTATTGATGGCTGCCTTTACGGTTCCGCTATTTATGTTATTGTGTTTTAGTTTCAACGATTTTCTGATTGGACAAAGTCTAGTAGTGAGAATCATATATGCTTCCGTGACTTATTTTATCTGGGGTACCTTATATGCGGCGGCTGATGCACCGGCTTATGCGCTCTCAACCGCGATGACTCCTGTACCTGAAGAAAGAAATTTGCTTCTCTCATATAATAAGCTCACAGGACTTATTGGCGTCATTATTGGCATGGTTTTATTTCCAACTATACTCAATGCCACGGATAACAATTACTTTATTTCTGTCCTCGTGATGTCCGTTATCGCATTCTTGACGATGATTATGATTCGATTTACCAAAGAAAGAGTGAAACAAGAAGGAAGAAAACAACCTGCAGTTAGTGAAATCTTTAAGTCCATTGCAGGCAATAAATATTTAGTCCTTATTGTTCTTATAGGCATAATTGCCAATGGTACGAATTTCGCAATGACACTCACGCCGTTTGTTGCGTTAGATATTTATGGTGATTCAACAAAAGTGACTGCGATGTTGGGGCTTGGCATTATTCCAATGTTACTAATTGCTCCCCTGTCTCCGCTATTAATTAGAAAATTTGGCAAGAAGAACTTAGCCGTATTCTCCTTTGCGGCTACAGCTATCTTTTCAATTCTGATCTATTTCTTTGCAAAAGATAATTACATGCTGTATCTCTTGCTGTCGCTGATTCGTGGGCTCTTATCTGCGCCGTTTATCATTGTTTCTGCTTTATTCTTTACCGATTGTATCGAGTTTGATGATTACACCAACGGGAAAAGATTTGAAGCTGTTACCTTTGCTGCCCAAACGTTTATGTCTAAACTCGTAGGTGCCATTTCTGGGGGAGTAGGCATGTGGATTATTGGAGTTGCTGGTTATAAAGCAGCTGTTGCAGGCGAAACGGTGACACAAACACCATCTGCACTGAATGCTTTGTGGGCGGCTATGAATATAGGGCCTGCGGTAGGTTCGGTTATTGCCATTATCATTATGCTAAAATTCTATGATTTATCTGAAGATAAGGTCCAGATGATGATTGAATCGAATTTACAAAAAACAAAATAATTATGTGATTAGACGATAGGGCAGTCGATCAAGTTGATCGGCTGTCTTACTTTCTTCGGAATAATAAGTCAATTTACGTTCTGTTTTCTTCCTGTTCAATTCGGAAAAGGCGGTTTTGATGATGCTCAACTATGGTTATGATTGGAATGATTTTATCCATAAGCAACAGGGGTTGCCTTATGATCCTGGAATAGAAGCAGCCAGTGGCTTAGAAAACGTATGGAAAATTAGAACCGTTAACTCTGTTCTGACTTATGAGCTTGCGGTTCCATTTGGTGCCAGTATTGTATCAATTAGTCAAACAATATCCAAATTTATCTCAATAGGTGGCAAGCGGACCGTCACTCTGGATCTCGATACGTTTTCGAAAGAGGCTAAGCATCAAGGCTTGACAGAGGTTCATGACATGCATAGCCATAACTATTATGAATTGATGTATGTTTGTGGCGGGGATGTTCCTATTACGATTGAAGATCGCACACATATATTCCGAGCCGGAGATATCTGTTTGTTGGATTCCAAAACACGACATCTTGAGACATATTCAGAAGGAAATCTAATTTTTTATTTTTGCATGACGAAAGAGTTTGTCAATCGTATTCTTGTGTCTAACAATATTGAAAATGCCATTACGAAGTTTATTTCCAGAAGTTTAAAGGAGAAAGAGAGTTATAAACATAAGAGCTACTTGTACTTAAAGCCAGTCGCATTCAATCCTCAACTTACCAAAAAAATTTCAGCTACGATTGAGCAATTACTTCGTGAGATGTCAAGCAATGATGTTGGCTGCGAGTATATGACGCAAGGTTTGTTGATGCGTTTATTTTCTTTGTTTTCCGATCAAAATTATGAATCAACGGATGAAAGTGTCCTGTTGAAAATCGAGCCTGATTCGCAATTATTTGACAAAATCGCAATGGTGGTACTTCATAGAAATGGCAACGTTACGCGGCAGGAAGTTGCTGAGTATTTACATTATAATTCGGATTATATAAACAGAATAGTTAAAAAACACGTGGGGATTTCATTCTCTGAATATTGTAATGCCATTCGCTTAAATAAAGCAGAGGATCTATTAGTCACTACCATGCGTAGCATCAATAAGATTATTGATGATGTAGGTTTTATTAATAAAACCCACTTTTATAATTTGTTTTTCCAAAAGCATGCAATTACGCCAGCACAATACCGCTCAGAAAAAAAGTTCAACACATGTCTGAATAAGATACTGTCACAAAAGATGAAATCGCTTTCAGACAATGATTTATAAATCCTCTTTGTATACTATAGGTGTAGACACACTACTTGAATCATATAAGGGGATAACCTAATGAACATTCAAACAGAGAAAAATTTTGCAACTTCAAGATGGGAGAGGGTAAGTTATTATAACTATTATTTAGGACAAAACTTAGCGTTTATTATTGTAACTTCCTTTTTATCTGTGTATTACACGACAACATTAGGCATTTCTGCTGCTGTTGTTGGAACCATCCTACTGCTTGCACGCGTTTGGGATGCATTGGTCGACCCCGTACTTGCAACGATTATTGAAAAATCAAACCTAAGGGGCGGTAAATTCAAACCTTGGATTAAGCTTGCATCGTTCACTGTTCCCATTTTAACAGTCTTGTGTTTTGGCTTTGAGCATCAGCTGTTAAACGCGGCTTTAGGACTTAGAATTACTTACGCAGCTGTAACCTATCTCTTGTGGGGCACGATTTTTGCTGCTTCGGATGCACCGTCCTATGCACTGGCTACTGTAATGACGCCTTATCCGGAAGAAAGAAATAAGTTGCTCTCATTTCTTCAAATTAATTCTATGGTCGGCATTCTACTTGGGGTCATTGGATTTCCAATCGTTCTTAACGCGACAAATAACAATTATATGATAACCATCCTTATCTTTTCCGTCATCACTTTCGTATTTATGTACATGGCTCGGTTTACGAAAGAGCGTGTCAAGCAAGAAGATAGACCATCACCATCCGTCAAACAAATTCTAGGGTCGGTTGTCAGAAACAAATATTTAGTCGCAATTATAGGTCTTAGTATCATTTCATGGGGAACCAACTTCGCTCAAGCCATAGCTCCATATATTGGAAGTGATATTTATAAGGACGAAAATGTAACATCGCTCATTTTAGGTGTCGGCCTTTTACCTATTTTACTTGTAGCGCCATTTATACCGGCATTGATCCGGAAATTCGGGAAAATCCATTTGCTAGGTTTTTCGTTTGTAGCAAACATTGTCCTTTCACTGATCATACATTTCGTAGGTCCACATAATTTGAACTTGTTTTTAGCCTTGTCATTTGTGAGAGCGGCTTTAAGTGCTCCGCCTATGATCATCTATTCTTTATTTTTCGCAGATTGCATGGAATACGACTGTTACAAAAATGGTACCCGATTTGAGGCGGCTACTTTCGCTATGCAGACTTTGACGTCCAAAATATCTCTCGCTATTTCTGGAGGGTTGGGACTATGGCTATTGGCTGCGGTAGGATTCAAAGAATCTATAGCAGGACAAACCGTCGTGCAAACGCAACACACGCTTGACGGCATGTGGGCCATTTACAATTTGGGTCCGGCAGTGGGTTGTTTGCTTGGTTTATTTATTCTCTATAAATTTTATGATTTAACCGAAGAGAAAGTAAAAATGATGGTCGATGAAAACATGAAGAGAGCGAGAATAGGTCAAAGTTCTGATGTTATTCAGAGTTCGTCCAATTTTAAAGCTTGATTGGCGCTGTAAATTATGTTTGGAGGAAATGTTATGCATAGAATCGATATTGTTAAAATCAATGAGTACTTGCAAATAGATGATTTCAATTTGAATTTAATTCTTAAGTGTTTGGATGAGATTCATCAATTACCAATTTTGCAAGAACAATTATTAATTGCAAAGCATCAAATTTTTATGGAGAACCAATTTGACTTGTCCGATGAATTAAAAGCAATTGTGGAAAATAATTTACAAGGAGCAAATTTTTTTCCGCTAATTGTACTTTTAGAGAAGTTCGATGACGTATTGAAGTTCTATTCGAAACATAATCTTCCGAAAGAGATCTTGCACCATACCTTTAGCGACGTTAACTTATGGATTCGAAATTATAAAGAAAGATATCAAAAGGACGGATTTGAAGAGATACGATGGTTAAAGAATCATTTTAAAAATGAAATTTTTAGATTAGGACGATTGCAGTTTATTTATAAAAAAAATTATTTAAAAGCAAGAGTGTATAAGCATAAAATGACAAAAGAACTGCTGATTGTACCGCATGATCAGGTTGAATTTGATGATGAGGGGTTTGTGAAATTCACATTCCCGATAGCCGTACCTGGTTTGGATACGAATATAGCTTATTTTTCTTCGGAAGTTACAGAGTCCGAAACGGTTATTAACTCCAATTGCCTCCTGAATAATGGGACTATGATGCAGGGAAATGTGATAATTACCAAAGCAGATTATGAATGTATCTTGGATGAAAACGATTATGTCTTAGACGTACATGTTCCAGGTTATGAACCGTTGGACACACTTAAATGCAAACAATCTTTTGAACAAGCCGTACAATTTTATAATACCTATTTTAGTGAGTACAGCTATAAAGCATTTGTGTGTGACTCGTGGCTTCATACGCCGCATTTCAAGGAAATTCTGGATGCTGATAGCAATATACGCAAATTCAGTTCGTTATTTACTCTTGTAAGTGGTGTTGCTTTGAATTATGCTTTTTTATTCTTTGTTTTTGGTACATCGGACCCTGATTTGGACAAACTGGTGAGAAAAAGCAGCCTGCAAGAAGCAGTTTACAATCATTTGCAGTCAAACAAAAACTTATGCGTAACAAGCGGGTTAATAATGATTGAATGAGATATTGAATAAGGGCTCGTATGAAGAAGACTGTTCATGGACGAGCTCTTGCTGTCATTTTCAAAAAGCTAGTGTATAGGAAAGCTAATTCTCCCATAACCTACCAAGATGAACTGGTGGGAAGGTGTGAAAACATGGCGTTTCTTCTATATTTAGTACTTATTATTTTGTCCACGAAAGTGGCAGGTGATCTATCAGTCCGAATTGGGCAACCTGCAGTGCTTGGAAAGCTTATTGCAGGTATTATTTGGGGGCCAGCACTTTTAGGCTGGATTCAGCCTAGTGAATTTATTTCCCATTTTTCAGAAATTGGTGTTCTGTTACTCATGTTCATTGCTGGATTAGAAACAGATTTGGATAAATTGTTGAGCAATTGGAAATCCTCTTTCGCGGTGGCGGTTGGGGGGATCATCCTACCTTTTATTGGCGGCTATGGGATTTCTGTATCTCTCGGACTTTCGAACACACAGTCGCTTTTTATAGGATTACTGCTATGTGTCACTTCGGTTAGCATATCCGTTCAAACCTTAAAGGAAATGAACCAATTAGATTCTAGAGAAGGGACGACGATTCTGGGAGCAGCTGTTGTGGATGATGTGATTGTTGTTGTCCTACTTGCCGTTATGATGAGTTTACTTGGTACAGCGGGGGATACATCTATCCTATTTCTCATTCTGAAAAAGACTGTATTCTTATTCGCAATCGTCTTACTTGGATGGTTTATTGTTCCAATGATGATGAGAATCTTCTCACGTTTAAACGTCAGTGAAGCTGTCATAAGCGCCTCACTCCTATTTGTTTCGCCTTTGCCTATTTTGCAGAAATGATGGGCATTACTGGAATTATAGGTTCATTTGCAGGTGGGATTGCTGTCTCGTAAACCAAATATAAGCACGATGTAGAAACAAAAGTTGAACCGATTGCTTTTTCCTTATTTGTCCCTGTTTTCTTTGTAAGTATAGGATTAAACATTACATTTAAGGGATTAAGTAGTCATATCGTGTTTATTCTACTCGTTGCTGTTATTGCGATTGTGACAAAGATAATTGGAGGAGGGCTGGGTGCCCGCCTAACTGGATTTAATCTACACGATTCGCTAGCAATCGGATCTGGGATGGTTTCAAGAGGAGAGTTGGCACTCATTATTGCAGCGGCTGGTTTAGAATCAGGACTCCTGATGGAGGAATATTTTACGTCAATTGTTATGGTGGTCATTTTGACTACATTAATAACTCCACCGATGTTGAAGGTGTTTTTCAGAAAATGATGTTCGTATTCGTTTAAGACCATTCAACATTTCTCAGGGGTTATATTTGAAGGCTTGCGTATTTAGTGATGCCTAAAGAGTGATTTTCCTGGATTATTTCCTTTAAAACTAGTTGTGTTATGGCACGCAATGCTTGTTTTTCCACCTAGTCACATCCAAATAGAAGTTCCCCGTTACGGTCAGCTCCAATGAGATCAGCTCCATCCTCGGCATCCCTTATTCGAACCTTCCATAACCTCAAGTCTTTACCTTCAATATTAACCTTCGATCAGTACTAAATCCAAATTACCAAAACATGTATATTAAAGAGTGCTTATTGGCATATTACTTAGTACTTAGTTTTGTTGAAAGGAAAGCATATGACAATCACTCCTTCCCTTCAAAATACGTTTGTACTATTGAAAGAGGCGTTCTCATCAAGTACGGATTTAAAAATGAAAACAATGAAGTTCCCCCATTGCGAATATGGGTTATTTTACTTAGATACGATGATCGATACGACGGTTTTTCAGGATCATATAGTAAAACCGCTAACTGAAAGACCTGATATAACTGTCGAGGAAGTTATTACCCTCCGGGTTATTGAAAAGTCAGAGACCTTCCAAGAAGTAGTCAATGCCATCGTTCAAGGGAAGACCGTATTGCAAAAAGAAGGCGAATGTGTTTTGTATCTTCTTGGTACTGAACTGCAGAAAGAACGTTCAATTAACATTCCTACAAAGGAACGGGTGCTAAGAGGTTCAAATGAAGCTTTTATAGAAAACTTAGATACGAATATTAATATGGTTAGGAAAAATGCTCCTTCTGCCAATCTTGTTGTCAAGTATTTCACGCTAGGCAGGGTCTCGAAAACCAGAGTTGCAGTGGTCTCCATTAAGGGAATCGCAAACCCCGATGTTGTTACCATGATTGAACGACGGCTCCAACAGATAGATATTGATTATTTGGAAGCACCTGGATTTATTCAGGAATTTATTCAAGATAAACGTTTTTGTCTGTTCCCACAAGTTCTGACAACGGAGCGGCCGGATCGAACGAGAGCTTATTTAATGGAAGGAAAAACAGCCATCTTCACAGAAGGTTCACCTGATGTGACGTTGATGCCAGTATCATTTTGGGCTTTCTTTCAGTCTCCAGATGATTATCAAATTAATTGGTTCTTTGGAAGTATTTTTAGGTTACTGCGAATATGCTGTTTTTTTATTGCCATTGGTTTACCTGGGTTGTATATTTCGTTGGCTTCATTCCAATCCTATGTGCTTCCGTTAAATGTCGCATTGACATTTCAAGGCGCATTAAAATACATCGCATTGCAACCTGTCGTTGAGACAGTTCTCATGCTGATAGCCCTCGAAATTTTAAGAGAAGCAACCGTAAGGCTTGCGAATCCTATTGCGCAAGCCATAGGTGTAGTAGGCGGGATTGTAATTGGAACTGCCGTGGTGCAATCCAATCTAGTTTCTAATACCGCGGTCATCGTAGCTTCGTTTACAGGGCTAGCTTCCTTTATCATACCTTCCTATGAAATGAGCAGTTCGGTCCGGGTCATTAACTATCCTGTGATCTTTCTTTCTTCGATTTTTGGTATGGTTGGCTTCGTTTTTTCTCTTTTTTGCCTACTTGTCTATTTATGCCGCATGAACACAATGGGGCTTCCTTATTTCTATCCGGCACTGTTCGGTAGTGAGGCTAAAGATACACTCATTAGAGCGCCGATTTGGAAATTAAGAGAACGACCGAAAGAAGCGGCGCCTCTAAATCGGCTTCGCCTTAGAAAACCTAAAGGGTGAAATAAAGGATGAAGGAAGAATCCATAACGAATAAACAGCTCTTTTTCCTTGTGTTGCTTGCGCAGATAGGCAGTCGAGTATTGACCTTGCCTTACGCTGAGGTTGAATATGCCGGTACAAATGGCTGGCTGGCAGTGCTTCTTGGGGGATGCGTCGCACAAATCTGTATTTTCATCATATGGATGCTTGGTAATCAGTATCCCTCACAGCATATTTATCAGTACCTCAAAACCAGTGTTGGAAAGCTGCTTGGCGGTACCTTAACTATTGTTTTTGGATTGTATTTCATGTATTCTGCGCTCATTGTCTCCCTGAGATATGTAGAAATGTTAGACCGATGGGTACTACTACAAACACCATGGTGGGTCATTTTGCTCATGTTTTTCATTGCAAGTGGATATGCAGCTATGTCTTCCTTACGTGTGCTTTCATTCATTAGTAAAACAGTTTTCATAATCCTCGTTCTAGGATGTGTTCTGATTATTTTTAGTGGATTAAAGCAAGCTGATATTAGATATGTTCTCCCTCTATGGCATGGCGGAGGAACTTCATTTGCATATGGCGTATTCCAAGGATTTTTAGCGTGTTTGGCATTTGATATACTTTTATATGCCTATCCCTTTGTACAAAAAGGGAAGGGGAAGATACTTAAAGCAACAACATATGCGAATGTATTGTCAACCGTTATGTATGCCTTGGTAGTACTGATTTGTTCGTTGAATTTTACGCCTGAGCAAATGAGTAGAGTACCTGAGCCCATTATTTTTATATTAAAACAATACAATTGGGAAGTCATACAAAGCATAGATATTATATTTATCATCTTTTGGTTCGTGATTGTCGCAACAACTGTTTACGTCTATTTATTTTTGACCTCGAAAGCTATTAATCATATAGGGGAAAAAGAAGGAAAGAACCATGTGCTATGGGTGTGGATATCTACGGGGATCTGTTTCACGCTAGCTTGTTGGATTTCCGCAGACAAAAAAGCAATCTCGTTCGTAACGGGCTCGCCATATGAAATCAGCAGTGTAGTTTGTGTATTTGTCATACCTTTGCTGTTATTGATAGTGTCCAGCATTTCGCACGCAAGGAGAAGAAATCTATGAAACAACTTGTCTGTTCCATATTCATACTACTGATCATGAGCGGTTGTTGGGATCAGAATCGGATCAAAGATCTCGAATTGGTTGATGTAGTCGGATTAGATACGGTTGGGAAATCCAATCTTACTAAAATGAACCTCGCGATATCATCACTCAATGAAGCTCATCAGGGCGGCGGAAAACCTGGTATGGAATTGATTACAGCGCAAGGTGGCAGTGTGGGTGATGCTATAGAGAATATTGATTATAGAACCGCAGGCGGACTGTCATTTAATCAAAGCCGGTTGTATATCTTAAGCAAGTCGTTTGCTGCTAAAGAACCAACTGAAGATATGGAAATATTTGGGAGAGTTGCGAGTTGTCCATTAACATCTAGTGTAGTCGTGTATGATGGTGAAGTAACTGATCTTCTTGCTATGAAGAAAAAAGAGGGGAAGACCATTGCCAACTATTTGGTGGTTTTGTTACGTCATGCGGAATCTCTACACAACACGCCAAAAGAAACATTGCTTCGATTTATCGTTGGAAAAGCTGATCCCTACGGGGATTTGGCATTACCCTTAATTAAAATGAATGGTGATAACATTCAACTTTCTGGCGCAGCTTTATTTCGTGAAGGCAAATATTCTGGCATTGATTTATCCCCTAACCTAACTAAATTGAGTATGCTCTTGAAAGGAGAGAACGGAACAGGAGTTTCTCTGATCATAGAATCAGGGGGGGATACCTACGAATTATGGGTAAAAAAGGCTAGTAAAGATTTACACGTTAAATCTAGTGATAACAAGGTTAACGACATCATACTGCCTTTACATATACAAGCTGTGCTAACAGATGCCGGCAAGAATAATAAGGCCAAAGCGTTGTCACAAAGCAAAATCGATGACCTGGAACGTATGTTATCAGAGGAGATAAATAAACAGGCTTTACAAGCCATTAAGACATTACAGAAGGCGAATTGCGACTATTTGGAACTCGCGCGTGAAATTCATGCGTTTCATTATAAGGAGTGGAAGCAAATGAACTGGCGGGAGGATTATCCGGAAATGAATATTCGTCCAGAAGTTAAGCTTCAGATTTTGAATTCGGGTGTAATGCTTTAAGAATGTAATTCTACTGTTTATTGAAGGCCTCACCTCCTTCGGAGAGGCGGTAGAAACGTTTTTGGATTTTGAAAATATGATCTCAAGAAAGGAGAAATATCTTTTCGGTTTATCCACCGATAAGTTATTTCTCCTTTTTGATTAATACCCCGAACTGAATTATAAAAAAACCACCCCTAACTTAACCTTAATTTTCTTGCATTACAATAGTAAACATTATTAACGAACTTTATTTTCCTTGATCACTGATAAGCCTCGTTATATGCCTTTAGAACTCTAATTCTTATGCGAAGAATAACAAGTGTAAAATAAAAAAAAAAAGCCCTCTAAAAGTGTTAATTTAAATGGGGATTTCACTCTATGCACTTATGCATGTGGGTGATTCATCCGCCATATCGCCGCGGTGCGCGATAATCGGTTTGCCCTTCGCGTTCAGCACGCTCAGCGTCACGTCGCGCAGCGACAGTCCTTGCAGCTCGCGGCTGCGGATCCAAGGCTCCTTCGAGGTTAACGGAACCTCGGTAGGAAAAAGCGGCGTGATGGTATGCCCGCCCGCCTCAGCCCACGCATATCCGTCTCCCGTGGAGCCAGTATGCGGCACCGAGCAGCCGCCGGAGGCGACGATCACAGCGTTGCTGTGAAGCGTCTCGCCGCCCTGCAGCTGGACGCCGCTGACGCGGCCGTCCGCGTACAAAACCTTTTTGGCCGGACTGTTGGTCCGGATCTCCACACCCTGCCGCCGGACTTGGCCGATCAACGCGTCGACGACGGTTTTGGCCTTATCGCTGACGGGGAACATCCGACCGTTGTCCTCTTCCTTGAGGTGGATGCCGAGATTTTCAAAAAAATCAATAATATGCTTATTGCCAAAATGGGTCAAAGCACTATAAAGAAAGCGTCCGTTGCCAGGAATATGCTTGATCAATTCATCCATATCCTTATTGTTCGTTACGTTACATCTGCCGCCGCCAGAAATACCGAGCTTACGCCCCAGCTTATCTCCTTTATCGATGAGCAGCACGGTTGCGCCGTCCTTGCTTGCAGCAATGCTGGCCATCAGGCCCGCAGAACCGCCGCCAATTACAATTACATCATAAGTCATCCGAATAGAGCCCCTGCCTCGCGAAATTTGAAAGTCGGTTATCGGTTGCACGATTACCGTTTATCCTTGCATCATAGCACGCGAGAGGCCTTATATTCAAAAGATACACACAGTCCGTGGATAATATGTTGATAAAACAGCCCTATTTGTGGGTAAGTAACAGTTGTTATGTGGATAGATGGATCCAAATTGTGGATAACTAGCATTCTGATCCAATTCCATCCACAATCCGCCTGCACGGCTGACCATTTTAAGACAAGCTATCCAGACGATCAACACCCTGCCTGTTATTAAAATGATAATGATCCACCTGCAAGTCGAGCCATCTCTGTCCAAGAGAGGCCTCTTGGCCATAATAGTGCAGCTGCCCTTGTTTTGAAAGCACAATAGCCTCACAGGAATCGCTGCGTTTGGCAAGCAGGGAGAGACCCTCTTCCATGCCCAGGGAGCCGAGCAGTCTTGCCCATACGTGGCACTCTACGAGATCTTGGCCCGCGACGGTGCATTGCAGTACATCACTGCTAGCGTAGCTCTCGCTGTCTTCCAAGGGGCTGTAGGTGGACAGCGCGCCATCTGTCATGACGACAGCACCAAGCTTGTCGTTATGATTCCAAGGATTTTGAATACCAACGATCCAGGGATCTAATCCCTGTTCTTGTTCTTGCTCCTGTTCTTGCTCTTGCTCTTGTTCCTGCTTGTTGCCGCCACGCCCCCAAACCGCTACATCGCCATCCGCAACAATGAGACCCTGTGAGAAGGATAAGGTCTTCTTGATATAGTCGACTAAGCGTTTCAGCGACCAGCTTTTCTCGATGCCTTGCAGATGAATGCTTGTATGCTGGGGCAGCGTAACGGACTTCATCGTCGGATTAACCTTCCAACCTACATGGCTAGGGGTCCGTTTGAGCGTCTCGGTTGTTGAATCTATATATAGAAGCGGTGTGTAATTACCGTCGGTGATCGCTTGATACATTTCGGCTAGGAAGAGAACTTCCAGCATGGGATTGGACACAAGGCAGCTTTCACCGGCCAATGTATTTAAAAGGTTAATTTCACTGTCCGCCAGCTCAGGGCTGAACCGCTTTTCCTCACGGCCAAACCAGTCTCTGCCGATTTCATGTATACGTAACTGTTCACGCTCCTCACAGGGGAGCAATAGGTCAATGGCCGAATCCATCATTTGAAAATGAAAAGGAAGGAAGGCTTGCGTAGTCTTGGTCATCAGGGTTTCCTCTTTTCTTTCGAGTCCTTACTTATCTAGGTTCAGTATAAGGGGGCTAACTGAGATTCAATTGATTGTTAGCTGAAAGATAGCTGAAATTTGTCTGATCTTCTTTATATAGTAGAAGGAATACTGGAGCCGGATCTTTTTGCGGGGTTCGGCTTTTCTTCGCGCGCCCAACTTTCAGCAAGTTTTCAGCCCCTGCTCAGATTGCTTTTAGGCAGGATATGGGATACTGATTGTAGAAGTCCTGTACGATTGAAAACCGGGGGAGACGATACAGATGCGCCAATTAAAAGGGATTAAAATATTGCTTGTCGATGACGAGCCACACATCTTAGAATTTCTGGAGCTGGGGCTCACGAACGAAGGCTTCGAGGTAATGACGGCCCAGGATGGCATTAGTGCGATCTCAGCTTGCAATAAATTTCAG
The DNA here is from genome assembly GCF_001700435.1 of Paenibacillus pectinilyticus. Lineage (GTDB taxonomy): Bacteria > Bacillota > Bacilli > Paenibacillales > NBRC-103111 > Paenibacillus_E > Paenibacillus_E pectinilyticus. The sequence continues at coordinate 264,207 of NZ_LYPC01000012.1, forward strand.
CCTCATATCGCGATACTGGATGTGATGATGCCAGGGATGGATGGCTTCGAGGTATGCCGGATGATCAAGAAGCAGGAGAATATCGCGGTGATCATGTTAACTGCCAAAGATGAAATTGATGATCGGGTGAAGGGGCTAACGCTTGGAGCCGATGATTACATGATCAAGCCGTTCAGCTTTGAGGAGCTGCTCGCCCGGATCTACGCGCGAATTCGGAACCATTTTCCAAACTTGTTCGGGGAAGTCATCATTGGACCTCTTCGTATGGACGATCGCCGCAAGGAAATCAGCATGAATGAACGTGTATTGGAGCTGTCGCCTACGGAGTATGAATTGCTTAAATTTATGGCGATTAATCATGGGCTTGTACTAAGCAAGACGATGATTCTTGATAAAGTATGGGGCTATGATTTCGGCGGCGAGGAGAATATTGTCGAGGTGTACATACGTTCTTTACGCGACAAGCTGGGTGATAAAGAGCATAAACTGATTCGTACGATTCGCGGCGCTGGGTATCGGATGGATTTGACATGAATAAGCGCGGCTGGTTCGCCGATGCGTTCGTGACCCGCTCTTTGAAGTTTCAATTACTCTCCCGCACGTTATTGGTGATGTCTGCGCTGCTGCTGTTAATTGGTGTCTTTCAATATGTGTTCATGCAGCAGTTTATGTATCAGAATAAAGCAGAAACCATCCGCAACCAGCTTGCTGCGCTGCCGCCCAATGTGTGGCTTCGTGTGGAGGAGGGGCAGGATAAGAACTCAAGTCCTTTCTTGCCGAGACAGGATTTTCGGAACAACAATCGGCAGGATAGTAATGTTGGCGGGAACGGGAATCCGCGGATTTTCGTGCCGGATCTAACGATAGCGCTGATTGATGACAAGGGTGCTTATAAACTCATCTCGTCACAGGATGAAACATCCACGCTGCAGCTTGATGCCAGTAAGTATCTGGATATTTTAAAAAATAAGGGAAAAATACAGGATCATCTGATTCTCGACGATAGCAGTGGAAATGAACAATTGGTTGTGTTTCATCAAATTGGCGGTGACCCAGATCGCTCCCGTGGCTTTCAAGGGCTCATCCAAGCGAGCACAAGCACAGCGCCCATTAAAGATGTGCTGCTGAGGCAACTGCTGACCTTCTTGTTCCTCTCGATGTCGGCCATGATTATCGGCCTGCTGGGTTTCTTGCCCGTGCTGCGCAGGACACTCGTTCCCCTCTCGAATATGGTCGACACGGTCAAAAGCATCGATGCAGGCAACCTGAACGAACGGTTCCCAGCTCATCAAGGGCAGGTAGAGATGGATCGATTAGCCACTTCGTTCAATAGTATGCTAGAACGGTTGGAGTTTTCATTCGAGGCGGAAAAGGAAGCCAAAGAGCAGATGCGCCGCTTCGCGGCGGATGCATCACACGAGCTCCGCACACCGCTGACCTCCATTCATGGCTTCCTGGAGGTGCTGCTGCGCGGCGCCTATCAGCAGCCAGAGCAGCTGCTGAAGGCGTTGAAGAGCATGCACGGCGAGTCCGTGCGCATTAATAAACTCGTCGAGGATCTCCTCTTACTCGCGAGATTAGATCGTACGCCGTCTTTCACGAAGACGGAGGGTGCTTTAGATGATATGCTCCATGAAATGGAGCATCAACTGCGTCTGCTCGCAGGCGAGCGTCAAGTCTCGTTCTTACTAGAACCGGAGACGCGTTGTCTCTACGATTCGGATAAAATGAAGCAGGTTGTGCTCAATCTGTTTCACAACGCGGTCCAACACACACACCCGGAGACAGGCGAGTTGAGGCTCTCCGTAGTTCAGAAGGACGCGTACGTTGAAATCGCCGTGCGCGACAATGGACCTGGGATTGCGCCGGAACATCTTGCGCATCTGTTCGATCGTTTCTACCGCATCGATTCCTCGCGGGCGAGGCGGAGTGGTGGGGCGGGACTGGGCCTCTCGATTACACGTTCTATTGTGGAGCTGCATGGCGGATCCATTGCTGTGGAGAGTGCCGTCGGGGTAGGAAGCACGTTTATCGTTCGGCTGCCCAAAAAATAAGAGGTGGAAGGCTGACGAGTACCTGTTTAAATCAATGATTTCGTTCGTTGGCCTAGTTTTCAAAAGAGGGTGTCCCCAATTGGGGACACCCTCTTGATTTTGTTTATAGATAATAGAGTGAAAGCTTGAAAAATAAGCGAGGAACATACTTCCGGCTAGGCATCAGACATGAGCGAAGACGGATCTATGTGATTTGACGATTACCGATTGATACCATGCCTCCCAGTCTGCTTGATTGGGTGATTGAACATACGCGGATATAGGCGTCGTGCATTGCTTAAAGCCTGTTCCGCCGAGTACGAACAGTAAGTTAGGGTACTCGCTTAGACTTGCTTCGATCCAACGCTCCGTCATTTCCACATACGTAGGATTACTTATCGAAATCGCAATGACTGAAATGTTTTTCTCCTCAATTAATGTAGCCAAGTCGCCTAAAGGTGTATTCGGCCCTAAGTAAATGACCTCGAGGCCTTTGGTTCGTAAAAATAAGCTGAACAACATGAGACCAATGTGATGGTGTTCACCCTCGGGACAGAATGCTATCGCTGTAGGAAGATGAGATTGAATAGGAAGTATTCTAAAAAAATGAATGATGCGCTGCATAATCAATTGGGATGAGAAGTGTTCCTGGGCAGTCGATATGTTGCCATTCTCCCATTCCGTACCTAACCGGACTAACACAGGATTAAATACATTGTAAAAAACGTCTTCATAGTGATAGAGCGAAAAAGCTAGATCAATTGCTTCATGAGAGGTTGCCGTATTTAGACCGATTAAATTTATATACAGTCTTTCAATAAGATCATGACTAGTTTTATAGATAGGGGATGCTGGAACTTCCTTGGATGGCGTTTTAGACTTTTTTTGTTTCAGCAAGCAGACAGCTTCACCAATCTTCATGTTGTGATCCGTCAGTTGATTTTTTAACCATTTAAGGGTACTTATATCCGATTCACTATATAAGCGATGTCCCCCATTGCTCCGAAAAGGGGTAACGATCTGATACCTATTTTCCCAGGCTCGTAAAGTTACTGTAGGAATCTCGAGTATTTCAGAAGCCTTCTTAATGCTATACATATCTTGTACACCTCAGAAGTATTATACACAATTAGTATCCCTTTGGTAATTGTTTCTTGTATAACTGATATAATTATTGTATAGTTTCCTTAATAAAATTATACAAAAATTATACATAGATAGAATAAGGCGGTTTGCATAATGAGTGTTATATCGACTAGAAATCATGCCAGCACACAGGTGTTGGATGGAAATTCTGTACTTGCTGCAATTGAGCAGTCATTGGCTATGATTGAGTTCGACGCCCAAGGGAAAGTAGTATGGGTCAACGACAATTTCGCAAAGGCTATGGACTATGAAACAACAGAAATGTTAGGGCTGTCGCATAAGAAGTTTTGCACTTCGGAATTTGTGAATAGTTCTGAATATACCAAGCTTTGGAATGATCTAAAGAGCGGGCGTCCTTTCCAAGAAAAAATATTGCGGGTCACTAAGAATCGGCATCTTCGATGGTTTGAGGCAACATATACACCTATTATGAATACGGAAGGCCAGGTAGTGGGTGTTCTGAAGATTGCAACGGATATTACGAAGCGAGAAAACGCGACTACAAAGTTAACGAACGATTTGCAAGAAATGGCGGAGGATCTTTTGAAACGCGCGGAAAAAGGGGTTTCTAGCAGCTACGAAATTGCATCAGCGATCGATAAGGTTGTTGGAGAATCTAATGATAATATGCATGCCCTCCAATTGATGGAGCATAAAGCCGACGCTGTTCAACAAACGACGAAGTCAATCCGAGACATTGCTTCGCAAACCAATTTACTCGCTTTGAATGCGGCAATAGAGGCAGCGCACGCAGGACAGTATGGGCTGGGCTTTAATGTGGTAGCGAGTGAGGTTCGCAAGTTGGCTAAGCAAACGGAGGAGGCAGCTAAAGAAGTGAACTCCACACTTCAGGATATTGCCGTTCAGGTAGTAGAAATCTCTAAAGGTATAAAGCGTACACAAATGGTGATATCAGACAGTCAGCTGCGCACACAACAGGCTGTTGATGAATTTATGGACATTGGTCAAGCTGCACGTCAACTAGATAGCCAAGCCAAGGCACTAGGGGAGTTACTATAAAGTAAACTGAGCCAATAATATGGAAATAGAGCACGTGTATTCGCATGATACAAAAGGGGTCAGCCGTCAAACGGTTGGCCTCTTTCGCGTCTGCTATCGTACCATTTCCTTTTTCAGCCAATGCTCAGGTACTTCTCAACCAACCTTCAGTTCATACTCAGATGGGCTTCAGGTAAGGGGTCTATACTTGGTTTTGTAAGGGAAACACAAATCTAAAGATGAGGTGGAAACAAATTATGAAAAAGATAAGCAAAAAAATTCTCGCAGGTTCACTAGTAGCATCTTTCGTCATCGGAGTTGGTTTAGTAGGAGCCTTACATAATGAAGCATTCGCAGATACAGCAGCAGGCACATCAACGAGCACAACAACTCCGAAAGCTGGACATGGCGGCAAAGGTTTTAACGATATGGGCCGTGGACAATTCGGTGATCGCGGTGGTTTTAGAGGCGGCAATGTAATCAAAGAAACGGCAACGATCTTGGGCGTTGAAGAAAGTGCGGTTCAAGATGCGTTGAAAGCTGGTAAAACATTAGCGGGCTTTGCCGTTGAAAAAGGATTAACGAAGGAAGATTATTTGCAAAAGCTTATCGCAGCTGAAACAACATCCATTACGGCTGAGGTAACAGCAGGGAAATTGACGCAAGCGAAGGCGGATGAAGCGATTAAAGGCCTAAGTGACCAATTAACGAAGCAAATTGATGGTACTGGCTTTAAGGGCGGCTTTGGCGGCGGTCCTGGTCAAGGCGATCGTGGCGGCTTCCGAGGCGGCAATGTGGTGAAGGAAACAGCAACGATTCTCGGCGTAGAGGAAACGGCTGTTCAAGAGGCATTAAAAGCGGATAAAACCTTAGCTGAATTTGCGGTTGAAAAAGGATTGACGAAGGAAGATTATTTGCAAAAGCTCATCGCAGCTGAAACAACATCCATCACGGCTGAAGTGACAGCAGGGAAATTGACGCAAGCGAAGGCTGATGAAATTATCAAAGGTCTAAGTGATCAATTAACCAAGCAAATTGACAGCAAAGGCTTCAAAGGCGGCTTCCCAGGTGGCGGTAAAGGCGGCCCTGGAGGTCCTGGCGGATTCGGTGGCTTCGGCGGCGGACTATTCGGCAATTCGGAAGCAGTAACTACGATTCTAGGTATTACACAAGATGAGCTCAAAACGGAGTTAGAGTCCGGTAAATCCCTAGTGGACATCGCAACTGCGAAAGGCATCAGCGAAGATGATCTGATTAGCAAAATCAAAGACAGCATGACAGATTCCATCAAAAAGTCCGTCGAGCAAAAAGGAACGGCACATAGCCGTCCAGATGGCAGACAAGGACGTCCTAAAGCACCTGCGGACACAGCAACGCCTGCACCTACAGCAACAAACTAAGGGAAAGATATGAAAAGCTGCTCGCTTCGCGAGCGGCTTTTTGTGCGTGCGAACCTAATGAGGAAGCGAGGGTTGTCTTCATTTTCAGCAAACACTCAGCTTTCGTTCAACTTACTTTCAGCCCACACTCAGACTGGTTTCAGTCGTTCCTAGTAGACTACATCTTGTGAAGAATGTTAGGCCTAGACAGGGTATGACTAGGTAAATCGGGAGAGGGGTATGACGGATGACATTAGGCAAAAAGAAAAAATGGCTCATAGTAGCTTTAGCTGCCATCCTTTGTGGGGCGGGTACATATTACTATGTACATAATAATGCGAAACCAGCAGCCGCAGCCACACAACAAACGACAATGAAAGTGACCAAGGGAGAGATATCCTCAACGGTATCAGGAACGTCTCAATTGGATGCTAAGGATAAACAGAATGTTGTGATTCCGATGGATGGGATCATCAAAACGATGAATTTAACTCAAAACCAAGCCGTCAAGAAAGGCGATGTGCTTGTTGAACTTTCCGTACCCTCTACAGAAACGAATTTGAAGGAAGCACAAGTAACCCTGCAGCAGCTGCAAAGTGATTTGGCAGAGATGCAAGATGAGCAAGGACATATGAGCGTATCGGCTCCGATTTCGGGTAAGCTTTCGTTGCCTGCGAACCTTGATGTAGGCAGCCAAGTCAATAAAACAACCAAGATTGGGACTATTTCAGATACCTCACAATATAAAGTAAGCTTGCCGTTCTCCCTGCAAGAAGCTGTTCAGTTGAAAAAAGGCGATCCAGTTGAACTCAGCGTAGATGGCTATTTACTCTCTAAAGTGGGAGCAGTCGACACGATCGGGCATGAGATTCAAGCCGATAGCAACGGGAATAAAGTCGTACTGGTCAATGTGCTGGTCGACAATGATGGCACGCTTTCAGCGGGTCTGAAGGTGAAGGGCAGCATCGGCAGCGGGACGACCAAAATCGATTCTTCCGATAGTGCGGCACTAGCGTATGTGCGCACGGCTTCCGTTTTCTCCGAAGCAAGCGGTACGGTGAAAACGATGAATTTTAAAGACGGGGATACCGTTAAACAAGGCAGCTTGATTGCATCGCTGTTCAACGACGATATGAACAAGAATATTATCGCGAAACAGTCAGCGATTGAAAGTCAGAAGATTCGTGTTGACGATGCGCAGCAAAAGGTTGATCAATTAACGATCAGAGCCCCATTTGATGGCGTGTTCTCAGCGGATTTTGCCAACAGTAAAAGCAATGTCCTTCGGAACTATCCAGCAGGTGCGCAAATTCTTGCCAATACAACGCTAGGTGCCGTTGCAAGCTTAAGCACGATGCAGCTCGCAATCGCAGTGGATGAGCTCGATTTGACAAGTGTGAAGGTCGGTCAGAAGGTTAACGTGAAGGTGGATGCGATAGCTCGGGGATCTTTCACGGGTGAAGTAACATCAGTCTCAAACGTAGGTACAACGTCAAACGGTGTTACCACCTACGATGCTGTTGTTGCTATACCGAATACGGCTCAGAATGATTTGAAATATGCGATGACAGCGACAGCTGAAATTTTCATTCAGGATAAGAAAGATATTCTCGTGGTTCCGATTCAAGTGGTCACGACGACGAAGGGCAAATCGACCGTAACTGTTAAAAAAGCTGACGGTACAACGGAAGAGCGCGAGATCAAAGTCGGTATTCGCAGTAAGACGCAAATGGAAGTACTTAGCGGCCTAAGCGAAGGCGATGAAGTCGTCATGCCAGTACGTAAAGCAACAACGACGACGCAGCAACAAGGCTTCCCAGGCGGAGCTGGCGGGTTCCCAGGTGGTGGTGCCGGCGGATTCGGCGGCGCAGCAGGCGGCGGTGGCTTTACGGGTGGCGGAAATGCTGGCGGCGGTACACGTCGGGCGGATTAAGCCAGCCTTCTCGGAAAGGAGTGAATAGGATGAATATCATTGAGCTGAATGGGATAACGAAGAGCTACACACGTGGCACGGAGGAATTGCAGATTTTACGCGGGATTACCCTGCATATTGCAGAAGGCGACTTCGTCGCTATTATCGGGCCCAGCGGATCGGGTAAATCGACCTTAATGAATACAATCGGGCTGCTCGACAGCCCGACGTCAGGGAACTATACACTCGACGGCGTAGCGACGGAGAAAATGTCAGATAACGGGCTTGCGGAACTCCGCAATCGGAAGATTGGCTTTATCTTTCAGCAATTTAATTTGCTGCCGAGGCTCACAGCGATGGAAAATGTCGAGCTCCCTATGATCTATGCAGGAATCCCGCCGAAACAACGGCGAGAACAGGCGCAGCGCATGCTGGAGAAGCTTGGTATGGGCCAACGCGGACATCACAAGCCAAGTGAGCTTTCAGGCGGACAGCAGCAGCGTGTTGCGATTGCTAGAGCTTTGGCCATCAGCCCCTCATTGATCCTTGCGGATGAGCCGACCGGGGCACTGGATTCGAAGACAGGCATCGAGGTGCTTCAGTTAATCAAAGAATTGAATCAACAGGGAAATACCATTGTTCTCATTACGCATGACCATCATATTGCGGACAATGCCAAACGGGTTGTTGCCCTGCGCGACGGTGAGATCATCAGCGATATTCGCAACGAAGCATGGTCCGTAGAAGTGCCTCAGTTAGAGGAGGCGCATTCATGAGAATTTGGGAACTTTTCCAAATGGCGATGGCAACGATTCGTTCTAATCCGTTGCGAACCGTTTTGACCATGCTGGGCGTTATTATCGGGGTTGCCTCGGTTATCACGCTTGTATCGATTGGGCAAGGGACTTCGAAGGCGATTGAGAAGCAATATGAAGGGCTCGGAACCAATCTGCTGACCGTGACATTATTGGGAAATGGTCGTGCAACACAGCTCAATTACGATGATTTGATGACGCTGGAGGGTACGGCAGGCATCGCAACGATTGCGCCAACCATGACACAGAACAGTTCCATCAAGTATGATCGGACAACAGAAAGCTACAATGTGATTGGAACGAATGACCGTTATTTGGATGTACAAAAAGGAAAAATGGCCAGCGGACGTTTCCTAGCGGAGGCTGATCTGGATTACCGCAATCACGTTGCCGTTATCGGGACGGAAGTAGCCACAAAGTTCTTCGGCAAGGATGATCCGGTTGGCGAAGAAATTAACGTAAAAGGCTACATGTACACCATCATTGGTGTTCTTCAAACGAAAGGCTCCAATACGAGCGGAACTTCATTGGATAGCTCGGTACTCGTACCGTTGCCGACGATGAGCAGGGACTTTAAACTTGGCAGCATCCGGACCGCTTATGTCGAAGCCTCCTCTGGCGATCTTGTCGCCCGGGCACAAGTCGCGTTGGAAGCTTACTTATACCAGAAATTTAAAAGTACATCAGGTTATAACATTTTGAACTCATCTGAGCTCATTAGTGCAAGGCAATCTGCTTCCAGCACATTGACCAATCAATTAGTTGCTGTCGCTGCAATTTCCTTGCTTGTAGGCGGGATCGGGATCATGAATATCATGCTCGTCACCGTGAGCGAGCGAACGAGGGAGATTGGGATTCGGAAGTCAATTGGGGCGAAGCGAAGAAATATTTTGCTGCAATTCCTAGTCGAGGCAACTTTAATCAGTGGGATGGGCGGTTTAATTGGCTTGATTGTAGGGATTAGCTTATCACTTGCCTGGCCTTATATTAATCCAAGCCAACAAACAAGCTTATCGCTCAATATCGGTCTCTATGCATTCTTATTCTCAGCACTTGTCGGCGTTATTTTCGGTTTATACCCAGCTAATAAAGCATCGAAATTAAAACCTATCGACGCCCTGCGTTTCGATTAGGCTACAGGAGGTTTGTAACATGATTCGTAAACTAACATCGATCTCACTTAAACAGACAAGTCTGGCTGTACTGCTGACAGGAAGTTTCATGGCTGCTTCATGGGCAGTTCCACTGCCTTCTGCACATGCCGCAAACGAAGGCGTATTTATTTCCCAGAATTCGTATTTCATGTTGAATAAAGCAGCACTTTCATCTTCATCCCTACAGTTCTCCGTATTATTCCATAATGGGGAAAATCAAACGTTGGATTTTAACAAGTATGGTGTTCGTGTCACAGATAGTGCGGGCCATAGTTATACCGCTAATCTCAGCGAGAAAAAAAGCGGACTTGTAACCGGTGGTACGGAGGATAGCTTCCGGTTCTATGCTAATCTGCCTGCGGGTGAATCCGCTAACGATCTGAAAGTGGATGTATTCCGTTGGGATTACAATAAATCCGATTTCATGAATCATCTAGGTGAACTGCCTGTCTCTTCCGTTATTCAGGAAGGGCAGCTTGAAGCGCCAGAGGAAATTATTAATTTGCATTCGCTGGACAGCACACTGCCTAACGATGCTTCGCTTGCTTTCCAACTAGGTCAGAGCGTACGCGTGACAGAAAATGGTAAATGGTACATGTACACACAAGTAGCGGCGAAAAATTTAGGCTCCAGCAGCGTGGCTGTGCCCAAAGGTCTACTCGTTAGACTCGTGGACGCGAACGGGTTGAAATATACCTCAACGATCGCGAGCGGGTCGGACACTACGATTTTGCCAAGCCAGTCCGATACGTTGACACTCAAAACGCTCATTTCCAAAGGCATGCCTTTGACAGGGCTTTCGCTTGAGTACTATTACCTCAATCAAACGGAAGACGTTTCACTCGGTACCTTGAACATGAATGCGTCGCTGGGCACCGTAGCCCTAGGCGTTAAACAAAAATATGCGGGGCAACAAGACAGTGAAAATGTCACCGTGAAAGCAAGCTCGTCCACCTATTCCAAGCAAGCTGATGGTGTTCACGTTCAGACGGTCGTGACACTTAGCAACGACGGTGACGTGGTCGCGCCAGTGCCTGCTTTACAAGCATCCTACCAATTCGGGGATTCGGGTACATCTGTATCCTCGACAGATAACAGCACGCGCAGCGGCTTCTTGGCTCCGCAGGAAACCGCAACGTATTACTTCAACGCAACATTGCCGACGGGTGTAGATCCGAATGCAGCGCAGCTTGTGCTGTGGGAGAAGGCGTCGACCACGAATAGCGGAGGCTCAGCTTCGACAGGAACGGGTACGACTGCTGGTACTGGCAGCGCTGCTACGACTCCAACTACAACTACAACGGGGCAACAGCCTGTGGCTGTGTTCTTGCTGAAAGGTGCGACAGAAGCGAAGAACGGCTTCACGACAGCTGTAAACTATGACCTGGGCAGCAAGTTCGTATTTAGTAATAATAACGTTGTAAATGCGAATCTTGATGTTTCACTTGTAGAGATTCATGCCCATGAGAACGATGATCTTGGCTACAAAACGGCAATTGCCAAATACAAAATCACCAACAATGGTACGAGTACGCTGGCTCTGCCAGATCTGCAGAATGAGCTGATCGATGGCAACGGCAACGCCTATACAGGCACTCGCCAAACGGCAGCTGCTACACAGATTACACCAGGAAGCTCCTACGTTGTCAGTTACTCGTACTTATTGCCGAATAAAGAAGTAACGAGTGACAACACATTTGCCTTGAATGTGTATGATGATAAGTCTGTTTCCGAAGGCAACGTATCCATTGGCACATACAAAGTGGCTCTGCAGGACGAGGATGCGGGAGATACCATTTCCATCTATCCATTCTCGCTCAAAATCAATGACAGCACACTCAGCTGGAGTTATGGCAGCGGTACGTACACGTACAATCTCAGCTTGGATATGGATATTACCCATGAAGACCAAGTCATCATCGATTCGAACTTCTCCAAAATCGAATTCGAAATGGTCGACTCTACGGGCCGTATCTTAGGCTCACAAGATGAGGCATTGACAGGTGCAGGCAAATTAACGAGCGGCAGTCAAAAAATCTCCATTGCTGGCGTGAAAAATCAGCAAATCGATTCCGGTGTCGTAGTTAATATGTACGAAGTGATCAATACGCCAAACGGAACGGCTAAGCGCCTTCTGAAACAATTTAAATAAAAGTAAACAAAAAAAGTAACTGCCCAAACCGGCTTATGGCCTGGTGTTGGGCAGTTTTTTTGTAATGGGAATAAGAGATTAATATATTACTTGTTACCCCATATTAGGAATGCGGCAACTGTGGCAATCAGGATACAGAAGAGGGTGAAGAACGTGATCTTCCAAGGGCTCCTTGGCACACGGCCAGTTACGCTTCCCGTTTCTCCGTTCACCATGTAACGATATGTTTTATTTCTGTACATATAGCTTGCATTCCATACCGGCAATAAGATGTGTTTGTATGTCTGATCTGAATAGTCGGTTCGGATGTTGAGGTTTCGGAATTCATCTCCGCTAAGTGAACTCTGGATTTCTTTCTCGAGCTGGTCATCCACGTGTGATTTCGCTTGGTTCCAACCCTCTTGCAGTGAAATGGTATAACGCTCAGCCATAAAGCCGCTCAAATACTCGGGTTTGTAGGCAGCAAGTTGGTCCAGTTTGAAGTCATTTAAATTGTGAAGCAGGGCACTGTCGTATTGTCCAGAGGCAGGAATAAGCACGTCGTTAAAATATTGGCTGTATGTGCCGTTGTCCCAGTGCCACACGGTATAACGGACTTGTTCCGTATAAGTTTCAGTCTTGCCATCGACAACCCGGGTACGCGTTTCGGCTCGGTAATGGTAGACCCCGATTTCAACCCTATACGATGAATCAGTACTTGTATCGAACGTCCAGAAGGGCACATAAATCCCATTTAGATTAGAATTGACGGAACGCTGCTTGAACGCATTGGGAATGAACCACTTTCTTTTGCGCCAGACGTTAAATGCTTGCGTCGCTTGTTCGCGAGAAATGTGAAACGGTATCACCGATTCGGGGCGGATGCTGCCTGGATTTCCCTGTGGCAGCACTTTGGGTGACCCGCAGAACCCGCATACGGTTGCGGTTTGGATCGCAGATATGAGCATTTCACCACTGCAGTTGCTGCATTTAATGACCTGCTGCTCCGTCCCCCAATCCATGAGGGAAGCGTCGTTTTCATCGGAAAAATCGAGCTCATGTTCCTGTGGCCCCGTCTTCATGCCACTTGCTATGGGCTTCTCGCTGCCGCAATAGCGGCATTTCAGAGTCTGACTGACTGTATCGAACTGCATCTGGCCACCGCATCCCGCACAAGGGAAGACTGATGTCTGATCGTGTACTTGTATAGGCTCATTGGCCCCCATTATAAATCACCCTTTACAGTTTAGTACCGCAGCCTGAGCAGAATTTGGCTCCAGGCGTTAACGCGCCTCCGCATTCGTGACAGAAACGGTGCTCGGGGCGAGCGGTTCCGCACTCAGGGCAGAATTTGTCGCTTGCACGCAACGCGTGATTGCATGTAGGGCATGGCTCTGATTTGCCGTCGTTATCGTTATTGGCAGGGGACGCTTCTTCCTGATGATCCGTCGTGCGGGGCTGCTGCCCATCGCCCGTCATCATCTGGTTGATCATTCGTCCCATGGCCATGCCTGCTCCGAGGCCGGCCCCGGCTCCAGCCAATCCGTCACTAGGATTGTTGGCCGCTTCGCGGATGGCTTCAGCCGTTTGATATTTCATATATTGATCCAGGTTCCCCGCGATATTCATCGACGATCTACGGTCGACCATTTGTTCAACATCCTCGGGAAGTGAAATGTTCTCAATGACGAATCCAGTCAGCACAAGTCCAATGGCTTCAAAGTTCGGCTGCAGCTTGGCTGAGGCCTTCGAGCTAAGTTCGTCATAGTGCATGGCTAAGTCGATGACCGGAACACCGGATTCAGCCAACAGGTCGCTCACGCTGGAGACGATCATTGTTTTGAAGAAACCCGATATTTGTCCCGGATTGAAATCTCCCTGTGAGCCGAAAATTTCTTTCATAAATAAAGCGGGATCCTTGATCTTAAACGAATAGTTTCCGAAGCCGCGTACACGGACCAGGCCGAAAACGTTATCGCGCATCATGACAGGATTCGTTGTGCCCCATTTCTGATCGGTGAAAGTGGTTGTGTTAACAAAATACACATCCGCTTTAAAGGGCGAGTTGAAGGCGTATTTCCACGATTTGAGCGCAGTCAGTACAGGCATATTCTGCGTACTCAGTTCGTATCTGCCTGGGCCAAACACATCTGCGATTTGTCCTTCGTTCATGAAGATCGCCGCTTGCCCTTCACGCACAGTCAGCTGTGCGCCCATCTTGATCGCATTGTCATAAGCGGGGAAATGGTACACGAACGAATGGGTATCTTCGATCCACTCGATAACTTCGATAAACTGGCCTTTAATAAACGAGAAAATTCCCATGGTCATCCTCCAATTCGTTATTCCTAAAATATGATGGCGTTGCCATTCCCAATATTTTCATTATACGGTAAAAGTCCTGAGGCGGGTATAATTTCAGTCTTCTAAACTGTAAAGGGAGAATTGAAACAATAAAATTTCGAATATATTTAACTATTCCTACCCACAAACTTGGAATTTGTGTATAATGAACATATGGAGAGTTCAAATTATGGAATGGAGGATGACCAGGATGCAGTTACTTACAAGTAGTGATTACGATTGTGTCGATGAAGTACCTCTACATCGCGTGCGTGGCAATCAGTTAGGTATTCTGCTCAGTATCGTTGTCAGTGTGCTCACACAGCAGCTATGGCTTCTGCTACTCCCTTTGATTGTACAGTTGATCAGTCGTTCGTTCGGCATCAAATATAATTTATTCGTTCGTTTGTTATCGCCTTTATTTCCTGCCAGTGCTAGAACAGAAAGCCGCGAACTGCTGCGATTCAATAATTTGTTAGCTATTCTTTTTTTGGTTGTGACATTAGCAGCGTCTGCGTTTAGCTTATCAATCGTGGCTTACATTAGTCTTAGTATGCTTACAGTGGCGGTTGTCTTGGCGTTAAGCGGGTTCTGTTTGGGGTGTTTTATGTACTTTCAGTGGAAGCAGTTTCTGATTAGGAGGAAGGCATCTTCTTGAAAGGGATAGATAAAGTGAAAGGGCAGTTCCGAAAGGTGAGTAACCTTGGGGGACTGCCCTTTTGTGTGATAGCTGTGCCGTCATTCAAGGACGGCGCAGCCGTTGATTCAGGTTCCCATGCGAACCGATGCGAGCATAAAACTGTAAACATACATCTTTATTAGGGGAAATAGACGGTATTCCGATGAATACCTGCGAAAATACATCCTTTTTTACCAAATAGGCATGAAAAGGATAAATATGGGTAAAAAGGATGCGGATTTGCATCCATTCTGTTAGATCGTGGCTACCCTAGAGGAAAAAATGTAGATTTGCATCTTTTTTAGTTCGAGAGGCTAGAAGACGGCTCAGCCATTTAATTTATGGTGACTACGGATGGGAAAATTGAACTACTTCACATCATACCCCTTGGCGATGGATGGTTCGATCCATCGCTTTTCGGTGTGCTCCCGGCGCAGAATCACGACGCGCTCGGGGTAGACGTCGACGATGAGACTTTGGCTCAGCGACTGGGTCTCGGGCTCGTTCTGGGCGCTCCATACCTCACGGATGGAGGCGCTGGAAGCGGCAAGGAACTTCAGCTGCTTCACCTGGTTGGTCGTCTCAACGTTCCAGTGGGTGTGCCCACTGAACAGAATGACGTTCGGGTGCGCGTCGAGCAGCGCACGCAGTTCCTGGTGCTGGACGACGCCCAGCTCCGTGTCGGTGCCATCCAGCGTCCGCGGCAGCGGCTGGTGAAGGAACACGAACACGGGCTTGCCGGCGTCCGCCGCGCTCGCGTCCGTGAGCCGCTCGCGCAGCCAGCTGAGCTGCGCGGGAGAGAGGAACGCATCCTCTTTGATGGATGCGTCCACGTCTCGATACGCTTCCCCGCTAAGGAAGAGGAAGTGGTAGCCCTCCACGACAAGCTCGTGATACGGCTTGTCATACCCCCAGATGCGGTCGAATAATGCGACCGCATCACGACTAGACCAAGACGGATTCAACTTCGTATAATCCGTCTCGCCCTCCGGCGTGCGCCACACGCCGTAGAAGTCGTGGTTGCCCATGGTCGCCTGCACAGGGGCATGGGGTTGATGGCTAAGCAGCGCCATCAAGCTGCGGTAATCGCCCTCACTGCCATTTGTGAGGTCGCCATTCAGGACAAGCAGCTTGCTGTCCGGACGCAGCTCGTGGTGATCCGCGAGCGCTTGTTTCAGAAGCTGCTGGGAAGCCGAGTCCGACGACATAACATGAATGTCGCTCATCACAGAGAAAGAAAACAACGGTGTAGCGGTTTGCGGCGCCACTTGTACAGTAGCTTGTACAGCCGCTTGCTGTGACGTGCTAGTAGACTTGAGTCCTTCCCCAGTAGGGTTAATCAGCGCCAACCCCAACAACACCACCAAGCTACTCCGTATGATAGATAGAAACATAGAAAAACCTACCTTCCTATAAAATGTGTCATGATGAGCTTGCTCTATGTCTTTTAACCATCTCTTCCTGTATGTAATCATGTCTTGTCCTTTTTCTTTATCTCGCCTAGCTCCCAGCCCTTCTCCTACTGGTATTCCCCGCTAAAAAGCCAATTATTTAACTGCCCAATTATTGTAAATCACTTGACTTCAACGTTATTCGGTTGTATGGTTAATTACATGAGTAACTAACCAATGTAGCGACGAAAGCGGTGGTGAGAATTGTGGGATTTATGATGGACGATAGCCGCCCGATTTTTGTGCAGATCGCAGAGCAGATTGAAGATGACATAATCGAATCACGCATGCCGGAGGAGTCTCAAGTCCCGTCTACGAATCAATTTGCAGCCTTTTATCAGATCAATCCGGCAACAGCGGCGAAGGGTGTAAATTTGCTGGTGGATCAAGGGATTTTATACAAGAAGCGTGGAATTGGCATGTTTGTAGCGGAGGGAGCGAGAATCAAGCTGATGGAGAAGCGTAAAGAACTCTTTTATGAGCAATATGTGGTGACGATGGTGAGGGAAGCCGAGAAGCTGGGGATCACAGTAGAGCAGTTGACCGAAATGGTGCGGAGAGGGGAGAAAGCCTGATGACGAACGTTGTAGAGGTTAAGGGACTCACGAAGTCCTATGGCAAAGTGACAGCTGTGGATGATGTAAGTTTCAAGATTGAGGCTAACAAAATTTATGGCTTACTCGGCAGAAATGGTGCAGGCAAAACGACCATCATGCATATGATCTCCGCACAGCAGTTTGCGACAAGCGGGGAGTTGAAGGTTTTTGGCGAGGAGCCTTTTGAGAATAGCAAGGTGCTTAATCAGATTTGTTTTATCAAAGAGAGCCAGAAATATCCGGATACCTTCCGAATTATCGACGTGCTCGAAGTTGCCAAGACATTATTCACCAATTGGGATGACGCGTACGCACACGCCCTAATTCAAGACTTCCGCCTCCCGATCAAAAGGAGAATTAAGAAGCTGTCTCGAGGGATGTTGTCCTCCGTGGGGATTGTGGTTGGGCTTGCCAGCCGCGCGCCATTGACGATTTTCGATGAGCCATATCTTGGTTTGGATGCAGTAGCTCGCGTACTGTTCTACGATCGATTGCTTGAAGATTACGCGGAGCACCCGCGGACCGTTATTCTTTCCACGCATCTGATTGATGAAGTGAGCCGTTTGCTGGAGCATGTACTTGTCATCGACAATGGCAAATTGATTCTAAATGAAGATGCCGACGCGCTCCGTGGCCGTGCTTGTACGGTTTCGGGTCTGAAATCAGCGGTTGACGCCTTCACACGTGGCAAAGAGGTGCTTGAGCGCACTGCAATTGGCTCCGCTGCAACAGCGACCATTATGGGCAACTTATCGGTACAAGATCGGAAATATGCCGAAGAACTAGGACTTGAATTTGCTACCGTATCGATTCAGCAGCTGATCGTGAATTTGACACGTACACAAACGGCGAGCAAGGGGGCTGATTTTCAATGAATCGCATCAATCAAGTGATGAAGCTTCAACTCATTA
Source organism: Paenibacillus pectinilyticus (assembly GCF_001700435.1). Taxonomy (GTDB): domain Bacteria; phylum Bacillota; class Bacilli; order Paenibacillales; family NBRC-103111; genus Paenibacillus_E; species Paenibacillus_E pectinilyticus. Next base: position 281,756 of record NZ_LYPC01000012.1, read on the forward strand.
ATAAAAAGCTATGGTTTACGATTCCTTGGGTCATTCTAGGCGTTAATTTAGTGATAAACTACATTATTGCCTTGTCAGTTGACACAGGAGAAACCATGAATACGGGCTCCATTTCATCGATTTACGTTTATACTTTCGTAGCAGGAACACTGACGCTCAAAGAAACCTTCCCATTCGCAATAGGTTTAAGCATCCGAAGGAAAGATTATTTCATTGGTACGGCGCTTACCGTTCTCTTTGTAAATGTGGTCTCGTCGATCGCTTTGGGGGTGATGTCTGGGATTGAAGAAGCGACGAATGGGTGGGGCGTGCAGCTGCATCTATTTAAAATCGGAATTTTTGACAATGTATCGTTCATAGGGATGTTAGGTATTCATTTTAGTATCTTAATTCATGCTTTTTTCCTTGGGTTTGCGATTTCGAGCTTACACCGTCGTTGGGGAAGCATGGCCATGTACACGTTCTTTACAGCGTCGTTGGTGCTGGGAACAATCGCTTCGTATACCATGACTCACTATGGTAAATGGGTCGATCTCGGACATTGGTTGGCTGATCATTACTTGACATTGTTTTGGTGGACGATTCCGTTGGTCATGATCTATTCGATCGTCTCCTACGGGGTGTTGCGAAGAGCAGCTGTGTAAGTCTTGTTGTTTAAAATAGTGCCTTAACTAGCAAAACGAGCTCCAGAAGATGAACTTCTGAGGCTCGTTTTTTGTTTTGATTTTAAGTTATGTGCTTAACCTGTAATCTTTGCAATATAGTCATCCAGTTGTTTGAACGTACCGCCGAAGCCTTCTTCCATGGAACCTTTCATCGATGCGAAGAAATTCATTTCTTCTTCCGTAGCGTTGATTGGACCGCCGCGCATCGTCAGAATCGTTTTTCCATCCTCTTCTACGAACGATAAGATATTCATAATTTCAAGTGGGAAAACAGGGCTGAAAGGTGCACGAATCACGTTAGCTTCGGGGTCTGAGAATGAATTTACATAGGAAAGCTTCTCCGGTGCATCAACATCGTGATAGACGAACTTCCCATACATTTCAAAACCTTCTGGTGTTTTCATTGAGTAATGGAACATGCCGCCCGGGCGAACATCCAAAGTTAAGACGGTTAGCTCCATGCCTGTAGGCCCCCACCATGCGGCTAGGTGTTCAGGTGTAGTAAATACCTGGAATACAAGCTCGCGAGGGGCATTAACGATACGTGTAATTACCAATTCTGTACCCTCATTATTCATTTCAAAAGTGTTTGCTGTGTGTTGTTGTGTCATTTGGAAATCCTCCATTTTTATAAAATAGTTTGACTGTTCATGTGCTCACTTACTGTTGTTGTATAAAGATTAACTTCGATCAGGTGGCTTGTTCTCCTTAGCTTGTATCGCCTCCAGATAACTTTCCAACCGATCGAATCGGGTTTCCCACAGGCGCCTGAAGGAACCCAACCATGTGTCGATTGCTTGCAGGGACTGCGGCCGCAGCTTATATACCCTCCGATTCGCAATCGGTTGCACATCAACGAGTCCTGCCTCGCTAAGCACGCGTAGATGCTTGGATACTTGCGGCTGGCTAAGGCCAAGCCGTTCAACAATTTCCCCGACGGTCAAGGGACCGTCCCGCAACAGCTCAACGATGTGTAAGCGGTGGGGTTCGGCAAGAGCACTGAATATCGTATTCATGTACACAATATACCTCGAACGGAATATTCCTGTCAAGGAATATTCAAATGGCAAATGCTGCACTGGGAGTTGGGACGTTAGGGACTTAATGCATTCTGACTATAATAGACTGTCCTCAGCCTTGATGATCTAACCTAGGAAGTTGGGGGGATTGGATGCATACAAGGATACCCGCAATCTTCTAGCATTTTGCCGAAAGACTACTAAAAATTTCATAGGATACGTATACAAACACAATTTTTGGACGAATCTAGTAGCTATTACTCTATTAATTTTGAGGAGGAGCTATGATGTTTCGTAAAATATGTGTTTCGACGTTAACCTTGACGCTATTGGTGGGATTCTGGTTTATGCAGACCAAAGCATTTTCCTATCCGACAAGTGAAGATGAAGGGGGCATGTCGCCAACGTATGTCGCCTCAACTAGCGGGAACTCCGATCAACCTATAGAAGCGGCTCAATCTGGAGCTCAGCAACAGGTAGCTGTGCAGCATGCTACGACCGAGTATAAAGTAAGCAAAGGAGATACACTTTATAAAATAGCTAGAAGCTTCGACATCTCCGTAGACGATCTCATCAATGCGAATAGTATTTCGAATCCGAACGCTCTCACTGTCGGTCAGAATTTGACGATTCCAGTGCTGGATTCAGCAGCGGACTCGACAGATGGACAGCCTAAGATTATTAAAAAGGTGCTGAATACCACGCTAACCGCATATACCGCAGGTTTTGAGTCAACGGGCAAAAAGGCCTCTCACCCCAGCTACGGTATCACCTACAGTGGACTGAAAGCCAAGGAGGGGCGTACGATCGCCGTTGATCCCAATGTTATTCCATTAGGTTCTACCGTGTTTATCGAAGGCATCGGGATTCGGAAAGCTGAGGATATCGGCTCAGCCATTCGCGGTTCACGAATTGATGTGTTTATGAATGATTTGGACCAGGCACAGGAATTTGGTGTGAAAAAGAATGTCAAAGTGTACTTGTTAGACAAGGAAAACGTGTAGATAGCATATAGATGCAGGAAAGACCGACGTCATAGACATCGGTCTTTTTTTATTTTAGAAATGTTAGACAGGCACAAGGGTATGCTGATCCACCCAATCTACTAAATCAGCTAAGAACCGCTCCCGCCCTAGGTCATCAAATGGACGATGCCGCATCGACTCGTAAACATGCTGCTTTTTATTTCGTGAACCCACCATGTCAAAGAAATGTTGCAGCTTTGCAGGGGGCGTTAGTTGATCTTCAAGACCATATTGTAGGAGGAAAGGGAACTGTAACGCGTGCGCTTGACTGATGAGTCTTGGAACTGCTTGGCTTAAACCAAGTCCTAAGCCTGGCGTTACTGTGCTATGACGCAACGGGTCTGATTGCAGCTTCGCAATCATGTCGGGATCTTGTGATAATCCTTCCACGCTGCCTGATTTCTGAATGGTGAGCTGCGGTCTCAGCTTCCCTAGCAGCCTAATGAGCCATTTTTCGAAAGTGGTCATTTCATACGAAATTGCAGGGGCAATCAACACGAGTCCATGAAGGCCAGCTCCCCAATTGCGTGCATAGTCCGCACTAATGACGCCGCCCATACTATGACCGATGAGAAAGAGAGGCAGCTGAGGCGTCTCGGATCTGACGAATTGTCGAAAGGCATGTAAATCACCTATGTACTCATCCCATTTACGAATAAAACCGCGGATGCCTGGGCTTCTTCCATGTCCACGCGCATCCGCGGAATATACCAGATAACCAGCCTCTACAAGTGCTGCACACAGATTCACTAATCCACCGCTGTGGTCCCCATGGCCATGGACGGCAATGATGACGCCTTTTGGTTCCTCGGACGGAGCAGCTTTTCTATAGAAAAGCTCGATTCCGCCAACTCCTTGAAATGTGCCCTCCATAACGTTCATAAGAGAAGCCTCCTTATCCAGTGTATGTTTCATTTTACCATAGCAGGTAAATCGCAATCTCAATAAATTTAGCCAAGCTAGCAGCCGAAAGCCCGTCTATCAGAGGTCGTAGACCCACCCCGACTAAGGTCTAGGAGCAAATACCGTCCACGGTCCGTTTTGGAAAGTCGCGATTTTACCTAGAATAAAGACATGAACAAGACAACAGCAAACAACGGAAGGCGGTGACGAAACGATGAAAAGAAATACAGGGTTCGCTGCTCTGCTAATCGCATTCGGCGCACTGATTTTATTCAATAAGCTAGGCTTTCACTTGGGCCATATCGTAGGTTCGGTGATGGGGTTAATTATTCCAGTCATTATGGTTGGACTTGGCTACCTAGGGATTAAGAACGGTAACAAACTCGGATGGATCATTGCTGGAATCGGGATCATCATTCTCGTAAGTAAATTAGCAAGCTGGATTATCATTCTGCTAGCTATCGGGTTAATTGGGTATGGGGTTTCGATGTTAAAAGGTAGAACGGCACAACGATAAGCACGAATCGAATACAGAGCGTGAAAAAAAGGTGGAATGAAGATGAGCCTATTTAGGCGGATGAAAGATATAACCGTAGCAACCTTGAATGAGCACTTGGAGCGGTCGGAAGATCCGGTACGCTTGATTGATCAATACTTAGCGGCGCAGCGTGAACAGCTTCAGCAGTCTGAAAGGCTGTATCAACAATGCGTCAGTCACGCAGCATCGCTTAGACAGCAGTATTTAACGGCGCTGGAGACGAAAGAAAAGCGCGAGCATCAAGCGCTACTGGCCTTGAAGGCCGGCGAAGAGCACATGGCCCGCATCGTGCTGCAAGAGAAGCTGCAGGCGGAAGAGAAAAGCGTGCAATACCATGACTTGTATGAGCAGGCGAAGCAGTCCATCCTTGAGCTTGATGAGGAACTGCAGCAGCTAAAAGCTGATTACAAAGAAGTCGCAGACAAACGCAGCTACTACTTGGCTCGTATGGAGTCCGCCCGCTTGTTACAGCGTATGCACGCAAGAAATGGGATTTCGCAAGATGGAGCGCCGCGGATGTTCGGACGCTTGGAAGAGCGCGTAACCGATATGGAGCTGCATGCCAGAACGCTTCGCGATGTCCGCCGAATGGGCCGCGAGAGCATCTACAGTGGGGGCAACCCAGCTGTAGATGCGGAAATGGAAGCACTTCGCAATAGACTGAAGCAGGAGGGAACACAGGATCATGAACAAACTATATCGCTCACGAAGAGATAAGAAACTTACGGGCCTATGCGGGGGACTTGCAGAAGCCATGAATGTAGATGTCACACTATTACGTTTACTAGTCGTGATCACAACGTTTTTCACCGGAGGCACCGTTATTTTCATCTACTTTGTAGCGGCGATTGTGATTCCGAAGGAACCTGGGTTTGATCAGCCCCCATTTGATCCCTACGCAAGTTCGTATGGTCGTCACAACTATACATCAAGCGGAGCGTGGAACCAGCATAAATCGCATAACCACCAACCGCAACAACCAACGAACTATGTGCCTTATGAGCCAAGCAAAGCAACGAACAACATCGATGAGATGATGAAAGACATTGAGAAGAAAGCCTTGCAAAAAGAAGTCGATGAATTAAGAGCCAAAGTCGCTCGCTTCGAAAAACAAACTATGGATAGCAAAAAAGGAGACGTGTAATCATGGGCGTATTTACAAGAATGAAGGACATGACAAAAGCATCAATTCACGAGGTATTGGATAAAATTGAGGACCCGATCGTGATGTTGAACCAATATCTGCGCGATATGGAGCAAGAGATCGCACAAGCTGAGGTAACTGTTGCACGCCAAATCGCAAGTGAGCGCAAGCTGAAACAGCGCCTGGAGGAATCCGTTCGCCTAGTGGCGGACCGCGAAGCGAAAGCTTCCGTTGCGATCAAAAATGGCCAAGAAGCGATTGCTCGTCAAGCTGTTGAAGAAAAATTGTACCACGAAGATAAAATCGTTGAGTACACAGATCTGCACGCTTCTGCGAAAGCACATGCTGACGAATTGACACAGCAATTGCACGAAATGAAAGATGAATTCTACAAAATGCGCAACAAACGCAATGAGCTTGTGTCCCGCGCTCAACTAGCGAAAGCGAAGAAACAAATGGCACAAGTGTCCTATAACGGTGTTATCGAAAGCGGCAACGCATCCCGCGGATTCCAACGCATGGAAGAGAAGATCATCCAGCTTGAAGTTGAAGCCGAAATCGCTCGCAAGCCATACGTACCTGCTGGAACTGTAGGCAGCTATAACAGCTACACGCCGGTTGATACAGCGAAGCAAGCCAAAGTGGATGAGCAGCTAAACCTGCTCAAAGAGAAATTGAGTGGCCAAGCGGCTGAGTAGCAGCTTGCAGCAAGGAGAGGCCGGAGAGCGTTAGCCCGGTACGGAGAAGCGGTCCCAATGTCATCACAGATGACGGCGGGGCGGCTTTTTTCTTTTTTAGTAGGTGGGGGAGCAGGCGAGCCCTTAGCATCTGCTAGTGCTTCCTTACAGCCATCGCCCCACGCACAGCCCGCCTCCATCGCTATCTCTATCTACAGATAGAGAGACGCTGATCCAAAGTTCAACCGCGCGGTAGAAGCCGCGAATCAACGCTCATGATAAGCTAGCTAAGTAGTCAAATTACTTATTCGAAGGAGACGTTGATAACGTTGAATACAACAACTTGGATTGAAATTTTACTAATTATGGCGATTGCTATGTGGACGCAAATGGGGAGAAGGGCTTTTACCACGCGAAGAATCTTTATGCCTTTTATCGTGTCGATTATTATGGGGCAGCAATATTTGCATGGTATTCCGATGAGCGGTTCGAATCTCGGCGCACTCGGATTGTGTCTTCTTGTAGGAATCGTATTCGGAGGATTGCTTCTTGCAGCGACTACTGTGGAGCGGGATGCCAGTGGTGTTGTATATACGAAAGCAGGTTTACCTTATCTAGTGATTTGGGTGCTGGAGCTGGGTTCACGTGTTGCGTTCGCTTATTATGCGCGGTCGCATCAACAACAGGTTGGGCATTTTCTACTTTCGCATCACTTGAGTCCCGATGTTATCGGATCTGGCTTCATGCTCATGACGATTGCGATGCTTTTGACGCGGGTGTTAGGGATTGTGGTCTGGGGGAAATGGGTCCGAACATCGCGAAAGGCTGTTATGTAGGGAGTCCCAAGCTGTAACGAGGTATACGGCATCGGAAAAACATAATAAAGAAGAATGGCAAGCTAGAATAAGCCCACAGCGAGGTCCTATTCACTGGCATATAGCGAATTCCTAAGGAGTAAGCAAGCTGAGCGTGCTTATTGTGAGGAAAATCAGCCAATGTGGTCCAGGATAGAGCTAATAAGCACTTTCCATGGTCTTGAACCGGGTCATATCCCGATTTCAGAAGTAATAAGCAAGTTGACAGTGCTTAATGTGAGGGAAATTCACAGTAAGTGGTCTCTGCGCGGAACAGATGCAATAAAGATCACTGCACGTAAAAACCTTCAATACCACGCCTACGAGGCTGGTCTTGAAGGTTTTTTTGCATGCCTACAGTAAGAGGTCACAACACGCAACCAGTTCCGCGCCTTCGACTAATCAGAAGATTTTCAACGTTTTTGAAGAGATTTATCCACTCTCATTCCAGCTTCTGGCAGGTAGAATGAACTCATGAGCAAGGGACATGACGAACGAGGGTACGAGGTGAGATAGACAATGAATGAAGAAGTGTTGCTGCGGATGGAAGGGATTGAGAAGCATTTTCCCGGTGTGCACGCGCTGCATCAGTGCCAACTCGAGCTGGCAGCAGGTGAAGTTCTCGCACTTGTCGGTGAGAATGGGGCAGGCAAATCGACCTTGATGAAAATCGCCACAGGCGTATACCAAAAAGATGAAGGCAGCATTTGGGTAAAAGGCAAGGAAGTGAGCATCCCAAATACGCGATCCGCACAGCTGCTGGGTATCTCCATGATCCATCAGGAATTGAATCTGATGCCAGATTTGACGATAGCACAGAATATTTTTATCGGCCGCGAGCCGAGACACAGCGTCAGGCTGTTCATCGATGAGCGCAAGCTGAACGAGCAAGCTCAGCTGTTACTGGATCAAATGAATCTCCAGCTAGACCCGCGAACGAAAGTGGCGGATTTGACGGTTGCGAAGCAGCAGATGGTGGAGATTGCGAAGGCGTTGTCCTTCCAATCTGAGGTGCTGATTATGGATGAGCCGACAGCTGCTCTTACGCACGCAGAGATCGAGGAACTGTTCCGGATCATCAATCAGCTGCGCGCCCGAGGTGTTGGCATCGTTTACATCTCACACCGGATGGAGGAATTGAAACGCATTAGCGACCGCATCACCGTGATGCGTGACGGCCGCTATATCGATACGGTACAGACGCAGGCGACATCTATCGATCAGATCATCTCGATGATGGTAGGCCGCGAACTCTACGTCAGCCAGAATCAACAAACAACCACCAACTCGCAGACGAAGGTGCTGGAAGTATCCAAACTAAACCGCGGCTCAGCCGTGAAGGATGTCTCCTTCCACTTAGCCAAAGGGGAAATCCTCGGCTTCGCCGGCCTTATGGGAGCGGGGCGCACGGAGGTGGCTCGGGCGATTTTTGGCGCAGATGCGATTGATTCAGGCGACATCCGCATCCACGGACGGCAAGTCCAGATCCAAGCCCCGCATGATGCGGTGAGGCACGGCATCGGCTACTTGTCCGAGGATCGCAAGCGTTACGGTCTCATGGTGGATATGGATGTGAAAATGAACATCGCACTAGCCTCTTACAAAAAGGCACGGCGGCTCGGCTGGATGCAAGATGGCATCATCGGCGAGAAAGCGCAGCACTATGTGGAAGCGCTTCAAATCAAAACACCAACCATTCACCAACAGGTGAAATTCTTATCTGGCGGTAACCAACAGAAGGTCGTTATTGGCAAATGGCTGCTGCGAGACTGCGATATTCTCATCTTCGATGAACCAACGAGAGGTATCGATGTAGGAGCCAAAACTGAGATCTACAAGCTGCTCGATGATCTCGCGGCGCAGGGGAAATCGATCATCATGATCTCCTCGGAGCTGCCCGAAATATTGCGCATGAGCCATCGCATTATGGTCATGTGCGAAGGACGCATAACCGGTGAGCTCACACAACAAGAAGCTACGCAGGAAGCTATTATGAAATTCGCCACGATGCGGATCAGTTAGGAGGCGCCCCATGTCAACACGACTAGCGCATGCATACAAAAAAACCATCCCCACCCTGTCTAAACAAAGCGGGGCTACACAGAAACTGCTGGCATTCGCCAGCTTGATCATGTTAGTTATTATTTTTTCCGTATCGTCGAGCAATTTCTTTCAGTTTGATAACCTGATTGCGATTATGTTATCGACCGCCGTTATCGGCGTTCTGGCTCTGGGCTCAACGTTCGTTATCATCACCTCAGGGATTGATTTGGCGGTCGGAACGGTGATGACGTTCTCGGCTGTGATGGCCGGCGTTATCATCACAACTTGGCAATTGCCGCTGCCGCTTGGCATTGTTGGAGGCATTCTTGCCGGTGCTGTTTGCGGGCTCATTAGCGGACTTCTTGTAGCCAAAATGAAAATTCCGCCCTTCATCGCAACGCTCGCCATGATGATGGTGACGAAGGGCTTATCGTTAGTTATTTCAGGAACGAAGCCGATTTATTTCAATGATACGCCCGCATTTAGCAAAATCGCGATGGGTTCAATCATTAGCGACATCCTGCCTGGCGTGGAGATTCCGAACGCGATTCTCATCTTCTTCGGGGCAGCGATTGTGGCCAGCATTATTTTGACCAAAACGATTATCGGTCGTTATAACTTCGCCCTAGGCAGCAATGAAGAGTCCACGAGGCTTTCCGGTGTTAACGTCGACTATTGGAAAATCGTTATTTACACACTTACAGGTGTATTTAGTGGGATAGCCGGCATTATGATGGCTTCTCGGCTCAATTCTGCACAGCCTGCACTCGGATCGGGTTATGAGCTGGAAGCGATCGCAGCTGTCGTTATTGGAGGGACCTCGCTCAGCGGAGGCAAGGGCTCCATCCTCGGAACCGTCATTGGCGCCTTGATCATGAGTGTATTGACGAATGGATTGCGCATTTTATCCGTGAAGCAAGAGTGGCAGACCGTCATTGTTGGGATTGTGATTGTGTTGGCGGTTTACGCAGATATGATGCGCCGCCGCAAGAAATAACCTTGGTATTCACTCCACTCGGAGTTCTATACAACCAAAATGAGAAGCAAGGGGCGATGTACAGTGCATAAACGGACTAAGAAATTTGCTGTAATATCATCAGTAATATTGCTATCAGCGATCGTGCTGAGCGCATGCGGTTCCACGACAACGAAAACAGCAACCTCCACAGCAGGAGCAAGTGCAACTACAGCGGTGAAGTCAGATAAGATTTATATCCCAGTGATCTCCAAGGGATTCCAGCATCAGTTCTGGCAAGCGGTTAAGCAAGGCGCAGAGAAAGCAGCGAAGGAGTTCAACGTAGAAATTACATTTGAAGGTCCTGAGACGGAAACACAGGTGGATAAGCAAATTGAAATGCTGCAAGCTGCACTGGGTAAAAAGCCGCAGGCCATCGCGTTCGCTGCCCTTGACAGCAAAGCGGCGACGCCGCTGCTCGAGAAGGCCAAAGCAAGCAAAATCCCGATCATCGGCTTTGACTCCGGTGTGGACAGCGACATTCCGATAACGACGGCCGCTACGGATAATAAAGCCGCGGCTGCGCTCGCTGCCGACAAAATGGCTGCGCTTATCGGGAACGAAGGCGAGATCGCTTTGGTTGTGCATGACCAAACGAGCCGCACAGGCGTTGATCGCCGAGATGGCTTCACCAATGAAATCAAATCGAAGTTCCCGAATATCAAAATTGTGGATACGCAATACGGCGGCGACCCGCTGAAGGCTACGGATTTGGCGAAAGCGATTTTCCAAGCTCACCCGAATATTAAAGGGATTTTCGGCTCTAACGAAGGTGCGGCGATTGGTGTTATCAATGCGATTACAGAAAGCAAGAAAGATGGCAAAATCGTTGTTATTGGCTTTGACTCCGGTAAACAGCAAATGGATGCGATTAAGAGTGGTAAAATGGCAGGCGCCGTTACACAAGATCCGATCGGCATCGGCTACTGGTCCGTGAAAGCGGCTGTGCAAGCGATTAAAGGTGAAACCGTTCCGAAAAATATCGATACCGGCTTCCACTGGTACGACAAAACAAACATTGATTCACCGGATATCAAAGCACTCCTATACGAATAAGATAGGATAGAGGCTGACCCCTAGGGGCAGCCTCTATTGCCAGTTGTTGGGACTGCTGTGTACAATACATATAGAGCTTAATTTGATTTCGCCAGAGGTGAACGGACATGTACACAATCATCATGATCGATGATGAGGATGAAGTCAGAGAAGGCATTAAGCGGAAGACGAACTGGGAAGCATGCGGCTTCCAGCTTATCGGTGATTATGATAACGGCCGCGACGCCTATGAGGCGGTTGAACGGCAGCAGCCTGACGTCGTTATTACCGACATTAACATGCCCTTTATGGACGGACTCCAGCTCACAGAGCGGATTGTCACCAAGTATCGTACCGTTAAGGTTGTTATTGTAACCGGTTACGAGGATTTCGAATATGCCAAGCAAGCGATCAAGCTGAAGGTCAAAGACTATCTGTTGAAGCCGATCAATAGCGCAGAATTCACCGAATTCTTACAGAAGCTATGCCTAGAGCTGGATGAGGAACGCAAGCAACGGGAAGACATCACCTTCCTTCGCCACCAGTTTCAAGAAAGCATGCCACTGCTGCGTGAACGATTCCTAGAGCGGCTGGTCACTTCAGGCATGCGCAAAGACGAGATAGAGCGGAAGCTGCCGATGTTTGGCTTACATTTGAACAGAGTCTCAAGTTCGGCTTCCGTTTTGCAAATAGGCGCTGGCGCTGGCTCAGATCTGGACGCTAGCTCAGTTTCCAACTTCGGACATACCATACTCGCATTAGATATTGACGATTTCCATAGGGAGTTGTACAACGACCAAGTGGCCGAGGAGGAACTGCTGCGGTTCGCGGCGTTTAATATTTTGCATGAAATCGTGGAGCAGGAGCATGGCGGGGCGGTATTCCGAACCCGTGATGATAAGCTTGTTGGCCTCATTTCGGGGCAGCAGGATCAAGTGGAGGTTATCTGTCAGACACTTGCGGAACAGGCGAGATACAGCATTGAGAAATATTTAGGGATGACGGTTACGATCGGCATTAGCCGCATGTATGAAAGTTTACAGGAGCTGCCGAAGGCTTTTCAGGAAGCGCTTACGGCACTCGATTATCGTTTCATGCTCGGGAACAATCGGATTATCGCGATTGGCGATATGGAATTCGGGAGCAGCCTAGATAACACGAGTTATTTACGTATGGAAAAGAGATTGATCGCTGCCATGAAAATGGGAGAAAAGTCGGTCATCACGCATACGTTACAGGAATGGATCGAAGATTTGAAGAAATCGGCTTGCCCGATGGATAAATGCTATGGCAAGCTCAATAAATTACTCGTCGCCCTAATGAATGTCGGTATGGAGACGGGTCTAGAAGAAGAAGATGTACTCGGGCTAGGCGATCATTCATTTATGGAGCTGTACGCGCGCAAAACGTTAGACGATGTACGTCTGTGGCTTGAAGCCATCTGCTTGGCCTTCGTGGATCGGCTGGCGGATAAGCGCACACATGTGTCGCAAGCTCAGCTGGAGTCGGCTGTTGCCTACATCCATGAGAATTACGCCGACGAGCAGCTTTCGCTGCAAGGGGTATGCAATCATATTTATATGAGCATGAGCTACTTCAGCGCTTTGTTCAAGCCGCACACGGGGGAGACCTTCATTGAGTATGTGACACGTTACCGCTTGGAGAAAGCCAAAGAGATGCTGGCCACGACCCAGCTCAAAACGTATGAACTTGCCGCTAAAGTCGGTTATAGTGATCCGCAATATTTTAGTGTTATTTTCAAAAGGCATACCGGAATGACGCCGAAGGAGTTCAGAGCCGCCAATAAGGCTGGGTCGAACGTATGAGACATGTCCTTCGCTCTTTTCAATTCAAAAGCATTCATACGAAGTTTGCGCTGGCCTTTTCCTGTTTAATTTTATGCACAACGGTCATTCTCAGCTTTAGCGCTTATCGACTGTCGACGGTTGCTGTGACAGATGCCTCCTTGACCTATACGAACCAACTGATCGAGCAAGTGAATAAGAACATTCAAACCTACATCGGGAACATGGAGAGCATCTCCACACTTTCCCTCAGTAATACGGACTTGAAGCAGTATCTTTCCTTGAAAAATCCTCAGGAGGCTGAGGCCCAGCAGCTTGAGCGCCAAATCAGCGGTTACTTTAGCACGATTGTGGCATCGCGAAATGATATCGCTTCCATTATGTTTGTAGGCTCGAATGGCGCTATCGCGTCAGATCGGGTGGCTCCCCAATTTAAGCCGTATGCGGAGCTCATTTCACAGGAGTGGTACACGAAAGCAAGTAGAAGCAAAGGCGATGTGGTGATCTCGTCCTCCCATGTTCAGCACCTGTACCAAGATGAATATAAATGGGTCGTGTCGATTTCGAAAATGATGCCAAGTCCTGCGCCCGGTGCCGCAAGCGGCGTGCTGCTGGTTGATTTGAATTTTAACCTGATTAATGATCTCTGTAATCAAATTCAGTTAGGCCAGCGGGGGTATGTGTTCATCCTCGATCAAAGCGGCGATCTGATCTATCATCCTCAGCAGCAATTGCTGTATTCGGGCTTGAAATCTGAGGATATCCGCGCGTTGATGCAGGCCAAGGATAGCACGTTCGAGACGCTGACGTCGGATGAAAATAAGATCTACACCGTGCGCACAACGAGCTTTGGTTGGAAAATTATTGGCGTTACCTACGCCGGTGACCTCAGCGGAAACAAGAAGGAAATGCAGTTGACCTCGGCGATGTGGGGCGGGATTGCGCTGATTATTGGGCTTGCGATATCCGTTTGGCTATCCATTACGTTGACCAAACCCATCAAGCAGCTTGAAGTGCATATGAAGCAGGTGGAGAAAGGGAATTTCGACATCCGCGTCGATGTCGAGGGTGCGAACGAGATCAGCAAGCTGTCACGGACGTTCAATCTGATGATCAGCAAAATCAAAGAACTGATGAGCCAGACGGTGCTGGATCAAGAGGTGAAGCGGATCAGTGAGCTCAAGGCGTTGCAGGCGCAGATTCAGCCTCATTTTTTATACAATACACTCGATTCGATCATATGGATGGCCGAGATGGGGAAGGTCGATGATGTCGTGACGATGACTTCTGCCCTGTCCAAGCTGCTGCGTTCGAGCATTAGCAAAGGGGAGGAGCTGATTCCCATCTCGGTGGAATTGGCTCATATTGAGAACTACTTAACGATCCAAAATATCCGTTACCGCAACAAATTTACCTACACCATCGAGGTGGAGGCAGATCTCTTGGAGGATCGTATTTTGAAAATCGTCCTACAGCCGCTTGTCGAAAATGCGATTTATCATGGCATGAAGCATTTGCCTGAAAGCGGTCATATCCGGATTACGGGGCGGAAGCGGGATGGCGTTATCGAGCTGAAGGTCATGGACAATGGCGTGGGAATGAGCGAAGAGCAGCTCAAGTCGTTGAGGCTGAAGACGCACCAAGCGCAGTCAGGCAAGGGCTTCGGCTTGCACAATGTCAACCATCGTATTCAGTTGTATTTTGGAGAGCTGTATGGCTTACAATTCGAAAGCGAGCTGGAAGAAGGCACCACGATCACGATAACCATTCCAGTCATGCCAACTATTTCGGAACAAAGTGAAAGTTAGAAGCGAGGTGTTCCTTTTGAAAATAAGAGTTGGCGCTGTCGTGATTACGTTAGCTGCAAGCATTCTATTGACGTTGGGATACAGCGTCGTAGCGAAGAGCCTTAGCGCAAAAGAGGAAACGATCATCTTGATTCCCAAGACGATTGATTCGCGTGTGGAATTTTGGCAGGTACTTAATCAGGGCGTTTTCGCAGCGGCAAAAGAGTATAATGCGGAGATAAAGATCATGGGAACTGCTTCGGAATCGCAAATCGATGAGCAGATTAAGATTGTGGAACAAGCGATAGCGGAGAAGCCGAAGGCGATCATTCTAGCGGCGACGGATTACAATCGGCTCGTCCCCGTTGCACGGCGCGTGATCGATGCGGGGATCACGCTCATAACTGTGGATTCGGGGTTGGAAGGCGGCGTGTCTACGAGCTTGATAGCGACCGATAACTATGCGGCTGGACGCAAAGCGGTGGAAACAATGCGGAGCTACGTGCAGGAGTCGGCTACCTATGCTATCGTTAGTTTTGTGAAAACCTCGAACACACAGATGGACCGTGAGAATGGGGTACGGGATGGCTTGAAGAGCGATACTTCGATTAAGCTGTTGGATACGTTATATAGCAATGGATCAGAGGATAAGGCGTATGAGCTGACGAAGGAACTGCTACAAGAGCATTCGGAGATTCGCGGTATTTTTGGCTTGAATGAGCCATCTACAATGGGCGCGGCCCGTGCACTGAAAGAGTTGGATCCCGACCGAAGGATCAAGCTTGTGGGCTTCGACAGCTCCATGAATGAAATTTCGTTCCTGGAATCGGGGATTTTGCAAGGGACGGTCGTGCAGAAACCTTTTAACATGGGATATTTAGCTGTCAAAACAGCCCTTCAAGCTCACCGCGGTGAAACGGTCAAACACATGATGGATACGGGCTCCGAGGTCATTACGAAAGAGAATATGTATACGAATGAGAATCAGAAGCTATTGTTTCCTTTTGTCGGGAAATAGGTTGGGGGCTGTGTCCTCATCATCAGTTTCGAGGTAATTAGACAAACGCTATCGCTCTTCTGCAAAATTTCCCAGGAAATAGTAAGGGGATTGTCGAAAGTTAAGCGTGTTAATGAAATGGTTAAGGGAAAAGAGTCGGAGGTTGCTTATGCCTGATGTGGTACAAATCGGATCGCTGCAGTTGCAGGGAAAATTAGTCGCTCTGTTATTGGCGTGCGTGCTCGGGTACTGGCTCATGCGGCGGGTGATTCAGAGAATGAATCGGGAGGGGCTCTCGAGT
Source organism: Paenibacillus pectinilyticus (assembly GCF_001700435.1). Lineage (GTDB taxonomy): Bacteria > Bacillota > Bacilli > Paenibacillales > NBRC-103111 > Paenibacillus_E > Paenibacillus_E pectinilyticus. The sequence goes on from NZ_LYPC01000012.1 coordinate 297,564, forward strand.
CGGAAAACATATGAGGATAATGAGACGCAGGACGCTCATGATGGCGAAGCTAGGGAAGGCAAAGTTAAGGAAGGGCTGCGCGTAACAGGTGTTGACGATCTTATTCTAAACAGTGCTCTAATCGTGTTCTTTACTTGGCGCTTAGGCAATCTGCTGACAGATCCATCGCTGTTATGGAAGAGCCCAATGAAGCTGCTCCTGACCGCGGGCTCGAATATGGAGATCATTGTAGGCATCGTTTTGGCGTACATCTACCTAAGCTACCAAGTACGTAAGCATGCTATGGATTGGCGGCTTTTGCTTGATGTTCTCGCTATCGGCGCAGGATCTGCTATGTTCCTTTATGCCGCGTTGACGCCTGCCTTCGGGCTGCCAACCTCGATGCCTTGGGGCATTGGCGTGGAAGGCACAGTCTCACGGTTTCATCCCGATCACGCGTATCTAGCCATTCTTTTACTGCCAATATTGGTGTGGCAACAGATGGTGACAGTCCGTTCGACGGGGATTCTAGGTTCAGGTGTTTTGCTTAAGTTCACCTTGGTATATGGTGGTGCGGCTGGAATGATTGCGAGCTTTTTCGCCTTGGTTGAGCCGACAGCGGCGTATCTCAGCCCTGGGCAGTTATTGAATCTAATCCTGATGATCATTGGAATGATCCTCCCTGATTTGTCGCATACTACGGGCAGAAGGGAGCTGATGGATATGAGTCAGAACGATTCCAAAATGCAAATCCAGCAAGAACAACAAAACCAAGAGCGCGCCAAAACACCCGCAGGTAAAGAGGGCTTCGTCGATAAAAAACTGGACGGTCCCAACCGCCCATCCACATGAGTCAGGACAATAAAAAGTCGACCAAGTCAGCCAAGGACCAGAGCGAGCTTGATCCCTATGAGATTGACTTTCTGCCACAGTTTGAGCAGGGACGCGGACCGCGAGCTCCATTTGTGAATGAGTACGGGGTGACCATTGGAGATCATGATTATGAATCCGATAACTCCCCTCTTGAACAATGGACAGCGGAAACCAACCCGGAGGTTATGGCGGGAGATCAATGGGTGCATCCATTCAAGGATGTTGGCTTTCAGAGCGCAGAGAATCGGGAGCTGTTTGAAGAGGGCATCGTGCCACAGAGCGGCATTTTCACCCACCCGGATAAAAATGTTGCCTATGAGCCTGGAGAAGCTATTGGTAAGGAAAAGGATGATAAAGCGGAAGCCTAACAGCTTTCGCTTTATTTCTGTGTCATGGAGAGGGACATTGGACTTTGCTTTCACTGCCAACGGATGTATAATATAAGTTGTAGTCATTACGTTTTAAGAGTAACTATTAAATCCTAAGGGGTGGCACATATGGCAATGTCTTTTGATTCATACATGAAGGATATGGTTAAACCGATGAGAGAAGATTTGACTCGTCTGGGTATTACGGAGCTTCTGACTCCTGAGCAAGTAGAAGAAGCAATTGAGAAATCCAAGGATGGCACGATGCTGCTTGTCGTGAACTCCGTTTGTGGTTGTGCCGCTGGCCAATGTCGTCCAGGTGTAGCGAAAGCTCTTCAGAACGATACAGTGCCAACGTACACGTACACGGTATTTGCTGGTCAAGAGAAGGATGCAACTGCGAAAGCGCGTGAATTCCTAGCACCTTACCCGCCATCATCCCCATCCATCGCGTTGTTCAAAAATGGTGAGCTCGCTCACTTCATTCAACGTCACCAAATCGAAGACCGCTCCGCGGACATGATCGCTGGCGATTTGATTGGTGCTTTCGAGCAATATTGCAAATAATATAAGCTAGGAACCATAGAGGGCCTACCTGCGAATGAGCAGGTGGGCTTTTTCTTTGTGTAGATTGGTTGAGCGAGGACGGTGAAGGCCGCCCGTGGAGATTTGTGCAACGGGGTGAAAGGCGGGAAGAACGACTAAGGCGAAGGAAGAGCGTCTTTGGTTGAGGTGTAAGTTGAAAAAATCGACAAAGGGGAAGGAAAGGGTCCTCTGGCTGCTGTGTAAGTCGAAAAAATCGATTAAGGCGGAGGAAAAGCGCCTCTGGCTGCTGTGTAGGTCGAAAAAATCGACCAAGGCGAAGGGGAAGCGCCTCTGGTAGATGTGTAAGTCGAAAAAATCGACTTGCAGGCAAGAAAAAGAGAATTACTGATGCAGATAGCCGGAAAACCCGACTAACCGACAAGAAAAGCAGGCCAAACTGATGCAGATAGTCGGAAAACCCGACTAACTGATAAGAAAAGCAGGCCATACTGATGCAGATAGCCGGAAAATCCGACTATCTGCCAAGAAATCAAGGCCCCACCAATGCAGATAATCGGAAAACCCGACTATCTGGCAAGCCACCGAGGCTTTGTATCTCTTTTTCTCTTTTCCTGCGGATTACACTTTGAAATTTAAGGGCCGAAAGTCTATACTAGATCTCAAAGAAGGCATCATTCCAAAATTTAGATAAAAGGTGGAGAGTTGCATGAGTTTGCAAACAGAAATCATCGCAAAACTTGGCGTGAAGCCGGAAATTGATATTGACGAAGAGATCCGTAAACGGGTGGATTTTCTGAAAAATTACGTACTTGGCGCACACGCGAACGGCTTGCTGATCGCGATCAGCGGCGGTATTGACAGCGCGGTAGCGGCAGGGCTGTGTAAGCAGGCAACCGACGAGCTGACAGCGGAAAAAGGCAAAGAATACAAAACCGTCGGCGTGTTCCAGCCCTATGGGCAGCAAGTCGACATCGAAGATAGCTACGCTGTGGCGAAAGCCTTCGATTTGAAATATCAAATCGAGAACAACATCGAAGAATCCGTCGATGAGATCGCGATCGAGGTCGAGTACGGCCTCAAGCATATCGGCGTTCACCAGCACGTGAGTCGCGGCGGCAAAGGCAACATTAAGGCGCGTACACGCATGGTTATGCAGTATGCCTTGGCTTTTGAGCTGGGCTTGATCGTCGTAGGCACGGATCATGCATCTGAAGCGGTCACCGGCTTCTATACGAAGTACGGCGACGGTGCAGTTGACATCACGCCGCTCAGCACGCTGAACAAGCGCCAAGTTCGTTCACTCGCGGCCAAGATTGGCGTACCGCAAAGCGTGCTGGATAAAGCACCGACAGCTGGACTGTGGGATGGCCAGACGGATGAGGGCGAGCTAGGCATCACGTATGGTGATAACAGCGACTATCTCGAAGGTAAGCAAATTGATCCTGCTGTGCAAGAAAAGCTGGAGAAGCAGTACTTGAAGACCGAACATAAGCGTGTTCCGATTCCAGGGATTTAGGATTTACGGCAAGCAACTCGGAGCAAACATGGCCGGAAGATAGACTATCCATTTCAAACATGGATGGTCTTTTTTTATTTTTCAAAGTGGTAAGGGGATCGGAACTGCTAGGCTTGACAAGTTTGGATTACAACTGTAATATTCAAAGTGTATTACAGTTGTAATCCAATGAAAAGGAGGTAACGAAGTGAAGACGGTCCCTCATATTACGGATGCCGAATGGGAAGTTATGAAGGTACTCTGGAACGAATCTCCACGCACGGCTAATGAAGTGATTGAGGCTATGCAGGAACGGACGGAGTGGAAGCCCAAAACAATTCGAACTTTGTTAAACAGGCTAGCGCAGAAGCAGGCGATATCTTTTACGCAAGAGAACAGAGTTTATGCTTACTTCCCTTTGGTTTCTGAGGGTGAGTGTGTCAAGTCGGAGACGCAATCGTTTCTGAAAAGAATTTATGGCGGGGCTTTTAAGCCGATGCTCGTTAATTTTTTGAAAGAGGAGCAATTATCGGAGGAAGATATTCAAGAGTTAAGGGCGATGCTCGACGGTAAAAACAAATAACAGGGATACCGAGAACAGGCAGTCCTGATTCTGGAAGTTTCCACTTCTAGGAAAGAAGGGAGGCGTGAATGTGCACCAAACCAGTGAACTTCTCAGAGGTTTTTTTGATTGGATTATATCTGTATCGATCATGGCAACCATTACGGTAATGTTCATCATGCTGATCCAGCGCGTCCTGCATAAGCGGATAAAACCTAGATGGCACTATCTCATGTGGTTGTTGGTGTTGGTAAGGCTGCTCCTACCTTGGCACTTGGAAAGCGACCTAAGCATTTATAATTGGATATCTTACCCAGATAGCATTCACGAAATCGACTCAGCCGCAGCGGTTGGGACACATGCAGAATTAGCCGCTAACAACACAACGGAGAATCTGTTATATAAATATGCGATGTATATATGGCTGCTGGGCATTGTCCTTTTTGGGATATACACATGCGTGATCAACCGTAAATTTACGCTCAAAATATCGAAGGAAACAAGACCGATAACAGACATCGGCATCGTACAGTTGTTTGCTCAGTGCCAACAGCTTATGTCGATACATAAACCTGTCACATTAGTGGTATCGGACAAAATGTCGATGCCGACGCTTTTTGGATTCAGGAACCCTCGGTTAGTCTTGCCGCAGACGGCCATCGACAGTTTGAACAAGGAACAACTACGGCATGTCTTTCTACATGAATTAGCACATTGCAAACGAAATGATATTGGTGTTAATTGGCTGATGCAATTTCTGTTGATCATTCATTGGTTCAATCCTGTACTTTGGTATACTCATCAACGTATGCGTGAAGACCAAGAGATCGCAAGCGATGCGCTAGCTCTTTCTTATTTAGAACCGTCAACAAGAGAAGAGTACGGATACACGCTCATTCAATTGTTGGAAAATTATGTGCGCCCCGTCAGTGTGCCAGGCAATGTGCATTTATCAGGAAATAAATCGCAGTTAAAAAGGAGAATTATGATGATTAAACAGTTTCAATTTAATTCATATCGTTGGTCGTTCATAGGTTTGGCTGCCGTTCTCATCATTAGTGGGTGTTCGTTGACGAATGCTAGTGTGGATAAAAAGTCAGCAGCTGAATCGAATTCGCCGATTGTTGATCAAAAGACGACAGATACAAGCACGCAAACAACAACGGGGACGGATAAAACGACTTCATCAGTAACCGTAGGTGAAATGAAGGCTGCCGACGTACCAACTCCGACAGTGGAACCAAGTCCAACCCCAGCAGTTCAACCAGTGGAGGAGTCAAAGCCAGCCCCTGCGCCCCAAGTAGTGGAGGATGTAAGGTCGGCACGTGCAGCCCAAGCAGTAAGGCCAGCTCCAGCACCTCAAGTAGTGGAAGAGGTAAGATCAGCACGTGCAGCTCAAGCCGTGGAGGAGTTAAAGCCAACCGCTGTCCCCCAAGTAGTGGAAGGGTCAAGATCAGCACGTACACCCCAAGCAGTGGAGAAGTTAGTACCTGCACCAGCAGTTAGAAATTAAAGTCACTCCCAGCAGTACCAACTGTCAAACAATTACATTTGTCGGACTAGCCTGCTTAAACAAAAAGACCTGAGGGATTCAACAAATCCCCTCAGGTCTCTTCTATATCCCAACCGCTAGCCTAAGGCAAGCGCTGCCCGCGGGAGCTCTCTAACAGCGCGTACCACTCGTCGCGCGTCATCGCTTCTGAGATGCGAACTGCGTCTTGGCAAGCGAGTACACGCTCGGCGGATGAAGTGCCAATGACCGGCTGAATGCGAGCCGGATGCTTCATGAGCCAGCCCAGCACGATCGCTTCGGGCGTCGTTTCTTTTTCTGCAGCGAGCTTCTGCACGAGTGCGGCTGTGTTCTTCACAGTGTCTGGCGCATCTTCGATCACGCGGCCAGAGAACTTGCCTTGGGCAAGGGGACCCCATGCCTGAATTTGAATATTAGCCATTTGGCAATGTTCCAGAATGCCGTCGGCGAAATTGATGCTGGTTCCGGCTTTTTGATTCACCAGAATGCCTTGTTCCACCCAATCCAAGCGAGCTAAGCTCATCTCCAGTTGGTTGACGACAAGCGGCTCTGGCAGCGAGTTTTGAATGAAGCGCATTTGTGCGGAGGTCATGTTGGACACACCGAAATGGCGCACCTTGCCAGCTGAACGCAGCTGATTGAAAGCTTCGGCGATTTCTTCAGGCTCCATGAGCGGATCAGGGCGATGCAGCAGCAAGATATCGATATGCTCTACGCCAAGGCGGCCGAGAATACCATCAACGGAGCTAATAATGTGGCTTTTGCTAAAATCGAAACGATGCGGATGTGCATCATCTGGAAAACGAATTCCGCATTTCGATTGCAAAATGATTTGGTCACGCAAATCAGGTCTATTCTTGAGAATTTGACCGAAGACAGTCTCCGAATTCCCTCTTTTATAAATATCCGCATGATCGAACATCGTAATGCCAATCGACAATGCAGCTTCTACGGCTTTTTCAGCTGTTACATAATCGTCCTTCGTCAAAGGACTTCCGGCCCAATCCCCGCCTAATCCCATACATCCGAACACAATTCGGCTATTCGAAATTCCGCGTCTTTCCAGTGGCATGATCTTCACTATGTTGGCCTCCTAGCTATGATTTCTAAGCCTAGTATAACCCTTGTGGCAGATTGGCATAAGAACTGAAAATAGGGTAACTTACTTACCTCCATGTAAGCTATGGCACTGCGAAGATCAGGCGTTGGTAACTTCAGGTTATCTGCTACAAAGTTCGCGATCTTGACCTTGACCGAGGAATCGGTTAAATTGTACGCAAAGCGTATCATTAGCAGAAATGAGGAACACGTAGCAATGATCATTGGGGTCGGAACAGATTTAATTGAAATTGCGCGAGTAGGCAAAATGCTAGAGGGATCTTCCGGCGATCGGTTTATGGAGCGGATTCTGACACCGGCGGAGCGGGAGTTAGCGCAAAAGCGCCGTGGACGACTCGCTGAATTTGTAGCAGGCCGTTTCGCCGCGAAGGAAGCGATCGTGAAAGCGATTGGCTGCGGCATCGGCAAGCAGATCGGTTTTCAAGATGTGGAGGTACTGCCGGATGCCCTAGGCAAGCCAACCTGCCAGGTGAAAGAGGAGGCCCTGCTGCGAGCAGGACTGGAAGGCAGCCACCGCATCCATATCAGCATTACACATACGGGATCCATGGCTGCGGCTTATGCGATTGTGGAGCAGGCGTGATGAAAGTTAGTTTAACGTCTTAGCTAGTTCGTACAAAGCAGTTCCAATGGAGCAGATTGGGCTCCACCTTAATTGAAGCAGACTAACTGCATTTCCTGCATGTAATTGAACAGATTTTGAAGCTGTAAAACAAATAGATGGATTTTCCGCTGTTAATTTCAATCGATGAAGCCGAAACCAGCTGCAATCGATGAAAATAGAAGCAGAAAATCCATCTAAACCGCGAATTTCAACGTTTTCCCCGAAATTAGCGGGAGGTTTTCCAGTTAGTTGGAAGCCCGTCCCCAAACCCGCAGCATATACCCGCTCACGAGCAGGCTGATGCCGCCCATTCCCTCAAGAATCACACCCGAATACCCCAGATACCACACGCCCATGATGGCGGTTAGCACGAATAGCCACAATCCCAAATAAATGAGGGATCTGCCGAGCAACAACCCGGCCTGCACGAAGCCGATGGCGAGTAGGAACGCTCGTAAAATCGGTGCAAACAGCGGATTGACCGCGCCAATCGCCTCCAACAAAGCAACTGCTGCGATGAGCAGCGCCCCTGGCAGCACGAGCATGAAGGGATGTCCCCAACCGCTGCTACTGCGTGCGGAGTCCTCATTTGCCTTCGAGTCCCCTGCACCCTCTCTAGGGCCAAATAGCTTCCGCATCCCCCAAATCTGAATTAAGCTGGCAACTACTGCGGTGATAAAAGCAGCTTGCTTCAGCCAATCCCAATCGCGCCAGTAGATGGCAAAATCAATAACGGCATTGAAAACCCACTCTGTGCCCCAGATGAAAAGCAACGCAATGAAACCTTGCGCTTCATGGAGCCAATCTTTTCTTTTATTATGTAACTGTTGGTTGCGAGTTTGGGCTAAATCAGCTTGCTTGGACGTTTGCATACATTCACCTCTAGTTTTATGTTCCATACTTCTCGTATAATGGTACCATATTCATTCATCTATTATAACTTGAACGTGCCCCATAGAGAAGGAGAGCTCATGTACAGCGAAGAACAGAAATTATATTTTTCCCAAAATCTCTTGGATTGGTACCAGACACATAAGCGTGATTTACCATGGCGAAGAAGTAAAAACCCTTATTATATATGGATTTCCGAAGTGATGCTGCAGCAAACTCGTGTGGATACCGTGATTCCGTATTTCCATCGGTTTGTAGATCAATTTCCAACCGTGGAAGCTTTGGCAACGGCACCAGAGGAGAATGTACTCAAAGCGTGGGAAGGACTCGGCTACTACTCGCGTGCGAGGAACCTGCAATCAGCAGTCAGAGAAGTACACGAACGTTACGAGGGCATTGTCCCGCAAAATAAAGAGGATATCTCCGCGCTCAAAGGTGTCGGCCCTTACACCTCTGGGGCGATCTTGAGTATCGCCTATAATAAGCCAGAGCCGGCGGTCGACGGCAATGTGATGCGCGTGCTTTCGCGTTATTTTCTGATCGAAGAAGATATTATGAAGCCCTCCACCCGCACAATTATGGAGAAGCTGGCGCGTGAACTCATCTTGGAGGGGACCGCAAGCGACTTCAATCAAGCGCTCATGGAGCTAGGAGCTATGGTCTGCACACCGAGGTCACCGCACTGCCTGACATGTCCTGTGATGGCACACTGTTCGGCACGAGAAGCTGGCATGGAAGAAGCGCTGCCGATCAAAAAGAAAGCCAAACCGCCCCGTCCAGAGCTGCGAGCAGTGGCTTTCATTGAAGGTACTGGTGAGCATGCGGGCAAATGGTTGATTAGACAGCGTCCGCAAGAGGGCTTGCTGGCACGCATGTGGGAGCTTCCCCATGTAGAATGGGCGACAGCTGCCTGGCAGTCCGATGAAGTGAATATGTCCGAGCTTCGCGAGGCGCTTGCCGAACAGGAACAAATTGGGATTCAACCGGATGAATGGTTTATGGATACCGAGCATATTTTCAGCCATATTGTCTGGAAAATGAAGGTGTACCGCGCTACGCTCGGTGACGCGAACCGGCCGAGTACGGGAGAAGAATGGATACCGTTCCATTATCGCTGGGTAGGTCCGGAGGACCTTCAAAATTACGCGTTTCCTAATGTTTTCGTGCGAATAATGAAAGAATGGCAGGAGCGAAACGAAGAGTAGCAGCAGCCCTAATCTATAATCGATAGGCTAGCGAATCTCGGCTTGTATCGCCTCTATATTTCTTAATGTAATTAGCTTTTTATCAATGTGAATAAGCTCGTCATCCAGAAGTTCTTGCAGCACTTTCGTCACGGACTCCCTTACGGTGCCTACTAAATTAGCCAGTTGCTGGTGAGTTAGCTTCACATCGATCAATAGTCCATTTGGTGTTGGAATGCCGTGCTGCTCGGATAAGCGGATTATCATTTTAATAATACGTGAGCGTACCCCGAGGAACGTTAAATCATAGATTTGATCATTCGCATGGCGCAAGCGTTGCATCGTCGTTTCCAGGAGCTTTAGGCATAGCCTAGGGCTCTTTTCCATGAACGAAGTGAATGCAGTTCGGTTAAGCACGTACAGGGTGCAAGGCGCCATCGTCTCGGCCGTTGCCGAACGTGTCATTCCACTGCTTAGCAGCGACATTTCCCCGAAAAAGTCTCCATCCCGAAACAAGGCCAGCGTGACTTCCTTCGCTTCATCTAGCCGATATATTTTCACGACGCCAGCTTGAATCACAAATAACTCCTCACCAACATCTCCTTCTCGGAAAAGGATTGTGTTCTTCTTTACTTTCTTTTCTGTAAACAAAGGGGCAATGGTAATCAAATCTTCTTCAGCGAGCTCTTGAAAAAGAGGGATATGTTGGAGCAAAGGGATAATGCCCAAGACCTCGTCAACTCATTTCCGGTTTAGATGTATTTACCATTATCGTACAGCTTGGCTCGAATGACGTAAAGAGAAATTAGGGTTTGTATGATAGGACTTTAGCCTACGCGTGTGGGTATTAATTGAATAAAATAAGAAAAAATGTCGAATTGGGCTGCTGAGTTGTATCCTATCCCATACAGGATGAAGAATATCTGAATATACTGCACCATCTCAATGGGAGGTGTATGCTTGTTGAAGCAAAGTTCAAGTAATAGCAGGAAAAAAGCAGTGGTGGTGAGTGGTTGCCACGAGAAGAAGAAAATCAGTAAAGCATGCTGTAAACCGACTAAACGTGGTCGCTCTTCATGTGTTGTAAAGATTACTTTACCGCCATCTGAAGGCGGGTATTGTCCGCCATGTCCACCGGGACCTCAGGGACCTCAAGGTCCGCAGGGTCCTCAAGGTGTGCAAGGACCCCAAGGCGTACAGGGCGCAGCAGGGGGGCAAGGGATGAAAGGAGACCCTGGAGCTACGGGGTCTACAGGGGCAACCGGAGCCACAGGGGCAACGGGAGCAACAGGAACAACAGGAGCCACGGGAGCCATGGGAGCCACAGGGGCAACAGGAGTTACAGGAGCCACAGGGAATACCGGCGCTACTGGGGATACTGGAGCGACAGGAGATACCGGAGCTACCGGGGATACAGGAGCAACAGGATATACTGGAGCTACTGGGGGTACCGGAGCGACAGGATATACTGGTGCAACAGGGAATACAGGAGCGACAGGAGATACTGGAGCGACTGGGGATACCGGAGCCACAGGGGATACCGGAGCCACAGGGAATACTGGAGCGACAGGAGATACCGGAGCCACAGGGGGTACTGGAGCGACCGGGGATACCGGAGCAACAGGAGATACTGGTGCGACTGGGAATACTGGAGCTACCGGGATTACCGGGGCCACCGGGGACACTGGAGCTGCGGGGAATACCGGAGCCACAGGAGCCACTGGGGCCACGGGAGAAGATGGCCCAACAGGTGCGACAGGATCAACAGGAGTTACTGGTCCCACCGGAACGACCGGAGCAATGGGAGCCACAGGAGATGCCGGGCCAACAGGAGCGACGGGAACAACGGGAGTCACAGGTGCAACTGGGCCTAATGGAACGACCGGAGCCACTGGAGCGACAGGAGATGCCGGCCCAACCGGTGCGACAGGATCTACAGGCGTCACAGGAAATACAGGCTCAACTGGAACGACCGGAGCAACCGGAGCCACGGGAGATGAGGGCCCAACAGGGCCAACAGGTGCTACAGGTGCAACTGGCACCACAGGAGCTACGGGTTCAACAGGGACTTTTACACCAGCATATGGTCAGATCTATAACAACACAGCAAGAAAAATCGATACTGGTGATAAAATTATTTTTAATAACAATGGTATTTTAGTAGGGATGACGCATGCGGTAAACTCGACGGATCTCATCGTAACAGTTGCCGGGGATTATGATGTGATCTACGAAGTTCTGACTAGAACTTATGGAGAAGATTCTTCACTTAATAGTGCTTATGCCATTTTTATCAATGGGGTTGCACAACCGCAATCTCAATATGGCATCCATGCTGATGTGGGGATAAGCCTAGATCGATTAATGACAGGATCGGCAATCGTGACGATTCCGGCGGGAGGCATTGTGACACTTGGGAATGTTGGGGTAACGGACGATATTATTCCTGACATTGTTGATGGTGTCACCGTCATTAATGCCTCGATTCGTTTGATCAAACTAAACTAGCGCTAAGCAACAAAAAAAGCGACCCGCGGGGTCGCTTTTTCAATGCCAATTACTTCGCTGCGTCGTAACGTTTGCCAACTTCGTTCCAGTTAACAACGTTCCAGAAAGCTGCGATGTAGTCAGGGCGTTTGTTTTGGTAGTTCAGGTAGTAAGCATGCTCCCAAACATCAAGACCAAGAACTGGCGTTTCGCCTTCCATGATCGGGCTGTCTTGGTTTGGCAAGCTGTATACTTTCAATTTACCAGCTTTGTCAACAGCTAGGAAAGCCCAGCCAGAGCCAAAACGTGTAGTTGCAGCAGCAGCGAAGTCTGCTTTGAATTTATCAAAGCCACCAAGCTCGCTGTCAATTGCAGCAGCTAGAGCGCCTGTAGGTGCGCCGCCAGCTTCTGGTCCGATTGTTTCCCAGAATAGGGAGTGGTTAGCGTGACCGCCACCATTGTTACGAACTGCAGTGCGGATATCTTCAGGAAGGCTGTTTAGGTCAGCGATCAGGTCATTAAGGGATTTATCATGCAGAGCAGGATGTTTGTCCAATGCTGCATTCAAGTTTGTTACATAAGCGTTATGATGACGATCGTGATGGATTTCCATTGTTTTTGCGTCGATGTGCGGCTCAAGAGCTTCGTTCGCGTACGGAAGAGCTGGTAGTTGATGTGCCATTGAATAAATACCTCCTAAAAGTTATGTAGTTTCAACTTCATTATGAAGCAACTCCGATAATAAAGCAACATTTGTGTTTACTAAGTCGGTCGCTAATCAGATACCTCGGCGTTCCATTTCCCTTGTAATTTGATTGTGCATAGCGGAATCTTGCTCGTGAAGCCAAGGGGATAAGTCGCTCATCGTGCGGTGGAGATGCAGCAGCTCGATTTCGGTCCATTCTTCAGGCTTTTTGGTGCTCAGCAGCTGAAAATCAGGAATGTTACGGGGATACTCTCCCTCGTTATCGAGTGTAATAATTTTATCAGACATGAGTTTCACCTCTTTCTCGTAGGAATATCCTCCTATAAGATGGTTTTTTTGGAGCGATCTCATACATCAGGCAAGGATGTAATCCTATATTTATCATGTCATGTCTAAAGCGTGTGGACTAAGCAGGCGATCATTAGAACTAGAATATTCTGCTCTATATTATAACTTAATGTTGTAAACGCTTGCATTTAAGCGCTTTCACGAGAAATATCGAAAAAAACAAAGTTTTTTGTGAATTTCACCACAATTTCAGCAGGATTTCGTGTTTTTTTGTCGTATTTACTAATTTACCAGAAAATTAATATCAACAAATTAATATGGAATTGGGAGAGAACCGTATGCATGTTCGTTCATTTCAGCTTGGTGATACCTCTTCGGTAAAAGAACTTCTAGAGGACGTTCTGTCGGAAACCTGCTATGAAGAGACGATTGAAGCCTTCGCACGTCAGCTATCGTGGGACACGGAGCTCGTTTTAATCGCGCAAGAAGAAGAGCAAGTTGTAGGCTTGATTATCGGTACGATTGATAATAACAATGGCTACTACTATCGGATCGCAGTCGCAACAGCATATCAACGTAAGGGTATCGGTAAAGCATTGATCGAAGCAATGAAGCAGCGGTTCCTCCAACGGAACGTGAAGAAAATTATGGTGACGGTTGATGTTCATAACGAAATCGTATTGCCTGTGTACGAGTCTGCGGGTTACAGTGCTGCTGACTTTTCCAGGGCTGCTCATCGCCTCAGTATTGTGAAGAAAGTAAGCGTGTAGCCCTTCACGGGGCTCAGCATGGAAATGAATAGGTTTGGCTTATAGGAAGCATATCTGTGCCGCCATTGCAATTGGGGGTCAGATATGCTTTTCTTAAAATATGAGAAAAACTTTTTGAGAGCGACTACAGGTTTAGATGTTGTTTTGTTTTAGGTTTAACATAAGGTGACGTTTTCGGCAGCAATTAACAAGGGAGCTTTGAACATGGATAAATTCACGCCGTATGTGATAAAAAGCTTCAAACATGACGGGCATCTGCATCGGATGTGGTTGACCAACTGGCGAGTACCCCAGCATATTCTCCATGAAGAGCATCAGAAGATGGGCATGATGGTGTTCATTAACAGCCAGACCAAGATTCAAGAAGCAGACGGCAAAGAATGGGTGAGCCGCATTCCAGGTGTTTCTTTTTTCATTCCGAAAATGTGGTTTAATATCGTTGCTCTAATGGAAGAAGCAGGTGTGCGCTATTATTGCAATGTGGCCTCACCACTTTATGTGAACGGGCGTGTGTTAACCTATATTGATTACGATCTGGATGTGATTCGGATGCCGGATCGAACTGTACATATCGTGGATCAAGAGGAATACGAGCGCCATAAGCTTCACTATCACTATTCTACTCTCGTCGAGTCGAAGGTGAAAGATGGCCTAGCTGCGCTGCTTGCGCTAGTTAATGGAGACAAGCCTCCCTTCCAGGATGAAACGGTGATTTACTATTACGAAGAGTGGGAAAAGCATAAGAACGGGGGCGTTTGAATGGGCTTTTTCGCAGGACGCGAAGATTCGAATGAAGTTATGGCTGCGCCGAGACATAATCATGAAGCCAAAAGCTTCACGCATGAGCTGTGGGATTGGACCAAATCCATTCTCGTAGCTCTTCTTGTTGTTATTGTTGTTCATCAATTCGGCTTTAATCTTTCCACAGTTCGCGGGCACTCGATGGACCCGACGTTAGCCGAAGGGAATTGGCTGTTCGTGAACAAAGCCATCACCTATCTGAAAGCGCCTAAACGTGGGGATATTGTCATACTGAAGGAGCCTGAGAAGCTCGTGCTACCCCAGCAGCACCCTTTCCTGGTCAAAAGGGTCGTCGCCATCGCGGGCGATGAAGTACAAGGGCGCTCAGGGGCGCTCTTTGTGAATGGCGACAAGGTCGATGAGTCGTACACAGATACGCCTATCGAGGATGGCGACTTCGGACCGACAGAGGTCGGTCAGGGAGAAATCTTCGTGATGGGCGATAATCGCCATCTGGCGGCAAGTGCAGACAGCAGACTGTTCGGAGTGATTCCGACTAGTCTTGTGCAAGGACGGGCAGAATTTGTACTTTGGCCGTTCGACATGGCTACGAAGCTATAAAGAAACCAATAAAGAGATGTAAATAACACAGTAATCAGATAGCCATTCAGGGAGGTGAGAGGGTTGACGGTTTCAGGCGAATTCAGCCTAGATGGGACAAGATTGGATTGGCGCAAGCTGAAACAAGAGATCGTGGAAGCCGCGCCCTCTCTCGGCATTGATAAGATCGGCTTTACTTCCGCGGAGCCGTTCCATGAACTTAGGGATATCCTTCTCCGCCACAGGGAGAAGGGCTTCGAATCCGGCTTCGAGGAGCCGGATATCGATAAGCGGGTATACCCCGAGCTGAGCTTCGAATCACCGCGGTCGATCATTTCGATCGCGGTCGCGTACCCGTCGAAGCTGGCGGACCCGCCCCGATCCGAGCCGGGAGCGTATCGGGGCATCATCTCGCGCTCCTCGTGGGGGAGCGACTATCACGACGTGCTTCGCGACCGACTCGCGAAGCTGGAGGCCTTCATCGCCGAGCGCGTGCCGGAGGCGAGACTGCAGAGCATGGTCGACACCGGTGTCCTAGTCGACCGTGCTGTCGCCGAGCGTGCCGGCATCGGCTGGAGCGGCAAAAACTGCGCCGTGATCACCCCCGAGTGGGGGTCGTGGGTATATTTGGGCGAAATCATCACGAACATTCCATTCGAATCCGATATATCGATTATGGATCAATGCGGAGACTGCACGATATGCATCGATGCTTGTCCGACAGGGGCGCTAGTCGGCCCAGGGCAGCTCAATTCAAGTCGCTGCATCTCGTTTATCACACAGACCAAAGGGTATGTGGATGACGAGTACAAACGCAAAATCGGCAACCGACTCTATGGCTGTGATACCTGCCAGATCGTCTGCCCGAAGAACAAGGGGATGAACTGGACGCATCATCCCGAGTTCACGCCTGACCCCGAGAAGGTCAAGCCGTTACTGATTCCCTTGCTCACAATGTCGAACAAGGATTTCAAAGAGCAGTACGGACGCATCGCGGCCTCCTGGCGCGGCAAAAAGCCGATCCAGCGCAACGCGATCATCGCGCTCGGCAATTTCAAGGACCGATCGGCGGTGCCGGTCCTGGTGGACCTGCTGCGGAGCGATCCCCGCCCGGAGATCCGGGCTACCGCAGCATGGGCCCTTGGCCGCATCGGCGGCGAGGAGGCCGTGTCGGCGCTGGAACGAGCTGCTGCAGCTGAGCAAGAGCCTCAGGTGCAGACGGATATCGACAAGGCGCTGGCTGCGCAGAAGAGCACAGCAGCCGTACAGGAGGAATAAAGATGAAACAGCTTCAGGAGCCAGTCCTGCTTTCTTATACAGAGATCCATACACCCATCGGTCCGCTAGTTCTTGTGGCATCTCCACAAGGGCTGTGCAAGGTGGAGTTTGGCACGTTCGAAGAGAACCGCGAGCGGCGCGAGCAGTGGGCTCGTCGCTGGTACGGAGAGTACGAGCTTAGCGAGAACACGGATGAGCAATTGACGTCTATCGCGCAGCAGTTAACGCAATATTTTACAGGTGAAAGAAAGAGCTTTGAAGGCGTCATGGATCTGCAAGGGACGGACTTTCAGAAACGTGTCTGGCAAGCGCTGCAGACGATTCCTTATGGAGAGACCGCATCGTACAAACATATTGCAGAGGCGATTGGCTCGCCGAAGGCCGTGAGAGCTGTTGGGGGAGCGAACAATCAGAACCCGATTCCTGTCATCATCCCGTGTCATCGCATCATTGGCGCAAGCGGTGATCTCGTTGGTTACGGTGGAGGCTTGCCGACGAAAGTTCACTTATTGGATTTAGAGCAAAACAAAGCAAACGCATAAGTTCAACAACTATAATACGTGGAGTGAATCCTATGAAATACGTGCACTTGGATTCTGTAGAGCCAGGACAATATCTGGGACGTACGATTTATTCAAGTAATGGCGCGATTCTGCTCGCGGATAATGTGCAATTAACGGTATTTATGATTAATACGCTGAATCGCATTGGGGTTACGATGATTTATATCAAAGACCCGAATCTAGAGGATGTCGAAATCCCGGAAATCCTTTCAGATGAAACGAAGCGGCTTGTCATGACTCAAATGGGGCAAACGTTTGCGGCAATCCAGTCGGGCAAAGAATTTAATACGCGTTCCGTCAGTATGTCGATTAATACGCTGCTCGATGAGATCATGAAGAATCGCGATGTCCTTATTCAACTGAATGATATTCGAACGCAAGACAACCAAATGTACATCCACGCGATGAACGTATGCATGATGGCTGTGCTCATCGGGATGAATATGGGGATGAATGCGACGCAGCTGAAAGACCTGGCCATGGGGGCACTCCTGCACGATATAGGCAAAGTGGAGCTGTTAACCGACGATGAGTCAGACGATCCGCGGAGGCATCATACATGGAGAGGCTTTGAGCTATTGAAGAGCAAGCGCGAGTTCTCTCTGTTGATTGCGCATGTGGCGTTCCAGCACCACGAGACGTTGACGGGGGATGGTGTTCCTAGAGGGCTCATGAATGAAGACATTCATCTCTATGCCAAAATAACGGCCGTCGCGAATATGTACGATAATTTGCTCTTCGATATGTCCGCCGGCAAGCGTAAGCTGCCTCATGAAGCTTGTGAATATATGCTGGCGCTAGCGGAAACGAAGCTGGATCGCGATGTGTTGATCCAATTCCTTAAAATCGTTTCTATCTACCCGACAGGTACTTCCGTGCGGTTAACGAATCGCGAGACGGGTGTTGTCGTGGGTCAACATAGAGGACTGCCGACGCGTCCGATCATTCGGATTGTGAAACAGGATGCTACAGACAAGGTGCTTGAGATCAAAGAGCTCGATTTGGCCAAAGAAACGACTCTATTTATAGAACAAGTGCTTTAGAAGCTAAGCATGTCTAGGGTATTATTTCGATTTGTAAAGCGTGGAACAGTAATGATATGATAGAACAAGTATTCTATTCTAATTATGTACAAGCAGGGGGCACAGGTTATGTGGAGTTATTTGATTCCCATTCTCACATTGATTGTTGGCTTGGTTGGCGGTTTCTTTATTGGGGTATTTTATTTGAAGAGACAATTGGAATCTATGCAGAACAATCCTGAAATGTTAGCCAAAATGGCGAAGCAAATGGGTTACAACATGAATAAGCAGCAGCTGAATAAAGCACAGCAAATGATGAAAAACCAAAATTTCAACCAAAAGAGGAAATAAGAAATAGGGTGGAGTGGTAGAGAAGATGGCATCCATCGACTATAAAAATGCATTGGTCGCAGAGAATCGTGAGAAGATCGAAGGCCATGTGCGGGAGATTTTACGCTTAATTGGTGAGGATGTAGATCGCGAAGGTCTATTGGATACACCAGCTCGTGTTACGCGTATGTATGAAGAAATTTTCTCGGGTTATGCAGCGGATCCTCGTGATGTGATCGGCGTAACCTTCGATGAACAGCACGAAGAGCTAGTGATCATCAAAGATATCGTGTATTACAGCCAGTGTGAGCACCATATGGCGCCTTTCTATGGCAAAGTCCATGTGGGTTACCTGCCAAGCGGTAAAGTAGCGGGGCTCAGCAAATTTGCTCGTCTAGTCGATGTCATTACTCGCAAGCTGCAGGTGCAAGAACGAATCACCTCTGAGATCGCGGATATCCTGGATGAGGTGCTCAAGCCGCATGGCGTCATGGTCGTCGTTGAGGGCGAGCATATGTGTATGTGCGCGAGAGGCGTGAAGAAATACGGCAGCCAAACAGTTACATCCGCAGTACGCGGCTCGTTCCGCAAGGATGCAACATTGCGTTCGGAATTCCTATCTTTAATCAAATCCTAATCAAACAGGGAATGTGCATGGAGACAATGGTCTTGTGCAGCATTCCCTTTTTTTGCGTATGCTGTAAGTTAGGCTTGTTGGCGACTGAGGAATATAGTATTCTTGTAAATTAATAAGGACGACAGAGTCGGTGATCGGTGGAGTCGGGTACCTTGCCATAGGAGTGAAGAGCGAAGTAGATGTTCGAAGAGTGACTATCGTACATGCTCTCGCATAAACTGAAAATAATGAATAGATGGCTTCAGCAGCAGGATACTGGTGAAAGATCGGCGCCTTTACAGCGCTAGAGGAGGCAAGCATATGAACGACATACGGAAATATCGGCCTGGTGAGGCAGCTTCCTCAAAATGGAGTGAAGAGCGGGATGAATTTGAGCGGGATTATGCAAGGTTGATTCAATCGCCGACCTTCCGGCGTCTGCAGGGGAAGTCTCAGGTGTTCGGTGCGGGTTCGGGGGATTACTATCGCACGCGTCTGACGCACTCCTTAGAGGTCGCTCAGATTGCACGGGAAGTGGCAAAGCGGTTAGAGCGGACGAATCCTTTTCTGAGCAAAAGGGAGCATCCAGGCCTGATCATCGATCCTACCGTGGTCGAGTGCGCATCGATTGCGCATGACTTCGGGCATCCGCCTTTTGGTCATAAGGGCGAAGAGGTGCTGAATCATATCCTGATGAGGGATCACGGCTTGAAATACGAGGGCAACGCGCAAAATTTCCGCATCTTAATGTTTTTGGAAAAGCGAGCAGGCAGCGAGAGCGGTCTAGACCTGACGGCAGCAGTGCTGCTCGGCATCAATAAGTATCCTTTTCTCATCGAGGAAGAGGGACGCCTCAAAGGTGTATATGGCGCCGAGTGGGACGTTATTCGCGAGCTGCGTGATACTTGGAAAATGCCTGCGGGCTGCTCCACATTAGAAGCGCAATTGATGGATTTATGCGATGATATCGCGTATTCCACGCATGATATTGAAGATGGGATTCGCGCGGGTAAAATCCAGATGAACGCCACGTTCTTCGAAGATCAACGGTTAAGACGGCATCTCGTGATGGAAATCCTGAATGACCCGAATCAGCACAAGTTCGGCTGGGAGCAAGTGGATATTGAGCAGATGGTAAGCCGCGTGCTGCATGACTATTTAGCGCAATGGGAAATTATTTTTGCCGAATGCAACCGAGAGGAATCGCGCACACGCCGAGAGATGAAGGCGCGCTGGGTCAGCTCTTTTGCTTCGAGACTCGACATCATCGATGATACGGAGCGCGGCTGGAAGAAAGTCGCGCTCGTCAGAGACGGCGCCGAGGATATGGACCTGCTGCGGACGATGGAAATTCTTAAGAAGCTGGCGTGGGTCACGCTGATCAAGGATTTCCGCGTCCTGCGTTTGCAGAAGCGCAGCGAGATCATCGTGGAGCGACTCTGGGACAGCTTCATCGATCAAGAGAAGGGGCAATGGATCATTCCGCCCGACTGGATCGATAGCTACGAGCGGCGCAACAGCAATTGGAGCTGGCCGCGCTTCGTGGCGGACTATATCTCAGGCATGACCGACGCGTATGCGGAGAAGGTGTATGCGGAGCTGTTTGCGAGTAAATCCGGCTCGATTTATGAGATGGATTGATGGATTGATGGAGTGATGGAGTGAGTGATTGGTTGCGTGAATGGGTGTTTGATGGATGGATGGTTTGAGGGATTGAGTGAATGAGTGATGGATTGAGTGATGGATTAAGTGATGGATTAAGTGATTAATTGAGCGGCCGATTGGGGGCTGCAGAATGAGTTCCTGAAAGGGCTCCTTCTGCAGCCCCTATTAGCTAGTGGAGCATCTACTGCGAACCCCAAACGGCCGTGCGCTGCACACTTTAGTGTTGCATCACTGCTGTAGCTGCTACAGTAGCACTACTTGCAGCCTACAGTTCATTCTCGCCCCGCCCCCGCCATTATTCGAAGAATAACTGGATTTTAGGTAGTTAATTCTGCCGTTTCCCGCCTTTTGAGATCGATAGATGGATTTCCTACAGTTAAATTCGGTGATTTTGAGCAAAGTGGACGAATAGTGTCGGATTAGCTGTACATTTTCCAGTTAAACGCTTTGTAGAGTGGAAGATGAGAAAATTAGCTGTATGTTATCCAGTTAGTTCATTGAGATTGGGATGTCAGACTAGCTAATGGATTAGGTATAGTTGGTTGCCGCTGTAGCTGCATCGAACAGCATGTGAGTTAGCACAGTGCAAGCGTTGAGGCAGTGTGGGTGAAACGACTAGCACGAAGTTAGTTGACTGAGTTGGGGGGAGCGTATGCTTGCCCCTTTTTAGCACATCCAGCGAAACGTAATGAATTAATTGACATACGGTTAATTATTCTGAAAAAGGGCAAAAAAATACCGACCTCACAGGAGGTCGATTTTATAGGGAGGAGGGAATACCAGCGTCAACTTGCACGGCTGTGAGAGTCGGCTGGATTCCGTTAAGGAAGTCCATCGTGCGGCTCACATACGTTTTAGGCTCAGCACGGTAAAGAAGCTCATGCTGCGCGTTAGGGAGAATCCAAAGCTTAGAAGCGGTGTTATGCTGTTGCTTGAACATCGACTCGACTAGAGCGTAAGGCGCTTTGTTGTCACTGGTGCCATGAATCATGAAAATCGGCATCGTGTACGAGGTCGTGGTTACTTTCGTGAAAGGAACCTGATGTAAGCTGATCCCGTTCAGCAAAGGGAAGAACATACGGACAAGCGGCAGAGAAGGATACTTAGGTACATGCACGGATTGATTTATATTTTGATAAAGGGTGTCCGAATTCAGCAGGAATGTGCTGTCCAGGATCATCCCAGAAATATCGCCGTTTTGCTGGAGCGCCGTCTGAAGTGCAGTGCCTGCTCCCATGGAAAAGCCCCAGATGTAGATCGAACCACCAGTTGTTTGTTTGATGTAATCGATAGCGCCGAGCAGCTCTTTGGACTCTTGGATACCACCAGTCATCAAGCGATTACTAGTTGGATTCACATAGCCATAGTCAAACATAAGCACATTATATTGCTGTTTATGAAGTTCACGGGCGAGAGTGTACAAAGGAACCCATTCTTCTTCGCGATTTCCACCATAGCCGTGGGAGAAAATAACCGTTTTAGCTGACGCCGCGGCTGGGATGAACCAACCTTCTAAGGTGGATTTGCCATTTTGACTCGGGAAAGATACGTTCGTGTAAGGCAGATGAACAGCTTTCAACGGATTCGAGTGAAGCGGGTCTATATGCGGTCGAGCCAATGTCCAAGCAATGTAGGCATGGAAGACGAGTACGGCCATGGTGCTGATAATTAAAAGGGCGAGAAGGATTGTCGTGATGAATTTTTTCCTGCGTAAAAAGGGTTGTGTAATGACCTGATCCAGTGTCGGTTGGAGCGATCCAGTAACAGGATTGAGTGTAGTTGTAGACATCGATGTAGCCTCCCTCCATGAAGATGTGTGTATGTGTGAAATGCCGCTAGTTAGAGGTGTTAACAAGTGAAGGGAGAGTAAATTGTTTAAATATTCTGATAAGTAATGCTATACTTTAATAGTAGTCTGAATGCGCTTTCAAGTCAATGTGGATGCGCCATTTGTAAGCCTATTGTAACGGTCCTGTAATAATGGGAAAAAGAGGTGATTGACCTTTACGAGGCGGGCGAGTTTCGTTATACTGAACATAACAAGGTTTCATATAGTGAAACTTTTTTCGTTTCATGAAGGTGGTGTTCATCCATGGAAGATGGCAAGC
This sequence comes from Paenibacillus pectinilyticus, assembly GCF_001700435.1. Classification (GTDB taxonomy): domain Bacteria; phylum Bacillota; class Bacilli; order Paenibacillales; family NBRC-103111; genus Paenibacillus_E; species Paenibacillus_E pectinilyticus. The sequence goes on from NZ_LYPC01000012.1 coordinate 319,890, forward strand.
TTACCGTGCGTGCTGTTGAGCGCGCTTTAGATATTTTGCTTTGTTTTACGGGGGCGTCGGAACTGACGTTAACCGAAATTGCTAGCCGTGTTCAGCTTCACAAAAGCACTGTGCATCGCCTTCTAGCTTCCCTAGAAGGCAAGGGCTTCATCATGCGTGATGAAGCGACGGACAAATACAGATTAGGTTACCGGCTCTGGGAGCTTTCCGCTAACTTGTCCAAAGAAGGCGACCCTGGCATCATTCTGCTGCCCGAAATGGAAAGACTGCGCGATCAGCTCGGCGAAACGATCTCGCTGTACGTCCAGGACGGCTTGGTGCGTGTCCGCATCCAAGCGGTGCAGAGCAACCATGCCATCCGCCGTGTAGCCCCTGTGGGGGCGCGTATGCCGCTCTACGTCGGCGCCTCGAGCAAGGTGCTCGTCGCCTTCGCTGAGCAAGGGCTACTGGAGCAGCTGCTAGCCTCGGCCGATTGGCCGACCGGGCTAGACACGCAGACGTACCTGCAGCAGCTCAGCGACACCAGACGCGCAGGCTTTGCCACGAGCGTCGAAGAGCGCGAGCCGGGCGCGGCGGCTGTGTCCGCGCCGGTTCTAGACCGCGGCGGACGTCTCGTCGCCGCGCTTGCGGTCTCTGGCCCAGCGAACAGGCTCACGCTGGAGCTGATGCAAGAGCAGGCGCCGACGATTATGGAGGCGGCGCGCCGCATGGGGACGATGCTGCGGTAGGCAGCGTTCGTCAATCAGCCATGCGTGGGCTGGGGGTGGCATGCACGGAGCATGCCATGGCTTCCGTGGCGGCGATAAGCCTATCGCCCGCAAGTCCGCCGGATGGCAGGCGCGGGCGTAATAAGCCCTCGCCGTGGTCTAATCCCGAGAAATGGCTATTCGGGTCTTGCGGTAAGCAAGCTACGATGGCTTATCATGTGCTAACCACCCAGCTACCCCGCTGTCGGAGTAAATCTCCGCATCGAGGTGGCTTTTTCTAAGTACCCTTCGCACGTATCACCGTACCTATCACCGTACCTATCACCGTACCTATCACCGTACCTATCACCGTACCTATTTCCATACCTATTTCCATACCTATCTCCATCTCCATACTTGCATTTAACCATCGCCTCCATCTCTTCCCCCCCAACCAACATTCTCTCCTCACACTAACTCTCATTCACAAATCAGCTCACAACCCTCGTCCCTCCAACGGATGCTTTCCCGCCAAAAAGCCATACTAGAACTGGGAAGGGGAGTGTTCCAACCATGAAGAAGACAGCCTCGATGCTGGCGATCTGGATTAGTCTGGCCAGTAACATCGTGCTGACCGCAATCAAAATCATCATCGGCTTCATGTTCCAAAGCCAAGTGCTTATTGCCGATGGCATTCATAACGCGGGTGATGTCATCGCATCAGCGACAGCCTTTAGCGCTATGCGCGTGTCATCGAAGCCAGCGGATGTCGATCATCCTTACGGACATGGCAAAGCGGAGGTACTCGGCGCTTTTATCGTAGCCATTATATTAGGCGGGGCCGCGATCTATATGGGCTATCACTCGGTCCATGCCCTATTTGAGCCAGCTGGAGAGGCACATATCATCGCTTTATGCGCAGCAGTTGTATCACTCATCTGGAAGCAGATCCTCTATGTCTACACAATGCGCATCGGAAAAAGCCTCAACAGCAAAGGGCTCATTGCCACAGCTTACGACCATTTAGCGGACGTATACGCCTCGATAGCGGCTTCCGTGGGGATCGGATTGGGGTTGATTGGAGATCACTTCAATATTAGCTACCTAGCGTATGGAGATCCGGTAGCGGGGATCATTGTCTCTTTTCTCGTTTTAAAGCTGGCATATGAGATGGGCAGCGAATCCTTCGATATTTTGATGGAGCGGAGTGTAAGTGCCACCTATATCGAGCAATATGCGACGTTGATCCGTTCTGTACCAGAGGTTAAGCGAATCGACCGCCTGCGGGCGAGGGAGCATGGTCATTACATATTAGTGGATGCGCGGCTGGGCGTTTCGGGCACCTTGACGATTCAGGAAGGTCACGATATCAGCCGCAGAATTAAGCGTAAAATAAAAGAAGCCCATAGCGATGTGGATGAGGTGCTGGTGCATCTTAACCCATGGTATAAGGAAGAACAAGCTGACGCATGATGGAGTGCGCCAGTTTTTTTTGTGTTTCTTTGGATAGGTTAAAAAAAAGGAAACACCTCCACACAAGGCCGCTTCATCAGCGACTTCATATGCAGAGGTGTTTCCTTTATACATCACACTCATATTAGCTTTTTCACATACTTACTTCGCAAAAATATGATTTCCAATCTGTACCGTCTGTTGACGTGACCAGATCCAAGCGCTTGTCGCTGTTTTTGGGTTAAAATAGTACAACGCCCCGCCGGTTGGATCCCAACCGCGTACCGCATCCAAAGCTGCTTTGTAAGCCGTGCTATCTGGCGTTAGCCAGTACTGACCGTCACTTACAGCTGTGAAAGCACCAGGCTCGAACACAATGCCTTGAATCGTATTAGCGAACTGACTGGACTGCAGTCGGTTCATAACAACTGCACCTACGGCGACTTGACCTTCATACGATTCACCGCGGGCTTCACTGTAAATGACTTTAGCCAGCATATCCAGTTCAGCTTGGTTTACTGTGTACTTACGAAGCATTTCCCATGTTCTCGCACCAACGATGCCATCAACGCTAAGTCCATAGTTCGTTTGGAAATTACGAACGGCCGCGGCTGTAATCGGACCGTATTTGCCATCTATGGAAGGCTCATATAAGCCTAAAGTTTGAAGTCGGAATTGAGCATCCCATACATCACCATTTTGTGTGCCTTGTGTTAATGTCGTAGCTCCTGCTGCGGAAACCTTCGGGCTCCACGTTCCTGCATTCATTCCTAAACCAAAGGAAGCTACAAGTGCGACTACGACTAGTTTTTTAATCAACTTCATCTTCATCTCCCCTTTCGCTCCTCTCAGTATAGGCACCGATATAGGCGGTCTCAACCCGCAGTTTTTGGTAATGTAAGTCAATCCCTTGGGGCCGTAAGGCTAGAGCGGTGTTCATTTTTGATCAAAATGACCGATTTTTCGTCACTATTTCCCTTAAATATGGAAAAAGCCCGAGACCGCCATAAAGGCAATCCCGAGCTTTTTTGAAATGTGAGCATATACATGTTTCATATAATAATTTGGCTATATTTCTCCATAAACGCTCCCATCCTTGAAGGACGGCGTCGGCGTTTAATTTGGGTTATTCTGGTGTGCATTTCTTAGGTGTGTGTGTTTTGCTAATTGCTAAAACCTGTGTGTCTTAGTTTTTATTCTCAGCAAGAATCGAACGAAGAACGGTTTGCAGGATACCACCGTTACGGTAGTAGTCTACGTCAACCAAGCTATCCAAACGCACAAGAGCTGTGAATTCGAAGCTTGTGCCATCTTCGCGAGTTGCTGTTACTTTAACCGTTGAACCTGGTTGAACATCGTTGCTCAAGCCAGTGATGTCGAACGTTTCGCGACCTGTAATACCTAGCGTTTTCCAGCTTTCGCCGTTAACGAATTGAAGTGGAAGAACACCCATTCCAACAAGGTTACTACGGTGAATACGCTCGAAGCTTTCTGCGATTACAGCTTTAACGCCTAGCAAGAATGTACCTTTTGCTGCCCAGTCACGGGAAGATCCAGTTCCGTACTCTTTACCAGCGATAACGACTAGGTTTTGACCTTCAGCTTGATACTTCATGGAAGCATCATAGATGGACTCCACTTCGCCAGTTGGCAAGTAAGTTGTTACGCCGCCTTCCGTTCCTGGAGCCACTTGGTTACGAATACGAATGTTCGCGAACGTACCGCGCATCATTACTTCGTGGTTACCACGACGGGAACCGTAGGAGTTGAAGTCTTCTCTTTTTACACCATGGTTAATCAAGTATTGGCCTCCAGGGCTGTCAACTTTGATGTTACCAGCAGGGGAGATGTGATCCGTTGTTACGGAATCGCCCATAAGTGCTAGAGTTTTCGCGCTTCGGATATCTGCGATATCATCAAGAACTGTGCCTAGGTCTGTGAAGAACGGAGGCTCTTGGATGTATGTGGAGTTCGTGTCGAACTCGTACAGATCGCCTTCTGGAATTTGGATTGCGTTGAAACGCTCGTTCGCACGGAATACATTGCTGTATTTGTCGCGGAACATGTCAGGGCTCATTGCAATAGTAAGTGCATCTTGAATTTCTTGGTTTGTAGGCCAGATATCTTTCAAGTACACTGGTTTGTCGTTTTGGTCGTAACCGATTGGATCTTTCGCAAGATCGATGTTCACCGTACCAGCAAGAGCGTAAGCAACAACTAATGGAGGTGATCCAAGGTAGTTAGCTTTTACTTGTGCATGCACACGGCCTTCGAAGTTACGGTTACCAGAGATTACAGCTGCAACCGTCATATCGTTGTCGATAATTGCTTTGCTTACTTCGTCTGGAAGCGGACCGGAGTTACCGATACAAGTTGCACAGCCGTAACCTGCAACGTGGAAGCCAAGAGCTTCAAGGGACTCAAGAAGGCCTGCTTTGATCAGGTAGTCAGTAACAACAAGGGAACCTGGCGTCAAGGAGCTTTTCACGTAAGCTGGTTTTTTCAAACCAAGCGCTACCGCTTTTTTCGCTACAAGTCCAGCACCGATCATAACGCTTGGGTTGGATGTGTTTGTACAGGAAGTAATCGCCGCGATGACGACTGCGCCAGTACCCATTTTAACTGTTTCATTTGGATACACAACATCAACAACTTCAGCTACTTTCTCTTCTGACAAGCCGTATCCGCCTTTTTCTATCGGCGTACGGATGATAGCGTTGAAAGATTCTTTCATGTTCGTAAGCTCAACGCGATCTTGCGGACGTTTAGGACCAGCTAAGCTTGGAACTACCGTGCTAAGATCAAGCTCAAGAACTTCTGTGAACACTGGATCTGGTGTGCTGTCAGTGCGGAACATGTTTTGTGCTTTGTAGTAAGCTTCTACAAGCGCAATTTGCTCTTCTTCACGGCCAGTAGCACGCAAGTAGTTCAATGTTTCGTTATCAACAGGGAAGAAACCGATTGTTGCGCCATACTCAGGAGCCATATTGGCAACAGTTGCACGGTCAGCCAAGGAGATGTTGCTTAGACCAGGACCGAAGTACTCAACGAATTTACCAACAACGCCTTTTTTACGCAAAATTTGAGTAACAGTCAATGCCAAGTCAGTCGCTGTAGCGCCTTCTGCCAATTGACCAGTCAATTTAAAACCAACAACGTCTGGAGCGACGAAGTATAGAGGTTGACCAAGCATACCAGCTTCCGCTTCGATACCGCCAACGCCCCAACCTACAACACCAAGACCGTTGATCATTGTTGTATGGGAGTCTGTACCTACAAGGGAATCTGGGTACACGACAGTTTCGCCGTCGATTGTTTTCGTTGCTGCAACAGATGCCAAGTACTCCAAGTTAACTTGGTGAACGATACCTGTTGAAGGTGGCACAGCACGGAAGTTATCAAATGCAGTTTGTGCCCAACGCAAGAAACGGTAACGCTCTTCGTTTCTTTCGAATTCTAAGTCAATGTTCATTTCGAGTGCATCCGGGGATCCGAAAGCATCAACCATGACAGAGTGGTCAATAACAAGGTCTACAGGAACAAGCGGGTTGATACGTTTAGGATCTCCGCCTTCACGAGCCATAGTCGCGCGCATTGCCGCAAGGTCAACGACGACTGGAACGCCTGTGAAATCTTGAAGAACGATACGAGCTGGGATGAAAGGAATTTCTTTGTTCTCATCGCGGCCTTGAGCCCAACCAGCGATTTGTTTAACGTGCTCACTTGTAATCGCGCGACCGTCGAATTGACGGATAGCAGCTTCAAGCAAAACACGGATGGAAACAGGAAGGTTACTGATTGTGCCGTGACCTTGGCTTTCAAAGTCAGGAAGGCTGTAATACTGGAACGATTTCGTGCCGACAGTTAACTGCTTACGCACAGAAAAAGAGTCCTTATTGGACATGGGTAGTTCCTCCTCAAATAATAATATCAATCATCCATCGGATTTCATCTAGTGAAACTCGATTTCATAATTCCCTCTACCTCAAGTATAGCGTTTCATTGTGTATGAGTAAAGATTAATTTCAATCATTTTTACCATCAAAATGTCATATATTGAAACAATTCAAAGCAATTTAGGCTTGTCCTGCCAAAAGATAGATCGATCCTATAAAATCGCTAAGGAGGGTTACCAAGATGTCCTGGAAAACAGCGCTCTACAATTACGTTCATGCCAAAAATCAGGCAGAGCTCGAAGGCTCAGCCGCGCCCTTGGAAGCTTTTGTCTCGGACAGCGCTTATGTACGGAAACAGGATGTCAAGGTGCGTAAGCTCCTGAACAGTTACCGTGAACGCGATGCACAGCTGCTGAGAGGCGAGACGAAGCTTCGTCTGAAGGGCATGAAGGAATCGCCATACGGCATCATTGCCGATATTCAGCTGCACCGTTTTTTACATTATCGGATTGGTTCCATAGAACATCAGGAAGAGCGCATAGAGTCAGAGCGTGTGATTATTGAGAGCCGGGCCGCTGGGTGGCAAGTCCAAAGTGCGGAACTGCTGCAAAGCGAGAAGCAGCTTGCCCACAGTGGGCGCAGCTTTCACCAATCAGAGAATACCTCATTTCTAGATGCAGGGCGCAGTTCGCCATCTCTACCTTATATCAATCCTAGTATACGCAACACAGGGGGGATGGAATCCGTCCACCGCAAAATCATTTATAACCGTCCCAAAGCCGTCCAATATGCGGAAACTTGGTGGCAAACACCGAATCCGAGATACGAGTATTTCGAGGTAGATTGTACGAACTATGTCTCGCAATGCCTCTTTGCAGGCGGGGCCCCAATGGACTATACTGGAAAAAGGGATTCAGGCTGGTGGTATGCTGGTAAAAAGGGACATCAAGAGCTCTGGAGCTTCAGTTGGGCTGTTGCCAATAGCCTGCATCATTATTTAGCACGTTCCCATACACATGGGTTGACAGGTACGGAAGTAAAAGACCCGCGAGAGCTTCAGCCAGGAGATACCATCAGCTATGATTGGGATGGTGACGGCCGCTTTCAGCACAATACGGTTGTCATAGGTAAAGATGCCAATGGAATGCCGCTTGTTAATGCGCATACCTTTAATAGCCGCAATCGGTACTGGGCATATAAGGATTCACCTGCTTGGTCGGAACGGACGAAGTACGTGTTCATTCATGTTGCTGATGAAATGTAAGGCCAAGATATTGTAAATACTAGACGGAGGTACGTAATGAGCCGCAAAATACGAATTGGATTAATTTATGGAGGGAAATCCGGTGAGCATGACGTGTCTTTGCAAACAGCACTGGCCGTGATGAAAGCTGTGGACTTCACTAAATATGAAATAACACCGTTTTATATATCCAAAAAAGGCGAATGGAGAAGCGGAGCACCGCTATTAGGTCCTGCGGAATCGAGAGAAGTGCTGACGTTCAGCACAGGCGCAGATGCTGGAGCACCGGCTTCGAATGCGTTAGCGCCTATTTTCGGAGGCATCCAAACGAAGGGCGATGTAGCCATTTCAACGGCTAGCGGAGCTGAAGACGTAGGATTAGACGTTGTGTTCCCGCTTTTACATGGTACGTTTGGGGAAGACGGCACGATCCAAGGACTATTAGAAATGGCGAATATTCCTTATGTAGGAGCTGGTGTATTGGCTTCCGCGGTAGGCATGGATAAAGTCATGATGAAAAAAGTGTTTGCCCAAGAGGGGCTTCCACAGTGCATTTTCCGTCACTTCACCCGCACCGAGTGGGAAAAGAACCGCGCTTACCACCTGATGGAGCTCGAAACGGCGGTAGGCTATCCTTGCTTTGTAAAACCAGCTAACTTAGGCTCCAGCGTAGGGATCTCGAAAGCAAGAAACCAAGAGGAACTCATCGCAGCTGTTGCTTTTGCCTTCCAATATGACCGCAAGGTCATTGTTGAGGAAAATATCGATGCGCGTGAGATCGAGGTTGCCGTTCTAGGCAACGATGAGCCAATCGCTTCTGTCGTCGGCGAAATCGTATCTTCGAACGAATTCTACGATTACAAAGCCAAGTACCTGGACGGCAAATCAGCTATGGTAATTCCGGCTGAAATCTCCCAGGAAATCTCAGATGAGGTTAGACAGCTAGCGACCCGCGCCTTCTTGGCGGTGGATGGCAGCGGCTTGTCACGTGTCGACTTCTTCCTAGGTAAAACCGATCAAAAGATCTACATCAATGAAATCAATACGATGCCTGGATTCACACCTTTCAGCATGTATCCGCTGTTGTGGCAAGAGACAGGTAAACCCTATAAAGAGCTGCTAGATGATCTGATTCGCTTAGCACTTGAACGTCATGCAGCTAAGCAAAATATCCAATATTCTTTCGATGCGGAGTAGATGAGCCATGGGTTTTCAAACGGAATTCAATTCAGTTTGTAAGTTTAAGTCGGAGCAAGAGCTTTACGAGCTGCTCGAATATGGCCGCGGCAAAATGGTGAAGAGCGGCTTCCGCGTATTCCCGACCGGTCAGAAGGTCATCGCGTACACGCCTGATAATCAGGCGATTGCGATCGTTCGCATCGTGGCTTCTATCGCGGAAATTAATTTCCAAGGTGAAGAAGTCACACAGGTGGAGATGGAACTCATCCGCCGGTTAACGGAGGAAGAGTCTCGAGTTCAAACAGCACTTGCGTTTGAGATGTTTTTTGGAGAGCAAGCGTAGAGGGAAAAGCATAGAGAAGCATCGTCCTTTAGTTTTGAGGGGCGGTGTTTTTTGTTTATAAGCCTCTTATGCAGTTCATTGTCCCTTTCGAACGGAGTGCTAGCTTCATATAATAGCGTATCTTCGTAGAAAGGAAGTGTCATCAATGAAAAGGCACACAATCATTAGTACGGATGGCAGTTGGGTAAATGCTCTTGAAAACGAGCCAATCGAGGCATGGGTGCAACCGAGAGAAGGTGAAGCTTATGTGTGGGGGGCGAGTGATTCCATTGGGCCAGCAGCAGTGGTCGCCAAAACATTCAAAGTTCATTCAAATGAAATTAGGATAGCCACCTTATTCCTGTCCGTTGACAACTATGGCATCGTGCTCATTAACGGAGTCCCTGTGATTATCGACGAACCGCAGGATACTTTAGCCTTCTACAATCCAGGAAGAACCTTTCATATCGAGCCTTTCCTTCATAAAGGTGAAAATAACATTGTGATCGCTGGCTTTAATTCTCCATCCAATGCAAACCGAAGCGTTGGCAATCCAGCTGGTATCCTTGCTCGTATCGAAATCCAATACGAACAATAACCGAATCTTCTTATGAACAAAGGCCCCTTATGACGTTCTTGAACGTCGAAGGGCTTTTTGTGCTTGAGTAGGGTAAATCAAGACAAGATTAGGCCGTAAAAGAGGACGCTTAAGTTGGTATGTGCATCTATGGGCTAGGGTAATCTAATTATGAGAAAATTCGGGTTTCTTAGCAACGAGACCATAGCAACTCTATAATCCATTTTGGAAACGAACCTGGAGGTTAACCGAAATGCTCATTCGCCTCGGATATGTAGCCATGTCCACCGTGGTAAAGAATGCATCCCCGTCCAAGACGATGACGGCAACGAATTTTAATAAACTGCTCGATCGTGAAGCAGCCATTCGTAAACTGCAGCGTATCGGCGCCGAAAATTTACATAATACGCTCCGATTGCTCAAACATAATCGTGCCCATGACATAATGGTATTCCGATTCTCGTCGCGATTTATCCCACTGATCGGTCATGAGATGCTGGGCGATTGGGATCCGATTCCGGCGCTATCTGCGGAATTCGAGGAGCTTGGCAGCTATGCCAAGCAGAATGGCATGCGCGTCAGCTTCCATCCGGATCACTTCACCGTGCTGAGCACCCCGCGGAAGGATGTTCTCCAGAAATCTGTCGAAGATTTAGAGCGTCACTCCGCCATGCTGAACGCCATGGGGCTAGGTATGGAGGCGATGTGCAACATTCATGTCGGCGGCTCTTATGGCGATAAAACGAAATCCGCGAAGCGATTTGTGCAGAATTTCAACGCGCTTCGAATCCCCATCCAACGGCGGATCACACTCGAAAATGACGACAAAACCTTCAACGCGCTAGAGACGCTTGAGATTGCCGAAGAAGTCGGAGCTCCGATGGTGCTTGACGTTCATCATCATGCGGTTAATAACGGCGGAGAAGATGCTGCCGAACTGTGGCCGCGCATTCAAGAGACATGGCTGACGCGTGCACGGATGCAGCTCGATGAGGCATCAGCAATGCTGCCCCCCAAAATCCACGTTTCCAGCCCGAAAGCAGAAACAGAGCCGAGAAGTCACGCTGATTACGTGGAGGTGGGGCCGCTCTATGATTTTCTCAAGAAGATCGCGCCGATGACGCCGAAACTCGATATTATGATTGAAGCGAAGATGAAAGACAGCGCCTTATTCAAGCTGATGGAAGACTTGAAGGAACAGGAAGGCGTCACGGAGATTGATCAAGCATCGCTGCAACTTTAAATTCCATATTTTGCTTGAAAATTCGGACAAAATGGGGTAGCTTGGAGAGTGGGAATGCACGACTAACCATGCCATTGGAGAGGGGCTTCAACTAACCATGAGTCAATTATTAAACGGGAAAAATATACTTGTAATGGGTGTTGCGAATGACCGCAGTATCGCTTGGGCTATTGCACAATCTTTAGCCGCACAAGGCGCGAATTTGGTATTCACCTTCGAAAATGAGCGCGTTGAGGAACGCGTGCGCAAGCTGGCTGACACGATTCCAGGCTCAACTTTGATGCCTTGCAACGTAACCGTAGATGCAGAGATTGATACGCTGGCATCTGCGCTTAAAGAGAAGTTCGGTGTAGTACACGGGCTTGTACATAGTATTGCTTTTGCGAAAACAGAAGAGTTGGACGGGCTGTTCGTGGATACATCACGTGATGGCTTCGCACTTGCCCATGACATTAGCGCTTACTCCCTAGTAGCAGTATCCAAACGCATTTACCCGCTAATGACAGAGGGCGGAAGCATCATGACCATGACGTACCTCGGCGCAGAGCGCGCAATGAAGAACTACAACGTCATGGGCGTTGCCAAAGCTGCGCTTGAAGCTAGCGTTCGCTACCTGGCAGCAGATCTTGGCCAATTCGGTATCCGCGTGAACGGGATTTCTGCTGGTCCAATTCGTACCTTAGCAGCTAAAGGGATCAAGGACTTCAACTCGATCCTGCGTCAAGTCGAGGAGAAAGCGCCGCTTCGCAAAACAACAGATACAGCGGAAGTTGGCGACACAGCCATGTTCCTTATGAGTAATCTGTCCCGCGGCATCACGGGTGAAGTGATTTATGTTGACGGCGGATACCACATCGTAGGTATTTAAGTGAGTAGGCCTTATTTTCATAGATAAAAGAACAAGAATTCCGTACGGCCTCGCGGCCGCTACGGTTTTTTCTTTTGCTGACCCCTGTACTACATTGACAGGAAAAAACGATGAATGGTAAAGTTGAATTAAATCCGAGTTAATTCATTGGAATAATTAAACTTAAAAGGGTCGGAGTGTTCATATATGGAAGATATAAAGATCCTGGAAGCTTCTCCTGCAGAAGTAGAAGAAGTGCTATCCTTATGGCTTGAAGCTGCGCATTGGATGCAGTCCAAAGGAATCGATCAATGGCGGCCTGAATATTTTAACCGCGAAAACGTGTTGGCTTATTTTGAGGACAGACAGATCTTTCTAGCCAAACATAATGGGGAATATGTAGGCAGCTTTGCTCTGCAATGGTCGGATCCTAGCGTGTGGGGAGATTTGCATAATGAGGAGTCCGGTTATTTGCACAGGTTTGTAGTGCGGAGAACACAAGCAGGTCGCAAGTATGGCGAATATTTCCTCAAATGGATTGAGGACTATGTGAAATCGCGGAACAAAAAGTATCTAAGACTTGACTGCATGGCAACCAATGACGCGTTGAATACGTATTATCGACAGCGGGATTTTACTTATGTGGGAACATTTGAATTGCAGGCTGGGGAACTTAACTGGTCAGGGAACTTATATGAAAAGAAAGTATGACACAAAAGTGATTGCATAAATAATTATTTAGAGCCTGAGTAATCAGGTTTTTTACCACATTAGAAAGTATAAATTTTCGGTTCCCGAAAACGTCTTGATAATTGGCGATAAAAACTACCTATAAAACGCGGTCGCACATCCTCGAAGGACTTCGATAGAAGTTTTTCTCATTTTTATCACGTGAGGGACAGTGATTCTCGTTTTTCCGCGCGCATGTGAAAATGTACGAATAAATTAGGATGAAACGCACTAGTATTAGAAACGTATAATTTACTATACTTAACGTATTATCTAAATTAATGAAAAGAAAGAGTTGATATATATGGTGCAAGGTGGAACAGAAACCTTCGTAGTGGGGAGTAAAAGTTTTACAGCTGTTGCCATTAATACGGCGGCCAAAGCAGGACAATGGATTAAGACGAAGCTCGGAGACATCAATCATGTGGGGACGAAGTTCTCTACTCAAGACCTTGTGACAGAGGTGGATAAAGGATCAGAGAAGCTGATTCGTAATTTGATCATGACACATTTCCCTAACCATTCGATTCTCGGGGAGGAAGGCGTTGAGCCAGGTCCAGAAGCATCGGTTAAAGCGCTGCAAGAGATGAGCGACGAAGAGTACCTCTGGATCGTAGATCCGATCGACGGGACAACGAACTTCGTGCACGGATTCCCTTTTTACTCGGTATCGATTGCGCTTGCGCATAAGGGGGAAGTTATTGTAGGTGTAGTGTACGACCCATCACGTGACGAACTGTTCGTTGCGGAGAAAGGGAAGGGCGCTTACATGCACGGAAGAAAGACGGAAGTTTCCGAAGATGATACGCTGCTCACGAGTTTGATTGCCACGGGGTTCCCGGCGGACCGCGATGGGGCTTTGCCGATTAACCTCAAAGGTGTCGTGGCGCTCTCTCCGAAAGTGCGTAACATCCGTGTGGCAGGCTCTGCTGCGCTGCATTTGGCTTATGTGGCCGCTGGCCGGCTTAGCGGATTTTGGGAAATTGGCTTGAATGCGTGGGACATTGCTGCAGGTGCCTTGCTGATTCAAGAGTCTGGCGGTCATGTCACGGATACAGAAGGCAAGCCTTATCACTTAGGCGTGCGTAACATCTTAGCGTCGAATGGCCGCATTCACGAGGAGTTCCAGCGTGAGCTTGCGTCGGCTGAGGCGACGGGTCTTTAAAGAAACTAACCTCTTGCCAGGTCGTTCCTTGAGGAATGAGGGGGCAGGAGGTTTTTTCAATATTTGGAAGAGGGGAATCTCTTCGCAAAACGCTGGTGAAATCCGTTAAAATCCTCTATAATATGAGATATCTCATTTATTTAAACGTTTCAATTAACGGGACACGACACGTCGTGATCGGAATGGATGGAGTGCTTTTATGACGGTAAATACAGGATTAGTGCCAGATATACTTACGTTTGGGGAATCCATGGCATTGTTGATGCCTTCTAATGGCAAGGGCTTGGAGTACTCTTCAGAGCTGCACAGCCTGTTCGGTGGTGCAGAGAGCAACGTGGCCATTGGTATTTCACGCCTGGGCGGCAGCGTAGGCTGGTTCGGCAGGCTGGGCAAGGACCCGCTGGGCCGCATGATTTTCAAAAAGCTCCGTGGCGAAGGCGTTGATGTCTCTCGTGCGGAATTAACGTCCGATGCGCCGACAGGGCTTATGATGCGTGAAGTGATAATGGGCAAGACATCCGTCTACTACTACCGCAAAAACTCGGCAGCTAGTCAGATGAGTGCTAGTCATTTGGATGAGGCGTACATCGCTGGGGCTCAAATATTGCATGTGACAGGGATCACACCAGCCTTGAGTGAGTCGTGTAAGGAGGCCGTTTTCGAGTCGGTTCGTTTGGCTCGCAAGCATGGCGTGAAGGTTAGCTTTGACCCGAACCTGCGATTGAAGCTGTGGAGTATTGAAGAGGCGCGTCCTGTGCTGCTCGAGCTTGCGAAGCTTGCTGATATTTTCTTGCCAGGCTTGGACGAGCTGAAGCTTCTGTACCAAACCGAGGATTGGGATGTCATTGTGAGCAAGCTGCGCGAATTATCGGCGGTTTCCATTGTCAAAGGTGGAGAAGACGTGACGTATGTCGTGACAGCAGACACGATTACCGAAGTGCCCTACTTTAAAGCGGAGCATGTGGTTGATACTGTGGGTGCAGGAGATGGGTTCTGTGCGGGCTTTTTGGTTGGCGTGACGAAGGGGTATGCGTACCCTGAAGCCGTCCGCATCGGGAATTTGGTGGGCTCCATGATCGTACAGACCGAAGGCGATTGGGAAGGCGCTCCGACGTGGGAGCAAGTAGATGCGGTCCTTAATGACGTTAAACATATAGAACGCTAATTGTAGTTGTGAATCGAATTTCATCCATCATACATGCTTGCACATAGAAGGGAAGATTGTTGTGAAAAAAATTAAATTACTTCAGCAAATTACAAATGAGGGCGTCGTTGCCGTTCTGCGTGGTGAAACGCCAGAAGAAGTCGTCGAAATGGCGGATCAAGCCATCGCCGGCGGAATCAAAGTCATCGAAGTCACGATGACCGTGCCTTTCGCGCTGCGCGCGATCGAGGAGCTGGCGAAGCGCTACTCGAGCACAGCGAAGGACGCGTCCAAGTACGCGATTATCGGGGTGGGCACAGCCCTCGACCCCGAAACGGCGCGTGCCGCGATTCTAAGCGGGGCCGAGTTCGTTGTCGGCCCGTCTTTGAACCCGAACACGGTTGCGCTGTGCAACCGGTATCGTGTTCCCGTCATGCCAGGATGCATGACGATTGCGGATATCCAAGCCGCGCTGGAGCTCGGCGTGGATATCGTGAAGCTCTTCCCCGGGAATCTCTACTCCCCGGCGATGATTAAGGCCATTAAAGGTCCGCTGCCGCAGGCGAACATTATGCCAACCGGCGGGGTGTCGCTGAGCAACCTCGGCGAGTGGATCCAGGCCGGCGCAGTTGCCGTCGGCATCGGCTCCGATTTGACGAGCGAAGCCGTCAAAACAGGGGACTACAGCCTTGTTGCCAAGAAGGCTGCGCAATATATCGAGGCCTACCAAGCGGCTAAGAAGTAGGTATGAGAGTACGCTCCGTCGAAGTTAGGACGGAGCGTATTTTTGTGTACGGAAGCGGAGGCATAGACGATGAAGCAAGGACGGGCCAGAATTTTGCTGCGCGTGGACAATGTGCTGGATTCTTTATCTTTTTATATCGACCAATTAGGGTGGGAACTGCAGGAGTTGGCAGATGAGAAGGGTGCAGCATTGCTGCGTATTGGCGGGGTTCAGGATGAAGCTGTATTGGTGTCTCCCAGTGGTGAGAGTGGGGCAGTGGAGCGGGATGAAGATCCTATCGCGTCGTACTTGAATCGGTGGCTGCAGCCTAATCATACGACCCCGCCCAAAGGGAGTCTTGTGTATATCGGGATCGACTCCGTGGCTGAAATGGAGACGAGCTTGCGCGCAATCGGATGCCGAATGCCGATGCAGAACTTTGAAGAGCCTGGTCACATCCGTGAGCTGCATGTTCCGACGGATGACGGGTACACAATGGTGTACTGGGAAGAGCTATTTCCGTCTCATGCGGAGATTATGGCGATGTATGAAACCGGTGTATCAGAGTTGGAAAAGGCAATAGCCGGCTTATCGGAGACAGAGCTAAGCTGTACGGAGAAGCCTGGTAAGTGGTCGATTCGTGAACACGTGCTTCACCTCATCGATTTGGAGCTTGTCGCCATGCATAAAGTGAAGTTCGCCCTGGCCGAGCCAGGACGGATGTATCAAGGGAATGCCTTTAAGCCCGATGATTGGCAAAGTGGACTGCAGTATGCGTATCGTCCAATTGCAACTGAAGTGATGCTATTTCGTGCGACTAGAGCACATATAATAGGTCTTTGCAAGCATCTGCCAGATGCCTTGGAGCGAACGGTTCGAACAACAAATCGGGAAGAGACGGTTGCGCAATTACTGAAAATGATGGCAGGACACGCCAACCATCATGTGAGAGCTGTAAACCGAATACGTGCGAAGGGATAAGGCAGGAGTCATCTTAAGGAGCTTACCGAGAGGTAGCTCCATTCTCCCTTATGCCATGATAGGCGAAAACCGCCGAAAAGAAGGACGTAGCTGCGTTTGACAACCATTGTGGACAGCGGTATGGTGTGAATAATTGCTGATTCATCACGCAATAAGTCATTTATTATTGATTCACATCGTACCCGAGATTCGCTAGACGTTCTCTCATTTTAACGGTAATGGAGGTTTTGGTTTTGAATAACCTTGTTTCGGAGTGGGCAGAGTCTCATTTTCCGTTATATACGGCTGACAGCATCCATTCGCTGTACAGCACCTCGAACCTGCGCTTATATAAGATCAAGGAGAGTTTATCTGTGCTGCTTGCGATTGCTGGCGGTAAAGGGATGCTTAGGACCGAAGAGCAAACATATGAGCTTGTAGAAGGAAGCGTCCTTCTTCTCCCTGCGCATTGTCTTGCCTCATTGACTGCAGATATTCAGCAGCCCATTCATGCTTATAAGCTGTTAATTAGCACACGAGAGCAGGAGAGAGCGATGCCTGCAGGCGCAATGATAAGGAAAAGCGAAGTACTTTCCAATGCAGATGTCTTATTTTTTCCATACGAGCCTGCGATTGTGGCCAATGTGGAAGAGCTGTATGTCCATCGTTTACCCGTAAGCGAAGTTCGACATGTACAGAATCAAATTAAATTGCACCAAATCATTCTCCAGCTGCTGGAAAATCAGGATGAAAAGCTTGCTACCAGCGACCAACCGTCAATGGAACGAAGCATTGCTTATTTGGAGAACCACTATCATGAGAAAATAACGAGTGAGCAGCTGGCCGCAATGGCAGGCGTAAGCCGATCTCACTATTCAATTTTGTTCAGGAAGCTTACGATCTTTTCTCCCAATGAATATTTGTCACGCTTGCGCGTTCATCGAGCTAAGGAGCTATTAATGACAGGTTCGGGATCCCTTCGGGAGATTGCGCTCAAGGTAGGTTATAAGGATGAGTTTTATCTCAGCCGCCGTTTCAAACAGCACACGGGGACATCACCTTCAAGCTATATCCATAGTGAAATTCAACGCGTGGCCGTGTTAGGGATACCTTATGCCAGCCATCTGCTATTGCTAGGCTTGGAGCCTGCTGTCACCATTTCGGATAGCGGCGAGTATGTAAATACGGCTGAATTGGAGCCGCAAACGATGATGTTCATAGATGTAAACAGTTCATCTGAACAAGTAAAGACTGTACTGCTTCAGGCCAATACCGAGTTGATTATTACGCCAAAAGAGCAATTACAGGAATATGGGCTAGACCCTGGATATTTGCGCGTTGTGGCACCTATCTTGGAGATTTCCTGGATGGAGTTAGGCTGGAAGGAACATCTGCGTCTCATTGCTCAGGCCATTCAGAAGAGTGAGCGGGCAGAGCAGTGGCTGGCAGCTTTTGAAAAGGAAGAACAGGCAGCTCGTTTACTTGTCCAGCAAACGGCATTCGCCAAGGAAATTCTCACGATTCTGGTTATTAAACCGGAGGAACTGCTCGTGTATGGTGCGCGGAATGTCGGCTATGTCATGTATCAATCGCTGGGACTGCAGCCACCTGCAATCATTGAACAGGAGATGAAGAAGCGCGGGGATCAGTTTCATTCCATTCCTATCGAGCTATCGGAGCTGGAACAATACGCAGGGCCTCAAATCTTAGTGATTATTTTTCAAGATGAAAAAGGTTCTATTGCGCACTCTGAATCGATATTCAATTCATCGTATTGGAAACAGCTTTCTGCCGTACAGCAGAATCGTGTCTATCATCTTGATCGGGATGAATGGATACCTTATAATCCCGTTTCCATTCACTTACAGCTTCAACGTGCTGTAGCCCTATTTACAGGCAACCAATAGTCCAAAGCGATTTCCCAACAAAAAGGCATGGCTTGGTGTTACATAGACAAATATAATATGTAAATGAGAATGATTTTCATGATCATTGAGGAGAGAGCCAAACCTGACTTGTAGAAGTCTAAAGTTTGCCTCTTACGCGTGATACGATTATCGATTTCAAACTGAGCCATGAAAAGGGAGAGAGTCTTGATATGAAGAAATTTTTAGTTCCAGTAGTCCTGACATTTATACTAGTTCTTAGCGCTTGCGGCAGCAAGGAAGCATCGACCGACACGGCATCGAGTCCTGCATCAAGCCCAGCGTCGAGTACTGCGACAAGCACGGCAACAGCGAGTACATTCACCTACCAATCCGAGGATGGGCCTGTACAGGTTCCGACGAATCCACAACGTGTCGTGGTGCTTACCCGTTTTTTAACAGGTAACGTTATGGCACTTGGGGTGCCTTTGGTCGGAGCGGACGAAATGTCCAAAGCGAACCCTAATCCAAGCTTTCAAGAAAAATTGAAAAACGTAGAAGCTGTTTCTGATGAGAGTCTTGAGAAAATCATCGAGCTGAAACCGGATCTGATTATCGGGCTGTCCGATATTCAAAATATTGATAAATTCAAGAAAATTGCGCCTACAGTCACGTATACGTATGGTAAAGTGGATTACCTAACGCAGCAACTTGAAGTTGGTAAATTGTTAAACAAACAAAAAGAAGCACAAGCTTGGGTCGATGATTTCAAAGCACGCACCAAAAAAGTCGGAGATGAAATCAAGGCAAAAATCGGTGCGAATTCAACAGTTTCAGTTATCGAGACATTCAATAAACAGCTATACGTATATGGCGATAACTTTGGCCGCGGTACTGAAATCCTCTATCAGGCGTTCGGACTACCTATGCCTGAGAAAGTCAAAGAAGCAACGAAGAAAGAGGGTTACTTTGCACTCTCTACAGAAGTACTGAAAGATTACTTTGGCGACTATGTTATTTTCAGTAAAAATGCGGAAGAAGACAACTCCTTCCAAAATACCGCCGTATACAAAGATGCTAACGCAGTTAAAAATCAACATGTATTTGAAGCAGATGCGAAGGCATTCTATTTCAATGATCCGCTAAGCATGGAATACCAACTCACGTTTTTCACAAAAAGCTTTCTTGGTAAGTAAGTGAACAGCGAATGATGTGGAAGATATAACACAAAGAACCCGAAGACCCTGTTTCCGTAGAGACTGGTCGAGCGGGCTCTTTGTGTTGATCCCTCTTTTTGTGGGAGGAGGGGTACTTATTTACTTCTTGTTTTCCGCTTCATACTCGCTGGCGAATTCCGCCAGGGCTTTCACCTTACCATGTGGTGGATGTTGAGCTTGTTTACGACCCTTCCATGCAGCTTCTTCGCGGCGTTTTGAGTGGCTCATCGCTTAAAACCTCCTCTGGCATGCGGATGGTGTTGCACTAATAAAATGCGATGGAACTGTGTATTTTATGCAACCAAAACTATGTTCTTACAAAAAAACACCACAAGACCGATGAAGGTCCTGTGGTGCTTATTGCTATCCTATTCCGTAGCAACGGATTGGTCAGCTTGCATGTTGACCGGGGAGATACGGATGAAGTTAGCTTCAAGGTTGCTCAGCAAACCTTCGATTTTCGCTGCGGCTTCGGATTGACCGGAGTTCGCAAGCTCAGCGTGGTAAGCTGTGAGCAATTCAGTAAGATCTTTTTTGCTTTGAAGGCCGATAGGCTCAAGTTTAACTTTAGCACCTTTCGCAATACGACGCTCGATCGCGGCTTGATCAAGACCCATTTCTGGCACTAGACGTTGGTAGATAACCCCACCTGTCATACCTGCACAGATCCATGGACCTGGATCGCCCATAACAACGGCACGGCCGTTTGTCATGTACTCGAACGCGAAGCCTTTGAGGTTCGCACGAGCAGCTAGACCGCCAAGCTCATCTTGCAAAGGTGTCGTGATTTCGCCACCGAAGACAACGTCAGCACCGGAGAAACGGATACATGCACGTGTATCTGCACTGCCTTGAATCAAGAACAAACCTTTTTGTGCGCCGTAACCGAACGATTTACCAACGCTACCGTTGATGAACGTGTTGTTTTGGCCAAGTGACTTCACGATAGCAACTTTACCGCCGAACGCCATTTTACCAAGACCGTCTTCAGCTCCGCCGTGTACAGTAATGTTCACGCCGCGTGCGTTGAATGCTGCAAGACCGTTACCAGGAACGGAACCGTCAATCAAGTTAAGTGCAACAGTTGGAAGCTCATCGTAGCTGTTGTTGTAACGGTCTCTTACACGATGACTGGAATAACGAGTTCCTAGAATACGGGACTCAGCGTCCACTTTGGACCAGTTGCGAACGACAGGACCATCGAAGGAAACGGACTCTGGGAAGAAGTCCAGACCTTCTGTACCAGCCGCGATACGGATATCAGAGGAAACAGCCGCTTCTTCAAGCGCTCTTTCTGCATCGGATATGTTATGCATTGGAACAAAACGTAGAATGTCGGAAAGATCAATACGCTCGTTGTGGCTGATTTGCTCTAATAGATCGGAACGGCCTACAAGTTCTTGCAAGCTGTTGTAACCAAGGGAAGCAACAACTTCACGAACTTCTTCGCCAATACCGCCGAATAAGCGAACCAAGCTATCTACTGCCGTGTCAAAGACACGAGGTACGAAACGGCGAAGACCTTTTTCTTCGGCTTCTTCCATGGAATCGATTTGAGTTGCGATACCAACGTGACACGTGTCCAAATGACAACCACGACATGTTGTACAACCGATGGATTGCATGGCGATACTACCGAAACCTGCACGGTTCGCACCGAGCATAACCATTTTAACAACGTCAGCGCCTGATTTCAGACCGCCATCGGACCACAGCTCAACGCGGTGACGAAGACCAGCTTCAATCAAAGCAACGTGAGCAAGTTTCGTACCGATCTCAGTAGGAAGACCAACGTGTGTCAAGGAGTGAATACGAGCTGCACCTGTACCGCCGTCGAAACCGGAAAGGGTAATCACGTCAGCACCAGCTTTAGCAACACCAACTGCAATCGTACCGATACCAGGAACAACTGGGATTTTTACGATGATTTTGGCTTTACGTCCGCTGCCTTCTTTAAGCTCGGAAATGATTTGCGCCAAATCCTCGATCGAGTAAATATCGTGGTTGTTGGATGGTGAAATCAAGTCAGAACCAATCGTTGCGTTACGAGCTTCAGCGATTTTCGCTGTAACTTTGGAGCCTGGTAAGTGACCGCCTTCACCTGGCTTTGCCCCTTGACCGATTTTGATCTCAAGGAAAGCAACTGCGTTAGCAAGTTCGATGTTCACACCGAAACGTCCGGAAGCGACTTGCGCTCCGCGCGTTTTTTTGTAACGGCCAAGCATATCTTTAATCTCTCCGCCCTCGCCGTTCATGGTAACCATGTTCAGACGTTCGCCGGCTTCAGCGTAGGCACGGAAAGCTGTTTCGTTTTGTGAACCGAAGGACATCGAAGAAATCAACATCGGCAAGGAATGACCGCCAATGGAAATATCAACTTGTGACGGGTCAAGTGGCTGACGGCCATCGCTGATTGCTTTAAAGCCCGCAATGTGGCGAATGGAGATCGGGTTCTTTTTCTCTTCTTCACGCAGCTTGTCGCGGTAGTCGCTGTAAGGAGCAGCTCCTGATGCAGCATCGCCTAGTGCTTTCCACATACGTTGGAAGAAACGGAAGTTCTTCGCTGCTTTCGCTTTGGCATTCGTGAAATCTGCATAACGTGCTTCTGCCTCAGCTTCAAGCTGTGCAAAGCCAGTTCCTGCTTTTTCACTACCCAGGTAGTTCACGATATCAAGCACCTCGGACACTTCCGGGTGGAAGCCGATGGAGGAGAAGAAACGTGTGTACCCACGAAGTTCGTGTGTTCCGATCGTTGAAATGACTTTCTCAAGTCCTTTGGTAAGAGCCGCGTACACTTTACGCGCTGCTGCTGCATTGCCTTCTTTGTCAGAAGCTGTAGCGAAGAGCAAGTAAGGTGAAATCACATCTGCACCAAGTCCGCAAGCTACCGCGATATCATGCAAGCTGCGAATAGCAGCTGAACGAAGGATCAACGTAACATGACGGCGCAGGTTGTCGCCGAAACCAAGTTTCTCCGCACGAAGTGCGATGTCAATTTTGGAAACGACAAGGTGCGGATCTAGCCACAAGCGGTCGTTCTGATGCGCTTCTGCATCGTCCAAGACGAGAAGTACGGCGCCATCACGAGCTGCGGAGATTGCATCTGCTGCTAGTTTGTTCAAACCATCTTGCAGAGAAGTTCCTCTAGCGAATGTTGTGGATAGAACAGCAACTTTGTTATCACCTTGTGCACGGAATTGGGCAAGTAATTGCTCCAAAGACGGTTGGGATAAGTTCTCTTCGCTGCCTACACCGTTCGTTCCTTCAAGAACAAGCGGAGCCAGAAGCTCAAGACGAAGGTTCGCATCTACCTGTGCAAATACCGGAAGACGAGCTCCAGCGATAACACGTGTGGAGAAATGCTCCATTTCACGGTCACGGTCGATAGCAGGATTCGTTACAACGGCTACACTTTCTTTAATGAAGTCAGGCACGTTCTGACGTTCCCATGCAAGAGCAGCATGCGGTGAATCATGACCCAATGAACGAATCGGCTCAGCGCCAGTTTCAGACATTGTTTCAATGTGTGAAATGCCGTCACGATCCCAGCCAAATGCACTATACACTTGATCTGTTGCTATAACATTCTCATGAAGTTCTGCTTCTGTATTTGTTGGAGCAGGGTTCAAATAAGAGCGAAGACCGCCAAAGTTCACGCGCTTGCTTACGCGATCATAGACCAAGCTTTGTACTTCATGGTAAGGAATGACTTGAATGTGTTCGCCAGGTGTAAGAACAACACCCACTTTTTCGCCTGGTGCAATTGGTTTCGGATCAGCAACCATCTCGCCAACCGTGATAACACCTTGCTCAGAGGAGAAGTAGAGAGACGTGTCACTTTCAACCATCCATACAGGACGAAGACCAAGTGCATCAACACTGAAAATACATTCGTTGCCATAACGGGAGACAATCCCCGCAGGACCTTGGGCAAAATGGCCCCAAACTTGACGGTAGTAGACATAGAGATCTTGAAGTTCCGGACGGAACTGTTTCATTTCATTAATAATAGGAGGGAAAACCATTTCCATGGCTTCAAAGAGGGACAATCCAAAACGATGAATGAATGTTTCGATTGTTCTATTCATGTCTTGGGAGTCAGATCCACCGCTAACGAGTGGAACGCCCACCATGTCAGCCTCAAGACGAAGTTTTTTGACTGTGTTGATTTCACCGTTGTGTCCAAGAAGGGAGAACGGCTGCACGCGGAAGAAGCTAGACAGTGTGTTCGTTGAATAACGGTTGTGACCAATCGTTACTTGGGATGCAAATAACGGATCGCGCAAGTCGTTAAAATATTTAGGCAGGATGCTTGCAGCACCTAGTACTTTGTAAGCAGATGTTACATTGCTAAGTGTAGCAACGTGTACGTTGTAACGATCTTCGATCGCAATATGCAGCTCATAAAGGTGATCGGCAACTTGACCTTCTGTTTTGTTGCTGATCGCTGCAATTTGCCAAAATGTTGGCTCATCGAGCAAACCGTTAGCGCCCAGCGAACCGCTGTCAACAAGGTTTTCTTGCTCGAGAATAATGGATACATCATGGGAGGCAAAAAGCTCGCGAATGCCGTTTTGAATCTCAGCAGCAGTCAGGTCCAGGTTGCGTGGAACAAAGATGTGTCCAACAGAAAAACGGTTGTCATAAGCAAGTTTGCTGTCCAGACCCGCGTCTGTTAATTTCTTTTCCCAGAGAGCACGTGGAATATCTGTTAGAATACCGCAACCATCGCCTTCACCATTGATAAATCCAGAACGATGTTCCATTTTAACTAGTGCATCAATCGTTTTTTGGATGTTATCTCGGGAAGGATGACCATTCTTTTCAATAATACAAATAATACCGCAGCTGTCGTGTTCAGTTCCTAGTAGATCTTGAAAACGGCCTTCATTACGCATAATTTCATTCATTTGCTCTGGTCAGTCGCCTGACCGTCACCCCCCATACATAATTAAACTCCTCTTACTTTCCACATCGGAAAGTACAAGTTTTCGGTTCCCGAAAACAGCTTTCCTATTGGCGATAAAACCACCATGTAAACGCGGTCGCTCATCTGTGAATAGCCTCGATTAAGGTTTTCTCGCGCTTCTTGCATTTTGGCACGGTCGAGCCTGCTAGCTATCCTATTTCCGGGACAAATCCACAATGTGGGCTAAATCCGAAATATGCATAATCGTGTATAAAAATGCAATTTAACTGAATATCATGCCAATTTGCTGGAGATTAGTCTCTTAAAATACGGCATAAATCGACTCGTAGGAAAGTAAGGCATCACACACAAAAAACCATGCAGTATTTGTAAATCATGCCCTAAGTTTCTAGGAAAATACTGTGAAAACAAGCGATTTCGCTAAAAGGGTAAAAGTAATCTTAGAATAGCATGAAAAAGTTCATCCGACAATACTTGCAGACCGAAATCGTAAATGTAAGCGTTACCTTTTTTGTATACAGGTGAATAAAAGCACAATTCTTACAACTCATGTAAGGGTAGAAAGACGAACGAACTATAATCCTGAGAGGATCATAGTTCGTTTCTGGGACAAGCTGGTGTAGGCAGGGAAGTGCTGGAAACGAGAAATATCTGTTGATTTTCCTATGAAAACTAGTCTTTTTGACTCATCGAGTGTCATGTGAGAGCTCTAGGTTTGCTGCAGTTTAGCGTGTTTTCATGATTTGGAAAGCACGGTCGGCGGCTTCGAGTGTCTGAGCAATGTCTTCATCCGTGTGCGCGATCGTCATGAACCAAGCTTCATATTTGGAAGGGGCAAGGTTGATGCCTTGCTCCAGCATGAGACGGAAGAAATCAGCGAAGCGTTCGCCATCGGTATCTTGGGCTTCATCAAAGTTGGTGATCGGATGATCGCAAAAATGGGTAGAGAAGGCGCCGCCGATGCGATTCAGCGTGAGGGCGATGCCATGGCGGGCGGCGGATGAGGCGATGCCGTCCGCGAGGGTCTTGCCAAGCTGCTCGAGCTTGGCGTAGACGCCGGCCTGCTGGAGCACCTCCAAGCAGGCGATGCCGGCCGAGATGGAGGCGGGGTTCCCCGCCATCGTGCCGGCTTGATACGCAGGTCCGAGCGGAGCGACCTGCTCCATCACAGCCTTGCGGCCCCCGTAGGCCCCGATCGGCAGCCCGCCGCCGATCACTTTGCCGAGGGCCGTCAGGTCCGGTTCGACGGCAGCGAAGCGCGCCGCCGCCTCGGTAGGGCCTCCCTCTACGATAGGGAGGCCTTCATAGGTCTGTGCCGCTCCATAATGGAAGCGGAACGCCGTGATGACCTCGTCGTAGATGACGAGGGCGCCGTGCTTGCGAGCAGCTGCGCAGAGCTGCTCGAGGTAACCGGCATGGGGCATGACCATGCCGAAGTTGCCGACGATGGGCTCCACCATCACCGCGGCAACGTCTTCACCCCAACGCGCAAGCGCGGTTTCAAGTGCCGGAATGTCATTGAACGGCACGGTGATGACCTCTTGTGCGATGCTCGCCGGCACGCCTGCGCTGTCCGGTATGCCCAGTGTGGACGGCCCGGAGCCGGCCGCTACGAGCACGAGATCCGAGTGGCCGTGGTAGCACCCGGCGAACTTAATGATCTTGGTGCGCTTCGTGAACGCGCGCGCCACGCGGATCGTCGTCATCACGGCCTCGGTTCCGGAGTTGACGAAGCGCACTTTGTCGAGCGAGGGAATCGCCGACTTCAGCATCTTGGCGAACTCGATCTCGAGTTCGGTCGGGGTGCCGTACAGCGTGCCGTTCTGTGCGGCGCGGCAGATCGCTTCGGTCACGTGCGGATGCGCGTGACCGGTAATGATGGGACCGTAGGCGGCGAGGTAGTCAATGAAGCGATTCCCGTCTACATCCCAGAAGTGCGCGCCTTGCGCACGCTTCATGAAGACGGGGGCGCCGCCGCCGACAGCTTTGAATGAGCGGGATGGGGAGTTGACCCCACCGACGATGTGTTTTAGTGCTTCTTGGTAAAGTACTTCGGATTGCTTGCGTTCCATGAGCGTATCATTCCTTTTATATGTAGTAGTTTTTGTGGTTTTTGAATTTGATAGAGAATTCATGACGAGTGTGTGGCAGTGGCAGTCTCAATCGAAAGGGAACGAGAGGGCGCTATTTATGACGTTTCCCGCTTTTTGGGGAAGTTGCGGAACGTGGTTCCACTATTGCAACGAAAACACGTGAATTTCCACCGAAAACTGCGAAATAGCGCACTGACGTTCCGCTACGGTTGCAAATTGGCTAATCTGGTGGAAATAGCGCACTGACGTTCCGCTACGGTTGCAAATTAGCTAATCTGGTGGAAATAGCGCACTGACGTTCCGCATTGATCGCAAATTGGCTATTCTGTTGCAAATAGCGGAGTCGCTCGCGATTATTCTATTTCGAAATCCGCCGCACCGAGTGAATCAGCACTCATACAAAAAATAAGAGTGGATACCCACTCTTATTATCCGTTCGTAAGTATTCATACTTTCTACCGATTTACTTGGCGGTCTTCCCAGTCGCCTTCGGCGTCGGTGTGGGACTCGGCTTGGTTGAAGGCTTCGTAGGACCTGTATCGGCGTCCGCGGTGCCTGCGAACAAGTCTTTCACATATTTCTGAAGATCTGCTTTATCCGCCGTAATCACGGATGCACCGCGGATATTCTTCTCTACAAGAAGATCAGAGGGTGGCAGCTGCGATGAGATAATGCCATCCGCCTTAGCTTCATAGCCAAGCGTTCCGAGCTTGAGCATGTCCGTAACGCTGAGATTCGTATCAATATACGGATCGATCGCATTCAGAATGCGCGGCAGTTTGATCAAGGAAGAGGTGGACTGCATTTTACTCGCTACAGCCGTTAGGAACTTCCGTTGTCGCTCTGTTCGGGAGAAATCGGATAAGGCATCATGACGGAAGCGAACGTATTGGAGGGCCGTTTTGCCGTCCAAGTGCTGCTGTCCCTTTTTCAAATTAATATCATACACATGGTCGTCCTCGGAGTCGGTATACTTCATATCCTTCTCGACATCGATATCGATGCCGCCGACAGCATCAATGAGGGCGATGAACCCTTTGAAATCGGTGTAGACATAATATTGGACCGGAATGCCAAGCAAATCACTGACGGTTTTCATAGCCAAATTCGGGCCGCCCGTCGTAATTGCGGTATTAATGCGATCGTCGCCTTCGCCAGGGATTTTCACATAGGTATCCCGCAGAATGGAGAACAGATAAGCTTTCTTCGTCACAGGATCGATCGAGGCGAGCATAATACTATCCGAACGCGGCAGCTCATTTTTCACCATCCCACGCGAATCTCCGCCTAAGATCAAAATGTTCACGCGCTGCTTGCCTTCCCATTTGGGCGGGGTGTACTTATCCCCTTTTTCCTTCACGGTATTGGGAATTAAGGAAGCACTGCCGCTGCCTTTCCCATCCACATTGTCCGATTTGTGTGAAATATTATTGGCAAAGCTATAGAACGCATAGGAATAATAGCCAGCGACCACCAACAGAAGCAAGGCAATCAGGAGCAGAGATCGTTTGAAGATTTTCATGCTATGTAAGCTCCTTTCATAAGTGAATATGGGGGAATAGTAGGCGAAAAAAATGGAATTCTAATCTGTACTTTTTTTTCTTACAGAATTACTGTATCATGAGCATGTTATAGGTTGGTTGTTAGAAAGACGTTTTTGGGAACCGAAAAGTTAAACTTTCTTATGTGGTAAGAAACACCATTATGATCCATATTATAGATGCTACGAAACTTCGATAGCAAGTTATGACGAATGTTGCCGTAATCTGTAATCTGTAACCGAGACGACAAAGTCAGGGGGAAAGACGCATGTTAGCAATAGATGTACAAATGCTTCGCAAAGAATTCCAAGTGCAACAAAGCCGCGGAGGCTTAAAGGGAGCCGTACAAGATTTATTCAAACGAGAGTATAAGCAAATCACAGCCGTGAAGGACATCTCCTTCCAGATTCCAAAGGGCGAAATTTGTGGATATATTGGTGAAAATGGAGCTGGGAAGTCAACTACGATCAAGATGCTTACGGGTATTCTCGTACCGACATCGGGCCATCTCATGGTGAACGGCTATGTGCCTTTCAAAGAACGTGAGAAATTCGTTGCTGAGATCGGTGTGGTGTTCGGCCAACGCAGCCAGCTGTGGTGGGACATTGGTGTTGTTGAATCCTTTCAACTATTGAAAAAGGTGTACCGCGTTTCAGATGCCGATTACCGAAAGCGCCTCGACGAGCTCGTTGATCGCCTTCAACTATCCGATCTACTTACACGACCTGTCCGCAAGCTGAGCTTGGGTCAGCGGATGCGCTGTGAGTTGGCGGCATCGCTCATTCACAACCCGAAGATCTTGTTCTTAGACGAGCCGACGATCGGCCTCGATATTATTGTCAAAACCGAAATTCGTGAATTCCTGAAATCGCTGAATCAACGGTATGAAACGACCATCTTGCTAACGACGCACGATCTGCAAGACATCGAAGCATTATGCTCCCGTGTTATTATGCTAGATGACGGCCGAATTATTTATGACGGTGGCTTGGAAGAGCTGAAAGCCAGATGGGGCAAGGGAAAAGAAGTTGTGCTTCAGTTCGAGCATCCGACCACCTTGGCACGCCTGCAAGAGTTAACCTCAGGTTTGGATGTCGCTTGGCAGCTTGAGAACGAGCTTTCGGCCAAAGTGTTCATCCCATACGAAAGAGCAAACATCTCGGATGTGTTAAGCCGCGTCGTAGGTGTCCTGCAAATTCAGGATATTAAGATCAACGAAACGAATACTGACGATATCGTGCGTGAAATTTATAAATCCGGCTCAGCCGAAGTGAAGCGTTTGGACATCCCGCAGCCTGAGGGAGTCACGACCCATGTTTAGTGCTTATATAGAAGTAATCCGAATGAGATTTCTCATGATGCTCGCCTACCGGGTGAATTATTACAGCGGAATTCTGATCTACGCCCTGAATATCGGTTCCTACTACTTCGTCTATAAAGCGATTTATGGTGACCAAGCCGTTATTGGCGGCCTTACACTAGGGCAAATGACGACCTATGTGGCGATTTCTTGGATGGGCCGCGCCTTTTACTTTAACAATTTAGATCGAGAAATTGCCAATGAGATTAGGGATGGCAGCGTTGCGATTCAATTCATCCGGCCGTACAACTATATTTTTGTGAAAATGATGCAGGGCTTAGGTGAAGGTATTTTCCGATTGTTCCTGTTCACCACACCGGGTATGGTCTTTATCTGGCTGCTGCTGCCAATTAAGTTCCCAACCGATCCAAGCTTGTGGGTCACTTACTTAGTCATGCTGTTCTTTAGTTTCCTGATCAATACGCAGTTGAATATAATCACAGGCTTGTTCGCCTTTTTCTTGGAAAATAATGAAGGCCTCATGCGCATGAAGCGCGTGGCGGTTGACTTGTTCTCGGGCCTCATTATCCCGATCTCCTTTTTCCCAGGATGGTCGAAGTCGATCTTGGAGTGGCTTCCTTTTCAAGCGATCACCTACTTACCAAGTGCAGTGTTCACTGGCAAAATTACAGGCAGCGCGATACTCCAAAATTTCGGCGTACAAGTACTATGGTTCCTGCTCCTGATTATTCCGATCTATGCCCTTTGGGTTAAATCCAAAACACGTCTATTTGTACAGGGAGGGTAGGGCATGTTCTATATCACCCTCGTTTATGACTATTTCAAAAACTACATGAAAACAAGGCTCACCTACCGATCCGATTTCTGGATTGAAGTGTTGTCCGACTTGTTGTTCAATGGCTTGAACCTATTCTTCATTCTTGTCGTCTTTCTGCAAACGCAATCGCTCGGCGGCTGGAATCAAGAACAAATTTTGTTCATCTACGGATATTTTATGATCCCGTATGGTATATTTATTTCCTTTTTTAATTTATGGGGATTTAGCGAGCGTTATATCATCAAAGGCGAAATGGACCGTATCCTGACGCGGCCTGCGTATAATCTGTGGCAGCTCATGCTCGAGAATCTCGACCCGGCTTCCATGTTCAGCGCGTTGGCAGGATTGGTCGTGATGATCTATTCCTGGGTCAAGCTCGACCTGCCGTTCCACTGGCATGATCCGCTGATCTTCATTGTCATGGTGATAGGCTCGATCCTGATTTATGCAGGTGTATACATTTCGCTAACGGCATCAGCTTTCTTCTCAGACGCACCGACAGGCATCCTGCCGTTGATCTGGAACATTCAGAACTATGGGCGCTACCCGGCGACGATTTATAATAAGTTGTTAAAGAGTATTCTGACATGGATTCTACCGTTTGCGTTCGTTGGCTTCTATCCAGCAGCGTATTTCATCGATCCGGATAACTGGAAATGGTTCGCCCTGCTAACACCGGTGGTTGGCATCGTGTTTTTTGTACTAGGCATTACGATCTGGAATTTTGGTGTCAAAAGATACCGCGGCGCCGGATCATAAGTTGGAGCCGTCTCCAAGGTTGCAAGTGGACCTTGTGGGACGGCTTTTTTGCGCTGCAAATAAGGAATGTATTTTATTGAATACCCACGAAAGATCAAGTTCAAGCATAAAACTGTAAAATTACATTTTTATTAGGGGGAAAGGGCCGAATCCCGAGGAATACCTGCGAAAATACATCCTTTTTTAGTGAATATCTATAAAAGGGCAAATCTGGTGTACATTCATGCACATTTGTATCTTTCTACTAAAATATGGATTTCCTTGAGGAAAAGGATGCAGATTCGCATCTTTTTCTAGATCTTGATGTTAGAGGGCGGCGCTGCCGTCCTTCGTCCTGTACGTCGTCTCCACCCATGCGCTCAACGTCACCCTCACTCCGAGCAACGATTCTGCCCATGAGCTCAACTTCCCCCTCGCCATATACGTCGTCCCCGCACCTTG
This sequence comes from Paenibacillus pectinilyticus, assembly GCF_001700435.1. Lineage (GTDB taxonomy): Bacteria > Bacillota > Bacilli > Paenibacillales > NBRC-103111 > Paenibacillus_E > Paenibacillus_E pectinilyticus. Next base: position 351,041 of record NZ_LYPC01000012.1, read on the forward strand.
CCTAACTCACTTCGGCGCCTTCTTCGCCTTCGAACACGTCAAATCATACTTCCGGCCATTAGCCCGGCCGTAGCGGATGATTTTGCGGATGATCGACTGATCCTCCAGCTTGGTGAAAGGGCAGGGGTCGGGCCGTGTGTTGACCTCGAGAATCCATGGCCGCAGCTTATGGTCGACGGCGATATCGAGCCCGAGCTCATCCATAGCTGGATACGCGCGGCCGAATTGAACGGAGGTCAAATAAGCGATGGTCTCCATTTTTCGCAAGAGAGAAAGCGTGGCTTCACGCCCAATCTTGGGGGCTAGAAGGTCGTAGGGACTGTAAATTGTACCGCCTTGGCTGCCATTAGTCACGGCCTTCTGCGGATGAGCGACCCGGGCCGCGGTGCCGGTGCATACCCATTTGCCAGTGGGGCTGCGCTGAATCATGACCCGGAAATCGTAGGGATTTCCCTCGTGTTTGAGAACGTGGATACCCTTCTGAATGAGATAGCGCTTGGTGCCGCAGCGAAGGAGCAGCGACTGGTACAGCTTATCAAATGAAGAAAAACGATAGACGCGAGTCCCGCTTTGATAGCGGTAAGCGCCGCCTTTGGCCTCGACGCGCATGACGCCGATCCCGAGGGAGCCCGCATCGGGTTTGACATAGACCATGCCGTGCTTGGCGAGCATGTCTTGTAACCTTTTAAGATCAAAAGGGTGCGTAATCGGTACATATTTGCGCAGCTTCGGATCTCGAAGCGTAACGTCTGTTTTAATTAATTTGCTTGAAATGGCCTTCCGTGAACTGGTCATGGGTACGATCCTTTCTCTACTAGAGATGACGTTTCCTTATGATATGAGCACGCAAGGGGGCGGGTGAGGATAGATTCTGTGATGTTCCTCGGGCAAGGTTCAGGAATAGTGAACGATGGGCAGGATGGGCGCATAGGATAAGGAGTAGGCAGTAGTCAAGTGTATAGAGGATTCATATACATGATAAGAGTGCTCGGAGAGGAGGAGCTGCACGTCCATGCACAGGCACATCAAAGAAACGATTCAAGTGATGAAGCGGCAATTTCCTTGGATTTGGTCAGAAGGAAATGTGAGGGATTGGCCGGATGGAGCGGGCGCTGACGTGTTGGCTCCGTTGCCGCTAGTGACCGCGTCGATGTTGGAAACATTCTATTACACGGATGCGAATCCCTTCGCTCAGGCTGCGGACATGAATCGGTATCAGACATCCGGTACCAGTTCGAAGCGGCGAAAGACGATTTATTATTCACCATCAAATGAGGAAGCGTATTTGCGCATAAAGCTGGATGTTTTTCGCAAAATCCTAGATGAAACGAGGTACCTAACCGCGATGGCGGATATGGGTACAGGACATGCGGAGGCTACGGCCGTTGATGTCTTTCGTCAGCTGGGGATGGAGGTTGAATCCGTATCCTTTCGGCTTCCTATTGAAGAGCATGTCGAACGTCTGAAGAGTTTCAGGCCCGAAGTGTTGTATACGATGCCGTCGATTTTGGATCGGATCCTGCACGCTTCCGAGAAACCCACTGAATATGGCATTCAGCATATCATTCTGGTGGGGGAAATTGCTTCGCCTGGGTGGCGGAAGCGCGTTGCCGAGAGGCTGAGCATCCCGGAAACACGTGTCACGGATACGTATGGCTCCATTGAGATCGGAACGATTGCTTACTTTTCCCACGAGCATAGTAGGTATTTGTTTACAGAGGGCATCGTGGCAGAGGGGATTCCTGCAGAGTTGTTGGGTACAGATATGGAGCCGCTGCCGGATGAGCTGGAGCAAGTATTGGTCCTCACATCTACTGTGCGAGATTCGTTCCCGGCACTGCGTTACGTCACATACGATGTGGTGCGGGATTTAAGAACCATCTCCGTGGACGGCATCCCGACACAAAGCTTTCAAAGTATTGTGAAGCGCATTGGGCCTGATCTGAAGCATGGTGAGAAAATCAGCATCTATGACATCGAAGATATCGTATACCGTTACCTTGAGGAAGCGAGTGTTCGGGTCCAAGTGGCTGAGAACGCCCTTACGGTGCATGTCTATAGCTCACAGGCAACGCCAGAAGTTCTAACCAGCATTCGCGCAGACGTGGAGAGCTGCATTCCAGCGATCGGCATGATGATTAAAGCCCGGCTTTTAGATGGCATTCAAGTTATCGGGGGCACCTTTGAGGATTCACAGAACCGCACCTCCGTGAAAAATAAAAAGATTTTTTACACGTAAAGGAGGAAAGCGCATGGAACTTGAAGGAGGAATTGTGGGGGCCACCGGACGGACGCCGCTTATTCGACTATCGCGTTTGTTTAAGGATCAACCTTTTGACGTCTATGGCAAAATGGAATGGATGAACCCGGGCGGCAGCGCGAAGGATCGGCCGGCGTTGTTTATGCTGCGGGAGGCGATTCGCCGTGGCGAGGTGACGAGCGAGAGTGTCATCGTGGAGTCTAGCTCCGGCAATTTGGCGATTAGTCTCGCGCAGTTCTGCCGTTATCTCGGGCTCCGATTCATCTGTGTGGTCGATCCGCGAACGACACAGCAGCATCTGCAAATTATTCGCAGCTTTCACGGCGAAATCGATCTGGTTACGGAGCCGGATGAGGCGACGGGCGAGTTCCTGCCGGCGCGGATTCGGCGAGTAGCGGAGCTCGTGAGACAAATCCCGAATGCCTATTGGACCAATCAATACGGGAGTCCAGACAACGCGCTGGCGCATAGAGAGACGACGATGCGGGAAATTGGCGAGAAGCTGGGCGAGATCGACTATTTATTTTGCGGCGTCAGCTCGTGTGGAACGATTCGTGGCTGTATGGAATACATCCGCAGTCAAGGATGGGCAACGCAGATCGTTGCGGTGGATGCCGAAGGCAGTGTGATTTTTGGCGGGGAAAAAGGATCGCGTAGATTCCCTGGACTTGGCGCAGGCATCACGCCTGGCTTGCATCGCCATGATGTGGCGGACTTGGTCATGTACGTATCCGACAAGGATTGCGTCGAGGGCTGCCGCGCGTTAGTGCGTGAAGAAGCCATACTGGCGGGCGCCTCCTCAGGCGGCGTTATTTCAGCGATACGCAGGCTTAGCAAAGAGATTCCGCCGGGCGCGATTTGCGCAGCGATTTTGCCAGATCGAGGCGAACGATATTTGAACACGGTGTACAATGACGTATGGGTTGCGCAAGAAATCGGGTACACACCGAGTAACTAGCATGGGAGACTAGCGGGATGTTGTATGTACAGGATGACCATATCCGAGAGATCGGTATCGATTGGACGAAGTTAACGGACATCATTCAAGATGTTGTTGTGATAGGAGACAGCGGTGACTGCGTTCATCCGTTGAAGCCCTACTTACGCTTTGGCGACCCCAAGAACCGGATCATTGCCATGCCTGCTTATGTAGGCGGAACCATCAATTTGGCAGGGATTAAATGGATTGCCAGTTACCCTAACAATAGCCTTGTAGGACTGCCACGGGCTCATAATACGTTGATTTTGAACAAACCTTCGACAGGTGAGCCAATTGCATTTATCCACAGTGGATTGCTAAATGGCTTGCGCACAGCAGCGGTGAGCGGTGTCATGTTGAAACAGTACGTGTCAGCCAGGCAGCCAGCCGATTTAAGCATCCACCTCATCGGGTGGGGGCCGATTGGCCGGTTGCATTTGGATATGTGCATCGCCTTGTTTGGTGAGCGTATTCAACAGGTTCGGATATTTGACCTCAAAGGTGTGAACACCAACACAATTCCTGCATCAGTTCGGGGGAAGACGCTGGCTGTGAGCGATTGGCGGCAGGGCTATCAGGAGGCCAATGTCATAATGACCTGCACGGTGTCGGCAGAGCGTTACATCGATGAGGCTCCGCCTCCGGGGGCACTGCTGCTCAACGTATCGCTCAGAGATTATAAGCCTGAAAGCGTATCGGCTGTAACAACCATCATCGTGGATGATTGGCGTGAGGTGTGCCGAGAGCAAACGGACATTGAGCAGCTGCATCTGCTGTATAACCTACAGGAGACGGATGTTCGTACGTTAGCGGACGTGGTGCTGCGCGATCATCTGGCTGGTGTGGAAGCGAAGGAGCCGATTTATTTTAATCCGATGGGCTTAGGCATCTTCGATATTGCAATTGCGGGCTACTATTGGAAGGAAGCTGTGCGGTTGAATAAAGGCGTTACGTTAGAGGCGAGTAAGTCGATATCTCCGACCAGTAGGGAATAATTACAAAAGTAAACAGAGGCCCGTCCGCTCTTACACGCGCCCTATAGGTGTTATCCACTGTTATCCACAAAGTTACCCACAAGTCCACAGGGCATAAAGTCCCTGGTGTGTATAACTTTTAACTTCCATATTAACATATCCACAAGCTAAGATATCCACAGAAATTCATCTGTGGATTATTTTTTTTGTCACAAAACACCTGCCTATTTCGCCATATAGATGTAAAAGCGAAACGGAGGATGAGACACATGACGAAATACGATACAGCCGTTATCGGTGGAGGCTTAGCAGGATTAATTGCGGCGATTGAAGTAGCCCAAGGCGGGAAGCAAGTCGTGCTGCTGGAGAGAGCGGGACGCTTAGGCGGCAGGGCGATGACGAACAAGAAAAACGGCGTGTTATTCAATCTAGGCGGACATGCGCTATACCGTGCTGGAGCGGCCTACCGCATTCTGCAGGAGTTAGGCATTCGCATCGAAGGGTGTGCACCGCCATCTAAAGCAAGCGCGCTTTGGAACAATAAGCTTGTCCCGATGCCAGCAACGGCGCTGACCATGCTTACATCGAAGCTGCTCTCGTGGTCAGGAAAGCTCGGACTGCTGCGACTCGTTATGCGGTTGTCGAAAATGGACGCGAACCAGGCCGGTGCTGCATCACTGAGAGAATGGGCAGAACGAGAGATCCCTGATCCGATGGTCCGCCATATTTTTTACGGCTTGTGCCGTACGGCTACCTATGGACACGATACGGATCATCAGCTTGCTACCCCTGTGCTCGCACAGGTACAACGCGCGCTGAAAGGCGTGCTCTATCTCCATGGAGGCTGGCAGACGCTCATTGATCAGCTACAAGAGAAAGCGGCACGTGCAGGGGTTCACATCCTCAGCGGCGTGGACGTGAAAGAAATCGTGCATGCCCATGGTCAGGTGAAAGGACTTCTACTAGCCAATGATCAACAGCTTGTCGTATCACATGTCATCAGCACCGCTTCCCCAAGCGAGACCTATAAGCTGGTTCCCAATGCGGAGCAAACGATCCTCAAGCAGTGGAAGGAGGAGGCTCGCCCGGCGAAAGCTGCCTGCCTTGATTTAGGGTTGAGGAAGCTTCCCGTTCCCGGACGGGATTTTGCCCTGGCGTTGGATCAGCCAATCTATTTCTCGCATCACACTCTGAATGCCAAGCTAAGCGATGACGGTACGTTGGTTGTTCATTTGATGAAGTATAATGGACCTGGGGAACACAACCCGAAGGCTGATGAAGAGATGCTGACCGCTGTCATGAATACCTTGCATCCTGGCTGGGAACAAGAAGTGGTAGCCAGACAGTTTCTACCGAATATAACGGTGGCGCACGATACGCTTCATAAAGGCAAAAGCAAGCTCATGACAGGACCAGTTGTTGCGGGCATTCGTGGTTTGTATGTAGCTGGCGATTGGGCAAGTCATGGCGAAATGCTCGCGGATGCTTCAGCAGCAAGCGCTAGGCGTGCGGCCCAAGCTATTTTAAAACAATCCTAATTGGCTTACTATTAGAATTAGCGTAACGAAAGGGAGGTGTGCCAGATGGAGATAGAGATCACTGGAGCAGAAATGGAAACTGCCATGCAGCGCTATCTGTCCTATAAACCATTGATGTTCTCTTTGGCGTATCGCATGCTGGGAAGTGTGATGGATGCGGAAGATATTGTTCAGGAGGCCTTTCTGTATGCCAGTGGAACCAATCTGGACCATGTTCACAATCCCAAGGCGTACCTGTGCAAAATCGTAACCAACCGCTGCATCGATCACTTACGCTCCGCCAGTAAAAAGCGAGAGGTCTACGTCGGTCCTTGGCTCCCTGAGCCATTGTTGACGAGTGAAGAACATCCAATCCCACCTGACCTCGCATTGACACATAAAGAATCGCTGTCCACCGCCTATCTTCTGCTCCTGCAGCAGCTGTCGTGGGTAGAGCGGGCTGTATTCCTGCTGCGGGAGGTTCTGCAATACGACTACGAAGAAATCGCCGAGATTGTGGGCAAAAGCAGCACGAACTGCCGGCAGATTTTCCGCCGGGCGAAGCAGGCGATCAGCCCCTCGTCTGGGCAGGACAGCGAACGGAACACGAAGATCAAGCAGCCACTCAAAGAACAAACGGCTGCTGTCGTTGAACAATTCGTTCATGCGCTAACCTCAGGAAACATGGCGCAACTGTTAAGCATCGTGAAGTCCGATGCGATCCTGTATTCCGATGGCGGCGGCAAAGTCAAAGCCGCGATTAAGCCGATCGAGGGAGCAGAGCGCATCGCCATGTTCTTGGCGGGCGTTTTGGCGAAGGTGCCGGAAGGCTACCATTACGCATTGGCTAATGTGAATGAGCAACTGGGTATTGTCGCCTATGTGAACGATCAACCGCATAATGTGCTGACCTTCCAAGTAGAAGGCGGACAGATCCAAGCCTTCTATCTCGTCGTTAATCCAGATAAATTGCGACACCTCGAAGCGGGTTCAGTGGAATCCTAGTCTTCATCTTGTATGTTTGATAAGCTGCTCACGAAGTCTTTATGATTCGTAGCAGCTTTTTTCGTTTGATGTCATCCAGCGAATGTCGCATAATAAATGAATATCATAGCTGGATAGCAAGAGGAGAGAGCATCATTGACTAAATTGAATGAACCGGCAGTAAGTAAGCGGAAGGCACCATCCTTTTCGCTGCCTGCCTCGAACGGAAAGAAAGTTTCTTTAGCCGATTACAAAGGGCGCAAAGTCGTCATTTACTTTTACCCGCAGGACAATACGCCAACCTGCACACAGGAATCTTGCGATTTCCGTGACTATAATGGGAAGTTTGCAGAATTAGGGGTAGAAGTGATTGGCATTAGCCCAGACGAGCTGAAGGCGCATGATAAATTTATTGCGAAGTATGAACTGCCGTTCCTGTTGCTCTCGGACACGGAGCATAAAGTCGCAGAGAAGTATGGCGTATGGGCGATGAAAAAGCTATACGGACGCGAGTATATGGGCATTATTCGATCGACATTTCTGATCAACGAGAAAGGCTATATCGTGAAAGAATGGAGTAAAGTGAGGATTAAGAATCATGTGCAATCCGTGTTGGATGCTGTGATGGAAATGGCTTAGCCTCAAATCCTGCTTCACACTTATAGACATCGGAGGCAATAACATCATGTGGCTCATGCTTAAAGACAGACGAATGACCTTTCTAATGATCGCGAATATCCTCTCCTCCATAGGTTCCGGGATTACGATGATCGGGGTACCTTGGTTACTGGTAAACCGGGCTGGGGGGAGTGAAATATACGGATACGCGACACTTGCTTCTACGATCATTCTATTCCTGCTATCGCCGCATATTGGCGCGTATATTGACCGTATCTCCCGCAAAAAAATGCTGCTGGGCAGCGAAATTATCGGTGGCGGTGTAACGCTCCTATTTGCGTTATGGGGGCTATTAACGGGTCATTTTGAAACGTGGCAATTGATTGTCATCTATTTCAGCGGCTCACTCTACTATAATGTTCATTTTCCAACGCAGTTCGCGTTCACCCAGGAGATCTTCTCCAAGGAGCAATACAAGACGTTAAACGCTATTCTTGAGGTTCAAAATCAATCGACCTCCATGATCGCAGGGGGGATGGCGAGTCTGCTTATCGATCATATCGATTTTGCGTGGATTCTCTTAGCAGATGCGATGACCTACTTCTTAGGGTTCGGTCTATTTCTGCTCATTCCTTATATGAAGAATAAGTCAGTTACGGCAACGGGCGCCGTTTCCATGTGGGCGAATTTCAAAGAGGGCTACACGTATTTGCGAACAAGGCCGCTGTTGGTTCTATTTTTCCTATGCGCGCTCATGCCATTTCTCTGTGTTATGGTGGGCAATTACCTGTACCCAGTCTACATCACAAGTGTCCTCCATGGCGGAGCAAATGTTCTTGGGGCGGCGGATATGATCTTCGCGATAGGGGCGGTCGTTGCAGGTTTAACAATCCCGCTCATCATGAAGCGATTAGGCGCTTATGCGACAACGATTCTATCATTTTTGATGTTTAGCCTATCGATTGTGTTCTTTTACTCATTTCCCATCGTTTCTATCTTTCTAGTATTCAAAACATTAAATGGTTGGGGAAATGCAGGGAGTCGCGTCGCGCGGAACACGATTCTGATGGAAATGGTTCCGAATCATCTGATCGGTCGTGTGAATAGTTTTTTCAACACCGTGGGGATGGGGATGCGTGTTCTGCTTATCGCGGTTTGCACACAAATCGTTTCCTTTCAAGGGGCTAGGTCCGCGATTTTATTGCTGGGCATACTGCTACTCGTGAGTTTGGTGGGTCTCATTGGCAGTCGGTCCTTGTTCTATACGGCTTCACAAAAGGAGAGTAAGTCCCTTTCCTAGGATGCTTAATGGCATTAAATACACAGCGTGAAACGATTCTTCTCAAGGCTGAGGAGGATCGTTTTTTTGTGTCATACTCTCACGCCTGCCTCCATATAATCTATCAGATGTCAAAATGATAGAACATGCGGAGGGATCATCGGATGCGCTTACGAGTACAATCTCCTAGAAATGGGCGGCTAAGGAATCAACTTACTATGGTTGTCGTTTTACTAGTTTCACTTTTGGTAGGTATGTTGCCAGCCAAAGCAGCAGAGAGTGATGGTGACCAAGCGGGGCAAGAGGTGTATCAGCAGCTTTCAGCAGGGAAGCGAGTGAAGAGTGAAGGAACTTACGAAACCCCCGAGCAGCCCACCGTGTATCTAACGTTTGATGATGGTCCGAGTAAGCTGACGAATCAGGTGTTGGATATTTTAGATAAAGAAGGCATTAAGGCTACATTCTTCGTACTAGGGGAGCAAGCGAAAGCGCATCCGGCTGAACTCAAGAGAATCGTGAAAGATGGTCATGCGGTTGGCAATCATACCTATAATCATGTATATAAAGAGCTTTATGGTGATTTTCAAACCTTCTGGGATCAAATTCAACGCAGTGAAAACATCATTTCAGATATAGCGGGGATCAGACCGCAGTTAGTTCGTGCACCAGGAGGGACAGCGACGAATTTCGATGCTTACTACTATTATTTGATGGATCAAGCTGGCTATATCATGGAGGATTGGAACGTAGACAGCGGTGATTCAAGCCGAGCGAATGTACCCGTGAATGAAATCTGGCAAACCGTGAAGGCTTCGCCGCTTGAACATGAGATCAATATTTTATTTCATGATGGTACGGGTCACGCGTCTTCCGTTGAGGTATTGCCCCAAGTGATTAGCTATTATAAAAAGCTAGGCTATGCGTTCGCCACATTGACTCCGCAGGTGAAGCCCAAACAATTCGGAGTCACGAAGACGAAATGGTCGCGGAGTATGAGCTTGAAGCAATTCCAAGGGCTGCTGAACCAAACGCAGCAGTATGCGACGGCTCATCCAAGCCCTGCTGAGATTGCGAAACGTGAAGCGGAAGAACTGGAAGCTCAGAAAGCGCAGACCGAGGCGGAAGCCAAGGCCAAAGCGGATGAGGAAGCCGCCCGCATACAGGCACAAGAAGACGCGCTGCCTCTGCAGATAAAGGTGTTTGGAAGCAATGCTTTAACGATTGAGCCCTCCGCTTATAAGCTGCGCGCCAATCGGATCGAGTTGTCGTTGCGCTATCTGATCGAGAAGATGGGCGGGAACGTGGAGTGGCAGGCAGCTTCCAAAACAGCCGTTGCTCATTATGGGATCTACGATATGTACTATGATCTTACTGATCGAAGAATAAGCTTATTCACCTTAGGTAAACAAACAGCTGCCTATTCGCTCGCCGATATGACGATGCAAGATAGTCAAATTATCGTGCCTTTACGCAAAACGATAGATTCGCTAGGCGGTCGGATTACGGATGCGGTCATGTCCAGAGATAGCCGGCAAATCACCATGGCGCTTCGTCCACTCTATTTTTTCAAAGAAAATGATGCGATTCTTCAAAACTCTCTATTTGCCATGGGTTGGTAATGTCTAAAAGAGTAGAGAGCTGGAAAAACTAGAAGCATACCCTTATAAAGGAGGCTTCTTGTCCATGTCATCGAAAACCCGAATATTCGATCAACCGCAGCCTCTAGTGGAACGGATGATCATGAACGTAGAGAAAGTGATAGTTGGCAAAAGAGAGACGATAGAGAGAGCGTTTATCGCGATGTTAAGCGGCGGACATGTTTTACTAGAGGACGTTCCCGGTGTAGGCAAAACGATGCTGGCACGCGCCTTGGCGAAAACGATCGGTTGCGAGTTTAAGAGAATTCAATGTACGCCGGATCTGCTTCCTTCCGATGTAACAGGCGTTTCCGTTTTTAATGTGAAAAGCAATGAGTTTGAGTTTCGTCCTGGTCCTTTGATGACCTCAGTTGTCCTTGCGGACGAATGTAACCGGACTTCTCCGAAGACGCAGTCTGCTTTCCTTGAAGCGATGGAAGAGAAACGGGTGACGATTGACGGCATTGGCTATGAGCTGCCGAAGCCTTTTGTCATCATCGCAACGCAAAATCCGATGGATTACGAAGGTACGTATGCGCTGCCGGAAGCGCAGATGGATCGTTTTATGATGAAGCTTTCGCTCGGTTACCCTTCCCAAGATCAAGAGATCCTGATGCTAGACCGGCTGCAGGACCGTCACCCTGTAGATCACTTAAAGCCTGTGATTGTTCAGGATGAGTTTGTCCAATTGCAGAAAGAAGCCGCGATGATCCATGTGGATAACACGTTAAAGGATTTCATCGTTCGATTAGCGTTAGCCACGCGAGATCATGCTGACTTCTATATCGGAGCAAGTCCGCGAGCGTCCTATGCCTTGATGCGTGCTGCCCAAACGGCAGCTTACGTCAAGGGAAGAAGCTTTGTCGTTCCCGATGATATTAAAGATTTGGCGCTGCCTGTTTGGGCGCATCGACTTATTCTAACTTCGGATGCTCGGATGATGGGGCGTTCGGCCGAAACGATTCTTAAAGGCTTACTAGATGGCATGCAAACACCAGTTCTTCGTTACGTAGCGGCGAAGTAGGGGGCCATCCAATGAAAAGCTGGGGAAAAACGACGCTATTGTTTATCGGGTGTGTAGTATCCATCGTTTTGGCGTATCGTCAAGGCGGAGTTGCCGCGTGGTATCTAGGGATCTGTTTATCGTTGATCTGGATTCAGGCGGGTTTGTTTTATGTCTTTGCTTTGAGAGGCTTGCTCTTGAATCGCCATATGTCTGGCGATGTCTTTCTTGCTGGTGATGACTTGACTATAGTCGTGGAGATCAAGCATCGCTCACCAGTACCGCTGCCATGGCTGTTAATGAGAGAAACATGGATACATGAAGGAACAGGGCGCAAACTCAGCTATAGTAAATTGCTTTTTCCATGGTTCCAACATACACTCCTGCTCCCGTACAAAATGACGAATCTGATGCGAGGCAGCTACCGATTTGCTCACCTTGAAGCAGTGACAGGTGATCTTTTTGGATTCGCTCTTCGTAAAATACAACGTGAAGACCTTCAACGATACGTTGTGTATCCACGTCCCGATGCACTGGGGCGCAGCGGCATGACGTTTCAATCCGATGAGGGGGAAATCTCCGCAGCCCGTGGGCCTAAAGCTGAAACGCCGCTGATCAGCTCCGTTCGTGACTACGTCAGCGGTGACCCCTATCACCGCATCCACTGGAAATCGACGGCTCGTCTGAGCCGTCTCATGACCAAAGACCCCGAGCAGGCCGCCTCCACGAAGTGGATGCTGCTGCTCGATGTAGCGCCTGCGGCGGGCCCAGCTGAGGCGGCGCAGCCGCTGCTGGAGAAGGGCATCGCCCTCGCGGCCGGCTTCTTCGAAGCCGCAGCCAGCGGGCGGGAGAGCTGCGGCTTCGCCTGCAGCAGCTCGAGCACAAGGCGAATCGCGCCGACGATTCGCCCCGATCTGACGCTCGCGTACGAAGTACTCGCGAGCGTTGGCGGCAAGCCCGCCATGTCCTTTCCTGACCTCGTCAGGAAAGAGGCGGCAGACTTGCCGCTGCATGCGTCGATGCTGTGCATCACATCGACGCTGGATGTGGCGCTGGTGCGCGCGATCGCAGATAGCGGCACCAGGCGCCGGGCCGTGCACGTGATCTACGTGCACGCACGGCCTTCCCTCTCGGTCGCAGAGCGAGAGGGGGCTTCTCAGCTGCAGGCCGCAGGCTGCAGCTTCACGGAAGTGCCGCATCCGCAGAGCCAGTGGCAGGCGCAAGGAGGTGTTGCGGATGCAACCGCTTGAACCACGCCGTGCGCGCTCGCGCACTTCCTTTTCGCTCAAGCCGCATGGAGATTCACAACCCAATCATGCGTCCTTACCTACTTCGCAGGCAGACACCTCTCCACCTAGATCATCCCGCAACCCTTCAGGCCTTATCTTTCGCGCGGACACAGTACCGCCGAATCAGACGAGTCTTTTCCGAGACGGCCTCATCACCCTGTTGCTCTTCTTGCTTCTCTCGGAATGGTTGCACCCACTGGCATGGATGGCGGATGCTTCGATCCAAATTGGACCCATCCTTGTTGTATTTGCACTTTGTTTAGCGCTGGATTGCTTCAGAGTGCCTTATGGAGTGGGTTGGTTGGTGAAGTGTTGTATCGTCATATTCTTTATTGGCTTCATGTTTGACCGAGAGGAATTGCTTGCAGGCGGGTGGCTCATCGGCTTGGTGAGAACGTTCGTGCAAGATTTTCTATATATCGTAGGGGCTCATTTTGACCTCATCAGTGGAGAAATGCGGACGTTGCTGTTCTTAATGGGATGGGCGCTGCTGCTTTCCGTCATCCAAGCCCTCATGCTGCAGAGGCAACATAGTCTCTGGTTTGTTATGGCGACCTTGATCTACTTGGTGGGCATTCAGCTCGTATTAGGAGCAGATACCGCCCAGGGGATCATACGGACAGTCAGTTATGGACTCATCTTGTTGGCTCTCCTGAACCTGACAAGAATCGAACAGACCTATCGCATCACAACTACGCGAGCGGGAAGTTATATGGGATGGCTAATGGTTAGCATCCTCGTTGTTGGCGTACTGTCAGGCGTGGGTTGGTTAACGGCCAAACAAGCGGATGCTGCCCCGCTAATGAAACCAGTAAGTTGGGTGCAGTGGTATGATCGCCTATTCGAGCTCTATAACGAAGAAACAGGTGTAAGCAGTGCCGTCGCCAAGTCGGGTTATGGACAAAATGATACTTCCCTCGGAGGTCCACTCCAGGTGGACACTACACCGGTGTTTACGGCTAAGACCTCTGAATTAACCTATTGGCGCGGCGAATCCAAAAGCTTTTACGACGGCAAAGGCTGGACCCAGCCGGATGATCAGCTAATGCCTTTTGTCGCACAGAATCCATCGTCTGCGTCTATAGTGAGGCAGGAAATATTGCTGAATGCCAAGTCACCGAATAAACAATTGTTTGTAGGGGGGCACCTGCTGAGTGTAGATGTGCTCTTGAACGAGAAAGGAAAGCCGCTGTCTGCGAGTAAGCTCCTGACTTCTAGCCAAAGTGGCAAAACGATCTCGCCCGAAATCGAAGATCCTTTATCTTATTACAAAATAACGGTTCAACCTGTCAAAGAAGACGCAACGCTTCTCACCGCCGACACGGCACCATATCCGGAAGCGATATCGAATGAATATCTGCAATTGCCGCCGAGTTTGCCGCGGACGGTTCGAAACCTTGCGGAGCAAATAACAGCTAGTCGGCCAACGCCCTATGCCAAAGCGGTAGCGATCGAGCAGTATTTGAGCCAGACCTATCCTTATAGTCTCGAAAAGCCTACCCCTCCCAGCCGCAGTGAGGATTTCGTCAGTCATTTCCTGTTTGTTGATCAAACGGGATATTGTGACCATTTCTCCACGGCAATGGTGGTGATGCTGCGTTCTGTCGGTGTACCCGCTAGGTGGGTTAAGGGGTTTGCCCCTGGCACCGCGCAAGGCGCGAATGATGACGAGGGTTTGCAGGAAGTGGTGATCCGGAATCAAGATGCCCATTCGTGGGTAGAAGTGTATTTCCCTTCTATGGGATGGGTGCCTTTCGAGCCGACACCAGGCTTTGCGGGGGTTTCTGTTGATCAACCACGAGATGCCGTTTCGACGGTAGCACTAGATCCATCCATTCGTACAGCATCCCCGACCGATACGTCTGCGTCCCAGTCGATAATTGCACGTATGAACGCGTGGCTGCACACATTTACGCATAATCTGTTCCAAATGGTAAAGGCTTATAGGAGTGTCGTTTTTGCTCTAATTGGCAGTCTCGTTGTGATCGTTGGTTTGTTGTTTGTTTTGCGACGCCAAGGGTACTTACTCCAACCGTCGGTGAAGCTTCCAAGTGACCATGCAGGTCTTCAAGACCAGCCTCAGCATCCGCTGACGCCGTATATGGACCGCTTGTGGCGACAGCTTTTCCGCAAATACGGTGTAAAGCCCGCGAACCAGACGGTCCGTGAATATGTAAGAGACCTTCCGGTAACGGATCAAGGGAGACAGCAAGCTCTGCTTTCTTTTGCCCAAATTTATGAAAGTGTCCGCTATGACCCGGCTCGTGCTCTGGCCTATTCGAAGCGGGAAATTACAGCGATTTGGAAAGCCATTCAAAAGACACATTAAATCCCCTTTACATCCTAGGTGCCTAATGTTTAAAATTAGTACCTAGAAATAGCGGTAAGTGGACAAGGGTTCTCCTCACGGTTTTCCCAAATCTTCAATCGCTATGAACCTAGGAGGTCGGATAATGAGTAAACCAAGTGAATTGATCGTTGTTTTAGATTTTGGAGGCCAATATAACCAACTGATTGCTAGACGAATCCGTGATTTGGGCGTATACAGCGAATTGCTGCCGCACAATACAACGGTTGATAAAATTCGTGAGATTAACCCAAAAGGGATCGTATTCTCTGGCGGACCTGCAAGTGTGTATGGCGAAGGTGCTCCTTCGGTGGACCCTGGCATTTTTGATTTGGGTATTCCGATTTTAGGTATTTGTTATGGGATGCAGCTGATTGCTCACCAATTGAACGGTAAAGTTGAACGCGCACATACGCGTGAATATGGGAAAGCAGATCTGCTTTTCTCCAATGAAAGCCCGCTTGTCAAAGGTCTTGAGGCGAACCAAACGGTATGGATGAGTCACGGTGACCATGTTTCTGTTCTACCTGAAGGGTTTGTTGTTGAGGCAAGCACGGAATCACTGCCAATTGCGGCAATGAGCAACCGTGATCGCAAGATCCATGCTGTACAGTTCCACCCTGAGGTTCGTCACTCAGTTCAAGGGAACGAAATGATCAACAACTTCATTTATGAAGTGTGTGGTTGTGTTGGCGATTGGACGATGTCCTCTTTCGTTGAAGATATGATCAAAGAGCTTCGTGCTGAAGTCGGCGATAAAAAAGTGCTTTGCGCACTGAGCGGCGGCGTAGATTCCTCCGTTGTTGCGATTCTGCTTCATAAAGCGATTGGCGCACAATTGACGTGTATGTTCATTGACCACGGCTTATTGCGTCAAGGTGAAGGCGAAAGCGTTATGGATACGTTCGTCGGTAAATTTGATATGAAAGTTGTTAAAATCGATGCGAAAGACCGTTTCCTCGGCAAATTGGCTGGCGTAGCGGATCCAGAGCAAAAACGTAAAATCATCGGCACCGAATTCATTCGCGTGTTTGAAGAAGAATCCAGTAAGTTCGATGACTTCACTTACTTGGCACAAGGCACGTTGTATACAGATATCGTAGAAAGTGGCACAGCTACTGCGCAAACGATCAAATCACACCATAATGTTGGCGGTCTGCCGAAAGATATGAAGTTCAAGCTCATCGAACCGTTGAAAACACTTTTCAAAGACGAAGTACGTAAAGTCGGCGAAGAATGTGGTCTTCCTTCCGCGATCGTGTGGAGACAGCCATTCCCAGGTCCAGGTCTAGCTATTCGTGTTCTAGGCGAAGTTACCGAGGATAAGTTGAAAATCGTTCGTGAATCCGACGCCATTCTACGTGAGGAAATCGCCAAAGCTGGCCTAGATCGTGAGATCTGGCAATACTTCACGGCGCTTCCAGGCATGAAAAGCGTTGGTGTTATGGGCGACGGCAGAACCTACTCCTACGCTGTAGGTATCCGCGCTGTTACTTCCATCGACGGCATGACAGCTGACTGGGCACGTATCCCTTGGGATGTGCTTGAAAAGATTTCCGTACGTATCGTAAATGAGGTTGAGAACGTGAATCGTATCGTATACGACATCACTTCGAAGCCGCCGGCTACGATTGAGTGGGAATAGGTTGGATTAATTAATGGTGTCAAAAAATACTCTCTTTTATTTGCGTTGTTTAGCGAATAGAGGAGAGTTTTTTTATGATCAAAATCAAAGAATTTATTGAGGATGTTGAATTTTGAAATTTCAAAAAAATTATATACACCAATAACAGTTTCGTGTAATATAAAAAATACAATAATGTTCTTTATTAAGAACAAAATAATTGATAAGGGGGAGAAATTTTTGAAGGGAGTAACAGTCCTTATTCCATCTTATAACGAACAAGAAGTACTTCATCAACTGTATGCACGACTTACGGATGTTGTTGCAAGTTTGCACCATTATAAATTTGAATTTCTTTTTATTAATGACGGAAGTAAAGACAACACGCTGCAAATTATTATGTCTTTAGCAGAAAATGACCAGCGTATTTCTTATGTGAGTCTTTCACGCAATTTCGGTAAGGAAACTGCTATGCTTGCAGGATTGGATTATGCCACAGGTGATGCTGTTATCATTATTGACGCAGATCTTCAAGATCCCCCAGAGTTAATTCCAGTTATGATTAAATACTGGGAAGAAGGATATGACGATATTTATGCGAAAAGAAGAACCCGTGCAGGTGAAACTTGGTTTAAAAAATGGACTGCAAGGACCTACTATCACATGCTGAGAAAAGTAACGAGAATACCTATACAAGAAAATACGGGGGATTTCCGTTTACTTGATAGACGTTGTATTGAAGCGTTGAAGCAATTACGAGAGGTGCACAGGAATACAAAGGGAATGTTTAGTTGGATTGGATACCATAAGAAGGAAATTTTGTTTGATCGTGACCCAAGAGCAGCAGGTGAAACAAAGTGGAATTATGTGAGATTATTTGATTTAGCGATAGAGGGGATAACATCATTTACAACAACACCTTTACGGCTATCAACTATATCTGGAGGTGTCATTTCAGTCTGTGCTTTTATTTATATGTTATTTATTATCATCAAGACAATACTGTACGGTGCAGATGTTGCTGGGTACCCGTCAATAATAACTGTAATTTTATTTTTAGGAGGAATACAATTATTATCCTTGGGAATTCTTGGGGAATATTTAGGTAAGGTGTTTAATGAGACAAAGAGGAGACCACTATATTTTGTTGATTTATACAATGGAAGTAAGCGAGGCACTAGTGAATTCCGAACTACAAAAGACAAAATTGTCTTGAATAATGAAAAAGTGAAGTCAATTGTTTAAAAAAATGCGAACAATCCCGTAGTCGCTCAAAAAACTAAATTGGGGGGGAGTTAGGTTGTGCTTAAAAATAATATTAAAATATATTTTATCTTGATGCTTATAACCATATTTCATATTTCAATGCAAATTTATTTTTTTCATATCAATAACGAGGTTCCAACAGATGGAGATGGTGTTAATTACATAAGTAGAGCAAGTAATTTCACTGATTTCGCCAATGTATTCGGTGATGGCTTTAGATTACCGGGATACCCCTTTGTAATTTGGTTTTTAGGCTTGTTATCAGGAAAATCACTATTATTTATCAGAATTATACAGGTTATTTTAACGTCTAGTCTAATTATTATTTCATTTTTTATTTTACTTAAATTAACAAGATCAAAGTTTTTCTCACTATTTGGTGGAATTATAGTGGGAAGTTGGTTACCACTGTATGTTTTTTCGAAAGAAATATACGCAGAAAGTATCAGTTTGTTCTTAATTGCACTTCTAATTTTAATAATAATTGATATTAATACGAATAATTATTTATTGAAATCAATTTTGATTTCAATTTTAATTGCTCTTCTCACTTATTTAAAGCCAAATCAAATTATGATTTTGCTGCCAACATGTATATACTGTGTTTACAAACTAAAGAATTGGAGCACTATAAAAAAACATTTACAATTCACTATCGGCCTGTTAATGATATTAATAATGCCTTGGACAATTTTTATTTCCGTAACTAATTCTTCGTTTATCCCTCTTTCCACAAACCAAGGATTAGTCTTATATCAAGGTGCTGGTGGATCAGATGGAATTGAGTATTATACGTTGTCGGATAAAGTGAGAAAATATTTTAATTTGAATAATACTGATTTAAATGTTTACGAGGTGCTAAGTCAATACAACGAAAAGATAGATCCGGAACACAATGACCATAAAAAGGCAGTTACTTATAATAAAATGTTTCAGAGTAAAGCTATTGAATTATGGAAAGAAAGACCTCTTGAGGAAGTCATACTTGGATTCGCAAAAGTTTTACATGGTTTTGGATTTTCCTTAAGAGGCCTTAAGGATATTGTTTTAGCACTGTTTAGTCTTACATCTATACTTACATCAATTATTTTATGGAGGACTAGGAAGCATAGAGATTTCATTCTTTTATTTTGGATGTTGATTTTTATTTTCAGTTTTCAAGCCTTTTTATACCAAGGCGATCAGAGATTTAAAACCATTCTATTTGATTTGCCTGCGATACTAATTCTTTTACTAGCATTAAATGTGTTGAAAAATAATATGGCGGTATCGATGATCTGGAAAGGATGGCGTAAAATAGCTCGACCTATAATTAACAATAGTAATCTTTAATTGTTATCACTGGTTTACCTGCTATGATGTTTTCCGTAAACAACGGATTAATTACATAGTAATTCGCTCGAGTGAAGAGCCTGTTCATCGTGTGCGACATCACTTCAGATCCACCGGCTACCATCGAGTGGGAATAGTTATTTGAGCTAAATCTAAATCTATAGTAGGATGAACGAAGGACTCTCTTTGAGCTGTGATCGGCAGCCGGAAGAGAGTTCTTTATTTAGCACATAAGAATTTATAAGTTTCCGATACACGGAAGAACAAATTCTTATTGGCGATAAAAACAACATTTAAAACGCGGTCGCTCATCCTCGAAGGACTTCTATAAAAGTTTTTCTCATTCTTAAACAAGTTTATTGGGTGAATATGTTATATTAAATAGAAATCCAATATGTTGGAGAGCCTAATGGAGGAATGATTATGGTTGTACTTGCATCTATATTGGTCGGCCTTGTTGCACTAGAGCACTTATATATCTTGGTGCTAGAAATGTTTCTATGGACGACACCTCGCGCAATGAAGTCGTTGGGCATGACCAAGGAGAATGCACAGACCACCAAGAGTTTGGCCGCGAATCAAGGGTTGTACAATGGATTTCTGGCAGCAGGTCTCGTATGGGGGCTTGTCCATCCAGATGCTTCTATAGGGCGTTCAATCGAGATTTTTTTCCTTGTCTGCGTACTAGTTGCGGCTGTATTCGGAGGCGCCACTGCCAAAAGATCCATTCTACTCGTACAGGGTTTACCTGCGTTGATAGCGCTTGTTTTCGTCCTTCTTACATAGCCGTGAAACAGCCAGTTTACCATTGCGTGGTAATCAGACATGAATTTAGATAAAAGACGAACGTTCTGGGAGAAATTACCCTCTAAACGTTCGTCTTTTTTATTGACAGTTGTTCATTTCCCGACTAGAATATGAAATTGGATAACAGTTTTTCGTATAATCTCGGGAATTGGCCTGAGAGTTTCTACGAGATCACCGCAAATGATCTGGCTACGAAAAAAAGGAACGGTATCCGTATGAGTTTTTACGTGCGACTTCACCTTTTGAAGGCAGCCCTCATATGGACGGCTCCTTTTTCGTACCCGGAATCAGGCAACATGATTCCGGGTTTTTTGCTGTTCCCCACCATTCGTTTAGGAGGAGTAGGAAAATGGATCGTTTTTTTAAACTGAAACAAAATGGCACCACCGTAAGAACAGAAATCATGGCGGGGATTACGACGTTCATGACAATGGCTTACATCCTTGCGGTAAATCCAGACGTATTAAGTGCTTTTAAATCGGGGGCAACTGGCGGAGATTGGACTTCCATTTTCTTAGCTACAGCGATTGCAGCAGGTGTTATGACGATTGCAATGGGGCTTTTCGTAAACTTTCCTGTGGCACTTGCACCGGGAATGGGTTTGAATGCTTACTTCGCAACGATCATCATGACCTCACAAGGTAAATTCACGTTTTCAATGGGACTCACAGCGGTATTCATTTCGGGGATCATTTTTATTATCCTCACGGTGACAAGAGTGCGTCAAATGCTTCTCGTTGCTATCCCAGATAGCTTGAAGCATGCGATTACGGTGGGTATTGGTTTGTTTATTGCCATGATCGGTTTCAAAAACAGCGGTATTCTAAGCGTTGCGGTTGAAGCGGGTAACGATTTGAAAGCACATCAATATACAGAAGTACTTTCCTTTGAAACGATTTTCCACTTAGGTTCATTTGAAGATAAAGGTGTTATTTTAACAATCGTAGGTATTCTATTGATTTCGATTCTAATGGTGCTTCGCGTTCGTGGCGCAATTCTATTCGGTATTCTAGGTACAACGGTTATCGGTTACTTCATGGGTATGGTTGATCTAGGTACATTAACTAGTGACAAAACAACTTGGGTGCCTGATATGTCCAAACTGCGTTTTGCTGATTTTGACTTCCCAGGTATTATGACTACAGGGATTATTTCCGTCATTGCGACATTTACGTTCGTTGAGTTATTCGATACGTTTGGTACGATGGTCGGGACAGCATCCCGTGCAGGTATTATGAAGAACAAAGAAGAAGGCAACAAACGTGTAGGTAAAGCGATGTTCGTTGATGCGATCGGTGTAAGTGGCGGCGCATTAGTTGGTACAAGTACAGTAACTGCATTCGTAGAGAGCGCAGCAGGTGTAGCAGAAGGCGGACGCACTGGTTTGACAGCTGTAACAACAGGCGTATGTTTCTTGCTTGCTTTGTTCTTAGCGCCAATTGCGATGTTGATTCCTGGTTCGGCAACAGCAGCAGCGTTAATCGTAGTTGGTGTTCTGATGGTTCAATCCATTAAAGAGATCGACTTCCAAGATTTCGTTATCGCGATCCCAGCGTTCCTTACGATTGTATTGATGCCTTTCACATACAACATTGCAAACGGGATTTCCTTCGGAATTGTAACCTATGTCGTTCTAGCAACAGCAGCTAATATAAGTGGCAGAAGTGAGAAGAAATACAGTGTTCACTGGTTAATGTGGATCCTTGCCGTTCTGATCATAGCGCGTTATGTCTTTATTGGCAGCCAAGGTTAAAATAAGGTAAGGCTCTGGTGCATCATGCGCCAGGGCCTTTTTTTTGTTCCGTTTTTTACCAGTATTAAAAACTTGCATTCACTTGGAGGATTTGTTATATTACTCCTTGTCGCTTCGGCGGTCGAACGAAAGAACGAAAGGTCCGAAAGAAACTTGAAAAAAGTTCTTGCATTCGAATTAGCTGATGTGGTATATTACTTCTCGCTGCTTCGGTAACACGGCAGTGAGCGAAAGAAATTGATCTTTGAAAACTGAACAACGAGTGAGTAAGCACGAACGAGTAATCGTTCAAATAAAGAGATTGCAA
>NZ_LYPC01000013.1 GCF_001700435.1 Paenibacillus pectinilyticus
GGTAGCCGTATCGGAAGGTGCGGCTGGATCACCTCCTTTCTATGGAGACTCGGTCTTGATAAGACCAGTCAAGTGTGTTTATCACACAAATCGCTTACTCACTCGTGTTCAGTTTTGAAAGAGCAAACCTCTTTCCGCAAGGTGGTTAACACCATGTTGCACTCGTTTGGTGATGATGGCGGAGGGGACCCACGCGTTCCCATCTCGAACACGACCGTTAAGCCCTCCAGCGTCGATGGTACTTGAACCGCAGGGTTCTGGGAGAGTAGAACGTTGCCAAGCGATACCCATGGCAAGNACGACCGTTAAGCCCTCCAGCGTCGATGGTACTTGAACCGCAGGGTTCTGGGAGAGTAGAACGTTGCCAAGCGATACCCATGGCAAGCTTTCGGAGAAAGCTTCGAAAGCTTGTAGGTGGGTTTTTATTTTGAAGATTTTCTTTTATGGGCCCTTAGCTCAGCTGGTTAGAGCGCACCCCTGATAAGGGTGAGGTCGGTGGTTCGAGTCCACTAGGGCCCACCATTTAACTAAATAATGAAGTATCCAGTATCGGGGTCCCCGGAAAGTAATCGGAATCAACCTCGAAGCTACTCTTCACTTTTTGGGGTAATTTTATGGGGCCATAGCTCAGCTGGGAGAGCGCCTGCCTTGCAAGCAGGAGGTCAGCGGTTCGATCCCGCTTGGCTCCACCA
>NZ_LYPC01000014.1 GCF_001700435.1 Paenibacillus pectinilyticus
ATGGACTGACACCTCTTAGTCATAGTTAAGATTATTATTACTGCTACACTAAGAGACGTCCACTATTAATTCTAAGAGCAGGTTTCCATCTATCATGCTAATGCGAGCGTGCGAGCGTGCGGTGCGGTGCGCTGCGCTATTAAGCAGCGCAGGTATCAGGTGGAAGCTACAAGGTCAGCAGCTTGAAATACCAAAAAAAACTGGCCCCAAGCAGATAAATCTGCGCAGGGCCAGTCGAATCACTTCATGTTAAACCGTTTCTACTTGTTTCCTTTGACGTTTAGCTTTTCTAGCATGCAAGAGTTCATAAACAGTTGGCACCATGATCAAGGTGAAGAGGGTTGCGGAAGTTAATCCGCCGATAACCACAACAGCCAAGCCTTTGGAGACGATACTGCCTTCTTCCGCTTTGGAGATAACCAGCGGTACCATCGCACAGATGGTAGCTACGGCTGTCATCAGAATCGGACGCATCCGTGTAGCTGCGGCTTCAAGCAAGGATTCACGAATCGTCATGCGTTCTTCATTTTGTTTCACACGGTCGATCAATACGATCGCATTCGTGACGACGATACCGATTAACATCAAGAATCCGAAGATGGATGTTACGTCGAATGAAGTTCCTGTAATCATCATACCGACAATGGCACCAACAGCTGCGAACGGCAGGGATACCATACTAGCGATCGGAGCGCGGAATGATTTGAACGTGATCACCATGATCAGTAATACGATACCGATGGAGATACCCATTGTCATGAACAAGTCAGCGAAATCACTGGATTGTTCAGCAGATGCACCGCCAACGATTAATTTAACGCCCTCAGGAAGCTTCACATCTTTCGTTTTCGTTGTGATTTCTGTGTTGATTTTGGATAGTTTTGTGGAGTCAACGAGTGCTGTCACACGTAAGAATTGTTGGCCATTCTTGTGCAGAATCGTATTGGACTCATTGGTTTTTTCGATTTTGGCAACCGATGTTAAGGCTGCTGGACCTGTAGCTGTCATGATTTGAATATTGGAAAGATCAGAAACGGTCGTTGGATTAATTAAAGCATCTAATACAACGGGGATTTCTTTGTCTTCCAGCTTCATCGAACCAATTGGAGTTGGGTTCATCAAGGAGCGGATCGTGTTGGCAATATCCTGCGGTTTTGCAGCAGAAGGGTCAACGGTAATCGCAAAGCCTGGCTTCGTGACATTTTGATTACTTGTAACCTTCTCTACACCTTCGATGCCTTTGATGGATGCAATGATATCAGCAGCAGCTTGATCAAGGCTCTTCGCGGAATCGCCCGTTAAGTCTACGGTAATTGCGGAACCTGTGCCGCCATCAAAGCCACCGCCCCCAGCTTGTAAATCAGCATCCGGATATTTCGATTTTTGGCTAAGAATTTGATCGATAAAATGTTGCGTGTCAACATCCTTCTTCATGAAAATTTGGAAGTTGGCAATGGTCGGTGGAGCTACGCTGCCCCATTTGGCATTGTCTTCGGTATTCCCTTGTTGAAGAATGATATGGTTCGGTTCACTTTGTTCTAGCATGAATTTCTCTAATTCAATGGCTTTTTCACGAATCGTTGCGATCGGTGTTTCAGGCGGGTAAGAGAGTGACACGGAAATCTGACTTGCCGTGGAACCAGCAACCGCACCTTTTGGCATAACAAAGTATAGGGCAATGGATCCGCCAAATAGGATTAGTGAAACCAATATGGAGATGAACTTATGATTCAAGTTCCAAGCCAAGAAATGTTTCAGTTTCTTCGACTCTTTATGCTCCTTTAATTTGGTGTTGCGAAGTAACCAAGCACTCATGACAGGCACAACGGTTAGAGCAACAAGCAAGGAAGAAAGCAGAGAGTACGTTACAGTTAAAGCGAAAGGAAGTAGGAAAGCTTGTAACGACCCTTTCAACAAACCAAGCGGCAAGAATACAGCAACCGTTGTAAGGGTAGAAGCTGTAATGGCTCTGGCTACCTCGCGCGTTGCTTCGATAATTAAATCCTTGGAGAACTCAGATTTCTGTGTGCGGCGGAAAATATTTTCGATAACAACGATACTATCATCGACTAGTCGACCAACGGCAACGGCGACACCGCCTAGTGTTAGAATGTTCAACGTTACACCTGATCGTGAAAGCAGGAATAGCGTTAAACCAAGTGATAGTGGAATGGAAACAATGGTAATAAAGGTAGAACGAACATTTCTTAGGAAAAGAAGAATAACGATAGTCGCAAATAGTGCGCCTAACAACACTTCTCTCATCATGCTGTTAACCGAAGTTACGACGGATTCGGAAGTGGAGAAAATCACTTCAGCTGTTGCATTCGGGTATTGTTTATTGATTTCAGCTGAAATTTTGTCGACTTCTTTGGCGATATCAACCGCATTGGACGTCGTATCTTTTGTGACGACTAAGGTAAGAGAATCCTTGCCGTTGATACGTGTTAATGTATCTTTATTTGCAGCTACTTCAACGGTAGCGACATCTTTCAATTTGACACCTGGTGCAACAGATAAATTGCTTAATGTATCCAGATTGTCTAGGTTCCCAACGACTTTAATCGCACTTGTTTTGCCATCAATCGGTCTTTCGCCAACGCTGACGGTCACATTCTGGCCTTGCAGAACGCCCATCAGTACTTGAGCTGGCAGCCCGGCCTTAGCTAATTTATCTTTATCTGGGTGAATAATCACTTGAGAAACGGAAGTTCCGCCAAGTGCAACGCTAGCTAGACCTTTAATTTGTTGGAATTCAGGTAAGATTTTCTCTTCTGTTAATTCAATGTTTTGTTTCGTGATCCCATCTTTGAAGTTAAGGGATACCCATGATAAAGGAATCATCGATGTGTTCAAACGAATAACGAAAGGCTTTGACATGCCTGCAGGTAGAACAATTGAGGACAAGGCCTCTTGTACACTTGCCTGGGCATCCTTCATTTTGATATCCGAATCGAACGTCATGTCAATTTTCATGAAACCGTCAGACGAGGTTGAGAAAACTTCTTTTTTACCAGGGACACTGGAGACTGCCTTCTCTATAGGTGTAGTTGCACTATCTAGCATTGATTTGGCATCGTAACCTTGCCCAACAACCGTTACGCTGATCTGTGGGAAATCTGCACTAGGTAGAAACTCCATGGGTAGTTTGAAATAACTGCCGATTCCTGTTCCTAATATTAATATTACTAAAAAAATTACCGCGGCTTTATTACTAAAAGCCCATCTTGTAAACCATGTCACGCGTCTCGCTCCCTTTCAACTATCTCTATATTTACTTGTAACCTTGCTAAAGTATAGCAAGAATTAGGTAATTATGTATATGGCTTGGGTCGGGTTTCATCTCGGTCTAGAGTCTGAGTTTATGAAAATGAAGGGTCACAGCACAGTTCGTTCTATGTGTTTAGGTACAAATTATTTTAAATAGATAAACTTTCATGTTTTGGATAAAAGGTAGAGAGTGAGGAAATGCTACCCCTATCGTCCATCGTGTGACGAAGATACTGAAGACGACGGGAAGTGACGCAACGCATGTTACAAGGCAAAAAGAGGTTCATCTGGATAGCCCTCATTTGTGTGGTCTTGTTTAGTGCTTCCACAACGACTGTATTCGCATATGGCAAGGGAGCCAAAGGACCTGATGTCTATGCGGTACAAGGGATGCTGAAGTCTCTAGGTTACTATTCAGGACCGATAACAGGGTATTATGGTAATCAAACTCAAGCAGGGGTCAAAGCATTTCAAAGCCGCTACGGTTTGCCGGCAACAGGAAATGTAGATGATCAGACTTTACAGTCGATTCTGTGGGCTTATGGCAATTTGAAGATTCCTAAAAAGGTAACCCCTACGCCAACACCGGCACCGGAACCAACGCCAACGCCATATACACCGAGCCCAACACCGGTTCCACAGGTTCCTTCAACGTCGGGCTTAACGGTAGAAGAGCAACAAATGCTGGATCTGGTAAATAAAGAACGGGCAGCTGCCGGGCTTTCACCGCTTACGGCGGATCCCGCTCTCGTCAAAACAGCACGAATCAAAAGCCAAGACATGGTGGACAACAACTATTTCTCACACGATTCACCAACCTATGGCTCACCGTTCGACATGATGGAGAAATTCGGCATTACTTACAATGCAGCGGGTGAAAATATCGCGTGTAATCAGAATGTCCAAGCGGCGCATGAAGCGCTGATGAACTCTCCAGGCCATAAAGCCAATATTCTGAGTAAAGATTATACACATATCGGGATTGGCATCGTGAATGGCGGTCCATGCGGTAAAATGTTTACACAGCAATTCATTGGGAAATAGCGGGTAATAAAGTGCGTATAAAGTGAAAAAAGGACCTCGTGGATGCTCATTCATCCATGAAGTCCTTTTTGATTTACGTCGCAGAAACTGGCTTGATCGCTTCGGTCCATTCGGTGAATTTCTGAAGCGCAGCACCTTGTTCAATCGCGTGACGGGCCATATAAATGCCCTCTTCGATAGAGCCTGCCTTCTGAGAAACCCATAAGCGTACAGCACTATTAAGCAAGACCATGTTCAGGTAGGGAAGTGCGGCATCGCCGCGAAGAACAGACAGTGCCGTTTCTGCTTGGAGTTCAGCGGTCCATTCCACCTCTGGGACTTCAACCATCAGTTCATAAATTTCTGGATCGACAATGAATAATTCGCTGGCCCCGTCTTGAATGAGATACGTACGCGTCCGTTTGTCGACGCCAAGGTCTTCCGAGCCTTCCATTCCTTGCACAACAATGCCGCGAGAAACGCCTAATTCGATTAATAAGTTCGTGATTTTCTCGAAAACGGTTCCGTGAAACACGCCGACAGCCATATAAGGGGCTTCTGTGAAACGCAATAGCTTCTCAGCGGTGTTGAAAACAGTACGCAGACCGAGTTCTTTACGAAGTTCGCGCAGCTCACCGATCGGTGGACACCAGCTTTCCGTAGGTGTAAAAAGGAAGCCAGTGCGCGCCGCTGCGGAGATTAACGCTTCTCGTGAAGCGTCCAGGGCTTGAACGCCCAGCGCGGCGAGAACATCGGACAACGTGATGCCCCATTTGGGCGGCATACTTGGGCTGCCGTGCAGCGTTGTTGGTAAACCGCAGGCTGCAAGGACGAATGCCGTCGGCAGGGTTGCGATGAAGGTGCGCGTGCGACCATCATAGGGTCCTGCGCAGTCGATGCTGCCAGCCATGGGATAGGTCGTAATCCGCTGGCGCAAAGCTTCAATGAACGCTTTGATCTCATCCGGGGATTCCATTTTGATCCGTTCTGCTACGAGGAAAGCGCCCATTTGGGCTTGGGTAGCTTTTCCAGTAAGAATGAGTTCGGCTGCTTGAGTTGCTTCTTCATACGTAAGATCTCTAGCGCCGCGTTTACCGCGGCCAACTTCTTTAAGTAAGGATATCATCGTTTACGGCCCCCTTTGTTCTGATCTTGAAGTATCTGATATACCTTGACGATGGAGGTAGCGACGTCTACCATGCGTTTACGTTCATTCATCGCTTGTTTACGGAGGAAATCGTAAGCTTCCGCTTCCGAGATGCCTTTGATTTCACATAAAATTCGCTTGGCCTGATCGACCCATTTGCGCTCTTCGAGCTTGGATAGCAATTGTTCGCGTTCTTGCTGCCATTCGGTACGTTGAAAATAATGGTTTACCCCCAGGATCAACGCACAGTGAATTTCCAATGAGCTCATGTGAGGGCCGATTAAGCCATCAATACCGGCATCTAGCTTGCATGCATTGGAAGGAAACGTATGCGTATCACACCACCAGAACATCGGAAGACTCCTTTGTGCCAGCACCCGTGAACGCCACCCCCCAACTTGATCAGGGCCTACGGATAATAATACAGCATCGACCTTGGGGATGATAAAGGAAATTTCTTTCATATCCGAAGTAACGAAAGTACGAAATCCCATGTTCTGTAGAATGTCATCAGGTAAAGAATGCTTTCCTTGTATGCTTTCCGTTCGTACAACTGGTGACGGCTCAGAGGAGGCAGCTGAGCGAGTAAGCATAAAATCGTCGATCAGTATGAATGATTGTAACATGGGAATACCTCCATCTTGAATAGCTTTTATCTGATGATAAGTTCATGTTAGGTTTAGACGTTAACTGGAATGATTATACGGCAATACTATAGCATATGACCTGAAAATTTGTCGATATGCTAATTCATCACAAGGAATAATATTTTTGTGTTATGTTTATTGACATGCGAGAAAGTGCATCGTATAATCAAGTTAGCAATCGGCACAATGATGTGTCGTCTAACGAAGGCAATGGCGCCTATCCTCCTTACAATTACGTAGAGGGATAGGCTTTTTATGTTCTATTGAATGAAAGAAATACGTGTAAGGACTAATTTCATCTATCATGCTGCTCACGAGGACGTGGCAGCAGTGGCAATGAGGCCGATAAGCATCCCGAGTAAATGGGGATAGTTTGTCGGGCTTTTTTGTCAACGTGCAGTCAAACAAGGTAGGATAGGTAATAAAGAAGGCGAAAAGCCTCACAAAAGGAGAGGGAATGCATGGTAGATCGGAAAAGTTTTCTGCAAGTGGGGCACAAAGGGTCGTTGTTCAGTTCATTCTTATATTTTGACATGAGCTTCATGGTATGGGTGCTGCTAGGGCCGCTAGCGGTCATCATCTCCAATGAATTTCACCTGAACGCTGCGGAGAAAGCGAATTTAGTGGCCCTGCCTACGCTTGGGGGCGCTGTGCTTAGACTTGTACTTGGCGTACTGACAGATAAAATAGGGCCGAAGAGGACCGGCCAAATTGGTCTTACCTTAACGTTAATCCCATTACTATGGGGTTGGCTGTTTGCAAATACGATGAACGAGATGTATTTCGTAGCTTTAATGTTAGGTATCGCTGGAGCGAGCTTTGCAGCAGCCTTACCCTTGGCAAGCAGCTGGTACCCGCCGCAATATCAAGGCTTAGCGATGGGGATTGCCGGTGCTGGAAACAGCGGAACCATCTTCGCAACTCTTTTCGCGAATCGAATCGCGCAGCATTATGGCAACTGGCACATCGTATTTGGGATTGCACTTATTCCAATTTTAATAACGCTGCTGCTTTTCAGCATTTTAGCAAAAGACAGTCCAAATAAGCCGGCACCGAAGACGTTGGCGGAATACGGCAAAGTACTGAAGCAACGGGATGCATGGCTGTTCTGTATTTTCTATAGTGTAACTTTCGGTGGTTTCGTAGGGATGTCCACGTACCTCACGATTTTTTTCAACACACAGTATGGGCTTTCTCCGGTTCGTGCGGCTGATTTTACAACCCTATGCGTGATCGGTGGCAGCTTCTTCCGTCCGGTTGGCGGTTGGCTCGCAGATCGTATCGGCGGTATTCGGATGTTAATGGTGCTTTATGGTGTGGTGGGTATGATGATGGCGGGGATTTCGACGCTTCCAGCACTTTCGTTGACAACCGTGATGCTTTTCATTGCGATGATGGCTTTCGGGATGGGGAACGGTTCGGTTTTCCAATTGGTACCGCAACGATTTCGGGCTGAAATTGGTGTGATGACGGGGATTGTAGGTGCAGCTGGCGGATTAGGCGGCTATTTCTTACCGAAAATTCTAGGTAATGTGAAGCTCTCGACAGGCTCATTCACTCCAGGGTTTCTTATTTTAAGCGGAATCGCATTCGCATGTATCATTATTATAGCGATTGTGCAAGGGCAATGGAAACGTACCTGGATTGGTGAAGGCGGCAAAGTGAAAGTGCAGGCTTCAACGATAGATTCGGTTCAGGCATAGCTGAAAATAAGCATATCGACATCTAGTTCATGAATGGGAAGGATGATCACAATGACAGTCACGAAAGAGAAGTTAGTTCTGGTCGGAAACGGGATGGCGGGCGTAAACGCCGTTGAACATTTACTCAAGCTAGCGCCAGATAAATATGAGGTAACGATATTTGGCAGTGAACCACATCCGAATTACAACAGAATCTTGCTGTCGTATGTGCTCTCTGGCGAATCCCAAATGGCGGATATCGTGATTCATCCTTATGAATGGTATGCGAATAATCACATTACGTTATATACGAATCAAACGGTCACAAGCATCGACACGGCGGGGCAAACCGTTACTAGTGATAAGGGACTAACCGTTTCTTATGATAAATTAATTTTGGCAACGGGCTCTAACCCCTTCATGATTCCTCTGCCTGGGGTGGACAAAGAAGGCGTCATGGCCTACAGAACGATCCGTGATTGCGAGAATATGATGGCGGCGGCTAAAAAGTATAAAAAAGCCATCGTCATCGGCGGCGGCTTGCTAGGCTTAGAAGCGGCGCGTGGCTTCCTGAATCTCGGTATGCAAGTCGATGTGGTTCATATCGTGGATACGATTATGGATCGTCAACTCGACCGAACAGCTTCCAAAATGCTGCAAGCAGCGCTGGAAGAGCAAGGCATTAACTTCTTGCTGGAGAAGCAATCTGCGGAAATCTTGGGCGGCAAGCGTGTAACAGGCTTGAAGTTCAAAGATGGAACGGTTGCAGAGGCGGATCTGATTGTAATGGCAGTGGGGATTAGACCGAATGTTGCGATTGCCAAAGAAGCTGGTATTGCATGCGATCCGGGCATTATCGTGAATGATTATTTGCAAACGAGCGTGTCGAATGTGTATGCCGTTGGTGAGTGTGCGATGCATAGAGGCGTCGCCTATGGTCTGGTAGCACCGCTCTATGAACAGGGCGCGGTACTCGCGAAGCATTTGGCCGGGGTGGATACGGGGCCGTATGAAGGCTCTATTTTGTACACGAAGCTCAAAGTATCTGGGGTTGATGTATTCTCTGGCGGGAAATTCGTAGATGCTGAAGGCACTAAGGCCATTCGCATCCACGATGAATTCACGGGTGTCTACAAGAAGGTCGTGATTCAAGACAACAAGATTATCGGTGCAGTACTATTCGGCGATACGGCTGACGGCACGAGATTGATGCAGATGATTCGCGAAGAAACGGACATTAGCGGCATGGGGAAAACGGCGATTTTGACTGATACTTCAGGCGGTGGTGGGGCTGCTTCCACTGTAGCTGACATGAAGGATGACGCGATTATATGCGGCTGTAACGGAGTAACAAAGGGGACGATTTGCTCCGCGATTAAAGATCAAGGCTTAACGACTGTGGATGAAGTGAAAAACTGTACGACGGCATCCCGTTCATGTGGTGGTTGCAAGCCGTTAGTCAGTGATTTGCTAGCCTTCACTTTGGGGGCTTCGTACGATAAACATGCTGCCAAAGAATCGATCTGTGGCTGCACATCACATACGCGTGATGAGATCGTTGCTGCGATCCGGGAAAAAGGATTATCCCATGTACGTGAAGTGATGAACGTTCTGGCATGGAAAAATGAAGAGGGCTGCTCCAAATGTCGCCCAGCACTGAACTATTATTTGGGCATGATCAGCCCTGAAACGTATAAAGATGACAGCACTTCGCGTTTTGTGAACGAGCGTATGCACGCCAACATTCAGAAGGACGGTACGTACTCCGTTGTTCCACGGATTTATGGCGGAGTGACGAATCCAACCGAACTCAAGCGCATTGCTGAGGTGGCGGAACAATTTAATGTACCTACTGTGAAATTTACCGGTGGTCAACGACTTGATTTGCTTGGTGTGAAAAAAGAGGACCTCACCGCAATGTGGGAAGCGCTGGATATGCCGTCTGGGTATGCTTACGGGAAAGCCTTGCGTACGGTGAAAACCTGTGTTGGCGATACGTTCTGCCGCTTCGGCACTGGGGATGCCATGGGGGTTGGTATTGAGCTTGAAAAGCGCTTCGAACGCTTGAATACTCCAGCCAAAGTGAAGCTAGCTGTATCGGGTTGCCCACGAAATTGTGCGGAATCTGGTATTAAAGATTTAGGTATTGTATCTGTTGATGGTGGCTGGGAGCTGTATGCTGGCGGGAATGGCGGCGTGAAAGTGCGTGTTGGCGACCTGATGAGCACTGTGAAAACAGAGCAAGAGATCATCGAATACACGGAAGCTTACTTGCAATATTACCGTGAGACAGGAAAATATGGCGAGCGCACAAGCGAGTGGGTGCACCGCCTAGGCATCGATCATATCCGAGACGTTGTAGAGAATGCGGAGGAGCGTAAGCGATTGTGTGCTCGTATGGATTTGGCGCTTTCCGTGATGCAGGATCCTTGGAAGCAAGCGATTGAGAGTAAGAAAATCCAACGTGATCTTTACGAAGTCGTCGAATTATAGTACATGAGGGTATGAACGGGGAGGATCAAAGACGATGAAAACACAAGCTGAGCAGCAGTTGATATGGGTGCAAGCCGTACTATATGAAGATTTAGCTTTTAATACGGGGAAAACGATTCGTTACCAAGGGGAAGAAGTGGCCCTCTTCAAGCTGAAAAGCGGCAAGCTGCAAGCCCTGCAGAATCGTTGCCCGCACAAAGAAGGTGTCCTTGCTGAAGGTATTGTTTGTGATGACCATGTTTTTTGCCCGATGCATGATCGCAAAATTCATTTGCCTTCCGGGCTTGTGCAGGCACCAGATACGGGATGTGTGCGTACGTACGTGACGAAAGTGGATGACGGAACGGTGTACATTGGCTTTCCCACAACGAAAGAAATGGCGAGTTAACATTTTGCTATTAATATGAGCGGAATTAACGGGGGTGGGGTGCGTGAAAGCAGCACTAATCACATTATCGGATGAACAACCCTCCTCCCATTGTTGCTTTTGCAGTATGCAGTGTGGCTTGGAGATACTGCCGAGTGAGAAAACAGAGGGGCTTACGATTAAGCCGAGTGCACATTTTCCCGTAGCGACAGGTCGTTTATGTCAAAAAGGGTTAAATGCCTTGGAGCATGTCATACACTCGGAACGCATATTGGAGCCGCAATATCGAGTGAAGGCCCTGGAGGGGCAATGGCAGTCTGTTTCATGGACACATGCGTATGCTGATATTGCGGAGAAAATTAAATCGTTGCAGGCGGAACATGGACGTGATGCGATTGGCGTGTATGGTGGTGGCTCTTTAACGAATGAAGTAAGTTACTTACTTGGGAAGTTTACACGTGTGGCACTTCGTTCGAAATATATCGACTATAATGGCCGTTATTGTATGTCTTCGGCAGCGGCAGCGAGCAATCAAGCTTTTGGGATCGATCGCGGGATGACCATGCCCTTATCGGAAATTCCTAATGCGAAATATATCATTCTAGCAGGTACGAATATCGCTGAGTGTCAGCCTACGATGATGCCCTATCTATTAGAAGCGAAGAAACAAGGCGCCGTAATCGTCACGATCGATCCCCGCAATACCATGACCTCCAAGACAGCTGATATTCACGTTCGCTTACAGCCTGGCTTCGATTCCGTATTCATTAATGGACTCCTTCATGTGATGATCGAGGAACAGCTAGTGGATCAAAGATTCATTGAAGCGCGAACGGTTGGTTTCGAGAAGGTGAAAGAAGCGGTGAAATCCTTTACGCCGGAGCGGGTTGAGCTGTTAACGGGTGTTCTTGAAGCGGTCGTTCGTACCATTGCAAGAGGCTTCGCGAAGGCAGAGACGGGGATCGTGCTCACAGCTCGGGGGTTGGAACAGCAGGTGAATGGGGTCGAGAATACACTCAACTACATTAATTTATCCTTGCTCACGGGTAAAATAGGGCGTAAGGGCTGCGGATACGGGGCTGTAACCGGGCAAGCCAACGGTCAAGGCGGGCGGGAGCATGGTCAAAAAGCCGACCAGCTACCTGGCTATCGCCTGATCGAGGACCCCGCAGCGCGAGAGCATGTCGCGAAAGTATGGGGCATCGATGCCAGCGAGCTGCCTGGAAAAGGCGTCTCCGCCTATGAGCTGCTGCAGAAGATCGATGAAGGCGAGATCAAAGGCTTAATCGTACTAGGCTCCAATCCGCTCGTTTCCAGCCCGAACAACCGGATGGTGGAGCGGGCACTGCAAAAGCTAGAGCTGCTCGTCGTGGTGGATATGTTCGAGACAGAAACGGCGCGCTATGCGCACTATATATTGCCGGCATCTTCGTTCGCTGAAGCGGAAGGGACCATGACCAACCTCGAAGGCCGTGTGTTTCATCGGCGGAAAGCCCTAGAGCTTCCGGGGAATTGCAAGCTTGATTTCCACATCCTATGTGAGCTGGCAGCTGCACTAGGGCGGGGCGCCTATTTTCAATATGCGGGTATTGAAGATGTGTTTCACGAGCTGACAGCGGCATCCGCAGGTGGTAAGGCTGATTATAGTGGGATCACCTACGAGCGGTTGCAAGCGGAGAAGGGGATTTTCTGGCCGTGCCCTGCTGACGATCATCCAGGAACACCGCAATTGTTCCAAGATCGGTTCCATCATGCCGATGGCAAAGCTAAGCTTTTCGGCATCCAGCCGAAGATGCCGGCGGAGCCCATTGATGCCGAGTATCCCTTCGTGCTAACCACAGGCCGATTGGCTAATCATTACTTGAGCGGTGCGCAGACGCGCCGAACCGAAGCGCTGAATAAAAAGGCACCCGTTCCGGTTGCCGAGATTCACCCTTCTTTGGCCAAGCGTATTGGCCTGAGTGTGGAACAGAAGATCCGGATAACAAGTCGCCGGGGATCGCTCGAATTTCAAGTCAAGGTCACCGAGGGCATTCAGCCACGTACCGTGTTCGTGCCGTTTCATTGGGGCGACGAGCATTCGATTAACGTGTTGACGAATGATGCCTTGGACCCGACGAGCCGGATGCCGGAGTTTAAGATTTGTGCGGTGAGGGTTGAGCGAGTGGAGTAGATGGACTGAAATAGATGAAAGAAACCGAATAAACCCGAGGGGGAACAACCCAGTTGGTAGGTCCAACTGGGTTGTTTGGTGTTTGGTTGTCATCTGCGACTCCTAATTTGAAATCATTGGATATATCCATTGAATTCTTCTAAATAGGAGCCGATTCATGAATTTGATTGGACAAATCCATTCAAATCTCAAATGTATGCGCTATGATCTATGATTTCGAGCTATCTGAATGGATAAATCCAATGAATTTAAAAATTGCTGCCTATTTTGAGTGGATCCACTGTATTTATCCAATAGAAATGAGGTATAGCGAAGCTAACATCAACAGTGGTAAACTAATTGTAAATATTATACAACAGTCATTGGAGTGAGATAACTTGGAAGAAGTAACCATCCTTAAGAGATTTGCTCAATTCTTTTCAATAGGGAGTAGGATCACGAAAGTAATATTACTCTGTTGTTTGTTTCTAAGCTTTTCATTACATACTAGTCATTTTGCAAAGGCAGCAGACAAATTAATTGAAGATCCTAACTTAGAGATCGCTATTAGAGATGTATTACAAAAGTATAGTGGGGATATTACAATTGACGATTTGGAGAAGCTGGACACGCTATATCAAACGAGGAAAGAAAATATCGTTAACAGCTTAAAAGGACTGGAATATGCAAAAAACTTATACAGTCTTTATTTTTCTAATAACAATATAAGTGATGTCTCCCCGATAGCTAATCTTCCTAAGTTAACAAAGTTAAGTTTAGGGGGCAACAAGCTAAAAGACATTAGTAAGTTAGGATCATTACCTAGTTTGACGAATCTGGGTTTAAATCACAATCAAATTGAAGAGATAAGTGTGTTATCCAATTTTCCGAATTTAGAAATCTTAAGCATTAACCATAATCAAATAAAAAATATTAATAACTTGAATAATTTGACCAAACTAACTTTTTTGAATATTGAAGAGAATCAAATCACCGATATTTCAGCTATTCATGACTTGAAAAAATTAAATTTATTTATGGCAAATAGTAATCAAATTCGTGATCTTACGCCATTTATCAATTTGCAGATCCTTTCTATACAAATCAATAATAATAAAATAGAAGACTTAGCACCTTTAGCGGCAATGAAAGACCTAGGTAATTTAAGAATTGCAGGGAACCAAATTAAAGATATTAGTCCACTAGCAAATTTGAATAAACTTACTCTTCTGGAATTGGCCAACAATCAGATTGAAGATATAACGCCACTTAAAAATTTGAAAAACATTGCTGGATTGTACATAAGTAAAAATCGCATTCAAGACATTTCTCCACTAAAAGGAACTAATTTTAGAACGGTTGATTTGAGAGAGAATCACATTCAAGATATTACACCACTTGTTCAAATGAGCAGCCTTCAGCACATATTGCTCTCAAAAAATAATATAGATGATATCCAGCCACTAGAATATACGCAGTACTTAAGTGAAGTCGATATTTCAGCTAATCCATTGAATCAAGAATCTAATTCGTTGATTGAAAAAATACAGCGACAAGGAACGATTGTTAAAAGCGGTGATCTGTATTATAAAAACTGCTCATTTGATTGCATCTACGTTTGGTTAAATGGTCAAGAAAAACAAGTCGAGAATAGAATATTCGAACAAGATGGTCGTATGCTAATCTCATTACGTGAAATTTTTGAATTACTCGGTGCAACCGTAACTTGGGATCCAGAAACCTACCATATTACAGCTGAAAAAGGGACTAATAAGGTTACGATCCAAATTGGATCGAAAGAATCACAAATCAATGATATTCCCACTGCGATGGATGTGGCACCTACACTTGTTGGGGATGTTACCTATGTACCCATCCGATTTGTTAGTGAGGCGATTGGTGCAGTTGTAGACTGGGATGCAATGAGTCAAAGAATCTTAATTAAAAGTAAATAGCAGCTTATTTACACGAGGACTGGTAATATTCAGTCCTTTTTATTGTAAACACAGCTATCAATGAGCCCCAGACAAACATAAAAGCCCCCGTTTCCCTCCGTGGGAGGGTGGGTGGCTTGCATGGATCCCTTTGCTGACGGAATCAGATCTTTAATTCCCCAAGCTTAATCAGTTCTACAACCGCTTGTGAACGACCCTTTACGTTCAGCTTTTGCATGACGTTCGATATATGATTCCTCACAGTCTTTTCACTTATGAAAAGCTGCTGTGCGATATCCTTCGTCGTTTTGTCCTGCACTAAGAGTTCGAATACTTCGCGTTCGCGGTTCGTAAGTAAAAATTTGTTTTTGTGGTCGCTGCCCATGGATGTGTGTCACCCCTCCTTGCTCGGGTATTGGGAATTACAAGGTTAAGGGATACAGTCAAAATTAGTTTATGAAGGGCTGTTGTCAATGGTGCGGTAATAAAGAAAAATAGGCGGAATGTATTTTTGAGTTTCAAGGCGAGGCGTGGTAAGCTGAAATGAGGTGTAGGTTTAGGTTTGAAGCCGAAAGGGGCTGCTTCTCATGTTCAGACGTGATTATTTAATGCGACAGATTGAACAATTGACTGTGGTACTGCATCGGATTCTTTTTAATAAGGAACATCTTCCCATTGAGGATGCACAACGAGAGCTAGATGAAGCAAGCCGCCATCTACTGGGTTTGAATATTCGTTCGCTCCAATCTCTATCCAGTAAGGATATTCTAGAGTTGCTATCTTACCATGGAAGCATCGATACGGCGAAGGCGCTTGTGATCAGCGATATGTTGGTTGGGCAAGGTGATTTACTTCACCGGCATGATGAAAAAGGCGATGCTTATTGGGCATACCTAAAGTCGGCAGATCTTCTTTTACATTTATCCCTGTCCGATGAGGTTGAGCCGCAGGATGAGGTGAATGAGGAGATTGGCACCCGACTTGCCAAGAGCTTGGACCATCTACAGGGCTGGGAACTCCCGGAGGGGCTGCAGCGGCTGCTTTTTGCCCATTATGAAAAGGTTAGCAATTACGCGAAGGCGGAGGATGCCTTGTTTCATTATATGGAGGACTATCCTGAGAGATCGGAAGTACCGCAGATGGGCATTCTTTTTTATGAAAAGCTATTGCAGGTGGAGGACGCGCAGTTAAATGTGGGTAATTTCAGTAAGGAAGAAGCCATTGAGGGGTTACGCATCATACAACAGAAGCTGCAATTATAGACGTTATTAGGTTGAAATTATAATCACAACGCTGAAGGTGTGGAAAAAATGGCTTGGTACCAAGAAAGTTTTGGAAATGATTACTTACTTGTTTATAAACATAGAGACATGCAAGGCGCTTATCATGAAGTGAAGAAGATGATCAGTTGGCTTGAGCTGGAGCAGGGCGCACAAATTTTGGATTTATGCTGTGGGATGGGGCGGCATTCGATGGCGCTTTCGGAATGTGGCTATGTGGTGACGGGGGTCGACTTGTCTGAAGTCCTTTTGAAAGAGGCAATGAAGCTGGATGCGGATGGGCAAGTGACTTGGATTAACGGAGATATGCGGCATGTACCGCTAAGTAAGTCATTTGATGCCGTTGTGAATTTATTTACGTCTTTCGGCTATTTTGATGAGGATGAGCAGAATGAGAAGGTCCTTCATGAAATGCATCGTTTGCTTAAAAAAGAGGGGCGCTTCATTATCGATTTTTTGAATCCCGTTTATGTGAAAGCGAATTTGGTTTCGCTATCTGAACGGCAGGAAGATGACCTCACGATACGTGAGACGCGGGTCATTGAGGATGGTTGCGTGCGTAAGCGAATCATGATCTCGCAGCCAGGCGAACCCGATCGTCATTATTTGGAACAGGTTAAGCTCTATGAACGTTCGGAATTTGAGGCGATGCTGCAAAAAGCAGGCTTACATATTGATCATGTTTTTGGTGATTATGAAGGTCAAGCTTATAAACAGGATATCTCGAGTCGATTGATTTTTGTAGGACATAAGGAAGGATGACAACGCGGATATGAACGTCGTGACCATACATACAGATGCAATTATACAAGTAAAAGTACCGCTGCCTTTCCCGCTGCGCTGGGTTAATGCGTACCTGATCCGCGGCAGCCGCGGATACACCGTGATTGATCCGGGGCTGCATACCCCGGAAGCGGAGGCGCTCTGGGAGCAGGTGCTCCAAGAGCAAGGGATCGCGTTCGAGCACGTGGAACAAATCGTGCTCACCCACCACCATCCCGACCATTACGGGATGGCCGGTTGGTTCCAGGAGCGCACGGGCGCGCCGGTTCTCCTCTCGGAGACCGGATACGCGCAGGTGCAGCTTCTGTGGGGCGCCGAGCAGCCGATGTCTCAGCTGCTGCTGGAGCTCTTCACTCGGCACGGGTTCCCCGCAGCCGAGCTGGACGAGATGACGAAGCACATGGTGAGCTTCGTCGAGCTCGTGTCCCCGCAGCCGCAGGTAACCCTGCTGCGTGAAGGGCCTGTGCGCCTCGGCGACCGCGTCTATGAAGCCATCGAGACCCCCGGCCATGCCGCGGGGCATCTCGTCTTCTACGACGCAGAGGCGCAAGTGATGTTTTGCGGCGACCACGTCCTGCCGCAAATCTCGCCGAACGTTTCCTTCCTCCCGCAGGTGGAAGAAAACCCGCTCGGCGCGTATCTGCACAGCCTGCAGGAGATCGGCAGGCTGGAAGTAAAGATGGCTTACCCGGGGCACCGGGAGCCATGGCAGGGCTTCAGCGCACGCGCCTCGGAGCTTGTGCGCCATCACCATGAGCGGCTCGCGCTCATGGAAGGGCAGCTAAGCGCGCCGCAGAGCGCTTATGAGGTGTGCCGGGCGACGTTCGGCGACCGGCTGAGCATGCACCAGATGCGATTCGCGCTGTCGGAGACGATCGCACACTTGATCCTGCTGGAGGCCGAAGGTCGTATCCAACAGGTGGATCCAGAAGCAGACCGCGTGTATTACGTCGCAGCGGCTTCCCAATAAACAAAATCCCTGTCCAACGCATATCGTCGGACAGGGATTTTTTCATCCTCTGATATTCCAGATGCCGCGAGTTCGAGCCTAACCACGCCGTTTCAGATTTGCCTTCAAACCATTCTCTTTCATAATTCTACCGACGAATCGCTCGGATAATACCCAGCCTTCTTGTCTCAGATACTCTGTAATTTTAGGGCTGCCATACTTACCGTCGTAGTCACGAAAGAGCGAAATAATACGATTTGTCAACGCTGCGCGACGCTTTTGATAGCTGTTCTCATCTGCTTTGCCAAGCAGCCATTTATAGTAACCGCTTCGAGAAACCTGAAGTAGCTTACACATTTTCTCTACTGAGAATTCGGAGTGGTGGTCTTCAATAAACTGGAACCTCTGTTCCTTTGATTGGCTTTGAATGAGACACTCTGTTTTTTGTGCGAATTCTGCATGATCCCTTTGTAATTCTGCTCCCATTGGCGTACCTCTTGAACGTTATTCTTGTTTATTCTTGCTCACTTTCTGATCTACCTCTTGTTCCCATTTCCCACTTACTTTACCGGCTTACTATACGTCGGCGTATTATTATGCGCCAGCCGCCCACAAGCAGCAGCGACAATCCCGCATACCATATCATCGATGAACGTGTTGCACTTTCCGTCTGTATGGTCGCTGTCGAGCCGCTCAATGATCCCGATTTTCTCTTTATCGAGATAGCCGAAATTCGTGAGCGCAATGGTTCCGTACATAAGGGGGACTGCGGTTGCGATGCTTTCATCGACGCCGAAAAGTCCTTCATCCATCGCCACAATGTGATTGTACTGCGGATTGAATTCTTTGGCTTCGACGGCGGTATCGATTTTGATTGCGAGCTGAAGAGCGTGGAACGTTTGCTGCTTGCGCAGAACGGCGAGAATATGTTCCTCGCAGAGGCTGCGGGGCATATCCGGATTGTAAGGACGTTGCAATTGATCGAGAATATCGACCATATCATCTAGGAGTACACCGCGTGCTTCTAACATTTGAAGGTTCCGTTTGGTGTAATCAATTTTCACATTATCCGAAATAATCACACTGGCCGTAGACGCTACAATCGCACAAATCCCCTTGGAGATGAAGGATTTAGGTCGTTTTGTCGGAAAAAAGAAACGGAATTTGCAGTCGAT
The DNA here is from genome assembly GCF_001700435.1 of Paenibacillus pectinilyticus. GTDB lineage: Bacteria > Bacillota > Bacilli > Paenibacillales > NBRC-103111 > Paenibacillus_E > Paenibacillus_E pectinilyticus. The sequence continues at coordinate 18,903 of NZ_LYPC01000014.1, forward strand.
GAAGCCGAATAGCGAAATAGCACCGCTTCCATAGAGCCCGCAAATCGACATCGCAATTGTCCTATGGACATTATAGGCAGGATCTTTCATGCTAGCTAAAAGTTCGGCATCGTGTTTCACCTTTTTTTGAAGCTCCATCAAGGTGGACATGACATTGAACGTTTCTGTTTTACTTAGGACACCTAATAGGGTGGTTGTGATCAAGTCTGTGGGGATTTTTTTGATGCCTTTAATTTCAACGAGCAATCTAGCAACAGCTTCCTCAATGACAGCTTGCGGGTAGTGACTGAAAACCTCATCACGAAACTCGTTGAAAATGAGGGTCTTTTCCTTCAGAAATGTTCTCATCACAAGCACCTCCTAGTTTATATATAAGAGTTGGTATTTTTCACAGGACTAGCCAGCTATAAGATTTGATAAGGCTGGTATTCAGTATAGCATATGAGAGGAAATTGACGAAGATTGGGTACTTTTTACATGGAAAAAGGGGATCATCTGAAATCTTTACAATTTATCTAAACGTGGACAAAAAGTAGTTATAAATCGGACAAAGCCCCGTATACATAGTAATACGAAAAAGCATCGTACAGGCCATGCAAATAGCGAAAACGCGAAGGAGGAAAAAAGCAAATGAAACATCAACAATGGGTTCGTTCAGCCGCTTTAGCGGGGGTGATTGTTCTGATGACCACGGGATGTTCGGTATTGGGCAGTGGAAAGAAGAGTGACATCGATGCGCCTCCGACAACGGGGGCAGAAGTAGATGCACAGACGACATCGGCTGCTGTTACCATTGACATGAAAGATGATGTAACATCACAAATGACGGTTTATGTGGAAGATGCCAAAGGCTTTGTCACACCAATCAGTCTTGCCTTGCCGAAAACAGTTTCTGTGGCTAAGACAACGTTGGAGAACATGGTGGACGGCGGTCCAGAAGCAAGCTTATTGCCAGCGGGCTTCCAAGCGTTGCTGCCTAAGGGAACCAAGGTCATTAGCCTGAATGTGACGGCAGACAAGCTTGCCATCGTTGATTTCTCGAAGGAATTTCTCAATTACGATGTGAAAGATGAGCGCAAAGTTCTTGAAGCCATTACCTGGAATTTGACGAGTTTTCCAACCGTAGAGAAGGTCCAACTGCGTGTAGATGGCAAGGATCTGAAGGAAATGCCGAAAGGCAAGACACCGCTGGATGTGCCTCTCGCACGTTCCATGGGGATTAATCTTGAGAAAGCGGAGGATGCAGAATTTGGGCAATCCACGCCTGTTACGCTCTATTTCCTCAATCAAAATGATCAAAATTATAAGTATTACGTGCCTGTGACACGCCTTGTGAAGCGTACAGATAATGTGGCTCAAACGGTTGTTGATCAGTTAATTAAAGGGCCTGATTTGAAGAAAGGGCTTAGCGCCGTTCTCAATAAAACGACTGTCGTGAAAAGTGTGAAACCAGGTGAAGGCCTCATTACGGTTGACTTCTCGAATACCTTGTTAGGTGCTGATCAGAAAGCTTCAGCGGATGCTTTGCAATCGGTCATTTTATCCTTAACGGAGAATACGACCTTTAAACAAGTTCAAATCAAAGTGGATGGGGCTGTGAAGATTACATCTACCGATGATCAGAACTATAATAAGCCTGTCCTTCGTCCCGCCCATATCAATCCTGCTAAGTTATAAAAGGATTAGAAAACCGCAAGCCGCTTGGTAGCTTCTCTGTTAAACAACAGGGGAGTAATCAAGTGGCTTATTCTTTTTAAAATAGTAAAAAATGACATAACTGTTTATTCCCTCAGCAGCAGGATGCTTTTCCTTCACTTGTTTGTTACAATGGGTCGTATGGATTAGAGTTTTCGATGGAAGTTACAGGAGGAGAAAGACATTTATGAGAATTGGCGGAAGAACGGATCAAGAATTACGACCTATGCAAATAACCCCTCATTATATAAAGCACGCGGAAGGCTCGGTCCTCATTGAGGTCGGAGATACGAAAGTGATTTGTACAGCTACAATAGAAGAAAGAGTACCTCCTTTTATGAAAGGGCAAGGCAAAGGCTGGGTAACAGCGGAGTATTCGATGCTGCCGCGTGCTACACAAGTTAGAAATCAACGTGAAGCGGCCAAAGGTAAGCTAGGTGGACGGACGATGGAAATTCAACGTCTAATTGGACGTGCACTGCGTTCCGTTGTTAACCTGGAAGCACTTGGCGAAAGATCAATCACACTGGATTGTGATGTGATTCAAGCGGATGGCGGCACGCGTACAGCGTCCATTACCGGAGCCTTTGTTGCGATGGCTTTTGCGATGAACAAGCTCGCCACCGATAAGAATCTAGCGAAGTTTCCGATCAATGATTTTCTCGCTGCAGTAAGCGTTGGTGTCATTGGTGATAAGCCGAAATTAGATCTAAACTATGAAGAGGATTCCAAGGCCAAAGTGGATATGAACGTCGTGATGACGGGGCAAGGTCAATTCGTTGAAATACAAGGAACTGGCGAGGATGCCCCTTTTTCCCGTAAGGAGTTAGATGAATTACTTGCGTTGGCGGAAACAGGTATTAACACGATGATTGAGGTGCAGTCCAGCGTACTAGGCCCGATTGCAGATCGTATTCGAGGTGCTCAGCATGCGGCTTCAAAGTAATTTTGTTGTCATTGCCACACGAAATGAGGGTAAAGTGAAGGAGTTTGCTAAGCTTTTCGGAGACAAAGGCTATAAGGTCCGCAGCTTGGCAGACTATACGGATTTGCCGGAAATCGTGGAAAGCGGCAAGACGTTTGCCGAAAATGCCCGGATCAAAGCCCAGATTATTTCGGCGCATCTTCATGTGCCTGTGCTAGCGGATGATTCTGGTCTCTGTGTTTCTGCTCTAGGTGGTGATCCAGGTGTATATTCCGCTCGCTACGCGGGGGAGGATGCTACGGATGCGGATAACAACGCAAGGCTTCTACAAGCTTTACTTGCGCTGAAAGACCAAGCGGAACTAACTGTCGGGGAAGGGCATCCGAAGCTGTTAAGCGAGGCATCTTTTGTGTGTGCCCTTACGTTGATAGATCCCGTCGCGAATGAAGTCATCGAAGCTGAGGACATCTGCCAAGGGTACATCATCCACGAGGGGCGCGGAGAAAGCGGCTTTGGCTACGACCCATTGTTCTACATTCCTTCACTGGGCAGAACAATGGCTGAACTAACGATGGAAGAAAAGAATGAAATGAGCCACCGGGCCAAAGCGTTGCGTTTGTTTCTAGACCAGCTTCCGGATCAAAGTAATTAAAAAAAAGACCTGCAGCCGTGTAAGTAACGGATGTAGGTCTTTTTATCTTTACCTAATTGAAATCTTATAAGTCCGCAGCCACATATCCACTTGAGCCAAATAAGCGAATAGCTGAGGTCCTGTCATTAATTGACCAAACCAAGGCAGATCGAAATCATTCGACTCCGAGCTGGCGAGTGCGCGAATCTTTTTCACATCGATGAAGGGCAGGAGAGGAGAGGAGGGATCATCCAGAATTTCCAGCACCCATTTGCGAACGGCCGTTAAATAATTGGGGTTATGGGTCTTCGGATACGGACTTTTCTTCCGCGTCAGCACATCTTCAGGGAGCACACCGCGTAACGCTTTTCTCAAAATGCCTTTTTCCCGATCTCCAGATGTTTTGATCTCCCACGGAATGTTCCACACATACTCAACAAGCCGATGATCACAGAAAGGAACGCGGACCTCGAGGCCAACGGCCATACTCATGCGATCTTTGCGGTCAAGTAAAGTAGGCATGAATCGTGTAATGTTCAAATAAGACATTTCCCGCATGCGATTTTGCGCTTTCGTTTCCCCAGCCAAGCGAGGCACCTCGCTTAAGGCTTGCTGATACCGATTGTTCACATACTCGACCGGTTTGATCCAGTCCACGAAGTCTGGGGCGAGCAGGTCGACCCGATTCGCCAACTTCAAGGACCAAGGGAACGTGTTCGCTTCCAGCGCTTCTTCATTGTGGAACCACGGGTACCCACCGAAGATTTCGTCGGCAGCTTCGCCAGAGATGGCAACCGTCGCTTCCTTTTTAATTTCGCGGCAAAATAAATAAAGAGACCCATCGACATCGGCCATCCCTGGGGTATCACGAGCCAGTACGGCAGCTTTCAGCGATTCGACGAGTTCAGGTGTGTCAAATTCAATATAATGGTGCTCCGTGCCCAGATGGTCAGTCATTCGCTTGATCCAAGGCGCATCCGAATTTGGTTGGAAAATGTTCGCTTTGAAATGCTTGTCATTGTCCTTGTAATCGACGGAGAAGGTGTGGAGCGGTCCTTTCCCGCTTTCTTTGTAATGACCGGCAGCAAGCGCCGTCAGAGCGCTAGAATCCAGCCCGCCAGACAGAAGGGTACAAATCGGCACGTCGGAGACCAATTGGCGTTCAGAGGTGTCACGTAGAAGCTGTTGAACTTGCGCAGCCGTACCGGCGATATCATCGGGGTGTTGGTGGCTTTCCAGCTTCCAATAGGTCCGAATGGAGAATCCATTGCGGTCGAATATAGCGAAATGGCCGGGCTTCAACTCCGACATGTTACGATAGATTCCGTGACCTGGTGTTCGTGCTGGACCTACTGCGAATATCTCTGCAAAGCCCTCAGCGCCAACCTCCGCTTTGAAATCGGGATGTGCAAGGATAGCTTTCGGTTCAGAACCAAAGAGCAGCACGCTGTCTTGGTGCGAGTAGAAAAGGGGCTTAACGCCGAGTCTATCCCTCACGAGCAGGAGTGATTGCTCTTGGTCATTCCAAGCGGCGAAGGCAAAGATACCGTTGAGGCGGTCGATACAAGCTTTTCCCCACTCGATAAAAGCTACCAGCAGCACTTCGGTATCACAGGTCGTACGGAAGTGATGGCCGCGGATCTCGAGTTCTTTTTTTAACTCAGGAGCGTTATAAAGTTCGCCATTATATACGATAGTATACGTATAGTCGCCTTGTTTGCGGACCATCGGCTGAGCGCCGTTCTCCGGATCCATTACACTTAGGCGTCGGTGTCCAAGGGCACAATGCTGTGAAATCCAGGTACCTGATGCATCAGGTCCACGCAGGTGGAGCGTTTCCGTCATATTTTCTAGAATGGACGGGTACCCGGTTAAGTCTTTCCGCCAATCTATCCAACCCGTTATTCCGCACATAGACGTTCCTTCCTTTCTTCTGAAGAGAGCATAATGATAAAGGGTATGCAAATGGCAGGTATTAAATGTCTGTCCAGAAGGCGGCGACTAGAAGGAGGACGGCGCTTTTTATGGGGGCTGTTTAAATTTCGACCCAGCGAGACATTCTAAAGAGGTAATGCCATTCTTTCTTCAGGAGGCGAGTGCTCATGGATAGTCATTTCATTAGCAAGCTGCATGAGAAGCAGAGGAAAGCCGAGAAGAATAAAAGGACACAAGGTGACGGTCAGACAGGCAAGAATTTGCCTCACAAGATGCACTAACGTCGTTTGGCATGAGCAAGAGCCTGCAGGGAGAAATCCCTGCAGGCTCTTTGTTTTCATAGATTCTTCTCATGCTGGAAGTTGGAGAGAATACCCAGCATAGTCTGGATAGCTTTTTTTCATACTAATGAAGCTTTCATTCTAGCATAGAGGAGTTGCTGACCATGGGAAAGAAGAAAAGCATGATGCAGAAGACGCAAAGCGCCATCGATAACTCGAAGCAATCATCCCGCATTCAGTCGAATCTAGATTCAACAGAGCCGGGGCGCCATCAACCAAATAGGCCATCCGTATAAGGCAAATGTAAGTTGAAGCACCCCTGCTGAGGAGGTTTAGGGGCGCTTCTATTTGCATGCAAAGATCTTAGCTTCCACTCAGGTACACGTGGGATAAATATAAAAAGACCGCGATTTCTCGCGGTCTTTCTACTTGCTTGACGTCCCAGGAGGGATTCGAACCCCCGACCGCACGCTTAGAAGGCGTGTGCTCTATCCAGCTGAGCTACTGAGACATAGGTCACTTCTTACCCCGCGGACATGATCCGTGTGGCGAAGCAAGAGTTATAGTATCATATCGAATTATAGGAAGTCAACACTTTTTCAAATATTTATTTTTGCAATCATTTGGGGGATGGAGTAAACTGTCACAAGCGAGACCACGAACAGAGGTGATTCCTATGCCAGACTCTATGATGGATAATGTTGTCCTTTTCCCTAAAACAGAGAAGTTCTACGAAGACGAGTTAACCAAATTACTGCGGACCGAGCAGTATCAAGAAGCACTGGAGATGCTAACATTCCTCCTGCAATTTCCGAATGTGGACACGATTAAATCTGATCAGTGGGAGGCGCTCCGGCACTGGCTGCTTACCATGTTTCCAGAAACGGTGTTCCCGCCATCTTCGGTTGAGGAAGAGGATTCGGAAGAAGAAGCCAACTTATTACGACAGTACATACTTGATAAAGCTGCCTCGGATGACGGGGCATTTGTTCGAAAGCTGCAAACGATGCTTCAAGAAGGAACGCTGGAAGAACAAGTAAGTGCCCTGGAGCAGCTTGCATTTATTGAGCAGCTCGAAGTCAGTCAATTTGTTCGTACTTGGCTCTGTGAAAGGCCCAGACACCCGCATCTTCAATTCAAAGCACTTCAGACGCTGAAACAAATGGGAGAGCAGGGGCTGATCGAGTTTCCCAAACATGGTAAAACCGTTCTCGTTGAAATCGAGGAAACGCCTCTCGCCGCGGAGGATTTTCCATTGCGGATTCGTGATATGATTCGCAGAGTCGGGGACATTAGTGAAATAAGCCAGCCTGACTTTGTCTACTTTGCGACACAGACTTGGCAGGAATTTCTTGCCTATGCGTATGGCACCGCGATCTACACGGAGCTGCTTAGAACGGAAGAGAGTGCGGTGGACGTGTGGGCTTCCGCGCTGCATGCAATTCTACAAGAAAAGTTGTTTGGAACAGTTGATCGAGAAGAATTGCTAGATACATATGGAATTGTCGATGCGATGACGCTGCAGTGGAAGCGGGCACACAACGTATTGACAGCTTTTGTGAAGCAATTTAGCCCAGATCCTACCTAGGAAACAAAGCCCGCCTTGAAATGAAAATGTTATATGGTATAATAGAATGGTTATAATGAGCTTAACGTGAAAAATATATGTCATGATACATTTTTGGAGGGGAAGGCATAAAATGAAAGCAAGTTGGGAAAAAATAGAGAAGAACGTTGGCGTTCTTGAAGTTGAAGTTGGGGCAGAACGAGTTGCAGATGCTTTGGATAAAGCATTTAAAAAGGTATCAGCGAAAGTGAATGTTCCAGGATTCCGTAAAGGAAAAGTGCCACGTTCTATCTTTGAAGCTAAATTTGGCGTTGAGAGCTTGTACCAAGATGCGATCGATATCATCTTACCAGAAGTTTACGTTGAAGCGATTGAAGAGGTTAAAATCGAGCCTGTTGATCGTCCTGAAGTAGACGTTGAGCAATTTGGTAAAGGTCAAGTTATGAAGTTCAAAGCGAAAGTAACTGTGAAGCCTGAAGTAACGCTTGGCGATTACAAAGGTATCGAAGTTGAAGCAGTTAACGCTGAAGTTTCCGAAGAAGAATTGAATGAAGAGCTTGCACGTTTGCAACAACGTCATGCTGAATTAGTCGTTCTTGAAGAAGGACAAGCTGCTAACGGCGACGTCGTTGTTCTTGATTTCGAAGGATTCGTAGACGGAATAGCATTCGAAGGCGGGAAAGCAGAGAAGTATTCTCTTGAGCTTGGATCCAACTCCTTCATCCCAGGTTTTGAAGATCAACTCGTAGGTCTTGGTAAAGGCGAAGAGAAAGATGTTAACGTAACTTTCCCTGAAGAATACCAATCCGAAGAGCTGAAAGGCAAAGCAGCTGTGTTTAAAGTGAAAATTCACGATATCAAACGCAAAAACCTGCCTGAGCTTGACGATGAGTTCGCGAAAGACGTAAGCGAGTTCGATACGCTTGTTGAGTACAAAGCTGAGCTTCAAAACCGTATGCAAGAGCGTAAAACGAAAGATTCCGAAGCTGCTCTTGAAACAGCGGTTGTTGAGAAAGCTGCAGCAAACGCAGAAGTTGAAATTCCAGGTTCGATGGTTGAAGCTGAACTTGAAATCATGGTAAAAGAATTCGAAAGACGTCTACGCTCCCAAGGTATGACACTTGAGATCTACTACCAGTTCTCCGGTCAAAACGAGAGCGCATTGAAAGAACAAATGAAAGAAGATGCTGAGAAGCGTGTTCGTAACAACCTTGTTCTTGAAGCGATCGCAGCTGCAGAAAGCATCACAGTATCCGACGAAGAAGTTGACGCGGAACTTGAGAAGTATGCACCGTCTTACCAAAAATCAACAGCTGAGCTTCGTGAACTGTTCGCTTCAAACGGCAGCCTTGAAGGACTTAGCAATGACCTAGTAATCAGAAAAACGGTTGATTTCTTGCTTCAAAATAGCAAGCATGTTTCCGCAGCCGTGTAAATAAGGTAAGTAAAGGCACGTACGTAAGCAACGTGCCTTTCTTTTACCCTAATTTACGTCTAAACTCCGTAGTACATACGTATTACCCGCCTACATAGCTCTTTCAGAAAAATGACATTGTTGTTCAATCGTGTTAAACTGTAACTGAATCTCATTTGAGAGAACATGGCTATTGCCGCAAAAGGAGTTGGTACAATGAGTCTTATTCCTATGGTTGTAGAACAAGAGGCTCGTGGGGAGCGTTCCTACGATATCTACTCGCGTTTACTTAAGGACCGCATAATCTTCATCGGGACCGCTATTGATGACGATGTGGCTAATTTGGTCATTGCCCAGCTGCTCTTTTTATCCGCCCAGGACCCTGAAAAAGATATTCACTTATATATCAACTCACCTGGTGGGTCTGTTACGGCTGGAATGGGTATCTTCGATACCATGCAGTTTATTAAACCGGATGTATCTACGATTTGTGTAGGTATGGCCGCAAGTATGGGGTCTTTGCTGTTAACAGCAGGAGCCAAAGGTAAGCGATACGCGCTGCCGAACGCAGAAGTAATGATACATCAACCGCTCGGCGGTGTTAGAGGTCAAGCAACTGATATCAAGATCCATGCGGATTGGATTATCAAGACCAAGCATAAACTCAACCAGATTTACGTGGACCGAACGGGACAGCCGCTTGAAAAGATCGAAAGAGACACCGACCGAGATAACTTTATGAGCGCTGACGAAGCGAAGGCATACGGGTTAATCGACGAGGTTATCACTCGAAACGACTTGAAATAAAGGAGTGATCCCATGTTTAAATTTAACGATGAAAAAGGCCAACTCAAATGTTCCTTTTGTGGAAAATCCCAGGACCAAGTTCGTAAACTTGTTGCCGGACCGGGAGTTTACATTTGTGATGAATGCATAGAGCTTTGTACGGAAATCGTGGAAGAAGAATTAGGACATGAAGAAGAGCTGGATCTGAAGGATGTTCCGAAACCGAAAGAAATTCGCAATATTTTGGATCAATATGTTATTGGTCAAGAACAAGCGAAGAAATCATTGGCTGTAGCGGTATATAACCACTACAAACGGATCAATTCCCAGAACAAGCTCGAAGATGTTGAGCTTCAAAAAAGTAATATCGTTTTGCTAGGGCCAACAGGTAGTGGTAAAACACTTCTTGCGCAAACCCTTGCCAAAATTTTGAATGTGCCATTTGCCATTGCAGATGCAACTTCCTTAACAGAAGCGGGTTACGTAGGTGAAGATGTGGAAAACATCTTGCTGAAGTTGATTCAAGCTGCTGATTATGATGTTGAAAAAGCAGAGCGCGGCATTATTTATATCGATGAGATCGATAAAGTTGCACGTAAATCCGAGAACCCATCCATTACACGTGATGTTTCCGGTGAAGGTGTTCAACAAGCGCTTCTCAAAATTCTTGAAGGCACAGTAGCTTCCGTACCTCCACAAGGTGGACGTAAGCATCCGCATCAAGAGTTTATTCAAATCGATACAACGAATATTCTGTTTATTTGCGGCGGAGCTTTTGACGGCTTAGAGCAAATTATCAAACGCAGAATCGGTAAAAAAGTGATCGGCTTCAGCACAGATGGCGCGAAAGTTGATTTGAAACCAGGTGAATACCTATCTATGGTCCTTCCAGAGGATCTATTGAGATTCGGATTAATTCCGGAGTTCGTAGGCCGTTTACCGGTGATTTCAACGCTAGAACCGCTTGATGAAGCAGCGCTTGTGCGTATTCTTTCCGAGCCTAAGAACGCGCTCGTTAAGCAATATCAGAAGATGCTTGAGATGGATAACGTATCGCTTGAATTTGATGCAGAAGCGCTTGATGCGATTGCCAAAGAAGCGATTAAACGGAATACAGGTGCGCGTGGTCTGAGAGCGATCATTGAGAGCATTATGCTTGATGTGATGTTCGAAGTTCCTTCAAGAACTGACGTATCTACTTGTGTCGTTTCCAAAGAAACGGTTCAAAATAAGATCACGCCTGTTTTGACGACCAAAGAAGGCACTCAACCTTCCGGTAAGAAGAAGGAAGAAAGTGCTTAAACCATAATTTTATAAAATAACAGGCAGCCTCCAATCCGATTTCCATTTCTGGGAATTGGAGCGGAGGATGTTTGGTGTCATGGGGAGAGAAACCAACATGTTCCATAGAAAAGATACGAGACCCGTACGCGTAGGCGATTTGACGATCGGCGGCAGCAACGAAGTGATCATGCAAAGCATGTGCACAACAAAAACAGCTGACGTGAAAGCGACCGTTGCGGAAATTCTTCGTTTAGAAGAAGCAGGCTGTCAGCTCGTGCGTGTGACCGTAAACAATAAAGAGGCTGCTGAAGCAATCAAGGAAATCAAGAAACAAATTCATATTCCACTTGTCTCGGATATTCATTTTGACCATCGTTTAGCGCTTGCAGCGATTGAGAATGGTATTGACAAGGTACGTATTAATCCAGGTAATATCGGCCGACGTGAGAAGGTTGAAGCTGTTGTTAAGGCTTGTAAAGAACGCGGTATCCCAATTCGCATTGGCGTTAACGCGGGCTCACTCGAGAATCATCTGCTAGAGAAGTACGGTTACCCTACACCAGAAGCTATGGTAGAGAGCGCGTTGTTCCATATTAACATCCTGGAAGAACTGGATTTCCACGATATCATCGTGTCACTGAAGGCTTCTGATGTGCCGATGGCAATCGCCGCGTATTCCCTGGCTGCGAAATCGTTTAATTATCCGCTTCACCTTGGTATTACAGAGGCTGGAACCCTCTTTACAGGCGCTGTGAAGAGCGCTGCAGGGATTGGAACGCTGCTTAATATGGGGATCGGTAACACACTGCGTATTTCGCTTAGTGCGGACCCTGTTGAGGAGATTAAAGTCGCTAGAGAGCTGCTCAAAACTTTCGGCTTAATTACGAATGCAGCGACCCTTGTTTCTTGCCCGACATGCGGCCGTCTAGATATCGATTTGTTCTCGATCGCCAATGAAGTCGAAGACTACATCGCTAAGATTAAAGTGCCGATTAAGGTTTCTGTATTAGGTTGCGCGGTGAATGGGCCTGGTGAGGCGAGAGAAGCGGATATTGGTATCGCGGGTGCTCGCGGCGAAGGTATGTTGTTCCGTTACGGGGAAATGATTCGTAAAGTTCCTGAAGCCGAGCTGTTAAGCGAGCTTAAGAAGGAAATTGATATTATTGTGGCTGCCTATGAGCAAACTGGCGTTATTCCAGGTCGTAAACAACACTAATTATAAAAAATGTAAACAAGCCGTTATAGATTCTCTTTTGAGGTCTTTAATGGCTTTTTTATGTCATAATAGTTTCTACATGGGTTTACAATAACATTTTTCGCCCTAAACGCACCCGTCCTTGAAGGACGCGTAGGCGTTTATTTGGCATGCGCATATTTGTGCAAGAAGAGAAGCATAATGAGTGAAACTGGAAAGCATGCTCAATTTCGGCAAGACTTTCTACAACCATGAGGAGGCGTAGAGAATGAAGGTGTATCCAACGTATAAGGGGCTGCGAAAGGTGGCATTTACACTGATTGCCGGCTCTATTTTGCTCGTTAATCCAGGTTATGTTGGAGCTGAACCTGGCGTAATCCCACAGCAGCCAGAAGGCGTTGCAACGAAGAAGATAGCCATTGTGATTGATGATTTTGGAAATAATATGAATGGTACCGCAGAGATGATGAAGCTGCCTATTCCGTTCACAGTGGCTGTAATGCCTTTCCTGCCTTCCACGAAGCAGGATGCTCAACTTGCACATGACAGAGGGCTTGAAGTGATTCTGCACCTGCCTATGGAGCCTGTAAGAGGCAAGAAGAGTTGGTTAGGTCCAGGCGCAATTACAACAGACTTGTCCAGCGAAGAAATCCACAAGCGGATTGTTGCAGCCATTGATGATGTTCCTTATGCAATCGGCATTAATAACCATATGGGCTCTAAGGCAACTGCAGATGAAAGAGTAATGAAAATATTGATCGAGATTTGCAAAGAGAGGAACTTGGTTTTACTCGACAGCAGAACCACACCAAAAAGCCTGATTGGCAAAATTGCGGATTCCCGTGGAGTCCCACATGCCGATAATCAGTTATTCTTTGATGATTTGTATACGTACAGCCATATTAGCAAGCAAATGGTTAAATTAAAGCGATTAATTCATGAGAAAGACGAAGTTATCGCGATCGGACATGTAGGCCCTCCTGGCAAGAAGACAGCCCAAGTAATCAATGAAGCAATTCCTGCTATTCAAAAGGAAGCTACCTTTGTCACTATTTCACAAATGGTCAAATAAATACTATTTCGGATGCGTCATCGAGAAGTATTGATCCACAGCCTGTGTAATAGCTTTGGCGAGCTTTGTTTGGTGGTGACTTTCACCCAGCAGCTTTCGATCTGATCGATTGGATAGAAATCCAAGCTCCACGATAACGGAAGGGCATTTGGTGTTCTTGAGTACATAATATTTCTTGCCAAGAACAGGAAGCTCTTCCGTCCCATAGACACGGTTTAATGATTCTTGTAGGAGGCTGGCAAGCAAAATGCTATCCGATTGATTTTGATAAATAACGAGCGGCCCGCGTGTACTCGATTTTTTGGACCAATTAATATGCAAGCTAAGCATCATACGCGGTTTGATTGTATTTGCAAGCCCAGAACGCTGCGCAAGATCCTTTCGGTGTCTGCCCCCGTATGACCACTTGTTGTCATCGCTAAGAGCATAATCTTCGGTGCGATTGATAATAACGCGATATCCCCTTTTTTGAAGATACTTATATGTTTTTTTGGCGATTGCAAGATTCATATCTTTTTCTTCTATTGTTCCAAACATGGTTCCGCTATCTATGCCCCCATGCCCTACATCCAGAATAATATCTGCGTTCGGTAACAATGGATCATCATTAGCAGCTGCAGCTACTTGCGAGTTGGGCACACAAAGAATTATGGAAAGTACAATCATCAACATGTATTGCTTCAATCCCGCCACATCCTTTTGCAAATATCTATGCTTATCCTTCTTCCGCAGGCAGGCTATCATACGTCATGCAAAAGTTTGCATGGATTGGATTAACCTTCTTTTACACGGGAATAATGGAAGTTATGAGAAAAGCGGAAATGTGATCAAGTCAAGCGCATAATTACGCACAATTGAAGATGACAGTGTATAAGGAGGTTCAACACATGAGTTTAAGTATTATTTTAATGGTGATTCAAGTGTTTTTTGCCGTCGTAATTGGGTTGTATTTCTGGAATTTGCTACGAAATCAACAGACGAATCGGTCTGCCGTCGATAGAGAGTCCAGGAAGGAATTGGAGAAATTACGTAAATTAAGATCGATTTCACTATCCAAGCCCTTATCGGAGAAAACAAGACCTTCTTCTGTGCAGGATATTGTTGGTCAAATTGAAGGTTTGAAAGCCCTAAAGGCAGCTCTTTGTGGACCAAATCCGCAGCATGTGATTATTTATGGCCCTCCAGGTGTAGGGAAAACGGCTGCCGCGCGTGTCATCTTAGAAGAGGCTAAGAAAAATCAGGAATCACCTTTCCGTCCAGATTCCAAATTTACGGAGATTGATGCAACAACAGCACGCTTCGATGAACGAGGAATCGCAGATCCACTAATTGGTTCGGTTCATGATCCGATCTATCAAGGAGCTGGCGCGATGGGAGTGGCCGGCATTCCTCAACCTAAACCTGGTGCGGTGACGAAGGCGCATGGCGGCATTTTGTTTATTGATGAAATCGGTGAATTGCATCCGACACAAATGAACAAATTATTAAAGGTGCTGGAAGACCGCAAAGTCTTCTTAGAAAGTGCCTATTACAGCTCAGAGGATACGAATATCCCTGGGTATATTCATGATATATTTCAGAATGGACTGCCGGCGGATTTTCGCTTGGTTGGAGCAACAACTCGTACACCTAGTGAAATACCTCCTGCGATCCGTTCCCGTTGCTTAGAAATTTTCTTCCGTCCGCTGCTTCCTAATGAGGTAGGCGAAATCGCAAGAAAAGCTCTGGATAAAATTGGCTTCAAAAAATGTGAAGATGCTGTTCAAGTCGTTACGAAATATGCAACGAATGGCCGTGAGGCTGTGAATGTGATTCAACTGGCAGCGGGCATTGCCTTGACTGATAAGCGTGATGAAATCACCGCGGCCGACATTGAGTGGGTCGTAAATTCTTCCCAAATTCCGCCAAGACCTGAACGGAAGATTCCTGCGCACCCGCAAATTGGCTTCGTAAACGGCTTAGCCGTATATGGTCCTAATTTGGGCACACTGTTAGAGATTGAAGTAACAGCTATCCCGATAGCCGTTGCCGGTACGGGGAAATTCAATATCACAGGTGTTGTCGATGAGGAGGAAATGGGTGGAGGCTCTCGAACGATCCGCCGCAAAAGTATGGCTCGCGGTTCTGTAGAAAATGTGCTAACTGTCCTACGTAAGCTTGGTTTCAACACATCCGATTATGACCTGCATATTAATTTCCCAGGCGGAGTGCCGATTGACGGACCTTCTGCAGGTATTTCAATGGCTACCGCAATAGCGTCCGCCATACATAAAATACCTGTCGATAACAAGCTAGCGATGACTGGCGAAATGAGCATCCATGGCAAGGTGAAACCGGTAGGCGGCGTCGTGGCTAAAGTAGAAGCAGCATTCCAGGCTGGCGCTACGAAAGTCATCATTCCTAAGGAAAATTGGCAAGCCATGTTTGTTGATTTGCCGGGCGTTGAAGTCGTGGCTGCCGACACGATCGAGGAAGTGCTTGCTGCTGCGCTGGGTATTGAGCTGCTAGACAATGTTATACCGCTGCCTTTCGCCGTGGAGAGAACGGTGCCAACTTCCACTTTACCCATTCTACATGCGAATCCACAGCATACAATTGACTCTTAACAGGTGTTTTCAGCGATCTTACACGTCGTGTTAACTGTCAATTGGTGTTTTGTTTGGAGTTTTGTTAAAATGTAAAGGGCAACGAAGGGAGAAAATCCCACTTAGATAATTGATGGTGAATAGTCACTTTTCATCGCTCAATAATCCCGACAGGAGACACTTTGAACGCGCTGTTCAAAGATCCCAACAAGGAGAGACTTTGAATGCCATTTGTTCAAAGATCCCTATAATTGGAGGTGCAGAGGATGGGACCTGGAAAAATGAAGGTGCGCAGATTACCGTTATTGCCTCTTAGGGGACTGCTGGTCTATCCGAGCATGGTTCTACATTTGGATGTAGGACGAGAAAAATCGGTGAAAGCACTCGAACGGGCAATGGTGGATGACAGCATGATTCTCCTCTGCTCTCAATCAGAGATCAACATAGAAGAACCAACCAAAGAGGATATTTATCGCATCGGAACCATTGCCAAAGTTCGCCAAATGCTCAAGCTGCCGAATGGCACAATTCGGGTATTGGTAGAAGGCGTGCTGCGTGCAGAGATCGTAGAGTATTTGACGAATGACGAGTATTATGAAGTCACGGTGAAAGAGTTGCCTGAGCAAGAAATCTCAGATCCTGAGATTGATGCCTTGATGCGTAGTGTACTTAGTCAGTTTGAGCATTATATTAATCTATCGAAAAAGGTAACACCGGAGACACTTGCTGCGGTATCTGATATCGATGAACCTGGTCGCTTAGCAGACGTTATTTGTAGTCATTTATCGCTCAAAATCAAAGATAAACAGGACATTCTCGAGACCGTTGATGTGCGCGAGCGGCTCGAGAAAATGCTTAATATTTTGAACAATGAGCGTGAAGTGCTGGAATTGGAACGGAAGATCAGTCAGCGTGTGAAGAAGCAAATGGAGAAGACGCAGAAAGAATACTATCTCCGCGAGCAGATGAAGGCAATTCAGAAGGAGCTTGGGGATAAAGAAGGTCGTGCAGGTGAAGTCGATGAGCTGCGCAACCAACTGACCGAAGCCGAATTACCGGATAAAGTACGCGAGAAGGTCGAGAAAGAGATCGATCGATTGGAGAAAATGCCAGCAACCTCAGCAGAGGGTGGGATTATTCGCAACTATATCGATTGGTTGTTAGGCTTACCGTGGAACAAGCAAACGGATGATGATTTAGACCTTAATAAAGCAGAAGAGATCCTGAATGAGGATCACTTCGGTCTTGAGAAACCGAAAGAACGAGTGCTGGAATACTTAGCCGTTCAGAAGTTAGTCAAGAAGCTGAAAGGTCCGATTCTTTGTCTAGTGGGTCCTCCAGGTGTAGGTAAAACATCCATTGCACGTTCCATTGCTAGATCCATGGGAAGACAATTTATTCGCATTTCGCTTGGCGGCGTCAGAGATGAAGCTGAGATTCGGGGCCACCGTCGTACCTATGTGGGGGCAATGCCGGGTCGAATTATTCAAGGTATGAAGAATGCCGGCGCGAATAATCCTGTTTTCTTATTAGATGAAATTGACAAGATGGCGATGGATTTCCGAGGTGATCCGGCCTCAGCCTTGCTTGAAGTTCTGGATCCCGAACAAAATAGCACTTTTAGTGATCATTTCATTGAAGTACCGTTTGACTTGTCCAATGTGATGTTTATTACGACAGCGAATGCTGTGCATAATATTCCTCGTCCTCTGTTAGATCGGATGGAGGTTCTCTACATTCCCGGTTACACAGAGATTGAGAAGCTTCAAATTGCGAAGAAGTATTTGCTTCCTAAACAGAAACGCGATCACGGTCTAGAGGAAGAGCAACTCGTCGTCGATGAGGCTGCTCTGATGAAGATCGTGCGTGAATATACACGGGAAGCAGGTGTGCGCAATCTTGAGCAGCAAGTCGCGGGTATGAATCGGAAAGCGGCGAAGAAGATTGTGTCTGATCCTGCAACACCTGTTCACGTTACAGAAGAAAACTTGAAGGATTATTTAGGTCCTGTGAAGTTTAAATATAATGTCGCGGAAGAGAAGGATCAGATCGGTGCCGTCACTGGGCTTGCTTGGACGGAAGTGGGAGGCGATACGCTCGTCATTGAGGTCTCCGTACTGCCTGGTACAGGTAAGCTGACCTTAACGGGTAAACTGGGTGATGTGATGAAGGAATCCGCGCAAGCGGCATTCAGTTATACACGCTCACGCGCAGATGTGCTCGGTATTGCTGCTGATTTCCATGAGAAAAATGATGTGCACATTCATATTCCAGAAGGTGCTATCCCGAAAGATGGTCCTTCTGCAGGTATTACAATGGCAACGGCACTCATTTCTGCTTTGACGAACATTCCTGTCTCGCGCGTTGTAGCCATGACCGGTGAAATTACCCTTCGCGGGCGTGTGCTTCCGATCGGCGGCCTGAAAGAAAAGGCGCTTGCCGCGCATCGCGCAGGTATTCGAACGATTCTTCTTCCTCAGGACAACGAGAAAGACATTATCGAAATTCCAGAAAGTGTCCGCACGGAGATGACGTTCATTCCCGTCAGTCATATGGATCAAGTGCTGGAACATGCACTTATCAAAAATAAGCCGACAGCTAACGTCGGATCGACTTAGAAAGTAGTTGACCATCCATGAAAGTCAATCAAGCTGAGTTTGTCATCAGCGCGGTTGGACCTAGCCAATATCCAGAGGATGCCTTGCCAGAGATAGCGCTGGCAGGGCGTTCTAATGTCGGGAAATCATCACTCATTAACTGTTTGATTTCACGCAAAAATTTAGCTAGAACCAGTTCTCAACCGGGCAAAACACAAACACTGAACTATTATAAAATTAATCAGGACTTATATTTCGTCGATCTTCCCGGATACGGCTATGCGAAGGTTTCCAAAACCAAGCGAGAGCAATGGGGTAAATTTATTGAAAACTATTTATTGAACCGTGAGCCTTTGCGCCTTGTTATGCAGCTAGTCGATCTCAGACATCCACCGTCTAAAGACGATCAAGCGATGTATGAATGGCTCAGACATATGGATGTTCCTGTGCTTGTTGTTGCGACGAAAGCGGACAAGATTCCGAAGAGCCGTTGGGCGAAGCATATGAAAATCGTACGAGAAACGTTGAACATGGACAAAGGGGTACAGCCTCTTATGTTCTCATCGGAGCTGGGTCTCGGTAAAGATGAACTGTGGGGGATCTTAGAGCAAGCTATTGCTTACGGTGAACCGCAGCCACAGATTGAAGAAGAAGCCGTCCCTGTCTCAGATCCGCAACCGTCCTAATCGCAGGACGGTTTTTTGCGTAAAATGGGGCTTAGCGGTGAAAGAGAGAGGAAATCCAAAAGAAGCATACAGGAAAGCGAGGTAATCTGGGGGAAATTTGATGGCATTCCAGTATTCCAAGGTTTTTTCAGAATATTTGGCTGATTATCATGAATTGCCGGCAGGAATATTCATGGCTCATGTAGTATAATAATAAACAAGGTAATAGTTAATGGCTTGAAAACAAAGAATCGAGGGATTTTTATGGCACAAAGGTTAGCGACTGAATATGTCAAAACCTGCCTCCAGTTAACAGAAGCCGATATGTTGAAGTTTTTTCAAATGTTTGTGGACCATCAGGTGACACTGCAAGTCAAAGTTTTGGAAAATGGGAACCAAGAGGTTGTTTTCCAAGATGGCGAAGGACAAGAAATTGCCCTCTCATTTGAAAAAAAATCGGGCCTATATGAATGCACAGGATCCTGCAGATTAAGTAATACCTTACTAGCTAATTTAATGCGTAAAGCGGTATCCGAGTTCAAAGGAAGCGCGAAGGTCAATCGGATTTACCCTAGCTACACAATGGTTTATTATTATGAACGCGGAACCGTTGTGAAGATCGAGGAAATCAAAGGTACGTTGTTAACGATTATTTATGAACACAAAGATACCATTGGTCTCATGCAGATGATGTTCCAGAAGAGAGAAGTTGAGCAAGAAATTGAGATGATCCATGATCAAATCAATCATCTTCTTGATTTGCGTAACATGCTGCAAGAACGGGAAGAACACCAACAGATCGACATTCGCCTCAATGAGCTTACCCATCGGTTGTTCGTTTTGGAGGCATAATCACCCATACATGTATACATTCTTAGGGGACCCATTTTTGGGTCTCTTTTTGTTTTGACGCACATGTGACGGCATAACTACATAATTTAGATATGGCGTCATTGTGACATCAGGCGCTTGGCAAAAAAAACTATTGCAATTATCGTCGATAGATGTTATTTTTATTCTCGTTGAAACAATATAGGAACCAGGATTCACTCAGGACATTGAATGTTGCGAGAGATTATACCCTCGGGAAGTGAATGACGTAGGTCCTAGCGGATGAAATTTTTTCTACACATTTTATTCCTAGGAAGGGGGAACCGAAAGATGGAAACAGAATACTCAACTTTCGGAAGACACGTTGCTGTTGATACTTGGGGGGTAGATTTTGAACTTCTGAACAATGCAGAATGGCTGCAAGCTCAGATGGTTGAAGCTGCCGAGGTATGTGGAGCAACTGTTCTATCTGTACAATCGAAGCAATTTGAACCACAAGGTGCAACAGTACTTGTTATGTTGTCCGAGAGTCATCTCTCCATTCATACTTATCCTGAGAGAGGTTTTGCCGCGCTTGATTGTTATACATGCGGTGAGACAGTCGACCCTCAATTAGCAATCGACTTTATGGTATCCGTACTAAAACCAGAAACATTCTATGCGAAGAAACTTGTTCGCGGAATGGGTGAACTACAAGTAGAAACTCCTGAAATAAAGCAAGCAGAGCTTGTTAAATAAAATCTGCCTATCTCAATAACGATAACCACGGAGAAATCCGTGGTTATTTGTTTGTTTACTGACCCATACAATGATATTGGCGATACATGTCCAATTTACTTGGAGTGGGGGAAGGAAGTTGAAACAAAAACTTATTAGAAAAGCAATCCTTTATGGCGTGGTTCTCTTTCTAATCATTTGGCCCATTTATCAACTAACGCAAATGTTTGGTTCTCCTAAGGAGGATCACGATGCGACGCATCTACTTTTTCAAGTTTCTCTTTTTCAAATGGAAATCGTGAAAAGCAGCTTAGAGTCAGCCGCGCAAAGCAAAAACACGAATGATCTGGACGCCGTTAAACAAGCTTTGTACTCAGCCGAATACACCCATGAGCGATTGGTACTCGCGGCAGGCGGGAACGATGAATTAACACCGTTGACTTTCATGAGTCAGCTAACCCAATATGTACAAAGGCTGCAGCTAGGTGGAGCAAGAACGTTGAAGGCAGACGAGCTGCAAACGATGAAGGAAACGCAAAAGGAATATAACGATATGTATGCCGTCTATGAAGTAATGATGGCTTCCAATGGCCATATCATTTCATCACAAAATGCCAAGTTAACTGAGCTCGATCGCAATCTCACAACCTTTTTAAGAAAAAAAGGGCTGCAATGAGGGAACTTGGTAACCGGAGGTATAGAGGAGCTTAGAGCTGTTAAAACTAACGATCAGTACCTCAGCATTCATAATTTATTCAAATATTTTGTCGGAATGTATGTTTTGCTGTGCTATAATGAGTGATGAAAAGACGGAAAGGCAGGTGGTAATGGTGCATATTATCGCAGTTGGCTTGAATTATCGGACAGCCCCGGTGGAAATTCGTGAGAAGTTTGCGTTCTCTGATCAGGATTTACCGAAGGCAATCGCTGAATTGAAAGAGACGAAGAGCATATTGGAATGTGTCATTGTTGCCACCTGCAATCGCACCGAAATTTATGCCGTCGTTGATCGGCCTCAGTTGTGCAGTCATTATTTGACTCACTTCATCGAACGCTGGTTTGGCGTAAGCAAAGATCAATTCCAGAAGCATTTATATACGTATGAAAATGAGAAGTCGATTGAACATTTGTTCCGTGTAACGAGTGGATTAGATTCCATGGTTATCGGGGAAACACAGATTCTCGGGCAGGTGCGGGATGCTTTTTTAGCGTCTCAACAAATGAAAGCAACGGGATCGTATTTCAACACATTATTCAAACAAGCTGTGACGCTAGCGAAGAAAGCCCATTCCGAGACGGGGATCAGCAACAATCCGGTCTCTGTAAGCTATGCTGCGGTAGAGCTTGGGAAGCGTATTTTCGGAAGCTACATGAATAAGACGGTTATGATTATTGGTGCGGGCAAGATGAGTGAGCTCACTGTGAAGCACTTGTATGCCAATGGTGCGAATAAAGTGATCGTTGTCAATCGCACATTAGAACGTGCTATGGAACTAGCCGGTAAATTCAGTGGCGTAGCTTGTACCTTAGAAGACATGCCGACCTATTTACCTGAAGTGGATATCATTATTAGCTCGACAGGTGCTCCTGGCTATGTACTGACTAAGAATGATATTCAATCGTATGTGCAAAAAAGAAAATCACGTCCGCTTTTCATGATGGATATCGCAGTTCCACGTGATCTCGATCCTCAAATCAGCGGCTTACCGAATGTGTT
Source organism: Paenibacillus pectinilyticus (assembly GCF_001700435.1). Classification (GTDB taxonomy): domain Bacteria; phylum Bacillota; class Bacilli; order Paenibacillales; family NBRC-103111; genus Paenibacillus_E; species Paenibacillus_E pectinilyticus. The sequence continues at coordinate 40,800 of NZ_LYPC01000014.1, forward strand.
CCTTTATGACATTGATGACTTGGAGCATATTGTTGATAAACATTTGCAGGAACGTAAGAAAGAAGCGGCAAAGATTGAGGTTATGATTGGTTCTGAAATACAAGCATTTGACCAATGGACGAAGACGCTTGGCGTAAGTCCACTCATTAGCGCGCTGCAAACGAAAGCGAATTCCATCCATGAAGAAACGATGGAGAACATGCTCAAAAAGCTGCCAGAGCTGGACGAACGTGAAATTAAAGTGATTCGCAAATTAACGAAGAGTATTGTGAATCAAGTATTGCGGGATCCCATCCTGCGGATCAAAGAAATGGCGGGAGAGCGCCATGGCGATGATGCCTTAGAGATTTTTACCAAGCTATTCGCACTAGAAGAAACGCTACAACAACAAGAACAAGCCGATCAATTAGCACAAGAGCTGGCGACTAGCAATAACAAAGCGGAAATGAAACAAGCGTTGGAAGAGAAGCTGTCCGTACGTGGTTTACAAAGCGCGGATGTTCTAGCTCCATCTTGATAATAAGGCGCTAACCGCCTAGGAGAGGTGCCATGGTAACACGTAGCTGGTTGTTCGATGCGATGATTTATATGTATGCCCTGAGCCTACTGTTTTACTTTTCGGATTTCGCCAATGCGAGCCGGAGCGCGAAACGGATGGGGACGGGGCTGCTTTTGTTTGTATGGGTTTTGCAAACCGCTTACTTAGCTGTCAGTCTATATGGTCATTTAACGCAGTGGGCTTTTGTCCGATCCGACGTTCTATTCATGTTTTCATGGCTATTCGTCACGATTTCGTTGATCATCAACCGCTTTTTCCGAATTGAACTGTTCGTGTTTTTTGTGAATGTACTTGGTTTTGCGATATTAGCCCTGAATGTATTCGGAAATCCCCATGTCGTACCGATCAAATCGGATTGGGACATCAATGATGAGCTATTATTCATTCATATTTCGCTAGCAATTGGCAGCTATGCCGCATTCTCGATTGCCGCTATTTTTTCAGGGATGTACGTATTTTTACATAAAAGATTGAAAACCAAAAATTTCTCTCAGACTGTGATGAGATTGCCGTCCCTTGAGAAAATTGAGCATTATACGTATTTGTCTGTCATTATCGGAGGACCATTGCTTCTCATGGCACTCAGTCTTGGTGTCGTTTGGGTGGTTCTTGAGGGTGATCGGAACTTGCTTTATGATCCGAAAGTAATCAATTCCTTTTTCGTATTAGCTGCGTATGCCTTTTATTTATTCCAACATAAGTCGATGCAGATTTCAGGCAATCGATTAGCTGTTTGGAACCTGGCAGCGTTCTGTGTTGTTGTATTGAACTTTGTGGTTTCTAATCTTGTTTCTGATTTCCACGGGTGGATATGGAGTTGAAAAACTGGCAGCATCCATACCCTCTCATGTTGAACTTGTCAGGCCGAAGCTGCTTAGTTGTTGGCGGTGGGCCTATCGCAGAGCGCAAAGTGCGTGGTTTGCTTGCAGCGGGTGCGAATGTGACCGTAATCAGCGAGGAATTCACGACTGGTATTCAGGCGATGGCGGAACGCACTGACGTGGTCTTGTATAGGCAGACGTTCGACGCTGCGATTGTTCAAGCAAGTGATAAGGAACGTTTCACGCTAGTCATTGCTGCGACGAATCAAATGGACGTAAATACACAGATCGCGCTGGCTGCACAAGCACAAGGCTATCTAGTCAGTGTTGTGGATCAGCCTGAGCTCAGCTCGTTTATTCTGCCGTCTGTCGTTCGACGAGGCAAACTGGTTATTACCGTTTCAACAGGTGGCGCAAGTCCATCGGCAGCTCGCAAAATTGCCAAAGAAATCGATAACGCCTATGGCGATGAATACGAAATATATTTGGATTTTTTAAGTGAAACGCGCTTGCTGATTCAGCAGCGTGTGGCAAATAAAGAAGCCAGACAGCACTTATTTAAAGACATGCTGAGTTGGGATGTCATGAGTCTGATCAGGAACGGTACGTTTGAAGGTTGGAAAAAGAAATTTGAGATCGCCTTGCAGGGTGCATCTTGGATGCAGCAGCAAGAAACAGAAGAAGATGAGCTCCCTACTTGGTCATTCATCGATGAGATTGGGTAGCACGTACAGGAGGCGGAGAAGCATGAGAACGATTGTTGTAGGAACAAGACAAAGCGCATTGGCTTTGACCCAAACAGGACAAGCTGTGGAGCTTTTGAAGCAGCTTGCTGAAGAACACGGGATCGAATGTCAATTTGAAATTAAGAAAATTGTAACAAAAGGTGACCGTATCTTAGACGTCACGTTATCGAAAGTCGGCGGTAAGGGGCTGTTCGTTAAGGAGATTGAACAGGCATTGACGGACGGCGAGATTGATATCGCGGTGCATAGCATGAAGGACATGCCCTTCGAGCTTCCTGAAGGGTTAGTGGTCGGCGCGATTCCGAAGCGCGAAGATCCCCGCGATGCGTTAATCACGCGCGGATATAGTTCGCTTGACGAGCTGCCGCAAGGCGCGCTCGTCGGGACAAGCTCGCTGCGCCGCGCCAGCCAGCTGCAGCATCATCGCCCGGACCTCCGGATCGAGTCGATCCGGGGCAATATCGATTCGAGGCTGCGCAAGCTCGAAGAAGAGAATTTCGATGCGATTATGCTTGCTGCCGCCGGTATGCACCGGATCGGCTGGCAAGATCGCATCAGCGCGTACTTGCCGCCCGAGCTATGCCTCCCTGCCGTTGGGCAGGGAGCGCTGTGCATCGAGTGCCGCGGCAACGACACATTCGTGCTGGACTTGCTGGGCAAGTTCCAGCATGAGCCAACAGCGCTCGCAGTGCGAGCGGAGCGGGCTTTCCTTGGCAGACTCAATGGAGGCTGCCAGGTGCCGCTCGGCGCCTACGCGAGCGTGGTCGAGAACAGCAGCGGTGAATCAACGCTGCTGACCCTTACAGGCATGGTTGGCACGCCGGATGGCGCGACCATGCTCAAGGAGACAGCTTCCGGTAATGATCCGGAAGCGCTGGGAAGGTTGGTCGCTGAGAAGCTCATCGAACAGGGAGCTGAACGGATACTAGCTGAAGTGAGGGAGTGAGCTTAGTGAACAAAGGTAGAGTTTTTCTAGTTGGAGCCGGTCCAGGAGACCCTAAGCTTATCTCGGTTCGTGGGATGGAAGCCATTCAGCGGGCAGATGTCATCGTGTATGACCGTCTGGCTAATCCACGATTATTGAAGCATCGCAGACCGGAAGCAGAACTCATCTTTGTTGGCAAGCTGCCGGACAAACATATATTAAAGCAAGAAGAGATCAATCAACTGCTGGTAGATTTGGCGTTGCAGGGCAAAGTGGTGACTCGGCTTAAAGGCGGCGACCCCAGTGTATTTGGCCGAGTTGGCGAAGAAGCCGAGCTGCTTGTAGACAACGGAATTACGTACGACATCATCCCGGGGATTACGTCTTCTATTGCCGTCCCTGCCTATGCAGGAATCCCTGTTACACATCGCGATTTTACTTCATCCGTTGCGATCGTCACGGGACATGAATATCCGAACAAAACGTATTCCTCCTTGAATTGGGAACATCTTGCCAAAGCGATTGGTACGATGGTATTCCTCATGGGCGTTGCCAATCTGGAGCAAATTTGCCGAGAATTGATTCGCTGCGGCAAACCGCCCGAAATGCCAGTTGCACTAGTGCGATGGGGCACTTGGGCAGATCAAGCGACGATAACAGGTACATTGGCCGATATCACAGAGAAGGTAAGAGAAGCGAACTTCAAATCACCGGCGGTTATTATTGTGGGTGAAGTTGTCAAGCTTCGTGAGAAGCTGGCTTGGATGGAGAAGAAGCCGCTGTTTGGTAAACGAGTACTCGTTACGAGAGCTCGGAGCCAAGCAAGTGAACTTGTGGATCTCATCGATGATCTCGGTGGAGAGCCTGTGGAGTTCCCTGTCATTCGCTTGCAGCCGCCAAGTCGCCCAGAAGCGCAACAGGCGCTAGACCAAGCCTTAGATGATCTCCAGCAATACGATTGGATTTTATTGACGAGCGCGAATGGTGTCGAATTCTTCTTCCGCAGAATGAGGGAGCGGGGGATCGATGTCCGCAGAATGGGCAGCGCCCGCATCGTGGCTGTTGGTCCTAAGACAGCTGAGGCGTTAGCTGAGCGCGGCATCGTGGCAGACGTACTTCCAGCCAAGTATCATGGCGAAGGCATCTTAGATGCCATTCAAGGGGATTTGAAAGCAGGTCAGAAGGTTCTTCTGCCGACGGCTGACTTGGCACGTGATTACTTACCTTCTACACTGAAGGAGTTAGGTCTAGACGTGACGGAAGTCGATGTGTACGAGAATGTACTTACCACCGATGACGGCGAAGAAATCATTCACCTTTTGCAAAATCAAAGCATTCATATTATCACTTTTACAAGCTCATCTACGGTGACGAATTTACTTGAAGCCCTCAAGCAATTGGGGATAGAAGATCCACTATCGTTGCTCCAAGGTGTTGAAATTGCAGTTATTGGTCCCAAAACGGCAGAGACCGCTGCTCAAGTTGGTCTGCCGATCACATACATGGCTGAAGAAGCGACAGTCGCTTCTTTGGTACAAAGCATGATTCAAGGAGGCGGAAATCTATCATGAGTTTTCCAATCGTTCGTAACCGCCGCTTACGCGGAAATGCAGCTATTCGTAATTTAGTACGTGAAAATCAAGTAACGGTTAACGATGTTGTTCAACCTATTTTTGTTACTCATGGCACGAATGTGAAGTCTGAAATAGCTTCTATGCCAGGTGTGTATCATTTTTCGTTAGACCGAGTAAAGGAAGAAATCGATGAAATCACCCAGCTAGGGATCCAAGCGATTCTGCTATTCGGTGTTCCGAATACGAAGGATGCGATTGGGACATCGGCCTTTATGGAGGACGGCATTGTTCAGCAAGCAGCACGACTGATTAAAGAAATTAACCCGAATTTACTCATCATTGCGGATACTTGCCTTTGTCAGTTTACGGATACAGGCCACTGTGGCGTTATTCATCATCACCCCATTACAGGCCAAGCGGACGTTGCGAATGATCCATCTTTAGAGCTTCTTGTTCGCACAGCGGTATCCCAAGCCAAAGCAGGTGCAGATATTATTGCACCATCGAACATGATGGATGGCTATGTACAAGCCATTCGCACTGGACTCGATGAGGCCGGCTATGAGAACACGCCGATTATGGCGTATTCGGTTAAGTATGCTTCAGCCTATTACGGTCCATTCCGTGATGCTGCGGATTCCACACCGCAATTCGGTGATCGGAAAACGTATCAAATGGATCCGGCGAACAGCCGTGAAGCCCTTCGTGAAGCGGAGAGTGACGTAACAGAGGGAGCTGATTTCCTTATGGTGAAGCCAGCGCTCGCTTACATGGACATTATCCGTATGCTCAAGGAGAACTTTGACCTGCCAGTTGTAGCTTACAATGTGAGCGCTGAATATAGCATGGTGAAGGCTGCTGCGAAGCAAGGATGGGTGAACGAAGAAGCGATCGTGATGGAGACGATGACAAGCTTTAAACGTGCGGGTGCTGACATTATCTTGACGTATTTTGCTAAAGATATTGCGCGTTACCTTCAAAAATAAGTTCGAATAAGAACCATTTGCTCTCAGTGATCTCTACAAGTTGTTTCTCCGGGAAACGGCAGGTGAAGGAATCAGAGTGCGGTGGTTCTTTTGTCATACTTTTGTCGCAATACGTCAGCTTACGTTGGTTGTGAGAGGGGTATAATTAGGGCATAATGAATGAGAATAGATGGAAACAAGAGGAAGGTGCCTCATGAGCTATAGGGATAATTTTATTAAAGCATGCCGCAAGGAACAGGTAGATACACTGCCGGTGTGGTATATGCGCCAAGCGGGTCGCTACGACCCGGATTACCGGAAGATCAAGGAAAAGTACACATTACTCGAAATTTGTCAGCAACCGGAGCTTGCAGCTGAAGTGACCATGATGCCGATCAAAAAGCTGGGTGTAGATGCAGCTATTTTGTACTCGGATATTATGAATCCAGTTGCGTCTTTGGGTGTTGATTTTGATATTGTCAAAGATATCGGGCCGGTCATACATACGCCAGTTCGCACGGCACAAGATGTGGAGCGTCTGCGTCCGATTGATGTGGAGAAGGACTTATCTCACATTCTTCAAACGATTCGCATCCTCGATAAAGAATTAGAAGTACCGTTGATTTCATTCGCAGGGGCTCCATTCACGATTGCCAGCTATTTGATCGAAGGAAAGCCTTCCAAGAGCTACATTCGTACGAAGCAGATGATGTACTCGGAACCGGCTGTGTGGTTTGCGTTGATGGATAAGCTCGGTGATATGGTCATTACTTATTTGCGTGCGCACATTGCTTCTGGCGCCAAAGCAGTTCAAGTGTTTGATAGCTGGGTTGGTGCGCTTTCTCCGGCCGATTTTGACGTCTATGTACGCCCAACCATGATGCGAATTTTCCAAGAGCTGTCGGATCTCAAAGAACCTAAAATTTATTTCCCAGGCGTGAGCTCAGGGGAATTGCTGCCGTATTTAACGACGATTCAAGCGGATGTCATTGGTTTGGATTGGCGCGTGCCAATTTCGGTTGGCCGTGAAAGACTCCAGAATCGTTATGCGGTGCAAGGTAACCTGGATCCGTATATTTTAACAGCGCCGATGAGCGTAATTGAAGCGCAAGCGAAGGCTATTATGGATGAAGGTATGAAGCAGCCTGGGTTTATTTTCAACTTAGGACACGGCTTATTCCCAGAAGCATCGCTTGAGAAGCTGAAGGAATTAACGACGTTTGTTCATTCGTATTCGCATTCCGTTTTGACACAGCAAGCAGAAAAGAGTGGTGTTTAACATGACGAAAACGCGTATTGGTGTATTAGTAATGTCCTATGGTACGCCGGAAAGCTTAGATCAAGTTGAAGCGTACTACACACATATCAGACGTGGCCATCCGCCGACGCCTGAGCAGCTGCATGAATTGACGACGCGTTATGAGGCGATTGTTGGCGGCTTCTTCCCGCTGCGTGAAAATACGAATAAGCAAGTCAAAGGTCTTGAAGCGACGCTTCGCGCTGAGCATCCTGACCTCGAATTTGTGTGTTACCAGGGTCTGAAACACGCTCAGCCTTACGTTGAAGACGGTGTTGAGCAAATGGTTAAGGATGGCATCACAGAGGCTGTAGGGATCGTTCTAGCGCCTCATTTCTCAACGATGAGTGTCGGTGGTTATGTGAAGAGAGCTAAGGATAAAGCGGAAGCGCTTGGTCTGAAAATGACGTTCGTACTGGATTACCATCTTCATACGAAGCTGCTTGATGCTCTGCAAACACGCGTAGAGAACGCGCTGAGTAAGTTTGAAGCAGGAGATCGTCATAACGTTCGTGTCATTTTTACGGCGCACAGCTTGCCTGAGAAAATTCTTGAAATGAAAGATCCGTATCCGGATCAATTGCTCGCAACTTCCAAAGCACTTGCTGAGCGAGTTGGCCTTACGAATTGGCAATTTGGTTGGCAAAGTGCGGGACAGACGGCGATGCCTTGGCTAGGTCCAGATATTTTGGATGTGATGCGTACGATCAAACAAGAAGAAGGCGTGGATAAAATCCTGCTGTGTCCGATCGGCTTTGTTTCTGATCATTTAGAGGTGCTTTACGATATCGATATCGAGGCACAAGCGTTGGCCAAAGAACTTGGCGTACACTTGGAGCGTACGGAGTCGCTGAATACTGATCCTTTATATATGGAAACCTTGAGCGATGTTGTATATACCAAATGGCAAGAAAGTACGGCAGCGAAATGAGTACGAAGGTGCCTCATTACATGATTATCGGCGGCGGCATCACGGGGCTCAGCGCTGCTTTCTATTTGAAAAAACAGCTGGAAGCAAGCGGTGCCCCCTTCCGTATTTCTGTGGTGGAGAAGTCACCTAAGTTTGGCGGGAAAATTCATACGCTTGAACGAGAAGGCTTTGTCATTGAAAAAGGGCCGGATTCCTTCTTAGCTCGGAAACGCCCTATTATTGATCTGGCCTATGATCTTGGCCTGGAGAATGAACTTACAGGGACTAATCCGAAAGCGAAGAAAACCTTTATCGTTCGCGGGCGCAAGCTGCATCCGATGCCGCCAGGCTTAGTCCTGGGCATCCCGACTCAAATGACACCTTTTATGAAGACAGGCTTGATTTCTCTAGGCGGAAAAATTCGTGCGGCAATGGATCTAATTCTACCTAAGCGGAATATCGCAGGGGATGAGTCACTCGGTCATTTTCTGGAACGCCGTCTGGGTAAGGAAGTACTGGAGCGAATTGTTGAGCCGCTGTTAGCAGGGATTTATGCGGGGGATACCTATAAACTTAGTTTGAAGTCCACGTTCCCGCAGTTCCGGGCTATGGAGCAGAAGCATCGGAGTTTGATTCTAGGGATGATGGCGAGTCGCAAAAATGTGTCAGAGGAAACCGCTCATTTGCCTGCAGCCATTCGCAGTTCGGTTTTTGTGACGTTCAAGCGCGGACTTCAAACGCTAGTGAATGGATTAGTCGAAGCTTTGGGGACCGTTGATTTACGTCCTGAGGTTGGTGTTGCAGCTGTGCATCAAGTCGATGGGGAGCAAGCGGAGGTTACCTTTGAGGATGGGCATCGTGAGATCGTTGATGGTCTCATTGTGACGACACCAACTTATCAAGCGGCCAAGATACTCTTCGAGCTGCCAGCAGCTTCACAACTTGCGAAGATCGATTATATTTCGGTTGCGAATGTCATTATGGCATTCGATCGCAAAGACATTCCGTTCGAACTAGATGCATCAGGGTTCCTAGTTCCCAAGCATGAAGGCTATACCATTACCGCATGCACCTTAACGTCAGCGAAGTGGCTTCATGCTGCGCCTGAAGGGAAGGTTCTGCTGCGTTGTTATATTGGTCGTGCGGGTGAGCAGGCATGGCCTGCGTGGTCAGATGAGGAATTAATCAGTAAAGCACGACATGATATTAATGATTTACTTGGTATCTCGGCGGAACCGCATTTCGCTGAAGTCACGAGATTGATGCAGTCGATGCCGCAATATCCAGTGGATCATTTGGAGAAGCTCGTTCAATTCCGTGAGGAGCTTGCAGCGTTGATGCCACGCGTCTTCGTAACAGGTGCTGGGTTCCATGGCGTTGGGCTGCCGGATTGTATCCGACAAGGAAAAGAAGCCGCAACACAGCTTGCGGATCTTGTCCTGCATCAAATGAAACAGAATGCTGTTGCAGCAGCTATAGGCTAATCAGCGCAGCTTTGTCAAATCAAGAGTGAATTCTGTGGAGGAAATCGTCAGAATTTTCTTCTCTTCGAGATCACGCATCACTTGCATGAGCGTTGCTTTCTGAACACCGGCAAGCTGCGAAATTTCATCATAGTTAAGTACGAGCTTAATTACGATTGATGTACCTTTCCGCATGCCATGCGAGTTGGCCATCTTAATTAAGCTTTTGATGACGCGGGTTCTTGCATCTACAAAGGTGAGATCATACACTTGCTGGTTCGTATCGCGCAATCGATTGCTAAGCTCTCTCATGATGCCAAGGCTCATGTCAAAATGGGCACGAAGCAATTCCAGAAAGCTCTGGCCAGTTATCGTGAGTAGCACAGATTCCTCTAAGGTTTGGGCGGAAGCAGAGCGGGGCTTGCCATCAATGAGTGACAGCTCTCCAAAGCTTTCGGTAGATTTACAAATGGATAATATTTTCTCTTCACCGGAATTGCTTGTTGTATAGATTTTGACTGAGCCACTAAGTACCATGTAAAAGACAGAACCAACTTCTTTCTCTGCGAATAAGATCGTACCGGTTTTATAAGTACGTCTTGTACATATTTGAACTAGGGCGTTCAATTGCTGCTCGCTGAGTTGGGCGAATAAAGGTACTTTTTTGATAAGCTCTAGCATGAAGTGTACCGCCTTTGTAGGTAGTTATGGGTAGATGATTACCTCATTTTATCACAATATCAAGTCATTGGGGGGTTAAGAAATGGAAAATTCGAGCAGAATCGACAAACGTTCCTCGGCAGCCTTTCAAGAAGCGAAGGGACTGATCCCTGGGGGCGTGAATAGTCCCGTTCGTGCATTCAAATCAGTTGGCTTAACGCCGTTATTCATGGAAAGCGGATCTGGCTCAAGGGTTACGGATATCGATGGGAATACCTTTATTGACTATGTTGGCTCATGGGGTCCACTGATAGTTGGGCACGCCCATCCTACGGTTTTGGAGGCTATTCACGCTACGGCCGTGAAGGGGACTAGCTTTGGTGCTCCGACACTGCTGGAAACCGAAATGGCGAAGCTGGTCATTGAACGCGTGCCATCCATTGATATGGTGCGCATGGTAAATTCGGGGACGGAAGCGACGATGAGTGCGTTACGTCTTGCACGTGGATTCACAAAACGCGATAAAATTGTGAAATTCGAAGGCAGCTACCATGGTCACGCAGATGCGTTGCTCATTAAAGCAGGATCTGGCGTCGCGACGCTAGGACTGCCGGACAGCCCTGGTGTACCGAGCAGTGTAGCTTCCAATACGATTACTGTGCCATACAATGATTTAGCCTCTGTGAAACTCGTATTCGAAAAGTTTGGCGAAGAGATTGCAGCGCTAATCGTTGAACCTATCGCAGGAAATATGGGGGTTGTTCCTCCCGCGGCAGGCTTCCTGCAAGGTCTACGTGATATTACGAAGCAATATGGCTCCTTATTGATTTTCGATGAGGTGATGACAGGCTTCCGCGTGCATAAGAACTGTGCACAAGGGTTATACGGCGTTACACCGGATTTAACCTGTCTTGGTAAGGTTATTGGCGGTGGGCTTCCTGTAGGCGCTTATGGCGGCCGTCTGGACATTATGGAGCAAATGGCTCCAGCAGGCCCGATTTACCAAGCGGGAACCCTCTCGGGTAATCCTCTTGCCATGGCAGCAGGATATGCGACATTATCTTTGCTCGGCCAGCCGAATGTGTACGAGGAATTGGAACGGAAATCGGCTAAATTAGAAGCAGGATTTGCTGCAAATGCAGCAGAGTTCGGCATCGCCAGCACGATCAATCGTGTAGGGTCGATGGTTTGTCCGTTTTTCACAGAGACGAAGGTGACCAACTATGACACAGCCAAAACATCAGACCTGAATCGTTTCAATGCGTATTTCGGTCATTTATTGGATCTTGGCGTATCGGTTGCTCCTTCGCAGTTTGAGGGCATGTTCGTCTCCACTGTTCACTCGGATGAGGATATTGAGTTGACGATCGGCGCTCATCGTGAAGCGTTGAAGCGTCTGTAAAATGTTAAACCGCTCTCTCCATTCGGAGAGGGTGGTTTTTTTGTACATAGAAAAGGGCAGCTCTCGTAGCTATGCTACGTAAGAGCTGCCCATCCATATATCCTTAATTCGGTTTAACCGTTGGTGATGTTGTATTGACTTGAGAATTAGGCGGGTTTGTTGAGCCGTTCCCTGTTGGTGATGGTTTCGGTGTCGCACTTGGTGTAGGCGACGGCGTTGTTGATGGCGGCTTCGTGCTGCCACCTTCAGTAGTCCCATTATTAGTTCCTGTCCCAGTCCCTGGAGATGGCGTTGGGCTTGTTGCTGGTGGATTAGATGAACTAGGCTTATCGCTCGCGTTCGGTTTGCCCGATTCAGTAGCTGATGGGGATGACGATTCACCAGGTTTACCAGCTTCATGCGTATTTTCAGGTATAGCTGAAGGCTTAGGCGTTGCTTTCGGCGTTGGGGTAGGCAGTTTGCCTGCGGCTTTCAGCGCGGCTTGCTCTTTCAAGAAATCAGGATGATCATATGCACCGCCTGGATCAATGGAAGTCAATCCTGCCCAGACGTTCTTTACTTCTACTTGATCGGGATGATCGAATACCAAGAAAGCGGAAGGCAGTCGACGCTCGCCGTAACGACTGGATGGCTTCGTGACCAATTCATTATTGTAAACCATCTCTGAAGAGGCGCCGCCGTCAAGGAAACCGGCATTAATAACATCATCTTCAAGGAATAGATCCTGTACTTCTTTCAAAGTAGCTCCGACACTTGAAGTTTGACGTCCGTCAATAACGATAAAGATGACAGTTCCGTCTGCTTTTTGCCCAACTGCCGTACGTGGTGCACGTCCCCAACCTCCATCACCGCTTGTGATAAGGGGCTTTCCATTCGCGATAACGCGAGGATAGAAGGATACGGCTTCTGACACACCAAGTTTCAGCAAATCGTTGATCGTATACTTACCGATGATAAGCGTTCCTTCTTTTGTAAAGCCGACAATTTGTTGGGGGATACTGCCTTCTTGGTCGGTATAAAGAATGTTCCCGCCGGACATAATAGCACCGATTGGGGCAAATCCGTTTCCAAGGCCATCCGGGTCATTGAAGCCGCCGCCATTAACGCCGGCAACAGCGCCTGTACGCTCAACCATGGCAGTAATTCGTTCTCCCTCACCTTGTTTAGCAGGTACGACGACACGAATGGTTCGCGGGTCATACACATACATACGTTTACCTTTCCAAAGTGTACCCGAGATGTCTTCAACTTTGACTAGGCTCTCGATCGGACGGTTTTTATTAAATTGAACAGCGCCAATGTCTTGCTTCTCAATGGAATTGACTTCAGTCAAATTCTGCATTTCGAGAACCATCTGATCCCTACGCTGTGCACCAACAAAGATCCATGCCCAGTCACGATGCTGTGTAGTAATGACGGTTTTGGCTAAGTACTCACGAATATATGTACCTGGCGGAGTTAAGAATAAAAAGCTTGAACTTAAGAATGTGCATGCTGCTATAACTAGTAAAGTCCGCTTCAGCCAACTATAATTGCGAAAATGATTTGCTATTGAACTACCCAAGGTTGTTCATCTCCTGCTCTATTCATAAATTGATAGAAAATGTCGAAAAAAAACAATACAAGACTTATAGTATCATATTTTTACATGCAATTGGTAATGGTAATTGTTAAAATAAAGTGTACGTAAACCCTGATAAACACGAAGGAGCTCGTTCTATTATATGAAACGTTATTATTTTTTTGATTTTCCGATCGACCTGATGGCGATTGTTTTTGTATTTCTATTAGTTCTTCTAGCAATCTTCCTTTCTTTCCGTAAAGGTATGAAATCATGATCAATTGGACGCGCAGCGGTGAATGGCTCCAACTCCCACTTCCGCATGAGGGGTGGAAACCGCTTCGGCCAGGCGCTGTTGAGGAATTAGCAGCCTGTTTACCTGTGCCTCGCAAATACTTTCTACGTTTAGCCTCGCAAGGACTTATTCGCGTAGAAGACGGGATGGCACGGTTACGGATATTTCCTCAAGAAAAAGCAGCTTTCAAACCAGAACCCTATTCATTAGACGTTTTATACGAGGATGAGTTCGTTTTAGTCGTAAATAAACCGGCAGGGATGTCGGTTCATCCTAGCGAAGCTGGACAGGGAGGCACACTGGCTTCTGCTGTAGCGCATTATTTTGCAGTGACGGAGCAAGCTTGTGGGATTCGCCATATTCATCGTCTCGATCAGGATACGACAGGTGTTATTCTGTATGCCAAAAATGAATGGGCACACGTTTTATTGGATGAAGCGATGCGAGAGAAGCAGATTGATAGAAGGTATGTGGCGATTACAGAAGGGGTATTTCGAGTCAAAGAAGGTTGGATTGATGAGCCAATCGGCAAAGACCGTTATGTCTCTGGGAAACGTAGAGTTGCTCCGAATGGTGACGAGGCACGTACCCATTATCGGGTTCTTCAACAAATGAAACGGGGAGCACTCCTAGAGGTAGAACTCGAGACGGGAAGAACACATCAGATTAGGGTTCATCTCAGTCATGTGGGTCATCCGCTCGTCGGCGATACCCTATACGGAGGCTCATCGCGATTGTTCCATCGGCAAGCACTTCATGGCGAGAGACTTATTTTTACACATCCTGTAACTGGGGTTGAAGTCGTTGTTCATGCCCCGTATCCGATGGATTTCCAGACTTTATTGGACCAGATGTCGGCCGAATAAAAATGTAGTCATGCCTGGCCTTATCCACCCATATACTTAGAGAGACAATCAAGTATATCACCCAACAATTCGGTGCTGCTTTATCGTCCGAGTTTATGGAAGGGAGGATTCATTCGGTGTCTGAACAACAGCCTGGTTTAAGATTTGATATCTATGAACGTGTGCACTTACAAGAGAATTTGGCAGCCATACAAGAGTTGAATGAGGTTGAATTGCTTCCTCATATTCAAGTGCTAACGCTGGATGATCAAGCGATTCTGAAAGGGAACTTGCTTCTTACGGGCAATTACTTAAGTGAAGAAGGTGGAAGCCCTCGTTCACTAGAGCATTTGATTCCTGTTGAGATTACGTTGCCTCTGAACCGTATTCATCGCGTAGAAGATATTCAGGTGGAAATCGAGAATTTCGATATCGACCTCTTGTCTGCTCGCAGCCTGAATGTGACTGGCGTTCTTTCCTTACAAGGTGTGGAAATGGTATCTACACCGCAAGAAAGCTGGAAAGAGGAAGAAGAGGTTACTTTCGTGCATCAGATTGACTACCCACGATCGGAACCGATTGCTCCTTACAGCATGCCTGCTCCAATGCCTGAGCAAATCCCAGCTCCAATCGCACAGGAACAGCCAGTGCCTCAAGTGATTCAACCACCGCCTGCTCCGATGCCAATCCCTACACCGATGCCAACGCCAATGCCGTCCAATCTAATTGCGGCAGCACCAGAAGCGACGATTTCAGTCCAGCCTGATATGCCTCCAAGCGATGGCTCGGTTGCCGTTGAGTTGGAACAAATCGAGCTGAAGGTGACACCGCATGCTGACAGTACGGTTGTTACTGAGGAGAAAAAGGAGCTGAAAGTTGCCTTCGGCAAAAAGGCGACTGACGCGGTGGAGGTTAGCCCATATGGCATCAAATCGCTACTATCAAAGGCAGGCTCGTATCTTTCCGACAAGCGGATTGCGGAAGCAGAGGCGCAAGCGGCTCTTGAGGCGGAATCGCGGATAGATGCGGTAGAGTGGAAACGATTGTTTTTACAAAGCCGATCCGAATCGCAAGAGTTTAAAAAGCTGAAATTGTGTATCGTTCAGAAAGAAGATACGTTGGAATCCATCGCTAAGCGATATCAATTGACTACACGCGAGCTTCAGTTGATGAATCGTATGGGCGATCAGGATATTACAGTGGGTCAAGTTATTTATCTGCCCAGATAATAACCGATACATAGGCAAGAGCCTCTGGCTGCAAGAGCGGCTGGGGGCTCTTTATGTATTTACACGTATACAATTTCTATTTATACCCAATACTATGGAATAACCGTGACAATCATAGGATCAAGGCGGTTACATATTGACTATATGCCAAATCTTAGTTATCATATAGTGTAAATCATTTTCAAACCAACATATGGAATTGCAAGGATAGGGAGTAGTAGTCGGAACGCCCTTCAGAGAGTGGAACTGCAGCGCTGAGAGGTTCCTCAGGATACATCCGATCGAAGTCGCCCTGGAGCAGTAAATGTGAGTGTAAGCATCCGAATTATCGGTTCTTGCGTGCATTAGCATTTGCCGGTCGCAGCCGTTATCTGTTTTAAGTGTCATGTTATTTGCCATTGGGGCAATCGCATGAAATGAAGGTGGTACCACGGAAGTTATACCTTTCGTCCTTTTTGGGGCGAAAGGTTTTTTTGTGTCTATTTCATCGCTTCTATTCGATCCTTACAAATTAAACTTGCAATCACAATAACATCTACCAGGTATGGAGGTACTTTTTATGAGCGAAACCAAATTACAAACGGAAATGCCTACCACGTATGATCCGAAAGAAGCGGAACGTAAGTGGTACGATTACTGGATTAAGAACGAATTCTTCAAAGCAGGGAACCGCCCTGATGCAGAGACATACACCATTGTAATTCCGCCTCCGAACGTAACGGGGATGCTGCACATTGGGCACGCACTTGATTTTACCCTGCAAGATATTCTTGTACGCACGAAGCGGATGCAAGGCTTTGATACACTTTGGCTGCCAGGCTCTGACCATGCTGGGATTGCAACGCAAACCCGTGTGGAGCAGAAGCTTCGCGAACAAGGGCAAACCCGTTATGATTTGGGTCGCGAGAAGTTCTTGGAGAAGGTTTGGGAGTGGAAAGAATTATATGCGGATACGATCCGTGAGCAATGGGCTAAGATGGGCTTCTCTCTCGACTACTCCCGGGAACGTTTCACGCTGGATGAAGGACTTTCGCAAGCGGTCCGGGAAGTGTTCGTCAGCTTGTTTGAAAAAGGTTTGATTTATCGCGGCAACTATATTATTAACTGGGATCCGGCGGCACGCACGGCTCTTTCGGATATTGAAGTAGAGTACAAAGAAGTTCAAGGTGCCCTGTATCATTTGAAATATGAGACGACGGACGGTTCAGGCTCCATCGTAGTGGCGACAACGCGTCCAGAGACAATGTTAGGCGATACAGCGGTTGCTGTTCATCCGAAGGATGAGCGTTATAAGCATCTGATCGGCAAGTCCTTGCTGCTTCCAATCGTTAATCGTGAAATTCCCATTATTGCAGATGACTATGTTGAGAAAGAGTTCGGCAGCGGCGCGGTGAAGATTACGCCAGCCCATGATCCGAACGATTTTGAAGTAGGAAAACGTCATAATCTGCCGCAAATTCTGGTGATGGACGAAACTGGAACGATGAACGCGAACGCGGGTCCTTACCAAGGGCAAGACCGTTTCGAGTGCCGTAAGCAAATTGTTGCTGACTTGAAAGAGCAAAGTGTTCTGATCAAAATCGAAGAACACGTTCACCAAGTTGGACATAGCGAGCGTAGCGGTGCTGTTATCGAGCCATATCTATCTACACAATGGTTTGTGAAAATGCAGCCACTGGCTGATCAAGCGATTGAAGCGCAGAAATCAGGCAAAGGTGTTAATTTTGTACCGGATCGCTTCGAGAAAACGTACCTGAACTGGATTGAAAATGTACGTGATTGGTGTATTTCCCGTCAGCTTTGGTGGGGACATCGTATTCCAGCTTGGCACTGCGCAGATTGCGGTCAAATCACGGTTGCTCGTGAAGATGCTACGGCATGTTCCCATTGTCAAAGCGCCAATCTGAAACAAGATAACGATGTGTTGGATACATGGTTCAGCTCCGCTCTATGGCCTTTCTCCACACTAGGGTGGCCGAATGATTCCGAAGACATGAAGCGTTTCTACCCGACAAGTGTTCTCGTAACAGGCTACGATATCATTTATTTCTGGGTAGCTCGCATGATTTTCCAAGCGCTTGAATTCACGGATCAAATTCCGTTCAAAGATGTATTAATGCATGGCCTTGTTCGTGACTCCGAAGGGCGTAAAATGTCCAAATCACTTGGAAACGGTGTTGATCCGTTGGAAGTGATTGAGAAATACGGCGCGGACGCGATGCGCTATATGATTTCCACAAGCTCAACGCCAGGTCAGGATCTGCGCTTCCGTTGGGAGCGGGTTGAGCAAGCAAGGAATTTTGCCAATAAGATTTGGAATGCTTCGCGTTTCGCGCTCATGAATTTGGAAGGTGTAACAGCGGAAGACATTGATTTGACAGGTGTGAGCGGAACGGCAGATCGTTGGATCTTGCACCGTTTGAACGAGACAGTGCGTGATGTCACGCGCTTGATCGACAGCTATGAGTTTGGTGAAACAGGACGTCTTCTCTACAACTTTATCTGGGATGATCTCTGTGACTGGTACATTGAGTTCAGTAAATTGAGCCTATATGGCGCGGATCCTGCAGCTAAAAAGCAAACACAATCCGTTCTTGCGTATGTATTGGATCAAACGCAACGTCTGATTCATCCGTTCATGCCGTTTATCTCGGAAGAAATTTGGCAGCACTTGCCGCACGTTGGCGATACGATTACTTTGGCGGCTTGGCCGACCGAGAATGCTAACTTCGAAGCAGGAGATGCTGTTCGCGAGATGGAGTTGCTGATGGAAGCGATTCGTTCCGTTCGTAATATCCGTGCGGAAGTGAACGTGCCAATGAGTAAGAAAGTAGAGTTGCTGATTAAACCGACGAATGGTGAGACCCAAGATATTCTCCGCAAAAACGAAGAGTATTTGAAGCGTTTCTGTAACACATCCATGCTGGAGATCGATACGGATATGGCTGCACCAGACAAAGCGATGACAGCGATTATTACGGGAACTGAGCTCTTCTTGCCACTTGCAGGCTTGATCGATATCACACAAGAACTTGCTCGTTTGGACAAAGAGCTGCAATCCTTGCATGGTGAGGTTGAGCGAATTGAGAAAAAGCTGGGCAATGAAGGCTTCGTAGCGAAGGCACCTGCCAAAGTGATCGAAGAAGAGAAGGCGAAGTTAGCAGATTATGCAGATAAGCGGGACAAAGTGATTGCTCGATTAGCGGAGTTAAAAGCTTAAATAACGTAATATATACGATCGCCTGTGTTCATTAATCAGGTGATTCATATAGTAAATGAGGATGAGAACAATGGATGAGATAAAGAACCATGCGGATGCATTCCAAACCGCAAAGGAAGCCATTGACTGGATCGTGGGACGGATGGAGAAGCTCGGCATGAAGCCGGGCCTCCAACGCATGCAGTTGTTAATGGAGAAGTTAGGGAACCCTGAACGTAGACTGAAGTTCATTCATGTGGCTGGAACCAATGGCAAAGGCTCTACATGTGCGTATTTATCTTCCGTTCTTCAGGCATGTGGCTACGACGTGGGCACATTTACGTCGCCCTATTTAGTTAGTTATTCCAATCGTATTCAAGTGAACGGCATTGATATTGGAGATGACGTTTTACTCCGATTAGTGAATGATTTGAAGCCAATTGTTGATGAGATTGCTGCAACGGAAATTGGTCCGCCAACGATGTTTGAAATTTCGACAGCACTGGCAATCCTTTATTTTGGGAAAGTGGCTTATCCCGATTATGTAGTATGGGAAACAGGTCTAGGGGGAAGGCTGGATAGCACGAATATCGTGAATCCAATCGTTACCGTTATTACGAATGTTGGCCATGATCACATGGATATTTTGGGTGACACACTAGAGCTTGTTGCTGCTGAAAAGGCGGGGATTATTAAAGCTGGTGTCCCTGTTATTACAGCGGTTGAACCCGAGAACATCTGGCGCGTAATTGAGCAAACGGCCAAAGCCAAAAAGGCGACGCTGTACTCTCTTGGCGATCAATTTACGTTGACTGAAGTGACAAGTGAGCTTGATCGTCAAGCCTTCCAGTTTAATGGACCGTTTCGACCAATTCCGGACCTGTCTATCACATTGAACGGCGAGCATCAATTAAAAAACGCGGCAGTCGCTGTCATGACACTTGAAGTTCTGCGTCAATATTATGCGACCATCGTGGATGATGTGGATTTACAGAAAGGTCTACAGGGAACTAAATGGCCGGGTAGATTAGAGATGGTTTCACAGGAGCCGCGGGTTCTTCTCGATGGGGCACATAACCCAGAAGGAGCAGCTACACTCGCTGCAGCGCTTCAGAATGTCTACAGCTATAAGAAGCTCCACATGATGATTGGAATGCTAGCGACCAAGAATCATACAGGCTACTTAAGGCATATACTACCATTGGTGGATACACTTATCATTACCGAAGCTAATTTTCATAAAAAAGGGGATGCTGCTGTGCTCGCAGAAATCGCAAGCGGACTACTTCGTGAGATGAATCTCGAAGTTGACATTGTGATTGAACGCGACTGGAAGCAAGCTCTTACCTTATTAACAGATAGAACTGAGCAGGATGATCTGGCGGTCGTATCAGGCACGCTGTATTTAATCTCTGATGTTCGTTCTTGGATAACCTATCAAACCGATTCTGAAAAAGGATGGTGAGAACGGCGTGAGTCAAGCACAACACGTACATTTTATAGGAATCGGCGGATACGGCATGAGTGCCATTGCCAAAGTCATGCTTGAGATGGGATACCGGATCTCCGGCTCTGATCTAGCACAGCAAGAACTTACGGAGAAGTTGAAAGCCAAAGGCGCCAGGGTTTTTATTGGCCACGAAGCGACGAACGTTTCGGGTGCGGATCTGGTTGTCTATTCTACAGCATTATCCAAAGATAATGTGGAAATGCAAGCAGCAGAACAATTAAACATTCCGATTATTCATCGCTCGCAAATGTTAGGCAGATTGATGAATGAACGTAAGGGGATTGCTGTTGCAGGTGCCCACGGGAAGACGACGACCTCGTCTATGATTGCTTTGGTCATGGAGATTTGTGGGACAGATCCAACGTATATTATCGGTGGCGAAATCATGAATGTCGGCAGCAATGCCAAAGCGGGCAAAGGGGAGTATGTTGTTGCGGAGGCGGACGAGAGTGATGGCACGTTCCTGCAATATCATCCAACCATGGCGTTAGTCAATAATATTGAAGCGGACCACTTGGAAAATTACAATGGCGATTTCGAAAATTTGAAAAAAGCCTATGCGCAATTTCTAAGCCAAGTTAGACCTGGCGGCAAAGCGATTGTCTGTCATGACGATGAATTCCTTCGTGAAATGATTCCGCAAATTCAAAGTGAAGTGATCACGTACGGAATTGAGACGGCAGCGGATTATATCGCACGCGACATCTCACTTGGAGACCGTAAGGTTACCTTTACGGTTGAGTTCAAGGGAGCATCTTTAGGTCAAGTTAGCCTATCTGTACCAGGGAAGCATAATGTATATAATGCGCTCGCGACGTTGATCACATGCTTAGAAGCGGGTATTTCCTTCGAGAACATTGCAGAAGCGATTCAGGAGTTCCGTGGTGCCAAGCGTAGATTCCAAGTGCTTGGGGAAGTTGAAAATATTCTAGTTATTGATGACTATGCTCATCATCCAACTGAAATTCAAGCGACTATTTCTGCAGCGAAAGCAACGAAAAAACGGATCATCGCTGTGTTCCAACCGCAACGATACACACGAACCTACTACCTTTTCGAGCAGTTTAGCCGTTCCTTTTTAGAGGCAGATGAGGTTATTATTACAGATATTTATTCACCTGCAGGTGAACAACGCATTGAAGGCGTAGACTCTGCTAAATTAGTAGAGCTCATTCGCAGTAATAGCAATGCGAATGTGCAGCATATTGCTTCACGGGAAGAAGTGTTAACGTATCTAGTTGACCACGTTCAACCTGGTGATCTGGTGCTCACGATGGGAGCTGGGGATATCTGGAAGGCAGCTGACGGATTAGCCAAATCGCTTCGCAAGAAATACGAATCACATACGTAAAGAAAAGATCGCTGGAGCCATTGGCTGGAGGCGGTCTTTTTTTACCACTTTTTCGGAAATCGAGAACTTATACTTTCGTATGTGGTCATAAATAGCTTCTCTCTCTCATACTCTAGTAATAGAAGTTTGGGACAAGATGATACGGCGGTATGCCTTTTCCAACATACATACGACGAGGAGTGAGGGAAGAGAATGAAAAAAGCTAGAATTACTTATCGATTCGACGCCAAAGAAGGGCCAGATTCAACACGCCGAGCTGCGAGAGTGCATGATCAAGAAGAGAATGTGATTCCACTCTATCAAGAAGAATTCAATGTGATAGATTCCCAGGTGGATCGAGATAGCCGAGATAGGAATGAAGTGACGCCATATGAGCAGGCAGAGCGAGAGCAAGTAGAGCATTTATTTGAATCGCATGCCTTGAATACATTTACAACGGATTTCGGGAATTGGAATTCGCCAATTGAGTCCGAGGGAGAACGGGTTGAACGCATCATTCGGGAAACACAGGTAGCGCGAGAGCGGGAGCGAGTCGAGCAGGTCGACACACGGCAGACACCAGAGCAACACATTCAGCCAACGCAGCCGCGAAATCCTGTAGAAGCTTCGGAAGTGCCGAATGAATGGACAAGCTGGACTTCGAAAGAGCCGTACTTGGATTCAGGAACAAGAACACGATATGCAAAGTCGACAAACACACCGTGGTTCCGAATTGCAACGTCAGTGGCTGGAGCGGTAGTAACCGGTATCGCCTTTGGTTTCTTCGTTCTTTCGATGTTCTCTTCGGATCGCGATGCGAATGTCAGTGTGGCTACGTCGTCGACTCCGAATAAAACAACGGTCGCGTCAGCGAATCCACAAGTGGCCACAGCCACTTCTAAAGTGCAGGCTGGCGTAACGGACGGTACGCTGCCTGTAACGGCGTCTTCAGCTTTGACGGTGACACCTGTTCAAATCCCTGCGAAATCGTACACATTTTTGCAAAATGGTGTGTTTAGCTCGGTGCAAGGTGCACAAGTTGTCCAAGATTCCCTGAGCAAAAAGGGCCTTGCTTCAGCGTTGGATAACTCAGATAAACTAACCGTCTTCGTTGGCTTTGCGAAGTCAAAGGAAGACGCAACAGCGCTTCGGCAAGAGGTTCAAGCTGCTGATAAGACCGTCGAAGTGTTTATGAAAAACATGGATTTCCCCGCCATTAAGGGAATACGCTGGTCGGGAGCTAAAGCGGAGAACGTCCCCACGTATATCACAGAGGGCGATAAACTCGTCAATACGATTAGCGGCCTAACCCTTGTTCATCTTGCAGAAACGAAGCCAAGCGTATTAACGGATGCCTCCATGCAGACGATTCGCACTTCCCATCAAGCGCTGATAACGCTCGGTACGTCGATTACTGATGGAGCAGGTGACGATGTGAAACAATCGATGTCCAAAATGACAACAGCGATCAATCGTGCCGTTCAATCGATGGAAGAGTACAAAAAAACGCCTTCCCAAGCCTTGATGTGGCAAGCACAATCCTCCTTAATGCAATACATTATTGCACAGAAGGAACTGCTCAAAAGTATCAGTGCCGCTTAAATCGCTTCTGTTAAACAGCCAAAAGCCGTGTACCCACGCATTCTGTGTGGGGTACACGGCTTTTGTGCTTGTTTTTTATTTCGAAACGTAACGATCAAGCAAAGCGGCAATTTCGGCTCTAGACATCGTTTGTTCAGGCTTAAAGGAGGAGTCCGTTATGCCATTAATGATGCCTTTATCCTTTAAGGTATAGATTGCGGAAGCACTCCACAGCGACTTCGGCACATCGTCGAAGGAATCATTTGCCGTTATTTGTGCTGTAGGGGAAGTCATTTGTAGCAAACGATTGAACAAATAAGCAACTTCACCGCGAGTAATCGCCTGATTGGGACGTATTGTTCCATCTCCATATCCTGTTAGCAGCTGCAATTTGCTAGCTTTCGCAAAAACCGCACTCGCCCAGTGAGAGGCAGGCAAATCGACATAGCTTGTTGGTGCACTAGGTGCACAGCCATAAACGTTGGAGGTCACGGTCCCTGTAGTATCACAAGCAGCTGGAAGCTTGCTGAAATTGAACACGCGATCCATTAGCGTAAGGAATTCCGCTCGTGTTAGTGCGCGGTCAGGTTCGTAATTGTTACCCACGCCTTCGATAATGCCTTTGTTCTTCATCCGAAGCACAGCCGATCTTGACCAGTGGACCAACACATCTGTGAAGAGCGGTGGTTGGTATGCGGCGATTCCGTTAGCGATACCTAGCGCCATTTTGGATCGTACCGCATCATTTGCAAGTAGGGCCGCATCTCCTTTATTCGTGAGAAAGGCAGTCTCGACTAAAATACTAGGAATGATTCCCATTCTCGCCACATAAACCGCGCTTGGTGTAAGACCTAAATCTTTGGTTCCACCAGCAGCAACTAAGGCATCCTGCACATGCTGGGCTAAATCTTTGCTGTAAGGTGTTAATTGGGTCATCGTCGAGCTAGCTGGATAATCCTCTTGTGGGTATGCGCTGTCATAGTAAAGCACCATGGTGCCATTAATACTGCTGCTCGGATGCGCATTCGCATGAATGGATACGAATAAATCCGCTTGTTGGTCATTGGTGAAGGCGACTCGCTGAGCAAGCGGCCAGAACGTGTCGTTTGTTCGTGTCATCACAACATCGTAACCGCGATCAATTAATGCTTGTCGTACTTTTAACGTGATGTCCAGGTTGACATCGGTTTCACGGAGGCCTCCTATGCCGATGGCTCCTGGATCACTTCCGCCGTGACCGGCATCCAATACCACCTTATAAGCGAAGGCATGATAGGGAAATGCGATGGTGAGTAATAAGGTGAATAGGATTAATCTTTTTAGTAGAGTCATAGTTGAAATTACCTCCGGGTACTATCTTACCACATAGACTAGTATAAATTTTCGGTTCCCAAAAACTGCTTGTATAGGAGCGATAACACTTATATTTTAAAGGCGATCGCCTATCTTTGTATGGTTTCGATAGAAGTTTTCACTATCAAACGGTGTAATCGATTATATTATTTTGCATGGAAAAAAGAGGATTCTACCCGTATAATAGGCTTGTACATACATAGAGAGGATGACAGGAATGAAGAAAAGCACGTTTACATTGATTATTTTTTTAATCGTCGGCTTAATTACCGGGATTATTATTGGCCAGCTGCTGGCGCCCGTTCCTGCTCTCGCCTTTTTAACGAAATCCGTTCAAATTTCTTGGGAGCCTAAGGCGGATTTGCAAGTTCTGAAATATGAATTTCACCTTTTGGTGAAACTAAATCTATGCAGCATTATTGGATTAGTTGGAGCCTATCTCCTTTATCGGAAAGTCTAGCGATGGATGTGAGAGATTCCACAAACGTATAAATCATATTGAGGAGTTGTTTACATTGTCTACCCCTAATCAACCAAGACTGATACTTGCTTCTTCATCGCCACGGAGGCAGGAGCTTATCCAATCGTTCGGACTACCCTATATTATTCGTGTGAGTGACGCGGATGAGACCGTCGACGCTAAAGTTTCTCCTTCGGAACTCGTAGAGATCCTTTCGATTCGCAAAGCTTCAACGGTTAGAGACATGTTAGAGGCGCAAGATCAAGACGGTATAATCATCGGTTCGGATACCGTCGTTGTGTATAACGACGAAGTGCTAGGCAAGCCGGCAGATGAGCAGGATGCCTTCCGTATGCTTCAAGCGCTGCAGGGCAATACGCATCAAGTCTATAGCGGCGTTGCTTGTGTGGATGCAGAAACAGGGAAGCAAGTCGTATCTCACAGCGTGACGCATGTCCGTATGAAACCTATGTCCGATGAGCAAATTCTGCGTTACATCGCGACAGGAGAACCTAAGGATAAAGCGGGTTCATACGCGATTCAGGGCATCGGGGCGACGATCGTGAGCGGCATTGACGGAGACTATTTCACTGTTGTAGGACTACCTCTTTCTTTGTTAAGTGATTTGCTGCTTACGTTCGATATTCAAGTCCTTTAAAGACCTTCTAAGCCTATCCGTTCTAGTCCAAAATAAGGCGTTAAGATTGACTGGCTAATCTGTAACGGTTACAATGACAGTAAGCGACATGACTTCGCATTCTTCAGGGAGGTACCAACCATGAACAGCGAATTTACCATTGCCGTCCACAGTCTTGTTCTGTTAGCTCATCTGCCTGACCATATGGCGACTAGCGAAGAAATTGCAGCGAATGTATCTACTCACTCTGCAAGAATTCGTAAGGTCATGGGCTTTTTGCGAAAAGCAGGCTATGTCTCCACGAAGGAAGGCATTGGTGGCGGATTTATATTGAGTTGTAAACCGGAGGAAGTAACCCTCGGTGAGATTTATCGTTTAACCTGCCAAGGCACTTTGAAGCCAAGCTGGTGCTCGGGAGATGAGAGCAAACCCTGCGTGATTTCATCGAAGATGGATAAATTGATGGGGAAGGTTTTCTGTGATGCCGAGAAGCAAATGGAGAACTACTTTGAAGGTCATACGATCGGCAGTATGCTTGAACAAATAAAAGTTATGGATTGTCCGCAATCGAATAGCAAATCCTTATCCTAGAAGCCCTCGGATCTCACCAATCCGCGGGCTTTTGTTGTCTTTAGGGGTCTGCATCCCGATGAATGGGATAGGAATAAGTAACACAACCTACATAACGGAAGAGGGGAATACATGGAAAGCTCAAGCTTGATGATAAGAGAAGTTCCGATGGAAGAAAGACCGCGGGAGCGCATGCTCCAACTGGGCGCGGGGGCATTAAGCCATGCTGAGCTTCTCGCCATTTTGTTACGGACAGGTACCGTATCTGAATCAGCGATCAGTCTCGCAAGCCGAATTCTGAGTGAAAGCGGCGGGCTGCGCAGTCTCGTAGATATGAGTAAGGACCAGCTGACACAAATCAAGGGTATCGGTGATGCGAAAGCTTTACAAATTCAAGCCGGGATTGAACTAGGCCGCCGACTAGCCAAAAGTACATACGAAGAGCGAGTCACTATTCGCTCTCCGAAGGATATCGCGGATTTGATGAGTGAGGAGCTTCGCTATTTGCAAAAGGAGCATTTCGTTTGCTTGTTTTTGAACACGAAGAATCATGTCATCGCCCAAGAAACGTTATCGATGGGCAGCTTGAATGCGTCAATCGTTCACCCAAGGGAAGTGTTTCGGGCAGCTATTAAGCGAAGCAGCGCTTCGATCATCTGTGTACATAATCATCCAAGTGGAGATCCAACCCCAAGTCCGGAAGATATTAGTCTGACTGGGCGGTTAGTAGAAGCTGGAGCAATAATTGGTATTGAAGTGTTAGATCATGTTATCATTGGAGATCAGAGATTTATAAGTTTGAAGGAACAAGGCTTTATGTAATATAATAGAACACGCAACAGGAAAGGAGCCGTTTGTATGTTTGGTGGTTTTACGAAAGATCTAGGCATCGATTTGGGTACTGCGAATACGCTGGTATATGTAAAAGGCAGAGGAATTATCGTAAGGGAGCCTTCGGTGGTTGCCCTTCGTACTGATACGAAAACAATTGAGGCAGTTGGTGAAGCTGCTAAGAAAATGATCGGGCGCACACCGGGCAACATTCGTGCCATTCGTCCAATGAAAGACGGTGTCATTGCCGATTTCGACACGACGGCGACCATGATCCGTTACTTTATTCGACAGGCTCAGAAGCAGCGCTGGTTGTTTCAACGTCATCCGAATGTGATGGTGTGTGTGCCTTCAGGAATTACAGCGGTTGAGAAGCGTGCTGTAGAGGACGCCACGAAGCAAGCAGGGGCTAGAGAGGCCTACACGATAGAGGAGCCATTCGCGGCTGCTATTGGTGCGGACTTGCCTGTTTGGGAACCGACAGGGAGTATGGTTGTGGATATCGGTGGGGGAACGACGGAAGTCGCTGTTATTTCACTCGGAGGCATTGTAACGAGTCGGTCCATTCGTATTGCTGGGGATGAGATGGACGAGGCCATTATCCAATATATTAAACGTACATACAATTTGATGATTGGTGAACGAACAGCCGAAACACTCAAAATGGAGATTGGTTCCGCCTTAACCATGGAGAAAGCAGAATCGATTGAAATTCGGGGACGTGATCTCGTGAGTGGGCTGCCCAAAACGCTTAGTGTGACTTCGGTTGAGATTACAGAATCGTTAGCGGATACGGTTAGTGCCATTGTTGATGCGGTGAAGGTAACGCTTGAGAAATGCCCACCGGAGCTTTCTGCGGATATTATGGATCGCGGTATCGTGTTGACGGGGGGAGGCGGATTGCTCCGTAATCTAGATCGCCTTTTGGCAAGAGAAACAGGAATGCCGGTTATGGTAGCTGAGAATCCACTTGATTGCGTAGCCATTGGCACAGGTCGTGCCTTAGAAAATATTCATTTATTTAAGAATAAATCAGGTTCTGGTTCAAGGTATAAGGGTTAATTATCGTTAGAAGGTGCCAATTTGTTTAAATTCATGGGAAATAAGCGACTCATTTTTCTTATGTCCGGTTTAGTCTGTTTCTTTATCTTAATGGGGCTAACACTCGGCAATCGAGGGCCAATGACTTGGCCTGAGAAATTTGTTAAAGATTCGGTTTCATGGACGCAAGGACTCTTCTACAAGCCCGCTGCGCAGGTAGCGGGTTTCTTTGAAGATATCAGACAACTCCGTGTCATCTATGAAGAAAATAAAACGTTGAAGCTGACGCTTACGCAGTATGCGCGAGATACACAGCGATTGAACGATCTGGAATCACAGAACAAAAGGCTTATGGAAGCGTTAGGCTTCACTGAGCGCCAGCGACAATCTAACAATTACACGTATCGGATTGCAGAGGTTGTTACCATTGATCCGGATCCGTACAACAGCACCGTGACCATTAATTTGGGCGACAAAGACGGGATTAAGGAGAATATGGCGGTCATGACCGTGGATGGCTTGGTAGGAAGAGTAAGCAAGGTATTTGGCTTCCATTCCAACGTGCAGCTGCTAACGGAAACGAATGATACCGATAACAACTCCAAGGCGATTGCCGTCACTGTAAAAGGAAATGATCAACAGCCATTCGGGATGATTGAGTCTTACGATCCCAAAACAGGCGAGTTGGTCATGAACAAGGTTGAGCATGCCGATGACATGAAAATCGGCGATACGATTATTACGTCGGGCTTGGGTCAAGTGTTTCCTAGTGGGATTGAAGTAGGGACGATCTCATCTATTGGCCCTGGTGAATTTGGGATTACCTACAAAGTCATGGTGAAGCCTAAAGCTTCCTTTAATCGGATCCGTGAAGTATTCGTTGTAGAAGTTCCGGAAGTGAAATGAGGTGAGCCGAGAAGTGAATAGACATATCTTATGGCTCATCCTGTTTGCTCTGTTTATCCTTCAGGGCACTTTGGTTGTGTGGCTGCTGCCGGCCTCATGGCAATCGATTGTCTTTGTAACACCCCATTTAACCTTAGTGTTTATCATGTTTATTGGACTTTTTCATCATCGTCATGCCGCTTTAATCTATGGTCTTTTGTTTGGTTTATTACACGATTTCACTTATTATGGCGCTATGTTAGGCGTCTACTCGTTCAGCATGGGACTTGTCGGCTACCTGGCAGGACTTGCCCAACGAAAGCAACCTAATTTAATTTTTTATAATTTGTTGATTGCAAGCCTTGGCTTACTCTTGTTTGAGTTTCTCGATTACGGAATTAATCGATTATTCAAGCTGATTGCGATTGATTTGAATTTTGCTCTCACCCATTACATGCTCCCAAGTGTTCTATTCAATTTACTGGTGGCCTTGGTTTGCTACGTTCCCATTCGCAAGTTACTTGAAGGAAAACGACTCGCTCCTTCTGGGAATGAAGATTAATTTTCCAGGCAATAAGCAGGAGAAATCAGAGCAGGGGCCGAAATGTATAGGTTGGGAGGTCGTCATGCCATTATGTCTGTAGCGAAGCACCATGTGATGATAAAAGGGGTCAAGGATGGCCTTGTTTTTTTACTAAATGACGCATGCGATTGGCAAGAGCTGCTGCAGGAATTGCAGCATAAGCTCGAGAAAACGCATCAACAAATATTAACGGGTCCTATTATTCATGTGAATGTCAAATTGGGTAGCCGCGAGGCGACGGATGAACAGAAAGAAGAGATTCGTTCTGTCATTAAGCAGAAGGGGAACCTTTTGATTCAGTCGATCGAAAGTGAACCGGTGAATGTGGAAGCGCCACCTGAGCCCAAAGTTACGATGACAACGCTCAAAGGGATGATCCGTTCAGGACAAACCCTTCATAATGAAGGGGATCTGCTTTATTTAGGTGATGTTAACCCAGGTGGAATTATTTCCGCTACGGGCAACATTTACATCATGGGTTCACTTCGCGGTATGGCTCACGCAGGGTCAGAGGGCGATGAGAAGGCCATCATAGCCGCTTCCCATATGCGTCCAACGCAATTACGAATTGCGGGCGTGATCAGTCGTTCACCTGATGAATGGGAAATCGACGAGGCTTTTATGGAATTTGCCTATGTCAAAGAAGGTAAAATGGAAATCGACAAGCTGCATCAGCTTCATCGGATTTGGCCTGATGCTCCGATCAAATAACAATTGTGATAAGTATAATAAATGTGTCTGGGGTGAGGAATATGGGAGAGGCTATCGTTGTCACCTCGGGTAAAGGTGGCGTTGGTAAGACAACAACTTCCGCTAATCTAGGGACTGCACTCGCACTTCTAGGTAAGAAAGTATGTATGGTAGATACCGATATTGGTTTACGTAATTTGGACGTGGTTATGGGTTTGGAGAATCGAATTATCTACGATCTTGTGGACGTTGCGGAAGGGCGCTGCCGTTTGCCGCAGGCGTTAATTAAAGATAAGCGCTTTGATGAATTATATTTGCTGCCGGCCGCACAAACGAAGGACAAACATGCGGTTTCACCTGAACAGGTGCGTACGATCATTTTGGAACTCAAAAATGATTTTGAATATGTCATTATCGATTGCCCTGCGGGCATCGAGCAAGGGTTCAAGAACGCTGTAGCAGGTGCGGACAAAGCCATTGTTGTCACCACGCCGGAAAATGCAGCTGTTCGTGATGCGGATCGCATTATCGGTCTACTGGAGAATGAGAAGATTTCCTCACCCAAGCTTGTGATCAATCGGATCCGTCCTCAGATGGTGAAGAAAGGCGAGATGCTGGACATCGACGAAATTTGCTCAGTACTTGCTATTGATTTGTTAGGCATCGTGCCAGACGATGAGCATGTCATCAAAGCAGCTAATATGGGCGAGCCTACCGTTATGAATCCATCTTCGCGTGCAGCGATTGCCTATCGGAATATTGCTCGGCGTATTGTTGGCGATACCGTGCCGCTTATGCAGCTTGAGGACAAAACCGGTTGGGTCAAACGTATGAAAAAGTTTATTGGAATAGGATGATTGTTCTGTGTTTGCCAAGCTGAAAAACATTGATATTCCAATTGTTGTGATTCTCCTTGCCTTTGCGGTCATAAGTACGATGATGGTGTACAGTGCTTCTGTGGATCATCCAACGATTCATATCAGCGTTATGAAAATTCTTATCTTATACGGTGTAAGTTTAGTTGCTTTCTTGGCTTGCAGCCTGTTTGATTACAGAGTTCTTCTGCGTATTGCACCTTATCTATATGGGATTGGCATTGTTTCTTTGATTGCTGTCTATTTTTTGGGTGGGAAAATTCATGGTGCGCGGGGCTGGTTCGAGCTTCCTGGGGGTCTGACCTTTCAACCTGCAGAGCTGGTCAAACTCATCTTGATTATCTGTGTGACGGCAATCCTTGCCAGGCGCGGTGGGGACCTGCTGCAAGTAAGAAATGACATTATTCCCGTGATTCTCACCGTATTAGTGCCTTTCCTACTCGTACTCATTCAGCCGGATTTAGGGAATGCGATCATATTTATCATTATATTATTGGGCATGATTTGGATTGGTAATATCAAATACTCCCAAGTGCTCATAAGTGTTGTTGTCGTGGTTGGCGTAGGCTTCCTGACGCTTACATTGTACAAAACATTTCATCAGAGTTTGTTCGATCTACTCAAGCCGTATGGCTTCACCCATTGGATGGATCGTATTGATACATTCTTATATCCACAGGATGTTTCCTCCGATGACAGTTATCAAGTGCGAAATGCAGTCCGTGCGATTGGTTCAGGCGGTTTGGATGGCGAAGGCTTCCTCAAAGGAACATCCGTTCACAGTAACTTCATCCCCTTTGCGTATTCAGATTCTATTTTCGTAGTCGTTGGGGAAGAATTCGGGTTCCGAGGTGCTGCGGTCCTGCTGCTTATTTACTTCTTGCTTATTTATCGGATGATTCTCATTTCCATTCAAAGTACGAATCTCAGTGGTGCCTATATCGTCGTTGGCGTTGTGTCCATGTTCGTATTTCAAATTTTTGAAAATGTTGGCATGATGATTGGCATTATGCCTTTGACGGGCATCACGCTTCCCTTCGTCAGCTATGGGGGAACATCGCTCATGATCAATATGCTCTCCATCGGTCTTGTCATGAGTGTCAAGCTGCATCAGGAGCGAGCGCCTGAATTGTTTTAACCAATAGCATGAAATGAAGTCCGTTACCCTGATTGGGGTTTCGGGCTTTTTTGTGTATGAACACTAGTGGGAATTGTTCTCGTTACATAATCTTGTCCCTACGCTCATAGGCTGTACTAATGAAAGTCTATGAGGAGGGGATTCTATGGTTATCAAAGACAAAGTCAAACAGCGCCGGTTAGAGCGACTTCGCCATTTGCGAGAATCGTCGGATGCAGTACTTGGGCAAGGGAACTCATTAAGATCCTCCCTGCCGACGGAGTTCATCTTGCCGCCACGTCATCCCGAGGAGCCGCAACTGCCTCTCTATGCGAATTCCGATTGGCGACGTCAGATGGAGGACCCAGAGTTCGCTTGGCGCCAAAAGATCATGATGGATCGGGCCAATGCTGATGCTGAACACGGCTTATTAAGGCCGCCATCTCCTCGCAAAATCGCGTTCAAGCTGCTCATCAGCGGCGTTATTTTTGCAGCTATTTATGGCATGTTTCAGTTAGACAAGCCTTGGGCGATAAAAGGGAAATTATACATTCGTGCGGCGTTGACGCAATCGTATGATTTCACGGCTTTTTCCGCATGGTATACGGATAAGTTCGGAAGCTCGCCTTCGTTTATTCCGAGCTTTAACCGGACGGGCAGTGAAGCGGTTATTGTGAGTACGTCTAAACGGACGTTATTCGCACCAGCGAAAGGCTTTGTAATGATACGATACGATGGGACGCAGCATAAGGGTGTTAATTTGAATACAGCTGAGTATGCGCCTGTCTATGCTATGGACACCGGACAAGTTATATTCTCGGGCACAGCAGCGGAAACCGGTTTAACAATCATGATACGTCACCCAGGAGGGCTTGAATCCTTATATGGGGGGCTGAGTGAGGTCAGCGTAAACGTTGGAGACTGGATGAAGGTTGGAGAACCTATCGGAAAAGCGTCCGCCAAGGACCCTGCCAAAGGGACGATGTACTTCTCCGTTCAGAAAGAAGGCTTGCCGATCAACCCAACGGATGTGATCTCCTTTGATTAAAATAGCGGGTACGAAGTACCGGTTTCATCCCCTTTTTACACTCATCATGATTGGCTGCGCTTTGACGGGTTACTTCTTGGAGGCCATCACGTTATTCGGCATCGTGCTTATTCATGAACTCGGTCATTTAACTGCAGCGAAAGGGTTCGGCTGGCGGGTTCAAGAAGTACAGCTGCTGCCCTTTGGCGGCGTACTGATTGTAGATGAGATGGGGACAACCTCAACAAAAGAGGAATTGGTCGTAGCGCTAGCAGGGCCCCTCCAGCATGTGTGGATGATCTTGCTCGCCGTGGTGATAAAATCATTCGATATGGGCAGTAGTAGTTGGTGGGACTACTTTATCCAGGCGAATCTCATGATAGGTTTATTTAATCTAATTCCGGTAATGCCGCTAGATGGTGGGAAAGTGATGCAGGGCTTATTAAGCTATATCATGTCGTATCATAATGCGATTGTCTATTCGACTTGGATCAGTATGATCTTGAGTGTCTCTATCATCGTGATGGCGATTACCCAGCTTCTTCATGGACAGCTGCCGATTAATATTCTGGTTGTTGGCATTTTTCTGCTCATCTCCAATTGGTACGCCTATCGGCAAATCCCTTATCATTTCCTTCGCTTCCTGATGGGGCGAGGATTTCGTGTTGGCCAGCTGCTGAGCCGCGGCACAAGAGCACAGCCCATTGTGATCACCAAACAGTTAACGATGGCAGAAACGTTAAAGCTTTTTATGCGGGAAAAATATCACTTAATCTACGTGGTGAATGAGGTGGGACGCATTCAAGCCGTCTTGCCAGAACAGCAAATTGTCGGCGGTTATTTGGATGGAAAAAAACCGGGGAGTGCAGTTTCCGATCTTTTCATGTAAAATAACTGTTGAGGTGAACGTGTATGAAGCAACTGATAATTCACTGCGCACCCGAGCTTACACAAGCGGCTTTGCTTGAGGATGGCCGTCTTGTGGAGTATGATACGCAGTATCCCCTTGAATCTCAACGAGCTGGCAGTATCTACATAGGCCGCATCGTTAACGTACTTCCTGGCATGCAAGCGGCATTCGTCGATATCGGACTTACGAAGAATGCCTTTCTTTATATAGACGATCTCCTTCCTGTACATTTGGACAAGCAACCGAAGATCAAGCCCTCCATTACGGAGATTGCCGAAGTCGGGCAGATGCTGATGGTACAGGTTAGCAAGGATCCGCAAGGAACCAAAGGAGCGAGAGTGACTACACACGTTTCCATTCCCGGTCGCTGGATCGTTTACATGCCTGACGCCGATTATATTGCGATATCACGTAAAATCGATCTAGAAGCTGAACGACAGCGTCTTAAGCAGCTTGCTGAGGGTAACCTTTTGCCTGGTGAAGGTGTCATTATACGCACGGGAGCAATTGGTCAAAGTGAAGAAGCGATTCGCGATGATTTGCAAAATTTACGAGAAATCTGGAGCTCCATTCAAGCTAAGCAAGAAGAGACGAACGTGCCTGCACAGCTTTATCAGGATCTCGATCTGCTTCCTAAGCTTGCTCGTGATGTCATTTCGGATGAGGTTCAAGAAGTATGGATGAGCAATAATAAGGTGTATGAAGAAATGAGAGTTTTATTGCGCAGGCAGCAGCCAAGCTGGCGTGGGCGCATTGCTTTCTATGATCGCAAGACACCGATGTTTGATCATTTCGGGGTGACAGAAGAGCTGAATCAAAGTTTTCGACGTAAAATCTGGCTGCCTAGCGGAGGATATTTGATCATTGATCAAACCGAGGCATTGACAGTCATTGATGTGAACACAGGCAGGTACACGGGATCTATTGATTTAGAGCAGACCGTTACAGATATTAATCGGGAAGCAGCGATTGAAATTCCCAGACTTTTGCGGCTTCGCAATCTCAGAGGCATTATTATTGTTGATTTTATCGATATGCACGCGGAAGATAACAGAGCCAAAGTTATGGCGAATATGGCAGAAGCAGTTCGGAAAGATCGATCCAAAACGACAATTGTCGGATGGACCAAGCTCGGATTATTGGAAATGACGCGGAAACGCAAATAAAACATTGCATATGAAAATAATAGTGTGATATAATACTCGGAGTGTGTTGTTTAGGCATGCTGTAACCGCACGAAACAGGTCGAAGTACGCGTATGGATTTGGTTCTGTACCG
Source organism: Paenibacillus pectinilyticus (assembly GCF_001700435.1). Classification (GTDB taxonomy): domain Bacteria; phylum Bacillota; class Bacilli; order Paenibacillales; family NBRC-103111; genus Paenibacillus_E; species Paenibacillus_E pectinilyticus. The sequence goes on from NZ_LYPC01000014.1 coordinate 75,929, forward strand.
TCACCTGCACAAGGCGAGTCTGAGACATGAGGAGGTAAGTGAAAATGTACGCAATTATTGAAACAGGTGGTAAACAGTACAAAGTTCAAGAGGGCGATGTTCTTTACATCGAAAAATTGAACGCTGCTGAAGGTGAGGTTGTTTCTTTTGATCGTGTGTTCTTGGTTTCCAAAGAGGATGGCCTAGTAGTAGGTTCCCCATTGGTTGCAGGTGCTTCAGTTTCCGCGAAAGTGGAGAAACACGGCAAAGGCGCTAAAGTAATCGTGTTTAAATACAAACCGAAGAAAAACTATCACAAAAAGCAAGGTCATCGTCAACCGTACACAAGAGTAGTAGTTGAGAAAATCCAAGCGTAAGAGACAAGCCTATGATCTACGTGACCATAGAACGTCTTGCACTGGATACACCTCACATTCTTTCTTTTGTAGTGGAAGGCCATGCTGAGTTTGACGTGAAAGGCAAAGACTTAGTCTGCGCCGCGGTATCAGCGATCTCCGTTGGTACATGTAATTCGATAGAATCCTTGACCGGTGTGATTCCGATTCACGAGATGGAGCCTGGACTGCTGGATGTAACCATCCCAGATAGTGCACGCGACAATTCTGAAACTTGGAATCAAGTACAGTTAATTATAGAATCGATGCTCGTCATGCTCCAAACGATTGAACAAACTTACGGTGATTATATAACGATTGAAACAATCTATCACAAAGGAGGATAACACCATGTTTTTGAAATTGGATCTCCAGTTATTCGCTTCCAAAAAAGGGGTAGGTTCCACAAAGAACGGTCGTGACTCACACTCTAAGCGCCTTGGCGCTAAACGTGCTGACGGTCAAACTGTTACTGCTGGAAGCATTCTCTACCGCCAACGCGGTACGAAAATTCACCCAGGAACGAACGTAGGCATCGGTTCGGATGATACACTTTTCGCTTTGGTACAAGGCGTAGTGAAATTCGAGCGTTTGGGCCGCGATCGCAAAAAAGTGAGCGTATACCCAGTTGATGTAGCTCCAGTAGCTGCAGCACTAGAAGCGTAATTAGAATCCCTGGTGAGCGTCAAGTTCATCCAGGGATTTTTTCTAAAAAAGTATGGAAAAAACCTCTAACCGTGATCACTCATTTCGGATGGTCGAGGGCAGGGGTTTTCTCGTTTGTTTGGTGAAGTTTACCAGTCAGCATGATATACTGGATGAACGGTTATTAAGCGGAGAACGGGGCGGGCGGAGAATGAAGCGATTGGGCAGTACGCAAGTCTATTTATTAGCCATGGTATTCATCGAATTGACTGGCATGTTAATTGCTGAGGCTTGGATGATCAGGGCATTCTTATTACTTCTTGTTCTAACAGGCGGGTATACGGTTTGGCGGATAGAAGTTGTTAGACTAGAACAAAAGTGGGATTCTAAGCGCGAGCAACAAGAACAAGACGCTCATCATAAACTGATTGCTGTCGTGAATCGCTTACGTCATGATTGGATGAATGATACCCAAATTTTATTTGGCTATATTCAAATGAAGAAGTTTGATAATTTACGACCTTATATGGAAAAAATAAAAATGACTATGCAGCAGGAAAGCAATCTCTCCAAGCTGGGGATCCCATCCTTTATTGCTTACTTGCTTCATTTCCGTGTTCAGTCCAAGACTTTGGAACTGAATGTGGAAGTCGAACAAGAAATGAACCTTGGACAACTCCCACTCCAGGATGGATTGATCGAGCGATTAGTTCGTCAAATGGTTGCCTGTATCGAAGCGCATACAGCATTCGATGAAGGGGAATGTGGGACAATCAGCTTGGAGTTTGATGTTCAAGAAGATGGCTTACTGCTTGATTTTGTATATCAAGGCCCCTATAACCGGGAGCAACTTGAGCAATCCGTAAACGAACAATTTGAATCAAAAGATTCACGATATTCGCTTGAAGATGTTGAATGGCAAGAGGGAGAAGCAGGTATCGCCTTGCGCTTACCATTTCATACATAAATCGAGTATTTCTCAAAATATTCATATATCAGGGTAAACGCTCGGCAATTGTAAGAAGGTGGGTCGTTTATTCTTAGTTGAGGTGTAGATAAATGTTTGTTGATAAGGCTAAGATTTTTGTAAAAGGCGGCGACGGTGGTGACGGTTTAGTTGCTTTCCGCCGTGAGAAGTATGTACCAGAAGGCGGTCCTGCTGGTGGTGACGGAGGGAATGGCGGCGACGTCGTTTTCCGAGTGGATGAAGGTCTGCGTACATTGATGGATTTCCGTTATCAAAAGCATTTTAAAGCGGAGCGCGGCGAGAAAGGCCGCAACAAATCGATGCACGGAGCCAATTCGGAACATATGATCGTTCGTATCCCGCCAGGGACGACAATCATTGATGATGATACGCAAGAAGTGATTGCGGACTTGACGCGCCATGGGCAAGAAGTTGTCGTTGCCAAGGGTGGTCGAGGCGGAAGAGGGAATTGTCGCTTCGCTACAGCTAGGGTCACAGCGCCTGAGATCGCTGAGAACGGTGAAGAAGGCGTAGAACGTTGGGTTATTCTCGAAATGAAAGTGATGGCTGATGTAGGGCTTGTCGGTTTCCCAAGCGTGGGAAAATCAACCTTACTATCCGTCGTTTCGGCTGCGAAACCGAAAATTGCCGCGTACCATTTTACAACACTAACGCCGAACTTGGGTGTGGTTGATGTAGGCGATGGCCGCAGCTTCGTGATGGCGGATCTTCCTGGTCTGATTGAGGGCGCTCACGAAGGCGTTGGGCTTGGCCATGAGTTCCTACGTCACGTGGAACGGACCCGAGTGATCGTGCATGTCGTAGACATGTCAGCAGCAGACGGACGTGATCCTTATGAGGATTTCGTCAAAATTAATGAAGAAATCAAGTTATACAATGCCAAGCTGGAGCAACGTCCACAGATTGTTGTAGCGAACAAGATGGATATGCCGGAATCCGAAGATAATTTGGCTTTGTTCAAAGAGCAGTTAGCTGCCGATGGCAAAGAGCTTGATGTATACCCGATTTCGGCCTTAACGCGCGGCGGTGTTCAGGAATTGCTGTATAAGATTTCTGACATCGTAGAAAGCATCCCGAATGCACCTGAGGTTGGAGTTGTATCCGAGACAGAAGAACGCAAAGTGTATCGTTTCGAAAAACGCGAAGAAAATGATTTCACGATTCGTCGTGACAATGATGTATTCGTTATCGAGAGTCCATCGATTGAGAAGTTGATCAAACGGACGAATTTCACAACGCAGGACGGCATAGCACGTTTTGCTCGTATTTTGCGTAACATGGGCATTGATGATGAACTGCGTAAACGTGGTGCGGTTCATGGTCAAACGATCCAAATCGGTGACTTTGATTTCGAATTCGATGAGAACAACTTATAAAACTAAGCACTTATCCTGAGGGATAGGTGCTTTTTTGTTGTACTTAGTTCTAAGGTGCTATTTAATGTCATGATACTTGACATCATTCAATAAAAGATTTACCATTTTAATATTAATCGGAATTTCAATGTCAATAAAACTAACATATAGTTTAGCGAGTGTGGATAGAAAGGAGGGATTATGTTGAAACAGTGGATTCAAGCAATGGGTGCTGAGCAGCACAAGATGCGGGATTTAACCTATGATGAGGCGGTAGAAGCAGCTAATCAAATGGCTAACGGGGATTCGACAGATGCGCAATGTGCAGCATTTCTAATGGCATTATGTATGAAAGGGGAAGCGGATGAGGAATTAATGGCTTTCATCGATGTGTATCGCCACAATTCCTTGAATTACCGTTCTCAACCTAATTCACTCAATTCAACGGGGCCAACGGAGGGGAGAAAGCGATTCCCAATTACGTTGCCTGTCAGTCTCTTGCTCGCATCTGTGGGGTTTACACAGGTTCTGCACGGGGGAGAGGCCTTGTCGTCACGCCAAGGGACGGGAGTAAAGGAGATTGTAGAAGGCTTTGGTGTATCCATGCAGTTATCCATCAAATCCTGGCAGTCTCAACTTGCGCAGTTACATATTGGTTTTCTGCCTACTGAGCAGCTGTGCCCGCCAATGGGACGGTTGAAGCAGGTGCGAGAACAATTGGGCATACGAACGGTTTTTGATACGCTGGAACGGGTCTTAAACCCTGTGCTTTCGTCGAGCGTCATTATTGGCGTTGAACATCGCAAAGTTATGGAGTCTCTGATCCCCATCTCGATGCGTTCTGGCTTTCAGCAAGCTTATATGATCAATGGCATTGATGGTTCGGAGGATTTGCCTCTCTACGCGAGCAGTACGATACGAATAGTGACTCCCTGGGGAGATGAGTCTCTTGTCGTTGAACCGCAGAAGTTTGGATTTACAAGTGCGCCTTTACCCGTGCTTAATAAAGAGGAGCAGATCGAGATGGTGAAGCGAATCATTGCGGGTGAAGAGGGCAGCGCTGTTAAATCGGAACGTGATCATGTTATTTTCAATACAGGTTTGCGATTGAAATGGTTTGACAAAGTAGACAGCTATGAGGAGGGCTTTCAGCTTGCTGAATCGCTGCTCAGACGGAATGAAGCACACAAAGTCATGCAGCGTTGGGTGGATCAGAGTCAGCAATTAAAGCTGCAAGATGGATTAGATAACGATAATTCTTCGACACAAATCGGATGAAGACCTACCAAGATGCTGGTTCGTATACGGCGAATGGGGGTCTTTATTTTCGGGAAAAAGCTGTTAATTTTGAGGGGGTACCCTAATTGGTAGATGTTACAGCTAAACCTTAATCAATGGATATGTTACCATTTACTAGCGAGAGCATGAATGGTAAGTAAATCACGCTAGGAGGCTAACATCATGAAGAAACATATTCTAACTTTTGCCCTTATCCCTTCTCTTATATTTGGTGCCGTTACAATCCCTTTACCTAAAGCAGCGTCTGCTGCAACGACAGGACAAGTTATTAGCAGCGTAAGCTTTCGACAAAGCCCTGATGAGAATTCGACTCGAATCCGCTATTTAAAAGTAGGAGAGCCTGTTTCCATCATCGAGAAAGTAAATGCCTATTGGTATAGAGTTCAAGTTACGAATGGACAAATCGGTTACGTTTCTACAAATGCTAAGTACATACAAGCAAGCGGTCAAACTACAGCACCGGCAACAGGAACTGGACGCATTGTAGCCAGTGTAAGTTTCCGAACTGCAGCTGATCAGAATGCGACTCGGATCCGCTATCTAAAAGCGGGTGAAACGGTTACAATCCTTCAGAAGGTCAATGACTATTGGTATAAGGTCAGGGCGTCAGACGGTCGTGAAGGTTACGTGAGTACAAGTCCTACATACATTTCAACTTCCGGTGGAACCGTAACGCCTCCGGTAAGTGGCGGAACGACAAGTGAAAAAATTCAAAAGGTCATTGCCGCAGGAAAGAAATACTTAGGAACGCCTTATGAATATGGATCCAGTCGGGATAATACAGCGACGTTTGATTGTTCTGATTTTGTCCGCCAAGCTTTCTTAGACGGTATTGGTCTTAAGCTGCCAAGTGATTCAAGAGGTCAAGGCGCGTTTGTGAAGTCGCTGGGACATAATGTGACGGATTGGCACAACCTGAAGGTTGGCGATCTTATGTTCTTCATGGATTACAGAGGCACAGCGCAGTCGAATTATGCTGGGATCAACAAGGCAACGCAAACGATCACACATGTCGCTATTTATTTAGGCGATGGTCAAATTTTATCCACGTACTCGAAGGAAAGCGGTGGTGTTCGAATCGACTCGATCGCGAATAAGCACTGGGAATATCGCTTCCTATTCGGAGGAAGTGCGCTATAGATAGCTATAGGCAGGGCAAATAGTATGGCAAAATAAAGAGCAGACAACGCTTCCGCGTTGTCTGCTTTTGTCCAATTTAGGGACTAGCCTTCCGTTAAATCTGAAGGGGATCAAGTAAAGGGTTCCAGTGAATGGTGGGAGCTTCTGTGTTTAGATCAAGCCCCGCTGAGCCTATCCAAGGATGCGGTGTAGCGCCAACGGTGAAATAATGTTCGAGCAAAGAGCGAAAGATAAAAGGCATCGGCCGATCTAGGATGGATGCTCTAGGAATCCAATGCAGATCACCTTCCGATGTAACAATGCGAGGATTGACATCGGTTGAGCCTACATAGAAAAACTGTTGACGTATTTCTTGGCCATTCAGGCGAAGCAAGACATATTGAAGACGTAAGTCTTGAATTTCATCGTGCTCGATACCGGTTTCTTCCCATATTTCACGCAAACAGGCAACACGGGGTTGGCTGATTTCGTGGGGTTCGAGATGACCTCCTATAGCAGCCCATAGACCGGGAGAAAGCGTGCGGGTTAAGGCACGTTTCATCATAAGGAGCTCGTCGCGTTGGTTCCAAATAAGTGCGGTAGACATCATACGTAAAGTGATCATGGAGAGTTCCCCTCTCTTCGAGAATTCCGTCTCAGCTTATCATACAAAGGGAAGGGGCTGCAAAGGCGAATGCTTGGATGTATTTTGCCTATTGCTTCATAAGGCATGTTTCGATATAATGTCCACTATAGAGAAACAATAGTCTTTTTGGAGAGGACGGTAGTTGGGTGCCGGAGAGCAAAGAGTTTCTTCCAACCATTAAGCACATCGGACCTGAGCGGTACTACTTAGTCCGCGAGGACATTCTGCCAGAAGGTATTCTCAAGACAGCGCAAGCCAAAGAGCTGCTTGCACGGGGGGAAGTCAAGACGATTCACGATGCCGTGGAGCAAGTCGGGCTGAGCCGGAGCGCCTTCTATAAGTATAAGGATGGTATTCATCCGCTAAGTAAGCTGGATCGTGAACGAATTATTACGATATCGATGGATTTGGAGCATCGCTCAGGGATTCTATCCCGGGTGCTCGCGTTGATCGCGAATCTGGATGGGAATGTACTCACCATCCACCAAACCATTCCACTACAAGGGATGGCCAACGTCGTCATTTCCTTAGAAATTTCATCCATGGGCGAAGAGATTCGAGAAATCGTAGATCGCCTTGGAGCACAAGACGGAGTCAAGCGTGCCATGGTCATCGGTCAAGGCAGTTAAGCTAGCATATAAATTCAGGAGGTAATGAAATGAAACCCATCAAGGTAGGTTTACTCGGTTTAGGAACAGTAGGAACAGGTGTTGTTCGTATCATTGAAGGGCATCAAGAGGATTTACAGCGTCAAACCGGATCTGCGATCGAAATTTCCAAAATTCTAGTACAAGATAAATCAAAGCTGCGTAACATTTCAGTGGATGCAGATAAGCTTACGGAGAGCGTTTGGGACGTAATAGGCGATAGCGAGATCGATATCGTTGTTGAAGTCATGGGCGGCGTAGAAGCTACGAAAGCACACATTCTTACGGCTCTTGGGAATGGCAAGCATATTGTAACTGCAAATAAAGATCTAATGGCGATGCATGGTGCTGAAATTCTTGCCAAAGCGGCTGAGAATAACTGCGATGTTTTCTATGAAGCCAGCGTTGCGGGTGGAATTCCGATTATTCGTGCCCTAGTTGAAGGCTTCTCGTCCGATCGGATTACGAAGATCATGGGGATTGTGAACGGCACAACGAACTATATTTTGACTAAAATGAGTCAAGAAGGCGCGGCCTATGCGGATGTATTGAAGGAAGCACAGGAGCTTGGCTACGCAGAAGCAGACCCAACTTCCGATGTGGAAGGCTTAGATGCTGCTCGTAAAATGACGATCCTGTCGACGCTAGGATTCCATGCGAATGTCGCTTTGAGCGATGTTGAAGCAAGAGGGATTTCCAAAGTCACGAAGGAAGATATTCAATATGGTAAAAAATTAGGCTATGAAGTGAAGCTGCTCGGCATTGCTGAAAATCACGATGGTCATATCTCTGTGAGTGTACAACCGACAATGGTCAAAAGCTCGCATCCACTAGCTTCTGTAAACGGCGTATTTAACGCAGTGTATGTAACAGGTGAAGCGGTTGGTGAAACGATGTTCTACGGCGCAGGAGCTGGGGAGCTTCCTACAGCAACATCTGTTGTAGCGGATTTGGTGGCTGTTGTGCGCAACTTGAAGTTAGGCATTAACGGTCAGACAGTTCAAGCTCCGTACAAAGAGATGAAGCTCAAAACAGACGAACAAATCGCTTCTAAAAACTTTATCTTACTTCATGTAGAGGATAAAGCAGGTGTGCTTGCTCAAATTACACAAATTTTTGCGGAGCATGAAGTGAGCTTGGAATCCGTATTCCAACATCCGAATAAAACGAACCCGAAAGCCGAAATCATCATCATTACCCATGATGCGAATCAGGCTAGTATGAAAAATGTGTTAAAACAATTTGATTCCATGGACGTTATTCATGCGATTAAGAGCGTATATCGCGTAGAAGGATAGGAACCGGACAAGGAGCTGCTTCGTTGCAGTTGCGGATATCATAAGCGAAGAGAGGCGCAATTTCGACATGAGCTACAAGATAGAACAAAAGGTAAGAGTGAAAGTACCGGCAAGTACGGCAAATCTAGGTCCCGGCTTTGACTCTCTGGGGATGGCCTTGAACTTATATGCTTGGATTGATATGGCGATTTCGGATCACACGACCATCCAGTTGATCGGTGATCAGATGCATGGGATTCCAACCGATAAGTCCAATTTGATCTATAAAGTGGCTCAAATGGTCTTTGATAAAGCGGGCGTTTCGCATCCGGAGCTTGAAATTGCGATGTATAGCGAAATCCCGCTTACACGCGGGCTCGGCAGCAGCGCTTCCGCGATTGTTGGTGCGCTTGCTGGGGCGAACGCACTTATTGGAAATCGCTTTACAACGTATGAGTTGTTTCAAATCGCTTCCCGTCTGGAGAAGCACCCTGACAATGTAGGTGCTAGTCTTTACGGCGGCATTGTCGTCGCGTTCTGGGACGACGCGAGGGCGGAATCAATCCGCATTGAACCTGATAACAATCTGGAGGTGCTGGTTGCGATACCAGCCTTCCAGCTAACTACGGAGAAGGCGAGAGGCGTTATGCCGCAGCATGTTTCGATGAAGGATGCTGTGTACAATCTGAGTCACTCCTCCTTGCTCGTCGCGGCGCTAAGTACGGGCAACCTTGAGATGATTCGTCATGCGATGAAGGATCGACTGCATCAGCCATACCGCGCAGCACTCATTCCTGGTATGAAGACTTTGCTGGAGGAATGTGAGCAACATGGCGCGCTCGGTGTAGCGCTAAGTGGAGCGGGGCCGACGATGCTTGCCTTGGTGGATGCACGCAGCGAGCAGAAAACGGAGCTGGAATCATTCCTTGAGGAAACATTGGCGAAGGAAAACATTCAAGCGCAAATGTTATGGTTAAAGCCAAGTCAAGAAGGTGTGACAACAACAGAGCTCCTAAGTGGAGATGAAGGGCTGCTTTCCTTAGTGGAAAGAGAGGTTCTAGTATGAAGCGAGTTGCCATTCTTGGGCCCAGCACATTTTCAGAGGAAGCTACACGTCATTTTCTAGGAGAAAGCTTTGAGTATGTGTCCTATAAACTGATTTCTGAGGTTTTTAACGCGACAGCAACGGGAGAAACGGATCTAAGTGTCATCCCGATCGAAAATACGTTAGAAGGCTCTGTACATCTCCATGTCGATTGGTTAGTGCATGAAGTCGATCTTCCGATTCGGGCAGAATGGGTATTTCCCATTGATATGAATCTCATCGGATATCCGAGCCCTGAAGGCGTTCTTGACGACGCGAATCCCTATGGTCACATTCGTAAAGTATTGTCTCATCAAGTAGTCCCTGCACAGTGCAGCCGCTTTATGAAGCAATATTTGCAAGGCGCTGAGTTTGAACAAATTAGTTCAACTGCTGAAGGGGTACGTATCGTATCGACGCTGCAAGATCCCACAGTAGCTGCCATAGGCACAGCCATAGCTTCTACGAATTATGGTGTTCCGATGCTGCAAAGGGAAATTCAGGATCATAAGGATAATATGACGCGTTTCTTACTTGTGGGGAAAGAAGCATCGGAGCTAAAGTCGTCAGAAGCGATGAAGACGACGATCCTTGTTACGTTGCCCGAGGACTATCCGGGTGCCCTGCATCAAGTGCTCTCTGCTTTTGCTTGGCGTAGAATCAATCTCTCGAAAATTGAATCTAAGCCTACGAAGAAGAAGCTTGGTAATTATTATTTTTACATTGATATTGCTGGTAACATGGACTCTGTGCTGCTGCCTTCGGCCATTCAGGAGATTGAAGCGATCGGTTGTCAGGTTCGTATTTTGGGTTGTTACCCGAGCTATTCCTATATAGGTTAACAGAGCGAATCCCTTACGTTAATAACGTGAGGGATTTTTTTTGCATGAAAGGGGCAAAAGCCTAGGATCGCGCATAAACTGTAATATCATTATTGTGAATAAGCGAATGCTTACGCGGCCAAGTTCATTGTTCTTACGAAGGTTAACGCGAAGGAGCTGCTTACGAAGTGAGTTTTCTAAAGAAAACTTTAAGGAGGTATGGTTTTGAAAATCCATATTGTCAAAAAAGGCGATTCCCTGTACGAGCTCGCGAAAAAATACCAAACCAGCCTAGATCAAATTATTGCACTGAATCCACAGATTGCGGATCCGAACCAGATTGATATTGGGATGAAGGTGAAAATTCCATCTGGACCGAAACACGTAGAACCACCATCGGAGTATGTTTACAAGCATGTCGTTCAGCAAGGCGATAGCTTGTGGAAGCTTGGCAAAGCATGGGATGTGCCGCTGCAAGCGATGATTCAGGCGAATGCACATCTGAAAAATCCAAATGTACTTATGACGGGTGACATCGTCTTTGTACCCAAAGCGCAGCATGGGGATGGACACACACATAGTCATCAACATCATCACACGTCGACGAAACTCTCGACGGAACCGTTTGCACCTGTACCGATGGCACCTATGACCGAGCCGCAGCCAATGGCGCCTGAAAATGTGTATCAGCAGCCGATCATGCCAAGTCCTGCTATGCCGGAAGTTGAAGCTCCGCCTCTATCAACAGGTGAAGCTGTTCCTATGATACCGCAGCAAATGTACCCGCAAGCACCGATGGCGACACCGTCAATGCCATCCATGCCGGCACCCATGACAGATCACGTTGGACTTCATGAGCCTTATGGGCAAGCGGTGCATCCCTTTCATCAATTTCATATATCCGCAACAGAAGTCTCTGTTTATCCAGAGCAACATCATGAAGCCATGCCATATTCAACGTATCCTTCCCATCAAGAAGAACCTTTTGAGCACTTTCCAGCAATGACCGCACCGGTATCCTCGGTTGATGAGGGGTGCGGTTGCGGAGGTCCTCCTATGAATGAGCAGCCTTGGATGACCTATCCAGCCAACTTTCCGAATGTGCCGATGGGAAATCCATGGGACACCATGCCGCAAGTTGGGCCGTCAATGCCTGGTTTTTATCCGCCTGCGATGCCGTACGATGCCCAAATGGCGCAGCATTATGCATTTCAACATGATCCATATGGTATTCCTTATGCGGGAGCAGGGGATGATTTCCAAACTCCTTATGAGTCAACGATTCTACCTCAAGTGCATACGCATGAGCTTAAGAAAGTTTCTGATACCGAGGCAGAGCTCGAAATTGACATCCGCGATAATCAAAAAACGGCAAAATCGAAATCAAATGCGAGCCGTTCTACACGTAAAGTAAAGCTTTCAGGTGCTTCTGCATTGAGTTCGTTCCTAAGAGATCAGCAAAGAGCTTCTGAAAAACGGGAAACGAGCAGACCGAATACCCCTTGGATCAATTTTTAAGTGAATAAAAAGAAGCCCCAAACCACAAACGTGGAAGAGGGCTTCTTTGTTATTGTAAAGGGATGATTAAGCAATCATGCCCAATGTGAAAAAGGTCATTAAACCGATGACAAAATGCATGCCCCACTTTTTGCGAAGGAGCTCGCGTCCACGGTGTAAGCGGGTTTTGACGGTAGTGATGGGTAAATTCATTCGCTCGCTAATTTCTTGAAGAGAGAGCTCCTCGAGATAGTAGAGCGTAATAATCCCTTTGTATTTATCCGCTAACTTATTGATTGAAGCGTGCATATGCTCTTGAACTTCGGTTTGGAGCACCGCATGCTCAGGTGATTGATCTTGACTAGCCAGCTTACTGTAATAGCTGTAATCGTCATCTTGATCGTTCAGTTCCGCATCAAGGGATTGGACGGGTCTTTTTTTGCGCAAAAGGTCGATGGCCACATTCTTCCCGATTCGATAAATCCAAGTGGAGAAATTCTGGCTTTCATCAAAGTGGTTTAGGTTCAAATAAACGCGGATAAAGGTTTCCTGAACAATATCCTCCGAATCGGGTCGGTTATGCAGCATCCGAAAAGCAAGCTTTTGTATCTTACTGCGATAGAGTTCGACTAACTCCACGAAAGCGTTGCGGTCGCCCCGTCTGGATAGTTGAATTAATTGAAGTTCTGCCACATTCATGATGTTTCCCTCCTTAGAGTTGTCGTATAGAAAACGGTGCGAAGAAGCTATCGCAATTGCCTATTACATATATATCGTCAATCATGCATGCCTATGAGCAATTTTCTTCTATCTTTGACTATATCATTTCTGTGGCTACAGTCAAATTCAATTGTGTACGAGTGCTTATTTTTAACCATTTGTTACCGGAATCATGGAGGTTTGGTGACGATTAAGAATGCGGACTTGGATTAGTATGGGAAACACTGGTTTTATTGGAAATAGAAGGAATGTTATCATTCTTATGCGTTTCGTTCCACAGAGCAACACTTCCCCAAAATAAGATGACACCGATCATAAGGAGTGTTGTTCGTTTAATAGGTTTTCTACCGTTCATGGTTTGCTTTCACCATCCGTTTAGATTGGTTTAATTCTCTTGTCTACTATGGTAAATGATGTATAGTGCTTCATGCAAATGGAAACAATACGGAAAAAACAAGAAGAAGGGGATTTCGTGAATGTACTTTGGTTCTTGAAGCAATTGAAAAAAAGGCTACGCTGGAAGCGCAGTTGGTTGACCCTTGGTATGTTCGTTTTGGTTGGTACAGTTACTTGGTTAGTATATGCAACAAACGGCTTACTAGGTGATCAAGACCCGCAAACTCCCAAAGGCGCCGTCCGTGCGACACTCGCTGGTTTAAAGCCGGACTCTGATAACCGTCTTCAGGAAGCGACTAAACTGTTGCAAGGCATCACAGATCGCAGAGAAAGCTATTTGCTCAAGTCCTATGTGTGTGGTGAAGAACGCAGTTCCTTGGGATTACATTCGTCACAAGAGTTAATTTCCCTGCAAAAGCAACATCCTAACTGGCAACTTACGATCCAGGCATCTTCTGGTGACGTTACTTTTAAAGAAAATATTGAAGACTTATCACCTGAATGTAAGGAAAAGGCGGTATTCGGTATTGATGGCAGCAGCAATTTATCGTTATTCAATGGTACACCTGCTAATAATCAGATCATTCGAACCTTTTTCCAATTAAATATTGAGCAATTAGAAAGCAGTTTACCTCGAGAAACGGTCGACCAGCTGCATGAAGGAATCCGAGTCTCCGACATAGCGGAGTATAATAGCGTATTATCTACATTCAGCGATTATGCCATAGAAGTGACTGAGGGTGCAATGTCAAGTCGATGAACAAATAGCATAGATTGGAAATGGAAAGAGATAGCTTCGGGAATTCCCGAGTCTATCTCTTTTTTTTTATTTCTGCTATAATTGAAATGACTACATATGTTCGCCTTTTAAGAGATAGGAGAGAAATTCTTTGCGTATTCTAGGGATAGATCCGGGGATCGCGATCGTTGGCTTTGGCTTTATTGATAAAATCGGCAGTAAGCTAGTTCCAGTACAGTACGGTTCGATTCAGACGGAAGCACATACGGATCCAGGCATCCGATTGAAAGATGTCTATGACGCTACAGTTCAATTGATAGAGAAGTATAAACCAGACGTGATGTCTATTGAGAAATTATTTTTTAATCGTAACGTAACAACGGCGTTTACAGTTGGTCAAGCGCGGGGTGTCATGATCCTAGCGGGCGTGCAGGCTGGCTTGCCAGTTGCTGAATATACGCCGCTTCAGGTTAAACAAGCGGTTGTTGGCTATGGCAAGGCAGAGAAGAAGCAGGTGCAGGAAATGGTCAAAATTTTGTTAAAGCTGACGCAAGTGCCGAAGCCGGATGATGTCGCTGATGCGTTAGCCATCGCAATTTGCCATGCCCATTCCTCTTCCCTTCAATCTAGAATAAATGAGGTCAGGAAACGATGATAGATTTCTTACGCGGTAAGGTGGCCCTACGAGAAAGTGATTATGCAGTCCTTGATGTGAATGGCGTTGGTTATCGTGTATTCTGCCCGAATCCTTACGCGCTTTCACATATGGAAAATGAAGACGTCACGCTATTCATTCATTATCATGTGCGCGAGGACGCGCATCTTCTTTTTGGTTTCATGACACGGGATGAGCAGGCATTGTTCCGTTTATTACTAGAAGTGAGCGGCATCGGACCTAAAGTAGCACTAGGTATTCTGGCAGCAGGCGGTCGACCGGAAGCGGTTATTTTGGCCATAAGTCAAGAGAATCTAGCGTTTCTTACGAAGCTTCCAGGTATCGGGAAGAAGACAGCGCAGCGTATTGTCCTAGATTTGAAAGATAAGCTTGGTTCTGTAAGCTTCTCCAGTCCAGAAGCAGCGGTCGCTTTAAGCGTTGTTGGTTCGGCGCAATTAACCGAAGGCGGCTTGCCATGGAGCGAGGCGAAGGAAGCCTTGATGACATTAGGCTACACAGAGGCAGAGGTTGATCGCGCATGGCTGCAAGTGAAGCCCAAAGCACAGCCGTCGGATTCGGTTGATGTGCTAGTGAAACTTGCCCTGCAAGCGCTATTCACGATGTAGAAACAATGAACGTGCAAATTTAGGAGGACACCATGGACAATGACCGAATCATATCGGCTAATTTTATGATGGAGGACAACGTGGTCGAGTATAGCCTGCGTCCTCGCTATTTGGCTGAATATATCGGCCAGAAGCAGGCGAAGGAGAACCTCAAAATCTATATCGAAGCTGCGAAGCAGCGAAAAGAAGCATTAGATCATGTGCTCCTATATGGGCCGCCTGGACTTGGGAAAACAACACTCTCCAACATCATCGCCAACGAGCTTGGTGTGAATATTCGAACCACCTCAGGCCCTGCTATCGAGCGGCCTGGTGATCTCGCGGCCATCCTGACAAATCTGCAGGAAGGTGACGTGCTCTTCATCGACGAGATTCACCGCCTCCACCGTACGGTGGAAGAGGTGCTGTATCCGGCGATGGAGGATTTTGCCCTTGATATTATTATCGGCAAGGGGCCAAGTGCACGCTCCGTGCGCCTCGACCTGCCGGCCTTCACGTTGATCGGCGCAACGACGCGTGTTGGGCTGCTTTCAGCGCCACTGCGTGACCGTTTCGGTGTCGTGAGTCGATTGGAATTTTATACAATCGACGAGCTCAGCTACATCGTTAGCCGTACGGCTGATATCCTGCAAGTCAGCATCGTCGGAGAGGCTGCGCGTGAGATCGGCATGCGATCACGGGGAACTCCGCGTATTGCGAACCGCTTGCTGAAGCGGGTGCGTGACTTTGCCCAAGTGAGAGGCGATGGCGTGATCACGATGGAGCTAGCCAGAGAGTCGCTAAGGCTTCTGCAAGTGGATGACCTCGGACTGGATGAAATCGATCATAAGATGCTGCGTGCGATTATTCAAAGCTTCCAAGGAGGCCCTGTTGGCCTCGAGACGATCGCGGCTACGATTGGTGAAGAAAGCCAAACGATAGAAGACGTGTATGAGCCGTATTTATTGCAAATCGGCTTCATGCAGCGTACGCCAAGAGGGCGTACCGTGACACCACAGGCCTATCATCACCTTGGTTTACCTGTTCCAGAACAGCGTTGAGCCCTCAGGAAGATTGCGATCAGAACGTATGAGTAACATGAGAAGCTTTTGCCTCTGCTGAAAGGCGGGCAAGGGCTTTTTAGTCTTTTTTTGTCATTTTATCTGCAAGTCTACAAAACTTCTTCCTCCTACTAGCGTCTACACTACTAGATGAGTTGAGAAAGAAAGGAAACGATACCTTCATGCATGGGAGACATAAGCTTACAACCCCAAGACGAATCGCCATTATCGCGGCGGCCGCATTAACCTTTGGTTCTTTTTCCTACATAGGTGGTTCAAGCGCAAGCGTTAACGCAGCGGGGATCAAACATTTAGATCAAATTCGTGTTGCACTCGTGATCAATGCTGCGAAATATAAGAAAGTAGAACCGCTAGTTTCGTTAACATCCCCAGGAGGTTTTGACATCGGCGTTCGCAGTTCGGTGAGTGCCGAGGTGAAGCCTTGGGCTTCGATTGCAGATACGACGATCCGAATGTCGCTAGATCAGTTCAGTACGATGATGCTGGAAACGACGGATTTTGCAGCAGCGAAAGCTTTAAATGCGAAACTCGCGGTTATGCCAGAAGACAGCTACGTGTTAAGTCGTACGAAAATGGGAAAACCAGTGTACCAAGTGTACTACGGCAGCCTGCCTACAAAGACCGAAGCCGACAATGCGGCAGCGCAAGCCTTGAAGGACCCAACAGTAGCCGCACTGACGAAATCAGGCACACCTACAGGCACGGGACCGCTCCATTTGAGTGCAGGCGCATTCGCATCTGAGGCGGCAGCTGGGCAGCAGCTCGCGGTTTACACACAAGCTGGCATCAGCGCTGATATCGTTTTACAGGCAGACAACACAGGTTTGGTTAGTTACGGTGTTTGGGTTGGGAATGAAGCCACAGACGTCAAACTGGAGGCTGTGAAGCAGGCTGCACTGAAAGCAGTGCCTAACACGCCGCTGCAGGCTGCGAATACGAAGTCTCCTTACCTTATACGCAGATCGGATGTAACCGCCGCTAACAGCCCTACAGCGTCTATAACGCATTACACAACAGCCACAGGCGACCAGAAAACAATGGTTCAGCCGAAGAAAATGGGCATAGCTGTGAAGGAGAACGCAGAACGCAAATACCGCGGCAACATGGAAGTCAGCACCTACCATGATCGATTAGCTTTGGTGAACGAAGTGCCGATGGAACAGTATTTATATGGTGTCCTTGGTTCGGAATTGAGCTCATTGTGGCCTGCGGAAGCACTCAAAGCTCAAGCGGTTGCAGCGCGTACCTTTGCGATCGTTCAGGGAAATAAATATGAGATTGCCCAAGTGACGGATACGACGCTCGATCAGGCTTACTTTGGCTTGGATAAAGAGTTTACAGCGGGGAATCTAGCTGTCGATGCGACGAAAGACGAAGTCATTTCCGATAAACGCGGTAATTTGATTACACCTGTATTTGCTTCAAATGCTGGAGGACAGACCGCCGATTCAACGGAAGTATGGGGAAATGCAGTTGACTATTTACGAAGTGTTGCAAGCCCAGACCAAGGTGCTGAACAAGGGAAAGCCATCTGGTATCAGATCCAATTAAGTGATGGCCGAATCGGTTTTGTACATAGTATGTATGTGAAAGATACGACTCAGAAGGACGCATCAGGAAAGTCTTATTTCGAAGCAACGGAGTCCGATGTGAATGTCCGGCTGGCACCTTATGTAGATAATACTGCGAATCCTTCGATTGCTAAGCTAGCCATGAAGGAGAAAGTCTTGGTAGTTGGTCAAGAGAGAGAATCGAATGCGTATTCATGGATTAGAGGCCCTTATACCTTAAATGATATGAAGAGCAAGCTAGCAGCTGCAAATATCAGCATTAATGGCGAATTGACATCGCTGGAGGTTTCCAAACGAGGGCCATCTGGCCGAGTGATCGAGTTGAAAGCAAACGGGGTTGCCGTGAATGTACCGTACCCGGATGCGCTTAGATCTGCCCTTGGCGGGCTGCCGAGTACGCTGTTTGAAATAGAGGGAGCTGGCAGTTATACTGGTACTAGCCCATCTGTTCCTAACCTAGCGTTGTTGACCAGCAGCGGTGTGGTTTCTAGCAGTTCCACCACAGATAGCTTCTACGTGTTGTCAGGCAAACAAACGCAGCCGACCGCGGTGAAGAAATCCGATGTGATGACCATCAGTGCCTCTGGTATTAGCAAGCCTCAGACTTCATCTACAGGGAGTTCAGGAAGTTCAGGTGCTGCTCCCAAGGGTACAATCATTATCCGGGGGAAAGGCAACGGCCATGGATTGGGGATGTCCCAGTGGGGGGCAAAAGGATTTGCGGAGCAAGGTTATGATTATAAAAAAATACTTCAGACGTACTACACTGGAGTCAATATAACGAAGGAATGAAGACATAACATGGAAGTACAAGCATTTGATTTTGACTTACCGGAATCATTGATCGCTCAGACGCCGCTGCTAGATCGCACGGCGTCTAGATTACTTACGTTGAATAAAGAAACAGGACAGACGGCACATCGCACATTCGAGGATCTGATTACCTATTTAGAAGCCGGGGATTTACTCGTGATGAATGATACACGAGTCATTCCAGCACGGCTTTTTGGTATGAAGAAAGACACAGGCGCTAAAGTGGAATTATTACTGTTGAAACCACTTGGCGAGGATCGATGGGAAGCGCTGGTCAAGCCAGGCAAGCGCATGCAGCTTGGCGCAGTCGCTGTATTTGGCACATCGATGGATGAGGGAGATGAACCTCTTTTAACCGCGGAAGTGGTGGAAGTAGGAGAAATGGGCGCGCGCGTGCTGCAATTCCGATACACGGGAATTTTCAATGAGATTCTCGATCGCTTAGGGGAGATGCCGCTTCCTCCTTATATCAAGGAGCAGTTATCGGAGCGGGAACGATATCAAACCGTCTATGCAAAGCATGAAGGATCATCTGCCGCGCCTACGGCTGGTTTGCATTTTACGGAAGCGTATTTGGATAAGCTTCAAGCCAAGGGCATTCGACTTGCGTTCGTTACACTTCACGTCGGATTGGGAACGTTTCGGCCTGTGTCCGTTGATAAGATTGAAGATCACCAAATGCATGCCGAGTTCTACATCTTGTCCGAGGAAACAGCGGCCATGATTAATGAAACGAAAGCAGCGGGCAAGCGCGTTATCGCGGTCGGAACCACATCGGCGCGTACCTTGGAAACAGCCGCAGGATTAGCTCGTGAGCAGCAAAGCCCAGAAGAGGGGATGCCTCTTATCATCCAGCCTTCGCAAGGATGGACGTCTATTTTTATATATCCAGGGTACACGTTTGGCGTCGTAGATGTTCTGTTAACCAACTTTCATCTACCGAAATCGACCTTACTCATGCTGATTAGTGCTTTAGCTGGAAAAGCGAATGTGATGAAGGCTTACGAAGAGGCAGTGAAAGAGGAGTATCGGTTTTTCAGTTTTGGCGATGCGATGTTGATTTATTAGATTGCAGAAGGAACGTATGAGAATAGCAAGCTTAGAATAGGAAGTGGATGACATGACAGCAGCAGTAACGTATGAACCGATTAAAACTTGTAAACAATCTGGCGCTCGTTTGGGACGCGTACACACTCCGCATGGCGTGATCGAAACGCCTGCGTTTATGCCAGTCGGCACACAAGCAACCGTGAAAACGATGAGTCCGGAAGAATTAAAAACAATGGATGCTCAAATTATTTTGAGCAACACCTATCATTTGTTTATTCGTCCAGGGCATGAGATCGTGAAAGAGGCAGGCGGGCTGCACAAGTTCATGAACTGGGATCGACCGATCCTGACAGACAGCGGCGGGTTTCAAGTATTCAGCTTGAGTAATATGCGTAAAATTACGGAAGAAGGCGTTCAATTCAAATCACATTTGAATGGGGATAAGCTATTTCTTTCGCCAGAAAAAGCAATGGAAATTCAGAATGCGTTAGGTTCTGACATCATGATGGCCTTCGACGAATGTCCGCCATTTCCAGCCGAATATGAGTATGTGAAAAAATCGTTAGAGCGTACGACACGCTGGGCAGAGCGCTGCCTGCAAAGTCATGCTAGACCGCAAGATCAAGGTCTGTTTGCGATCATCCAAGGCGGCATGCATGAAGATCTGCGCAGGCTGAGTGCGGAGCAGTTGACTTCCATGGATTTCCCGGGGTATGCTATTGGTGGACTGAGTGTGGGCGAACCTAAGCACTTAATGTATGAAGTGCTCGACTATACGACACCATTGATGCCTGCGAACAAGCCCCGCTATTTGATGGGTGTGGGCTCGCCAGATGCGTTGATTGAAGGCGCTATCCGCGGTATCGATATGTTCGATTGTGTGCTTCCGACTCGGATTGCCCGAAACGGGACATGTATGACGAGTTCAGGACGTCTTGTGATTCGTAATGCGAAATACATGAAAGATTTCGGACCGTTAGATGATAAGTGTTCCTGTTACACATGCAAGAACTATAGCCGAGCTTATATTCGTCATCTGATTAAAGCGGATGAGACTTTCGGCATTCGATTGACAACCATTCATAACCTTCACTTTCTACTACAGCTTATGCGCGAGGTACGAGAAGCCATTAAGGAAGATCGATTGCTTGATTTCCGCGATACCTTCTTTGCCGCTTATGGGCTGAATGATAATGAAAGAGGATTTTAAGAGAGGAGGATACCTATGTTTCTATTGGCTGACGATACTGCAAGTACGGGTGCAGTAGGATATTTGTATACATACGGGCCCTTAGTGCTCATGTTCGTAGTTCTCTACTTCTTACTTATTCGTCCACAGCAAAAAAGACAGAAAACACGTAGTTCCATGCTAGGTGGCTTGAAAAAAGGGGATAAGGTTGTTACTATCGGTGGATTACACGGAACGATTGTTGAAATTACGGATGACATTTGTGTGATTCGTGTCAACGATGTAACTAAATTAACATTCGATCGTTCTGCGGTAAACGCAGTTGCACAACCAGCTAAAGAGTAAAACAAAAAAGCGAGGCCCTTTAACAGGCACTCGCTTTTTGTTTGCTTATTTTGAAATGAGATTAATATTCGTTGTTCTTAACTCTCCGTTTGAGGAGCGCGCGCTCGCCGAGGACAAGGCGTCCTTCTGCAATGCGTAGTCCCATTCTTGCCGCTACAACACCGAGTAAGAGACCGGCACACATATCAGATAACCAGTGAATCCCGAGATAGAAGATGGTGAAAATGATGAAAGCGGCGGTGCAAGGGACGAAAATCTTCCAGAACTTGCTGCTGCTCTTCACCGCAATCACAGCCATCGATACTGAAATCGAGGTGTGTAAGCTAGGGAAGCAGTTGTCAAGACCCGATAGAGGTCGATAATCTTGCTCAAATGTTGGGAATACGTCTAAGATAAGAAGATGTACTCTTGGGTGGAAGGACCATACTTCATTCACTGGGAAGAAGAGATAGAAGGGAATGGCAACCATATAATTGAACATTAAAGCATAACAGACAGCATAGAACAATTTATAATTCTTCTGATAGGTGTAAAGCGCGATAGATGTGATCATGACGGAAGGAAAAATAATAACATAGAAGTAACTGCACACCGCGGTAAGAATATCATTATGGAAAAAGTTTTGAATCGTGGCGACAAAGTCACCTTCAATTCCATAAATAGAAGCAGTGAAATCGTTTCTATGTTTCATTCCTTGTTCAATCTGCATTTCCATCTTGTTGAAGAATAAGATGAGCAGCACACCAACGAAATGAATGAGGTACTTTCTTGACGTAAAAACTTCATGAACAAAGCTATAAGCAATGGTGTGCGGGCTTTTTCGTGTAGCAATGATTACAAAAGCAAAAATAGTAAGTACAATATAGACTGTCGCATAAGTCATAGAATGAAAAGGGCTCATGATGTGTTCCCCCTATATATTGGAAGTTTTGTGCGGCAATAACTATGACATTATACCACAATCAACAGGGGGGAAGTGCAATCTTCACGGAAAAGACTTATTTTTGCGTATTTACACCAAGAATGCCTCCGAGCGCCCCAGCCGCGAATAAAATGCCAAGTAGTTGGAGGGATTGAAGATTCAACCCTGCATCAAATGCCAGAAATCCGACTAAAAAAATGAGTGCGAAATAGAAAAAGCCAACTAGTCCACCGTGATACCAGCCGCGGTTACCGGCTCTTTTACCTGAAACCCATCCTCCAATAAACAAGGAGACCGCGTGGATGATGGTTGTTATCGTGTGTAAGGAGCTTTCTTGCGCACTTGTTAGCAATAGAAACAAGGAAGTCACGACGGTTCCGATGGTCATCATAGTGAATGAATAGACGAGTCCTGAAAATAAAGGTGATGGTATTCGAACCTGACTGACCGTTTTCATTGGGTTCACAGGCATCATTCCTTTCCTATATTCGAACGCTTCATTATCATCATTGTATGGTCAAGCACATAGAATTAGTACAAACTACGGATCGAAGGAGAGTGATTATTTATGACCGAATTCTCGCAAGGGCCAGTCCTATGGCAAGCGATCGCTGCCCTTTTTATTTTCGCGGTGGCTTACGTTTGTATATTAATAGAGAAATGGGATCGTATGTATACAGCACTTGGCGGGGCTTTGCTGATGGTGATCTTAGGAATCGTCCCCCTGAAAAAGGCACTAACCAGCTATGCCAATTGGCCGATTTTATTATTTCTTGTGAGTCTTTTTATCGTTTCAAGTCTATTTCAAAAAACAGGCATCATTTCATATTTCGTAAGCGCTATGGTTCGTAAATTTCGGATGAGGGCGTTAACACTCATTATTTGTTTGTCTCTTGTAGGAGCTATCATTTCAGCTTTGCTGGATAGTATGTTGGCTGTCATTGTGATCGTTCCTTTCGTTATTATGGCTTCCCGCAAAATGAGATTAATGCCGGCTCCATTCCTGATTTCACTATTATTATCGGTACATATTGGTGGGGCAGCTACGATCATGGGGAACATAATGAGTCGAATGTTAGGAGCTTCTGGGCATCTTTCGTCTGGCGACATGTTTATGAAGCTAGCGCCGCTGATTTGTCTGCTGCTAGCAGTTGTATATTTGATTATTTGGATGATCTATCGCAAACGATTAATCGCTGCCGAAACCTACATGCGCGGGCTTCTCAGCATTAACCCAAGTTCCTATTTAGCGAAGGATCAAGTCTACCTGATAGGCAGCAGTATGATTACTGGTTTGACGATCGTCGGTCTGGTCATTCATGGTCTTCTGGGGTGGAGCCCTGCATACATTGCCGCAGGCGGTGCCGTAGCTTTACTAGGAATGAACTATAAGGACATAGTCACACTGGTCAAGACCAAAGACTATGAATCCATCTGGCACAACCTCAAAGAGACTCAAGGGCTCTTTTTCCTGGGCTTATTCATTATGGTTGGGGGGATCACGTACGCGGGCATAGCCGGCTTCATCGCAAATCGCGGATTAGAACTTAGCCAAGGGAGTATTCCGTTCCTCTCGATCTTGCTGCTTTGGTTAACGAGCTTTGGGGCAGCGATGATGGACAATGTTCCTTTCCTAGCTGCTATGCTGCCGGTAGTGGATCATATGGAGCAGCTGCTTGAGGTATCTAGTAAGCCAATCTGGTGGTCATTGGTTGTGGGAACTGCGATCGGAAGTGGTGTTACGCTTCTCAGTTCTACCGCAAGCCTATATGCAGCTTCGTTCACCTATCAAGACAAAGTGCAACTGAAACAGAGTGAGTACGTGTTAGTGGCTGCGCCCATCTGTCTCGTGTTACTTGTGATTTCAACGTTCTATTTCAAATTATTCCTGTTTTAATTGCCAACAATTGAACAGCTCTCATCTGCATGATGATGTGCAAGGGCGGTCAGAATACCAGTGAACTCCGAGAACAAGCAAGAGCTTAGATCAGGGAGGTAGCGATGGATATTCTGACTATTTTTTTGCGTACGGTGCTTATCTATTTTGTCGTTTTTCTCATGCTTCGGATTATGGGGAAACGTGAAATTGGTAAGCTGTCGCTGTTCGATCTTGTGATTTCCATCATGATTGCGGAAATTGCTGTTTTCGTGCTTGAGGATGCGGCCAAACCTCTAACATATGGTCTTGTACCTATGGGGACGTTGGTGCTTATTCAAGTTCTAATTGCCTATATTACGTTAAAAAGTCGCACTGTCCGTGTGCTTTTCGATGGAAAGCCGAGTGTTTTAATCAATAAGGGTATGATCGATCGAGAGGAAATGAAGAAGCATCGTTATAATTTAGATGACCTGATGCTGCAGCTAAGACAAAATAAAGTGATGAATGTAGCGGACGTGGAATTTGCCATTCTAGAGCCTTCGGGGAAATTAAGTGTCGTTGAAAAAGAAGTGAAAGAGACAGCAAGCTTGGATCCTACGATAAAAGCGACCATTCGTTATGAAGGGCTGCCGCTGCCTCTAATTATGGATGGGAAAGTACAGGATGAGAATTTAGAAAAAATCGGTCAAACCAGATTCTGGTTGAAAAATCAGCTGCAAGAAAAGGGTGCACGTGATTTTAAAGAAGTCTTTTATTGTTCTATTGATCACCGCGGCCGGATGTTTCTGGATCGTAAACGATAAGCGCCAACGGAGGATGACGACGGGTCAGCGAATGATTTTTTTACCCATATTCAGGAGACGTCCGATATCCTTCAGACTGATCAATCGGAACATCGTGATGAAGATGAGGTAGGAGATAAATCCTGCTAATAAAGAAGATACGAATCGTACCCAAGTTAGGGAGATCCACGGGGTATACATGATGAAGTAACTGGCAAGTCCGGAAAGTAACATCGCTGCCCCAATTTTACCAAAAGAGCTGCCATCCATTCTGAATTTAAGCAAGCGTACCACGCTGTTCCAATGGAGCAGAGTTACCAACACAATATTGACATTGATTGCAAAAACGGCTCCTTGGATGCCCATTTCAGGCTTACTGGCCAGCCAATAAATTAAAGCTAGTTTAACTGTGGAACCAATTAACGTGTTAATTAAAGCAGATCCAGGCTTGTTCAAGGCTTGTAGGGCAGATTGCAATGGAGCTTGAAAATAAATAAATATCGCAATGGGCGCCATCATTTTGAGCATGACAGCTACATCAGGCTGATTGTACATATAGGTGCAGATGGGTTTAGCAAGGACAAACATGATTACCGCGAAGGGCGCACCTGTTACTAATGCCAGCTTCAAGGATTGATGCAGCCGCATGTGAATGGTTTTGGTATCTTTGCGGGCGGCAGCTTCACTGAGCGATGGAACCAGTGAGACGGATAATGACATGGTCAATGCGCTAGGTAGAAGGATAATCGGAATGATCATTCCTTGCAGGGCGCCGTACTGCGCGGTGGCAAGAGAAGTTGAAATGCCAGCAATAGCTAAGCTTTGAGCAATTAAGATGGATTCCAGCAAATAGGAACCAGCTCCGATAAGTTTACTTCCTGTGATAGGAATAGAAATACGCAGAATCTTGCGTAGATTCGTCATACGTCCAGTCGTCATTTTGGTTGTGCTGATTGGTGTGAGGGGCAGCTTGGGAGAAGTTTTCTTATCCCATCGGAAATGAATCGCTAAGACAGCCAGTCCGCCTATTTCACCCGCCAAAACTCCGATCATGGCACCAGCCGCTGCATACTCAATCCCATAAGGTATCATCATGTAGGAACACACGAGCACCATAACAATACGAATCAAGGTTTCCATAATTTGCGAGGTTGCAGTTGGGATCATATTCTGTCTGCCTTGGAAATAGCCGCGATACACGGCTGATATTCCAATAATAGGAATCATAGGGCTCATACATAAGAACGTGTAATAGACACGGGAGTCAGTTAAAAGGTGTGAAGTGATCCATGAAGCACCAAGCACACAGATAAGTGTGAAAATTAAGCTCAGTGAAATCGTGATGGCTAAAGAAATTCGGAGGACGCTGCGAATTCGGGTTTCATTGTTCTCCGCCTCAGCTTCCGCGATCAGCTTCGCAATGGCAACAGGAATTCCTCCCGTAATGATGGTTAGAATAACGGATAGAAAGGGCCAACCCATTTGATAAATACCGATACCTTCGGCCCCAATGACTCGCGGGAGCGTCATTCTGGGTATGAAGCCAAGGATTCGATTCACAATGCCCGCGGCCAACAGGATCATCGTACCTCTTATAAACGACTGCTTGGTCACTGCCATACCCTCTTCCGATAATGTCATACCTATGACTATGCGGGAGTTGGTCAAGCTCATGCTAAGATTTTATGGACAAGGGCGTGTTTGGCAGGAATTGGAGGGGGCGCTCTCGAATTAGTCCATATACAGGTAAAACCATACCTTAGCCCATGCTTACGAAGTTAGTTTTGCTAAAGCAAAACTTTTAGGAGGATCCCCCATGAATGACGAACATGACAATGGAAGTGACGAAGAGAATAAGGGTCTTTCGGATCTTGAACTGAATGAAACCATCGAAAATTTATGTTTGAGCAAGGTCGAGGAATTTAATCTGCTAGGATATGAGCATGTTACCGGTAAGGATATATGGGATTGCGTAAGCGATAAGTACCGTAAAACGGGATTGCCTCCTCTTCACCAAATCGTTAATGACATTTTGTCGCTCAAGTCTACGGCGTTTATGAACTGGATGACGATAAGTATGTACAAAGGAGTCCAATTCTAGGAATGGGCTTATTTTCAATATAGCATGTATGTGCTTCACTTAATAAGTCGGCGATGTTGCGTGATCAACACTTTGACAAGTTCTCAGCGAACGGTGTAGCCGTTTATTTGCATGAAACGACTTAAATTGACTCGTTTTTCAGACCTGAGTATAATAGGCATATTGAGTATTGAAGGGAGACTAGCAACAGATGTTGGATTGGAAAAGAATTACGTTCTTTTTTCTAACGGTTGTCATTGTTCTTGGAGCAGTTGGCGTTACAAGCCCAAGTCTTGTAGACCGTATTAAACTGGGATTAGATTTAAAAGGCGGTTTTGAAATTTTGTACACGGCTACGCCTTTAACGGCCGGACAACCGCTCACAAAGGAAACGCTTTCGGAAGCGGCACAAAGTCTTGCCAAACGTGCGGATTCACTGGGTGTTGCTGAGCCAGAAGTGTATCCAGAAGGAACAGATCGCATTCGTGTGCGTCTAGCAGGCGTAAAGAATGAAGATGAAGTACGTACTCTGATGTCCAAGCCTTCCGTTCTTACTTTTAGAGGCCCAGATGGAACGGTGTACATGAATGGAACAGACTTCGTTGAGAACGCAGCGAAACTTAGCTATGATCCGAATACGAAGCAACCGATTGTTGAAATCAAAATGAAAAGCAGAGAGAAATTCAAGGATGTAACGACGAAACTCGTTGGCAGCTCATTGTCCATTTACTTAGACGATGATTTGCAATCGACGGCGGCGGTTAATTTCCCAATTGATAGCGACTCTGCGATTATTACACAAACCAATGTAGCTGAAGCGACGAAAGTTGCCAAAATGATTAACTTAGGCGCAATGCCGCTTAAATTAACAGAAAAATACATACAACGTGTTGATGCTACGCTCGGGAAAGCTTCTTTGCACGAGACAGCTAGAGCAGGTCTGATTGCCTCTATCCTTATCTTCTTATTCATGGTGCTTTACTACCGTGTACCAGGTCTAGTAGCGGCTTTCACACTCATCACTTACATTTGGGTATTATTGGCTATCTTCGACTTTATGAATGCGACCTTGACGTTGCCTGGTATTGCTGCCCTTGTCTTGGGTGCAGGTATGGCCGTTGATGCAAACATTATCACATACGAACGAATTCGTGAGGAAATCCGTGCTGGTAAAAGTATTCTTTCATCCTTGAAAGCAGGGACGAAGCATTCCTTCCGTACGATTATGGATGCGAACGTAACGAATTTAATTGCGGGTATCGTTCTTTACTATGTAGGTAACGGTGCCATTCGCGGATTTGCAGTTATCACGATGATGAGTATTATTATCAGTATCTTAACGAACGTGTTGTTCTCCAGATGGCTGCTACATCTTATTATCCGAGGTAATTTGCTGAAAAAGCCAAGTTATTTCGGTGTGAAGGAGGCAGACATCCGTGGACTCTAAGAAAAGGTTTGATTTTGTTAAACACCGGAACAAATTTTTCAGCCTCTCAGCCGTCATTCTGATCATCGGGCTAGTGATTATTTTAACTTCTGGCGTGAATTTCGGCGTTGATTTTAAAGCAGGAACGAACATCGATTTGGTTGTTGGTAAGCAATTGACCAGTGAGAAAGTTGTAGAAATTTTACACGGACTCGAAACAAGTGGTGATTTGAAGTCCAAATATTCCGACCCTACGGTCGGAGGGAATAATAGCGATCGCGTATCGATCCGTTTCGATGACGTTTTGGACGATGCAACAGTGAACAAGATTCAGACCACTTTCGCTACAACTTATAGCTCTGAAGTATCCAAAGAAATCAACACAGTCGATCCGCAATTAGCGAAAGAATTATTGCGTAAAGCGGTATACGCTGTAGCTATCTCCAGTATTTTAATTTGTCTTTATGTGAGTATTCGATTTGAGTGGCGTTTTGCGCTAGCTGCAATTATTGCCATTTTGCATGATGCTTTTATGGTTATCGCGATGTTTGCCATTTTCCGTTTTGAAGTGAACTTACCGTTCCTTGCGGCCGTCTTGACCACGATTGGTTATTCCATCAATGATAAGATCGTTATCTTTGACCGGATTCGTGAAAACTTACGGTTCTCCAAGCTTAAAACAGACGCAGACCTTGTTGCTTTAGTCAATGATAGTATCTGGCAAACGATGGCTCGTAACATCAATACCGTAGTTGTCGTATTAATCGCTGCTGGATGTTTGTACTTGTTCGGAAGCGAGTCCATTAAGCTGTTCGCTTTGGCGAAGCTAATCGGTTTGACGAGCGGTGCTTACTCTTCCATCTTCATCG
The DNA here is from genome assembly GCF_001700435.1 of Paenibacillus pectinilyticus. GTDB lineage: Bacteria > Bacillota > Bacilli > Paenibacillales > NBRC-103111 > Paenibacillus_E > Paenibacillus_E pectinilyticus. The sequence continues at coordinate 104,804 of NZ_LYPC01000014.1, forward strand.
CGTGTGCATTGTGGTATTTATTTAAACGTAGATCCTTAGCTAGTTCTAAAAAGAAATCTGCAGCGTAATAAACATATGAACCGGCCGCGTGATTGTTGCGCGGCCTTTGTATCCGTTTGGGGGGAATGTCCACGTGAAGGACGATGTTTTTCAAAAGACTGAATACACACTCTGGGCAGGCATGCTCCTCCTTTCCGTCATCGCATGTTTGCAGGGAATGGCAGCATTTCAAGCACCAAGCATTGCGCTGTTAGCAGCTGCGGCACAATCAGTTGCAGGTGTTTGTGTGGTAGCCGTCGTTATCATGAGCGTAAGAACGCAAAGGCAGCAAGCAACCAGCAAGGCCTTCCAGCGTAATGCTAATCGAATTGCGATCGTTTCTATGCTGCTTGCAGTCCTCATTATGGTGATTGGTACCCAAATGGGGATTTTATCTGTCAAATCACTTGTAGCTCATGTGGACCAAGATGCCGGTATATATCCGCTTATCCTTCTTCTTATTTCGATTGCTGCTAAGGAATTGTTGTTCCAATATTTGAATCGATTAGGGAACCGATTCGGCGCTAAGGAATTTATTTCCAATGCGCGCAGACATCGTTCCGATATATACTCTTCTTTTGTAGCTATAGTGGGTATGCTCTTGACTTTGCTAAGTGAAGTGTGGGATTATACGAAGCTTGCTTATATAGAGCCTGTAGCAGCACTTCTCATCGCTATAATGATCTGTTATATGGGCTTCTCCATCGTCAGAAACATCCTATCCGCGTTGTCAGAGAACGTACGCCATCAGGAAGACGTAGCGGAGTTCATAGAAGTTGTTGGCCGAATCCTAGGCGTCATTTCCGTTGATGACCTGAGTGCACGCGAACAAGGGCACTACGTTGTCGTCGAAATGTCCATCTCTGTGAACCCGAGGCTTTCTGTTTGGGAAGGGCACGAGGTGTCGAAGAAAATTAAAGCGCAGCTGATGAAACAATACCAACATATCTCGAATGTTGTCATTCATGTGAATCCCTATGATCCAGGATACCCTTATAAACATCATGCAGATAACGATGCTGCAGAGCTTCCATCTGTATTACACTAAATCTTAAGAGAACTACAGGAAATCATGACGTTTTCGCAGGGAAAACGCCGAGGAGGATACACCAATTGCTAGCACCAAAGGCAAGATGGAACATTGGAAATGCGGATGAGGCGCTTGTCGAAGCATTTGTACGTGATCTGCAGCTAGATCCCTTAGTTGCCCGTATCCTCGTGCTGCGAGATATCCGCGACGTGTCGGAAGCCAAACAATTTATGCAAGGTGGCATCGGCGATTACCATGATCCCTATTTGCTAGATGGGATGCTGCCAGCTGTGGAGCGTATCCGTCAAGCTTTGGCAAACAATGAGCTGATTCGTGTGTATGGAGATTACGATGCTGATGGTGTAAGCAGCACATCCTTGATGGCTCATTTACTAAAAGGTCTAGGCGCTCATTTCGATACCTATATTCCCCATCGGATTCGAGAAGGCTATGGCTTAAATCGTGGCGCGATCCTGCTTGCGAAGGAGCAGGGGGTTGGGCTGCTTATTACAGTGGACACGGGGATCAGTGCTGTACAAGAAGTGGCATACTGCCGGGAATTAGGGTTGGATGTCATCGTGACGGATCACCATGAACCGCCAGAAATTCTCCCTGATGCCCTAGCTGTTATTAATCCTAAGAAGCCAGGATGCCCGTATCCGTACAAAATGCTTGCGGGTGTCGGTGTTGCCTTCAAGCTCGCGCAAGCGTTACTTGGCCGGTTCCCGGAGGAACTTCTTGAGTTCGCAGCGCTAGGAACGGTTGCTGATCTGATGCCACTTACAGGCGAGAATCGGTTGCTTGTCAAAATGGGACTTCAGCGCATGCAGGATTCCAGCTATGTTGGCTTTCGGTCCCTAATCCGTGTTTCCGGAATTGAACGGAAAGAGGTAACAGCGGGGCATATCGGATTCTCTCTCGCGCCCAAAATCAATGCAAGCGGTCGATTAGAAGCTGCTGACATTGCTGTTAAGCTGCTTACTACCGCAGATGAAAATGAAGCGGAGCAAATTGCCTATGAATTGGATATGCTGAATAAAGAGCGTCAGCAGATCGTCGAGGATATGGTGCAAGAAGCCTTCGCCATGGCGGAGGCTCAGCGAGCCAAAGGTATGGATAAAGTCATTGTCGTTGCCAAAGAGCACTGGAATGTAGGCGTCGTCGGGATTGTCGCTTCCAAGATTGTGGAGAAATTTTATCGACCGACTTTGGTGTTGAGTATTGATCCGCTGACAGGCATAGCGAAGGGCTCTGCGCGCTCGATTGCAGGCTTTGATCTACACAAGGCTTTGACGGCTTGCAAGGACCTTCTAGACCACTATGGAGGACATCAAGCCGCAGCGGGGATGAGCTTGAATAGCGCGCACCTGGATGCTTTTACAGAGCAATTAAACGAGCTTGCTGCCGCAACGTTAACGGATCAAGATTTCGTGCCCGTCCTACGAGTTGATAATCAGTGTCAGTTAGCTGATGTACCTATCGCCAGCATTGAAGGACTTGAACAATTAGCTCCCTTTGGGATGGGCAATCCATCGCCGAAGTTCATGTTTACGAATCTTGGACTTGATGATATTCGAACGATGGGCAAGGAGAAGCAGCATTTGAAGCTTGGGCTTTCGCAGTCGAAAGATGAGATTAGCTGCTCTGTTGAAGCAGTAGGGTTCGGTAGAGGAAACTTGGCCGCTCTCATAGCACCTTCGGCCAAAGTCGATGTCTTAGGTGAGTTGTCGATCAACGAATGGAACGGCGTAAGGAAACCTCAAATCATTATGCAGGATTTGCGAGTCCCGCATGCGCAGGTGTTTGATTGGCGCGGTACTGGGCAATTGCATCTGAAGCTCTCAGCGCTTATCAGCAATCTCGCTGTGGGAACGGCGGTACCGCCAACACCGCCTGGAATTGTGCTATTCGACGAAACGGATGTCGGCTTGTTCCAAGCGGTCGCAAGCCAGGTCGGAGACGAGATCCCATACTGGATTGTACAGGATGACGCAGGGGTCAGACCTGGTAATGAGGCGGCGGAAGCGATACAATTCAGTGAGTTGGCCGACGTTATTTTGTACACATTGCCTCGAAGTATTGCCAGTTTGGAAGCAGTCCTGCAGCAAGCGAAGGGGATGATGCGTTGTTATCCTGTTTTCGCAGAGTTAGGGCAGGATAGTGGAAGCACGCTCCCTTCGCGCGATATGTTCAAAATGTTCTACGGCTCGTTACAAAAGGAAAAATCGCTTAATTTGATGGATACCCGCATGTTGACGGCTTTTAGTAAACGCTCAGGACTTTCTCAAGCTATGATACATTTTATTATATCGGTCTTTGAGGAATTAGAATTTGTCGTCAAACATGATAAGATGGTTACATTAAACCCAGCGCCAGCCAAAAGAGATTTAACCACTTCACGGTTGTACCAGCATCGATTGCATCGACAAGAAGTTGAAGCCATTGTTATGTATTCTTCAGCGAAAGAGCTGGAGCAATGGATCGCTGATCACATAAATAAAACCTAGTATACATTGGAGGAAATCATAATGAATTTCAAAGATTACATTCGCGTTATCCCGGACTTTCCACAACCCGGTATTCGATTCAAGGATATTACAACATTGCTTCAGAATGGCCCTGTGTACAAAGAAGCAATCGAGCAATTAAAACAACTCATTCAAGACAAAGAAATTGATGTGATTGCGGGTCCAGAAGCACGCGGATTTGTTATTGGTGCACCTCTAGCTACTGCTCTTGGCGTAGGTTTTATTCCAATTCGTAAAAGTGGCAAATTACCTGGAGAAACCATTGAAGCCGACTATGCGCTGGAATATGGCAAGGATAAACTTGCTATGCATAAAGATGCCATTAAGCCTGGGCAGAAAGTACTTATCGCTGATGACTTACTCGCAACTGGCGGTACGATTCAAACATCCGTTGATTTGATCAAGCAGCTTGGCGGGGAAATCGTAGGGGCTGCTTTCTTAATCGAGCTTACGTATTTAGATGGCCGCAGTAAATTTGAAGGTTTCGATGTTGTTTCACTGGTTCAATATTAAGATAGGCATGGAGAATCGAATGCACGTTATTCGATTCTCTTTTTCATAGAGAAAATCGACGAGGCATGTCCCCTCTAATTTTCATGAGAATGGCATAGATGATGCATTTTGTCGAAAGCTTGGACGTGAGTAGTTGACGAGGGGCCTGACTTGCAGGCATAATGAATAAAAATCGACTAAAGGGAATGGGTAGATGCATGGGTATAGAGCAGCTGCTGGAAAAGGCCGCCACCTATCTGAAAGAGAATGATTTGCAGAGGATTAGGGAGGCCTATGAATTTGCGGATGAAGCCCATCATGGCCAAGTACGCAAATCGGGTGAGCCCTATATTCTGCATCCACTCGCTGTTGCAGATATATTGGTGAATATGCAGATGGATGTCACTTCGGTGATCGCTGCGCTTCTGCATGATGTTGTTGAAGATACAACAGTTTCGCTGGAAACTGTTCTAGATAAATTTGGGAAAACTTGTGCAATGCTAGTTGATGGTTTGACGAAGCTGGAGCGCATTAAGTTCAAATCCAAAGAAGAGCAACAGAATGAAAATTATCGTAAAATGTTTGTGGCCATGGCGCAGGATATTCGCGTAATCCTGATTAAGTTGGCAGATCGTTTGCATAATATGCGGACATTGAAGTACCAGTCGGAAGAAAGCCAGCGCCGTATTGCGGAAGAAACGCTGGAGATTTTCTGTCCGATCGCTCATCGACTCGGGATTTCCACGATCAAATGGGAGATGGAGGACATTGCCCTCCGTTATTTGAATCCGCAGCAGTACTACCGGATTGTGAATCTCATGCAGAAGAAACGGACCGAACGCGAGCAATATATTGAAGACGTCATACACAGCATCAAAGAGAAGCTAGATGAAATGGGCATTCAAGGAGATATTTCCGGAAGACCGAAGCATCTGTATAGTATCTACAAAAAGATGAGCTCCCGCGGCAAACAGTTTAACGAGATCTACGATCTCATGGCGCTGCGTGTCATTGTGGACGGCATTAAGGATTGCTATGCTTCTTTGGGTATCATTCATACGTTATGGAAACCAATGCCAGGGCGTTTCAAGGACTATATTGCGATGCCGAAGCCGAATATGTATCAATCCTTGCATACCACCGTTATTGGGCCAAAAGGGGAACCGCTGGAGGTTCAGATTCGGACATGGGAAATGCATCGGACATCCGAGTTCGGGATTGCTGCACATTGGTCGTACAAAGAAGGCGGCTCCGTCGTACCATCCGGTACCTTTGAGGATAAAATGAGCTGGTTCCGCGAAATTCTGGAACTTCAGCATGAAACGAATGATGCCTCTGAATTCATGGAATCCATGAAGATGGATTTCTTCTCAGATCTCGTCTTTGTCTTTACGCCAAAAGGGGAAGTTATCGAGCTTCCTGCTGGTTCTGTTCCGTTGGATTTTGCCTATCGCATTCATACAGAAGTCGGAAACCGTACCATCGGTGCCAAAGTGAATTCACGGATCGTGCCGCTCGATCACAAGCTCAAAACGGGCGATATCATCGAAATTCTTACATCCAAGCATTCCTATGGTCCAAGTCAAGATTGGATCAAGATCGCGCAATCGTCTCATGCTCGCAGCAAGATTAAGCAATGGTTTAAGAAAGAGAAGCGTGAAGAGAATGTTGAAAAAGGGAAGGACATGATTGAGCGTGAGCTTAAACGCTTAGCGATCGATCCGCCGACCCTTATGAGCGATGATAAAATGCTAGAAGCGGCGAAAAAGTTCAATTTCAGTGATATTGAAGACATGCTCTCTGCTGTAGGCTTTGGAGGCATTACGGCCGCTCAAATCTGTACGAAGCTTACAGAGAAGCTGCGGAAGGAAGCCGAAGAAGCGCAAGTTATCAAGCTGAGCAGCGAAGTGAAAGAGGTCAAGGCTCCCGCATCGACAGAACGCAAAAGCCGACCTACGAACGGTGTCCGAGTCAAGGGCGTCGACAACTTGCTTGTTCGTTTCGCTAGATGCTGTAATCCGGTGCCTGGTGATTTCATTATTGGTTATATCACCCGTGGACGCGGCGTATCGGTCCATCGTTCGGACTGTACGAACATTCCAACGACGATGGGTGAAGAGGAACGCGTAATCGAAGTGGACTGGGCAGAAGCTGTGGAATCCAATTTCAATCTGGAAATTGAGATTACCGGCCATGATCGCAGAGGCTTCTTGAACGAAGTGCTTCAGGCTGTATCCGAGAGCAAAACCATGATCTCAGCAGTTTCAGGCCGTTCGGACAAAAATAAAATGGCAACGATTCATATGACCATCTTGATAAAAAATATCGATCATCTACAGTCGGTTGTAGAGAAAATAAAGCGTGTCAAAGATGTGTACTCTGTTCATCGGGTTATGCAAAGTTAGCAAGAAGCTAAGGGGATTTGAAATACGATGCGAGTAGTCGTTCAACGTTGTAAACGTGGAGAAGTAACCGTGGATAATCGGACTGTTGGTCGAATCGAGGAGGGGCTGATGCTGCTGGTAGGTATTACCCACGAGGATACCGAGCAGGATGCGAAGTACTTGGCGGATAAAGTGGCAGGGCTGCGTATTTTTGAAGATGAAACAGGCAAAATGAATCTGTCTGTCATCGATACTGGCGGGGCCATACTATCCGTATCCCAATTTACTTTGTACGGGGATTGCCGTAAAGGAAAGCGGCCGAATTTTATGTCAGCTGCAAGACCTGAGCAGGCAGAGCCGTTATACAATCACTTTAATGCGTTACTGCGGGAGCAGGGGCTGCAGGTGGAAACAGGTGCTTTTGGTGAAATGATGGACGTTTCGCTCACGAATTGGGGCCCTGTTACGTTAATGATAGATAGTAAATAGGTTACAGGATATTACGCAGACAGGATAGGCAACCCGACCGCTGGATATACTAAACAGGTATACTACTTGCGGTTAGGAGCCATACAGATGCGTCAATCGATCAAAGAAAAAGCGATAACAGCTCCCGTGCAGCAATTGTTTCATAACTCTCTTGCGGAACGGCTGAGCCAAATGTCTGCCTTTGCTGATGTTGAGATTAGTGCGGAATTCACTTCCGATCAGGAAAAAATGAAAAGTATACCTAAGAAATCGTATCGGTAATCATAAAACCACGTATGTGCTGACCAAACAGCCTGCGTGGTTTTATTTGTGAAAACCGTATAATTTCTCTCTACCTGCAAATTGTGGTAAACTAGCCTTTGGCATTATTGTAAGACATGAGATAAGGTGGGTGCATTCATCGTAATGGCAAATTCAAATCGCAACAAATCCACATCCAAAGGCTGGCTTTGGTTGATGGGGATTATGATCGTACTTACGTTGCTAGCTGCAACGGCCGCCATGTTATTTCAATACCATCACCATAACAAGATCAAGGGACATAGCGGACAGCAACAAGCATTAGAACCAGTTCAATCTGTGAAAAAAGCTAAAGATACCTATGACGTGATTGTCGTAGGGACCGATCCAGAAGGCGTAGCAGCAGCCGTTTCCGCGGCTCGCAATGGATTAAGCACGCTGCTGGTTGATGGCCGGAATCGTGAGATTATGGGCGGATTAATGACGCTGGGCTGGATCAATTCACTGGATATGAACTATTCCACAAGTAAGAACCTGCTAGGCAAAGATGACGTGTGGAATAAAGGGTATTTCTCGGAGTGGTACGCCAAGACCGAAGGTGATTCGTTCGATGTAAATACAGCAGCGAATGCTTTCTACGATAGTGTGAAGAATGAGAAGAATATTGATGTCTTGATGAAAACGACGAAGATCGATCCGTTGCTTTCACCGGATAAACAAGCGGTACAAGGCGCAACAATCACGCTTGAAAATGGCACAACACAAGTCGTCAAAGCTGCGTCGGTCATCGACGCTACACAAGATGGTGATTTTGCAGCGGCCTCTGGTGTAGCTTTTACAATGGGACATGAGGATATTGGGGATCCGAAATCCAAAATGGCGGTTACGCTTGCCTTCCGTTTGAAAAATGTTACTCCTGAAGTGTGGAAACTGATGGCTAATCGCTTGAATGGCGATGATGACGTCAATTCTGGCGTAACGGATGTCAGTGTATACGGCTACAAAGAAATGAGTAATTATCCGCCGCTCAACAAAGAAAGAGCCAAAATGAGAGGGCTCAACATGGGACGGCAAAACGATAACACTGTACTCATCAATTCGTTGCAAATTTTTGGTGTGGATACCTTTGATCCCAAATCGGTACAAGAAGCTTTTGACATCGGTAAAAAAGAATTACCGAATGTTGTGGACTATATGAAAAAAACGTTCCCTGAATTCTCAACTTTAGAGCTAGATGCCACCGCACCTGAGCTGTATGTGAGAGAGACGCGTCATATGCAAGGGGAATATCGCTTGAATATTGTCGATGTTTGTACGAATACAGACCAATGGGACCGCATTGGTTTTGGTTCCTACCCGGTTGACATTCAACGAATTTCACCGACAGATTCAGGTAACGTCGTGTGTAAACCGAAGCAATATGCGATTCCGTTCCGCAGCCTAGTGCCGCAGAAGATTGACGGATTGCTGGTTGTCGGCAGAGCGGCAAGCTACGACACGTTGCCACATGGCAGCGCTCGTGTAATGCCGACGGGGATGGCAGAAGGGGAAGCAGCAGGAGCAGCAGTTAGTTTAGCAAAAGCGGAGAATAAGACGTTCCGTCAGTTATCAGCTTCCAAGGAAAGTATCGCTAAACTCCAAGCCCAGTTGAACAAGCAGGGGATGGAAATTCAACCTATGTCGATTAAGCCGCAGCCATTTATGGAGCACAAAGCTTATGAAGGGTTGAAAACAGCATTGATGCTTGGTCTTGCATCCGGAGCTTATGATAACAACTTCCATCTGGATGACGCGGCTAATCCGAAACGAATGGTCAATTTAGTTGGCGGTTCACGTAAGATGAAGCCAGATGCATTTACAGGTGATGTTAATCAGGCCATTGCCAAATTGGATAACCCAGATAAAATTTCACTAACACTTGATCAAGCGAGTTATACGCTAACTCAAGCTCTAGGCATTCAAGCAACAGTCGCGGAAGCACAAGGGAAGCTTATTGAGAAAAAGCTTCTTACGACAGCAACCGTTGCTGGGATTGCAGATAAACAGAAGTTAACCAATGGTGACACGTATATGTTAATTAGAGACGTGAAAATTGGAGTAACGGGTAAGCCATAACAACATAAAGAGCCTTATTGCCGCATTGGATGTGGCTGTAAGGCTCTTAGTTTGTTGTTGGCAATGAATGGATGAATGGTTGCGGTTACATTTCTTAGTCTTCGTCCGCAGCTTCTTCTTCAGCCTCGGCTGCGTCCTCAGCCTCGTCCTCAGCGTCTTCCGCGGCATCTTCAGCTTCTTCAGCCTCAGCTTCGGCTTCCTCTTCTGCGGCTTCTTCGCTTTCTTCCGCAGCATCTTCACTTTCAGCTTCCGCATCTTCTTCCGCTTCGGCTTCTTCTTCGTCCGCAGCTTCTTCTTCAGCTTCGTCCTCGTCAGCATCCGATCCTTCAATGGCCTCTTCTTCGGCTGCTTCTTCAGCTTCAGCTACTTCTTCTTCCGCTTCGGCTTCGGATTCTTCGGAGAAAAGCACCACGAGATCTTGTCGTTCCTCTTGAAACTCGTTTTGTAGTGTCATTGTTACAGCCTCCAGATGTTATATTCAAGGCCATCTGCCTTGTTGTACATGTATATGTGAAAACAGAATGAATATACGGGGAGAACGAAATGAAAATGATTGAAAATAAACGATTTTTTCGTGTAATGAAATTGTAACATTAGCTTCATCTTCCGTTAATCTAAGAAGGATATACTTGAACTCGACCCCCTTTAAAATATAAACTTTTAGATGCCTGCAGCCTTGTGCTGCAGGCTATTTTCTTTGTGCACAACGAAAAAACCGCCGCAGCCTAAGCTGGACGGTTTGGTATTTCACATTACATCAAAGCATCGATGGAATAATCGCCAGCGCCAATCAAAGCTACACCAAGCGCAATAACGAGTAATGCAGCGTTGTACTCGAAGCCATTGGAGGTTGCCCAGTAACCATTTTTCCCATGAACCTTGAGAATGGCCATAATCATCGTGATGATAATAAGAGCTGCGCCTACGACTGTCCATAACCCAGCAGCGAAGAGTAAGCCGCCACCTAATTCAGCTAAACCTGCCAGAACCGCCATCGTAACACCTGGTTTAATACCAATCGAATCGAAGAACCCGCCTGTTCCTTTAGGGCCATACCCACCGAACCAACCAAACAATTTCTGTGTACCATGTGCTGCCATTGATAACCCAATCACCAAACGAATAATAAGTAGTCCTAATGCCATACTAACATCTCCACTTTAAATATATTTTGTTTAACAACTTACTTTATGTTAGTATATTATTACGAAGCACTTACTTTTGTCAAGCGACTATGATAAAATAGTTTTACAGAAGTGTATGTAGCAAGTGCTCATGCAAGAACTCGGAGGAGATGATTAAGATGGAAGGCTATCAACTATGTCCCAAATTCGAGAATGCATTTGAACTTCTTGGAAAGCGTTGGACAGGTCTTATCATTCACGTGCTGTTAAGCGGACCTAAGCGGTTCAAAGATATTTCCGTACTTATCCCTAGTATGAGCGATCGCATGCTTTCGGAACGGTTCAAGGAACTGGAGGCAGCGGAGATCATTGTTAGACATGTCTACCCGGAGACGCCAGTCCGTATCGAGTACGATTTAACGCCGAAGGGCAAAGGACTGCAAGCGGTTATGGATGAAGTTCAGAAATGGGCCGACTCCCATTAATGAAATAGATTACCTGGATCGGCAAAAATGGAGGACTATCTCTTGACTTTGCCTCTTCCAATGTTTACAATAGCCATATTGTAATTGGATATGTTTGTGATCCATTGAAGGGACACAGTAATTCGCGCCCACATGTACAGAGAAGGAAGCCTAGGCTGCAAGCTTCCCATGATGAGCGAATGAACAGACCTCCCCGAGGACCGACTGGGAACCGTACATGCGAGGCATGTACCAAGTAGTAGTTGTGCGAATAGCGGGCGTTAACCGCAAAGAGATGAACGCTGTTAACTTGCTTCTGCAAGGTAGCGCGGTGTTCTTCTGAATGTGGGTGGTACCACGGGTGAATTTGTTGATCAAATCTCTCGTCCCTGACGGAAGTCGGGGGCGGGGGATTTTTTGCATTTTATAAAGACGAGATTAAGGGAGGTTACTTAGATGAGTATTCAGAAGCCAAAAGGGACACAGGACCTACTTCCTGGCGAGGTAGAGAAGTGGCAGTACCTCGAAAGCAAGGCAAGAGACTTGTGCCAACGCTTTAATTACAAAGAAATTCGTTCGCCAATTTTCGAGAGTACTGAGCTATTTTCTCGCGGAGTTGGGGAAACGACAGATATCGTCGAAAAAGAAATGTACACCTTTCTTGATAAAGGTGATCGCAGCATGACGCTGCGTCCGGAAGGAACAGCGGGTGTTGTTAGAGCCTATGTCGAAAATAAGCTGTACGGCATCCCCGATTTGACGAAGTTGTTCTATGTCGGTCCTATGTTTCGCTATGAACAGCCGCAAGCCGGGAGATATCGTCAATTTCATCAGTTCGGGATCGAAGCCTTTGGATCCGTAGATCCGAGTATTGATGCAGAAGTGATTGCGCTTGGCTACACCTTTTACAAAGAAATTGGCTTGAAAGAAGTCACTGTGGAAGTTAATTCCGTCGGTACCCCTTCGGTTAGAACGGCTTACCGCGAGCAGCTGCAGGTGTTTTTTGCCCCAGTGAAGGATCAGCTCTGTAAGGATTGCCAGTCCCGATATGATCGAAATCCGATGCGTATTCTCGATTGCAAAATCGACCATAAGCATGGTGCAGGCGCGCCTGATATCCTGGAATTCTTGGATGAAGAATGTCGTACGCATTTTGCGCAGGTACAAGAGCACTTGACGGCGATGGAGATTCCGTACCGTATCAATCCTCGTCTCGTACGCGGTTTGGATTACTACACGCACACTGCGTTTGAATATAAAGCTGCTGGCATTGGCGCGATCGATACGATCGGCGGAGGCGGGCGCTACAATGGTCTCGTCGAGCAAATTGGTGGACATGGGACAGATCAACCAGGTGTTGGTTTGGGTCTTGGCCTAGAGCGCATTCTGCTTGTTCTGCAAGCACAAGGCGTTGAGATTCCGAAGCCAGAGCCGCTGGATGTGTATTTGATCGGTCTTGGCGAAGCCGCAGAGAAGGAAGTAACGAAGCTTCTGCACCAGCTAAGAATCCAAGGCTTAAAGGCTGAGAAGGACTACCAGGGCCGTAAGATGAAGGCGCAGATGAAATCAGCAGATCGTTTTCAAGCAACCTATGTAGCGATTCTGGGTGATGATGAGTTAGCACGCGGCGAAATTACGCTGAAGAAGATGGAAACAGGCAATCAAATTACGCTAAGTTTAGTGGATCTAGCCTCAAACGCTGCAAAGACACTATTCGAATAGATAGCTACACCATTATGAACACTATGAGGAGGCAACAACAATTATGATGCTCAAGACACATCATTGCGGGCAGCTTACGAAAGCCCATGTAGGCGAAACAGTTATTCTTAACGGGTGGGTGCAAGTAAGACGCGACTTTGGCGGCCTTCTATTTATCGATCTGCGTGATCGCAGCGGCCTAATACAGACCGTATTTAATCCGGATTTCTCAGGGGATGCTTTAGCTATTGCTGACCGTGCTCGTAATGAGTATGTATTAGCGATTAAAGGAAAAGTTGTAGAACGTGATGCAGAGACAGTAAACAAAAACATCCCGACAGGTGAAATTGAAGTTCAAGTAACCGAAATCGAAATCATGAATGCGGCGAAAACACCTCCGTTCTTCATCGAAGACGGCGTTGAAGTAGATGAAGCGGTTCGTTTGAAATATCGTTACCTTGACTTGCGTCGTCCCGAAATGCAACGTACGTTGATGCTTCGTTCCAAAGCGTCCAACGTGTTCCGTAATTTCCTAGACTCACAAGGATTTATTGACGTAGAAACGCCGATCCTGACGAAAAGCACACCAGAAGGCGCACGTGATTACTTGGTACCAAGCCGCGTGCATCCAGGCGAGTTCTTTGCCCTTCCACAATCACCGCAAATCTTCAAGCAATTGTTGATGGTTAGTGGTCTTGAGCGTTACTACCAAATCGCTCGCTGTTTCCGCGACGAGGATCTTCGCGCAGATCGCCAGCCTGAATTTACACAAGTCGACATCGAAACTTCGTTCCTTTCGCAGGATCAGCTTCTTGATATCCTAGAAGAGCTTGTTGTTAAACTGATGCAAGAAACCGCAAACGTGGAAATTGCCCGTCCGTTCCAACGGATTACTCATGCGGATGCAATGGCGAGATACGGCTCCGATAAGCCGGACCTTCGTTTCGATCTTGAGCTAAAGGATGTTTCCGACATCGTGTCAACGTCCGGCGTTCAAGTATTCGCTAACGTGGTTAATGGCGGGGGCCAAGTTAAAGCTCTTAATGCCAAAGGCTGTGGCACTTGGAGCCGTAAAGAAATCGACGATCTTCTTCCATTTGCAGCACGTTATGGTGCCAAAGGTCTTGCTTGGATTCAAGTAAAAGACGGCGAGTTCAAAGGGCCAATCGTGAAATTCTTCAACGAAGCTGAAATCGCTTTGTTGACAGAGCGTCTGGGTGCTGAAGAGGGAGATCTACTTCTATTCTCTGCGGATAAAAAGAAAGTCGTTGCTGATGTACTCGGTAACCTCCGTTTGAAAATCGGTCGCCAACTTGGTCTTATTGATGACTCGGTATTCAAATATGCATGGGTTGTGGACTTCCCATTACTTGGGTATGACGAAGAAGCGAAACGTTATGTAGCGGAACACCATCCGTTCACACGTCCGAACGAAGATGATATTCATTTCTTCGATACAGACCCAGGTCAAATTCGCGCACAAGCGTATGATCTTGTCTTGAACGGTTACGAAGTTGGCGGCGGTTCGATGAGGATTTACCAACGTGAAGTGCAAGAGAAAATGTTCGCAGCACTTGGCTTCTCCAAAGAAGAAGCGAATGAGAAATTTGGCTTCTTGCTAGAAGCATTTGAATATGGTACGCCTCCACACGGTGGCTTTGCATTCGGCTTTGACCGTCTGGTGATGCTCATCACAGGTCGTACGAACCTGAGAGAAACGATTGCATTCCCGAAAACAGCTAGCGCAACAGACTTGTTGACGGACGCTCCGGGTACAGTGGATGATAAACAACTAGAACAACTATCGATTCGCTTAGCGCTTAAGCAGCCTGCTGCGAAAGCCTAAGAACTTTGAAGAGGAAGTGTTCCCATGCTTCACCAATTTTCACGGACAGAATTAGCCATTGGCCCTGAGGGTCTTGATATTCTCAAAAATAGTACCGTTGTCGTACTAGGCATCGGCGGCGTGGGTTCCATCGCCGCTGAAGCCCTAGCACGTTCAGGGGTCGGGCGTTTGATTCTGATCGACAAGGATGTTGTCGATATCACGAATATCAATCGTCAGATTCATGCACTTACCACCACAGTAGGTCAGCCTAAGGCTGACCTGATGCGGGATCGCATCCTTTTAATCAATCCAGAGTGTGATGTCATTTCCCTGCGGATGTTCTACACAGAAGAGACGTATGAGCAAGTATTCGCGTATCCAATTGACTATGTGTTGGATGCAAGCGATACGATTGAGTATAAGATCCATTTGATCAAACAATGTTTGGCACGTAAAATCCCGATGATTTCTTGTATGGGTGCTGCGAATAAAATGGATCCGACGCAATTTAGAATTACGGATATCTCCAAAACGAGCATGGACCCTATCGCACGTGTGATTCGTCAACGTTTGCGCAAGGAAGGAATCAAGAAGGGCGTGAAGGTCGTCTTCTCGATGGAAGAACCGATGAAGCCACGGGAAGATGTTACCGAGCAAATCGTGCCAGCGGATGCACCTGACAGACGTAAGGCGCAGCAGCCGCCTGCGAGTAACTCCTTTGTGCCTCCTGTAGCGGGACTTATCATGGTGAGTGCAGCCGTGAAGGATTTGCTGGAGATTGGCACCAACAAAAATTAAGCCATATGAATTAAGGGATGCCTATGAAAATGGGTGTCCCTTTTTTTACATAAAATTTATATGTATCAGTCAAGTATATGTTGACTCGATATATATGATCTGATAAATTGAAGTTAAGCAGAAAGCCAAATTTGTAATGGAGGATCTACAACATGACCAGTCAAGATGTTATTTTGGGCTTATTAATGCATCACAGCTTATCGGGGTATGACATGAAGCATAAGATGGAGACGATTTTGTCTTATTTTAATAACGCAAGCTTTGGCACGATTTATCCTACCCTAAGCAAAATGGAGAAGGAAGAATTGATCACCAAGCAAAGTGTTATTCAAGAAGGCAGGCCCAATAAGAATGTCTATTCCATCACGGAGAAAGGCCGGGAGCAATTTAAAACGTACATGTATAGTCCCGTGGAAGACAATGAGTTCAAGTCCGATGCAATGACACGTCTGTTCTTTGGCGAATTCGTGGAGAAGGATGTGATTGTGGGTGTCTTAGAAGAGTATCTTCAACGGACAAAAGGCCATATGGAGCGATTAAGTAAGCTGTATGTAGAATGCCAGCCAGAGATGTCGCATAGCCAGGAAATTTGCATTCAAATCGGGATTAACAATTCAGAAAGTCAGATTCGTACACTGACACAAGGGATTGTACGTTTAAAAAATTTAGCTGAGAAGTGAGGTAGAACAGAGAATGGCGAACAAAAAAACGGGTTTAATTATATTGGCGATGGCCCTCGGATTACTTATGTCCGCGCTAGATAACACAGTGACGTCTGCGGCGATTTCGCACATCATTAGTGATATTAATGGTTTTGATAAAATAAGCTGGGTATTCACCGCGTATATGCTTGCCTCAACAAGCACGATGCTCGTATTCGGGAAGTTGTCGGATATGTTTGGCAGAAAGTTGTTTTATATGATTGGGATTTCGATCTTTTTAATTGGGTCAGCGCTATGTGGCATGGCGCAAGACATGACGCAGCTCATCATATTCAGGGCGATACAGGGTATTGGGTCTGGAGCGATATTCCCCATCTCTTTCACAATTATCTATACGATCTTTGCTGATCCGAAGCAAGCGGCGAAGCTGTCAGGCGTGTTCGCAGGGATATTCGGTCTATCTTCTGTAGCCGGTCCGCAAATTGGGACACTACTGGCTGAAACATGGGGCTGGCGCTGGTGCTTCTATGTGAATTTGCCGCTTGGTGTGTTGTCTTTCATTGTGTTGTTTTTTGCACTGAAAGAGTCACGCTCGGATCGTCGCCCGAAAATCGACTATCTGGGAACGCTTTTTCTCATCGTCACTACAGTTTCACTGATGCTTGCGCTTGAATTTGGCGGTAAGGACTATGCTTGGGGTTCTTGGCAAATCATAGGCTTGCTAGCTGTTGCGGTCGTTGTTGGCTTCTTGTTTATCCAGGTTGAGCGAAGAGCAAGTGAACCCATTCTTCCCCTTCCTTTATTCAAAAATAGAATGGTGCTTGCGACAGTCTTAGCCTGTCTCTGTCAAGGGGCCATCATGTTCTCGGCTATTGCCTATTTACCTATTTTTTCGACAGCGGTACTTGGACGTGCGAATTCAAACGGGCTTCTGACCCCAATGATGTTCTCCTTAATGGTCGGCGCAGTGGGCTTTGGGTTCTTACAGCGCTTCTTTAGTTTCCGTGCGGTATTCGCATTCAGTATGACGGCGGGCATCGTCGTGAGCTATCTGCTAAGTATTGTCAGTCATGATGCAAGCAAGATCTACATGATTATGCTGATGGTTATTCTTGGCGTTGGGGCCATTGGCCCGCTGATGAGTGTAGCTCAAAATGCCGTTGCCCAAAGTGTAGACCGTAAGTATATCGGTGTCAGTTCTTCGATCGTTGGCTTCTGGCGGAATATTGGCGGCGTTCTCGGCGCGTCCATTATGGCGACAATCGTGAACAACAACTACAGCAGTCTTATACAAGATGGTGCGGCTGCACACAATATGCCGCTTGATAAGCTAGCTACTTTAGCTAATCCCGATCAATTGATTAGAGCTGGAGCAGCTCTTCCTCCCGAAACGGCGAGTTTCTTGCGTGAATCCTTAGGGACGGCGATTAATCATGGATTTATTTTGAGCATTGCCTTCGGTGTGGTTGGGTTAGGCGCCGCATTTATTGCTGGCCCTCTACGGTTCGCTGCGCCTGCTCCGCAACAGGATACGAAATTGGAGTCTAGCGTCCCTCATTCGGTCTAAAAATATTGATATCTGTTGAAACTCCTCCATGTGCGTTCTTAACGCGAGTGGGGGAGTTTTTGCATGGAGAGACATGACATGCCTATCAGAGCAAGGTATAATGGACATTACTACGCTCAACACCCAGCAAAGGAAACTAATCATGGATTTGTTTACATATGCAGCATCCCAGGATCCGGTAGGTAAGCTTCTGGCTGACCGGATGCGGCCAACAACGCTAGATGAATACATTGGTCAAGAGCAAATTGTGGGCAAAGGCAAGCTGCTTCGCCGCGCGATCGAAGCCGATCAAGTGACCTCAATTCTTCTGTATGGACCTCCAGGTACAGGGAAGACAACCCTTGCGAACATTATCGCGAATCGCACACAAGGCGAGTTCATGAAGCTCAACGCGGTAGATGCTTCGGTGAAGGACGTCCGCGAAATTATTGAGCTGGCCAAAAGCACCAAAGCGATGTACGGTCGCAAAACGACCCTGTTCCTAGATGAGGTCCATCGCTTCAACACGTCGCGGCAGGATGCCTTGCTGCCTGCGGTGGAGCAGGGCATCCTCATCTTCATCGGGGCGACCACGGAGAACCCCTTTCACCATGTGAACGGGGCCCTCTTGTCGCGCTCGACGCTGTTTCAGCTTGAGCCCCTCACGGCGGAGCATGCGCTCATCGCCATGCGCAGAGCTATTGCCGATCCCGTCAAGGGGCTCGGCTTCATGCGACTCAATGTGGACGAGGAGGCGTTGGTTCACATCGCGCAGATGGCCAATGGGGACATCCGCCGGTCTTTGAACGCGCTGGAACTCGCAGCGCTCACGACTTCACCTGAACCGGATGGCACGGTTCATATCACGCGTGAGGTGGCGGAAGAGTCCATCCGCCGCCCGATTGTGAAAGCGGACGAGTCGACGCAGTATGACGTATTGTCCGCCTTTCACAAGAGCGTGCGCGGCTCAAGCGACGCAGCGCTGTTCTGGTTCCTCTATGCCGTCGAAAAGCTTGGCATGGATCCTATGACCTTCCTGCGACGTCTAATCGTCGCTTGCAGCGAAGACATCGGCCTCGCCAATCCGCAGGCTATGGTGCAATCTGTGACGGCGATGGACGCCTATCATAAGATTGGCTGGCCGGAGTCCAAGTACATCATTTCCCAGGCAATTTTATTCGCTGTGGAGAGTCCGAAATCGAATTCCATTCCGCTTGCTATCATGCGTGCACAGGAGCTAATGGAGCGTGTGAAGTCCGCCGAAGTTCCCCTGCATTTGCGTGATACGCACTACAAGGGTGCGGAGAAGCTTGGCCATAAGGGATATATGTATCCACATAATTATCCGGGTCATTTCGTGCGTCAGCAGTATTTGCCGGATGAGATCCAGCATGAGGTGATATTTGCAGCCACTACGCAGGGGACTGAAGAGAAGATGAAGCTGAATCAGCATAAAAGAAGAGGGACGCCTACAGATTCATAGAATCCGTAGTGTCCCTCTATATGTTTCTGGTTCCATGAGGATCGTGAATACTTTCTCTGTCACAGGATCGTAGCGAATGGAGACGATGAGTGGAAACTCCGTACCATTCTTTTTGACCCAGAAGCGAAATTGTTGCTGCATAACACCTGATGCGACTTTGGAACGCCCCATATACTTATAATCCAGCAGGGTGTACACTTTACCAGCTTCATGGAAAGCAAGGCGACTCCACTTGGCATAGGAAGGGTCGGGTTCAGGAACTTTTGATGTAATACCGCCTTTGCTTGGTTGCACTGTCTCTGCGAAAGCTTCCGAAGATCCGACCCAACCCAGTCCGATCAGGAGTAAAACGGCTATGATTTTGCTCAGCATCACTCACACCTTTCGTGCTTAGCGTGTGCGACGGAGGGAGCGGGCATACGAATTAGGGAGCGGTAAATAAGTGCAAAAGCGAACTAAGAAGAAGACAGAGTCTAGATAGTGGGGGGATGCGGGTTTAGGCTCGGAGTTCAAACCTATCGCGAGAGGGGCCAGTGTTTAAGCTCGGAACCCGAGGTTACCGCGAGTGGGATGCGGGTTAAGCTCGGAACCCGAGCCTACCGCGAGTGGGATGCGGGTTTAGGCTCGGAGTTCGAGCCTACCGCGAGAGGTACCGGTGTTTATGCTCGGAACCCGAGCCAATCGCGAAAGGTACCCGCTCTTAAACTCGTAATCAGAGGATCACCCAGTCTCACCCCCAGCCCCAAGCCAACAAAAAAAGGAGCACCCCAGTGCTCCTTCCCACATCACAGCTTGAAAATCTTCGTCAAATATTTGCCAGCAGCCTCGCTGTATTTTTCCTTCAGCAGCGCACGTAGCTGAGCTTTCGCCTCCGGCGTGGGAAGCTCATTCTTAGCAATCCCATGAAGCTCCAACCAATGTGAAGCTGTCATATAGCAGGTGCCGTTCCAGCCATTCTTAGTGCCGTTGGCGTTCAGACGTTCCGTAATCCCGGCAATGACGATGTCGGCCTTGCTCTGCAAGTCGATCAAGGCGCGATCGAACTCGGCTTTCGACTCTTTGGATTTCAAATCTGTCGCTGAACGCAAGGCTTTCACATCAATGCCTTCATTCCCGGCAATAGCGTGATACACATCGACGGCTGCTTTCGATAATTCGCCATCCGAGTATCGCTCGTCCACGGTATAGGGATCTTCCAACAGGTTTTTAATAAGCGGAAATAACTCTGAATCTATCAGCAGCGGCTTTTTAGCAAAGAAACGTCCATAAGCAGCAAGCCCATCGCCTGGAAGGCGATCACGCCATAGCCAAGGATCTGTCTCCAGTCCTGTATGCCATTGCTCATGAACCGTCAAGGACTCAAGTGAAGGATGCTCAGGAATGAAGGAAGAGAGGGGGAGAATCCCGATCTCTATAACAAGCCTCTTCACATCTTCATACGTATCAGCTTTCATCGTTATCTCGTTCATCCCCAACATCAATTCCCTTCACCCTAGTATTTAGGAGCTTGTCCCGCAATCTTGGTTATCTCCACTTAAATCTTATGAACCTTATCAATCACGCCGCCACCCAAACAAATATCGCCATCATAAAAGACAACAGATTGGCCTGGTGTCACCGCTTTTTGCGGTTTGTCGAAGACAACTTCACATGTCCCATCGGGTTGGAATGTAAGATTAACCCCTTGATCCGCTTGGCGATACCGGAATTTAGCGGTACATGCATATGCACCATCTGGTTTTTTCGACGATATCCAGTTTACATCCGTTGCAGTCAATCCTTTGGAATACAGCCCCGGATGCTGCTCGCCTTGCACGACTAGCAATTCATTGGTCTCTAAGTTCTTATCTACGACGAACCATGGCTCTCCTGAACCAGAACCGCCAATGCCTAGTCCTTGCCGCTGACCTAACGTATAGTACATGAGTCCATCATGACGTCCTTTGATCTCACCATTGCGAATATCGACCATATTGCCTGGACGAGCAGGGAGGTATTGGCTGAGGAACGTTTTGAAATCGCGCTCACCGATAAAACAAATCCCTGTGCTGTCTTTTTTCTTCGCTGTAGCAAGTCCTGCGGCTTCCGCGATTTCACGTACTTGAGATTTCGGCAGGTGCCCGATCGGGAACATGGCCTTGGCTAACTGCCCCTGATTAAGAACGTTTAGGAAGTAAGTCTGATCCTTATTCGAATCATTTCCTCTTTTTAAAACGTACTCACCATCTTGCTCCAAAACTTGCGCATAGTGACCAGTGGCGATATAGTCGCCGCCTAAATCAATGACTTTCTGCAGCAACTCTCCGAACTTGATTTCGCGATTGCACATCACGTCCGGATTCGGCGTGCGTCCTTTGGTGTACTCGTCCAAGAAGTAAGCAAATACTTTGTCGTAATACTGCTTCTCGAAATTTACTGTATAGAAAGGAATATCGAGCTGGTCACAGACCCGTCTGACATCCTCTGCGTCTTCTTCTGCGGTACAATGACCGAATTCGTCGGTATCGTCCCAATTTTTCATGAAAATGCCAATAACCTCGTACCCCTGCTCCTTGAGCAAAAGTGCGGCAACCGAAGAATCGACGCCTCCGGACATCCCGAGGATGACACGTGTTTTTGTTTGCATAGCATAAACCTCTTTTCCATCAGGCACGACTTTTGACGTATAACGACACAGTCGTTTATTTAGATCACCTACCATTATACATGCGAATTGGTCAAAATTAAAATATTTCATGAGAATGTCATGGATTTTCCCACACGGGGCAAGGGTTTTGTGATAACATAGATACGATATACGGATGTTTTGGAATGTTTTTGCGAAAAATGGAAACGCTGTTTACCTAGATAGGGACGACCCTGATGCTAGAAACATGGGTAGCAAGTTTGGTAAGCATCTCAAGTTTTAGCGATATATACAGACTCCTTGATGGCAGATCATGTTGAATGAGGTGTTAATTTTGAAAATTTCCACAAAAGGTCGTTATGGTCTAACGATCATGATGGAACTGGCCAACCGAGTGGGTGAAGGTCCGACTTCACTGAAAAGTATTGCCGAAAGACATCAGCTTTCTGAACATTATTTGGAACAACTTGTAGCTCCATTACGTAATGCGGGTTTAGTCAAAAGTATTCGTGGAGCTTACGGTGGCTATATTCTTTCGAAATCTGCTGAACAGGTGACGGCAGGTGAGGTTATTCGTGTCCTTGAAGGACCGATTAGTCCTGTTGATTTTACAGAAGAAGATGATCCTGCCAAACGGGATCTATGGATTCGCATTCGCGACAGTATTGCAGATGTGCTTGATTCCACAACGTTGTCGAATTTGATTTCTTTCGAAGATAAAGGCAAAAACGATAATTACATGTTTTACATTTAAGGTGACTATGGAACCTATTTATCTGGATCATGCTGCAACAACGCCCGTACATGCTGAAGTCTGGGAGGCTATGCTGCCATTTTATACTACAAATTATGGTAATCCTTCCAGTACCCATAGCTTTGGTCGGGCATCACGAACGGCATTGAACCGCTTCCGCGATGGTATGGCGAGATCCTTAGGGTGCTTGCCTGCCGAGCTGATTTTTACCAGCGGCGGAACGGAAAGCAATAACATGGCGATCTTTGGAATCATGCAGGCAGAGCCGAATGGGAAGAAGCACATCGTGACAACCGCAATTGAACATCATGCTGTGTTGCATCCCTGTGAACGATTAGAGAGTCTTGGTTTCGAAGTGACTTATCTCCCAGTTGGTCCGGAGGGACTTATTCAAATAGAAGATGTAGAAGCTGCAATTCGTCCCGATACAGCCCTGATCTCTATGATGTATGTGAATAATGAAATAGGCTCGATCCAACCCATTGAGCAGGTAGGACAGCTAGCGCGCCAACACGGCATTCCTTTTCATGTCGATGCGGTGCAAGCCCTCGGTAAGTTACCTCTGAATTTAGCGGAGCTGCCAGTTGATCTGATGAGCTTGTCCGCCCACAAAATATATGGCCCCAAAGGTGCCGGTGCCCTCTATGTTTCGAAACATACCAAGCTGCTGCCGCACGTTTTTGGTGGTTCACAGGAACGCAAGCGACGTGCAGGAACTGAGAATGTACCCGCTATTGCTGGTTTCGCTAAAGCGATTGAACGCATTCTTCCTCTCCGAGAACAGAACTACACACAAGCTAGTGAGCTTAGAGAACTGATGATTGCCATATTGGAGCAGCAATTGGGCTGTGAGCGTTTTGTCATTAATGGGTCTAAGGAACAGAGTGTCCCCCATATTTTAAACATCTCCTTTCCCGGTATCTCAACAGAAACATTATTAATGAACCTGGATTTAGACCATGTGGCTGCTGCTAGCGGCTCTGCATGCACTTCTGGTTCGCTAGAAGTGTCTCATGTCTTGCAAGCGATGAAACTTCCAGAAAATGTGACACTCTCCGCGGTGCGATTTAGCTTTGGAATGGGGAATTCTAAAGAACAAATCGAAACGGCTGCCCAGAAAGTTGCAACCATTGTCAAACGGTTGCGTAATAAGTAGTACTGGGTGGTTCTAGGAGGCGTTACGCTTTGCGCAGAGCGCATGAACTAATAGGACTTCCCGTGTTGACCGTTGAGTCAGGTAAGCAAGTAGGCGAAGTGAAAGATGTATTGATCGACCCAACGTGGAACATAAGCGGCATTGTGCTCGAAGCGAAGTCATGGTTCTCATCCTTACGATACATATCGTGGGAAGGAATCGTCGCAGCTGGAGAAGATGCTATAACCATACCGAACGAAAGTGTCATTTGCGAATTTGGACAGAAGAATGAGTGCCATACTTTTCTTGATGGAAGCGACAAGATTAAAGGACTTCCTGTCATAACGGCGGGAGGGCATGAATTAGGCGTGGTAGAAGATGTTTATTTAGACCAGAATTGGGGAAAACAAATAGTAGGTTATGAATTGTCCGAAGGGTTTATTTCTGATTTAAAAGAAGGGCGAAAGTGGCTTCCTATGCCAGAAACGGCAACCATAGGGGAAGATGCGATCATCGTGCCTGGACATTGCGCTCAGGAAGTAGAAGAACTCTTCGTATCCAAAGAAGAATAGGGTGAGCATGATGCGTTGTCCAAACTGTAATTCCAAAGATATTGGAAAGATCGGTTCCCATCAATTTTACTGCTGGGGTTGCTTTATTGAACTCAGCGTAAACGGAGATAAAATGTCCGTCTACCAGGTTGAAGAAGATGGAACGTTAAGTTCTCTGGATGATTTGTTTTTTGAGGAAGAAGTTTCTCATATCCACGAGCACGTGAACTAATAATCCGACAGGATCGAACGTTACTTTCTGAGCGAAGCTTTCGCTTAGGAGGTAACGTTTTTTTGTTTATTGACGCCAGATAAGGGTTAATTTGGGCGCGTTGTACACATACTGAGTGAACACAAAGTCGAAACCGAACGATAGAGGTGAAGGCAGTATGGAACGTTTTTGGCGTAATAAATGGTTTATAGGACTTGTATATGCTTTGCTTATTCTGATCGGTTTGTATTTACTCTTACTGATCAAACCGATATTAGTTCATGTATTTACGTTCTTAGAAGCGATTGTGATGCCGTTTTTTATTGCGGTGATCATTTCCTATATTTTAAATCCAATCGTCACGATATTGAATAAACGGAAAGTGCCGAGAACGGTCGCGGTGCTTTTGATCTATAGTGTGTTTATTACCACCGTCACGGTTACGATTATGAATATGACGCCGATGTTTATTCAGCAAGCTGCTGAACTGAACGAGCATATGCCGGAGATGACGATGCGTGCGCAATCCTTGGTCGACGGCTTTAATCAAAATGAGCTGTTGCCGGACAGCGTCCGAATTGGATTTAATCACTCGTTAAGCAAGCTGGAATCGAAGATTTCCATGGCGGTTGCGAATTATATGAATCAAATCGGGGCAACGATCAATATGCTGTTTATCGCCTTCATCGTGCCATTTCTGGCGTTCTATATTTTGAAGGATTTTCAAATTATTGAGAAGACCGCATTGGCCATCGTGCCGCGGAAGCATCGCAAAAAAACCGTCTCTCTCCTTATGGACATCGACACGGCACTTGGAAATTATATACGAGGACAAATCCTCGTATGTGTGATTATTGGCGGGCTCGCTTATTTAGGCTATTGGCTCATTGGCATGCCTTATCCGCTGCTGCTAGCAAGCGTTGTTGCCATCTTCAACATCATCCCGTATATGGGGCCATTCTTCGGCGCGGCACCTGCCATTCTGATGGCGTCTACCGTTTCTATGAAAATGGTACTGTTCGTCGCAATCGTCAATTTGGCGGTACAAATATTGGAAGGCAACGTGATCTCTCCTCAAGTCGTGGGGAAGACCTTGCATATGCATCCATTGTTTATCATCTTCGCTTTGCTTGTCGGAGGGGAAGTGGCAGGGGTAGTCGGCTTAATATTGGCCGTTCCCTTCTTTGCGGTTATGAAAGTGATTATACAACATGTGTTCATCCACTTTGTTCATAAGGAGCCAACAACATAGGGGAGTGACTCAGAAGACGCACAAAACCCCTTGGACCATGACTTGCGGGATCATGGTTCAAGGGGTTTTGCACGAGGGTTGAGGAGGTTGACAAGGTGTGGCCCAAACGTAAACCATGGAATGGACTACGGAATTAGTGAGTAATCAACTTGCTGTTATGTGTGTTCGATAATGAAAATCATTATCAATAAACCTAGTATACTTGTATTGAGAATCATTGTCAACTGCGATTTTTAAGTTTTTTTTGAGAGTGGTCTAGCTGTTTATTTTAATTGTTTATCCTTATCATCGCCTTGGCTGTCGTCCTCTTCTTTTGTTTCTTTCTGTTCTTGAAATTCAACCCGTGTCTGTCCTGTCACATAGTCAAAGGGATTGTAGCGACTGTCTGGAATTTCCTTCTTAATCAATGTTTTCGCCATGATATAAATGATCAAGACGAAAATAGGGAAGATAAGACCCAGCAGTGTGAGTGTTGATAAATCCATGTGAAGCACCTCCAATAGGTATTTACTCTATTATAATGCCCTCATATTGACAGGCAACCCCCAGATAGTTATAATTTGCCTATCTATATTTGAAACAAAGCGTTGATGAAACCCAGTAAGCCATAGCCCATCGTCAGAGAGAAGGTTCCACTTGGCAGCGTAATGCTGCGAAGAACGGCTGGAAGAACCTTTCGGTGTTAGGATGGCCCAAAGCTCGTTTCGGAGCGTGGAAGAACTCCACCGGTTGGACCCGTTACAAATCCGCACAAGGAGATTGAATTCCCAGGCTTGCGTCTTGCAAGGATGGTGAAGGCAATAACCAGGGTGGTACCGCGATGATTCGTCCCTGTTAGCTAACAGGGGCGTTTTTTGTTTGTTTGTAAACCTAAATGAAATATGGAGGCTCACAGAGATGAAAGCAAGTGAAATTCGTTCGAAATGGTTGCAGTTTTTTGCAAGCAAAGGTCATAAAATTGAGCCGAGTTCCTCATTAGTCCCTCATAATGATCCATCCCTTTTGTGGATTAATGCAGGTATCGCGCCTTTGAAACCTTATTTGGATGGACGGGAAATTCCTGAGAACCCACGTATTACGAATGCGCAGAAATGTATCCGTACGAATGACATCGAGAACGTGGGTAAGACTCGTCGTCACCATACTTTCTTTGAAATGCTGGGTAACTTCTCCATCGGCGATTATTTCAAAAAAGAAGTTATTCCATGGGCGTGGGAGTTCCTGACGGATCCACAATGGATCGGCTTTGATCCGAATCGGATTTCAGTTACAGTTCATGAGGATGATGAGGAAGCTTTCGAGATTTGGAATAAGCAAATCGGCATCCCTGAGGAACGCATTTATAAGCTCAAAGAAGATAATTTCTGGGATATCGGCGAAGGTCCTTGTGGTCCTTGTACAGAGATCTTCTACGATCGCGGCGATAAATACGGCGACTTGTCGGATCCAGAGTGCTGGCCTGGCGGCGAGAATGAGCGCTTCCTTGAAGTGTGGAACTTGGTCTTCACGCAATTCAACCACAATTCAGATGGCAGCTATACACCGCTTCCGAATAAGAACATTGATACTGGCGCAGGTTTGGAGCGGTTTGCTTCCATTCTGCAAGATGTGGACTCTAACTTCGATACCGATTTATTCTTGCCGATTATTGATAAAACGTGTGAGCTGACGGGTGTTACCTATCATGCGAATGAAGAAACCGATGTCGCGCTTAAAGTAATCGCCGATCATATCCGTACGGTCGCTTTCTCTGTAGGTGATGGCGTACTTCCTTCCAATGAAGGACGTGGCTACGTGATCCGTCGTTTGCTTCGCCGTGCTGTGCGTTACGGGAAAGTGCTTGGTTTAGACAAACCGTTCCTGTTCAAGCTAGTGCCTACGGTTGGCGATATCATGGGTGTTTATTATCCTGAGGTTGTTGATAAGCGGGAGTTCATCGAAAAGGTGATCCGTACGGAAGAAGAGCGTTTCCACGAAACGCTAAGCGACGGCTTGGTTATTCTTGGGGAAATGGTTCAGAAAACGCAGCAAGCGGGCTCGAATCAGATTAGCGGACCTGACGCTTTCAAATTGTATGACACGTATGGTTTCCCATTTGATTTGACAGAGGATTTTGCGTCAGAGAAGGGGCTAACCGTTGATCGTGCTGGCTTTGATGCTTCCATGCAAGAACAGCGTGATCGTGCTCGTGCAGCGAGCCACAAAGAAGGCGGCATGAAGGTGCAAGGCGGGCCGCTGTCCGAATTAACGATTAAAAGCGAATTTGTTGGATATAATGAATTGGTAGTTACTGCTAATATCGAAGCCATTGTTCATGAGAATGAACTCGTTGATCTTGTCGGTGTTGGTGAGACATGTCAGGTCGTGCTGGATCGTACGCCTTTCTATGCAGAGAGCGGCGGTCAAGTGAGCGATCACGGGACTATTCGTAACGATCAAGTGACGCTGCAGGTTGTCGATGTGATGAAAGCGCCGCATGGTCAGCACGTTCACAAGGTCATTGTGGAGTCCGGTGTGCTTCGCAAAGGGGACACGGTAGAGGCGATTGTAGCTTCTGCACCACGCACGGATATCATTAAGAACCATACGGCGACACATTTGCTGCACAAAGCGCTCAAAGAAGTGCTAGGCACGCATGTGAATCAAGCGGGCTCCCTTGTCGAGCCGGATCGCCTCCGTTTTGACTTCTCTCATTTCGGAAGTATTACAAGCGAAGAGCTTGCAGATGTTGAGCAGCGTGTTAACCAACAAATTTGGAATAGCACGAACGTTGATATTTCCCTCAAAGCGATCGCAGATGCGAAAGCAATGGGCGCTATGGCTTTGTTCGGTGAGAAGTACGGTGATATCGTACGTGTTGTTAGGGTAGGAGATTACTCCTTAGAATTATGCGGCGGTTGTCACGTGCAAAATACCGGCCAAATTGGTTTATTTAAAATTGTCAGCGAATCAGGAATTGGCTCAGGTGTACGTCGTATTGAGGCTGTTTCAGGCCGCAGTGCGTATGAATATTTGGATGGTCAATTACAATTGTTGAAAGAAGCGGCTGGTCTGCTCAAATCAAATATCACGGATGTGCCGAAACGCGTAGATGCAACCTTGCAACAGTTGAAAGAGTTGTCACGTGAGAATGAATCCTTACGCGGCAAGCTAGGGCGCATTGAAGCAGGTTCATTGACAGATCAAGTGAAGCAAGTTTCGGGCGTTTCCGTGCTGGCTGCACAGGTGAATGCGGCGGATATGGATTCCCTGCGTAATATCGTCGATGAAATGAAAGGCAAGCTAGGCTCCGCTGTCATCGTTCTTGGCGCTGCTACAGAGGATAAAGTGAATCTGGTTGCCGCTGTGACGCCTGATCTTGTTTCTAAGGGTTTCCATGCGGGTAAAATTATTAAAGAAGTCGCACAGGCTGTTGGCGGCAGCGGCGGCGGTCGTCCAGATATGGCTCAAGCGGGCGGTAAGGATGCGTCCAAGCTGCAAGGGGCTTTAGCTAGTGTCGAAGGGCTTCTCTCCCAATTCGTATAATTATTTTTCTGTGGGACAGGAATTTTTAAAACCATAGAGAATATATCACAAGTATAGACGGAACATTTTTCAAATATTTTACAAAGGTCACAAGGAAGTGGGGTGCTCCTGATGAGTTCCATGGACAAAACGATGAAGTTCAATGTGAAGGCGGAAGAAATCGAAACATCGCCTAAGGATGTATTGCTGGCGGTATATGATGCTCTTCAGGAAAAAGGGTATAATCCGATTAACCAGATTGTTGGCTACTTGCTATCTGGAGATCCTGCCTACATTCCGCGTCACAATAATGCGCGAAGCCTCATTCGTAAACGGGAACGGGATGAACTGATTGAAGAATTAGTTCGTGCTTATCTGGGTCAACACAAATAGCAGAAAAGAGAACCAGCATGAGATGGATGGGCTTAGATTATGGGGATAAAACAATCGGCGTCGCTTTAAGCGATGAGCTAGGATGGACCGCTCAAGGGCTTGAAGTGATTCGCCGTAATAAGCCGGGAGAAGACATTGAACGGCTTATCCAGATTGTGAATGAATATGGCGTATCGCAAGTAGTCGTCGGCTTGCCTAAGAATATGAACAATACGATTGGGCCACGCGGTGAGATTGCGATTGCTTTTTCAGAAGAATTGAAACAAAAACTAAGTGTACCAGTAAACCTATGGGATGAGCGCTTAACAACCGTGGCTGCCACGCGAACGCTTCTAGAAGCTGATGTGAGTCGGAAGAAACGGAAGCTGGTTATTGATAAAATGGCCGCTCAGCTAATCCTGCAAGGGTACATGGATGCTAATATGAAGAGGTGAATGAACGTGTCCAAAGAAGAATTGCGTGAAGAAGAACCAGAAATCATTTACATTCCGGACGATGAAGGCAACGAAGAAGAGTTCGAGGTTATCATGAAATTCGAAGTGGACGGTTCTGACAAGAAATATATGATGGTTGTGCCTACAGATGGCGGAGACGAAGAATCCGATGAGGTATACGCGTTCCGTTATGAAGAAGACGACGATGGCGAAGATTTGAAGCTTTTCACGATCGACGATGAAGAAGAATGGAATATTGTTGAAGAAACATTCAATACGTTGATGGCGGAGTTCGATGAGGAAGAAGAAGCATGAGTACAACGCCTTCTGATGTATTGCGCAAAGCTTACGGGGATGATATTCTGTTGTCTGACGATCAAAGTGAGTCGACGGTGTATCAACTTCTGAAAGAATTCGTTTATGAGAACCAAACGTACGCAGTTATGCAATCGGATGAGCTGAAAAAGGAAGACGAAGTTGCCCTTTTCCGAGTGATTACGAATGATGACGGTGAATACGAAATGGTGACCATCGATGATGACGATGAGTGGGAAACGGTTTCGGAGCTGTATGATGAAATGGTTTTTCCTGAACAGGACGACTTGTGATAAAATGATAACCGAGCGGAGTCTATCCGCTCGGTTTTGTTATGCATATGGTTAATGCGACTAAGGTAACCTAGCCAAAGGCTGGTCTCGAGTGACATTCATAGGGGGAATAGAAGCGTTGTGAATATGGTACATGAGGAAGAAGAACTGCTAGAGCCTAAGCGCAGTAAACTGAAATTGATTTTGCTTATCGTGAGCATCATTGTGCTGCTTGTTCTGGGCACCGCAGGTGGGATTGGATTGTTTATTGCAAATGCCCTACAGCCAGTAGAAGCTTCTGATCAAGAGGTGAGAGTGTCGATTCCACAAGGCTCTAGCTCGACACAAATCGCAGACGAGTTGAAAAACAAGGGACTCATTAAGAATTCATCCATTTTCATGTACTATCTGAAATATAAAAAAGAGGGTTCCAAATTCCAAGCTGGCGAGTATGCGATGAAGCCAGGAATGACATTTGTGGACATGATCGATAAGCTCAATAAGGGAGATGTCGTTAAGGAAGACATGATGCGCATTACCATTCCTGAGGGCTATACGATCGAACAGATTGCTGCCAAAATGAGCGAGCAGACTACGTGGAAGAAAGAGACGTTTCTGGGGCTCGTCGATGATCCTGCGGGTTTTAAAGATGACACAACCGCTTCGATTCCAGATAGCAAAAATTTAAGGCACCGCTTAGAAGGCTATATTTTCCCAGAAACCTATGAATTTAAGAAAGGCTCAACAGAGAAAGAATTTATTGAGCGTTCGTTGGATCAACTCGATAAGAAGCTTGCAACGCTTCCGCCGGATTGGAAGGACAAGCTGAAGGCACGCAATCTCACCATTCACCAAATGCTGACGATAGCCTCGTTGATTGAACGTGAGGTTGTTGTTGATGACGAGCGGGCGCTTGTCTCAGGCGTTATTGTTAATCGTTTGAAAATGAACATGCCTCTGCAGATTGATGCGACGGTGCAATATTTATTCGATAAGTCGAAGGATCGTCTTTTGGAGAAAGATCTTCAAATTCAAAGCCCGTATAATACGTATTTGAATACGGGGTTACCGCCAGGGCCGATTGCAAGTCCAAGTCTAGCTTCGATTAAAGCAGCCATTTATCCAGAAGAAACG
Organism: Paenibacillus pectinilyticus; assembly: GCF_001700435.1. Taxonomy (GTDB): domain Bacteria; phylum Bacillota; class Bacilli; order Paenibacillales; family NBRC-103111; genus Paenibacillus_E; species Paenibacillus_E pectinilyticus. The sequence continues at coordinate 136,308 of NZ_LYPC01000014.1, forward strand.
AAATATGTATACTATGTAACCAAGAAAGATGGTTCCAAAGGTCATTTATTTGCGGAAACGTATGAAGAGCATAAGAAAAATATTGCGAATAGTAAGAAGACGTCCAATTAAGAACAGGCGTCGCTAGAATGAAGCTGACAGAAGGTAGGTAAGGCTGAAGTGAATAAACCAGAACTAGTCATAAGCTGTGGTTCCATTGATGAGATGAAACAACTGATTACAGCAGGTGCTGACGCAGTTATTATAGGGGAAGAGCGCTACGGGTTGCGATTGCCAGGAGAAGTGAAGCTGGAGGAAATCCGTGAAGCGGTGGCTTGGGCACATGAACAGCATGCGAAATTATATGTGGCCGTGAATAATATTTTGGATAATGAAACACTAGAAGGCTTACAGACGTATTTAGCAACGCTGCAGTCCTATGGTGTAGATGCGATCATTTTTGGTGATCCAGCAGTGGTGATGACGGTTCGTCAGTTAGCTGAGCCGCTGCCTATGCATTGGAACGCGGAGATGACATCGACGAATTATGCAACGGCGAACTATTGGGCGAAACAGGGCGCAGTTCGCGTTGTTTTGGCACGCGAGTTGAATATGGAGCAGGTCATCGCATTTAAAGAAAAGTCAGTGATCCCTGTGGAGGTTCAGGTACATGGGATTACGAACATCTATCACTCCAAACGTGAGCTGGTCAAAAATTATATGGAACATCAGGGGCATAAGGCAGAAGCAGATCGCTCGAAGGAGCGTGGGCTGTTCCTGATTGAACACGAGCGCCGCGATCAACGGTATCCGGTGTATGAGGACAGTAACGGGACGCACATTATGAGTTCGGAAGATTTCTGCATGTTGGAAAATTTGCCTGAGCTTATCGATGGCGATATTGATAGTTTGAAGATTGAAGGCTTGCTTAAATCCGCGCAGTATAATGAAACGGTCGTGAGAAGTTACCGCGCAGCGATTGATGCCTATTTGGCTGATCCGGAAGGATATGAGTTTAAACAAGAATGGTTAGATGCGATTATAGAGCTGCAAGACCCAGAACGTGAGCTAAGTTACGGATTTTTCTATAAGGAACAAGTGTATTGATCGAAGAAAGAACAGAAAGAAGGTGCTATCCCAGATGACAACAGCTGTAGAATCGCGAGCTAGGGGTAAGCGTGTAAGGCTGGATAAGCCGGAGCTCTTAGCTCCTGCGGGGAATTTAGAGAAATTGAAATTTGCGATCCATTATGGCGCAGATGCTGTTTATATCGGTGGTCAGAAGTATGGTTTACGCTCTAACGCAGATAATTTCTCAAAAGAGGAAATGCGGGAAGGTGTCGAGTTTGCGAAACAATATGGAGCCAAAGTATTCGTTGCCACGAATATTTACGCGCATAATGAAGATATCGAAGGTTTGGATGAGTACCTGCGAGGGCTGCAAGAGGTTGGAATCTCTGCCATTATTGCAGCTGACCCGATCATCATGGAAACGTGTAGACGTGTTGCTCCCGATCTTGAGGTCCATGTGAGTACGCAGCAGTCGGTTATGAATTGGCAAACGGTACAGTTTTGGAAAGATCAGGGTATCGAGCGTGTCGTATTGGCGCGGGAAGTCAGCATGCAAGAAATTGATCAAATTAAGGCGCATGTGGAAGTCGAAATTGAAGCCTTTATTCATGGCGCTATGTGCAGTTCCTATTCAGGACGTTGTGTATTGTCAAATCACTTTACCGATCGTGACTCGAATCGCGGCGGATGTTCCCAATCGTGTCGCTGGAAATACGATCTGTTTACGAAGGATCAGCCTCTGGATGCTCCACTGGCTACGGACTTCCCTATGTTTGCTGAGGATGATGATGCTTTTACGATGGGATCAAAGGATTTGAGCATGATTGATCACATTGCAGATATGATTGAATCCGGCGTGGATAGCTTCAAAATCGAAGGCCGGATGAAGAGTATTCATTATGTGGCTACGGTCGTGAATGCGTATCGGCAAGCGATTGATGCCTATTTCGAGGATCCGGAACATTTCGAGCTAAATCCGCTTTGGCAGGATGAAATTCATAAAGCGGCGAATCGCCCTTTGAACGATGGTTTCTTCTATGAAGCACCTGGTCATGAAGATCACATCTTTGAACCAGAGGAAAAGGTTGTTGGCTTCGATTTCGTGGGATTGGTTATGGATTACAATGCTGAAACAGGCGTAGCGCTAATTCAGCAAAGGAATCATTTCAAGCCAGGTCAAGAGATTGAGTTTTTCGGTCCTGACGGCACGCAATTCAAGCAAACGGTAGGCGTTATTCGCGATGAGGCGGGTCAAGAATTGACCGCAGCTAGGCATCCGTTACAGCTTATTCAACTACAAACAGAGAAACCTGTAAAAAAATGGGATATGATGCGGAAAAAAACAGGAAAATAGTACCATGGAAGCTTTCTCCAGTGTAAGTTATATTGGATAAGGCTTCTTTTTTTTACTTTTCCTTTACTTTTAGATCGGATTATAGAGGATATTGGAAATGAATGTCGAAATTGATCTATAACAAGGTATGTAAACCTTTTCATTTTAGTTGGAAAGCTAGAAATAAAGGTAATTAGAAACTAATGGTGGTGAACGAAATGACAAAAAAACTCCAAGGTATCCGCGCAATTGTAAACAAAGTAGTTCAAGCAACTGGTCAAGTTCGAAGGGGTCGAAATATTGACAAGTCAGGTCATGCAGCTTCATCAGGTGGTACATATGCATTCAAGGGCACAACTAACATCAGGCTTGAAAATCCAGTGAAATCCGTTGGTATGAAGTTATTTTTGATGTTCTTTATAAGCATTTTGTTCTTCGTTCTTACGGTTGGTATGATTTCGTACTCCGTTTCGAAGAATGTTATCAAGAACAAGGTATCTGATTCCAGTTTACAGACGGTCAAGCAAGCAGGTCAGAAGTTAGATTTTCTCTATCAAACGTTTGATGATATCTCTCTTCAAATCATGTTGAACAAAGAACTGCAGGATTTGTTGGATAAAGTTCCGAAATTGGAAGCTTCCTCCTATGAAGCACTTGATGTTACGCGTCAATTAACTGAGAAATTAAATGTGGTAACTTTTTCTAACAAATCAATTAAAACGCTTCATTTATACCGGCCAGATGGTAAACTGATTGTTATTACTGGCGTAGGTGGCGCTACCTTAACGGATAATTCAGCAGACACAGACTGGTTTAAACGTACCGTTGAAAATGGCGGGAAAGTGACATGGTTACCTAGTCAGGCTAAAGGATACTCGAGTAATTCGAATAATACGTTTGCGGTTAGCCGTCTGATGCGCAACACACTAACGAATTCGTCTACAGCGATTCTCGTCTTAGAACTAAGTACAGATACGTTGACGAAAGAGCTTAGCGGTATGTCATTAGGTGATGACAGTAATGTCATTATAACGACAGAAGATAATAAATATATTGCAGCGAAAGACATGAGTGTGGTTGGCAAGGAATCTCCGATTCAGTTGACGAAGGAACAGCAGGACGATAATAATGGATCCTTCATTACGAAGGATGATCACATGGTTGCTTTTTATAAATCAACCGTTTCGGGCTGGAACCTAGTTGGTGATATTCCTGTTAGTGCACTAGTCAAAGATGCGAAGAAAATTTTCAATTACACGCTTCTTATCGCGTTGTTTGCGGCCATAGCCGCAGTCATCATCGGGATTATCGTCGCTAGAATGATCGGAAGCCCGCTTATTAATCTGCGTAATCTGATGCAGCAAGGTGCCAAAGGTAAACTGACGGTTCGTGCCAATTACAAATCGCAAGATGAGATTGGCCAACTGGGCGCAAGCTTTGACGTGATGATGCAGCAAATTACGACGTTAGTGCAACAAACGAGTACATCGGCACAAGCTGTTTTTGAAACAGCACAGGAATTGACGAACTCCTCGCAGGTCACTGCAACAGCGGCAAGGGAAATCGCGGTTGCAACGGACGAGATCTCCAATGGGGCTGGCGGATTGGCCACGGAATCGGAGAAGGGGAACGAGTTAACTCATCACATTGGCATTCAAATGAAGCAAGTTATTGAAGCCAACTTGGAGATGGGAACTGCCGCAGCAGATGTACAAACGTCCAGTGAGCTTGGAACAAAGTACATGTCAGAACTTATCTCCAAAACGAATCTGACGGAAGAAATGATTCGTTCTATGGTAGACAAAGTAAATCGTTTGAAAGATAGCACGCGTTCGATTCGTAAAATTCTAGATGTATTGAACAATATGACCAAGCAAACGAATATCTTATCTTTGAATGCGACGATCGAAGCCGCACGTGCAGGCGCAGCCGGCAAAGGCTTCATGGTTGTTGCCGATGAAATTCGTAAATTGGCGGATCAGTCCAAACAATCGATTGAGGTTGTAGGTCAGATTACCGAAACGATTCAGCGCGAAATCGATGAAACGGTGAAGGTGCTTTCGACAGCAACACCAATCTTCCAAGAACAAATCTCGGCAGTTAAGGAAGCAGATACGATTTTCAAACAAGTGACGAGTCATATGGGCGGCTTCATTGAGCAATTGAGCACAGTCAGCGATTCCATCTCGACGCTTGAGCAATCGCAAGTCGTGCTTTCAGATGCGATGACGAATGTGAGCGCGGTTGCGGAGGAATCCCTTGCGACATCTGAGGAAGTTGCTTCACTGAGCTCTGAGCAATTGAGTATCAGCGATGGCTTAGTGAAATTATCGGACAAGCTAGATCTATTGTCCAAGTCACTGACAGATACATTATCTAAATTTGAAGTCTAATAGCTCTCTAGTATCCACTCTCCATTGGAGGGTGGATTTTTTTGTCTATGCTAAGGCTGGAGCGGTTTGCCGTGATACTAGATTGCCGATACTGGAAGGAGAGAGTTCATGTAAGAGATAAAGGGGTTCGTATAAATGAGAGAGAATCAATTATCTTCCGTAGAAAAACGCCGCATTTTTTTAATGCTTTTTTTGATTCTGCTCGCATTTCTAGGTATCGTGGGCAAATTGTTCTGGATACAAATCGCAGCAACGGAAAGTTATTCTTCCCGAGGAATTAATCTGGTGAAAAATTCCGTTATTCAGCGTCAGCGCGCGCTTGTCCTTGAGAGTGGGCGCGGCGAAATTGTCGACCGCAATCTAGCACCGATGACAGGGAAGATCGTGAATGCCTTGGTAGCTTTCCCGATTAATCGCGATTATGCGATGAATCAGCAGGATGCTAGCCAGTTAGTACACCTTTTGCAAACGAGTAAGGAGCAGTGGGCGTCATTTGCCAAAAATCTGAAGGAACCGCAGGTGTGGGGGACGCAAGATGGCGGGAAGCCGGTTCAACTGAACGATCAGCAGGTCAACGGGATTAATGGACTCGGTTTGTCGAATGTGAAGGTAGTCCAAATCGAGGATCGATATCCGATAGGGATGACAGCAAGGCAATTGATCGGTTTCATTGGGCAAAATCCAGACCGTGTGATGCAAATGTACAGCTCGGATTTGGAAAAAGGCAAAATGGAACTCACATCGAAGATCGGTGGAGCTGGATTAGAGAAGTCTTTCGATGCGTGGCTGCGCGGCGTTGGTGAAACGTCCATTTCCTATTTCACGGATGCTGGGAAAAGGCCATTAGCAGGCTTAGATGCCCGCATGATCGCCCCAGATAACTCGTTCTATCCAGTCAAGCTAGTTACTACGTTGGATAGTAGTGTTCAACAGCAAATTGAAGCGCTAATGGATAAATTAGGGATAGCCGAAGGCGCGGCGGTTGTGCAGGAGGCCGGAGACGGCGATGTGGTCGCGATGGCAAGCAGGCCGAATTACAATCCTTTACAAGTGGATCTGGCAAGCAACAGCTGGAGTAATTATGCTGTGAAAGCGACTGCTCCGGGATCTATCTTCAAAACCGTCGTAGCGGCTGCCGCACTTGATGAGAAAGTTGTGAGTCCGACAGAAACCTTTGACTGTAAAGGTGCACTTGGCAAATATGGATTTACGTGCTGGCTTAAATCAGGACATGGCCCATTAACCATGGAGGAAGGCTACGCACAATCATGTAATATCGTATTTGCTAATGTCATGCAACGCTTAACAGCCGCGCAATTAGAGACGTATGCGAACAAACTGGGTGTACTGAACGAAGTGGGATGGTCCGGGAAAACAGATATGAAAACAGTACTTCAACAATTTGACTCCGAAGAGACGGGGCAGCTCTTTGCGGCCCATACACCGGAGAATGATGAGGGAGTTCTGATGCAAACGGCAATTGGTCAAAGGGATGTCCGGATGACACCATTGCAAGCGTCCAATATGGTCGTGACGTTATTAAACGATGGTAAAGTCTACTCACCAAGGGTGGTCAAAGAAATTCGCTATCAAACGGGGCGTGAGATGGAGCAATTCCCGGTGAAAACCTTGTCCTCCGAAGCGGGCAAAATATCTGCAAAGACAAGCCAGACACTTCTTAACTGGATGAGGGAAGTTGTTACCGAAGGCACTGGGCAAAGCCTGAAAGGCGCAAAGTGGGCACTTGCGGGCAAATCAGGAACAGCGCAAATCCAAAATGGGAAGCAAGAGAAAGTAAATCAATGGTTTATTGGCTATGGTCCTGTGGAGTCCCCTCAATATGCGGTGTCTGTTGTTATCAAAAATAGGGGTCCTGCGGACAGTAACAAGGCTATTCCACTGTTTAAAGGGATCATGGATATTCTGGCAAGCCAGGGGTCAAAGGGGAGTAAATAAAATTTGTTGATGTATTTTCAGCGGTTTTCGCTTACAATGCTTTTGATAAATACTACATGTACACTCAGGAGACCTTGTAATGGCAACCCAACTTCCTACAACTTTAAGAATTCTGGATCGTTCTAGTGAAACAGAATCGAAACCTATTTTATATGCTTTTGCTCTAGAAGAATTGTTATGCCGTGCTATTGGGAAAACAGTGCCTCCGATTCTCCATATTTGGAGACATCCGAGAGCTTTCGTGATGGGGCTTAGAGACAGCAGACTTCCGCATGCGGCTATGGCGAATGAATGGCTGCAAAGTCAGGGATACGATACCGCGGTGCGTAATTCAGGAGGAGCGGCCGTTCCTCTCGATTTGGGCGTGGTTAACATATCCTTACTGCTGCCAAAAGAAGCAGGGGATATGGAACATCGCAAGGATTTCAATCTCATGGTCAGCCTCATCCGAGATGTCATGGCTCAGGTCACGGATCGGATTGATCAGGGAGAAATCCTAGGATCATTTTGCCCTGGGGAGTTTGACCTTAGTATCGGAGGACGCAAATTTTGCGGTATTGCACAGCGTAGACAACAGCATGCGATATCTGTTCAGGCTTTCCTCATTGTGGAAGGCCGTGGTGAGGAGAAGGCTGCGCTAGCCCGCGGCTTTTATGAACGAGCTGCACAGTCTGCCCCGGGGCACGATTATCCGGAAGTGGTTCAAGAAAGCATGTCTAGCTTATCCGAATGCTTGCAGCTTCCTTTAACAGCTGAACAGTTTGTAAATCAATTGCATGAAGTGATGCGCGGCAGAGGGATTGAGCTGGGGAGGGCAGCAGATATTGCTGGCTACCCCGAGGAATCGCAAATTCAGGATATGGTCGATCTTATGAAGTCACGGTACGGCCTATCCTAGCGTGTTAGCTTAGAAAATAATGAAGGGCGGCTGGCAGTTCCACTTGCCAAAAGCCCCATATATGTTTACCGGGTTTCTCTATATAGTGAAGCGCGGTATTTTTGTCTTGCAGAAATGTTTGTGTCAGCTGGTTTTCTCGCACAAAATCAAAGGTACCCCGCTCTGTTGTGACATCTGTTTCATCTAAACCGATTAGCATATAGATCTCTAACCAAGATAAGTCGTCTACTTGTTTAATCCGTTCGCGTGTGATGTCGAAAAATGCGCCAGACAAGGATATAACTCGGCAAAAAAGGCTAGGATAATCTAAGGCGAGATGCAAGGAAACCGTTCCCCCAAGTGAATCGCCTGCAAGGATGCGTTCCGTTCTGTCTGCGCGAATGGGGTAGCGGCTCTCTACATAAGGGAGAAGCTCCTCAGCAAAGAACTGACAGTAGCGATCATGACGTTCACCTTCAGGTGCGTATTCGGATGTCCGGTTTACGTTATTCACATCAACTCCGACAACAATGGCCGGTTCCAAATCTTCATCAAGGATTAAACGTGTAAGTGTAGTAGCAATACGGCCGAAATTAAAGAACTGTTCGCCATCTTGGCAATAAATGACGGGATAGGATAACAATTCATTATAACCGGGGGGGAGATAGATCCGAAGGGAGCGATTTTCTCCAAGCAGATCTGAGGTTACTTCATCTTTTACAATAGTACGCTGATACAAACGAGAGTCATCTGACATCGTAGATCTCCTTCATCTGAGGGGTAGGTGTATTATAGCAGTTGTTAATTCTTTGTAAACTGTATTATATATTATTGGGAACTGTACTATTCACTAACGACAAAAAGGGTGAGATTGCCCGTCGTTGCTGGTGTACAATTCACCAAAACAGGATTATAATAATACTATAACAGAAGTCCAGATAGTAGGCACCAAAATCATATAAGAGGTGAAATGGTATGAGTAAGCCACTTGTCAGCCAAACAAATTATGAAGTGACCACAGAAAAGGTTGAGCCATTACAGGTTCTTGCTCCAGACGGCACGGTTGTTAATCCCGATAAAATGCCTAAGCTTAGCGATGAACAATTAAAAGAATTAATGAGAAGAATGGTTTTCACACGCGTATGGGATGAAAGAGCAGTCAATCTAGGACGTCAAGGACGCCTTGGTTTCTATGCACCGGTTTCCGGTCAAGAAGCTTCCATGATTGGTAGCGAATTTGCCTTAAATAAAGATGATTTCATCTGCCCAGGTTACCGCGATATGCCACAATTGGTATGGCACGGTCTTCCGTTGTACCAAGCATTCTTGTACTCCCGCGGTCATCAACATGGCGGACAAATTCCGCAAGATGTCCACGTTCTTATGCCGCAAATCATTATCGGCGCACAAATTCTTCACGCAACAGGCGTTGCGATGGCTTTCAAGAAACGTAATCAACCGCGTGTAGCTATTACGTACACAGGTGACGGTGGTTCTTCCGAAGGCGATTTCTATGAAGGTATGAACTTTGCAGGCGCATTTAAGCTGCCTGTGATTTATTTCGTACAAAACAATGGTTACGCGATTACGACACCATATTCCAAACAAACAGGCGCACTTTCTGTTGCACATAAATCCGTTGCTGCCGGTATCAAAGGCGTGCAAGTAGACGGCATGGACGTACTAGCTGTCGTTCAAGCGGTAACTGAAGCTGCTGAAAGAGGACGCAGAGGCGAAGGCGCTACGTTGATCGAAGCGTTGACGTACCGTTTCCGTCCGCATTCCTTGGCCGATGATACAACGAAATATCGTACCAAAGATGAAGAGTCCGATTGGGAGCCAAGAGATCCATTAACGCGTATGCGTTTGTTCTTGACCAAAAAAGGCCTTTGGAGCGAAGAAGAAGAAGCTCAAGTGAAGGAAGAAGCGAAAGCTACTGTTGCTGAGCACATTAAGAAAGCAGAAGAAACAGAGAAAATGACAGTCGCTGGATTGATCGACTCCATGTTCGAAGTGACGCCTGCTCATTTAGAAGAACAAAAAGAATCGTTTAAATAGAGTTAGCTGACGAAACAAGTTTTTACAAAAGATTATGCTTACGGAGCGAGTTTTCTTTCGAAAACATTTAGGAGGCACAGAATAGTCATGGCACAAATGACAATGATTCAAGCGATAAAAGATGCAATGCGTGTAGAACTAGAACGAGATCCTAATGTTATTTTGTTCGGCGAAGACGTTGGTAATGTTGGTGGCGTGTTCCGTGCGACAGAAGGTTTGCAAAAAGAATTCGGCGAAGAGCGCGTATTCGATACGCCTCTTGCTGAGTCCGCTATCGGTGGACTTGCGGTTGGACTAGGCGTACAAGGCTTCCGCCCAATCGCTGAAATCCAATTCGTTGGATTCATCTACGAAGCGCTTGACCAAATTTGCGTGCAAGCAGCTCGTATGCGTTACCGTTCCGGCGGTCGTTATAACTCCCCAATCGTATTCCGTACGCCTTTTGGCGGCGGTGTTAAAGCGGCTGAGCTTCATACGGATGCGCTTGAAGGTTTACTTGTTCAAACACCAGGGATCAAAGTTGTTGTTCCTTCCAATCCTTACGATGCAAAAGGACTTCTCATTGCAGCGATTCGTGATAATGACCCTGTCTTCTTCATGGAGCATTTGAACTTATACCGTGCATTCCGCGGCGAAGTACCAGAAGGTGAATACACGGTTGAGCTAGGCAAAGCAAATGTTGTTAAAGAAGGTTCTGACGTTACGATTATTACTTACGGCGCTATGGTACACACTTCCATGAAAGCTGCTGAAGAGATCGAAAAAACAGAAGGTGTGAAAGTCGAAGTTATCGACCTTCGTACACTTCTTCCACTTGATATTGATACGATTGTGACATCGATTAAGAAAACAAACCGCGCGATTATCGTACAAGAAGCACAAAAAACATCCGGTGTAGCTGCAGAGGTTATTGCTCAAATTAATGAAAAAGCAATTCTTCATTTGGAAGCGCCAGTTCTGCGTATTACACCACCGGATACCGTATATCCATTCGCACAAATCGAAGATGCTTGGTTGCCAAGTCCAGCAAGTGTTATTGCCGGAATTAAGAAAGTACTCGAATTCTAATTCACACACAGTCGAAGGTAACAGGAGGTCGTACACGTGGCATTGTTTGAATACAAGTTCCCAGAGCTTGGTGAAGGCATACATGAAGGCGAGATCGTGAAAATGTTAGTTAAAGCGGGTGACACCGTAACTGACGAAACGATTCTTATGGAAGTACAGAACGATAAAGCGGTTGTTGAGGTTCCTTGTCCAGTAGAAGGCAAGATCGTCAGCGTTGCCGTAAAAGATGGACAAGTGTGCACAATTGGCGAGCTTGTGATGACGATTGAAGTGACAGGCGAGATGCCTGCGGCTTCGATGCATCAAGGTTCCAGCCACGCGGCTCCAGCCGTGGCTGTAGCAACACCACCTGCTGCTGCTCCTGCAGCAGTAGCAGCACCGGTAGCAGCGCCTGCGGCCGCTGTTGCAGCGGTAGCCGCGCCAACGGGAAGCGCGGGCCGTGAAGTGCTTGCAACGCCAAGCGTGCGCAAGCTGGCAAGAGAGAAAGGCATCACACTCGCAGAGGTGACGCCTACAGGGAAGCACGGCCGCGTAACACGCGAGGACGTGCTTGGCTTTACGGGAGCTGGCGTAGCCGCTCCAGCAGCAGACGCAGCGTCATCAGTAGCGTCTGAAACAACAACGGCACCTGCAGCAGCGTCGTCAGTGCAGGTCGTCACAGGCGATCGCGTCGAAGAACGCATTCCGTTCAAAGGCATTCGCAAAATCATTGCGAACGCCATGGTTAAATCCGTGTACACGGCTCCGCACGTGACATTGATGGATGAGATCGACGTGTCGGCACTTGTCGCTCTTCGCGAGCGTACGAAGCCGCTCGCAGAGAAAAAAGGCGTGAAATTGACGTACCTTCCTTTCATCGTGAAAGCATTGGTAGCGGCTTGTCGTCAATTCCCGGTCATGAACGCGATGATCGACGAAGAGAAGCAAGAAATCGTCTACAAAAAGTACTACAACATCGGAATTGCAACAGATACAGAAAACGGCTTGCTCGTTCCTGTTATCCATGATGCTGATCGTAAAAACGTATGGTCGATCGCTTCTTCGATCAAAGATTTGGCGCTTCGCGGACGCGATGGCAAATTGGCAGCGAATGAGTTGAAAGGCAGCACGATCTCCATCACGAACATTGGTTCCGTTGGCGGTATGTTCTTCACACCAGTTATCAACTTCCCTGAAGTTGCGATCCTAGGTGCAGGCCGTATCACTGAGAAGCCAGTTGTGAAAAACGGACAAATCGTTGCCGCACACGTTATGGCACTTTCCTTAAGCTTCGATCACCGTATCGTTGATGGTGCAACAGCACAAAGCTTCTTGAACTACATCAAACAGCTTCTGGCTGATCCAGAGCTTCTCGTCTTGGAGGTGTAACAGCATGGTAGTAGGAGATGCTTCTTTAGATATCGATTTGTTGGTTATCGGTGCAGGCCCTGGCGGTTACGTAGCTGCCATTCGTGCTGCTCAACTTGGCCAAAGCGTTCTTATTGTTGATAAAGACGCTTGGGGCGGCGTGTGTTTGAACCGCGGCTGTATCCCATCCAAAGCTTTGATTTCCGCTGCACACACGTATGAGCACGCTCAACATGCAGACAGCATCGGAATTTCCGTAGAGAACGTGAAAGTGGACTTTGCGAAAGTACAAGCTTGGAAAAACAGCATTGTTGCCAAACAAACAGGCGGCGTAAGCGGATTGCTCAAAGGCAACAAGATCCAAACGTTCCAAGGTGAAGCGATGTTCATTAACGAGCACGAAGCTCGTGTATTCAATGATGCGGAAGCACCGCGTTACCGCTTCAAGAACTGTATTATCGCAACAGGCTCCCGTCCAATCGAGTTGAAAGCTTTCCCTTATGGCGGAAGAATCATCTCTTCGACAGAAGCGTTGAACCTGCCAGAAATTCCGAAAAGCATGATCGTTATTGGCGGCGGCTATATCGGAATCGAGCTTGGTCAAACGTATGCGAAATTCGGTACGAAAGTGACTGTGTTGGAAGGCTCAGATTACGTGCTTCCAGGCTTCGAAAAAGAATTCACGAAGCTGGTTGCTAAGAATCTAGAGAAAGTTGGCGTTGAGGTTCATACCGAAGCGTTAGCGCAGTCCTGCACGAAAACAGACAACGATGTTACCGTTACTTTCACAGTTAAAGGCGAAGAAAAACAAGTCACGGCAGATTATGTTCTTGTAACTGTAGGTCGTCGTCCGAACACAGACGGTGAGCTTGGTCTTGATCTAATTAACTTGAAAATGACAGATCGCGGTCTGATCGAAGTCGATAACCAAGGTAGAACGAGCATTCCTCACATTTTCGCAATTGGTGATGTTGTTCCTGGTCTTTCCTTGGCACACAAAGCTTCTTATGAAGCTAAGGTGGCGGCTGAAGCGATTGCTGGTCATGCAAGCATCGTTGATTACAAAGCAATGCCTGCTGTTGTATTCTCCGATCCGGAGATTGCTGGCGTAGGACTAAGCGAAACAGAAGCAAAAGCGCAAGGAATTAACGTAACTATTGGTAAATTCCCTTACGCGGCTAACGGTCGTGCGAACTCTTTGAACGCTGCACAAGGCTTCGTGAAGCTTGTTGGTGACAAAGAAACAGGCCAATTGCTTGGCGGTCAAATCGTGGGCCCAGAAGCTTCTAACTTGATCGGTGAGCTTGCGCTTGCGGTTGAGATGGGTGCTAACTTGGAGGACATCGCATTAACGATTCATGCTCATCCAACTTTGACAGAAATGATCATGGATGCCGCTGAAGGCGCGCTTGGACACCCGATTCACCAATTGGGTAAATAATTTCCTTTCTTCATTAACGGTTAGTTACTACTACCTTTAGATAAAAGTCCCGAGAGTATGGCTGCAAAGCCGCTCTACGGGACTCTTTTCATTTTATGGGACGAGGTGAGGTTGAACGAAAATTGACGACTCGGAAGAGGTGCTCGTATAATTTGATGTGAGGGCATGCTACTATGTTGGGAGTGTTGAACTATGCATAAACCGATGGTAATTGGTCATCGCGGCGCGGCGGGAGAGGCACCAGAGAATACGATGGCGTCCTTCGCATTAGCTTTAAGGCAGGGAGCGCAAGCTATTGAACTAGATGTACATATAACGAAGGATGGCGAAATTGTCGTCTGTCATGATGGCACGTTAAACCGGACAACGAATGGCTCAGGACACATTTGCGAGCATAATTGGCAGGCCTTACAGCAGCTAGACGCAGGAAGTTGGTTCTCAGAGGAGTTCACTGGAGAGCGCATTCCTCTTTTAAGCGAAGTATTTGATCTTGTGCCTCGCGGTATGCTCATCAACGTGGAAGTTAAACATGCGTATAAGGGACGAATGGAACAGGCATTAATCGCTTTTTTAAGGGCGGCAAATCGGTATGAAGATGTGGTTGTTTCTTCTTTTGATCATAAAGTCATTAAACGGTTAAAAAAGGCAGAGCCCAAGATTCAAGTAGGCCTATTATACAATGCGAATCTAATCGACCACCCCGGTTATGCGAAGAAAATGGGAGTAGACATCTGTTCCTTACATCCCCATCATCAATGTATGGAGCCTAGGGATATTGCTGCCGCAGTAGCCGCAGGTCTTCAAGTTTATCCATACACGGTGAATGAGTTAATCGATTATCAACGCTTGATTGAAGCGGGAGTTTCTGGCATTATTACTGATTTTCCAGGCCGATTGAGCACGTATCTAAATAAATAGCTTTAATGAAGTAGACCGATGCATCTAACATGCTGAGGTCTCTTTCTCATGCCTAAGATAGGGGCAAATTTCCAGTTAAATGCACTCGTCCTCTGTGGACGGCGTAGCCGTTTCTTTTATTATGCATACAATGTACTAGTAAATGAGATGCCTATAGGGGGAATTCCCGTGATCAAATGGATGTTCGTTACGCTAGTAAAGCTTTTACTTCCGTGCTTGCGTCTATTTGTGCTCGCTGCTTTCAAGGTGAGAGTGACAGGCTTGGATAAGCTGAATGTCATGGGAAAAACGGTGCTGATTCCGAATCACGTCTCCTTATTGGATGCGATGCTGCTTGCTTTTATTTTGCCAAAAGATGCGGCATTTGTTGTTAACACGGACATCGCAAAGCGGTTTGCATGGGCACTAATATTCCGCGCGCATATCGCAGTAGATCCAACGAATCCCTACGCTGTTCGTAAAATGCTGAAGGCGATACAACAGGGAACGCCGCTTGTTATTTTTCCAGAGGGACGAATTACGACGACTGGCGGCATGATGAAAATATACGGCGGCATCGGCTATCTTGCCCTGAGAGCTCAGGCGCGAATCGTGCCTGTTGCTATTCAAGGACTGGAACATTCGAAGTTCTCGTATCTCAAGGGTAAAATCAAACAAAGGTGGTTCCCACCTGTGAAGATCGCTTTTGGGGATGCTTTTCAAGTGCCGGCGGGGAAAGAACAGTTCTCTAAGCGGGTGCAAAAAGAGCAGGCCACGCATGCGATCCGTACGCAGCTGCTCCGACATCTGCTGGAAAGCCGGCTACAGCCTGAGATGAACTTATTCAATGAGTTACTCGGGGCAGCTCGAAAGCACGGTCTCTCGACGGTCATTTGTGAAGATGTGATGAGCCAGTCTTCCTATACGTATCGGAAACTGCTGCAATCTAGCTATACGATGACTATCCGGCTGCAGGAGCTTCTGCAAGGCCATAGGCGAGTAGCTGTATTGTTGCCTAACGCGGTTGGACATGTGATTACGTTATTTGCCCTGTATCGTTTAGGGGTGACACCGGCAATTTTGAACTATTCGGCGGGTAGACAGGCAATGCTGGATGCTTGTGAAACAGCGGAAGTAAAATCGGTGATTACGTCTCGGATGTTTATTGAGAAGGCGGGGCTTTCGGATTTTATCAGTGGAGTAAGTGGGTTAATTACAGTCCTCTATTTGGAAGATGTGAAGGAATCGCTATCTGTTGCCTATAAAGTGAAGGGCTTGATTCATTTCTGGCTGAAAAAGAAAGGACCTGTGGGTCCGGGGCTGAATGAGATTGTCCTATTTACCTCGGGAAGTGAGAGTAAGCCCAAAGGCGTCGTTCTGACGCACCGAAATGTTAGTGCTAATATCATGCAAGCGAAGCTAGCGATTGCTTTTAATAGCTCGGATCGTGTGTTGGGCAGTATGCCGATGTTTCATTCGTTTGGATTGACGGCAGGGACGATGCTTCCGATTTTGACAGGCATGAAGTTGGTGCTGTATCCGAATCCGCTGCATTATAAAGTTATTCCAGAGCTTGTTTATGATCGGAACATCACCATTTTGTTCGGGACATCGACTTTTTTGGCAGCGTATGGGAGATCAGCTCATCCTTATGATTTTGCCCATTCGTTGAAATATGTGGTTGCAGGTGCAGAACGTCTGAAGGACGAAGTCCGGCAATTGTGGCTGGATAAGTTTGGGATTCGAATTTTGGAAGGGTACGGGACGACAGAAACGTCGCCTGTTATTTCGTTGAATACACCGATGTATGCCAAAAAAGGTTCCGTGGGCCAACTGCTGCCAGGCATCGATGCGATTGTGGAAGAGGTGGAAGGCATTTCGACAGGCGGACATTTGCTTGTACGGGGGGCGAATGTGATGAGCGGCTATTTGATTCATAGTCAGGGATTCATGCCTTCACCCGAATGGTATCCCACAGGGGATATCGTTAACTTGGATGAGCAGGGATATTTGTTTATTCAAGCGCGATTGCAGTCTTTTGCCAAAATAGGAGGAGAAAAAGTATCCCTTACGATGGTGGAAGGACTTGTAGCGCCTATCTTGATTGCGCCAGCGGTATGTGCAGCGGTTCAAATACCGGATCGCCGTAAAGGTGAGCGAATCATCGTATTTCATACCAGTAAGACCAGTTCTATGGAAGCGCTTCGCGATGTGATGCGAAAAGAAGGGCAACCCGCAATCTACTTGCCTTCCGAGCTTCGGTATGTGGAGAAATTGCCGATCCTGGGAAGCGGGAAGATTGATTATGTGACACTCAAACAATGGGCGCTGCAGGAGAAAAATGAGGATGGAGAAACACCCCCAGCTTAGACTGTGGGTGTTTGGTATGAATGATTGCGTTTGCAATTATGTCGAGCGAATTACGGATAAAGCGGCGGGGATAAGCTCGATGTGAAGAGGTGTGGAACCAGCATACTCGCCATCCGCTTGAACGAGCAAGGGCTTTTCTGTTCGGATCGAAATGTTCTTGCCTTTATAAAAGGAGACGGCAGGATGCTTCGTATGTTTACCTTGATAGACGGTGAAAAGAACAGGTAATAGTCGAAAGCGGCCTTTACTTTGAATAACGACAACGTCTGCCAAGCCATCATGGGGACTAGCTGTAGGGCAAATTTGAATAGATCCCCCATAGAAAGGAATATTGGCCACGGCCGCTAACCACATATGTGGAAGTTCATAGGTGGTACCGTCCACTTCTAACCATGCTGTGGAAGGTTGATAGGTTACGAACACACGGAGAATGGAAATGAAATAGGAAAGTCCTCCAAGTCCAAAGCGGTTTAGAAACTTTTTGTAGGAGGCTTCGTTAGTGATTTTGGCAACCATGCCGTCAAATCCAGCGCCGATGCTATTCACAGCGACTTGATTATGTATCGCATGCAAAAGATCAATTTGCACGGTGGTTGTAGCAGCTAGCGCAATTTGAAGCGCTTTGATGGGCTGCGTTGGGATGCCATAGGCTTTGGCAAAATCGTTGCCTGTCCCTGCGGGAATAACCGCAAGTGCGCAGGTGACCCCTTCGGTATGAAGTTGCCAAATGCCGCCGGCTGCTTCATGAATGGTACCGTCGCCGCCAATGACAAGGATGCGTTTGACATGATGCTCTTGGATAAGTGTGATTGCGTGCTGTGCAGCCTCTCCGGCTTTTGTTGTTATTTTAGCTAGATAAGCGATATGGTGAGTATGCAGGTATTCCTTGATTTCCATCCAGATGTTAGATCCTCTGCCATTGCCTGAAAGTGGGTTCACAATTATTCCGAATATTTCCATAGTGGATGTCACTTGCCTTTTCTGTTGAATTGGACGTTTGTAGTAGGTGAAATGATAGATGGTAAAAGGCATGTGACGATTTTTATCTTTACATCAGAGGCACTGTTTTGTAAAATAAACCATAGGTAAATTAATTTACCCGATGTTAGTTTTTGTTACATAAGAAATGGTTCGTGATGTAGACTCGGGGGGAGAATGGGAAACTTTGAAATTCAAAGCGAAATTGAATATGAGCAGCAAGCGTACGATGGCACTACCGAATGTCAATCTGTCCATCCTTCGGAATCTTAAGTTGCGTTTTAAATTATTGTTGATGAATGCGATTGCAATCCTGTTCTTATTGATTGTTGGGATTACTGGCTATCATTATATGGACAAGATGTCTAGTAACTCTACTAGAATGTACGAGGAAAGTCTGCTTTCTGTCAAATGGATTAATCAATTAAAAACCAATTTCACGGAAGTAGAATCGAATTTGCTCGAAATGATGTTGTCTACGGATGTGAAATATAAGACAAAGCTTAAAGCGAACTTAGAGCAAGCTAAGACACTTAATCAAGATTTGGTTGGAAAAATCTCGAGTATTGCATTAACACAAGAAGAATCAGAAGATTTCAAAAGCTTTGAGGATCTCAATGTGAAATATCGCGAAGTAGTTGATAAAGCGATTGAATCTGCGACGCAAAATAATCAAGTGGCCTATCAAGTATATAACAATGAGGTATCTCCACAAGGGGATAAAACGATAGAGGCTTTGGACAAGCTCGTTGCGCTCAAAGAATCTGCTGCTGAGCAATTCCAGCAATCGAGCAGCTCCGATTCCAAGACTTCACATGTGGTTATTATTCTAACCATTCTGATTGCGATCATTGTGATGACGATCAGTGCGTTAGCCTTGAATATGATTATAACGACACCTATTCGTAAATTACAGGAGCATATGGAGAAGGCGGCTGGCGGGGATTTGGCCGTAAAAGGGGACTATCCTTTCGATGATGAGGTCGGCAAATTAACGAGTTCCTTTAATGTGATGACCGAGAGTTTAAGGAATTTAGTGTTGCAAATTGCGGATAATGCAGTGACGTTATCAGCGAGTTCCGAAGAGCTGCTAGCAAGCTCTGAGCAAAGCTCCATGGCTGCTAGACAGGTTGCTTCTTCAAGCCAACAGCTTTCGGAAGATTTTGATAAACAATTTGCTGGCGTGAACCAAGCGAATGAGGCTGTAGGTCTGATGTTGACGAGTACAAGACAGATTGATGCGTCAGCGCAACATGTAGCTGAACTTGTGAATCAAGCCACGCAAGCTGCGCAGAATGGGAAGCAATCTGTCGTATCCATCGCAGGGCAAATGTCCGAAATCTCAGATGCGGTTCATGATGCTCATGGTGTGATCGAAGATTTGGGTAAAAATGCACATAAAATCGGACAAATCGTCAATGTCATTAACGAGATTTCGACTCAGACGAATCTCCTATCGTTGAACGCTGCGATTGAAGCGGCACGTGCAGGTGAAGCGGGCCGCGGCTTTGCGGTCGTCGCGGGCGAAGTGCGTAAGCTTGCGGAACAGTCGTCCACGTCCGCGCGGAACATCACGGATCTGGTGTCCACGATCCAAAGGCAGATCAACGAAGCTGTAAGCTCCATGCACACAGGTGCAGGAAAAGTAAAAGCTGGCTTGACCATATCCGCGGAAGCGCAAGAATCGTTCGTTCACATCGAGACGTCTGTCGAGAAAGTGAACGCCAAGGTGGAAGATGTGAATCAGAATATTCACCATCTGGTGGATGCGAACTTGCGCATCGAGCAAGTGATGCGGATTGTGAGCTCGGTCTCGGAGACGGGCATTTCCGTTAGTCAGGAGACATCTGCTGCGAGTCAGCAGCAAATGTCGACGACGGAGGAAATCGAGAATTCGGCCAAGGCGTTGGCCGGACTTGCGGAAGAACTGCAAATTTCCTTGCAGAAATTTAAGGTGTAGAAGAGGACCCGCGGGCATGTGCCTGCGGGTTTTTGGTTTTTGTGGGCTGGTAGAGCTGTCGTATCTGCTCGAAGGAAGGTCGAGTTCTGAAGCTGGAGAAGTTTCAAACACACAAACTCCCAATCCCAATCCTAATCCCGAACCCCGAACCCCGAACCCCGAACCCCGAACCCCGAACCCCGAACCCCGAACCCCGAACCCCGAACCCCGAACCCCGAACCCCGAACCCCGAACCCCGAACCCCGAACCCCGAACCCCGAACCCCGAACCCCGAACCCCGAACCCCGAACCCCGAACCCCGAACCCCGAACCCCGAACCCCGAACCCCGAACCCCGAACCCCGAACCCCGAACCCCGAACCCCGAACCCCGAACCCCGAACCCCGAACCCCGAACCCCGAACCCCGAACCCCGAACCCCGAACCCCGAACCCCGAACCCCGAACCCCGAACCCCGAACCCCGAACCCCGAACCCCGAACCCCGAACCCCGAACCCCGAACCCCGAACCCCGAACCCCGAACCCCGAACCCCGAACCCCGAACCCCGAACCCCGAACCCCGAACCCCGAACCCCGAACCCCGAACCCCGAACCCCGAACCCCGAACCCCGAACCCCGAACCCCGAACCCCGAACCCCGAACCCCGAACCCCGAACCCCGAACCCCGAACCCCGAACCCCGAACCCCGAACCCCGAACCCCGAACCCCGAACCCCGAACCCCGAACCCCGAACCCCGAACCCCGAACCCCGAACCCCGAACCCCGAACCCCGAACCCCGAACCCCGAACCCCGAACCCCGAACCCCGAACCCCGAACCCCGAACCCCGAACCCCGAACCCCGAACCCCGAACCCCGAACCCCGAACCCCGAACCCCGAACCCCGAACCCCGAACCCCGAACCCCGAACCCCGAACCCCGAACCCCGAACCCCGAACCCCGAACCCCGAACCCCGAACCCCGAACCCCGAACCCCGAACCCCGAACCCCGAACCCCGAACCCGAATCCCCAAAACTCGAACACTTCAAAACATCGATCACTGGCATGTAGACCTTCAGTCCGTGGTCTTTCCGTGCACCACTGGCTTGTACACCGTCCCGCATAACACCCGGCTCCCAGTCATCGATGACTAATTCTGGTTTAGTCTGATATCTCCGAATTAAATGGGTGATTCCATCTCAAAAAAGGCGAATAGTCAGCTTCTGTCGAACTAATTCCTCATATTTCGTAGCTGTTAGCTAGTTTGGTCAGTTTAGTTCGGCATTTTAGGACTAATCAAACAATACTGCTGCTACAGTGAAATTAGTTCGGTGTTTTCGGACTAGTAAGTGGCCCGGTCGGGTGGGCTCGGAAACCGAGGCTAAGGTGAATGCCTCAGTCGGGTAGGCTCGGAAACCGAGGCTAAGGTGAATGCCTCGGTCGGGTAGGCTCGGAAACCGAGGCTAAGGTGAATGCCTCGGTCGGGTAGGCTCGGAAACCGAGGCTAAGGTGAATGCCTCGGTCGGGTAGGCTCGGAATCCGAGGCTAAGATGAGTGGCTCTGACGGATAGGCTCGGAATCCGAGGCTAAGTTGAATGGCCCGGTCGGTTAGGCACGGAAACCAAACCTAAGTTGAATGCCCCCGTCGAGTAAACTCGGAAACCGAGCTTAGAGTGAAGAAACTATGGAATATGCCTCGTATATCACTCGCGTATTGACATATATCTACTATGGTTATATAATATACAGATTGATTGAAATGAAAACATATAAACACTTCATATTTAGCCTCATTTACCCCACACGAACGATTAGCGAGAAGAAAGTAACCCCCTCTCCTTGTTTGTTTTTCTCCCAATGCGCAGTCCATCAGCTCATTTATGGTAAACCCGAGGCAACGTAAGTGTTTCGGCAGTAAGTGTTTGTAACGCAATTCGCACTGGCGCGGTCATTGGAGCCGCAAGGATGGAAGAGAGGTAGGGCTTTCATTGTTTTGATTCCAACACATGAATTACGCAATTTCATAGAGATCAATTGAATTCAAATCGTTTTCGTGCAGTCAAGTGCGAGAACGATTTTTTGCTATGCAGTCATGTCTTGTCTTTGCTATGCAGTCATGTCTTGTCTTTGCTATACAAGTTATGCCTTACCTTCGCATGTCTTTATGCATCACGTCGTTCTTTTGCAACATTGTGACAGAAATCGTCAATTCACTGGTGAAACCAGTCTACATCCTTTACAATAAAAACAAATCAACCAAAGGTTTGTTAAATACAATTAAGCTCCCTATAGTTCGTCCGATTAAGCTCCCTATTGATCGTACCATTAAGCTCCCTAAGTGGAGCTACTACCTATCGAAATGAGGCTCAACCCGATGAGCGAACATCGCTTCGAACTCCGTGCATCCTGGTCTGGCGGCTTAGATGGCACGGGCCATATTCAAGCTGGTAACCTAACAACACCCATTTCAGTTCCGCGTGAATTGAATGGTCCTGGTACCGGATCCAATCCAGAAGAAATGCTGCTAGGCGCCGCGGCAACCTGCTATATCATCACACTCGGCACGCTGCTCCAGAGAGCCGAAATTATTTCACTCGAGCTGCATTCCCACATCTACGTCGAAGACAAGCCAACGATGAAAGTAAACGCCATTACGCATCACCCCCTCATCATCATGCCGCCTCATACTTCCCAAGACCAATTGGATAAAATAAGCAAAGCCGCCCATCGTGCGGAGCAGACTTGCATGATTAGCAAAGCATTACGAGGTAATGTGAATGTGAGCGTTGAACCCGATATTCGAGTCTTAGGTACTTAGATAATTCCAAGGAAGAAGGAGAGCGGCACAGCGATGAATCTGAACAAAAAAGTATTTATCGGCTTTTTAATATTCATCATCATCCCCTTATTTGTCCTAGGGTCAGCGGTGTACACGGTCTCGCAGCAGCTGATTGAGAAAAAGTATGGGGACCTGACGGAAGTTACCCTGCAGGCTATTTCACGGAACATCTACTACATGTTCAAGGAAGCCAACTATTTCTCCGATTTCTGGATGGTGAAGGATAGCATTCAAGGTATATATCGCACGATTGATACGGTGAAACCAAGCGACGAATCCCTGTCCTCTTACGATCTGAATACGTTCGATACGCTGCTGCGCGGCTCGATTCTGACGTATTCACCTGTGCAAACGGTCGTTATTTACAACAATGCGGGTAAGTCGTTTAGCGCTGGAAGAACAAGCGGGAACGCCATTCCATGGACGACGCTTCAGCAAAGCTTGGCCTTCAAACACATTCAGGAATTGAATGGGAGCCCGCTCTGGATTGGACCGTCTGAGTTTAAGGAATTTGGCTCAGGCCGGGGGGAGTTTTATCAAGCGAGAATGGTCAAAGATTTCTGGACGATGGACAACCTAGGCTACATGCTGTTGAAATTTAAATTTAATGAGCTGGATCAGATTTTCAAATCGTTCAATACGAACGAGCAAAGTTCCAAACGCTATTTACTAGTGAACAAAAGCGGACTCATTTTCTACGATAATAAGCAAAATTTAGAAGGCGCCAACGTCCTACAGCTCCTGCCGAATAAGTTGGATTTGGGTCTTACTAATTACAGCTTCCAAGCCAATTTTCAAAATGAAAAAAGTTTAGTTTCCTTATATCATTTGAATATTAATCAGATGGGTGTACAGGATTGGAGTGTTGTTTCAATCACTTCTTGGAAGTATGTTGCGGGTGAAATCGAGACGATCATGAAGCTCGTGGCGGGTATTACGTTTATCTGTTTGTTTTTTGCCTTGGTGTATAATCTCGTCTTCGTCCGAAGAATTATTCAACTGATTCTGCGCATGCTGTCCTCGATGAAGAAAGTGGAGCGGGGCGATCTTACCACACGTATGGAAGAAAGCGGGAAGGATGAAACCTCGGCATTGGCAAGAGGATTTAATTCCTTGGTCGTTCGTGTGGAGGATCTGCTTGAGGAAGTGAAGCGACAGCAGGACCGTAAAAACAAGGCGGAGCTCATGCTGCTGCAAGCGCAGATTAAGCCTCACTTTCTTTTTAATACACTCGAATCCATTAATGTACTGGCGATCCAGAACCAAGGAAAGAAAGTCAGTCAAATGGTCGTGCGGCTAGGTAACTTACTGCGGATCGGTATGGAAAACAGGGAAGAGATTTCGCTGAAGCAGGAGCTTGAGCATTTGCGCAGCTATTTGGAAATTCAGGAATTCCGCTTTGAGGATCAGTTTCAGTATGTGATTGAGGCGCCGCCAGATGTACTCCAAGAGACTATATTAAAATTAACACTTCAACCTTTGGTTGAGAACAGCTTACAGCATGGTTTTGAACCCATCGATTATATGGGGCACATTACGATTAAAGTCGTCGATGAAGGAGAGCGTATCGGGCTATATGTCACGGATAACGGTGTTGGGATTAGCAATGAGAAATTAGCGAAATTCCATTACAAAACAGAGCTGGAGACGCCTTTTCATGAAATTTTAGAGTCCAATGAAGAACGCAGAGGGCTTGGCGTAAGTAACGTGGCCGATCGGATTCGGATTCAATATGGTGAGCACTTCGGGATGTTTATTTGCTCACAAGAAGGTCATGGAACAACGATGAAGGTTGTAATACCGAAAAGGAAGAGGGATATCTAGTGAGGTTAAAAGCCATTTTAGCGGATGATGAGCCTAACATTTTGCGCAATTTGCAAGCGGTCATTCCTTGGGAAGAACTCGATATCGATATTGTGGGCAAAGCCAGGAATGGGCTTGAGGCGTTAGAGCTTTGCGAACAGCATGTCCCAGACTTGGTGATGAGTGATATCCGGATGCCGCAGATGGATGGTATTACGTTTATACATAAATTAAGAGAGATCAATGAAGAGTGCACGGTGCTGATGGTGACGGGATACCAGGATTTTGAGTATGTACGCTCGCTATTAAGGGTTGGCGTGAGTGATTACATTCTTAAACCGATCAATTATGAGGAGCTTGAGAACTCGATCCGAAAGTTAGCTGGTGAAATTCGAGCCCGAAAGATGATTCAACAGGAAGAACTCCAAAAATGGGGTAAAATCAGAGTCTTGGCTTATGAAAAAATTCTGCAAGATATTATGATGAATTACACGGATATCACGCCAACTACGCTGTTGCCGATTGATCATGGCGATTTGGAAACATTGAGATTTGTATGTGTAAGCATTGATGTGGATGATTATTCACAGAAATCGTTACATTGGTCAGAACAGGAGCGTAAGTTATGGAACTTCGCAGTTCGGAATGTGATGCAGGATACGTTAGCGCAAGAGAATTCACAGTTCACTGTCCTCCAAATGCGGGAAGGCGAATGGTCTCTTCTTATGGCGTGGGAGGATGAGGCCGGTGGCTCTGTAGATGGAAAGTTGAATGACCTAGCGCAAAAACTGCAGCACAATGTTAGTCAATCGGTCAAATTGAACATAAGTATCGGCTATTTTCCAGTGCCCGTTGGCTTGCAGCAACTCTCGGATACATACAGAAAGCTGCAACGATTCATGCAATTGAATTTGGGTAAACGTCAATCTGTGCTGTCCTACAAAGAAACCAAAGAGTCATCTGACGCGAATAGCTCCTTATGGTATCTCGTAGAGGAAATTGTAACAGGCATGAAGCAGCTGAACCGGCTCAAAACCGAGGATGCCCTGGACCGCTTGAAAGATTTGCTGGAAAGTCTGTCGGAAGGTTCATTCGCTCGAGCGTATCAGATGCTGCATTTTCTCATTCTGCATGTCCTGAGAGAGCTGCGGGAGATGAATGCGCTGGACCCACAAGAGGAGGAACAGATTTGGCGCGAGCTGGATAAAAGTGAAAGTATCCCGCATTTGCTGCAGGTGATGGTACAACTCGTATCCATCGGACTAGAGGGCACGAACAAGAAGAAAAACAGCGAGCTGCTCATGGCTTCGGCCAAAGAATATATTCGTGCGAATTATTCAACCGATTTTGGCATTGAAGACATTGCCGGCAGCATCGGAATCTCCTCCAGCTATTTCAGCTTGTTATTCAAACAGCATTTCGGCGAAACGTTCGTGGAGTATGTGACGAAGCATCGGATGGAGCTTGCGAAGTCGATGTTATTGCATAGTGATAAAAACATTACAGATATCGGGAAATCCTGTGGCTACATGGAACGGCGCTATTTTACCAAAGTATTTCAGAAGTTTACAGGCGAAATTCCTTCCGAGTATCGGGATAAGCGAAAAGAAGGGAACTAGAGGATTTTGCCCCTAGATAAGGAATTTATCTGTCTTTAGTCCACGGAACGGTTCAATTATACTTAAATGGTAAGCTTAAAGGAGAACCAGCTGAATGAGAAAACGAACGTTTATTTTAAGCACTGGTGCCATAGCGATAACTTGCATGATGTCTGGATGTTCGATTCTTTCTGGCAAAACCGATCCACAAGGTGGGACGGCGAATAACGGACAAGGGTCGCCGAACAACCCTATTATGCTGACCATTCGGCATACTCAGGTGAAGGATACGCAGAAGAAACGACTTGCGATGCTGCAGGAGGTTGTCAAAGCAACCGAAGCGAAAGTACCAGGCTTAACAATTACGCTGGATGGTGTGGAGGATAAGGTCAATCGATTCGAGAAGTTGAGAGCCGAAATGGCTGCGGGGAACCCGCCTGAGATTTTTGATCTGTTCGGCGGTACGGATACGAAGGACTATGTGAAGGCGAATCGATTACTCGATCTGACCCCCATTCTACAAGAGCTAGGGTTAACGGATAAGTTTTACAGCTTTGATGAATTTACGGTGAATGGCAAAATCTATGGTATCCCTATGGCTGGCTATGTCGAAGGGCTGTACTATAATAAGAAAATTTTGGCCGCTCAGGGGATCAAACCTCCTCAAACCTGGGACGAGCTGCTAGCGGCTTCAGCCAAGTTGAAGGCTGCCAAGATTACTCCTTTTGCCATGGCCGCGAAGGATTCCTGGGTGATTAATATGATGATTAATACGATGTGGGTAAGGACGGCGGGAACGGATTCGATTGAAGGATTTCTGAATGGGAGCAAGCATTGGACGGATCCTGAGGTGTTGAAAGCTTTTGAACAATATCAAACACTCATTCAAAAAGATTACTTCCAAGATGGCAGCCTTGCCCTGGCTTATGCCGAGCAGCAAAATACGTTCAGCAGCGGCGGCGCTGCGTTCATGTTCGATGGGAGCTGGGCCAATACACCGCTGTTAGATCCGGATAAGTCTTCCATTGTGAACGATGTTGGCTTCATGAACTTTCCATCGATGGGTGGTCCCGGGGATGGTTATATCAATGGGGGTTGGTCCAATGCCTACGGATTCTCACAGAAGGTTACGCCTGATCAGTTGATGGCGATCAAAGAATTTATTAAACAAATGTACAATGAATCGATGCAAAAAAGGCAACTCGTTGAGGAAGGCATGCCTCCTGCCATGAAGCTACAAGACACGAGCCATGTCAATCCGCTGGTTACCGAAATCATGAACGTATTTACGTCTAGTAAGGGATCGTTTCCTGCTTTCGATTCACGCATTCAAACCAAAGTCCGGGAAAGATTAGAGCGCGGAATGCAAGAGCTGCTTGGCGGGCGAACCGATCCAGCGTCACTTATGACGGACTTAGAGAAGCAGCAGGAGGCTTCGAATAAAGAAGAGACCCATACGACGAAATAGTAGGTTGACATATGAACAAAATGGGAAGAAATGCTTGGGCGTACATGTTCTTTACTTTGCCGACGCTGCTGATATTCGCGATATTTTTCTTATATCCGATGTTGATGTCGCTGCGCTATGGTTTTACGGAGTGGAATGGCATTTCCTCAGCCCAATTCAACGGACTAGACAATTTCGTTACGGCATTCCACGACCCTTATTTCTGGGTGGCTGTGCGAAATAATCTGTTCTTCATCGGTTTCTCTGTGGGGATTCAAATACCCATCATTCTCGTTCTCGCCCTTTTGGTGAGCAAAATAAAGCGTTGGATTGGGTTTTACAAATCCCTCATTTTCCTTCCGACCATTCTATCCACTGCGGTGGTTGGCGTGCTCTGGGAATTCATTTATCACCCGCAGGCTGGTTTGTTGAATCAAGTATTGAATGCAATCGGGCTATCGAAATGGCAGCATGCTTGGTTAGCTGAGGGAGCGACAGCGATGCTCGCTGTTCTGGTCACAAATGCGTGGCAGTGGATGGGATTCTATGTGGTACTTGTCGTTTCCGCTATCTATGCCATCCCGAAGCATCTAGTAGAAGCGGCTCAAATGGATGGTGCCGGCAGCATCAGACAAGCATGGTCTGTCATTTTACCACTGTTAAGGCCAGTGATCCTCGTGATGATCCTCTTGTCCATAACAGGTGGGATGAAAGCGATGGACATTGTCGTCGTGATGACAGGCGGCAATCCCTATGGCATTACTGAGGTTATGGCCTCCTATATGATAAAGAAAGCTTATCGTATCGGTGAATACGGTTATGCCAATAGCATCGCGGTGTTGATCCTCGTGTTTACAGCTCTGTTAACGTCGATTTTCGGCTGGTTAACGCGAAAACCGGAGGAGGTGCGATTATGAAAGGGAGCTCCCTGCGCCGCCTCTTCCCACATGCCGTTCTTCTCATCTACATCGGGATCATTCTATTCCCGCTTGTTTGGACACTGAACTCGTCTTTTAAAACGAATAAAGAGATTATAGCAGCACCGTGGTCCTTTCCCGCGAAGCTTTCGTTTACGAATTATTGGAATGCGTGGAGCGGGGCGCATGTGGGGCACTATTTTATGAATAGTGTGATCAATTCGACGGTTTCCTCGCTTGCTGCACTCGTCTTGGGTACGGCAACGGCCTATGCGCTAACACGGATGTCATTCCCTCGATTAAGCTTGGTGCTCAAACGAATATTGATCCTTGCCTTGCTCGTTCCTGCGGCTTCCTTGTTAGTTCCTCTCTATGTGCTGCTGAGGAATTTGCATCTGTATAACACATCGCTGGCGCTCATATTGCCCTATGTAACGTTGGGATTGCCGTGGACCGTTTTCATGGTAAGTGCTTTCCTGACGTCGATTCCAAGTGAGCTGGAAGAGGCGGGAATCATGGATGGTCTGTCCATCTACGGCCTTTTGTGGCGTATTATTGTGCCCATTTCGGTGCCTTCTCTGTTCACCGTATTTATGCTCAACTTCCTAACCAGTTGGAACGAATTTATTATGGCTAATTTGTTCCTGACCAAAGAGAAGCTCCGTACGCTCCCAGTGAGCATGGTGGCCTTCTATGACCAATTGAATATGAACTATGGCTCGCTGTGCGCGGCGATCATGATCAGCCTAATTCCTGTCGTTGTC
The DNA here is from genome assembly GCF_001700435.1 of Paenibacillus pectinilyticus. Taxonomy (GTDB): domain Bacteria; phylum Bacillota; class Bacilli; order Paenibacillales; family NBRC-103111; genus Paenibacillus_E; species Paenibacillus_E pectinilyticus. The sequence goes on from NZ_LYPC01000014.1 coordinate 165,380, forward strand.
ATGTATCTCATGTTGCAAAAGCGCATCATAGAAAACATAAAAGCATAACCACCACTCAAGGAGCGTGTACAGATGTCATCATCCGTAGGAACAACCACTTATAAGCCTCTCAGTCTTCGTCAAAAGGTGGGTCAACTTTTCATTTGCGGTTTCCAAACGCTGGAGCCGAATGCGGCTATCACACAATTGATTGAGGACTATGGACTTGGTGGTGTCATTTATTTCCGTCGCAATGTGGAAGAGGCCCATCAGCTTGCGAGACTGTCTTCTGATTTACAGGAAATAAGTCTGAAGAGCGGTGGTCAGCCACTATTCATCGCGGTGGACCAAGAAGGCGGGATGGTTTCACGTATTGAAAAAGGGGCAACCTTACTGCCGGGGAATATGGCACTTGGGGCAGCCTTTGCACCCGCTGGCGTGTATGCCAGCTCGAAGGTAATGGGGAAAGAGCTTCGCCAAATGGGCGTGAACATGAACTTTGCTCCTTGTTTAGATATTAACAATAATCGACTGAACCCGGTGATTGGTGTTCGTTCTTATGGTGAAACAGCTGCACTAGTTGGCGATTTGGGTACGCATGCGGTGAAAGGCTTGCAAGACATGGGCGTTATTGCTACCGTGAAGCATTTCCCTGGACATGGCGATACATCTGCGGATTCTCATCATGACTTACCTGTTGTGCCGCATAGCATGGAACGCTTGATGGAATTAGAGCTAGCGCCGTTCGTTAAAGCGATTGAAGGCGGCGTTGACGCCATTATGACGGCGCACGTTGTGTTTGAAGCTTTAGAAGCAAGCGATGTGCCATCGACGCTGTCTTACCGGATTTTGACCGAACTGTTGCGTAAGCAGCTTGGCTTTAAAGGTCTTATCGTGACTGATTGCTTGGAGATGAAAGCTATTTCGGAAGGGCTTGGCGTCGCGGAAGGTGCGGTTCGAGCGATTGAAGCGGGATCGGACATTATTCTGGTTAGCCATGAATTGGAGCGCCAAGTTGCTGCTATCGAGGCTGTTATTGCCGCCGTTGAAAGTGGACGTATTCCGGAATCACGGATTGACGAGTCGGTTATGAGAATCATTGGCTACAAATGTAAAAGAGGAATTAGCTACGATACGCTTGCTCCGATCCCGGACGGGCCGATTTCGACGCCTGAGCATCAGCTTCTTGCCAAGGAACTCAGCCGCAAAAGCATCACGAAAGTGAAGGATGAAGTCGGTGAGTTGCTTCAAGTCAATGACAAGCTACTCGTGATTTGGACGGAAGTTCAATCGGGTACCGAGATCGACGAGGTTGTCGACCGTGAGGGAACGCTGGGCAGTGCGCTGTCAGAGTTATCCGGGCACACCGTTCGCGAGTTATATGTAGGCCTCTACCCGACAGATGCGGAGATTGCAGATTTGGTGGAAAAGTGTGAGGGCTTAGAGCAAGTGGTGGTAGTCACCTACAATGCGACGTTCTCAACCGGTCAAACCAAGTTGGTTAAAGCCTTAGCCGGCCAAGAAGATTTGCATTTGATCGTTGCCGCAGGGCGTAATCCATATGATTTGCTTGAATTCCCTGAAGTGAAAACATATTATGCCTGTTACGAAAATCGCCCGTTAGCGATGGTGTCCCTTGCCAATGTGCTGCTTGGGCATGAAGCAGCCGTAGGACGACTGCCTGTCACTTTGTCGGAACAGTATCCGATTGGATGGAGACAAGATTAGGAAAAATTGACTATATGGATTGTTTATCTAGTATCTGGTAACATCTCTTTGTAAAATCAGTTTGACTTGTGAAACTTTTTGCTTCCAATTACGTAGGAAGTATGCGCACATTTCTCGCATTTCACGAGTGATCTATTTTATAAAGGGGTGTTTTTTTTCTAATGAGTCAAGCAAACGCTCAACCTGATCTGACGATGAAATCTTTTTTTGCCAGTCGATTCGTTCAAACCATCATGCTTTCGGGCCTTTTACTCCAAGTCGGAATATGGATACGTAACTTTGCGATTCTACTCTATGTGACAGATATGACGAATAATGATCCGTATTCGGTATCTTTAATTTCCGTAGCGGAGTTTGCGCCAATCTTTATTTTTTCCTTTATTGGCGGTGCATTCGCTGATCGGTGGCGGCCTAAGCTGACCATGGTGTGGTGCGACATTTTAAGTGCAGTCTCTGTTTTTGTCATTTTGATAACGCTGTATATGGGATCTTGGAAAGCGATCTTCTTTGCCACCTTGGTGTCATCGATCCTATCTCAATTCTCGCAGCCTTCAGGGATGAAGCTATTTAAAGTACACGTACACGAATCGCAAATGCAAATGGGGATGTCCATGTTCCAATCGATGATGGCGATTTTTATGATTTTGGGGCCTATCCTAGGATCATTCGTTTATTATCATTTTGGAATCGAAATCGCTGTCGCCATTATGGGTGTATGCTTCCTATTATCGGCTCTCGTACTTACGTTTCTTCCTGCGGATCGCAAAGAAGAGAAGTTAGAGACACGAACTACACATATTTTTGCAGAAATGGGTCAAGGCTTTCGCTATGTAAGAAGGAACAAAATGCTGGTCATCCTGGGTGCCTGTTTCGCTGTGGCAGGTCTGGCGATGGGCTTAATCAGTCCTCTTGGGATATTTCTAGTAACGGAGCATTTGGGTATGGCTAAGGAGAACCTGCAGTGGTTTATGGTGGCCAATGGGACTGCAATGATTGTAGGAGGGGGAGTTACCATGGCTTTCTCCAAAAAAATATCGCCACAAGCGATGCTTACGATCGGAATGGCTGTTAGTGCAATCACCTTTGCCGTGATAGGAATGACGCATTTATTTTGGCTAGCGCTTGCCATGCAGTTCGTTTCAGGTCTTGTTATGCCAGCTATCCAGATCGGGATAAGTACGTTAATTCTGGGGAATACGGAGGAATCCTTCGTCGGCCGTGTGAATGGTATTCTGACTCCGCTCTTTATGGGGGCGATGGTCATCATGATGAGTTTGGCAGGGACGATTAAAGCTTCCTTCTCACTCGAATCCATTTATCTGACATCTGCGTTCTTATTCGTGATTGGTGTAGGGATTATGGTGCCTTCTTTGAAAATGAAATCAGGACATGTCGCTCAGCCGAGCAACGAACTATCATAGAAAAACGGGATATCTTGGCCATGAATGGCTTGAGATATCCCGTTTTGTTTGTTGAGCAGGGGTTATAGAAAAGGCGCCCCAGCTTCTTTAAAAGCTTGCTTCATTTCCGGTGTGATGGCGGAGTCGCTTAGAATACCCACGGCTTCTTGCACCTCGCCGATTACGAAAAGCGAGCTTCTGCTGAATTTGGAATGATCAGCAACCAAATACGTTTCCATCGATTGCTTCATCATGCGACGATTCGTCTCGGCTTCCAGCTCATTGTAGATCATCATGCCGCGTGAGAGGGAAATCCCGTCACAGCCCATGAATGTCTTGCGAATGCTCAAATTGTCGAGCGTTGCATTAGCAAGCGGGCCTGATAATTCAAAGGTTTGTGTGCGAATCACACCGCCTGTTAGAATCAACTGCAACCCTGGCGTGCCAATGAGCTCGTAGGCAATATTCACGGCATTTGTAATGACGGTTAGATTCTTGAATTGGTTAAGCTTTTTGGCGATAAAAGTGGTTGTCGTACCGCCAGTTAACCCAATAATATCGCCGTCTTCGATATAACGAAGTGCTTTGTCGGCGATTTCTTTCTTTTCTTCGGTATAGAGGTCCATTTTATTAAAAAAGGGGACTTCAACTTTCAAGCTTTCCAGCACAGCTCCGCCAAAAGTGCGGATACAACGCTTTTCTTGCTCGAGAATTTCAAGGTCTCGTCTTGCCGTTGCTTCAGATACATTGAATTGCTTCACAATATCCGTCAAGGCAATGGAGCCCTTATCTTTGATCGCATGCATGATGGCGTCTCGGCGAACATCGGTCTTTCCCATGGTTCCTCCTAACAGCTCCCTGTCCGGCAAGCTAAGTAACGATCGTATGTAAATAGGCTTATTATGCTAAAAGAAACGTTACTTTCTATCTTATCATGCGGAACAAGGGTCGTCCATTGGATCATGTCTGTATCCGCCAAATATGACCTTATTTTTGCTTGTTTTATGCATTTTATCGGAGAGGCGGGACGAGAATCAAAGAAGCTTATAAAATCAAAGACTAGGCGGCTGATCGGCTATAGGAGCAAGTTGGGCAAGCCGAGCTTTCAGGAGGAAGTTGAGCGTTCAGAGTCAATTTGAGATACTCATTTCATCGTTGCGAGCCAATTGGCTAATACTTCAATTTCCTCCGGTTTCAATGTGTCCTTGAAAGGTGGCATTTCCACCTTGCCGTTCATGATTTGCGTGACGATTTGATCTTTGGTCTTCCGCGAACCAACTTTCGTTAGGTTCGGACCGTAATCTCCAGCCAGGCCTACGCCATGACAGACGAGGCAGTTGTTCTTGTACAGCAGCTCGGCTTTCTCGTTCGCGCTGGTGGTGGGACTTACCGTCGCCACGGGGGTGACGGATGGTGATGGCGTTGGTGTAGAGGAGACAGCGGCCAGCGTAGGTGTTGGCGTCGCCGCTGTCGAAGCAGCGGCAGTTGAAGTAGAAGCCGAAGCCGTCGCTTGTGGCTTCGGCGTAGAGTTGGCTACGGCTGCTGGGCTTGCCGAGGCAGCGAGTGCCGGTGTCGCCTGAGGCGACGGCGAAGGAGTAACGGCAGCAGCTGGTGTTGGCGCCGTCGTTACGGTTGCGGTGGCTGTCGCAGTCGCTGACGTGCTTGCCACTGGCGCTGCTTCTTTCGCGCCGCAGCCTGTAGCCGAGAGCAGGATCATCCCACAAAGGCTTGCATATATCCATTTGTTCAAAGCTATCCAACTCCTTACTTTGTAGTCTAAGTAACTAATTAAGGTAACGGAGAATAAAGGATTTAGGTTTGTTAGCTGCTGAAAGTAGTGCCTTTCTTTCTGTAAAACCAAGGATGAATGTCAGTTATGCAACTAGACCTAATAGTGGACATGATGTAATGGGGAGTGGGGAGTTAGGCCGGCGGATAGATGGATTTTATGTAGGTAATTTTTGAGTTTTACTTTGAAAGAGTGAATAGATGGATTTCATGTAGTTAAATATCAGGTATTAGGTGATTTAGCCGAAATGGGAAGAGATTAGCTGTAGTTTTTCCAGTTAGATTTCCTTTTTACGGAAACTGAGGGGAAATAGCTGTAGGTAATCCAGTTAGATTGTCTTGTTGCGGAGACGGAGGAGGGTAGCTGTGGGATATCGAGTTAGGTTGACTCTTTGTGGAAACTGAGGGGATTAGCTATAGGTTTTCAAGTAGTTAGTCTTGTTGCGGAGACGGAGGAGTGTAGCTGTGGGTTATCGAGTTAGGTTGACTCTTTGTGGAAACTGAGGGGATTAGCTATAGGTTTTCAAGTAGTTAGTCTTGTCATGGGGACTGAGGGGATTAGCTGTGGGTTTACCCAGTTGGTTTGGCTTGTTATGGAAACTGAGGAGAGTAGCTATAGATTTTCAAGTAATTAGTCTTGTTACGGACATGGAGGAGAATAGCTGTGGGTTATCAGTTAGATTATCTTGTTATGGTAATTGAGAAGATTAGCTCTAGGTTATCCGTTTAGGTATACGAAGGAAGCGTGGAAATAGAGAGGAGTCTGGTGTACTGCTAGGCGTGGAATGAGCGAAGCTAATGTGCACATGAGATTGCTACCGAGCGATGATCATCGAGGAAATGTCACTATTACGGCGTAAAAAAAGCCCAATAACGCCCTTATTACAGAGGGCGTTATTGAGCTTGCTTAGCACACGAGAGCTACACGGTAGCTCCAGTCAAATCAAGCCAGGCTAGCTCCTGCGCCGACAGCACAAGCTCTGCGCCATCGCGGCAGGACACCATCTCCGCCTCGGTGCGCGGACCGATCAACGCGCACGCCGGGAACGGCTGGCTTAGCACATAAGCGAGCGCAATTTGGATCGCGCTGACGCCTTTCTCCTCAGCGAGCTGCTGCGCACGCTGCAGCCGCGTCCAGTTCTCGTCGCTGTAGAACACGCGGACGATGTCGGCGTTATCGCGGATCTCCGGTGAGAACCGACCGGAGAAAAAGCCGCGAGCCTGCGATGACCACGACAGCAGTGGAAACTGCTGAGCTTCGTACCAACGCAACGCCTCTGCATCGGCGGACACACAGCCTGCCCAGAAAGGTTCGTTGGGCTTAGCGAGACTTAGGTTCGGCGAGCTAAAGCTGAAGCCAACTAGCCCATGTTGAGAGGCATAATCGTTCGCTTCTTGCAGGCGCTGATGCGTCCAGTTGGACCCGCCAAATGCGCGTATGCGGCCTGCTTCCAGATGCTCATTCAGGGCTTCGACAATGACACCGACAGGGATGGCGGGATCATCGCGATGGAGGCCATATAAATCGATATAGTCCGTACGCATCCGCTCCAAGCTAGTCAGCAGGTCATGGCGAATCGCATCGGGATTAACACGAGGGCCATTATCATCGTGATGGGCACCTTTGGTGAAGAGTACCATTTTATCACGATTGCCTGTTTCGTCGAGCCAAACACCAATGGCCTGTTCACTTTGACCTCTAGAGTAGTTATGAGCGGAATCAATCGTATTCCCCCCGATAGCCAAGTAATGGTGGAGGATTTCACTAACCTCTTGCCCATTGGATAAGTTGAAAAAATCAGACCCCATGACCAATTTAGATACAGGTTTATCTAATCCTTTAATTTGAATATGCTGCATATCGCAATCCCTGCCCTTCTTATAGGTTTTATCAAAGCACAACACGTGAGCGTTCTGTAGCTGATTGTAGACAAGCATCAATAAGTTTCAAATTAGAAACAGCGTCGGACGGAGCAAAACGCTGCGCTTTCTCACCCCATGCCGCATAGGCCAAATCGTCCACTTGCAAGGCGTATTGATTAAGGAAAGGGACCTTCTCTTCACGCTGTTCGTTGCCGACATAGACTTGGAAGTGGCCGGACTCTTCGGTTGGTGTTACAAAAGCGGAAGGAATTACGATGCGGCCTTTGGAACCCAAAATTTCCAGCGTGTTCCGGAAAGCAGCCCACATCCCGCAATCAAAGGTCAGAGCCACGTTGCCGCTGAATTCGACCAAACCGGACATCATCATATCCACATTATCATGTTCGGGAGAGAAGAATGCATGGGTAGTCACAGCTTCTGGCTCTCTTTCCAAAAGAAATCTAGCCGCACTCAGCGGATAACACCCTACATCATAGACCGAGCCGCCGCCCCATTCGCGGACGTAACGAACATTTTTGCTATCATCCGGATTGCTGAATGTAAAAGCACCATGAATACCGCGAATATCGCCGATTTCGCCAGATTGCATAATTTCTTTCACGCGCTCGTAACGAGGGTGATGGCGATACATGAACGCCTCAGCAAATAACACGCCAGCCTCTTCGCATGCAGTAATCATGTCCTGGACCTCAGTTGATGTCAGTGCAGCGGGCTTTTCACACAACACATGTTTACCAGCCTGCGCTGCTCGGATCGTCCATTCTTTGTGCAGATGGTTAGGAAGGGGAATGTAAATCGCATCGATGTTCGGATCCGCGATTAATTCCTCATAGCTGCCATAAGCGGTAGGGATATCAAGGCGAGCCGCTACCTCCTGTGATTTCTCCAAGTTACGACTTGCGATTGCGCTTACAACGCCAGTTTGAGATTGCTGAATACCAGGGATACAAGCGCGAATCGCGATATTGGCACAGCCTAGAATACCCCAACGAAGTTTAGTCATGACGGCAGTTCTCCTTTGCTTAGTGGAATATGTAACGTTATATTGCTATTATAAAAGGAGTTAATTAAAATGAATATAGTAATATATTGAATCGGATAGCGTAATATTGTCATTAGAGACGAGGGGTTATTCTATGCATCGACAAGTCATGCTGCCTACCTTGCAGCAGTCGAATTATTTCATTTTTCCCGAATCTGTCGGGTGGTACAGTAAGCAGCCTCATCACGATGTTGAACGACTAGAGGGCATGTGGACGACGTATAGTTTGCATTTTATTATCTCAGGCAAAGGATATGTGGAAATGGAGGGGCAACAGTACACGCTTCAGAAGGGCGATGCCTTCTTGTTTATTCCCTATCAATATCAGCGTTATTACAGCTCCAAAGAGGATCCTTGGGATGTGCGTTGGGTTCACTTTTATGGGGATCACATCAAGGAGTTTCTTTTGGAGAAGGGATTTTTGCGCAACCTGTGGACGTTAAAAAGAAGTGCAGAGCTCGAGAAAGCTTATCATGAGCTGTTACTCGAAGCGGAAACCCATCAAATTCTTAGGACAACATTGCTGAGCACACTGACTTATCAGATTTTGAGCGAATTTATGAGCTATGCGACACCGTTAACCGTCAATCGTGGAACGGAATCGGTCGATCGAATTCTGACCTTGCTCCCCGCTATGCAGAGTAAAGCCTGCGAGCCGTTTAATCTGGAGGAATGGGCGGAGCTTGCGGGCGTCAGTACGTATTATTTTTGCAAAATATTCCGTAAAGCCACGTCGATGACGCCGTTGTCGTTCATCACTCTGTGCCGCATTCAATTTGCGAAGCAGCGTTTAATCGAGAAAGAAAACTGGCCGATCAAAGACATTGCGTGTGAGGCTGGCTATACCTCTGCAAGTTATTTCAATCAGAAGTTCCATGAGCATGAAGGCATGACACCGAGTGAGTTCCGAAGCTTGTATGTGAAAGGTGTGTATAGTTAGTAAGCGGTTCAAAGTGTGGTACTAGTAAAAGTTAGTACTTTTGGCAAATGCCGTTGCACGGTACTCTGAGTCTGTAGAGACGACAAAGGGGGCTGTGCACATGCAAGCGAAACAGAATACGGCTAGAACCATGAATGCGAGAAGGAAACCTTTGAAAGAAAACCGGGTTTTGCAGGGGATCATCTTAATCTGGCTTGTTTTGTGGGGATGGCTGGCGATTTCACCGTATAGTCGAGGAGATTGGATACTTGAAAATTTATTAATCTGGGCAGCATTGGCGGGATTAGTGAGTACGTATCGTGTATTTGCTTTTACGAATGGTACCTATGGGTTGTTGGCTGTTTTTCTGCTGCTGCATAGCATCGGAGCGCATTACTCGTACAATGGAACAGAAATTGACCGTTGGTTAGGAGTGGTATTTAGCTCCAAACGCGATAATTATGATCGTCTTGTTCACTTCAGTTTTGGCCTATTGTGCGCCTATCCGATTCGCGAAGGCTTACAGGCATGGACACGACTTGGAAGAGGTTGGCTTTCTACGATGACGTGTGTTATCGTTTTGGCTATGGGTGCTTTTTATGAGCTCATTGAAATGTGGGTAGCGTTAATTGTAGCACCTGATATTGGCACACTGTTCGTAGGGGCACAAGGTGATCCTTGGGATGCCCAGCACGATATGGAGCTGGCGCTTTACGGGGCGATTGTGGCCATGTGCGTCACGGCGTTGTGGAAGCGAAAGCTATGGAAGATCACATTATATAGGTAAAATAGGAGGAAACGACGCAAATGGCAAATGGGGAAAACGGTATTTCATATGTTTATATAGGTTCCTATACGGATGAACAGCATCCGGTTGGCATTTCATTATATGCCTTCAATGGGCAAACAGGCGAGCTGACGCTGATTGAAACGTATAGCGATTTGCCGAATGCTTCGTTTTTGGCGGTGAATAACGATAAAACCGTTTTATATGCCGTGAGTGAAACGGAAACCTATGAAGGACGTTATGGCGGCTCGGCGGCTGCCTATGCGATTGAAGCGGGTACAGGTCGGTTGAGCAAAATCAATCAACAGCCAGCAGACGGTTCAGCGCCTTGCTATATCAGTGTAGATGCGACGAATCGCAACGTGTATGTTGCGAATTATTTGAGCGGCAATGTGACGGTTTATCCGATCGAAGCGGGTGGCGCTCTGGGGGCTCATACGCAATTGGTGCAACACGAAGGCGAGCTTGGACCGCAAGCGGATCGCCAGGAAGCGCCGCATGCGCACTCGATTGTTCCGACACCGGACAATCGGTATGCCGTTGCGGCCGATCTTGGCCTTGATCGGCTGGTCATTAGCCGCATTGACGCGGAACGCGGCGAGCTGCTGCCGCACGGCTCAGCAGCGATGAAGCCGGGCGCGGGCCCGCGGCATTTGGTGTTCAGCGCGGACAGTACGTACGTGTACGCGATCAATGAGTTGGACAGCACGATCACCGTGCTGTCTTATGAGGCGGACGCGGGCAGTATGACCGCGGTCCAGACGGTTTCGACGCTGCCGGAGGGCTTCAGCGGCGTGAATTCCTGTGCGGACATTCACCTCTCGGGTGATGGCCGCTTCTTGTATGCATCGAACCGCGGACACGATAGTGTCGCGGTTTATGGGGTCGACCGAGACAGCGGCACGCTGTCGGTCGTGGGTTGGCAGTCGACGCGGGGGCGGACGCCGCGGAACTTTGCGCTTTCGCCGCAGGACGAGTTCCTGCTCGCGGCGAACCAGGAGTCGAACAGCATCGTCGTCTTCCGCAGGAATGTGGAGACGGGGATGCTGGAAGAAACAGAGCAAACGGCAGCGGTATCGCGGCCGGTTTGCGTGAGATTTCTTTCGTAGACGCTGAGAGTAAGATGTTGGGCTTTATTTCTAGAATGAAGGGGCAGGTATCTACTTGCCCCTTCATTTTTTTGTCGTGATAGGGCTGAATTTCTAACCCTATTTGGCGAACATGCGGGCTAACCAATTTCTTGTAAAAAACCGTTGCATCTGCAACGGTTTCCGCGTACACTAAATTAGTGGCAAGTGCAACGATTCGGATTTTTTACACAAAGGAGGAATTCCCATGATTGAATCGCGAAATTCGATTCCCAGGTGGGTCTCGTTGATTTACCGGTACGGCCAGATGTATATTGGTGATCATTTGAAGCATTTTGAGATCGGCAGAGGCCAGCATATTTTCCTAAATGCCCTCTACAAAGAAGATGGGTTGACGCAAGAAGAACTGGCTGACTATCTCAAGATCGATAAGGGGACGACGGCGAAGGCGTTGAAGAAGCTAGAAGAGCAGGGTTACATTTTGCGGAACGTCAGTGAACGGGATAAGCGATGTAATGAAGTCTTTTTGACGGAAAAAGCTCGGGGAATTAAAGAGGATGTGCGCAAGGTACTCACGGATTGGCGGGAACGATTAACGTTCGGTATGTCCGATGAGGAGAAGGACATGGCGCTGGTCATTCTAGAAAAAATGGGTCATAATGCGGCTCACTTCGCAGAAGAAGAGGTGGACCTATGAATATGCGGGCTGCAGGGTCTGTCTTTATTGATCGCCATTTCCATGCGCTTACACACAAAAATTATCGGTATATGTGGTTTGGTCAGTGTGTATCCCTGATCGGTACTTGGATGCAAAACATCGGGCAATCTTGGCTCGTTCTAACGATTACGGGGTCGTCACTTAAACTGGGTGTTGTAGCTGCGTGCCAGTTCCTACCGATTCTCCTATTCTCCTTATTTGCTGGTATTATCGTAGATAAATATCCGAAGAAGAAGATTCTGATTTTGACCCAAACGGTCTCGATGATTCTCGCCTTCACCTTGGCTGCGTTGGTCTTGACCAATACGGTGCGATATGAATATATCCTTGTACTGGCACTGCTTCTTGGACTGAATAATACGCTAGATATGCCAACCAGGCAGGCATTCAATGTAGAAATCGTGGGTAAAGAGGATCTTATGAACGCGATCGCTTTGAACTCGACGACGTTTAATATGGCAAGAATCGTAGGTCCTTCTATTGGGGCTGTTATGATGGCGTGGCTAGGTGCCGGGTGGTGTTTTCTGTTAAATGGGTTCAGTTTTATTGCTGTGCTCTATGGCTTGATTCATATTCAGGCTGCTCCTTATGTGCGTAAGAAGACGTCGAAGGATGGTATTTTGAAGGAAATTAAGGACGGAATTATTTACATTGCCAGAGATCCAATTCTGTCACCGACTGTCTTGCTCGTAACTGTCATCGGGACGCTTGCTTTTAATTTTAACATTCTGATTCCTGTGTTTACGAAAAACGTGCTGCACATGGGCGAAACAACATACGGTACCTTGATGTCATGCTTGGGCGTGGGCTCGTTGGCAGGCGCATTGACAATGTCCTTTCGAAGCAAACAGGGGCCGAAGCTCAAGGTCAGTATGCTAGCTAGTTGTATGGTGGCAATTTGTTTGATTCTCAATGGGCTTAGCGGTTCGGTGTGGGTTTGTGGGACGCTGCTGGCGTTCACGGGTTTCTTTAATATTTTATTCGCGACGAACAGTAACTCTGCGCTTCAAATGTACGCCAAAGACGAGTATCGTGCGCGTGTCATGAGTGTGTATGCCCTTGTATTCGCAGGTTCAACCCCGATTGGAAGCTTGTTCTCAGGTTACATTGCGGATCGGTTCGGGGCAAATGGGGCGTTCGTTGCCTGCGGGGTGTTAACGGGACTTCTGTGCCTGTTCATATCTTGGAAATACAAAGCATCGCTCACGCTCAAGGGGCAAACAGGGGAAATAACACTATGAAAATGTGTGAAAACTCGTGAAAACTAGGCTACTCTATCAAGAAAAACCATTATTTAGGTTGTCAATTTACGAGGTATCCGATACAATATGAGAATAAGTTCAAGTGTTGAGGAGGAGTCTTGTGCTGGGGATATTGAAGAGATGGATGCATAAGCCAATGCAGGAACCGATGAACACTGTGGATTATAAAACGATGGAAATCGACGTTGTCATTAAGTGTTTTGTTTCGGATAAGGAGAAGCCGTTTCGCGTTATTTTTAAAGTAGAGAAACAGGGTTCATTCTTTTCGAAAGACATTTTCGTGAAAAATGTGGATTCGAAAACATCCTATGAGCTCGTTCATAACTTCTCCACGCTTGGCATGGACAATGAAGAGTTGAGCAAGTATGAAAGCACAGATTATGCTGAATACAGCTTCGCTACATTGGAAGAAGCCAAAAAGGTCAAAGATACAACGGTCGAATACATTCGCTTTTTGATCCGCGAGCACAAGCACGAAACACTCGCCAAAATTTCTTAACAGCTAGATGAAGAAAGGAGCTTGCGAATTCATTCGCAAGCTCCTTTCTCTATGTCTTCTAGTTAGCAACAGATGTGTCTATCAGTCTTCTGTTTTACGCTGCTGTACGATTTCTTTCAGTCGGTGTTGGCGAAGTTTCGTAATGGTGGTGAACTTGGAATCCGAGATTCTGGCTTCGAAATATACTTTGCCATCTTGAATATGTTGTATTTTTTTTGTATTCACATAGCAATCAGTGTTCACTTTGAAAAAGACACTATCTGAGGTCATGTTCTGGATTTGCTCCGTATTCAAACGCTTCTTGACGTGGTAGTTCTTCCCGTGGAAAGAGACAAGCCCATGTTCACCGATGCGGAAATACATGATATCCTTTTCTAAAATAAAATCCTCATACGTGTTATAAACTTCGAGCGCTACATTCATTTTATTTTGCCCCCTTTTTAAAATGATAACGCTTACATACTGTGAGACGGTTTTATCTTACCATAATCTGAGGGGAATGAAAAGGCTTTCTCAACTAAAAAAAACCAACAAAGTTCGCCGATGAAGAACGAAAATGTTGGTTTTTTAGTCGTTTTTGACGAACTGACAACTATTTCCTCGGAAATAATTATAGTGAAATATTACGAGCGACCCAGACACCTGCTGCGCCAGCTTGAGCTAATCCGCGCGTAATTCCAGCGCCGTCACCGCCGCAGTAAAGGCCTTTGATTTCTGTTTCGAAGCTCTCACTCAGCTTCGGACGAGCGGAATAAAATTTCGCTTCAACGCCGTAGAAGAGCGTATGCTCAGACGCGATACCAGGCGTAACTTTCTCCAGCGCATGGATCATTTCTATCAAGCTTTTCATCGTGTTGTATGGCAGAACAAGCCCGAGATCTCCTGGTACTGCTTCGGACAAAGTAGGCTCAAGGAAGCCTTCGCGAATACGATCTGCAGTAGATCTGCGGCCGCGCATAATATCGCCAAATTTCTGAACGATGACACCGCCGCTGGAGAGGTCATTGGCGTGTTTACAGATTTCTCTCGCATATTCATTCGGCTTATCGAATGGTTCAGTGAATTTGTGAGACACGAGCAAGGCGAAGTTCGTGTTCGTGGAACCGAGTGCAGGATCTTTATAAGAGTGACCGTTAGCTGCCATGATCCCGCTGTGATTCTCAACGACAACATGTCCGGATGGGTTACTGCAGAAGGTCCGTACGCGCGTGCCGACCGATGTGTTATAAACGAATTTCCCCTCATACAAATGTTCGTTGATTTCACGCATAACGACATCGGACGTTTCAACACGAACGCCGACATCGACTTGATTGTTGGACATTTTGAGGCGGCGTTTCTTAAGTACCTGCGTTAACCAAGCGGAGCCGTCACGTCCTGGGGCTAGCATCACATTGCTGCTCATGAGCTCTGTGCCATCCTTCAAGCGGATTCCTTGAATAACGTGTTTATCTTCTTTTTTCGTTGTAATAATATCATCGACTTCTGTTTTGAACTGCATATCAATGCGTGTTTTCAAATATTCGTAGATCGATTTCAGAATCATGAGGTTCTGTTCGGTTCCCAAATGGCGAACTTGTGCGCGAAGCAGCTTTAAGCCAGCTGCGTAGGAGCGCTGTTCAATGCCTTTGACCGCTTCAGTTGTAGGGTCTGTTATATTTTCAGTGGCACCATGTTGCAGATTGATGCTATCCACGTAACGGATTAATTCCATGACTTTGCTTGGAGCCAGGTAATCTGTCATCCAGCCACCGAATTCTGTCGTGATATTGAATTTACCATCACTATAAGCACCTGCTCCGCCAAAACCGGAGGTAATGGAGCACGCAGGCAAACAGCCAGAGAAGTCTTTCTTTCCGGCTGGAGGTGGGCAAAGCTTGATTTTATTTTCAAGAATCGGACAACTGCGCTTGTAGATATCGTGGCCTTTGTCAACGAGTACAATATTCGCGTTAGGATGTAGCAATGTCATTTCATAACAAGCAAAGATTCCGGCAGGACCCGCACCAACAACGATAAAATCATAAGCTTTCATAGCAGCAATCTCCTCTAGAACAGTCATTTTTGGGCGCAAAAAAACCTAGCCACACGGGTATGCGAAAAAGAGCACCCGTCGTAGCTAGGAAGTTATGGCTTCCTCTAGAGACCCTCAAGCCAATTCTCAAGGATATACGAACGATTCATGGTTATGTGGCCGTTTGTTATCGCCTTGACTATCATAATACGAACGTTATTCGTTGTCAATGAGATAAT
The DNA here is from genome assembly GCF_001700435.1 of Paenibacillus pectinilyticus. GTDB lineage: Bacteria > Bacillota > Bacilli > Paenibacillales > NBRC-103111 > Paenibacillus_E > Paenibacillus_E pectinilyticus. The sequence continues at coordinate 180,727 of NZ_LYPC01000014.1, forward strand.
GTTCGTGAAATTGATCGGGATTCTCTTGGAGTTTTGGAGCATGCAGGTTAGTGGAAATAAGGTGTGGAAAGCGATGGGATTTTATAAATTAAGTATGATATTTATATTAAATAGAACTTCAATTTGGTTGTTAATAATGAGTAGATTTCATTTTACTTGATGATTGGTACGTGTATTTCCATGATTAATATAAATAATTGTTGACTTTAGTCTCTTTTCTATATAAATTAAATATAATTAAGTCGACCTATTTACTTGGTATTATAAGTATACTAAATCATTTATTCTAGGGGAGTGTACGATGATGAAGAAAATAAGTTTAACTGGTATTGCTCTAACGGGACTACTGCTGCTATCCGCATGCGGAACATCTTCAACGAGTGTGAGCGTAAGCCCATCGAGCGCAGCGAAGGAAACAGTAAATACGACGCAAAAGCCCGAGGATGTCGCGGGGGAAATTTCATTCTGGTCATGGTCGCCAGAGGATAATGTATGGCAGCAGTTAATAAAAGCATTTAATGAGAAATATCCGAAAATTAAAGTCAACTATGTGCGGACGCCTTCTGCAGACTATGAGAAGAAAATTCAGGTGGCGATTCAAGGCGGTGAAATTCCGGATGTTATGGCATTTCAGAACGGTCCAATGATCAAAAACTATTCACCGATTCTGGAGCCGCTCGCACCATTGGCCGAGAAATCGCTCGGGAAGGATTGGGAGAAAAAGTTCAAAACGACACCGTTGGCATCTTCGAAGAAGAATGGTTTCCGAACCATTCCGACCGGCGTCGCCGTAACCCCATTTTTATCCTATGATGTGGATTTATTTAAAAAAGTAGGCGCTGAGCCACCGAAAACGTACGATGAACTTAAGCAAGTCGTGAAGAAATTTGAAGATGCCAAATTACCAGGGATTGTGCCGCGTTTAGGTTTCGCTGGCGGTAAAAGTGCTACGGTAACCGATTTATTCTATACACTTGTTAATCAGATTGCGCCAGGTAAGCTCTATGATGCCGACGCTGGCAAAGTGAAATTCACAGACCCGTCCTTCATTCAAGCGACGAATGCATTCAAACAATTTTATACCGATAAGCTGTTCCAAGATGGCAATCTAACGACCAAGTATGATCCAGATCTCAGAGATATGTATGAGCAAAAAAGACAGCTTCCGATGATTCTTGTTGGGGCTTGGATCATGAACGATGTTGCGAATAAAGATGGTTTGAAAATAGGCGACCGTACCTTTGGACTTGTGCCGATGCCGACCATTGAGGGTGGGAAATCGAGTGTTCTGATCAACGGCGACGTTCCACTGGGGATCAGCAAGGATTCCAAGAATAAAGATGCAGCCTGGAGATTCGTAGAATTCATGGCAACTGGCGAGTATCAAACGATACTGAGTAAAGCTTTGCAATTCCTACCGGTCAAAGATGGTTTGTCCATGGACACCTCCAATCTGAAAACCGATATCGAAAAGCAATCTGTGGATGTGATTCTGAATGCAATGACCAAAGATGTAGGCGGAATTCGATTCTTGGATAACGCGACGATTGAACAAGCGCTTTTCGTTAATTTGCAAAAGGTAGCCACGGGGGCCTCGACGCCGGAGCAAGCGATGGCTGAAGTGCAGAAGGCATCGGATACTGTGAAACGATAACCTATTGAAGCAGCTCCCCTCGTGAGAGGAAAGGAGCTGCTTTTTTTCCTGAGGGGACGAAAAACAAGAAGGATTGACTGTTAAGTAAGCTGGAGTTACATTCTTTTGTTATTACTGCTATGGTATAATATTAATAAAATGCAGACTGGATGGTGAGAAGGAATGAATCGTACCCAACAATTGCATAAATTAATTAAACTAACAGGCGATAGGGCAAAGTTAGATGCCAAAGCAAATGATACCTATATTGTTTATAAAAATGGTAACGGTCAGATTGTGAAGGAATATGTAGACGGTAGGATCATTCCTTTAAATGGCAGGGAGTAGCTAATAAATGAAGCAAATGCTACAATGTATGTCTTTGCAGGAAATAACGGAAGTGGCAAAAGTACCATTCGAAATCTGATTGTTGATCAGATTGGGATAAGTGTAAACATAGATCCCAATGCTTTAGCTCGTTAGTGGGCAGAAGATATCCTATCCATATGAGAACAGCCAAAACATTTATGTGCAGCCAAATTGGTTGAATATAAATGTTTTTTTATTCGTAAGACATTGTTGAATGCTAGGAGTTTTATTATAGTAGAAGTACCTGGTTGAAAATGGAAATTTTTTGAGGCTGCAAGACATACATAAAACAGAGAAAAGGAGACATTCCTTGAAAACGTATATGTGGGCCGCGGTATTCTTCCTCATTTTTATAGTATCTATCTGGGATGATCATGCTAAAATGCCGGTCGCCAGCATACAGCCTCTATCCGTGCCCAAAATGACATTTTCGGAGGAACGTGCTTTGGAAAAGACCATTCGTGAATTAGGACTGCCTAATGTAGAGAATAATACGGTGAGGGAACGAAATGTTAATTTTTGTGGGAAGGATCGCTACGCAGTTGAATTTGGCGTAAAGATTCAACCATTAGAAGCCGAGAATTACTTAGTTTTGATTTCTGAAAAGTGGAGAAACGATGCGGATCATCAGGAGAAATTGAACCGAATTCGATTCTATTATGTGTCTCCTGAGAGGTTCGAACTGCAGTACCAAGATGGCTCTATTGCGGCTACGATCGGTGAGTGCAGTGATGATGTATATGGTTTGAAATCATTCCAACCCGTGTCACCAGGTGTTTTCATTCCACAAAAGGATCTTGATCAGATTTCCAACTTAGGTGCGAAGAAAGAAGCGATTCTTGCCTTTGTGCAAGCATGGGCGTCCCGAAATCGCGGGGAGTTCGCCCAATGGATGGAATCGAATGCGATGACGAACGAAATGATAGATACGTTGCTCGATGTTCGATACTCCTATGCGTTTACAGGGATCGATGGTTCCGTTATGCAGAATAATGGGGGCGAATACTGTATGGGTATCGACTATCAAAGGAGTGATTCGGTCGAAAAAGAAGAGCGGGAATTTAAGAGCGCGGTCTGTGTTCGACCAGACGATAGAGGCAAATGGCACGTGTATATGATCGATTAACATAATTAATCAGTTGAACTGCGTGAAACAACTATAGTATATTTTAAGAATCATACGAAGGTCGTTGGTACCTTTCGGTGTTAAGGGAGGTACGTGCAACATGGAGAAACATACATTCATTCAAATATTGAAAAGTGAACTCGTTGTCGCGCTTGGCTGTACGGAACCGGTTGCAATCGCTTTAGCAGCTGCAAAGGCAAGAACATATGTGTCTGGACCTATTGAGAAAATTACGGTAAAAGCGAGTGCTGGCATTATCAAAAATGCACTTGCCGTTGGCATACCTGGTACGCATTTGACCGGGATTGATTTTGTCGCTGCCCTAGGGGCCATTGCTGGCAATGCGGAGAAACAACTCGAAGTCCTTGCTGATATCCAGCCAGATGATATTGCAATGGCGCAGTCTATGGTGGAGCAAGGGAAAGCTGTGTTCGAACTCGCGGATACGACCAAGAAACTATATATTGAAGTCTTAGTTGAAACCGAACAAAGCTATGCCAAAGTTATTATTACAGATAATCATACGAATATAACGTTGATCGAAGTGGATGGAAAGGTCGTTGATGCAGGCGGCTGCGCAAACGCGACTTTTAAGAGTTCCAAAGAAGATCGAAGTGAGCTTACGATAGACGGCATTGTGGATTTTGTGAATTCCGTTGATCTCCTAGAACTCGATTTGGTCAAACAAAGTATTGAATTGAATCGTAAAGCAGGATTAGACGGGTTGGCGAACGCATATGGTCTTGAAGTTGGGAAGACGATCAAGGAGAATGTGGCAAAAGGTATTTTGTCCGATGATTTAACTTCACATGCGATGGCTTTGGCAGCCGCTGGTTCGGATGCGCGTATGGCTGGATCTACGATGCCAGTGATGGCGAATTCAGGCAGCGGCAACCAGGGGATTGCAGCAACGAATCCTGTTGTCGCGGCGGCAGAGAAGCTCGGCGCAACGGAGGAACAGCTGATTCGTGCTGTCGCTTTAAGCCATTTCGTCACGATTCATATCAAATCGAAGTTTGGCCGATTATCCGCATTATGCGGAGTTACGGTATCAGGCACGGGGGCGAGCTGCGGCATTACCTATTTGCTGGGCGGTGGGAAAACAGAAATTAAATCCGCTATTCAGAACATGCTCGGGAATGTGACAGGCATGATGTGCGATGGCGCAAAAGGCGGCTGCGCGATGAAAGTAGCCACCTGTACGAGTGCAGCGGTGCAATCTGCGCTTCTTGCCTCCAAAGGCATGTCCATTTCCTCAACGAATGGATTTATCGAAGAAGATGCGGAGAAAACAATCGATAATTTCTGCCGTATTGGCAATGAAGCAACATCGGAGGTTGATAAATTGATTCTCGACATGATGCTGCATAAAGATATGTAAAAGATAAAAGAAATATCCCCTCTACATAGCACTCCCTTGCATGTCATCTGAGGATGAGAGCATAGAGTGAATATTTGGAGGGGATATTTGTGTCTTTACGATCGATACTTTTGCGGATGTATGCCCGTATATTTCTTGAAAACGGTACTGAAATAGTGTGGGTTTTCATAGCCAACTTTCTCAGCGATTTCCAGAATTTTTAAATTAGTGGATTTCAACAGATTTTTGGCATCTTCCATACGAAGACTGGTAATATATTCGGTGATCGTTACCCCCGTTTCTTGCTTGAAGATCAAGCTGATATAGTTAGGCGTTAGATAGATTTCTTCAGAAATTTTCATGACACTGATGTCCTCTTTATACCTCAGCTTGATGATATCCATCATTTTTTGGATTACTTTGGTGTTCTTTTGATTATATTTATTAGAAAAATATTGCGCCATAAGATTGAACAGGTTGGATATATAGTTGTTTAAATCCTGAGCATTTTCTTTTTTATAAATGGATTCAAAGATACTGGATCGTTTGCCAACAATATGATCGAGATCCTCGCTTAGATCCTGTGCAGTTCTGGATGCGATGCAAACCATTTCCAAGCATATGCTTTGTATGTAATCTACAGGCATGTTTCTGAGCTGATCGAACATGCTGCGAAGGATGTTTGAAACGCCGCTGCTATCTCCAAGCTTGATGGCGTTCATAAGTAGGTTCTCCTTGTCGTAGAAATTGGACCTATCGACCGTATTGGCAGAGATATCATTGATGCTATAAATATCGCTTATATGGAGGATTGAATTTTTTCCAGTATGAAATTTGTACTTTAATGCCATACAGGCATCCTTATAGGAGGAATGAATGGCTAGTATGTTATTCACGGGGCGTCCGATTCCAATGGAAATGGAAATCTTCAAATACTTCCTCAGGCACGCGAGTATTTCCTCGCATATTTCGGTATGTCGGTTCGTTCCCTCCATATTCGAATTGAAAATGAGCACGAATTCATTTTCGTTGGCACAGAAGCTTACGCCAGAGTGAGTACTGCTGATAATCTCCTCAACAATATTTGAGACGCTAAAGCTAAGGATTTGTTTATCCTCTTCTGATTTATTTTCCGTTATTGTATCGTAGTCATCAATTTGCAGGACAGACACAAGATGGCTTTCCTCCGCACGCAAAGGTAATTGATAAAAGCTTAATTTCGCATGTATTTCTTTCTCTGTTGAACTTACGCCCCAAATTAAATTGCGGAGAAATTTCTCGCGAATCAATGGAAAGTGCTCGTGCAGCTGCTGCTTTAAATGCGTCATTTCGGAGTGCAGATTGCGTTCCATCTTGATGCGATGCACCACTTTAGTCACCATCTCGACGAGCACGTTGATTCTAACTGGCTTCAGAATATAGCCTTCCACATGGATGTCGAGGGCTGTTTTGGCATAGTTGAAATCCTGGATGCCACTGATAATAATGACTCTGATGTCGCTTTCCCATTCCTTCAGCTTCATTGCAACCTCAAGTCCATCGACAAGCGGCATGCGAATATCAGTGAGCAGGATATCTGGCTTAAGCTCTTGACACAGCTCCAGGGCTTCCTGCCCATCGACGGCTTCGGCAATAACCTTGACCCCTAGCTCCTCCCAATTCACACTGTTGCTGAGCCCATCCCTGACAATAAACTCATCATCTGCTATGATCATCGTTAACATCGTAACCCTCCATTGTTGTAACGGCTGGAAATCTCAAGCGGACTGTAACGCCGGATTCTTCATTGTTATAAAATTGAATACCATATTCATTCCCGAAAAAATGCTTGATACGTTCATTCACATTTTGGATTGCAAAGGACTTTAAGCTGTTTGGGTCATTTAAGATGGCATTTAGTTCCTTCACATCCGCCCCAACACCATTGTCGCTGATAGTGATTTCAATCAGAGAGTCCAATCGCTCACCTTTGATGATAATGGTTCCAATTCCCCTTCTTTTCTCAATACCATGGATAATTGAATTCTCTACAATCGGCTGTAAAATCAATTTAACCGTTAAGTAGCCAAGGATCTCCTGGGGAAAATCGATCGAATAATCTAATTTATCTTTAAAACGAATTTTTTGGATTCTCAAATAGCTTTCTACTTGTTTTTTCTCATCTAACAGCGGAATGATCGTATTGCCCTTACTCAAGCTATATCTAAAAGTATCCGAAAGCGAAGTCACCATGGTAGAGATATCCGGTACTTTATGCTTAATGGCCATCCAATTCACAGAATCTAGGGTGTTATATAGAAAATGAGGGTTGATCTGAGCCTGCAAGGCTTTTAGTTCTGCTTCGCGTTTGACCTTCTCGCTTATAAAAAGCTTATCGATCAAACTTTTCAGCTCAATCAGCATTTTATTATAGGTTTTAAAAAGGTAAGAAAATTCATCGTTTCGTTTGTAGTCCAGTGAGATTTCGAAGTTGCCGTTTTGAACAATCTTCATGGATTTAACAAGCTTGCGGATGGGATATGAAATGTTATCGGCAAGCAATAAGGCCATTAGCAGGGCAAGTATAGAGCATAAGATAATGACGATATAGATGAATTTATTAAAGGCGTTCAGCTCACCGTTTAATTCGTTCATAGGCGTTAATGAAACGATTGTCCAATTTAAATCGGTCATGTGCTGATAAGAAACAAAGATATCGCCATGGCTGTGTTTTTCAATGAATGATCCGTTTGCCTCCAGGTTGTTTGTAATCGAAGCACTCATTTCCATTTCTTGACTCGCCGCTTTTCCGAGTAAAGAGGTATTGGGGCTAATAATAATAGAGTTTCGCTTATCCATAATGAAGGTTGAAGTACCAGCGGTAGGCTTCGACTTATTCAGAATATTATTAAAGTAATCAATGTCGACATCGATGGTGAGCAGTCCATTATAGGGAATTAACATATCATCCAATCCGAATAATCGTTTGGCTATTTTAATGGTCGGATGGGTTGTGGAGGAAATGACGACCTTATCCAGTCCCACAACGGTATATTCGGCTTTTGGGGGAAGGTCCAAATACCAAGGTTCTTGCTCAATCAGGCTGATATCGGAAACCTTATCCGAAAAGCTATACATCAAATATTCAGGTCTGTTGATTAAATAGAGCCTTGGTATGAGCAACGTCTGTGTCACATTGGGTACGGAATAACTCTCTAAAAGCTTATCCAGCAAGGACATCTCACTCACCAGCGCTGTTTTATCGAAAGGATGCTGGGAGGATAACACACGAATTAGGTCCCGATTTAAGTAGATTTCAGCCGAAATATCATTGATGGCCTCCAATTTTTGATTAATATTAATCGCAATCATAGCGAGCTTTTCTTCTAAGGAGGCATTGATTTTTTGCGTAATGATGCTGGTAGATTTAGCGTATATCGTGTACGAAATAATTGAAGTTGGCAAGAGAATCAAGCTGATAAAATACAAAAGCAATCGACTGCGAATGCTGGTTGTAAAAAGAAAACGCTTTAGAATAATACGTTTAATTGTTCTCGAAAGCATCAGGATTCTCCTTATCAAAAATATTACTTTGATGAAAACTTATCACAATAATCTGAAAAATTATATAATAATTATTAGTAGAATGAAATAACTAGATTGGCAAGGGGTGGTAAGTATCCGAATCAAATACCGAAAAATAACAGTAACGCTAAGTATCGCAAGCGTTCTAGCTTGTTTCATTGCTTATGGCTGTACGAACCGTTTTTCGAATAAACAAGTGGGGATGGGGCAGGGAAATGAAGCTGTCACAGATCACGGGCAATCGGCAAAGATCCATATTCAGTACGCTCAAATGTCAGTCACTTCTGTCAAATTTGTTGAAGAGGCCATTCATCGATTCAATGAGACAAATCAAGATAATATCTATATCGATTTATTGAAGATACCTCGTGATCGCTACACCGAAACCTTGAATATGTTGAATGCTTCAGGAAAAGGTCCCGATGTCTATGAAGTAAGCAAGGAGTGGCTGACAAGCTATATTTATAAAGGCTGGGTAGAAGATCTTTCAGCTTACGTAGATGAGTCTTTTTTTAAGCCTTTTCCGAAATGGGCTGTTGAATTCGCTAAAAATTCGCGTAATAAAGATAAATTCTATACGATACCTTCGAACCAAATTACATATCGACTCATTTACAATAAAGATTTATTTCGTAAAGCGGGTTTAAATCCCGAGTCTCCGCCAACCACGTTAGACCAGGTCAAAAAATATGCCACTATCATCAGTGAGGCTGAAAAGGGAGCAAGAAAGTATGGCTTTGCACTGCCGATAGGAGAAGAATGGGGAGGCTTGGTACAGCCGATGGAGGCTACCAGTGCCTATAGCGGTGTTTACTTTTATAATTTCCAAAGGGGTACCTATGATTTAGCTGGATTTAAGCCATGGTTAACGACATATAAGTCGATGGAAGAAAACGGGGCACTGTTTCCAGGCATGGGCGCAATGAAGGATGATCTTGCGACTGCACAATTTGCTGAAGGGAATATTGGCATGATGTATGCAGCAAGCTGGAAACCTACCCTATTTGCAGAGCAATATCCTCCGAAAAATGAATGGGGTGTAGCTATGCCGCCTGCAACTAGCGAAACCACGATCGGTCAGGGGGCGGTAGCTATCCATGCAGCGGGGTTGAATGTAGTCAAATCGGGTACGGCGCACTTGCAGGAGGCGGTCAAGGTATGGAAATATCTATATTCTGTCGATTATATCGGGAAGTTATATCAGGGCGGCAGTTTAATTCCGGTCATGGATGGGATGTTAGATAACCCGCTTTACAAGCCGACTATCGCTCACTTTAGTGAATTTTTACCAGGAAGCAAGGATTCAATTTACCCCAATACCCCGTTGAACATGGATGAGTGGGCTCGCTCGAAAGCCTATATTTCCGCTATCGTGGATGGGAAATCGATAGACGAGGCCTTGGAGGCTGAAAACAACAGACTTAATACATTATTAAACGGTTTCTTCACAACATTTGGCGTGAATAAAAGCGATTATACGAATTCGTATTTTGACCCTCAGCATCCATTAGGAAAATAACAAGCATAAACGATTTATAAAAGTGTAGAGAATTTTAGACTCTATTATAGTTTTGTTTATTTTGCTTCTTTTTCGTTTCGTTTATAGTGAACCTGTAAGCGATAACAAGAAAGGAGGAAACGCAATCAACAGCCAATCTTACGCAACAAGCAAGCCGAACAGACCGAATAGATTCAAGAGCATTGTCAAGGAAATGAAGAAAAACAAAGTATTATTGTCCATGCTCGTCCCAGGGCTGATTATTCTGCTGATCAACAATTATTTACCGATGTTTGGCATATTGCTGGCTTTTAAAGATTTTAAGTTTACATCAGACAATTTTTTTACAAGTCTTCTTGCAAGCGATTGGGTAGGATTTAAGAATTTCGAGTTTTTCACTAAATCCATTTATGCTTACACGATCACCCGCAATACCTTGCTTTATAATGGTGCTTTTATCATTCTTACGCTAGTTACGGCTATCCCTGCTGCTATCCTCATGAATGAACTAAGAAATAGTATGCTGGCTAAGTTCTATCAATCGGCAATGCTGCTGCCGCAATTCTTATCTTGGGTTGTTGTCGGTATTCTCGCATTTTCATTCTTGAGTATGGATATGGGCTTTATTAATAAGAATGTATTGGCTCCACTAGGCATCGATCCTATTCTTTGGTATAACGAACCGCGTTATTGGCCGTATATACTTCCATTGGTGCATATTTGGAAGACATTGGGGTATTACAGCATCATTTTCTTGGCGGGAATTACTGGCATTGATTCGGAAATCTACGAAGCCGCTGTTATTGATGGCGCTAGTAAAACAAAGCAGATCTTCTACATCACGATCCCACTGCTTTTTCCACTGATGATTATTCTCACACTGCTGCAGATTGGAAGAGTCTTTTATGCAGATTTCGGTCTGTTCTACCAGACCACACAAAACTCAGGCATCTTATACTCGGCGACCAATGTTATTGATGTGTATGTGTATAACGCATTAAGAGTGACTGGGGATGCCAGTATGGCAGCAGCGGTCGGATTATATCAAGCAACTGCAGGCTTTATTCTGGTTATTACGAGTAATTGGATTGTCAAAAGAATAAATAAAGATTCTGCTTTGTTCTAGGAGACGAATGCAATGGGGTTTACATCGCACAAAAAAAGAGAACTAAACACGATTTCGAACACCTCAAATTTTATCGTAAATGTTGTTTTTATGTTTTATGTTATCCTGTGTATTAGTCCATTAGTGCTTGTTTTTATGGTATCTATTACAGACGAACAATCGATTGTGAACAACGGGTTCAGCTTCTTCCCTGAGAAGTTTAGTTGGATGGCTTACACCTATATTTTCAATGATTCAAGTCAAATCATCCGTTCGTATGGCATCTCTATCTTCATTACGGTTGTAGGTACACTAGTCAGTCTGTTAGTGACAGCCCTGTATGCCTATCCCATTTCAAGACCGGATTTAAAGTCGAGAAATATTTTCGCATTCCTTATATTTTTCACGTTGCTCTTTAGCGGAGGACTTGTACCTTATTATATGGTTTACAGCAATGTGCTGCATTTGAAGGATACGTTGATTGTTCTTATCCTGCCTTTGTTACTTACACCATTTTATGTCCTGATCATGCGAACTTTTTTTGCGACCAATGTACCGGATGCGATTTTGGAATCAGCAAAAATAGATGGTGCAGGCGAGTACCGCATATTTTTCAGTATTGTGCTCAATCTTTCCAGACCCGTACTAGCTACAATCGGTTTGTTCAACACAATTACGTATTGGAATGACTGGTTTACAGCGTTATTGTTCATTACGAATCCCAAACTGATGCCGCTGCAGTTGCTCCTGCATAATATTCAAAGCTCGATTCAAATCATACTCGACTTAGCAGACAAGAACCAAGGCAGCATTTCCGTGGATACCTTACCTAGTCAAAGTGCACGTATGGGAATGGTCATTATTGCGATTGGGCCCATTATCTTAGCCTATCCGTTCCTACAAAAATATTTTATTAAGGGATTAACGGTAGGTGCTATTAAAGGCTAGACTCGACCAAATGTTGCTTGGGTGGGATACTTGGTTGCTTTAGTATAGAATTGTCAATTTGAAAGGGGAAAACTATGTTTAAAACAAAAAGATACGTAGGATTTACGCTTGTACCGGCTATTATGCTAACAACGGCACTAACCGGCTGTACCAAAGAGTCAGCAACCGAGAAGGCATCCACTAAGCCAGTAACTACGGCAGCAGCCACACAAGTCGCTAAAGAATCACTCCCCCCTGTTGAGCTAAATTGGGCTATGCCTGTTGCTGGTACAGGTGCTCCTAAAGATGTAGCACTCGTGGAAGCGGAAATCAATAAGTATCTGAAAGATAAAATTAACGCAACGGTCAAAATGAATATGATACCGTTTGGAACTTGGGCGGATAAATCAAATGTCATCATCTCTTCAGGTGAAAGCGTAGACATTTTGTTTACAGCCGGATGGTCCAACTATAGACAGAACGTGATTAAAGGCGCCTTCATTGATATGACGGATTTAATTGACAAGTATGCGCCAAAAACAAAAGCAGCGCTAGACCCCGCATTCTTAGCCGGCTCGAAAGTCAATGGCAAGAATTATGCTTTACCGACGCAGAAGGAATTGGCTCATCAATATGGTTTCTTATACCGTGCGGATATTGCTGAGAAATATAATATGGACCTTTCCAAGGTTAAAACATTAGATGATTTGGAACCATTCCTGAAAATTATTAAAGAGAAAGAACCGAACATGTATCCGATTCTGGCGGGTCAGGTTCAGAACAACAGCTTAACGCTAAATTTGGATTATGATCCAATTGGAGACGCTACCATTCCGGGCAAGCTGGTTCCAGGCGGCAATACGACGGTCATTAATGATCTGGCTACACCAGAAACAAAAGCCATCTTCACCTTATGGCATAAGTATTATACGGCAGGATACATGCGTAAAGATGCAGCAACTGTAACGGATATAACTTCTGACAGAAAAGCAGGGAAATTTTTCTTAACGATCGGTACCCTAAAACCATTAGCTAATGAAGAAATTTCCGCAGCCAACGGAGGATTCCCTTACAAACAAATCTACTTGCGTCCTGCTTCCATTAACGGCAATGATACACAAGGTTCGATGCAGGCCATCTCTCGTACTTCGAAAAATCCAGAAAGAGCGATGATGTTCCTGGAATTGCTTAATACGGATAAATACCTTAACAACTTGGTCAACAATGGGATTGAAGGAAAACACTTTGTAAAAGTATCGGACAATGTCATTGATTTTGCTCAAGGTGTAGATGCTCAAAATTCAGGTTATTATCCTGGCGTTTACTGGGTATTCGGCAATCAATATTTGAACTACTTCTATAAAGGACAGAACACAACGAAATGGGATCAATTCAAATCATTCAACGCTTCTGCCATATCAAGTAAGTTAATGGGCTTTAATTTCGACCAAGAGCCTGTCAAAACAGAAGTAGCTGCGATAGCTAACGTAAATGCAGAATTTAATGCTGGATTAAGTACGGGGACATTAGATCCTGAGGTCTATCTGCCTAAGTATCTTGACAAGCTTAAGCAAGCAGGTGTGGATAAGGTTATCGCAGAGAAGCAAAAGCAGGTTGATGCCTGGTTGGCTGCTGGCGGAAATAAATAACTAATTTTCAACTGAGTTGGCGTAGATGCTTATTGCGCCAACTCGATTTATATCTAGAAGGAGGCTGTGTTACTAGTAAGAGAAGAGGCTCCCTGTTACGTATATCAAAATATAAGTGGAGGTTATATGATGGGTAACCCAGTTGATTTCAAAGGGAAGTTTAAGAAGATTTCACTATTTTGTTTAGTTGTTGCGCTTATCGTTCAAACGTTCGTTTTATTGCCAACGACGACAAGAGCAGCTGTAGCCTCATTACCAAGTCCTGGATCTCCACTACTGGTTGATGATTTTATTGGAGGCGGAAGCTTCGGGAAAAGTGGAAGCCCCTGGGCGAATTGGTACAATCAGTCGGGTGGTACAGGTACTTATGCAAGAACAACGGTAGATGCGCTTACGGTTGGAAAGTTTACGCAAACACCGGCTTCGAGCTCCTCACAAGCCAAGTTCGAACCGCAGCACTTTAATGCGAACCTTGAAGGCTATCGCTACCTCAATTTATCCATGAAAAATCCAGGATACGCTGGAAGTCGCATCAATATTTCGATTGAGGATGGCGCTCATTCCTACAGCTTGACGAATGGATTCGTAAGCGTACCAACTAGCTGGACTCCTTATGCATTTGATTTGAATCTCTTTCCGGGATTGGTTAAATCGAGTGCTCATATTGTCGTCTGGCTTAATCAAGCTACGGGTGTTTATGGTGAGATGCTACTTGATAATATTCAAGCGACGGATACTTACAGCGGTACAGCTCCGACATTGACTGCGACGGGTATGACGTCAAATTCAGGTGCAATTAACAATGAAAACACGTTATATACGTTTGCGGCTAGGTATACAGATGTGGATAACAATAAACCCTTTGCCGTACAGCTAGTCATTGATAATGACACGGTTTATGATATGACGGCTGTTAACATGGCAGATATAACATACACAGACGGGAAAGATTATTACTACATCTTGAAGCTGCCTGTGGGAAGCCATTCGTATTACTTCCGAACAACAGATAACAACTCCGATGTAGTGACAACGTTACCTGTATCAGGTCCTACAGTTGTAAGCGCTACACAAATAATTGACATTAATGATAATACGGTAGGAACAGGCAATAACCAAATGACTTATGCAGGGACTGGTTGGTCCTATTCGGCTGCCCCAGTAGGAAATTATCAGGGGGATAATCATGTATCCGGCACTGCTGATGATTCGCTCACTTTTCGATTCATCGGAACCAAGGCACGTTTATACGGTGTGACGGCAGCTACATATGGGATCGCCGCAGTATCCATTGACGGTGGTGCGGACATTAATGTCGATACCTACTCTGCCAGTCGCGTGGAATCGGCATTGCTGTACACAACTCCGAATCTTACGAATCAGCTGCATACGGTTAAGGTCAGGGTTACGGGACAAAAGAATGCAAGTTCAAGCGGGTATACGATTGCTATCGATAAAATTAATGCAGAAACATATACAGGCAGTTTGGTCAATGATGTCGTCATTAGCCAAGCAGGTTATAGCGCAAATGCTTTCAAAAATGCCAAAGTAACGGCCTATGATGAACTCAGCGATACATCTTATCAGGTATTAAACGGTTCAACGGTAGTTGCTTCAGGCAATATGACCGATGAGGGTGTTACCTGGAATAAACATGTGTACTCGATTGATTTCTCAGGGGTTACCACAGTAGGCACCAACTATACAATTAAAACGAATAACATTTCCTCCTATCCTTTCCAAATTCAATCCAACATTTGGAACCAATATAAGGATGAAATGACGGCATTCTATCGATTGCAGCGTTCGGCTGTGGATACTCGCGTTTCATATCCAGTTGGCTACAGCAGTGATACAGCTCCTTCAGAGAAGGTTTTCCATCCTGCAGGACATTTGGATGATGGCTTATCTCCAGATGGCACAGCGCATTATGATTTGTCGGGCTCCTGGTATGATGCTGGAGATTACGGTAAGTATGGAGGGAACCAGTGGGTTGCTGGTGAAATTGCCTTAGCTTATCTGCGTCATGCATCGAACGCGAATGTCAGATACGATAATGATAACAACGGTGTTCCCGATTTGATTGATGAAGCCAGATTCGGCAGCGAGTATTTGGTCAAATTTGCAAATGCGTTCGGTGGAGCCATGTATAACCTGCCGAATAATGCCGGATTCATCCATCCAGAAAAAGAAACGGACAATATTATTAATACACCAGATGATCGGAAATATGGTGCTATTGGAATTGGCGGCTCGGCCAAAGCAGCTGGTGCTCTTGCAGCTACAGCGCGTGCCATTCAAAGCGCACTTGCAGGGGGATATATTCCAACGAGTAAAGTTGCGGAATTCACAACGTTTGCTGCCTCATGTCAAACGGCTGCGATAACGTTCTATAACTTTGTCGTTGCTAACCCGAATCTTGCACAGGGGAGTTATGAAACAATCGGCGGTGTACCGAACACGCTGCTGTGGGCCGAAGTGGAGTTATATCTATTAACGAACGATACTGCTTATAAAAATTCAGCAACCGCGCGTATTAGCACACTAACATTTAAAGATATTAAATCAACGAATTATTGGGATATGCGGCCTATGTCTATGGCTGAGTTTTATCCTGTTGCAGATACTGCAACACAGACGATTATTCATAAGCTTCTGAAACAACAAGCCGATTATTTCTTGTCATCAACAGATGATACCCCGTATGGCGTTCTGAATGAATTTGGACCGTTTGGTGTGAATGAGCCACACGCTGGTTTTTTGGGTGATATGGTGCGGTATTATGAATTGTTCGGAGATCCCGCGGTTCTTCGTGCTGTGACCAAGGGTGCTTATTGGATATTTGGTGAAAACCCGTGGAACATAAGCTGGGTCTCGGGAATCGGTACAGATTATGTAGATTTCTTGCATACACGTCTAGACGAGAACTCTTATAATACGGCAAACACAGGCGTTGTAATACCTGGTGAAATGGTCAGTGGACCGAATATGAAAGATACCAAAGATAAAACAAGTGTAAGCCCATGGTATGAAGACAGAGGACTCTTTGCGGATGATGGCAACCAATGGAGATACAACGAATCCAGCATCTCCATTCAAGTAGGGCTTCTGTATACCATTATGGGTCTAACGGATCTCAATGTTGAAAGCACTTCAGGCGGCGTAGTTCCCGCTAAATTGCCCATTACTTCGCCTATTATAGGCGATTATGTTCGTGGAAATGTCACTTTGTTTGTACAACCTACGACAGTATTGAGCTCCGTATATTCGACAGTTAGTGATCTTGTTTATGGTGCCAGCTATAGTCCTATGACGGCGGGTGGAGGAGTTTACAGCACTACAGTAGATGTCAGTTCATTGGCTCCTTATACGAGTAAACGTGTGAACGTAAGAGGGACGGATTCACTGGGGAATGACACCTATAGTTCTACGCATTACACAGTTGCACCACCGCTCCCTGATCCATCACATCCACTGCTTTATGACGATTTTAGTAAAAATGGGATGTTTGGGGCTCAGAAGCTAGACTGGGTTAACTGGTGGAATCAATCTGGAGGTACAGGTAAATTTAATAGGGTGAATATTAACAACACCTACGATGTTGCACAATTCAGCCAGACTCCTGCGACAAGCGCCTCACAGGCCAAGTTTGAACCTTGGCATGATACGGTTGATTTGTCAGGATATCGCTATCTGACTTATACAATGAAGAATCCAGGTTACGCCAATAGTCAAATCAATCTTACGATTGAAGATGGTGCAAGCAGCTTCAGCCTGACAAGCGGCTTCGTATCTGTGCCAACCACTTGGACGACAAAAAGCTACGACTTGAATGCATTCCCGACACTCAATAAGAAAACGGCTCATCTAGTTGTATGGCTTAAACAAGCAACTGGCTTGTATGGTGAAATGCTTCTGGACGATATTCAGGCTACGAACGTCGCGAGTGGATCGGCACCGGCCTTGACTTCAACGAATGTGACGCCAGCCTTGGGTGATTCCACAACACCCTTTACTTTTACGGCCACCTACACAGATGCAGATAACCAGAAACCTTTTGCAATGGAAGTGATTGTGGATGGCGTGGTTCATAAAATGCAGGAAACGACGCCAAGTGATGTGACTTACACAGATGGTAAAACCTATAGTTTCACCACAAAGCTGCCTCCAGGCACGCATTCTTATTATTTTAATACAACCGATACGACTTCTGATGCGGTCAGCACAACACTGAATTCTGGACCTACTGTCATAACCAAATTGTTCTCCGATGATTTCTCCAGTGGTCTAGCAGATAACTGGACACCTACAAGCGGAACATGGTCTGTCGTAAATTCAGAATACAATGGGACAGCCGGCTATGGCACAAGTATATCCACTGCAGGCAGCTTAGCTTGGACGAATTATACCTTGCAGGCCAAGGTAAAAGTCATGACGAATTCGGGCGGTAATAATGACGCTGGTTTGGTGTTCAGGTATACGGATCCCAATAACTATTACGTGTTGGCGATTCGAAATAACAATCATCCCTCAGGCAGAAAAATGGAACTCTACAAAATTGTTGGTGGCGTACAAACCCCGTTGGGTTATGCCGGGCCGAGCACAGTCGCTAATACAGACTACACGTACAAAGTTGTAGTTAATGGAAGCTCTATTCAAGCCTATCAAGACGGAGTCCTACAGCTGAATATATCAGACAACGCATTAAGCAGCGGCAAGATTGGTGCGCGTGTCTATGCCACATCGAAGATGATACTCGATGATGTCACGGTAAGCCAATGAGATAAGAATAATGAAGTCTTTGTATTTGGAGGGTTTTGGAGCATGAAAGTAACGATTTGGAATGAAGGCAGACATGAGCAGATCAATGAAATTGTCGCGAATCTATATCCGAGGGGAATCCATGGTGCGATTGCGGAGGGGTTGAGCGAGCATGGCATCGATGCGCGAACAGCCACTCTAGAAGAACCAGAGCATGGATTAACGCAAGCTATTCTGGATGACACCGATGTATTGATCTGGTGGGGACATATGGCCCATAACGAAGTTCAGGACGAAATTGTGAACCGTGTACAGCAGCGAGTGCTTACTGGCATGGGACTCATCGTACTGCATTCAGGTCATTTTTCCAAAATATTTAAAAGGCTGATGGGAACCACCTGCGACTTGCTGTGGCGAGTGGCAAACGAGAAGGAGAGGCTCTGGGTTGTGAACCCAGGGCATCCCATCGCACAAGGTCTCCCCCGCTATTTTGAATTGGAAAAGGAAGAGATGTACGGAGAATACTTTGATATACCAGAGCCGGATGAGCTCATATTTCTCAGCTGGTTTCAAGGTGGTGAAGTATTCAGAAGCGGGTGCACGTTCCGGCGCGGACTTGGGAAAATCTTTTATTTTCGGCCGGGGCATGAAACGTTTCCGACTTATTATCAGCCAGCTATACGCCAAGTCATCGCGAATAGCGTTCGCTGGGCTGCACCAGAGTCTGGGCTTGTGCCTTTTACACCTCAAAATGGACAGTTTCCAGCACGCGAAGCAACACCAGGCAAAGACGTTTAAAGAAAAGGAGCTATCGCTATCATGACATCGTTGAAAGTAGCCGTTATCGGCACGGGAGGCATTTTTAAAGCTTTTTATTGGCCGCTTATCCAGGAAAACAAAGAAATAAAGCTACAGGCTCTCTGTGATATTAATCCTTCCAAGGCGCAAGCCTACGCAGATGAAGCTGAGGTGCCTGTTTATGGTGATTTTTACGAGCTTCTTGAGCAGCAGAAGGAAATTGATGCCATCTTCATATGCACACCGAATCTGTATCACTCGGAATATGCAATTGCAGCGCTAAATGCAGGGATCCATGTCTTCTCTGAAAAGCCCGATGCTGTTAGCGTGGCGGAAGCGTTAAAGATGAAGGAAGCAGCAGAGCGAAATGGCCGCCATTTAATGGTCATGAGAAATAATCGTTATCGGCCTGAGGCCAAATGGTTGAAGCAGGTCTCGCAAAGCGGGTATTTCGGGGAGCTGTATGCAGGTCGCTGCGGATGGATTCGAAGAAGAGGCATTCCCGGCAAGGGTGGCTGGTTTACCACGAAGGAATTATCAGGCGGCGGGCCACTCATAGATCTTGGCGTCCATATGATTGACCTTGCAGTCTGGATCATGGGCAATCCGAAGCCCGTTACGGTCAGTGGAGCCACCTACTGTAAGTTTGCCAATTCCGAGTTGGCGGATTCGGTTCATAGCCAATTTGGCGAGAGCCAATCTGAGGGTCATTTTGACGTAGAGGATCTGGCAAATGGCTATATTCGGTTCGATAACGGAGCGACCCTGCAGATCGAATTCAGCTGGGCGTCGAATATTGAGCAGGAACGCAGCTTCGTGGAGCTCCGAGGAACACAGGCGGGCTTTAGCTTAGATGGAAATGAACTAAAGGTATTTTCTGAGCTGCAAGGCGCGCTTACTAATACGCAGCCGTTGTTACCCCCAGGAAAAGGTGGGCATCCAGCGAATCTGGAGCATTTTATCGATGTCCTGCTGCGCGAAACAGCGCCTGATTTCACACCCTCTCAAGGCGTGGACATGATAAAAATACTGGAAGCGATTTATGAGTCGGCACGCCTTGGACGCGAGGTTACTTTGTAAGGATTAGATAATTTCCATAAATTGGGTGTCTTCTGATCTTTGTTTCACTACCTCTCCTAAAGGGTAATACATACAAACAAGCATGATATCCTTCAGGAGGTGTTCCACGATGGAAGCAAACAACACGTTTCACGAAGCTGAGGAGGAAATTGTTCTACAAAAGCAAGGCAACGGCTTCATCCTCAGCACGTTGTCAGGTACGGTCGGCGAGATTACTTACAAGCTGGTCGCGGCCGATACCTGGGTGATTGATCATACTTACGTGGACCCGCGCTACCGTGGTCGTCAACTGGGTAAACAACTGCTGGACATGGTGGTCGGCGAAGCCCGCGACAAAGGGCGCAAGATTATTCCTTCCTGCTCCTTCGCGTTGGAGGAGTTCAAGAAAAACGCTGCGTATGCCGATGTTTGGGAAAATAGTAAATCGGCGAGCGAGTTCTCCGACCCGTATAGCTCAGGCAGCGCCATGATGGGGCGTTAGGGATCCGTTACAAGCAGGCTAGTGTCCGACAGGATGCTGGCCTGCTTGTATGTGATATGGCCTCAGGATGACTTCGAGTAAATCTTCATAATTGCTGAGCTTTGCGGTCACATACCGAGACCTCTTAGGGTCTTATTAGGTTGCAGATGCTTAATTCGAAGGCAGATGCTTATTTGGCATGTGGTCTGACAACTCCCCCGCCAGGCACCACAGGCAGCATGCCCAGATCAAAAAGCCGCCGACCTATCCAATTAGGATAAGCAGGCAGCTTTCAGATCTTTGATGCTTTGCGGATTTCTTGCTGTTGAAAGTGAGCATGATCATGTCACACCAATGGTTTTAAAAGTTATTACGATAGCGGTCGTTGGCGCCGTATGTACTGTTTATGTACCCGTAGTCCGGGCTGTACGTATCGGCATTAAGCGACTTGTGGTCGCGGAAAATTCGATACGCCAGATTGGCGCGGTCGACGCCGCTGTCTACGAGAACGAGCACTTTGCCGTTTTGAACATATTCGTCATAATACATGGCTTCCTTCTCGGGAATACCGAGTCCGACCAAGCCGCCGACCAGTCCACCTGCACTTGCCCCAACCGCTGCGCCTGTTAAGATCGCCACGATTGGGCCAGCCGCAATGATGGGACCCAGTCCGGGAATCGCCAAAGCGCCGATGCTCACGAGCAGCCCCGTCACCCCACCCAGTACGCCGCCTGTCGCTGCGCCTGTTGCAAGACCTTCTTCTGCTTTGGTCGCGGTTGCCACTTCAATGTGATCGAGATCTTCGCGGTTGCGGCCGATTACCGAGAGTTCCTCCGAGTGAAATCCCTCTGCCTTCAATTGGTTGATGACGCGAATCGCTTCTTCTTCCGTGTTGAATATGCCGATAATATGTTTGCTCATGGTAATCCCTCCTGGCAAGTTGAGTGCTAGCAAGCCGCCTCGGGCGACTGTGTCATAGGGTTAATTACCCCAAATAGCCTGATTTAAACCAATTTTAATGGAGTCGTTAAAATAGGAATGATTACTTCAGTGTGAATTTGCTCTCAGGCAAAAGTTTTGCACTAGTTGAAAGGTGGAACTTTGCGTATAGCCTGTTCTGGTGTCACCATTCATTCGCGCAGCCATGCGTTCGCCAGCAAAAGCGCCCCGCGGCACGCCGCGGTATCCGCCAAAGCATGAAGCATCACGAAATCATGGATGATGCCCTGGAAACGCACGGCAGTCACGTGTACGCCGGCTTCTCGCAGCTTATTCGCGTAGGCTTCACCCTCATCGCGCAGCACGTCCGCCTCGCCCGTGATGATCAGCGCGGGCGGCAGCCCGCTCAGCTGCTCGATCGTGGCGCGCAACGGCGATGCCGTGACCTCTTCGCACTGGCGCGGATCGGCCGTATACTGCTCCCAAAACCACTGCATCGCGTCGCGTCGTAGGAAATAGCCTTCAGCAAACTGCTGATACGATTCCGTCTCAAATGAGGCATCCGTGACGGGGTAAAACAGCAGTTGCTTGTGAATGGCGGGACCGCTGCGTGCTTTCGCGGCCAGTGTGATCGCGGCAGCCATATTTCCACCGACGCTGTCGCCCGCGACGGTCAGACGGTTGGCGTCGAGGCCATGAGGGCGCCCACTGGAGGAGATCCACTCCAGCACCGCGTAAATCTCCTCCAGCGCGAACGGGTACTTCACCTCAGGCGAGCGCGTGTAATTCACGAACAAGACTGCCGACTGCGAGCCGACGGCTAGTTCACGTATGAGCCGGTCGTGCGTGTGCGAGTTGCCGAACACCCAGCCAGCGCCATGAATGTAGAGGATGACAGGCAGCTGCTCCGGCGCGTTCTTTGGCTTCAGGATACGAATCGATACCTCGTCCTTCGGACCTCCTTGAATAGTCAAATCCTGGATATCTACGGGCTCTTTGTGCACAGGCTCGGACTGCACCTTATCGACAGTCTCACGGCCCTTCTCAGGACCCAGCTCGTGCAGAAACGGCGGGGCACTGTTTTGTTCAGCGACTTGTTTTGCAGCTTGTTCCAACTCGATTTTGTTGCGCATACGGATTACGCCTCCTTTGGAAATGACTACTATTGTGGTCCTCAGGCTACTAGTGCCCATGAAGCAGGTATACCCAATCATTACACGTCGTGTTGGGAGTTGAATCATAATATTCTTTGGCGCCTGCCATTAAAAATAATTTGTGCAAAAAAGAAGAGCAGGCTATCTTATCGATAGCCTGCTCTTTTACTTCATTTATGGAAGACGGAGGAACAAGGAGCATTGTCTAGTCAGCCTAAAGAAAAGCAAGATGGCTTACGCACGAGATTTATCGAAGTAGTCGAGCACAAACTCGTGAAATTTCTGGGCTGCAAATGACAAATAGTGATTCCTAGACCAGGCTAAGCCTAACGTCATGTTTTCATCAAGATCCGTTATTCTGAGTTTGTTTTGTTTTAAGTTCATTCTAGACCGCCAAGCCAAATCGGGGGCAAATGTAATGCCGTGCCCTTTTTTTAACAACAATAGAATGGCATCCACTTCATCGACTTCTATATTCGTATGAGGTGTGAATCCTGCAATTTTCATACACAACTTATCCGTCATATTCCGGAACCAAAAGTCCGATCGTAATCCAATAAATGATTCATGTTGTAACTCCTTTAATGAGACACTCTCACGTGCGGATAAAGGATGTTGATCTGGAACGAGCAAATGTAACTCTTCTGTTCGTAACGCTTTCCACTCGATATCAGGACCCTCTATTTGCGCATATGTGATACACATATCGATATCCCCGTTTTCTAGCATCTGCTTCATAACTGATGTTGGTTCAACGACTTGGCGAAGATGTACACTCGGATAATGTTCCAAAAAATCCCCGAGAATTTCAGGTAATAAGTTGGTTAGTGAGACCGCAAGTTTGATGATTCCGTGATGTAATCCCGCCATATCTTGGATCTCCCGTTGCGCTTCTTCAAGCTCTTGGAAGATATGTTCTACCCGCTTAAGGAGCACTTTGCCATATGCGTTCAAACGAATATTGCGGCCTAGCCGGTCAAAGAGGGGAACGCCAATATCCTCTTCCAGTCTAGCAATAGTTTTGCTAAGTGAAGGTTGAGTGATGTTAAGCTCATTCGCAGCTTTCGTAATTTGTTCTAGTTTAGCTGTCGTTTGAAAGTATTGCAATTGAAGTAGCTCCAACGTGTTTCCCCTCCAATAGATAGACTGAAATCTATATATGATAACTTTTAGTGTATTTTACATTATTAACCTTCACAATTATAATTAAACTCAAAATTATTACTAATGTAGTGAAAAAGCCCTATAGAATTTAGCTAGGTAACCTTTTTTCTGGGTTTTTATTATCGATTCTTTGCTATTTGCAAATTATAGAGGCGTCTAAGGAGCACAGGAATGACAGAGCAGGAAATGAATGACCCTCTAATGGGAATGAGACTGTGATCTTAGACTGTGAGAAGTTCAACGGGTACTCGTTAGAAGCGATCAACCAAATCTTTCGAATCTGTAGCCAAAGAAGCAGGCGGGCAGGCGATCGGGATTATTTTGACAGGAATGGGGTATGACGGAGCGAAGGGTTTGCTCGCCATGAGGCGAAGAGGTGCAAGGACCATCGGTCAGGATGAAAAATCTTCGATTGTATACGGTATGCCTAGGGTCGCTTTCGAGACCGGAGGGGTTGAGAAGCAAGCGTCTCTTGGTGAGATTCATCAAGTGCTATTCTCTATGCTATAAGTAGGAAAAGGGAGATATTCCCTCATAATTTCTAAAATTAAGTACTAAGAAGGAAATTAACTATGAGAATCAATCCTAGGCATCGAAATCAGCATAGAAGAAGGAGTCTCAATTGTACACCGAAACCATCTTTGCTTCACAGGAGTGAACACCGTTATCGACGCATGGTTGAGATTTCTCCCGAACCCATAATCGTACATAGCGAGGAAATTCTTATTTTCTTAAATAGAGCAGCTATTAAACTGATTGGTGCGGATTCTCAAGAGGAAATGATCGGAAGATCCATTTTTGACTTTATTCATCATGATTACCATGCCATAGTAAAACGTCGTCTTCTCGCAGTAGGAGATAAAGATAAAGATAACTACCTAGAATTTGTTCCGATTGAATTAATTCGTATCGATGGAGAAAACATTGCAACTGAAATTTCTAGTGTAGAGGCGTTTAATTTCTTGGGGCGGGCAGTTATACAAAGTGTAATAAGGGATACCTCTGCAAGGAAAAGAAACGAAGAATTATTAGAAAGAACCGAAAAACTTTCGACGATTGGACAATTAGCTGCAGGCGTTGCCCATGAAATACGTAATCCATTAACTGCTCTTAAAGGATTTACACAATTACTAAAAAGTAAGTATAGTGACCCCTATTTTACAATCATGTTGGAGGAACTGAATCGCATAAACTTAATTGTCAACGAGTTCATGTTGTTATCAAAACCCTCGATTTCAGATATGAAGCCCAATCATATAAAAATACTAATAGATAACGTAATCATTCTTTTACAAGCACAAGCAATTAGTAATAGTGTACTTATCGTTAATGAATTTACAGAAAATATGCCGCCAATTAGCTGTGACCCAAATCAACTAAAACAGGTGTTTATTAATATTATTAGAAATGCCATCGAAGCAATGCCTAATGGAGGGAATTTAACTATTCATAGTGAAGAAACTCCTGAAAAACTATTCATCCGTTTCATCGATCAGGGGAATGGTATTCCCAAAGAACAGTTGGCTAAACTTGGTCAACCTTTCTTTACTACGAAGGAGAAGGGGACAGGCTTGGGATTAATGGTGTGTTACAACATTATAGAAGCGCACAAAGGTACCATGTTTATAGAAAGTGAGCAAGGGCGGGGTACAACCGTTAACACGATTTTTCCCATCCAAATTTCATGAATGCAAGTTGGGTAGAGGAAGAACAAGTTCAAAATGACCTCTTCAAGTAAGTTATTACGTACAGGCACTTCTAGGCTCCCACCTACATAGACTAATACTAAGCTCAAAGCGGAGACTTCCGAACAGCTAAGATCCGCTAACACTGAAGGGGGTGGCTGGAATGCCTGGATTGTTTAGCGCAATAGCCGTATTAATTAAGCAGCTAACCTTGCTTGTATCCTATGTCAAAAATAATGCGTTTCCTCAACCACTTACCGAGGCAGAAGAAGAATTACATCTGAGACTTATGGCAGAAGGTAATGATCACTCTAGGAATAAGTTGATTGAGCACAATTTGAGATTGGTCGCGCATATAGTAAAAAAATTCGATAACACTGGAGAAGATTTGGAAGATTTGATCTCCATCGGAACGATTGGCCTGATCAAAGCTATCGAATCTTTCTCGCCGAATAAGGGCACGAAGTTGGCGACTTTTGCAGCACGTTGCATTGAGAACGAGATCTTGATGCATCTGCGCTCCTTGAAGAAAACGCGGAAAGATGTATCCTTGCATGACCCTATTGGAACGGACAAAGAGGGGAACGAGATTACGCTCATCGATATCCTCGGCAGTGAGGCGGACGATGTGGTGGATGCGGTACAGTTAAAGATCGAGAAGTCGAAGATATATAAAAATTTAGAGATTTTGGACGACCGCGAGAAGGAAGTTGTTGTCGGTCGGTTTGGTTTGGAGCTTGGCGGCGAGGAACGGACGCAGCGGGAGATCGCGAAGGAGCTGGGGATTTCGCGTAGCTATGTGTCGCGTATTGAGAAGCGGGCGCTCATGAAGCTCTATCATGAATTTTATAAGGCGAAGCGGTAAAAGAGTGGAATTCATTTGAATGGCATCGCATTCTTCATTCATTTGGCATCAAATAATGGAGGCGAAGACAATGACAGCCTTAATTCAAATTGAGCACCTGAGCAAATTTTATCACATGGGCGGCGAGACCATTCGAGCGCTGGATGACATTTCGATGGACATCGCGCTAGGCGAATTTGTCGCTATTATGGGCCCTTCGGGCTCAGGAAAGTCCACGCTGATGAACATCATCGGATGTTTGGACGTTTCAGATGAAGGTCTGTATGTGCTCGATGGGAAGCAGATTCACTCGCTGAAGGATTCACAATTGGCTGAAATTCGGAACACGAAGATTGGATTTGTTTTTCAGAATTTTAACCTGTTGCCGAGATTGAATGCTTATGAAAATGTGGAATTGCCATTGATTTATCGCGGGCTTACGAGGAAACAGCGGGAGCCGCTGGTTTTGGAAGCGCTAGAAGGTGTTGATCTGTTGGATCGTCGAAAGCATTTTCCGTCGGAGCTTTCTGGTGGGCAGCAGCAACGTGTGGCGATAGCTAGGACGCTGGCGGGAGATCCGCCAATCATCTTGGCGGATGAGCCTACGGGAGCATTAGATTCGAAAACAGGCGTCGAGATCATGGATATATTTAGACGGCTGAACGAGCAGGGGCGGACGATTATATTGATCACGCATGATCGGCAGGTTGCGGAGCAGGCGAAGCGTGTTGTGCGGTTTCGGGATGGACGGTTGGTTCATTAAATATATTAAAGGTTAGTTGCCCTACGGGAAATCGTAGGGTTTTATGAATTTACATTAGTAGTTAATTAGAAATATGAAGTTGATGTTCACTAACGGATTGAGAGAGAACCATATTAGTAACGGAAGGTGTTGATTTTGCTTCATATGTTGCTGTCATCATCTTCATCATGATCAAGGAAAATAAAGATCGTTAGTGGAAAATAAAGTGTGTTAGTGGAAAATAGAGTTAGTTAGTCGAATTTACAATAGTAAACATCAAGGAATATGACGTCATCACCACCAGGCACATGGGATAAAACAAGGTGTTAAAAATTACCAAACAGACCAACAAACAGGACAGGTGCTCTTTAGAAGAGCACCTGTCCTGTTTGTTTATGAATTGTAATGGGCATTAAGGGCAGTTTACTTCCAGTATGTGTTAGTATGGTGATGTGCACTGGCTTTGCAGCGCGATAGGAATTTTTAATATTAGCTAAGAACTTGATCCTATTCTAAGGTGGGGAAACTTATGACAGTTCAGAAGGCCATACAGTTTGTTGAACATGAACTTTCGAAAGTCTTGATTGACTACTATACATGGTTCGAATCAGAACCCGAACTGCTTAATTTTAAACCTGAAGTAGGTTGGAGCATTGAAGAAATATTAGAACATGTGACACTGACTAGTCACTTCTTGTTAATATTGATTAGTAAAGGTACGAAAAAGGCCAAGGATTTAGCAAGTAAGGTAAACCTGGATCAGGCTGTTTCTACCTATGAGTACAATTTAGAGGAGCTCGACCAAATTGATAAACATAGATCATTTGACTGGATACGGCCTGAACATATGGAACCGGCGGGAGATAAAAAAATATCCGAAATTAAAAGAATCATGGAAGAACAAATAAATGAGTGCAAAGAAATACTTAGAGAAATACCAAACGGGGAAGGCATTCTATATAAAACGATGATGACTGTAAACAATCTCGGAAAGATTGATGTTTACCAATATATTTATTTCTTGTGTCAGCATGCCAAGCGTCATATTACTCAAATGAAGATCGTAAGAGAACAGTATAGTAGAAACAAGATTGACTAGACTTACATCATTCGCTAGCCAAGATCGTTACTTCAGTAAGGACAGAGGCAGTCTAAGACTTTATTTTTCAGGTCTTGGTCCGCCGCTGTTTCATTTTTTTGGTCAGTCTAATATCGTATTCTCTCTTAACCTACCGGTTAACTATGTTGAGATTGCATCTCCTTAATGATTTCTAGAAACTGATTGACATCCTCGGAAGGATGTAAGGGATATAGCAAACCATAAGGTATTGTGAAGTCCAAATCGCTTGGAATTGTCACTAAGGATGGATGAATATCTGCCCATACATCCAATGTTAGTAAGACAACACCACTTTCCTCACATCGATTGAATACATCAATATCATAAAGGCGCGGAATATCTTTAATTCGGATTTTAGGGTGGTTCCTTATCAAAAAATCACGAATTTCATCAATTACATCACTTCCTCCACCGTTTACTACAGCCAATTGCTCTCCATACAAATCTTTGACAGACATTGTTTTTTTAGAAGCCAGCCGATGGTTGCGAGATAAAGCAAAGCAAAAGCGATAACTTCCCAACTCAAAAACTCGGAAATATTCCTTCCAGTTCTCTGTAATGGTTGGCCCTACAATGAAATCAAAGTGTTTGCCAATAGTACGATAAGTGGTTGGGAGTGTATGTGAATCATCCTCAAAATGCACGATATTGATTTTGAACTGCGGAAATTGGTCGCTGACTTCATTCCACATATCCAACAAAACCTTGCAGGGATTAAGCATAGAGGTTCCCACGCGAATTACAAGCTGATTTGACTGTGCGGATTGACGCATACGTAACAGAGCTTCTTGGAAATACTGCACCATAAATACCGCATCCTTGCTAAAGGATTTTCCAGCTTTGGTGAGTTCAATTCCATGGTTAGTACGGATCAAAAGAGGCATAGCTACATGTTTTTCCAATAGATTCATTTGCTTCATCACAGCGGTTGGAGAAACAAATAATTTCTCAGCTGCCTTTGAGAAGCTACCGGACTGTACGACCTGAATAAAAGTGTTCAATTGTTCGTTCATTCAAAGAACCTCCTGTTGCATAAACCAATGGTTGATACCATGCTAACTTATTTGAACTTCCGTATCAAGTTCTCCAACTGTAACATTAGAGATGAAAAGAGCAGAGCAATTTGAATCTTGCTTATTTTTTAGGACTGCTGGACCGCTTCTTCACAGAACCGGTTTGGCTAATCTCCTCCAAGAAAGGAACAGTTATTATGGAAATTCGTGACAAGGTCGTTCTTATTACTGGAGCATCCGCTGGTATCGGCTTAGCCACAGTACGATGCTTTGCCACTGTAGGTGCTAAATTAGCACTGGTAGCTCGATCTGCCGATGCACTAAATCATCTCGCCAAGGAATTGCATAGCCAGGGTATTGACGCTGTCGCTATGCCGGCTGACGTGAGTGATCCTAAGCAAGTAGAAGGAGTCATTGAGGAAACGGTTCGCCGCTTTGGCTGCCTAGATGTGCTCATCAATAACGTAGGACAAGCTGTAGTTGGCAAGGTCGCTGACCTAAATCCTGATGACTTCCGCAAGATCCTCGACCTTAATGTGTTAGGGCCGTTAGCAGCTATGCAATCTGCGATCCCTGTCATGAGAGGGCAAGGGGGAGGGCTGATCATCAATATAAGTTCGGTGGTTTCCAAGATGCATATTGCTGGCTTGGGCGCCTATGCTGCAACCAAAGCTGCTTTGAACATGATTTCAGATACAGCTCGAGATGAATTAGCCTCAGATCAAATCCGTGTAGTTACCGTCTATCCGCGCTCAACGGCAACGGATTTTGGTAAAAACGCTCTAGGAGCTCGCGAGCAACAGCGACAAGGATCTTCTTCTCCAACAGACACTCCTGAAATGGTCGCAGAGAAAATCTTGGCTGCAGCTTTACATGAGCCAGACGAGCAATATATGGATTAATGAGCTTATACTTTCATAAGGGATGCGCGGAACATTTTATTTGAAGCTCATAGTGCTCAAAGATATTAGTAACGATCATTACGCTATCGGGTAACGTTAGTTAAATAACAACAAAATGAGGCTGCCGCAGAATGCGTATTGGGATGCCTTTTATATTATTTATGGCCCTATAAGTGATCGCGGTTTGCAATGTGGATTCCGAACTGAGTAAGCAGCTGTCGAGAATCAACTGTGACTGCTGCTTTTTCCCAACTAAATCTATATCAAGAATCTATTTCGTTTTTGGAAAAATCATTCCCAGATTTCACGGATACTCGAAGCTTCTTGTATAGCTTGCTCGTATCCGGCTTTTACCGATGATGGTGCATAGCTTGGATCATAACGATTTTTCCCCATGGCTACAATGCTGTTTCCGTCCGGTATAATTAGAGAGGCCTTTGCACTTTTTTGCAATTCCGCTACATCATTCTTAACACCTGGAACAAACCCGTGTCTCTTAGGCATGGGTGATAACACAATGACTTTATTAAAACCGCTTGCTAAATGAGCGTTCGTGCTTGATACCATCCCACCGTCAATCCAGTCTTGTCCGCCAAAGCTTATAAACGGCCATATTCCTGGAACAGCACCACTTGCAGATACGGCCTCCAACAGAGAAATTCCCGAATCCTTATTCAATATATGAAGGTCACCTGTCGCCGCATTGATTGCAGTCACATTTAAATTGGACGGCCATTCGGTTGTCACAAGCCTTGATTTTACAACGGATTGACGTATTTCTTGTGTAACTTTAGAGGGGTGTTTTTTAGCAATATCTCCAAACATTTTTCCTATCTTTTTAGGATTGCTCCCACCCAAGAGAACCGCCCTAATCCATAGAAACTTAGTTAAAATGTCAGTTGAAACATTGACTTCAGCGGTATTTGGCACTAACTGAGATTCATAAAGTTTAGTTAGATCATATTGACATGCCAGTGCAGCGCCAACAAATGAACCAGCAGATGTTCCAATAATCGCGTCAGCATCTGCTAAATTGATCCCTGCATGGAGCAAGCCTGTTAACATCCCGATCTCCCAGGCTATTCCGGTAACTCCTCCCCCGCCCAATACAACTGCCCGTGTTTCGTGCTTCTCATTGTACATTGTAGCTACCACCAATCTTCTTATTTTAGTATTGACTCCTATGCTATTTGCTAGCATCATAAACTATGAAGTAATGTTTAAGGTCAAGACAAAATTTTGAGGTGCCCTCATGAAAATTAGTGAAGTTTCCAAGGTAACTGGATTAGCCGTGTCAACAATCAGGTTTTACGAGAAACAAGGTCTGCTTTCTGAAAAATATATAGACAGAGATGATAACAATTATAGAAATTATTCATCCGATGTTATCGAGCATCTGTTAATGATCAAAACAGTTCATTCTGTAGGCTTCTCCTTAAAGGAGATCAACGAGATTCAACCCAGTAATGGTGATGATATTTCGATCGATAAGAAAATTGAGCTGTTATATAGTAAGCTAGCCGAAATCGAAAAACAAAAAGAAGATTTAAATCATACAGAAATGATATTAAGAAAAATGCTAACCAACAAAATAAACTTAAAAAATCAGCCATGAAGAAATTCCTGATGTCACGATTTACCCCTTATGATTATAATGGAGGTCCCATAGAGAGGACGCCTCTGCTAGGCAAACATACCAAAAAGCTCTGATTCCTAAGAAATCAGAGCTTTTATTTCACGCCTATTGATTAACCCAAATAAGGAATATAAGAATTAAAACAAGGTCGCTCTTTCGATAAAATCAATTCCACCACAGAAGTTGATTTGAAAGTCGACTTCACCTTGCTTACAATAATCAATGCCCATACTGTCGCATCTCATTATTTAATTTGAATCACAATATTAAGCACTTCACATGTGTGGAATTCGTAATATTGCGATAAGTTATCTAAGGACACAAATATGCCTACATTCTCTTCTCTAAATTATATCAAAGATTTCATGGGAAGAACTCATATCAAATTAAAGAAAAACAACTGGCTCAGGAGCGAATCATTAATTCGAATTTACCTTTGCAGAATTTATCCTCTTCGTCGACTCTGGTGCATATTATTTCAAGTTTATAAATAGAGCCTACAACAAAAGCAGCTTCCTGATATCCATCTATTGTCTGCTCGATTATTTTCTTTTTTGAGCCCAGCTTTATGAAAGCTTTCATTTGGAAATTTGAGTCGTTTTCGATTTTTAAGACACTTGTAGATGGGCGATGAATACCTAAAGATCGAAAGTAAACACGGGCTTTCCCATCACATTTTTGAAATATACGACCGCATATTTTTTCACATATATCAAATCCTCTTTTCTTTTTGCACTTTCTTTTTTTGAATCCAACGGCAGCCCCATTTAAGCTAAAAGGCAGGATTGTGAAGTTACTCTGTGGAATAGGGGAGGATTTATAGAGCATCCCGAATAATGAATTATCCCTTGAGGAAGTAGGTTTGTATGTGAAGAGTGATCATTTAATAAAGCTCCTGCAGGAGAAGGAATTACATACTGACCGTCCATTTGATGGGTGTATCGAAGCAGAGATAAAGCTACTGGAGCAAGAAATGGGAATCAAGTTACCCGAGTCTTATCGCTAATACTTACTTGCTGTCGGCCATTATTCAGGAAGATTATTTCAAGGTACAGATACTAATTTCTCTCAACTAAAGGAACTTCAGGATGAGGCAAAAGAATTACTTCGAGAAAATAATAACCCGGTAGTATTGCCCGATAGCACTTTTGTATTCTCAATGCATCAGGGTTATGAAATTAGATTTTTCAAATTAAATGAAGGTGATAATCCTCCTGTCATGGAATGGTACGAGGGGAGTACGAAGGGGATAATAAAGCTCTATGATACATTTGAAGAGTTTCTTTTAGATTCAATATATCAGCATACAACCCTAAGATGGCTGGATTAATCTAAAGGGAAATATTCAACTAACAAGTGAATTGGTATATTGGTTATATCGGGGGTGGTATTGATGAAGGACAAGCAATATGTAAAGTTTTTTGGAATTATTATGCTTCTTACGCTATTGATAACTACAGGGTGTGGAAACGATAAAGTACTGGTTTTCGATAAGGAAAAATGGATTGAAGCAAAGGCTAATGAATCTTGGAGTCTTCGCCAAAAAATGGCACAATATCTTATAGGCGAGCAAACACTTATTGGAAAAGATAAGATGGAAATAATCGAGTTACTTGGAAAACCTGAAGAATATTCGAATGTATCAAAGGACGAAATGTACTATACAATTTCTCTTCAGCTTTATTCAACTAAACATTCCTGTATAGCCTAAGAAATGGGCTTTGTCAAAAAAGGAGCGCCTCGGTATGATGGGTTTGTCGACGGGTAGATACCCAACACCATCAAGGAGGCGCTCTTATTATGAAGTTTAAGCAATCAGACGGACAAAATCAACGTATTGAACGAATTACCACTTCACATCTTGTTGTGGGTATAGATATGGCAAAGGAAACTCAAGTAGCTCAAGCTACAAATTTTAGAGGTATTGTCCTTACAAACCAGCACCTTTCCTTCAAAAACACACTCCTAGGATTTGAAAAGTTACTTCGTTGGATGGAAGGCTTGCAACAAAAACATCGATTAAAGAGCATCATAATTGGCATGGAGCCGACGGGACACTACTGGTACAGTTTGGCTAACTGGCTTGTGGAAAAAGGCCTAAACGTTGTTCTAGTCAATCCTGCAATGACGAAACGAAACAAAGAAAACCGAGATAATTGCCCTTCCAAGAGTGATCCGAAGGATGCCCTTGTTATTGCAGATGTTGTTAGCCGTGGCTATTACTATGAATACATCCGACAAGCAACTCATTTTCAGAGGTTACGGACCCTAATGAATGATCGGGAATTTTGGGTCACAAATAGTGTTCGGATGCAAAATCGGATCGTTCGCTGGTTGGATATACGCTTCCCTGAGTATACTTCGGTGTTTAAAGATTGGACATGTCCACGATCCCTAGCAACACTCAAAGAGTTCCCATCCCCGCTGGATTTAAAAGGTCAATCTACTTCAGAAGTTATTACAGGTTGGAGAAAATATATGAAGCGAGCTGGAGGCTCCACGGGTATTCAGAAAGCAGCTGAACTACTCTCTAAAGCAGTTCAGAGCGTGGGGGAAACTGTAGCGCTGAATGAGGCCAAACAGGATCTACATCGCTTATTAGAAGAATACGAGCGCATCGAAAGCATTTTGAACCAAATAGAACAAGAAATCGCAGCTTTGCTTGGTGAGATCCCAATTTCTAAACAGTTTCGCTCCGTTAAAGGTCTAGGCACAATCTATATCGCAGCAATTCTGGCAGGTGCGGGTGATCTGAAGCAGTATGCTCACGGGCGTCAGTTGCTACGGAAAGCTGGTTTGAACCTGGCAGAGAGCATGTCTGGAAAGCACAAGGGCCAAATCGTACTCTCCAAACGAGGAGATTCCACACTTCGAAAATATTTGTATCTGGCTACCTTAACATTAGTGGGAACAAACCCTGTATTTAAGCAATTACATGAGAATAATGTGCAAGTTAAACATATAAGTAAACAGAAGTCCATATTTAAATTGCTTGGAAAACTGGCACGAATCTTAGTCGGCATGGTGCATTCCGAGGAGTCATTTACTCCTGAAAAAACGGTCGTTCAGTATACTCAGGCTGCCTAACATCTTCGAACTAACGTAAATTGATTCATTCGCAGGACTTCAAACAAAGAAAGCACGGAGGACCGAGTTCGTTATCCATAAGGGCACAGACCCATCCGCTAAACGCTATCGGTCTCCACACCTTGGAAAGGTGTAACGAAGGAATGTTAGGGTGTCGACCCGTAGAGCCTTGGGATGGTCAATCTCCAGGGGATTGTGGAGAATACGTGCAGTAGAGTATGATGTGGGGAAATATTCCATCTGTTCCTCTGTTCCCGTATGCCTAAAAAGAGTAACTAACGGTCGTGATAACTTAATATCCTTACGGCCGCTATATTCCAAAGTGATGAAATCCTGCGAATGAATGAGTATTCGTTAGATAAAACCTTAATACTGAGGGACGGATAACTATAGCTCAATTGACATCAAGAGAAGGCGGCCGTCAACAATAGAACGGCAGCCTTCTCAGCTAACAGCAATTTTGTAATACATGTAAGCAGGATACTAGAAGAAAATGGTACTAATTAATTATCCCCAATTACTGTATAGTTCTGATGTAAGAAAGAATTAAAACAGGAATAAATTTACTGGGGAGCAAAGTTATTGAATAATAAGGAGCGCAGACTCTGCCGAGATTTGAGGCGATAGTCATGTCATACGTGAACTGTCACTATAAATGTAAGCGGATACAAATTACTCTTTAATAGTAAACAGCTGCTGGGTCTGGTTGGTCAGGAACAATTTGATTAATTAGTTCTTCTTTATAATAATACATACAATCACTCGTTTCTTTTGATATTCTTCTAAATTGTTTTTGTTTTGTCATCTAATGTTTTTTCCTATATGTAAATCTTTTATACGAATGATATAGAATCCAAAAGGTTCACCGAGTATCAGGTTTCTATTGCTGTCTTGAACATCGACATAGTATACTTTTTTGGAAGATAGGAAGGGAGTGTTTACCATTTATAATTTGCTTATTGTCGACGATGAGAAAGAAATTCGGGAAGGTTTATCAACAGTAGAGTGGAATGAGTTAGGTATTCGCGCAATTGGAAGCGCTTCACATGGGTTAGAGGCGCTGCAATTCATATCCGAAAATTCTATCGACATTGTACTGACAGATATTCGCATGCCATTTATGGATGGCATTGAACTGATGAATTTGTTAGTGGAGAGGTATCCTTTTATTAAAATTGTTATTTTATCAGGCTATAGCGATTTCAGTTACGCCCAAAAAGCAGTAGCAATGGGGGCAGTTGATTATTTGTTAAAGCCGACACAATTAGAGTCCTTGTTCCAAACGTTTGAACGTCTAGTTAGCAAAATGGATGCCGTCAAACAAGAGGAACTTAGAAAAGCAGTATTGCTCAGGAAAGAAATGATATTAACAAAATTTTTGAGAGAAGAATTTATTGTACAGCTCCTTAACAATCAAATATCTTTGGATGAAATGGAACAACGGGCGTCGGAAGGAGAAGTGATCTTAGATAGTTCTGATTATGTAGTAGCTGTCATTCGACTAGATCGTATCTCTTTACAAAAAGAAAAATATAGTGAAAAAAATATGAAGTTAATTACGTTCTCGCTTGATAACATTTTGAATGATGTGTGGGATAAGAAGGAGCACGGCTATCATGTAGTAAATCCAGAAAACGCGGAGTGTTATTTACTCGCTAAGAAAGAAATCCCTGAGTCTGAATGGGTTCAAGTTAAACGAGAAATTCGCAAAGTTACAGGATTATTGCGCTCGACGATTTCAATTGCAGTCGGCACTGGAGCACAGGAAGTTGTCAATATTCATTGTTCATACGATTCGGCATCACGTCTCCTAGTTCAAACGCTGGAAGAGGATACGATTGTTCATCATAAGGGAAATGTGGATACGGAAGAATCAGCTTCTCGTAGTCATATCAATATTCCTAATTATGTTTTTGTAGATAAGAAAGAAGATTCCGTGATTATTCAAAAATGTAAACAATACATTAATAACAACTTCCAACGCAGTATTACATTAAAAGAAGTTGCTGCTCATGTGTTTGTTACCCCTAGTCATCTAAGTATGCTTTTTCGAGTATCGGGGGAATCGTATATCCAATATTTAACCAAACAACGCATGAATAAAGCAGTTGAACTTTTGAAAGATGCTAAATACAAAGTCTACGAAATTGTTGAAATGACCGGCTACTCGGACCAGACGTATTTTACAGAAATATTTAAGAAATATACAGGGAAAACGCCATTAGAGTATCGGAGCAAACCAGATTAAGAAGAACGCTAAGGTTGGGTGATGAAATGGCTTTTCTTATTCAATTTAGTAAACTTAGCCCTACCCGCAAACGAATTATTATGATTTGCGTTTTGTTATCCATTGTTGTTCAATTGGTACTCGTCTTTACAGGGTTAGCTTATTTAAATAATATGAATGACATTATTCAGGAAAAAAATAAAAACAATGTTATTAATCAATTTTATAAGAATACGTTGACCCAGCTAGGGGCCATTAATGATTTATTTCAGTTAATGCAAACACCTGATTTTAGCAGCTTTTTCCGGGCTTCGATGAATGTAAGGGATGAAAGGACGGTAACGATAAAAAAAGAAGAGCTGCTAAGTAAAATGAATGCGCTACTACTTTCTCCACAGATGGTTCAAAGAATCTACTTCATTGGTAGTGACTCGAACCAAGTATCCTATTACAAAGATACAACGAATAACCAATTCAATGAGATGCGGGATATTCGAATGGATATGTTGCAAGCGATTAAGTTAAGTCCATTATTTCTACAAGATAACAATCGATTAACCAAATATTTGCCTAAAGAACTGCAGGTTGATCAGATAGATAAGCTAAATATAGTAAATAAAGAAACGGCTGCGGAGATTGATACTTTTAAGCAAGATATTGCGAATAAATTAATTTTATCTAATGGCAATATTAACGGTGTCTTAATCATTATCGTATTAAATCCTGATTTCATTGGTAATGGGCTGCCCCAAAATCAATCCATGGGGAATCAATTTTCTATAGTCAATGGTAAACAGCAAGAGATTTGGACGTATCCCTCAAAGGATGGAATGCAAACTTGCGAGGGTTGTGAGCAAATAACTAAAAAATTAACGCCATATCCATATTCCGTTGTGTTTACTAGGCATACAAGCTCATTAGAGATGAGAAATACACCGTTATTGGACATGTTTATCATTATGTTCATATTCATTATTATTTTGACCCTTATCATTAGTATTTACTATTCTAAGAAGCTGTTTAATCCCTATTATGCGCTTTCCAGCAAAATGAAGGAACAGACCCGAACGAATGAACTTGTTCTTAAGTCAATAGCAGTAGACTGGCTTAAAAAAGGATTTCATACGATTTCTCTGCGAAATAATCTTATCATTTTATTTTCATTTGTTGTGATCCTGCCAACGATCTCTGGCGGCGTATTATATTCTTATTATTATAACAAAACCGTTCAAAACCAAATCGACTCATCACTAAGTGAAATAGGTAAGTACACGGCGCTCACTTTTCAAAATCAAGTGAATTATCTACAAAATTTAATTAATCAACTATCCGTAAGTGAGCAATTGCAGCAATATTTAACGACTAGACAAGTGTTGGAATCTTTCACAAGTTATACAGCGGCAACACCTGATTCCATCAGTATTTCCATGTTCCCTGGGCTAAACGAAGTGAATTATTTTGTTCTATTTGAGCCTACAGGGAAAAGTATGTATTCTTCCATTTTATCTAATAATCTTGATATATTTAAAATTGATCCTGAAATGTTGAAAAATCAACAACGCCCTTATTGGATTTCCGATTATACAGATATTTACGGACAAACGACGATGGCGCTTCTCAAAAAAGTTCAGTTCGTTCACAATGGACTGTTAACTGAAAGTTATTTATTACTTGTTCCGAAGACGTCTATTTTTGATGAAATTAGCCCGATTGACTCCAAATTAATAATTGATGATGGGAATATGAAGTCGATATTTACCTTCGATCATCTTTCAACTGAACGAATGGATCATACGGTGACATGGTCAAATGCGATACCTGATACCGAATGGACATTACATTTGCAATTCTCGAATGAAGAAATTATTTATAAAAACAGACAGTATTACTATAGCTTTTTATTTACTATTCTTTTAATTCTCATTTTATCGATCATAATTGCCTACGTCATTAGTTCGTTCCTAATCAAGCCTATTGAGCAATTAAAACGTACGATGGTGTTAGTAGGAGAAGGAGATATTAGTCATCGCGTCAATTATCAAGGAAAAAATGAGATTGGAGAAATTATTCAAAGCTATAATTTTATGATAGAACAGCTCAATCAAGTGATCCAAGAGAATGTAAACAATAAAGTGAGAGAAAATAAATTGCTTGCTCTGAAAACGGAAGCAGAGTTAAGAATGTTGCAAGCGCAAATTAATCCTCATTTTCTCTATAATACACTTGAGGCGATTAATATGCGCAGTCTAAGAGACGGGAAAAATGAAATCAGCCGAATCGTGGGTGCACTATCCGACTTATTTCGATACAGCATTAGTGAAGGGACGGGTATGGAATCGTTAGAAAAAGAATTAAATCACGTCCATAATTATATATCGATTCAAAAAATAAGGTTTGGCGAGCAATTTACATTTGAGGTGAATGTACCGGATCATCTAACAAAGTATCTAGTAGTGAAATTAATTTTACAGCCGATCGTTGAAAATTGTTTGAAACATGGCTTGTCAGGCTTTGAAGAAGGCGGATTTGTCGGGATTCGAATTACTGAGCTAGAGGGAACAATGTGTATTGAAGTGACAGATAATGGAATTGGTATGGATAAAGAGACAGTCGTACAAGTTAATCATGAGATCCAAAGAAGCTTGGAAGATCAATTAGATCATGGGGAAGTAAAAGGCGGAATCGGTCTAAGAAATGTATACCAACGGCTTCAAATGTTTTATCAAGATGATGCTTCTATGGACATTTCAAGCTCACCTATGAAAGGAACCAAGGTTACCATGAAAATTCCACTAAAGACGAATGTAAATAGGACATCGTAATAAAACCATAAAAATCGTATTTTTACCCGATTGTTGGGAGATATAAGCAATTAGTATACTCTTCATAAGGGAGTAAGCGTACCCCACTATAGATTATGGAGGTCAAATATGATTAAAAAATTATCGGTGCTTGTTGTTCTTAGTCTTTCCACTGTATTGACATTATCAGCGTGCGGGTCCAAAGCAGTTGATTCTAAAGCCAGCGAAACACCAGCTTCGGCGACTGCAAAGGCTGCTGATCCTAAAGCTTCTCCCGCTAGTAGTGGTCAAGTGACTGTTAATTTCAACATGAATGACGGAGAAATTACGAAAGATCAAATTAAAGATTTTGAAACGGCCAATCCGAATATCAAAATTCAACGGGTCGATACCGATTCGACGAAGCTTGCAGCTCAGCTTGCAACTGGAGAAGCGCCAGATATTATCCGTATCAGTGGTGTAAATGATATTCCCTCATATGTCATTCGTGGGGTTGCCATGGATCTAACACCGTTCATCGAGAAAAGCACCATTATTAAAAAAGATGATTTAGTTTCCACTGTTGATGTGTTTAGATTTGATGGGAAAACGCAAGGTAAGGGTCCTATTTATGGATTACCGAAAGATTTTTCTCCGGATTTTTCCATCTGGTACAACAAAAAAATGTTTAAAGCCGCGAACATTCCATTCCCAAGTGATACAGAACCGATGACATGGAGTCAGATGTTCGAAATAGCTAAAAAGTTGACCATAACAAAAGGGGATACCATTTCACAGTATGGTTTAGCTACCTTAGTGAAAACGGAAGCAGACATGCCATCTCTCATGACTTATCTTCTTGGTAAAGGTGTTTCCTTATCGTCGGATAACTTCAATAAAATTGATTTTAACAAGCCTGAGGTTAAACAATCTTTGGAAGAATGGGTGAATGCGGTAAAAGGAAATTACGGTCCAAACCAAATCAATCAAGACAAAGCAGGCTGGGGCGGCGAGGTCTTCTTAGCCGAGAAAGCAGCAATGTTCCAAGCAGGATATTGGTTCTCTGGCATGTTGCGCGGTGATGAGAAAGCAAAAACACATTTAGATGATTTTGCGATGATTCCTGCGCCAATTGCAGATGGTGGAAAGCGAGTTTCCCCGACCGGAACGGCAACAGGGGCTATTATTAACAAAGCTTCCAAACATCCGAATGAAACATGGACTGTTTACGAATGGTTCTTTGGGGGCAAGCCAGCCGAAGAACGTGCAAAAAGCGGATATGGTGTTCCTGCGCTGAAGCATTTGCTCCCTTTACTGCCTCAAGCGACTGCATTTGATAAGCAAGCGTTTAATGTCCTTCAAGACGAGTTGAAATACAGTGATAAATTTATTGAAATCAACCCTTATTTACTAAATGGGAATGCACTTCTCCAGAAGCAATTGACCCCAGTTTATTTTGGAAAAGCGAAGATCGATGATGTTCTTGTTTCTCTAACGAAAGACGCGAACAAGATGATTGAAGAAGGCAAGAATGCAGCAGGTAATAAATAAGCTCAGCTAAATAAAGTCTGAAGGGAGAGTGCAATATGAACTCTCCCTTCAGACTAAAAAGGAGAGTAAACCATTCTATGAATTTATCTGCCATTGCTGCCCCATTTAGACTTAAAGCGAAAACGAATACAAACGCTAGCGAAAGAACACGTCGTATAACTGCTTTCTATATAATGATATCACCTTGGTTTATCGTATTTCTACTTTTTGGACTATATCCGTTGCTATATGGGCTTTATTTAAGTTTCACCAATTATGTAGGGTTTAACTTTGCACATTTAAAATTGGTTGGGTTTGATAACTATAAGAATGTATTTACAGATTCTGATGCCATGTACGCTTTAGGTCGAACATTATTCATTTCTATTATTTATGTGCCGCTTTCCACGGTAATAGGGCTCATGCTTTCCTTACTTTTGAATCGTAAGGTACGCGGATTAGGGATTTTTCGAACCTTATTTTATTTACCATCCATTGTTCCGGTTGTATCTATAGGTTTAATTTTTCGCTTTATGTTTGCTAAGCAAGACGGGATTATTAATAATATTCTCATGTTTATGCATCTGCCTAAAGTAGATTGGTTGGGCTATGATCATGCGACATTGTCTCTTTTTATCATGATGCTGTGGGGAGCTGGAGGCGGAATATTAATTAATCTAGCAGGGTTAAAAGGAATCTCGAAAGAGCTTTACGAAGCTTCATCCATTGATGGCGCTACTGCTTATAAACGCTTCATGAACATTACATTGCCACTCATGACGCCTGTCATCTTTTTTAATATCGTGATGGGATTAATTGGCTCGTTACAAATGTATATTCAACCGATTCTTTTGACAGGAAGCAAATTACTAGATGCACCGATTCGACCTAACTATTTCTTAGCCGTGCATGCGTTTCAACAAATTTTTTCCTTTCAACGATTCGCCTATGGGATGGCCTTACTCTGGGTCATGTTTATCGTTATTCTATTGATTACACTTGTTATCTTTACTACGAGTAAATATTGGGTCTATTACGAAACGGATCAGGAGGGATAATCATGGAAAATGCTGGAGCGAAACTGCAAGATAAGTTTATTGTATACGGGCTACTACTGTTTCTATCACTCGTGTTTTTTGTGCCATTCTATTTAACCATTTCGAATTCACTCAATCCTTGGTTTGCAATCCCTGGTTTCTTTCCGAATGGATTTCATTTAGAAAATTATAAGTTTGCCGTCACGATGATCGAATTCTGGAAATATTTCAAAAACTCCCTTATCTTATGTGCCATTTCGCTTTTCACAACAACCTTCAGCAGTGGGTTAGTGGGTTACGCATTTTCAAGAATTCAAGCGCCAGGGAAACGAATCTTGTTTATGGTTGTGTTATCCACAATGATGCTTCCTGGTATTGTAACGCAAATTCCAACTTATATTCTATTCCATAAATTCGGCATGCTAAATACGTATATTCCGTTTATTGCCTGGGGGTTAGGCGGCTCTTCCTTCTTTATCTTTTTGTACCGACAGTTTTTTTCAACGATCCCCAAAGAACTTGAAGAGGCAGCACGAATAGATGGATGTTCTATCTTTCGTACCTATTGGAACATATTTCTCCCATTGTCATTCCCAATTATGGCTACTGTCGCAATCCTAGGTTTTCAGGGTACTTGGAGCGATTTTATTAATCCGTTTATGTTTCTAAGTGAGTCAAAATATCCCTTAGCTTCGGCTTTAGTAACCGTTGGTTATACGCAACCGGCGAATGTCAATATTATCATTCAGCAAGTTGCTGCTGCTGCTTCCATTATTTTCATGGTTCCTGTATTACTTACTTTTTTCACGGGTCAGCGTTTTCTGGTAGAAGGCGTTGTGACGACAGGACTTAAAGGATAGCTCAATTCCAATATTGAGAGGAAAATGACAATGAAGTTATATGCCTATTTGAAACGGCTGAGTGATGGCAGCATTCGAAGAATGCTCAGTGTACTCATAATTGCCATGATAATAATGTCTTTATATCCGAAAATGATCGTTAATGCCAATGCAGTTTCAGCACTCCCAATTCCTTCGCAGGGATTGAATTTATGGTTAAAAGCCGACGAAGGTGTAACGGCTGACGCAGTAACTCACAAGGTTTCTGCTTGGGCCGACCAATCAGGCAATGGTAACGATGTCACGCAGGATGATCCAGCGTTACAGCCTGTGGTTGTTACAGATGCCGTATATACCACGAATAACAAGCCAGCCATTAAGTTCGAAGCGGGTGTGGGGAACACGCCATTCCTTAGGAAAACACTAGATTCCCCTTATACAGGCGATAGCTCAATTGTCGCTGTTGTCAAACAGAACGAGTTGACTCCTGGAGGAGGAAAAGGGTTCTTTGCGACGGATGCTTTCCATGGTCAAGATATGAACAATGGATCATTTGCGCTAATCCAAGACTGGGATCAAGGAGGACTGTTCCTTGGTGGTGAAGGCAAGAATGCAAGAGTATCAAATGCTTCAACCGAATATGCAATTATTAGTGTTACGGTAGATACCGCTGCGGGAACGGTAAAATCCTATGTAAATGGACAATTAGTAAGCAATGCAACGGATGTCAAATATAAAGAATTAAACACCTACATTAGTTACCTACTCGGAAGAAGCTATTGGTATAACAGCGTGAATGCAGACCTTACTGAAATTGCAGTTTACCGAAATGTACTTTCAGATTCTGACCGAGCGTTAATTGAACATTATTTGAACAATAAATATGCCATTTATGGGGTCACACCACCACCGCAAATAACAATTCCAACTGATGGGTTAAATTTATGGTTAAGGGCAGATGCTGGAGTTATTGCTAATGCAGAAACACATAAAGTGTCTGCATGGGAAGATCAATCGGGGAACGGTAATCATGTGACACAGGATGACCCAGCTCTTCAACCTATGGTAGTTACAGATGCGGAATACACCGCAAACAACAAACCAGCGATTAAGTTCGAGGCAGGTTTTGGAAACACCCCTTATTTGATGAAAACGTTAGATACCCCTTATACGGGGAGCAGTTCCATCGTTGCCGTCGTGAAACAAAATGAATTGACTCCAGGTCATGGTCAAGGCTTCTTTGGAACAGACTATTGGCATGATCAATCCATGAACAATGGAGCTTTTGGATTAACGCAGGAC
This sequence comes from Paenibacillus pectinilyticus, assembly GCF_001700435.1. Classification (GTDB taxonomy): domain Bacteria; phylum Bacillota; class Bacilli; order Paenibacillales; family NBRC-103111; genus Paenibacillus_E; species Paenibacillus_E pectinilyticus. The sequence continues at coordinate 225,058 of NZ_LYPC01000014.1, forward strand.
TGGGGTCAAGGAGGGTTGCTTGTAAGCGGAGAGCAAGGCAATGCGAGGATATCGCAAGCCTCGACGAGTTATGCCACCTTAATTGTGACAATTGACTCGACTTTGGGAACAGTCAAATCTTACATCAATGGTGAACTGGTGGGAGATAACACATCAGAAGCCAACAAATCATTAAAGATGTATGCAGCTTACGCAATTGGAAGAAGCTATTGGTACAATACGCTGAATGCGGATATCTCGGAGATCGCTGTATATCGACACGTACTTTCCGATGCTGATCGAGGAACAATTCAGCACTATTTAGATGACAAATATCAGATTTCGAACGAGGTCCAGGTACCTCCAGTTGAGGTAATACCAAGACCGGCCCCGACTTCCTTACCTGCAACTACGGAGCATTCTGCAAGTGGATCTTTCACTTCTGTCCAGGGAACAGATGGTTGGTTCAGTATGAAGAAAGCCGGTACAACGTATTCGCTTTTATCACAGTACATTGAATCAGATTCACCAAAATGGACGGAGCCAGCAGGGTTCCCATTTGTGAACGCCACATCATTTCAACCAGATAACACGATCGATGCTGTAAAGAAATGGGTTGCTCCACGGTCGGGGAATATTCAGATTTCGGGAGTAATTCACAAGCTAGATACAAGTGGAAATGGTGTCGAGGCACAAATATATAAGAATACTATGAAGCTTTGGAGCTCGGAAGTAACTTCAGAAGATGTTATACCAAGTGTGAGATCGAATATTCATGTGGATGCCGGTGATGTCATTTATTTCGTTATCGGTGCCAATGGGGATCGAAGTCATGATGAAACGAATTGGGCACCTGAGATCATTATGGAAACGGAATTAAACTTAGATGCAGAAAGCTATTCTTCAATCTCAGGGGCGGTTCGGATTGCCTCTAGGGATGCAGATGGGGGAGACGATGTCAGTCTTACTCGAGTAGGCGATTACGTGCAATATCATCAAATTAATCTAAGCGGAGGCTTTAAAACACTGGAAACTAGACTTTCCACTATGTCCACTGGCGGTAAATTCGAGGTTCACATGGACACATTAGATGGGCCTATCATCAGTACATTCATCGTAGCTAATACAGATGGCTGGGATCAATATGAAACGCAAGTTTGGCCGGTAAATGCCAATGCTGTTGGTGTTCACGATATTTATGTGAAGGCTGTCTCTGGCACAGATATTGCTAGGATCCATTGGATGAAGTTTACCAACAATGAAACGCGAGGCGCAACAATGCCTTTTAAGACTTATGAAGCGGAGAGTGCTGATCTTGGCGGTGGTGCCACGTTAAATGAAGATCTTTCTATCAAGAATGTATCTTCTGGGAAAAGCTATGTTCACTTAAATGCGATTGGTGAGTATGTGCAATGGAGAAATGTAAGGGACTCCAATACGTTTTTACTCAGATACAGTATTCCTCAAAATGAAAGCGGTACCTTAAACCTTTATATTAATGGGATCAAAAAACAAGCTATAAATTTGAATTCCACATATAACTATGATTCGATGAATGCAAATTATGGTAGACGATATGATGAGAAGGACATCAAGGTTGAGATTCAAGCAGGGGATACAATTAAGCTACAGAAAGATTCAGATAATCTATTGGCTTGGTATGCCATTGACTTGATTGATCTTGAAACGGCTCCTGCGCCACTCGAGATGCCAGCGAACTTCTTATCCGTGAAAGATGCTCCCTTCTATGCGATTGGAGATGGTATTGCTGATGATACAGCAGCTATTCAAAGTGCTGTAAACGCGGCTGCTGTTGCCCACAAGCACGTATGGATTCCTGAAGGCACTTATAATCAGTCTGATAGAATTCTAGTCCCATCGGAAGTGGATGTTAAAGGTGCGGGGATTTGGTATACTCACCTTCATTCTACAGTTTCATTTGGAGCTGCAGCAGTTTGGAAAGGGAAAGTTGGGTTTACTTTAAATAATAATTCCGTTATTTCGGATATGAGAATTAGCGGGATTGAAACTTGCCGAGACTGTGAATCTGCAATGGCGATTACGACGGTTCCGGGGCATGGTCAATACAATTATATGCAGAATTTGTGGGTAGAGCATATAGGGGCTTTCGTGGGTTGGACAGAGCTTCATCATTCTGTCGTTCAAAATGTGCGCTTAAGGGATCTCTACTTTGACGGCGTTCATTGGGGAGATATGGGGAACACCTTCAATATCGCTCAAAATAATTCCATGCGTGGTTTAGGAGATGACGGTGTTGCACAGGTAAATTTAAATAGTTTCGATACCAAATCCATGCATAACTTGGCTCAATTTAATAGCATATCTGCAAATTATTGGGGCAGAGGAATGGCGGATGTTGGCGGCAATAGTTTAACAATGCGGGATAACGTACTTGATAGTACGATTGTTGCGGGGATGATCATTACAACTGAGCCCGTTGCGCCGGGAGCTGATTCCTTTGCAATTGAAGGATTAAAATTTCAGCGAAACTCTATCCTTCGTGCAGGTCATGAAGGTCATAATCATGCTGGTCTTCATTTCTGGTTATATGTAAGTCCAATGAAGGATGTTAGGATTGAATTGAACACAATCCAATATGGAGAGACTGAAGGTGTTCATATTGATGATACTTCTTTTGGCGACGAAGAAGGAAGAACCCAGTTTAATTATAATACAATTACTAATAATTTGGAGACAAATTTCAATAACGCCAATTCACGCGTAGTACCAAGTATGACAGGAAATATTTTGAAGACAACAATACCTGACATTAATGAACCGCTTTTTGTGAAAGCAACAACAGAACTAACAATTTTCGATGAGAAAACGTTGCAAACAGCGTTGGAAACTGTAAAGGAAGATAATGGAAAAACAAAAATAATTTCCTTTAAGATTCCAGGAGTAGAAGGGCAGAAATCTTATTCTGTACAGCTTCCTGTCAGTTCTCTGAATAAAGACAAAATGATGGCGAAGATGGCGTTTGTAACCAATATGGGTACCATTATGGTTCCAACCAATATGCTAAGTTCATCTCATGTTGGCTCAGATCAGATTGTTTTAACCATCACAGCTGTAGACAAGTCTAAGTTAACGCAAGCTACTCAGGCTCTTATAGGAAATAAACCAGTTATCGACCTCAGTTTGAAGGTAGACGGTCAAACAGTGCCATGGAATAATCCAGCGGCCCCAGTTAACATATCTATTCCGTATATTCCTACAAAGGACGAGTTGAACAGCGCAAATAACTTGACTGTCTGGTATATGGATGGCAATGGTACCATTCAAGCTGTTCCTAGTGGTAAATTCGATGCCACAACAGGCATGATTACATTCTCAACCACACATTTCAGTCAATATGCAGTTGCCTTCGTTAAGAAATCATTCCTTGATTTGGATACCTTTCCATGGGCGCAAGAAGCAATTAATGTCATGGCCTCTAAAGGGATCATTAACGGAACATCAGAAGGAATCTACCACCCAGAAATGTCGATTACAAGAGCAGATGCGCTGTTGCTTCTCGTGAAATCACTAAGTTTAACTGCGGATGTTGGGCGTGAGCAACCATTCACAGATGTAGGAAAGACAGATTATTATACTGAAGCTGTTGCGATTGCAAAGGAACTTGGCATCATTCAAGGCATGGGGAACGACTTGTTTAAACCTCAAGAAACGATTAGTAGACAGGATTTCATAGTTATGCTGGATCGTGCGATTGTGGCTAGCCGCCTTATGATGACAAGTCAGACTAACAGTAATATGAATGATTATGCGGATAAAGACAGATTTGCATCGTACGCAGTAGAAAGTATGAGAAAACTAGTGAGATTAGGAATTATTACTGGTGATGGACAACTGCTAAATCCAACGGCGAAAATGACTAGAGCTGAAATAGCCGTAATCTTATATCGGGTCTATTTGCTTAGCTAATGGATTAAGATTAGTAATCTTTTATCATGCAACTCAATTAAGAGTTGCATGATAAAAGTGCTGAATAGGAGGGATGTAAGAACTGAGTTATGAAGTGAATTATGAAAGTTTAAATGTAAACGCAATTATTTAAGGGAATGAGGAGGAATGTAAATGTTAAAAGTACAAAAAAGGTATTTATTATTTCTTATTTTCACCTTGATCTCGAGTTTTTTCTATTCGGTAATGGGTGGAGGTTCTAAGGTTTCGGCTTCGGTAACAACGTATACGGCTTCTGTAGGATTTAGCTCAACACAAGGGCAAAATCAGTGGTACTACCAGAAGCTATCCAATGGTGTATACACAAATCTTGCAACCTACGATAGTTCAGCAGCCATCTGGAAGGAATCTTCTGGTTATCCATTTATCCGTGCAGGCGCCCAACATCCAGATGCCAATTACGATGTGGTTAGGAAATGGGTTGCGCCTTCTGCTGGTCAAGTTGATATCACTGGCGGTGTTAGCAAAGGTAGCACTAATGGCGATGGGACTGTAGCTAGAATTTATCTAAACAATAGTCAATTATGGTCAGGATTAATTACGACGACGACTCCTGTAAATCCAACAGGCGTGTCTGGAATTTCAATGAATGCTGGAGATGCGCTTTATTTTATTGTTAGTCGAAATATTGATATGACGTTTGATGAAACGAATTGGGATCCTACGATAACCTTAACATCACCTGGAACGCCGCCTCCACCACCGGCACCTGGTACTGTATTCAAAGCATCAACAGACTTTAGTTCAACTCAGGGGCAAAATCAATGGTATTACCAAAAATTGTCCGCAGGCACATACAGTAATCTGGCGATGTACGATGCTCCTTCCGCTACTTGGAAAGAATCCTCAGGCTATCCGTGGATTAGTTATGGCACACAACACCCAGAAACGACGTATGATTCCGTTAGGAAATGGGTAGCGGCAACAAGCGGCACTATCAACATAACGGGAGGCGTCAGCAAAGGTGATACGAATGCGGATGGCGTTGTCACGACCATTAAAAAAAATGGAACGCAATTATGGAGTGCCACAATCACTTCACCGACCGTCGTAACTCCGACTGGGGTCACTGGCATTAGTGTAGTTGCTGGGGATGCCATTTATTTTATTGTAGGTAAAAATGGGAATATGAACTTTGATCAAACGTACTGGGATCCTACCATTACGTATACCTCAATGCCGACACCAACACCGACACCAACACCAACACCAACACCAACACCGACACCAACACCAACACCAACACCAACACCAACACCTGGTGCTCCAGTGACTATTCAAGCGGAGAGCTATAGTTCAATGTCCGGTGTAACGTTAAGTACTTCAACGGATACGGGTGGGGGGCAGGATGTAAGCAGCTTTGATGCTAATGATTATCTGGTTTATAACAATGTTAATTTAGGCGGAGGCTATAAAACATTAGAGGCAAGATTATCTTCGCTTGCCACTGGCGGTAAATTTGAGGTGAGGCTAGACAGTCTGACAGGCACGTTGATCAATTCATTTATCGTTGCTAATACGGACAGCTTGAGCAATTACGAGACACAGGTTTGGGCCTTAACTGGAGCAAGCGGGACCCATAATATTTATGTAAAGGGTATATCGGGTTCAGGCATAGCGAATCTGAATTGGTTCAGGTTTACAAATAACGAAACACGTGGTGTAACAATGCCGTTTAAAACCATTGAGGCGGAGAACGGCACACTTGGCGGCGGGGCTGCTTTGAATGAGGATGCTGCAGTGAAAGTCGTCTCCTCCAACAAGAGTTATGTCAACTTGAATACAACTGGGGAGTATGTGCAGTTAACGAGCCCAATGTCCGCGAATAGATTGTTGCTTAGATACAGTATACCGCAGAGCAGTAATGGAACAATCGGTCTTTATGTGAATGGAAGTCGGGTGCAGTCAATTAATTTATCTTCGCAATTTAATTACGATTCCCAAGCTAACTCCGATTACCCGGCTGCCTATGGGGTAAGGAGATACGATGAGAAAGATGTTGTCGTCACCATTAATGCAGGCGATACCATCAAAATACAGAAAGATTCAGGTGACACAGCTGCTTGGTATGCAATTGACTCAATCGATCTTGAAATGGCGCCTGCAGCACTAACTATGCCTGCCAATTACTTATCCGTATCCACTTACGGCGCAGTTGGCAACGGCATTGCGGATGACACTACGGCAATAATCAACACGGTCAATGCGGCTAACGCTCAAGGAAAAGGTGTTTGGTTCCCCGTAGGCACATTTAATCAGAGTGCTAAGATTACAATTCCTTCGGGGGTAAATGTATCTGGGGCCGGGATCTGGTACTCTCACTTACATTCCACAATTAATGATGGGACGTATGGCGGTAAAGTTGGCTTCTTGCTCAATAACAATTCAACGATTTCGGATTTGAGACTTAGCGGTGTGGTAACATGGCGTGACAACTCAAGTATTGCTATTCTTACAAATCCGGGAACAGGAAGTAATAACATTATACAGAACATTTGGGTGGAGCACGTTGGCGCTTTCATGGGATGGACAGATTGGAACAATTCAACCATTCAAAATTGCCGTGTTCGGGATATTTATTTTGACGGGATTCACTGGGGTGATGCGGGCAGTTCCAATAATATGGCGATTAACAATCATTTCCGAGGTATCGGAGATGATGCAATTGCTCAAGTAAATCGGGAAGATTATTCACTTGCACATAATAACACGGCACAATTCAACACAGTAATCGCCAGCTATTGGGGAAGAGGAATGTCGGATGTCGGCGGTGATAGTTTGGTATTGAAAGATAACATTATTGACAGTACTTACTTTGCGGGGATGATTATTACAACGGAATGCTGTCTTGGACCCGCAAATGCACGGGCAATTAATGGCTTGAAGTTCCAGCGGAATACGGTTAACAAAGCAGGCCATACAGGACATAATCATGCTGGGATTCATTTCTGGCTAAGTGTCAATCCAATGCAGAATGTACGTATCGAGTTGAACAATATCACAAATGGTGAAACACAAGGTATACAAATAGATCAGACCAGCTACGGAGATAGCCTTGGACGAACACAATTCAATTATAATACGGCATCTGGCAATGCTCTTGCGAATTACAATAACGACAGTACAATAATTGTTCCTGTTTTAACAGGAAATACGGGCTTCTAAACTAATAAGAAACCAGTCAGGTGGAAATGGTCTCCACCTGACTATTTTCAGCACTTGGAGGTAACACGATGTTTTATACAGAGTCAAAGTTGCAAGCACGAATAGCAGAATTATCCGAATATCGGTACAGAGATACGATTCCAATTCCGGAGCTTGATTTTATGCTGGATGAGACGGGGGAAATTGGCATGTATCCTCCTGCCGAACAAGCGGGTTCGGCGATTAAAGTCGGCGATGTATGGAAAGGCAGAGATCTATATGCGTGGTTGTCGGCGAATGTAACAGTACCCAGATCTTGGGAAGGCCGTAAAGTACTAGGGAGATTTGACTTCGGTTATACGGACGGGTGGAATAACTCCGGTTTTGAGTCGTTGTTGTTTTTGAATGGCAATCCCTATCAGGGAGTTGATGCCAATCATAAGGAAGTGTTTCTTCCCGATGATACGATAGGTCAGAATTTATATCTGGTGTTTCGGTTATGGTCTGGATTGGAAGGTGGCGGGAAGAGGAGAGACCAGGAGCATAAGATTAAACAGGCAGAAATCGTGTGGCTTGATGAAGAAACCGATGATCTGTTTTTTACAACTTGGGCGATGCTCGATACGGTTAAAGTGATGGATGCCAATCAGCCTGAACGGGCATTGCTGCTTCGAGCACTTGACAAAGTATTTATACAAATAGATTGGTCCCGTCCGGGTTCAGAAATCTTCTACGCGTCTATTCGTTCGGCAAGAGACTTGCTAACTAACGAGTTAGCCAAAATAGACAAACACTCTCCAGTGACCATTACATGCATCGGCCATACGCATATCGACGTAGCATGGCTATGGCAGCTTAAGCATACGCGTGAGAAATGTGCTCGTTCATTCTCTACGGTGCTCCGGTTGATGGAGATGTATCCCGAATACATTTTCATGCAAACACAACCGCAACTCTATGCCTATATGAAAGAAGATTACCCAGAAATATATGAGAAGATTTGTGAAAAAATTAAAGAGGGCAGATGGGAAGCAGCCGGTGGCATGTGGCTAGAAGCAGACTGCAATTTAACGTCTGGAGAATCGCTCGTTCGTCAGCTGCTCATAGGAACGCGTTTCCTGCGCAATGAATTTGGAGTCGAATGCAATTATCTTTGGCTACCTGATGTGTTTGGGTATAGTTGGGCGCTTCCGCAAATATTGCAAAAATCAGGAATATCCACTTTCATGACGACAAAGATCAGTTGGAATCAATATAACAGAATGCCGTATGATACGTTTCAATGGCGCGGTATTGACGGTACGGAAGTACTAACGCACTTTATTACGACACCAGAGCCAGGTTCCAAACCGGATACATGGTTTTACACCTATAATGGCAAACTTGTTGCTGAGACGGTCAAAGGCACATGGGATGCATATAGAAACAAATCCGTTAATCAAGAACTTCTGCTTTCATATGGTTATGGGGATGGTGGCGGAGGCGTCAATAGAGAAATGCTCGAACTCCGTCGCCGACTCGATCGTATGCCAGGGCTGCCGTCTGTGAAAATGGGTACGGCAGACGCATTTTTTGCGCGACTACAAAAAACGGTTTCAGAAACGACCGAATATGTACATACATGGGATGGCGAACTCTACCTGGAATACCACCGGGGTACCTATACAAGTCAAGCATACAACAAGCGAATGAATCGAAAGCTTGAGCTGCTATATCGTGAAACTGAATGGTTGTCAGTTTTGGCCAGTGTTAATGATAGCTGGTCCACCTATAAACAATCCGAGCTGAACGAAGGATGGAAAATTATTCTACGTAATCAATTTCATGATATCATTCCAGGGTCCTCGATTCGTGAAGTGTATGAAGATAGCTTGGTGGAATATACCGAGGCGGCGCATATCGGTACAAATGTTTGGCGTGATGCCGTGAACATTCTCATGGATTCAGACGATTCTTCATCAGCTGATAAGCAGGAAGCAGTCGAGAAGACTTTCACTGTTTTAAATTCCGGTACATGGCCAAGTAACGACCTTGTCGAAATTAAAGAGACATTCAATATGGAAAAGGGAATATGGAGGGACTCTAAGGGTGGACGCCTGAATGCTCAACATACCGGAAGTAGCTGGATCGTTGAGATGAACAAGGTACCGTCACTCGGTTATTCCACAATTACTTTTACTCCGGAAAGTAATGCATTATCAGAAGATGTGGGGTCTTTTAAAGTATATCCGAATGGGATAATAACGCCGTTCTATGAGATTCAGTGGAATGCACTAGGGCAGCTAATAAGTGTGTATGATCGGGAGCATAAGCGCGAGGTGCTTGCTAGCGGAGCACGAGGCAACGTATTCCAAGTGTTTGAAGACAAACCGCTTAATCATGAGGCATGGGATATCGATTTATTTTATCAGGAGAAAATGAAAGAGGTCATGGATCTTGTTTCTGTGTGTGTAGTGGAGAAAGGTGTCCTGCGAGCAGTCGTTCGGCTAGAGTGGGCATTTATGGATTCGGTTATTCGGCAAGATATGGTTGTATATGCAAATTGCAGACGTATTGATTTCCAGACCGAGATAGATTGGCATGAGAGGCAGCAATTGTTGAAAGTCGCTTTCCCTGTCGACATCAGAGCAACAGAAGCGACTTATGATATTCAGTTCGGAAACGTTAAACGTCCTACACATTGGAATACAAGCTGGGATTATGCGCGTTTTGAAACGGTTGGTCATCAATGGGCAGATCTTTCCGATAGGGGATATGGCGTTAGCTTGCTCAATGATTGCAAATACGGTTATGACATTAAGGATAATCTGATTCGACTGTCGCTCATCAAATCAGCGATTTATCCAGATACGGAAGCGGATCAAGGTCTTCATGTGTTTACTTATTCCTTGTTGCCACATCTCGGTGATTGGCTGCAGGGTGACACGGCTCGTGAAGCATGGTCACTGAATAATCCACTCAGTTACCGTAAGGGTAAAACTAGTAAACCGGAGCTTTCCCTGTTCCGTGTTTCCTCCAAGAATGTGATCGTAGATGCCGTCAAGAAAGCAGAAGACGATGACAAAATTATTGTCAGAGTTCACGATTATTCTGGAAGCCGCAGTCAGGTGGATCTGTCAAGCGATCTGCCCATCACTTCATGGCAAGAATGTGATCTGATGGAAAGACCAATTGGCGTAGCATTGTATGAAAGTATTGTCACATTTGTCACTCAGCCTTATGAAATCCGCACATTCATCATAGCTTTGGAGGGATAGAAAATGGATAGTTTTTTTCGGATGGAAGGAAATCGTCTAATTCGTGAATATGATGCTGAACAACTTTGGATTGAAGCTTGGGGAGAAAACAGCTTCCGTGTACGTGCAACCCAAATGTCATCCATGCAAAGTGAAGATTGGGCGCTGCTGCCGCAAGAAGCTTGCAGCGTTCAAATGTCAATCGATGGTCAAACTGCAACGATAATAAACGGTAAGATACGTGCTATTATTTCAGCGGGGGGAAAGATCACTTTTTATAATCAAAAAGGCGAAATCTTGTTGCAGGAATATGTGAGAAATCGGAATAATATTCATGACTTCTGTAGTGCACTTAATGTGGATGCTCGTCAATTTAAGCCCATTCTTGGTGGTGATTATGAGTTGACGTTACGGTTTGAATCTATGCCAGATGAGAAAATATTCGGTATGGGGCAATATCAACAGCCATATTTGAATATGAAAAATTGTACATTGGAGCTTGCGCATCGAAATTCACAAGCTAGTGTGCCATTTGCGTTGTCCAATTTGGGCTATGGCTTTCTTTGGAACAATCCAGCGATCGGACAAGTAACTTTTGGAAAAAATATAACTGAATGGACTTCGAAATCTACCAAGCAATTCGACTTTTGGATTACTGCAGGAGATACGCCAGCTGAGATTGAAGAAGCTTATGCTAAATCTACTGGTACTGTACCGATGATGCCAGAATATGGGATGGGGTTCTGGCAATGCAAATTGCGATACCAGACGCAGGAGGAGCTTCTTACTGTTGCACGAGAATATAAGCGTAGAGGACTTCCTATCTCTGTTATTGTTATCGACTTTTTTCACTGGCCCAAGCAGGGGGATTGGCGATTTGATCCCGATTATTGGCCAGATCCAGTCGGTATGACGCGTGAATTGAAGGAGATGGGCATCGAACTGATGGTTTCCATCTGGCCTACGGTTGACAAAACAAGTGAAAATTACACGGAGATGCTGCAGAAAGGTTATTTAGTAAGAACCGATCGCGGCATTCGCACTACCTTGGATTGTCTAGGGGATACGGTCTTTTACGATGCTACCAATCCGAAGGCACGAGAATACGTATGGCAGAAAGCAAAGGCGAATTATTATGACAAGGGAGTCCGAATATTCTGGTTGGACGAGGCTGAACCAGAATATTCCGTATACGATTTTGATAACTACCGTTACCACTTGGGACCTAATGTGCAAATTGGGAACATCTATCCTGTCATGTATGCCAAAACCTTCTATGATGGGATGACTGAAGCTGGGCAGGAAAACATTATTAATCTGCTTCGCTGTGCTTGGGCAGGGAGTCAGCGCTATGGCGCGCTTGTCTGGTCAGGAGATATTGATTCCAGCTTCGCTTCATTGCGAAATCAGTTTAAAGCGGGATTAAACATGGGCATAGCTGGGATCCCTTGGTTTACAACCGATATCGGCGGATTTCATGGAGGGAATCCAGATGATCCTGCTTTCCGTGAGTGTATTGTCCGCTGGTTCCAGTATGGTGCATTCTGCCCCGTTTTCCGACTTCATGGTGACCGTGAACCGCATTCTAAACCTTTGGGAACAAGCGGTGGAGGATTGTGCGCAAGTGGCGCTGATAATGAAGTATGGAGTTACGGTGAGGAAGCTTATGAAATTTTTAAGAAATATATGGAAATTCGGGAGTTGCTGCGCCCCTACTTAACGGAGCTAATGCAAGCAGCACATGAAAAGGGAACTCCTCCTATGCGTCCTTTGTTCTATGACTTCCCGGAGGATTCAACAGCATGGAATGTGGAGGAGGAGTTCATGTTTGGTCCTGATCTTCTAGTAGCTCCCATCTTATACGAAGGTGAGAGAGCTAGAAAGGTTTATTTACCCAAAGGGGCAGATTGGAAAGAAATTAGTACAGGTCATACGCATGAGGGCGGGCAGTGGATTGCGTGTGAAGCGCCGCTGGATGTTATCCCGTTGTTCTTGAGAGATGGTGCGGAATTACCTATTCAAATGTAAAGTAATAAATACTGATTTAAATTAAAAAATTCACAAATAGCGTCTACTTGAATGATGGAATTTAAGGGTGTTTACCCTTAGTATTCTTACATCATGCAGAGACGCTTTTTTTATGTTGCTTCGTGTTCACAACCTCAAAAAATTCGATAACACAGGGAAGATTTGGAAGATTTGATCTCAATCGGAACGATTGGCCTGATCAAAGCTATCGAATCTTTCTCGCCGAATAAGGGCACGAAGCTGGCGACTTTTGCAGCACGTTGCATTGAGAACGAGATCTTGATGCATCTGCGCTCCTTGAAGAAAACACGGAAAGACGTATCCTTGGATGATCCCATTGGAACAGATAAAGAGGGGAACGAGATTACGCTCATGGACATTCTCGGCAGCGAGGCGGACGATGTGGTGGATGCGGTACAGTTAAAGATCGAGAAGTCGAAGATATATAAGAATTTAGAGATTTTGGATGACCGCGAGAAGGAAGTTGTTGTAGGTCGGTTTGGATTGGAACTTGGCGGCGAGGAACGGACGCAGCGGGAGATCGCGAAGGAGCTGGGGATTTCGCGTTCGTATGTGTCGCGGATTGAGAAGCGGGCGCTCATGAAGCTATATCATAAGTTTTATAAGGCGAAGCGGTAAGAGAATTGAATTCATTTGAATTATTATCAAACATTGAAATTGAATCGCAATCTTCATTCATTTGGCATCAAATAATGGAGGCGAAGACAATGACAGCCTTAATCCAAATTGAGCACGTGAGCAAATTTTATCACATGGGCGGCGAGACGATTCGAGCGCTGGATGACATTTCGATGGATATCGCGCAAGGCGAATTTGTCGCTATTATGGGGCCTTCGGGCTCAGGAAAGTCCACGCTGATGAACATCATCGGCTGTTTGGACGTTTCGGACGAAGGTCTGTATGTGCTCGATGGGAAGCAGATTCACTCGCTTAAGGATTCACAATTGGCCGAGATTCGGAATCGGAAGATTGGGTTTGTTTTTCAGAATTTTAACCTGCTGCCTAGACTAAGTGCTTATGAGAATGTGGAGTTACCGTTGATCTATCGAGGATTATCAAGGAAGCAGCGGGAGCCGCTGGTACTCCAGGCGCTGGAAGCGGTTGATTTGCTCGATCGCCGGAAGCACTTTCCGTCGGAGCTTTCCGGTGGACAGCAGCAGCGCATCGCGATTGCGCGCACATTGGCTGGCGATCCGCCGATCATCTTGGCGGATGAGCCAACAGGAGCATTGGATTCGAAGACAGGCGTTGAGATTATGGACATTTTCCGGCGATTGAATGAGCAGGGGAGGACGATTATTGTAATTACCCATGATCGGCAGGTTGCGGAGCAGGCGAAGCGGGTTGTGCGGTTTCGGGATGGTAAATTAGGTTTTTAGTTCAGATGTAGATAAACAAATTAATGTAACCCTACGATAATCCGTAGGGTTTTTCTGTTTTAATATATGGCCTTACTTTGTTTTATAGAATTGACTCATAATTAAGAATAAGGAGACTTCCGAGCATATCTACTAGGACACATATTTTTTGAATCATGTATTGATTTGATGAACAAATGGAGTTAAAGTATAAATACAAACGGAAATGGTTTATCCTAAGCTAAGGATTGTCAAACAAATGACCGTGATATTGGAAATTATCTTAAGGATGTGATTCTTCACACTTAGGAAACCATAGATATCACTATTGTAAGCGGAAACAAAACTACTTCTAACAGTTAGTAAATCGGTGTTATTGTGATAGTTTAGAATTTCCGCTCCCTACCTTAGGAACAAACCAAGCATTCATTATTTTTGATGGCGCTGAAAAGAGTTGGCGCTTAGGCCCTCTACCTTTTGCATCTATACCTCAATTTTCTCCTTTTGCAGCTAATGCAATGTAACCTAATATCCCTCAGATATATCTTCTTACCCTATTTAAGCTAAATAGTTATAAACCCACTCCTTCCATTGCAGTGTAATATACCTTTTGTTACATGATCCCGCAGGATTCAGCTATGTTCTTCGTAGGAGATGGATAACATGAGAATTAAACAGTTGTCAAAAACTCTTCTTATCTATAATTCAATTTATGGCACTGAAAGGCTGGAGATTGTGTATGCGCATGTGGCAACCCTTTGCCACAGACTTTATTTCGAACTTTACTCAGGACTAGATGAAGACTACAACCCCCCCAGCATACTTCTAGTTTATGGACTTGGAAATAACTGCACGCGTGGGCCGCCTGAAAGTATTGCCTACAAACGAGTTTTAGTTCAGTAGACGATTGTATAGTGGGAGGATGAATTGATGAGAAGAAGTGTTATCAACAATCACTATCTATTAGTGTCCGTATTGGTTTTACTGGTGGCAATTACGTTTACCATCTCCCCCAAGACTTCTTTTGCAACTAGCACAACAATGGACGAAAAATATCGTAATCAATTTCATTTCAGTCCGCTTTCCGGTTGGTTGGGGGATGTGGACGGAACGATGTATTACCAAGGGAAGTATCATATGTTTTGGTGGGGAAAGGCAACCTCAACAGACTTGGTTCATTATGATCAAGTTACTTTTGGAGATTCCTTTGCCTTAATAGGTGATCCGGCAAATGGAGACTATTGGACGGGAGGTGCCGTGGTTGACGCGAACAATACAGCTGGCTTCGGCGCAAATAAGATGGTAGCCGTGTATACGATTCCTGGGTCACCGCAGAAACAGTCGATCTCGTATAGTGTTGATAGCTCTTATAATTCATTTCAATATTACAGCGGGAACCCGGTCCTGGATATTGGAAACAATGACTTTCGTGACCCCAATGTATTCTGGGATGCTCCGAGATCAAGATGGGTGATGGCTATTGCGAAGTCGGCGGAGAAAAAGGTAGCATTTTACTCCTCTACAAACTTGAAATCCTGGCAGTATTTAAGTGATTTCGGCCCCATGGGTGCGCGGGAAGGCGCTTGGGAGTGTCCGGATTTCTTTCAACTGCCGGTAGATGGAAACCAGGGGAATAAAAAGTGGGTTCTTGTCATAAGTGTAGGTCCCAATAAAGAGCAGTACTTTATGGGAGATTTTAATGGTACCACTTTTACGCCGGATTCTCAGACGACAAATTACTTAACACAGGGCACAGGTTTGGACGGAACCGTATTTATGGGGTTTGAAGGTGCCAACTACGGATCCTGGAGTACAACCGGCAATGCGTTTGGCAGTGGTCCATTGCTTGGGTCAGGGCAGGCGCACCTCGGTGCAGGAGTTGCAACTTCCAATATGTCCGGAGATGCGAATACAGGTACTTTGACTTCTAACTCCTTCACGATCACCAGTAAGGCCATTAATTTTCTGATTAGCGGTGGCAACTACCCTGGGCAAACAAGTATCAACTTAATCAAAAATGGAGTGGTTGTCAGATCAGCTACCGGTGATAATACGGGCAACTTTAAATGGAACGGATGGGATGTAAGCGACCTTGTGGGAAGTACGGCAACCATTCAAATTGTAGATAGCCATGCAGGAAACTGGGGTCATATTGATGTTGATCAGATTATGTTCTCGGATGTCTTACATGCAGAAAATCGCGAACATGCGTTGTGGGTCGATTACGGACCTGATTTCTATGCATCAAGAAGCTTCAGAGATTATGATGGCAGCCTAAACGGCGCAGTAAAATGGCTTGGATGGATGGGGAACTGGGATTACAGCGGTTCAAGTGTTCCAACGATCCCCGTAGCTGGTTTCAATTCCCAACAAGGTACATGGTCCGTTGCAAGAGATCTAAGCTTGGTTACCTATCCCGAGGGTGTACGATTAGTGCAGCAACCGGTTCAGCAACTGCAAACCCTGCGTCAAACACCTGCAACCATTACAGGAAGGAGCCTTGCAGCAGGGACAAATACAATTCCAGAGTTCATTCCAGGCAAAAATACGTATGAGATTAATGCTACTTTCACAACAACCAACCCCAATAAATTCGGGTTCAACTTGTTGGTCGGAGGAGGCAGGAAACTAGTCGTTGGCTATGATTCAAAGACTTCAAGGCTTTATATCGACAGGACGAACACAACGGATGCGACGATATCAAATTTCAATAAGTTATACAGTGCACCCGTTACCTCACAGAATAATCAGATTTCATTAAAAATCCTTGTCGACAAATCAAGTATCGAAGTGTTTGCCAATAACGGGAAGACGGTGTTAACGGCCCTAACCTATCCGAGTGAAACTCAGACAGGAGTTCAGGTCTTTTCTGATAACGCCAATGCAACGACAATGGATTTCTCAGCCTGGATGCTGGATTCCATATGGCCTGGACATACGCAAAATCTACCCATCAAGGTAAATGATAACGCGGTGGGTTCAGGACTGACTTATACAGGAAGCTGGACGTATTTCCAGAATGACAGTGTGTACTACGGCAATGACTGTCATGTAACAAATTCAGGAAATGTAGAGTTTACCTTTACCGGGACTTCGGTAGATTGGTATGGTTTAGTTAACAATGATCTCGGGCTTGCTAATGTATATATTGACGGGGTACTGGACCGATCTGGCATTGATACGTACAGTCCGAAAAGAGCTGTTCAGAAATTATACAGTAAAACCGGTCTGTCAAATGGTGTCCATACGATAAAAGTAGTGGCAACAAATACGAAAAATCCTGCATCCGCAGGAACAGCGATCGTGCATGATTACTTCAGTTATTTACCTATTGAAACGGTCAAGGTAAATGATAACGATGTGGGCACAGGTTTAACCTATACAGGAAGCTGGACGCATTTTCAAAATGACAATATCTACTATAACAATGATTGTCATGCAACAAATACGGGAAGTGTAGAATTGACCTTTGCTGGGACATCCGTAGATTGGTATGGTCTAGTCAACAATGATCTGGGTCGTGCCAATATATACATCGACGGGGTATTGGACCAAGCAGGGATTGATCTGTACAGTCCGACCAGAGTCGCGCAGAAATTGTACAGTAAAACGGGTCTGTCTACCGGCGTTCATACAATAAAGGTAGTGGCAACAAATACGAAGAATTCATCTTCTGCAGGGACTGCTGTCGTGCACGATTACTTTAGTTACTCGCATTAAACTTAGGTGTCATGAAAGGTATTAACTAACCTCGAATGGAAAATAATGGTTATTTGTATGGAAGACACTTCTTCTGCAGGGGAGTAAATGGCTCGTCCATTCCCAGACAAAGAAGTGTTTTTTCTCATTCCACGAATCCCATTATCATTAAATTAGGCATATAAATATTCATTGTGTATATTTATATTTAATTGTATAATTTCATTAAATCAATTAATTAAAATGATATATGATTTATGGGAGTGATTGAATTGACAACGGCAAAAGTTAAACAAGGAACGAATTTGGAAGATGTTATGGATATGAATCGCTCGCTAATTATAAAACTTATGCGCAAGAGAGGTATTTGCTCTAGAGCTGAATTAGCCCACGAATCAGGACTCAATCAATCAACCATTACAAATATTATTAATGAAATGATAGGTTGGGGACTTGTTGTTGAAACTGGGGTAATTGATGGAAAAAAAGGGCGACGCTCCATCGGCATTAAGTTGAATAGTGAACTCTATAAAGTAATCGGCATTCGATTAGCTCGTAAAATGATCTGTGTCGGTTTATATGATGTAGAAGGTAATGTTTTTGGTTTTAAACAATTGCCCATTAATCGAGGAGATGGCCCGGAAGCAGCGTTTAATAAAATGAAAGAATTGGTTGCTGAAACGATAAAAAATAATGCAATTGGCAAGGTAATTGCAATTGGGGTCGCTACGCCTGGACCGTTATTTCGTAATGAAGGAAGAATTGTTTTAATGAGTCATTTTCCTGGATGGGAAAAAATTAATATTCAAGAAGAATTAATGAGCATGTATGGCATTCCTGTCTATGTAGAACATGATGCCAAAGCAGGTGGGCTGGCAGAATGGTGGTTTGGAGAACGGAATAAAGATCAAGGCACCTTAATCTATGTTGCAGCAGGAGAAGGTGTAGGGGCTGGTATCGTCGTTGACGGTACGTTATTCAGAGGTTCCCTGGGTATGGCTGGTGAAATCGGTCATATGAGCATTAATTTTAATGGGCCGAAGTGCGAATGTGGCCATAAAGGCTGCCTCGAACTATACGGGTCAACTTCGGCGATTCTCAAAGAATTGAGTGGGCAACATTCTTCCTTGCCATCCATTTGGTCAGCTTTGAACGAAGGGAATCCTGCCGTTCAAGAAGTGGTCAAACAAGCGGCGTGGTATCTTGCCTTTGGTCTCGTTAATATTGTTAATTGTTTTAACCCAAATCGCATCATTTTGGGGGATGAATTTTCTGGCGCTGGAGAGCTATTGTTAGATACCGTTAGAAAAGTTATTGATGAATATGCCTTACCAGATGTTTCAAGTAAAATTATCATTGAACTGGAAGCTCAGAATGAGGACTTCATGTTAATGGGCGCTGCAGCTATCGCAATTGAAAACATCTTGATTAAACCATCCCTTTATTTATCATGTTCATAAGTAGGTACTCAAACCGAAGCTCTCCATACACAGGGCTTCGGTTTTTAGCATAATTTTGACTAGCATACATATATTTTTAAATATATGTATTGATTTGTTGAATTAATGGAGTTAAAATATAAATATAAACAAAGAATTAAATTAACTTGATTGAAAAGAGGTATCCAAATGACTGTGTTATTGGGAATTGATATTGGGACCTCAAGCATCAAATCCATGATTATGGATCCTCTGGGTTCAGTTCTTGGTTTCTCGCAAGTCGAATACAACATTGAGATCCCGCATACAGGTTATGCGGAACAACATCCTTATGTTTGGTGGGATCTCGTTTGTCGAACAATTGAAGAAGCTATGAAACAAGCGAATGTAAGCGGTAACAACATTGCTGGTGTTGGATTGTCTGGACAAATGCATGGTCTGGTAGCTTTGGATAAAGATGCAAATGTCTTACATCCTGCGATCATTTGGTGCGATCAACGCAGTATTCGGCAAAAAGAATGGCTCGAGACGCAGTTTTCGCAAGAGCAGCTCGGTAGACTGATTCAAAATTCAGTAGCGACTGGGTTTCAGCTATCATCTCTTCAGTGGTTAAAAGAGCACAAGATGGATATATACAATAAGATATCGAAGGTTATCTCACCCAAAGACTACATACGTTTTCGCTTAACTGGTGTGATAGAGGGGGATTCGACAGACGCTTCTGGCACATCGTTCTATCATGTAGCCGCGAAGCACTGGTCGGAGCAACTGCTTGCGCAAATCGGAATTGACATCTCGTTATTTCCAGCGATTGGCGAGCCGTGGGAAGTTAGCGGCGAAGTTAACGCCAAAGCCTCATTGGAAACCAAGTTGAAAAAAGGCACCCCGGTAGCGTATGGGGGGGGCGATCAAGCCATGCAAGCGATAGGAAACGGCATTATTCATCCCGGTTTGGTTTCATGTACGTTAGGAACCGGGGGGCAGTTACTCACTCCACTTACAAAACCGATATACGATCCGAAACTGCGAACGCATACCTTTGTTCACGCCGTCCCAGATCGGTGGTATTTAATGGGAGCCTCCATGAGCGCCGGATTATCGCTGAAATGGCTAGCGACCAAGATATTGAAAAAGCAAGATTATCACGAGTTAGATGAGATGGCGAGCAAGGTTAATCCCGGTAGTGATGGCATATTGTTTCTCCCATATTTGGCTGGAGATCGAACTCCACATATGGATCCGTCGGCCAAAGCCATGTTTTTTGGCTTAACGCTCCAGCATCAAGATGCTCATTTAATAAGAGCTGTACTTGAAGGAGTGGCCTTCTCTTTAAGAGACAGCCTCGAGATCTTTAAAGAATTAGGCGTTGAAACAAAGAAACTTATTCTTAGCGGCGGTGGGGCGAAAAGCAAGCTTTGGAATCAAATCATCACGGACATCTTGGGGCAAGACGCTTATAGCAGCATGATGCAGGAACAAGCTTGTGTTGGTGCGGCCTTGGTAGCGGGGGTAGCAGCGAATATTTATGAAAGCGTAGAACACGCCTGCACCAAGGTAGTAAAGATTTGCGAAACACCAATTACTCCTAATGATCAAAACAAAGATATCTATTCGCACTATTACGCGCTTTACAGAAAGCTTTATGAACATAATAAGGATTTATTTCCTGGAGCAAATTATCAAGACTAAGGGTGGATTGTTGGGAGGATTGCATCGTGACGGAAGAAAAACTGGCCAGACAGAAACTTTATCTTCACGAAGGCATACAGGGTGTAAATTGGGGTCCCGTAAAGGAAGCAACGCTATGCTTGAAGATTCCAGGGAAGCTTGAAGGCGACTTGTTCAGCGTTATAAACGACAGCGAGCAAACGATCATTCGAATCTCCTCGGGAAATCTTCTTGGTTCGCAGGATCAGACGCTGGCAGTAGAAATTCTTATGGATGCAAAAGAAATTCCTTTGGTTCTTTCCGTTGG
Source organism: Paenibacillus pectinilyticus (assembly GCF_001700435.1). Lineage (GTDB taxonomy): Bacteria > Bacillota > Bacilli > Paenibacillales > NBRC-103111 > Paenibacillus_E > Paenibacillus_E pectinilyticus. Next base: position 245,924 of record NZ_LYPC01000014.1, read on the forward strand.
CTGGGACATTCTAAAAAATATTGAACATCGGATGATTATTCGATATGACAGCGCTTGCATTGAGCTGTGGGTCGATGGTGCTCTCATTGATGAAGAGTGGCCGATGGGGAAATTACAAGTATCTCAAACGAAGGTTCATGTCAGGGGCGAAAGAACAGAAGCAATATTTTGGGATTATGCGGTCTCGGATACCGAAATGAAAGAAATATTCGAGCTTGAATACGATGTTGAGAAGAAGAAACATGAATTTTTAGGAAAAGCACCTTCTTCCATTCAATACTGGAAGCCACCAGGTCTCAATACAAGTGTCGGTGACTGTATGCCATACTATGACGGAGAACGTTTTCATATTTACTATTTATTTGATCGCAGAGGACATCGTAGCAAATGGGGGCTAGGGGCTCATCAGTGGGCGCATATCTCCACAAGAAACTTCAAAGAATGGGAGTTTCACCCGCTGGCCATTAAGATTACCGAGGATTGGGAAGGATCGATCTGTACAGGTTCAGTCATTCAGGCGAATCATCGCTATTATGCCTATTATGCCGTACGGGCGGTTGACGGTTCTCCGGCAAGGATGACCTGGTCCGAAAGTACGGACGGAATACACTTTGAAAAAACCGGAATGTATATTGAACTCTCAGATGCGTATCACCTTCCATCGGTTCGCGATCCGCATGTGTTCAGAGATCAAGACGGCCTATATCGCATGCTAATCACGACGAGCATCAAGTCCGGAACTACAATGCACGGATGCCTGGCACAGCTCGTTTCCCATGACCTCAAGAATTGGAGCGAAGAATCGCCTTTCATTGTTCCAGGCTATCACGACCAGCCGGAATGCGCTGATTATTTTGAATGGAACGGATGGTACTACCTGTTATTTAGTAACGATGGTAACGCTCGTTACCGGTATTCGCGAAGCCCGCAGGGACCATGGCTGCGTCCAGCAGCGGATTTGATCGACGGAATCCAGCTCAGGGTTCCCAAGTCGGCTGGTTATACAGACGGAAGGAGAATGGCTGTGGGATTCTTGTCGACTCCCGACCAATATGGCGGCGAATTAATTATTCGCGAACTCGTCCAGCATGCAGATGGACTGCTAGGCACGAAGTTTGTGGAGGAATTGACGGAACGAACCAATTCGTCTTTGCATCTTGCGTCTTCACGAACTGAGCAAACGGAGCAATCTTCTATTTCTCTGGAAAATGTAAACGGATTCAGTGAAGTTGTGATGGGCAATATTAAGGGGGAATACGAGCTTTCGTTTGAAGTGATTCCGCAAGATGCCACTATGTATTATGGCATTTCTGTCGCGGATTCGGAAGACTTTGAGAAAGGCTTTGACATCCGATTTGAACCATCGGCACACAAAGTGGGGATTCATGAGATTCAAGGCGTCAGTTTTAAAGAGGACGAGGTTACTTCTATATATCAGGTAACGGGGCTACATGACAACGTCGTTAGAGTTAAAGTGGTCATGAAGAAGGGGTTTGTTGATCTATGCATCAACGAGGAAAGAACCATGATCTCACGCTTGAATCATCATTCCTGGCTCCGTTTCTTTTGCCAATTTGGTGCTGCGACATTTAAAGGGATTTGCATTCGAGCTCTAACTGAATAGGTAAAAAGGAGGATCGAAGCCCCTATGGCAACGAAAGGTTTAGTCGGTAAGGCGTTGAAGGGTTGGCAGCTTTATGTACTTTTGACACCTGCTCTGTTGTATTTGATAATCTTCCAGTATGTACCCATGTATGGTGTATTAATTGCCTTCAAACAATTTAATCCGGTAAGTGGTATTTTAGGAAGTCCTTGGGTTGGACTGAAACACTTTCATACCTTTTTTGACTCCTACCTGTTTAAAAGTACGTTAACCAATACGTTGAAGCTCAGCATTTTTTCATTACTCATTGCCTTCCCAATTCCAATTATTTTTGCACTCCTTCTAAATCAAATCCGGCAACAATTTGTAAAACGATTTGTCCAGACCGTGACCTACGCTCCTTACTTTATTTCAACTGTTGTACTTGTCTCGATGTTAAATGTGTTTTTGGCCCCGAAGACGGGATTTGTAAATAACCTCATTACCATGTTTGGCGGAACGTCAGTTAACTTTATGGTGCGGCCGGAATGGTTTCGGACGGTTTATATCGTATCCGGTATCTGGCAAGGCATGGGCTTTAGCGCCATTATTTATCTGGCAGCATTAAGTGGTGTCAATCCAGAACTGCACGAGGCAGCAACCGTCGACGGCGCATCGAAGTTAAGAAGAATCTGGAGTATTGATGTTCCATCGATCATGCCTACGATTACGATAATGTTTATCTTGGGCATAGGCAGCATTATGTCCGTCGGTTGGGAAAAAGCCTTCCTAATGCAACAAGGAATGAATTTGACGGTTTCCGAAATTATATCAACTTATGTGTATAAGGTCGGGTTACTGAATGCCCAATTCAGTTTGGCAACCTCTATCGGTCTCTTTAACTCGGCAATCAATTTCTCCTTGCTGATTATCGCCAATTATTCAGCAAAAAAAATGTCCGGCAATAGTCTGTGGTGAGGTGAAGAGCGATGAATACGTTGACTTTAGGCGATCGAATATTCACGGCATTTAATTATTTGTTAATGGCCCTTATTTCAATCACAATCTTGTATCCGCTTTATTTTATAGTTGTAGCCTCTTTTTCCAATCCAGATACAGTAAATAGTGGTGGAATCCTACTTCTCCCTCATCAAGCATATTTGGACGGTTATAAAAAAATATTCGAGTACACCCCGATATGGGTCGGTTATCGCAATTCAATTATATATACAGTTTGCGGAACCCTTGTAAATTTAGCGGTTACAATCCCTTGTGCCTATGCGCTATCCAGGAAAGATTTAGTGGGGAGAAACCCCATCATGTTCCTATTCGTTTTTACCATGTTTTTTAGCGGCGGCCTGATTCCTACTTACTTGCTTGTTTCTAAACTCGGACTGCTGGACACGATGTGGGCACTGATTCTCCCTTCGGCCGCATCCGTTTGGAATATCATTATTACCCGCACTTACTTTCAAAGCACGATTCCGGATGAATTAATGGAAGCCGCCATTATGGACGGATGTTCGGATTTTCGATTTTTCTTTTCGGTTGCATTGCCCTTATCGAAGGTTATTATTACCGTTATGGCCCTGTTTTATGGGATTGCTCAGTGGAACTCTTTCTTTGATCCACTGATTTATTTGAAAACGGAAAGCAAGCTTCCCTTACAATTAATTCTTCGCAATTTATTGATTATGAACGAAACAGCAAACCGTATGGTCAATGATCCAGTTTCTTTAGCCCAAAAGCAGAGAATTGCGGAACAGATAAAATACGGAGTCATCATTGCTTCCTGTCTGCCGTTAATGATAGCGTATCCTTTTTTACAAAAGTATTTCACCAAAGGTGTCATGATCGGATCGATTAAGGGCTAATCTGCTTGATCGATTTGCATGAATATAAAAACAAATCAATGAGGGGTGAGTGGATTACACAAATGATGAGGTCTGAATCATGAAGTTACTTAGGAACACCAAATCTGTGAAAATCGAAGGGATGGTTGGTATGAAAAAATTAAAAACAATAAGTACTCTCTTAGTTGCTGGGTTAATGACCACTGTATTTGCCGGTTGTACAGACAGCGGAAATAAGGGTACTGAGCCAACTAAAGCAGCGAATGAATCGACAGAAGCTTCCAAGGATACAAAATCGAGCGGGCCTATCAAGATTGTACGATCCAAAGATCCCCGTAATCTACCAGTGAAAGATATGATCTGGTACAAGGAGTACACCAAGGTATCCGGCATTAATGTCGATTGGACGGAGATCCCAGGCGAAGGTGCTAATGAGAAAGTGAACTTGATGCTATCAACAGGGGATCTTCCTGATGCATTCTTAGGAACCTTGAATACCAGTATGGTCATGAACTATGTAGACAGCAAATTGTTCTTACCGATTGACGATTATATCAAAGACATGCCGAACTTTTCGAAAGTACTTGCACAAAGACCGGATTATAAATCAATGATTACTGCACCCGACGGCCACATTTATGGTCTCCCTTACATTGAAGAGATGAATGGTCTGGTTGCAAACCACGGAATCCTAACTATCTATAAGCCATGGCTTGATAAATTGGGGCTTCCTATCCCAAAAACGATTGACGAATATCGCGACGATTTAAAAAAATTCGTAACTAACGATATGAATGGAAACGGGAAAAAAGATGAGCTAGGTTTGGTACTGGCTAATAAGAACGCCAAATCGGGGATTGGGAGCTGGCGGAATGCGGATGACTTCGGTCAATTCTTCGGATTATGGGGCCAGGCGGATCGCAGTGATAGTATGGCGATTGATAAAAGCGGGAAAATTTTCAACTCGGCAGCAACAGATGCCTATAAACAAGGAATTCAATACTTGCACAGCATGTATCAAGACGGTCTGATTGATCCAGAGTTTTCTATCACAGATTCCCCTAAACTGCAGGCTAAACTGAGGAATTCAGATGTGATTGCGGGTTCTGTGATCAACTTCTCGATTGTTGACGTTGTCGGCAAGGATCGTGCGAAAGATTATGTGCCAATTCCTTATTTGAAAGGACCAGGCGGGGAGTATGGAGATCGAGATAATTTTACCGAAATGCATAACCCTGTTGCCTTTGTTGTAACAAAGAATGCCAAAGATCCGAAGACTGTTCTGAAATGGGCAGATGGACTCTATGCACCGGAATGGTCAGTACAGACGAACTGGGGACCGCTCGGATATCAATATAAAAAGAACGACAAAGGCGTAATGGTGTTTGATACGTTAAAGGATGGTCTCGAAACTTATAACGATATGCGCGCAAGAAACACCATACAGGGCAACTCGCCCATAGCCATTCTCAGGGAGTACTACGATAAAGTCGTGGAATATCCGCAAGATGCGCAAAATCTATACGATGCAATGAAAACGGTAGGTTTTGTTGATAAGCACCTGAACGATCCCTATATCTCGCAAAATCTTTTCTATGATACCAAGACTACTCAGCGCATGTCGCAGCTTTCTCCACAAATCTATGGCTTAATCGATAACAATAAGACCAAATGGATCATGGATGGCGGTGTTGAGAAAGATTGGGACGGCTACACGAAAGAGCTGGAAAAAGCAGGTATGAGCGAATTCATTGGCTATGTGCAAAAGGCTTATGATCGTTTTAAACAAAATGCGAAGTAAGCAACACTGATTGACTTCGATCGGCAATCCTTGTAATGGATGGTGGGTTGCCGATATTTCCTCAATAGATGATAAGAAGGAGAGATGGAGATGCCAACAGTAAGGCAGATTGTATCCGAAGAATTAGCGAGGAATAAAGGCGTGCTTCGTCTAGCACCAACTTGGGTGCCAAGACCTCTTCTTCAGCCTGGCGGCAGGATGAAGCTTAATCCAAAGGATTTATATGTACTCGGAGCTGAACGCGGGGGAATCGATGAACGATGGCTCGCTTCAACAACGAATGCAGACAATGGCCCATTAACGCCTATGGATGAAGGTTTAAGCTATATTGTTACAGGAGAAGATGGCCAAGGACAGAAAGTACTTTTAAAGGAAGCAATCGATAATCTAGGTAACGAAATGGTGGGGTCGGACGTCGTGGCCAAATTTGGCGGGTGGGCTGTACTTACCAAATTGTTTGATAACATGGGGCCAATTCCTTTTCATATGCATCAAATGGAAGAACATGCGCAAAAGGTGAACTGTCAGAGTAAACCTGAAGCTTATTATTTCCCAGTTCAATTAAATACGACCGTTAACAATTTTCCGTATACCTTTTTTGGACTGGAACCAGGAACAACAAAAGAAGATATCTATGGTTGCTTGAATAGATGGGAAGAAGGGGACAATGGCATCCTTGACCTTTCCAAAGCGTACCGCACAATCCCCGGAACTGGTTGGGATGTTCCGGCAGGAATCCTACATGCACCGGGTTCCTTAGTAACGTATGAACTTCAAGGGCCAAGTGATGTATCAGGTATGTTTCAATCCATCGTTGAAGGAAGAATTATACCTTGGGAGAATCTGGTGCGATTTGTTCCCGAAGAGCAACACCGCGATCTGGATTATATTGTTGGCATGCTGGATTGGGAAAAGAATGTGGAACCCAATTTCAAACAGGAACGTTTTCGTGAGCCCAAACCGGCCCACCCCAATCAGGATTCGGCTGAAGCGGGTTATTTTGAAAATTGGGTCGTGTATGGAAATGAGAAGTTTTCCTCCAAAGAATTGACCGTGCTTCCTGGTCGTAAAGTTGTGATTGGGGACGAAGCTGCTTATGGTCTTCTACTTCTCCAAGGTTACGGTTCCCTGCAAGGAAGCCAACTTGCAACACCGACCATGATTCGTTATGGCGAGCTGACGTATGATGAATATTTCGTAACCGTAAGCGCAGCACGCGAAGGTGTCGTTATTGAGAACCAGAGTCAAACCGAGCCATTGGTGATGCTGAAGCATTTCGGGCCTCTCGTATAAATTGATAAGTGGAAGGAACGGTTAGTCTATGTCCATACAAAGAAAAATATCTTTGAATCATACTTATCTGCATATCCCGGTTAGAAAAGATGCACAAGGTAATTATGTAAAGTTAATTGTGGGTGGCGAATGCCGTCACGAATTTAGGATCGAATTGGATGATCAGGCAAGTGACTTCTATGCGTTTATAGATGTAAGCAAATACAAAGGCAATGAGTTGGTCGTACGCGTTGAAAATCCTCAAGGAATCACCGAAGCGGCTTTGGACCGATTCATGGTTAGTGATGAAAATTGCAATAAAGACAATGAACTTTATCAAGGTTTGTATTCCGAAAAATTCCGGCCGCAATACCATTTTACATCCCGCAGGGGTTGGCTAAATGATCCGAATGGCTTGGTTTATCAAAATGGCCTATTCCATATGTTTTATCAACATAACCCGTTTGGCATCCGGCACGGCGGTGTGAATATCAGCTGGGGACACACGGTATCCGAAGATTTAATCCATTGGCGCGAACAGTCGGATGCCCTGCATCCAGTCTCCAAACAAGCGCATATTGCCTCAGGCGGCGCGGTTGTAGATCATGACAATACAGCGGGTTTCGGCAAGGAAGCAATGATTCTCTCCTATACGAGTCTAGCCTCAGCCAATTTCACTGAACCAGGAGCGTCCAAATTCCCAACTGAAGGACAGTTTCTGGCGTATAGCCTGGACAATGGGGTAACCTTTCAAACCTATGAAGGCAATCCGATTCTTCCAGGCGTCGAAGAATGGCGCGACCCCCGTATTGTCTGGTATGAACCACAGAAGAAATGGGTGCTGACCGTTTACGAGGAGCATTATCATGAGCACTGTGTTGCTTTTTATGAGTCTACGGATTTGAAACAATGGAAATTGCTCAGTATTCTAGCTGGACTATACGAGTGCCCCGACTTCTTTGAATTGAATGTCAAGAATGAACCGGGCCATTCAAAGTGGGTGCTTTATGGCGCGGAAGGTCGTTACATGATCGGGGACTTTGATGGAAAAGTGTTTAAAGCTATCGAAGAATCTGATGATTATCTAGATTATGGCGATATTTTTTACGCTGCGCAAACGTGGAGCAACACCGAAAATGCCATGGAGTATGCTCTGAATATCGCATGGATCCGAAGTGAGAATATCGGCCATGCTTCCGAAGTTTTCCCAGAGATGCCGTTCAATCAACAAATGACGATCACGACAAAACTGGACTTGGTTAACACAGAGAATGGTTATCGGATATTACGTTATCCGATTGAGGGAATCAAGACATTGAGAGACCAAGAAACGATTGAAACAACACCGCTAAATCCGGGAACAGCGTGGAAGCAGGCTCTTGGCGGATCAAGTGATATGGAAATATCGTTTGCCATTCAGAATGATACGATTATCGAATTTTCAATCGCGAATTCTAATCTAATTTACGATAGTTCGACCGGGCATTTAGACTTTGGCAATGGCAAAAAGGCTTATGTAACTCCATCACATCTTGAACTGCGTGTTCTTATGGATGTTGTATCGGTTGAATTGTTCTTTAATGAAGGCGAGGCATCATCCACCTACCATTTACTTGATAACCAAACTGATCTTGCGATTAGCATCCGCGAAGGATCGGCAGAAGTAACTGTCAAGAAATGGTTGATGAAATCGATTTGGTAGCCCTCCGGATGTTGCCCTTGAGATGTCCTTATAGATCTCAGGGGCTTTTTAATTTCCAACTTTGCATAAATGAAAGGGAGGATTTATATGATTCGGATTAAAGCCGTAGTATTTGACTTCGACGGAACAATCTCAACACTCCGCGCAGGATGGGAAGACATCATGATACCGCTCATGAAAGATTCCATCACAGGAGGCGTTCAGCTGAGCAAAGAGCAAGAGGCTCAATTACATCAACAAATTCTTACCTATATTGATCAATCAACCGGTATTCAGACCATTTATCAGATGAGATGGCTTGCGGAGACCGTTCAGAACGCCGGCTGGAATCAAGAGATTTTAGATGAATGGGAATATAAAGCGGAATACAACCGCAGATTGTTAGAACGAGTAAAAGAAAGAGTAGATCGGTTGGAAATAGGAGATCTTCGAGCCGAGAATTTCCTCATCCAAGGTGCTGCTGAATTTGTAAAGACGCTTCATGAAATAGGATTTGAATTATATATGGCTAGCGGTACCGACCACCCAGATGTTGTACGAGAGGCGGAAGTTCTTGGAGTTAAGCAGTATTTCAAAGAGATTGTTGGTGCTCCGGTAGGCAAGGCTGAATGTTCCAAGGAAAAAGTTTTACGTGATTTAATGGAAGAAAAGGGGCTCGCAGGGAATGAAGTCGCGGTAATTGGGGATGGCAAAGTCGAAATTCTATTAGGTAAAGAAGTCGGAGGTTTGGCCTTGGGGCTTGCCAGTGATGAGGAGAAGCGAACAGGAATTAATCCGGTTAAGGAACGGCGTTTGCAAGCAGCGGGGGCTGATTGGATTTCGGGAGATTTCTTAAACCTTAATGAATGGCTCGAAAAACTGGGCGTGTAGAGCACCTCTAAAAAAAAGATGGGGAGGGTCTCCAATGGAATCATCCAAGCAATTATCGTTTGATGCTATTAAAACCAATTCTGTTCACACGCGAACAAATTTGGTTACCATACGGAATATGGCTAGGCCCTATGACGAGCTGTCCGAGGATTGGCCGCATGCACCTCATGAACAAGAACATTTTCAGCAATTGGTAGACGAGATTGTGAAGACGAGAGCTGCAGGTAAACCGGTCATTTGGTCGATGGGAGCACACGTTATTAAAAACGGTTTGTCTCGCTACATTATAGAAATGGTTCGTCACGGTATTTTAACCCATGTTTCGGGTAATGGCGCCACAAGCATTCATGATTTTGAACTAGCGTTACTTGGAGAAACCTCAGAAGATGTTGCACGGTCGATTGAGGATGGGTCGTTTGGCATGTGGGAAGAGACAGGGCGTTATATGAACGAAGCGATTCAGCAGGGTTCATCTTCGGGCATTGGTTATGGCGAAAGTCTATTTCGTTACCTCGATCAGCATCCAGAGCGCTTCCCCCATTACGACGATTGCGTGTTCGTTCAATGTCAGCGTTCAGGCATCCCTTATACATGCCACATTTCCATCGGAACGGATATTATTCATCAACATCCTATTGTGGATTTTGAAGCTCTTGGCCGAACGAGCGGCAAAGACTTTGAGAAGATGACCCAGTCTATTGCTGAGATGAAAGATGGCGGTGTGTTTCTGAACTTCGGTTCGGCAATTTCGGGGCCTGAGATTTTTTTGAAAGCACTCAGTATCTGTCGGAACCAGGGACTGAAGATGTCGCCAATCGTTGCAGCGAATTTTGATATCGTACCCGTATTTGAAAATCCAGTTCCTCCAGTTACGGATCCAGAATATTACTATCGGCCACGCCGCAATTTCATAGAACGACTCACGCAAGTGGGGGGGCAAGGGTATCTGTTTCACGGATTGCATCAAATAACCATTCCCCAGCTTTTTGAGCAGGTATTAAGAAAGAAGCAAGAGTTGGGCATCGATTTTCCACCTTATGTTCATAAAGAAAATTTGTCGCAAGAGCAAGTGAATTTGTTCCCAGTTGCTTCGCGAAGCGCTTCATTCAGCGTTGAGCATCTCGTGTCTGACAAGTCGAAACCGAAGATGGATTGGCCTAAGGCAGTGGATTCGGACTTCTGCAATTTTGTGATTCGAATCAAAGAAGCTCGGAAAAACGGTCACGAGGTTCTGGTTAACCTTGGCGGGAATGTGATTGGCAGCGGTGTTTCTTTAGAAATTTGCGATTTAATCGAACAAGGGTTCATCACACACCTGGCTTTAAATGGAGCCGGCGCATTCCAAGATTTGGAGTTGGCAGCCTTCGGTCAAACGGAAGAGCGAGATGATCATTCGCTGAAAGATGGGAAACTTGGCATGTGGCGGGAGCCGGGTGAGTTGCTGCATACCGCGCTTCGCGAGGGTTATGCTACAGGTTTGGGTTATGGCCAAAGCTTGATGAACCATATGGAGGCCAACCCGGATCTTTATACGTATCGCCGGTACAGCTTGATTCACGCTTGCAGCCAAAAGGGTATTCCATGCACGGTGCATGTCACACTTGGAACCGATGCGATTCAGCAGCATCCGGATGTTGACTTCGCCATTCAAGGCGGAGCAAGCGGCAGAGACTTCAAGATTTACGCCAATACGGTTACCCGTTTGGATGGTGGCGTATTCATTAATTTCGGCTCGAGTGTTACGGGCCCTGAGGTATTCCTCAAAGCGTTATCCATCGCGAGAAATCTGGGGTTTGCCGTGCACCGCATCACGACGGCCAATTTTGACATCGTGCAACTCGGCGATTATCACCGCAAAGTCAGTTATGGAGATTGGGATTATTATTATCGTCCTCGGAAAAATATTGTTCACCGACCTACAAGCCTTGGTGGGGAAGGGTTTCACTTCGAAGGGCTTCACCAACAGACGATACCCGCTTTAAGCAACATACTATTGAATACCATGGAAGAGGGGAGTCGGGAAGAATGACAGTACAACGTTATGAGGGGCTCTCTAGAGAGAGAGTCGAAGAAATCCTTGCAAAAATCGGAACACTCCGGGCAGGAGTGATTGGGGACGCTTGCCTTGATGTTTACTGGGAAGCAGATATGACAAAAAGCGTATTGTCGCGCGAAACGCCTCACTACACACTTCCTATCGTCGTTGAACGATATTCACCTGGAGCAGCTGGCAATGTGGCGGCGAATTTGAAAGCTCTAGGATGTCGGGAAGTATTCATTTGCTCGGTCATCGGCCATGATTGGCGAGGGGAGTTATTAAAGCAGCAGTTCAGAAACCGGGAAATCGACACATCATTTATTCTAGAAGAGGACGCTTGGTGCACACCGGCTTATTGTAAACCTATCCGTGTTGGACTACAGCAATCAAGGCAGGAAGATCCCCGCCTTGACTTTCAAAACTTCCGTGAACTTCCGGAGAACATTGCTAGTAAGCTGGCCAATAGGTTAGATGACATGGCGGAACATTGCGATGTGATTGCAGTCACGGATCAATTAACAATTGGCGTGGTCGGTGCAATCATTCGCGACAGACTATCCTATTGGGCGGAAAAAGGGAAACTCATTCTTGTCGACAGCCGAGATCGCATCGGATTGTACCGCAACGTCATCGTAAAACCGAATGAAATTGAAGCAGCTCATTGGGTAAAATCCGACTTCATTGGGACGGAACGTACAATATCCGAGTGGTCGGATGTCGCTATACGTTTGTCACAGGAGGTCAAAGGGAATTGCTGCGTTACGCTAGGTTCGGAAGGCGCATTGTGGGTCGAATCTGGCATGTGCACGCTGGTTGCAACTCGTCCATTGGAGCCGCCGATTGATATCGTCGGTGCGGGAGACGGATTTGCCTCAGCTTTAGTATGCGCCTTAGGAGCGGGCAGTGAAGGACAAGAGGCAACGGCGTTTGCCCATCTGGCTGCTTCCATCGTCATTAAGAAAATCGGTACGACCGGCACAGCTTCTCCAGAAGAGATTCGGTCGAGCCAATTCTAATTTGAAAAGAAAGGACTGATTCTGTTGACCTCGGCAGAACATGTTCAGTTTGCGATAAAAGAGCTTCTTCATAAATATCCGGATTTATCGATATGCTGTGCAGATTTTGAAAAAGCGTTTTATAGGGTGGCAGATACTTACCGTTCCGGCGGAAAGTTGCTTGTCTGCGGCAATGGCGGCAGCGCTTCTGATAGCGAGCATATTGTCGGTGAATTAATGAAGGGGTTTATGTCTAGAAGGCCGCTGCCGGAAGAGCAACGGCATACATTCACCTCCCTCTTCCCAGAAGAGGGAGCTTATTTGGCCGATCAACTGCAAGGAGCCTTGCCAGCCATCTCCCTAGTCAGCCATTCTGCCTTGATGACGGCTTATGCTAACGATGTTGCCCCCGATATGATCTTTGCTCAACAAGTATTTGGTTTTGCAAAGCCAGGCGATGCGCTACTCGCAATAAGCACGTCCGGCAATTCGGGGAATGTAGTTCGAGCTGCGCAAGTAGCCAAAGCCTTGGGTGTTACGACGATTGGTTTGACTGGAGAAGGTGGAGGACGACTGGCGGAGCTATGTGATGTAACGATCTGCGTTCCATGGCGGCAGACACCGGATATTCAAGAGCGTCATCTCCCGATTTATCATACACTTTGTGTTTTATTGGAAAAGGAATTTTTTGCATAGTGGTCCCTTGTGTTTTTGTTCTCATTCAGGAGGTAAGCTAATATGTCGTTTCGTTTCGGTTTCCAGACCTATACGTGGCAAATAGCCTATGATAAATATGCAGATAAACTGCCGCATATCCTACACATTATTAAAGCAGCCGGCGGAAAAGGTGTAGAACCAGAAGTATGTATGATGGGGCCATACGTCACAGACCCTGCATTGCTACATGCAGATTTAGAACAAAAGCAATTGCAATTAGGGGCTATTTGTCTTGCTTTAGAATGGAAGCATGAGCAAGAAACACCGGAGGAACAAGCTGAAGCGGATCGTGTGATTGCTTATTTGCGTCACTTTCCTGGAACCCTATTAATTCTAGGTCAGCGACCAGGAATGAATCGTAGCCACTTGGCTGAGAGACAAGCGAACGCTTTACTGAATATTAATGCTGTTGCTAAGCGTTCTTATGAGCAAGGTGTAAGATGTGCCTTTCATCCGAATTCGCCTGCAGGCTCCATATTTCGAACAGAAAAAGATTATCAGATTTTGCTTGGAGGCTTAAATCCAGCTTATTGTGGTTATGCTCCGGATACAGGACATATTGCCAAAGGTGGCATGGATGTCATACAAACATTTCGGAAGTATCGGTCATTTATTGACCATGTCCATTTTAAAGATATGACATCTGAAGGCCAATGGTGCGCCATGGGGCAAGGAAGTATTGATCATTTAGAGATCGTTCGATTGCTACATGAAACTAATTACAACGGCTGGATTATGGTAGAGGAAGAATCGATAGAGGCTGAAGCATCACCCGATCAGGTTACATTAGCCAATGGGAAATATATACAGGAAATTTTAAGAGGCGATAGGATCTAAAGTAATGTTAACTAGCATACCAATTGTTCAAATTAACAAGAGCTGCCGCGAGGTGGCTCTTGTTTATGCATGCGTAAATTAAAATGAGAAATTTACGTTGCTTCGTGTTCACAACCTCAAAAAATTCGATAACACTGGAGAAGATTTGGAAGATTTGATCTCCATCGGAACGATTGGCCTGATCAAAGCTATCGAATCATTCTCGCCGAATAAGGGCACGAAGCTAGCGACTTTTGCAGCACGTTGCATTGAGAACGAGATCTTGATGCATCTGTGCTCCTTGAAGAAAACACGGAAAGACGTATCCTTGCATGACCCGATCGGAACGGACAAAGAGGGGAATGAGATTACGCTCATCGATATCCTCGGCAGCGAGGCGGACGATGTGGTGGATGCGGTGCAGTTAAAGATCGAGAAGTCGATGATATATAATAATTTAGAGATTTTGGATGACCGCGAGAAGGAAGTTGTTGTCGGTCGGTTTGGTTTAGAACTTGGCGGCGAGGAACGGACGCAGCGGGAAATCGCGAGGGAGCTGGGGATTTCGCGTTCATATGTGTCGCGAATTGAGAAGCGGGCGCTCATGAAGCTCTATCATGAATTTTATAAGGCGAAGAGGTAAAAGAGTGGAATTCATTTGATTGGCATCGCAATCTTCATTCATTTGGCATCAAATAATGGAGGCGAAGACAATGACAGCCTTAATTCAAATTGAGCACGTGAGCAAATTTTATCACATGGGCGGCGAGACCATTCGAGCGCTGGATGACATTTCGATGGATATCGTGCAAGGCGAATTTGTCACTAATATGGGGCCTTCGGGCTCAGGAAAGTCCACGCTGATGAACATCATCGGCTGTTTGGACGTTTCGGACGAAGGTCTGTATGTGCTCGATGGGAAGCAGATTCACTCGCTTAAGGATTCACAATTGGCCGAGATCCGGAATCGGAAGATCGGATTTGTTTTTCAGAACTTTAATTTGCTGCCGAGATTAAATGCTTACGAGAATGTGGAGTTACCGTTAATTTATCGCGGGCTGACGAGGAAACAGCGGGAGCCGCTGGTTTTGGAAGCGCTAGAAGCAGTCGATCTGCTGGATCGCCGGAAGCATTTTCCGTCAGAGCTGTCCGGTGGACAGCAGCAACGTGTGGCGATAGCTAGGACGCTGGCGGGAGATCCGCCGATCATCTTGACGGATGAGCCGACGGGGGCTTTGGATTCGAAGACCGGCGTTGAGATTATGGATATATTTAGGCGTTTGAATGAGCAGGGGCGGACGATTATTTTGATCACGCATGATCGGCAAGTAGCGGAGCAGGCGAAGCGGGTTGTGCGGTTTCGGGATGGGCGGTTGGTTCATTAGAATAAGATTAAGTAAAGAAAAAATGATACAGGGCCTTACGAGAAATCGTAGGGCTATTTGAGCTCTCAAACGGATTAGTATGAACCCGTGTTCAGCTATATTCAGAAGCAAATTTTCCGAGCAGCAGGAGGCGGTGAGGCATGACAATCAGCTCCAAGTTAAAACCGCTGTATTACATCGTTTTTGTGTGTATCACAGTCATTGTTCTCTTACCGTTATTCTTCGTCCTATTTGCATCTTTGAAGCCTGCTTCAGAGCTTGCAGCTACGTCTCCATTAGCTATTCCAAATAACTTCTAATTGAGAAAATTAAAGACTGCTTGTATTAAAGGCAATATTCTAAATGGGTTTAAAAATAGGTTCATCTTAATCTTTGTCAGTGTTGTTTTTAACATGATTTTAGGCACGATGACAGCTTATATAATTGAATCGATTCGATTTTCGATAAAAAAAAGTGATCTTCGTACTATTCACGGTTGTGATGGTTGTTCCATTTTACACCACAGAAGTAGCGAGGTTCCAAATACTTAAAGCGCCCAGCAAAGAAGTTACATACGTTGTATACGGCCCTTATGTCTTTCGTCGGGGAGCGCGCTTCCTACTGGAATGAATTCTCGGCAGCCATTCTCATCATCATGCACCCTACCGTACTCATCTACCTATTAGTTCAGCAATATGTATTTGCTGAACTAATAGACGGAGCAGTAAAATGATAAAAGGAATCTGCCAGTTCAATATTTCAAACAATTTCAATTAAGTCCTTAATAAGAATTAATCTTTTTTTGAGGTTATCCCAGTGTAAGAACTATGGGATAACCTTTTTGCCGTATAAGCGTAAATAAGTAATTAATTGTGCCTACCTATTTTGGAAAATGAGTATGCATTCAATAGTGTGAATCGCAATTACTATTAGAGAACACGTTAACTTGTATAGCCCAGTTGTTTATCAGTCCGGTGATATTCTGGATACCCTCTTATATAGAATTGGTCTGGTTGAAAATAATTACTCGGTTGCCGCTGCTGTTGGATTTATTAAGTCGGTTGTCTCTTTCGTATTAATTGGTACCGGATATTGGTTGGCATTTCGGTTTGCCAAATACCGCATTTTTTGCTTATGGGTTAAGTTACTTGGGGTGATGTATAAGCATAAGTTTTCAAAGGATTTCGTAACTTTAGCAACGATACAAGGTATATTATTCACTCTATAATGGATGAATAGTGATTTAGGAGGAAGACTCATATGTCAGACATTTGTTTGAAAGATCAACTGTATGAAGGCTATCTTTTTGTTTATTTCATAGGTGAGTCCGAAGAAGGAGAGCAAGTTTATTTCTCTTTAAGTCAAGATGGTTTGCACTGGAAGGACTTAAATAATGGTAAGCCGGTGCTAAAATCCAGCATTGGTGAAATGGGTGTACGTGACCCTTTTATCCTTCGATCTCCGTTGGACGGAAAGTTCAACATCATAGCAACAGATTTGCGCATTGCGAGCGACAAAGGTTGGGATGTCGCGCAATATAGCGGGAGCCGTTCGATCATCATTTGGGAATCGATAGATCTAGTTCACTGGTCGGAGGAGAGCAGCTTTGAGATCGACATCCCAGACGCAGGGTGTGTTTGGGCTCCTGAATCTATTTATGATGAGCAATCAGAGGAACATTTACTGTTCTGGGCTTCCATGACGAAAAGGGAGAGCACGGAGTCTAAACAAATCATTTACAGTTCCAGAACCAAGGATTTTAAGCACTTTTCGAAACCAGAGTGCTATATAGAACGGAAGAATCACGTCATTGATACTTCAATTATTAAGGAGGGCGATGTTTATTATCGCTTTTCTAAAGATGAAACGAAGAAGTGTATTATCCTTGAGCAAAGTCGTTCTTTGTCCAGCCAATCGTTCTACGATCTAGAATCTCCTGTTTTGGATAGCATGCTCGGGGTTGAAGGACCTATCGTATTCAAATTCAATGACCGCAACGAATGGTGTCTGATGGTTGATCAATTTGCTGCCAATAAGGGATATTTACCCTTGGTCACAGATGATTTATCAAGTGGTCATTTCCGTGTGTTGAATTCAGAGGAATATTTCCTTGGTGATACGAAAAAAAGGCACGGATCGATTTTGAATCTAACTAGAGCCGAATATGATACCTTACTGGGGACAATGGGATAGGAGGAGCTTTAGACAATGACTACATACACTATAGATGCACGCGATGATCGTAAGCGAATTTTTTCAGGACATATTCGACAAGGGGGCTCGAACCCGCAAGGGGAATTGCTTAGCTTTACAAATTATTATATGGAACGCGATGGCAAACCGTTTTTTGCGGTTTGTGGTGAGTTCCATTTTTCCCGATATGATGAGCGTTTGTGGGAAGATGAGATTGTTAAAATGAAAATGGGCGGCATTAATGTTATTGCGACCTACGTATTTTGGAATATGCATGAAGAAATTCAGGGCGTATTCGATTGGAGCGGTAATAAGAATGTACATCACTTCATAGAGCTGTGCGGTAAGCACGGGCTGTATGTTATCGTTAGAATTGGTCCATTTTGTCACGGAGAGGTACGAAATGGGGGTATGCCGGATTGGTTATTCGGCCGACCGTTCAATGTACGATCCAATGATGAAGGATATTTGGTATTCGTAAAAGCGCTTTATCAAGAGATTAGCGTTCAGTTGCAGGGCCTTCTCTACGCCCAAGGCGGACCCATCATTGGTACGCAAATTGAAAATGAGCATAATCATTCCGCAGCGCAATGGGCGCTCACGACGGGCATCAGTAATCTATGGCTAAGTCAAGGGAGTGATGGCAATGATCATATGATCAAGCTGAAGCAACTCGCCGTTGAAGCGGGGATTGTGACGCCTATCTATACCTGTACAGCTTGGGGCGGCGCTACGACGCCTACAGACGAGATGTTGCCATTATGGGGGGGCTATGCCTATTGGCCATGGATATATTATGAGCATGATCGCTTCGGTGATATCAAGGAGCATCCGCCTACACCTGAGTATGTGTTCCGAGATAAGCACAATAATGAGATACCGAAGAGCTATAATTTTGAACCGCTATACACGCCGGAAGATTACCCTTATATGTGTTGTGAGATGGGCGGGGGTATGACACCATTTTATAAATATCGGTTCCAATTCGACTATCCAAGCGTACCCGCAATGACAGGGATGAAAGTCGCTGAAGGTTGTAATATGATTGGCTACTATATGTATCACGGGGGTTCGAATCCGAAAGGGAAGCGGGATGTATACCTGAACGATTTAGCAACGCCGAAGATTTCGTATGATTTCAATGCAATGATTGGCGAGTTCGGTCAAGTTCGGGAGTCCTACCGAAGAACGAAGCTTCAGCATTATTTCTATACGCAATACGAGGAATGGCTGTGTCGGACGAAGACACTTCTTCCGATGGGTGCCTCCGAAATAGAACCAACTGACGTGAATACGCTTCGTTATGCAGTCCGAGCAGGTGAGGGTTCAGGATTGCTGTTCTTGAACAATTACCAGGATCATGTGGAGAACATAAATATGGTCGATTTTCAGGTAGCCATTGAACTGCAAAATGAGACCGTTCGGTTCCCGGCAGAAGGCAGCCTGCGGTTGAACAAAGACAGCTATTGCATGCTACCCTATCAATTCGATCTTAAAGGCATCAAGCTACATTATGCAACAGCACAGCTGATTACGCATCTCGAGGTAGATGGCGCGACCTACTACTTTTTCACCATTCCAGATGGTATGCGGGGTCAATTTGCTTTAAAGACTACCTCCATACAAGGTGAAATCAAGCTCGAACAAGGTACCGTACAAAATACGGATGACATAACCATTGTCACATTAGAAGAAGCGGATATGGCGATGTTCAGCATGCAAGCGGAAGTGTCAGCCGAGATCGTACATGTTGTTGCCATGTCAGATGCACTGAGCCTAGATTTCTGGAAAGCTGAGTTGCAGGGGCGTGAACGTGTATTCTTGACGCGTGCCAATTTACTCGTGATGGACGGTCAAATTAAGCTTGAATCGACAGATGAAACGGAGGTAACGCTCCGCGTATTCCCTGATTTAGATGCGTTTCACGTCATAAGCGGGGCAGAGCTTGTAGACCAAGGCACGCAAGAACTGTTCACAACATACAAGTTTCACATTCCACATAAAGAAATCACATTCGAATGCATCAAGGTGAACGCAGATAAAGTGGAGCTTCGATTCACACCAAATACCTTCGGACAGGTGAAGCAAGTGCTGTTAAGTATCGCTTATACAGGAGATATTGGCTATGCTTTCATTGATGGTGATCTCATTAATGACAACTTTAGCAATGGTTTACCATGGGAGATTGGCTTGAAGCAGCTAGAAGAGAGGCTAATTGACCAGGGGATGTATATCTATATTTCACCTATTCGAAAAGGATCATTTGTCAATAGTGCCACAACGATGGCAGGCTGGAGTGAACAGGCGATGGAACGTATCGCTGAAATACACTCGGTTCGTGCAGTGCCCGTATATGAAATTATATTCGGTGTTTGAAAGGGATTTTCTGTTATATAATAAGAAATAGTCATAAGAAGAACTAATGCAGCAGTCCGCACAAGCGGTCTGCTTTCTCTCTTTTATAACAAGGAGGACGCTACATGAGACTATTAATTATAGATGATGAGGAACGCACACGTGAGCTGCTTCGCAAACATATAGCTTGGGAAGAAATCGGTATCACGGAAGTGCAAACTGCACGCAATGGGCAGGATGCGCTGAACGTATTTGGGCAGTGGCGTGCAGATATTGTGCTATGTGATGTAAGAATGCCTAAGATGGATGGTATTGAATTTGCTAAAAGACTGCGTTGGACAGATGCGACGTGCAAAATCATTTTTCTAAGCGGTTATTCGGATAAAGAGTATTTGTTGTCTGCGATTCAATTAAAAGCAGCTAATTATATTGAGAAGCCTATTCATTTGGAAACTGTTCGATCTGCTGTCGAGAAGGCAGTCGTGCAGCGCCAAGAGGAAGAAGACCGAATCATGACCGAGAAGCGGCTCCATGCAGGCTACGAGCGCAGCTTACCATTCCTCAAGCAGGACATCGTCCGAAGATTGATCTCAGAAGGAACCTCAAGTGAAATCGCGATGTTGCTGAGTTCGCAGCATAGCTTGCCTTATCAGGCAGACGGCTGGTTTACGGTGATGGCGGTTTCCTTGTATTGGACTCCTGCGCAATTACCTGAAGATCCAGCATTTCTCCAAGAATCGTTATTGCATCAATTGAATGAGCTCCCGCTCATGATGTCGTTAGGTGCCTTATGTGGATTCGACGCCATTAATTGGTTAATCGTGGTTTTACCTGAATCGTATGGAAGCAGTTATCGCAATAGTCGTCAAGTATTGGATCAACTCTATTCGGAACTGAAACAAATGGTGAATAGTCAAATTAAGCTCTATGTCGGTGTCGGTGAGCCAGTGAAAGGGCTTCAGCACATTCATCGAGCTTATCGAACAGCCTATGAGGCCGGTAATTTGAATTTTTATAATGATAGCCAGAACATGATTTTTGTAGATGCCTTAGGACAGCATCAAGCATTTGAGAGTGATAGGGAACAGTTGAAGGGGTATCGGGAACTCCTAAGAAGAGGCGAGGTCGATGAAGCCTACACGGTCATTGAGGATTGGGCTTCACGTGCGCTTCTATGCAAAGATTTAGATATCATTCGAGTGAAAGATGTGTTCTTCCAATTATTGCTCGTTACGCTGGAAGTAGCCGCAATTGAAGGCATAGCGGAGCAAGCAGAGGATGAAGAGCGACGATATATATGGAAGGAAATTGATCGGATTCCGACGCTTCTTAGTTTAAAGAGGTATGTGGCATCGTTTCTGGAGTCATTCCGTAAGGTAGCTTCGCATGAAAATGGCCATGCCACAGGAAAAATGCGGGAAGTGATTCGCTATATTCACACGCATTTTCATGAAAAAGGCTTTACGATTGGCGCTATTGCGGAACACGTTACTTTAAGTGAGACCTATCTGTGCTTTTATTTTAAAAAGCAAAAAGGTCAAACGGTGAAAGAGTATATTTCTGAAGTTAGAGTGGAAAAGGCGAAGGAATTGCTGCGAGAGCAGGATCTGAAATTGTATGATATTGCAACTCGTCTTGGTTTAGCGGATGCTAACTATTTCACAACTTTCTTTAAGAAGTACACGGGCATAACCCCATCTGAATACCGGGAGAAGCATACCAAATGAGACAAATCAGCTTTCGCCGATTCTCGAATCTAAGTATTCGGAACAAGCTCTTCGCCACCTACTTATTAGTTGTTTCCGTACCGTTCATTCTCCTCTTCTTCATCCATTTGAACATTACGACGAAGGAGAGCGAGGACCAGACCTTATTTACGGCCAAGAAGGTATTAGAGGAAACCAGATCCTACTTGGAATATAAAGCGGCATCGATTGCAGAAGTCTTGAATTTCATTGCTTTGAACGATCAAGTGCAATCACTGGTTATTGCAGATCCTGAGCAGTACGAGGATGTGAATGTGTGGGGCTTCGATGCGAGTAAGCTGTCCAAGATCTTATATCAATCTCGCTATAATGAGGATATCAGCGCTATCCGTTTGTATATGAAAGAAGGATTAGCTGAGGCTACGGAAAATACGGATTACTTGCGACTTGGTAAGCTAGAGACCACGGAATGGTACAAGAAATTCAGTGCATCTAACGAGTCTTTTGCTTGGCTGCCTGCTTCAGAATTCCCATCCTCAAGCAGCTCCAACATGCTGTCAATTGTGAGGAAAATCCCCAATTCACACAATGTACGGCAATTTAATGGTATTGTAAGAGCGGATATTTCTCAAAAGGCCATGTACACGGTGTTAGACCATGCTTCGTTTACACCAGCGGCAGAAGCGGTTCTTTTTAATGATCGCGGGGATATATTAAGTGTCTCGAGTAATTTCCATGATAATCAATCTGTGCTGAATGTCATTAGTCAGAATGGTCTATCTTCCAATAAGAGCAATTATTGGAACGAAGATTTCATTATCGGTGGTAAAAGAATGCTGCTAGGTATCCAGGAAATCGCTTCTACGGATCTCCATGTGGCATTAGTCGTTCCTTATTCGGATATTCTAAACTCGAGTAACAAAGCAAGGAATCGATTGATCTCAATTTTCCTGATGATTATACCATTTATGTTACCGCTTTCTTTCTTTGTTGCGGGATCCGCAACGAAACGAATTCGTAATCTCATTTTACATACGCGTAAATTGAAGAATGGGGATTTTGAGGTTGCTCCTCTACCGGTTAATGCCGACGAAATTGGGGAACTCACGCATAATTTCAACAAAATGGTTCTCAACATTTCCGAATTAATGGATGAAACCTATTCGCTCGGAAGAGAGGTCAAGAACAAAGAGCTGAAGGCGCTTCAGGCTCAGATCAATCCTCATTTTTTATATAATACGCTTGATTTAATTAATATTATGGCCATTGAATCAGGTGCGAAGGAAATTTCGACCGTGGTGGATGAGCTTGCGGTTTTCTATAAACTCAGCCTATCCAATGGGAAAGAGATGGTCACCTTACATAACGAAATTAAACATGTGGAGGCTTATGTTCATATTCAGAATATGCGTTTCGGGAATGGGATTGGGTTCCATGTGGATATTCCTTCAGAACTTTATGAGATCCAAGTACCTAAGATCATCCTGCAGCCGCTGATTGAGAATGCGATACTTCATGGCATATTGGAGAAGGATTCAGAAGAAGGAAGCATCACGGTGCGAGCTGAAGTCGTGGATGAGGATGTCTATATCACCGTTGAAGATGACGGGATTGGATTGACCGAAATGCAGATCAAGAAGGTGATGGAAGGTCACAGTTCGAAGCGAACAGGCGGATTCGGTGTGCGCAATATTATGGAACGAATCCAGTTAACCTATGGGAATAGGTATGGCATTCGGTATGAAAGTGTACCTGGCAGCGGTACGAAAGCAATCCTGCATATCCCGAATCAACCGATTTAGAGGGAATGGAAGTAACACAATTTATCAAAGAGTTTCGTAACTTTACCCTGTATATGGCTTTCGCTAAATTCCTTAGAATAAGGAGAAGAGACAAGAAGGGGTGAAGACATTGCGTGCAAAAGCACCTACTGTAAGGCAAGTTCAGACAGAAGTAACGAGCAGAAAGAAAGTAACGGCCGGGCCGTTCTTGCAAGAGTTGAAGAAACATTGGGTTCTCTACACGATGTTCCTTCCTGTGGCGATTTATTTTATTATTTTTGCCTACTTACCGATGTCAGGAATTGTTATGGCATTTAAGGATTTCAATTACCGGCAAGGTATTTTTATGAGCCCGTGGAACGGATTGGCCAATTTTCATTATTTTTTCGTATCGGGTAAAGCATGGCTCGTCACAAGGAATACGATTATTTATAACACGATTTTTCTCAGTGCATATACGTTGTTTTCTATTCTTGCAGCTGTCTTCCTATCGGAGATTTATTCGAAATGGTTTAAACGTATCTCTCAAACGTTTATGTTCCTGCCGTATTTTATATCCTGGGTAACGGTGTCTGCCTTTGTTTATAACTTTCTGAACTATGAATATGGCATAGTGAATGTGATCTTGCGTCATTTGGGTTTTGAAGCACTCAATATTTACTCGAATCCTTCCTATTGGTATTTCCTTCTTCCATTCCTCTATGTATGGAAATGGGTCGGGTACGGTTGTGTTTTGTATTTAGCAGCTATTGTTGGGATCGATCAGGAAATCTATGAAGCAGCAACCATCGATGGGGCTTCGCGCGTCCAGCGCATTACTCGCATTACGCTTCCATTGCTGAAGCCAACGATGATCATTCTCTTGCTGCTCGGGCTTGGTCGCATTATGCGCGGCGAGTTTGATATGTTCTACCAATTAATTGGAAACAATGGTGCGCTTATGGATGCGACTGATATTATAGATACACTCGTGTTTCGATCGCTTGTTGGCACACAAGATTTCGGGATGGCATCTTCTGTGGGCTTATATCAATCTGTCCTAACCCTCGTCATTATTTTGCTTGCGAATTGGGCGGTTCGACGTTATGACAAAGAGCAAGCTTTGTTCTAAACTAAAATAATGAAGGAGGAGACGAACAAGCTATGCAACCCAATAAACTGAACGCCGCTCCTATGTTTCAGGCGCTATCTTTTCTAGCGATCACCGTGATCGCACTCGTGTGTGTAGTCCCATTTATTGTAATGATTTCGGGGTCCATTTCATCGGAAAGCGCGATCCTGAAGTCAGGTTATTCCCTTTTTCCGAGAGATATCTCTTTTGATGCCTATGCCTTTATATTCCGTTATCCGGGTGACATCCTTTCAGCCTATCGTGTGTCTATAACGGTGACGGTAATTGGGACGGTAGTGTCGTTGTTCTTATCGTCGATGGCAGCGTACGTGCTGTTTCGTAAAGAAGTGAAGTACCGCAACGCACTTTCATTCTTCCTCTTCTTTACAACGTTGTTTAATGGCGGACTTGCTCCTTATTACATTATGATTACGAAATATATGCATCTCAAAAATACAATGCTGGTACTCATCTTAGTGCCGCTCTTTAATGTTCTCTATATTTTAATCTTGCGAAGCTTTATTCGCAGTTCAATCCCTGAGGCTTTAATTGAGTCAGCCAAAATTGATGGCGCCGGTGATTTTCGAATTTTTATCGGTATGGTGCTGCCCCTGTGTAAACCAGCTTTGGCTTCGATCGGTCTGTTCACGGCACTTGGCTATTGGAACGACTGGTGGACAGCACTCATGTTCATTGATCAGGATCATTTAGTACCTTTGCAATTCCTGCTATACAAAATGTTATCCTCGATTAATCTCTCAGCTGCGATGTCAACGCACGTGGCGAATCTGGACCAGCCGAAAGAAACGTTCAAGTTAGCGCTGACTGTTATCGCTACAGGTCCTATTGTCATCTTGTTCCCGTTTGTCCAGAAATATTTCGTGAGCGGCGTGACGATTGGTGCTGTTAAGGGGTAAAGGATGGTTCCATGGTTTAAAAGGAAGATGGACAGAGCGAAGAAAACTGCCGCTTTGTCCTTTTTTTAAAGTAGATGAACATGTATGTTTCACGATATACAAAATGGCTAAGATCATGACTTTTCGAAGGAAATCGTAGGTTTACAGGCTAAGCATTGTAATGAAAGCGCTATATAATCGGGTTGTCATACATGCTCTAATTTTTCTGGGAAGGAGTGTATCATGCGTATCGCCATTAACCTGGAATAGTAGAAAACGAAAGGATGTTGTCCATGACAAATCGGATTAGAACTTTCACTGTGTTTCAATGCTTTCTATTGTTGCTAACAATTGCCTTCTCCTTCGGTATAACGAGCGCAAGTGCTTCAAGCCAAAAGCTAACGAATGATGTATTCTGGAAGGATACCTCGAACAATCCGATTTACTCCCAAGGAGGTGGCGTGCTGAAGGTCGGTAGTACCTATTACTGGTATGGGGTGAAGTATAATGGTGCGGTTACGTATTACAACAACCCTACCTCTAAGAATAGCGATACAAGCTTCGCTGCAGTGACCTGTTACTCTTCCACGGATCTTGTTAACTGGACATTCCAAGGCAATGTGATCACGGGGACAACGGACGGAACGACATGGGATGCAGACTGGTTAGGAAGACTAGGTGTTGTGTACAATAGCACCACGCATAAATACGTGCTGATCACGCAATATAGCGGGCCTGCTGGTAGTGGAATTGCATTTGCGACAAGCAGTACGCCAACAGGGACCTTTACCTTCGACCATGTACAGACCACAATTACGAATGTCGTCAATAATATGTCAGGAGATCAATCGATCTTCATCGATGATAATGGGACACCCTACTTGGTGTTTAGCAACACGAATGGACGCTCTCACCTCTATGTGTCTCCACTGCGTACCTCGGATTATTTGAACGTGGAGCCAGCTACGAACGTCTATAATAGCTCAGCAGGGGGCCGTGAAGGTAACGCGATGTTTAAATATAATGGCGTTTACTACCTAGCCTCCTCCGATTTGCATGGGTGGAACGCGTCACATTCGTATTATATTACCGCAACGAACATACTGGGACCTTATTCTACGGAGTCTATCATGGGCAATACGGATGCGGACTTCTCACATGTTACGCAGACTGGGTTGTTCGTTAATGTACAGGGTACATCGGGTACGACCATTTTGTTCGGCGGTGATCGTTGGAGTGATTTCGCTGGCAACGGTATCGGGTACAATCAATGGATGCCGATTTCTTTTAGTGGCACGACACCGACGCTCAATTCCTTGAGTGAGTTCAATCTGGATGCTGCAGCGGGGACTTGGACAGTAGGAAGTGGAAACAACTACGCGATGAATCCAAGCTATGAGGCGGATCGAGTTGCTCAGAATGATTTGGCAGGCTGGACAACGTGGAAGAATGTGACTACAGATCCGAATAGCAACGTAGCCGGTGGGCATTCGGGCAGATGGGCGGCTCAACAGAGTGGAACGGCAGCTTACAGTGCGAGCCGTTATCAGAATCTAACGGTGCCTAACGGCACCTACACTTTGAAAGCTTGGGTACAAAGCAGCGGCGGGCAGACGACAGCCCAAATATATGTGAAGAACTATGGCGGCACCGAGAAGGATTATACCATCAACACGGCTATTGGCAGCTGGACACAGATCTCGATTCCCAATATCGTAGTAACGAATGGCACTGCTCAGATTGGTATCTATTCCGTTGCGAACGCGAATAATTGGGTGAAGGTAGACGATTGGACGATGATTAAAAACTAGCGGAAGTAGTGTGAGATGAGCTTGTTTCTATGAACAGGTTCATCTCGTACTTAAAATCTTGACAAAACGCATTTTCTAAGATACTTGGTATACAAACTAAACTTTTCAAAGTAAAACGTAACTTTATCCGATATGACATTGCATGGAAACGATTTACAATAGGTAATATAATCGACACGACGTTGGATATAGGTTCCCTCGGGCCCTGGGGATGTATATATACAGATTTAAATAAGGTAATAGAAATTAACACATTTATGGGAGGGTTTGATTTGAAAATACGTACAAAGAGAATGCTGCCGATATTGAGTTCCATGCTATTAGCTTCAGTGATGTTGACAGCCTGTAGTACCAGCGATAATAAGGTGAGCAGTTCAAGCACACCTGCCGCAAGCGAGAGTGTCAAGACGACAGCAACACCCGTTGCAAATGATAAGCCAGACAATTCCAAAGAAGTGAAATTAGTAGGCTATTTACTAGGCCAAGAACCGAAAGGCATGCCTGAAGTTATGGATGCGCTTAACAAAAAATTGAAAGCTGATATTAACGCGACACTCAAAATTAACTATATTGGTTGGGGTGACGTTGCTTCCAAATATCCGTTAATTCTGGCTTCGGGTGAAGATGTTGATTTCGTATTCGCAGCGGATTGGAACTATTATGTATCCGAAGCAACGAAAGGTGCGTTCCTCCCGATCACATCTGCCATGATGAGCAAGTATATGCCGAAACACAACGGTAAACTTCCGCCAGAAGCGATGGCGGCCGCAATTGTTAATGGGAAATCGTATATGATTCCTACATCAACACCGGATCGCAAAGTGAACGTGGCGGTTGTCCGTAAAGATATTTTAGCCAAAGCTGGTATGTCTAAAGTGACGAAATTTTCGGAATTGGAGCCCTACTTCGCAGAAATCAAGAAAGATTATCCAGACATGATTCCGCTGAACTTGGATTCTACGTACGATTTGCCAACTCCTTTTGGCTATCTTCTCGGAGAGAAAATCGCCTACCCAGGTGCTCCGATCGATTCAGGTGACCCGAGTGCGGTTGGTGTAACGACAGATAACGAAGATGCATCGGGCAAAATCGTCAGCATGCTGGATGAACCGTTCCTTAGCGCTGAGAAATATGCAACAGGCATTATGAAGAAATGGTACGATGCTGGCTATGTGAATAAAAACCCATATGCGAATAAGGTTCGCTCAAAGGATAATTTCTGTGAAGGTCAATCCGGTGTGGCATTCGGAAACTCCGTTGACATTCAAGCTACACTTAGCGCTTGCGCAGCGAAAGGCATCGATGTTCAGTTGATCCCAGCATTGTCCCCAACAGGTCACGCTGCTGCAAATAGCTGGCTCAACAACGGAATTGCGATTTCTGCAAATTCCAAGAATCCAGAGCGGGCGATGCAAGCATTGGATCTGATTATGGAAGATCAAGCCTATGTGAACCTTGTCTACTTCGGTATCGAAGGCAAGAACTATGCATTTACAGCTGATGGAAAGCTAACACTTCCGAAAGGCACAACAGCAGACAACAACACATATCCGCCAGATGCAGCTGGTTTCTGGTTCGTGAATAAGGACTTCTTCAAACCATGGGATACATGGACAGAATCTTATATCGATTTGAATAGTAAAGTAAAAAGCTATCTTATGGCACCGAAATATCTTGGTTTTAGCTTCAATTCAGAAAATGTCAAAACACAAATTGCTAATATGAAAGATGTTTCATCCCAGTATGCAAAACCACTATTTATCGGGGTTGTGAAGGACGTCGATGCCGGATATGCAACACTTATTTCGAAAGTGAAAGCAGCTGGTATTGATAAAGTTCAGGCGGAAGTTGAGACGCAAGCAGCTGCGTTTTTGGCGGCTAAGGGGAAATAATTGTTGGTTTTAGGTAAGAATAAGCCGGAGATTTGTCTCGGGCTTATTTTTATTCCATTACTTGCTGTGTTGAAATACTAAGTGCATCCTAAAGAGGACACTCTAAGTGAAAATGAAAAGCTGTTCATGATGTTTTCGGATATCAATAGTTGCAAATATCAATTAATGTGGATTATAATATGTTCAGGTGATGTCAAATGTCTATTATTTCTCCATATATAAACACGCGGGAAACTTTTCAACGTCTAGTGAGGCTGTTCGGGCTATTGCAGAAAGATGGCGCCCAAGACTGCGGTATCTCGCTCATACAAAGTCATATTCTATACGAGCTAGGTAAGCGTCCGAACTTATCGCTTAACGATCTTGCACAACTGCTTGTTATGGACACAAGCTCGCTCAGTAGGCAAGTGCAACAGCTGGTAGAGCTTGATCTCGTCATAAGATTGCCCGATATGAATGATCGACGTTACGTAGTATTGTCGTTGACCTCGAATGGTGAACAGAAACGACTGCATATCGCGGAGTCAATGGAACTTTTCTTGAGCAACGTATTTGAGAACATTCCGAAAGAGAAACATGAACAAGTTTTCGACTCACTAGACCTCCTGAATACTGCTTTGAGCAAGACCCCGTTTACGAAATAGCCTTTTCATAGTGAAAAGGCTGCGTTTTTCTCTAATAGTTGCAAAAGTCAATTATGTCATTTATCAATATTTGCGAATAGTCGTAAATAATTAAATGGATTAGAAGGAGAGATATCATTGGAATCGAATCAAGCTTTTGTCGAAGTACTTGTTAAATCCTTAGTTGGAGAACGTGGACATATCCCTATTGCTCGAGCTCTAAAGGATATCTCTGTAGAGTTGGCGGGAAAACGTATAGAGGGAGTACCCTACTCCATCTATCAGCTCTTGAGTCATATGAGCTACTGGCAGAACTTTTTGTTGGCTTACCTGGAAGGCCGCAAGCCGCAAATGCCCTCAAGCGTTGCCGAGAGCTGGCCCGAAAGAGCTACACCGGAAAATGTTGACGAATGGCTAATGATGATCGAGCAATTCTTGCAAGGAATCGACAGATCTATTGAATATGCTCGTAGCGTGCAGCTAGATGATACCTTGGAGCATTTCCCAACAGAAACGAATGCTGGTATTTTGCGCAATATCGCTTCTCATAATTCATATCACCTTGGAGAAATTGTCGTGCTACGCCGATTGTTTGGCTCCTGGCCGCCTCCTGGTGGTGGCTATCCAGCCTGAAAAGCAGCATGGCATGAAACCGATACTAAGAATTAAATTAGGAGGATAACAATGGACAATCTAAATCAATATTTTGATTTATTCGATCAATCACGTACGGATGCAAACGCAATGGAGCGTTTGTTACAATTATTTACACCTGATGCTGAAATCGTTTTGAATGGTGCGACAAGATTTGGGTTTGACGATTTTATCAAAGCGTTCTATACGAATAATGCGGACGTCAAGCATATTTGGGAGAGCTGGGAACCTCGTCAAGATGGAAGTTATGTGTCAAATTGGGCTGTTTGTGGAAAAACGGTTGCAGGCAAGGTATATGCTTTGACGGGCATTGATATTGCGAAACTTGATGATGATGGGAAGATCAAATACCTCGAAAACGTTCCAAACGATAAGAATGCGTTGAAAAATTATGCATGATTAGAGTGGATTCATGTCAAAATATGAATCTGGTCATTCCCGATATTCCCCGCTTCAACCAGAAAATCAATTCGCCAGATAAAAGTCATGCATAGGAATAAAGAAAGAACAGGTCAAATGCAAGCAAGCATTCGATCTGTTCTTTCTTAGTTTTTGGTGATCGCTAGTTACTAGTAAATCTCTATTTCCGCTAACTGCATTCGATACGCATTATTGTCATTTGGATTTGATCTTAAATTTGTACCTGTTATTTTTACGTATCGAGCAGATTGTGAAGTAAAGCTAAAACTCTGCACACTATTGCCAGGTAAGGCATAAGCAGATCTTGTCACAACCGTTGTCCAATTTACATTGTCCGAAGAGACTTTGATTGTGAAGTCAATTGGGAATCCATATCCTAATTGGGTAGCACTGTCATTTCGAGGGTACAAGTCTACTTTGCTAATAGATTGAACAGCCCCAGTGTCAATAGCAATGGATTCAGTATGATTTGTAGTTAAACTACTGTTACTTGACCAACCTTTTGAACCGTAGACTGCGTTTTTTTGACCGTCATTGACTCTGTGCGTAAACCAGTCCGAACCTTCATAGGAGCTGCTAGCTGTAACAGGCTTAAGCACAGCCAAGTTACCTGAGTTCATACCAGAGGTTTCGATTTCAGCGAATTGCATGCGATAAGCATTTTGGTCATTCGGATTGGTTCTCAAATTAGTACCATTGATTTTAACATATCTAGCTGTAGTTGCTGAGAAATTATAGACCTGTGCTCCACTAGGTAGAGGAGTTGCTGTTTTTGTCGTGACAGTTGTCCAATTCGTACCATCTGTAGATAATTGAATGGTAAAGTCAATTGGGAATCCATAACCTTTATTTGCCCCATCAGTTCGAGGAAATAACTTCACTTGACTGAAGCTCTTGTTCGTACCCATGTCCAATTGTACCCACTCGGTGTGATTGGTCGTCAAACTGTTGCTGCTGCTCCAACCCATCGCACCGCTGACTGAGCTTTCTTGCCCATCATTGACAGTTGATTTGAGCCAACCGAAATTCTCGATGCTACTACTTACTGTTACAGTTCCACCAGTAATAGGTGTATAGATTGGTGCGCTGACATTAATCCAATCTGCCGCACCGGTTCTCGCAGAATTTCCAAAGAATAACGTTCGGACATTGAGTGTCTCACTACCAGCATTATTAGCATCATAGTAATGATAAGCTAACCGTTTGACTGAACCATCATCAAAAATATCAGCACCACCACCTGCAACTTCTGGACCAGCTCCTGTTAGTATGGTAGTCCCGCCACCGCTATTCAAATCAACACCATTTTCATCGAGGTAAGGTCCTGTAATGCTTGTGGAACGGCCAACAACTGTATAATATGTACTATTTACTCCTGAGCAACAATTCCCTCTAGAACCGAGTAAATAATAATAGCCATTGTTACTGGTAATCGTTGAATTTTCAAGACCATTTCCAATATGCCATAAATTATTGTCTGTTGTAGAGAGCTTGCCAGTTGCAGCATCGAGAACATGCATATTGATGCCATTACCAGTCCATGACCCCCAAGTAATATAAGGAATATTGTTAGGGCCCCATACGACATTAGGATCAATCGGGTAGTTAACATTGGTTACTTCCCCTTGATCTGTCCAAGGTCCTTCGATATTCGTTGCTGTTGCTAAACCCATCGTTGCTGTATTGGTTCCCCAAATCGAAGCTCCGTAGTAAAGATAATATTGACCATTAAAGTAATTGATATCAGGAGCCCAGATGTTAGGTGGTGTGCTTCCTAGTCGGGTCGTAATCCAAGCAGGAACTGAATTCCAAATCGTGCCAACATATGTCCATCCAGTCGTGATTGTTGTATCACATGTTTTTCGAATGGTAATGGATCCATTACCTGGACCGCCTTCAAATCCAGTAGAAAAGCCGTAATAGCAGCTGCCTACTTTAATAAGACTTGGATCGTGCATTCGAATTTCTCCCGAGAGAGCATGGGCAGGTGGGGTAGCATAACTTAATAGCCCAATACAAATAGCGATAATACTTAGAACCTGCAGGAGAATTGTGCGTTTACCCATGTGAACTGGTCTTTTGAAAAAATGCTGAAATCGATAATTACTCATAATTCAACTCCCATTCATTGTGGTTTGTTTGATGACCAATCCTTTGCAAAGTTGGCCACTGTTTTTAGTATATACGTGAAGGGATGACTTGTAAGCGCATTCGTTTTACAGTTTAGGTAGATATATTTTCTGATTGGGCTTGTATTTGTATGCCAGCTTGACTAAAATGAGTTTGCATAAGGGTCAATGAAAACTGTTAAGATGGCAGGGGTTCCTATGAATATATGGAAATCATGGAAATTACAAACCAAACTTGTATTTAGTTTTTCTTTTTTATTTGCTTGTTCGATCATTTTGAGTGGAATCTTTTACTATTACAGTAGTGTTGGTGAACTTAAGAAACAAAATTTACAGTTATTAGATACAAACAGCACCCAAATATCACGTTCGTTGGAGCTGTATATCGAGGATATGGAGAAGGTATCGCTTTCAGTATTTAACGATTCGCTTGTTCAGCGAATATTAAGTGAAAATGGGACAAATAGTGATGTAGAACAAGCTAATCTGAATCAACAAGTTACTTCCCATTTGTTAAACCTATCTATCTCGTGGCCTTCCGTACAAGGGATCTATTTGTACCCTAAAGAGAATCCAGAGATGACCTATTTCTGGTCAAAACGAAGCCCATACGTAGGCTATAATATTACTCAGGAGCCTTGGTTTCCAAATGTACAGAAGAATTTGAGCTCATCCTTTTTTCTATGGCCAACGGTAACTGAAAACACAATTACTAATTTTCTTGGGGAAAAAGTATTCTCTTTAATTAGGCCAATTAACCAAATTCCAACCGGTAAAAGAATTGGTTATATGAAGATGGATATGGAAGCAAACGTTATGAAGGAGCTCGTTTCCTACAAGGAATACGGAGGGAAGCAAGATTCAAGTTTATTCATTGTTACTGATGAAGGAAATGTCGTTTATGATAATCAGAATGTGTGGACGGGAAAAGTAATTGCCGATCTTCATGTAAACGAGATCATTAAGAATCGTTCAATTGGAATCCTTGAATGGCAAGGAAATTCTTATCTATATGGGGCATTTCGATCAGAGGAAACGAAGTGGACCACCTTAATATTAAAGCCAATGAATTCAATTACTCAGAAATTAAAAGTAATACGTAATACAGTTATGGGAATTGAGACTGGTATTTTAATTTTAGTTATTTTGATAGCGTGGTTTATTGCTACTGGAATTACACGCCCATTAAGAAAAATGGTTGTAACGATGCGCCATGTTGAAAGAGGAGATTTCTCCATACGTACGACGCAATCAGACAGTAGGAACGAGATTGGACAATTGGGTAAAGTCTTTAATCAGATGTTGGATAGCATGGAAGAAATGATCTCTCAGGTCTATGTAGCAGAGCTCCGTGAAAAAGATGCTCGTTTAATTGCTCTGCAAGCTCAAATTAACCCACATTTTTTATTTAACACACTCAATATTCTGAAGATTCTTGGAAGAAGAGGAGCAACAACTGATGTTGTTGAAGTTGCGGAGTCATTAGCTCATTTATTTCGGTACTCTCTCTATGATTGGGACCGAACGGTGATATTGGGAGAAGAGTTAAATCTAATACAGAGTTATATCAAAATTCAAACCTATCGATTCAGAGATAGGTTTGTTTATGAACAACATGTTCCTGAGGACCTTCTCGATGCACGTATTCTTCGATTAATGATTCAGCCACTAGTTGAAAACGCTGTCGTGCATGGCCTTGAACAATTGGATTCTGGGGGAATTATTTCTATTACTGTTCAAACCAATGGAGACAATCTGGAAATATTCGTGTCTGACAATGGTGTTGGCATGGATCGGCAAATACAAGATCGGTTGAATTTGAATTTATCAGAAGTTAATTTGCATCTAGAGCATGAGTCTGAACACATGGGGATTGCCTTAATAAATATTCAAAAACGGCTTCAACTCATCTATGGTCAGTCATATGGTTTATCTTTTAAGGAGAAACCAGACGGAGGAACAACAGTAGTGCTCGTTTTACCACTTCGTTTTGAATAGAAAGGAAGAAACGGATGATTATTTTTCTGATTGAAGATGAAATCCTCGCATTAGAAGAGCTTGAACACCTCTTAGTGCCATACTCGGAACATCATACAATCCGATGTTTTGCAAGTGGAGAAAAAGCCGTTTTACATACTCAGAAAGAAGTTCCAGACATCGTAATTTCGGATATTCGAATGCCAAGGTTAAGTGGACTAGAGACCTTGCAAAAACTCTTGGTAGTCAACCCTCAGCTGCAGGCCATTATGCTAAGTGGTTACACCGATTTCGAATATGCTCGAACAGCACTGAAACTTGGGGCTAAGGAATATTTATTAAAGCCGGTGAGTACAAAAGAATTATACAATCTTCTTGATCGACTAATTGAAACGGTAAAATTGGAAGAGCAGAAAAACCAGATGGCGATGGATTGGTCTTTTAACCGAATGATCCGAGGCATAAATAAGAAAGATAATAAGAATAATTTGGATAAATTGGATGGGGATTGGATCATGGTTGCTACTCTACTTGAAAATTGGAATAGTGACAGTACTTGGTCAGGGATAGGACTTTATGAGAGTGAAGTTATGGATTGGGTTCAATTGCGATTCCAACAGCAGTCTAAATGCTTTGATGTAGATGGTCATCTCCGAATTTTCCTACTGCCTATGTTGGCTATAGAGAAGGAAAGTATCACGCGGCAGAAAATACAGCAAATTCATGAGTATTTATTAGCTTCCAATAAGGTGATTCACACTGTTTACCACTTGAAAAAAGGAAATGAATCATTAGAGAGTGTGTATCATTCCAATATTCATCTTCTTGAAAAGCAGGTTAAAATCGGGATTCCTACCTTCATGACAGAGGAGCAAGCTTCCAATTTAACTTTAGTTTGGGATAGCGCTAGGTTAATTGAAAAACATATACTGGAATCCGAGTATGCCAAACTGAACATTGAGTTGCGCCGAATGCTTGATAATCTAAAAAGGACTGGGGTGCCAATGAAGCAATCTTCTATATTTCTTACTGATTTTGTTTATGCCATTAAATTTAATCTTTCTAAGAACAAATCAGACTTAGATCCTGTAAGTATGGAATCTGTGTATGATTTACTAAAAACGTGCGAAGATTATTCCAAACTTCATGATTGGTTACTAGCTAAATTGTCAGGAATGATGAAGGAAGTAGCGTCTGATTTGAATCAACCCAAGCAGGTGATTCCTTCTCTATTGGATTATGTGCAACAGCATTATAGTGATACGATTTATTTACAGGATTTTGCTGCTAAACATCATATGAGTGTGAGTCATTTATCCAAGATGTTTAAAGCGGAAACAGGTTCTAATTTCTCTGATTATATTTTGCAAGTAAGGATGATGAAGGCTCAAGAACTTTTAGATGGTGGGTACAAAAAGATATCAGAAATTAGTAAATTAGTGGGTTACGAGGATCCAAAATTTTTTAGTCAAATTTTTAAGCGGTGGTCGGGGGTAACGCCTAATGAATATAAAAAGAAAGATAATTAATTGTTGCTTGTTAATCGTCTTACTTCTTTCGGGCTGTGAACAAAGACCAAGTGTTTCAGAGACCCAATTGAATCCTGACGAAAAACCGATTGTTTTAACAATGTACCACTGGATGGGGACTGAAGCTGGAACTGCAGTCACGCGTATTAATGAACTCTTTCATAAAGAATATCCAAATATCAGTATTCAGTATGAGAATGCCCCTGTGGATCAATATCAAGGTGTGATAAAAACCCGATTTGTATCTGGGGATGCCCCCGATCTGATAGGTGTCTTTCCAGGCACGTGGAAAGATCCCTTTGTTAAATCAGGTTATTTAATGGACTTAACGGATAGTACATGGTCAGCGAAATTGGAAGATAAAGCCAGATCAACGATGATGACTGGTGGTAAATTGTATGCAATGCCTGTCGATCAAAATGCTATAGGCGTTATCTATAATAAAAAAGTGTTCAAGGATTTAAAGTTGACGATCCCGAAATCTTGGGATGAATTTCTAGAGATGTGTGAAGCGATAAAGGTTTCCGGTTTGACGCCGCTTGCATTAGGTACCAAAGACATGTGGGTAACACAAATTATTCCTTTAGCGATGGCGCCTTCTGCTATCTATCATGATCAACCTGATTTTGATAGAAGTATGTATCAGGGCAAAAGTTCTTTCTCTCGGTCGGCTTGGTCGAAAATGCTTAAAGATTATGGAGAACTTAATAAACGTGGTTTTTTTAACAAAGGCACATTGGGAGTTACCTATGATCAGATGATACATTTATTCGCAACGGAAAAAACGGCAATGATGATCATGGGCACCTGGGCATTAAAACCCATTCAGCTTGAGAATCCGGATCTTGAGGTCGGTATGTTTCCGCTTCCTTACACAGACAAAGGTAAAGATGCTTGGGTCTCCTCAGGCGTGAGCATTGGTATTGGTGCTTCAAGTACAACAAAGTATCCGGATGCTGTGAAGAAATATTTGGAATTTTGGGCTAAGCCTGAGATTAATGCTATGTTTCTAAAAGAAGCGAATGCCTTCACCACGTTTAAAGATGTGGATGTAGAATTAAATCCAGCTCAGAAAGAAATCGCCTCCTATCTAAGTAATGGAACTTATAGTTTCTTGGATCAAAAATGGCCCCCAGGTGTACAAGATACCCTGTTTCAAGGTATCCAAAATTTACTTATTAACAGTGAAAATTCACCAATTCAAGAGATTTTAAAGAACTTAGACGAAGTATTTAATAAGAATAAGTCCTCTATAGAGGTTATCCCAGAGTAAGAGTGATGGGGTAACCTTTTTTTTGCCTAACACCCCTAAATAAATAATATGAGCCTACCTGTTTTGGAAAATGTGTGTGCATTCAACAGTGTGAATCTCAATTACTATTAGAGATGTAAGAGATATAAACAAGGAGGTCATTATATGACAACAGCAAAAAAGATTGGGATTACAACTTTCGCTACGGTTGCCTCATTATCCATGGTGTTAGCTGGATGTGGGAACAATTCAACTTCCACGTCATCAACAACACCTAAAGCAACTGAGACGGCGACAAGCACTACGAAAGCTGTAAGCGATGCAAAACCGGTAACGCTGAAGATGCTTCATTTCTTGGAAGCAGAGGCGGGGCCAACGCTTAAGGATATCAATAAACGGTTTCATGAGAAATATCCAAATATTACAATTGAATATGAAAACGCTCCCGTTGATCAGTATCAAACACTTATCAGAACCCGTTTAGCATCAGGCGACGCTCCGGATATCATTGGGGTATTTCCTGGGACTTGGAAGGATCCATTTGTTAAAGCAGGTTATCTAATGGATCTCTCAGACAGACCTTGGGTATCCAGGTTGCAAGATGGTGCGAAGAATATGGAAAGTAAAGATGGCAAAGTGTATGGACTTCCTTTGGATCAGAATGCGATTGGGGTTATTTACAATAAAAAAATCTTCAAGGATCTAGGACTTTCGATTCCAAAGAATTGGGATGAGTTCTTGCAAGTAAGTGACAAAATTAAAGCAGCCAATATTATACCACTTGCACTAGGAAACAAAGATCTTTGGGTCACGCAATTAATACCATATGCAATGGCGCCATCTGCAATCTATCGTGATAATCCTAATTTCGACAAAGATATGTATGACGGTAAGTCCACTTTTGCAAATTCACCATGGAAGAAAATGATGGATGATTATGCCATGCTGGATCAGAAGGGGTATTTCAACAAAGGCTCATTGGGTACCAATTATGATCAAATGGTTCAGCTCATGGCGACTGGCAAAGCAGCGATGGAGGTTATGGGGAATTGGGGATTGCCTCCAATCTTGGCAGCAAATCCGCAGGCGGATCTAGGGATGTTCCCATTGCCTTATGCTGAAGCTGGTAAAAAGGTATATGTATCCTCAGCGATTGCACTTGGATTAGGAGGATCAGCCGCAACGAAGCATCCAGATGAGGTCAAGATGTATCTTGATTTCTGGGCTGAAGCGGGTAACAATGCTCAGCTTCTAACGCAAGCTAAATCATTCCCTGTATTTAAAGATGTAAATCCGGATCTGGATGCTACATTGAAAGAATTAGTTCCTTATCTGAATGTTGGCACCTATAACTTCCTTGATCAGAATTGGCCGCAAGGTGTGCAAGATACCATGTTCAAAGATATTCAGAACGTAATGGTTGATGGGGGTAAAACGTTCACCATTGATAGCATGTTAAAGGATATGGATAAAGTATTTACCGATAAAAAAGGACAATAATAAAATTAAAATGGAGGTCAGGGGAGGGAGTTCATTCCCCTGGCCTTCATCAAGATAAGAGGAGATCCGGATGGAGAAACGTTGGGTACAGATGCTGTTTATATTGCCGGCCTTCGTGATATTTAGTGTGTTTATTGTTATTCCTATGTTGAGCAGCTTTTATTATAGTTTAACGGATTGGAATGGGTTAGATCCTGATGTTCATATCGTTGGATTCAAAAATTATAAGACGTTGCTTCATGACTCGGAAGTATGGATCAGCTTAAAGAACACGCTTTACTTTGCTATTTTAGTAACGATATTTCAAAATGTCATTTCGCTAGTTTTGGCGATGTTAGTAGATGGTACCAACTGGATCTTTAGATTTTTAAGAGTGCTATATCTAATTCCTGCTCTACTGAGTGCGTTGGCAATCGGTTACATTTGGAGTTATTTATATAATCCGATTTTTGGTATTATTAATACGGTTCTTACGGATATGGGATTAAGTAACTTGACACAGGATTGGTTAGGTGATCCCAAATGGTCGATGTTTAGTGTTGTATTTACAAATATATGGCAATGGACGGGGTTGTCTTTGGTTATTTATTTAGCTGGTTTACAAGCCATTCCCGCTGATATGTATGAGGCCGCTGATATCGATGGAGCTAGCAAATGGAAGAGATTTGTCCATATTACTTTCCCATTAATTGCACCATCTTTTACGATTAACATTCTTATCTCCATTATTGGAAGCTTTAAAGTGTTTGACATTATTTACGTTATGACAAAAGGTGGACCAGGTACAACTACCGAATCGCTTGCCATTCTTTTGTATAAAAAAGCATTTAATTTTAATGAAATGGGTTACGGAACTGCAATTGCTGTCGTTATGTTTCTTATTATACTTGTCATCTCTATCATTCAATTGACAATCCTTCGAAGACGGGAGGTAGAAGCATAATGATAGTAGCATGGGCAAGCAAAATGTTAGGACGATTTTTACTGTTAGTGTGGGGACTTATCGTTATTATCCCCCTTGCGATTCTTGTTACAGTTACAGTGAAATCGCCTCAAGATTTATTGGAAACGACACTCGGGTTACCTAAAGTACTCATGTGGAGTAATTTCTCAGATGCTTGGAAGGCAGCAAACCTTGGTTTGGCTTTTGGAAATAGTTTGTTGATTACAGGAGTATCCATTGCAGGTGTGGTGTTTGTAAGTTCCTTTGCAGCTTATCCGTTGTCAAGAGTAAAGTCTAGGTTAACGAATTCATTTTACATGTATTTTATTGCAGGTATCATGATTCCGTTTCAATTAAGTATGATTCCATTGTACAAATTATTGAAGTTCCTACACTTAATTAATACACATCAAGGTGTCATTATGATTTTTATTGCAATGACAATTCCACTCTCGATTTTCTTATACACAGGTTTCTTAAAAGGTGTGCCTAAAGAACTGGAAGATGCAGCACTAATAGATGGATGTGGTCCTTTTGGAACGTTTATTAGGATTATTTTCCCACTAATGAAACCTGTGACCTCGTCGGTTATTATTACGAACAGTCTTTCGATATGGAATGACTTTTTAGTTCCGCTTCTCTTTTTGCAAGCAAGAACAAGTCGTACAATTCCGATGGCTATTTTCACCTTCACGGGACAATACAATAATAATTGGAACATGATTTTTGCAGCGATCTTACTGGGAACATTACCGTTAATTATTACTTTTTTAATCTTACAGAAGCATTTTATTAAAGGTATTGTGGGTGGCGCAGTTAAGGGATAGCTCAAAAGGTCGATTCATGATCGGTTAAATGACGCGATAACTGCACATTTAATATATTGTTGAGAGGTAGGCATCCACAAATGAATATTACGAATATGTTAGTGCAATATTTGGAAAATCCTTTAGGGATTGATACAAAAAATCCGCTATTAAGCTATACGCTTGAGTCAGCGGAGCAGAATCAGTGTCAAACTGCGTATTATATGTTGGTATCTTCTACGAAAGAATTATTGCACAAAAACATTGGCGATATGTGGGATTCCGGGAAAGTAACTCATGAAAATAACTTTGCTATAGCGTATGGGGGAGCTCGACTTTTATCAAGGCAGGAACTGTTTTGGAAGGTTAAAGTTTGGGATAAGAACGATATGGAGTCAGAATGGAGCCAGACGGCTTCCTGGGAGATGGGGCTCTTAGAGCAGGAAGATTGGAAAGCACGCTGGATCGGACAAGGGGAT
Organism: Paenibacillus pectinilyticus; assembly: GCF_001700435.1. GTDB lineage: Bacteria > Bacillota > Bacilli > Paenibacillales > NBRC-103111 > Paenibacillus_E > Paenibacillus_E pectinilyticus. The sequence goes on from NZ_LYPC01000014.1 coordinate 286,991, forward strand.
ACCGCTGACTGTAATAAATCTGCAGCTCCTCAAGTAGCAAGTGATTTTCTGGTATCTAATCCGAGCAGTGTAGCCAAAGCTCGAGCTTATGTGAGCGGACTGGGCTTATTTCAGGCGAGCATAAATGGCATCCAATTAGATGATACTTTTTTTAATCCAGGAGAGAGCGATTATTCTAAAACTATCTATTATGTCACATATGATATAACCCAGCAGTTGAAGAGCGGCACGAATGCGTTCGGGATCATAATTGGAAATGGGCAGTATGTTAATTTTAGAATTAACCCTACGATGATGTTGGATGAAATAACGGAGTCTCCTGAACATCGCTACCAAAAAAATGATTCTAAATACGTAAGACAAGGACTTTACGGTGAGAAGAAAGTCCTCGCTCAAATCGAAGTTACCTATGAGGATGGAAGCGTAGAAATTGTTGCTGCAACAGATCAGGCTTGGCAATTAACGGACAGTCCGATCACCTTTAACAACTGGTACGGTGGAGAAGATTACGATGCGAGAGCGGAGATACGTGACTGGGACAAGCCTCTTGCAGATCGCACTAACTGGCAGCGGCCCGTCATTATGGAACCACCGATGGGAAATTTGAAAGCGAGAGAGTTTAAGGCCGTTCGAATCATAGAGAAATTACCTGCGGCTTCCGTCACAAGACTAGCGAATGGGAATTTACTTGTGGATATGGGTATAAATATCGCGGGATTCCCTGAAATCGTACTTAAAGGTATGACAGAGACGGATAGAGGAACAGTCATTGAGATGTATCCAGCGGAGATATTGAATGAGGAGAAATCGTCTGTCGATCAGTCCTCTTGTACACAAAGCTGGAGCAAGAAATATCATTGCAGCATCAAGAACAGTTACACGGTAAAAGGAGATGGAGATGAAAGATGGCATCCTTCATTTTGCTATCAGGGATTCCGGTATGTCGAAGTTTCCGGTTTTATATGGGAAGCAACTGTTGATCATTTTAATTGCTGTATCTTACGAGTTGCGAATGAGAAAACGGGGATGTTTGAAACCTCGGATCCAGTATTGAATCAAATTGATGAGATTACCAATCGTGCTATTGAAAGCAATATGTTTTTCTCATTTACGGATTGTCCACAAATTGAAAAAATAGGTTGGTTAGAAACCACTCACTTGATGTTTCGGTCCATATCAGCGGGATACGACATCCGTTCATGGATCCCCAAAATTGTTCAAGATATGATCGATGCGCAGACGAACGATACAGATATCGAGAATGGGGATACCGAAGGGCTCGGATATATGCCTGCCATTGCACCAGAATATTTTCGTATCGACGGTTTAAATCGTGATCCGAACTGGGGCGGAGCCTGCATCTTGACACCTTGGGAATATTATCAGATGTATGGGGACAGTTCCATATTACAAAAGGCATACTCAACGATGAACGGTTATATCTCATATTTAGAAAATCAAACCCAAAATGGTCTGTTAGCGGGCTACGCCCAAATGGGCGACTGGGGACAGTTACATGAAAATACCCCAGTAACACTGGTGGAAAATTGTGCTTACTATTACCTCTTGAGCACGATGGCTAAGATTGCAACATTGACAGGGCATTTTACAGATGAAACGAAATTCTCCCAAAAGGCTGAAGAAGTAAAGGGGCAATTTCATCTGAATGCGGTGTGCTACCAACCCGAAAACCGGACGTATGGAAACGGCAGCCAAGCAAGCTATGGATGTGTTCTATTCAGCGGTATTGTTTTAGAAGAAAATCATAAGCTTGCGGTTAATCGACTTGTAGAAGCCGTCCAAATCCGTGATTATCACCTTTCGTCAGGCGAAGTAGGTTTAAAACAAGTGTTTGCTTCGCTCGGGCAGTATGGGAAAAACGATGTTGTGTATAAAATGGTCATGAATGATACCCAGCCAAGCTATAAATTCTTTGTTGATAATCATTTAACAACATTGCCAGAATACTGGAACTATGAGGAGTTATGGATGGGGATGGAAAGATCCAGAAATCATGCCATGATGGGGCATGTGAAAGAATGGCTTACATCCTATGTATTAGGAATACGTATGGCAGCACCGGGGTATCGCAGAATCATTATCGAACCAACATTAACCCAGACAATTAACAAGGTAAAGGGTTGCGTAGTGAGCCAGTACGGTAAGATAAGTGCCGAGTATGACCGAAATGGTGAGGAAATCGTTTTAGAAGTAAAGATACCAATTGGAGCTACCGCAGATATTGGATTACCAAATATAGGTTCTGGGAAGTTAACTACGAATTGCACCAAATATATTACTCGAAAAATTGGGCAAACGTATTGGATTCACGCTGTGGGATCAGGGAGTTACACATTTTCATTGAAGTAAAAATAATAGAGAAGAAGAAATGCCTGTGTTCATTCCAAACAGGCATTTTTAATTGTATTCATATTCCTTAGTTAATGGAAACGCCTACAAAGTGCTTAGGTGTGATTAATTGTTCTTGTGAGAGGGAAGGACTGATTCTACATGATTTTTGCAAGGCTTGTTTCCATATTTCTCGCTGTCTTGTTTCCGCTTCTCGCCATAGGATACAGTGTTTATAATTGGGGGTTGCAAGCGGTCAAGAACGAAATTACCTCATCTTATCAAGCGCAAGTAGATTTTTATCGGGAAAATTTAGAACAAGAATTACAACGGATTAGACTGTTGCAATTCAATATGTTAAACGATTCAACTGTCAATATACTTGAGGTTGCAAACACACAACTAACTAATTATGAACAAGACATGGATTTAATCCATGTGCAAGAGCGGGTAGAATCCATTAAATATAGCAGCAGGTATATCAGTCATGTTACAGTGCTAATGCCTGCATTAAATAAAAGTGTGAGCGATCTGAACATTCATGAGATGAGGCCATCAGATAACACGCTTATTCATTCGGTTATGACCAATCCTAAAGATCAGATACACGAGATTGATGGTAGTTTGTGGTTATTAGTATCCTCTTTTCAGGACGTAGCAAAGGACAGTTCATCAAGATTTACAATCATTGGTGTCGAGTTATCTAAGGACTACTTGCAGCAGATGCTGCAAGAGCTTCAAATACAGCAAGGGAGCAATGCCTATCTCTTCAGCTGGAATCCACCCTTTTCCATAGTTGCAGATCAAGCCCACACGCAAGCTGATCAGATTGCCGCTATTCTTCAGTCCCACCCCTTAAAGAATTCCCCAGAAGGCTACGAATCTTTTTCCGTTGATAAAGAACCGTACGTCATGACCTATGCGTCCAGTAGCCAGCAGGGTCTGACCTTGGTGAAATCGGTTAAAACCAGCCAAATGTATAAGAAAATCAACCACTATCGTAATATGTTCGTGATCTATTCGATTACGGCCTTGTTTGTCATAAGTATTTTCACTTTACTACTGTACAGACTTATTCATAAGCCGTTAAAGAAACTAGTTAAGGCATTCCGCCAAGTTGAAAATGGCAATATGGAAGTCGAAATAAAGCATCATAGCAAAGATGAATTTCGCCATATATTCACCCGATTTAACGCCATGATCAGTAACCTTAGAGATTTAATCGATCAAGTGTATAAGCAGAATCTTTTGATTAAACAGGCTGAGTTGAAACAGTTGCAAACACAAATCAACCCGCATTTTTTATATAACAGCTTCTTTGTTCTTCATCGATGGATTAGGTATGGATTTATCGAGGAAGCGGAATTGTTCTCGAGACATTTAGGAAACTACTTTCAATTCGTGACACGCAGTTCGGCGGAAGAGATTCAATTAGAGCGAGAAGTTGAGCATGCCCGAACGTATACTGAAATCCAGTCTATGCGTTTCTCTCGAAGAATTCAAGTGCGGTTTGAAGAGCTTCCGAGCGGACTTGGCAACATTCTAGTACCCAGACTTATTCTGCAACCCATTATCGAGAACGCCTTTGAACATGGACTGGAAGATAAACGGCAAAACGGGTTGTTGGTTGTTCATTTTCTAAGTGAATCGAACCGATTGCACATGATATTCGAAGACAATGGGGACCAATTGGCCGATACTAAACTAGTAGTTATGAAGAGAGAGTTAATTGATTCGGAGACAATTACTGAAATTACCGGACTTACTAACATTCACAAAAGGTTGCAGATCCGATTCGGCGAGCATAGTGGAATAAGTCATGAACGCAGCGAGCTTGGGGGATTAAAGGTTACATTAACCATCCCAATTGAGACGTAGTGAGGGGGAATACATATGTACAAACTGTTGATTGTTGATGATGAAGAAATGATAGCAAGTATGCTTACTGACACGTTTCGAGAGATGATGGTTGGAGAAATTGAAGTATATAAGGCTTATTCCGTAGAAGAAGCGCAAGATTGGTTGGATCAGGTCAGAATGGACGTGGTTCTTTCAGACATCAAGATGCCTGGCGCTTCAGGATTAGAATTAATGGAACAAATTAAAGCGAATTGGCCATCATGTCGGATTATATTTCTCACAGGATATAAAGAATTTGATTATGTATATACCGCCATTCAGCATGAGGGAATTCGATTTTTACTGAAAACGGTGGATGATGAACAAATTGTTGAGACCGTGCGTGAAGTATTAAAAGAAATCAAGGATAGTCATCACAAGTTGAATTTGTTGGAGCAGGCCAAAACACAGGTGGAGAGCGCGCGGCCTTTGCTTCAGAATGAATTTTTACAAGGTTTCATTCATGGCCTTCAAGAAGTATCAGAAGATACGGACCTGTATTTGGAGAATCTTGAAATTCCACTTCGAATCGAAAATCCTACACTAATGGTCATCGGTCGAATTGATCCGTTGCCTCCTGGTAAAGTTACGGCTATCAGAAACGAACATATTTTTGCTGTTCGGGCTATACCCGAATCCAATTTCCCACAATTACTTACCTATTTCGGTTTTATTCTGGAACAATCGACGATAGTTTGGTTGTTTCAGGCGAATGCACGTATGGACAAGTCGGAATTGAAGAAGCAGGTCACATTAATTACCGGATCTTTGGAATATTCGCAGGCCGTTGTAAGAAATTCCATTGGGATTACCGTTTCTTTTGCCTTGCAAGGGAACTTTTTTCGATTTGAAGAAATTGCCGATGTGTACAGGTCATTAAAGCAAATATTAAATAACCGATTCGGTTTAGGCATTGAAATGATATTATCCGATCAGCCGCTTTACCTAACAGATAACAAACAATCCACAGTAAATAAAACCGTATTAAAGCAGTTAGCGAAATTCAAGATTCTCGAGGAACATCTGGAACTTCATAGGCAACAAGAATTTGTTGAGATATTTCAACCACTGGTGGATTGTTTGAGGGGTGCGGAGAGCCGTGATGATTTAATTGCATTGGAGATCTATTATCGTTCGGCGTCTTTACTTGCCGATTATATGAATCGTTTCGATCTCACTCAACAAATGGAACTAACCATTGACCTTCATCGATTATTTCGCTCGGATGAACATTCCGCTTGGGATGCAGCTGTAGATTATCTGTTGCGATTCGCAGATACATTGTTCTCTATTCAGACACAACAGATTAATAGTAATACGGAAAATACCATTACACGCTTAAAGTTGTATATCGAAACGCACCTGCACGAGGATTTGTCGTTGACCAGATTGGCTAATCTACTCTATCTGAATTCGACTTATCTATCAAAGCTCTTTAAACAAGTGACAGATCAGAATTTATCTGAATACATAACGGAAAAGAAAATTGATAAAGCCAAGGAACTTTTGCAAGGCAGCTCAAAAAAAATTAATGAAATTTCATTGCAAGTAGGATATGATTCGCAGCAATCGTTTACCCGATTTTTCAAAAAAACGGTCGGGCAATCCCCGAATGAATTCAGAGGATCGCTTTTATAAAGTATTCAATACATATAACAAGTTGAGAAATGTTAAAAAAGTTAAAACGTGCAAAAAGAAATGATTGCGTTTTCATTGTATGCTTAATTATGTAAAAAAAAATAAAGAAGGGTGATCACATGAAACGTAAACGATTAAATCAGTACATGATTGTTACATGTTGTCTAATGCTTTCCGTATTGAGCGCATGCAGCAGTAGCACATCATCAGAGAATTCCGCTTCGCCGTCAGCATCTTCGAAGGCGGAAAATACTACAACACCATCGAAACCCACAGCTATCGATCCATTAGGCAAGTACAGTACGCCAATTACGATTACGGCAGTTAGACGCACCGTACAAGGCCAAAAGTATGCAGATGGTCAATCCATGGACAACAATTCATGGATCAACTATTACAAAGACATGGGGGTTAATGTCAAATATTCTTGGTCAGTGGATGCCACGCAATTCGAGAATAAAATGAACGTGGCCGTTAGTACATCGGATCTTCCGGATCTAATGCCGCAAATCACAGGTTCTCAGGCTAGCAAATTGATCAAAGGCGATCAACTCATGGACATGAAACCGTACCTGGATAAGTACCTTTCTCCATTGGCAAAACAAATTTTGTATAGCGACGGTGGCTCTATCATGAACGCTACCGTGACTTCAGACGGCAAACAATATTTATTGCCCTTGACGGCTGCTGACATGAGGGCAGATATTAAATCATTGTGGATTCGTAAAGATTGGTTGGATAAGCTCAACCTACAGGTGCCGAAAACGACGCAAGATTTCGAAAATATCGCCAAAGCATTCACAGAAGGTGATCCGGATGGAGACGGTAAAGCAGATACATACGGGTTCGGCATTGCCGGCAAGAACAATCTGATTCTGGACTGGGGCGGCACTGACGGAGTATTTGAAATGTTCCATGCCCAACCCGGACCATGGTGGGATGAGTCCTTGTTCTATGAGAAGGACAGCTCAGGTAAAATCGATTGGTCTGGCAACAAGCCAGGTGTGAAACAAGCGTTGAGCTTGCTTCAGGATATGTATAAAAAAGGGTATTTGGCAAAAGACTTTGGCACCGCTGATTTACCGCAAGATTTTGCTGCAGGTAAAGTAGGCATGTACATTGGTCGTTGGTGGCAAGCCGGATGGCCGCTGCCAGATCTGAAAAAGAAGGATCCGAAATCCGACTGGATCGTAGTTGGCATGCCTTCGAGTGATGCACAACCAACAAAGCCTTATGGATACCGTCCAGGCAACGTTTACACCGCCGTGTCGAAGAATAGTAAAAATCCGGAAGCCATTGTAAAAATGATCAACTGGTATGTGGAGAAAGTATATGGTCCAAATGCGGATTTCCAGCATTTCAACAATAGCGATATTACCAACAATATGGGTGATACTGCGTTGGCTGCGCCGTTCCAGGTAATCGATCCTTATCAACAAGCGAAAGATTATGCGGCAGTTTCAGCAGCGGTAAAAAGCAAGGATCCTTCGAAGCTGAATCCATCGCAAAAACCACATTATGACGAAATTCAAAAGTATCAACAGGATCCAACTTATGTAGTAGGGTGGACAGATTGGATGAATTACAGCGGTGTTGATGGAACACCAGGTAAATATCATTTTGAGACTGTTCAGGAAAGTAACATATTGAAGAATGCCTTCTTTAATGTTCCAGATGACTTAATGGTTTCGAAAGTACCTGCTTATAAGAAAATGGCTGAGGAAATTATGACAAAAATCATTTATAACCAGGCGCCAGTGGATGATTGGGATAAAACAGTGAATAGCTGGAACCAGTTAGGTGGAGCCGAGATTCTTCAGGATGTCCAAAAGTATGTGAAGTAAGGGTTTTAAAAACAGGAAGTTGTAAATTTCGATGCAACTTCCTGTTTTAAATTGAAAGAGGTGGATTCATGAAGTGGCGTTCGCAGATGAAAAAAGAGTTTTCCCTATATGCCATGATTTTGATGCCAGCTTTAGTTGTGCTTGTCTTCGGTTATATCCCAATGCTCGGAATCGTGATGGCGTTTGAAGATTTCGTGCCAACCAGCCACGGATTCATCTATTCTCTTATCCATTCCAAGTTTGTAGGGCTTGATGTATTTCGTACAATATGGATATCTCCAGACGCAAAGAGTGTTATTGCCAACACGTTTTTCATTGCAGGTATGAAAATTATCGTTAAACTCGCTGTCCCGCTTGTTTTTGCGCTTCTATTGAACGAGGTCTCAAAGGGGTGGTTCAGAAAATTGGGAACGACAATCACCTACTTGCCTTTTTTTCTTTCTTGGGTAGTAGTGGGAGGCGTCCTGCTTGACTTTTTCTCGCCGCAAGATGGTGCATTCAATCATTTATTGGCCATGTTCGGTCTTCCGCATGACACATTTTTCTTTGGCACGGCGACGCAGTTCCCATTTGCCATCGTCATTTCGGACTTATGGAAAGAAGTTGGTTTTAATACAATCATTTTCCTGGCTGCTCTAACATCGGTAGACCTCACCATGTATGAAGCAGCCATGATTGATGGAGCGGGAAGATGGAAACAAACCATTTATTTAACGATTCCCACCATTACGCCCATGATTATTTTGGTCGGGATTCTAAGCCTAGGGAACATATTGAATGCGGGGCAAGATCAGATTCTGAATTTATATAGCCCAGGGGTTTATTCATCGGGAGATATTATTGATACCTATGCTTTCAGGCAAGGCATACAGCAAGGCGAATTTAGTATTGCAACAGCGGTTGGCTTATTTAAATCAGTCGTCTCATTCTTAATGATATCTACATCCTATTGGCTGGCAAATAAATTTACCGATTATCGTGTTTTCTAAGACCGAATCGACCGATTGCGAGGAAGAGTAGATGAGTTATCCAAACGGATTCCACAGTTTTGAGAACAAATCTGTTAGTCGAAAGCTTTTTGTGATCTGCAATTATTTCCTGTTGAGTTTAGGTATATTTGTTAGTTTTATTCCCTTATGGAACATATTTTGCATGTCCTTTAGTTCCAATAGCTATGTTTCGGCTGGAGAAGTTTTTCTGTGGCCCAAAGGTTTTACCATTCAACCCTACAGTTATATATTAAACAATCCCAATTTTTATCGGGCTTTATGGGTGTCCGTTGAAAGATCGGCACTTGGCATCCTAATCATGATGGCATTTACTATTCTTGCCGCATACCCCTTGTCTAGGGAAAGGAAAGATTTCAGAAGCCGAACTTTTTTTATCTGGTACTTTATCTTTACGATGTTGTTCAGCGGCGGGTTAATTCCGTGGTTTATGGTTGTGAAATGGGCAGGCATGTACAACAATCTGGGCTCGTTGGTGATCGTTCCGTCTGTTCAAGTATTTAATGTGCTAATCCTAATGAACTTTATTCGAAATCTCCCGAAGGAGATTGAGGAATCAGTCTTTATGGATGGCGCTGGCCATTTCCGGGCACTTGTCAGCATACATCTGCCGTTATGCAAGCCTGCTTTGGCTACACTAGTTCTGTTTTCTTTTGTATTTCATTGGAACAACTGGTTTGACGGATTTCTGTTCATGAGCCGGAGTGAGAACTATCCACTGCAAACATATCTCTATACGGTGCTCACTACGCCGGATACTTCAAATATGACAGCGGATCAACTGAGGTTATTCACGAATTTGAGTGCAAGATCGATTAAAGCAGCAGAAATATTTGTAAGCACGCTGCCCATTTTCATCATTTATCCATTCCTACAGAAGTCTTTTACAAAGGGAATGGTGCTTGGAAGCGTCAAATCGTAGCAAGGATTTCCTATCGCGCGAAATATCTATAAAAAGGAGCTGAATTAATTGATGATGAAACGATTTAAGGTTTTGAGCTTTTTCCTAAGCATCTTGATTTTATTACCAATGTTTTATGTGGCAGGCCCTGCAACCCACGCAAAAGCTGCAACAATGAGAAAAGTAGTGGACAGCAACCATCCGTTATTGGTATTGCAATTGAAAATCGGTCCGAACGTTAGCGTCAATGATCCTGATTTTGCACGGGATAATAATGCACATTGGTCGATTAAAAGAGCTTGGGCGTCGATCCCTGACGATATCAAACCTTATGTTGTTTTTGTTTTACACCCGGGACATGTGTCCCCAGTCACCACAGCGCAATCCCGAAAATGGATGGAAGATAATTTGGCAGAAGGCGTAGACGAGAACATTCCAATGATGATTCTGTATGGCGAGCAGCCAACTAGCGGTGCCGACGGGAATGCCTGGATCGAAAGCCTTTATCAAAATTACCCGAATATGATCGGTACAGCGGTTTCAGAATTGACGAACACTGTTAACAGCGTTCCTGCGCTATTGGCCCTTGCCAGCACGTATGGCGGATACCATATCCAATCTAATCAGGAACAGAACGATGTTTTTGAAAGTAAAATGGAGAACACCTCGTACTATAACTCGGTTAAACAAAATAGTGCTAATTTTATCTTTGCTCCCAAGACTGTCCATAATAACTTTCAATACAACAGTTCCGAAGCTTTGGGATCCTGGCTTGCCGGAGTAGCAGGCAATTGGGGAGCCTATTGGGATATTTTCGAATATTTCCAATCTGTCGGATCTCCTTTCGCCGAAGGACCTCCTGCATTTTTTAGTGCGCCAGAGAACCTTTGGGCAATGAACATGCTGGATACCTATATGCAAGGCGCAACTGTCTTTTGTCCGGAAAATGACATTTTTCCGACCATTCACGGGGATTTAACGCCAGTCTTCTATAATTCCATTCTCCCTGCCTTTCGGTATGTCATCCAACACCCCATCTCCAAATCTACGGTCATGAGCAAAATTAAGGTCGCTTACTCGGCATCCGAAGGAACCATGACCTCACTTCCGGATGCGGAAGGGACGAGAGTATCAGCATTTGACGGTTTGTATGCCAGCCAGCCTGACCCATTGGCCAGAAATACCTTGTACTTTCAGCCAAGAACAACTGGGAGATATTACGTCGTACCGCAAATCCCGATGCTAGCGGATCCATCGGTTGCGGCGCAATTTCCAAATGTATTGACTAAAAGTTCTTATACAAGTAATTTTAAAACCCGAAACGATAAATTGAATTACTTTAATAATTTGTATCCGCAGACTTATTCGGGCGATGCATTTGCGCAAAATGTGGGCAACCAATGGCTGGTCTACAATAGCAGTTATGCAGCGAATTTTAATCAGGATGCCTTCATACCATTAAGCGCCGGCAGCAATTTTAGCGAAATTGATTTACCTGAAATGCCGTTCGGAACGTTGGCGATGATTGATGATGGAGCAAATACCCTGAGTGTTATCTTAAATAACTACAAGACAGATCATACGCAGGATGGTTTATACCTTGGAGGGGCAACTGGGGCCGAGTTCCAGAACGCTTTCGATGAATATTCCCATAATTATAATCCTCAGGATGCAGGGCTTAAGACCACTACGATGAGAGTGACGTCATTAGTCAAGCCGTCACTGACCATATCAGGCTTTGACAAGCATTATAATTACTCGGAAAATTGGAATCCAGCAACTCACGTGTATACCCTTACCGTTAATCACAACGGAGCTGTGAATATCCGGCTTGATAAGTCCGATAATGATGCAAGTGTTTGGACGAGAGCCGATGATGCAAGCAGTAGCGTCATATATAGCGGAACGTGGAGTCACACGACCGGCTCGACCTACTCTAGCTCAGCCACCGCTGGTTCCTCCGTCAGCCTTGATTTTTTCGGAACATCAATTGAATGGATTGGCAACTTTGGGCCGAACGAAGGAACGGCGGATGTTTATATCGATAATGTATTGTGGGCCCCAGACTTGAGTACAATCAGCCCTACCGCGAGATTGGGTCAGGTCATTTTTAAGAAGACAGGATTAACAAACGCAAGCCATACCATTAAAGTGGTGAACAAAAGTGGTACGATCGGAATGGACCGCTTCTCTTATATACCGGCGCAAATTCAAGGACTTTCTGACATAACCTACAATGATTTTAGCTATGCAACAGCTGCTGCGGATCAAGGGTTGTTCAGTGGAACCGACAACTGGACCATAGCTAACGGAAATATGAAGCTTCTACCGCTTACAGGACCGTTCAATGGACCGATAACGGTCTATTATACCAATGCAAGTTATCAAGACTTTACCTATTCGGTGGATGTGAATTCAACGAAAGGAGATTCGGCTGCTATCCTGTTCCGCAGTGATCCGATAAACACGACAATACTCAACGGTTACAGTTTGGTGCTCGACCCCTTGCAGCTGAATAAAAATAATGATGCAACCAATGAAACAGTAAAGCTTTATAAAAATAATACACTAATCGGGAAATATGCACTTCCGCTATCAACAAACACCTGGTATACAGTGAAAATCGTTGCTACTGGCAGCACCATTCAGTGTTATATCAATGGCAGCTTGTATATAACCGCCACAGATTCATCCTATACGTCTGGTAAAGTGGCTGTTTCCACCGTTTCAGCATCGCAAATGGGCGGGGAGGTACTGGTCGACAATGTCTCCGTCTCAACAGGAGGAAATGTCGCCTATTCAACTACTTTCAGCAATTGGAGCCAAGCATCCGGATGGAAGACGGACGGTTCCATTACTTTGCCCAACTGGCCTGTTAAAACCAGCTTCAATTATCCGTACCAATGGACGACAAGCAATGGCACATGGTCGGTAGTCAATGACAATACCATTCTGACAACCGGCGTGAATGGCGTATATTCAGGGGTAGCCAATGCCAATCAGACCAGTATGGCATATGCCGGATCTGGAACCTGGAGCGATTTTATTTACAACGGACAGTTAAAATTTAAGACAGGAACTCATTATGACGCAGGCCTTGCTTTCCGAGTGCAGGATAACAATAATTACTTCTTGTTCTCGATGAATGGTAACGATAATAAAGTCTATTTAACGAAGGTAATTGGAGGTGTAAGCACCATACTGGCCTCGGCCAATTATGCCATAACGCCGAATAAATGGTACTCGGTTGGGGTGCAAGCTGTAGGACAATTCTTAACCGTTTCGGTGAATGGCCAGTCTGTTTTATCCTCGCAGAGCAGCGCGTTTACCCAAGGTAAGGTGGGATTCAGCGCAAACAATGGGACATCAGCGTTGTTTGACGATGCCTGGATCGCCCAGCCTCACGTTGATACGCCGTCACAGACGCCGGTCAGTTCCATAGCCGTAACGGGAGCTGGTGGAGCGACGACGATAATAACGAATAACGCTGCACTTCAAATGACTGCTGCTGTTCAACCAAGCGCAGCGGAACGCAAAGATGTGACCTGGTATGTTTATGAATCGGATGGAGTAACACCGACGACTAAGGCTACTATCGACGCAACAGGCGTGTTGAATGCTTTACAGAACGGCACGGTAAAAGTAACAGCAGTGGCTAATGATAGATCCTATGTATTGGGAAGTGTAGCCATCACCATTTCCGGTCAAACGTCTAATGCGGGGATAGCGGGGGTAGAGCCTATTTATGTAGACAACGAGAAAGATCATGTTGATTTGCCAAGTCAGGTTAAGGTGACGTTTACGAATGGCAGTACAGGAAACGCAAATGTCGTTTGGGATGCCGTAAGTACAGCCCAGTCCGGCACGGCAGTTACTCCTTTTATTGATGGTCAGACTCGGGGCAAATATATCGTAGGCGGAACCGTAACTGGAACAAGCTTGAGAGCCTACGCTCATGTGACGGTTGTTCCCAAAATAACCGGTGGCATTGCCATTTCTGCCAGCGTTCCTTATGGAACGAAGTATAACTACCCGTTATACATGGATCGCATTACGTTTGATGCGGGCGGAGGCACTACGTATAAGAAACAAAGCAATGTGTTATGGAATTCATATGTCGATACCTCTCAGATGGCACCTGGTAGTATGACAACCGTATATGGCACCATACAAGGTTATCCGTACCAACAAGCTTCCGTTGTCATCACGATCCAAGGCACCGGTACCAACGATGTGTCAGCTTGGTATAAATTCGACGAGTCGAGCGGCACAACGGCTTCGGATTCCTCCGGCAATGGGAAAAACGCGACGTTGAGCGGCACACCATCATTCATCGCGGGGAAGAGCGGCAACGCAGTCAATTTGAACGGAAGCACCGATTATGCGAGCTTGCCGACGGGAATAGTCAGTAATCTCAATGATTTTACCATTGCGGCGTGGGTAAAGCCTAACAGCGTTAGCAAATGGAGTAGGGTTTTCGACTTCGGCACAGGTACGAGTAAATATATGTTTCTGACCGTGAACGCTGGCTCTGCGCCTAGGTTTGCCATCACGACGAGCGGCAGCAGTGCCGAGCAACAGCTAAATGCTCCATCTGCCTTGCCAACAGGCACTTGGACACATCTTGCCATTACATGGTCCGGAAACACGGGAACACTATACGTCAACGGTGTCGCTGTCGCAACCAACACCAATATGACCTTTAAACCTTCTGACTTGGGAGCGACGAATCAGAATTATTTCGGAAAATCACAGTATAATGATCCGTATCTGAACGGACTTGTAGATCAATTCAAAATCTATAACAGGGCTTTGAGCGCTTCAGAAGTTAGTACGCTTGCAAGCTAGTAAATGAGTTTGTAGAATTGAGGAGTCATTTAACCTCCTCAATTCTTTTTTAATATCTTATGAAATGGGGAATCTAGATGCATGGAGCAGAGGCATTGTCAAAGGCTGGTTTATGGGGGGATCAAGGGAATGGTACTTATATCAATCCTATTCTGCCAGGAGATTATAGTGATCCTGATGTTATTGGTGTTGGTAGTGATTATTACTGCATTTCCTCTACCTTTCATTTATCGCCAGGGATGATTGTTATGCATTCCAAAGACCTTGTGAATTGGGCAAGTATCGGGCATGTTGTGGATGATATTACTCAGATTAGCCCTAAGCTGAATTATGATCGTATGAACCACCACGGCAGGGGGATTTGGGCAGGGGCAATTCGTTTCCACAATGGTAAGTTTTGGGTGTATTTCTGTACACCCGATGAGGTTTTTTTTATGAGTAGGGCATCTAATCCAGAAGGTCCATGGGAACCTTTACATCACATATGGGAAGTAGCTGGATGGGATGATTGTTGCCCATTCTGGGATGATGATGGACAAGGTTACTTAGTTGCCACTCATTTCGAAGATAACTATAAGATGCACCTATTTAAAATGAGTAACGATGGCAAAAATCTTCTGATGGACAGCGATGTGATCTTTCATCAATATAAAGGCAGTGAAGCGAGTAAACTTTATAAAATAGACGGGCTTTATTACTTTTTCCATAGTGAAGTTAGGGTGGAATCAGGTAATGAGGTGAGGGTTGTAATGATGCTGCGGGCTTCTAGCCTATATGGTCCCTATGAAGAAAAGGAGATTCTGCATACGCATGGAGTGGAAATGGATCGGGAGCCCAATCAAGGGGGATTGGTTCAAGCTCCAACAGGCGAATGGTTGTTTATTACCCACCACGGATCTTGCGGTTATTCGGAAGGAAGAACCTTGAGTTTATTACCGGTAAATTGGGTAGATGGTTGGCCTATTATTGGAGAAGACGTAGATGGAGATGGCATTGGGGAAATGGTTTGGGGGGGAACTAAACCGATTACAGGATACCCGATTGTACATCCTAATCAAAGTGATGACTTTAATCAACCGAAGCTGGAACATCACTGGGAGTGGAGCCATCAGCCAAGATCAAATAAATGGTCATTAACGGAAAGACCAGGCTTTTTGAGATTACATGCTTGTATTCCTCTTGAGATTGGGGATTTTTTTACGGTGTGTAATGTACTGACTCAAAGAGGAATGAAAACCGCTAATAGTCAAGTCATTGTCAAAATTGATATATCCGGCATGGAGGACGGACAGGAAGCTGGTATTTGCCATATGGGCACCCAATATTGCACGTTAGGAGTTATCCAAGAAGGGAACGTAAAGCGACTTAAATATAATGATACAGGAGAATTTACATTTGGACCATCAATAAAGGATTCTATCTTATGGTTAAAGTCTACTTGGAATCTTACTGGATGGAATAACTATTCGTATAGCTTGAATGGCGAGGATTTTCAAAATTTTGGCGGACAATATAAGCTGAATTGGGGTTTTTATAGAGGAGATAGAGTAGGCGTATATTGCTATAATGAAAGAATGGAAACAGGTTATATGGATGTAGATTGGTTTCAATATCATTATGCGGATAACCAAGAGTTGCAACAGTTATAAATAAAGTGATCGGTTGAAAAACGCTATTAAAACTAAAAAAACTTTTAAAAAAGCTAATAGACTGTTGATAAACTTAAATGTTAAGATTTTAATTGTCGGTTATCCTAAAGAAATTTAAGATCGTCCGCTTTAGTTTTTCAAGAGTCTTTTATTCATGTATACCAGACACTGTACTCCGTCCATTCTGCCGATTGTGTTTAAACAAGTCGGTAAAATGTACTGGAACAATGTTTTGAGCTTAACTAGGTATTAAATGAGCGAAAAATTCTAAGAGAATATCAGCAAAAATTTCCTGCTACATTTACATGAAATAATAATTTAATGAAGAAAGAGCTGCCGAGTAGCAGTTCTTTCTTCTGTTTGACGGCTTTATGTGAATTGATTTACGTTGCTTCGTGTTCACAACCTCAAAAAATTCGACAATACCGGAGAAGATTTGGAAGATTTGATCTCCATCGGAACGATTGGCCTGATCAAAGCTATCGAATCTTTTTCGCCGAATAAGGGCACGAAGCTAGCGACGTTTGCAGCACGTTGCATTGAGAACGAAATCTTGATGCATCTGCGCTCCTTGAAGAAAACACGGAAAGACGTATCTCTGCATGACCCGATTGGAACGGACAAAGAGGGGAACGAGATTACGCTCATCGACATCCTCGGCAGCGAGGCGGACGATGTGGTGGATGCGGTACAGTTAAAGATCGAGAAGTCGAAGATATATAAAAATTTAGAGATTTTGGACGACCGCGAGAAGGAAGTTGTTGTCGGTCGTGGGCGTCTAATCTAGACGAATAAAAAACAAGTCGGTATTTCCTTAGCGAAGGAATATCGACTTTTTTGAGTTGATAAGAAAACTTTCGGTTTCAATTACTATTAATTTAGGCATTAATTACGGAGATTCTATGCAGTGTAATGCTTCTGTATAATTAGTTAAAATGTAATAGATAATAGATTTATCTTTAATATGAATATATTAAATATTCATGGATTCTATATGTACTGTTTAATGAATGTCATATTTTCAATTATTAATTTCTGGAGAGGTTAGGATGAGAAAGATGAGATCTTTAAAAAGGTTTATTTCTTCTGTTTGCGTTGTAACCGTATTGCTATCGAGTAGTTTAAATGAATCAGGCAAAGGATGTTTCTTCAAGTCTCACTGATTATAATACACCGGCGCATCAAGAAGTTGTTCTACAAGCGGCTAGGGAATCAGTAGTCTTGCTGAAGAACAATGACGGAGCGCTACCGCTTTCCAAAAATAAGAAAGCAGCGATTGCAGGTGTTTATGCCGATTTGCGGATGAAAGCTCAGTTGAGGTATCAGTCTGCAAATGAGAAGGTAGATGAAAGATGGAAATTTAATTGTATCTTCCATATAGTTGATTTATGATGATGGCATAGCTTTTATTATACTCATCATCAGGAGGAGTTCATCGTGTATAAAGTATTGATCGTCGACGATGATATATTAATATGGAAACACATGATATCTGTATTGAATTGGGAATCCCTCGGATTTGAATTAGTTGGTGAGGCAAATAATGGTGCTGAGGCACTGTTGTTTTTGAATGAGATGAAGATTGATCTGGTCATAACGGACATTTCTATGCCGATTATGGACGGGGTAGAATTAATTAAATTAGGTAAAAGTAAATACCCTCAAATCGAATTCTTGGTACTTAGTAATTATAATGAATTTATTAGTGTGAAAAGTGCCATGAAGTATGGTGCATTAGATTATTTAATGAAATACGAAATGGATAAGGAATGTTTGGAGGCTGCTTTAGCTGCTGCCAAAACAACAATAGAAGAACAGAAAATGAATCGATCTCAGAATAGATTAGTTACGCTTGATACGAAATGGAGGGAACAGCTTGTACAACAATTTTGGAAAAGTATAGTTGTACAGCCACAAAATAAAGAAGCTTTGCAACTAGAAGCATTGAATTTGGAGATTGAACTTTCCAATGGTCTATACGTACTCTTAATGGTAGGCATTGAGGCTGATAACCGGGAAGATGTCAAATGGAATGGAAATGTTCAGCACATATGTGACATGGTTAAACGAGTAGCGGAGTTATGTAAATATAGTTATACATTTGCTCTCAGTGAGACAAGTTTATTAATCGTACTTAAATATAGAGAGAAAAGCAGTTTATTTATCAAAAATACGACCTATGAAATTGCTAGAAACCTAAAAAGAGAAGTAAGTGATTTCATGAACCAACCATTGACCATGGCAATAAGTGAAGCCATCTACAAGTTAGATGATTTTCCCGTCCAATTTGAGAAATTAGTAAATGGCATTCGTGGGAAATTTTATTGGAATATTGGAAAAATTATGGATGTTTCCTTTTTTAATGGATTCAACCAAAGCTTTAATCGACAACTGATGTACGATTTAGAGAAAAGGTTTGCAGATTACTTACAAAAGTCTGAAGCTCCTGATGCGATGGAAGTAATAGAAACCATATTTCAAGAAATCAACAAACAGAAGTATGAACCTGAGCTCGTTTACGATTACTTCACAGAAATGATCATATCGATTAGAGCTATTTTCGAGAAAAAGGGCCTTTCATTTTCAGAAAACGATGGAATCTCCTTCTTGTCTGGTAAAGATTTAAGAAATTTCCCTGATTTGGAGTCTCTTCAAGTAGGGTTCTCCCGTTTCGTGCAAACTTTGCAAAAAGTAATACGTAATTCCTCCACACCAGGCAATCGAAAAGATATCAAGAGTGTGATCAAGCTCGTCAAAGAGAATTATAAGAATAACATGACATTGGATTACGTGGCGGATTACGTTGGGATGAGTAAAAATTATTTCTGCACGGTGTTTAAAGACCAAACAGGATGTGGCTTTGTCGAATATTTAAACAAGATCCGTATTGAAAATGCTGAACATCTCATTGTGAATACGGAGAAAAGTATGAATGAGATTGCTGAAGAAGTTGGCATGACGTATGGGAATTTCTGTAAGGTATTTAAAGAGATGAAGGGTGTAAAGCCAAATCAATTGCGAAAATATATTGTGAATAGCGAAGGGTGATCGCATGCGTAGTAAATTCCTCGATAAGATTTTTACGACACCTAGTGCCATCTATCAGTCGATTAACATGAGCTTGAAATATAAATTGATTATGTATTTTATGCTCTTATCAGCGATTCCTATCATTATTACGATTATTATTGTTTATAATATGACTGCTGTAACATTTGAAAAGCGAGCCGTTCAAAGTTCGACAGACAAGATTGTGGACAAAATCAGTTATTTTGATAATTATATCAGAGAGATTAATAGTATCTTATCCGAGGAGACGTATTCGGCAGATACATTAAACTATTTGAGGCTTCTAAACTCTAATGATGCTTCCATTGAAGATCATTCAGAGATCTTAGATCGTATGGCTGCGCAGTTAGATTATATCATCAGTTTTAAAAGCAATCTCGTAAACTCGATCATGATTCTGCCTGCGGATCATAACAAATACCCCATCTCAAGGGGCAAATACAACTACATAACAGCATTTAGCGGTGACTATCGGGATTCACCTATGTATAAACAAACGATTGGCATTAAAGGTCATGAAGTATGG
This sequence comes from Paenibacillus pectinilyticus, assembly GCF_001700435.1. Classification (GTDB taxonomy): domain Bacteria; phylum Bacillota; class Bacilli; order Paenibacillales; family NBRC-103111; genus Paenibacillus_E; species Paenibacillus_E pectinilyticus. The sequence goes on from NZ_LYPC01000014.1 coordinate 306,721, forward strand.
GATTTTTCTGTAAATGAGAATTCAAACAACTATTTTGCAACCGCTTCCTCGGTCTTAATTAATCAATCTGAGAATCAAGTGCTTGGCATTGCTGTTATTTTTCTAAATGTAGATATGATAAAGGAAATTTTTGATAATGCAAATTCTTCAAACGGTGGCGTATATGTTGTCATGGATCAGAAAAATCAAATTATATATGATTCAGATAATTCCCAAATCGGACAACGCTATTCGGACACGGCACTCCTTAATCGAATAGGAAACCTTTCTAGTGGAAGTTTTAAAGCTGATCTGGGTGGCGTGAAAAATGTAGTTACTGTCTACACATCAGCCAACAGTGGTTGGAAAATTATTAATGCTGTTCCCTATAAAAATATTGTAAAAGATGTGAATCAGATAGCAAAAATCACTTTATGGGTGGCAAGTCTATGTCTTTTAGTTGTTTTTCTTATTGCCATAAAGATTTATTTTAGCTTATATAATCCAATCAAGAAACTTAGCAGCTCAATGAATAAATTGGGTAAAACGAATTTAAATATCCAAGTACAGACGAATCGAACAGATGAAATTGGATTGCTTACAAATCGTTTTAATTACATGACGGATCGAATTACCATGCTTATTGATGATGTTGAGAAAGAGCAAATCCAGAAAAAAGAGAATGAGATCAAGGCACTGCAATCTCAAATCACACCTCATTTTATATATAACACGCTAAATGCCGTGAAGGCTGTAGTCCTTATGGGGCGCAATGATAACGCGAATGAGATGATTACGGATTTGATTAGTTTACTAAAGGCCGCAGCTAAAAACACGAGCGAATTTATCGAGCTGGAAGAGGAGTTAGATTACGTTAAAAGTTATATTTCAATTATGCAGTATAGATATGATAAGCAGTTTATCGTTTCGTATAACGTCGACTACAGTCTGCTTGACTCTAAGGTGCTGAAGTTTATTCTGCAACCCGTAGTTGAAAACTGTATGATACATGCATTTGAAAAGCTGGATTCAAATAATCAGATTGCACTTCAGGTTTATGGCAACAAAGATTATATCGAGATTGAGATTCAAGACAATGGTGTTGGCATGAGTCCGGAGCAAATTGAGGGATATATGGAAAATAACAAGCAAAATTCAGAGAATAAATTTAGCCGAATTGGTCTGAAAAATATTGATGAAAGGATTAAATTGAATTGCGGCGAGCAGTTCGGTATTACTTTGCATAGTAACCTTGGCGAAGGAACGATCGTCCGAATTAAATTGCCGTTACTTAAATAAACGCTTAGAGCAAAGGCGTCACTTTATGTGAGGTCTTTTTTTGTATCGTAATATTGGTTATAAAGTCATAATATTGTTTATATTTCATGCTGAAGATGATTGGTAATATGAATGTACAAGATAAATGTGCTGGAAGGAGAGCAATGAATGATTACTACTAGAAAAAAAGGAAGCGCTCGCTTTAATGATAAGCTTACACCGTATTTATTTGTAGCTCCACAACTTATCGGTTATATCGTCTTCATGATAATCCCAATTACCTTTTCGCTTTACTTGTGCTTCCACAGCTGGAATTTCACCTCAGCAGCACAATTCACGGGTTTCGATAATTTTAACTTTGTATTTCATGATTCCATATTTCTGAAAACAATCGGCAACACTTTCTTGATTGCAGCGCTAGTCACGCCTTTGACAATCGTTGTTGCACTCATACTAGCCTTATTATGCAGTGCACCCATGAAAGGATTAAGTTTCTACAAAAGTGCTTTCTTTCTTCCAATGGTCACATCTTCTGTATCCATAGCCATGGTGTTTTATTGGATTTACGCTCCTGACGTAGGCTTAATGCAATTTTTACTGAATGGCTTAAGCATGAGCAATCCCCATTGGTTTACAGATAGCTTGTGGGCAAGACTCGCTTTAACCATCATGTGCTCATGGCTTCAAATCGGTTATTATTTTATTATTTTTCTAGCAGGTATCAAATCGATTTCACCAAGCTACTACGAAGCGGCAAGCATCGATGGAGCTAACTCTTTTCAAAAGTTTTGGTATATTACCCGCTCAATGCTTTCACCGGTTATATTTTTCTCTTTCGTCACATTAATGATTTACTCATTTAATATGTTTAACGAGCCTTATATATTAACGAAGGGAGGTCCCGACTTCTCCACGTATACACTCAGTATGTATATTTACCAATATGCTTTTCAAAGTTTTAAACTAGGACCTGCCTCTGTGGCTAGTTGGGTACTGTTTATACTAATCGGAATAGTGACCTTAATTCAATTCAGCTTTCAAAGGAAGATGGTAAATTATGATACTTAAGAAAACAAGGGCAATTAGCAAACATACAATCATGCTTCTGTTTACCTTTATTACGATTGGTCCTTTTTATTGGATGATTTCAACCTCATTGAAACAAACAGATCACTTGATCAAAATGCCACCTGACCTTTTACCTATACCCATTAACTTTCATTATTATGTAGACGTTTTCACGATGGTACCGATGGCTAAAGCCATTGTAAATAGTTTCATGCTTACATTCGCTATCGTAATTGGAACGCTTTTCTTCTCATCTCTTGCAGCTTTTGCTTTCTCTAAATACAAATTTAAATATAGTGGCTTGCTATTTGCGATCATACTGAGTTCGCTCATTATACCTCAACAGGCTTCTCTCATACCGATGTATGTTGCTTTTAGTAAAATTCACTGGATAGATACGTACTGGCCGTTAATTGTGCCAGCAACATTATTAAATGGCTATGCTGTTTTTCTAATAAGGCAATTTATGATTGGAATCCCTGATGATTATATGGAAGCAGCTAAATTAGATGGAAGTTCGGCTTTCAAAATTTATTATTCCATTATGCTGCCACTGTGCAAACCCGTTCTTGCCTCTCTTGCACTATTTACGTTTATATTCCATTGGAATAATTACTTAAGCCAATTGATTTATATTAACTCTGAGAATAAATTTACAGTGCCATTATTAATTGCTACGTTCAGGGACTCTTATAAGCTGGATTGGGGACGCTTAATGGCAGGTGCCACCGTATCTATTCTGCCTTCGACACTGTTTTACTTTTTATCTCAGAAGTTTTTCCTAGAAGGAATTACGTTCTCTGGTGTAAAAGGTTAAGTGAAGAAGAATTGATATAGAAAAAAATATAACAATGGGGAGATAGTTAAATGAAACCTTTATCTAAGAAGATGACTAGTATTGCAATGATCATGGCGTTATTTGTAGCTGCAGGCTGCAGTAGTACAAAAGAAAGCAATTCAGCACAAAGTACAAACACAGCTTCAAGTCAACCAACGGCATCGGCAGCAGCAACCGCTAAACCGAAAGAAAAAGTAATTGTGAATTTCGCCTACCCATCGTTTGCATCAGCAGCTAGTGCTTGGGATAGTGCTGTTGGCATTGCCAATAAGCAATTGGAAAGCAAAAATATTGAAATCAAGATAAATAAAATTCCGCTGGATTCTTGGTCGGTCTATTATCAAAAAGTCATTAGTCAGATTGCAGCAGGGGACTCCCCGGATATTGGAAGAGTTGCAGAAGGCTTATTTCCAAAACTCATTGAAAATGGGCAGGTTGTTGATATCTCTGATGTTGTTGCCAAGTTGGACAAAACGAAATACTTTGAAAATGCTTTACACGGTTCAGCTGTGAAGGATGGAAAAACCTATGGAGTTCCATCAGGAATCTATAATACGTTTGTCTATATCAATAAAGATCTTTTTGATAAAGCAAAGATCGAATACCCTTCAATCGATTGGAACAACCCGATTACAATGACAAAGCTAGTTGAAGAAGCGAAAGCGTTAACAAGTGGTGATGGTGCTAACAAATCGTGGGGGTTCTGGACGAGTCTTGAATCAGGTCACCTTGATGAATTTCTAAAAGGGGGAGGAAAAGGATTATATGATGACAAAGGTATTAGTGAGCTGTCAGACCCCGCGAATAAAAAAGTATTGAGCTATTTCGATCAAATGATGCGGGTGGATAAATCAATGCCGCAAGCTACGGACACCAAAGTTATGGGCGCTACAGATTTATTTAAAGCTGGTAAACTAGCCATTCTGGTAAATGGATCTTGGTTCTTTAATGAAGCGAAGGCTGTTAAATTTAAAGTGGGTCTTGCTGCTATGCCAAGTGAAGCAGGAAAAGGATCAAGTATGGGATTCCTTGATGGATGGGCGGTTTTCAAAGGAGCGAAACATGAAGCAGAGGCCAAAGAAGCGATCCTTGCTTTATCAAGTAAAGAGGTGAATGACTTCTTATCAACAACTGGTGAGGCCGGAGGCCCAGTAGTTAAGTCTTCGCTAGAAGATAACAAAAGCAAAATATTGGGAGCTCCATTTATTGACTCGGATATAAGCACCTATTTAGGCTCATTAGGTAATCTAGTTAAATCGCCGTATACAACAAATCAGGACGACTGGACTCCTAAATATAATTCTGCAGTTGAACAATTTTCTTTAGGGAAGCTAAGTGTAGATCAATTTACCGCACAGGCAGATGATATTATCAATAAAGGAAATGCCGCAAAATAAACAATTTTAAGTAGATTCAGGCAAAAGCGTACACTTGCTTTTGCCTGTTCTGAGTTATTGCCGAATTTCGCTACGCAAAGTTTAAGTGCGATATCAAAATGATTGAGGAGAGAAAGCATCTATGAGAGAGAAGACAAGTTTACAGAGTTGGCAGAGCACCTCTTTTACGCAAGTCAGCATGGAGGATCACTTTTGGCAACCTCGTTTAGAAGTCTTGAAGCAAGTTACGCTGCCTGCCTGCCTTCATAAGTGTGAAGAAACAGGTCGTATTACGAACTTTGCCAAAGCTGCTGGTCTACAAGAGGGCAAGCATGAAGGGATATATTTTAATGACTCGGATGTCTACAAAGTGCTTGAAGGTGCTGCGTATTCGCTCATGAATCATCCTGATCCGGTGTTGGAGGCTGAAATAGATCGTATTATCGATTTCATCGCAGCAGCACAAGATGAAGATGGCTATCTCTCTACTTACTATACGTTGGAAGCACCTGAGAGCAAATGGTCCGACATGGAAAAACACGAAATGTACTGTGGTGGACATTTGATTGAAGCAGCTGTTGCCTATTATGAGGCGACTGGTAAGCGTAAGCTGCTGGATACGGCTTGCAAATTGGCAGATCATTATGACAGCCTGTTCGGTGTGGGCAAACGACACTGGGTAGAAGGTCACCAAGAAATCGAATTGGCATTAATGAAACTATACAAGGTAACGGCTGAACCGCGCTACTGGAAATTAGCCTTATGGTTGCTTGAAGAGCGTGGTCATGGGTATGGTATTGGCATGATCTGGGATAAAGAAGAATGGGGGCCGCCCTACTGTCAGGACGATGTTCCCGTTAAGGACATTCAAAAGGTAACAGGACATGCCGTTCGCGCCATGTACCTGTATTCGGCAATGGCGGATGCCGTTCACGTTTCTAGCGATCCCGATTATGTGGAGGCTTTGCATCGCGTTTGGAATCATACGGTTGATCGGAATATGTATATTACAGGCGGTATTGGTCCGTCGCAACATAATGAAGGATTTACGCATGATTACGATCTGCCCAATGAAACGGCCTATTGTGAAACATGTGCTGCTATCGCAATGGCGTTCTGGAATCATCGGATGAATTTGCTATTTGGTGATGCCAAATATGCCGATTTGGTGGAAAGAGAAATGTATAATGGCGCTTTAGCCGGTATCTCGCTGTCTGGCGACAAGTTTTTCTATGTGAATCCGTTGGCTTCTAAAGGTGATCATCACCGTGTGCCTTGGTATGATACCTCTTGTTGTCCGACCAGCTTAGTGCGCTTCCTGCCCTCGATTGGTCAGTATATGTATGCCACATCGGGTAATGGCATTGTCGTTAATCAATTCATTAACAGTGAGGGAACATTGGTAATGGCGGAGGGGTTGAAGGTTAACCTAAAGCAAACGACCGTTTATCCATGGCATGGTAGGATTGAGCTTTCGGTAAATCCAGATCGGGAGGCTAACTTTACCATTCGTGTGCGTATTCCTGATTGGTGCAGAAGCTACAAGCTATTGATCGGGGGCGAGAGTGTCCTTGATGCCAATAGGTTGATTGATCGTGGTTACATCGTTCTAGAGCGATCGTGGTCGCCAGGCGACTTGATCGTATTGGAGATGGATATGCCCGCCCAAGCCATGCGTGCAAGATCTGAGGTAGAAGCGAATCGTGGTCGGATTGCCATTCAGCGTGGACCTCTTGTTTATTGTGTGGAGCAAGCAGATAATCCGGGTTTAACCTATGACACCTTTACCATCTCTGACCGAGAGCCACTCCAAATTAGCCACCAACCGGAATTACTCGGGGGTGTAACGGTATTGAAGGGTCAAGCAACAAACGGGTTACCGATTGTAATGATTCCCTACTACGCTTGGGATAATCGAGAGGAAGGCTTTATGCAGATTTGGATAAAGGAGGTGAGAAATCAACGACTATATAGCTAGAAAAAACAACGCCAGAATCGACAGAAGCTTTAGTCTATTAAAAAATGGAGGGATGTATATGATTCTATCAAAAATCAAAATGGTCTTTAGTGTACTAATGATTATTTCTCTATTTGTAATGGCACTACCAGCTTACGCTTATAATGTAGTAGGAACATGGAGTTCCGCTACAACAGTGAAGAACGATTCTACGCATAACGTCGAATACGGCAGGATGCTAAAGTTAGCCAATGGTGATTGGTTATCCGTTTATTCTGTATATTTGACCAATGTTCAGCTTGAAATTGCGAAAAGCACAGATAATGGCCGAACTTGGACTCCGATCGGGAGTATCGCGGATGCGGGTCGCGATGTAGATAATGGCATGCTGATTCAAAAGGCTAATGGCGATGTGCTTGTAGCTTCGCGATCCGTAATTTGGAGTACATCCTACCAGCTTAAGGTTTTTAAAAGTACGGATATGGGCGTTAATTGGAGCTATTTAAGCACGATTGACCAGAACAACGGCACTTCCGGCAGTCTGGGCAATCCGGATAAAGGGATGTATGAACCCCATTTTTATTTCCTTAATAACGGAAATTTAGCTGTTATGTATGCGAATGAGAAGCATGTAACCGAAAGTCCATCGTATAGTCAAGTTATTTCGGAGCGAGTATCTACGGACAACGGAGCCACTTGGGGTAGTGAAATTTATGTGGCTTGGGACCCTTCTAATTCTGCATCTAGACCGGGAATGCCGGTATGGACCAAAATGAATAATGGACAGTATATGGTCGTTTTTGAATTGTGCGGCTCTAGCAACTGTAGCATTCATTATAAAACATCCGCGGATGGAACGACCTGGTCTAGCGGAATTGGTACGCTTATTCCTGATCAATTTGGGGCTCCTTTCTTGCTTTCGTTGCCTGACGGACAGCTTGCCGTTATAGCCAATAATGGGAACTTTTCCTTCAGTGATGACTATGGCACTTCTTGGTATTTAAACGGAACTGCACCTTTTGCGGATTTCGTTAAGGCTTGGAGAAGTATGTACGTGACAGGTTCGAACGAGATAGCTGTCATGGCGAGTGTGGATCAGGGAAGCAGTCGAAGCAATGTGCAGTTGAAATTTGGTACATTCGTCAATAAAGGTTTTGTGAAAAATGCCGGATTTGAAGACGGCACGAACGGTTGGACGGTTTCCGGTCCTAACCCTTCAGCTAACTTTGTTGAGACCTCTGGTGTGCCTGGTGGTAGTAAAAATGGTTCCTATCATGACGCAATGTGGGCTGCAACGGCCTATGATACATCGATTTGCCAAACCATCGATAATGTATCGAACGGTAGCTATAACGTTAGTGCTTGGACGGAATCAACGGGGGGATTGCTTACTGCCCAGATGGAAGTAAGCAACTATGGAAGTTCCACCAATGTAGCCATTCCAACAGGTACTTCGAGCTATCAGCAAATCAACTCAGGGAACATTAATGTAACAACCGGAACATTGAATGTCTGCTTTCACGCCAAATCGACAACAGGCAATCAGTGGATCCGAGTTGATGATGTGAGTCTGCAGAAAAATCCAGGTTTTGAATCGAACGACTACAGTGGCTGGTACGTGGCAGGTGCCAATCCTGCGTTTGTTTTCCCTGAATCGTATGGAGGCAGCCATAGCGGGTCTTACCACGTCGGCATATGGAACGGATCAGCTTATGAAACTTGGATTTACAAGGATTTTGATAATGTGCCAAATGGTACGCATACCCTAACGGCTTGGACGGAGTCTACGGGAGGCTTGGCGATTAACCAGATGGAAGTAAGCAACTACGGAAGTTCTGTTAATGTAGCCGTTCCAACAGGCGAGACCAGCTATCAGCAAATTAGCAGCGGGTCCATTAACGTAACAACAGGTAAGGTACGAGTTGCCTTCCATGTTAAATCTGCGACTGGAAATCAATGGACTAGGCTTGATGATGTTGTCTTGAATTGATAGAGGCTTCTTAATACAGTTGGATCATTTCGCAAGCCGCTCCATATACGCGTGTGAGGTTAGATAAAGAGGGTACGAAAAAAATTGCACAAAACGAGAACCGTTTACGCAGGAGCTTGCCTGAAGGCAGCTCTTCTTTTTCTTTGAATGAAGTAATTGATCAAGGAAAATAAAGATCGTTAGTGGATGTTTACTTTTGTGAACACCAACTTTTTTATTTTTTGAGGATATAATTAGTAGTTAATGATAAAGGCTGTTGCTGGTGGCGGGCATTAAGTTAAAGGGCAGATATCTTCAAGAAATTGTGTTTAAATATGGACTAAGGACTTGTTGACAGCGAAAAAATCGGACAGAAAAAACAAGACACATTCTCGGAAATGAGATTGTGTCTTGTTTTTATTTTCCCAAAATTGCTCTGCCAAGATTGTTTTGTGAATATCATTCCAACACAAGTGATTCTTTCGTATCGAGAATTGATAATTCAAGTCCACGTGTCATCGCGCTTGATTGAAGCCTATCAATTAAATCTGGTGTTTGGCGATAGATAGGAGGATAATGAATCGCTTTATAATGAATCGGTATGAGAGTCTTTGCTTCCAATACAAATGCTGCTGAAACGGCTTGTTCCGGACTTAGTGAAATGGGTTGACCACTTGGAGGATCGCCTCTAAACTCCACGATTGCTGCATTCACTGGCAGACATGCGATGTCAAATGGGCCGTAAGTACTTTTGATATTCCACCAATGACCATGCCATAATGTATCTCCGCAGTGAATGACTTGATGACCGTTGCCTCTAACGATCCAACTTACCTGTGGATCTCCAAAGCCATCCATTGAAAAAGCAGGGATGACCTCAGCACTTCCTATTTTGATGAGTTGTCCAAGCTCGACGCCATGTATTTGTTTTAGAGATGAGGAGTTTATGAATTTCAAAGATTCGGAAGGTAAATAAACAGGGATCTCTTCACCATAAAATTGGGCAATAGCTGGCTGATCGAAGTGATCCGGATGGTGATGAGTGATAAGAACGGCATCTATCCGTCCAAAATCGTTTAATGGGAAAAACTCCTCATGGGGTTGACCAAATTTCGAAGGGAAATGATAAAGTGGGTCAATGACAATGCTTGTGTCGTTAATTTCTATTCTGATGCCTGCCCAGGGTAGTTTGGTAACTTTCATTTTCCACAATCCTTTCTTTGTTTAATACTTGTATTGTATAGGGTCAGATTGGTTTTGTATAATTGAATTAACTGAATATAAAGTTTAATAAAATTGAACATAGGTCGTGGGGTAATTATGGACTTTAAAACCTTAAAATCATTTCAATTCATTGTGAAACATGGAAGTTTTGTTCAGGCTGCGGAAGAACTGAACTATGCGCAATCTACTGTGACCATCCAAATCCAAAAACTCGAAACGGAGTTAGGCGTTCAGTTGATTGAGCGAGGAAAAAAATGCAATCTAACGGAAGCAGGAAAGTTATTCTTCGAGCAAAGTACAGCTATTATTGAACGCGTAGAACAACTTCAGGCGGATTTTTTAGACTTGTATAAAGGTGAAGTGGGGACGATCCGTGTTGGATTGACGGAACCGACTGCAAGTTTTCGTTTTCCCCTGCTGTTGAAAAAATTCACGACTCAATATCCGAAGATTCGGGTTGCTCTGGAAATAGCAGGTACACCTGTTTTACTGGAGTCTTTATCGAAAGGGAGTATCGATATTGCAATATGTTCTTCGCCTAACGTAGGCTCAGAGCTTTACTTTCAACCGCTTTTTCACGAGAAGTTTGTAGCCTTATTACCCGAAGATCATCAACTAACCCATTATGAAGTCATTCACCCCGAGCAGCTAAAGGGTCAGAGATTATTGGTTACTTCCGAGAATTGTCCCTACCGAAAAAAACTTGAAATGATCCTTCGAGAAACGGGGAGTATTGAAGTAGAAACCATGGAGATTGGAAGTATGACAGCGATGAAACCTTATGTACAACACGGTTTCGGAATTGCTTTAGTACCGGAGATTGCATTGGACTCTTTGCCCTCGGGCCTAACAACGCGCCACATAACCGGTTCATCTATCGATATGCTTATTGGTCTGGTCTGTAAAACCTCTTCATTTCCATCTAATTCGGCCAGCGCGAAATTATTCAAATTTCTTAAGGAAGAGCTTATACGTTTATCGACGACCGTGGGTAATTAAGCTAGCGGATACTATAGCACAATCTAAACCAGGCTGCCGGCATGCTGGCAGCCTATTCAAGTAAGGGGCAGGTTACTGAGGTTTAATTTTTTCCCAATTAGTGAGATAATTATTTAGAGTGCATATAAATAAATTCATCTTTACAGGGAGTGACTTCAAAATGGATTGCTGTGTACCATCTAATCATATAGAAACTATAACAACGGAGTGCTCTTCCTGCGGTGAAAAGGGCAAAAACGTGCAACTCATAACGGTTAAATCCTTGCTTAAAGCATCAGCATTAGAAACCATTGAACCCGAGAATTCTTACGTGTTTTGCTCTAACCCTGCTTGCGCTATCGTCTACTTCAGTGGGAACCATTCGCAAAAGTTTGTGGAGAATGACCTAAAAGTCCCTGTATACCAAAAAAACCAGAGCGTAGATGTGCCTGTATGTTACTGCTTTGATTGGACGAGAGAACGTCTACTTGAAGCCGTTGGAACTGAGAACACACCTGCTGACCAAATTAAAGCTCATGTTCAAGCGGGGCGATGTGGGTGTGAGGTAAACAACCCTCAAGGGGCTTGCTGTTTAGGCAATGTTAACAATTTCATTCGGGATTTCAAAAAGGCATAAGCTATAACCCATAGAACATCATGATGTGATTCAACTAACGTAAGAACGATAGCACAAAAACAAACAGGGAGCAGCTTGATGTAGCAGCTTCCTGTTTTCGTTCAAAGAATAGTTCGAACAAAAAGGGTATTGTTAGAGTGAGTTTAATAGTTAAATAATAAAGAAGAAATGGTAATTTAATGATTCGGAGAACACGGCAGTATTATCAATAAGAGAAGTTGGTATTTAATAAAAATCCATTATTAGTTGTTCATTTTTGATTCCATATTGAAAAATCACACCGAATTTTAACAGGGTTTTAAGAAAGTTGTTCGATGGCGCTCCATGTCTTCGGCACCACGGATGCCACATAGACGTTTCCAGCCAAGGCATATTTCTGCGCTACCCGCAGTACCTCATCTGCAGTCACCGACTCTACTTTGGCTACGAAAGCATCAACATCAAACTCCAGTCCATACAGTGTGCTATAACTCAGAGAATCATTTTGAGCGAGCACATCATCCATACCGATTACCAGTTGTCCGGTCAAACAGGCAATGGCGCGGCGGAGCTCAGCAGCACTGACGAGACTTGTCTCCAGATCCCCCAGGTGCTTAAACAGAATTTCTCTTGCCCCGTTTACGTACGTTGCCGGCAGTCCCATATATCCCAAAAGGTAGCCGCGGTCATGAAAAGACTCGTAATCCACATCGACCGCATACGCGAGTCCCTTTTCTTCACGAATCTCATCATACAAACGAGAAGACGCATTTCCATGAGCTCCTAAAATCGTGGCAATAACTTCAAGCGCCGGCTCATCGCCGCTCCCGTAACCTGCTACCGGAATTGCCCATGATATATGCGCCTGTTTGACGCTGCGTTTGACAACCGCCTCTTTTTGCTGCAGATCATATTCACGTCTCTCCTGCTCGGCACGATCCTTCGGCTGATGAACTTTTAGGCGTTCCAAATAGGAGAGCACCGCAAATTCATCAAAATTGCCCGTCGCTACAAAGATCACAGCGCCTGTGTGATAGTGTGCATTATAAAACTGAAGGAGATGTGAGCGCTGGATCTTTCGCACGCTTTTCTTAGTACCCAGAAGCGAGCTTCGCTTCAACAGACCTTCGAGCACCTCGCCGGAAACCGAAGACGGCTGATCGGCATACATATGAATTTCTTCGATGATGACCTGTTTTTCTTTTTCGATTTCTTCTTCCGGGAGCGCCGGCTGCCAAAAAAAGTCCGATAGAAGGTCCAGCGCCTCCATGCCGTACTTGCTTTGCACCTGGATGTAGTACTTGGTTTCATCCTCTGCGGTATAGGCATTGGGAAGCGTGCCGAGGTCCGCTGCGTCCTGGTTAATCTTTTTTGCCGTTTTCGTGGCGCTGCCTTTAAAGAGCATATGTTCGAGAAAATGAGCAGTCCCGGCAGGGAAGCCTACTTCCATGTTGCATCCTGCTTTAATCGCGTAGGCAAAGACCGCACTGCGCGAAGACGAATCTGGCTTCAGCACGACTTGTAAATGATTTTTTAATGTCATGATCTCCATGCGCAGATCCCCCTTTACTTTTTGCATTATGAATTTTCAGGAGGGAACCTTCGTATCTGGCTTCCGTGCTAATATATATCTATATTACACTATTTTGGTTCATACCTGTAGGAGGGTTGGTATGTTATTCTCTGGGACAGGTAGCTTTGATGTTGATGATTTAATACTAAATTCTCTTGGGTCTTTACTTGGCGTAATTATTATAAATGTTATAACCAAGGTAGTTACTTTAGTAACTACGTTACGCTAACCGGGAACGTTAGTTGAATAGAGGAGCTGCGTCTTAATCCCGCTGATCATTTCTCTCTGGTTGTTTACCTGAAAACGAACAAAAAAAGACGCTTTGTTAACAGCGCCTTTTTTTGTTCAATATTTCTGTAAGGAATTTATAATTTCGACAAGAGTATTGAAACAAGTATTCCTAAAATTGATATCCATACGAAAACTGATTTAAATATACTTTTGATAATCGAGTCCTGACTTTTTAAATCATTTCCATGGTTTTCATGCATGGCCAAATCGATGTTTCCCAAAGAATTAGAAGAACCTTTAGATCCTACGCCTTTAAAAAGTAAGGTTAATATAAGCAGAATTATTGAACCTATGAAAAGATAATCAGAGATTTGTTGCATTTTATTAACCACCGCCTTATTAACAATATTAGCATATTTTAACAATTTTGTTAAGCAATTTGTAACTTTATTGGATATCAGCCGTAAAAATATCGATAAATCAGGAGATGCATTGAAGCAGTTCCCTTTTGGATTCATTGAAGTAACGGGCAGGATTGTTCCAATATTAATGGAGAAACCACCTCGGAAACCAGAGGCATACAAGCATTTAGGGAATTGGCAGAACAGTCGTCAACGATGTTCTCCAGCCGTCGCCAGATAATCACAGAGTACAATGTCATAAATGACAAAGTAGAGGTTGGAATAGATTATGAAGGTATTCTTGCCGTGGATTTTCCTAACGGATTGAAAATAGGGGGAAAGCTGCAACATCTACTGCAAATTTGCTATGATGGAAATCTTTAAATCATGGATGTAGGATGGTAATTATTCCTGTCCAACCATTTTTGTTATTAAAAGTAGGATATACGGTGATTACCTTGCTTCGTGTTCATAAATTCAAAAACCTTCTGCGGTTTTCTTATTCTCGATCAGCCCTATTCTCCATGTTCAAGAAGACGTTTGATCAGACCTCGATAGCCAGCATTTAAGCAGGGAGTTTGTGAATCAATTTCGAATCACGCAGCTTAGGGCGGGCAAGGATCAGCAAAGGAACCGTCAAGTTTAATGAATTTAATTAATATGTCTGACCCGGCCGCATCACAGGTCGGGTTTATTGCTTTTTTGCGACTATTTTATTAGAGAATACCGGACATCGGAGAATTCGATTAGGGCTCTATTAGGTGCTTACGCTTAATCTTAAGATATTAGAGGAACTCGTTAAAATATTGGAAGTGGGTAGTTAATTTCTACTTTATGATAATCATGTACCATTCAAAGTTTCCATTCTGAAATTCTAACTTATCTAAGGGAGCGCAAAATGAATGAAAAATACTGCCATTATATATGTTGAAGATTTCATAGAAGACAATTCGCCAGATGATGCTTCAGGAATTCGAGCCGCTATTCAAAAAGCCATTGACATACAAGCGAAAATTGTATTTTTTGAACCTCGCTCATATATTCTTCGTACCTCGGTAGATATACAGACTGAGGCGATTGCTCATGATGCAGGGAGTTCGGTTGAAACACATAAAGCATGCCATATTCCTATCCATGGAGCCCAAAACTTAACCTTGCAGGGAGCAACGAATGACAAGGGTGAGCCTGCAACGATATTTATTGGGTATAACGATCTTCAAATACATAATTACTTGCCAGCAATTCTTTGGTGTGAAGATTCGGACGATCTGCAAGTAAACAATATTGCTTTCACGAGAGGGCCAGAATTCACTTCAGCAGGTGTTGTAATAGCAAATGAAGACGACCAAATTACAGTTGAAGTATTCCCAGGGAATCCATGCTACGACGGGATGGGATCGTATTGTATGAACCGGTTTCACCCGATAACTGGGGCTCTCGTGGGGGAGAGCGTTACTTATGGTGATGGAGCAGGCGACGTATGGAGATTACAAGGAGAGCGCCTGGTCAGTCTTACTAGTTCAAGAGTCGCATCCAAGGTTCAGACTGGGGAACATGTATCATGGCACCAAGGAGCTCGTACAGACTTTCAAACCTATTTTGCCAATTGTAATCAGTTAACACTGAAAAATCTTAGAATTTATAACGCCAATGGATTCGCTATCTTGACGGAAAGCTGTCACGATATTACCGCAGATCACATTGTTTTTAAACCAGCTGGCAATCAGCTGTTCACGGCTCCGCGTGATGCGTGGAAAATTTTTAAATGCAGCGGCAACATCGAAGTGAGTCGGATGTATATAGAGGGAGTACGAATGGACGGTCAAAACATGCACAGCAATTGGCTAGTGCTTGTACAACATACTAGTGCTAACGAAGCACTTTTCTTCTGTAAATACACATTCGCTCCTCTCCAAACAGGCAGTTTAGTAGAGCTTTATCATGAAGATACAGCAATGGCCTTTCATATAACGGATTGGAGTCATGTCAGTAAAGGCGATAACGGGAATTATTACCGAATTTCCTTTGACCGTGAACTTCCCATTGAATTAAAGGAAGGAGCGCTAGGGTCAGCTTTCTGTTGGAAAGCTAGCCGCTATATATGTAAGGATTCAGAATTCGTCAATATCGCAGGTGCAGGTCACTTAGTTCGATATGATCATCTCTATATTTTGAATTGTACATATAGAAATACCATGAATCCAGGGATCTTGCTGGGGGCAGAGCTACCTGTTCATTCCGAAGGTGGTCATGCTAGTGATATTGTCATCAAGGGATGTGAATTTGATAATTGTGGATTTTTCCCTAGATACGGGGCAAGTGGCTGCATCGGGATCAAGTCATACGGCTTTAGCGGCAAATTTAATCGAAGTATTATTATTGCAAATAATCGGATGAAAAACGCTCCAATCGGTATCCATGCCGTAGATGTGGATGATGTTTACCTCATAGGCAATGTCTTTGAAGGTATCGAGGTGCCGATAAAGCAAGATGATCAAAGTTCGGGGAAAGTATGGACTTATGGAGATGACATATAATCTTTAAATATTGGAGGAATTCAATGAAATATTGGAGGTTGACGCTACTTGAATGATTTATGATACAAGTATGAACAAGACGACCCAGACGAATCCAAGGAATCAGGTGATGGCAAATGATGAAACAAACAGTCCCTAAAGGCATGGAGCTCACTACAAAATCCTCATTCAACAAATCAATGTTTTGGAGGCGTATACGGAATTATCGCATTTTATACTTATTGTTGCTGCCAGAATTAATCTACTTTGTCATATTTAAATATATACCGATGTTTGGGATATTGATTGCATTCAAAAACTACAATATTGGATTGGGCTTCTGGGATAGCCCGTGGGTGGGTTTTAGAAACTTCAGTAATTTTATTCATGGTGTCTACTTCTGGGACATTATGAGCAATACGATTTCAATCTCTTTATATAAGTTGTTTTTTGGATTTTGGGCTCCGATCATATTGGCGCTGCTTCTAAATGAAGTAACCGTAGGCTGGTTCAAGCGAAGTGTGCAAACCATCACTTATCTGCCACACTTTATCTCATGGGTGATCGTCTACGGATTATTGGTAGCCTTATTGGCTCCAGGAAATGGCTTTATTAATTTATTAATGAAGGAATACGGCAATAATCCAATCTCATTTTTAACAGAATCATCTTGGATTCGACCTATCATCGTTTCTTCTGATATATGGAAAGAGGTTGGCTTTGGAGCGATTCTTTATCTGGCGGCTTTAGCAGGTGTGGAACCAAGTTTATATGAGGCAGCGCGTATGGATGGGGCGGGGAAATGGCGGCAGCTCTGGCATATCACCTTACCTGGAATTAGAAATGTGATCATTATTTTGTTGATTATTCGATTGAGTACAGTCTTGGATGCGGGTTTTGATCAAATCTTCATTCTCTCTAATTCTTTTAATGCAGAAAAATCCGATATTATTGATACTTGGGTGTATCGTCAAGGGCTTGAACAAATGCAATTTGGCTTGGCTACGGCAGTTGGACTATTTAAATCAGTAATCGCTTTCATACTGGTTATATCCGCGAATCAAATTGCCAAAAAATTTGACGGACAAATCTTTTAGAAGGGGGACATGCAGCCGATGCATCAAATGTCATTTAGTGAAAAATTAGGTCAGGTCGTTATTTACCTTCTGCTCATCATGATTGCGGTGGTTACGTTATTCCCCTTCCTATATGTTATCAGTATTTCTATGACTACCGAAGCGGAAGTGATTCGTCGAGGTATTGTCATTATCCCTCAGCACATAACGATGAAAGCCTATCAAACGGTTTTCTCAGGTAATATGGGGATTGGGCATGCGTATGAAATTACTTTGTTTCGTACAATTGTTGGGGGCTTGCTCAATTTATTATTCACGGTCATTGCAGCATATGTACTTTCGAAGAAAGCACTCCCTGCTAGATCAGCCATCCTGCTTTTCATTATTTTCACAATGCTGTTCAGCGGTGGACTTATTCCTACCTATATAGTCATTCGCTCTCTGCACATTACGAATACGATTTGGGCTCTTATCGTTCCAGGGTTAATTAGTGTGTTTAATCTTGTAGTCATCAAAGGATTTTTCGAACAGCTCCCGATGGAATTGGAAGAGTCGGCTAAGGTAGACGGTGCTGGAGATTTAAAGATATTGTTTGGCATTATTATTCCGCTCTCTCTTCCAGCTATAGCGACAGTTGGATTATTTTATGCTGTAGGACATTGGAACAGCTATTTTGATGCTATTATTTACATAAATAACAATGCTTTAATGCCATTGCAGGTCGTATTACGGAATATTCTCTTAAGCTCTCAGAATCAACAAGCAAATGGTGAAGTCAGTGATGGTTCTGTCAGTACACTAGGCATTCAAATGGCTGCCGTTATTGTATCCACGGTTCCCATAGTCTGCGTATATCCGTTCATTCAGAAGTATTTTACACAAGGCGTTATGATTGGCGCAGTCAAAGGTTAGCAAATAGCTGTATCACACTAATTTTAACTCAGATTATTCCGGGTAGTCTGATTAAATAGATAGACCCATTATTATGCTTATAAGGAGAGGTCAAAAATAATATGAAAAAAACAACCGTTTCTATGCTAGCAGTTACGATGATGCTCAGTATTGTGCTTTCAGCTTGCTCCAAATCAAGTACGACAGATGGTACAGCGAATCCTACTAGCCCAGCTGCCTCTACAGGAACTAGTACTACTGCACCCGTGGATACCAATAAATTTGCTAAAAAAATGACAATTACAGCTTATAATGCAGGGGGATTTACGCCGACATTCCAACCACCTACAAATCGAGATGAAGATTATATCCGAGTGATGCTTGAAAAAGCTGTGAACATTGATCTTCAGATGACCGTACCTACGCCAGATCAAATCAAGCCCAAATTGAACACCATGATTGCGGGCGGGGATGTTCCAGACATGATATTCATGACGGATTATGCGACGGCTGTCCAGTATTATGATCAAGGAATTACCGCTGATCTGGATACAGCACTAAAAGACTTTCCCAATTATGTAAAAGCATTTTCCCAAGATAATTGGGATGCCAAGAAATATAAAGGTAAGACAATTGGTGTGCCAGGATACGAATTAGTCAATGGGATTAATGGCTGGTGGATTCGCAACGATTGGTTAACGAAGCTGAATCTTAAAGCACCAACGACACCGGATGAATTGCTTGAGGTGATGAAGGCATTTACCTTTAACGATCCAGATGGGAATGGCAAGCAAGATACGTATGGTTTTACGACGGGTATTCTGAAAGATGGCAATTTTAATTATCCAGGAAATTCAGGGTTTGGTTGGGACGCGATCATGATGATGTTCGGTGTGGTTCCCAATATGGTAGATAGTATTGATGGGAAAATTACGTTTGACAATACCGATCCACGGATGAAAGAAGCTTTGACTTTTATGAATAAAATGATTGAAGCTAAAGTTGTTGATCCAGATTGGGTCTCGCAAAATGATGCCACCGCTTTGCAAAATAAAATGTATAGCGGAAAAGTAGGGATTGTTTTTCAGGATTGGCGACAAATGGAGCTAAACATTCAAAAGAAAATGCAGGATGCTGGAGGTTCGGTACCTGATTGGAACGTGATACCAGCGATGAAAGGACCCCATGGTGATCAACTCATTGGATTTGCTCAATTTCAAGGGAATGCTTGGGCCATTTCTAAAAATGCAGCAAAAGACCCTGAAAAAGTGAAGCGCATCCTTTCGCTTTTACAATATTGGTACACAGATCCAGAAGCTTATAATGTTTCCACGTTAAAAGGTCCGAAGGGAATTACATGGGATTTGGTAGATGGTAAAGTTGTGATCAATAAAGAAAACTTGGCCAAAGATGATATTGTAAACAAATATAATTGGTCCAAGAACTACGCCTTGCCGCGTAAGGGCAATGATGCTAATTATTTTAACTATACGTTCCCTAAAACTGCGGATTTTCTTGCTGTGAATGCGGCGCATGTAAAATCTAATAAAGTGAATCCATTCGTTGTTCCAGATCCGAATGATACACTTTATAACGACCGCATTAAATTTGTGAATGAATCATTCTTAAAGTTCATACTGGGTAAAGATCCTATCAGCAACTGGGACAATTTTGTAAAAACGATGGATACAAAATTTGACTATGCCAATTATAAGAAAAATGTCATATCGAAATTAAAAGAAGCAGGCATTGAGTAGGATCATTGGAAGAAGAGCATGGAAGAGCTAACGCTCTTTCATGTTTTTTCATTCAGGCATACTTTCCTAAGCTGCAAGAAATACTCTGTGCTAGAATAGAATCAAGTTGGCATGGCAGGGGGACACACATGAGATTTCGGATTAGCAGTCTTACTTTTAAGTTGTTTATTATTTGCTTTGTGTTCGTGTTTGGCTCAGTACTATTGTTGAGTCAGCTTTCCTACCGATTTGTACAAAATGAAGTCAGAGCGAATAATGATTTCTTTATAAAACAAATGTTAACTAAAGTAGATCAATACATCAACTTAAGCTTCTCTTCGCTGCAAACGATCTTATTTGCCATCGATTCTTCCTATGAGCCTGGAGCAGAGCAGTTGGAATCGTTAAAGCCAGAGCTGCAGCAGCTTTTTGAATTGAATTTAAATTTGGTCAGGAATATCTACGTCATCAAACAGGATACTTCTATTATCGGGGGAAGTCCGCTAACACCGGCTTTCGATGAACCCAATGAACAACGAATTGGCCTTCAGCAGGAAGCGATATCGAATAAATTTAGTACCCTAACGAGCCAACCTTACTTTTCCAAGCAGTCTGGCTGGACAGTGACAATGGAAAAATATTTACATAACTCGAATCCCGCAGCGGTCATCGCACTGGATATGGATTTGAATTCAATTAATAATACACTGCTTCAAATCAATCGAGATGATTTAATTAATTTAGTGATTGTCGATGCCAAGGGTACTGTGATTGCAGGAAACTTAGGCGAAGCTGGGATTTTAAACAGGGTGGATCATACCTTTGAGCTGGGCGGAATTTCATCGAAAGAATTAGTGAGGTTAAATCGGACATTTCAGTTTAAATCGGCAGATAATGAAAATTGGACAGCAACCCAATTACTCGGATCAAAATTCGGTTGGACCATCCTGTCATTAAATAGTGAATCGTTTACACAGAGATCCCTGCATAATCTGGAGAAGTATTTTATCCTGTTAGTAGCGATTGGGCTGCTGTTAAGTGCTATTGTTGCCGCTTTTGTTACCCGTTTAGTCCGAAAACCACTAGGATATCTCATGACGAAAATGAATTTAATCAAGCAAGGTTATTTGGATGTTCCTATTATAATGAATCGCAAGGATGAATTCGGTGAACTGTCGCGGACGTTTGATATGATGATTAAGCAAATTAAAGAGCTACTTACAAATTTGCGCAGCAACAGGGAATTAAAACGAGAGTTGGAAATGCAGGTTCTGCAATCGCAGATAAATCCTCATTTTTTATACAATACATTAGGTTCTATAGGGAATGTTGTCAGGCTAGGGATGCATGATCAGGTGGATCCGATAATTGGCTCGCTAATTAAAATTCTTGAATATGGGATCGAGGATGTAACAGAGAAAGTAACGCTTCGCGAAGAATTATTGAATGTGCGTGATTATATTTTCATTCAGAACATTAGATATAACCATACGTTTGAAGTGAAAGAAGAAATCGAAGAGGGACTGCTCGAATTTCCAGTATTCCGCATGTTACTGCAGCCGATTGTGGAGAATAGTTTGTTTCATGGCTATAGCGGTGGTCGTCTGCAAGGAGAAATTTGGATAACAGCTTATAGGGAAGATGAACAAATTCGAATAGAAGTCAGAGATTACGGTCAAGGGATAGACAATGATCAACGAAGTCAGCTTCTTCAACCAGGTACCCAAAAACGGCCAAATAAACGTAAACGGATTGGTTTGTATAATATCCATCAAAGAATACAGCTGAATTATGGTGAGAAATATGGCTTGGACATAGAAAGTGAAATCGGTAAGGGGACACTTATTCGAGCAACCTTTCCAAGTAAACAACCAGAAGGTGGGATATTGGAATGAGTATATATCGCTGTATGATTGTGGATGATGAAGATTTAATTATTCGGAGTCTGGAGCAATTTTTTCAACCTCATGCGGATCGGTATGTGCTTGTTGGAAAGGCATATTCAGGCAAGGAGGGGGTTGAATTGGCTCTCCAACTTAAACCGGATATTATTCTTACGGATATTGTTATGCCGGGCATGGATGGTATTGCCATGATTGAGACATTAAAAGCACAATTGCCAGCAACGGTTTTTATTATTTTGACGGCTTACTCTGATTTTGATTATGCGAAGCAAGCGATTCGGATGAATGTGAAGGATTACATTGTAAAAGTCCCGTTGTCGGAGCATGATATTTTTCAGGCTATGGATCGTGCAGCAGAAACGATTTGTGAGCTAAGGATTAAGGATGCTGAACTGCGTAAACTGAACACGTCACGCTTGGAAAATATCCATCGCTTCCGCAGGCAAATCTTCAATGAGCTCTTTCAAGGGGAGCTGCAGCCATCTCAACTGCATCGTTATAGTGATGATCTAAATATTAAACCGGACTTAGAAGGCTATAGCTGTTTCGTGATGGTATTTAATGATTATCAAGGATTTAAGCGACAATATTCACAAGCGGATCAAGGAATAATTCGATATGGTATGCTGAATATTGCGGAAGAAACCATTAAGATGAAAGCTCAGGGGTTTGTTGTGGAAATGAAGGACAATCAGCTGTTAGGGGTTGTGAAAATCTCTTCAAAATTACATGCAAGCCAATTGGATTTACAATGCATGGAGCTAGGGCAGGAATTGATTGCGAATATCCAGAAATTTATGAAGCAAACCGTCAACGTTGGCGTGAGTGGCTTTTTCGAAGGATGGAGTACGTTGCAAAAGGCTTATTCAGATGCAACTGCCATGCTGCGGGATGTTTATTATTATGGTGGAGAGGGGTATGTGTTTACTGCGGCACAGCATTTGGCAAATAAACCTGGCAATGAAATTCAGGTGAGGGAATGGTTCAATGAAATTTTGCTTAAGCTTACCCCTGAAGCAAAGCTTGAAGATTTCCAAGGAGCATTTCGTCGCATCTCATCCTTTGCTTTTAATGGCCGTATACCCAAAGAAATCATGACCTTGTTGATGGACGAATTTCTAGATAATGTGAAACGAACGGTGCAGGTGTGGAAGGTCGCTATACCTCAAACTGCTACTCAACATGTAGAGTCAATGAAATTCAATGAGCAGTGGGAAGCTATGAAGCTGTATATTGAGACGTGTTTGCTGCAGCGCCATGCTTCTGCCAAGCCTGAGATCACCAAAGCGAAACAATATATAGAGAAACATATTGCAGAGAGACTGACGTTAGATGATGTTGCGGAATACGTGAATTTAGCACCCCATTACTTCAGTACCTTATTTAAAAAAGTAGAAAATGAAAACTTTATTGATTACGTCAATCGTCGCAAAATTGAAAAGGCAGTTGCCTTACTCAAGGAGAAAGACTACTCAAATCTACAGCTCAGTAGTTTGGTAGGAATTCAGAATGAAAGGTATTTTTGTACACTGTTCAAACATTACTTCGGATTGCCGCCGCAGAAGTTTCGCAAAACTTTTTTGTGAAATAGCGTGGGTTTACAATGCTGTTGTTTATATATTAGAGAAAGTCCTTAATATATTGAAATTTGGGTTCAAATATTCATGATACACTCTTTAAGGTAAGCGCTTGCAATTAAAATGAAGCAAAAGGGAGAGTGTATGATGAGATTGGGAAAAGTATTAGGATTCTTTGGGTTCGGTGCTTTGCTGGTTACTGCGTTGACACTGACTGCAGGAAACCGTGCAGATGCGTCAGCGCCAGCAGGCTATAGTCTGGTATGGCAGGAGGACTTTAATGGAAGCAGTTTAAATGAAGATGAGTGGAACTATAGGCAAAACTCATTAACCGACGAGGGAAATGTATCTGTATCTGGAGGTGTTTTACAGCTAGATATGACACGCACGGCCACTGGATTCAGAGGTGCCGGTATCACGTCTAAGCGGACTTTTGGCTATGGGTATTATGAGATCAATGCCAAATGGGATTTTGTCGAAGGTTTCCATCCCTCTGCATGGACACAGATCTGGGATGGTCAGCTGCCTAAGCCTAATAATGATGCCGATGCTACCGAAATAGATTTATTCGAGCAGCAGGCTGATGGTAACATTAACGCGGGCTATTTCAATTGGCATTCGAATGCCGGTGCAGACACGTTTTCATACGCTTCCCCGAGAGTAGGTTACACCGGAGATTACTCGCTGAATTATCATACATATGGAGTTGACTATACATCAACTTACATGGCTTTTTATAAAGATGGTGTGAAAGCCGGTCAAATCGATTATTCAGGTACCACTGCAAATAAAAATTCACCCATGGTATTCTATTTGTCTACGATCGTTTATGGTTCTCCTGATCCATCTCAACCAACAGGATATGTATACGGCAAATATTACGTAGATAATTTTAAATACTACAGTACAACTGGGACTGTGCCGGTAACTAGCCCGGCAGCACCTGCAGTACATAATCCGCTACGCAGTGATAACTTCGAGATCGGTGCATACAAATGGAATCTGCTTTCGGGCTCATGGAGTACAATTATAGACGGAAGCAAAGTATTGAATACGTCTACTACCAGCGGGGAGTCTGTCGCGCTCTATAGTGACTATCCAGTGTCATCGTCAACTTGGTCCGATAGTTCTGTGCAAGCTAAGTTAAAACTGTTAGGAACTACAGGGAGTGCTGGCGTTATTGGTCGTTACCAGAACGGGGATTATTATTACTTAAGACTCAATCCAACAAACAATAGCGTGGAGCTGCTGAAGGTGAAAAGCAGTGTAAGTACGATCTTATCCAGCGTTGCCTTCCCGGTTTCTACTGGAACGTATTATGGGTTGAAACTGTACATGAACGGCTCAACACTGAAAGGCTACGTGAATGGCGTGGAGCTGGTATCAGGATTCGACGAAGATTTTACCTTGGGTTCTTCTGGTGTCAAATCGTATAATGTAAGCTTCAGTGCGGATGACTTTCTAGCCACGAGGGTCATGTATAGTGATGATTTGAACGCTGGTAATGCGGACAAATGGTCACCCATCAACGGGTCTTGGTCAGTTATTAGCGATGGGACATCGGTGTTAAAGAATGCGGTTGCCACTGGGGAAGCGCTTGCTTACGCGAACAGTGCGAAATATGCGAACGCATGGGTATCGGCCAACATCAAGTTGCATACGACAGGTGGCTACGCGAGTGTGATAGGGCGGTATACAGACATTAATAATTTCTATATGTTGCGACTTGATAAAGCCGCGGGCAAACTGTTCATTAGTAAGAAAGGTGGCGGATCCGTAACGGATTTGGCATCTGTAACGTTGAGCATCAATACGAATCAATGGTATCGACTAGAGCTTTCGATGGTTGGTGGTGTGTTGAAGGGTTACCTGGATGGGGAAGAGAAATTAAGCTATTCGGATGCAAGCCCACTTCCAGCAGGACGGGTGGGTGTTCGAGGTTATGGGGAAAGCTTCTCTGTAGACAATCTGTATGTGGAAGCAAGATAATTGATTTCTTCTAATAGTGTATAAGAAGCCCTGCTGGAAAAAATCCGAGTAGGGCTTTTCCCTTATAGACAGTGTGATTACAATCCGTGACTATTCCACTTCGATTACTTTTACAGTCTCACCCTCAATTAATACGGGCTGGTAGTAGGTGTTGGTAGGCAAGTCTTTTTTGCCTTGCAAATTCTTAATGACCCAGTCCGCAGCGTCACGTCCCATTTGTTCTTGAGGGTGGGTTAGCGTCGTTAGTTTGATATTAGCGTTCTTGGCGATATAGGAATTGTCCTGGCCAATGATGGATAGCTCATCTGGAATGGAGATACCCAGTTTTCTGCAAACATGTACGACTTCTAACCCTACCTCGTCGTTATAACAGACAAGTGCAGTCAGGTCATCTCGGTTATCGTTCAAATACATTTCTAAGTTAGCGGACAAGTTAGACTTCGTCGCCGTATCGAAAGAAAGCACATGCTCTTGCTGGAACCGTAATTTAGCTTCCCCAAGTGCCTTAATAAATCCTTTCAGTCTGAACTTCCCTTGCAAATCATCCATTTTCGCGATGATACCGATATGAGTATGACCTTTGGAAATCAGTTCTCGAGTTGCTAGATAACTGGACTGTACGTCATCCAGACAGAAGAAGGGAACTTCCAATTCTTCATAATAGGCATTAATCATCGTGAAAGGAACCTCCTGCTCTTTAAAAGACAGGTAGTAAGCGATATTGGGGTTGTAAACATTGCTTCTGGTAGGTTCTATAATCAGTCCATCCACGCCATAGGAAAGCATCATTTCTAATGCTTTTTTTTCCTGCGAGATATCGTTATTTGTACTGGCTAACAGCAAGGAATAGTTATCTTCATTTAATCGGCTTTCAATACCCCGAATAATGGAGGGGAAAATGTAATCCGAGATATAGGTCGTGATGACGCCAATTGTTCTATTCGTGGTTTTCCCACTCGTTCTGGACCGGTATTGAGTGCTGACGTACGTGCCGGATCCTTTCTCGCTTCTTAGGAAACCCTCGTTCGATAAATCCAGAATAGCCTTCCTAATCGTCTGCCGGCTAACATTATACTCCTCCTGCAAAGCGAATTCCGAAGGGATTTTCTCTCCTGCTTTGTATGTTCCCGACAGGATATGGCTTTTGAGATCATCTAAGATGATTTGGTACTTTGGCTTCATGAAATCCACTTCTTTCATCATTTTTCATTAAGATGTACGTACATATTCTAACATAATTTGCTTGGAATGCAAATGAAGTCATAACTATTTATGATCTTAATGGTACAACTTCTATAAATAAAGTGATGAATGAGGAGTGACGTGGTGATAGGGAGTGGGATTGTAGATTATGTCAGTATAACTAACGGATATTATTGACAAATGTACGTACAGAAAATATACTGAGATTATCAATTTAAGTAAGCGCCTTCTTATGATCGACATCTTAAGCTTGTTCTTGAGTAACCGGTTCGATCGGAATTTGCAATTATAGGAACCAATATCGGTTGGGTTTAACAGAAAGGGGAAATTTGTGCTTATGAAGCAGTTAGACTTGAAAGAAGCAATTACCAAGGGTGAAACCTCGTTAGGTATTGAATTCGGATCTACGCGGATTAAAGCGGTGTTAATCGATCGTCGTTTCGAGACCATCGCATCAGGAAGCTATGAGTGGGAAAATCAGTTAAAAGACGGATATTGGACATACAACCAGGAAGATATTCTTAAAGGGCTCCAAGCCGCTTATCGTGAAATGAAACAAGAGGTGGAAAGGAATTACGGGGCAACCCTCAGGACCGTGGGTTCGATCGGGTTTTCCGCAATGATGCACGGTTATTTGGCATTCGACAGTACGGGTAAGCTGCTAGTGCCGTTTCGGACTTGGCGCAACGCAACAACCGGCGCGGCTGCTAGGGAATTAACGGATTTGTTCCAATTTAATATCCCCGAGCGCTGGAGTATCGCTCATTTGTACCAAGCGATATTAAATCAAGAGGAACATGTGCCGCACATTAATTTCGTAACGACGCTGGCTGGATATATTCATTGGCTGCTGACTGGCAAAAAAGTGATCGGCATCGGAGATGCTTCCGGCATCTTTCCTATTGATGAAGCAAGCCGTAATTACCATCCATCGATGGTTAAGCAGTTCAATGAACTTATCGCAACCAATGGCTATACATGGAAGTTAGAAGATATTCTTCCTAAGGTATTTCTCTCCGGTGACCAAGCGGGTGAACTAACGGAGTTGGGAGCTGGCATTCTAGACCTGGACGAGGATCTACAGCCAGGGATTCTATTATGTCCCCCAGAGGGTGATGCCGGCACTGGTATGGTTGCGACGAATAGCGTCAGGAAGCGTACGGGTAACATTTCCGTGGGCACTTCCATTTTTGCGATGATAGTACTTGAGAAAGAATTATCCAAGGTTTATCCAGAGATCGATATGGTCACGACACCGAACGGGAGTCCGGTCGGCATGGTACATGCCAACAACTGTTCCAGCGATCTCAATGCCTGGATGGGATTGTTCCGAGAATTCTCTGAAGCCATGGGTTACGGCGTAGATGCAGGCGAATTATTTAGCGTGTTGTTGAATAAGGCATTGCAAGCCGACCCAGACGGCGGAGGTTTGCTTAGCTATGGTTATCTCTCGGGCGAGAATATTACGGGAATCGACAAAGGCCGGCCGTTGTTCGTTCGATCGCCTGAAAGCAACTTTAATTTGGCTAATTTCATGCGAACGCACCTATTCACTGCTTTCGGAGCATTGAAGCTTGGAATGGACATTTTGACCGAAAGTGAACAAGTTGCTATTGATAGCATTTTGGCTCATGGCGGACTATTTAAGACTCCTATCGTCGGGCAAAAAATTCTAGCGGGTGCACTGAACGTACCGATCTCGGTTATGTCTACGGCCGGCGAAGGCGGAGCATGGGGCATGGCGCTTCTAGCTTCATATATGATCAATAAGGATCAAGAAGAGAGCTTGGATAACTTCCTTGAGCAGAAGGTCTTTAAAGAGGTCGAAGGACAGGAGATTGCACCGGATAGGGCGGATGTAAAAGGGTTCCAAGCTTTTATCCAACGATATCAAGCGGGGTTGGCCATCGAACAGGCCGCAGTAGACCATCTCGTAGAGAATGGGAGGGAATAACGTTGTTAGAACAATTTAAAGAAGAGGTATATCATGCGAATCTGGATTTGCCGAAGCACGGACTCGTGAAATTCACTTGGGGCAATGCTAGCGCCATCGATCGAGCAAGCGGCCTATTCGTAATCAAACCGAGCGGAGTTAGCTATGAAAAGATGAAACCGAGCGACATGGTTGTCGTGGATCTCGACGGTAATGTGGTCGAGGGCGAGATGAGACCCTCCTCCGATACCGCGACTCACGCCGTGTTGTATAAACACTATCGGCAAATCGGCGGTATCGTGCATACCCATTCAACCTGGGCAACCATTTGGGCGCAAGCGGGACTGGATGTACCCGTTATGGGAACGACGCATGCGGATACCTTCTACGGCGCCGTGCCATGTGCACGTTTCTTGAATCAAGCGGAGATTGACCGAGGGTACGAAGCGGAGACAGGCCGTGTCATCATCGAAACGTTCGAGGAGCGCGGTCTGGATGTCATGGCAATTCCGGGGGTCCTGCTTCAGGGACACGCACCATTCACTTGGGGGAAAGACGTGAAATCGGCAGTCGTGAACAGCGTCGTGCTGGAGGAGGTTTGCAAGATGAATTTATATGCAAGGCAATTAAATCATTTTGCAAAAGAACTACCTCAAGGCATTCTGGATAAACACTATCTTCGGAAACACGGGAAAGATGCCTACTACGGGCAGAAGTAATAGCCTGACTCAATATTAATGATAGAAAAGAGGATGATTTAGATGTCAACAATAGCAGCTAAACAATTTTGGTTCGTGGTAGGTTCGCAGCATCTGTATGGGGAAGAAGCGTTGGCAGAAGTAAAAGCTCACGCACAGACAATGACTGATGCCTTGAATAATAGCGGTGTGCTCCCATACCCGCTTGTCTTGCAGGAGTTGGCAGTAACCGCTGATAAAATTACAAACCTCATGAAGGAGGTCAACTATCGCGATGAAGTGGCTGGTGTCATCACATGGATGCATACCTTCTCGCCGGCAAAAATGTGGATTCGCGGTACAAAAATGCTGCAAAAGCCTCTGCTTCACTTAGCAACACAGTTCAATGAAAGCATTCCTTGGGCTACGATTGACATGGACTTCATGAACCTGAATCAAGCCGCTCACGGCGATCGTGAATACGGCTTTATTAATGCCCGTCTGAAGAAACAAAATAAAGTAGTTGTAGGCTACTGGGGACGTCCGGAAGTGAAGCAGCAGATTGCGGATTGGATGGACGTTGCCGTTGCTTATAATGAAAGCTTCAATATCAAAGTGGCTCGTTTTGGCGACAACATGCGTAATGTTGGTGTAACGGAAGGGGATAAAGTCGAAGCCCAAATTCAATTCGGATGGACCGTGGACTACTACGGCATCGGAGACCTGGTACAATATGTGAATGCCGTTACAGAGCAAGAAATTGATGATCTTCTTGGCCAGTATGCGGAACTTTACGAATTCGATTTCGGCACGAACAGTAAAGAAGCGTGGGAAGCGAGCGTCAGAATCCAAGCAAGCTATGAAATTGCTATCAAGCGTTTCTTGGATGAGAAAGGTTATAATGCCTTCACGACGAACTTCGAAGATTTGCATGGGATGAAGCAGCTTCCTGGTCTTGCTGTTCAACGTCTGATGGCGCAGGGCTACGGCTTTGCTGGCGAAGGCGACTGGAAGACGGCTGCGCTTGCTCGCTTGCTGAAAGTGATGAGCCACAATCAAACGACAGGCTTCATGGAGGATTACACGTACGAGATGGCGGCTGGTCAGGAAGCGATCCTGCAATCCCATATGCTCGAAGTAGATCCTACCTTTGCTAGCAACAAGCCTAAAATCATTGTTTCCCCACTTGGAATCGGCGGTAAAGAAGATCCGGCGCGTCTGGTATTCGATGGTAAAGCCGGAGACGGCGTCGTCGTATCCATGGTGGACTTCGGCACTCATTATAAATTGCTAATCAACGAAGTTTCCGCTTTCGAGCCGAAGGAACCGGCTCCTAAGCTTCCCGTAGCTCGTGTACTTTGGAGCGTGAAGCCGAACTTCCAGGATGGGGTGAGAGCCTGGATAGAGAATGGCGGCGGCCACCATACAGTTGCTTCCTTGAACTTAACGACAGATCAAATCGTAACTTACGCCAAGCTGGTTAACTTGGAATACGTCGTTATTAAATAGTCTGTAAGGCAGATGACGGCGAAAACACCTTGGCAATTTCGTGAGACTTTTGTATAGATCAATATATTAAATATGATCTCAAGTAGGAGACTGTTCAAAGAGTGGTCAACAAAATAAAGGCTGCATACACTGTTCCTTAAGTGATTGCAGTCTTTATTTTATATGGGACTTATGTCGAACATCAGTTTGTTCTAGTGGAGCTATGGCAGATATTAACTAGGAAGATATTACTAAAGTAATGAAGGACTATTTTAATCGGTAAATTATAAACAGGTAATGTAACCATGAAACGAAACCTTGTTAATTCAAGGTTTTTTTATTAGGGATTTTTTTTGTCGTTTTTTGCTGCAGGAATAACCTGCAAAACATACGAACGACATGAAAGTTACTCGAAAATGTACACCCCATTGACTCCAGAGATGGATGACCATACTTTATGTACTGAGAACCGGTATTCTTGGAGCAAGTATGTCCGCCAGAGGTATTCTTGCGCTGTATGCGATTCCATCCCGTGGGGAGTGAGTCAGAAGTCTTGAAAAGCTAGATGGTGGTTATTGATATTTAACGGTGGATGTCGTAAGTGAGCCGCGGTCCCATGTTGGAATTGTTTCAAAATGCCGAATGAAGGATCATGGATATCCTTCATTCTCCATGGTGTAGGTGGGCTGGAGACAGTTCTCGCCATTTCATTCGTATGTTAGGCATGTTGAACGGCATCCTATTTTTTGAGATCTGTTTCAGAAGATTAAGAAATGATGTTCATGATTTGCCCATCATAAGGAGCTGCTCTTTTCTATACCGCTTAGGTGGAATACCCTTCATGCGTTTGAATTGCTTAATGAAATAGCTGGAATGATTAAAGCCTGCTTCAAGCGTAATTTGCGTTATACTTTTCAAAGGGTCGAGCAGCAATTGCTCGGCTCTTCTTATTTTGATAATCATCACGTATTGCGTAAAGGATGTGTGCATAACACTTTTGAAAAAACGTGCGAATTGACTGTAGCTCATCATACATTTCATGGCCGCTTCCTCCGCTGATATGGTTTGGTGCACGTTCTCATTAATAGAAGCAAGAAGCTGACGAAACGAGGACATGCTAAGTGTCTCATCACCTTCCATCTTCAGCTGATCGGGAGACAGAAGCGCTCGTTGATCGCGAAACAACCAGAGAATAAGTTTGAAAATGGAAGAGGAAACAGCCAGTTCGAAGCCAAAATCTTTCTCATTATACTCGCGGTACATGTCTTCGACGAGGTCGTGAAGGGCAGGCATGTCTTTGACATCTGGTAGAATCCACTTGTTCAAACCGGCAAGAGGAGAGATATAAGGCAAATAGTATTGTAATTCAAAAGCCAGCTGAGGCATGGGTTTTAATAATTCCGGATCAAAACCAATCACATAATGCTTGGAAGGTTGATTTAATGCGATTGATACATTATGTACTTCACAAGGATGAATTAATACGAAAGTGCCTTCAGCTGCTTCAAACCGATGGCTTCCTACCGTAATTGTGGCATTTCCAGAAGCAATATAAATAATTTCCATATGATAATGCCAATGGGATCCAATCTGGTAACCCTCGTTCACTGTTGTTTGTACACCAACATAAAAAAGACGATCGACATCTGACTGGCGGCTTTGGTTTTTATTTTGCTCAAAATAGGGAGGGAGGATCTGATTCATAGAAATGACTCCTTGGTTCGAAAAAGTAGAATCGTTATATTTTTGGATAGTTTTATTATAGTGCAAGCGTATCTTTTTTTGTACGCTTAAAATACGTTATATTCAACCACAGGAGGCATAATCCATGAATAACTTATTAAATTTGCCTAGCACATTTTTTGTAGGCTGTAATTACTGGGCTTCACACGCTGGGACAGCAATGTGGTCAGATTGGCAACCGGAACAGGTTGATCTCGACTTGAGAAGATTATCAGAAGCAGGGATTGAAGTAATACGCGTATTCCCGCTATGGCCAGATTTTCAACCGATTGAGAATATGTATTCAAGTGAAGGTGAACATTTTGGCTATCGCTTCGGGGAAGAAAGATTGCCGAATACAGAGGCAGGCAAAGCTGGGATGTCCGTAGAAATGATGATGCGCTTCCAAGCTTTCACAGAAATCGCGGCTAAATACAACATAAAACTCATCGTTGGACTAATCACAGGATGGATGAGTGGACGGTTATTTGTACCTCCAGCACTCAGAGGGAAAGCCATATTGACAGACCCAGATGCGATTCGTTGGCAGGTTCGATTTGTACAATATTTTGTGAAACAGATGAAACATAACGATGCCATTATTGCATGGGATCTCGGGAACGAATGCAACGTCATGGGAAAAGTTACTTCCCAGCAAGAAGCTTATGTTTGGACAGCTTCTATAGCAAATGCGATAAAGGCACAGGATACGACACGGCCATTAATTTCGGGCATGCACAGTCTGTTTCCGACGGGCAATTGGACGATGCAGGATCAAGGGGAGCTAACGGATATTCTCACAACGCATCCGTATCCTTTTTGGACGAAATACATGGATTTTGATCCGTTAACATCGATTCGTCCTACGATTCATGCGACGATGGAAAGCTTATTATACGCACAAATTGGCGAGAAGCCTTGCTTTGCGGAAGAAATGGGAACGATGGGTCCGATGGTGTGCAGTGAGGAAGTGGCTGCAGCATTTGCACGCACTAGCATGCTTTCACAATGGTCCCATGGTTTTCCGGGCTTACTGTGGTGGTGCGCCAATGATCAAACGAAGCTGAATCATGCCCCCTACGATTGGGTAGCGTGCGAAGGTGAGCTGGGTCTCATGACGGAGGAAGGGCGTGTGAAGCCAGCGCTCCAAGAGATGGGGCGGCTCAAGAAAGTGATTCAAGAACTGCCATTTGGGAAGCTACCTAATCGCACTGTTGATGCCGTGTGCATTTTGAACAGCACGCAGGATCATTGGGCAACAGCCGTTGGAGCTTTTTTACTCGCGAAGCAGTCCGGGTTTGAAATTGAATTCCGCTTTGAAGATCAGCCGCTGCCTGACGCAAATTTCTATATGCTTCCTTGTGTTACTGGCGTGTATGGAGTTGCGAAGCAGCGCTGGGAACAGTTGCTCACTAAAGTACGCGAAGGCGCAACGTTATATTTGTCTTCGAACGACGGCTACATGTTGAATTTTGCTGAGCTGACTGGATTAACTGTACAGAATCGCAGCCGACGGGTAAACGATGCCATCGCGTTCTTACAAACGGAAGAGGGGGAAATACCATTAACGTTGCCCAGTGCATTTAAACTGGATTTACGTAACGATCGGGCAGAAGTATTGGCCGCAGAAGCGGATGGAAATCCCGTTCTGACCAAGGCATTCTACGGAAAAGGTGCTGTGTATTTCTGTGCTCTGCCAGTAGAGCTAGCCATGTCGCAGCAAGCTGGTGTCAGTTACATGCCGGAACAGTTCCCTTATTGGAAAATGTATGAATTGATTTCGCAAGAGGCACGAAGTACGCGTGTTGTACAAATCAGTGATCCTCAAATTGGAATTACTGAGCATATCACAGACACGCATTCACAGATTGCGGTGGTGATTAACTACTCGCCAGAGTTAAGAGAGGTTCCATTGATTTTGAAAGAGGGATGGCAGGTTGAAGCGAGCTTGTACGGAGGCAGACAGAAGGACTGTGAAGGGAGTACGTTCGTGAATGTAGGTGCGAACGATGCAGTTATTTTAACGTTGCGGAAAGTCAAAGCGTAATTATATTGTAAAGAACCTGCCGACTGGGCAGGTTCTTAGTTGTATTTATAATACTTAACTCATCGAATGTTTGCTTTAAACCTATTCAGCATCCAAGTATTGATCTCCCAAGTATCCGCGACCGGCATGTTCGTATAAGGCAGTGTATGTAGATAAGGAGGGGGACCAAATTCCGGAGTAAAAGTTATCTGCGGATGGCCTGCTTCACGGCGTTCTTGTGCAATCAGGGTCCACCAGTGCAGATGTTGTTTCACATAGGGCTCATAGTAGGGATCCCGCGGGTCTGGAACCTGCGGCCCTTCCGAGTAGCCAATTCTTCCGTGAATATGAATGGCTCGAGAGATCGCCAGGTTCATGTCTTCATTGGGTTCAAGAGGCATCCCTTCACATGCCACCATCCAATGGCTGAAGTCCGCGTTTATCCGTAATTCAGGGAATTTTCGCAGCAAGGCGGCAGTCGCCCAAGGCACAAACATGGCTCTTCCGCGGTGCGTTTCATGGGCTACAGGAATTTGAAGGGCCTGTTCAATCGCAAGCGCTTCCTCGAAAAAAACGCACTGTTGGTCAAACGACATCGAATCCTTCGCACTGTGAGAGACAATAAGGACGGGATTCAGGTCACGGAGCCGAGCTGTTTTTTCTCGAAAAGAGCCTGCATGGTCTGCTTCTTGCGTGCCGACTTGGCCGATAAATTTCAAGCCCAACCTTTGAAGCCTTTTAACAAATACGGTATCATCCTTGGGATTGTGAGGTGGGATGAATTCAATGCCGTCAAATCCGGCTTCCGCAATTTTCTCGATGATCGCTTCCGTTTCTTTATTCATTTGCCATTCAATGGGGAGCAGATCCCAGAATGACCGGAAACCAAGCACATTCATTCAATATGCCTCCAATTAGCGACTAGGTGTTGATACATTCACAAAGGAATTTCCGGCAATATCTTTACCGCGTGCCAGCCAAATTTTGTGACCAGGATTTTTTTCTGGAAGCACTTTCGCTTCGGTGGAAAAATAGCGCATGGTGTATCCGCAGCGGCGATATTCACTTTGGTTGGCTGCAGCGCCGTGCATGATACGTGAATCATGCAGGGAGCATTCGCCGGGTTCGAGTTCAAAATAAACGGCCTTGGATTCATCAACATTTTTAATTTGTGTGTTAAATGTATTAGAGGTACCATCGACATTCTCGTATTCGGAGAAACCGTTCTCATGCGTCCCAGGAATGACGCGCATACAGCCATTTTCTTTCCAGCTGCGATCAATAGCCAACCACACCGTCACAATACTGTCGAATCGATCCAGGCGTCCATTCCAGTACGCAGAATCTTCATGCCATGGCGTGGCGCGCCCTACGAACGGATCCTTACAAATAAAGTGCGAGGACCATAGGCCAATATTGGGTCCAATGATGGGCTCAACAAGATCCAAGACATCATCACTTAACAAAAACTCTAGCAATCTTTCGTCGCGGAAATGCGGAGTGTCCAATTCATCAGAAAGCTTACTGCCCTTTAGCGCCAACTGTTCTTCAAAAATCGCGGTTAATTCGGCTTGCTTCTCAGCGCTAAATAGCGGCTTTCTGTAGAGTGAGTAGCCTTGTTCCTGATAGAACTGTATTTCTTGGTCATTTAACTTTAATTGCCCCATGTGTTTCACCCTCCATAAATGTATTGCATTGATTTCTTCTTCTTCATAATATGATAATATACAGATATCATCTTGTTTCGAAATGATTCTTATTGTTCTGTATTGATATATATATATTAGAGAGAGGTAGATGTGGAGTGCGCATTTACGCCAAGAATGTATTTCAAGATGGGCTTGAATTTCATTATGCAGCTTACCGTTCGATTAAGGATATGACGGGGTTGCATGATCATGATTTCTACGAGGTCTTTCTAACCTTTGGAGGCGATGTTTACCATCTTGTGAACAATCAGAAGATCATGATGCCTAGTAACACGTTAGTATTCATACGACCGAATGATTACCATGCCTATGAACGAATTGAGCAAGGGGACTGTCAGATTATGAATGTTGCCTTCCCTGCACAACTCATGGCATCACTGCAAACGTACTTAGGCCATAGCCGGGTTATCGATCAATTATTGCACGCGCCATTACCTCCCAGCACAACGCTCACGCTTTCTGAGACCCATCAATTGTTGGATCGTTTTCAGCAGTTGACGTGGTCAGCTCTTATGAATGAACGTAGTCACGAAGCTGGAATCCTATTCAAAATGATGATTACGGAGGTGTTGCTAAAGTTCATCCCTTTTATGGAAGGGGGGAGAGAAGAGAATCTCCCAGCGTGGTTAGAACATTTAAAAAATCAAATGAGTAAGAAGGAACATTTTACAGTAGGCATAGCAGACATGTATCTCCTCACCGATAAAAGCCCGGAGCATATCAGCAGAAGCATTAAGAAATATTTTGGCTGCACGCCGACAGATTGGATCAATCATTTTCGGTTGCGTCATGGGGCGAACTTGTTGGTGTCAACGGATATGCAGATTATTGAAGTTGCGATGGAGTCCGGGTTTGAGAATTTAAGCCATTTCTATCATCGATTCAAAAAGATGTTCTATCTTTCACCTGCGCGTTACAGGAAAGCCAATCGACGTGATGTGATACCAAGTTTACCGGCAAAATAAAAAAAGCCAGCCTAGGGCTAGCTGGCTATTCAAGCAGCCTTAAAAAATCTTCATGTCTACCCGCATTTTCCCTATATGAACTAGGCGACATGCCCATCATTTTATGAAACACCTTACCGAAATAACCGACTTCGTGATAGCCACTGCGAGAAGCGATTTCCTTGATGGAGAGATGAGGATTTTGCAGCAACTCGGCCGCTTTCTCTATTCTTCGATTACGGAGATAATCCATGGTGCTGACATGATAATAGAGGGGAAACATTTTACATAAATAGTACTTGTTAAGTCCGGCAACTTCGGCCAAATGATCTAATGATAGGTCGGAAGCATAATGATGATCGATATGACTTGCAACTTTACGGTAAGAAGCCGGTATCTCGTGCTGAGAGACGGCTTCTTTGCTTTGAAGAAAACGCTGAAGAGCGAGCAACCATTCATAAATGCGCAGGGATAGATCAAAACGGTCACCTATCTGTTTATGATTTACATCTTCATAAAGTTTCCATAGCAGAGTAATCGGTAGCGCTTCGGGAGGCAAGGTGATGACGTTGCTGTGCAAACCTATTAGTTCTTTACGCAGACCTTCTCCCCGAATCCCCTCGAAACGAATCCAAATGAATTCCCATGGCTCCACGGCATCCGGAGGATACCAGTAGGCGTGATCGCTTGGAATTTGCACCCACAGAGCCTGATGCTTGCCCATCTCCATCTGTTCCTCTCCGATGCGGAGTCTGCCTGTTCCTTTCAGGGTAAATTGAAAAATAACGCCGGATCCCTCGCGTTTCATCCCGTCCCAGTGGTAGCGGGCATCACGCCTTATTTCATGGCCAATGGACACAAGTTTAAATAGGTGATGATCTTCGTTGGTATATCGGAATCCAAAGGAATTTACCACAATTTTTTACCACTCCGTTTCAAAATCTTCCTATTTTTCTTCCATTATAAAGAAGATATACTCAATTTATTGGATAATATATTACCACAAAGGAGTATGTTTCTCTATGCTAAAATCGAAATGGTTGAAGGATTGCTACGTCCAAATTGAGGGTTCGCAATTCAAGGTTGGCAACGCTGCAATTGAACGCACATGGACTTTGGAAGAAAGAGGACCGGTTAGCAGGTCGATCTATGATAAAAGGAATCAGGTTGAATGGTTATCTTCGTATGGCGA
Source organism: Paenibacillus pectinilyticus (assembly GCF_001700435.1). Classification (GTDB taxonomy): domain Bacteria; phylum Bacillota; class Bacilli; order Paenibacillales; family NBRC-103111; genus Paenibacillus_E; species Paenibacillus_E pectinilyticus. The sequence goes on from NZ_LYPC01000014.1 coordinate 344,792, forward strand.
AATAACGATGTTTCAGTTTCCTTGGCTCTCACCGTCTGCAAAACTTATAAACGCTTCCGTTACTGCTAGTGAAGATGACGATTACGGCATTTCCAAACCGTATTTGAAAACGGATGTGGATATGACCTACGACCATGGCGGAGATCGATTAAGTATCCGTTTGACGCTGAAAGTGTATCCGGGATCTCCTTTTATCCGTCATGACTATTCGGTCTTGGCTGGAGACGTGGACGCTAGAAATGAAATTGAAGCAGCTTCGTCCTTTGTAGCATGGATTCAACCTGATCTCAAGCGAGAGATCTCTGATACTGAAGATAAGCTGCAATTGGATGATAATAATAGGGAACGCGGACATGTCGGAGGAGACTACTGCGATATGCTCTCCATCCAGCATTTACATTGCCGTTGGGCGTGTATCGGCTTTCGTGATCAGACAGACACGCATAATAATCTTATAACCGAAGAAAGCGGCTTATTGTACGTGAATGAGTTATTGCATCTGCGGGGCAACCTGCTTACGCTCAAATCGACGCTTGGCGCTGGTGGGCTTCTGGTTATGAAGGAGGGGCCGACCCCCCTTGGGGATTTGCAGCCAGGGAGTAAAGATTTTCATTTTCATGGGAAACGCCTTTCTGTTCAAGGCGCAGGGATCACGCAAGCGGATCTTGCTGCCGGGGAAACTATAACGTCTTACGGAACGATGGTTGGGGTTTATGATGGAGAAATCTTCAGCGAACATCGGCTGATCTATGACTACCACAGAAATCTGCGACACTACAAGCAGGACAGAGACAGCTTTCTGATGAGTAATACATGGGGTGACCGTTCCAAAGATGGTGCCCTGCATGAGGAATTCTTGCTGGATGAATTGCAGGCTGCTTTGAACTTAGGGCTGACCCTGCTGCAAATTGATGACGGATGGCAAAAAGGCGTTACTTGCAATTCTGTCAATGCCGCACCTGGAGGTGGGCTTTGGAGCCATTATTATAGTGGAGACGGTCAATTCTGGCATGTTCATCCAGAACGTTTTCCTAATGGCTTGTCTCCTATAGTGGAGTCAGCTGAGGTTAAGGGCATTCAGCTGGGACTGTGGTTTTCGCCGGATTCCTCTGATGACTATGTCAATTGGGAGAAGGACGTTGCCACGTTGCTCGAATTGCACGAGGAGCATCGTATCGTGGCTTTTAAACTAGATGGCATAGACATTCGATCCAAGCTTGGAGAAACTAGACTAATCATGATGATGCGTCAAGTTGTCAAAGCCACGCGAGGTAAAGTGGTATTCAATATTGATACGACGGCTCAGACACGGTTAGGGTATTTGGGCCAAACGCAATACGGTACGATTTTCTTGGAAAATCGCTATACAGATTGGGGGAATTATTATCCCCATTGGACTTTGCGTAACTTGTGGTTGCTGCTTCCTTATGTCCCCGCAGATAGATTGCAAATGGAATATTTGAATGTGGAGCGGAATCAAGCCAAGTATGCTGATGATCCTTTGGCGCCATTTCATAGTGGACAGGTATACGCGTTTGTGGTTGTCGCTTTTACAAATCCATTGGCATGGATGGAGACAACAGGGCTAACCGCATCGCAGTCGGTTGCTTTAAACAGAGTGATTGAAGCAATTAAACCTCATCATCCTGCCATACTTGGGGGACATGTATTGCCGCTTGGCGATGAACCTTCAGGGGCTTCCTGGACGGGGCTTCAAAGTATAGTCGATGAGCATAACGGTTATTTATTGATCATTCGGGAAAAGCATATGCAATCCGAGTATGCCATGCAGCTTTGGGGAGATGAACCTGCTTCCACGCTTAGTTTAACGGAAATTATTCGCATGGAGGAGAAGGATGTCGTGATTACGAACCATGGTCAAGAAAGGGTTCAGGTAGAACCGGATGCCCACGGCAATTTCACATTTAAGCTTGCGGCACCCTTCTCATTTGTGCTTTATCGGTATCAACATTCCTCAGATATGAAGTGGAAATAGGTGATGATATGATTTATATGCTTATATCATTTAGTAAGCATGAAAGAAGTTTCTCCGTCCAAGGACTGAGAAACTTCTTTCATGTTGCTACAAATAGATCTTTTTTAGGAAGCGGGGATTCAGGGCAGTGTGGTTACGCATAAAAGCATCTATTTCTCCTTCGGTCGGTACACTGCTTTGTGCCCCGAATCGAGTTACGGCAATGGCAGCAGCAGCAGATGCGAATTTTATGCCTTCAGGATAAGAAAGACCTCTTAACCATGCGGATGCAAACGCACCTATAAACGTATCGCCTGCTGCGGTCGTATCAACTGGAAGAACAGGATAAGCAGGAAAATGAAGGAGCTGTCCGGTCTCTTTACCATACAGCAACCCTTTGCTTCCCAGCGTTAAGATGACACGATGAGTGCCATTACGCAGAAGTTGTGAAGCTGCTAGTACCGCATCAGCTTCATTAGAAATCGATTGCATGGTCAATTGTTCGGCCTCGGTTTCATTCAGAATTAATGTGTGAATTGAAGCATATAACTCGGCTGGTAGGACAAGTGCAGGCGCTGGATTCATCCAGACGGGGATGCCGTGTTGGTTTGCAGATTGGATAATGGTCTCGGTCAGATCCCAGGGGATCTCGTTTTGAAGTAAAATTAAGGCAGCTTCTTGCCAGAGTTGAGAGGGGAGATCTTGAAGCGTCAATTGATTATTTGCTCCAGGGGAAAGGATGATGGTATTCTCACCCTCACGGTTTACAGTAATAAAGGCTAGTCCTGATCCGCACTCTTTTGGTAATACGTACGTAGTTCCTACCCCGTTATTCTGCAGAGAGGCAAGAAGAGGCGCCTTAAAAGCATCATAGCCGATAGCGCCTACCATGTGGACCTGTGAGCCAGCTTTAGCTGCAGCAACTGCTTGATTAGCTCCTTTTCCACCTGGCTGATAATGTGTCTGCAATCCCTCAACAGTCTGACCTGGGAGGGGAAACTGCTCTAACTCGTTTATAATATCCATATTAATACTACCGATCACATAAATTGATTTCATATGTATTCGTTCCTTTCTTGTATCCTCTTTGTAGTGATTATAAGGGGGTACCTTCTCTAGTGGTATGCCCGATTCTAAATTCGCAAGAAATGAGAATGAGTTGCATAATTTGGGAAGTACAGTGAGTGAAACTCGAGTAGACTTTGAATTGAAGAGTTTACTATGGTGGAGGTATGCAGATGGCTGGATGGGTTGGATTAAAGGATTTGTTGATTGCAGAAGTACAGCAGCGCAGAGATGAAGCATGCCTGGTGGAAGGATTTCTGGAACGAATTGAAGCATCAGGGGATGATCAAACGGCATTAATGGCGATTTATGCAGAGCTGAGTGCCTTGAAACCCAAGCAGCCGAATCTAAACGAACCGAATGAATTAGCGGACATTCGCCGCCTTCGCCCTCCAGGTCCGCGTAAGATGGACAAGGAACTGAGTCCTGAGCAATGGTCGGATAAGTTTTACGGCGCTTGGTTGGGGAGAGCCATTGGCTGCGCGTTAGGCAAACCGCTAGAATGGCCGAACTTTATGGCAGGTTCGCATGGACGAGCAGGTTGGGAGAATGTACGTCTCTGGTTTCAAGGTGCAAATGCTTGGCCCATCAATGACTACACACCTGGCCATTCTACCGCTAAGGAACAATATGGCATTGACTTGGCATCCTGGGGTACGGAAAGCACACGAGAACGTATTGCCTATATGCAAACCGATGACGATATCCGATATACGGTACTCGGGCTAATGATGCTTGAACGTAAAGGACAGGACTGGGATTCCTGGGATATCGGCAAGTTATGGCATGAGGTGCTCAGCTATCAACAAGTTTGTACGGCGGAAACGCAATCCTATTTGAATTTTTCACAAGTTACCTATCATTATGGCGAACAAACGCGTCCTGCGGATTGGGAGCAAAAGAAAGACTGGGTACGCACGCACTTGAACCCGTATCGTGAATTTATCGGTGCGCAAATTCGCGCAGACGGATTCGCTTACGGAGCGGCGGGCCAGCCGGAGTTGGCAGCCGATTTCGCATGGCGAGATGCTTCCTTCTCGCATGTTCGTAACGGCATTTATGGCGAGATGTTCGTCGCCGCCATGATCGCAGCTGCCTTCGTCGAGTCCGATCCACTTAAAATCGTGGAAATTGGACTTAGTGAAATTCCAGCAAACTGCCGCCTGGCACGAGACATCCATAAAGCGGTAGAAATTGCTACGCAGACAAATGACCAACTCACCTTAGTTGAGAACATTTGGGATGCCTTTAAACACTATGATCCTGTTCATACCAATAATAATGCCGCTTTAGTTGCGGCTTCTCTGGTATTTGCTAAAGGTGATTTTACGAAAGCGATCAGCACCTCCGTCCTAGGCGGATGGGATACGGATTGTAATGGAGCCACTGTAGGTTCCATCATGGGCGCTTCACTTGGAGCCAAATCTCTGCCGAGCCATTGGGTGGAACCGCTCCATGATACGTTATATTCGGCCGTTATCGGATTTCACCCTATCGCGATTTCCGAATGTGCACGGAGAAGCCATGACGTCTTTTTGAAACTGAAGCAGAAAAAGTAAGTTCATATTGCCAATGAGCCGCCCTCGGCGCTCGGTTCAGGATAATTTATTCCTTTACCGAGCGCTTGCTTGGTATAATGTTTAGTAAACTTAAACAAAGGAAGGACCATCTCGATGATTTTGCCTATCACGTATGATGATAAAGAGCTTCCAATTGATATCTTTAAATGGACCCCAAGCGCTAGTCTGGAATCTCAGCATCATCACCATAGTTTTGAGATGGGCTTATGTCTTTCAGGCCGAGGCAGCTTTTATTTTGGTCAGACCGTTTACACGGTTGCTCCTGGAGATATTTTCATCGTGAATGTCTTGGAAAGTCATATTGCTCAGTCGGATCCCGATGATCCGTGCGAGTTTGTGTTTCTTAACTTTGATTCGGAGTTGCTTGCGAAAGAAGAGCCGGAACTCATGGTCCCTTTTCGCTATTATCCGTTTCATTTTCGTAATCGATTGCAAGGTGATGCACGACTAATAGAGCAGTTGCGATGCAAGCTCGAATACATGTATGCAGAGAAATTAGAAAAGGCACCAAGCTATAAAACCGCGCTCAAAAGTTTGCTATTGTCAATTTGTGTTGACCTGTTTCGTATGTCCAAAGAAGAAGTTAGCCGTTCATCCTGGTTGGACGGTATGCGTAATTATGAACATATTCGTCCCATCTTACACTACATTGAGCAGCATTATCAGAGAGACCTTGACCTAACTCAGCTGGCTCAGTTATTTCATATTAGCCAGTCTCATCTATCCAGATTAATTTTAGAAGCTACGGGGCGTAAATTTAAAAGTCATCTCATTACACTTCGAATTCAGCATGCGAAGCGGTTATTAGCATTAACGGCCAGCAGTGTCACCGAAATTTCGTATGAGTGCGGTTTCCAAAGTATGGCAACCTTTTATCGGAATTTTAAGGAGTACGTTATGATGACACCTGAGAATTATCGACGCTTAGTGTTCGTTACATAACCATTCATATAGAACTCCCACTTCTTCTAATTAAACAAGAGTGGGAGTTTTGCTTTTTTAGAACCGTCTTCTTTGAATGGACTAGATCGTGGTTTTCTCATTTTCTTAAAATATTAAAAGGAATCTGAATTTTCTTTATTCCCATCCAAATATTAATAGGTAAAATATAACGGTGAGGGAGGTGCATTGACGAACTTGCAAGGTGAATAATGGCAGTGGTATTTTGTTGTCCTAAATTCGATAATTCAAGGAGGATGTAAATGTGATGATGAGAAGAATTGACCTCGCCTTGTTCAAATGGCTTTTACTTGCAGTCGGTGTGTGGGCTTTATGGATGTGTATACCTGTTAATGCGCATGCGGCAGCGCCTGTTACTTACTATGTAAGCGTTAACGGAAATGATGGAAATGATGGACTCGGCCCTGAGTCTACACATGCGCTTCGGTACATTCAAACAGCTGCCAACAAGACAAATCCCGGAGATACGGTTTATGTGATGAACGGTACCTATTGGGATAACGGAAATCCGATCTTAACGATTACACGCTCAGGAACAGCGAATGCTTATATTACGTATAAGGCCTATCCGGGACATACGCCAGTGCTTCGTGTCAGCCAGGGTGCATGGCACCATATTTTAGTCAAGGGTGCATCTTACATTAACATCGAAGGCTTTGAAATCTATGGATGGAGTCAAAATTTATCAAATACGGAAGCGCAGTCCTACGAAAATACGAATACCCTGGGCAACATCGGCAAATTCAATACAAATGGCATTAGCATCATAAAGAATACAGATGTAAGTCCTACCGTGTATGCGACGCATATCAATGTTAGTAAAAACAATGTGCATCATACACCAGGCCAAGGTATAGGGGCTGAAGAAGCAGATTATATTACCTATACAGGAAATACAGTCTATAACAATTGCTGGTTCACGGCATGGGCGCAAAGTGGACTGAACATCTTTCATTCACGAAATACGGACAGCGGTACGGGCTATAAAAATTTTGTGTCCGGCAATCTGGTCTATGGCAATCAGACGAATTATAAATGGCAGGGTCACGGTGTGTATTCCGATGGGAATGGCATCATTATCGATGATAATATAAACGATCAAATTGGTGGAACGCCTTATACGGGGAAGACGATCGTGGACAATAATATTTCCTATTCGAATGGGGGCGCAGGCATTAATATTTTCAGCTCGCAGAATGTGTATGTGAATAACAATACGACCTATGCGAATTCGCAGAGCCCGAATTTGAATTATGGTGAGATTATTGGCAACTATTCTAATAATGTTTATGTCATCAACAATATTATGTATGCAGGTGGCGAGACGGTAAGTAAAGCGGATGATGCCAGTGGCAATTCGATCCCATCGGTGTACTATAACTACAATATTTTCTACAACGGAACCATTTTGAAAACTGGAACAGGAAATTTAACGACAGATCCGTTATTTAGCAATCTTTCCCTTCGTGATTTTCATTTAAAGAGCACGTCACCAGCCATTAACAGTGGCGATAATTCGTTTACAGCTACGCTAGATTTTGACGGTATTAGCCGTCCTGTCGGTGGAACGGTAGATCGTGGCGCTTATGAATATCACTAAGAAGTAGATTTTGCCTATAAAAAGATAAAAGGATAAGGAAGAGGGAGAAACACATGCTGAATATATGGATACTGGAAGACCATCAGCTCGAAATCAAGTTCAATGCGCAGGAGAAGCGAATAACGGTTACGGATAAAAGGGTGAATAAAAGCTGGGAGCAGCTGCCGTTTGATCGTGACTGGTACATTACTGAGATATCGCAAAGCGGTAACACACTGCAAGTAGACCTGCAAGGCATAATTACCATGACGGTGACGATTGCTCTAACGGAGCAATCGGAAGTCACTTTCAAGCTATCGGCTGATTCGCATGCGGCACTTGAGAAAATCAGCTTTCCGCCTGCTTTTATGGCACCGAATCCCGATCATTACGTGCTTCAGACAGATAGTCAGGGCTTGCTGCTTCCCGTTACGGATAACGTGTATCCACTGGAGGAGCAGCCCCTCTACTTTTGCGGTGGTGGAGCGGCGATGGCATGGCTGGGGGTTACGGATTCAGCTTTTGAGACTGGTTATATGGCGATTGTTGAATCGCCGTTTGATGCAGGTTTCGATCTAAAGCGCGAGCAAGGGCTGATCACTTTTACACCGACGTGGTTCAATACGATGGGAACATTCGGTTATGAGCGCAAAGTACGTTATATTTTCTTCCATCAAGGCGGGTATGTAGCCCAATGTAAACGATACCGAGCTTATGCTTGGCCCCAAAATAAGGTGATCTCGTTAAAAGAAAATGAGAAGCGTTTCCCGGCTATTGCGAAAATTCTTGGAGCGGTACATATCTATACATGGGATAAGGCGCGTGAAGTTGACTTTGCCAGAAAGTTAAAGAGAGCCGGTATCGAGAAAGCAATGCTGCTGTGGGACGCCAATCACTTGCCTTACCCCGAGGAAGATTATGACACCCGATTGAAGGAGTTGGGCTATGCGACAGGTGCCTATGAGCTATTTACCGATATCCACCCCGAAGGCTATACAGGCAATGCTGAAATCGAGTGGATTCCTTTGAAGCGCAACGTATATCCTGGTTTGTTTGAGAAGATCACCTCCAGAAAATCGGATGGCTCGACCTATTCGAACCAATACGGCACATATGTATGCCCGGAAGCTGTACTTCCAGAAATGGTGAAGCGTGTGGAGAAGGAGCTGCAAATCTATCCGCACGAAACGTATTTTGTGGACGTTTACCAGGCAAATGGACTCTACGAATGTCATCACGAGGACCATCCATTAACTCGTCAACAGTATGCGGAAGCTATTGTGCGTAATTATAAGTACCTGGAAGATCACTACAACACATTTTTGGGTGCAGAATTTGGAGCAGACTTTGCAGGTTCACATGCTGTTTATGCGCATGGCATGATGACACTACAACGAACGTGGTTTAATTCAGACATCCAAAAGGAAGGATCCATTTATCATTTAGGGGATTGGAAAAACAATGAGCGCCCTTCCGTCATGCTGGGAACAAGAACGGCGACGGATACTTATTTGACCTATTCCATCAACGAATATACAAGAGTTCCGCTATATGAACTGGTGTATCACGATGCGATTGTGACTTCCTGGCGTTGGGAAGATGCCAATCATCATAGTCCTGAAATCTGGTGGAAGAAGGATCTATTTAATATCTTGTACGGCTCAGCGCCGTTATGGTCCATTGATCAAGATCGTTGGGAGAGCTTTGAATCTACCTTTGTGGAAAGCTATCAACGGGTCTGCCCTTGGCTGCAGCAAATCTGCTATGATGAGTTACTTTCACATCGCTTTGTAAGTGAGGATCGACACGTGCAGGAAACGCTTTTTTCTTCTGGCAAACGGGCAATCGTTAACTTTGGTGACAAGCATTATCGGTATGAAGAGGAGATCATCGAGCCACGTGGATTTGTAATTCACGAATGATCAGGTGGACTTCTTATGAGAGTTACGAATCTTCCCACATTTCTGATTGATCAACTTTTGTAATTCATGTATGCTTGGTCTGAGAAAAGTGATAAATGTTCGTTAAACGGGGGACGAGTTGAATGCGTTTAGGTCGCAGGTCGGGGCTGTATCTGCTTGTCATATTCATTCTTATTATTTGTGCATTTCTAATCAGGTTACCCAATAAAGCCAATAATGATAAACCATCTCCGATAAACCCATCTGAATTATCATCGAATAGCCATTCGGAAACGGTTATTACCTTTGCCTACCTTACATCTGGCAACGGAAGTGATATGCAACAGTTGGTCGACTCGTATAACAAAACCCATTCCGATGTACGCGTCGAAATGCTGTCCCTCTCTTCAGACAGATATAGTGAGATGGTGAATATGATGATGGCATCGGGTAAGGGACCAGATATCATGTCCATTCATCATGATTGGATTATTACTTATATGAACAAAAATTGGTTGCTTGATATGACTCCTTATATAGACTCCCAGTTTCTTGCGGAATATCCAGAATGGGCGAAGCAATATGGAAAAATCAACGGTAAATACTACACATTTCCAACTCGAATGGTTACAACTCGATTGATATACAATAAGGACATGTTCCTACAAGCGGGACTTGACCCCGATAAGCCACCAAAAACGTTGGAAGAATTGGTTTACGATTCAGATGTGATCACAAAGTCGCAGTTAGGTACAGCAAAGCGTGGATTTGCAATTGCAGGTGGTGAGGATTGGAAGGGGTTCGTCCAGTCGATGGAGATAGCGAATACCTACAGCGGCTCTTATTTATATAACTATTTAAAGGGTAATTACGACATCACCATTTATAAACCTTGGCTATCCAGTATGATTGCCATGAGAAAACAAGAATCTCTGTATCCAGGTGAAGTATCTTTAAAATACGATACAGCTTTTACCCAATTTACAGAGGGTAACATTGCTATGTTGATCGCTAACAGCGGCGATCTTTCAGTCCTTGCGCAAAGCGAGCCTTTATCCTTCGAATGGGGAGTAAGTTTTCCTCCGGCGACCGATGTGGCGCATAGTGGTCAAGGAGCACTTATGATGTTTCCTGAGCCAACCATTGGGATTAACAGCTCAACACCATATAAGAAGGAAGTAACAGAATTTTGGGAGTATCTGCATGATAAGCAGCAATTGAGTGAGTTATTCCATAGAAGCTGTATTCCTTCCATTGTGAAGGGAATTAACGATAATGACATCTACAAACCTTCTATTCCCAACTGCGACAAGTTTATGCCTAGTTCCCTTGATTCCTTCTATCCGAGAGAACCAATCTGGTTAGAGGATTATGGTACGGTCCGTGCTTATGATGATCCCAATGCGGGTTGGACACCTAGGATGCAAGTGTATCGGGATATCCTGTCAGGCAAGGTAGACATTGATATTGCTTTGCAAAACGAGACTGCGAGACTGAACAATCAACTTCAGCGAGCTATCACGGAATCAAGACTAAATCTTGCTCCCTATGTCATACTGAATTTTAATCCTCTGAAGCCATTAGAGAATCAATCGGGTAGTTTGAAATAAAATAAATAAAAGCCGCTCTACAGCTTATACAAGCGAGAGCGGCTTTTATTGCGGTTTATTCGATTGAATTTTCAATAAGTGCTCGGTATTTTCCTGGATGCATGCCGGTATATTTTTTAAATAAAGTGCTAAAGTATTGTGGATTCTCGATTCCAACCATTTCTGAAACCTCAAGAACCTTTAAGTCGGGGGATTTGAGCAATTCCTTGGCTACTTCAATCCGATGCTTGTTAATGTATTCCGTTATCGTATCTCCGGTTTCCTGTTTAAAAATTTGGCTGATATAATTGGGAGTTAGAAAAACTTCCTCAGATAAGATTTTTGTATTGATATCCTCCATATAACGTCGGTTAATAACCTCCTTGATTTTCTGGGTGACACGGCTATTCTTGCTTGTATGTCTCTTCTCGAAGTGTATCGTAGCTTTCAGGAAAATATTTTCCAAAAGCACTTGCATCTCATCGATATTCCTAGCTTGTTCTATGCTCTTCAACACCTCTAGCTTGCTGCTAATGAGTTCGTCGAAGACTTCCTCCATCTCGTACATCATGCGAGACAAGCTGAATAACAGCTCTGCAGCAATATGTCGCACATAATCAACCGAATATTGGGTTTGCTGTTTGAAAGGGGCAAAAAGTTGTTCTAAAGCCACAGTAATCCCTTCAGCGAATCCTAGCTTCACATTAGATAGAAGTTTGTATTCGAAAGTATAGATGTGATTAGGCGGTGAATCACTACCCTCTGCGGCTAGATCCTGAATGCTTAGAATGGAGTTCTTTCCTGTGTAGAAGGTATATTGCAGGGCATATTTGGCTTCCATATAAGAAGATTGGAGGGACACGAGTTCCTTGACTGGGTTTCCGATTCCGATGGAGACAGGAATTTTGAGAAATTTATTTATACAGTTGACGATTTCTTCACAATATTCAATGATTGCCCCATTGGCTTCTTCTGGAAAGTGAAGCAACATAATAAACTCATTATCGTTGATGTTGGTAAAGCAAAGACCAGATTTATGCGAGTTGATGAGCTCTTCCACGACATTATGAATGGCGAAGAACAGTAGCTGCTTATTTTCTTCCGTGAATTTTTCCACAGCTAGCTTATAGTCGTCCATCTGAATAACCGCTATACAGATGGAGTCATCCCTCTTAAAGGGGATTTGGTAATACGTGGCTTTATCCCATAAACTTTGCTCATTATCCGAGAAGCCAGCAATGACTTGGTTAAGGAATTTTTCACGTAGCGCTGGCAGGCTTTGGGCCAATTGAAGCTTTAACTTTTCCTCAGTCATCAGTCTTTTTCGTTCCGACTGGATACTATCCACCACCTTACTTACTACGGCCTGAAGCTCCTCCAGCTTGACGGGCTTCAACACATAACCATCCGCATTTAACTGCAGGGCGGACTTTACATAATCGAAATCCTGAATTCCACTTATGAATATGACCCGTGCCCTGCAACCTTCCTCTTTCAACTTAGAGGTGAGCTGTAAACCGTCAATAAAGGGCATCCGAATATCGGACAGTAAGATCTCTGGCTGGTACTGCCTGCACATCTCCAATGCCTCTTCGCCATCCTCCGCTTCACCAACGATTTCTATCCCCAAGGATTCCCAGGATAGAACCTTGGCGAGACCTCTCCGAACGTTGTATTCGTCATCCGCTATGATCATCTTGAGCATGGTTAATCTCCTCCATTTGGTGAACAATTGGGAGTTCTATCACAGCCAGAACACCAGGACCTTCGTGTTTTATATAGTACAAGCCATAAGCATCACCGAACCACATTTGTATCCTTTCCTTCACATTACGGGTTCCAAAGGAATGTGCTGGCTCACTTTCGCCTTGTTTAACAGCGATCTGTTCGTTCAGCTTGTCTGCATCAGCTCCTGCCCCGTTATCGAGGACCTGGAATTGGAGCTTCCCAGGCTCAAGCGACGTTACCTTAATGTTGATCATGCCAGGACCACGCCGCTTTTCGATTCCATGATGGATCGCGTTTTCAATTAATGGTTGAAGGATGAGCTTAACTGTCAGACAGGGGAGAAGCTCCTCTTCGACCTCTATCTGGTATTGAATACGGTTATTGGAGCGAACTTGTTGGATGATCAAGTAGCTTTCCGCTTGTTTGAGTTCTTCTTGCAAAGTGATAATATTCTTCCCCTTACTTAAGGAATGTCGGAAAAAATCGGATAAAGCCGTAACCATCTTGACGATATCAGGGGCTTGATGATCGATGGCAAGCCAGTTGATGGAATCAAGTGTGTTGTATAGGAAATGGGGGTTGATTTGGGCTTGGAGGGCATCCAACTCCGCTTTTTTCTTCCGGTTTTCCGTTACATACAGTTTTTGGATCATTTCGTCTAATTGTAGGATCATCGCGTTGTAAGAATTGAACATTATCGAAAATTCGTCTTTTCGTTTATACATGATAGGCATCGTAAGATTCCCTGTTTTGGTGTAGGACATGGATTTTACAAATTGGCGAATTGGCGATGAAATGTCATTAGTCATTAAGAAAGAAAGTATTACAGCAATTAGGAGACATAATCCCAGTACGAAGAGAATGATTTTACGAAAGGCCATCAATTTGCCATTCAGATCTTGCATGGGAGAAACGGAAATGACTTTCCAGCCTGTTAAGGGAATCGTACGGTAAGAAACCAAATGCGCTGTGCCGCCGATGCTGGAGGAAAAACTCAACTGACTCTTCCATTCGGGAGCCTTCTGCTGGATATAACTCCATATTTTCCGTGTTTGGTCAGTATCCTTCGTAGGACCTGAAAGGATACGGTTGTTGTCATCGAGCAGATAAATGGTGCTGTTGACAGAGGGTTTTAGAGAGTTCAGATTGCGAGCTATGTCATCTAGATCCAGATCAATCGTTAACAATGCCGAAAATGGAATTTGGATATGCCGGAGAGCATACACGCGTTTGATAAACCGAAGTGAAGACACTCTGGTTAATGGATCCTTGTCCTTGTAAATCCCTATGACCGTATAGTCGCTTCGAAATGGAATCGTTTGAAACCACTCGGTTGTCTCAATGCTTTCCATGTTGGCAATGTTGTCCGTAAAGTTCTTCTGAAAATATTCGGGCCTATCTTGCATGTAGAGCTTCGGTTGAATCCTAGGACTTGAAGTATTTGGAACATAGTAGTCCTGCAAGATTTTGTCCAGATTGGATAATTCATTGATGACGGCAGCTTCGTTGGCAGGCCGACCAGATGACAGAATGTTCTGGAGTTTTGGATTCAAGTAGATAAAGGAAGCGATGGTGTTTATATCCCCTATCTTTTGATCGATGCTGCCAACAACTAGAGACAGATTATTTTGAATAGATGTGGTGATATTTTCGGAAATCGTCTCGGCTGATCGATTATAAATAATGTAGGTCAAGAGGAAAATAGGAAGAATGACCAGGATCAGAAAGTACATCATTAAGCGGTATCGTATGCTATACCTAAAGAATGAAAGGGTATTTAGAATTTTGTTCCACGTCATACTATTCGAAAACATTCTCCACATCCTCATTAGAAGCATCATTTATTCTCAATTATAGTATATCAAGATTGCCATAGAAATCACACGGTACTAGACTTCAAGTTTGTTGAATTTCAAACGAAATTGGAATTTAGTTTATTTCAACATCAAAGAATTAAGGATAACATTGAACTATAAAGAAAAAGAAATACTCGGAAGGAGTGAGAGACTTGGCTCAATCGAATACCATCGAAAGCGTCCAAGTAATGAAAGTGCGAAAGATTGGATTCTGGAGGGATTTCATCAAGTACCGTGTTTTCTTAACCTTGATGCTTCCCGCCCTGCTTATTGTAATTTTTAATAATTACATCCCTATGTTCGGAGTCATCGTAGCATTCAAGAACTACAACTACATTGGCGGAATCCTGCATAGTCCATGGTCGGGATGGGAGAATTTTAAGTATCTGGTCCAAACGGACGAAGCATGGCTGGCAACCAGAAATACCCTCACGTACAACAGCTTATTCATTGTAATCAATACGGCAACAGCGGTAACGGTAGCAATTGCGTTGAATGAAATTCGAAATCGCAAGCTCGCTAAGTTTTTCCAGAGTGCCATGTTGTTTCCTTATTTCTTATCTTTCGTAGCCATCAGCTATTTGGCTTATGCCCTACTAGGAGAGAATGGATTTATTAACACGGGGATTTTGAAAATGTTTGGCGTAGATGCTATCAGTTGGTATTCCAATCCATTTTATTGGAAATTCATCTTGCCGATGACTAACTTATGGAAAAATATAGGATACATTGTCGTCGTATATCTCGCCTCGATCACAAGTATTGATGGTGAGTATTATGAATCGGCCGTTATTGACGGCGCATCGAAGTGGAAGCAAATCCGATTCATTACGATCCCGTTAATGAGACCGGTCATCATTACAATGGTATTGTTGCAAGTTAGCCGGATATTCAATGCCGATTTCGGTCTTTTCTATCAGCTTCCTTTGAACACGGGGACTCTGCACAATTCAACTGAGGTTATTGATACCTTTGTTTTCCGAAATTTCTTGGTAAGCGGTAACGTCGGGATGTCAGCTGCAGCAGGCTTGTATCAAGCTGTGGTGGGGTTTGTAGTTATCCTTATTACGAATTCTGTTGTACGCAAGGTCAATAAAGAGGAAGCGCTATTCTAGTGAGGTGATACGAGATGGATGATCATAACCAAGCACAATCCAAATTTAATAATATATCCTTGTCAGCAAACTTTCTGTTGACTTTGGGCTTCTGGTTGATTGCGATAGCCAGTCTAGTTCCCATGTTGCTGGTGCTCTCCGTATCCTTGTCGGATGAGAATGCTGTGGTTCAACATGGATACAGCCTGTGGCCAAGAGAATTCACTACTTATGCTTATGAATACTTATTCAAAGATTACGCCAAGATTTTCAAAGGATATGGGGTCTCCATATTAGTAACCATAGTTGGAACGATGCTTAGTTTACTTTTTACAGCCATGGTAGCCTATCCTTTATCGAGAAAAGATTTTAAATGGAGAAATACCTTTTCCTTCTTCATCTTCTTTACCATGTTGTTTAACGGTGGATTAGTGCCCTTCTACATGACGTATTCCGCAGCAGGGTTGAAAAATACATTATTAGCGCTTATACTGCCGCTTTTAATTGCACCATTCAACGTCATTGTTATGAGAGTGTTTTTTACGAACACAATACCACCGGCTTTGATTGAATCGTCGATTATTGATGGGGCAGGCGAATTCCGGATATTTAGAAGCATAATCCTGCCGTTATCACTTCCTGTATTGGCTACTATTGGACTCTTTCAAACTTTTGCCTACTGGAATGATTGGTTTTTGAGCCTCATCTTTATCAGTAATGACAATCTAGTCAATCTTCAGTATCTGATGTACAAGGTCATGCGGGAAGTGGAATATCTCAACTCCGGCGTGGTGGATGCAAGTCGTCTTGGAGAACTTCAGAAAAATTTGCCCTCCCAGACAGTTCGGATGGCCATGGCTATTGTAGGAATTGGTCCAATCATCTTCGTTTACCCGTTTCTGCAAAAATACTTTATCAAAGGACTTACAGTTGGATCTGTAAAGGGCTAGTCCCGGTTAGCCGGTTAACATAGCAATCATTATCAAACATTCTTGAGGAGGATTTGTAAATGAAAAAGGGGATTACATTAGTAAAAAGTGCGTTTCTTATGCCGCTTGCGTTGTCGCTTGTTCTGGCAGGTTGCAGTAGCAACAAATCAACGGATACAGGATCATCTGCATCACCGAAGAACACTGACGCTGTATCTACCCAAGCGCCTAAATTGAAACCAGCTGAAGTGTCAATTTATTATCCAGGATCTCCGCAGAAAGATGTTGCGCTTGTTGAAGGGGAAATGAACAAAATCCTGAAAGAGAAAATAAACGCTACCGTTAAGATCAATGCTGTGGACTGGTCGAACTGGACGCAGAAGATCAACCTGATGTCTGCCTCTAATGAACCATTCGATCTCGTGTTTACAGCTTCCTGGGATAACTTCAGCGGCAACATTGCCAAAGGCGCATTCGTTGACATGCTTCCGCTAATGGATAAATATGGACAAGATATTAAGAAGAGTATAAATCCGCTGTTTATTTCTGGGAATACGCTGAACGGTAAGCTATATGCCCTTCCAACCCAGAAAGAATTCGCAAGCCAACAAGGCATGTTTCTGCTCAAAGATCTAGTAGACAAATACAATATTGACATCAAGTCCATCAATAAGCTGTCTGATCTGGAGCCCATTCTTCAAACAATTAAAGATAAAGAGCCAGATGTCATCCCGATGTGGGGAACCAGCAACTGGAAACAGGTGCTTCCTTATGAAAGCATCGGCAATGCAAAGGTGCCAGGAGCTCTAGTAAAGGGCGGCGATCTAAAGGTTGTCAATCAATATGAGCAAGCGGACATTAAGCAATACTACGAATTGATGTACAGCTGGAACAAAAAGGGCTTTTTCCAGAAGGATGCTGCTACAAATACCGACGGGACCCCTTCTGCTAAAGCAGGTAAAGTATTCGCACAATGGAGTCAATTGAAGCCTGGAGCCGACGGAGAATATAATACCACACATGACCGCAAAGTGGTTCAGGTTGAACTGGAGAAGACACCTTTTACGACAACTGGTGACTTGAATAACTCGATGCTTGCGATTTCCAGAACCTCCAATGATCCAGAGCGTGCCATGATGGTGCTCAATCTGCTTCATAGTGATGCCAAGCTTCTGAACCTGTTGGTTAACGGTGTGGAAGGTAAGCAATATGTGAAAGTAGCTGGTAAAGATAATGTGATCAAGCTGCCAGATGGAGTCAAAGCAGGTGATACGGGTTATACGCCAGGAGCAAACTGGATGTTTGGTAATCAATTCTTGAATTACCTATGGGATAATGAAGATCCGCAAAAATGGCAAAAGTATGATACTTTCAATAAAGCTGCTACAGCGACGAAAGCCCTAGGTTTCACTTTCGACAGCTCCAATACGAAAAATGAAGAAGCTGCCATTGTTTCAATCTACGATTCTTATAGAGAGGGTTTAGGTGCTGGTGTGCTTGATCCAGCCAAAGCTCTGCCTGAAATGAATGATAAGCTGAAAAAGGCAGGCGTGGATAAAGTAATCGCAGAGATGCAGAAGCAATTGGATGAGTTCATGAAGAACAAAAAATAAGATTTGAATTGAATATAAGACTGCCATTAGCGGCAGTCTTATATTTAAAAAAATATGTAAACGAATACAATTCTTGCAGAGCTGGAGCAATCCTCGCATGTTATCATTTGAGAATTCCAAACGAAATCATAGCTTAGTTCATGCTCAAAAAAAAGGAGGAATTACAGTAATGAGGAGATATATGAAAGCGATATCAGGTTTAATGGTTTGTGTAATGATGCTAAGCCTGTTCTCTGCCATCGGATTCGATTGGCCGAAGGCTTATGCGACAGGTGAAACGAGTTATTTGAAGATGACGTACGAAACAAATGATCCGAATTTCGGGAGTTTATCGGTCGGTGCTTCAACAACTGTCAGCCTGATTGATGCAAATACGTCTAAATCATCCATGACACTTGCACAAGTCACCAATGGTGTTACAGTAGGCACCAACGGAATTACAAGTGTCACCGGTGTCACGTACGGAATTACAGGAGTCACGACAGGTGAAAGATGGTTAAGTGTTGCAACGCCATCTGGACAGAAAGGCTCTATGACCATCCCGTTTAACTGGAGCAAGGGGGCTGTTACTGACAAGAACAATATTAATCTTGATACCAGTTTCATCTTTGCAGATACAAATCGGGAATATCAGATATTGGCTAGACCTGCTGATTGGAGCGGCTCCAATGTTATTGTGAAGTTTCAAACCGATGGCCATATTGTTTCCAAAGATGCAGGAAGCAGCTATGCAGATCGTGGAACATGGAACATAAATAATAAGATGTCCCTTAAGCTGTCCATGTACAAGGATTCTGGCACATATGATCTATTTTTAACGCAAAACGGCGTTACGACAAAGATTGCTGATCAAGCTCCACTAAGCGCAAGTCAATTTAACGGTGGCGGACTTGTCATATTCACGCTGGAAGCACCGACAGCTGCCACAACTTCAACTGTGTGGGTTGATAATGTTGAGACTAGCGGTTCAGACAACAGTGCGCCTGTGGCATCACCATCTCCAAGTCCAACACCATCACCATCTCCAACACCATCACCATCACCATCACCAATACCAAGTACAACACCATCACCATCAGCTTCACCAAGTCCAAGTCCAAGCGCGACACCTTCGCCGACAGGGGATGTGGTCTTCAGAACGACCACCTTTGAAACGAACGATGCGGACGCAACCATTGCAAATACTGCAACGGATTCAGTCATTAAATACTCGTTACTGGACGACAAATCACCTTCGACAATGAAGATTGTTAATTCTAACAGCAGTCGCATGCTAGAGGTGACCAATCTCAAAGATAATTTAGGAGATTTAGGCATTCCTTTCTCTGCTGCTTGGGCAACCCCTTCCAGTAAGAAGAGTTACACCTTAGAAGCCACCTTTGTGATGAAAGATCACAATGGAGATGCGAGAATACAATGGATCAATGGTAACTGGTCCTTCAAATCGTATTTATTGTATATTGCAAAAGATGGAAAAATATATGCTAGATCCAATACCTCCGCAGACGGCGGCATGGCCGCTAGAGGAAATTGGCAGGTCGATGTTCCTTTCACTATTAAGTTGGTTACGCACTTGGATACCAAGAGCTATGAGCTGTATTTGGATGGCAACAAGGTTGTAGACAACGAACCTATGGAAGTGCCGACATGGGATGCTTATACGCCAGGAATGGCTGCATTCATGGTCAACACGCCTGGGGGAATACATGACCAGTCGGTATATCTGGTTGATAACATTAAACTCTCCGGTTCCGATACAGCAGGCACACCGTATACGGTGAACTCTAATCCTGGACCAATCTATGCCGAACAAGTGGAAATCAAAGCACCTGTTACTTATTATGTGAGTCCAAGTGGATCTGACGCAAGCGATGGCAAATCCATCAACACGCCATTTCTGACACCACAGCATGCTGCTGATCTATCTGCGCCTGGGGATACGATATATTTTAGGGGCGGGGAATACACGTATAATGGAACAGGTCGGTATTTAATGATTAAACGTCCAGGGGCCAAGGATCCGGTAACTGGTCAAGAACACTATATTACTTACCAAGCATACCCTGGCGAAAAGCCGGTCTTTAAAGTAACGAATGGCTGGGGAGCTATCGACATTTATGCCAGCTATATCAAGGTAGATGGATTTACGGTCATCGGCAATAACGATAACCTAACAGTGGCAGATGGCGAAGCAACTTATGATTACGTGGCCAGTTTGACGGATGCGGGGCAAGACAGCCAGATCGATTGGGCTCAAGTGTCCAGAACGAATACCAATGGGATTAGCATAGACGGCAGGACTGCAATGAAGGATGGAATGCCAGAGCCTACTCATATTATTATCTCCAATAATGATGTAAGCAAAATGAGTGCAGGCGGTATTAGCGGTATGCAAGCCGACTATGTGACCATCGAGAATAACATTGCGCACAGTAATAGCTGGTTCACAATTTACGCAACAAGCGGATTCAGTATGCTTAACCCCATTGACTCCGACACAAACAGGGGCTATAAAATTATTTTCCGGAATAACATTTCTTATGACAATCAAACTAAAGTCAAATGGTTAGAACCCCGCAGATATTCGGACGGAAACGGGATCATTATAGACACTACTAAAAATACGGATATTGGCAAACCTCCCTTTGCCGGTAAAACACTGGTAGAGAACAATATTTCGTATAATAACGGAGGTTCCGGTATTCATGCGTTCGCCAGTGCGAATATAGACATCATCAACAACACGGTCTTCAACAACGGGCAAAGTCCGCATATCAATTATGCCCAATTGTTCGCCTCCGATTCCGAAAATGTAAACATATTCAACAATATCGTATATGGAAATGGCAAGGTACTTAACTCGAATACTGGCAGTGACAAGATTATCTTTGCAAATAATATGTACTACAATGGTACGGCAACCGTACAAGGTCCCAATGACGTGATTGCTGATCCTAAATTTGTGTCCCTTGATCCTAACAATTTGGATTTCCATCTGCGGTCAGATTCACCTGCCGTTGACCACGGTACACAGACGTTGGCGCCTACCTTTGACAATTCGGGAGCTAGTCGTCCGCAGGGGGCCAAGTATGACATCGGTGCTTACGAATCCAGCTATACCAGTGCGAATCCGATTGGGAATGACGTTATCGATATTGCGGCTATCTATGCGGCAACGGCATTTAAACCGAAACAAGCCCAAGCTATGAAGGGAACGCCTACGATTGATGGAAACATCGACCAGATCTGGAATTCAGCGATGCAAATTAGCGCTAACAATTTCCAAGGAGGCGTAGCGGGGGCAACGGCGACGGTACGTACACTATGGGATAATAACAACCTTTATGTATTAGCAGAAGTAACAGATCCGCTCTTGAGTAAAGCAGCCGTAAATCCTTGGGAGGAAGATTCAGTAGAATTTTTCCTGGATGAGAATAACGGCAAAACAACCAGTTATGAAGAGGACGATGGTCAATATCGAATCAACTTTGATAATGAACAGTCCAAAGGCGGAAGGAATAAGACTATTACAAGTGCAACAAAGCGCACAAGTACAGGCTATATTGTTGAGGCGAAGCTGCCGATCGAGACGGTTACCGTTGCGGAAGGCATGAAAGTAGGCTTTGATGTCCAGGTGAACGACGATCAAACGGGTACAGGTACCCGTGCATCAACAGCGATTTGGAGCGATCCGGCCTTCAAAGGATATAATAACACGAGTCAGTTCGGAGAAGTGAAGCTGGTCACGACACTGGAGCAGGCTTTGAGCCCGGCAATCATTACACCGACAACCGCGACCTTTAACAAAAATGCACCGGCGGATATCGCGTTCCAGGTGGACTCAAACGGTAATATTTTGGCTGCGCTCAAGAACGGCAATAATGTTCTTGTCCAAGGTCAGGATTACACAGTTTCAGGCAGTGTCTACAGTATCACTACATCGTATCTCAACAGCTTATCGAATGGTGTGGCGGAAATTACTTTCCATTATTCGAATACTGTTGATCAGAAAGTGACGATTTCCATAACTGGTGATACTGAAAGGCCAACAGCGCCAACTGGTTTGGGTGTAAGCAACATAACGGCCAATTCCCTTGATCTGACATGGACAGCGTCCACAGACAATGTGGAAGTGATTGGCTACGATGTCTATAAGGGTACGGATAAAGTTGCAACCGTGACGGCTGCGACGTACAGCTTCACTGGACTAACAGCAGATACCACATACAGCTTCAAGGTAGTTGCCGTAGATGCAGCGGGCAACCGTACGGAAAGTGTAGTTTACACGGCTAAAACGGCAACGGCTTCAACAGGTAGCGGTTCAATTACACCGACACCAACAACTGGACCTTTGACTACGGTAGTAGGGTCCCGAATTGTAGCTCAGCCCTCGTTAATCAACGGGCGTGCAGATGTAGTTTTGAGTATAGACAATTTGAACCAAGCCATTGCAAATGCAACTCAAGCGAAAGATAAATCTTTAACGATCGACCTGTCTTCTGCTAAAGGTGCAACTTCAGTGGGAGTAGAACTCCCGGCTGATTCCTTACTGAAAGCGAAGCAAGAAGGCATCAAATCGGTAGAAATCAAATCTTCTCTGGTCACACTCAATGTAGCGACAGATGCGATTAAGGATGTGAAAGCAGGCGATAAAGTAGCCATCACGGTTGAAACCGTAGATCCTGCAACTTTGCCTGACTCGGTGACAAATCAACTCAAAGGAATGCCGGTATTTGATTTCAACTTAAGCGTTAATGGTCAGAAGGTTAGTACCTTTAAAGACGGCAATTCCGTTGAAGTCCAAATCCCGTATACGATGCAAGCAGGTGACATAGCAAATGCTCTTATAGCAGCATATGTGAATGACAAGGGTGAACTGGAAATCATCAAGAACGCAAAATACGATGAAAAGACAGGATTCTTGGTATTCAATGTTAAGCACTTTAGTAAATATGCCGTCGTATCTTTCAAATCGTCTTTTGCGGATATGGGCTCCTACCAGTGGGCACAGTCTAGCGTAACTGCCCTTGCAGCACGTCAGATCCTAGGTGGTCTAGGCGATGATCAGTTCGCACCGCAACAAGCAGTGACCCGTGCCGAGTTTTTGAAGATCCTGATGGAAGGTTATGATCTGGTTAAAACCGGGAATAAGTCGACCTTTACGGATGTGAAAGCAGGCGAGTGGTACTATGATGTGGTAGCAACTGCTCAAGCCATGAACATTGTTTCAGGGTATGAGGACGGAAGCTTTGGATCGGACAACAAGATTACTCGTGAGGAAATGGCTGTTATTACCGAGCGTGTCTTGAAGGCCGCTGGAATGGAGATCGTCAAGATGAGATCAGCCGTACCTTTCACAGATGAAGCCAACATTTCAAATTATGCTACACAAGCAGTAACAGTCATGAATGAAGCAGGTTGGTTCGAAGGGCAAGAGGAAGGGCGATTCGCTCCTCAAGCACAGGCAACTCGTGCTGAAGCAGCTGTTCTACTTGCAAGAATGTTAGGAGTTAACTAAATATACACTATTGGAAAAGCTGCATCTTTTGAATGAAGAGGCAGCTTTTCTATGTTCATTTAATAAATATGGGATTTATTGTGATTCGTTAATTGTTTCCTAGATTCGAAGAATACGTTATTATCAAATTATCACCCGTTGAGCTTTATTTTCAACCAGAATAAGGAGGGTTATGATTTGTATTCACAGCTTAGAACTTTCAAGGGTTACGTGTTCCTTGCGCTCATTTTATTAGTATGTATGACAGGTTGTAATGGAGATAAGAACGGAAATGAAAGCGCTTCAAAAACGCCAGCTATAAGCAATCAACCGAACGCTATATCCCAAGTCCAGAAGCTGGATCCGCGTGAAGTATCGATTTATTATCCAGGACCTCCGCAAAGGGATGTAGCAATTGTTGAAGACGAAATGAATAAAATCCTAAAGGAGAAGATCAATGCCACGATCAAGATCAATGCGGTAGACTGGGCCAACTGGACGCAGAAAATGAATCTGATGCTCTCCTCTAATGAACCCTTCGATCTTGTGTTTACCGCAGCGTGGGACAATCTGAACGGTAATGTGGCAAAGAAAGCATTTATAGATTTACTGCCTCTAATGAACGTATATGGGCAAGATATAAAGAAAAATATGGATGACATATTTATTTCAGGTAATACTGCAAACGGCAAGCTATATGCGCTTCCAACCCAGAAGGAATATGCTAGTCAGCAAGGGATGTTCTTGAGCAAAGAAATGGTGGACAAATACAAGATCGACATCAAATCAATAAAGAAATTGGCCGATCTAGAACCGATTTTGCAAATAATAAAAGACAATGAACCGGATATGATCCCGATGTGGGCAAATCGAAACTGGCTAAATGTGCTGCCTTATGAGTACTTAGGTACCTTGAAGATCGTGGGTGCCCTTGTGAAAGATGGAGATTTGCAGGTTGTCAATCCATTTGAAAGAGCAGACACGAAGCAATTTTTCGAATTGATGTATAACTGGAACCGGAAGGGCTTCTTCCAGAAGGATCCTGGATTGAATACCGATCCTTCCGTCCCTATTAAAGCCGGTAAAGTATTCGCTCAATGGAGTCAACTAAAGCCTGGAGCGGACGGGGAGAAGAATTTTGTACTCAATCATAAAGTTGTACAGGTTGAATTAGAGCAAACGCCGTATACAACAACCAATGACTTAAATAATTCTATGCTGGCGATTTCCAGAACCTCCAGAGATCCGGAGCGGGCAATGATGGTGATGAATTTACTGCATAGCGATGCCAAGCTTCTGAACCTGTTGGTTAACGGAGTGGAAGGCAAACATTATGTGAAAGTGGATGGTAATGATCATGTAATTAAACTACCTGATGGAGCTACAGCAGGCGAAACCGGCTATTCCCCAGGGAACAATTGGATGTTTGGCAATCAATTTTTGAACTATCTTTGGGATAATGAGGATCAGCAGAAATGGCAGAAATATGATGCTTTCAATAAAGCAGCTAAATCGACAAAAGCTTTGGGATTCTTCTTCGATAGCACCAATACGAGGAATGAGGAAGCGGCCATTATTAGTATTTGGGATAGCTATATGGATGGTCTAACAACTGGTGTTCTTGACCCGAAGCAAAATCTTCCTGAATTTATCCTAAAGCTGAAAAAAGTGGGTTCAGGTAAAGTCATTGCAGAAATGCAGAAGCAACTGGATGAGTTTTTGAAGAACAAGCCTTGAGTCGATGTATCGCTTGGCTCACCTTTACTTAGCGGAATTTTCTTACGCTCGCCGCATCGTTTTCCCCAGCCTCGCTGACGTTGTTTCGTGTTCACAACCTCAATAAAATCTGCGGTCCGTCTTTCAACTTCGAAATACAACCGATCGTTCCGATTACTATGTCGACCATTGCATCATGTCTCGCATATAGAGCTTTTATAAAGCCATTTTGGAGGGGATTCCGATCTCTACCAAGATGGCTTTTTCGTTCAGGAGGACATTTGACTGATAGGGGTACGAAAATAGACTGAATGCTTCCAAGCTGACCTGCTGTATGGATGCTATTTAGGTACCAAGTGCGTGTAATTCTCTCTCTCGGGCTTGGATGGGAATGGCATACAATCAATACGTATCTAGGTGAAAGGGGAATTGCTATTCCCTTCTTTCATGTAAGCGTATGCAAAAATATTCTCAAGGGAGGCAATCATGGGGAGAATGCATGTGAGGCGAATGGCTATATTTCTCGCGTTGGCTTTAGTAATGACGTCATTATTAACCGCCAGTCCTGTTGTGCGAGCGGATTCAGATGAGGGTAATTTATTGCTGAATGGAGGATTTGAGCAAGATGTAGACAATTGGCAAGCTTGGGGCAGCGGGTTTCAGGTGGTAACGGATGCCGTCTATACGCATAGCGGAAATAAAGCGGTGGAAGTTGCGAATGCGAATGGCGGGGGGCAATTCATTCACCTCAAAGCCGCAACGACCTACAAGCTAAGCGGGTACGGCAAAACAACAGGCGGTACAGGTGGTGGCATTACGGTCTGGTATACACTACCGGGGGATTCCGACATGCAAGATCGGCAGATTGGCCTTCGTTTTGATGGAAACGATACGAATTACACGTACAAAGAAACCACCTTCACGACATCGGATGATCTGGTTGAAGAGGACTACAAGTCTCGCATAGGGATTTGGAATGATGGTTCCCCGTTGCTGTATCTCGATGATTTCTCACTGGTTGAGGTAACGAGTCCTGCTGCGGATTCACTTATCACGAATGCCAGCTTTGAAAGCGATCTCGCGAGCTGGAACAAATGGGCAGGGACCTTCGCTGTGACATCCGATGCCGTACATAGCGGGAATCATGCGTTGCAAATTGATCAAAATAGTGGAGGCAACCAGTGGTTGCAGCTCATGCCCGGTAAAACGTACAAGTTAGGCGTATATGGCAAAACGACGGGAAGCGGTTCGACCGGATCGGTGGTGGTGAAGTACATGCAGCCGGGAGATACCGAACCGACGGATAAGAACGTAGTGATCCCGTTTGATCTCTCGAATAGTTCCTTTACTTATAAAGAACTGACGTTTACGACGCCACTAGATATGGTAACTGGTGATTATAAGACTTATGTGGGAATTTGGAATGAAGGCGTGACCACACTGTATCTTGATGATTTCTCACTTAGAGAGGTGGGCAGCTCAACTGGTGGTTCAAGCGGCGGCTCCAATGGCGGATCGAGCAGCACACGGCTTCCGAAGTTGACCTCCCTGCAAGTTGGGGGATCCACGGTGGCTGGCTTTGACCCGAACCTTAACAGTTACGATGTCAATCTGCCCTACGGAACGACGGTTGTACCGCAAGTTTCTGCTTCAGCATCGACTGAGCAAGTTGTCATCACGCAGGCAGAACAAGTGCCAGGCACAGCGGTGGTACAGGTCATAGAAAACGGGCAAACGAACCGTTATTTTGTTCGATTTGTATGGACGGCCTCAGCAGCATTGGATGAGAATTTCAATGGGGCTCCGATGGGCACACTCCCTGCCGGCTTCGAAGTTAGGCAGAATGGAGCGGGAACCTATCAGACCGTGGCATTGGACGGTGATCAGGTTCTTAAGCTGAAGCATACGACAGATCAATCGACCAATGGCGTGACGCACAGCTTTGATCCACAGACGGGGAGCTTTACTTTCGAGTACCGCATGAAAAATACAGATCAAGGTACAGTTCCAATTATACGTCTTGGCAATAAGGCTGCAGGAACCACGGCACTTTCACTTGTGGAAGGCTGGGGGCCGAAGTTCAATATCATTGGGCAGGATTTTTCTTCGGCTGACAAGCCAGAGAACAAGATTGTAGATGCAAATCTGGATTTGAATGCATGGCGTCATTACAAGCTGATCGTGAATGTACCTAAGCAGACCTTCGATATTTATCTCGACGATGTATTGCGTGTGCAAGGAGCCCATTTTCTCGCAAACATCTCTTCCATAGATACACTCTCTATTGAACATATCGCATGGGCGCAAAGCGGAGAAACATATGTGGATGATATGAAAATAAATCAACTTCGGACGACACCTAGCTATGCGTTTAATGGTGATTTCTCACAGGGATTGACCCATTGGTCACTTGCTGGCGACCAAGCTACCTTGGAAGATGATCACGGCAGAGGGAAGCTGTCGCTCCCAGGTAACAGCGGTGATGTCAACGTAACCTTATCGAAAGCCTATTTGGCTCAAGGTCAGTCATATGCACTGTCCTTCTCTGTAAGAGGCTCGTTCGAGCAATCCGTGACAGTCAGTGTCTACAGCAATGGTGAATCCGATAGCCAATTACTTCATTCCGAAACGATACAAGCCGGGACTGCACCTCACCTGTCTACCCTATATTTTCAGACAAATGAGACGGATCTGAATTTGCAGAATGTGAAGCTGGTATTCACCTTCCATCAAGCAAGCGCTCAGGCATGGACCGGATATCTCGATAACATCCAATTGCTGCCCTCGGACGCGGTGCTTCCGCTACTGAAGTCAGTGGAATATTTCACGATTGATACGATTCAGGCAGCAGATGTCGTTACAGCTGAGGGAACGCCGTATGCAGGTGTTCCAGTTAAACGAGTAACAGCGACGTTCATGAACGAGTCTCTGGCGGGCCAGCATGCGCAATTCTTCCTTGCTGTGGTGGATGCCAGTGGAGCCTTTGTATCTAGCAGCGCATGGGAAAGTGATGTGGATGCCAATGGAGAGACATCGCTCACGGCCTCATTCCTACTGCCAGGGGATGCGACCGGTTACCGTATTCAAGCCTATGTAAGAAATCCGGAACAGAAGCAAGCATATTCGCCTATCGCCGAGAGGGCGCTTGAACGATGACAATGAGAGGCTGTGAATAAATGTTGGGGATGAAACGTTGGTTAATGAGCTTCATGGTGTGCACGCTTGCTTTACTTCCTGCTGCTGTGCTCCCAGTTTCCCATTCTGCTGTTGCCGAGCAAGCCGTCACGGGGCAACAACCATGGGAATGGCATAATGTGAATTTGCAGGGGATGGGCTGGGTCACTGGTTTAGTCACTCAGAAGACAGCACCTTACCTGATGTATGCGAAGACAGATGTCGGCGGGGCTTATCGCTATGACCGGGATAAGGACGAATGGATCCCTCTCACAGATGGATTTGGGTTAGATCAACGATATGCCTATTCGGTAGAAAGTATCAACATTGATCCAGGGCATCCGGATGATGTGTATATGGCTTCCAATGGGGCTGCGGAGGTAGGTGGGGAGATTTATAAATCCACGGATCGAGGGGCAACTTGGACCCCAACAGGGATGGCTTCGCATCACGTATACATGGGTGGCAATGATGATTTTCGTACGGAAACAGGTGAGCGGCTAGTCATTGATCCGCTGCAATCTGAGCATATGTATTTCGCTTCACGTGGAGACGGTTTATGGGAAAAAATAGGGAGTCTAGATTGGAAACAAGTCGAAGGCGGGCTGCCAACCGTTTCTAGCTGCGTGGTCAAAGCAGGGTGTGCTGGTGCAACCTTCGTAGCTTTCGACGCGGCTTCAGGTACTTCTCCGACAGGCGGAACGAAGATATTCTATGTCGGGGTGTATGGCACTGGTATTTATAAAACGATGGATGGTGGACAAAGCTTTGCCCTGATGGGTTACCCAAGCGGAGGCGAAAAGAAGTTTAATCGTGCTGTCGTGAATGAAAACGGTAATCTCTTCGTCAGCGATGGCAATACCGTGTTGCGAGCAGGTCGCTCCGATAGTTCGGCATCAAAAGTACTGGATTCGGCCAATTTCTCTAATGTGAATTTCAAAGGTATTGTCGGTATTGATGTGAAACCAGATGAGCCTGCTACACTTTATGCACAAGCAAGTGATTCTGATGCTGGTAACGCTTGGATGTATGAGAGCGTAGATGAAGGTGCCACATGGCAGGCTAAGCAGCAAATGAAAGTACAAGAACCGGCTTATTATCCGAGTTGGTGGTCCAACCACGAGCGGGCTGGGCTAGTTGTGGATCCGATTGATCCGACTGTCGGATGGACGACAACAGGCTTTGGTATTTTGAAGCTAACAGGCATTAACACGAATACGCCTAAGGCCGCAGCGAATATGAAAGGTGTTGAGGAGCTGGTAGGGTATAATGCCAAGGTTCCCCCGCTTGCTGGAGGATTTGACGTACATGTTGGGGCAGCAGATTCCGCAGGCTTCTCCGTACGTGATCGGGATACCGTGCCGGCTACGCGCCTCATGAGTCAACGGTATGACGGCCCGCCAATGTATGGCATCAATCTAACACAGATGTCAGGGTTGGATTACAGCTATCAGAAGCCGAATTACATGGCTTACACGGGCTATCATCAGTTCTCCTTATGGAACGGCGAACCGTATCATTTCTTCGGCACGACATCCGATGGTGGACGAACGTGGAACGAAACGGCTAAGAAAGCAACGCTGGACACAATTGGCGGAATGATCGCGATGTCATCAACGAATCCTGCGAATCTTGTATGGTCGCCGTATAACGGTTATCTCAAATATAGTACCGATAGCGGTCAAACTTGGCAGGATGCCAGCGGCTCCTATTCGGAAAATAACACGCATGGTCATTTGTATGAGCGATCAAGCACATGGTGGAGTGCTACGCAGAATGTTGTTTCTGACAAAGTGAATGGGCAGAAGTTCTATATGTTCACAGAACGCAATGCGCTTACAGCGGAGTTCTATATGAGCACGGATGGAGGCAAAACGTGGAACTTAACGTACACAGGCTTCCAAGCCAAAGAAGGGGAGGATTTCAGTTCACCGAATCCCCAGCATCTAGTGAATTTTGCAGCACTTCCGTTTACAAATGTGAAAGTCAATCCTACCAAGGAAGGCGATGTTTTTCTAGTCTCCAAACCAGGTGATTTCCCTGATGACCGGGCTACAGTCTATCCGAAGCTGTATCGTTCCACGGACGTGAGTGTTTCACAATTTGTTGAGGTGCCGAACGTACAAGGAGCTGTGGATGTAGCCTTCGGGAAAGGGGATTTGCCGGACCAACCCTATATTTATTTATATGGCAAAGCGAATGGAGACACGGAATCTGGTGTGTATGTGTCCAAGGATAATGGAGCCACGTGGACGTGTATCACGAATCCACAACAGACGTTTGGTCGCATTAATCAACTAGAAGCGGATATGCGCTATCCCAATCGTGTGTATATGGCGCTTTCTGGACGCGGATTCGTGTATGGGCAGTTAGCTGACCAACCAGATGTGAACGTAACTAGTGTAACTGGTGATCAAGCGTTAGTGAACCCGATTCAAGATGCTCGTGTTTATCATGCGGGCACGAACGTTACGATTCAAGCAGCAGCAACAGCTAAGCAAGGGGCGACAATTCGCAAAGTAGAGTTTTTCGCTGGAGATCGTAAGCTGGGCGAAGATACGACAGCTCCTTATTCCCTGACGTTGAATCAGTTGGCTGTTGGCAACTACAATATCGTAGCCAAAGCGACGGATAGCAACGGTTTGGAGCAGTTTTCCTCTCCTCAGGATTTCTATGTGCGTCAATATTCAGAGCTAGGTGAAATCACGTATAAGAATGAATTGGGCGAACGTGTGTCTGATTTACAAGCAGGCCAAACCGTTGAAGTTAACGCGTCACTAAGCAGTACATCCAAGGACGACCATGGGGTTCGTTTGATTGCAGGGCTGGAAGATCGGAGTGGCCAGTTGGTTCAGTTGGCACAGACGGAAGCCAAGCTGCAAGGCAGCGGTAAAGCCGTGTATTCCGTAAAAATCAAGCTGCCTGCGCAGATTGATGGTCTGCAGTTAAAGGTTTATGTTTCGGACGATGGGTATCATGGTGCGGTCACACCTGTCTCGACATTGCCTGATACAATGGCTCCTACATGGCCGGATACGGCGAAGCTCTATTATTCAGAACGAACATCCCATAGCGTAAAGCTATATTGGCCAGATGCTGAAGATGGTTTCGGAGTGGCGAGCTATGCCGTTTATCAGGAAGGGCGTGTTGAGCCTGTTGCCGTGCTAACTGAACCAGCGCAAGCGCATCAAGTGATTATTAACGGTTTATTACCAGCTACATCGTATCATTTCAAGGTAGTGGCACAAGATGCAGCAGGCAATGCTTCTGCTCCTTTGGCGGCCGCAGATCTGACAACCAAGGCAAGTGCTTCAGGTGGGGATAGCACAGTTCCGAATCAAGGAAATCCAACAGGCAATGCTGCGAATAATTCAGGACCATCGGTTGTTGTGAAACAGAAGCCAGCGCTCTCGAATGGTCAAGCTCAGGTTGAGTTTACCTTGCAAGCGATTCAGGATTCGCTCAACAATCGCAAAGATGCACAGCTAATCCTTGAAGCGTCGCAAGTGGATGGAGCGAAAGACATCGAGGTTACATTCCCGAGTGAGTTGTTCCTTCCAGCTAACGGTCATGAGAAAGCGATTATCATTCAGACACAGTTTGCAAGCTTTACGCTGCCTACAAGCTTCTTAGGGGATAAGCTGGCGAATGGTCAGAAGATCGAACTGACGATTCGCCCATCGGATCTCACACAATGGTCTGGGCAGATAGCGAATAAAGTAGACGGTAGACCGATGGTTGATTTGAGTCTAAGGGTAAATGGCGACGACGTTAGTCACTTCCAGCTGCCGATTCAAATTGCTATTCCTTACTCGCTAAGAGCGAATGAGCATGCAAACACGGTCGTTGGGAACTATTTGACACAAGATGGTAAAGACGAAATCATAAAGGACTCTTATTACAATGAGGCTGCTGGTCAGCTCATCATCCATGTGAATCATTTCAGCTCCTATGCGGTCGTCGTGCCAGAGGTGACATTCGCGGATGTGAAGGATGTCCCTTGGGCGACTGAAGCGATAGATGGATTAGCCGTGCGAGGAATCATAGAAGGTATAGGTGATCACCAGTTTGATCCTGACCGAAATGTGACACGAGCCGAGTACGTGCAAATGCTCGTACATGCACTTGATTTCAGGACAGACACGACCGTAAAATCTTCATTCCTAGATACTCAGCCAGAGGATTGGTATTATCAGGCTGTCGCTGCCGCTGAGAAGTTAGGCATCCTGACAGGGTATGAAGATGGAAGCTTTGGTGCTAACCAAGTGGTGACGAGAGAGGACATGGCGGTCATGACAGCAAGAGCCTTACGAGTAGCCAAGTTAGAGCCTCCTATGTCCAAGGACAACGTTGAGTTCAAAGATCAGAATCAAGTGGCCGATTACGCGAAGTCAGATGTGGTATGGCTGGCAGCCGCAGGCCTCATTCATGGTATTGGGGAGAATTCATATGCCCCAAGGTACAACACAACAAGAGCACAAGCAGCAGTGCTTATGTATGAAGTATGGAAGAACAAAGTTAGAGATTCATCCGTAAGTAAATAAAGGGTTAGACAGACCAAGCAGATGAACCGAGTGGTTCTTATGCTTGGTCTGACATGATTTGAGGAGGATACGATGGAGCGATTGGTGGTACGTCACACGAGAAGAGATTTAGCAGAAATCGGTGGAAAGCCGTTCTTCTGGATGGGGGACACGGCGTGGGAGCTATTTCAACGGTTAACGTTGGAAGAGGTGGAGTACTATTTCAGACGACGCAGTGAGCAAGGGTTTAACGTCATTCAAGCCGTACTATTAGCTGAAATGGATGGTCTGCGTGCAGGGAATGTTTATGGCGAAATCCCCCTGCATAATCTTGATTCGGATAGCCCGAATGAAGCCTATTTCAGACATATCGACCATGTAATTGCATTAGCTGAGCAATATGGCTTATACATGGCGATTCTTCCCTGTTGGGGGGATAAGCTCATGGAACCAGGTGTAGGTCCTCGGATCTTTGATCCCGGTTATCAGGATCAAGGCGTGGAGTCGGCCAAAGCAAAGGCTTTCCGATATGGGAAATATGTAGGAGAGCGTTATCGCGACCGTCCCAATCTGATTTGGGTATTGGGCGGAGATCGCGATTACACGGAACAAAATGACCCGCAGAGTCATCTAAAGGATGTTATTCGAGCGATGTCTAGCGGGCTTGCGGCTGGTGACAACCGAACGCATTTACAAACCTATCATGTGTGCAGAAGTTCTTCACTCTATTTTCCAAATGAGGATTGGCTGGATTTCAATATGACGGGCAGCTACCATTTCGCGGTGGATTTACTTGATTCCTATATGTTTACAGACAGAGATTACAAGTTGGAACCCGTTAAGCCTACATTGGACGCTGAACCGCGATATGAGAATCACCCGATCAATTGGGAGCCTGTGAACGGGGTATTTGAAGCTTACGACAGCCGCCAAGCCGCTTACTGGTCTGTGTTTGCCGGCGCTTGTGGACATACGTATGGTTGCCACGATGTGTGGCAATTTCACTCGGAGAGATTCGAAGGGGTGTGGTATCCTACGCTTCATTGGAAAGATGCGCTTGAGCTTCCGGGAGCTTCGCAAATGGGTTGGCTTCGTTCTCTGATGGAACGCGGACAAATGGGAAGTTGGGTACCGGATCAGGCGATATTGGTCGATCCCCTTGAAGGCGGAGATCATACCTGTGTACTTAGAGGCTCAGAGGAGACGCTCATTTATAGCCCTAAAGGGCGTGAGTTTACTATCCAATTAAACAAGCTTCCCGCACAGATTCATCATCTATGCTGGTTTGATCCAAGGCATGGAACCTACACGCCAGTGAAAGTCTGGAAACAGGCGTATGCAGAGAAAATGACATTTCAGCCTCCAACTTCAGGCAGAGGTTGTGATTGGATACTTGTTCTAACCTATTCATAAGGAGAAGGCGATTCCAAAATAGGAATCGCCTTCCGTATAAATAAGGCTATTGCTGAATAATTTGGATATCGTCCGCGTAAAATTCAGCGGAAGCATCGCCTTTCCATATGAACACTGTACCATCTGAGAAATCCGATGGTGTCGTGAAGGTAATTTCATTCCAAGACCAGTAGGAACCACCTGTGTACGAAAGGATCTGCTGTGTCACCGAACCAGATAGCGTTGTATACTTAACGCCTAGATCGGCTTTGCCATATCCCCAAGCCATGAGCTTATAGGTTGTATTCGGTCTTAGGCCGATATTTTGCCCGGCACCGCCCGCTGCACCTGCACTAATCTTGATGGCTTTCGCTCCGTTCTTAACAATCGACGTGCTCACAGACGCTTGCCCCCAATTGTTCCAGAAAGACAAATTGTCTTCGAAAAAACCATTATTCATGATGGGGAAATTATGTTGGGGTACTGGCGTGCTTAGTGAGCTTCGATTATCATCCCAGATCAAGCTGCCCATCCAGGTCAGGTTGGAAGGTTTGACGCCATCCGTACGATTGATTTCGTAACCGCCACCGCTAGTTGAACCCGTGGTCAAATTGAAATTATCATCGCCCTCACTTACCCAATGCCAGGCAACTCTGCCGATATGATTCGGAATGGCTACATTAAGCACAGCCTCCATGGCTAGGGCTGTAGAAGCGTTTGATCCGCCATATTCACCAATAATGACAGCCAAATTCTGATTATGTGCTTGTGTCATATAATTGCTCAATCGTGTTGCGCCGTTACTCCAATTATCGTAGGGATGCAGGGAGAAAATAATATTTGCGTATTTGTTCTTCAGATAGGCGCCTTGTGAAATAATGGCACTATCTGAATTCCCGCCTAGATAGCCGTTTGCTTGTCCCCAATTGTGTTCATCGACAACGATAATATTTTGAGCACCAGTAGCACGAATGGCTCCAATGATGTCATCGTGGAAGTTTTTCCATTTGGTGATCGAATCGGCATTTGAATAACTACCTAGTCCGGGTTCATTGGCAATATTAAACCAAACATAGGGATTATTTTTGTACGTATTCGCAATATTGACCCACCAATCTTTCATTTCCTGTACAGAAGGGATTCGATTTCCACTCCCATCATAGGTCACGCTGCTCTCGGCCCAAGTCCCGTAGATATCGTGGTTTTCAATCATGGAAACGACGCCTTTGGCTGTAAATGCATTAACAATCGCATTCATATCCAAATTGTTGGCTACACCATGTTGAGCCATCCGTGGAAATGTGTTGATACGCACCGTATTGAACTGCCATACATTGGAGATTAACGTAGCATCTTGTGTTGTTTCACGCGAATAGGGCCAACGAGGACCGTTTACATTCACGCCTTTGACGATAAATTCATTACCGTTGGGATCGTTGATCGTGGTGCCATTTACTTCAAATTTGCCAGTGCCCGCTGCATGGGCTGGCGTACTTGAAATCGGCGTGAACGGTACAATCAATAGGGCAGCCATGGTCACCAGGATCGTTTTTGCATACGCTTTCAAACCTAAGTTCAATTGAATTGCCTCCTTTAAAATGAAGTTCAAATACCAATAAGTTGACGGTAACAGGTACCTCCTTCCGTTGAGTTGATAACCAGCAACAGTAGATATGAAGGTTATACCTTTAAAGTAACATAATGGAAGT
Organism: Paenibacillus pectinilyticus; assembly: GCF_001700435.1. Classification (GTDB taxonomy): domain Bacteria; phylum Bacillota; class Bacilli; order Paenibacillales; family NBRC-103111; genus Paenibacillus_E; species Paenibacillus_E pectinilyticus. Next base: position 380,672 of record NZ_LYPC01000014.1, read on the forward strand.
TATTTCGTGGTGAGACAATGTGATGTCACTGGTAGGGGAAATGTCTACATTTGAAGTTTGGTTTTGAAGATGAGGGAATCGTGGCTTATCGCTCATAGCTGACTTCCACTCGAATGTCTTACCTTCAGCAATCTGATGTCTCTCTCGGACATGCGAAGCCTCCACCTATAATGGTTGTCAGATCATCTTGTGAAAAGAGGGAATACCATGAGTAAAATGTTCGTCAATGTGATTCATCGCGCCGATCGGGGTGCTGCGATGTTGGAAGGGCTTCGTTTTCAACAGGATGAAGCTCATCGTGCTGGAATCCGAACTACGATTCTGATGTCTTACGAAGGTCTATGTGATCCAGACATGATCGCTTATGTACAGTCCCAACATGCCTTAGGGGATGAGGTGGGCATACATTTTCATAATATGATGTGTGAGGAAATGCTTCCTTATGCGGAGAGTGATGAACAAGCCATCTACTTACATGCGACCAGCTCGAAACAAAAAATCATTGATCGTATCTTCGAGGTGTTTCAAGATCAGTTCGGTTTCGTTCCAACTGCGGTTGGCGGATACATTTTAGATACGGAAATTGTGCTGTATATCAAAGAGAAATACCCGCAGGTAAAGACAGCGATCACGAATTGCTTCGAGGAAGGCGTCAAGATGTTCGAAGGAAATAACGGTTCCTGGTATTTATTCAGTGACGGCGGTCCTTGGGGAGCTTTCCAACCTTCGAAATATCATCACCTAGCACCAGGTCGTAACGAGCAGCATGCTATTGATTTGGTCGCATTGCCACATTTAAATCGGGATATGGTTCTCGCCTTAACGAGTCGTGATGATTACTTTGCTTCGCATCCTGCGAATGTGATGAGAGCCAAGGCCAACGATGGACCGAATAGTCCGTATATGCGCCGCTTTATTGATCAATGGATTGAACAGAAGAACTACAATGGCTTCGCCTACTACAGTGTTTTTGTTAGCACGCCGTGGGTCGTGCCTGGCAATATCTTCGTCGATGATGTGAATCACTCGCGTGCGCTGTATATCGATTCCTTGCAATATTTAAAAGAAAAGAAAGAACGGGGTGAAGTCGACTTCGTGACGATGACCGAGTTTGCTGAAGTCTACAAGGAGCTAGTTCCCGTAGGGACGCCGGAAGTAAACCTGTGGAAAGATATTCTATGCGGAACGAAACGGCAGACCTACTGGTATGTGGATGCGTATTTTCGCGCAGCCATTGATTTGAATATTGGTGGTGTCATCTGTGACTTCCGACCGTATGTAGGGGAAGTTGCGGGTGATATGGGCCCTGATACCGACATTCTGTGGGACGGTAATTATCCCTATGTCATTGCGAGAGAGCACCGTGGGCATTCCGGTCACCGTTGTCGGATCCAGTATGGTGAGCTATCAGCCAGTATTGAAGGTGTGCGTGCCAAAGGCCGCGTTGCGAAGTCGCCTGAAGGGAAGCAGCAATTGATCGTGGAGCCGATTCGCGTGCAGGTCGGCGAACTTGAGGTGACGCTGGAATCGATTTTCACCTTCGTTGGGGAAGGCCGGATTGGGATTGAACGACGTGTACTGGAACTCTCTGTTCCTAATGCGTCTATAACAATTTCTGAAGTGTTCGATGGATGTTACGGCACGACGGACTATCCAGAAAATATGCGTGGAATTGAATTAACAGCAGCATCTAGCGTGACGGATGAAGTAAGCACATTGCCTTATACGTACCGCTCCAAAGAAGTGAGTGTAGAGGCACCAAGCTTCGTTGCAGCGACGATTCCGCAAATTTCCACGCGCATCTCCCTCATCCCTTTCGATTCAGCCGATCGTGGTTCTATCAAAGAAGGCGTGTTATTTAAGCCATATTTCAAGCTAATGCTGGAACAACAAGTCCAACAAGGAGGTGCCATGCGCACATGGTTGACGGTGGAAAAACAATGAAGTTACTGTTATGTCCTTCATGTTTCGCTAGGGAAATAGACTATTTGCTGGCGTATGATCAAGAGGATGATGAGTATTATTGCCAGAGATGCTGCTACGCGGGTAAGGAAGAGAACGTTCAAGCTTTCTATATCGCATTCCGAAATGAAAAGTACAAGCTCTACAATAAATAAAACGAAGAGGGGTGGCAACGTTGATTTATCACAATATGGCATTTCATAATGTGGCTGAACTTACCCCGATCGGTGAAGGTACGGCGGTGCAGTTGTGCCGGATCCCGACGGAATTGCGTCTGCAACTACATGCATTCGCACATGACTCGGGTCTGAAGACCGGAGGTATGGAAATTCGGTTTCATATGATAACCGATCGCGTGACCTTATTTCTGGAAGTAGTAAATGCCGCTCAATTGACAAGCGGGCATACGGTTGCTCAGGTGTATCATGGTATCTTTCAGGAAACATCGCCGCGAATTCTTGGTACACATGTGACAGAAATCGTGATTGAACGCCCAAGTGAACTCGCTTTGATGAAGCAAATCGCGGACAAGGAAGGACTTGCGTTTGCGCCGGATCTGGTTCGTGTCATTCTGCCCTATGAAAGTCAGATAGCCTTCGTGCGCGTTGAGGGGGAAACTGAGCCGCCAAGAGCAGACAGTTTTCCAGACAAGCGATTGCTAGTCTATGGTTCTTCCATCTCTAATGGTGCTTCGGCGGTTCGTCCGACCGGCTCATATGCGATGCGAACGGCTGCTGGCATGGGAATGGATTTGTTGAATGTATCGTTTGCGGGGGGCGCGATGGTAGATAGGGTCATGGCTGATTATTTGGCTGCACTATCCAATTGGGATACGGCTTTCATAGAGCTTGGGATTAATATGATTTGGGATGTTCAAAAGGGAAGACCAGGCTCTCCGGATGAATTCCGGGAGCGGGTAGATTATTTCATATCACGGATTGCTGACGCTCATCCAGACCAATGGATTTTCTGCACCGATATGTTCACCTTCAAAGGAGATGTGAGTCAAGGGGAAGATCGACTAGCATTTCGTTCGGCCGTAGCCGATAAAGTGAAGCAAATGAATAAACCCAAGCTTGTCTATATTCCGGGAACTGACCTATTAACCAGTGCGTCGCTGCTGACATCCGATCTCATCCATCCTTCGGAAGAGGGTTTAATGGAGATTTCTAATCGATTAGTGGACATCATTCAGTCCTATTGGTCCGGTAAGTAAGCTTGCGTTCCGGGAGACATTGCACACACTGGGAGGGAGAGTAAGAGCATGGTAATGAACGAGCTTCAGATCATTCTTCGTGGGGATGATTTCGGAGGAAGTCAGTCAGCGAATGAGGCGATTCGAGAAGCCTGTGATGGGGGTCTTCTGAAGAATGTAAGCGTGATGGCCGTAGGCCCGTTTGTTGAACAAGCAGCTGAATTGCTCGCTCACCGAGCGGATATTTGCTTTGGCCTTCATATCACTATGAATGCCGAGTGGGATGATGTGAAATGGGGGCCTGAACTCCCAATTGCACAGGTTCCTAGTCTGGTGGATGCGAATGGTCATTTCTGGCCACATCCGATGCAAATGAAGGAACATGGGGTTGAACTCGCGCACGCCATTCAAGAAACGATCGCCCAATACGAGAAACTCTGCAGGCTCGGATTCTGTATCGCTTATGTAGATGAGCATATGTTCTTTCATTATGCGATTGAAGGCTACCGTGAATGGTTGGATGCGTGGTGTAAGCAGGAAGGTCTTATTAACTTTCATCATAGCTTTAGGGGGCTGCCAGAAGTTGAAATTACACCTAAGCAGATGATCTATCAAGCAGAAACTTTAGCCCAACGCTATTTAAATAAGCATATTTGCGCGTTGGAAACAGCACAGAGTGGGATCTATACCGTGATTGTGCACCCTGGAATGAACAGCGATGAGATGAGGCAATTTGGGAACGCTGAGCTCAGCGGCGAGCGGATCGCTATCGAACGGGATGCGGAGCGCCTGTTGGTAATCGATCCAAGGCTAAAAGCTTTTTATAAGCAATCAGGGATTTGCTCGATTCGGTATGATGAATTGTCTTTACAAGAAAGGAAGAATGTTACATGAGTTTCAACCAAGCTTACCCCAAATCAGTACCTAAATCACAAGAAGTGACCGTAAAGGTCAATGGTGAACAACTGGACGTTCTTCAGACAGCGGTTGCTTATTATACGTCAGCAGCTTATTCCGGTGAGATCGAGGTGGAAATTCAAACGGTCCGCGATATTCGCTCCGTTGTTATCAGTCCGTTAAACCTAAATATCACGTCCGAAATGACTGGTAATACACTCACATTTAAGTTAACGCAACCTACTTATCTGCATATCAAAATGGATGGTATCGCGCTGCCGCTGTTTTTCTACGGGAACGCAGAGTCCCCGTATGATGGCGCGGCGACCTATTATTACCCAGGCGGGCAAATCTACGAAGTGGGCGAAATCGAACTCCACGATGGGGAGTCGCTCTATATTGAGGCAGGGGCTGTAGTTAAAGGCAGCATTCGTGCACATGGCGCCTCCGGTATTAAAATTTACGGAAATGGTGTTCTGGATGGGTCGTATTTTCACGGTGTGCGAGATTATCGGACGATACTTCTCTATGATTGTACGGATGTCACCATCCAAGACATCATTATGGTAGAGCCTCCCTGCTGGATGATTATGCTTGCGAATTGCAGACAAGTTCATATTCATCACTTGAAACAGATTGGTGAAGTAGTGAGCTCGGATGGTATTGATCTTGTAGGGTGTCAAGATGTCCTTATTGAGCACTGTATTTTACGAAATAATGATGATTGTGTGGTTATTAAAGGCTTTGATTGGGCTGAGAATGAGCAGAAGCCGATGCTCTATGCAGCCAAGGATGTGCACGGGATTGCAGTGCGTTCGTGTGTCTTTGTGAATGGGCCATCAGGAAATGCAATTGAGATCGGACATGAGTTAATGATGGACGAGGTTCGACATGTCATTTTCCATGATATCGATATCGTATCCGTTCAGGGCTATGGCGCCGCTTTAAGCATTCATGTTGGGGATCATGCGACGGTTCGTGATATTGTATTTGAGCAGATTCGAATCGAGCATTATTACGATAAATTAATTGATTTTCGCATCATGCGCTCCATGTATAATCAGGACCCCGAACGAGGGCATATCCAAGATATTTTATTAAAAGATATCAGCGTCCGCAAATCACAATATAACGCCGGCTATTCAATTTCACTTATTGGCGGCTACGATGCGACGCATCGCGTTCAGCGGGTAACCTTCGATAACTTCCAGCTCGGTGGATCCAAAGTGATGAGTGGGAACGAACTCGATCTCTTCGTCAAAGAAGCGGATGAGATCATTTTTAAATAAAACACAGCGAATTTCCTGCACGAAGTACGAAAATCGAACGATTTTCCACTAAATTCGTTCGATTTTGCTACGTTTCAGATGAGGGTTCCTTCTATACTAAATGTAACTATGTCATGCACGTTCAGAATTGATAAAAGAAGGAGGCATCACCATGAAAGTGGATGTGTCCAGAATCGCGTGGAGTTATCCGGGTTCTTACTATACGTTATCGCAAATGACCGCCTATCAGGACGAGCCTGAGGGCCTATATATAAGAACGCTTCATAAAGATGTGCATCGTTCACGTATTGCCAGATTGGTTGTGCTTCATGAAGGACAGGCGATTCCCTATCGCGAGGAAGCTACAGCGACGAGTTTATCCCTGATCTCTGATTTCGGAAGCGTGAAGCTGATTTTCGAAGGTACGAATACGATTCAGTTTTACGGCGAGAATGTAGGGCTGGGTATTGAATTTATTCGGGCTTCACATGCTGTTCCTGTTAGAGAGGGTCAGTGTGATGTGAACTGTGACGGGCAGCGTGAGCGCGTGAGAATGACCATGCTGCACGGAAAGATGGCTATCGAATCACCTTGGAACGGAGATAATGCCGACTATGTGCATGTTCGATGCGAGGCACAGCCGACCGATTCCAGCTTTGAAGGTGTGTTCGAACTGTATCGTGACAGCATGGTTTGGCCGGAGAGAACGTATGCATCTTTTGCCGAGAGTCTAGCTAACGTGGAAGCGTCATTCGCGCATTATCTTGACGCGGCGCCGAAGCTGCCAGCGCACTATAGCGAAACCAGAGAATTAGCGGCCTATGTCAATTGGATGAGTCTGGTGAAGCCTTATGGACATATGCTAAGACCAACGATGTATGCTTCTAAAAATGGGATGAGCGGGATATGGAGCTGGGATCACTGCTTTCATGCGATGGCTGTAGCGGAGCAAGATCCTGATCTGGCATGGCATCAATGGATGACATTATTCGATCATCAAGATGCATTTGGCACGCTGCCGGATACGATTTCAGACGGATATATCATTCGAAGCTATGTGAAACCGCCGATCCATGGGTTTGCCTTACAATGGATGATGACCCACACGGATGGGATTACGAAGGACATGCTGGCAGAAGCCTATTCGCCTCTAAGCAAATGGACGAATTTCTGGTTGAAGCATCGTGACAGTGATGGCGATGGTATTCCGGAATATCACAATGGCAATGATAGCGGCTGGGATAACAGTACGATTTTCTACGAAGGCATTCCACTCGAAAGTCCGGATTTAGCGACCTATTTAATTATCCAAATGGAGACTTTAGCGACTATAGCCCATAAGCTAGGAAAAGTTGAAGATGCCAGGCAATGGACGAAACAAGCCGATTACTTACTCGCTAACATGTTAGAACACTTCATCGTCGACGATGTGCTTTGTGCCAAACGTTCAGGTAGTCATGAGATCGTCGACAGCAAATCACTTATCATGTTCATTCCGCTCCTGTTAGGAGAACGATTGCCGAAATCAGTTCGGGATCGTATGATAGAAGAATTGAAAATAGAAGGCGCATTCCTAACGAAATACGGTCTATCTAGCGAACGATTGGATAGTGACAAATACGAGGAAGATGGGTACTGGCGAGGGCCGATTTGGGCACCGCCGATGTTCATCCTCTCGCATGCGCTTCGCGAGCTCGGCGAGATCTCTTTTTCGCAAGAGCTGGCCCGAAGATTCTGCGATCTTGTGGCGCTAAGCGGGATGGCGGAGAATTTCCATGCAGAGACAGGGAAGCCTCTTCGTGATCCAGGCATCGTATGGACGTCGAGCGTATTTTTATTACTTGGCAGTAAATACTTGTGAGATAAGTAGGGAAATCATTTAGGGGATGTCATCTGGATATGTGAACCTTGTTAAGGGGTTCATGTAGCTGTGAGGCGTCCTTTTGATATTAGGCATGGATTCCGATTTATGCGAGAGACTGGGGAAGATAGCGATGATAACGAAGTTAGGCAAATTGGTTCATACGAATACCCTGCGGTTCAAATTAGTGGTTATTATGATAGCCAATGTTTTGATTCCTATCTTGCTCCTTGGGAGTATTTCTTTCTATTCGATCTATTCAATCCTACAGAACAATATTGAGAAAGGTGTTCAAAGTCGAATGAAGGAGATTGTGCATACCATGCAATCTTCCTTGGATAATTTGGGGTATGCTTCCCGCCAGCTTACGCTAGATGGGGATATTGGTGGACGATTGGAGCAGTACATGAATCCTACCATTCCGAACAATTTGAAATCGGACATCCAGAGTGATATCGAATCGCGACTTACGCTGATCAGTTATGCGAATCAAGGGCTTGGCGCGATGTACTATTTCATTCCCGAACAGAAGCTGAATCTCTTCGAGACGATGCTGATCAAAAAAAACGTGAATCCGATGGATTTTCCTGTGCTGCGCTCGGAACCCGTTACCTTATATCAAGGGCCACATCCTAGTATTTATTTATACAGTGATAATATGGTTTTCTCCATTATTCAAGAAATGACAGGCAATAAAAATTTGCCGAAAACGTATGTCTATATTGAAACGAATTTTAAAGTGTTTCGTGACTTATTCCCGAAGGATGCCTTCGGGTTTCATGTGAATTACTTAATCACGGATGGTTCACAACATATTCTTTATAGCGATTTGGCAAAGACCTATCCGGTAAATTCGCAGTTGACACTAGCCGATAATAAAGCAAGCCAAATTGTTTCCAAACACGGTCAAAAGCTTTTCGCCGAGCGTGGAGAAGGGGATTGGTCCATTGTAGCGGTTGTGGATAAAAATGATTTATCCAATGAAATCATTTCATGGTCAACCAGGTATACGTTGATTGCCATAGGCTCACTAGCCATCAGCTTATTATTAGCTTGGATGACGTGGCGCATTATACATCAGAAGCTTCATCTATTGAAAAATGAAATTAAAATGACGGCGGATTTACAATTTGATCGCCCCTATGTGCCTATGAACATTGTGGAATTCGACGAAGTCATCGATCGATTCTACCTGATGCGAACCAAAATTCGAGATCTCATCATTGAAGTTGAAGAGAAAGAGAAAAATAAACGCAAGCTGGAAGTTCAGAAGCTCAAATATCAAATTAACCCGCATTTCATTCACAATACATTAAATACGATTCAGTGGATTGCTAGAATGCATAAGCAGGAGGAGATCGTCAATCTAGTATCCGTATTCTCTCGTATTTTGCACTATAATCTAGGCAAAGAGGGCGAAATGGTACAAATTCGCGAAGAGATTAATGCTTTAAAGGATTATGTTACCTTACAGAAGATTCGATATAACCACCACTTTCAAGTCGACTTTCATATTGATCCGCTAGCAGAAGAACTAATTATTGTACGCTTCTTGATTCAGCCGCTAGTGGAGAACGCGATGTATCATGGGTTTGCGGATGATGATGGGCAGATTCATGTTCGTGTCTTCAAAGAATCGGCAACCTTCTTCATCATAGAAGTGGAAGATAACGGGCAAGGTATGACATTAGAGACCAAAGAGAAGTTATTGTATGCAGAAAACGACGCCCGAAAGAGCGGCTTAGGAATAGGCTTTAATTTTGTGAATCAAACGATTCGCGAATATTTTGGCGAGCAGCATACCATCGATATTCATAGTGAAATTGGTAAGGGGACGCTAATTCGGATTCGATTGCCAATTCTTAGCGGGGGGATGACAGAATGAAAACATTAATCGTAGATGATGAACATTTTGTTCGAAAAGGGTTAATATTAACCGTTCCATGGCAAGATTACGGGTTCGAAATTGTAGGCGAAGCGGAGAACGGGCAGCGAGCGCTGCAGCAGCTAGAAGCGCAGCTAATTGATGTCTTGATTACCGACTTAACGATGCCGAAGATGTCTGGATTTGAGCTCATGAAAGAAGTTCAACAACGGTATCCTCAGATTAAGATCGTGGTGTTAACGTGCCATCAAGATTTCCAATATGCGATTGAAGCGATGCAGTATGGTGCGATCGACTACTTGGTGAAAACGCAAATTGAAGAAGGCAAAATGGAAGAAGCGTTGGCAAGAATCGAGAAACGGATACGTGAGGATAAGCAGCGTGAGCCCCACGCTGGTCACAGCAAAGAGGAAATGCCGCTAGACATGTTTCTGTTCTCCCTAGTTCCTGGTGCATCGCCAGCCGAAATAACCTGGGAAATGAAACCGACAATTATCCCCATGGAGCAGGAATGTTATCGCATAACTGAGCATGCTTTCAAGTCCTGGCAGGAGATTCATCGCATGTGGGAAGCCAATGAATTATACGAAACCTGGATACCCATCATCTCTGAATCTGTAGATACGGAAAGCTATTACGCAAGCAAGGATTGGGTGAAAGGCATGATCGAATCGATCTTTTATACCTATCGCGAGGATCATCCTACACCGCTTGTTTGTAACGTACAGCAGTTAATTTCTCCGAAGAAGAAGTCTAAGGAACAGGGAGAGGCGGAGAAGATTAGTCGACTCTTTCAATCGCTTCACTGGATTTATGATACAAGCTTGTTTCAAACTTGGCAGCAGTTAGTTGAAGAACACCAACCCCCCTCCCAGGAATTTCGTAGAATGGTCGTTGATTTCTTGAAAGCGATCTCTCATCTGACTTGGATTCCTCAGGAGTTATGGCGAAGAAATGTGCGGTTCGAGGTAATGTGTTGGCATGAATTAAGTACGATGCTGTCCCAATTAAGGAACGTTCTACAGACAAGTTCCTTCTCGGAAGAGGCCGCAATCGGCATCTATAAAGCGATTCTCGTCATGCAGAAAGATATCGCAGAGAACTTAAATCAGGAGAACGTTGCTCAGCGAGTGGCCTTAAGTCGAAGTTACTTTGGACAATGCTTCCGCCCCATCGTTGGGATGTCATTTCATGAGCTTTTGACTGAGCTTCGGATTCGCAAAGCGGAAGATTTATTGGTAACTACGCATAATTTTATCTATGCGATCGCGGAGCAATCCGGTTTTAAAGATGAGAAATATTTCAGCAAAGTGTTCAAGCATCACCGGCATGTGCTCCCGACGGAATATCGTGACATGCATCGCCAATCGACGATGAGATAGACAAATGAGTGATTCGAGTAGGAAAAGTGAATGTGGTGTGTGCATATGGTGTTGGAATGTCGATCTTTTATCTACCAGAGTACGCCCACTACTCTGATAGGGAATTCGCCAAAATTAAGTACAATAAAGGTGTAAGAGAAAGATTAATTGACTAGGGGGCAAACAAAACATGAATCGTAGCAAGAAGTTACTTTCTATCATTTTTGCAAGCAGTATGTTGGTAACCACGGTAGCGTGCTCAACAGATACGAAGGACAAGTCAACAGAAAAGCCAAAGGAATCACCGTCACAGACTGCTGCTGCAAGCAATAGTGATCCAATGGCGCCTTATAAAGAAACGGTTGAATATTCTGTTGTTCGCAGTATTAATCAGGATCCTAAATTCCCTGCAGGTGAAAGCTACGAGAAGAACAGCTACCAAGATTATGTGGAGAAAACGTTGAATGTGAAGGGCAAGCTGTTATGGACAGCACCCTCGGACGGCGATCAATACGCTAAGAAATTATCTTTGGATATTGCAAGTAACAAGATTCCTGACATGTTCTCCCTAGAAGGTCAGAATATCGTAAGCATGTTGAATACGCTTGAACAATGGGATATGATCGAAGATTTGACACCTTATTTTGATAAATATGCTTCGAAAAAAGTAAAAGAGCGCTATGCTGCGAATCCCTATGCTTTCGATACCGTTAAAAACGGTGGGAAAATGATGGCCATCCCATACGGTATGGAAAAAGAACAACCGATGCTCGTTTGGGTTCGTGAAGACTGGCGTAAAAAGTTGAATCTCCCAGAACCGAAGACGATCGATGATATTAGACAATTGTCGAAAGCGTTTACGACCCAGGATCCGGATGGCAATGGTAAAAATGATACATTAGGTTTGGTTGCACAAACGAACAGCATGTACAGCCCTGCTTTTGATTTGCATACCTTAGATGCCATTTACTGGGCGGACAATGCGTTCCCTGGTACATGGATGAAAGACAAAGATGGCAAAGTGAAATATGGCGGTATTCAGCCAGAAGCGAAGCAAGCGCTTGCTACGTTGCGTGATATGTTCAAAGAAGGATCTCTCGACAAGGAATACGGTTTGAAGGATGGCGGTAAAACGACTGAAGACGTGAGTTCTGGTCGTGCAGGCATTGTATTTGAAGCTTGGTATGCGCCGTACTATCCGCTAGGGAACACCATTTATAACAATCCGAACGCGGATTGGAAAGCCTATCCGTTGCTCAGCACAAGCGGCAAATTGAATGTGGGTTCTAACCCGAACCCAGGTGGGTATATGGTTGTGAAAAAAGGCTTTAAGCACCCAGAGCTTGCTATTCAGCTGCTCAATCTTTCAACGGAGTTCCAAGATAAAACGATTCCTGAATTGAATGATACCAATGCGAAATACGAAGCAGCAGGCACAGTCGCTGTTGCAAAACATCCGCAATTTTTGGATTTGGCTGTGAATGATCCTGCACTTATTTATAACCAACAGAAGAAATATAATGATATTCTTGCTGGCAAGGCAGATAAGAGCATCCTAGGACCAACAGAAGTACAGGGTCTAGCTAACATTGAAGCTGAAATGAAAAATCCGCTGGAAAATGTACTGAAAACGAACCCATCCAAAGATGTGTTGAATGCGGCTATTGCCAATCGTGTAGGTTACTTAGCATACAATAATGCGATGAAGGTTGTAACGGACAATGAAAGCAATATCGTCGTGACTCCGAACGTATTTGGCGGTCAAACCGAAACGATGGTTAAATCGTGGACGGATCTTCAAACACTTCAGAAGCAAACGTATCTCAAAATTATTCTAGGCTCCCAGCCATTGGATTCCTTTGATTCATTCGTGACACAGTGGAACTCACAAGGCGGCGATAAAATCACGAAAGAAGTTCAAACCGAAGTTGATAAACGTAACAAATAAGCAGTTAGTGGCATCATGGGGGGCGCAAACACTGGTTTGCGCCCTTTCTAAACAAATGAACGAAGATGAATCGAGGTGTCAACATGAAATTGAAAAACGCTTCAGCAACCTATCATTACCTATTAATGTTGATCCCAGGCATTGCCTTACTTGCTGTATTTAACATTGCTCCATTAGGTGGTATTGTTATGGCGTTTCAGCACTTCAATCCTGGGAAAGGCATGTGGCACTCCCCTTTTGTAGGCTTGGCCAACTTTAAAGTTATGTTCCACAACACAGCAAGTTGGGAAGTATTGCGTAACACGCTTATTATTTCAATTTCCAAAATTGTTGCAGGATTACTTGTACCTGTTGCTTTTGCGCTCTTTTTGAATGAAGTTAAGCTGACATTTTTCAAACGATTTGTTCAAACGATTGTCTATTTGCCCCATTTCTTGTCCTGGGTCATCATCGCAGGGATCATTAAAGATATTCTAGCAGCCAATGGCTTACTGAATGTGCTACTTATGCACTTGGGCGTACAAGATCCAATCCTATTCTTGGGAAGCAATTTCTGGTTCCGTCCTATCCTTGTCCTTTCTGATGTATGGAAAGAGTTCGGCTTTGCTGCGATTGTGTATTTAGCCGCGCTGACGAATATTAATCCATCGCTGTATGAGGCTGCTGACATGGATGGCGCTTCACGGATGCAGAAAATCAAATATATTAGTCTTCCAGGTATTCAAACAACCGTTGTACTTCTTGCAACATTAAGTCTGCAAAGCGTGATGAATGCTGGGTTTGACCAAGTATTTAATTTGTATAATCCCGTGGTTCAACCAACAGGAGATATTATCGATACGTATGTCTATCGGGTGAGCTTCGAACAAGTCAACTATGAAATTGGTACCGCGGTTGGGCTATTCAAATCGGTAATTAGCTTATTCCTTATCGTTACGGCTTATAAATTAGCATCTAAATTTGCGGGATATCGCATCTTTTAGAGGGAGGGACATCCAATGACTGCCTCAATAAGAAAGAAACATACGACATTTGACTATGTGGTCATACTGGGCATGCTGATCATTATGCTGCTGTCCATCTCACCTTTACTTCATACACTCTCGGTTTCCTTGAGTTCTTCGGCCAAAGCCGAGGGAGGACTGGTCTCCCTATTTCCAAGAGATATGACGATCCATTCCTATATCAGTATTCTGAAGGATAAGCAGTTTTTTAAATCAGCCTGGATTTCCATCCAGCGCGTTGTATATACAACCGGGTTAAGCTTCATTATTACCTTATTGCTTGCGTTCCCGCTTTCCCGAACTTCGAAGCAGTTTGCACTGCGAAATCCATTCATGTGGCTGCTCATTTTATGTATGTTATTTAACGGGGGACTCGTTCCTTTCTATATGGTGGTCAATAAGCTTGGCTTATTCGATAGTATGGGTGCACTCGTTCTTCCTTCTATCGTTAACGTATTTAATACGATTCTCGTGATCAACTTCTTTCGCAGTATTCCGAAAGAGCTGGAAGAATCGGCGGATATGGATGGAGCAAATCCTTGGCAGCTCCTGTTCAAAATTTTATTGCCCTTGTCGATGCCGGTACTAGCAACGGTTTCCTTATTCACCATCGTCACAACATGGAATGAGTATTTAAATGGGCTCCTATTCATTCATGATCCGAGCCGGATGCCATTACAGACCTATTTACAATCTATTTTCATTCAAATTGATCCGAGCCGGATGTCTAGCCAAGAAATGATTGAAGCCAGCCTTGTGTCCAATAAAACATTAAACGCAGCTAAAATTGTGGTTTCGTTAGTTCCAATTATTGCGATCTATCCCTTCATGCAAAGATACTTTATTCACGGTATTATGATGGGATCTGTGAAAGAGTAGGTTTGGAACTTGTGAATAAGAGCGGCTGTGTTTGTAAAAAGACATTCTACAAGGTTTAAATGGTAAGCTTTCTTTAGCAAAAAGGAACATAAGTTACTATTGGAGCTTTATACGGAAAAAAGGCCGACTTTCACGGCCTTTTTTTCTTTTGGCATGAAGAGTTACTGGGAATCGGAATGGGTAGTTAAGTTGCTTAACCTCAAAAAATCGGCGTCCACGAATAAAACTTTGAAAACCCCCATCTATACTTTTAATGAATACAAAGCTACGAATCGTCTACAGCTATACAAAAAGACAATTTCACAGGATATTGTAAACCGAGCTATAGTGAATTTACGCAACATAGGTTGCGAGAGTTGAGCTCATTTACAGCATAGAAAGGAGAACAATATGGAACAAAAACTTGCACGCTCCGTTTCTGTTATTGGTACGAGTACGCTTCCTCAGAGGTACTTTGATGATCCTATGTATGAAGGCCTTTCCATTTATGAACTTTGGGCTTGCGCCTGTCATCAGGCTATGGAGGACGCAGGTGTCAAACCTCGCGATGTTGATAAAATCGTATATTCGCAGATGGCCAATTACGTAACTGCTGGAAATGTGCTGGCTATGGTCGGTACCCTAGAAGAGTGGATCGGTATGGCTGGAAAGCCTATTATACACATTGAACAGGCTTGTGCAAGCGGCTACATTGCTTTTATGGAGGCATGCAACGCTGTGGCTTCGGGCAAATGTGACATTGTTTTGTGTGCGGGGATTGAAACTCCAAAACACTTCAATGCAAGAAATCAACCAGCACATATGTTGCGTTCGATTGCAGAATATGATGAATGGTGGTCGCCAGGTCGAGCGTTGTTTGATACAACGTATTACCGCTTTGATGGCGTTAGCGATAATTTGCTTACCGATGAGCAAGGCAGATATTACATGAAGAATTATGGGATTTCCGAGGAAACGCTGGATGACACCTATAACGCTATGGCGGTCAATTTACGCCGTAATGCTTCGCGGAATCCTCGAGCCGCTGAGAGACGTGAATTTACAGATATCGCCAAAGAGCTTGGATATGACGATGTTTTAGAATACATGAGATCAGAGGAACACAATCGCAAGATCACTCGCTTTATTCGTAAAAGAGGCAGTGTTCTCCACAATGTAGCTGCTGGAGCGATCGTTGTTTGTGCGACGGATATCGCCAAGAAATTTAGCCAGAAGCCGATTGAGGTTATTGACTATGCGAGCTCGTCGAATACACAGAGATTCCCTTACTGTTTCCACCAAATGAATGTCGATGTTCGTGATGCCCTCTATACAGATGATGTGGATCCGAATGAGTTGGATTTAATGATTACGACTGTTATGACCTCTGGTGAGCAATTGGATAGCGCTGAAGTGTTTGGTTATCTGCCCGAAGGAAAGGGTTACCAGTATGAATTGGACGGTAGAACCTGTTTCGATGGGGACAAGCCGATTAACCCACATGGTGGCGATCTTAGCTTTGGACATGCATTCGCTGTTTCTGGGATTAATATGATTAGCGAAGCTATTCTCCAAATGCGCGGCGAGGCCGGAGACTGTCAGGTTAATAAGGATGTACGCAAGTGCTTGGTGCGCGGTATGGGGGGCGGTCACACGACTGTTGGTATTCTCCTTGAGGATAAGGGGTAAGAAGGAGGGATTAGATATGTTTAAACTACGGCCAATCTTGAAGACCTATTATGATGCACTAGAGGAAAATAAGGTTCTGGGCATGAAGTGCGAAGAGTGTGGAGATGTTGTATGGCGTCCCCTGCCCACCTGCCAGAAGTGCGGCAGCACGGACCTAGAATGGTTTGATATGGGCGATGAAGCGATGATGGATGAGATCATCTATGAAAATAGCAACTTGGTAGGCGATTATACCTTCACCAAAGCGAATCAGTATTTCGTAAATAAGGAACCATACTGCATAGCGATTGGACATTTTAAAGACGGAAACCAGTTTCATGCTGCCCTGTATGGTGTAAACGAAGAGAATGTAAATGAATTGATCAGCAAGCTGCCTTTTTCGGCCAAAGTAGAGTTTATTGAGATGGATGGCGGCTTTAAATCTGTTGGATTCAGGATCAAAGAATAAGCGTAGAGTGACTAGGGCTTGGATGCTTTCCTACTTCCAAGCCCCCTATATGATCTTACCCGGGACTAGCTAGTTTAGTTGTTCGGTTCATTGAAACTCATTAATTCAGAAACAAATATCGGAATGATTGGATTTGTGTGGTCTCTTTTAAATGCCAATACGAAATCCAAGTTATTATCAATTCCTTCTATGCTTAACACCTTTATGTCATAGGTTTCATCAGGTCTATTAATGTTGTTTGCAGAATGCAGAAAGGTGATGCCTTTACCTGAACCAACTAAAAGCAATGCTTTTTCAGCATCATCAACGTAATAGGAAGCATTTGGCGAAAAGCCATTTTTCATACAAAGGCTGGTAGCGTAATCTACGGTAAATGGAGAGATCTTGCGTTCAAGCATGATAAAATCTTCATTGGCCAATTCCTTCATATCAATCGAATCGTACTTCGATAATCGATGATTGCGAGGAACTGCAATTTGCAATTCATTCGCTTGGAGTTTGATACACGCTATATTTGGAATATTAGCAACACACGAATTTAATGCAAAAACCACATCGCATTTGTTAATTAAAAGATGGTGTCTTAGTTCGGGAGGGCTCCCTCCTGAAAGCGAAAAGTCAATGCGCGGATGCTTTTTGGCTACTGACTTCAGCGTATGATGCATGAGCTTAGTATCAAGAAATCCTTGATATCCTATACTTAGCAAGCCGATTATGCTGCCATCATCATCATCTTCCTTCCGCACGATCTCCCGAATATTATCGCATTTTCTTATGATTTCCGTTGCTTCAGGTAAAAAGCGTACACCATACTTAGTCAAACTTAGTGAGTGTCTGCCGCGTACGAAAAGTTGTACGCCTAGCTCTTCTTCCAGGTCTAATATTTGTCGGCTTAAAGTTGGTTGTGTAATAAATAGGTGCGCTGATGCTTTCGTAAAACTCAAATATTCTGCGATCACTATAAAATATCTCAAACTGAGCAAATTCATGCGTTATCCCCTCTTCATTTGAAAAACAATCATTGGATACTTCAATTATATCTAATTTTCGAATGTTATCTAGCGTCGGACCCGATTGGAAATAATATGGATAGAATCTGTAACAATTTAGCATCTTAGTAAAACTGCTGTTTAAATTATTGGAGTTTTATTGGTTCATCAATTATTAGATGAAGGGGAGTAATGTTAAATGAACAAATTCATGGGTCGGCCCGATTTGAAACCAACACTTCCAACGGATACTACATCAGGTTTGAATAAAATAGTCATGACGACTGCGAATTATGGAAATCAACAAATGATCATGGAAAAGGATGTTCCCATTACAATGCGGGATGGGATTACAATTTACGTTAATGTATTTCGTCCAGATAAGCCTGGGAAGTTTCCTGCGGTAATGAGTTTGGATCCCTATAATAAAGATGGACTACCCCCCTATGAGATTTTTCGTACAGTATGGCCGACGTTAGGAAGTATCGTCACATCGCAGTTTACGCCATTTGAGTCACCTGATCCCGGTTTTTGGGTGCCAAACGACTATGTTATGGTCAAAATCGCTACACGAGGGAGTTCAAATTCAGAAGGTGAACTCTATCCTTGGACGAAAGATGAGACCCAAGATTATTATGAAATCATTGAATGGGCCGGCGTCCAAGATTGGTGCGACGGTAATGTGGGATTAAATGGCGTGTCGTATTTGGCCATGACCCAATGGCGGGTGGCCGCTTTGAATCCGCCTCATCTGAAGGCGATAATCCCCTGGGAAGGTACTTCGGATCTGTACCGCGAATGGTACTTTCACGGCGGCATACCGGAAACAGCTTTCACATCATCATTCCAGGAGTTATTAAAAGGCCGGTGGCCAAATAATAAAATAGAAGATATGATTGCTGCGCAAAACGAGCACCCATTACTCGATGATTATTGGGAGGAAAGAAAGGTTACTTTGTCCGATATCAAGGTGCCCATGTTTGTATGCGCAAGCTGGTCGACCCAAGGCTTGCATTGTCGTGGTACGTTCGAAGGTTTCAATGAGGCATCATCCAAAGATAAGTGGCTGTTGGTCCATGGCCGTAAAGAGTGGGAAACCTATTATTTGCGTGAATCGCTGGAACAGCAGAAAGAGTTTTTCGATTATTTCCTGAAAGGCATTGAGAATGATTGGATGGAAACACCGCGGGTACGTTACGAGGTCAGAGAAAAATTCTATAAGGGGCATATTCGCACCGCGAATGAATGGCCGCTAGCCCATACAACCTATGCTGAATATTACTTGAATGGCGAAGAAATGTCCCTGCAACCACTTGCTGTTCAGAATGAAACCAGA
This sequence comes from Paenibacillus pectinilyticus, assembly GCF_001700435.1. GTDB lineage: Bacteria > Bacillota > Bacilli > Paenibacillales > NBRC-103111 > Paenibacillus_E > Paenibacillus_E pectinilyticus. The sequence continues at coordinate 399,373 of NZ_LYPC01000014.1, forward strand.
CTTACCTATAATGCCGAGCCTGGGCAGATAGATAATAGTGATGTGAGGTTTAAATTTACTGCTAACGAAGACATCGAGCTTACTGGAAATATGAAGCTTAAGCTCTGGGTTTCTGCCGACGATGCGGATGATATGGATCTATTTATCGGCATTAAGAAGTTCGACAGACACGATAATGAAGTGTTGCTTCCAGGCTTTAACCATATTGAAAACGGCCAGGTGGCCCAAGGATGGCTGAGGGTTTCCCATAGAGAGTTGGATACGGAGAAATCCACGCCATATCAGCCGGTACTTAAGCACAAGAGATTATTGAAGCTTGATCAAGGTGAGATTGTGCCAGTGGAAATTGAAATATTACCTTCAAGTATCCTCTTGAAAAGTGGAGAAAGCTTGGTGCTGGTCATAAAAGGCAGCGAGGTCATTGACGAAAAAACCTCTGTTGGTGGTTCAAGAGGCTATGGGCACAAGGAAACGGTGAACAAAGGAACTCACTCTATTTATGTCGGCGGGAAGTATGATTCACTCCTCTTGCTTCCGATTGTTAAAAATAATTAATAGTACGTAAAGAGGAACTCTTCCTAACGAAAGGCCATTTCCGCTTTTAAGTGGAATGGTCTTTTCGTATAATAGTGAGACCTCTTATACCTACAAAGGAGTGCTGCTTCCATGCAAAAAAAGTATTTATGGCTGAACTCCTTGCGGACAAAGCTTTTCTCTGGGTTGTTATTCACGATAGTTCCTCTGATCATCGTTCTGTTGGTTATTAATCACTACTCGGCCCAAGTGGTTCGTAATCAAGTGGCTCAGTCCAATAAAAACTTAATGAGCTTGTATATGGGTCAGATTGACCGAAGTTTGCAGGAAGTGGACAATTATTTGATCAATTTATCACAAACTAACCTAGATTTGCTTGATTTCGATACGGATAAACTTGCAAATGAAAATAACTATACGAAAGCGAAGCTTCGGTTATTTCAATTGATTAAGGATGATGTCAGCTATTACAAGGGAATCGATTCTTTTTTTATATATTCGGGTCGAAATAAAGAGCTGCTTATGACGCAAGGTTTTGGAAATGGGTTTGGGGAGCGCGAGCAGGTTGCAAATGAAATTAATCGGATGCTGCAGGATCGTTCGGTGACTCCAAATGTGTATCGATGGTATACGTGGCAATCGGAAGGAAATCATTATTTATACCACGTTATTAAATCCGGAAATGTATATGTTGGGGCATGGGTTGATGCAAAGAAGCTTATGATTCCTCTTCAACTCATTAATCTCGGATCAAACGGTGCTGCGCTTTTAACCTCGGATCAACTAGCGCCCATGAGTCATGAGGATTTAATCACTCAAAAAGGTATTCGATTAGCCCTAACCCCAAAAACGTACACGATATCTGGCACGAAAGAGGATTATTTAGTTATGGGGGAACCGTCACAGAAAGGAAACTTTTACTTATTCACATTAATCCCCGAGGTAGTTGCATTGGAGAACTTACCTTACCTTCAACGTATTTCTTCCATTGTATCGATTGGTGCTATCGTTTTTTTGCTATTGTTCGTTATTTACATGCGAAAAGTGTTTTTACTTCCGATCAATCGAATCATTTTAGCTATGAGAAAATTAGGGGAAGGTCGTTGGAATTCGCAAATCGAGCATTACCCGACATCGACCGAGTTTGGTATCATGAATGAAACCTATAACCGAATGATAACTGAGATTCAATATCTGAAAATTAATGTTTATGAAGAGAAATTAATGCATCAGCATGCTGAACTTAAACAGCTACAGTTACAAATCAATCCTCACTTTTTTCTGAATTCGCTGAATATCATCTACAACTTAGCAACGGTCAAGGATTTTAAATTAATACATGAGATGACCAAATGTCTTGTTACTTACTTTCGGTTTATGTTCCGCAGTAATTCCTACGTGGTCACACTCAAGGAGGAGCTGCTCCACACTCAAAATTATCTGCGGATTCAAGAACTGCGATTTCCAGGAGTTTTAACGTATCAAATCGAAGCACCTGATGCCGTTCTTTCATTACAGATTCCTCCTCTGGTTATTCAGACGATGGTGGAGAATACCATTAAACATGCTGTTAATTTGGATGAACGGATTCAAATCGATATCCGAGTGCATACGGACGAAGATGAACAACAGGAGTGGGTTGTTATTCATATCGAGGATACAGGTCCAGGCTTTCCGGAGCCAATTCTTGAATTATTGAAGGGGAATATGGATTTGGCAAGTGAAGAAGGAGAGCACATTGGTATCTGGAACGTCAAACGCAGACTACACTTGTTGTATGCCAATAAAGCGACTATTGATTTTTATAATGAAACTGATAAAGGCGCGTGTGTGCGAATCCGTATTCCGGCAGATACGCCACTAACAGGAGGTGTGTAAAATGATTCATGTGTTAATCGTCGACGACGAAGTACACGCTGTGAGGGGATTACAGGCCGGCGTTGAATGGGACAAGCTTAATATCTCTACCGTTTATACAGCACACAGTATGAAGCAGGCGCAGGAGATTTATGCAAACAACCCGGTTCATGTGATGATCTGTGATATTGAAATGCCGCATGGCTCCGGCATAGATTTACTGGGCTGGGTAAGAGAACATTACTCTAGCACAGAGACGATATTTTTAACGTGTCACTCGGATTTTTCGTATGCGAAGCGAGCGATCCAGTTGGACAGCTTCGAGTACTTATTGAAGCCTGTGGATTACGAGGAACTTGAAGATGTGATTCTGAAGGTTATGGTCAAAATAAAAAAAGACAAGGAGCTTCTTTCTTTCGAAGAAACTTATAAGCATTACTACCAGCTATGGGAATCTCATCAGCCATTGATGAAAGAACGTTTTTGGCAGGATTTGATCCAACAATCGATTCCTTCTACCCCGGAGAAAATATCGGAGTATTTACAAAAGTATCAGTTATTGTCTATGGATACCATGCGCTTTGTACTGATATTGATTCGTGTTAGGCGTTGGTATAAGAATCTAAATCAGCGAGATGAGCGAATTATGGAATATGCTTTGAAGAATGCTGCGGAAGAGAAGATTACACGAAATAATCCGCATACAGCGATCATCTCTCCGGATAATGGAAGTTTACTCATCATGGTTCCCTACGAGCGCCAACATCACATGCAGGAGCTTCGGCGAGTAAGCGAAGAATACATTCAATCGTGTAATCAATACTTTTACTGTGATCTGTGCTGTTACATCAGTGAACCGGCCTCTCTTCATGAAGTCGTACCCATGCTGAAAAGGCTGAACGATTTGGACAGAAATAATGTCTCTGTGTTTAATGAAACCATTTTGCTCTGGAATATGAAAAAATCGGAGTCCGTGGTTGAGCTTCCGTCACTGAATGATTGGGCAGAGTGGATGAAGCAAGGGTCTAAGGATAGGATATTAACGGAAGTTAAGTTATTATTCCAGTCGTTAAGAGAGAGCAAAGAAGGGATAAACGCGCCGTATTTGCACAGCTTCTATCAGAATTTTCTCCAAATGCTTTTCTTTGTTCTTCAGATAAAGGGATTACCTGCGAATAAGGTGTTTGCAGCTAATCTACTCACGGAAAAGCCTGAATTAGTATTGCGATCGATAACAGCATTGGAAGACTGGGTGCAATACGTAATCGAAGTGGCTATGAACCAGATCCATTCAACAGAAGGGAGCATGTCAGTTGTAGAAAAGGTGAAACAATACGTTACGGCTCATATCTCTGTATCGGAATTGTCAAGGGAAGTTATCGCTGCGCACGTATTTTTAAACCCTGATTATTTGACAAGGGTGTTCAAAAAGGAAACGGGCATATCCATTTCCGACTATTTGCAGCAGCAGCGGATTCAGTATGCCAAAAATTTGCTTGTGAGTTCGGATAAATCCGTTTTAGATGTAGCGCTATTAGCGGGTTATTCGAATGTTTCTTACTTTTCAACGCACTTCAAAAAAGCTGTCAATATGAATCCCAATGAATATAGAAAGCAGTTTGATAAAAAATAGAAAGACTCCACCAACAAGTGTAACTAGTGTGGAGTCTTTTTTTTGGATAATGTCGGAAAAACTAAAGTATAAAGTCGTATTCGTGGAGAGAAGCCTGGTTAAACTTCTTCTATACTAAAGCTATCAAGAGAAGGAGTTGACATAGGGATGGACACCAAAGCAGAAGTTTTATACGAAAGCGCAAAGGCTATAAGTAAGCCAGGTACACTGCGTAAGTCAGTGAAAACGTTTAAACGCTACCGCGCGCTATTTCTAATGATCTTGCCGGGCATGCTTTATTTGATCATTAACAATTATCTCCCAATGTTCGGGGTCATCATCGCATTTAAAAATATCAATTACCGCAAGGGGATATTGGGAAGTGATTGGGCAGGTCTCAAAAATTTCGAATATTTGTTTAAAACGTCGGATGCCTGGGTCATTACTCGAAATACGGTGTTATACAATGGTTTTTTCATTGTCATCAATCTGGCGTTGGCTGTCGCAGTCGCCATTATGCTTAATGAAGTGAGAAACCGCTTTATGTCCCGTTTCTACCAGAGTGTTATTCTATTACCTTATCTAATCTCTATGGTTATTGTCGGATATTTGGCGCTTGCCATGTTGAATGTGGAGAATGGATTCATTAATCATCATATTTTACCGCTGTTTGGCGTAGATCCCATCTCATGGTATTCGGAATCGAAGTACTGGCCTTTTATTCTAACACTAATTAATATTTGGAAAAATGTGGGCTACTTATGCATTATTTTCTTAGCGGCCATCGTCGGAATCGATCACGAGTATTATGAAGCAGCTACGTTGGACGGTGCGAACAAATGGCAGCAAATTCGCACGATTACACTGCCGCTCTTAGCCCCGGCAATTACTATCATGGCCTTGTTGAGCATCGGTCGTATCTTTTATTCAGATTTCGGTTTGTTCTATCAGGTACCGCTTAATTCTGGTCCGTTACAGTCAACAACGGATGTTATCGATACCTACGTATACCGTGGGCTAATGACGCTTGGGGACATAGGAATGTCTTCAGCCGCGGGATTATACCAGTCTGTCGTGGGATTCATACTCGTTCTTATATCTAACTTTATCATTCGCCGCAAAAGCCCGGATCAAGCTTTATTCTAAAAGAACTGAGGGTGTTTTTATGAAATCGAATCACATGAATCAATATGTGGTCAATCTGATTTTTATTCTTTTGGCTTTGGCCTGCATCTTTCCGTTTGCTCTGCTTATTATGGGTTCTTTCACAGATCAGAAAGCCATTATCCATGACGGATATTCGCTCTTTCCAAGTGCGTTAAGTTTGGATGCATACAGATTTATGATGGCAAGCTCAGGAACATTGTTCCGGGCGTACGGAATAACCGTATTTATCACCATTGTCGGAACAGCAGCAGGTCTCGCAATCGCGACAATGCTTGCTTATCCTTTGTCACGCAGTGATATGCCGCTTCGCAAAGTGTTGTCGTTTCTTGTATTTTTCACAATGCTTTTTAACGGCGGACTTGTCTCGACCTATCTGATTTACACCGAAGTTTTTCATATTAAAAATACGATCTGGGCACTCATTATTCCTGGATTGCTCACGAATGGATTTTATATTTTGCTGATCCGTACATTTTTCAGCACATCGATTCCTCCAGCAATCATTGAATCCGCTTATATTGACGGTGCTTCCGAATTTAAAATCTTTTACAGGATTGTGCTGCCGCTTTCTTTACCGATCTTGGCTACAATTGGACTGATGCTGGGCATTTCGTATTGGAACGACTGGTTTAATGGGTTAATTTACGTGACCGACAGTAAGCTCTTCAGTATTCAAAATATGCTGAACCGAATGCTGAGCGATCTTCAATTCCTTCAGCAGAGCAGCATGAACAATGCTTCACAAGCTGCTACGAATGTCCCAACCGACTCAGTTCGTTTAGCAATAGCCGTTATAGGTATCATACCAATCTTCTGTGCATACCCTTTCTTTCAGAAATTTTTTGTTAAAGGTCTCACGCTTGGTGCTGTAAAAGGATAAGGCATGTGGCTATTCTTGAATCTTTGGATTCGATTAGTATAGATTAGACATCATATTTGCATAATTAGGGGGATAACAAGCTATGGAAAAGAAATGGAAAAAGTTAAGCGGAGTACTTAGTATTGTGCTAGTATCGACGACTCTTCTGTCTGCTTGTGGGAGCAGTGGTAGCGATGATGGCAAGAAGACAGCAGCAGCGACAGACAGTAACAAGCCGGCCAATTCCAAGCCTTATGCGCTGACAATGGCGTATCTACAGTTGAACGATATGCCTGATACCGATCAGGTGGCAGACGCCATCAGCAAAATTACGAAAGAAAAAATCAATGCGACCGTTAAACTAGTGCCCATCAACGCTTCCGCTTGGGCACAGCAAACGAATCTCATGTTGGCAGGAAATGAGAAGCTTGATCTGATGGTTTCTTCCTCCGTCTTTAACTATGGTAGCCAAGTCGCTAAAGGGCAATTGGAGCCATTAGATGATTTACTGAAGAAATATGGAAAAGGTATTGTTGATACAGTTGGGATGGACGTGATCAATGGCACCAAAATCGATGGTAAGCCATATGCAGTTCCGAGCATGAAGGATCTTGCCGCCGATTATGGATTGATTATGCGGAAGGATCTAGTTGACAAATACAAGATTGATCTGAGCAAAATCAAAACTTGGGCAGATTTGGAACCCGTTTTCCAAACGATTAAAGATAACGAGCCAGGAATGGCACCATTGGTTCAGCAAACGAACAGCAATTTGCCTGGAACCAATATGTACAATGGTATTGTGGATACGTTAGGAGACAGGCTGGGTGTACTTGCCGATCCGGGGAACAGCACCAAAATCGTGAACCTGTTCGAAACGAAGGAGTTTACAGATGCTATTGCCTTAGCTCGTAAATGGTATCAAGCAGGTTATATTATGAAGGATATTGCAACTTCGCAAGAAACGGGCGCTAGTTTGGTGAAAGCAGGTAAGGCTTTCTCTTACACATCGAACATGAAGCCTGGCTTTGAGGCACAGGAATCGAATTTGACGGGGAAAGAAATGGTTGCTGTTCGTTTGACAAAACCGTTGAAGACGACAAGTTATCTTACATCCTTTATGATGTCGATCACCAAAAATAGTGAAGATCCTGAAAGAGCAATGCAATTCATGAATCTCATGTACACGGATAAGGACATTGCCAACTTAATCTCACTAGGTATCGAAGGCAAGCACTATGTGAAAAAGTCAGATAACATTATTACGCTTCCGAGCGGGGTCACAAAAAGCGGTTACCAATTTAACCAGTGGGAACTCGGCAACAACTTCCTTACCTACATATGGGAAGGCACGGATCCAAAAACTTGGGAATTGATGAAGAAACATAATGATAGTGCGGTTGCATCGAAAGCAGTTGGCTTTACATTTAACGTAGAACCTGTGAAAACAGAAATCGCTGCCGCAACTAACGTCATCAATCAATATAGAGTTGGACTGGAAAGTGGTACGTTGGATCCTGCTTTGACTGCAGAATTCAATACGAAGCTTAAAAGTGCTGGCCTTGATAAGATTCTTACTGAGAAACAAAAGCAATTTGATACTTGGTCCAAAGCTGCAGGCAAATAAGAGTAATCTTGAGCCGTACCCTACAATAAAGTAGCGTACGGTTCATTAATTCTTTAACTTCTTGTGGTTGAGCAGGGCAACATAAAAATTCGGAGGTGCAAGATGTTGAAAATAAAGAATGCTCCATTCCAAAATCCTAATCTAACTATCGAAACACGTATTGAGGACTTGATGTCAAGAATGACACTCGAACAGAAAATAGCCCAACTAGGCGGTGTGATGTCCATTGGAGGGACTTTGGATCATCTGGAAGATCAACTTACAAATGGCATAGGTGAAGTAGCTGTGCTAGTCGGCGGAAAGTCGGTGGCAGAAAATGCGAGTTTAGTCGAAAAAATTCAAAAGTATCTAGTAGAAGAAACAGATTTAGGAATACCAGCCCTTATTCATGCCGAAGCGTTATCAGGGGGTATTTTCGCAGAAGCAACGAACTATCCGATCGCCATTGGACTCGGTGCTACTTGGGATCCGGAAAAAGTGCAGCTGATGGGCGACGTTATTCGCAAGCAGATGACATCAATTGGAATTCGGCAAGCGCTTTCTCCGGTTATGGATGTTGCACGCGACCTTCGGTGGGGTCGAATTGGAGAAACGTACGGAGAAGATCCAACTTTGATTTCTAGTTTAAGTGTTGCTTTTGTTAAGGGCATCCAGGGCGATGATTTAAAAGAAGGTGTTGCCGCGACTGCGAAGCATTTCCTTGGATATAGTATGTCCGAAGGCGCGCTTAATATGGCAAGTCAACATATAACGCGTAGAGAAATACGTGAAGTACATGCCAAACCATTTGAAGCTACGATTCGCATGGCTGATCTTGCTTCCGTGATGAACTCGTATGGTTCCCTTGATGGTGAGCCTATTATTTCTTCCAAAGAGATTCTAACCGATTTATTGCGAGGCGAAATGGGTTTTACGGGGCTCACGGTTTCTGACTATATGGCGATCGGAAGATTGGAAGAATCGTTTCATACCGCTGAGGATATCACAGATGCAGGTATACAAGCCCTGCAAGCGGGGATGGATGTAGAGTTACCTAGGGTAAAGTACTATGGCTCTTCTCTGTGCGAAGCTGTTAAGCAAAATCGCTTGCCAATTTCAGATGTAGATCAATCGGTACGAAGGATGTTGGAATTGAAGTTCCGCCTAGGTTTATTTGAGAAACCGTATCCAGATTATGAAGCTATCCAAGCAAGCTACCACCAACCGGAAGATAATGATTTATCAGCTAAACTTGCTAATGAATCTATCGTCTTATTAAAAAATGAGAACCAGATGCTGCCTCTTTCCAAAGAAATTAAAAAGGTGGCGGTCATCGGGCCAAATGGTGATTTGTATCGGAGTAATTATGGGGCGTATACGTTCCCTGCAATGGTGGAAATGGGTATGAATATGATGGCGAATAACGATACTAGCGGGATGGCTGGTGTTGATTTAGCCGAAACGAACATTAATGGCGGTTCAATGAAAAGACCATCACTTGAACCGATGCTAGTAGGCATGTATCCGATGTCCTCAACAGTGAAGAAAGCGATAGAAGCTAAGATTCCTGCTGCTAAGGTCACTTATACCCAAGGTTGCGGTATCATGGATGAAGATCGTTCAGGCTTTGAGGAAGCCATTCAGCAAGCTGCGGAAGCGGAACTAGTCATCATGGTGATGGGGGCTAAAAGTGGTTGGGGACAAGGTTGTTCCATTGGTGAAGGGATTGATAGTTCAGATATTGGCCTTCCTGGTGTGCAAGAAGAGCTAATCAAAGCGGTTTATGCGACCCAAACGCCTATGATTGTTGTTCATATGAGTCCGCGTCCACTTTGCAGTGCTTGGGTTACGGAAAACATTCCAGCACTCATCGAAGCTTGGCACCCGGGGCAGAGCGGTTCACAAGCCATTGCTAACGTTCTATTTGGTGATTATAACCCAGGTGGTAAACTTCCATTTACAAGTATTCGCAGCGCAGGTCAAGGATCATCTTACTATAGCTACCAAAAAGGCAGCGGTTATGCTAGCAGAGGCTTTGCGATGATGAACAACCAAGATGGATATGTAAATGAATCAGGTAAACCTCTATTTAACTTTGGACACGGCTTGTCCTATACGGATTTCTGCTATTCAGATTTTACAACTTCTTCCAAACAAGTGGCGGGTAACGGATACGTTGAAATCTCTTGCAAGGTTACAAATGTCGGTAAGCACTCAGGTGACGAGGTCGTACAGCTTTATTTCACAGACAAGCTTGCATCAATGGTACGTCCGAACAAGGAGCTTGCTGGCTTTAAGCGAATTTCCCTGCAGCCTGGGGAAAGCAAGAATATTACGTTCACTTTACAAATGAGCCAACTCGCATTTCTTGATAAGAAGATGAATTGGATCGTTGAAGCAGGTGAGATTGAAGTGATGATCGGTTCCGCTTCCGATGATATTCGTTTACATGGTCAATTCACCATTGTTGATGGGATTACATTAGCGAGTAGTAATCGAGCGTTTTTCGCCGAGTCGGTAGTCGTATAGAACTTTAATAGCAGGATGAAAAATAAAGAAGAGCAGTCGATTTGAAAACAAATCGTACTGCTTTTTACTATGTTTAGCGAGAGTTTAACGAACATTCAAACGAAGATATTACATAAAAGAGACGGAGTGAGTACATTTTTCTGGATGGACTTATGCGATATAGTAATCGTACTAATTTGCTATAAGAGGTGTATCATATTGATTTTACATGCCAAAGAAACAGTGGAAATCAGGATTGACGCTCAGGAACATCAGGGAATTGGGTTAGCTTTGCAAGATTTAATCCGTGATATGAGCCATGTTATGAACATTCAGGCCGATTGCCGAAAGTACCTTTCGGATGTAGAGGGCTTTTCCATTCTAGTAGGAAGTTTAAGCAACTCTGCTTTTTCAGATTTTTTAAAGAAGAAAGGGATAGATTTCAGCGATATCGATGGGAAAACGGAGCACTACTTCGTCAAGAGTTTAGTGGAAAAAGGGCATCAACATCTCGTTATTGCTGGCAGTGATACTAGAGGAGCGATCTATGGGATTTACGAATTTAGTCGAGTCGTACTCGGGGTAAATCCCTTGTATCTGTGGACAGGCCAAACACCTGAACGCAAGGAAAGCCTTGATTTGGGCAAGATTTCGTTGACGGATGGACCTGCAACGTTCCGTTATCGAGGCTGGTTCATCAATGATGAGGATCTATTACTGGGTTGGACGGGGAAATTTGATAAGGATTTTCAAAATAATGCTTTCACCAAGCATGCGGGTTATTGGAATGCTTTGGAACCGATTATGGAGACTGCACTTCGACTCAAACAGAATCTTTTGATCCCTTGCTCCTTATTGGATATCCTCGATCCATCTGATGAAGATTTGGTTAGGCGGGTGTCGGAGCGTGGACTCCTTATTTCCCAGCATCACATTGAGCCTTTAGGCGTATTCCCCAAAAGGGTCCGACGCTATTGGCAAGAACGGGGAGATGCCCAGCCTCTATCCTATACGAAGAATCCTGAAAAATATGAGGAAGTCTGGCGGCTTTATGCAAGTCGTTGGGCACGGTATGACAATGTGGTGTGGCAACTTGGCCTTCGTGGCATGGGCGACAAGCCCGTGTGGGCAGATGATCCTTATGCACCGGAAACAGCGAGTGGAAGAGGTCAGTTAATCGCTGGTGCGATTGCCAAGCAACATGAGATTATTGCCGAAGCACTAGGGCACAATGACTTTGCCTCTACAGCCACATTGTGGATGGAAGGTATGGAGCTTCTGAAGGGAGGATATTTATCTTTTCCGAAAGAAACGATCATTATCCATGCGGATTTCGGCCCGACTCAGATGCTGGGTGAGAGCTTCTATGAAGTGAAACGGGAACCGGATAGGCAGTATGGCATTTATTATCATGTTGCTTTCTGGAGCTGCGGACCTCATCAGGTTCAAGGGACTTCACCGCAGAAAATTTATTACAATCTACAAGCAGCTGTTCAACAAGGAAATACAGACTACCTTGTTGTCAATGTAACGAACCTTAGGGAAATGCTGCTTGGAACTCAATACACGTCTGTTTTAGGTTGGGATTTTGGGAATTACCAACCAGAGGCGTTTTGGCAAGATTGGTCTGTCGAACATTACGGTCAGCAAGGTGGAGGGGCAGCTGCGCTCGCTTATCAAGCTTATTTCAACGCATTCCACGCCTTGGATAACCGGGGATACGCGGGTCGCATGCTCCTGATGGACGGCATGTGCCGCAGACTGACAATCAAGCTGGTGGCCATCCTGAATGGTCAACCGTTTACCAAAGATGAGATCCAGAACAAAACCCTATTGGCTTTCGACGAAGCTGAGGATTTCATAAGCTATTATAAAAATGCCACTGGGGAAGCTCTTCCGAAGTGGGACCATGCTTTGAACTTGGCTCATCAAGCTTTGCAGGGATTAAATCATGAGCACAGAGAGTTCTTTACTTCCAACCTGTTGGTACAGCTATCACTCATCCGCGCGCTATATCGGAGCGTTCATTATCTATCTGTTGCGGCGGAGATTGTATATACCGGAGCTACAAATGAAAAGAACCAGGTGCGTGGTCGCATCTTGGAGGCTGTAGCAGAGCTTCAGCAGGCATCTATTATCCGTATGCATGCGGAGAAAGGGAAGTGGAAAGGTTGGTACGAAGGTGATGTATTGCTAAACCTTCCTGACCTCATTCACAAGGTGAGAGAATGTGCAGGGAATTAACAACAAGCTCGGAATTTCAATTGCAAGTAGACCAGAATGCTGTCATTGTTGAACATTTTTTAGATTACCACTATGCTCATTTTTCCTACTCAGGCACATCTACACTAACTGTCACAGCCAGCCAACCAATCACAAGTTATGATATAAGCCCACATAGCATGGAGATCGCCGGGGTAGTAAGTGGGAATCAACTGACTTTTACGATCGACAGCAACTCGGCCAAACCATCCTATTTGATCATACAGATCAATGACTTGGAGAAGCTGGTTGTTCTGGGTGACCCAATGGAAACCAACGCTCCCCCATCTTCGGGGACAGGTATTTATAATATCAGCCATGCGCCTTATCAGGCAGACGACACGTGGACCAGCGATGTGACCCATCTTATACAGATAGCTATTGATGATGCATCTGCTGCAGGTGGAGGAATCGTTTATGTTCCAGTTGGTGTGTACAAAGTAAAGGATATTCTCTATATGAAGAGCAATGTCACCTTGTATATTCAGGGCGGGGCCGTGATCAAGTCAAATCCGGACAGAACCCTTTATGATTTTACGAAGAGTAGGGAAGGTAAAATATTTATTGATCCGATGATCAAGATCGACCATGCACCTCATGCCAAAATAATAGGACGAGGCACGCTGGACGCCAGCGGCATCGCGATTATGGATAAGGATCGTACATCATCGACCTATCTCGGATACAGAAGAAACGTTATCGTAGGTAACCATTCCGATCATGTAACGATAGAGGGTATCATCATCAAGGACTCCACAACGTGGACGATTAACGGTATCCAAGGTGGTGAAGGATTTACAGTTAGACATGTTAAGATTATTAATCACAAAAATGCCGACCAATATAAAATCATGAATGATGGAATCGATTTATGTGGAACTAGGAACGCAATAGCGGAAAAGAACTTTGTCATGACCGTGGATGATGCTCTGTGTGCAAAATCAACGATAACGGACTATGCCATGTATCATATTCGTTTCAAACACAATATTGTATTCTCGTCCTGTGCGGGTCTCAAAGCGGGTTTGCAATCCCACAGCCCCATGTATGATGTCTGGTTTGAAGATAACGACGTCGTTCAGGCACGACGAGGAATTGTGGTAGAAGCAACTTCAGGGAATCAACCCATGAGTGATATCCATTTTGTAAATACGAGGGTGGAAAACTACGTGTTTACTTCCATGGGGAAAAGTATTCCTGTAGAAATAGAAGCGGGTACAGCACCCGTAAAGAATGTTTATATTGATAGCGCTTATTTCGAAAAACAGGCTTTTAACCCCATACATATGTATGGCTCAAGTGATACGAATGATGTGACAAATGTTACATTTAACAATCTGAACTTGTGTGGAGATGTCATTTCGAATAGCTTGGACACACGAATCATTGTGGGCAGCAAGGCATCAGATCTAACGGTGAAGGGACACATGCGATGAGAAGAATGGGAATTGGCTTGCAGTTGTTTACTGTGAGAGAGGACTTATCGAAAGATTTTACCGGTACACTTCGCCGGGTTGCTGAACTGGGCTATGAAGGGGTGGAATTTGCAGGTTACGGTGGTATGTCTGCGGAAGCGTTGAAGGATCTGCTGCAAGAATTGAATTTAAAAGCAATCGGTGCTCATGTTAGCCTTGCCAAAATGAAAGCTGATTTGAACAAAGAAATCGAATATTTGCTTGCAATTGATGCTCCCTATCTCATTTGTCCGCATATTGCTGCTGAGGATCGTCAAACACCTGAAGCATGGCAAAGCCTGTTCGCTTATTTGGCCGAAGCAGGCAGGCATATGAAGGAGAAAGGCCTTCAATTCGCTTATCATAACCATGCATTTGAATTTGAGATGAAAATAAATGATCAATATGTATTTGACGCGCTGTATGCATCTGCTAGTCCAGAGACGCTGCAAGTAGAACTGGATGCAGGTTGGGTTCAATTCGCAGGGCTGGATGCACTGCAATACATTGCGAATTATGCAGGCCGCCTTCCGTTGCTGCATCTGAAAGATTTTAAAGGGGAAGTGAACGGACAAATCAATACAGTTGAGTTGGGTAAAGGGGAAATCGATCTGCCCTCTGTCATCCAAGCGGGCTCTGACGCTGGTGTTTCATGGATGATCGTTGAGCAGGATCGATGTTCGAACCCGCCACTCGAAAGTGTTGCTACCAGCTACAACTGGCTGAAACAAAACTATTTATCCAAATTTCAAACTGAATACCAACACAAAAAGGAGTCGAATCTGACATGAGAAAAATCAAAGTAGCGATTGTGGGCTGCGGGTCCATTTCCAAGAAGAGACATATTCCAGAATATGCAGCGAATCCAAACGTTGAATTGGTAGGTTTTTGCGATCTTATTCTGGGGAGAGCCGAAGGCTATGCGCAAGAGCACGGCGGTAGAGCCTACACTAGTTATGAAGAAATGCTGAAGGCAGAGAAGCCGGATGCGGTTAGTGTATGTACGCCGAACGTGTTGCACGCTCCCTATGCAATTGCAGCAGCAAATGCAGGCGCTCATGTGCTTGTGGAGAAGCCGATGGCAACGAACGAAGAGGATGCTTTGGCGATGATCGAAGCGGCAAGAAAGAACGGTGTGTTCTTAATGGTGGGTCAAAACCAACGACTGATGCCGCCTCACTTAAAGGCGAAAGAAATTTTGCAATCAGGTAAAATGGGGAAAGTTCTTTCCTTCCGAACGTCCTTCGGTCATGGGGGACCTGAAGGTTGGAGTATTGATGGTCGAGACAGCTGGTTCTTCCGCAAAGAAGATGCCATCATGGGCGCGATGGGCGACCTCGGCGTACACAAATCAGATTTAATCCGTTGGATGCTCGACGACGAAGTAGCAGAAGTTGCTGCTTTCGTGAGCACGCTGCATAAAGCAGGAACCGATGTGGACGATAACGCGACCTGCGTTTTGCGTATGAAGAGCGGAATCATCGGCACGTTGGTTGCCAGCTGGACGTATTATAAAGGCGGCGATAATAGCACCATCTTGTGGTGTGAGAATGGCGCTATGCATATCGGAACGCATCCGGTTGATCAAGTGATTGTGCAGCTTCGTGACGGTACTGTTGAGAAGTATCAAGTCGGCGCGATGGCAACGAATGAGAAGCAAGTATCTAGCGGCATCATGGACGCTTTCGTGGAAAGCATTATTACGAATACACCACCGAGCATCTCCGGGGAAGAAGGTCTGAAATCGCTGGCAGTTATTTTAGCTGCGTTCGAATCACAGGATTCGAAAAAGGTTGTTTCTTTGTCCTAATATTTACATCAGAGCCACGCATATATGGCGGGCTCTTTTTTTTTACAGGGCGTACGATCAACGAATTTTGTGCATAAAAGAAACGATATATTTCCATTTTTATTGTTAAAAATTTGCCATAGAATGAAGTTGTTTGCAAGCGCTTACTTGAGTGAGGGGGTGGTTCCTGTTAACCATCATGAATGACAGATTCGTAGCCTAGCGTGTACGTAATGAATGAAACGCAATTACAAGTAAACTGGAGGCGAAATAAGAATGCAATTGAGAAAAATCAAGGATTTGCGAATGGGTACTCTGCTCGCGAAAATGCTGGTTGCTGCTGCCCTCATGTTCAGTTTCTCTATTCACATGGCCCAGCCTGCATACGCAGCGACCGTAGTGACTTATCCAACTCCGTCGTACTTCGCTACAAGTACGGCTTACACGCTGCAAGTAGATTCTACGACGGTGAAAGTTGTTAAGCATTTTGATTATTCTTTTGCTCAGTTATCGTATAACGGTACGGCGACATTCAAAGTAACTGCCAAAGATAATATTACCTCTTATAACATTAGTCCTCATAGTTATGGCATTACCGCTAGCGTCAGTGGCAAGGATCTAACTTTCACGCTTCCCCAAGCTGGATCGCGCTACCTAGTGATCCAGATCAATAACCTGGAGAACCTAGTCATTATGGCTGACCCTTTGGAGACAGATGCCCCTGTGCCCAATGGCGACAGTGTGAAAAACTTGATGGATTATTCGGGTGTGGACAATACGGGCGGCAGTCTCATGACGTCCAAGATCCAACAAGCCATTAATGATGCTAACGCTCGTTCTGGCGGAGGTACCGTGTATGTTCCTGCTGGTATCTATAAATTCTCTCAGATTGAGCTCAAAAGTAATGTCACACTCTATTTAGCTGCTGGTGCGACACTTCGCGGGTCAACGACGTTAAGTGATTACGATTTCACGGATAGCAGCTTCAAACAGGCGAACATCCGTATCGTAGGGGCATCGAATGTAGCCATCAAAGGCAGAGGGATGATCGACTCTAATGGGACTTCGCTTACAACGGGCGATAGTGGGCCAAACCGTGAGAATATCATCCGTTCTTATAAGGATTCGTCGGGAACAAAGCCCAGTGGTCTGACGTTCGAGGGTATCACTCTGCGGGATGGAACAACCTGGAACATGAATATTGAGGAATCGATGAACGTCACTATCAAGAATGTAAAGATATTGAATAATGTTCACTGGATCCATGGAGACGGCTTTGATCTCGTCAATACATCTCACGCTGTTGTTGATCAATGCTTCGCCTACACGGGAGATGACGTTTTCGATGCGAAGTCATCGACGGAAGAACCAATGACTGATGTTACTTACAGTAATTCGGTTGCGTATACCGAATCGGCGGGTACCAAGGCTGGGGTTGCGGGAAACGCCTCGCTGACGGATCTTTGGTTTATCAATATTGACGTGATCTTGGGCTATAGGGGCATTAGTTTGAGCCATGACGAAGGAAATGGCGTCTGGGATGATATTCATTTTATCGATATTCGGACGGAAAAGATCTTTAATAATGGGACTTCAGGCCAATACAGGACGGCTCCGCTTCTCATCTGGACGGCTAAGTATAAAACGGAGGTTGGTCCTATTAGCAATGTAGAATTAACTCGCATTACCTATGAGAATCTCGGAAATTTCCACTCTTTCATCCAAGGTTATGACAGTTCGAGCAAGGTTTCCAATGTCAAAATTACGAATTTGAAGATGAACGGGTCTATGATCACAGATCCATCCACGGGATTAATTGATATGGGTGCGAACACATCCAATATTACGTTTAACACGGCGGCCACCAATTACATGATTAGCAATGCTAACTCAGGTAAAACGGTTGAAGTTTTCGGTGGCGGTACGTCGGATGGCACTAAAATTGTTCAATGGAATTATCATGCTGGAACGAATCAACGGTGGGAGCTTATCGATGCTGGCGGCGGTTACTATAAGATTAAAAACGTCAAAAGCGGAAAGTTATTGGAAGTAACTGGCGGTTCTACAGCTAATGGAGCCCTAGTCGAACAATGGACAGATAACGGCGGAACCAATCAACAATGGCAGATCGTTGATGTTGGAAATGGATACTCTAAACTCATTAATCGCAAGAGTGGTAAAGCATTAGATAGCAGTGGGTCGACGGCGGACGGAGCTCAGCTTACGCAGTGGACAGATAATGGCGGAGACAATCAGAAATTTCGGTTATTTGCGCAGTAAGCTATTTGTATTGAATCACTCTTCGTGGGCGAAGAACGGAATGTCTATTCTTCGCCAACACGATATACGAAAATAGGACATCAAAGTAACGAGTTAAATATTTAAATTATGAGCAATTACCATTCATCTGGAGGCGAAATAATAATGGGTTTTAGTAAAATGAAAAGCCGAATCGGATTTTTGTTGGGGAAAGTACTCGTGGTTGCAGCTCTAATATTCAGTTTTACGGTTAGCATGGCTCAGCCTGCATCGGCGGCTACCGTCGTGACGTATCCTTCTCACTTCGGTACAAGCTCGGCCTACACACTGAAAGTTGATTCAACTACGATTAGGGTTGCCAGGCAGTTTGATTATTCCTTTGCACAGTTGTCTTATTCCGGAACAGGAACATTTAAAGTAACGGCTTCGGAAAATATCACTTCCTATAATATCAGTCCTCATAGCTACGGCATCGAGGCAACAGTAAGCGGAAAGGATCTAACTTTCACCCTTCCCCAAGCTGGATCACGGTACTTAGTTATCAAGATTAATAACCTGGAGAATCTTGTCATCATGGCTGATCCTGTGGAAACAGATGCGCCAATGCCTAATGGGGGAAGCGTGAAAAGTATTATGGATTATTCAGGCGTGGATAACACAGGCGGCGATTTGATGACGTCCAAAATCCAACAAGCCATCAATGATGCGAATGCTCGTACCGGCGGCGGAACTGTTTACTTCCCTGCTGGCATTTACAAGTTTTCTCAAATCGAGCTTAAAAGTAATGTCACACTCTATCTAGCTGCTGGCTCCATACTTCGCGGGTCATCGGATGTAAATGATTATGATTTCACGAATACCATTTTTACCAATGCGAACATCCGTATTGTAGGAGCATCGAATGTGGCGATCAAAGGAAGAGGTATGATTGATTCCAATGGGACTACACTTACAACAGGCGATAGCGGTCCAAACCGAGAATATATCATCCATTCTTACAAAGACGCAGCGGGTACGAAGCCGAATAACCTAACCTTCGAGGGTATCACACTTAGAGATGGAACAACTTGGAACTTCAGACTTCAAGACGCTACTAACGTTAACATCAAAAACGTAAAGATTATCAATAACGTTAACTGGATTCATGGCGATGGCTTTGATCTCGTCAATACGTCCCACGCAGTTGTGGATCAATGCTTCGCCTATACCGGTGATGATGTCTATGATGCAAAAGCATCAACGGAAGAACCGATGACAGATGTTGTATACAAAAATTCGGTTGCCTATACGGAGTCTGCGGGTACCAAGGTAGGTATGCAAGGGAATGCATCGATTAGCGATGTTTGGTTTATCAATATTGACGTGATTCAGGGCTATCGTGGCGTCAGTGTGGATCATGACCAAGGGAATGGTGTATGGGACGATATTCATTTTATCGATATCCGTACGGAAAAGATAGTTAATAATGGAACCAGTGGCCAATTTAGAACATCTCCGCTCCTAATCTGGACGGCCAAATATAGTGGTAGCGAAGTTGGTCCCGTCAGCAATATTGAAATGACGCGTGTTAGCTTTGAAAACATCAACAATTATCATTCCTTCATTCAAGGTTATGACAGCTCAAGCAAAGTTTCTAATGTGAACATTACCGATTTAAAGATGAACGGCAACTTAATCACCAGCGCTTCGCAGGGGTTAATTGATATCGGCGCGAACACATCCAATATTAC
Organism: Paenibacillus pectinilyticus; assembly: GCF_001700435.1. GTDB lineage: Bacteria > Bacillota > Bacilli > Paenibacillales > NBRC-103111 > Paenibacillus_E > Paenibacillus_E pectinilyticus. The sequence goes on from NZ_LYPC01000014.1 coordinate 419,010, forward strand.
GTTTAACACGAATCCTACGACTAAAAAGATGATGAACGCAAACTCAAGTAAAGCTGTCGAAGTTTTCGGTGGTTCTACGACGGATGGCGGAAAGATTTCTCAATGGGATTATAGTGGTGGAAAGAATCAAAGGTGGCAGCTTGTTGATGCTGGCGGAGGGTATTACAAGATCAAAAATCTCAAGAGTGGAAAACTCCTAGAAGTGACTGGCGGTTCTACAGCCAATGGAGCCCTAGTCGAACAATGGGGGGATAATGGCGGAGACAATCAACAATGGCAAATCGTTGACGTTGGTAATGGATACTCGAAACTCATTAATCGCAAAAGCGGTAAAGCATTAGACAGTGGTGGAACGACGGAAGATGGAGCTCAACTCACTCAGTGGACAGATAATGGCGGAGACAATCAAAAATGGCAGTTAATGGAGTAAAGGAGACATCAGCTTATATTGAGGTTTCCAGCTGGTGTAAGTAGGCAAATAACGAATTTATGACATAAAAGATACGAGATTATTACATTTTTATTGATGAATGTATACCATAGAATGAAGTTGGCTTATAAGCTGTTGTCGGAATTGTCGAAAAAAATGGAAAAGGGAACTCTTTGTCCTTTGACAAGGGGTTCTCTTCCTATAAGGAGGCTAGTTTATGCGTTATGCACCTAAAAACGAACGATATTCCAACATGAGGTATACAAGGTGCGGTAACTCAGGCCTCAAACTGCCTGCTATTTCCCTCGGACTTTGGCAAAATTATGGGAGTGCAAATGCCTTAGAAACCCAACGTGACATGCTGCGCCGTGCATTCGACCTTGGCATTACCCACTTTGACTTAGCTAACAATTATGGGCCGCCTCCAGGAACTGCCGAAGAGAATTTCGGCAGCTTATTTAAAGCTGACTTCAAACCTTACCGCGATGAGTTGATCCTATCAACCAAAGCAGGCAATCCGATGTGGAATGGTCCATATGGAGACGGTGGCTCAAAGAAACATATGATAACCAGTCTTGACCAAAGCCTTAAGCGCATGGGACTAGATTATGTTGATATTTTCTACTCTCACAGATGTGATCCAGAGACCCCTATGGAAGAAACGATGCGAGCACTTGATTTGGCAGTAAAACAAGGCAAAGCCTTGTTTGTAGGCGTCTCTAATTACAGTGCTGAGCAGACCAAACAGGCTGCTGGCATTTTGAAGAAACTGGGTACCCCTTGTCTGATTCACCAACCTAAGTACAATATGTTTGATCGATGGATAGAGAACGAGCTGCAGGATGTACTGAAAGAGGAAGGAATGGGCTCCATAGCCTTTTCACCATTAGCAAAGGGATTGCTGACAAGCCGGTATCTCACTGGAATTCCAGCCGATTCAAGGGCTGCAAGTGCAAGTCGAGCCTTGAGTGTCAATGCCATCACGGATGAGCTCATGTCCAAGATCATTCGTTTGAACGCTATTGCACTAGAGCGCGATCAAAGCCTTTCTCAAATGGTCATTGCTTGGGTACTTAGAGTGGGGAAGGTTACTTCGGCTCTCATAGGAGCAAGTAAAGTAAGTCAGATTGAAGATAATGTTGCAGCATTGAAAAACCTAGATTTTAGTCAGGAAGAGTTACTTCGTATAGATGAAATATTGAGTTCCTAAAGATGGGAGTGTTGGAAATGAGGAACGACTGGGAGAATCACAAACTGTTAGAGCGAAATCGGCTGCCAGCAAGAGCCGCATTCATACCGTTCGCTGATGATGAGAGTGCTTTATGCAATGAAAGAAAGTTATCTCCGTACTATGTGCCGTTAAATGGAACTTGGAAATTTAATTATGCTCCGACACCTGCACACGCACCAACGAATTTTCATATAGAAAATTTCGATGTAAGTGACTGGGATGACCTTACTGTACCATCCTGTTGGCAGATGCATGGCTATGGCAAACCGCATTATACGAACGTTGTCTACCCGTTTCCTGTTGTCCCGCCGCTAGTGCCGACCGAAAATCCGACAGGCTCCTACCGTCGAGAGTTTGAGGTTCCGGTTGGCTGGAGCGGGCAGCGGATTACGCTGCATTTTGAAGGTGTAGACAGCGCGTTCTTCGTTTGGGTAAACGGCAAGGAAGTCGGCTTCAGTAAAGGGAGTCGCATGCCTTCGCAGTTCGATATCACGGACCACATTCACGAGGGGATGAACGTTCTTGCGGTTCGTGTCATGCAGTGGTCGGACGGTTCTTATATCGAGGATCAGGATATGTGGTGGCTGAGCGGTATTTTCCGCGACGTGTATATGACAGCTACACCGCAAACTCACTTATATGACTATTCAGTTCGAACGCTGCTCGATAGCGAATACCACGATGCCACTCTCGAAGTCAGATTAAACTTGCGAAGCAGACACGAAGTAAAGGAAACTGTTCGTGTCGAGCTGCAATTACTTGATGCAAATGGAAAAGCAGTCGAAGGAGGACATGCGGAAGGAGTCCTAACAGGCGGTGTGTTGACGCAAGAGCAAGAGATTGTATTTAAGCTGTCTATTGTTAACCCTAGGAAATGGTCTGCGGAAGATCCGTACTTATACAAGCTGTTGATCCGTGTCATTGGCGAAACTACGCAGGTTACGTCTGCTCGCGTTGGATTCAGGTGTGTTGAATTAAGTGGCGGCTTACTGTTAGTCAATGGGAAGCCAATTAAATTCAAGGGAGTCAACCGTCATGATCATCATCCCGATCTTGGGCGAACCATACCGCTTGATTCCATGCTGCAGGATGTGCTTCTGATGAAGCAACACAATATTAATGCGGTTCGTACTTCCCATTATCCAAACGATCCTCGTTTCTATGACCTGTGTGACGAATACGGACTGTATGTCATTGACGAAGCTGATTTGGAGTGCCACGGTTTCCATCGAACAGACAACTCGAATCAAATAAGTGATGACCCTGAATGGGAACCAGCGTATGTAGATCGGATCGAAAGGATGATTGAGCGGGACAAGAATCATCCTTCCATCATCCTCTGGTCCCTAGGCAATGAATCCTACTACGGTTGTAATCATGTAGCGATGTACAACTGGGCTAAGGAGCACGATCCCACACGTTTGGTACACTACGCGGAAGATCGTGAAGCCGTGAGTGCCGACGTATACAGCTCGATGTACAACAGGATTTGGCAGCTTCACGAGCTTGGCGCATGTGTAGACCTGGATAAGCCCCATATTGTATGCGAATATGCGCATGCCATGGGTAACGGGCCAGGCGGCTTGAAAGAATATTGGGATGTCTTCTATACCTACAAACGGTTGCAAGGTGGCTTCGTGTGGGAATGGGTTGATCAAGGCATCCGACAGCAGACAGCTGATGGTAAGGAATTTTTCGCCTACGGCGGGGATTTTGAAGAAACCCCGAACGATATGAATTTCGTTATCGATGGTCTTGTTAACCCAGACCGTGTGCCATCGGCAGGTCTGCTGGAACTCAAGAAAGTGATGGAACCCGTTATCGTCGAAGCCGTGGATAGGCAGGCTAGGGTGTTAAAGCTGACGAATCGATACGATTTCGTGAATTTGTCGCATTTACAATTGGTCTGGGATGTCGTTGCGGACGGCAAAATCTTATCTTCGGGCAAGGGAGAGCTGCCCGAGATCGCACCGGGATGTACGGGCAATTTGAACATCAACTATACGCTGCCGGAGCAATTGCAACCAGCAACTGATTATTGGTTGAATGTTAGCGTTCTGCTTGCTGCTGATACAACCTGGGCTAAAGCTGGCTTTGAGGTTGCGTGGGCGCAATTTGAGCTTCCGAACAAAGCGGAGCAGCAACCTACGGTTGATTTGTCTGATTATGCACCATTATCTGTTACGAAGAATGGTGTGATGTTGGACGTACAAGGTAGTGATTTTGAACTTCAGTTTGACTGTGTTTACGGTGTTATTGCTAGCTGGAGACATGCAGGAGTCCGCCTGCTGGAGGAAGGACCGAGGCTTGATCTGTGGCGTTCCCCGACGGACAATGACATGCGACCGATTGGCGACTGGAGGACATCCCTCGCGGATGATCAACGAGCAACGGTCCTATGGAAACTAAAAGGACTGCACTGGTTGCAACATCGCGTTATGAGCGTGGATTGGAGTTGTAACAACAGTGAGTCGATCGTAACGATTACATGCAGGGTACGGGTAGCGCCGCCAATTCTAAAATGGTCGGTTGACACTTTATACACGTATACGATCTATGCCAACGGGGACATAGTGATCGCGGTAGACGGATCGATCGAGGGCAGCGGCGCGCCAGAGACGCTTCCACGAGTCGGACTTCGCCTTGCACTGCCGAACGATTGTGAGCGGGCGGAGTGGTATGGGCGCGGCCCCGGTGAAACGTATGCGGATTCGAAGCAAGCCGCGAAGTTCGGCGTTTACCGGCAAACGGTACGCGAGCTGTTCACCGAATACATCGTACCGCAGGAAAACGGCAACCGCTCGGATACACGTTGGCTCGCAATGACGAATGAGCAAGGAGCAGGCCTGTTGGCAACAGGTTTGCCGCAGTTCGGGTTCACAGCTCGTCGCTATACGAGCGAAGACCTAGAAAAGGCGAAGCACACCTATGATTTAAAGGAACGTGACCGTATCTACTTGCATCTTGATCTTGCGCAGAACGGCATTGGTAGTGCCAGCTGTGGTCCTGGTGTACTTCCACAGTATGTGTTGAAGGCGGAGGATTTCCACTTCCAAGTCCGCCTCACACCGATGAACTCCGGACCGAATTCGCCTACGGAGCGATAGTAAAGTGGAGTGAATTGACTAAAATTAGAGCCTCGCGGGCTCTTTTTTTTGTCAGCAAGAATATCAGCGAAATAAGACCCATTTGGGTCTTATTATCGTGCCGTTATTCCTACCATTTACGAACATATTACATAAAAGAGACGATATTATTACATTTTTCTTGATGCATTTATGCCATACAATAAAAACATCAAATGACATTACGATGTAACATCAATAAAACGTTTTCAACCAGAAAGGAAGTTGAAATAGCCTCAAACAACCTAAGTTAGAACTTATCGCTTCAGGAGGAACCCGAAATGATCAATAATGAGAAACTACACAGAAGAATCAGAATCAAAGAAAACATACCTTTGTATACGATGTTAACATTGCCACTTTTATTTTTTATTATTTTTAATTATGTGCCCATGTTTGGTGCGGTGATTGCCTTTAAGGATTATCGATTTATAGATGGCATTATGGGAAGCGATTGGGTAGGACTTCGAAATTTCAAAATGATATTTGCACAGCCACACACGGTAGAAATTATCAGAAATACGTTAGTGATAAGCTTACTATCGGTCCTAGTTTCATTCCCATTTCCAATTATTTTAGCGATTCTACTCAATGAAATAAGAATGAAATGGTTCAAAAAAGCCTCACAAACGGTTCTATATTTACCTCACTTTTTCTCTTGGGTGATCGTTGGTGGTATTATTATTAACGTTTTCTCTGTTAAAAATGGCCCAATTAATTTTATCATTGAATATTTTGGCGGGGAACCCATCCAGTTTTTGTTTAATCACACCGCATGGATGAGTATTTTCTTGGGAAGTGGGATTTGGAAGGATGCAGGATTTAATGCCATCATCTACCTAGCAGCGCTTTCGAGCATAGATCCTACGTATTACGAAGCGGCGGTTGTTGATGGCGCTAACAAGTGGAAGCAGATTACGAAAGTTACTCTTCCTAGTTTGTACCCAACCATTGTCCTAACGTTTATCTTAGCGACTGGAAAAATTATGGAAGTTGGATTTGATCGCATATTCGTACTACAGAATCCAGTTGTCAAGAATATGACAGATGTCGTGCCCACCTTTATTTATGAAATGGGTATACAACAAGGCGAATTTAGTATAACGACGGCCATGGGATTGTTCGATTCTGTGATTAGCTTAATCCTTGTGCTTGTGGCAAATCGATTAGCCAAAATGTCAGGGAACGCACTATTCTAACCAACTAACAAATTAGACATACGAAGGAGGGGCAGGACATTGAAGATTTCGACGGGAGAAAAAGCCTTTTATAAAATTAACAACATTGTGCTTTTTATCATATCGCTGTCGTGTTTACTTCCACTCATCTATATTATTGCTACTTCATTCAGCAGCGGTGCAGCGATTGAATCAGGCAAAGTATTTTTGTGGCCGGTTGATTTTACGCCAGCAGCCTATAAAGTATTAATTGTATCCACAGATCTATTTAAATATTTTAAGAATAGTATCGTTGTTACCGTAGTTGGTACTGCACTTAGCATGATTTTCACAATCCTCTGTGCGTATCCATTATCGAAAAGGAAATTATTTGCTAGAAGGAAAGTAACCTTTCTCATCGTTTTCACCATGTTGTTTAGCGGTGGATTGATTCCAACTTATCTATTGGTGAAATCGCTTGGATTAATGAACTCGTATTGGTCTATTTGGTTAACAACACTGATTAGCCCCTACAATATGTTGATCATGAAGTCATTCTTTGAAAATATATCCGAAGAGTTGGAAGAAGCAGCTAGAATTGATGGTTGCTCCGAATGGCGAATTTTACTTCAGATGTATCTGCCACTTTCCAAAGCTGTGATAGCCACATTGTGCCTTTTTTACGGGGTTGCGTACTGGAATAGTTTCTTGAAAGTACTGATGTATATTAGTGATTCGAAGGGTTATACATTACCGGTACTCATTCAACAAATGGTATTTCAGCTCGAACAAATAAAATTAGGTACAAATTCAGATATTGGTGCCATATCAGGTTCAGGTGATGTTATTTCCGAGTCTGTTAAGTCAGCAGGCGTTGTCGTGTTAATATTGCCTATGCTAGCCGTATACCCATTTCTGCAAAAATATTTTGTTAAAGGTGTTATGTTAGGTTCGGTTAAAGGCTAAATTAAGCTTATCTTCTCAATTTGTAAGGAAATGTTGGTGATTGTAAAGGATACGATAAGTTCTCGTATTCTTCACATAGATCGAAAGCGATTTCATTATTTCGATTATCATTTTTATAAAAAAAGGGAGGCAACATGAGTATGAAGAAAAAGTTTCGAAGTGTCGCTGCATTATCACTTGTGATGGCTATATCTGTTGGTTTAGCTGCATGTAGCTCTACGAAAGATGAGCCAACCAAGAGTAACGGTAGCGGTGGTACTGCTAGCAACACAGCAAGCGTTACCCCTAGCGGTCAAGTGAAAAAAGGTAAAGTTTCCGTTATGGTTTATGATCGAGGACTCATTCCTGCTTCCGAAGGTACGTATGATAATAACCGTTGGACGAAATGGATTCAAGAAAATGCGCCATTTGAAGAAGTGAAATTCATCGTGGTACCTCGAACAGAAGCTCCTCAGAAAATGAACATGCTGTTCGCTGCTGGGGAAGGTCCAGATGTCGTAGCCAACTATGAAGATATGACGCCGTTTATTTCTAAAGGACAAGCTTTAGAAATCACAGATGATTTACTGGCCAAAATGCCAAACTATAAAAAGACGTTAGATAAATATCCAGCACTACAAAAGCTTACGACAGTCAATGGGAAACGGTACACCATTGGAACCGTATCGCCTGTTTCACCTAATCATGCTGCAATTATTCGAGCAGATTGGTTAGAAAAGTTAAATCTGCCTATGCCAAAGACACCAGAAGACTTGCTTGCAGTAGCAAAAGCGTTTACAGAGAAAGACCCGGATGGGAATGGCAAAAATGATACGTATGGATTGACATTAAACGCGGATTCCCAGAGAGTACTTTCTCACATGTTTGGCTTTGGTAATCCGGAGAAGTATGCTGTCGTTGATGGCAAGCTGACATTTGTATGGGATAGAATCCAAGATTGGTTGAAGTTTACGAAACAAATTGTTGATGCGAAGGTTGTTGATCCGGACTTCTTACTTGACAAAGGCGACAAAGCATTAACGGATTTCACCAACGGAAAAATCGGTATCTTCCTGACAGGGAAATTTAGTCAACTGAATTCACCAACATTTGCGAATTTCAAAAAGGCTAATCCGACAGCTAAACTCGATACATTTGATTTGCCTGCAACAAAGTATGGAAATTTTGAAGGCTATATCAATGGAGGCCCTTCCGTTGTAGGTTTTATTAATGCAGCAACCAAAGATCCTGATGCTGCCGCTAGGTACATTAACTGGTTAAATGATCCGAAAGTTTCCGACTATTTAGTGAATGGACCTGATGGCGTTTACAAGAAAAGGGATGCTGAAGGAACTGTTGTAGCTGTAGATCCGGCGAAGAATAAAATTGAGTACGATTATGCAACAGATTACAGTATCATTCGAACTTTCGATTTCAACTTAGGTTCTGGCATTAGTCCGCTAGCCAATGAATATTACAATTCCTATCTCAAATCGAGCGACCCTGTCTTACAAGAGTTTGGAGATTTGTACTATAAGATGGCGCAAGTTGCTAATAAGCCAGGTGCCATTGATCCAAGAAAATGGCAGCAAACGCTTCCAGCACTTGCATCTGATACGCTTTTGAAGAAAACGAATGGGACCAAAGCTGTAGACGATTTCCTTCTAAAATCACTTGCACAACCCAATGTGACGGCTGAGAAAGCAGTAGCAGACGCGAAAGAGCTTTGGAAAAAAGCTGGCGGCGAGGATGTAGATGCCTTCTACAATGATTATTACCAAAAAAATAAAGATAAGATGCTATCCCCTGAAGATTTTGAAAAACTAAAAATGGCACCTGAATTGTTACCTTCTGCGAAGAAAAATTCTAAAATCAAATAAAAGTGGTTATGTTATAGTGTAAGTAGTCATGAAAAAGGGAACTCTTTGTCCACGGATAAAGAGTTCCCTTTGCAGATATTAAAGGCAGAAATGTGGTGAATCCTGTATGTATCGTGTGGTCATTGTTGATGATGAACCTTGGGCTTTGATCGGCATTCGTAAATTAATCGAGCGTAATGGGAACCGATTTAAAATTATTTGTGAAACAACAGAACCATCGAAAGCTTTAGAAGTGATTTGTGAAGAACGTCCAGATGTCGTCTTTACGGATATTCGAATGCCTGAGATGACAGGAATTGAACTGATGCAAAAGACGAGAGCACAAGGGATAGATACTGATTTTATCGTCATTAGCGGGTTTGCAGAGTTCTCCTATGTCCAGCACGCTTTGCAAGAAGGCGCGATGGATTATCAATTAAAACCGTTGGATATGGACAAGGCAGAGGAAATGCTGGATAAGCTTTATAGAAAGTTGGAGAATAAACGCAGTACAAATGATTTGAGCTTTTATATGTCATTGTTGGAAGAGTTTAAGGATAATCAGTCTCTTTTGAATATGCGCTTGCGGCATAAACCTTATAAGCGATATCAAGTGGTAACGGTTTATTTTAAACATGCGGAATATGATGATGTGGTTTTATTGGAATTGGGAAATCGAGCACAACAAACTACCTTAAAATTAGGTCCTAAAAAATGTGTGTTCATTATAAATAGTGATGAAGATCAGAGTGAATTGATTTATCGTAGTCTTACTTCCAATGAACATGTCGTGGATAAGGCAGGGATTAGTTTATCCAGTGATGGAGCTGATCAAGTACCCGTGCTTTTAAAAACGTCAGATATCGCGAGTAATGATTGTTTTGTCGATCTTTCAAAGCGAGTTTCACAATATAATAAAAGCAAAAAAAGTCTGGTCAAACAATTTGCTGAAAATATCATTGAAGGCCTTGAACGCGTTCAATATAAGAATATGAAGGAACTCTCATCTGTGATTATGTCTTATTTTAGTGAACACAGCCTAGGCATTGAAGATGCAGTGTTTCTATGGAATGAATTTGTAATGCATACGCTAAAAGACAGTGATAACAGCAGTCAATTACTAGATTTTGAGTTTTTGGATTATAGTGAAATGAAAGAAAAGTTCATGAACTTAGAATCGCTAAGTGAATACGTGTTTGAACAGCTTTCCGATCCAGAACGAGAGCAGCTCGGGGATGCTAATAATAAATTTAAAGAACTGCTGCAATACACCAATAAAAACTTTCATGAGGAACTGTTTTTAAAGGATTTGTCCACGAAATTTTTCATCAATGTAAGCTATTGTTGTGAGTTGTTTAAAAAGGTTACGGGCATGACATTCTCCCAGTATATGACCGATTTAAGGATGAAAAAGGCTTCGGAGCTGCTTCAGAATAGTAACTTGTCTATTGCTGATGTCTGTAAAAGTGTCGGTTATAGTGATTACTTCTATTTTAATAAAGTGTTTAAACGGAATTTAGGGTGTACACCTGCCAAATATCGTAAAACGAGTGGGGACTTGAATGCGCTTAATTCGTAATCTGAAGCTAAAACACCAAATATCGCTGTTAATTCTGATTGCACTAATTATGATGATCTTGATGCAGAGCATGTATAATGTTTTCTTCAATTCGCTTACTCGGGAACGCGCGGCTAAGTACGCGGGGAATCTGATGGAACAGGTCGTGTTAAATGTAGATACGATTGCTAAAAGTGTGGAGAGAGATTCCATTACGGTTAGTTATAGTAAGTATGTACAGGAATTGATGGTGTCGACGAATAGCATTCGGAGTGCAGAATTAAATGACTATGTCTCTGAAATTTTTACGCACACAAGGAATTCCAATCAAAATATTTATAGCATTGTTCTGCTAAATAATAATAACAGGCTGATCTCAGACAATATGCATTACAACAATGATATTTTGAAAACTTTGGGGAAAATGTACAATTTTCAAAGCAAAGAATTTATAAAACCTGTGTTTTCTTCGATTGTGAGAGATAGTAGTGATGCGTTCTATTATTATTCGTATATTTCACCTATCTTTTCTTCTTTTGACGCAACAGGGGATTATTCAAAAATTGGGAACTGTATTTTTCTTCTTGATACAAGGGAATTAGAGAAATTAGTGAATACAACGGAATTAACGAAGAATTCACTCTTTCTAATTCTTGATTCCGACAATCGGGTGATCGCAAGCAATAAAGGGCTTAAAGCAGGTGATTATTACGAGAATGTTTTTTGGCAGGACGGTATCAGCAGTACAGTGAAAGATGAGATTGTGTATGAAGGTAAAAAATCGCTCGTGCAATATAAGAAAATGGAGAATGTAGACTGGAAAGTCATCAGTGTTCTTCCGATTGCAGAGCTTACCAGCGATATGAAGCCGATCGTTTCTTTAGGAATCTGGATGGGGATTATTATGATTGTCCTGTTGACATTAATCGGCAGCATATTTATGTATAATACCACACGTCCGGTCATGTTAATTGTGAGATTTCTATCCCATGTGGGTGAGCGGAATTTGAAGCATAGATTGAAAATCCCATCAACCAACGAAGTAGGGATTATTGCTACCCATATCAATCAAATGCTAGATAACGTAGAGACGATGACGCGAGATATTGTTGACAATCAAACTTCTCTCTATGAAGCGGAGTTATCGAAAAAACAAGCAAAATTGTCGGCATTGCAAAGCCAAATTAATCCTCATTTTCTTTATAATACGTTGAACTGCTTGAGCAGCATTGGCTTAGCTTATGATGTGAGTGAGGTCGTTAGTATATCTTCTGCCATGTCGCGCATTTTCAGGTATAGCATTAAGGGCCAAGAGATTGTGAGTATCAAGGACGAAATGAGCTGTATCAAGGATTATCTGTTAATTATGGATATCAGGTACAAGGGCAAATTTGAGATCGTCATCGAGATGGATGAGTCTTTCTTAGACATGAAATCGTTGAAAATGATTCTTCAACCGATTGTAGAGAATGCGATGTACCATGGCCTTGAGATGAAAACAGGGGTAGGACGTCTATTTATTCGCGGTTGTATTTCTGAGCAGGGCTATATGCAAATTGAAATCGAAGATAACGGGGTAGGGATGACGGACATCCAGTTGTCCGCATTACGTAAAGGGATTCGAGATGACGAGAATTTAGAACTGTCTGGCACGGAGAAACAAAGCATAGGGCTGGGCAATATTAATAAGCGGCTAAAGCTACAATTTGGATCGCCATATGGTCTGGATGTGGAGAGTGAAGCAGGTATAGGAACCAAAGTTACCGTCAGGCTGCCTATTATTGAACCTACTGGCAAAATAACCTTGATAACTTGAAGATAGCTGTGAATGGGAGGACAACCGGGGAGATGGATGTTTACGTTACAAAAAACGGAGAATGTCAGGTTAGTATTGAGATTGGCTACGATAGTGGCATCATAACGAACAATGCTGTTAGGTTGTTGATGGAGGAATGGAGAGATGAATATCAGGTTGAAAACCTTCGCGTCCATACGGAGCCTGGTGAAGGCAACCGAATTCGCATTCTGGAACCTCAAGTGATGGAAGGCTATTGTGAGCAGACTTTTACTATGTGTATGGTCATCAAAGATGGCTATTATCATATCAATCTATCTGGTGCAAGTGAACAGGCTATCCTATATGGCATATGTGAAATTCTAGATCGAACGTATGTTCTTGATGGAGAAGTGCGGTTACCTTTACTAGATATGACCTCATCACCTGATATAAAAAAGAGAGGCGTCGAGCGGCATTGGGGTCCTTCGATGACGTCGATGGAAAACCTGGAAGAGAATCTTAATCTAATCAAGCTGTTAGCTAGAAAACGAGTTAATCATCTGATGTGGATCGATAGTTGGATCAGCATGAGCTGGTATCAATTTCTTGATTTTAGATACTTTCCGATTCTGAAAAGAGAGGACCGGCTGGGCAAGATCAAGCTTGCCAAGGAGTGCCTAAACAAAATCATCGTGGAAGCGAAAAATTGGGGAATGGACTTCTACCTGTCCTGCACCGAGTTCAATATCCCTGAAGATCTGCTTAAAAAACACCCAGACATGTTCTATCGCAATCCAGATACGGGATTATGTGTGCTGCGATTAGATAGTGAGGATACTTGGCTATTCTATAAATCCAAAATAAAAGAGGTCATGGTGGATTTCCCAGCCCTGTCAGGTATTGAACTTTGGACTGGAGAGGCCATGGAAATATGGCAATGTTACCGTCCTGAGACAGATACAAGATCGATTGGGGAGCTTTTCCTCGAGATGTACGATAAAGCCCTTGAGGCCATGGATGAAGTAGGCAGGAGTGATGCGCGGATCATTTGTTCCAGCTTTACTCACCATCCTGATTGTGAAAAAGTATATGAAGATATTCTGGGGAGATTAACTGAACGCTGTTATTCTCGAAGTAAAATGCAGGTTGAGGATTTTTATCGGTTCCATTCACCAGCAACACTTCCAGGCAGACTATCTCCGGGCAGGGAGTGGGTAGAGTTCGATCTCGGAGGCGAGTACAGAGGGGATTGGGCTGGATGGATTACATGTGCGCTGCAATTCATACCGGATCGAATGAGGCATTATTACGATAAGGGAATTAGTGGCTTTATGTGTAGGATACGCGGTTATGCCCTAGGTCCGAATACGAAGTTTGTTGGCGATTATGCCGTATTAAAGGGTGTACAGTCAATTAAATATGATGTCTATTTCAAAACCTGCTGGGATATGAATATTGGGCTCACCGATGTATGGCAAATGTGTAAGAGAGGGGGATACCCTGATCAGATGTTGGAATTTTTCCAATTGTCGGAGAAGGTCGCGGAGCAAGCACAGTATGCCAATGAATCTGTTGTGAATAATTTTCATTCTTCTTTTATTGGTTCTATAGAAAGATATGAATGGCAATTGGAATACTTGGATCATCCCTATAATAAAGCGGGGCAAGAACGGAAATGGATTTTAGAGCCTACGGAAGAAAATTTATCAATTATTCTTGCTGAGAAAGAACAGGCAGTTATTCATATCTTGAAAATGAGTGAAATCTTGGAGCGATGTAAATGTGAGCTCGTAGAAGAGGACTACGCGGCATTGAGAAAATGTCTGGACTACCAGATCCAAGTGGTCAAAGTGTTCAAAGTACACACAGAAATGTTCTTCAGGTATCGCATGCTCATGATGACGAAATTGGAAAATAGACATGCTCTTCTAATGGATTGTATGAAACGATGTGAGAATGAAGTCACGCTGCTTCAGGCTATTGATCAGGTACAGGCTAAACAGGCATATGCGTTAATTAGTGACATCAAATGGCGACTAAGCAGTGATATGAATGGAGCATATTATCATCAGCTAGCTTACCATGGGGTATGTAAGGTGACTTAGTCGAGATGATTAGAAACGGGCGCTGATGAAGCTGTATCATGAGTTTTATAAGGCGAAGCGGTAAAAAAATAATCAAGAGCCATATGTGCATCTGCGTTTGACAAACATGGTATACTCGTGCGTGTAAATCGGTAGGGGAACTCGCAGATTAGCCACGCTAGATGCAACTTACTTTTATACTCCTAATATTTATCGATATATATCTAACGACTTTCCATACCATTAATGGGGAAAGTCGTTTATTTTTTATGTAAGATAAAGCGCTATCAAACCAAACAAATAGGGATGCATCAAGGGAGGAAATCGTATGTACAGTCTTGATCAAATGAATGAATTTGTTGAGCATAAGATTCGTGAAGAGGAATGGGACGTCAGAAAAGCCGTGTTTGTTTCTCCATCGATGAATTTGCCAACAAACTATATGCCAGATTCTCCTCTTCTGGGTAATGGTGATGTAGGCGTCACTATTGGAGGTAATCCAGAAGAACAGATATTTTATATGGGTAAAAATGATTTCTGGGCTCAGCCGAGCCTTGGTGAAACGGAAGAACAGCGTCGTGATCGCCTATTGAACGAGGATGGACGTAGAACCGGAGCCCATATTATGACGGTAGGCCAGATTACGCTTCAAATTCCGAAGTTGGCTGGAGCCGAGTATTTGCAGGAACAAGACATTCTTAATGCCGAGGTTCGCGGGACTTTTAAGAAAGATGGATTAACACTTCGGATGAGATCTTGGGTATGCGCAGAGAAAAATGTACTGGTTACTGAATTGTTCAGTGATGGATATGCCATTGACCTTAGAGTAATTCTACACGCGGGAGCCAAAGGTGAATATGAAGTCTACAATTACAAAAATGGTTCAGATGAAGATTTAATCTGGTTTAAGTATGCAGCTAACTCAGCGAATCTTCCCGAAACGAGACGAGTTGCAGCAGTGACCCGTATTGTTGGGGGGGAAGAAGTTCGTTACAAGTGGTGTTTTGATAATGCGGAAGCTTATTGCACGGTTTCGCCAGGAACTAACGTATATGTTGTCACAGCACTAACCAGTAATTTAGATGATTTGGATTATCTCGAGGCAGCAAAGGAGACAGCGAGACTGTCCGATAGAGACATGATCATACAATTACAAGAAGTGCATAAGGGCTGGTGGAGTGATTATTGGAAGAAATCTTATGTTGAAATCAATGATCCTCTTCTCGATAAGTTTTATTACGCTTCCTATTACATCATTGGATCCTGTACGAGATCAGGTAAAGTTCAGCCCGGGATCTTAGGAAGTTGGGTAACCAATGACCGACCGCTTTATTCAGGCGGATATACGATGAATTATAATTATGAAGCCCCATATTGGGGACTATACTCGGGGAATCGCATTGCTATCGCGGAATCTTACTGCGATCCGCTGCTGGATATCCTGCCGCTTGGCAAGTGGTACGCCCAGCAAAAGCTGAATTGTCGCGGAATCTATTTGCCCGTGCAGCTTGGACCTTGGGGGATGACATGCACAACCTATTTTCATGGCCAAAAGTCGAATGCTGCATACGGAGCAGTCAACCTAATCATGCACTTTTATCATACGTATGATCTTGACTATGGCAGAAAAATATACCCCTATTTGTTGGAGACAGGCAACTTTTGGGAAGATTATCTCCAGTTTGAAGAGGGACGTTACGTCATTTACGATGATTCTATTCATGAACTCTCCAATGATCGCATGAATCCGATACTTTCACTCGGTTTCGTGAGGATGATTTTCAAAAGCCTATTGGAACTAAGCCAAGAACTCGGTATCGACTCGGATCGTCATGCGAAATGGCATCATATCCTCGAGCATCTAAGCCCATACCCTGTTTTTCAAAAAAATGACAAGACCCTGTTCCGCTTAACAGAAGAAGGAATGGCGTGGAACAATCGTGGTGCTCTAGCTATTCAACATATTTATCCGGCTGGTGTGCTTGGTCTGGACAGCACGCCTGAATTATTGAATATTGCCCTGGATACTTTGGAGGAATTGAATCGCTGGAGCGATTATAATGCCTTTACGACATATTATCCGGCAGCTGTAAGGGTAGGTTATAATCCGAGAATTATTCTGCATCATCTGCGCCAAGCATGTGAGGAAAAGTCCCTTCCAAATCTTGTTATCCAACATGGTGGTGGGGGGATTGAGGATGCTAGCACAGTTCCAAATACGATTCATGAAATGTTCATGCAAAGCCATGAAGGTGTATTGCGGCTATTCCCAGTCTGGCCCAAAGAGGAGCCAGCCAAATTCGGGAGATTAAGGGCTGTGGGAGCCTTCTTGGTATCGAGTGAATACAAAGATGGTGAAGTACAGTATGTGATCATCGAAAGTGAGAAAGGACGTGATTGTCAGATTCAGAATCCGTGGCCGGGTCAAGCTGTGTCCGTCTATCGAAATGGCATATTAACAGAAGAGCATAATGGAACAAGGTTTAATTTAAATACGAAAGTGAATGAGAAAATTATGCTTGTACCAGCAAATCGATAACGGGGTGTATCTATGAAGTTGTTGATGAATTATCCGGCCTCCTGGTGGAAATCGATGTGGCGAGAAGCGCTTCCATCTGGGAATGGCGTCGTAGGTGCTGCGGTATACGGAGCTGTACATGAAGAAACGGTGATGTTGACTCACGCTGATTTATGGAGGGGAGGACAATCTCCGGAGATGCCGAATGTCAGTGATTGGGTATCAGAAGTACGCAGTCTACTCCTTGCTGGCGAAGCAGATAAGGCAGACCGTGTCTTGGCGAATGCACTTCTAGAAAAAGGTTACCAGCCTCGAATGGCATGGCCATTGCCGCTTGGCGATTTGAAGCTAACGATGGCAACCCGCCAAGCGTTCAAAAATTATCGCCGGACATTAGATATGGCTACGGGCGAAGTTGCGGTCTCCTGGATCGATGGGGGGACGACTTTTGAGCGGAAGTTGTTCGTATCGCGGACGCGTGACATGGTTGTATGTGAGATTCGGGCTGAAGGAACGGATTTACTTGAAGCGGAGCTTACCTTCGATTTGCATCATCGAGGGGATGTCCGAAGACCTAATGTGGTTTTTCCAGAGGGGGTAGAAGTTCGCACGGAGGGAAGATTTCTGTTTTATGCCGCCAAAAATGATGATGGAACAGACTTTGGAGCTGTGCTGTGCGTAACTTTACAGGATGGCACAATCGAGAGCCTAGGCGGTGCGAAAATAGGAATATCTCAAGCATCACAGGCGATGATTCGTATCATCCCTTTTGTTAAAGAAGAGCGGACTGCTGCCTGGGCGCGGATCAAGCAGGAGCTGGAAGGCATTCCTTCACAATATGCTGTTTTGCTGGACGAGCATGTGAAGGTACATAAGGAACTTTTTCAATCTATGCGGCTAGATTTACATGCAGATACAGAGAACACGAGCAATGAAGAGCTGCTGCTGCAGGCTTACCAAGGGGAGGCGCCTTTGGAGTTGATCGAGAAAATGTGGGCTTACGGCCGATATCTCCTGATCTCGAGCTCAAGGCCAGCCAGCAATCCTTGTCATTTATACGGACTGTGGTGCGGTGAGTATGAAGGCTTGTGGGCGTTCCACATGGTGAATGAAAACCTGCAAATGATCTATTGGCAAGCTCTCTCAGGGAACATGCCTGAGCTTCTGCTTTCTGTATTTCACTACGTTGAGAGTCAAATGGATGATTACCGTGAGAATGCCCGACGATTGTATGGCTGTCGAGGAATTTATATACCTGCCCCAACCGCGCCGGGATCTGGATTGTTAAAGCACGTATACCCCCATATTATTCATTGGACGGGCGGAGCCGGATGGGTTGCTCAGCATTATTACAACTATTTCCTTCATACGCAAGACGAACATTTTTTACGTCAGAAGGCACTTCCTTTTCTGCGAGAGGTTGCTTTATTTTATGAAGACTTTTTTACTTTGGGAGAGGATGGCTATTATGTTAGTAGTCCCTCAAACTCCCCAGAGAACACCCCCGGCAACTACTGGGAAGGTCAGGGAACAGGGGCGGAAATGCAAACGACGATGAACGCCACATTGGATTTTGCCATAGCCAAAGAAGTGATAAATAATCTCATAAAGGGAGCAAGCCTGACAGGTACATATGCCGAGGAGATACTAGAATGGCAAATCATGTTGGATCGGATCCCACCGTACCAGATCAATGAGGATGGTGCAGTACGGGAGTGGATGCATCCATTTTACGAAGATAACTACCATCATCGACACCAGTCCCACTTGTATCCGGTATTTCCTGGAACTGAAGTAACTCCAGAGAGCGATCCTGCTTTATTCGAGGCTTTTGTTATGGCAGTCCGCAAACGGCTGGTTGTTGGACTCAATGAGCAAACCGGCTGGTCACTCGCACATATGGCCAACATATACGCTAGGTTAAGAATGGGGGATTCCGCCTTAGAATGTCTGGATATTTTGAGTCGTTCCAGCATTATGAATAATTTGTTCACAACTTGCAACGATTGGCGGGGGATGGGAATTGGCATCGGTATGGAACATGCGCCATTCCAAATTGACGCGAATATGGGGTGGACAGCTGCCATTCAAGAGATGCTGATGTTTTCTCAGCCTGGTCGTATTGATCTACTGCCTGCGCTGCCGCAAAAGTGGCGGAAAGGTGCAGTTGGCCCGATGCTGGCTCAAGGCGCCGTCGAAGTTACCTGCGAATGGGATCAGGACAGCCATACGGTGAACGTCAGCCTACGATCTCGACATCAAGATCAATCCGTTGAACTCGTGCTTCCGCATCCGATAAGGTTCATCAACAACCATGAGCGTAAGGAGAGCAAGCGTATAGATTTACAATTGGATGCTGGACGTAAGGTTGACTTGAAAGTTCAGATGTAGAAAGTTAAATAGGAGGTGTTCACTCAATTAGGTGAACACCTCTTTAGGCATCAGATGGGCAGTCTTATTGATGAATTCTTACTGACACGTAAACGATGTGATATCCCTTAAATCAACGGAGTATACATTCCATCTTCCTCCGAAAAACCGGTATCCCAATACATTGCTACCTCCGATATAAGACAAATAGAACCAGAAGTTGTCTCCATTTCTAAGCCAAAGGTATGTGTAATGTTCCACACAATTACAGAGGCCTCTAGGATCTACAGCGTAGGTGGACTGTTGCGGCACATAGTTGGGCGGAGGCGATGAGGGAGGGCTTGGCATATAGGCCATTATCAAGTTCACTCCTTATTTTTCTTTGAACTTCTCCCTCAATATATGCCTAGAATCAGCAGTTGGGTTGGATGTTTGCCTATGGTGATCATCTACGTAAACTATAATCTACGTTCGATCACGGACATGTTTTCGCCACTCACTTGGCGAGCTTCCTATTAACTTCTTGAAAACGGTCGTGAAATGCTGACTCGTCTTAAAACCAAGTTCCATGGCGATGTCGGTAATCAACCTATCGGTCTTTAGTAATGTGCAAGCATGCTCCATTCGGATGCGCTCCATATAGGCGACGGGGGCTTGTCCATAGAGCTCGTAAAACAATTTATAGAAATGCGAGACGCTCACTCCGACGGAGTGGGCCATTTTTTCAATGGAATACCTCGCTTCAGGGTTGCGCTCGAATTCTTTGACTTGGGATGCAATAGATTGCTTGAGATCCGGGTCAATCGGTTTGGCTGCTGGCTGTTGCAGCATGCCGAGCAAGATGTCTAGTACTTGATGACGAGCGAAAAGTTGTTTGTTCAGCATATCGCTCTCTATGGTCGTCTTTAGGCGCGTGAACTGCTCCGAGACGCTCGATCTGGCAGGGAAAATTCGCGGCAACTGCTGCAAGCGGTCAGCCACAAAGGCAACATCATCTTGGTCCAAACGAAGCCAAGCGGATCCCTTTGAAGGGGCCTTCAGGACGAACCACCAAATTCGACTTGGTTCCAAATGGTCAAACCGTGCTCGATGCAGCTCTCCTGGTCGCGTGTAAAACCATTGTCCAGCGTTAACGGGGTAGTATTCGCCGCCAATTTCCCAAGTGATGTTCCCGTTGACAACATAAACGAACTCGTAACTTTGGTCGTGGCTATGAAGGGGGATGGGGTGGGCTTCTGCGAGCTTCTGATATCCAAGCTGTAGAAGCTCGGGAACTCCAGCTATAAGGCCGCTCTCATCCTCTGCCAGATATACCCAACGCATTGAAGCTGATCCGAATCTCTTCATTGTTAGTGCCACATCTCCTCTTGTTTTCATTATTCCTATGTGTCTGATTTTATTTAATGAAATCCTGGAAGTCAAACAAATATGAATTATCTTACAATGAAGTCATAACAATTCGACAAACAAGACTTGGAGTGATGATCGTGAGCGTACCGAGAGAAAGAGATTACAGCATACTAGGCCCTGAGCGGGAGAAAGCCATTCAGAAGGGTCTTGTATCCGCCGAGTGGTATCAATGCCCGATTCCGAGGAAGCGTCTAAAGGAACTGATGACTAGACGAGATGCTCCTGCCTTAAGAGATACGCTGATCTGGATCTTGATTCAGATCGCGACAGGTTATGCCGCTTATTTGGCATGGGGAACATGGTGGAGCATTCCGGCCTTCGCAATATATGGCGCGATTTATTGTACGGCAGCAGTTTCCAAATGGCATGAATTCAGCCACGGAACTCCGTTCCGAACGGCCTGGCTGAACGAGGCAATGTACCAGGTGTGCTCCTTCCTTACGTTGGAGCAGGCAACGAACTTTCGTTGGACGCATACCCGCCATCATACGGATACAATTGTCGTCGGAAGCGACCCGGAAATATTCGCACCGCGTCCACCAAAATGGCGGCGACTGCTGCAATGGGTTATTCGGGACAATGTGCTGATTCCTACGATTGTAAGATTGGTTACCCACTCTTGCGGCCTACTTAACGCTGTTGAAAGAGAGCTTATTCCGCAGATTCAGCACAACAAGCTGTTTTGGGAAGCGCGAATTTTCCTAATTGGCTATGGCGGATTGATTGCTTCTTGCTTCTATTTGCATAGCATTCTGCCACTCATGTTCATCGGATTGCCTGCCATTTACGGCTTCTACCTGAATGCATTTCTGATTGCCACGCAGCATGTTGGACTGTACGAGGATAAGCTGGATCATCGAATTTGCGCACGGACATTTTATACGAATCCGATCTTGAGGTTCTTCTATACGAACATGAACTATCATATGGAGCATCATATGTTTCCGCTGGTTCCTTACTACAATTTGCCTGCGCTGCATGAGGAGATTAAGCATGACTGTCCCGCTGCGGCGTCAAGCTTTCCAAGTGCCGTTCGTGAAGTGCTAATTGCTGTCAAACGGTTGAAAAAGGATGTTACGTACGTCGTTCCGCGCTATGGCGAATTTGCTGGGAAAATGGATAGCAGCGAATACTCGGGAGATGTACCTCGTATTGTCGTCTAAGAGACTGGGCGAGGTACGCTACGAATAAAGGAGAGTAAAGTCCATGAATCTTATTGGGAATTGGATTGAAGTATGCGAAATGGATGATATTGACGAAGAAGACGTTATCCGATTCGATTATGGAGACCGGACATTCGCCGTATATCGCTCGGCTGATAGCGAATATTACGCGACTGACGGTTACTGCACACACGGGAAATTTCATTTAGCGAATGGACTTGTAATGGGCAATATGATTGAATGCCCGAAGCATAATGGACGATTCGATTATACGAGCGGTGCTGCGAAGCGAGCTCCAGTGTGCGTTGCGCTCAAGACCTATCAAGTAAAGATTGAAAACGATAAAGTATACATTCAGATTGAGTAGGTGAGTCACTGTTTGAAGATCAAGCAGTCGAAAACCCATAAAGGAGCATATACATGGAAATAGCAAAAATCAAGATTGCATTAATTGGTGCCGGCATGCGTGGATTGAATTATATCAATTATGTTCACAAACATCGGATGGAGGCGGAGCTTGTTGCCGTCGCCGATCCGAATCAAGCACGCAGGAACAAAGTGCGGGAAATGTTTGAACTAGATGAAACAGTATGCTTTGAAAGCTGGGAGGAATTGCTTGCAGGACCCAAGCGTGCTGATGCCGTTTTTATCTGCACACAGGACCAGCTGCATGTTGCTCCGACACTTCGCGCACTGGAAGCGGGCTACCATGTCATGCTGGAAAAACCGATGGCTACCGATCCTGGTGATTGTGTACAAGTGGTACAAGCTGCTGACAAGTATGAACGGATGCTGGTGATTTGTCATGTGCTCCGGTACACGCCATTTTTCCAGACGCTTAAACGTCTATTAGATGAAAATGCAATCGGAGAACTCGTCACGGTTCAGCATAACGAGAATGTTGGTTTCTTACACCAAGCGCATAGTTACGTAAGAGGTAATTGGAGTGTGACAGCGAATTCGAGCCCTATGATTCTATCCAAGTCTTCTCACGATCTTGATATTATTTCCTGGCTTATTGGGGCAGAATGCGTAAATCTATCATCCTTTGGTTCATTGTCGTATTTTAAAGCGAAGAACGCACCGGCGGGGGCAACTGAACGCTGCTTGGATGGGTGTCCAGCGGCAGACGAATGTGAATATTATGCACCTAATCAGTATTTAACAGAAAACTTAAAATGGTGGTCCTATGCGATCTCGGATGATTGGAGCTACGAGGGAAGATTGAAGGCTTTGCAGGAGGGGCCATACGGCCGATGTGTGTTCCACTGCGATAATGATGTAGTCGACCACCAAGTCGTGAACATGGAATTTGCGAATGATGTAACGGCTTCCTTCATAATGAGCGCCTTTACGAATGAGATTAGTCGAACGATCAAGCTGATGGGCACCAAGGGTGAGATACGGGCGGCGATGGAAAAAGATGAAATTGAAATTCACCGGTTCGATACCGGATTCAAAGAAACGATTACGCTCAATAAATCAGACGGCCATATCGGGCATGGCGGCGGCGACGGAGGGATTGTCAAAGACTTTCTTAAGCTGCTGAGAACGGATGCTAGCAGCAGTCTCACCTCAGCAGAGGTTTCCTTGCAAAGTCATTTGATGGCGTTCGCCGCCGAGAATTCACGTTTGACGAAGCAAGTCGTTAATTTGCGGGATTATCGTCGGCAGATTGAAGATAAGCTTTCGGAATAATACCTTGCCATCCAACAATGAATAAGAGGACATCTTCCCTAACAGGTTGATGTCTTTTTTGAATGGATAAGTTAGTAGGGCTATCTGCCTAAACATCTAATTTCTCTCCATATTTCATCTGTTTCTATGCCATACAGCGAATTAATCTGATCTCTTATAATCAAATTAAAGATAAAGAGATGGAGAGATGCCGATATGAAAGCGATATCAGTGGAGGTTCCGAAGGAAGAAGCTGTGGTTAGGAAGGCTTCGAGCGGATTGCGGAAGCGATTGTGGGATGCTAGGTATTTGTATATCCTTGTGCTCCCAGCCATGTTGTATTTTATACTAGTTCAATATGTTCCCATGTACGGGGTCATATTGGCTTTTAAGCATTATAGCTTTAAGGGCGGAATAACCGGGAGCCCATGGACTGGACTAGATAACTTTCAAGAAATGTTCCGGTTGCCTGAGTTTATGAAAGTTTTAAAAAACACATTTATAATCGCTTTCGGAAGATTGATTTTCGAATTTCCAGTACCCATCATCATGGCACTGTTGATTAATGAAGTGGTATCGAAGAAGCTGAAACGATTCTACCAAACCGTCTACACATTCCCTCATTTCCTGTCATGGGTTATTATTTCAGGCATCATGATGAATTTCTTAAGCGATATGGGGGTATTGAACCAGATTTTCCAAGCCATCGGGCTGGATAAGCAGCAATGGTTACTAGATGTAGGTAAATTCAAAGGATTCCTATTCGGATCGAACATATGGAAGGAAATGGGCTGGGGGACGATTCTATATCTCGCTACAATGGCTGGAATAAATCCTGAATTGTATGAAGCAGCAAGTATAGACGGCGCGAATCGCTGGCATCGTATGAAGGCGATTACATGGCCGGCGCTGCAAGGTACGGTGCTTATCCTTCTCATTCTGGCGCTTGGTAATATTATGGGCGGAGCAGGCTTTGATCAAATTTACAATATGGATAATGCAGCTGTACGGGAAAGTTCGGAAGTGCTTGATACTTATATTTACCGTGCGACATTCTTCCTAGGACTTGATTTTGGGTTTACCACTGCAGTTGGGGTATTTAAGTCGGGAGTCAATGCTGCAATGCTGTTAATTGCCCACTATATTGTGAAATCTAGAGGACACGGGGGGTTATTCTAATGCGGCACAAACTTAATGTAGTTGATTATGGGATTCATGCCATATTGATTGTGGCAGCGCTGATTATGATTGTTCCCTTCTATAATGTGGTGCTGCAGTCGCTTGCCACGCCGGCGGCGATTGCAAAGCAACCGATCTATCTAATTCCAACAACAATTAACTTTACTTCATTCAAGGTCATATTTGAAAATAAAGCAATTTGGTCGGCCATTCGCATTTCTTCCTTTGTTACGATTGTGGGTATGCTAATTAATATGATCATTACAACTTGCGGTGCCTATGCCTTAACGAAGAAGCATATGCCCGGTCAAAAGCTGTTCATAGGTTTGGTTATATTCCAAATGCTTTTTCACGGCGGGCTTATTCCGACATACTTGACGATGAAGAATTACGGTCTCTTGAACAGTTTACTCGCTATGATCATACCAATTGCGGTGAATACGTATTATCTCATCATCATGATGAGTTATTTTAGAACGATTCCGGATGCTCTCGAGGAATCAGCCAAAATTGATGGCGCAAATGATATTCAGATATTATCTCGTATTGTGCTTCCGATCTCCATGCCTACGCTTGCTACAATATGTTTATTTTACTCGGTCGAGCGCTGGAATGAATGGTATAATGCCATGATTTATTTAAAGGATTCATCCAAGTTTCCACTGCAACTGTACTTAAGAGAAATGCTTGCAAGTGCTAGTGTACTCGCTAACTCTGACCTAGCTGCTACGGAAATTTCCGATCATGCAGCCATTTATACCAATGGCTTAAAAATGGCAATGGTGGTTGTAACGACCTTACCGATTTTACTCGTATATCCGTGGCTTCAGAAGTATTTTACTGCCGGCGTTATGATTGGCTCCGTTAAGGAGTAAACACTTTTGTTTTTGAGACGTATGTCTTAAAATATAATATGAGAAATGGAAGGGGATTTTCAAATGAAAGAGACACAAAAGAAATCACTCCTTAAGATTGTAACGACCGCATC
Source organism: Paenibacillus pectinilyticus (assembly GCF_001700435.1). Lineage (GTDB taxonomy): Bacteria > Bacillota > Bacilli > Paenibacillales > NBRC-103111 > Paenibacillus_E > Paenibacillus_E pectinilyticus. The sequence goes on from NZ_LYPC01000014.1 coordinate 444,481, forward strand.
TGTCATGACGTTATCAGCTTCCCTATTAGCTGCTTGTGGGAACGGAAGCGATAAAGATGCTGCATCATCGCCAAGTGCAACAGCTTCAGTAAGCGCTTCACCAGCAACTAATGCTTCAACGGCAGCACCAACCCTTTCATCAGATAAGCACTATGACATCACGTTTGGTTCGATCGATGTTGACAAAGCCTTGGCGGAAGCAGATAAAGATGCGATGCTTCAGCAGGTTCAAAAAGCAGTAAACATTACATTAAAGCCACAGGGCTTTAGCGCTGATAGTGTTAACGAAAAGGTTAAGCTTTGGGCGGCTTCTGGACAATTGCCAGATTTGTTGACCTATGAACTAACTAATGGGCCTACTGCATCCCAATGGATTCAGCAAGGGCTAGTCAGAGAAATTCCTGAGAAACTGTATAGCAAATATCCGAACTTAAACAAACTTATGAATTCACCTGAAGTTCAGGCAACGAAAGTGAATGGGAAATTTTACGGACTTCCTCGTCTTTCGAAGTTTTCGCCGGATGAGTGGGCGCTTGATCGCGGATATGTGGTTCGTAAGGATTGGATGGATAAGTTAGGGATCAAGACACCTAAAACGTTTGATGAATATCTGGCTATGTTCAAGGCATTTGCCGAGAAAGACCCGGACGGCAACGCCAAGAATGATACGATTGGACTCACGACAAACTTTCTTGATGTTCTGACGACAACGATAAAATTAGGCAGTGCCGTTCCGAACCTTGGTGGATGGATGCAAGAAGATGGTAAATGGATGTACTCGTGGGCTTCCAAAGGCATGGGCGATTATGTGACGAAATACCGTAAGCTGTATGCGGAAGGCGCACTGGATAAAGACTTTGCTCTTCTCAAAGTCGGTGAAGGCGGCGATAAGTTCGCTCAAGGAATGGTAGGTGCTCTAAATATACAAATCTCCGAAGGCTCTCTAAAAGGACTTAAAGATAAATGGGATAAATTCCCGCATGATAAACCGATGGAAGATTCAATCGCAATCCTGCCTGGTTGGACTGCTCCGGACAACAATCTCTACCGCTTCTACGGAGGTTCTTTCTTTAATATCAATTATGTAAACACGAGTGTCGATGACGCTAAGTTGGATGCTATCTTGAGACTAAATGAGTATAACTTGTCTGAGAAAGGGAAAGAATTGTTCAACTATGGCATTGAAGGTACGGATTTCAAGAAAGAGAACAATCAAATTGTTCCACTGCAAAAAATTGCATACAAAAGTACTGGTGCGTTCTTTTACTTGAACGGAGTAAGCCTGGGAATTAATGGTTCGAAAGATGTAAGGAAATTAAACATTCCTGCGAAGTTTGTCGATATGTCATCCCAAATGTACGACGATTTACTTAAAAATGCAAAACCGATTCCAATCAACTTTGCCGTGGAAGGTATTAATTCACCTTTAAAAGCTAAAGTAGGAACACTTAAATGGGGAGAAGCACTGATCAAAGTTGTACTTGGCAAAGATGATCCTGTAAAAATGTGGCAAGAACAGATCGCTCAGTTTGATCAGAAAGTGATTAATGACGCAATTACAGAAGTCAACGATATTGCTGCAAAACAAGGTATTAAATAATTCAGTTAACCTATGCCCATCAAGCGATGGGCATAGGTTTATTCGTTTCTTGAATCTTGGTATACTTGGTCTGGGGGTGGAAGTATGTACCGGGCATTTAAGAAGTGGGGAATTAAGACGCAATTGATGATCTTAATCCTAGTTTCGACTGTATTTATTATGTTGACGCAAGCATTTAGCTACTGGCAGATGTCGGAAACGATTTCGGCAAGAAATGACGAATATTTAAACGAACTATTGGTTAATGTCAGCAAAACCATAGAAAATAATTTTAATGCTGTAAACCGAATTATGACTTCGACAGCGTATAATGACTTGGTACAACGATACTTGATGGAAGAAGATCCTACGAATCGATTTCTGCTGAATCAGAGTATGGTGTCCACATTAGAAAATGTGAAACCATTAAATCGAAGTATTGTTGACTTTGTGCTTATCGGGAAATTTGGAAACGATTACAACGTGGGGTATGATCCTTCTACACGCGCAGCTTTTCAAGCTATCATCAATCGCGTTTCCGATAAGCCCAATCAAGTTGCATTTCGTGGCATCAACAACCTTTATTTTAAGCAGAGTACGGCTAATTATGTGGTTGCAGAACTTCCAATTCGAGGCGTCAATTCCGGTTTGGGATATGGTCTGGAGATCGGACATCTATTTATTCTGTTGGATACTCAAACGATTATACCGCAGATTGAGTCGAATAGAACGGCTGGTATGTACTATGTGCTTGATACGGACGATGTTGTCATTTCTAGCAATAATCAATTGGGTATCGGCAAGAAATGGGAAGATATATCGGTACATAATTCGGTCGTTCGTACGAAAGATATTCCTGATTTTGGATTCAAACTAGTAAGCGTAATTCCGAATTCAGAACTGTATAGAGGGATGGGGCAGCTACGTCTTATTACCGCCGTGCTTGTCGGAATTATGATTATTCTCATGTATGGCACGTATTTGGCGATCGGAAACAATATTATGCAGCCTATTAAAACATTTGTGAAGTATGTAAATAATATCAAAAGTAAAAATGAAGATATACTGAAGGATCAGGAAAATCTGCAACTGGAAGGTTACGCCGAAATTGGTCTAATGGCGACTAAATTCAATCAATTAATGAATGAAAAGAATGAACTGACCCAGCATGTGCTTCAAACCAATTCACGCATCTATGAGTTAGAACTTTTGAAAAAGCAGGCGGAGCTTGCCTATTTAAATAGCCAGATCAACCCGCACTTTCTATATAATACGTTAGAATGCATACAAGGTATTGCCTCAGTTAAAGGTGTTCATGAAATACAACGGATGACAGCGGCTTTAAGCCAAATTTTCCGGTACAGCATTAAAGGGGAAGAGACGGTAAGTTTAAGCGAAGAATTACGGATTGTGAAGCATTACATCTCCATACAACTTGTTCGTTTTCAAAATCGATTTGACGTTCACTATGATATTCCGGAACAATTGCTTTCATTTCCTGTGAAAAAAATGATTTTGCAGCCGATCGTCGAGAATGCGATCTTTCATGGCATTGAGATGAAATCGACGAAGGGTAATTTATGGATTGAGGCTAAACGAAACCCATATGGCGACGTAGAAATTCTTATTAAAGACGATGGCGTAGGCATTCGTACAGAACGATTGCACGAGCTGAAACAACGATTAAACATTGGATCGGATGAGGAATTAAGCGGGATGTTGGTGGGCAACAAGCAACGAATTGGGATTTCGAATGTTAATCAACGACTAAAGGTTGAGTACGGCTTTGAGTACGGTATAACGATACACAGTACGGAGCACGAAGGCACCAAAGTTCTACTAACATTGCCTCAGGAGAGTGTGAGAGATGAACGTATTTTTAGTTGACGACGAGTATTGGACGCTGCAGAGTATTAAGGCTAAAATTGACTGGTCGCACTATGGCATGACTGTGATTGGTGAAGCTTACAATGGCAACGATGGATTGCGTGAAATCATAGAAAAAAAACCTGATCTTGTTTTCACCGATATACGCATGCCTGGTATGGATGGGTTGGAGTTGATCGAGAAAGTCCGCAAAGCTGGCCTGGAAAACCAATTCATTATTATTAGCGGACATTCCGAATTTGCCTACGCTCAGAAAGCTCTGCACCTTGGGGCTGAAGGATATATTCTCAAATCATTTGATGAAGAAGAGATAAGCCCTGTATTGGTAGCGGCGATTAAACGGTGGAAAAATAGAAAAGAAGCGGATGCATCGCAGTTGATGGGATTGGTTCTCAGCCGAACATCCGAAGCGAATGAAGAAATCGTCCGAATTTTAAGCAGATCTGGGTTAATGATGAACGAAGACACTAAACTTTGCGTTGTGATCATTCGCAGTGAAGATAAACGACTGACGTCGGGAGCACATCATACGAACGTTGTTCAGATCCGCACAGGCAAATTTACTTCTGCTTATGTCATGTCAGTGGATTCGTTGGATCATTTCGTATCTCAATTGCCAAATGGTTCGAAGGGGATAGGGGTTTCCAAACCTTTCACGAATGTGAATGACTTGGCTGATGCAATTCAAACTGCAACGGAGCAATCCTGCGACCCCTTCCTAACTGGGCGAAATGGGGAGATGCTGCCATCAGCCAACTCCGATGCTTCTTTACAAGAGCTGATTATGAAGCTGTATGAGGCGATCCGATTAAAGAATATGCCGGAGATTTCCATTTGTTTGGATGACATACAGCATAAGGCGGCGCTACGGAAGCTTACGATTAGAGATGCTTATCGATTCTATAACGCGATGATGTCGTTTGTCTATCAGTATGATGAGGATGAAGAGCCATATCTGCACTCTTATGAAGCGCTTATGGAGATGTATCCAACTGTTGAAGCCATGCTTGCATCGATTAAATCGTTGATTGTGCAAAAGCTGGAATGGGAAAGCTCTTCCCGTCCTGACACAGTGGATTCCCGTGAGACTACCTCCAAATTTGTGAACTGGATCAAGGAACGATACTATGAAAATTTAACGATTCACCATCTTGCAGAGCAGTTTAGTTTTAATCCTAACTATGTGAGTCAACTGTTTCAGAAGCAACTGCAAACGACTTTCACGAAATATTTGCTGCAAATAAGGCTAGATCGGGCATGTCTGCTCTTGAAAGAAACGGAGCTCACTGTCAGTGAAGTGGCGGAGAAGGTGGGATATAGTGATTATTTTTACTTTGCCAAAATATTTAAAAAGTCATTTAATCTGACGCCGACACAGTTCCGTTCCAATCATTATCAATGATGAAAAGTATCAGACCTAACGGTTATCCATATCTGAACCTAACGACTATCCATACCTAAAAATGGAGAAGTCGTTTATTTTTTATATATAATAAAACGCTTTCAACTATTAAGAAGGAGTACCAATATGACACATTTATTAAAAATGCCGACAAAGCAACATGATTTGTTGATTACTGGGGAGATCGGTCGCTGGGACGAAGCGCTGCCTCTCGGAAACGGATTGACAGGCTGTTTGATGTGGGGCAATGGTCATCCGCTCAAGCTGAGTTTGGACCGCGGAGATTTGTGGGATAACAGACTTGCGCCAGAGGCGTTAGCTGAAGATTATACGTACGCTAATTTAATCGAGCTGGTGAAGCGGAAAGATATGGATGCGATCCGGAAGAGATACCAGTTCAATCGGTTTACGGTAACGCCGACGAAAATTCCTGCCGGCAGAATTGAGCTCACCTGGGGTAGGAAAGCAGATCGGATGGATTTTCGTTTAAATCTATCGACTGCCATTGGCGAATCCAAGCTTCAATTTGGTGATTCAGAATGCCTCGTTAGGGCTATCCTGCATGCAAAAGATGGGATTGGCTATGTACGGGTATCGGGAAATGCCGAATTGCCGTTTGTATCTATTGTTCCGCCATCCTACTCGGCTCCGGATGGAGAAGAGAATGTGGCGTGGGACAGTTTGGCATTATTGCAATATCCGGACCCAAAGGTACTCGAAGAAGACGGATGGATCATTTATCGTCAAAAAACGTGTGAATTACTTGAGTTCGCCATCGTTGTGGGTAGCAAAATGGTGAACAGCGATCAGTTGGAACTCGCATATAAAATCGTGACCAATAAAGATGGAGCAGATTGGTTGATTCAAGCGAAGCAAGACATATCTCGAGCGTTACGGACCGGATGGGAAGCGATTGTAGAGAGTCACAGTAAGTGGTGGGAATCATTCTGGGCGAAGAGCTCTATCACGCTTCCTGATCAGGAAACGGAAAATCAATGGTATTTGACGAATTACTTCTTGGGGTCATGCTCGCGCAAAGGGTCTCCACCTATGCCTCTCCAAGGAGTTTGGACTGCCGATGAGGGGCGTCTCCCGCCATGGAAAGGCGATTATCATAACGATTTGAATACGCAGCTCAGCTACTGGCATTACTTAAAAGCGAACCATCTGGAGGAAGGTGAAAGCTTTCTGGATTTCCTGTGGGAGCTTCGGCCTGCTGCTAAGCAATTTGCCGAGTCATTTTTCGATGCGCCAGGTATTTGTTTACCTTCCGTCATGAGTATGGAAGGCAAATCCATCGGCGGATGGGCGATGTACTGCACAAATTTGATCAATCAGGTTTGGCTATGTCAAGCTTTTGACCACTATTGGAAATACACGGGTGACCATATATTCCTGGAGCAGAGGGCTTATGTTTATTTCAGTGAAACCGCTGCATGTCTCCTTCGCTGGCTAACGCCAGGAACAGACGGTAAATTGCGCCTTCCCCTGTCAAGCTCACCGGAAATTCACGATGATACGCTGGAAGCTTGGCTGACTCCGAACAGTAACAACGATTTGGCGTTGTTGCACTATTTCTTTGAAACCTTGCATACAATGGCGTTGTTATTGGACAAGGAGGGAGAGGCGGAGCGTTGGTGCCGTATTCGCGGGCAGCTGCCTGACCTGGCAGTGAACGAAAACAATGTCCTGATGTTGAGCCCAGATGAATCGTTGAAAGAAAGCCATCGTCATTTGTCACATGCCATGGCGATTTATCCGCTTAATCTACTGAGCTACCACCGATCAGAAAGAGAGAAACTGATCATCGACAGTACGATTAGAAATCTTGAAGAGTTAGGCAAGGGACTCTGGGTCGGTTTTTCTTTTGCTTGGATGGCGAATCTATATGCGCGTCAAGGCAATGGCGAGGCTGCGTTGTACCAATTGAAGCTGCTATGGGAAAATCTCTGCTCGGTAAACGGATTTCACTTGAATGGTGATTATCGCAAACGTGGTATTACCGCATGGCACTATCGTCCATTTACGCTCGAATCCAATATGGCTGCTGCGGACGCTTTACAGGAAATGCTGCTGCAGAATTATGATGGAGTCATTCGGGTTTTCCCTGCTGTTCCTGCGGAGTGGAAGAGGGAGAACATCAAGTTTGAGCGGTTAAGAGGGGGACTAGGGAGCTTGGTATCAGCAGAATGGGGCAAGGGCAAGCTGCAATTCATTCGACTGGAAGCTGAGAAGGATGCTGTTGTGCGTGTACAGAACGTGTTTGGAACCGAGTGGTTGATCTTGGAAAAAGAAAACAAACAAATGCCGATAACGGTGTCAGCAGACGGTACTTATCAGATTCAGTTGCTGAAGGGCGAATCGGTCACAATCTTGCCGGAAGCGGCTCAAGGGGAGTAAAGCATTAATAGAATATTTTTACGAATAGAGGAGACTTATCTTATGAAAAATGTTAAAAGACTACATGTGATATTCAAAACACATTTGGATATTGGTTTCACTGACTTAGCTGCTAACGTAGTTGATAAATATATGAATGTGTTTATTCCGCAGGCGCTGGAATTATCGGAGAAGATGGTCATAGAAGGCGGTCGTTCCAAATTTATATGGACGGTGGGCTCCTGGTTAATTGAGGAATACTTGCAAACGGCTTCTGAAGAAAAAAGGGTTCGCATGGAGCAGGCCATTGTAAGAGGAGATATCGCTTGGCATGGCCTGCCATTTACGACACATACAGAGCTAATGGATAAAAATTTGTTGGAGTACGGCTTATCGATTTCCAAAAAGCTGGATCAAAAGTTTGAAAAGCATACCATAGCTGCGAAAATGACAGATGTCCCTGGACATACGATCGCTATGGTGCCTATTTTAGCTAAATATGGTATTCGTTATTTACATATAGGTGTTAATCCTTCAAGCAAACCACCTTGTGTGCCGGAAGTATTTGTTTGGAGAGCAAGTGACGGCTCCGAATTGATCGTAAACTACGCCTCAGATTATGGTCAAACATTAAAAGTGGAAGGTCTGGAAGACGCGCTCTATTTTGCCCATACCGGTGATAATTGCGGCCCTTCTTCTCTGGAAGAAATAGAGAAGCTCTACATCCAATTGCAATCTGAATACCCAGAAGCGGAAATTGCAGCATCGACACTTGATCATTTTGCTGAGAGACTAATGCCATTCAAAGATTCGCTTCCTGTTGTCTGTGAAGAAATCGGAGATAGTTGGATTCAAGGCACTGCATCAGATCCGATGAAAGTAGCGCATTATCGGGAGCTGCTTCGATTAAGAGATCAGTGGGTAGCTTCGGGTTCGCTGGATCCGCAAAGTGAAAGCTACGGAAGGTTTTGCAATCGTTTGATGTTGATTCCAGAGCATACCTGGGGCTTGGATGAGAAAAAGTATTTAGGCGATTACGACAACTACGCTTCAGCGAATTTCAAGGCGGCAAGAGCTGCCGATCAGGTTATGTCTAGGGTAGAGAAATCAAATCGTCAATTGGCGTTCGCAAAAGGACAGGCTCACAATGAACGCAGCTATACGTACTTTGAAAGTTCATGGCAGGAACAGCGCGAGTACCTGGATCAAGCGATATCAGCACTAAGGTTGGATTTGCAAATCGAAGCGAGAAAAGCGTTAGACAGCATGCATCCAGATAACTGGTCACATTTTGATGCGGTGGAGAATATTAAGCACCTAAAAGCGAATCGTTGCTATGAAGTAGGACAATTTCGTGTAAGCTTCGCTACGGATGGTTCGATTAATCAACTCGTTGATACGAATAAGAAGGTATGGGCCAATGATGAATATAGACTCGGTGTCTTCCGCTATGAAACGTTCGGAAAAGAAAATTACGATCGCTATATGAATGAATATACCATTAACATGAAAGAACATTATTTTTGGGCATATCCTGACCACGGCAAGCCTGGATTTGAATTTGCAGAGCCTCAACCAGCGCATAAGCTGTATAAGCCAATACTAAGAAGTCTGCGTATAGGGAGATTGCCTACTGCCGATAAAGTATACGCGCAATTAGAGATGCAACCCGAGGCTTGCAGTCATTATGGAGCTCCTCAACAGCTCGCGATTGTATATACATTTCATCGCAATGATGCTACGATCGATGCAGAATTGACTTGGATGGATAAAACGGCCTGCCGCTTGCCAGAAGCAAGTTGGTTCTCATTCATACCTGCTGTAAATAATCCCAACAGGTGGACGATGGATAAGCTGGGGACCCAGATTTCGCCGTTACATGTTGTGAAAAACGGTAACAGGAATATGCATGCTGTAGGCAAAGGGGTCTTCTATGAAGGCGCCGATGGAAGTTTCTCGATTGAGTCGATGGATGCGCCTGTTGTATGTCCAGGTGAAAGAAGGCTACTGCAATTCGACAATTCCTTTGCGCCTCTCGATGGTGGGTTTCACTTCAATTTACATAATAACGTGTGGGGAACTAATTTCCGAATGTGGTTTGAAGAGGACATGAAATTCCGGTTTCGATTAGTTATCAGATCTAGTCACTAATGCCAGCTTATCTACTTAATATTCTCCATAGATATATCTAACAATTGTCCATACTTCGTTATGGGCAATTTTGGTTTACTTAAAAGGTAAGCGGTTTCATAATCTATGACAGGAGGGATTATTTATGAGATTAAGGAAATACGTAATGCTATTTATTGCTTCGTTGCTAATGTTTGCAACAGTTGTGCCTATTGCTGGTACAGCTTCGGCAGCAGGGGGCAGACCACCTGTAACTGTATCTGGCAATTATACTAATGTTGATTTTAACGTGACTACGCCAACGGTTACTAATGGCACTTATACGGTGGAAGCGAAGCTTTTGGGAACAGTAACACCCACATCAGGTCAAAATGCAGCAGGACTTGTGACGGATGCAAATGGTTTAAGATCCTTTTATTTAGAAGCGGATACCATTGACATTAGTACATTTAAAAGCGCCATCCAAAAAACGGATCGCTTCGGTATCCAAACCCGCGTGAAATTTAATAATACGAATTCGAAGCGAAGCCTTTTCGAAATGAAAAGCATGAACCCGCCGACAGGATCACCTTCATGGCTCAATTTGCTCATTTTTGATAGCGATGGGAAAATAAAGGATTATAAATTAAACGTGCTTGGCACTTATGCAGCGGATCAATGGTATGACATCATTTACGATGTCGATACGCCTAACCATCGGTACAGCGTTTGGATCAACGGTTCGATCGTCATTGACAATCTCGACCTGAATAGTGCGACGACCTCTTGGGTCGGTGTAACGCAAAGTAAAATTATCCAGTATAAGAATACGGCACAAACGCCTAGCATGGTAACGGTCGCAAGCTTTAAAGCTGGTACAATTACCGATCCTGTGCCATTGGCATCGCTCGCAATTCAACCGTTAAGCGGAGAGTTCTATGCGAATCAAACGAAAGCTTTGACACTTGTTAAGAATCCATCTAATACAACGGAAACCAATATCAATTGGAGCTCCAGCAATACGAGTGTTGCAACGGTGGACAGTCAGGGAGTCGTTACAGGGGTAGCGGCAGGAATGACGACGATTACTGTAACGTCCGCTGACAATCCTTCAGTTACCGCTACACTTGACTTGACCTTGAGCCCTGCACTTCAACCGATAAATTTCAACGCTAACTACCTGGATCTTGATTTTAACACCTTCTTACCGCCAGTAAGTAACAACGTAACAACGTTTGATTCCAAGTTTCTGGGTACGGTTACAACAACGTCTGGAGCAACTAGTGCTGGAATTATCAATACAAATAACACGAATGTGTTCCAATTCGAAGCAGTTACGGCAGATTTAGGCTCATTTAAAAGTGGTCTTAACAAAACGGATCATACGGGCATCCGTACTCGCTTGCAATTCAATAATACGAATTCCAAACGGAGTATTTTTGAAATGAAGAGTGTGACGCCACCGACAGGCACTGCCGCATGGGATACGCTCCTTTTTTTCGATGCAGATGGCAAAATTAAGGATTATCAAGGTAACGTGCTTGACAATTATGCTGCGGATCAATGGTATGATATTGATATTGACTTAGACAGTCCCAAGCATCGTTATAGTGTATGGATTAACGGGAAATTGAAAGTATATAATCTGGATCTGGGCAACTGGATTGGTATTACCCAAAATAGAATCATTCAATACAAAAATAGTAGCAACACTTCCAACAAAACTTATGTTGCCTATATGAAGGTGGGCACAATTATCGATCCGGTCCCTTTGACATCACTATCGATTCAGCCGTTAAGCGGAAACTTCTATGCGAATCAAACGAAGGCTTTGACGCTTGTCAAAAATCCATCCAATACCTCACAGACCAACTTCAACTGGAGTTCCAGCAATACGAGTGTTGCAACGGTGGACAATCAGGGAGTCATAACAGGGGTGGCGGCAGGAACGACGACGATTACTGTAGCGTCTGTCGACAATCCTTCAGTTACCGCTACACTTGACATAACCTTGAGCGCTGCAATTCAGCCGGTAAATGCTAGTCGCAACTATCTGGATCTTGATTTTAACACCTTCGTACCGCCGGTAAGCAGTAACGTAACAACGATCGATTCCCTATTTTTAGGCACGGTTGCAACAACATCTGGAGCGACAAGCGCTGGAATTATCAATGATGGTGATTCAAATGTATTTCAATTGGAAGCGATCACAGGGGATTTAGGCACATTTAAAAGCGGTCTTAACAAAACGGATCATTTTAGCATTCGCACTCGCATGAAATTCAATAATACGAATTCTAAACGAAGTATTTTTGAAATGAAGAGTGTGACGCCGCCGACAGGCACTGCCGCTTGGGATACGCTTCTTTTTTTCGATGCGGACGGCAAAATTAAGGATTATCAAGGTAACGTGCTTGACAATTATGCAGCGAATCAATGGTACGATATTGTTGTTGACTTAGACAGTCCCAAGCATCGTTACAGTGTCTGGATTAACGGGAAACTGTACGTAAACAATTTGGATTTGGGCAACTGGGTAGGGATTACCCAAAACAGATTAATTCAATATAAGAATAGTAGTAACACTTCCAACAAAACTTATGTTGCCTACATGAAGGTGGGCATAATCAGTCCCCTAAGCTCACCTGTCGTTACAGGACAAACGGTGCAAGGATGGGCGGCATGGACTTATACTGGTCTGCCTGTATTTGCTGAGGACGCATCCGAGAGCGTCGATTCAATCGCTTCCATGACGATCAGCGGACCTACCGGAACCCTGGGATCGTACGCGAAAGAATTCCCAGTCACGCCTGGCAAACGCTACTCTTTTAGCTCATTCATGAGAGGAGAAGGATTAAGCAGCTCCACTTCCGTTATTAAAGCAGTACTTACTTCTATGAAAAACGGCGAAAAGCTGCAGGTGGACAATTTAGATGTCGAGGAAGAGACACCTGCATTGGTGTCCGACAAAAATGCTTTTGGAGGGAGGATTTTATATCATTTCACGGCACCGGCCGACGCTGACAGTGTAAGGGTTCAGTTGGTATTCTCAGGTCCAGGAACCGCTTGGTTCAACGATCCGCGATTTGAGGAGAAACAGAATTGGCAAGATGTCATGGGGCATTATAGCAGCGCGGACGTACAACATCCAATTACCAATCCTGGTAATATGTACGGATTTGGTGGAGTTCCCAATGAGTCGGATGCGACACTTCTGCAGCAAGTAGCCCCAATCATGGCTATGTCCGACACTGAGCTGCAAGCTGCGGCGAAGGCGGATGCCCATACGCGGACGGCTCTGGATGTTCGCGGAAGTTATGAGGCCATGGCAAGAAGGCTTGCAATACTTTACACAAAAACAGGAACTGCGACCTATGCACATAAAGCGATTATTATTTTGACAGAGGAAGCCAAATGGTATCCAGATGTTCCGTTAACAGGCGGAGAGAATTTTTTCTTTAAGTCAGCGTGCGTTCCCGTGGATGCCGTATATGCTTACGATATTTTATACGCGTCACCTGAATGGAATAATGTCCAGGAGTCTCTATACGTGGGAACGGATGTGCGAGCTTTCGTTGAAGGGTGGTTCCGCACAGCCGTAATGAATATGTTTAACTATTACAGCCCAGGTATTGGCGGCTATGATAACATTGCCCCCTATGGCGTTCGTGCCGTATTTGGAACGGCAGCTGTGTTGAATGACCCTGATATGATCAGACTTTTCATGCCATGGGTGGATTCGCTTCTATCCAACCGAGAGGTTTACGCCGATGGCTTTTGGAACGAGGCGACGGTCTCCTACAACGATCAAGTGATACAGTTGTTTACAGGTGCATTTGATATGTTGCAACAGAACTTTAAGGATCCTGCTGGTTATGTGGACAACAAGTATCAACTACAGTTCGAACCAGCTTTTAATTTAGGTTCACGTTATCCTTTGTATACGAAAGGGTTGACGATCAATCAGCAAATGAAGCTTCCCGACGGTTCTCCTGTAGCGATTAATGATACATGGAACCAGGATCCGGCGCTGAAGTCGGTTGAAGATCCCATATTGCCGGAAAACATTAAGAATATTGAGCTTTACAATTATGGTCAGTTCTCACTCGTGCAAGGCGATACGAATGATGCCACATACGCAGGATTGACATTTCCGCAGAATGGGCTAGGCGGACCGTATACGACAGGTGGACATCAACATGCCGACTATTTGAATCTAAATCTTTTTGGCAGTGGAATGGAAGTCATTCCGGATACTGGTTATCCGCATGATGCAGTCGCTAATCGTTATCTTCAAATGACAGCTCCTATGCATAACGTGCCTTGGGCGTGGTCCAGCACTGCCAATTACATTGCTTCCTCCGGGATGAGTACACGCGCTTCTATGCTCGCTTACGATCCTGGCGACCAAAATGGCAAAGCCATTCAGTTGGTAGAGGCTTCTGAGCTTGGCCCTGTGACGGACAATGTAGACACGAAACGCAGAATGATCATGATGGTCAATATGGATGGCAACCGTTCTTATACGCTTGACTTGAGCCGATTAAAGGGTGGAGAAGCACATCAGATCTTTATGAGAGCTGCAGAAGATGAAGACACGGATATGACAACTTCACTGAATCTGACTGCTCAACCTGATGCGGATGTGAATACGTATATGACAAGAATGGGTCATACCGAAGGTTTACCGGATGGTAGGGCCACTATGAAATCCCCGCAGACGGCCGATGGCAATAACGACTTCAACTTCACCTGGAAAGGTAAAACAAGTGGAACTTCGTTACGTGCTTACATGAATGGAATTAGTGGCGATGAGCTCATCTTCTCCCGAATTCCAACGTTGCGGTGGACGTATAATAAAGCTGCGTTGAAGGATTCATTCCCAGGCTGGCATTTCCAACGCAGACAGCTTGTGAATCCGAACGACACGACGGAATTCGGTGCGGTATACGAAACATGGAGAAGTAATCAGCAGCCGCTCATCAACAATGTGACTTGGAAGAAAACTGCGGATCAGGATCCGATGACCCAGGTTGCTGTCGTTGATGTTGGCAGTTATATCGACACGATCTACCTGAGTAACGACACAACGGTTCGTGAGGTGGATGGGGTACAATTTGCGGGTCGGGTAGCCATGATTCGTAAAGACAAGATGAGCGGCGCCATTCTGAAAGGGTACGTTTATGGCGCAGGCAGTATTCAAGCGCCGGGCTTTGCATTGCAAGGGAAGCCAGATGTGAATGTGAAGGTTACAGGTACAACGAGCACGTATAACGGAGCTCTTGCTAATGGAACAGTGGCAAACGGAGCGCCCGCCAACACATTGACGATTGATGGCAATTTGCCAAACGACAATTCTTTGAATGGACTTTGGCTGCAAACAAAATTGGGGGATCAATCTGGCTACGGCATGCGGATCAACAGTGTACAGGGCAGTACCATCAACGTACATGATTATCCTCCGTTTACAATCACACCTGCCGGAGCGAAACAAGGTTTTTTCCAATATGTAGATAAAGTCATTCCAGGAGATGTAATCGCGGAAATACATCAGCCTACGTTTGTCTCAGCGATTCCTTCTGGGCAATCCATACAGTCGGCAATTGATAGCGCGCAGAATGGAGATACGATCGTGCTTTCTGGCGGCGTGTATACGGAGCAGTTGAACATTACTAAGAGCCTGACGATTATAGGTAATGGAGCCACGATTCAAGCGCCAGATACGGCAATTCATGGATTTACAGGGTTCGTTAATCAGTATGATGCTCCTATTCGTCCAATCGTGTATGTTTCACCAGGTGTGAATGTGAAACTGCAAGACATGACAATTGATGGACGTAATAAAGGAGATATGAATTATCCTGATGGCATCTCTGGAATTGGTATCGATCGCGCAAGTGCAACCATCGACCATGTGACGGTAAAAGGTGTTAATGACACTTTAAATCCGGGCATGCAATACGGATACGGAATTTTTGCCAATAACACGGGGACAACCGCAGTAACGGTTGTCGTAACGAATTCCACCATTACGGATTATCAGAAGAACGGTATTTTCGTACTGGGTAACATTACAGGTACAGTTACAAGCAATACTGTAACAGGACATGGCCCAACTTCGGACATTGCGCAGAATGGCATTGTGTTTTTAAATGTTGCAGGTGCAGGAACCATCAGCAACAATACCGTATCGCAGAACTATTACAACGGCAGCGATGAAGCATGTGGCATACTCCTTTTTTCCTCACCTTCAGTCACTCTTAGTGGTAATCAAGTAAGCGACAATCAAGCTCCAACGTACGTACAGTAATCCTGATGTAATTAACAAAGCCTTTCAGCTGATGTTCGCTGAAGGGCTTTGTTTACGTCTAGTATCTGGATCTAACAATTCACCATATCTCCGCCTAATCATTGTTCATACGACCGAGGGACATGTTGGTTTATATTGAAACTAGGATAGATAGTCGCCATAATTTAATCATTTCGTGGAAAAGGGGATTTCTAAGATGGTATGGAGTAAAGCAATTGAAGATGCAGTAGGTAAAATACGTGCTAATATTGAAAACAATGGGATGAAATTCCCACATATTACGAATGAGAAGCGGTATGAATGGTCGGAAAATATAGATTGGATAGAAGGATTTTACACGGGGATGGTTTGGCTTAGCTTTGAATATACGGGAGATGCTTATTTCAAAGAGCAAGCTAAGTTACAAATCGATAATTTCCGTCAGAGGTTGGAGCAGCGCAATTGTCTGGAGCATCATGATATAGGGTTTCTATATGGCTTGTCAGCATTAGCTGGTTGGATTGTGGATGGTGATAAGGACGCATGTCAACTAGCCCTTCAGGCAGCTGACCTTCTACTAGCCAGATGGCGCTCTAAAGGTCATTATTTGCAAGCATGGGGTCCTGAAGGCGATGAGCAAAACGGAGGGCGTATCATTATTGATTGCTTAATGAATTTACCATTATTGTATTGGGCTACGCAGCATACTGGTGACCCTATATATAGTGAAATCGCGTATAAGCAAGCAGAATTATCGCGGCGTTATTTGGTGCGCGGAGATGACTCATCGTACCATACGTTCTATTTCAATCAGGAAACGGGCATTCCGCTCGGCGGAGGAACACATCAGGGATATCATGACGGATCAACATGGACGCGCGGACAAGCCTGGGGTATTTATGGTTTCGCTTTATCGTACCGTTATACAGGTGATCCCAAGTTTCTCGAGACTTCGAAACGGCTGTTGCGCTATTTTATAGATCATTTGCCTGAAGATTCAATCGCTTATTGGGATTTTAATGTGCCGATCGAGGCAGGAACGAGCCGTGATAGTTCGGCATCGGCCATCACAGCATGTGGCATGCATGAGCTTCTAGAATTGATGCCGCAAGATGATCCAGACCGTTTATGGATTGCGGTGGCACTGGAGCAGGTCATGAAATCGCTCGTGGAACGTTATGCCACGATCGGTGAAGAAGCGGAAGGGCTCCTAAAGCATGGATCCTACCATGTAAGAGGTAATTCTGGTTTGGATGATTACATGATTTGGGGGGATTATTATTATTTGGAGGCGCTATTGCGGATAGAGCGTTCAATACCAGGTTATTGGTATGAGCGTACGGAGCAGGGTATTGGAAAGTTAATGAAACAATTCGTTTGATAATGGGGCTACAATTTGCGAGTTATTTGGACTTTGCCATAATGAAATGTACCATCAGTAAAGGTTGGACCTGGAATCTCCAGTGTTCAACCTTTTTTCGCGACTTGGCCATAGCATATACTTCTATCGGGTTGTGCGATTGCGGGATTTGAGAAATCTGCATGAAAATGAGATAGTGAATGACATGATTTGAAACGATTTTAAACTGGATTAAATATATATTATACATGTAGGACAACATATAAATTCGGAGGTGCAAGTTTATGCCAAAAGTAAATAATGCTCCATATAAAAATCCTGAACTAACCATCGATGAACGAATTGAGGACTTGATGTCGAGAATGACACTTGAACAGAAGATTGCTCAACTAGGTTGTGTGATGTCTGTCGCTGGAGTATTAGAGCATTTGGAAGTACAACTTGCTAATGGTATAGGAGAAGTGGCAGTACTTGTCGGCGGAAGAACGACGGCAGAAAACGCCGCTTTGGTAGAGAAAATTCAGAAATATTTAGTTGAAGAAACAGATTTAGGTATTCCAGCCCTCATCCATGCAGAAGCGTTATCGGGCGGTATATTCGCAGAAGCGACGAATTATCCGATCGCCATCGGACTAGGTGCGACCTGGGATCCGGAAAAAGTACAGCTTATGGGCGACGTTATTCGTAAGCAGATGACATCCATCGGAATTCGGCAAGCGCTTTCACCGGTAATGGATGTTGCACGTGACCTTCGTTGGGGTCGAATTGGGGAAACGTACGGGGAAGATCCAACCTTAATTTCCAGTTTAAGCGTCGCTTTTGTAAAGGGCATCCAAGGCGATGATCTAAAAGAAGGTGTTGCCGCAACGGCGAAGCATTTCCTTGGTTATAGTATGTCCGAAGGCGCCCTCAACATGGCGAGTCAGCATTTGACGCGTAGAGAAATTCGTGAAGTGCATGCCAAACCATTTGAAGCTACGATTCGTATGGCTGATCTTGCATCTGTGATGAACTCCTATGGTTCACTTGATGGGGAGCCCATTATTTCTTCCAAAGAGATTTTAACAGATTTATTACGAGGCGAAATGGGCTTTAAAGGGGTCACCGTTTCAGACTATATGGCGATCGAAAGATTGACCGAATCTTTTCATACTGCTGAGGATATCACGGATGCAGGCGTACAAGCGTTGCAAGCGGGGATGGATATTGAACTTCCTATGGTTAAGTACTATGGCGCTTCTCTGCGTGAGGCTGTCAAGCAAGATCGCTTGCCCATTTCAGATGTCGATCAATCGGTACGTAGATTGCTGGCATTGAAGTTCCGCCTAGGTTTATTTGAGAAACCTTATCCTGACTATGAAGCAATCCAAGCAAGCTACCACCAACCTGAAGATAATGAGTTATCGGCAAAGCTTGCGAATGAATCTATCGTTCTATTAAAAAATGAGAATCAGATGCTGCCACTTTCCAAAGAAATTAAAAAAGTAGCAGTCATCGGGCCGAACGGTAATTTGTTCCGGAGTAATTATGGCGCATATACCTTTCCTGCAATGGTAGAAATGGGAATGAGAATGATGGCGAATAATGATACTAGCGGTATGGCTGGTGTCG
Organism: Paenibacillus pectinilyticus; assembly: GCF_001700435.1. Taxonomy (GTDB): domain Bacteria; phylum Bacillota; class Bacilli; order Paenibacillales; family NBRC-103111; genus Paenibacillus_E; species Paenibacillus_E pectinilyticus. The sequence continues at coordinate 463,097 of NZ_LYPC01000014.1, forward strand.
ATATTGCTGAGATGAATATAAATGGTGGTTCATTGGATATGCCAATGTTAGAACCGATGCTGCAAGGCATGTACCCGATGTCCGCAACTGTGAAGCAAGCGATTGAAGCGAAGATTCCTGCTGCTCATGTCACCTATACCCAAGGTTGTGGCATCATGGACGCAGATCGTTCAGGCTTTGAGGCAGCCATTGAGCAAGCTTTGGAGGCGGAACTTGTCATCATGGTGATGGGGGCTAAAAGTGGATGGGGACTCGGTTGTTCGATTGGTGAGGGAATTGATAGCTCAGATATTGGCCTTCCTGGGGTGCAAGAAGAGCTGATTAAAGCGGTTCATGCAACCCAAACGCCAATGATTGTTGTTCATATGAGTCCGCGGCCACTGTGCAGTGCATGGGTTACGGAAAACATTCCAGCAATCATTGAAGCTTGGCATCCAGGACAGAGCGGTTCACAAGCTATTGCAAACGTTCTATTTGGTGATTATAATCCAGGTGGAAAGCTCCCGTTTACGAGTATTCGCAGCGCAGGTCAAGGTTCATCCTACTATAGCTATGCAAAAGGCAGCGGTTATGCTAGCCGAGGCTTTGAGATGATGAACAACAAAGATGGATATGTCAATGAAACAGGAAAACCATTATATAATTTTGGACATGGCTTGTCGTATACGGATTTCAGTTATTCGGAGTTTACAACTTCTTCTGAACAAGTAGCAGGTAACGGAAACGTTGAAATCTCTTGCAAGGTTACCAATGTCGGTAATCGCGAGGGTGACGAGGTCGTACAGCTCTATTTCACAGACAAGCTTGCTTCTATGGTGCGTCCTAACAAGGAGCTTGCGGGCTTCAAGCGAATTACGCTGCAGCCTGGGGAAAGCAAGAACGTTACTTTCAATGTACAAATGAGCCAATTAGCATTTCTTAATAAGAAGATGAATTGGATCGTTGAAGCAGGAGATATTGAAGTCATGATCGGTTCAGCTTCCGATGATATTCGTTTACATGGTCAATTCACGATTGTAGACGGGGTTACATTAGCAACTAGCAATCGGGCATTTTTCGCCGAGGCTGTAGTTATGTAAAACTTTAAAGGCTGGATGATGAAAGGAGGGCGGTTTTACCCATGGAAAGCAAATACTCGTATGAAATGATTGAGCATATCAAAGAAGCGCCAATGAAGTGCTTTATCGCTGGGATCGAACATTCCAGTCCGCATTGGCATAATGAATTTGAAGTGCTATTTCTGTTAAAAGGAACACTTGCGGTTACTTCCGATAATAAAAAATATACGATGAAAACGGGAGATATGATTCTTTTTAACAGTAATTCAATTCATTCTATTCATTGCTTGGAGCAGGATAATTACGCGTTAGTTCTGCAAATCAATCCGGCTATTTATCAGTCTGACTATGGGAAAACCGCTTACTTCCGTTTCCATTTAAATTCAGCTGAAACTGAACAATCTCATATAAAAGATTACACACAACTCCAATCTTTACTTGCTCAAATCGGCATGGAAGTGTTCTTGAAAAAGGATGGCTTTCAATATTATATCAAGTCCTTGTTATATCAGCTCGTTGGATACTTGTTCCGACTACGCGCTACGAGCCTGCTCATAAAGCAGAATCGGAGAAGAGCAATCACGATCTTGATCAATTAAGTATGATTATTGCCTATATCAATAATAATCATCAGTTGAAAGTGACATTGGATCATGCCGCGCACAGTCTAAATATGAGTATTTCGTCCCTTTGTCGTTTTTTTCGAGATAAAATGGGGATTTCTTTCGCAGAGTATTTGCACAGCGTTCGTATCAGCCATGCCAAGGAACTGCTTACGGGGACCAAGCAAACGGTTCTGGATATATCGGAGGAATGCGGTTTCATGAGCTTAGCATCCTTCTATCGTTCTTTCCGTAAAGCGACAGGGACGACACCGACAGATTATAGGGAGATGGGAGAAGCAGCATCAAAGCGTAGCCAGTTTCAGATACAAGGCTATTCCATTGTAAATCCTATAATGGGCTATGAACTACTAGCCAACTATATTCCTAAAAGCCATTCAAACGGGAATTGAATAATTAGGTTACAGTGTCGTGAAGCGAACAAGCTTCTTTTTACAAAATTGATAACGCTTTCAATCGGGAGGGTATTATTATGGGAACGAATAATGGGAAAATCAAGCTAGGTGAAAAATTTGCTTATGGGCTTGGAGATGGTGCAAACAGCGTAGTGTGGGCTTCTGTCGGCGCATTCATGTTGTTCTTCTTTACAGATATCGCTCATTTAACAGCAGCTGTGGCGGGTACAATTCTTCTTTGGGCGAGGGTAATCGACGGTTTTATTGACATTCTTGTTGGTACATTAGTAGATCGTACAAAAACACGTTTTGGGAAAGCGCGACCATGGATTTTGTGGATGGCTGTGCCTTTCGGACTTTTCACAATAGCGCTATTTAGTGTACCAGACTTTAGCATGACAGGAAAAATCGTTTACTATTCTATTGCTTATTTTGCAGTAAATATTATTTATTCTTGCATTAACATTCCTTACGGAACCTTGAATTCACTTATTACGCAAGACCAACAAGAAAGACAAGTTCTTAATATTTTCAGAATGTTAACGGCGTTATTAGTGTCTGTCGTTGTTATGGTTGGAACAACAGGTTTTGTTAAAGCTTTTGGAGATGACGGAGGAGCTTGGCAAAAAACATTTATTATTTATTCAGTGATTGCGGTTATCATGTATTTCATTACCTTCTTTGGAACAAAGGAAAGAGTACAAATCGTCACAAAAACGGAGACAGGCATACAGGCTACGACAAAAATGAAAATCGTATCTATGCTTAAAAACAAAAATATGTGGATTGTTTTTGCCTTGTCGATCACACTTTTCCTTACTAACGGTATGAGCGGAATAAACATCTACTACTGTAAATATATTTTTGGCGATGAAACAAAAATGAGTCTCTTGACGCTCGGATCTTTCGCACCTATGTTACTGGTTCTTCTTGTAAGCGCACCAATTATTAAAAAAGTGGGTAAGCGTAACTTTGCATTAGTTGGTTGCTGTATATCCATTGTTGGCTTTGTCATCATGCTGATGGCACCAGAGAACTTCAACGTCGTCCTCATTGGCAGTTTGATTAAAGGGTTAGGTATGGGGACACTAATGGCCACTGCATTCCCAATGGTATTTGACACCATCGAATACGGGGAGTGGAAAACGGGTATTCGGGCAGAAGCTTTAACCTATAGTATGTCTAGCGTTGCTTCAAAGATCGGAACAGCAGGCGGTGTGGCTATTGTTGCTGCATTACTATCTGCTGGGGGTTACGTTGCTGATGCAGCTACGCAAACAGATTCAGCCATTTTCGCTTTCAAAGCAAGTTTTATTTATGTTCAATTTGCGTTATTAATTATCACTACAGCTCTTCTGCTTATTTATAAGCTAGACAAAATTTATCCTACGATGATGAAAGAGTTAGAAGAAAGAAGAAGCGCATAGTTGGACCCGCTCTGGGGTATTCAGAGAACTTAAGGGTAAATGTAAATGATACACCGGTAGTCTAAGACTTTTAAATCAAGTCTTGGTTCGTCGCTGTTTCATTTAGGAGCGGTATATAGAAATGTCCTTATAAACAACTTTTAATACTGGAGGAGCTATCTAGGTCAGATCAAACAAGAAGAGGAGCAAATGGAACCACCATTATTCATTCCACCAGGGTATGGTGATAAGAACATATATTCAATAGATGCCGCGCGGTTGCGGCATTTTTTTTTAACGATATAAGTTCCTGTCTAAAGCCAGTGACAAGAACTTATATCGTTTAATCCGTTTGAGATACGGATTAGCGTATCACTCTAAATGTGAAAGCAAGGAGCCTGTAGAAATGCAGGTTCTTTGTTTTGAGTTCGATATTTAAGACGACAATATCCTTCCTTCCGTGTCCCCTGTGCAGGTTCATACAGACGACTTTAACGGCTTTATAACTATCTAGTGATGGGGAGGGGGGGTTCATTTGAAACACAATTTCACACTCAAAACTTCCTTACGCAGACTCTAATACAAAACTTGCCCTAAATGTTATATCTCCAAAATACAAAGAAATTCAGAAATGCTTATCCCTATTCATAAACATTTGATTGTATACCTTCTATATCGCTTATGACAACTGATTAATTACATACCAGGATACCGTCCACCAAATGCGATTGGACTAACAGCGTCAATACGGTCTAATTCATCCGATGTGAGTTGAATATTTACTGCCCCTACGTTTTCTTCAAGATACTTGCGGCGTTTCGTTCCCGGAATCGGCAACGCTCCTTTTGCTACTGTCCAAGCTATTGCCAGTTGAGCAACCGAGCAGTTCTTCTCTTTTGCGATTTCTGCGAGCTTGTCCACAATATCAACGTTCTTTTGGAAGTTATCTCCTTGGAAACGCGGCAAGCGTTTGCGCATGTCATCGGGTTGGAAATCTTCCGGTTTACGAAGTTCACCAGTAATAAAGCCTCTACTTAGAGGGCTGTAAGCTACAAATGTAATTCCGAGCTCATTGACGACAGGAATAATTTCTTCTTCAACGTCACGGCTCCAAAGGGAGTATTCCGTTTGAAGAGCTGTGATTGGATGTACAGTATGCGCTCGACGAATATTCGATGCATCAGCTTCCGAAAGCCCAAGATAATTCACCTTTCCAGCCTTGACTAGGTCAGCCATCGCGCCGACTGTTTCTTCAATCGGTACATTTGGGTCAACGCGGTGCTGATAGTATAAATCGATATATTCAAGATTAAGACGACGTAGACTCTCGTCGATTGCTTTCTTTACGTAATCAGGATGACCACCGATGAACTGCCAATTCGGTCCAAAAGTGAACTTGGTTGCAACAATCGCTTGCTCTCTCCGTCCCTTGAGCGCTTTACCAAGGAGTTCTTCATTGTGTCCGTTCCCGTACGTATCGGCAGTATCCAACAGTGTTACACCAAGTTCCATCGCTCGATGAATGGTTTTGATGGATTCTTCATCATCAATTACACCATACATTCCCGGCGACATACCCATTAAGCCTAATCCAATCGAAGAAACGTCAATTCCAGTATTACCAAGCTTCCTTGTTTTCATTTGGACTACCTCACTTGAATATAAATTAACCTTCGATGTACATCATATCACACAACAATTACAAGATATACAAAAAATGATTAAACTGTCTATTTTGTAATTTATGTATGACGCTTTGCGAATAACAGGTATAATGGATGCAAGGGGGTATTGATTTGAACTCAGGCAAAAGACACGAGACCCAAGCTAAGCTTGTCATGAAGCTGTTTCCCTACTTGCGAAAGAATGGACTTCAATCCGTTCGCATGGAGGAAATTGCCAAAGTAATGGAGGTTAGCAGGGCGACATTATACAAGTATTTCTCAACGAAAGAAGAAATAATCGGATTCATCGTATCTGGTTTTATTGAATATATGAACGAAATGAGCAACGCCCACTTAGATTCGGAACAAAGCTTCGGCATACGATTTCAGCAAATATTCGAGCAGTCTGTTTCGCTTGTTGAATATTTCACAGAAGTCTTCTTAAATGAACTCGAAATCAGTTTTCCCGATTGGTATGACCGATTTAGAGAAGCCATGAAGCAACGAGAACAGAAGTTATTGGCTTTCTACGAAGAAGGAGTTCATAAAGGAATTTTCAACGAGGTCAATGGCAGACTACTTATCGCACAGGATGAAATTCTTCGCGGCATGTTCAATGTGAAGTACCTTATGATGAATCAATTGACTGTTCAGCAGATTTTGACTGATTATTATTATCTAAAGAAACTTCAGTTGTTTAAGCCAGAAAAGCTTCCGATAATTGACGATGCTGTCATGATACCAAGAATTGAGCATTTGACTCAAAAAATCACTAAGAACCTATATTGATTTGGCGGCTCACCTATGTGTTAGCCTTTTTGTTCCTTCGTTATATTGCCCACTAGCGAGACGTGAAAGTCCAACAGTAAACGTCAATATTACCACTTGAAAAGTATTTAACACAGACTCCTTGATGAGAGCCGAGAGAAGTGAATGAGATGGAGTTGCATATTAGCTATCCATAAATGGACATAGCAACGCTTACCCTGTTTAGGGTAAGCGACAAATCTCAACTCCCGTCGGAGTGACCTCGATTGTTCGTTTCGCTTTCTTCACTTATCATCTATAGGATGGGCGTCATCAGGTCTGCCTTTACGCGCCGGGGAATCACACCCCTTTTGTTGCACATCTCAATTACGACTATTTTGTTTCTCCACGGTTTTCAGTGGCAAAAGAGCCGCATCGCAGGACGGTCGCTGGATAATTATTCCTGGAAAGTTCCCATTGGCAGGCTTCCTACGCTGTCCTAATAATCATAACTGACTTATATAATGGTCACAACATGAAAGCCAATTACTCGAAGAGGTGAGACCATGCAATTCCATTTCGAAGCCATCGAGCAGAGCGGGCAAATTCCGGTCAAGATTTTCACACAGTCTCTCGAACTGTTCCCATACCATTGGCATGAGGAAACTGAGATCTTGTTTATCCTCAAGGGATCGATCGAAATCTTGATCGACAAGCAAGGAACGCTACTGAACGTCGGGGATATCTTTCTTGTAAACCGGAACGAAATTCATTTCGTTCGTTCAATGGACAAGCAGGAACAGGCGCAGTTGCTTATTCTTCAATTCAGCCACGAGCAATTTCAAAAATACGGCGTTGACCAATATGGAATGAACTTTAAGCTTGACTCAAGCACCTCGAAAGGAAAGAAAACGAAGGAATATAATCGGATCCGTTCACTGCTTGCTTCAATGATGAAGATAGTCATCAACCGTGAAGAGCCGCAAAATTTGCTGATCGAACGGCATATGCTCGATCTATACATTATATTGAAGAACCATTTCAGCATGTCGGTAGAGCCTCTTAGCGCGCAAATGAGAGAGGGCGACGAACGCCTTCTCGAAATCCTCAAATATATCAATGCCAATTATAACAATTCGCGCCTGGGCCTCAATAAAATCGCGGAACAGTTCTTTTTGACACCGCAATATTTATCTAAATACTTCAAAACCAACATGGGCGTTTCGCTCAAGAAGTTTATCGAAAACATCCGCTTGAACAAATCATTAAAACCGCTTAGGATGTCGGAAAACAACATTCTTGATGTCGCGCTGCGGCACGGTTTTCCTGATGCGAAGTCGTATTACCGTGTGTTTCGGGAAGTACTGGGCATGACCCCGACGGAGTTCCGCGAGCTTCAGAAGGTCGATGCGAACCCCGAAAAGCCGAAAGATTACTTCAGCATCAGCAGCAAAAACACGTTGGCAGAACTATTCCAATATATCGACTGGAATGAGAAAGAACCGGTGTCTTCAGGACGTAGAAAAGAGAGGTCCGTCACGTGTACCGTTGACGCGGGGGCCTCGAAAGGGAAGCTAAGACAAAGCTGGAAACGCCTTATGACGTTCGGCTATGCGCCGCATGGACTTCGAAAAGATTTCCGCAGACAACTCAGGACGCTGCAACAAGACATCGGATTTGAATACGTCCGGTTTCATGGCATTTTTGCTGATGAGTTACTCGTCTATAACGAAGCTACTTCTGGTAAGCCGTATTATAATTTCAATCACGTCGATACGCTGCTGGACGGTTTGCTTGAGGAAGACGTTAGACCGTTTCTGGAGCTTGGCTTCATGCCTTCGTTGCTTGCTTCCGCGGAAGGGGATATTTTCTGGTGGAAAGCGAATGTAACGCCACCGAAAAGCATGGATCGGTGGCTCGACATGGTCGAAGCTTTCGTTCGACATATAATAAACCGATACGGCATGGCAGAAGTGTCGCGATGGTACTTCGAATTTTGGAACGAGCCGGATGTTGAAGGCGCTTTCTGGAAAGGCACGCGAGAAGAATTTTTCGAACTATTCAAAGCGACTTTTTCGCGCATCAAATCGATTAGTCCGATGCTTAAAGTCGGCGGCTTCGGCAACCTTTGCCTGTTCAGCGGCGATTCCTGGTTGCGGTCGTTTGTTTCATATGCCCGGGAACACGGGATCGAGCTCGATTTCTTTTCTTTTCATGCATATCAATTGGCGATTGCTCCACACGACATAGAGGACGAAAAATTGCAATTAAATGCGATGCAGACCCTTAACTTTCAAGAAGATTTAAGCGAATTGATTTCGGCTAACCCGTACGCTCGTTTGGGCGATGAGGATGTGATCGAGCGGGCCGTAAAACAGACGATTGAATGGGCGGCTGAGCTGCCGATGAAGGAACGAGAGTATTGGATTACTGAATGGAACGGTAACATTGACTGCCGAGATTTGATCCACGACACGTGTTATATGGCCGCTTTTATCGTGAAAACAGCGTTGCAATGCGGATATTTGGTCGAAGGAATGGGCTTTTGGACAGCGACGGACCTGCATGAGGAGTTTCAATTACCGCAGCCGTTGTTTCACGGAGGCTTCGGTTTGCTGACGTATAACGGCATCAAAAAGTCGGGTTTCCACGCGTTCGCATTCCTCGCGAGGCTAGGGGATGAAATCGTGATGCAGCGAGAGGGCATCATCGTGACGCGCCGCGGGGAAGATTATCAAATTCTTTTGTACAATTATTGCCACTACAACGAGTTGTACAATCAATTTGATTATTCGCAGGTTACTTCGAAGAACCGTTATGGTATCTTCAACGATGCGGCTCCGAACCGATTCGGCTTGCGGCTTGAAGAACTTAATGGACATTACCGAATGGAACAAATGCGGGTCAACAGGAAGCATGGCTCGTCCTTTGATGCATGGGTGGAGATGGGCGCGCCGGATGAGTTGACAGTTGAAGGCAGAGCGTATCTCGATCGGATGGCGCAACCGCAATATCGGACCTGGCAAGAGAAGACGCAAGAGGTCATCGAGCTAGATGTCGAGCTTGAATCGCACGAGATCCAGCTGATTCTGGCGACGAAACAGTATTGAAGAAAAGGAACACGCACCCGATGCGTTGTTCCTTTTTTTAATCTATTTTTGCCGTTAGATTTTCTCGAAAACTGAAAAAAGATCACAATTGGAATCTCCAAAGCCTTACATTGGAATGAATGTGAAGCGCTTTCAATGTAAAATTCGAATTGAGAAGTGGAATAGGAAGTTTGTAATGGAGGTAATCACATGGAAACGAATAATGAGAAAATCAAGTTAAGGGAAAAACTTGCTTATGGTTTAGGAGATGGTGCAAACAACATAGTGTGGTCTTCGGTTGGAGCATTCATGTTGTTCTTCTTTACAGATATTGCTGGTTTAACAGCAGTAGCCGCTGGTGCAATTCTACTTTGGGCAAGGGTGCTTGATGGTTTTGTTGATATTTTTGTTGGTACTTTAGTGGATCGTACAAAATCACGTTTTGGGAAAACTCGCCCATGGATTTTGTGGATGGCTGTACCTTTTGGTCTTTTTACAGTCATGCTATACAGTGTACCTGACTTTAGCATGACTGGAAAAATCGTTTACTACTCTATCGCTTATTTTGCCGTAAATATTATTTATTCATGCATTAACATTCCTTATGGAACTCTGAATTCACTCATTACGAAAGACCAACAACAAAGACAAGTACTTAATATTTTCAGAATGTTATCGGCTATGGTATTTGCGGTAGTTGTTATGGTTGGAACAACAGGTTTTGTTAAAGCTTTAGGAGATGACGGCGGGGCTTGGCAAAAAACTTTCATTATCTATGCAATAATTGCAGTTGTTATGTATCTTATTACCTTTTTTGGAACAAAGGAAAGAGTGAAAATCGTACCAAAAACGGAAGTAGGCAAACCAGCTACCACAAAAATGAGAATTGTTTCTATGCTTAAAAACCAATATATGTGGATTGTTTTTGTATTATCTATCACAATGTTCCTTAGTCAAGGTATGAGTGGAATAAACATCTACTACTGCAAATACATTTTTGGCGATGAAACAAAAATGAGTGTACTGACGTTGGCATCTTTCGCACCCATATTACTGGTTCTACTGGTAAGCGCACCATTAGTTAAAAAACTTGGTAAGCGTAACTTTGCATTAGTTGGTTGCTTTATATCCATTGTTGGCTTTGCCATCATGGCGATGGCACCAGAAAACTTTAATTTGATTCTCATTGCAAGTTTGATTAAAGGGTTAGGTATGGGTACTCTAACGGCAACTATATTCCCAATGGTATTTGACACGATTGAATACGGAGAATGGAAAACGGATATTCGTGCAGAAGGCTTAACCTACAGTATGTCAAGTGTTGCTTCAAAACTTGGAACAGCAGGCGGTGCGGCTATTGTTGCTGCATTACTATCTGTTGGGGGTTACGTTGCTGATGCACAAACGCAATCAGACTCAGCCATTTTCGCTTTCAAAGCAAGTTTTATCTACGTTCAATTTGCATTATTAATTTTAACGACAGTTCTTCTGTTTTTTTATAAGCTAGACAAAATTTATCCAACTGTGATGAAAGAGTTAGAAGAAAGAAGAAACGCATAGTTGGACCCGCCACCTCCCCTAGCCAAGAATGAAGTAACAAACTTCAGGAAAAGTGGTGAGGGGAGTTTTAGTTGCAAAGTTTGGATATAAAGCTTAGTGGACTCAAATATATAGAAGAGAAAAACAGGAGGTTTAGATGATGGAAGTGAACTATGGGCCAGATCGATTTTCCATTAACCCATTTTTACCCTGCAATGAGTATATTCCAGACGGAGAACCCTATGTCTTCGGTGATAGAGTCTATGTATACGGCTCACACGATCTCTTTGGAAGTGGGGCGTTCTGCGGCGGTGATTACGTGACGTGGTCAGCACCAGTCGATAATTTAACGGACTGGAGATACGAAGGCGTTATCTACAAGAAAATGCAGGATCCTTATGTGAATAAAATGGTCAATTCGGGTAAAAAGGGTATGATGAAAACCCATATGTTTGCCCCAGATATTGTAGAAATAGAAGGGAAATATTATTTGTACTATGGTATCGGACTTTCTAAGTCTGGTTTCGGTGTTGCGGTTTCGGATTCGCCAGTTGGACCATTCGAATATATCGGACGTGTGCGTTATCCAGAATCAGAAAAGCCAAAAAACTGGAAAGATGGAAGAGACGGAATTGAAGACGGTGATTTCGTTTTTGGTAAAGGTAAAGGCCCGCTTTTGAATATGGCTAACTATCTATATGATCCATCTGTTATTTATGATAATGGAAGATTATACTTGTACTTTGGACTATGTTTCTGCCACGTGGTAGAGTTGGATCCAAACGATATGAGAACGGTCATAAAGAATGAACAAACTGGTCGTTATAGCAGTGAATCTCTTATACCCTCCATGTTCACGCAACGTTCAAAGAGGAAAGATTTTGATCGTATGGGAATGCTCAACGGACCATCAATTAGAAAAATAAATGATGTTTTCTACTTAGTTTATTATGGGACTGGACCCAATAAATGCAATGCCATGTGCTATGCGACTTCCAAGAGTCCATTCGGTCCATTTGAGTATGGAGGCATTCTTGTTTCTTTAGGAAATGCAAGATATAAAGGTCAGAATGCTCCTACTGAATATGTAGGAAATACCCATGGCGGATTGGTGAATCTACATGGTACTTGGTATATCATTTACCACAGGCATACGGGCAACCAAATGGGAGGCAGACAGGCTATGGTAGCTGCGCTTACTATGCGACCTGATGGAAGCTTTGAACACGCAGAGCATCATTCTATGGGCTTTAGCAAATCTGCCTTACCTGCCTATCATCAGTGGCCAGCATTTATGGCGTGCTATCTAACGGATGCACAAGGAAAAGCAAAAGCAAAAACGAACTCTCCGTATATTGTGCAAAGGGAGTTAGCGTTTGGATTCGTAGACGACCATTCAGGCAAAAAGGTTTTCCAAGTCGTTACAAATACGACAAGTGAAAGTGTTGTTGGATATAAATACTTTGACTTCGGTCATGAAGCCCATGAAAATACGAAAGTTATTTTATCCATATTTGCAGAAAGCAATGGCTATGTTGATATTTTCATAGACAGTCCACTTAGCGGTGAGTTAATTGCTCAAGTTCAAGTGTATAGGTCAAGCGAGTATACTGATTTTCTTTCGCCACTAAAGGCAATCACTGGTGTGCACGCCGTTTATTTTGTATTCCATCCAGAAGGCAAGACGTTAGGCGATTTTTCGCACTTTGCATTTGTGTAAAACGGAACATAAACCAAGAAATGAATAGTTGAGGATTCGAGCACTCCACCGCGGGGTGCTTTTTTTATTGATTTAGAGATATTAACATGTTGAACTTCACTAAAAATTGGAATATAAAAAGCTGCATAGGGGAAAAATAACCGAAACATGCCATTCCATGAAGAGAGGGAGCTCAAATGAAAGTCGATCCATCTCTAGACGTAACCGAAAAGTCGCTGCAAAATATGCTTTTCAGTAGCTCTGACTTTAAATCGAGTACATTTCAATCCGGTAACCGCAGTTATCGGCTGTTTTATTTAGATACAATGATTGAACTTGCTGTGGTACAGGAGCACGTCATTCGACCTTTGCTTCAGCAAACGGAAGACCTCAATCTTCGTGAAATTGTGTCTGTATTGGAATGTTCGGAGACGGAGCTGCTGAGCGATGCGGTGAATGCACTTGTGCAAGGTAAAACGGTGCTTCAAATCGATGGAAAAATGAAGCTTTATTTACTTGGAACAGAAGTGAAGAAAGAACGTTCTGTTAACCTGCCCGTGAATGAACGAGTACTGCGCGGATCTAATGAGGCGTTGATTGAAAATGTGCATACCAACATTAATTTGCTGCGCAAAATGATCGTCACACCAGACCTCGTTGTTAAATACTATCTCGTTGGCAGACGATCAAATACGAAAGTCGCCTTACTGTACTTGCAAGAGCTTGCTAACGAAGAAGTTATCCAAGAGTTTGAGCGTAGAATTAGCCTTATCGACATCGATTATGTTGAAGCACCAGGCTTTATTCAAGAACTTATTGAGGATCGGAAATTCTCCTTATTTCCACAATTGATGATTACGGAGAGGCCAGATCGCGTTAGATCCTACTTGATGAATGGAAAAATGGGGATCTTAACCAATGGTTCGCCGGATTGCATTATTCTTCCCGTCTCCTTCTGGGCATTCTTGCAATCCCCTGATGATTATCAAGTAGGTTGGTTACTCGGAAGTGCTTTCAGGTTTCTTCGCATAATAAGCTTTGTAGTTGCAATAAGCTTGCCTGGCGCGTATGTTGCGTTAGTCACATTTGATCCGCGTATGCTTCCGTTTGAAATTGCATTAACACTTCAAAGCTCCATGCAATACGTTGCCATGCCTCCAGTGCTCGAAGCGATATTCATGTTGGTCACGCTCGAAGTATTAAGGGAAGCGACGGTAAGGTTAGCAAGCCCAATTGGGCAAACGATCGGTGTTGTAGGCGGTATCGTCATCGGAACTGTTGTTGTTCAGTCCAATCTGGTTTCCACTATGATGGTCATTATCGTTGCCTTTACGGCTGTCGCGTCCTTCAGTATTCCGTCTTATGAAATGAGCAGTGCTGTGCGATTATTATCATTTCCGTTCATTTTAATGGCTGCAACTTTTGGATTAATTGGCTTGGAATTGTCATACCTGATCGTGTTTACGCACTTAGCGCGTTTAAACACGATGGGGATACCCTACTTTTACAGTGGACTCAACAAAAATACGATTATGGATACCTTATTTCGAGGACCTATTAGAAGCCTAAAAGAACGTACAAAAGAAAGCTTGTCCAAAGATAATTCGAGAATTCGAATTCGAAGGGGTAAACATGAATGATTCACTTAAAGAAGCTTTCTTTAACACAGCTTTTTAATCTCATTATTTTAACGCAAGTGGGTGTATCTATCTTATCAATTCCCTTTGAAGAGTCTAAGCACTCAGGTTATGACTCATGGCTATCTATATGCCTTGGAGGGGTGATTTCACAAGGGATTATTATGATTATGTATTGCCTTAGTACAAGGTATGCAGATCGGGCGTTGCCTCAGTATATGACTAGCATAGTTGGAAAGATAATGGGATCTATTCTGAATATACTCATAGGATTATATTGTGCCGAGTCCAGTCTGATGGTCTTCGTTTCTTATTCTGATGTGTTGAGTAGATGGGTATTGATCAGAACTCCCTGGTTTGTATTAGTTGGAATATCAATCGGAATTGCTGCGTATATTGCGTCTTCTTCACTCCGGTCCATTGCTGTAATTACGCAGTCCATCATGGTTATGTTTTTTATTGCTACGTTCATCATATTTATCAGTGGGTTAGGGAAGGGAGATGTACGTCATTTTTTCCCAATAGGCAGTCATGGGATAGGAGCCATCATGAGGGATGCGCTTCCAGCCTTTTGGGCTTATGCTGGTTATGAGCTCCTTCTGGTTGTCTTTCCAACCTTAAGTTACCGAAAAAAGAAAGACGTCTTTCTTGTAATGACTGCCGCTAATGGATTCACTACCCTTTTTTATATGTTAATCACCTTGATTGTAACGTTTAATTTCAGTGAAAATCAGCTTAAAGTAATTTCTGAGCCTATGGTCTTCATACTACGCCAATTTAAATGGCCTGTCGTGCAAAGTTTAGATATCGTATTCATGACAATTTGGCTATCGGTCACGACTGTAACAGCCTATGTGTATTTGTTTTTAGCAGCTCGATACCTTTCTTTTTCTTTTGGAAAAGAGAGGGGGAACCATGCGGTTATCGTCTGGATATTAGCGATTCTTTGTTTCGGATTAGGTGTATTTGGATCAGACCGCCAAGTTCTCTTTCAATTTTCCAGCTATCATAATTTTGCTACAATTGCCGTTATCGCCATCATACCGTTACTCCTTTTGTTAATTTCGATAACTCGGGGGAAGGTGGGAGCAAGATGAAGAGGGTTGTAGGAAGTATGATGATCTTGTTACTTCTCACTGGCTGCTGGGACCGATTGCCGCTGCGCAATCTCAAAATCGTTGATATAACAGGGATCGACTATGATGAGAAGAGTAGCAAAGTATCGCTGAACTTTGTTGTTACCAAATTAAGTAAAGCCGGGCAAGGGAGCGGTGTGTCTGTTTCGGATGCAACAGAGATTTCAGATTCAAGTGTAATTGAAGCGGTTGGTCAGGGGCTATATAAAGACCAAGGTCCCTTTATTGGGATTAATACAAGACTATTTTTAATGAGCGAAAGTTTTATAATGCATCAACCCGTTCGTGAGCTTGCTTTTTTGCTCGATACGCCATTTACGACAATAAATTCGCCAGTAGTCATTCTGGACGATCAAGACGCATCATTTTTTAAACAGTTTAATGGAACAATGACGGATAAAACGAAAGAACTGAATGAGTTTGTGAAATCTTTAGAAACATATGGTCTCGTTCCCAACGTTACGATGATGGATTTTCTTTTATCGAAGGAAGAGCCATTAAATGATTTCGCATTACCTGTCATTAAACATGTCAATTCTCGGATGGAATTAATTGGCGCTTTATTATTTCGTCAGAGCGATAGCACAGGTATTAAGCTCAATAATGAACAAATTCAAACCTTAATGATGCTCGTAGGGAACGGCAATGTTAGGCAGAAATTAAAGGGGTTTTCAACAAAATTCAATTATGGGCGGGTTGCAAAGACGGGACACATGGATGACAAGGATTACGCTTTTTTTATCAAGAAAATAAACAGCAAAATCACCGCACGTCAACAGTTGAGTGAACTTCCGACTATTACGATTAAGGTAAGAATGAATATAATTGCAACTGAACTTGGTGAAGAGGTTACTGGTCTTAAAACTGCATATGTAAATGAAATGGAAAAAGCACTAAGTAATCATTTAAACGAAAAGGCAGCCAAGACGATTAAAAAATTACAAGAGGCGAATTCGGATGTTCTAGGTATCGGAAAAGAGTTAAAAGCATTTCATCCAGCCCTATGGAAAACGTTGGAGTGGCGAAAGGATTATCCTCGATTGGTGATCGAGCCACAATTTGAAGTTAGGATTTTGAATACTGAGATTGAGAGATAAATTAGCTAGCCCAACGATCGTATATGAACTAAAAGCTACAGTATTGCAAAGTACAAACAAAAGGACGCGTGCTCCTATCGGAGTTCGCGTCCTTTTACTTAGTACAAAGGGTATTTTACACGGAGATCCTCACGTAACAGGACATTGGAATCCTCCCGAATATAGTGACATACATAAGAGCGGCGCCATCGGTCCTTACTGCGGTTCTTGGTGGAGGAGTGAATCAGCAGCTCGCTGAAAAATAAAATGTCGCCCTTTTCCATGATAACTGGAATCTGAGTGCTCGTATCGATACCCTCGGTTTCCTCGGTCCATTGTTCGTGTTCTTCGAGATTTTTGACGGCGCCATGCGGCAACAGGCCAAGTTTATGCGTACCTGGCATTACCCATAAGCAGCCATTCTCTATGTCCACTTGCTCTTCCATTGCCGTCCATGCTGCAATCATGGTCATGGGGTCATTCTTAATATAATAGTAGTCCTGATGCGACGCTTGTCCAGGCGATCCTGGTTCTTTATAAAAGTACATGCTTTGAACGCATACTGCTTCCTTCCCCATCAGTTGGGCTAATACGCCTCGGACCATTGTGTGTTTCATTAATTGACGTGAAAAGCTGTCGTGTTTATGAGGATTGAACAAGCGAACCGAGAACTTTTTGCTTTCGTCACAGGCGGCCCATGGGGGAATGGATTCCTGGTGGCGGATGTCAAAAATGTGTCCGTTAAAGGCATCTACCAAATCTTCACTCATTCCTTTTTTGAACAAGAAGTAGCCATTTTGTTTGAAAAAGTCGATTTGATCTTGTGTAAGCGGTGTTAAAGGTAATGAAATAGTCTTATTCATCAGGTAGACCTCCTGTGATTTAATTGCCTTCTCTCACTATTAGCATACGATGAACAGGATTTATCGACAATGGCTGTGATTTGCATAAATGTATCTGAAATTGATAATTAGTTCAATTGTGTGTAAACTATTTGGCAAAGGGGGAGGATTCTTATAGAAGCGGGAAGCAAGATCGTTTTATTAGATACAATAAAGTCTGTAACAGCAGGATCCATTGTATATCCACCGGGAGGCCGATTTGGTCCCCGCATCCAGCAGGATATTCAGCTTGTTATGCTATATTCTGGAGAAATGGATGTAACCATCGGTGATCGTAAACTACATGTGAAGCCTGGAAATGTCATTATGTTAATGCCTGGGCATGAGGAGTATTTTACATTTTCTAAAAAAGAGGATACGTGGCATCGATGGATCGGTGTTCATGTGCCAATGTTGGAGAGAGAAATCTTTGAGCAGCTTTCCTTACTGCCTGAGTGTCTCCCCTTGAGTGAGAATATGAATCGACTATTGGATCTAATGCTGCGGATTCAGCAGTATACAAGTGTTACCGACCCTTTACTGATCAGCTTGGCTCATGCAGCTCTGCAGCTGTATCCATCAGAATCCAAACAATTGATGCAGAAGCAAGAAAAGCATCCAGCTGTTTATGCAGCAATCGCCTGGATATCTGGGCATTTCGCAAATGAGTTTACACTGAATGACTTGGCAGCGGTGGTAGGTGTATCTACAGAGCACTTAGTTCGTTTGTTCAGACAACACGAGAATACGACTCCCATGCAGTACGTATGGCGTTATCGCGTGAGTCAAGCCGTGGGGCTGCTGACCAATACGGGGCTCAGCATCACCGAGATTGCAAATCGCTGCGGATTCAAAACATCGAATCACTTTGCACGATTAGTCAAAAAGACGACCGGGCACACAGCGTCGGAGCTTAGGCAACTTTCGTGGGACGGACTTCGAGACAAGTTATGAGAATATGAATAAGCGGGAGAAATGACACTCAGACGGTGTTGTTTCTCTTTTTTTAAATTTTGGATAGTTTTCTTTAAATCGTATAGTCGTTAATACAAGAAAATGGAATTGAATAGTAGTGTGATGGGGTGCAAGGCGAGATAATCAATTTGCGCAGCCTATATGTACTGTACATTTTTGTGGAGTGAACGGAAACTGGGATCAGTTATCCTAGGGGAAATCATATATGCATGAGGTGGAAGCTATGTCATTTGAAATTTTTCCTAAATGGGATGAAATGTTGAGTCATTGCGACTTAATTTGGAATCAACTGCCCAAGTCGTGGGGAGAAGGAGCTCTCACAGGAAACGGTCTGCTCGGAGCTAATATCTATTCGCGGTCGGGTAGGGGGATTTCCTGGCATATCGGGAGAACGGATGTCTATCAAAAGGTCGAAGATCGGGGGACGAACGGTAAGTATCGCTTGCCTATCGGCAGACTTGATCTTAAGACCAAAGGGAAAATCAAGGACTGTTCAATGAGACTGAATCTCTATGATGCAGAGGTCACATGTAAGCTTACGACGGAGTGCGGTGAAATTGAATGGAGAACCTTTACGCATGCGGAGCAGATGGTTCAAGTGATTGAATGGCGTGCCAGCGAAGAGGAGCAGGAACTACAGTGGGAGTGGGTGCCCGATGAAGCCATTAATCCTCGCATCCTCTTCCATTCAACGCCTGAAGGGGGTTACTACCCTTGTCCTGAACCCGTCATTAATCCACATATACAGTATGAACAAAACCAGCGTGGCATTGATGTATGGTTTCAAGCTCTTGCTGAGGGGGGCGGTTATGCCACAGGCATCCGAAATGTGAGTGATATTGGGGCAGGAACGATATATGTGAGCGTTGGGCTATCAGATTCGAAAGACACAGCCATTCTGGAAACTGTAGATGCGATTCACGCTTCGGAGAAGCAAGGTATGCAGCTTTTGCTGGAATCGCATCAAGATTGGTGGCATCGTTATTATCCAGCAAGCTATCTTAAAGTGCCTGATCAACGCATAAACGCTTTTTATTGGATGCAAATGTATGTATTAGCTTCGGCTACGCGCGCTGATAGGCCCGCCCTTGATCTAATGGGCCCGTGGTTTGAAGTGACACCTTGGCCGGCTATTTGGTGGAATTTGAATATCCAGTTAAGCTATTCGCCAATTTATACGGCTAATCGATTGGAGCTAGGCGAATCTTTATGCCGGTTATTGGATCATGCCCAGGAGGCGTTGATCAATAACGTGCCGGCTTCCTATCGGTATGACGCCGCTGCAATTGGCCGTGTTAGCAGCTTTGACTGTGTTAGTCCTGTAACAGACGAGCACGGAAATTTACTTTGGACTGTTTTTTATTACTGGGAGCAATACCGTTATTCGATGGACGACGAAATGCTTCGTGAGCACGTTTATCCGTTGCTTAGACGTTCAGTGCAATACTACATACATCTGCTGACCGAAGGAGAAGATGGACGATACCATCTGCCGGTCTCGGTGTCGCCTGAGTATGCCATACCAGCAGCAAACACAAATTATGATTTATCCCTGCTTCGCTGGGGGTGCGAGACGCTGCTGGCTTCCTGTAAGAGACTTGACATCCAAGATGAAGGGATAGAACGTTGGCGCGATGTGTTGAACCGTCTTGTCGACTACCCCGTCGACGAGACAGGGTATATGATCGGTACGGATGTCCCTCTACTTGAATCGCACCGGCATTACTCCCATTTAATGATGATATATCCGCTTAGTTTGGTTCATTATGAGCAGGAAGAGAACAGAGCTTTAATTGAGCATTCCCTAGAACATTGGTTGAGTCTTCCAGAGTTATTCGCTGGCTTTTCGTGGACGGGAGCGGCTTCGCTTTATGCGGCAATAGGCAAGGGTAATCGGAGCTTGCACTACCTAAGGCAGTTATTAGATCGTGAATTACAGTTTAATACACTGTATAAAGAGAAGGGGCCTTGCCTAGAGACGCCATTATCAGGGGCTGCTTCCTTGCAGGAGATGCTCTTACAGAGTTGGGGAGACACGATTCGCGTCTTTCCTGCTGTGCCGGACGAGTGGCCAGATATCGTTTTCCATCAAATGCGAGCGGAAGGTGCGTTTCTTGTCAGCGCAGTACGTGAGCAAGGTGCTACACGCTTCATTCGCATTCGCAGTCTGGCTGGAGAACCATGTAATCTGCTTACAGATATGAAGCTGCCATTGCAAGCTGCTCTTCTTGATGAAAATGCCAACTTAGAGCCGAAAAATGATCGAATTATTAGCCTTTTAGAAACTGAAGGAAACTATACACGGATAGAACTTGATATTAAGAAAGGGGAAGAACTCGTCATATGGTGACACAATTGGAACGTTTTGAATGGTGTGAACATTGGTGGGAACAAGCTGATAACCAAGATCTGAAGAGAGTTTTAGTAATAGGAGATTCGATTACTAAGGGGTATCGGCCTTATGTGAATGAGCTTCTCCACAACCAAGCATATGTTGACATGGTGGCCACTTCAAAAGCCATGGATAATCCGTCTTTACTGAAAGAGATTGACTATATGATTCAACATCGGGAAGACTTTCATTACGACGTTATCCATATGAATAATGGCTTACATGGGTGGCATTTATCCACTAGCCAATATGAAGAAAATTATAACAAATTGATTCGTCATGTCCTCGAGACCGCGCAATCCTCAAAAATCATTATTGTGAATTCGACTCCAATGACAGTAGTAGGAAACCCAACAGGGATTGATCCGCAATTAAATGGGAAGGTCGAGGACAGAAATAAGGCTGTTAAGCGAATTGCCGAACAATATAACCTTTCTCTAAACGATTTATATACACCGATGTACGGAAGAAGTGAATACCGTGTGGCAGATGGGTACCATTACAACGAGGAGGGGAGGAGGGCCCAAGCTGAGATTGTAGCAAAAGCAATAAAAGATTGTTTATCGTAATCCGACTTTGCTGGAGAAATAACACTTAGAACGTGTTATTTCTCTTTTTTTGCGATTAGGGGAAAGTATTCTTTAAAACGCATCTTGTTCAGTCTACGAATAACTAACTAGTTAGTTATGGCAGAAAACTATAAAATATGACTATGAGCTCTGACACTTACTTCTTGTTGAATTTATCTATAAATCTTCTGGGGGCTATTTCCATAATCTCAGAGAAGACTCTCGTAAAATAATGAACGTTTTCAAAACCTGTTTCCTCCGAGATTTGTTTAATCGATTTTTTCGTCGAAGTAAGCAAGATGGAAGCTTGTCTTATTCGTTCCTTTCGAACATAACTCGTAAACGATTGTCCTAGTTCTTCTTTAAATATACGTGAAAAATGGCGTCCTGATAGATGCAAAAAATGGGCCACTTCAACTAACGATAAGCTTGGGTTTCCAAGGTTATCCCGTATATATAATTTGGATTGGGAAATGACCATTCCAGCTCCAAGCCTTTCTCTCTTTCGTTTCTTTGAATCTTGTTGTTCGATGTTGTCAGAGAAAATGTGAGCAAACGAGGCTAACAATGCACATGAAAGTGCTAGTACACTCTCTTGAACAAGTGCGCCTTCTTGAAAGGATTGCTGCAGCAGCGCTTCCCAAATGCGGATGGCAGGTAAGTTAGAGCCATCAGGAATGTAGAAGTTATGTGTTTTTTCCAGTCTACTGAACATCTCCACTGTCGCGGAGGATGACGCATTGGCTACGATTTCAAATGCGACAAAAATAAAAAATAATGAGCTTGCGGTATGTATGTTGTGTTTTATATAAGGCCTAGTTAAAAACATACTGTTCTTTTGTAGCGGATAGTCGACGCCAGATTCCGTATAAATCGCATGGCCATCAAGTACATAACAAATTTCAAAGAACGAATGTTGATGCATGGGTGGATGGACATGATCGCGTGTCCCTCCCCAGTAATGGACGCGAAATACGGCGTCTTTACTATGTAATGTATGAGCAATCAAATTTAAATTTACTGTTCCGTCGACGTAAATAGACTGAGGTATTGTCATCTTTCACAAATCATCCTAATCAAGTTATGTCCTTAAATTATAAAAAAATAGACAGCATATTGCAAATACATTTGGTGTTCTGAAACTTAAGATTATAAATATGAAAGCGATGTCTATCAAATTGGAATTTGAGAACATAACAAGTCATTGGAGGAGAAGAAAATGTCAAAAATCAAAGAAATTCTCGTATATCACCACAGTCACTTGGATATCGGCTATACCCATACACAGCCTATGCTTATGGAGCTGCAAAACACATATATCGATCAGGTTCTTGATCTTTGTGAGCAAACCCAGCACGATGCAGAAGAAAATAGATTCTACTGGACTTGCGAAGCTACCTTGCCAGTAATGAAATGGTTGGAAACAGCGAGCAGCGGCCAAGTGGAACGATTCAGCAAGTTCCTTAACAATGGTCAAATTTGTATCGCTGCATTAAGCATGCACACAAGTCCGTTATGTAACGCGGAGCAATTGGCGCGATTGCTTTATCCAATTAAGGAGCTGCGAGACAAATTTCATGTGCCGATCCGTACGGCGATTAATCATGATATTAACGGTCAGCCTTGGACGATTGCACAGGCCATGCTGGATGCAGGAGTCGAACTGTATACAACAGGAATTAACATCCATTTAGGCGGTCTTCCTTTAGAGAGGCCAAGAGCATTCAAGTGGGTTGCGCCTGACGGCCGAGAATTACTTACATTTAATGGCGAGCATTACTCACTGTTTACGCAATGGTGTCAATTGGAAGAGGAAAGCACCGAGCTTATGAAAAAGGGACTTGATCGATACATGGATCGGATTGAACGCGATGGTTACCCTTATGATTTCATCTATTTATCGGCAACGAATGTACCGCATTACGATAATACGCCTCCGGACCAAATATTGCTCGCCATGATTCGCAAATGGAATGCGGAAGGGCATGAGCAGCGAATGAGAATGGTGACGCCTGAAATGCTGCTGCAAAAGCTAAAAGAGCAGCCGTCAGAAACGATTCAAACTTATCGGGGTGATTGGACGGATTTCTGGAATTTCGGAGCCGCAAGTTCCGCTGAGGAAACCAGATTAAATCGTCGAAGCAAAGTTAGCTTGAAGAATGCTGAGTTCCTTTCGGCTGTGCAAAATAACAACTTCTCAGGCAATCGTCATCTTTTTCAAGAGGCATGGGATCAAGCGCAACTGTATGATGAGCATACCTGGGGAGCTAACATTTCCACTACACATCCTGACGAAATGTTTACGAAAATTCAATGGATGCACAAGGCGCATTTTGCTTATAAGGCAAATAGTTTGTCAGGTTACGTGCTAAATCAGCAGTTGGAGGAGCTTGCAGGCAATCCGCTCCAGTCTGGACCGCCTCAGGGAGTCATGTTAGTGAATCCGACACACGTCGAGCAGCTATGCGACCTGCATATTCCAGATTATTATCTTCATGGAGGAAGACATACTTCAGCCGCAAGATTCTCTTATATCCAGAATAATTACGATATCAATTGGAAGACGCCTTCGTATGGTTTGATTAAGATGCCTCCATTCAGTTATAAGGTGCTTCCGTTGACCACACCCATTGCTGTGGAGGAGGCTGCAAGCCATATCGATATAACGGATAGCTCCATTGATACACCGTATTATCGCATTACTTTTGATAAAGAAATCGGCAGAATCCACGAGTTGATAAATAAGTCAACCGGCTGGCAAATGATCGATCAGAGCAGCGAATGGACATTGTTCCAATTCGTTCATGAGTCTCCTGATCCTTTGAGAAATAAGCTGGATCGAACAACCATTCACGATCGCGTGCTGGATGATTGCAATAACAATATTAGCTGTTGGAATAATGAATGGAAAGCGATGCGAAGAGGAGCCGATCAATTAATTTCTTTCCAGGTTGATAGGCATTCCTCCGGCGTTACCTTGACTATGGTGTGGACAGCTCCTGGAGTTAAGCGTTTAGAGCAAAGGATGACCTTCTTTGTGGGCCGTCCGGATATTGAATTGTCCGCTGCGATTGATAAGCTGGATATCCGTGAGCCTGAATCCATCTATTTTGCGTTCCCTCTTCAATTAAAGGAGAACTGGAAATCGGTATTTGACAGTGCGGGCACCTTCGCAGCCTTAGACGAAGATCAGCTTCCAACGGTTTGTAAAGAGTGGGTCACCGTTGATCAAACCGTTTCCTTATATGATGACAAGCACGGCATCACGTTGGCTTGTCCGGATGCGCCATTAGTGCAGATTGGTGATTTCCATTTCGGTAAAGAACAAAAATCGATCCAGCGGAATGAGAATCCAATTCTTTTAGCATGGCCTCTCAACAATTACTGGGATACCAACTTTAGAGCGAGTCAGCCTGGTCTCATCGAAGTGAGATACGTGTTATCGACATTCCATACATTTGAAGCTGAAGAAGCGATGAAGAAAGGGGTAGAGGCGTCCCAACCGGTGCAAATTTTCCCAGTCATGCATGGCTCGGCTGAAAAAGAAGGTCAACTTTTAGAAGTAACGGGTAGCGGCGTTGTACCAACTTATATTAAACCGGCAATGGATGATGACGGATTCATCATTCGTTTGAGAAACTTGAAAGACGCTCCAACCGAAGCTACAGTGAAAATTCCGGGATTTGAGATTTCTCGGGCGTTTAAGACTAATATTTTGGAAGAAAATGAACAAGAGCTTGCAATTACTAACGGTGGATTGGATGTAATGATCGGTGCGAGGCAGTGGTTCCACATTCGTGTTATTAAGGTCTTTGAGTGATAGAAATCATGAACAAACAGGAGAAATGACACGTAGACGGTGTTATTTCTCTTTTTTGCTGAAAAATCGCGGATTAGATGTGGTCATTAATTTCACATACAATTGTGTAAAAATGAAGCCAACGTCTAAACTTTATAACATATAGACTCTAATGAATATTATATGGTTTGAAAAGCATTATTCATAATGATTTAGCTAGTTTACAATTGTACCTGAAGTTTAGTAGATTGCGTAATTAATCATCATCCCTATAAAATTGTTGAAGTTAGTCTCAATTGTCACAAAAATTTTATCTTTATTTACTAAAATGGACATGGTAGTGTAGAAAATGATTAAGGAATGAATAATGAAACTCAACAATTCTGCCTTGCATGCTGGCGGATTAGTACATGATGGGTTAAGGGGAGAATTCATGACATGTTCAAGTGGAGTATCAGCCGGACGTTCGTTAACATCGTAGTATTGCTTTCACTGCTGCTCCTAGTCGTGCTTGGGGGGTTCTCAATTACTGCATTCAAAAGTTTTGAAGGCATCGTTACACAGCGGACCTATGAAGAGAACAGCAAGGAGCTGCGCATTATCAGTAATACCATCAAACGAATGAATGAAGATGTGAAGGCGTTTACATTCCGCCAGCTAGACGATCCTGCTCTTGCACCATTATTTGAGAAGAAAAAACTTGATTATTTCGAAATGTTTGGGTATATGGATTTAATCAGCAAATCCTTTGAAATCAATCCTATCTTTCACTCGGATACGCTCTACAGCGGAACCACCGGAAATTACTATTCAACGCTTAGTTCAATGGTACAAAAGGATTCTTTCTTTGTGAACGCGATTCAAAACTTCAGGAACACGCCAGTCTTGAAACCGATACCCAGAGTGCTTCCTCAGGAGGCTTATAACACTAGCGCCACCGTGTTTACGTATTTTTATTTTCAAACCGATAGTGACAACAAATTATCCAAAGCACTCGGCGTAAATATTGACGCAGCTTGGTTATGCGACACCTTAAGCAAGTTTAAGGGTCAGAATAATAAAGCTTACATTATTGATAAAACGAGCCGAACACTCATTGATGATTCCAAGCAGATTCACAATCTGGATGTGCTCAACCCCGAGCTTGTTCACAAAATTATGGAGACGAATCAAGAAGCAGGCAGCTTTGAGACCGGCGCGAACAAAGATCAAAAA
The DNA here is from genome assembly GCF_001700435.1 of Paenibacillus pectinilyticus. Classification (GTDB taxonomy): domain Bacteria; phylum Bacillota; class Bacilli; order Paenibacillales; family NBRC-103111; genus Paenibacillus_E; species Paenibacillus_E pectinilyticus. The sequence continues at coordinate 488,997 of NZ_LYPC01000014.1, forward strand.
ATCATTACCTATCTCTGGATGCCCGAAACCAACTGGGTGCTTGTGGTGGAAGAATCCAATGAGTTTCTGTACCAATCCCTGCATTTCGTACGCAAAGTCGTGCTGCAGATTACGCTGGGGATAGCGCTTTTTGCCCTTGCCGCAGCAGGGTTCATCGCGTATCGCATCTACCTCCCCTTCGGCCGAGTTTTTCGAGAAGTTATCGGGCCTAGGGGTAAAGATCAGAACAAGGGGCCGCTCGTCGACGAGGTTAAGCTTCTTTCGGACGTATTTCAAAAAAATAAAGGATTGCTGAGCGACTATAACAGCTATAAACAGTCAGCGGACACGATTCTGTTGGAAAACTACATTAAAGCGGTGTTGATGGAGAATAACTCCATTGCTAATCAATTGACCGGCGAATTTTCTTCCGTGTTCGGCAATATGCTCGATCGCGAAATGATGCTGATTCTGCTGAAGATTGATCGGCGGGAGCAGTTCGATACGATGGATGCCGATCGGAAAAAGGCTTATCGGTTCATTATGATGAATGTAGCCGAGGAGGTTCTTGATTCGGGCCAAACGGCAAAGGCCATCTATATCGGGGAAGGGCAGTTTATTTTGCTTGTCTTCCTTCCAGATGGAAAGCACGATATCGAGTGGGACGAGAAAATTAAATTGCTGCAAAACACAGTGAAAGAGTTTACAGGCATTACCCTATCCGCCTTCCTCGGCGGGTATGTGCAAGGTGTCGAAGCGCTCATTCACTCGTACCGTACGGCGTCACTTTTGCTGAAATACAGCGTAATCTATAGCCGCGAAGCGATTCTTCATCCTGCTGTTTTGGATCTTCATGAGCAAATGACGGTTACCTATGACGAGAAGCTGGAAGAACGAATCCTGGAGTCGATTCGCGCAGGAGACGGGGATGAAGCCAAATCACTGTTCGATCAGTTCATTGAAGTGTCGTCCAAAGGAGACATCGAAAGCTTTATGCTGTCCATGACCCGCTTTTCCTTGGCGCTGGGCAAGGCGTTTGACATTTTGAACAAAACAAGAATTGAGAAAATTCCAATCTCCATGAAGGATTTCTACATGCGGATGGCTGCCTTTGAATCCATTGATGATCTCAAGAGCAAATTTTATGAGGATATTATGAAAATTGCGGATCAAAAGCCGCTTGTGGAGACGCGTCACGATGCTTTGGTTGAATCGATTAAACGCTATGTTCAGGATCATTTTACGGAAGATTTGAGCTTGAAAGGCATCGCGGTAGAATTCAAGCTTTCCCAAGGATATCTGGGCACGATCTTTAAGGAATCGGTCGGTTGGTCTGTTATGGACTTTATTCATAATGTTCGGCTGGACAAATCAGCCGAACTGCTCCTTGCGACAGAGCTCAGTATCACCGAGATTATGGAGAGAACCGGATTCAACAATGAAAGCAGCTTCTATAAACTGTTTAAACGAAGGTTCGGCACCACGCCTAAAGCCTATCGCGTAGACATAGAAATCATGAACAAACTGGAGAAATGACACTCAAAAGGTGTTGTTTTTCTTTTTTTTGTGGAAATGGACAGTTTTCTTGAAATCGTACAGTCTTAAAAATAACAATATGGAATTGAACAGTAGTAGGATTGAGCACCAGACGAGATAATCAATTTGCAGAACTACAGCATAGAAGACGAGGAGGAGGTGTAACAAATGAAAACAACCGCAATATCCAAAGCGGTGCCGAACGTGAGAAAGGTGTCTCGCAAAAGTGTCCTTCGAAAAAACGTAGACTTTACGTTGTTGGCGCTTCCGGCATTGGTAATTCTACTTGTATTTAATTTTGTACCGATGCCTGGCGCTGTACTCGCTTTCAAAAACTACAATTTTATCGATGGTATCTTTGGCAGCCCCTGGGTAGGACTTAAAAACTTTACGTTTATTTTTTCAACGTCTGATGCCTTGCTAGCACTCAAAAACACGCTTGTCTACAACGCCGTTTTTATTATTACGGGAATTGGCGGAAGTGTCCTGCTGGCGATTCTGTTAAATGAAGTAGTTAGCAGGAAATTATTGAAACTGTATCAAACCGCCATATTTTTGCCGTATTTTCTTTCTTGGACGATTGTTACTTATATTGTGGTTGCCCTGCTGGATAACAGCAAAGGGCTAGTGAACATCATTTTGCATAAGTTGGGATTTGCCGGTGTGGAATGGTATTTCGAACCGCAATACTGGTTCTGGATTCATACTATTTTACACTTTTGGAAAACGATGGGATATGCAGTGCTGCTGAATTACGCTTACATCTTATCTATAGATCCCGCGTATTATGAAGCGGCGTCCATCGACGGAGCGAGCAGGTTTCAGATGGCGATGAAAATTACAGTTCCTGCTTTGCGGCCCATTATTCTGATCAATTTCCTAGGTGCGTTGGGTCGAATTTTCAATGCGGATTTCGGGCAGTTCTTCCTGGTACCATTGGAATCGCCGTCGCTGCTGAATGTCTCGTCAGTTCTGGATACCTATGTATACAGTGCGTTGCGCGGGGCGGCAGATTTAGGAATGGGCGCTGCAGCAGGTTTATTTCAATCGATAGCCGGATTCGCACTTGTATTAGGCGCCAACTTTTTCATCCGGTACAGATATGGCCGGGATAGGGCCATGTTCTAGAAGGGGGAAAGCATCATGATAGCTGCAAAAAAGCGGGGACTACGCCTGAATAACTGGATTACACACATCGTATTTACACTACTGGCGTTAAGCTGTATTATACCGATGCTGCTGGTGGTGATAATTTCCATCAGTGATTCGAAAAGTATCGTGGAGCACGGGTATAGTCTGTTCCCAAGCTTATGGAGTTCAGCCGCGTTTCGATTTATTTTCCAATCTCCTAAGCTTATTCTTACCTCCTATGGCACGACGTTGTTCGTTACGGTTGTCGGAACTGTTGTAGGATTGCTGTTAACGGCGATGATCGCTTATGCACTTTCCCGTAAGGAGTATAAATTCGCTGGCGTAATCGGCTTTCTGGTATTCTTCTCGATGCTGTTCAATGCGGGATTGATTCCAAGCTATATTGTTTATACTAAATATTATTTTCTTAAGGACACCTACTGGATTCTCATTCTTCCGGGTCTCATCTCCGCATGGAATATCATCCTGTTGCGTACATTTTTCTTCGATTTGCCGCAAGAGGTGCTAGAGTCGGCGAGTATCGACGGATGCAGTGAAATGCGCATTTTCTGGCAAATCGTTCTCCCGATGTCCAAGCCGGCGCTTGCAACAATTGGCCTGATGATGACGCTTGGCTACTGGAACGAGTGGACACGTTCGATGATCTACATTGATACGGAGAGCAAATTTATGCTGCAGTTTTTGCTGTATAAAATTTTGCAAAATGCCGACATCATGATGAAAGACGCACAAAATGGGTTAAGCCTCGGGGCTCAAGATTTCCCTTCCGACAGCGCGAAAATGGCGATGGCCGTCATTGCAGCGGGTCCGATGATGTTCGTATTTCCTTTTTTTCAAAAATATTTTGTCAGAGGCATAACAGCTGGAGCAGTCAAAGGGTAATATCAACGTTTGGATCTCGAAACTCAAAATCATATAAAACAGGGGAGTTGTTCAGAGTGAAAATGTTTAAAACACTGACGATGATGACAGTAGTAATGGTAGCGGCAACAAGCTTGGTGGGTTGTGCAAAGGATAGTACGAGTGAAGCGACGACTAAGCCGTCTTCGTCTACTAAAGTCGCAGCGACGCCGACAGCAGCAACGCTAGCGCCAGTTAAGCTCAAATGGGTGCTCCGCATTCCGGTGCAAAAAGAAGGCGAAGCGGTGTTGACTGAGGTTAACAAGATTTTGAAAGAAAAGATCAATGCTACGCTTGATATTCAATTTATTGAGGCTGCAGCTTATGCAGAGAAGACGAAGTTGATGATTGCTGCGGGCGAGGATTTCGATATCATGTTCACTGCCGCAGGCTACAATTTTTATGATAACGTTGCCAAAGGTGCCTTCGTTCCGATGGACGAATTGCTGACGAAATATGCGCCGAAAGCCTATGCCCAAATTCCACCTAGCTTCTGGAACGCGATGAAAGTCAACAATAAAGTGTACGGATTCCCTAACTATCAAATCGCAGCTCGTCAGTCCGCCTTTAATTTTAGAAAAGATATCGTTGATAAATATAGCATCGACGTCAACGCGATGAAGAAAATGGAAGATCTGGAGCCAGCTTTCGCCAAAATGAAGGCCGGAGAAAGCGCAGATAAGTTCATTTTTAACCCAGGCAATGCTCTCGCCACTCTTGATGTCATGAATTATATGAAATTGGAAACGTTAGGCTCAGACGGATCACCAGGAGCGATTGAAGCAGTTGGCTCCGATTATAAAGTCATCAATCAATTCGAACATCCGGCGTTCGTGAACTTCGTGAAATTGATGAAAAACTGGTCAGAGAAAGGCTATATCAATAAAGATTTGGCTTTGGTGAAAGACCCAACTGAGCTTTTGAAAAGCGGCAAAATTCTTTCTTCCGGTCTGGGTACGTATAAACCTGGCGTAGAAGCTGAAACGAAAGCTCGCTACAATTACGACGCTGCATTTGGGACTATGACGGATCCTTTAGTTACCACGGGCTCCGTAACTGGCACGATGCAGGCGATCAGCCGCACGTCCAAAAATCCGGAGCGGGCTATGATGTTCCTGGAGTTAATGAACACTGACAAGCAACTGTACAACATGGTCCTTTATGGACTTGAAGGCAAGAACTACAAGAAAACAGGAGATAATTCAATCGAATTGATTCCGGATTCCGGATACGCGACGAACGTTGCCTGGATGCTTGGGGACCAGTTGAACGCTTACTTGCTGCCAGGTGTTGCTACGGATATTCCACAGAAGACAGATCAACTAAACAAAAGCGCGAAGGCTTCCCGAATTATGGGCTTCTCCTTCGATGCGGAGCCAGTCAAAGCAGAGCTTGCACAGGCTAAAACCGTTACGGATAAATATCTTCTTGGCTTGGCTTACGGCATGATGGATGTAGACAGTACACTGGCTACGATGAATAAAGAGTTGAAAGCGGCAGGTATGGATAAAATCATCGCTGAGAAGCAGAAGCAATTGGATGCTTGGGTAGCGGCAAATAAGAAGTAAGCGAACAGTTTAATTTATAAAAACAAGTAAGCGGCCTTTGTCCTGAATTCCATTTGGACGGAGGCCGTTTACAAAATGACTTCGATTCCCTTTGTTTTGTTCGAATCGATTGTTTACCATTCATTTTCGGACTTTTGAAAAACGAATATGACGCCATTACTTTGAGAGCAACGCTAAAGTAGGATTGATATAAAACCGGAGTCAGACTACCATTCAACACGTGAATCACATGATTTTCGACCTATCTTGTAATCGTTTACATTTTTTGGTTTATTAATTTTATGTATGAGGAGATATGAGTATGGTATTTAATGGCAGAAAGACTCGGAATAATGTTGTTACAAAATGCCTAGCACTTGTGGTAGCATTTTGCCTTGCTGTTATGGGTGTTCCGGCAGGGAATGTTTTATTAAAGACTGTCAACGCTGCGACAATGGCTTCAATCTACGTTTCGACAAATGGTAATGATGCTAATCCTGGCACAGTTTCACAACCACTTAAAACGATTGAAGCTGCACGTAATATGGTGGCAACAATGAACTCAAACATGACTGGTGATATTAATGTATTTATAGCATCTGGTACATATTATCAGTCACAAACTTTAAATTTTACACAAACTGATTCTGCTACAAATGGCTTCAAGATTATTTACAAATCGTATGATGGCCCTGTTGAGATTACTGGCGCAAAACAATTAACAGGCTGGTCGTTATACGACACATCAAAAAATATCTACTCTGCACCATACGGTAGCACAATAGATACTCGTGAATTGTACATAAACGATAAGCCTGGCGTTCGCGCTCGCACGGCTGCTACTCCTGCAGTAGGTGGACCTTTCCCTGAACTTGGTGGTTTAAGCTTTGGCGGTTATGCAACCACAAATTCGCCAACTGACCTGACTACAGTTGGGCTTACTGTAGCTAATAACAATACAATAGCAACATGGAAAAACATTAGCGATGTTGAGTTAGTAGCTCACAGTTCTTGGACTATGCCACGTGCAGGCATACAAAGCGTATCCATTTCTGGTAGCACTACAAATATTAAGATGAAACAGCCAAACTGGTATGTTGTAACTGCCTTGAGAGGTGCTGCTACTAAAATAGCCAATGTCAATCAGATTGAATGGATTGAAAACGCATACGAATTGCTTGACACACCTGGAGAGTGGTATTTAGATAAGACAGGCGCTATCAACGGAACGCCTAACACCTTCTACTACATCCCAAGAGCAGGCGAGGATATGGCAACTGCCAAAGTTGAAGTGCCGACTATTGAAAAATTAATGACAATTAAGGGTAATATTCCGAATACTGCTGATTTTACATCTGCTGTAAACGCAGTAACGGGTTTAACTTTCGAAGGTCTTAATTTTAGCGGAGCTACATGGTTGTTCCCAAATACAAACGGCGGGTGGAGTGATACACAAAACAACAATAACCGTAGCGGAACAAATTATACAAACAACGATAGTACACCGGACGGTGCTATTACACTCTTTGAAACAAATAACATTAATTTCATTAAAAACAAATTCTACAAGTTTGGTGGCACTGCTCTATACTTAGAAAGTGCAAACTCATACGTTAATATCATCGGTAACCTATTCTGTGACATTGCGTCGCAGGCTATTAACATCGGCGATGTTACTTATGGTAATGCAAATGCCTTCGTACTTCCAAACGCAGGCTCTGTTGGTTCAGTTCCAGGCAATCCTGGCTATTCTGATGAGTCTAATTGGGATATGAGATTTCTTCAACATGACATTAAAGTTCAGAACAATACAATTCATGATATTGCCTTTGGATACCTTGCATCTGCTGCTATTGGTGCTGGTACGATAACAAATAGTGACTTCTCTCATAACGAAATATATAATATTCCATATTCTGGATTTCACATCGGGTATGGTTTATATGCCATGGTACCTCAGACTTCGGTTAATGGTAACAACACTTTCCAATATAACTACTTACATCAAGTAGTAACTAAGTTGGAAGATGGCGGTGCGATTTATTTCTCTGGCTCAATAGGACCAGTAAACGGATCTGAGGGTTTTAAAGTTAAAACAACAGTAAGCAATAACTATATTTACGACCAACCTCTTTTATATGGCTCGCTTTATTTTGATGAAGGTGTTAGTAATATTGATTGCTATAACAATGTTGTAAGCAAATCAAAGCAAGTTATTATAACTAAAAATATAACGAATAAAATTCATAACAACTACTATGATAACTACTATAACAACACTACTAACTTCATAAGCTTAACAAACCCAGGGACAATAGGTAGTCCTACTCAAGATATAGGAATTACAGCTGGCACTCCAACTAATATCGAAGGAACACTTGTTCCGGGATTTAATGGAACAGCCGTTTTCCCTCAAGTGGCTTTGGCAATCCAAAATATGTCAGGTGTTCAAGCAGACTATAGATGGGCTGATACAACAGTTATGAATCCAACTGTTATTACTGATAAGAGCACACTTAACGCAAAAATATTAACGGCAAGTTCAAAAGTTCAATCAGATTACACAGCTGCAACGTGGACAACATTCTCACAAGCGCTTGCAACCGCAAAAAGCACAGCATCAAACACGAATGCAACGCAAGCTGATATTGACTTAGCTACTTCTAACTTAGACAATGCGATAACTGCGCTTGTGGTATTTTCTGGACCAGCGGATAAAACTGCGCTTAAATCGCAAATAGCAACAGCCAAAGCGTTTATTTCAACTCACTGGGCTGGTGACTACACCGCATCTTCTTGGGCAAGCCTTACAACTGCGCTTAAAGTAGCAAATATTGTAGACAATAGCGCAACCTCAGTACAAGCAGATGTTATAAACGCGACAAAAAGCCTTACAGATGCTCAAGCAGGGCTTGTAGTTTCTTCTGCATACCCTGTATATCAAACAACCTTTAATGACGCTTCATGGACTAAAAATACGGCATTTACTGTAGGTCAAACTGGTCTGCCAGATGGTGCAATTATTACTGCTAAGGATGCAAATGACACTATTAAAGTCATTCAAGACCCAGTTTTGGGTGGAAGCAATTATTGCCTGCAACTACTTAAAGGCTCAACATTAACCAATGGTAGCCACGATACATTACAGTTTGTATTTCCAAATGGCACTGTTACAGGAAGCTCAATTACAATAAGTTATTCGGTAATGGCAAAAGATTTGGGTGCGACATTTAACATGGGCATGGCTGCGTTCTTTAACACAACTCAGTTGATTAATAGTAACCTATTGAATGTGTCGCCTTTTTCAAGTCAATATGCTTATTATGCAAATAACGCTAGCACTCAAACTAACACAAACTTTGCATATAGCAAATCTGCAACTGCTTGGGACAATGTTAAGCTTGTTATGCGCACTGCAGGTAATGGTACTTTTGATACATATATTAATGGCACGAAAGTTGTCGATAATGTAGCTTATTACACAAATTCAACTGCAGGCTCTGTTGATAGAATACAGTTCTTATTAAATAAGGCAACTAATAAGCAGAACTCTGCCATATACTTTAAAGATTTGGTAGTTTCAACATCTAATGTACCAACAGCAGATATTGCAGCATTTACAAGCACAATTAACACATACGCAAGTAAATATGTTTCAGCTGACTATTCTGCAACTTCTTGGGCAGCATACCAAAACGCTCTAGACAATGCTAATACTGATAAAGGCGTTGCTGGACTAAAACAAGACCAAGCAAATATTGACATACAAAATATTCAAGCTGCAGAGGCGTTGCTTGTTCCAAAGGCAACTTCAACAGTTGTTACTAATTATTTAACAGATTCAGCAAGTTACCCTTCAGCTAATTATTCGCCTGTAAGCTACGCACCATTGCAGGCGGCAATAGACCAGTTGAATGCTGTAAATACAACTTATGACCAAACAGCAGCAGACACAGCAGTAGCGGCATATGTTGCGGCAAAGCAAAACCTATTTGCATCACCTAATCTGACAAATCTCAATACGGCGATTAACAATGCAAATGCTTTGTCAGCTGCTACATATACTGCGGCAACATGGCAAAATCTACAAAACGCTGTTGCTGCTGGTACTGCTGTGAAAAATAGCGCAGTAGCAACTCAAGCTTTAATTGATACTGCAACAAGTAACATTACAAATGCTCAAGCAGCACTTATTACTGCTGCAGCTTCATTAGGTGATGCGATTGCATCAGCTGCAGTAATTGTGAACACTAACTACACACCATATAGCTGGAGCGAATTCCAAAATGCTTTGACAATAGCCAGAGTAGCTAATGCAGATACAAATGCATCGACCATAACTACCAATTTTGCTGCTGCAGAGCTCGCAAGAACACAAAATGCTCTTGTGACAAATCCTGCTGGTAAAACGTGGAATGTAACGTACATCATAAATAACAGTACAATAGATGCTCAAGGTTATATTTATGCATATCCAAACATTCTAACAAAAGTTGTAGATAATACAGTAATAGGAACATTGCCAACTATGGCAGGTCCTTATAATGGAACTTTTGCAGGCTGGAACACCAAGTTAGACGGTTCTGGAGCAACTGTAGATGCTAGCACTGTTGTTACGGGTGACATGTACGTATATGCACGGTGGACTAATTTTACAATAAAGCTAGACCCAAATGCCGGTACGCTTAATGGTTCTACATCGGTACAAAGTTTCACAGTTGCTGAATCAGGTAAGCCATGGGCAATGTCTATTCCAACAAAGGCAAGTAACGTATTCGTGGGTTGGAATCCAATAGTAAGCAATTCAAATCCTACTATTGTATCACGTGTATTTGACCAAACTGTTCCTGTGCTTCCAACAGTGCAATCGTATAAAGCGCAATGGAAAGCAGGAATAACTTATAATGCCAATGGAGGTACCCTTGACCCAATTACACCAAAATCAAATGTTGCCGTAGGCACAGCGATTGGTCTAATTTGGTTCCCTCTTAACCCAACGTCTCCTGCAGGTCAAGTATTCACTGGCTGGAACACAGCGGCTGGCGGAACTGGAACACAATTCTATTTCGGTACAGCCAGCACAACGTACAACATGAATCTATATGCTCAATATGCACCAGCTAGCGCTGTTACATTTGATCCTAATGGCGGTGCACTCACTGGAATAGACACAACTGCCAACAGACTTGGCAAAACATCTATTTTAGGAATAACTACGCCATACCAAATCAAAACTAAAACAGGTGTAGGCTTAATGGGTGCTTTCGGCTCAGCAGGTATGTATTCAAGTATGCTTACAAACCCAATAAGACCTGGGTATGAATTCGCAAAATGGACTACAGACTTCGACGGTACAATTCCGTTTGACCCGACAATTGCTATTAATGCCGACACAACTGTCTACGCACAGTGGAATAAATTGAATGTTGTTACGGTTAACGCAAACGGTGGAACATATACTGGACGTAATAAAATTGCGATAGCTAATAACACTTCATTTGGAACTTCACTACCACCAATCCCAATTAAAGATGGAAGCACCTTCCTTAGTTGGAACACACAAGCAAATGGCAGCGGCACAACAGTAACAGCTTCAACGCCAATTACAGCAGATACAACGTTAAATGCAATATGGTCAAGCCAAACATTTAATACTTTAACAGCAGATGGTTTAGCTAATACTACAGATACGACAACATTAACAATAGGACTAAGTGTAGATGTTGACTTAACTGCAAATGATGTTACTGTAACAGGTGCTACGAAAGGCACTCTAACAGACAACAATGACGGAACGTACACATTAGCAATATCTAACATAACTGTTCCAGAAGGTGGAAATGTAAATGTATCACTTTCAAAACCTGGCTATGCATTTACACCAGCAAGCAAAGATGTAGTCGTACACAGAGCGTCAACTGTTTATACGATCACGTCTAGTGCTGGAAACAACGGTTCGATCAGCCCAAGCGACAGCGTCGCGGTGAACGAAGGAACAGATAAGACGTTCACGATCACGCCGAACAACGGTTATATGATCGACACGTTCAAGGTAGACGGAACGGATTCGACGGTAACGAACAATACGTACACGTTCACCAACGTAACAAGCGATCACACGATCAATGTCACGTTTAAGCAAGTACCGCCGACCATTTACACGATTACAGCAACAGCAGGCAGCAACGGTTCGATTAGTCCGAGCGGCAGCTTTGTTATGGCAGAAGGAACAGGTAAGACATTCACGATCACGCCGAACAACGGTTATATGATCGACACGTTCAAGGTAGACGGAACGGATTCGACGGTAACGAACAATACGTACACGTTCACCAACGTAACAAGCGATCACACGATCAATGTCACGTTTAAGCAAGTACAGCAGACTATTCACACAATTACAGCAACAGCAGGCAGCAACGGCTCGATTAGTCCAAGCAGCAGCGTTACTGTAATAGAAGGAGCGGATCAGACGTTCACGATTACGGTGGACAGTGGATATATAGTCGACACATTCACGGTTGACGGTACAGATGCGACGTTAACGAATAATACGTACACGTTCTCTAACGTAACAAGCAATCATACCATTCAAGTTACATTCAAGCCGTTGCCTCCAAACGTTTACTCAGTCACAACAACATCAAGTGATGGCGGTACAATTAGCGGCAACACAGCTGTGACACAAGGCTCTGATGCAATCTTTACATTCACACCAGACAGCGGTTACTTGTTTAACAACTTAACTGTAGACGGTGTAAGTGAAACGGTAACAGATAATACGTATACGTTCACTAATGTAACCAGCAATCACACGATTCATGTAACGTTCTCGCCAGTACCGCCGACGGTCTACACGATTATGGCAACAGCAGGCAGCAATGGTTCGATTAGCCCAAGTGGCAGCGTAACTGTGACAGAAAGAACGGCTAAGTCGTTTACGATTACTGCGAACAGCGGATATATGGTTGACACGTTCACGGTAGACGGTGCGGATGCGACGTTAACGAACAATACGTACACGTTCTCTAGCGTAACGAGCGCTCACACGATCAATGTTACGTTTAAACAAATCCCGATTGTTCCGGCACCACCAGTAGAGCAGAAACAAGATGAACCTAAAAAAGAAGATCCTAAGAAAGTTATCGTATCTAAAGACGAATTGAAGAAATCCCCGGATGCTGACAAAGTCGTCATTGAAGTTTCTAAAGATGTGAAGGAAATTGTACTTCCATCTAATACGGCTGAATTGCTGGGTCAGAATCAATTGTCGATTTCTTCAGATCAACTTACGATGAATGTTCCGTCTGATCTCCTCAAGCAGCTGGCTGATAAGGCTGCGGATCAGAAGGATAGTAAAATTGTTGTCAAAGTAGAACCATTGAATGAGGTTGAAGCTCAAGATTTACTTGCGAAGGGCAAGATTTCCAAGCAAGATCTAGTGAAAACTGGCGGTCAAGTGTTTGATTTGAAATTGTTGCTTGTCTCACAAGACGGGGCTGAAACGAACTTAACCAAATTCAATAAACCAATTACGATTCGCTTGAAAGTAAGCCCTACAGCTAAACCGAATTTAAGTGGAATTTACTACATTGGCGATAACGGCGAACTTGAATTTATTGGAGGAAAGTATGAAAATGGCGAGTTTGTTGCTGAGATTCATCATTTCAGTAAATACGCGGTACTCGAGTTCACGAAATCGTTCACTGACGTTGCTTCCACGCATTGGGCTTACGGTGCGATTCAAGAAATGGCGTCCAAACATGTTGTAAACGGCACATCGGAAACAACATTCGAACCAGGCCGTGAAATTACACGTGCGGAGTTCACAACGATGCTCGTTAATGCATTGAACCTGAAGGATGCAAGCGTGATGACGTTTGCTGATGTATCAAGCCAAGCTTGGTATGCAGATGCTGTCTCCAAAGCAGTACAAGCAGGTATTGTAGCTGGCAAAGATGCGCGTACCTTCGATCCGAACAGTTCGATCAGCCGTGAAGAAATGGTAACGATGATGATGCGAGCTTACGCTTTGCTGCATGCGGATAAAGTAGTTGCATCTGGAGCGCTACTATTCAAGGATGTAGATAAAGTTGCTTCATGGTCACTGGCATCTGTTCAAGCTGCAGCATCTCTGCAGTTAATCAACGGGCGTACAGCAGACGAGTTTGATCCGCAAGGCATCTCGACACGTGCAGAAGCAGTAACGGTTTTGAAGCGTTTGTTGCAATAATAAAAGAATACTAAGCAGTGTGGTAGACTTCGCAGTCTGCTACACTGCTTTTTTTATACTTGGGAATGTAGTTTCACTTTTTTTGTGAATATAGACACTTTTCTTTAAATCGTACAGTCATTAAAACAAGAAAATGGAATTGAACAGTGGTGAGATTGGGGACTAGACGAGATAATGAGTTTGCAGAGTTAAGCGGCCATTGTCCTGAAAATGTGGAATAGTAAGAGGATTTATAAACAGGAGAGGAGAGTCCTAAAGATGAACATCCTAACAGATCAGGTTTGGCGGGAAATGTGGGAGCAGTATGGCAGTAAGCTGAAAGTAGAAGACGGTCTAGTGAACACTGGTAAGCCGGGACATACGGCTGAAGCTTCCAAGGCACAAGAAGCGCATTGTGGAAGAACAACTGCAGCTTATTATGTTGTTGGTATAGCTTTAGGCGAGCTGGATGAGGAGCAAGGCTTGCACATCCTCGAGTCGCTTGCAGCCTTGCAGTTTACCGACAAGCAGGATCCGCAGTATGGAGGCTTTCGCTGGTATCGGGAAGAGACAAGGGTCAATGATTCCAATGCAGCGTTCTTTATTCTCATGCCGCTTGTCGTGCTAAGACTTTACTTGGAAGATCGTGTGCCTGCAGCTCATCGAGAGCTTCTAGATCAAATGATGGATCACGGTGCAGCTTGGTTCGAGCATGAGCTAAAGGAGCCGATCTTCTATTACACGAACAAAATCGTGAGCGACGGCGCGCTGTTGCTGGCGATTGCGCGAATTCGTCGCTTACCACATTGTGCTCAAGCAGGTATAGCTTTCTTCGAGCAATGGCTCGAGTACACGCAGCAAAGAGGCTGGGGCTGGGGAGAGAACATCAGCCTAATTTATATTCAGATCACTATGAATGCATTGCGCATTACAAGTGTTTCCTTGCAAGCTGATAATCCCGAATTGCAGGAGAGAATTCAATCCATAATGGAAGTCTTAGTGAATTATGTTCGTTTCCATGATGGCTTCGAATTTGTTCCTGCGATCCGCAGCTATAATACGCAAGGCGAACTGCATCCGAGCAGCCTGATGTGGAGGATCGCAGGGTTGGGAGTGCCATCCTCAGTGGAAGCGGAGACAGGTGGAAGTCTATGGAACGGTCTGTCTTATCTGTTGTTTGAGGAGGAACTGCAAAAGGAGAGCGAGGTCTCGAAGCTGCCAATCCCACGAAGCCATGCAGAACGAATCATGGATTCGAGTTGTGCAAACACCTGGATCGGTGTTACTGGGCGACTTGGTAGTATTGATCGGTTCCCGGTCATCGCCGGATCCTATCAATGGTCAACTTGGGGCCTAGCTTGGCAATCGTATCCGGTATCGCTGGCGGTGGAAGGTCACCAGGTTTCTTATCTGCGCTGGTATGCGCATGATGGTGAACGTGTAAGAACGCACCCAGCGTCTTACCAGAAAGCATATTTAGGTCCAGCGCTATTCAAGGAAACGTGGTACCCGGATACACAGCTCAGATCGGCTCAGCAGAACCACGCGGTATTAGTTGTGCGCAGTATGAGCCGAGTTCATAACGAAGCAAGCGAGCTTACCGATGAGTGGGTTGTGAATCGCTGGTCAGGGGAAGTGCGCACAGTTGCTGGAGCAGATGGACGCCAATGGACCATACTCCAATATCCGCATTCGGCCGTACTGATCACACCGCTGCAGGGCATTGCATTTGGTGAGGCTGCTCGCCAAGTACCTGTGATTCATCTCGTTTTGGACGGAGACACGCTCCGATTAAGGCAGATATTATATGCAGGTGAAACGAAACTGATACAGCAGGCAAGGTTGGAAGCTGGCTGGGCGATTTATTATGCAGAAGGCATCAGTAGTGTAAGTAAAGCAACGGCAGTTGCAGCGCGATTAAGCCTTGTAGAGGCTTCTTATAAAGATGGAGAAGTTCCACGAGAAAGTTACATGGAAATCAGAAGTGCTACGTTGTTTGAAGGAGACACGAAGCTGGCAGAGCTTGTAGTCGATCCCCATAAAATAGAAAGCGGTGAAGCGTAATGCATACAACTATCGATCTTAACAAAATGGAAACCCACGCAATCATTGAAAAAGTCATTGGGCAGCTCAAGCATTTGCAAGGCGGCGCTGTAGAAGAAACGTGCCCGATCGGTATTATTTCCATGGAGAACTGGGAGTGGCCGCAAGGTGTAGGTTTATTCTCCCTTTACTTATATTACCGCAAGACAGCTAGACAGGACATCAAGCAGTATTTGATCGACTGGTTTGATCGTAGAATTGCCGAGGGGCTTCCTTCCAAAAATGTAAATACCATGTGTCCGATGCTGACACTAAGCTTCCTCGCCGAAGAAACGGGCCGTGAAGATTACATGGCACTTTGCCGTGAATGGGCTGAATATGCGGTAAAGGAAATGCCAAGAACGGAAGAAGGCGGTATCCAGCACGTTGTTTCGGGACATTTAAATGAAGGCGAAGTGTGGGATGACACGTTATACATGACCGTGCTGTTCGTTTGCCGCATGGGTCTGATACTGAATGAGCAATCTTTTATCGACGAAAGTGTGTATCAATTCCTGATGCATCTCAAATATTTGACCGACCGCCGTACAGGACTGCTATTCCACGGCTGGACCTTTAACGGCCGTCATCACTTTGCCGAAGCGCTGTGGGCGCGCGGAAATTCCTGGTACACGGCAGGGCTCGTTGATTATTTGGAAATGATCGAGCTTCCAAAACCGGTTGAACGTCTGCTGCTCTCCGCGCTGGAGCAGCAAGCGGCGAAGCTTGCAGAGCTGCAAGCCGCAAACGGCATGTGGCATACGCTGCTGGACGATCCGAATTCCTATACGGAAACATCGGCCACGGCTGCTTTTGCTTATGGCATCCTTAAGGCGGTAAGAAAAGGTTACCTGCCTGAGTCTTACAGAGAAGTCGGCTCCAAAGCGTATGCCGCTGTCGTATCTCAGATTGATGCGGAAGGCGTTGTGAACGGCGTTTCCTACGGCACAGGAATGGGGCGCACGCTTCAGGAATATCGCGACATCCCGATTTGCCCGATGCCGTATGGTCAATCCATGACACTACTCATGCTGACTGAGGGATTGGAACACTAAAGTAGAAGATCATCGCACTTTCGGCTGTTGATGGATAAAGGAAGGTGTACACATGGAGAAGGTCTATTTTGACTTGCAAGGACAAAAGGAGAGAGCAGACCAGATTCTCGGCCTGCTCGTCCGCTACCACTTGCACGATTTCAATGCCGAAGGCCAGTATACGGGCATGGAGCCAATCGGTGGAATCAGGGAAAAATTATGGTTTGCGTACGCATTTCTGGCTGAGGGATCGGAGCGCGCTTGCCTGATCGGTAACGCCATTATTGCGTTAAGCCACTATCAACACTGTCATTTTTCTCCTAAGATCGCGATACAAATTATTATGAAATGCGATGAGATGCTAACCGACGCAGCAAGAAAAAGGCTGTACGCATATGTGGAGGAATCCATCGACGAATGCGCCTTGGAAGAGATGGACTTTGTTGGCGTCAATGACAATTTTCCTTGTATGAGTACCTTCACGACGTTGCTCGGCGGCAAGCTTCTCTCGCGACCTGATATGATCGAAATTGGTATCAAACGTTTGCATCAATTAAAACAAATGCTTACTCGCAGGGGCTTTGTCAGCGAATTTAACAGCCCTACCTATACGGTGATTCAGCTTGAAACATTGGCGGATATAGCAAATTTAGTGGACGATGCGGAGTTGAGAGAAATTGCCTTGCAATGCGAGGAACGCATTTGGGCGGATCAATTCGCCCGTTGGCATCCCGCTACGTCTCAAATAGCAGGACCCTATTCTCGTGCTTATACGGCCGATTCCACAGGACATACGCAGCAAGCAGCGATTTATACGGTACTTGGAGATCTAATGGCTGTCAATCCTTACAATACATTGTTTGCTTCCATAGATGGCGTGGAGGGATTCGAGATCCATCACAATATGGTGTTTCAACATATGGCTGTTGCGAGTTTTGTAAATACGATCTTCCATTGCCCGAAAGAGATTGTTGAGCATGCGTTGAACAAGACTTATCCATATGAAGTTACGGGCACAATGGAATTCTCTTCCTCTTCGGATGAGCACGCATGGGAATCTCCTCAGGATCCAGTATTAGCAGATGACATGGTCGAGTATCCAGCAGGTGTTGGCAGCAATACGACCTATATGACGGAAGACTACGCGCTGGGTACATCGACGCATGAGTTTCATAACGGGGTACAGACCGACTCTTTCCACTTACTGCTGCGCCGTAATCCGCATGCACAGCCTTCGTTGCGCAATGCCCGAGCAGTATACGCCAAGTTTACCGTAAATGAGAAAAAGCCCGGCCAGACGAATACGTATGAACGGATGACGTGCACTTCGCCGGAGTTTTCATTGTGGGATGAAGGAAGGAAGCTGGCTTTCCAGCACAAACAGACAGCTATGGTGCTATATAAGCCGAAGCGGTTTGGCCGATTGCAGGTGACGAGCCTAAAGCTGACCATCCTGATGCCATGCCCATACAGCGAGCCTGACGAAATTTGGCTGGGGGATCGGAAGCTGGAAGATTTGACGGGAGAAAGTCATGATCCTTGTCCGGTCTACGTCAAAGACGGAGCCGTTTATATGGCGTTTCATCCGCTGCTGCTTACCAATCATGGCAGACAGGCCGCTGTCCGAGTCGAAAGAGTGAATGGTTATCTGACGTTGTCCTTCTACAACTATGAAGGTGAGGCCCGGGATTTCGATCCGAAAACATTTGTATTAACAGGTAACGGTTTCGTCGTTCAGGTTTCGAGTGAAGATGAGTCTGAGGGCTTTGAAGCGTTTCGTGAGAGGGCAAGTCAAGTGCAGATTGAAGATAAAAACTTATCAAGCCCGCATTCCCGCCGTACCGTGCTGAGACGTACGCGGTTTCAGTCAGAAGGTGTAGCACTCGCTTGTGAATATAGCCCGATCAGCGAAGGAATTCGCTATATGGAGGTGAATGGGCAGGCGCTTACGAATGAGAAGCTTGCCATTACTGGGTATGATGTGAGCCGACTGCCTTTTATGTAACTGGTTGAAAAATTCATAGAACAAAGGAGTTTTGTTCATGCATGCTTTGAAGACGATTGCTAATCTTGAAGCTGGCAAAAGCCAATGTATCATTACTTATGGAACGAGCTTGACCGATGGAGCAGCTTGGGTGGAGGATATGAATACTCAGCTACAGGAGCGATATCCTGGACTTACTACCGTCATCAACAGCGCGAAAGCCGCCATGTGGTCACAGTGGGCGATTGACAACTTATCAGAAAAAGTACTCGCTCATAAGCCTGATTTGGTTTTTATCGAGTTTGCCATTAACGACGCTTATTTGCCGTATGAAACGACTATTGATCAATGCAGAAGTCGTTTGGTATCGATGATTGATCAGATTGTTGAATGTAATCCTGCTTGCGAGATCGTACTTATGACCATGAATCCTCCTGTAGGGGGTTCGCTAGAATTAAGACCTGCTTTTAATAATTATTACGATGTATACCGCTTGGTTGCCAAAGAAAGAGAGCTGCACTTAATCGATCATTTTGAACAATGGAATGCGATTTTACAGCACAATCTAGAGCAGTTTCGGCAGTGGGTACCGGATACCATTCATCCAATTCCTGAGGGTAGCCTTGCCGTGACGGCAAAAGGGGTCCGTGAATTGTTATTCAAGTAGTATTTTTTAGCGGAAAATACTTGAATTTATCTACGGGAGTGGTTATGATATAACTGAAATCTGAAATTTCAGATTGCCCTACTTATTGTGAAAGGGGGAGCGTATGTACGAATTAGAGCATACTGAACTTTCAGAGAAAGTATATCATTTACTTAAGAAAAAGATTTTAAACCGTGAGTTTGTTGGTGGGCAAAGATTAGATATGAACGACCTATCGCAAAAAATGAACATCAGTCGAACACCACTGAAGGATGCGGTCAATCGTCTGGTCCTTGAAGGTCTGATGGAAGTAAAGCCCCGGTCTGGGACATTTGTCGCGAGTTTAAACATATCGGATATTGAAGAGGTTTCTGATATTCGCTTAATGATTGAGATGTGGTGCGTGTCTCATCTTACGGAGTTGAAAGCGCAGAAACTTGCTGGAACACTTGAGGAAATCCTTGAAAGTTGTAAAGAGACATTGACTGTAGAGCCTTTTCCATTTGAAAATTTTCTTGAATTGGATGTTAGATTCCATCATGAAATTGTTCAGGCTGCGGACAATCAGCGAATGCTGGAGCAGTATAGGTCAATTAACAGTTTTCTGCATGCTGCAAGGATCTATTTCTTTCAGAGCTATGAACGTTCTTATTCGGGGCATGACGAACACATTGCGATTGTCCAAGCAATAAAGCGTTACGATTTACAAGATGCCTGTGCAAAGCTTGAAGAGCACATTCGAAATAGTAAGATCAATATGATTGATCACTTAAGTGAAAATGGAGGGGGCTTATAACGAGTTCCCTTTCTATTTTAACTAAAACTGAAATTTCACATTTCACATTTCAACTAAATTTAATGGAGGAGATAAAAACATGAACAATACTAAAGCGAATACCATTGCAGGATACGATTTCGATTTTTTGGAGCAAAAATTATACTCAGCGGTTATTGGCGACATTTTGGATGATTTAGGCTATCGCAATCAAACCTTCGGTGCAGGACTACGCTTGATTGATCCTAATCTGAAAATAAGCGGACGTTCTTTCACCGCACAAGCCACCAAAGTATTTAACATTCCAGCGGAGCCTTACAAATTGCAAATGGAAGCTATCGACGCTGTTTCACCGGGGGAAGTGTTTGTCGTTTCAACAGGGGCACCTGATGAGGCTGCTTTCTGGGGCGAATTAATCTCAACAGCATGCCGAGCACGCGGAGGCAGAGGGGCTATTATTGATGGTTTAAATCGTGATACGGCTAAAATTTTGGAGATGAAATTCCCTTTGGCGGCAAGAGGTCAGGTACCAACAGATTCGAAGGGGCGGGTTAATCTAATCCATTACCAAGAACCGATTGTGATCGACGGGGTACGCATTCATCCTGGGGATTATGTGTTTGCGGATATCGACGGTATTGTGTTTATTCCTCAAGCTATCGAGGAGGAAGTGATTGTGAAATCACTGGAAAAGGTCGAAGGTGAGAATTTGGTAAGGAAAGCCTTACAGGACGGCATGCTATGTACGGAAGCTTTTAAGACCTTTGGGATTCTTTAAAGGACTAATTTAATTCATTTTAAAAAGAGGGGCGTTCTCATGAAGCTAGGTCTTGGTTTATATCGCGATCGATTGACGAAAGATAATTTTCAATTTGCCAAGCAGGCTGGTTGTACGCATATCGTTGCTCATTTGGTGGATTACTACAATGGTGTTGAAGGTTTGCCATCTACGGATAAAGACCGTAACATGGGAATTGCAAGAACCAACGACGATGTATGGTCATACGAAAGCCTGATCGCCTTAAAGAAATCGATGAATGAAGAAGGATTGGAATTCGAGGCGATCGAAAATTTCAGTCCTGCGGATTGGTACGATATCCTTATGGATGGCCCGACGCGAAATGCTCAGATTGAAAACTTGAAGATGATCATTCGCAATGTAGGAAGAGCTGGCATTCCTATCATTGGTTACAATTTCAGTATCGCTGGTGTTTGGGGACATGTGAACCGTCCAGTGGCACGCGGGGGAGCCGTAACTGCAACTTTCAACCTCCAAGAAGGGCCAGAGGAAACGCCGATTCCGAACGGGCAGATTTGGAATATGACGTATGATTTTAACGCACCGAAAGGTTGCATACCTCCAATTTCCTCGGCTGAGCTTTGGGAGAGATTAGAGCGATTTCTTAAAGAGCTCATTCCCGTAGCAGAAGAAGCCGGCGTAAGATTGGCCGCTCATCCAGATGATCCTCCGATGCCGACGATCCGCGGATATGGTCGGTTGGTGAATCAGCCTCATTTGTATCAAAAGCTGCTTGATATCGCTCCAAGCCATAGCAATGCTCTGGAATTCTGTATGGGGACCATACAGGAAATGACTGATGGTAATGTCTATGAAGCGATCGACCAGTACAGCAAGCAAAATGCGATCGGATACGTGCATTTCCGCAATGTAATCGGCAAAGTGCCGAATTATCAGGAAGTGTTCGTGGATGAGGGCGATATCGATATGATCAAGGCGCTGCGTATTTTTAAGAGAAATAAGTTTGATGGTGTTTTCATTCCAGATCATACGCCGCAGATGACGTGTAAAGCACCATGGCATGCAGGTATGGCGTATGCATTAGGCTATATGAAGGCAGCCCTTTCTATCGTAAATAACGAATAATAGTTTGGAGGAAATCGCATGTTTACGGATCTGAGTGGAAAAGTAGCGGTGATAACGGGTGCTTCCAAAGGGATCGGACGCGGGATTGCAGTTCGCTTTGGACAAGAAAAGATGAAGGTTGTCGTTAACTATCATCACGATTCGGAGAAAGCCAAGGCCGTGGTGGAAGAAGTGAAGATGGCCGGTGGAGAGGGAATTGCTGTTCGTGCGGATGTAAGCAAAGAGGATGATATCAAACGACTCATTGACACGGCCGTAGAGACATTCGGAAGCCTTGACGTTCTAGTTAATAATGCAGGCATTCAAACGACTTGCCCATCCCACGAGTTAAGTTTGGAAGATTGGCACAAAGTCATGGATACCAACCTAACGGGCGCTTTCGTTGGGTGTCGTGAAGCGATCAAGTACATGCTGGCACATAACATTCAAGGGAATATCATTAATGTGTCGAGTGTTCATCAAAAGATTCCAAAGCCTTTCCACGTTCATTACGCTTCTAGCAAAGGTGGGTTAAGACTGTTGACCGAGACGCTTGCACTTGAATATGCCCCTCACGGCATTCGTGTCAATACGATCGCGCCAGGCGCCATTGCTACGCCTATGAATGAACATATTCTGTCCGACCCCGAGCAAAATGATGTTGTACGTTCACTCATTCCAATGAACCGTATTGGTGAACCGAAGCAAATTGCATCAGCTGCTGCGTGGTTAGCTTCAGAGGAAGCAAGTTATGTCACTGGCGTTACACTATTTGTCGATGGTGGCATGACGCTGTATCCATTTTTCTTGAAGGGGTAAGCGTAAGGGGGAAGCACGTTGCCTAGTTATAGATCTCAACGAAATTATGGATGTCGGGTTCATGATCAATACCGTTATTTCGACATGCGAACCGTTGTTTTGGAAAATGAATTGGTGAGGATATCCATTTTGGTGGATAAAGGCACGGAGATATTCGAGTTTCTATATAAGCCTAAGGATCTCGATTTTATGTGGCTAACCGAAAATGGTGTGCAAAATCCAAGTGCGTATTTGCCGACATCGCCTGATCCGATTTCTACCTTTATTGACTATTATCCAGGCGGATGGCAGGAGGTTTTTCCAAATGGAGGACCGACTAGCACGTATCTTGGCGCACAGTTTGGACAGCATGGGGAAGTGGCCCACATGCCGTGGGAATATAACATCATGGAAGATACGCCTGCGCGTATATCTGTTCAATTCTGCGTCAAGACCAAGAAGCTTCCTTGTCAGATAATCAAAACCCTAACTTTAGAGAGTGGATCTTCTTCTCTCCTAATTGAGGAGCAGCTAGAAAATTTCAGCGACGTTCCGTTGCGATACATGTGGGGGCAGCACATTGCTTTCGGCAAACCGTTCCTAGTACCAGGGTGCAGGATCAAGGTTCCAAACGATGTGAGAGTCATAACGGATTCACGAGGAGGAGCGACATATGAATGGCCGTATGTTGCAGCATCGTCGGGGGAGCGGATCGATATCTCCGAACTTCCAGCTAAAGGAACGCCTTCGGAGATGATGTACCTGACAGGCTTTGGAGAAAAAGCATGGTACAAGCTTGAGAACAATGATCTCGGCATGGGCATGCACGTCGAATGGGACGGAACTGAGATGCCGTACTTATGGTACTGGCAGGAGTATGGGGCAACCGAAGGGTATCCTTGGTTTGGACGGCATTACAATATTGGTTTGGAGCCGTTCTCTAGCTACCCGACGCTTGGGCTTGAAGAGGCCATCCGTAACGATAGTGCAGGATCGATTGGCCCTAGAGAAATGAAGACATTTCGATTGAAAGCATCACCTTATCAGATGGTAAAAATAGGTATGTAACTAACCCCCTTCACGTGAAGGGGGCTATTTCTTTTGTGTGTGATGTCCTGAAATTCCCAGGCGTAGTCCCCGTTATTCGCTTAAATGCATTTGAAAAATGAGGAACGTCAGTGAATCCACAAAAATGCGTAATATCCTCCATTGTGTAGTCCCCTTGCTTGAGCAGCTCTTGGGCATGCTGAATACGTAAATGTAAAAAATATTGATGCGGGGAAACACCGAATTTATTTTTGAATAGGGCGGAAAACCGGGAAGGAGAAAGACGAGCCCTTTTCGCCATATCTTGAAGTGATAACGGTTCGGAAAGATGAATCGAAAAGTACGATGTGATCCAGTTCAATGACTGGGGTCTTACCGACTTATCTTCTTGCTGAAGATCACTAAATTCTTTCAGCAGTCCAAGAATCATTTCCTCGAGCAAATGATTAGCTTCTAGTTGGCTGATGACATCTCCGTTTTGCCAAAGTCCAATCATTTTTAACAAGGATTCTTTATAGCTGGAATTGTGTTGGAATCGGAACTTAACAGGAATCGAGATATTCGCAAAGTCGTTCAGACGCGGTTGTACAAGATGCTGGTATTCAGTTAGATCAATCAGTCCTGGCTTCGTTGCAAAACTATGCTCCCGCTGCGCATGATAGAACAGATCGAAATGAGCGAAAGGTGTAATCGTACGAGTGATTCCTTTTAATGAACAGGGAAGATTAGGTTGAATGAGACAGAAATCGCCTTCCACACATGTATAAGTCACACCGTCTATTTCAAATTCGCAGGTACCTTCCTGAATATAAATCAGCAAATAATCTAGAAGTTTGCGGTTGGGAACCGTCCACCCAGGCTGCCTGATCGCATAGTCGGATTCTCGGATATAAGGGACGATCGGTTGATTTTTGATCACTTCAAGAAACGATTGATTCATGGAGAAGCTCCTTTTTTACCAGTGGATATAATAAGATTTTACAAGAAAACAGTAAGGTTTCACAATGCCTTTTTAAGATGATTCTTATATAGTTAAGTTAATTCTGAAAGACAAGAAATGGAGGATTAACGATGACTAGAGTCAATATTAACAATTTAGGTTTAATCCCGCTTGCAGGTGTTTGCAGTTATGAAGACGCTTGCAAAATCGGTTACGATATCGATCATAACGTGAATTTACTTAGGAGATACTTGTATTCCGAATCGCAGTTAACGAAAATTTTCGCAGCACATATCTCGAATACCCCCGAATGGGAAGTCAAGGGTGCTTTTGGATTGCACATTTGGTTAGACGCTGAGCATAGTGCCGCACTTCGGAAAAGGGTGACGGAGATGAGGGAACCGCCCTTGCATTTGGATAAAGTTCCTGATGCGCAGCTCGAGGCATTCTTTGGTGAAGTGATACGCGCAGAAACTACGTTGGAGCTATTGGTGGGCATTTATCGTGTTGCCAAACGGGAATTCGTCCGTTCTTTGAAAAAACATCTATTAGAAACCAATCCGCTAGTTGACCAGCCAACATGTCGTGCCTTGAAATTGATTTTAGTGGAAGAAGAAGAGATGATTTCATGGGGAGAAGCGGCTATTGAAGCCCTAATCCGAACAGAGGAAGATCAGCAAGCCGCCTTAGCATGGCAAAAACATCTCGAATCATTCCTTTATGCGGCAGGAGGTATTTCAGGGGACTTGGCTAAGCCAACAGAATGGCAATTAGCAGTTCCTCGTTCAGATGGGCAGCCATTTGAAATGAAGGTGGAGCCTCGTCGTGATGCGAGATTTTCAGATAGCTATAATTCAACAGCTAATTTCGACCACTATTATTTTGATGAAAATCGTCCTGCTGACGAAAGAACGTATGCACTCCTCTTTAAACGTCTCCGTGAGATGGATGTGCCTGAGTGGATGGGGCCCATTATTTATAAAACGACTGGAAAGCCATGGGATTACTATCAAGATTTGAGTAGGCAGTTATGGGACGAGGCTCGTCATTCGATGATGGGTGAAGTGGGTCTGTATCAGGATGCTGTTGCGTTTTACAAGTATCCCGTAGAATTTCTAACAACAATGGCATTGAATAAGACAGCAACGCCACTCGAGGCGCATCTTGTGCTTTGGTACATTGAGCAAGGGTTAATGCCGAAAGATACCGGGAAGCATTTTGAATGGGCTGTCGCCAAAGAATCGGATAACGAACTAGCCAAAACGTTCCAGGATTACGACTGGGCTGATGAAGTCTTGCATGCGCAAATCGGCAGGAAATGGTTAGTTTCTGAATTTAAGGATATGGGAGAACTTAAACAGCAAGCGGAAAGCGTCATGAATCGGAACTTAGCCGAGAAAGTCAGATTGAGCCAGAGATCCGAGCAGCAGGAATGGTGGCCAGATTTTCTAGCTGAAATTCGTGCAGGAAAAGAAAGAACACGTGGAGGAGTGACAGCATCATGAATTTAACGGATAAAGTATGTGTGGTTACAGGAGCTGCAAGAGGGATTGGCTACTCGTTAGCGAAACAACTTCTTGCTGCAGGCGCTAAAGTGATGCTTAGTGATGCCGACGAGAAGGCTTTAGAGGAAGCTGTGAAAAGCCTTGCTTCGGATCGTGTTATCGGAATTCGGACAGATGTTCGTTCTGAGGTGGATATTGCGGCATTAACAGCGGAGGCAGAATCTCGACTTGGACCGATTGCTGTTTGGATCAATAATGCAGGCGTTGCTAGGCATAAGCTGATTACTGAATATACGGAAGCGGATATCGATTGGATGATGGACGTAAATTATAAGGGCACCATTCTTGGCTGCAAGTATGCACTTCGTTCCATGCAAGAGCAGCGTGCAGGCCATATTATCAATATCATTTCAACAGCTGGCTTAACTGGAGTGCCTACGGAATCCGTCTATTGCGGTACGAAATTTGCTGTAAGAGGATTTACGCAAGCCCTTCAAGAGGAAGCAGCGCAATTCAATGTTCGTGTTTCTGGGATTTATCCAGGTGGAGTAAACACAGGGTTCTGGGATATCGCGCGCGAGCAAAAATCTCCTGTCGAGAAATATTTGACACCTGACGATGTGGCAAATGCTATTGTCTCCGTCATTCAAATGGACGATAACTGTGTGACGCATGAGATTGTGCTTCGCTCGATGAGAGACGCGAATTTTACGTTGCAGGAATTTGAACAATGAGACTAAGGCTGCATTCGGATATGATTCAATCTGAGGCGTTAGGTTCACGTCGCGTCTATCGTCTCTTACTGCCAGAACCGCGTCCAGTCGGTCGACTGCCCTTATTGATTTTGCTGCATGGCGTACACGGTTCTGAAATTGATTGGACGGAACAAGGTCAAGTCATGCAATCGATGCAGGCATTGCTGGATGAGCAGAAAATGGGTCCGATGGCGGTTCTTATGCCGTCGGATGGATTGACCGCCATCGGAACGGGGTATCTGAATTGGGATAGCGGTGGACCACATCTCTATGAAGATTATTTGTTGGAAGACTTGATTCCGCATATTGAAGAGAAGTGGAACGTAGGCGGAACAAAGGAAACACGTGCGATTAGTGGTTTATCTATGGGGGGATATGCTTCTATTCGGTTGGCGTTCGCGCACCCAGCGCGATTTGCTTCGGCCTCCAGCTTAAGCGGATTCTTCGATATCCAGGAGCTTGGTGAACTGATTGGTTCTGAAGATTTTTCTCGCATTTTTCAATCGGATGGGAATAGAACGGAGGAAGTATCACCCTTAACCATGTCCATTCCTCCCGGTAAGGACCTTCCTAAGCTTAAATGGGATTGCGGTGTAGAAGATCGTTATATTCAAATGAATCGTCAGTTGCATGAACGGTTGGAGGGGGATAGCGTTTCGCATTCCTATGAGGAATATCCAGGCGCACATACGTGGGATTATTGGCGTGAGCATATGAAAGAACATTTGATTTTTCATTTCAATATGATGAAAGAGTCCTCTTCTTGAGGTCTCTTTATTTGTTATATAATTGCGAAAACGCGCAAAATTAAAGTTTCGGGAGAACTCCATGGCAGCTAAATCGGATTACAAAAAGATGAGTCGTATCCTAAATGAAACCGCAGTTAATTTGCAGGGGGAAGATTTAGGCTTCAAGGTGCATTATTGGGGAGCCGTGCCGGAGCATTTTGATAATCCCTTACATCGGCATTCCTTCTTTGAAGTTTGCTATGTATTGGCGGGTGAGGGGTTCTACTTGGAGTCGGGCGAAACGTATCCGTTACAGGTAGGGACATTATTTTGTTCATTGCCTGGGAAATGGCATCAAATAAAAAGTGAGAAAGGCATCGAACTATACTATGTTGCATTCGAAGTAGACGATTCTTGTTCGACCGAAACAAGCTTACATCGCTATCTGCACATGATGAATGGTAATAAAATTATCGTGCCAATGGCTGACGATACCGTATCTGCGCAGACTTGGCGCATGCTATTCGCGATTTGTATGCAGGATCGTGCCATGACGAAAGAGCTGATTCGCTGTTATGCCTATGCGTTGCTTGTTTCTTTCTGCAGTGAATTTGTAGAGGGGAGTGTGACGGATGAAGCTCCAGAGCACCAACAAATTTCATCCTACTATTTACAAAGAGCAAAGCTATTTATCGATGATAATCTTTCTTCATCGCTAAGTATCCAGCAGTTGTCGGCTTATCTGAACATAACGGAGAGACACTTATCGCGCTTGTTTGCCAAGCAAATTGGGCAATCATTCTCCCATTATGTGCAAGAACGCAGGGTGAGGAAGTCCATGGAACTTCTGCGAGAAACGGACTGGACTTTAAGCCATATCGCGCAGGAAACAGGCTTTGAATCCGTGCACTATTATACAAGGGTTTTTAATCGAAAAATCGGCGTGCCCCCTGGCAAGTTTCGCAAATCCCAATTGTCGGAGCTACCAATCAGTTGATTGTGTTATTATGATATGAGGTAGTGAAGCACACGCCGTCTGTTACCGGTTCATAGAACCGTGCAGGCGGCTATTTTATTTCTAGGAGGCAGATGAAGATAGAGTCAATAAAGGAGCTGTTGAATTCGGACGAGTCATTCACGCATGCTTACACAAGGTTTATGGAAGAGCAAGTCAAGGGGAGCAAGGGAGAGAGGAGAAGAAGGCTGCTTAGTGAGAAGCGGTACGCGGAAACTCTGTTCTTAAAGGATGTATGGTGGCCAGCATTCGGTAACTTTCGACTTTTATTCGCTGAGTTTGAGCTTCGGGACTTTAAGGATGGCTGGCGGTTCTTGGATTTTGCATTCATCATCAACGTTACGCGCGTGTGCATCGAGATTGACCCGTATGGAACACATTTTCGCAACATTGATCGTAAGCAATACGATGACAATTTACATCGGCATAACGACCTCGTCTTGGACGATTGGAAAGTTTTACGGTTTTCGTTGGATGATATTAAGTACAATCCCCGCAAATGTCAACAGACGATCATGCAAGCAGCAGCGAAATGGGGTTTGGATGATACGAAACATCTACTCCAATTAATTCCTACCGAATATGCTGTTTGGAAATGGGTTGAAAACCAAGACGACCTGGTCACGCCAATATCAGTAGCTAAGGCGCTCCGAATTAACCGAGAAACATCCACTAAATATCTTAAATCACTTGTTCTCAAAGGATTAATTCTTCCTGCATCCAGAGAAGGAAAGAAGATTATGCGATATCGGGCAAAATCTTCGGGAAGAACCAACGGTTAGCTGGGTTAACCGCGGATATGGTGATTGACGCTGGATTTACCAGCATTGGAAAGAGATGTGTAACTAGACCGCCGTCTGACGCTGGATATTCCAGCGTCTGAATGTGTGGTGCAAGTAACGCACCTTCTAACGCTGGATATCCCAGCTTCTGTAAGTGTGGAGCAACAAACGCCCAATCTGACGCTGGATATCCCAGCGTCTGAATGTGTGGTGCAAGTAACGCCTCATCTGACGCTGGATATCCCAGCTTCAGTATGCGTGGTGCAACTAACGCACCATCTGACGCTGGGTAATCCAGCCTCTGTAAGTGTGGTGCTAGTAACGCACCATCTGACGCTGGATATCCCAGCGTCTGTAAGTGTGGCGCAACAAACGCACCATCTAACGCTGGATATACCAGCGTCTGAATGTGTGGTGCAAGTACCGCCCCATCTAACGCTGGATATTCCAGCGTCTGTAAGTGTGGAGCAACAAACGCCCCATCTGACGCTGGATATCCCAGCTTCTGAATGTATGGAGCAAGTAACGCCCCATCTGACGCTGGATATCCCAGCTTCTGAATGCGTGGTGCAAGTAACGCCCCATCTGAAGCTGGATATCCCAGCTTCAGTATATGTGGTGCAACAAACGCCCCATCTGACGCTGGATAAACCAGCTTCTGTAAGTGTGGTGCTAGTAACGCACCATCTGACGCTGGATATTCCAGCGTCTGTAAGTGTGGAGCAACAAACGCCCCATCTAACGCTGGATATCCCAGCTTCTGTAAGTGTGGAGCAACAAACGCACCATCTAACGCTGGATATCCCAGCTTCAGTATATGTGGTGCAACAAACCCACCATCTGATGCTGGATAAACCAGCTTCTGAATGTATGGCGCAACAAACGCACCATCAGACGCTAGAAGATCCATAGTGTGTTGAATTGTTTATTTTGGATCAAAAATGTCCGAATAGTGCAAGCATGTGTCTTGTTGCTTCAAAGACAATACGTACCTCAACGATTATCATATTAGTAAGCGCTAACACATGATAAATAAGGAGGAAATACAGTGGCTAATGCCTATACAAAAAGGGATTATTCGCTTACAGGACCCGAGAATAAGCGGGCACAGGATAAAGGATTAGTTGCTGCGGAATGGTACATGAGTCCAATTCCACGGAAGCGGCTTAAGGAACTCATGAAGCGTAAAGATGGACCTGCCATTCGCGATACGATCATTATGTTTGCTTGGCTCATAGGCACGGGGATACTTGCATATTATACATGGGGAACTTGGTGGGCAGTACCGGCCTTTATCGTATATGGCGTGAGTTATGCCTCGATGGCCGATTCCAGATGGCACGAATGCGGACATGGTACAGCATTTAAAACACCTTGGATGAATGATGCGCTCTATCAAATTGCCTCATTCATGGATTTAAGGCCGCCAACGCCTTGGCGATGGAGTCATGCTCGTCACCACACGGATACGTATATCGTTGGACGCGATCCGGAGATTGCGATGACAAGACCACCGGTTTGGCGTATCATTTTTGGAGAAATCATTCATATTTATGGCGGATCTAGAGATCTCAAAAGCATCATTCTACACAGTTTCGGAAAGCTGAAACCGTCAGAGCAGGATTATGTGCCTGAGTCCGAATATAAGAAAGCGATCTGGGTTTCACGTCTCTGGGTGTTGATCTTACTCGGCTTCATTATTTGGTCGATCCAAATTGGCAGCATCTTACCGCTGATGTTCGTGGGTCTTCCAACCTTTTATGGTCCCATTCTCCTGCTACTAGTAGGATTAGCCCAGCATTTGGGACTGCGTGAAGATGTACTCGATCATCGGTTAAATACGCGGACGATTTATTTGAATCCATTAACAAGATTCCTTTACTGGAACATGAATTATCATATCGAGCATCACATGTTTCCGATGATTCCCTATCATGCTTTACCTGCCCTGCATAAAGAATTGATGTTTGATTATCCAGCACCAAGTCCGAGTCTATGGGCAGCTCTCAAAGAAGTCATTGCAGCGTTGATTAAACAGAAGAAAGATCCACAATACGTAGTTGATCGTCCTCTGCCATCTACAGCTAATCCGTATTATTATGGCGTACAAACTGAGCAATCAGTGTCTTCTAAAGTGAGTACGGTACCACAAGCAATGATCAATTAACTTTTGAGGGGAAGATGAGAACATGGGTGGAAACCGAGCAGTTGTCTACAGTAAACCAGGAATCGTTGAGGTGCGTAATACAGATTATCCAGAATTAGTGCTTAAAGATGGTCCAGGCGTTAATCCGTTAAACGTTGGCCGGAAATGCGAGCATGGTGTCATTCTAAAAGTAATCACTACAAACATCTGCGGCAGCGATCAGCACATGGTTCGTGGCCGGACAACTGCACCATCAGGTCTCATTTTAGGCCATGAAATTACAGGGGAAGTTATTGAAGTAGGACGTGATGTTGAATTTATTAAAAAAGGAGATTTGGTCTCGGTTCCTTTTAACATTGCATGCGGCCGTTGCCGCAGCTGTAAAGAACGGAATACGAATGTGTGCTTAAACGTCAATCCGGATCGCCCAGGTTCTGCTTATGGATATGTAGATATGGGAGGATGGGTAGGCGGGCAATCGGAGTATGTCATGGTGCCTTATGCCGATTTCCAATTGTTGAAGTTCCCGGATAAAGAGAAAGCGATGGAGAAAATTCTTGATCTAACGATGCTCTCGGATATTTTCCCTACGGGTTATCACGGTGCGGTAAGCGCAGGCGTTCGACCAGGTTCAACTGTTTACGTTGCGGGAGCTGGCCCTGTAGGACTTGCGGCAGCGCACTCCGCACAGTTGCTCGGTGCCGCTGTTGTCATTGTCGGCGACTTGAATGCAGAACGCTTAGCACAAGCGAGAAGCTTTGGCTGCGAAACGGTCAATTTGCGTGAGCATCCTAACTTGTCTGAACAAATCGACCAAATCCTCGGCGTACCTGAAGTGGACTGTGCAATTGACTGTGTCGGTTTTGAAGCTAGCGGACACGGGAAGGATCATGGCGAAGCACCAGCTACGGTGCTTAACTCCATCATGGAAATTACGCGAGCAGGTGGCCGTCTAGGTATTCCAGGATTGTATGTAACCGGGGATCCAGGCGCTGTGGATGAGGACTCCAAAGTAGGAACGCTGAAAATCCGCATCGGCCTCGGATGGGCCAAATCTCATACATTGGTTACAGGTCAAACGCCAGTTATGCAATACAACAGAGACTTAATGATGGCGATTCTCAGCGGCAGAGCTCAAATTGCCAAAGCGGTGAATGCTACGCTTATTTCGCTGGATGCGGCTCCACAAGCGTATCAAGATTTTGATCGCGGTGTTTCAAGAAAATTTGTGATCGATCCTCACGGTCTTGTTAAATAAACCAACATGAAATACTTGGAGGTACATATGCAGCATTTAGAAGGTTGGATAGAAGCTTGTGAAGTTGATGAGATTGATGAAGAAGATGTCATCCGATTCGATCATGGCAATCGTACGTTTGCTATATATCGCACGGCCAAAAGTGATTTCTACGCGACGGATGGTTATTGCACTCATGAGAAATTTCATTTATCCGATGGGCTCGTGATGGGTAACATGATTGAATGTCCGAAACATAATGGTCGGTTTGACTACACAACGGGGGCGGCAAAACGTAGGCCAGTATGTGTTGATCTGATGACTTATCCTGTCAAGATTGAAGATGACAAGATCTTCATCAAGATTGACTGAGGAGCAAAGGAGATAAGCATGAGTCATTGGAATCGGATTAATGATGGATCCCTCCATCCACCCAGATTGGATGTTCAACAAGCCATTTGGGCCATGATCGGATTGGGAGAGAACGGTAAGGAATGGTCATTAGAACAGAAGTTTGAGAAAATCGCAGAAGCGGGCTTCACAGGTGTAAGTTATTTATTGCCTTCCAAGGAAGAGATGGACTTGTGGCACCGTTTACTTGACCGCTATAAGCTAAGTTTTAGCGCGATTGCCTTCCCTACCAAGCCACAAGATTTAATTGATATTATGACGGCTGCTAATGATTTTGGCCGAGTGCAGTATATCAACTCGCAGGTACTCGACTCCTTCGTCATTGATAAAGAAGCTGTTCAGTTACTAGATGGCTTGTTAAAGGTTTCAGATGAATTCCAAATTCCGCATTTTATCGAGACACACCGAGGAACGGTTACACAAGATTTAATCCGTACAGCCGGATATGTAGATACGCTTCCGAATCTCAAACTGATGATCGACTTATCGCATTATGTCGTAGCGGGTGAGATCCAAGGAACAAATGAGAAGGTTGAAGCTTTTTTTGATAAAATTCTGTCGCGGTCAGCGGGTATGCATGCACGTGTCTCGAGTGGTGAACAAGTTCAGGTAGATATCGGTCTGGATGGCGATCATCCTATGCTGGAGCATTTTACACGTTGGTGGCGTAAAGGCATGGGACATTGGCTTAAACAAGCGAAGCCAGGAGATTTATTCCCATTTTGCACAGAGCTTGGACCGCCGAACTTTTATGCAATGACCTACCTAGACGAACGAGGGCAGGAACATGAAGTTTCCGACCGATGGCAGCAAGCGTTACTGTTCAAAAGAATCATTGAGGAGCAGTGGAGGCAAGCACAAGCTGGAGAAGCGGTTTGTGAGGTTTCGGGATAGCTGGTTGGCGGAGTGACTTGACATAAATAAATGAAACAAAGGAGAGAGCCTTACGAGAATTCGTAGGGCTCTTTGCTTTCTCAAAAAAATTGACAAGGCTTTGTCATGATGGAATGGACGCGTTTTAAAATCATGGGGCGAGTTTGTGGTTAATGGTGTACCTATATTATGGAAGCACACAACACAATGGTAAGTAGGCCATTTTGTAGGTACAAGTCTTAGAACTTGTATCTGTTGTGTTGTCATTTTGCACTAAATCAGAAAAAGTATAGTTTTTTTTAATAGTTACAGTAGATATTCATGCATATATGTCTTATTAATAGAATGGGAACCTATCTAAAATACTATTATTATTTCATAAGTTATTTTATAATGAATGACTCCTAGTAGAAATTGATCCTCTTAGTAAAGGGTGAACCAAGATGAATATATTTCGATTGTATAAATCAAGAAAATATCTGTTGCGAATGCTGCTTTCTATTACCGTACTTATGGTTGTTTTTTTATCAGGAAGCACGTTGCTTCTATATTACAACTCCGATAAATCCATGCTGCAAATGCAGCAGCAAGCGGACTTAAAGGTGCTATCCCAAATCAAATACAATATCGACTATATGCATGATACGGTAAAAAACATTACGGTTTCTACCTATTTTGATCCTGATGTCGTCTATCTATCCAATATCGATGTGATGGATAAAGGCGAGCTCGCCCAAAAGTTGAACAGATTGGAAAAAACGGTGTTTAACTCCTCTTTTTTGCAAAATATTACGATCTACAACGCAAAAACGGGCTGTTATTACTCCACTTTGAGTAGTCTGAATTGCCAGGATGATGGGATGAATGGTCTTATTGATCAATATATCCATTCACAGACCAATATACCCATACTCACTTTTGTTCCCCTATTTAATGAAAAAATGTCACTTCCAGCCTTATCGATGTTTATTTATGACAGTAAGTCCGGGAGTAAACTGATCGTTACGATTAAACCAACCTGGCTCTTTGATAACTTAACGAATATGAATAAGATAACAGATGAATTGCGCGGCTCTATTTTTATTACTGACAAATCCGGAATTCCTATCCAAGATCAGCACACTGCCAATGTTACGTCAATGGACAGTATCGAATCGATTATCCGTGACAAAGTGAAGTCCGGTGTAACACAGGATTATCTCGTTTATGGCTCAGGTGAAAGCAAGTCGATTCTGAGCTTTATGGCATCCAATAAAAACGACTGGGTCATTGCAAGTGTTCAGCCTTATGAGGTGGTATCGAGTAAACTAAGCAATATGCGAGTAATCTCCTTAGTCATTATCATTGGATTTTTAATTCTGTCTATCGCGGGCTCTCTGTTCATTGCCTACCGCTTGTACCGTCCAATTGAACATTTGTTAAACCAAGTGACCTCCAACCGCCGTAAAGGAGCGGATGATCATTCAGATGTGGATGAATTAAAGTTTATTTCCACAGCATTTCAAGATGCTATGCATCAATTAGTCAAGCATGAGTCCGAAGAGCATATGAACCGGGACGCATTGAAAACATTTGCTTTGCGGAGACTGATTTCCGACGCGAGCTTGCCTACGCCAGAAGAGATGGAACAAGTCAATTGGGAAATTGATTTTAATGAAGAACTCCGCGTATGTGTGCTGTTAATTGATGATTTTGTTGAATTCGAATCAAATGCGAGCGAAGGTGAGAAGAGCTTATATAAGTTTGCAATCGCCAATATTACCAAGGAACTTGTGTCTAAAAGCGTGAAGTGCGAAGTGGTTCCGATGCTCAATGATCACTTCGTCTTACTCGTTGGCGGTGCGAATGAGTCTCAAGGCGATCAACTTCATTCATTGACACACACTTTAAAAGAACTTCAGCAAACACTTCTACAATATTACCGACTCTCCATTACGATATCGATCGGTGAAAGGGTTGAAAGATATCAAGAAGTTTCCCAACAATATAGTTTTACTATAGAGAATGCGTCTTATCGGATTATCTTCGGTAAAGGAAGCATCATCACGCCAGATCTTGTGGGGC
The DNA here is from genome assembly GCF_001700435.1 of Paenibacillus pectinilyticus. Taxonomy (GTDB): domain Bacteria; phylum Bacillota; class Bacilli; order Paenibacillales; family NBRC-103111; genus Paenibacillus_E; species Paenibacillus_E pectinilyticus. The sequence goes on from NZ_LYPC01000014.1 coordinate 525,009, forward strand.
ATAATAATGAAAATGTAACTTTTCAATTTCCTACTGATGCGGAAAAGAAACTTACGGAAGCCATAAAGTCCGGGCAAGAGAAAGATTTCCAGGATCATTTGTTTCAATTGTTCCAACAAATGAAAGTCATGCATTTTAACAATATCATGTATGCGATTCTGCACTTACTCGCGTTAATTGAGAATAACGTTCGTGAAATGAATAGTCGAACTGTTAGACAAGTCAGCTTAGACTTTAAGCAGCAAGTGCAGTACATCATGAAACAAGAAACATTAGAACCGATGTTTGATTTGTTTTTGGCCATTTTCCAAGACATTCAGAAGCAGCGATCACAGGACGCGAAAGAACAGTCGAATCAAATCTTAACGGATACAGTGAAAGAAATGATTGAATTACAATACAGGGACTTGAATTTGAGCCTTCAAAGCATAGCGGCTGCAATGAAATTATCTTCGGCCCATGTCAGTAATAAATTTAGATTGCATGAATCGATGTCTATTAGCGAGTATATTAATGATTTTCGCTTGCGTAAGGCTCTCGAATTGCTTGAGACCAAAGATTACAGCATTACTCGCATCATGGAAATGGTCGGATATAACAATGAGAGCTACTTTTTCAAGTTATTTAAGAAGAAATTCGGCATCACACCGAAAGAATATCGCTTTAAAACAGTCGTTCAGGAGTAGAAATAGTATGGCTTTCTAGGTACGGAAGTACTGGGAAGCTTTTTTTTTTGCCTATTTTGGTCGGAAACACAGTGTTTTCGGGATTGTACGGGACAAAAGTGGAGTGTTTTTTGATTTTTACAGTAGTTAAGTGCATGGTATTTCCCTAATAATAAGGGCATACAACGACGGTTAAACACCGCAGGGAGGAAAGCAAATGCTGAAACAGGAGTGGAAGCACTTCAAACGTAATCAGGAATTGTTCGTCATGTCATTACCAGCAATCCTGTATAAACTAATTTTCAATTATTTGCCCATGCTCGGTCTCGTAATTGCCTTTAAACAATATCGATACGATTTAGGGATTTGGGGGAGTGAATGGATCGGATTTAAAAACTTTGCCTTCTTTTTTAAATCGGATAGCGCTTTTACAGTGACACGCAACACGATTCTTTATAACATGAGTTTTATTGTACTAACCTTATTGTTTGCGCTAACATTTGCGATTTTGTTGAATGAAATCCCTCGAAAATGGATTAAGCTGCATCAAACGACCTTGTTTCTACCCTATTTCTTATCGTGGGTTGTGGTCGGGTATATCGTTTTCGGGTTTCTGGATCACAAGAACGGGTTCATGAACGTCATGCTGCAGTCACTTGGTGATCAACCAATCAAATGGTATGAACAAGCAAAGTACTGGCCATTCATAATCATTTTGACGCAAATCTGGAAAGGCGTGGGCTTCTCAACGCTGATCTACTATGCAGGTATTCTCTCCATTGACTCCAGTTATTATGAGGCAGCTAAGATTGACGGCGCTTCCAAATGGCAGATGATTCGCAAGATTACAATACCATTACTGACGCCACTTATTATTATCCTGCTCATTGTTGCGATTGGTGGTATCTTCCGTGCAGATTTCGGATTATTCTATTTTATTCCGAACGATACGAGCTTCTTGTACAACGCAACCGATGTTATCGATACGTATGTATACCGATCACTGCGTGTAGTAGGGGATATTGGGATGTCTACAGCTATCGGGCTATATCAATCTGTTGTCGGATTCATTCTAGTGCTGTTGTCCAACTGGATTATCAAAAAAATTAACTCAGACAATGCGCTTTGGTAGGGAGGTGTTACATATATGCAAACAGAAAGCAGCAAAGTGAACTGGCCAGGCAATATCATTAATGTGCTATTCTGTATATTGTCGCTGGCGCTTATTGTACCTCTTATTCTCGTCATTTCCATATCGTTTACAGAAGAAAAATCGCTATTAGCACATGGCTATCATTTATTTCCTCAGGTTTTCAGTACGAAAGCTTATGAAATTATCCTTCATGCTCCCGATGCGTTATTACGTGCCTACGGGGTCACCATCTTCGTAACACTCGTAGGGACATCCATTGGATTACTCTTTACGACTCTCACAGCGTATACGATGTCGCGACGCGATTATCGTTACAGAAGAATCATGACACTGTACGTATTCTTTACAACGTTATTCAGCGGTGGACTTGTTCCATTTTACATTATGATATCGCAGTATTTGCACTTGAAGGATACCATTTGGGCGCTAATCGTGCCGTACTTGCTGAGCCCGTTTTTTGTTCTTGTTATGAAAGGGTTCCTGGATAAGCTTCCATTAGAAATCTTCGAGTCGGCCAAAATCGACGGAGCAAATGAATGGCGTATATTCTTCACCATGGTGCTTCCATTATCTATACCTGCGCTTGTCACAATCGGCCTGTTCATTTCCTTCCAATATTGGAACGACTGGTGGCTTGGCTTATTATTTATCGATAATCAGAAGTTAATTCCGTTACAATTGTTACTTTACCGCATCATGAGCTCGATTGAATTTTTATCGAATAACATTTCATCGGTGAATGTCGATTTTAATCTTGCAGACTTCCCAGCTTTATCGTCAAGGATGGCAATGGCTGTTCTTGCAGCAGGTCCGATGATGTTTATTTTCCCAATGTTCCAGAGATTTTTCATCAGCGGTCTAACCGTTGGCTCCATCAAAGGTTAAAAAACGATTCGTTATCAAACTGCAGCTCTTAGATGCAGCTGCTGTTGATATATAAGTTTCATGAAAAATCCAAATTATCGCAGGGGGTAATTGTATGAAAAAGGAATTGTTCAAAGTATTAACTGGTGCAGTAAGTATTGCTGTCCTTCTGTCCGCATGTGGCGGTAAAGGATCCGATAGTGCTTCCACAGCAAGTCCTGCTGCTAGCGCAGCAGCTACTACTAAAGTAGAGCAACTGGCACCAGTAGAATTGATTTGGAACTACCCGCTAAGTGCGATTCCACAAGATATGGCAACTGTTCAAGAAGCGATTAATAAAATTACGAAAGCGAAAATCAATGCAACCGTTAAATTGCAACCACAAACATTTGCTGACTATGTTCAAAAGATGAACACAACTACGGCATCTGGTGAGAACTATGACATCGCATGGGTGTCTAACTGGAACTGGGACTATGTAACCAACCAATCCAAAGGTGCTTTCATTGCACTTGACGATTTGATGGCCAAATATGCGCCAACACTAGGTAAATCCATGCCGCAGTTCGTATGGGATGCTACTAAAATCGGCGGCAAAGTGTATGCTATTCCGAACTATCAAACTGTAACGAACAAACAAGGCTTCCTGATCCAAAAGAAATATTCGGATAAATACAATCTGGACGTTAACTCCATCAAAAAGATTGAAGATCTTGAGCCATTCTTGGCAAAAGTAAAAGCAGGTGAATCCAAAGACATCGTTCCTTTCTTGATGGATCGTACCGGGAGATTTGGTAACATGTTACGCGGTTACGGCTTAGAAACAATTACTAGCGTTATTGGTGTTGATCTGAAAAATCCAGACAAAATTATTAATCTGTATGATACGCCTCAATTCGCTCAATATTTAGACTTGGTGAAAAGCTGGCACGATAAAGGCTATATCAACGATGGTGCGGCTACTTTAAAAAACAAAGCGGACATTGAGAAAACAGGTAACGCCGTTGTTCAAGTCCATAACGTATTAAAGCCTGGCGTTGAAACGCAGTTTAAGACGGCAAACGGTGGAAATGATGTCATCGCGATTCCGACAACTGAAGCTTGGGCAGGGACTGCTTCTATTATTACGACTATGCAAGCAATCAGCAAAACGTCCAAAAACCCTGAGCGTGCCATGATGTTCATTAACTTGTTGAATACAGATAAAGAGCTATTTAACACAATCAGCTACGGTGTTGAAGGTAAGCATTATACGAAAAATTCAGATAACACGATCAAAATTATCAAAGAAGCTGGTTATGTTCCAAACGCTAGCTGGGTATTCGGTAACACATTCAATGGTTTGTTAGTTGAAGGTACGGATCCTAACGTTGTTGCTAATACGCAAAAAGAAAACGAAACAGCTAAAGCATCTCCGATAATGGGCTTTAAGTTTGTTAATTCAGCAGTTACAGCGGAAATTGCTAACATTACGACTGTTCTTGATCAATACAACCCAGGTCTTTCCACAGGTACTGTAGCTGCAAGTGAGAAGCTGAAAGAATTCCAAGACAAGTTGAAAGCGGCTGGTGTTGACAAAGTTATCGCTGAAGCTCAAAAACAATTGGATGAGTGGAAGAAAACGAAGTAATTTAAGGATTTATTAGAGTTAAATCATGCTTACAGCGATAAAAGTGATGAGCTTGCTGCTGTAAGCATGATTTTATATATGGGAAAAACCAAAGGGGGGAGAATTATGCTTACTACATTAACACTACGGCAATTGAAACAGGCTTTGGAACAAACGAAGCGTGAATCCACTTCGCTTTTTCCTGAGGCAGCTGTGCCTGAACGATGGTTGCAAATTGGCAAAGATGAACAATACAAAAGTTATTGGGCAAAGTTAGAGGAGCAAGCCATTAGGTTAACCGCTCAACCCCCTAGTCCACCGCCGTTTTCAGACTTTTTATTATTTGGAGATACGGGTGATCGGATTACGTATCAAACGAAACGCAACGAGCTTTTTTCTGGTCTGCATGTATTCAGTCTGTTGATGATGGCAGATGAACGTCCAGAATGGAAGAAAGGACTTGAAAATGCGATCTGGTCCATTTGCAATGAATATACGTGGGTGCTGCCGGCACATGTCGGACTGTACGTAAATGAATACCCGAACGGCATTTGGGATAGACCGCAAGCACCTCGTGAAACTGTGGATTTGGATGCTGCTGGAGTTGCGTTTGCCCTGGCCGAAATTTTACACAAAGTTGGATCGCGATTACACCCTTGGGTTGTCCAGCGCGCGAAAGCGGAAATTGAGCGTCGTATTTTCCAGGTGTACTTCAATGATCCAACTCCGCAGAATTGGGAGTTGAAGACGAATAACTGGCCTGCCGTGTGCGCATCCAGCATTGGTGCAGCAGCCATTTATCTGATTGATGATAGCGAAAAGCTCGGAGGCATGCTCTGGCGTGTTATACATGTGCTTCGCCAATATGTATCGGGCTTTGACGAGCAAGGAGCGACGCCTGAAGGGCCTCATTACTGGCAATTCGGATTCTCGCATCTGGTTTATTTTGCTGAATTGCTGAAAGAACGTACTGGAGGAAAGATCACACTGCTAAACGAGCGAAAAATTGGGAGTATTGCCCAATTTCCGCAATTCTGCTTGCTAACAAATGGGAAGGTCGTTAACTTCTCGGATGCACCGGATGAATCTCGTTTCCATACAGGATTGATGCAGCGGTTAAGTGAATACTTCCCATCCTTGCCACTTCCGCCAGAAGAATATCGGATGAACGATATTCCAGTTTCTTGGCTGGAAGCCACGCGATTGCTGTTCTGGTCATCGGATCAGCAGGCTGCTGAAACGGAACATGCCTCGGAAGGGCAAGAACACGTTCAGGAGCGGATTTTCAAAGGGAATCAGTGGGTCATTTCAAAGGTGCATCAGCCTGCTGGGCACATCGCCGTTTTTGCCGCAAAGGGAGGATTCAACGAAGAGCCGCATAACCATAATGATCTAGGTCATTTTATCCTGCATGTTGACGGAGTCAATGTGCTAGCGGATGTGGGAATCGGTGTGTATACGAAGCAGTATTTTCAGCCAGAATATCGCTACGAAACGATTCATGCAGGCTCGCATGGACATTCCGTCCCTATGATTGACGGCTATCGTCAAGGGTTCGGCAGGAAATATATGTCACAAATGCTGCAACATTCGGCGACAGAAGACGAAGTACACTTTGAATTCGAGTTGACTGAAGCCTACGAATGTCCAACCCTGCAATCGTTTACGCGTGAGTTTCTGTGGCACCGACCGAGCGATGAGGCCTCACAGCTGATCGTTACGGATAGAGTGGCGTTCGGTGAAAACCCATCGACTTTCCAAGAAGTGTTCATTTGCGGTGTTGAGCCGAAGCAGGTGGAGAATGGACGAATTGCGATCGGTACGGTGGATATGCATGTTAGCCCGAGTGACTGGATATTCGAAGTGGAAGAGGTAAATACGGTTAATCATTACGGTAAGGAAGGGAAGTTCTATCGACTGATTTTAAATCGCAGAAGCGTTAGTGCGAATATGGAGAGTCAGTTTAGGTTTGTGATCAACTAGATGAAGAAATTCAATAAAGATTAATGTAGCACATTGATGAAAGCACGATCTAGCAATGGTTCTCTCTTTGAACTTGCTTGACCGTGCTTTTGTATATGCCAAGCAATCAGGAAGCAGAGAAATCACAGTGTTTTCCGCATTGTATGTATAAAAAGTAGAGATTTATTCGTTTTTTACAGTAGTAGCTAAACTGTATAAAGCTGATAATGAAAGCATCTTATGATCTAGATCATTGAGGAGGGGAGACTGTATGGAACAAAGACCGCTTAGGGTCTTCTGTATCAGCTTGAATAATCACTGGCATTCACATGGGGTTTCTAGACCAGATGTTCAGATGAAAGGATGAAGCTCCAAATGGAATATACGATTTTAGGAAAAACAGGCTTTCGCGTTTCGAAAATAGGGTTAGGCGGTGCCCCGCTCGGCGGTGACTTTGGCGGGACAACGGATGAAGTTGTAACAAGTGTCGTTCACGGTGCTCTGGACCTAGGCATTAATTTCATAGACACAGCGCCATTATATGGCCGAGGAGAAAGCGAACGCAGAATCGGGCAGGCGTTGAAAGGGAAGCGCGATCACGTTATTTTAGCTACAAAGGCTGTGATGAGGGGTACCCCCTATTCGTACGAGAACACGATTCAATCCGTAGAAGAAAGCTTACAAAGACTGCAGACGGATTATATCGATCTCATCCAACTGCATGAATTGGAGCAAACAAGTTACGAGGAAGCGGTGAATGAAGTTTTGCCTGCTTTTCGCAAGTTAAAGGAACAAGGCAAGGTGAGAGCGATCGGCGTTAACGCCGGGAAGCTAGAACTATTGATGCCTTTCCTTGAAGAAGATTTGGTCGATACGATCCAGACCTATGCCAAGTATACGTTGGTTGATTATACAGCCAAAGATGAACTGCTTCCGCTCGCCAAGGCGAAAAACATCGGCGTCATTCACGGCAGTCCGCTTGCTATGGGCATTTTGGCGGATCAACCGGCCCCTTTTTTACAAGATAATCATGCTTTGCTTGAAGAGGCGAACAGAAGGATGGAGCAGCTACAATATCTGCGTAAAAGCGAACCGAAAGGTCTTGTAGAGCCAGCGTTGCGCTTTAGCTTAACTTGTCCGGATATTGCGATTACGTTAACAGGAACGACTTCGATCCGTTCATTGCAAGTGAATGCAAATTATTGTGACGGTATAGGTTTATCGAATCAGGAACTTAACAAGCTTTTCACGTTGTTCCCAGGTCAGCGATTGTTTTAGCAGAAGGTGCGGGAGGAAATGAATATGACAACAAGCGTCGTAAATGAAGCATGGGCTGATGAAGTGTGGGGAAAGATTGTTGCAAAAGTTGAACGAACAAGCAAACGGATCGGAGCGACTTTTCCGTATGCTTCCGCGAATGGCACCTATAACAATGAAACCAATGACTGGTGGACCAATGGATTTTGGCCGGGTCTGCTTTGGCTCATATACAAAGAAAATGAGAATGTGGATTTGCGCGATATCGCTGTATCTGTTGAGAACATGATGGACGAAACGCTGTTAGGGTATGAAAAGCTTCATCATGACGTCGGCTTTATGTGGAGCTTGACGTCTGTGGCGCAATATAAGCTGTTAGGCACGGAAGCATCCAAAATCCGCGGACTGATGGCAGCCAGCCATCTTGCGGGCCGTTTCAATCTGAAGGGCCAGTTCATTCGCGCATGGAATGGTGCAGATCAACAGGGCTGGGCCATTATCGATTGCCTTCTGAATTTGCCTTTGTTGTATTGGGCGAGTGAAACAACGAATGATCCGCGTTTCCGTCATATTGCGGTGGCGCATGCAGATACGGTGCTGCGCGAATTTATCCGTCCTGACGGCTCCTCGCATCACATCGTCGTCTTCGATCCGGAGACAGGTGAGCGCATCGAAGCAAGAGGCGGACAAGGCTACTCACCGGATTCAGCTTGGGCTCGCGGTACATCTTGGGCGTTGTACGGTATGGCGCTCAGCTTCACATATACAGGGCATCAAAGATATTTGGATGCGGCTAAACGCGTTGCGGATTTCTTCATTGCCAATATGCCTGCGGACAGTGCACCTTATTGGGATTTCCGCGCGCCCGCTGAACCAGAGACGGCATTTGATACATCTGCAGCGGCTTGTGCAGCCACGGGATTGCTGGAAATTGGCCGTGCAGTTCATGAGAAGGAGGCACACATTTACAATGATGCTGCGAAGCGGATCTTAATACTTTTGACAGAGAAATATGTCTCCTGGGGTGAAGAGGAAGAGGGCATTTTGACGATGTCGACGGCCAATTTCCCGAAAAGAACGTATGTCAATGTGCCAATTATATACGCTGACTATTATTATACCGAAGCGATTGCCAAACTGCGGGGTCGTACGGAACTGTTTTGGTAGGGAGGATGCGCAACATGAAATCGAACGTACAAGCTCTCGGCAATTGGTTGATGTCCTGGGTTCAAAAGGACGGAGCCATTCATGGCTTTCATAATCATTCCGTGTGGGGATCCAATCCGTATCGGTGGGCGGATTTTACAAGCGGGCACAGCACATGGGCAAGTCCATTGATGGCCGCTTTGAGCCGAATCGTAGCAGAACAGCGAGATGCCGCGCTCTCCGATCAGGTATTGCAAATGATACAGTTCCAAACGACATGGTTCCAAGAAGATGGCCAATACAAGCACATCGGCTTCCAAATCGGCGAGATGCTGAATCGCGGGCTCATTCATAACATGATGCCTAACGTGGCTTTGGGACTTACAGCACTGCATGGCCGCTCTTGGTTGCCTGCGGAAGCGCGGGATAGTATCCAACAGGCGATGCTGCGCAATTTGCAAGCGTGTGATGAGATCTATCCGTTTAAAAAAACGAGAAATATCAGCAATCAAGAGTATTGCCGTCTCTGGGGAAAACTGCTGTATCAGCTTCTGTTCCCTGATTCTCCATGGCAAAACCAAATTCAAGACGAGTTAAACTTCATGATTGAGAACTACCACGTGAAGGGCATTCCAGATGCAGATTGTGAAGCCAGCAATCGCTATTTGGGTGATACGTCGATGGTGGAGCCTGCTGAATATTATGGCTTAATGATTGCACCGCTGGTACTAGCTTATGAAATGTTCGGCGAGCAGCACTATTTACAGCACGCAGGCGGTTTATGTCGTCACTTAGCTCGATCCTCTTGGATCGATGCCAATGGACAGACGCGATTTAATCGTAAATGGCTGCTTCGCGGAGGCGAGTGGATACGGCTGAAGGAGCCGATGCTCATAGCAGGAATGGGGATGTCGCTACACGGGATTGCGCGCTACCTAGAGCATCAAGAGGATGAGGAGCTGGCGTTTTTCTTAGATAAATGCGATAAGACGTATGCTTACTATCAAACTCCTCGAGGTTATATGGCTTCGGCGACAGGCTGGCAGAATGAGGCTGATATTGCACCATCCTCGGCATGGCATACGCATGATTTTTATTATCTGCTTCTCCGTCATGGGCTAGGAGAGAAGCTGGCTGCGAAGCTCAAAGAGCTTTATCCGCGTATGTCTGTCCTGCTGGGCGAGCAATGTATGTGGGTTGAAGAAGGCGACAATTGGGCCATCAACGATTATTACTTTCAGGACGTGTATAAGCTGATCGGCCGCAAAGACGAAGCCGTGTTTGGTCGAGATCTGGGTTGGGTCGGCGGAGAACGTGCGCTTCCGAATCATTTCTTGTTCCCGAACCAGCCTGTATTTATAAAGACCGATGAGGGGATCTATTTGAAAGCCGATGAGCAAACAGCTCAAAACATAGATATTACCAATATTGCCGAACGGCCCTACTTAGGATTGTGGGAATAAGGAGGATCATTGCAATGAATGGTGGAATCGATCAATGAAAGTATGCTGATGACAGTCATTAACGATAAGTGGCTGCAAGTCGATCTTCTAGCAGGCACGGGTGTTTCCTTGCTTTTGACCATGAGTCGTTATGCAAATGCGCCATCCTATGATATGCCTTGGGCTGATCGTGAGAAAGATGTTTTGCTGGAAGGCAGAAAGCTATAATGCGGCGAAGACTTACATGCTCGGTGCTCATGGCACCTACGTATTCACTTATAGCGAGCATCCTGCCATAGTGAGTTATAGCGTGCTGGAAAGCTGTTCAGCCATAACATGCCTGCCAACTGGCAAAAGCACGAAGTAAAACCCGAGCAAATTTGCACGGGTTTATTTTCACTTTATATATGTATCCAATGAAAAAGTCAGGTGAAAACTCTAGTGTATCTGAACTTGATTAGACTATTGTTAACAGTGTTAGCTTTTGATAGAATATCCCGGATATTTTTCTTCGAGAAATCGACCCGCAGGACTGTTTGTTTGAACTTCTTGTCCATTAGATAATTTTTTTCTCTTTATTATTTATCATGAATCGTGTATGATTCATGATATAGCAATTAAGAAAAGGTGATCATAATGAAAAAAGGCTTAAGTCGTTACGTTTTAACTGATGAAATCTACGCGATATTAAAGGAACAAATCCTTAATCATGATATACCGTCTGGTGAGAAAATCAATATTGATCAGCTAGCCCGCGATCTGGAGGTCAGTAACATTCCGATTCGGGAAGCGCTGTCTCGCTTAAGTGCGGAAGATCTCGTATACACGATTCCTTTCAAAGGCATGTATGTCGCTCAAATTTCGCTGCAAGAATTAGATGAGATGTTTGAAATTCGGAAAGAGCTGGAATCTTTAGCGATTCGTAAAGCAGTTCCGCAAATTCCGGAAGAGCGACTGGCTATTTTAGAAGCAGAAATGCAATCGTGGTCAACAAGCCATCCTGCGGATGACGAAGAGAAAATTAAATTAATTGCAGAGATGAACCAGAGCTTGCACGGTTTGATTCTCGATTATTGTAATAACCAATCGTTAAAGAGCTTGATTCATGTGTATATAGACCGCATACAACGATACTCGTCACTTTTTCATAAAGGGATGGAGCAGCAGTTGTTACAGGAAGAATGGGATGAACACATGTTAGTTGTTCGTGGGCTAGTAGCAAGGGACTCGGTGATGGCGGAGGAAGCTTTGCTCAACCACTTGAACCATTCCCATGTTCGGACACGGGGTTTTATTCTCTAAATAATGGAGGACATGTACATGATACTAGCTGGTAAAACAGCCATCGTAACAGGCGGTGGTTCGGGGATTGGTGAGGCGATTGTGCGGCTATTTGCCGCACAGGGGGCGAACGTGATGATTGCCGATTGGGATGAGCAGGGTGCCGTCCGAATTACCAATGACTTGACGTCCTCTGGACATCGCGTTGCCGCATGGAAAACGGATGTGTCCAAAAGCAGCGATGTGCAGACATTGATCCAAGAAACAGTTGAGAGATTCGGCAGCCTGGATGTGCTCGTCAATAATGCGGCTGTCATTTTGCCGAAGTTCCTCGAGGATGTGGAAGAAGAGGAGTGGGATCGCCTCCACAATATCAACTTGAAGAGTGTGTTTCTGACCATTAAGTATGCGCTTCCACTTTTAAAAGAAAGTCGAGGTGCAGTCGTGAACATGGCTTCCCTCAACGGATTGATTGGGCAGAAGATGAATCCTGTCTATGCCGCATCCAAAGGCGGTGTCATCGCATTCACGAAAGCGCTTGCGATCGACTATGCGCCAGTAGGCGTTCGGGTCAATTGCATCTGTCCAGCAGGCGTTGCAACGCCATTGCTTCAGCAGTGGATTCAGGATCAAGCCGATCCTGTCGCGACGATACAAGCGTTGAATGACATGCATCCCATTGGCCGACCAGCAACCTCAGAAGAAATCGCACAAGCTGCGCTTTACCTGGCAAGTTCACAATCCGGTTTCGTTACAGGTGTGGCCCTTCCCGTCGATGGCGGCGCTTCACTTGGTTACTAATACATACATCATACATTTAAGGGAGATGGATCACACATGAAAATTACAAAAGTCGAGAGTTTTGTATTGCACGTTCCGATTACGCCACCGATTACAGATGCTATCAATGTCGCTACACACTGGGGATTAGCGGGCGTTCGAATTTTTACCGATGAAGGTTTTGTTGGCTATGGCTACACAGGAACTTGCGCGCATGGCGATGATATGATCGTCGATACGATTGATAAATACTATGCCCCACTGTTGGTAGGCAAAGATCCGTTTATGGTTAGAGCGTTATGGGAAGAAATGCGTTTTGGTAAAATGCACTGGATCGGCCGTTCCGGCGTCACACACATGGCGCTTGCTGCTGTGGATATTGCCCTGTGGGACATCATGGCGAAGGCATCGAATAAGCCGCTTTGGCAGTACCTAGGCGGAGCGAAAACGAAGCCAATCAAAGCGTATAACACCAATGGCGGCTGGTTGAACTGGTCACAAGACCGTTTGCTGAAGGACGTTACGGAGATTGTAGAGTCAGGCTTTACAGGTGTCAAAATCAAGGTCGGTAAGCCAGACCCACGTGAGGATTATGCGCGTTGTAAGGCTGTACGCAAGGCGATCGGTGATGATGTTATTTTCATGATCGATGTGAATCAACAATGGAACATCAGCACAGCGATGACGTGGGGCAAAAAGCTCGAAGAATTCGACCTGTTCTGGTTGGAAGAACCGTTGAATCCGGATGATATCATGGGTCACAAAAAGCTCGCTGACGAGCTAAACGTTCCTATCGCATTAGGCGAGCATGTCTATAACAAATATGCGTTCCGCGATTATATCCATCAAGGTGCGATTGAGTATTGTCAAGTTGACGTAACCCGTGTTGGCGGTATTACGGAGTGGTTGCAGGTAGCAGGTTTAGCGGCATCGTATGATGTGCCAATTTGCCCGCACGTAGGGGATATGGGTCAAATTCATCAGCATCTGGTAGCAGCAACACCAAGCGCGATTATGTTGGAGTATATCCCATGGATTCGCCACATTTTTGAAGAGCCGGCTACAGTGGTCGATGGTCACTATGTGTTGCCTCAGATGCCAGGAGCTTCGACGACGATTCTGCCAAGATATTTCCAAGAGTACCGCATTCGATAATGGTTTCAACTGGCGCACAAGCTAGGTGTGCATTTAATACGAATGAGATTATGTAACGATTAAAAGGCAAGAAACTAGGAACTCCTCAATAAATCTTGCTTGTTGAGATCTATTGAGGAGGTTTTTCATTTTTTACTCTGCTCTTCAGGCTATTTCAATATCAGTTCCACAATGTTCGTGATGACTCCGTTGCTAGATGAATTCTTTTGACGAAGTGACAAACCACCTTCGGAAGATTCCCGAAGAAATTCAACAGCTATCGTATGCTTAGCCTCAGAAACGCTCACGATTAACGTGCGAATAGCTTGCTCGGGAATGATAAGGGAGTGACTGTAAGGAACACCATCGAGTGTAGCTGGCAACGTATTGCCTGTTTCCGCGTCTTTGATATCGAGTTTGATATTGCGTGGATGATTACCCAAATTATTAATGAGGATGGATAATTCGGATTGTCCTTCTTTTTTTGAAAAGGTGAACTGAGATTTGGAAAAGTTTTCGGAACTCATTTGCTATTCTCCTATCCAATTATAGAGTTATTTTGACGTAATACATCGATTAGTTCTTTCTTTCTCGCACGTTCATCGTCAATTAAGCCTGTAATTAAACCTTCAAGATTGGAAATCGCAATATTTCCTCCACAACCTGTAGCCATAGTCGTGCCGGTTCCTGTTCCCGGACTAGGGCAGATGCATTTGGATAGAAGAAGTAATGCTGCTAAAGCAACTGCATTATCACTAAAGTTAATCAGAGTACTGTTCCCAACTGTGAAATTATTCCCATTTGAAATTGTATTTGCGGCGTTATTGGCCGCTGTCGCTAGACCATTCGAAGTACTCGTCAATGAGCTATTATAGTCAAATGTATTGTCAGCGGTGCTGGTATTAGCCGAGTTATTGGAAGCACAGCTCTCTGATTCTAAAGTACTGTCTGCTGAACTCGCATTATCATTGGTAGAGGAATTATCAGCATTACTCGTATTCGATGTAGTGTTGTCACCTGTTGTGGCAGTCGCATCTGTCGTTGTGGAATTCGTTGAATCACTGGTGCTTGAACTCGTGGAAGAATTATCACCTGTTGTTGATGAACTTGGTCCTGCACTTGATGTAGCATCCGTATCGGATGTATTGGTGGAGTCACTGGAGGTTGTAGATGTATTGTCACCAGTGGTTGACTCGCTTGGACCCGAAGTGGAGGTGCTATCCGTATCGGATGTATTGGTGGAGTCACTGGAGGTAGTAGATGTATTGTCACCAGTGGTTGACTCGCTTGGACCCGAAGTGGAGGTGCTATCCGTATCGGATGTATTGGTGGAGTCACTGGAGGTTGTAGATGTATTGTCACCAGTGGTTGACTCGCTTGGACCCGAAGTGGAGGTGCTATCCGTATCGGATGTATTGGTGGAGTCACTGGAGGTAGTAGATGTATTGTCACCAGTGGTTGACTCGCTTGGACCCGAAGTGGAGGTGCTATCCGTATCGGATGTATTGGTGGAGTCACTGGAGGTTGTAGATGTATTGTCACCAGTGGTTGACTCGCTTGGACCCGAAGTGGAGGTGCTATCCGTATCGGATGTATTGGTGGAGTCACTGGAGGTAGTAGATGTATTGTCACCAGTGGTTGACTCGCTTGGACCCGAAGTGGAGGTGCTATCCGTATCGGATGTATTGGTGGAGTCACTGGAGGTTGTAGATGTATTGTCACCAGTGGTTGACTCGCTTGGACCCGAAGTGGAGGTGCTATCCGTATCGGATGTATTGGTGGAGTCACTGGAGGTAGTAGATGTATTGTCACCAGTGGTTGACTCGCTTGGACCCGAAGTGGAGGTGCTATCCGTATCGGATGTATTGGTGGAGTCACTGGAGGTTGTAGATGTATTGTCACCAGTGGTTGACTCGCTTGGACCCGAAGTGGAGGTGCTATCCGTATCGGATGTATTGGTGGAGTCACTGGAGGTAGTAGATGTATTGTCACCAGTGGTTGACTCGCTTGGACCCGAAGTGGAGGTGCTATCCGTATCGGATGTATTGGTGGAGTCACTGGAGGTTGTAGATGTATTGTCACCAGCTGAAGAGGTACTCGGACCTGAAGTGGATGTACTATCACTTTCTGAAGTGTTGTTCGATCCACTGTTACTTGTCAACGTCTCATTAACAGTTGCAGAACTGTCCGTATCAGACGTATTCGTGCTGCCGCTTGTGCTAGTAGATGTTTCTGTTGCATTTGAATTACTATCATTATCAGAATTATTCGTGCTGCCACTCGTGCTGCTAGATGTTTCCGTAGCATTTGAGTTACTATCTGTATCGGACGTATTGTTGGAGGCGCTTGTGCTCGTTTGCGTTTCGTTTACTGTAGCGTTGCTGTCTGTATCCGAATTACTAGTAGCCCCGCTTGAGCTTGAGGATGTATCCGATGCACTGGAGTTACTGTCCGTATCCGAGTTGTTGGTCGATCCACTCGTACTTGATGATGATTCCGTAGCCGTAGAATTGCTGTCCGTATCGGAAGTATTATGCGATCCGCTATTGCTTGTCAATGTCTCGTTGACGTTTGCAGAACTGTCTGTATCCGAATTATTTGTGGCACCGCTTGTACTTGTTGATGATTCCGTTGCTGTAGAATTGCTGTCAGTATCGGAGGTATTATGCGATCCGCTATTGCTTGTCAATGTCTCGTTGACGTTCGCAGAGCTGTCTGTATCCGAATTATTTGTCGCACCACTTGTACTTGTTGATGATTCCGTTGCCGAAGAATTGCTGTCCGTATCCGATGTGTTCGTAGCACCACTGGTACTTGTTGCCGAATCACTCGCAGTGGAGATGCTGTCGGAATCCGATTGATTGTGCGCGCTGCTTACATTTTTCGTTAACTCGAGTACCTTTGATTTCGTAGATGGGTGTTTCACGATTCTGCGCTTTTTATGGTGTTTATGTGGTTTCGGTTTGCAGTGCTTGATTTCACCTTTGCACACTTTGCAAATGATTACTTTTTTCTTCCGATGTGTAGGTATTCTCTTATTTACTTTACTTTGTTTATTCGTAGATTGATCCATTTTCACACTCCCTTTGTGCTAAAAATATTTCACTTTATTTATTTAGAAGCCTAATAGCACGACTACATTATCATATCTGCATTAACTCATTCGGTAACGGCAGTTTACCCTAGTAATGTGACTATTCAGGTAGATCAAATGACTCAATTGTTATGTAAAAAGCGATAGTAAGTAATAAACATGAGATATGAATTTGATATATTTTCTTAATAGTAGATTTTTATACAAATAATGGATGAACAACAATTCACCAACAAAAATATGTTTTTGAACAATTGTTTGATAGACATTACTTCTATATTACTAGATAAAAAGGTAGTAATTGACCATGTGATAGTTAGATAAGAAAAAGAGACTGATCAATTTCAACTGATCAGTCTCTTTTTCCTATTTGACAAGCGTTAGCGTTTCTATATTGCTATGCTGGTTTCCAACTACCCTTTCACGAATGATTCATCTACCCTGATTACATATACAGGATCAGACTGGTGGCCATCTAGCGGTGAGATTACTATCTTCGTCATCCCAGGAAATTTTTTACCTATAAAATTATTACAAAAACAATTTATAAAATTACATTTTAATAAAAATGCAGGAGCGTATAATTCTTTACATGAGAACGCTTTATATAAGGTTTTTACTCAAATTATTTCGTGGGAGGTTACTTCGTAAAATTTAGTAGGAGAGGAACGATACAAATGAAAGCGGTTGTAGAAAACTATAGAGAGAATATCAAACTAAAGAAAAAGAACAGCATTTTACACTACTTAAAAAGAGATTCATTCTTATATTTACTCTTACTGTTGCCAATGGCATATATCCTCATTTTTCGATATGCACCGATCTATGGCGTGTTGATGGCTTTTCAGGATTATAACATTTTTGAGGGAATTAGCGGGAGTGAGTGGGTTGGGCTGGATGTCTTCAAATTCATTTTTGAACAAAATAGTTTTTATCGTGCGCTAACCAATACGCTTGTGTTGAATGTGCTGGATTTGGTAGCGGGATTCCCGGCACCCATTATCTTGGCCATATTGTTGAATGAAATCAGGTATGTCCCATTTAAAAAAATGACCCAAACCGTTCTATATTTACCGCATTTCTTATCCTGGGTCATTATTGGAGGTATGGTCTATCTGTTGTTTTCATCAGGTGGGATGGCGAATACGGTCTTATCTAGCATCGGAATTGGTAAAATTGAATTTCTTTCTCAAAAAACAAATTGGTTGATCATGTATGTAGTTGTTGGGATCTGGCAAAGCGTTGGATGGGGGACCATTATCTATTTGGCTTCCATTATTGGGATTAATAAAGAGCTATATGAGGCGGCAGATATCGATGGATGCAGCAGGCTTCGTAAAATATGGCACATCACTTTGCCTGGGATTAAGCCTACGATTATTATTTTGTTAATTTTACAAATCGGCAGGATGCTCTCGATCGGATTTGATCGGCCATTTGTGATGGGGAATTCACTGGTAAGTGAGTACTCCGATGTTATCAGTACCTATGTGTATCGGATTGGCATTGGATCTGGTGATTTTTCGCAGGCAACAGCCGTTGGACTGTTTCAATCGGTTGTAGGGCTAATCTTTTTAGTGGCAGCCAATTACATTGCCAAAAGAATTGGTGAGCAGGGAATTTGGTAAGGAGTGAGTTTTTTGAGTAGAAAACATAGAATCAATTTCACGGATATAAGTATTATTATTTTCATAACTGTTGTATCCATTACGTGTTTAATTCCATTTTTGTATATGATCGCGCTTTCTTTGAGTTCAAATGAGGCAATTATTTCTCAGAAGGTTGCTCTTTGGCCGGTAGACTTAACACTTGAGACCTACAAAACGATTTTAAGCGATGTTGAAATGCTCTACACACTGGGTTACACGATTGTACTAACCATTGGTTACACATTATTTTGTATGTTTTTAACGGTTTGTGCGGCCTATCCACTTACAAAGAAAAGATTGAAAGGAAGAAACTTTTTATTAACTCTTCTGGTATTCACCATGTATTTCAGTGGAGGATTAATACCTAGTTATATGCTGGTGAAAAATCTGGATCTGATGAATACGATGTGGAGCTTAATTCTGCCTGGCGCTATGAGTGTTTTCAATGTAATCATCCTAAAAACCTTTTTTGCATCGCTTCCAGAAAGCCTGGAAGAATCGGCATCGATTGACGGTTGTAATGAACTGGGGATTCTCATACGGATTGTGCTTCCGCTATCCCTGCCTTCTATTGCAACGTTAAGTCTCTTTTACGCGGTTGACAGATGGAACGGTTTTCAAGATGCCCTATTTTACATAACCGATAAGAATCTGTAT
This sequence comes from Paenibacillus pectinilyticus, assembly GCF_001700435.1. Taxonomy (GTDB): domain Bacteria; phylum Bacillota; class Bacilli; order Paenibacillales; family NBRC-103111; genus Paenibacillus_E; species Paenibacillus_E pectinilyticus. The sequence goes on from NZ_LYPC01000014.1 coordinate 543,702, forward strand.
CCGATGCAGTTAAAATTGTACCAAATCATCACTGCGAATCAACAATTAGATGCTCAGCAAGGTGAAGGCAGTGTTGGTGCTTATATTGTTCCGGAGTCATTGAAAGCGGCAAGTGTGATGTTTGCAACAGTTCCTATCTTGGTTGTTTACCCGAAACTACAAAAATATTTTGTGGATGGCATCATGACGGGAGCAATTAAGGGATAAGAGATTTGATTGAAGGGTGGTGGTTAGGGGATCAAACAGGTAGGATGGATACTAATGATACCAAATTTAGTGGCACAGCGAAAAACTCAAGGCTTTTGTGAAAAAAGATAAAGGAGAGGTCAAAAAATGAAAATAAAAAACATGTTAACACTACTACCGGTTTCGACACTATTACTAACCGCATTAGCAGGATGTGGCAGCGATACGAATAAAGTAAGCCAATCGGCATCACCAGCAACGTCGACTGCAGCTTCAACACCTTCAGGTCCGCCGGTGACACTAACGGTTGAAGTATTCGACAGAGGTGTGCAGGGACAGCCAGATCTGAACAATAATACGTGGACCCGATATATTAATGATAATTTTGGGAAACAGAACAATGCGATTGTGAAATTTGTTCCAGTACCCAGATCACAGGAAGTAGAAAAGCTTAATGTCTTAATGGCAGCAAGTGAGGCACCGGACGTTTCCTTTACTTATGACAGTGCTACCGTATCCAGATACGCGAAAGTGAATGGAATTATTCAATTGAATGATTTATTGGATAAGTATGGCAAGGATTTAACGAATTATTTAGGTAAAACTGTTCTTTCTTATGGACTTTTCGATGGCAAACAGATGGCGATACCTGCGAAAAGAACTTCATTAGCTTGGAATGGTATGTTTATCCGAAAGGATTGGCTGGATAAATTAGGGATGCCAGTTCCGACGACAAGGGATGAATTATATAACACGTTAGTTGCATTCCGAGATAAGAATCCGGGAGGCGTAAACGGCGTTATTCCTTGGGGATTGGCAGCAACGGGATTGAATTATAACTATGGAAATTTAGGTGAGTCTTTCTGGGGTAAACAATCGGATGAAGAATTCAACACAGCGCCAAGCTGGCTTAGACCTGGAAACAAGGATGCCCTCAAGTTCCTCAATAAGCTCTATAATGAGAAATTAATCTCCCCTGATTTTGCGTTAGACAAAACAGCAAAGCAAGCGGATGCTGATCTTACCAATGGTAAAGTAGGATTCTTCAGCGCAAACTGGGATTATCCATTAAGACAAAATATTAGTCAGCCTTTAAAAGCAAATGTACCTACTGCAAACTATGTGCCTATTGACACTTTTCAGAATTCAGAAGGTAAATACAAGAAAATCGCCTATAACGAAAATGGCGTGAATGTCTTTATCCCTAAAAGCAGTAAAAATGCGGAGTTAGCGATTAAATACTTAAACTGGATGTCCGATCCCAAAAATCTATTCTTCCTGCAATATGGTCAAGAAGGGGTCAATCACAAGATGGTGAATGGTATTCCGCAGGTGATTAATCAAACTGGAGATAACATGCAAATCAGCTATCTAAACCTTGATTACACATTGGTTGTGAATGGTGTTGAGCTTGGCGACCCTCAGAAAAATATAAAGGCTTTAGCTGCATCGGCTCCGGGGCTTGAGGAGGCTGCAGAAAAATCGTACAAAATCAATACGACTGAAACGTATACGAGCTTCTTCTTTGATACGCCAAATGAGTCCAATATTAAGTTTGGCAAAACGCTTGGAGATATGAACAAACTAATGACCGATAAATTAATCGTCTGTAAACCTGCCGAATTCGATGCGTTGTATGACAAGTTGGTTGCCGAATATATGGCAGCTGGCGGTCAAGCAGTGATGGATGAAAATGTAAAAATCTACAAGGCTATGCAAGCAAATAAGAAGTAATTGGAAGCACTTTTACATTTCACATAAGCCGGTGTCCAATCATCGGCTTATATGTGGGACTACACAGGAGGCAATAAGCTGGTAAAATTCAACAACGAAAGTAAATTGGTAGTCATAAAAGGAGGTTGCTCATGGGAAAAATCAAAAAATCTAATTTGATCTTGTTTTGCGTTTCAATTGTACTTGGCTTGTGTGTATCCATGCCAGGCCTAGCTAATGCTGCTACGATTCACGCTGGTCCACAATTTGTGGATGGCTATTATGCGGATCCCGATGTACAGAATTTTAATGGGACCTATTGGGTGTATCCGACTCGGGCGACTCAAGTGGGTGAGTCTGGCACTGGTGCAAAATCTGTGGACATCTTTTCTTCAACAGATATGGTCAATTGGACAAAATACGCAAATGTCATAAGTTCTGCCAATGTATCATGGATAGAAGATTCATTGTGGGCACCAAACGGGGCTTATCGTAATGGGAAATACTATATCTATTTTGCTGCTAACGCAATTAATGGCGATGGGCAATTAGGCGGAATAGGCGTTGCAGTGGCGGATAATCCACAAGGTCCTTATACCGATGCGATTGGCGCACCACTTATTAATGTTGTAAGAAATGGCGCAGGTCCAATGGATCAAGAAGTATTTATTGACGACGACGGTCAGGCTTATATGTATTATGGCAGTTGGGGCGAGTGTAATGTTGTAAAACTTAACGCTGACATGAAATCGCTAGGAACATGGCCAGATGGAACCGTCTATAAGAAAGTTACGCCAACTAAAAATGGCGATAATGATTATTTTGAAGGGCCTGATGTGTTCAAGAGAAACGGGATTTACTATATGACTTATTCTGCCGGTGTATGGGCAGATTCAACGTATAAGGTCATGTATGCAACTTCCAACTCTATAACAGGACCCTTTGTACCAAAAGGTATTATGCTGCATACGGATTCTACAACTGCAGATGGACCTGGTCATAATGGCATTATTAAATCACCTACGACAGATGATTGGTACATTTTTTACCATAAGCGTTATCTGACGAGTACACAACGCGTACTGTCCTATGATAAATTTGAGTTTAATGCAGATAATTCAATTATACCGGTCGAAATGGCAGTGGAAGACAACTTTGAGGACGGTAATGATACAGGGTGGACGAAATATGGTGGTACATGGACAGTATCAGGCGGTCAGTATAATGTGGCATCCAATCCGGGTGCCAAGGCTCTTCTGGACACCAAATTCTCAGATTTGATTTATGAAGCTGATGTGACACCAGGTTCAACCGGCGATGCGGGTCTGGTATTTAGGGCATCAAATCCTGGAACAGGCAGTGATGCTTACCAAGGCTACTATGCTGGGCTCGATGTTCCCAATCAGAGGGTGCTGATTGGGAAGGCAAACAACAACTGGACACAGCTTGCCACTGCTTCTATGAGCTTAGCGGCTAATACCAAGTATCATGTTAAAATTGTTGCACAGGATGAATTCATTAAAGTTTATGTTGGTGATATGACGACTCCTAAGATTAGTGTGACGGATTCAACCCATATTGGGGGGAAGGTTGGAGTCAGGACATATGATTCAACTGCAAAATTTGATAATATTTCAGTTCAAAGCAGTCAATATGAAACAGAAAATTTAAGTGTAAGCGCAACCTCGGGCGACAAACACGTCAATTTCGGAAATGGATCTAGTCCAGATACTAATCTGAGCGGTGGATATGGAACTTCGCTGGAAGCCAATGCCGTTAATGACTTTGTGACATATACGGTGAATGTGCCTGAGGCACGCAGCTATAGTGTAAGGGTTGGTGTAAAAACAGGAACTAACAGAGGGCAATTTCAGTTGTCGGTAAACGATATAGATCACGGTGCGGTTCAGGATTTATATTCAAGTACATTAAACTATGTGGAACTGAATGTGGCCAATATAACCTTCAGCTCGGCATGCAATAAATCCTTCAAGTTTAAAGTTACAGGTAAAAATGCTTCTAGTTCAGCATACAACCTGTTACTTGATTATATTAAACTAGTACCAAACTGATACAAGTATGAAAAGAGAACGGTTACTTAACCTGTCTGCATTGTGGTGGTAACGCTATCAGCAGTTAAGCTTGACACCTAGGCCCTGGCCTAGGTGCTTTTGCTTTGATGAGATTTTGCCAAATAAAAATTTAAATAATTACAAAATTAATTTATAAAAATCCATTTTATTAATTACAATTTAGAGTACTATTATTGAGATGAAGTATCTTAATAATAACTGGGATTCTCAACAATCATGGAGGTACTTATGAATCGTGTAATTATTGTAGATGATGAACCTTGGGCGATAAAGGGAATACGGAATGCTTTTAACTGGCATGAATATGGGTTTGAAATCGTAGGTCAATTTACAAGTGCCCATAAGGCCATTGCGTTTATATCCGAGGAATCTCCGGATCTCGTCTTTACAGATATTAGAATGCCTGATATTTCTGGCCTTGATCTTATGAGGATGACGAAAGACATGGGACTGGATGTTGATTTCGTTGTTGTAAGCGGTTTCGCTGAGTTCGCATATGCGCAGGAAGCGATCAGATATGGTGCGCTAGATTATTGTCTGAAGCCCTTAGATATGGAGTTGGCAGATCCCTTAATTGAAAAACTGGCTTTGCATTTCTCCAAGAAGCGAAGCGTTCGGAATAACCTTATTTTAGAGGCGCTTACGGCACCTGATAAAAGTGAATTAAAACGTTTGACGCCATTTTTTGATCGGATATCGGACGATTATTATTTACGTGTCGTTATCGTGTATACCGATAGTGAGAAAAAGGAGGGCCAAGCCATTAAGTTTGGCGAAAGGGGGCAAACCTTAGAAGTTGAATTTGGCTCAAGAAAGACATTGTACATTCTCAAAAGTGATAAGATTTCAGAGTTGGATGTTCAATTGGATGCTGCCCTATTCACAGCATCGAATATAAAATCAATAGGAATCAGCTCCATTTCTACAAATTACGATCAGATGGCCAAGCTAATTAAGGAATCCGAGCTTGCCGCTTCACACACATTTTTGAACGAAGAAAAAGGGATATTTGAATATGAGCCAAAACTTAATTTGGTTAATCCTTTTATAGATGGTATTGCTTCTAGTATGAAGGAGAATACGTTTGAAGACATGGATGACATCGCCCAGAGATTGATGTATTTCTTCTCATTTCATCATCTAGGCATGGGAGAAGTCGTTTATTTATGGAATCAAGTGGTCAGCACCTTGGTGGGCACCTATTACGAAGAGTTGAAGGACATGGAGCTTGATTTCCTCAATTACGCTGAACTGAAAGAACGATTTGAAAACTTTGAGTCCTTATGCAGTTATTTAAATGACATTTTCAACTACTTAAAACAACGAAACGGCCAGTCTATGTATGAAAGTGATAAGAATGTTTATTTTACCCAGATGGTGAAATACATCGACAATCATTATCAGGATGAGTTATATCTGAAAGATTTATCTGTCAAATTTCTGATTAACCAAGTGTACTGCTGCCAACTGTTCAAAAAAGTGTTGGGCAAAACCTTTTCGGAATATGTAACCGATCTGAGAATCAAAAAAGCTTGTGACCTATTGAAAAAAACGGAGTTATCCATTGAAGAAGTTGCAACAAAAGTAGGATATTCGGATTACTATTATTTCAATAAAGTGTTTAAGAAGCAGTGCGGGATAACACCTACGAAATTCAGGAAGAGTTGATCGGAGTGGGGACTTTGCAAATAAGTAGACTAAAACTTAAACATCAGATCTTACTCATATTTTTATTTTCGGTTTTCATATTTTCGATTATGGAATTTTATTCGTATTATAGCTTTTATAATTTAACTCAAAAGAGAGCTGTAAATTATGGAAATACGATCATAGAACAAACCCGCCAAAAGATCGATTCCGTTTTTAACGATATCAAAGTCAGTACCAATATAGCTGTTGATAATAAATGGGTACAAGAATTTACCATTGCCGATGATGATTATAAGAGGAGCTTTGATATTGGTACTTATGTCATTGACCTCATTGAAAATATGAGGTTCTTTAATTCCTATGTGAATGGCATTGTAATTACTGACAATCAAGGAAGAAAAATTTCCAGTTTAGCGACTGCTAATGGGGATATTATGTATTCAAATCCGTATATCCATTTTATTAATTCATTTATGAATGAGAATGTGACCACTGGTAAAGGGAAGTTTACAAACCTATTAAAGGATGAAAAAACAGGAAATGAATATTTCTTTTATATAGCACCCATTATTGAGGCGATTGGCGGGGTTCAATTTTCTGAAAAGACAGGCTATTGTTCCGTAAGCGTAAATATGGAAAAGATACAAGAGCTTGTTGAGAATACAGAATTGACGCCTAATTCGGCTCTGTATATCCTTAACAGCCGAAATGAGGTCATTGCGTCAAATCATACCAAATTACATAGCAATTTATTTAAAGAAATTCTTGCGATCGATAGTGAAAGTTTAACTAATGGGGTAAAAACCGAAATCAATGGGGAAGATGTCATCGTTCAGGCAAAAGGTTTGAGACAAGCGGACGAGTGGCGGATCGTAAGTATGATTCCGGTACATGAACTGACAACGGACATGAAGGCGATTAAGAATATTAGCATTATCGCAGGAATTGGAATCATTATAAGTATGATGATTTTGGGGTATTTTTTCTTAAACAATCTAACTCGACCTGTCATGGGGCTTGTCGCAGATATGAAAAAAATCGGTAATCGCGACAGGAGCTTTCGGGTGAAGGTACGTTCAACCAATGAAGTTGGCGTTCTGGCCTATGATATCAATAGGATGATTGATAATATGGAAGAGATGACGAGTCATGTTATCAGTACCCAGGCCAGATTATATGAGTCGGAATTGAGCAAAAAACAGGCGGAATTTTCTGCCTTACAAAGTCAAATCAACCCGCATTTCCTTTATAATACTTTAAATTGCATAAGCAGTATTGGACTTGAATATGGCAGCAAGGAAATTGCGCAGATTACGTCAAGTATGTCTAAGATTTTTCGCTATAGTATTGAAAAAAGCGAGCTCGTCCTCATAAGTGAAGAAATTCAATGTATTAAGGCCTATCTCAATATTATTTCCATTCGATATGAAAACAAGTTCTCTTTGGAAGTTGAGGTTGATGATAAGCTATTAGGTATGCAAACACCCAAAATGATCTTACAGCCCATTGTGGAGAATTCCGTCTATCATGGTCTTGAAAGTATGGATGTCGGAGGGAGATTGAAAGTAAGCGGCAATATGGACGAGAATGGAGATATATGTTTTCAAATCGCGGATACGGGGAAAGGGATAGGTCAAGATGAGCTGGAGCGCATGAAAACGAAACTGCATATGGCCTATTCGGAGAGAGTGAAACACAGTTTAGAAGGGAAAAACATTGGCCTTTCCAATATTAATAATCGGATAAAATTACTATTTGGTGAGGGTTACGGTGTCGAGATAGAGAGTCAACTTGGTAAAGGAACGACAGTGAGTGTTAAGATTCCAAGTATAGTGGAATAGTACAAATAGAACCCGCCAAAGATTGGTGGGTTCTGTCTGCGTAAAAATCATTTAACACGCCCAGATACGTACAGCGGCCTGCGGCATGCAATCGGTCATGCACAGTTCTACGCCACCACAATGGTTAATCGTCAAGATAACCGTACAACCTGTTCCCTCAACTTCATAGTGCACGCCCTCTGCCATGTTGACCACGATGTTAAAGGCTTGCTCGGCTTCACCGGCATAGCGGAATTCTGCCTGATACGCCGTATAGCTTTCATTAAAGGACTGCTGCAGCATCCAAACATTGAAACCAGTGGAGACTTTGCCAAGCTGGTAATAAGCAGCAAACCAATTAATGACCGGAGCCGACAACCCGCCGAAATGATGCCATCCTGCTCCTCGACCTGTTTGCACGATAAAGTGCTCATAACAGTTGTAGGTGGCCTCAGTCTCACGCTTCCATAAGTTTAAAGCGGTATCCGCGATGCGGAACGCAAGATCGGAGTAACCTAAATCGAGCATGGTTTTCCAGAAAAACCATTGATGCGGCATCCAAACCGCACCGTTCCAATAGCCATCCCCCCGATAATAAGGCGCGCTTTGGTCTACGGTGGTCAGCCCGATTGGCGTCCATAACCGTTTGTCATCAAACAGCGCGGCAACTAGGCGATCCGCACGCGATTGGGTACAGATGCCGGCTACTAGCGGGTAAAGCCCATCTATCCCCATGTTGTAATTGGCACCGGAGCTGTGCCGCAATGGACTTACAGGCTCCCCTTGCTTGTTATGCTCGACGTAGCCGTAATAACCGGCTTCTTCATCCCAGGCATGCTTTTCCAAAGCATGACGCCATCGTTCTATATCCTGTTCGTATTCCCTGATGTCTTCCTGCCAATTCTCCGACATCGCGGCAGCCATTTTCAGGATTTTGGCAATACGAATGGCTTGGCTCGTTGTTACAATTGGGGCAACGGTTGCTTCTAGCGTTTGCTCATGCACATATTTTTGCGGCGGATAGTCGTCCCAGCCCCCGGAATTATAGAAGTAATCCCATGTCTTAAGTAATCCGGAGCGCAGGATGCCAGTCGTAGAACCGTTAATTTTCCCCGCTAGGAACAAGTAATATTGACGTAATCGCGGATAAAAATGATGCAAGAAGGCGAGAGACTGCCCTTGGTTCCACAGCTCAAGAAATACATAATGCTGCACGGGCACCGGGCTGCCATGATGAATGAAGGCAGCCTGGTGGTCACCAGGTTCTGTCATATATGCGTTCAAGCAATCGATTGCGCGCCCTGCATCTAGATCAGAGAATCCGAGTGCGATAAACCCTGAATCCCATGTATAAAGGGAATCCCACCAGCGCCCTGGGGTACTATGGCGAATATACCTGCGTTTGGTGTAGACAGGGAAGACGGTATTGGTTAGCAGCGTAGCTCGGATAAGCTGCTGGCTAAACGCATAGGTACCACCGGTCGCATAGGAGGGAGGTGGAAGTAACTTCGCACGTTCAGCATGATAAATGGCTTCGCATTTGTCGTAGTCTAGCGAAGCCGCTGTTAGGGAGGCAAGCACTTCTTCGTACGTCCCCGAGATGACCATGCCATGAAGGATCTTCGATGAAGCGGGTACGACATGAATGGGACGCATGAATACGTTCGTAAAGTGACCCTTCCCATTCCCCTGCAAGACGGCATCAACATGATTATGCACCGTATGACGGGCATACCGATCGAGTTCGTCGTTTTTGTATTGTCGTATCTCTACATCAGGGTAATTCCACAAAAGACCGTAATGATACGGACTATCTTGATATCGAAGGATCAGGCTGCCGGGAACAGGTCCTTCCAGTAATTCGGGCTCGATGTGCCAGGGCCGGTCGATAAAGGCAACCTCCTCGCAAACGTCGTGCTCTAGTAGGGTAAAGCCGTCCAGCACGAAGGGGCCGGAGCCGCTAGCAGATAAGGAGAGCGAGAGATCTCCAGCTGCAAGTGTCCCGATCGGTACACGCACAACCCCCAGGGAGTTGGAAGCCTCTACATCGAATCGGTATGTCTGATGACCAATTTGAAGCAGGAGCTCACCGCTTTTATCCGTTTGGTAGCGCAGCACAAACACGCCGTTACTCAAAGACTCTGCGAGGTTAATCTCATAACGCAGCATGTCCCCTTGGTCGGCACCGAAGTTGCATCCGATTGCGGACCCTCCCGTAAAATGCTGACCTCGCATTTCACCTCGAAGAAAACCGTCATAGACCAAACCATCCGACGGCCGTGGGCGTGCGAAATTCAATTCGCTGTAATCTAACGCATCAACCCACACAGCGCCCTCGGGCAGCTGGGCAGCTGCAAATATCTGTACATCGCCGTGCCCGAGAAGGCGAGGCGGTTGAAGCGAAGCCATCCAGTGCAGGACCAAATTTTGCGGATGCTCGGATTGGTTCACCAAGGATACTCGAATCAGACGGCATTGATCGTCGATACGGCTAAAGGAAATGTCGGAATAGACGCGATCTTTCCATTCAAGCTCATGACGGTGGGAGAAGAAACTGTAATCCGCCGTTGCCTCCCAAGGATGATAGCCAGATTCCCACAGCACGCTGGGAATATCCATTTTTCTCCTGTAGAAGCCAGGCATTAAACTAAGATCAAAACGCAAGCCTCGCGCTTGATCGCTGATATGGGAGATACCCATGTATTGTTTGGTATAAGGTCCCCAAGCAGGCAGGCTAAGATCATGGTCACCCAGGCGTATATCGTTCTCAAGCATGGTTTATCGCTCCTTTGAAATGTAATCTCTTCTCTTTATTTTAAAAGAGTACATGCCAAAATGCCTCTTGATATAAGCCATAAATATCTTGAAATCGGACATTCATGATATGATAAGACTAACTATGAAGTGCAGGAGGATCCCCGTGCCAGTCAATTTGAAAGCTTACGATAAAGAACATGTGGAGTATGCCGATCCCAATTTTCGGATTAAAATATGGACCCTACATCATCCTAGTCAACCATCCGATCAATATGGGCCCTGGCACTATCATGAAGAGGTAGAGTTGATCGCGGTGCTGCAAGGTACTCTGACGATGGAAACAACACATCTCAGTTATCATCTGCGGGCTGGTCAAGTAGTGATGCTGGGCTCTAATGAACTGCACAGATCCCATAAACATGGGCATGACGACCTGCTCTATATCGTGTGTCATGTGGATATGGCAGCATTCATGGATCCATCTTTGCTTCCGTATCTCGCTGCATTTACCGGCCGCTCAGCCAATTTAACACAGCTCAATGACACGCTGCGCAAATATCCAGCAAGCATACAGGTTGTTCACCAACTGATCCATGAAATGCTGCTCGATATGACCACACAACAGCGGGGCTATGAGCTCGCCATTAATGCTAGCTTGAAAAAGCTCATGTACACCTTAATTCAAATTGATGATGCCCATATCATAAAACCAATGGATCCACAGCTAGCGGAAAAATTGCGGCCTGCCCTTGTTTATATTGAACAACAATTGGAATTTCATTTCCAAATTTCGGATATCAGCAACAAGCTGAACTATAATAGCAGCTATTTTGCCAAGCTGTTCAAGAAAGGAATGGGGATGACGTTTACGTCCTACATCCAGATGCGCCGAATGAAACGAGCAGAGCAACTCTTGCTAACAGAGGCGTGGTCTGTAACTGAAATTAGCGGCAAAGTAGGGTTTACCAGTCCGGCCCAATTTTATCAATTATTCAAAAGGCATTTCGGCTGCTCGCCGAGGCAGTTTGTTGAGAAACGGACCCTCCCATCACCATAAATTAGAGGTGTAGTAACGTATCCATTCATTCGCCTTCTCGGCTGTCAGGTCAGTAAGGGGTCTATTTCTTTTATTTCATACTTTTGAACTCTAAATTCTGTTTATAGCCAAGAAAATAGTTTGAAATCTTGATTGACATAAAGTAATGGGATGGACTAATATCTAAGTAAGCGCTTTTATAGTACTGGAAAACGTTTGGGTGTGTTTGGATACCTTGGTTGGAATGAAGGAGCTGTGTGAATTGCCTACACTTAAAGATGTTGCAGATTTGGTCGGTGTCTCTATTTCAACAGCCTCGCGTGTTGTGAGAAATGATACAAGCAGACATATTAATCCGGAGACAAAAGCTAAAGTATGGGAAGCTGTGCGTCAACTGGATTACACTCCGAATGAGTCGGCACGCCACTTAGTAAATAAACAGAAGGCTGGGAAAAAGCAGACGAAACAAATCGGCTGTATTATTCAAACGGCCCGTATTAATGACGATCATCCTTATTATTCACCTATAATTACCTCGTTTACTAAAAAAATATTGGAGTCAGGGTATTCTCTGGCATTCATCCATACTTCTGATGAACTTGCCGATGACGCGCTACTGCATAAATGCGTTCACGAGCTTCAAGTGGATGGAATTATTATTGTAGGTGAAGTAGGATCAGCCATTCTAGATTTTCTACAGAAGACTGAAGATTTGAAATTGATTGGGATCTGTACGAGCGGTACAGAAATTACAATGGTAGACTACGACCGCATTCATGCGACGAAATCGGCTGTTGACCATTTAATCGATCAAGGTCATCGATCTATTGGTTTCGTCGGCGGACCGGGACATACTGGAGAATTGAGCAGCGAAGAGAGATTTCAGGGGTATAAATTCGCTATGTATGATGCAGGAATCCCCTTAAATAAAGACTGGATCATCGACACACGGTGGGAAATTGACCGTAGTTATGAACGTGTGATGGAGCAGTTAAAGCAGACAGATGTTGAACGGCCAACCGCTATTTTCGCGGCCAGTGATCAATTGGCGATTCCGGCTATGCGCGCAATAATTGAGAGCAAGTTGCGCATACCAGAGGATATTGCTTTTATTTCAATGGATAACATTGATTTCGCCCAATATACAACGCCGCCGCTTTCCTCGGTTCATGTGCCCAAAGTAGAGATCGGCATGACAGCTGCTGCAACACTGCTGGATATGTTAAAAGGCGAACAGCCGCAACTGTCCAAAGTGCTATTGCCACATAAATTAATGGTGAGACAATCGTCTATCTACAAAATAAATTAATTTTTTTTAAAATGTTGGATAACGTTGTCCGACATTTGGTGCCAAATTTAAACTCTTTGAAGGGGGTGAGTCTTTCCTTACCGGCCGTACTAATTCGACATCGTTATATTACTTTCAAGTTCTTTCACAAATAATGAAAAGGGTGATCGGAAAATGGTGAAAATGTCTAAAAAAGTGGCTATCTTATCAATGCTTGCGTCTACAATGGTTGTAGTAAGTGCATGTGGAGGTTCTGGTTCATCCACCTCGACCTCATCGACAATGCCATCAGGTGATGCGAAAGCTGCTACTGCTTCTACAAAAGAGAAAGTAACAATCACTTATGGCGGTTGGGGACTTGATACGATGACAGATGTCATTAAAGATTTCAATGCAACCCACCCGAATATTGAAGTCAAAGCTGAGAATACACCATACAAGCAATATTTCACCAAATTAGAAACGGCTGCGCAAGGCGGGACAATGCCTGATGTGCTTTGGATGAACGGTCCAAACTTTATTAAATATGCTGACAATGGCATGCTAAAAGATTTGTCTGATAATATCAAAAAGGATCAACTAGATCTGAAAAATTATCCTTCATCGCTCGTTTCTCTGTACAGCCTAAATGGTAAATATTACGGGATTCCCAAAGATTACGACACCATTGGATTATGGTATAACAAGAAACTATTTGATGCCAAAGGTGTTCCTTACCCTGATGCTACTTGGGATTGGAACAAATTGACGGAAGCGGCTAAAAAATTAACGGATCCTGCTAAAGGGATTTATGGTTTCGCTGCGCCCTTGATGAACCAAGAGGATTTTTACAATACCATTCTTCAAGCCGGCGGCAATATTATCTCTGACGACCATAAGAAGTCAGGTTACGATCAACCTGAGGCTATCGAAGGTTTGAAATTTTTAACGGATCTGATTCAAGTCCATAAAGTATCGCCAACACTGGCTCAAATGACAGAAACGGCTCCTTCGGATATGTTTACTTCCGGTAAGCTGGCGATGTACTTCGACGGTTCATGGGCAGCTTTCACTATTAATCAGAATGCTGATATGAAAAATTATGCCGATGTAGCGCCACTTCCTAAAGGGAAGAAACAAGGTGTCGTCATTCACGGACTTGGTAATGTGATCTCTTCAAAAACGAAGCATCCCCAAGAAGCATGGGAGTTTGTGAAATTTTTAGGCTCCAAACAAGCTGCAGAAATTGCTGCCAAACAAGGGGGGGCTATTCCAGCGTTTAAAGGGAGCGAATCTGCTTGGTTAGCTGCATTCCCGCAATATCATGCTCAAGCTTTTATCGACATGGCATCATATGCAACACCATATCCGGTGTCCAAGAATACATCCGTATGGAATACGTATGAAACCGATATCTTGAAAAATGCTTGGACAGGTGATAAACCGGTAGCTGATGCTGCCAAAGAGCTCGGAGCCAAAATGAATCAAGCGTTAGCTGCAGAGAAGTAAGTCTTGGGAGTAGAGATTCGCGAAACAAAAACGAGCGAATCTCTCTCTTTTAATTCACTCATTGGAGCGTGAGTACTCATGCGAATCAGCACGAAACGTCTATCCGATTGGATGTGGGCGTACATCATGATCACACCATTAATGCTCGGTTTACTAGTTTTTTATATTTGGCCCGTGTTCCAGACGTTTTATTTTTCTTTCACCGATTGGGGCGCTTTCGGAAATTACACATGGTCTGGATTAGCGAATTATAAAAGGCTTTTCACGGATAAAGATCTTCTATACGCTTTACGCAACACAAGTATTTACATTATCACGGCTGTTCCGATTGGCATTATATTATCTATTGTATTAGCTGTACTTCTGAATCAGAAGGTAAAGGGGCTATCCCTATATCGAACCCTGTATTTTCTACCGGTTGTGACGATGCCAGCAGCAGTAGCGATGGTTTGGAAATGGCTTTATAATTCCGACTTTGGTCTTATTAACTATATGCTGGGGCGTTTATCAATCACAGGACCACACTGGTTGACCGATAATCGAACAGCGTTAATGTCTATTATTATTGTTGCCATTTGGAGTACTATCGGCAGCCATATGATTATTTTCTTGTCTGGTCTTCAAGGCATCTCTGTTTCGTATTATGAAGCCGCATCGATTGATGGTGCAGGCGCATTCACCAAATTTACAAGGATTACTTTGCCTCTTTTGACTCCAACTATATTTTTCGTCATGGTTACCTCTCTAATCGGCGCTTTCCAGGTATTCGATTATATTTATATGATGGTTGGCGATATAGTCATGGAATCGACGCAGTCCGTTGTTTTCTTATATTACAAATATGGGTTTCTTCAAAATAGCAAGGGATACGCTTCTTCTATCGCCGTGATGTTATTCGTCATCATTATGATCATTACGTACATTCAAATGAAAATTCAGAAGAAATGGGTTCATTACGAATGAAAGGGGCGAGCATATGACTACCAAATCTCTACAGCATAAATCGCTTCAGATCGGATTGGTCCATCTTATTCTTATTATGGGCGCTATTGTCATGGTTACTCCATTCATATGGATGTTTCTAACATCTGTGAAAACATTAGGAGAGTCAACGGCGATACCTCCGGTTATTTTTCCGAAAACGCTTCAATGGAGTAATTATTCGAAAGTATTTGTGAACTTGCCGTTTTTCACCTTTTACTGGAATACCTTCATTACAACAGTAGTCAAAGTTATCGGTCAGTTGATTATCTGTTCGTTGGCGGCTTATGCCTTTGCGCGCATTGCTTTTCCAGGTCGCCAATTCTTTTTCATTCTCATGCTTTCCGTTCTCATGGTTCCAGGACAAGTATTTCTCATTCCGCAATATATGATTATGAAAGATATGGGCTGGCTTAATTCGCTCACGGCATTAATCGTGCCAGGCTTGTTCAGTGCATTCGGCACTTTTTTATTGCGTCAATTTTTCATGACGCTTCCGCATGAACTAGAAGAAGCAGCGAAACTGGATGGTTGTAATCAATTCCGTATTTATTGGCAAATTATGATGCCGCTAGCTAAATCAGGGATGATTGCTCTTGCTATTTTCACCATGTTATGGTCTTGGAATGACTTGATGTGGCCGTTAATCGTTAACAGTTCACCGGACAAAATGGTTCTTTCCGCGGGGATTGCCTTCTTAGAGGGCGAACACAAAACGAATTATACGATCATTATGGCAGGCTCCATGATGGCAATTTTGCCAATGATCATCATATTCTTCGTATTTCAACGCTCTTTCATTCAAGGGATAGCCTTTACTGGAAGCAAGTCTTAATAAAAACAATTAGATACTTAGAGGCTTATAGACATACGATCGACATTCGGAGGGATTCACATGCAAAGAGTAACTGCCATTCTACTGGGTGCCGGAAATCGAGGGGCACAATCTTATGCACCCTATGCACTTAACTATCCTCATGAGCTAGATATTATAGCTGTCGCTGAGCCTGATGAAGAGCGCCGTGCGGCATTCCTATCAGCACATAAGATATCTGAAGCGAATTCATTTTCGAATTGGGAGCAGTTGCTTGAGCTTCCAAAGCTAGCAGATATTGCGATTATTTGTACCCAAGATCAAATGCATTACCACCCTACATTAAGAGCTCTAGAACTTGGTTATCACGTCCTTTTGGAGAAACCGATGTCTCCGAGTCCAGAAGAATGTGTAGAAATGGAGCTTATGGCCAAGAAGAATAACCGCCTGCTGACAATTTGTCATGTACTGCGTTATACCGCGTTCTGGACTGCGATGAAACGTGTAATAGAAGATGGGCAAATTGGACAAATCGTTAATATTCAGTTGAATGAGAATGTTGGCAATATGCATATGGCGCACAGCTTTGTACGTGGCAACTGGAATAATTCAGATAAGTCGAGTCCGATGATTCTAGCCAAATCATGTCATGATATGGACATTCTCTCCTATATCATGGGCGAGCCTTGCGAACGAATCAGCTCCTTTGGGTCGTTGATGCATTTTAAAGAAGAGAACGCACCTATAGGAGCACCGGCTCGCTGTTTGGATGGCTGTCCGGCAGAAGCCACTTGCCAATACTATGCGCCCAAATATTATTTGGGAACTGGACGAGGGTGGGCAGCTAAATTTACGACAGATACCAGCCTAGAAGGTATTATAGGAGCTCTGCGCACAACCCCTTATGGTAAGTGTGTCTATCGCAGCGATAATAATGTTGTTGATCATCAAGTGGTCAATATGGAGTTCGCAAGCGGAGCTACAGCGATGTTCAGCATGTGCGGGTTTACGAGAGATAATACGCG
Source organism: Paenibacillus pectinilyticus (assembly GCF_001700435.1). Classification (GTDB taxonomy): domain Bacteria; phylum Bacillota; class Bacilli; order Paenibacillales; family NBRC-103111; genus Paenibacillus_E; species Paenibacillus_E pectinilyticus. Next base: position 560,553 of record NZ_LYPC01000014.1, read on the forward strand.
TATTCTGCAAATCATGGGGACGAAAGGTGATATTCGCGGGAATATGGAAGAGAACGAATTTACTGTTCATGACTTTGTGACGAACGAGAACATCACGATTCAAGTTCAGGCTTCCCAAGAAGGGCATAGTGGGGGAGATACTGGCATCATGCGCAGTTTCCTGCGCGAAGTCAGAACATACGCTGGCGGAGAAAGTGAGTCTTCTGCATCGGTTTCCGTGCGCAGCCATCTCATGGCATTTGCAGCGGAGGAATCCCGCTTGAACGGCGGTAAGCCAGTTATTATTGAAGATTTGCATAAAAGTCTAAGAACGCAAGCGGCCAATTTGAAGGCCCAGTAATTTGGACAAAAGCTCCAGATGAATCACCTTTTAGCGTTTCCATTTTTAATAAAATAAGTAAATATTGCAAATAAATTAAATGACATGTAAATATAATATTAAATGTATAGTCACGGGAGATTGGTGAGACCAGGCTGAGAGGCTAGTTATAACTATCGACTGTTTAACCTGATCTGGATAATGCCAGCGGAGGAACACAAGATCACTTTGAATACCAAGAGACCGCCTCTACAATAGATGCGGTCTTTTTTCCGCAGCATGAATCCTCCGCTGGATCAAAATCAATTTTAGGAGGCGTGGTATGTCAATGGAAACAAGTAAAGAAACATCTTACCTTCAACATCCTCATTTCCAGGGAGCCAAAAAGTGTATGTCGAGGATCACGAACGGACATCCGAGTTCCCATGCGAGAGATTAAATTGATTCCTACAACAGGAGTTTAAGGAGAACAGGAAAACGCGCCTTTTCGTGTGTAGGACACGAGTGGCGCATATACAGATGAAGAAATCTAAACCGATATTCGTGCTGGACTTCACCCTAATCGGTTGAATTGGATTGTTGCACGCGGCGATGCTAGGGCCTATTCAATTGCAGCCGCTTATGCGAAAGAAGGAGCCGACCTGGCTATTGTATATTTAAATAAAGATATAGATGCGGAAGAAACCAAAAAGTATGTTGAGCAATTTGGGATTAGATCTCGGGGAGGCCATCAGTGTCTCCCTGCTTTTGTGATTCGATTAGCCCAACTCATTATGTGTATAGTTGTCTATTTTCAAATACATTCGATGCTTATAAAGTACAACTAATTTGTTGTTTAGACCAAAGACATTAGGAATTGAAGCGTTTACAATTAATCTTGTAAGGATAGTGAATTTCATCTAGTATAGGGGGAAGAAAGATGAAGAAAACGATTAGTTTGACTGTAAGCGCATTTGCATTGGTTTCGATAGGATTATCAGCTTGCAGTTCAAATTCAACTACCAATTCCAGCTCAACGACAGCTCCTACCCCGGCTACTACTGCTGCTGCAACGACAACTTCGCCTGCTACAACTCCGGCAGCTGCTGATGCGAATAAGGATGCTTTCACCTTAAAAGTCGGCGCTTGGTTTTTAGATGATCTGCCACAAAGTAAGGATTTCGAAGTGGCCGCTGAAAAGAAATTCAAAGAGAAATATCCGAATGCCAAAGTGGTCTGGGATATTCTTGTAAGTGAGAAATATTTCGACAAAATGAAAGCGGAGCTCTCCAGTGGTGCCGGCGATGATGTCATATTCAATCAAAATATCACGGAGCTTGCAAAGGCCGGTTATTTGGCCGATCTGTCGGATCAGCCTTGGGTGAAAGATACACTCGATGCGACTAAGCCTACGATCACCTATAATGGGAAAGTATACGGTGCTGCACAAACCGTTGCGACTTTCGGCGTTTTCTATAACAAAAAAATATTCGCTGATTTAGGCATTCAACCTCCAACGAACTGGAATGAATTTCTCGCTGCCAACGAAAAAATCAAAACGAAGGGAATTACTCCTTTCGTAGGTGGATTCAAAGATCAATGGACTCTGCAATATTTAATTAGCGGGTTAGCTGAAATATCTGGCCAAAATCCGAATCTCGAAGCTGATTACTACAGCGGCAAAGCGAAGTTGAATGGCCCTGAACTGCAAGGCGCCCTAAACAAACTCGGACAGCTAGCGGATAAAGGCTACTTCAATAAGAACGCACTTACAATCGATTGGCCGCAAACACAAATTGAATTCGCTTCTGGTAAAGCAGCGATGATCTATCAAGGCAATTGGATGCCGGGTGTGGCGGCACAAACGTTCAAAGACAAAGGGTTCAACCCATTTGATGTCGGATTCTTCCCGCTCGCGGATGAGAACGGCAAAGCCCTTATGGGCGTTGGGCCAGACCATAGTGTATCGGTTAATGCGAAATCACCGCATCTGCAGGCAGCCAAAGACTTCTTGGCAATGACACTATCGCAGGACGTACTCTCCGTAAACTTGAAAGATATCGGCTTTTCTGGTGTCCGTGGCGTCACGGCTACTTACGCACAACCGGCAATGGGAGACATCAGTAGTGCGTTGCAAAAACAGCCATCTACTTTGCACGAATTTGTATACGGAACGACATTCCCAGTATCAGCGTTGACTACCGTAGTTCAGGCTGCCGAGAAGATCATCTCTGGTAAGAAAGCGGATGGCGATCTTGATGAAGCACAAAAGAATTATGACAAAGATAAAGGAACACTAATCATGCCGTAATGCGCCTAACAACCTTCAAATGCTTAAAAATTCAGGCCAATTGTGGACAATGAATACAAATGCCCGATTGGCCTGTTAGTAGGGTGGGATTATGAAAACAAGACACCGTTCTTATCTGCATGCCATCACCTTTATTATTCCCTCATTGTTGATTTTCTTGACGTTCGTTTATTATCCGTTCATAAGCAGCTTGTACTATTCCTTTACTCAGTGGGATGGCATTAACAAACCGGTTTTCATTGGTCTGGACAACTATCGTAACTTGTTTCATGACAGACTTGTCATTCATGCAGCGTTAAATACGTTGTATATCGTCCTTTTTTGCAGCCTCATCAATAATCCTCTATCTTTGTTTCTAGCACTCATGCTTCATAAGCCTTTAAAATTAAAGGGTTTTCTGAGATCTGTTTTTTATATTCCGGTCGTCATTTCGATGGTTGTCGTTTCAGTGGTCTGGGGCAACCTTCTGCAGTATGAAGGGGTTATCAACGCCTTGTTGGAAAAGATCGGGCTTGCATCCGTTGTCCACGATTGGCTTGGTGATACATCGACTTCACTGATTACCATTATCTTGATTAATGTCTGGTATGCGACAGGATATGGGGCTGTTATCTATTTAGCTGGCTTGGAATCCATTCCGACTGAGATCTTTGAGGCGGCGCGAATTGATAGAGCCGAAGGATGGTCGAAGTTTCGTTACATTACTTTACCACTCATAATGCCTTCGGTTACAATCTGTACCTTCCTTGGTATGGTGGGGAGTCTGAAATTTTTCGACTTGCCCTATGTGCTCACGAATGGTGGACCTGGCGATTCAACTTCAACGCTAGCGTTAGTTATTTATAACTTTGCGTTCAAAAACTCGACTTTCGGATATGCGACAGCTGCAGGTATTTTATTTATGATCCTTGTACTCATCATTACGACACTCCAGTTACGATTTACTAGAAAAAGGGAGGTAGAATATTAATGTCTACTCGTCCCGCAACCGTATTTAAACGGAAAAAATTAAGGTTATATTTCCTGGAAGCCATCATATTTGTAATTGCCATTATTTATTTATATCCGTTCTATTATATGCTGGAATCAAGCGTGAAGCCTGCCAAAGACTTCTACATTCCATTAAAGTTCCCAACTAAACTGATTTGGGATAATTATCAGAAAGTTTTTGACAAGACGAACTTTCTAGAAGCGTTCATGAACACAGTGCTTATCTGCTCCGGAACAATTGCTTTACTCGTTATTGTGGCATCGATGGCTGGTTACATGATATCCCGCAGGCAGGAGAAATTGTTTCAATGGGTCTTCTTCATTTTTCTTACTGGCATGATCATACCTCTTCAAACTAGCATGGTGCCCATTTACAAGTTAGCCATGGCTTTACACATAATCAACACGCGCTTTCTCCTCGTTCTGCTCTATACGGCAGGAACGATCCCGTTCGCAACGATGATGTATGCGGGCTTTACAAAGAATATTCCACGCGAACTGGAAGAATCAGCTAGCATCGACGGCTATGGGCGAACGAGGATGTTCTGGTCGATTATTTTTCCGCTACTCCTTCCTGCAACGGGAACGTTAATCGTAACGACACTATTCACTTTTTGGAATGACTTCGTCGGTCCGCTCCTTTATTTGCAGGATCCTCACAAGATGACCCTAATCACACAAATTTTTCGATTCAAAACGGAGAGAGCCAGCGACTGGGGGCCGATATTTTCTTTGTGTTTCTTATGTACCCTTCCATTAATCGTCATTTTTGTTTTTACGCAAAAATATTTATTAAAAGGCATGACGGCTGGCGCGATGAAGGGGTAGTCGTTTGCAATCTATTAATGAAGTCTAAAGTAGGGTTGAGGGAGCTATCCTCGACTCTTTTTTGGCATTTTCAAAATGATTTTAATTCGCATAAGGATAGCCTTTCAATTGTAAACTTATGGTACAATTAATCGCATAATCTTCCTTTCGATGAGGTGGCCATTATGAATAGAGCTCCAGTCCAAAAAAACGATTTTCTAAATTTGGCTCCTTATATAAGGTATATTCATGAAATAGGCTTCGACTCAGATTATAAAATTCCGCCAAGAGTAATTTATGACTATGAAGTCATTTTTTTACTGAGCGGCGAATGTGCCAATACGATTGATGGCCTCAGCTATATACAAAAACCTGGAGACATGCTTTTCGTACGTCCTCATCTACTGCATTCTGCACAAAAGATTGGCAGCGAGCATCTCAGTTATTTTGCTGTACATTTCGATTTAGAATATATGGGTCAACAATTGGATTTTTCCGCGGATGATGTTTACACCAAAGTAGATTATGAACATCTGGATTTTATTCCAGTGGAAGAGGAATTATCAGAAAGACCTGTTGTCGAGCTTAGTGATTTCTTGTTTCCTACATTAATCCATACAAGGGATCCACTGCCTTATATAAAAGCTTTCAGGGAAATGGACGCCATTTTTAAAGAAAAATCATTTGGGTATCATCTATTTTTACGTTCGCTTTTTTTGAAGATCCTTGGCTTATTGGTAAAAGATGTCGTCACTCAGGACGGTGTAAGTAAAGACTCATCCCATCGGGTTGAGATTACCAAGGTTATTCAATATATGTATGAGCACTATCATGAAGAGTTGGATTTTAATGTACTTATACAAACTGGGGAGCTGACACCTAACTATTTCCGCAAATTGTTCAAGGAAGCTACTGGAAAAACACCACTTGAGTTGCTTATTTCCATCCGTTTAGAAAAAGCCAAGATGCTCATGCAAGAGGGGAAATATAATATCAGCACGATTTCTGCTATGGTGGGTTATCCAGATATTCATTATTTCAGTAAGCTGTTTAAGAAGGTGGAAGGTATTTCACCCAAATATTATATGGATTCCATAAACAAATTAAGTTGAAAAAATGGAAATTTGTTGAATAAAACAACAAATTTGTTGGCTAGGCCAAATACGAAAATCATCTGCCCCCTTACAATAAAGATAGAAAGGAGCAGATGATATGACAGCTCAAACCCAAGTAGGTGTGTACTATTTTCCGAACTATCATGAGGATAAGGTCAACGAACAAAGACACGGTCGCGGTTGGACTGAATGGGAACTTGTGAAAGCGGCTACACCTAGATTTGAAGGACATCAGCAGCCCAAAATCCCTGCATGGGGCTATGAAGATGAAGCCGATCCGCAAGTTATGGCTAAGAAAATCGAAGCGGCGGCGGAACACGGCATTGACAGTTTTATTTTCGATTGGTATTGGTACGATAACGCTCCGTTTTTGCATGGAGCATTGGAGCGAGGCTTTCTAAAGGCCAGTAATAACGAAAAACTGAAATTTTCATTGATGTGGGCTAATCATGACTGGATTGAAATCATGCCAGCCATTCGGCATAAGCCTTATCCTATACTGGCTAAAGGCACAGTGGCGGAGCAAGTGTTTATTGATGCCACGAATTATATGATTGAGCATTATTTTGCACATCCTTCCTACTGGCGGGTGAATGGAGGTTTGTATCTCTCCTTTTATGAACTGATGAAGCTGATTGAAGGTTTTGGCGACAACTACGAAGAAACGGCTCGCATTTTGAACGACTTTCGTATCCGAGTTCGTGAAGCTGGGCTAGGGGAGCTGCATCTGAACGCAGTTGTCTGGGGACTAGAAAATTTGCCAGGCGAGAAAAAACTTGAAGATGTCAATCGGGTGTTACACCAACTAGGCTTTGATAGCATTACTTCGTACGTTTGGATTCATCATGATCCTATCCCTGATTTTCCTGCGACGGACTATGCCAATTACAGGGAGATTGCGGTTCGAAATTTCGAGAAATTCACAAGTGAATATGAATTACCTTATTTCCCGAACGTTTCGATGGGGTGGGATTCCAGCCCGCGTACGGTGCAAACCGACGTATTCGATGAACTTGGCTATCCGCACACGGCCGTCCTAACGGGGAATACGCCGGATGAATTTAAGAAAGCGCTTCTGTCGGCTAAGGATTTTTTCGCGGAGAACAAGTCTAAAATTCCAGTGCTCACCATCAACTCATGGAATGAATGGACAGAAGGCAGTTATATCGAGCCGGACACTGTTTATGGGATGGCATACTTAGAAGCCATCAAGGATGTTTTCGGGAAACGTTAGATGTCTAGCGGGGGAGTTCGCTTCTCCGCTGTGTTCTAAATAATTTGTGAACCAAGAATTATGGGAGGAGGAGGGAATTAAAAGGAAAAGTGCGACAAAGTTAATCTTTAATGTAAGCGCATACAAATTTATTTGACGATCGTAATGTCAAAATAGATTACTAAGGAGGATTACAATGATACAGGACAGCCGAACGGAAACCCTGAAATCTAAAATTCTCATTATCACCTTATTTTTAACTGCATGCATCTCGATTGTTTTATTCCATTCTACTACTGCGTATGCTACTTCTGGGGGCACGATCGTCGGTGCCATCCGATGGGACGGACAAATTGGAGACAATGCAGTCGGAACTCTTAGCGGGGTAGGACCAGAAGAAGAACGGGCCATGGCCCCTAGTCAATGGCATTTCCGTCTCCCATTTTATGCAACGGAACCTACAACAAATACAGATACGATGAGCGATACCACGCAAGCTATCATGGATCAAGAAATAGCCTATGCCAAAGACGCTGGTATTAATTATTGGGCTTTTGACTGGTATGGAAGCGAAACGGGGATGGATAAAGCTAGAAATCTTTATTTGTCCAGTACGCATAAGAATGATGTGAATTGGAGTGTTATTTTATTCACACATCCCTTGTCATCCTCAGATCTAACTTGGTTGGTAGCTCAATTTCAACAGCCCAACTTCCAGAAGGTTGCAGGCGGCAGACCTTTGGTTTATGCCTATAACTATTCATCTCTTGTGGACCCGGCACAAATCGCCTCATTAAGATCGCAAACCTTTGCCGCCATGGGGGTGCAGCCTTATATTGTTGCTTTGGACTATGGCTCATCGGCGGCATCTTCCTTTGCAGCTCAGATAGGGGCAGATGCTGTAAGCAGCTACGTAACATCCGGTAGCAATGGACAATCGTATGCCTCATTAGCGTCAAGCGAAGCAGCAAACTGGGATGTCTATAAGACTACTGGTTATAAGGTGATCCCTTGGGTTACGCAAGCATGGGACCCACGACCACGTATACAATTAACATCCCCCACGTATCAATATGCATCCTATTCATCAAACAGTTATGCAACGCCGTCTACACCAATAGAATTAGCTGGTCAGCTTCAAAGCGCCATTAATTGGAATGCTAATAACGCTTCCTCCGCGGATGCAAATACGGTTCTTATGTATGCTTGGAACGAATTCTCTGAGGGCGGTTACCTATGCCCAACGCTCATACCCGGTGGTGGAGGAATCAATCGAGATTATCTCGATGCCATTAAGAACGTGACTTCTTCTACTGTAGGGAATGGTTCAGGCGTTTCATTCATTACTAGTCAAACACTAGGATCGTTACGTAACAATTTTACGGGAAAAGTCGGGTTTCGTTTTACGACTCCTGGCAGCGGTATGACAGTAACAGCTTTAGGGCGCTATCATGTTAACGGAAATTCAGGAAATCATCTGATATCTCTGTATAAAGATAGTGATAAATCGTTGGTCGCATCTTGTAGTGTGAACGCTTCCACAGGGGCGATAGACAGTCTTGGATTTCAATATTGCGCCTTGACGGGAGCACTCGTTTTATCGCCGAGTACAGCTTACGATTTAGTCAGCAACGAGACGAGCGGCGGAGACCAATGGTATGACGACGATACCTCGATTACAATCGGCATCGGGACAGCTAATCAATCCGCCTATTTATCTGGTTCAACATGGGGAACCCATAACAGTGGTGCTAAATCTTATGGTCCAGTCAACGCGAAATACGCATCCACTAATTTGGCGTTAAGCCATACTTACAGCAGTTCCTCCAATTGGGATGGGAGTCAAACGGGTGATAAAGCATTCGATGGCAATACCTCGACGAATTGGCAAGCCGGTTCCGGCACAACCTTCAATGGACAATGGTTGCAAGTCGATTTTGGAACCAATGTAACGTTCAATCAGGCGACTATGATGGAATATGTAGATAATCGAACAACCGGGTATCGTATCGAATACTGGAACGGATCGAGTTGGCAGGTTGCTTATACAGGAACAACGATCGGTACGAATAAAACAGTTAATTTCACTGCAGTTACAGGTAGCAAAGCACGACTTTATTTTACAAGCGGCATGTATACGCCAATCATCTTTGAATTCCAGCTATTTAATCAATGAGGTTTCAGGTAACTGAAAGGAACTTTAGTATGAGTAACGAGCGGTTTCACTCCGCTCGTTCTTTTAATGTTCAGATGGGATTGCTTGGAACGAGTTTAGCATAGGAGGAGTGACATATGAGATATGAACAAGAACCGAATATTGACGCTAATTCAATTCGTATTATTGGCGCCAAATTGGGTGCTGCAACAATCATTGCCAACTCACACGGAGATACTTGGGACGCCGCATGGACGGAGGATGGAACCCTATATGTTAGTTCAGATGATACTTATGGGTTCGATAACAGTTGCAACAGTAATTTGGCTTTTCATCGGTTGGATGGCGATGATCCCTATGATCTGACAGGTGTAACTATAAATGGTATGGAGGAGTACGATCCGCTTTTTGGAATTTTGGAATCGGATGGCTGCTGCTGGAAAGCCATGGGAGTTGCCAGTATTGATGGCACGCTATATATGACAATCTCTCGACATAGATATGGCATGTCGAGAGTTGATCCTATGAAAAGACAACAAGCATTCAACGCTTCTATCATAAAATCGACTGATGGTGGCAAGACATGGACCCCTTCAGCAGCTGATAATCGAGTGAACCCGATGTTCTACGCCTATCGTTTTGGTACACCTTCCTTTGTAAAGTATGGGCGTGACGGGGAAGCTAGGGTACATAATGCAGATCATTACGTTTACGCGGTCTCGAACAACGGTTACTGGGATAATGGCGATGACGTTGTATTGGGACGTGTCCTGAGGGAGAAGATGTCCAGTCTAAATGGAAATGACTGGGAATTCTATCGTGGTGGGAACGGAATGGTAGATGCTAGCTGGTCAAAGATAATCTACGACGCAGAGCCGATACATCATAACCCGGGAAAATGCAGTATGACCAGTGTTCAGTACATAGAGCCTTTGTATCGGTATGTTATGATTGCTTGGTACTACACAGCAGGTTCAGGAGAAGTCGGTCACCGCGAAACGGTGTGGGAGTTTTACGAGTCGCCGACTCCATGGGGACCATGGACGAAATTTAGTGCTTTTCTTTTTTTCCCGCAAGGATATTATAATCCGTGCATAGTTCCCAAGTTCATCAGTACCGATGGAAAGAACCTGATTCTTTTTACGAACGGCGATTTCATTACGAATCAAAGATCGCCTGAGGAAAATATCTACAAGCTGACGATGATTCCCTGCGAGCTGGAAACGGAATAAAAGTGTAGGACACATTTTAAAGCTCAGATTGCTTCGTGTTCACAACCTCGAAAAATTTGTCAATACCGGAGAAGATTTGGAAGCTTTGATGTCCATCGGGACGACAGGCTTGATCAAAGCTATCGAATACCTTCCATGGCACAGAAGGGGCCTCAAGATGGATGGCGACCCGAGAAGCTCCCGAGATTGTTGGAAGTTCATTAATGGGAACGATTTTAAGGCAACTTGAACAGTACGCTTCTACTATGTGGTTTCGAGTTTCAAAGAATACTGTTCCAACTACCCGAAGTTGTAAACTATCAATAAGAAAGCTCAAACCCTGTAATTATGTTACATAATTGCGGGGTATTTATTATTGTTTGTAGATGATACCTTAGAATCTTGTATTCGACAAAATATTCGATTTTTCTAATACATTTTAATGAAAATATGATAAAATACCTATAAAAATATCATAATCATCGACATATACCCACAATAATAGGTAATAAGAACTGCTTTTTCTATACTTTTGGAGGGGTGTTGATAGATTACTAGGAAAAGGAGAATGAACGTTGAGAAAACGTCGAAAAACCGGAATAGCCAAGTTATTGATTGCTCTGTTGTTAGTACAGTACCTCCCTCTTTTACACACTGGATTACGTGTGGCTCAAGCAGCAGGAGAGGAGCCAATATCGGCTTACAGAAACAGCACTGTGCAGTTAAATACATATGCTCCATCTACGAAAATTACTGACTACCAATGGAATCGTGTAACGACTAATATTTCTCCAGGTGCGAGACAATCAGCTTCAATGGTCTATGACGAGAAGGCTGAGAAGGTGATCATGTTTGGAGGTCAGGGCAACAGCGGGCTTTTTAATGAGACTTGGATTTGGGATGGTACAGAACAAACCTGGCAAGAGAAATTGAATCTAACAAATGCTCCATCCAAACGTAAAGGGGCTGCCATGGCCTATGATGCAGTCAGTCAGAAAGTGCTCTTATTCGGGGGCGAGGGTCAGTCCGGTGTGCTGGGGGATACTTGGCTCTGGGATGGATTGGCAGCCAAATGGGAGCAAGTAACGGGGCTTCCAGACTCTCCTACAGCCCGAGGCGGGGCGCAGCTTGCCTTTGACGGCGAACAATTGGTTCTGTTCGGCGGCTATACGGGTACTGGAAATTCGAAGACACCGCAGGGCGATACGTGGTTGTGGAATGGAACGGCTTGGACGAAAGTCACGCCTGCTCAGTCTCCGCCAGCTGCATACAGCGGGCAGATGGCTTACGACGGCCAGACGGCTGTGCTGTACGGCGGCGACAGCGGCCCGATTACAAAAGACTATACGAGTACAAGTACGAATGAAACGAAGTCAATCACGCATGATGACAGTTCTCCGTTATTGTGGAAGTGGGATCGCGAAGCGCAGTCATGGATTTCGACCAGTGGTCCTGAGGCCTATGGTCGTTGGGGGCAGGCGATGGCATACGATGGACGCCGTGTTGTTTTTTTTGGCGGAGAGCGGGACTATGTTCATGAATATAATGCCGTACTTGTTGATAATCTAAAGCTTCCATCCAGCACATACCCTCCGACAAGAGGTAGCATGGCATATAGTTGGACAGGGAGTAAATGGGAAACCGCCCCGTTGAAATTTTCTACGGGTACGATGTATCAAAGTAATTTAGATAAGGACGGAAAGGCTTATGAGGTGCAAGGGGTTCCCAATCAGGTGCCTTTTCCTTTAAGTTATGCCAACATGGCCTTTGATGGCAAAAATTTCGTCATGTTCGGCGGAAGTCGCGATCAAATCAGTATTATGGATAAAGTTTTTGGCTCTGTTGTAGGTTCTGAGCCAGCAGGTAATAGGAATGAAACATGGGTGTATGGCTATACCCCACCGTCAGTTCCTGGTGTTAAATTTACGGTGGATCCAATCTATTACTTTGATCCAGAGTTCAAGAATGATACCGTCAGTGTTATTACAAATGTTTATAATGACGGGACAAAAGACATTACTTCACGTGGAGTAGAGTACCGTACAGTTTCAGAAGAAAATATGTATGGCGATTGGGTAGCAGTTCCGTACACCACTGCGGTTTCGGAAGGAGAAACATCCTTTACTGTTTCTTTATCAGGTCTTAAGTGGCATCAACAATATGAAGTCCGTGGTTATGCTGTCAATGCAATCGGAAAAGGTTACACTGAAATAACCGGTGTCAAACTTGATGATGATAAGAAAAACGTACACGAGCCGGATGTCGACTACGACCGTGTGGGCGCTTCAGTTCTTCATGTGAAGGACAAGAAGCGATTGGTCGCAGTCGGCACAGGCATTAGCGGCTTACTCCGCAAACCTATCAGCGGTATTCATTATTATTTACAGGGCTCTGACGGTACACAGTATCCGCTGAATTATAACATTTTAAGTGACCGCCAATTGGAATTAACATGGAAGAATGAATTACTTCCGGGTAAATATGATGTGCACTTGGAGCATGACTTCTTTAACGATTATGTCTTCACAGAAGGTCTACTAATAACTGCATTAGACTTTTACAAGCCACGAAATTTTGCCAGAGTCGATGTGCCAAGTACGTCGGCCACCAATGAAGTAAGCAGTCTTGGTTTGCAAGGGCCGTTCACAGAGGATCCGTCGGCACCTAATGTTTATACATTAAATGACACTTCCGAACCGGTGGCCATCAATGAGTCAGTAATGTTTAAGGGCACCAGTCTTATTGTGGACAAAAGTACGGCGAAAACCACGATAAGCGGTAATGGACGCCTATACGTTAATGGCGGCGGGGCGCTAGGAGCAAATGTGTCTTACACGATTCATGAGGGATCTTTTACCCTCACGTCGGACAATTTCGCAATCCCGCTGAACAACACGGAAGCAACGGATTATTTGAATATGGATATGCCTGTGAAAACCAGTTCGCTTATTTTTACAAAGGATGGTTTGCGCCTGACTGGTGATCTTGAGATTGGCATGCAGGTAGGGAATCAAAAAGTGAAGGAAACGGTATCGGTAGATGATCTGAATTATCGCAATAACCGTTTTGATTTGACAGGCACTTATCAGATGCTTCATAGCTTTAAGGTGGGACCGATCAACGCAAGTGATACCAAATTCGTTGTGGATAGCCGCATTCCTTATGTCGGTGTCAGGGGAACAGGTAGTTTGCCAAATACGAATGTCAGCTTCGATCTCAATATGAAGACCAAACAAGGACGATTGGATAGCGTAAACTTCGGTATGTATCAGAAGATGAAGCTTGCGTCGACAGGTCTGCAAGTCAACTATTTGTTCGGCAGCGTAGATAAACTTGCGGAGAAAACGCAAATTCCTCAAACCTTTAGCGTCACAGGCTCTGTCAACGATGTGATTGTCCCTGAATTAAAACACCCGCAGGTCAATTACAAATTCAATTTAATTGGAACCGATTCGATCGACGTTGACTTATCGAATTACGGTTTTAGCGCGAGTGGAATTGAATACTATTATTGGTTGCCTGTGAAGAACATGAACATGCAAACCGTTGTTAACCCAACGACTGCAGGAATTAAAGGATTTTCGTCACCAGGCTTCGCTACGAAAGGTGATATCAACCTTTTTGAAGTTGTAAAAGGAGCCATCGGCACGTACTCTTTTAATCAAAAAGGTTTCAACGGTGCGATTAAAGGAACGGTATATGTGCCTAAAGGTATTCCGCGTATCGGCGGAGCGACGGTTAACAACGTTGCACTTAGTGTGAATGAAACCGGTATTTACGGAACGTTTAAACATAACGGTGTTGGCGCGAATCTGAAGTATACGTTTAATAACAATACGATTCTGTTTGAAGTGGAAGCGGAGCCGCCTAAGAAGTCTTGGTGGGAAAAGGGTCTGGATTTCATGAACAGTGTTTCTGATTTTATGGACGCTGCAGAACCGTGGCTGGACATAGCAGAAGAATTGTTCTTAAAGAAAGATTCAGGCAATGAGGTACGGGTCGCTGCTGCAAATCCTCTGAAGAGAGTATTTGATTTAACGCCAATGAGTATTTCTTTCCAACCACAGGAGCCTGTGCATACCGATGCTAAAGCGCGCATTGTGAATGGAGAATTGACAACGCTGGATCAAACGCTGCCAGTCACCATGGAAACTAAGGCAACGAGCGGCGAAATGGAAGCTACTTTTGCGGTGGAACGTCCGTTCCGCGCACTGATCGCCTTAACTGGGGATCAACGAGCTGCCGTTCTCAAAGCAACGGCTTCTGGTCAAAATTATGAACAAACCGTGCGTCCTGAAGTGACTTATGATGATGTCAGTCAAACAACATATATGCGCGTATCGCTGTTTGCAGGGAAATGGCATCTGACGACAGCTGGCAACAGTCTCATTCAAATGAGTGAATTGTTGTTCGCCAACGAATCGTTGAAATTGAGTGAGCTCGGCCAGCTTTGGTCGAAAACACCAGATCGCTCCGTAACTTCGTTAACGGTGAAAGAGCGTGGAACTTACGTGATTAAAATTGGGCAAGTTCAAGGCGATGTTATTATATACAAGCCGGATGGACGGCCTTATAACTTGCAAACGATACAGACCGAACCAGATTGGAATGCATTCCGCGATGTGGATGGAAATCTATATGCCTTATTGGATTCGGTCGAGGCTGGAACGTGGATGATCAGCGCAGGCACGAGCCCAACAGCGGTATTAAATAGTGTGCCGTCAAAGGCGAGTATTGCGGATATCCAGCAGTGGGGACAGGATCAAGCTTATCCTACGGTATTTGATATGACCCGGACAGGAAATGGTCAAGCAATCGTTGAGATTTATGGGGCAAATGCACAGACAAAGCTGTATGCGCCGAACGGTGAGCTTTATACGCTGCAGGCTAACCCGAATTTACCGGGTATGAATGTCTTGTTTGACGAATCTCAGCAGAAGAAGACGATCCTGCTGGATGGTAGTGATCTGAATGGACAGTGGAAAGTAGTGAGCAGCAGTTATACAAGTGTGGTTGCTTACAAGTCCACTAGAAAGTTCAAATCCATTAAACCTTTGACCATGGAAGGCCGTTATGGCAAGTATTTTGATATTAAGGAGCAAGGCGATTACCTGCTGACGGTGATTGGCGGAAATGCTGACTCTCTAATTACAGCACCTGATGGATCAACCTACACACTGAACTTCGATGCTCCTGACGGCAACGCATATTTACAACCGGCTTCAGACAGAGTCGCAAGTGCTAATCCGAGCGGAGATCCACTGAAATCGACTAAAATCGATACACCATATCCAGTAGTGGATGGCAAAGATACACTTTATGTGTCACTCCTGAATGTACCAGCAGGTAAATGGAAGATTCAAAATGCGAGCAAAGTAGACCTGCAAATCCAAAAATTACTTCCTCAGACAGCGGTTAAGGCATCGGTATCGTCAGTTGTGGGCGCGGAAAATCATATCCAAGTAACATGGAGTGAAGAAAATGCGGCGCCAGATGCACAAGTTACGTTGATGCTAACAGACAGTGCCTCTCAAATGATTGGCGAAGTGATCCAAACAGGTCTGCCTGCTTCCGGTAGTCAAGTTATTGAAGTTCCTGCTTCAATATTACCTGGAACTTACTATCTTTCTGTTGGAAGCGCGAGTGCAGGCAAAGCCCCTGTTTATGCGATCGCGGAGGGTCAAGTAGAAGTAACTGCACCAGTTGCACTAAGTGCACCTAAGCAACCGGAGGTCATCTCGACGGGGAATGGAGAAATATCACTCCGATTTGCATCCATCACAGGTGATGTCACAGCTTATCGTATTTGGGTAAGTGAAAGTGCGGATGGACAAGCAGCGGTTCCATTGATGGACATTGTTCCCCAATCGGGAAATATACAAGATGCGATTATTTCCGGCTTAACTCCCGGAGTAACCTACCAGATCGCCATCTCAGCGATTGGACAAGAGCAAGGCCGTATCGTTTTGAGCCCACAATCAGAGCTTGTGTCAACAGAACTGCCAGTTCCGCAGCCAGCAACGTTGTCAATGACTCTGGATGCGGGTGGGCAACCTGTTACTGAGCAAGCGTATGTGGCCTACTATGGGAATGAAGAGAAGCTGCTGCTTACTGCAGCTGAACAGGCATCTTTGCAGGTAACTGCTAATCAAAACGCAACAGTTACGCTCTTTGTGAATGGAAAGCAGCTTGACAGCCAGCAAGTATCGGCTGGAGTAACTTCAGGCTTTGCTTTGCAGGATCTTCTTCAAGCTGCTGTATTGAAAGAGCGCGAATACAGCTTGCTGATTGAAGCTGTCAATGAGCGCGGTGACCGCAGTACTGCATACCGCAAGTTAGTCATTGACCGCACTGGACCGATGCTGATCGCTTCAGGAGGTCCGGATGCGAAAGGAAAGCCAATTTCACTGAATGGAACGGTTACAGAAGACAGCAGGGTTTACATAACCGGTCAGACCGATGCGGGAGCTAAACTAGTTGTTAACGGCATTACAGTTCCACTCGATGATAAAGGCAAATTTACGTACTATGCACCATTAGAATGGGGAGCTCAGACGGATCGATTACCAGTCGTGATGACCGCAACGGATCAGGCTGGGAACGAAACCAAATATGGTTTTGAAGTTATTCGAGGCTTACCTGGAGCAATCGCGGCAACCCCTAGCGATCTTGCGGCTCTGACGGTGGGCAACGCTACGATGGCTGTTCCTTATCAATTTGGTACATCTGCTTATCAAGCTTTAGCTCTTTCGGAAAATGTTCGTGTATATGCCGTGCCGATGGTAGCCTCCTCAGTTGTAACCATCGATAACAAGACACTTCCTGCTAGCGGATATGTTGATGTCGCAGTACCTGTAACAGGTAAAACGGTATCTATTAAAGTGCATTCCAATTCCGCAGGAGACAAAGTCTACTCACTGAGCCTCGATGGGACGGGTTCGAATGAAGCAGGATTAAGCACGTTGTTGTTGAATAATAGCACAACTTCGCAACCAGGAGATGTGCTTCCGGCTCAAGCTTTCACAGGGACAGAAGAAAAGTATACCGTCTATGTTGACAACTCAGTGGAATCCGTGACTGTTACACCAGGTGCTCGGAAACAAGGCTCCAACATCCAAGTGAAAAATCAAACTGTTCACAGTGGACAGGCTTCTGACGCAATTACGCTGCAGGTTGGCGTGAATCAAGTTCCTGTGGCTGTGACCTCTCCGGATGGCTCAGAAACTAGGAATTACCAGCTCATCGTGGTGCGGGAACAAAGCGGAGATGCGCAGCTACAAAGCTTAGGACTTATCTCAGCTGAAGCGGAGCTAGTAGGTGACTTTAGCCCAACTGTAAGGCATTATCAAGTCTTTGTGCCTTATACCGCTACTGAAATTAAGCTTCTACCAGCTTCAGAGCACACGGGCGCGACAATTCGCGTCAATGACCAGACGGTAACGAGTGGAGCGATTTCGCTGCCATTTAGCAAGGATGCACAAACAATCACAATTAAAGTTACAGCTGAAGATGGTACAGTGTTAACGTATACGCTGGATGCATTGCGTAAGCAGATATTGCCGGTGCAGCCTCCTATGCTGGCAAGCTTGCAGGCAAGTACGATTTTGGATGGTGCGTTCTCACCATATAAGCTGAAGTACAGTACAATTTCAACCACAACGAACTCGTCGATTAGCATAACGGCGTTGGCAGATGATCCGAATGCTACTGTAAGGGTACAGGGTGAAGTTAAAAAGGGTGGCGGTACGTTCAATCCATCGTTTGGGATCGGAATGAATACGATTATCTTGAATGTCGAATCTGCTGATCAAAAGACTTCTCAGACGTATTCTATTGATGTAACACGGTTACAGGAATCTCAATTAAATGTTCGACAAACTACGATTGAAGGAAGTACTGGAGGCTGGACGCTCCAAACATCCATCGAACGGACCAAATCGACAGATGGCAAATCACTCGACACGGTGAAGCTGAATGCCAAAGATGCACGTACGATTTTAGAAAAGGCTTCACAGAACAAAGATAAAGTAGCACGTATTTATGTCACAGACTTGCCTGACGATCCTGCAGATGAGCGGATTGTAAGTTTAAATGCCGAATCTGTAGGCTTACTTGCAGATGGAGGCATGTCGATGCAGATTCAGCTTCCAGATGCACAAATCGTGATATCGGCAGCGTCGCTTCAGCAAATGGGGAAAGACGGCAAGGATGCCTACTTCCGAATTGTTCCGGTTCGTGCTGATGCCGAGCGCAGTGAAGTTACATCGCGCGTACTATCTGCCGAGCTTGTGCTGCAAGCTGCTGAAGGAGATACGGTTTCGATTATCGGCCAGCCTGTCAGGATTGAAACAAACTATTCAGGCTACAAGACGGAAATCGTATTCCCGTTAAATAGCTTGAGCCTGCCTAAGAATGGAGCGGCGGCTAAACAAGTCCTGGATAGTCTCGCTGTCTACATTGAGCATAGCGACGGTGAAAAGGCACTTCAGCAAGGTGAAATCCGCTACGATGCGGATGGCAAACCTGTAGGTATTGCTATTGAAATCAGTAAGTTTAGTACGTTTACTATCATTCAAAAAAATGGCGCAGGCGCGCTCAAACCGTATATCTCCGGCTATCCTGATGGCACCTTCCGTCCAACCCTTGCGATTACGCGTGCGGAATTGGCGACGATTCTAAATCGTATTGGGGCTGTCAAGGCCATTAACGAGTCGATTTCTAGTCGATCAAGCGGATATTCGGATGTTCCTAAGGGACATTGGGCGGAAGAGGCGATTCTCAACATGCAGCGCTCAGGCCTGATGCTCGGTGATGATACCGGATTCCGCCCGGATGACGCGATTACCCGCGGGGAAATTGCCAGCATCGCGGCTAGGCTGCTTTCAGTTTCTTCAACTACTAATTCTTCCAATGTCGGATATACCGATACGCAAGAGCACTGGGCATTTGAAGCGATAAAGCAAGCTTCGCAAGCTGGCATTCTTCAAGGCTATGCTGACGGGACCTTCCTGCCGGATAATAAGTTGAATCGTGCAGAAGCCGTTAAAGTGTTGAACCGATTGTTTAATCGGTCAACAGTTGATGTAAAGTCTTCCAGTTGGCCGGATGTACCTCAGACGCATTGGGCACTACGCGATATCGAGTCAGCTTCCGGCACCGTACAAGTATTGTCGGACGGTAGTGTGTACGTGGTTCCGAATCATTAATACGTGCTAGACGTAAGAGCCCATGAGCCCCAAATGCTCATGGGCTTTTTTTTGCCGTGTAAGTTAGATTTCGGGAAGGACATTGATTTAATCTTGTTAAAGTGTACAAATATATTTACAATGTGACAGAGATTGATACATCATTCAAACTAAAAGTGGGAACCTATGTATAATCCGTAAAGGAGTAAATCATGGAGACATATTGCAAGGTATTAATTGTTGACGATGAGATGTTGGTGCGTCAAGGGATCAGACATCTTCTCGATTGGGAAAGTGAAGGCTTCCAGATTGTCGGTGAGGCTTCTAACGGTATGGATGCGCTTGAGATGGTGAAGCAACTTGAACCGAACCTGATTCTGACGGATATTGTGATGCCGGTCATGAGCGGGGAGGAATTGGTCAGAGTTGTGAAAGTGCTTTATCCGGAGATTGAAATTGTCGTGCTCAGCAGCTACGGTGAATTTGAGTATGTGCGCTCTACATTTCAGAACGGTGTAGCTGATTATTTATTAAAGCCTAAATTAGAAGCAAATACGCTGTTAGCTGTATTAAAAAAGACGGTACAGGAAATGCCAGCTTTTCGGCATATGGACTTTACGAATGAAAAAGGTCAGTCTGTCGACTATGTGTTGGACAAGCTGATTTCCGGCTATGCCATGGAGATGGATGCTGCGGAGATGAGTGCCTATTTCCCGTCTCCTGCTTTTGTTCTTTTAGTTGCAGATATGCAAGAAAGCTCACCCGCTTCGTTGAAACGAAACGAGGAATGGATCGAAGCCTTTCTGAAAGGGCTGGTTCAGGAGGTGAAGCGTCCCTTTATCATTCACCGCTTGTCACATCAAGAAAGCCATATCAGGATTTTGCTGAATACAGAGGATGAAGGCAGAATGGATGCGATCCACGTGGCTGAGCAATTGGTAGATTCAGGCGTAAGAGGAGGCATATCCTTTTATGTGGCGCTTAGCAAGAATTTCTCGAAAATCGAAGACCTTCATGACGTTTATACACATGATATTCTCAAAGTGTTGGATCACCGATTCTTTTTATCGGATCAACAATTGTTCTTTGCAGACGAACTGGTGGAAGATGAAGGGAACGGAGATCCATTTGATTCGGAGGCATTTACCGCAGAGCTGAATCATCAAGAATTTCATCTGGCTTTTCAGCGACTCAGCCATTATGTGGATACGATGCCTGACAGACTGGATACGGATATGTTCGAGTTTAAATCGTTTTTAGGTCACAGCCTATTCAATATCATTGTTTCCTTACTGCATTTTCACTATGAGGCGAAAACACTGGATGAAGCGAAGTATGAGTATTTCCGTGCCATCCATGAGGCCAGACATATCGGGGAAGTGCGTTCTCTATTAGCTAAGTTTCTGAATGAGGCAACAGATTGTATAACAGGAAACAAAACGAGTTCTCCAAGTATCCAAAAGATTTTATTGTATTTGGATGAGCATTTTACGGAACCTCTTACGTTGACAGAAGTGGCCAAACAGTTTCATTTTAACCCATCGTACCTATCCAATTATTTTACCATTCATAATAAAGAAGGCTTTAATGAGTATTTAAATCGTATTCGGATCGAACGTGCGTGTGAATTATTAAGGGATAGCGCGCATATGTCGATTTCGGAAATCAGCGCACTTGTTGGATACTCAGATCACAGTTACTTTACGAAAGTGTTTCGGAAGTTGATGGGAACTTCACCTAGCCACTATCGCAAAAAATGAAAACGAAGGGAATCATAGGGCACATGGGGGCATGGTTAAGAAAAATCGCGGATCAAAGCTTATTTAGTAAATTATTCCTAGTGATGGTGCTTAGTATGATTACGGTCACGGTGGCGACTTCTTGGGTTACCGTGCAAATGTCGGAAAAGCTTTTTGTGAAGACGTTTAGTATCACGAATTCGAAAATCATTGAACAAATTAAAAGCGGTTTGGAATCCATTCATTATTCAAATGTCAATATTGTTGTTAACGCAGCGCAAAGCGGTGCGATTAAAAGTTTTCTGACCGAAGGAGATACCGATTCAGTAACCAACTTCAAGGTGACCTACGGAATGAGCGAACAGATGAAGCGAATCCAGTCGGGTATTGGGGCCAAGAACATTGAAATGATCATTTCGGGCATAAATGGCAAAAGCTATACGAGTGACCGGACCTACTGGTCCGGTTCTTCGGCAGATTTGGGGCGAAATCCGATCACACAAGCGTCGCGGGATGAGCCCGGACGTTTGTTGTACAGCTATTTGGATGAAGGAACACCAGGTTCTGGGGATCCAGGACTGGTTGCCGCCAAAGCTCTTACTGATCCTGTCAGTAAAGAAGGTTATGGGATGCTTTATATTATCATGAAAGAAAGCGATCTAAGATCCATTTATGCAAGCTTCACAAGTGAAGGAAATGATGTGATGATCTTAGATCGTCAAGGAAGGATCGTTTCCAGCGACCGAACCGAGCTGATTGGAACCACATCGAAGGAACTCTTAGACAGTGCCCAGCGAATTCGGCAGCAGGGTCTGGCTAAGGATGAAATAAAGATGTCCGATAAGGATGTCATTGTATTGGCTGGAGATTTACCGTTGTACGATTTTTACATCGTGAATGTCATAGATAAGAATGCAGCACTTGGTCAAATGCTCAACAGGAAAGCGATTTTCTTCATTGTTGCGGGAATCGTGGCAATGGCTGTGCTCCTTGTTTATATCATCACGCGGAGGCTGACACTCTCGTTAAGAATGCTCGTTAAGAAAATGTCCACGGTGACGAAAAAGAATTTTCACAATTATATGGCGGTTACGGGCACCTATGAGACAAGGGAGCTTAGTCGCTCCTTTAATTTTATGCTCGACGAGTTGAACGACTATATCTCTCAGCTAGTTGATACGCAGAAGGAGCAGCGCAAAGCAGAATTAGCCGCGCTGCAGCAGCAGATTAACCCGCATTTTTTATATAATACGCTGGCTTCCGTTAACATCCTCGTTCAGCGTGGGAGCCAAGAGACGGCTACGCAAACCATTCATGCGCTCATTTCTCTCCTGCAAAATACCATTAGCAATGTCAAAGAAACGATTCCCGTTGTGCAAGAGTTGGTGAATTTGAAGCATTATGTGTTCATTAATCAGATTCGTTATGGCCAAGGGATTAAAGTCGATTACTTTGTTTCACCGGACTGTTTGCCTGCGCAAGTGCCTAATTTGATGCTGCAACCATTCATCGAAAATGCATTTTTTCATGCTTTTAATAAGAAAGGTACCGGATATATCTACGTCATCATCACGAAAGAGAGAGATACGCTGCTCTGTGAAGTGGTTGACAATGGGGATGGCATGGAGCTTTCCGACAAAGCGGATGAGATGCCGAATCCCACAAGTGCAAGGCAATTGTTCACAGGGATTGGTATTCGTAATGTGCATGATCGCCTGGTTCTTTTGTACGGGGAAGAATATGGGGTTTCGATAACCAGCACGTTGGGACAAGGAACGAAAATATCGATTAGCCTCCCATGGCGTGCAGAACAATACACGTAGAAGAATAAAAATCTAAAAATAATACAAAATATAAAAATAATACAAGTGGTGGGTGGAGGAAGGGATATCAGACACAATAAAAACGCTAATTTCAGTAAATTTCGTTCTAACAAGACGATTTGCTCAAATGATATGATCTATAAGTAAGCACTTACAAATTCATTTCATCAGGGGGATCACATGAAGAAGACAATTTCTACGGTTTTACTTGCAAGTTTTATGCTTTTGACGGCATGTTCAAGTAATTCGTCAGACACATCATCAACGACTACTCCTAGCGGCGGTGCTGCGAGCACGAGCAAGGAAATTACAGTTTGGGCATGGGATAAGAACTTTAATATCGCAGCAATGAACCTAGCGAAAGACGCTTATGCGAAGGATCATCCTGATGTGAAAATTAATGTTGTTGAATATGCGCAAGATGACATTATTCAAAAGATGAATACGGGCTTGAACTCCGGTTCAAAATCAGGTCTGCCGAATGTTGTATTGATTGAAGATTACCGCGCACAAAGCTTTTTGAAGACATATCCAGATGCATTTGCTGATATGTCCGGATCCATTAAGGCTTCGGATTTCGCTGAATACAAGCTGGGTCCAACAAGCTTGAACGGCAAACAATACGGTGTACCTTTTGATTCCGGCGTAGCAGGACTCTATGTGCGCAAAGATTATGTGGAACAAGCAGGCTATAAGGTCGATGATCTGAAAAACATTGACTGGCAGAAATTCATTGAAGTCGGTAAAGCGGTTAAAGCAAAAACGGGTAAAGATATGCTGACGCAGGATCCCAATGATCTTGGTCTAATCCGTATGATGATTCAATCCGCAGGCGCTTGGTATCTGAAAAGTGATGGCACTACGCCGGATCTGAAGGATAACGCAGTATTGAAAGAAGCTTTCGAGACGTACAAAGAAATCATGAACGCTAATATTGTTAAAGTTAACTCGGATTGGAATTCCTTCCTAGCTGGTTTCAATAGCGGTGCTGTTGCTTCAGTTCCGACAGGTAACTGGATTACGCCTTCGATTAAATCACAAGCTGATCAATCCGGTAAATGGGCGGTTGTTCCTTTTCCTAAGTTGAAAAACACAGCTAGCTCCGTTAACGCCTCTAACCTCGGGGGAAGCTCTTGGTATGTATTGAACAGTACAGGTAAAGATACAGCTGCTGATTTCCTTGCAAAAACACTCGGTTCTGATGTGAATTTGTATCAAAAATTAGTGACAGACGTAGGGGTTGTTGGTACTTATAAACCTGCTGCGCAAGGTGAAGCTTATACGAAAGCCGATGATTTCTTCGGAGGTCAAAAGGTGATTTCTGATTTCGCAACATGGACAGCTCAAATTCCTAAAGTCAACTATGGTCTGCATACGTATGCGATTGAAGATATTCTCAAAGTTGAGATGCAAAACTACCTGAAGGGCAAAGACATCGCGAAAGTATTCAGTGATGCACAATCCCAAGCAGAATCCCAACTTAAATAAGTATCTCTTCCCATTTACCTTATGAACGCTGACCTCTGAATTGCGAAATATGCAAAGAAGAGGACAGCGTTTCAATTTTTTACCGCTAAGAATAGGAAGGATTTGGAACTAATGAACTACTCGATGCGTAGCCGTGCAAAGCTTACGGGATGGTTGTTTATCGCCATTGCCGTATTAATGATATGTTTGTTTTACTTTTATCCAATGATTCAGGCATTGCTGCTTTCCTTTAAAACAGGCGCGGGTGCTAATCTACATTTCAACGGAATCAGCAACTATAAGCGGCTCTTTAGCGACAAGACATTCATCACTGCTGTTAAGAATACGTTTATCTATTTAATTATCCAGGTACCGGTCATGATCATTCTGTCCATGATGATTTCCGTGTTGTTGAATGACAGCAAGCTCCGTTTCAAAGGTTTTTTCCGCACCGCTATTTTCTTGCCTTGCGTGACCTCACTTGTTGCTTACTCTGTTGTTTTCAAATATTTGTTTGGCAATGATGGTTTGATCAATATGGCTTTAATGAAGATTCACTTGATTGGACAGCCTATCGCATGGATTTCTGATCCGTTCTGGGCGAAAATTACGATTGTCCTTGCCATTACATGGCGCTGGACAGGATATAATATGATTTTTTTCCTTTCCTCCTTACAAAATATTGACAGCTCTATTTATGAAGCAGCTCGTATTGACGGAGCCTCTCCGATCAAACAGTTTTTCTTCATTACATTTCCAATGCTTAAGCCAATTGTTCTCTTCACGTCCATTACCTCGACGATTGGTACACTGCAATTGTTCGATGAGATTATGAATATTACGAAGGGTGGCCCAGGTAACTCTACCCTCTCCATATCGCAGTACATTTACAATCTTTCCTTTAAATACACACCTGATTTTGGCTATGCGGCAACGGTTTCCTATTCGGTTGTAGTCATGATCATTGTGTTATCTGTCCTTCAAATCAAATTGGCAGGTGATAAAAAATGATAGCTTTACGACGTACAATCATCTATGTCTTCCTTTTAGCTGTGGCTGTCATATCCATTTTCCCATTTCTATGGATGGTCATAAGTTCCACGAATCTGTCTGTGGACGTCACGCAGGGCCGAATGTTACCTGGATCGCATTTCATGGACAACTTTCATAAATTAAAAGACTCCATTAATCTCGTTCCCGCACTTTGGAATTCATTGAAGATTTCATTAACGACAACCTTTTTGGCCTTATTGGTTGCTTCGCTGGCTGGTTATGCCTTTGAAATTTATCAGAGCAAAGCCAAAGATATCGTGTTCAATTTACTGCTTGTCTCCATGATGATTCCGTTCGCGGCGTTGATGGTTCCGCTTTACCAAATGTTTTCCAGTATAACGCGTACGGCGCCATTTATCGGGATCAACACGATGAACGCGGTCGTCCTGCCGACATTTACGACAGCGTTTCTCATTTTCTTCTTCCGTCAAAGTACGAAAATGTTTGCGAAGGAGCTCCTGGAAGCTGGGCGTATTGATGGATTGACAGAATTAGGATTGTTTTTCCGTGTCTATATGCCGACGATGAAAACAACGTATTCAGCAGCCGCTATTATTACTTTTATGTCTAGCTGGAACAATTACTTGTGGCCGCTTATTGTTTTGCAAACACCAGAGAAACGAACAATTCCCTTGTTGATTTCCAATCTAGGTTCCAGTTATTCACCGGATTTCGGGGTGATCATGACCGCAATTGTCATTTCAACACTGCCGACAGCACTCGTATTTTTCTTGATGCAAAAACAATTTGTTGCGGGTATGGTAGGTTCTGTAAAATAGTAGTTAAGTAGAGACCCTTCGTGGGTCTTATTTTTCGGGAGGCAGAGATTAATGAAACATTCGGTACCAAGCCTTGATTGGCTGCAAGATGTACGTGTATTTAAAGTGAACCGGCTGGAAGCCCACTCTGATCATCGTTATTACCATGCGATGGCGTCCGCAGAGGCAGGGGCAGCGATGGACATGCGGCATAGCTTGAACGGGCGCTGGCAGTTCAGCTATGCGGTTAACCCCGCAAGTCGTGTGCAGTCTTTTTATCAGATGGATTATAACTGCACGGCTTGGGAGCATATCCAAGTGCCTGGGCATATCCAGCTTCAAGGCTGGGGACAGCCGCAATATGTCAACACGATGTATCCGTGGGATGGTGTAGAGGCGCTTCGTCCTCCGCACATTTCGCAGGAGCATAATCCAGTTGGCAGCTATGTGAAAAATTTCGAATTGCCTGATACGATGATTGGCAAGCCTATCTATATTTCTTTTCAAGGTGTAGAGTCGGCCTTTTATGTTTGGCTTAACGGCGAATTTATCGGTTACAGCGAAGATAGCTTTACGCCTGCCGAGTTTGACTTAACACCGCATATTCGTGAAGGTGAGAATAAACTGGCGGTTGAGGTTTATCAGCGCAGCACAGGAAGCTGGTTGGAAGATCAGGATTTCTGGCGGTTATCGGGTATTTTCCGCGAAGTCTATTTGTACACGGTACCTAAGGTGCATGTGTGGGATATGCGCGTGAAGGCGGATTTGGATGATGCCTATGAGCAAGGGCTGCTGGAGATTGAGCTCAAGCTTCGCAATGAACATTCGGAATCCGTTCGCGCTAAGCTTGAATTAAAGGATGCGGAAGGGCAGATTTGCCTCACCGAAGAAGGTGAATTCCGCGGGGGCAATCTAATCTTCAACCTTGCTGCAGGCCCTGTTCAGCCTTGGAGTGCGGAAAGTCCTTATTTATATGCCGCGTGCATCTCGATTTACGATGAGAACGGTAACTTAACTGAAGCGATCGTTCAGAAGACAGGGTTCCGTCGTTTTGAAATGAAGGACAAGCTGATGTGCATCAATGGGAAACGAATTGTTTTCAAAGGTGTCAATCGACATGAGTTTAACAGCCGCAGCGGACGAGCGATTACGAAGCAGGATATGCTCTGGGATATTCAAACGCTGAAGCGCAGCAACATTAACTCGGTTCGTACGTCTCACTATCCTAATCAGACGCTTTGGTACGAGCTTTGTGATGAGTACGGTGTCTATGTCATTGATGAGATGAATTTAGAGACGCACGGGTCATGGCAAAAGATGGGCGCTGTTGAACCTTCTTGGAATATTCCAGGTAACGATCTGCAGTGGCAAGATATCGTCATGGATCGCGCGATTTCGATGGTGGAGCGGGATAAGAATCATCCTTCGATTCTCATTTGGTCTTGCGGCAATGAATCGTATGCTGGCCAAGTTATTCTCAATGTGTCCAACTATTTCCGCGAAACGGACCCTACACGACTTGTTCATTATGAAGGTGTTTTCTACGATCGCAACTATGGGGCGACCAGCGATATGGAAAGCCGCATGTATGCGAAGCCAGCGGATATTGAGACGTATCTCAACAGTCAACCGGAGAAACCGTACATTAGCTGTGAGTACATGCATGCGATGGGGAATTCCGTTGGAGGCCTTCATAAATATACCGAGCTTGAAAACAAATATCCGATGTATCAAGGCGGCTTTATTTGGGACTATATCGATCAGGCGATTGTGAAAAAGGACCGAAATGGCCGCGAGTTTTTGGCGTACGGCGGGGATTTCAAAGATCGTCCAACCGATTACAGCTTCTGCGGCAATGGTCTTGTTTTTGCAGATCGTCAAATCACGCCTAAAATGCAGGAAGTAAAATTCCTTTATCAAAATATCAAGCTGGAACCAACCCGAACTCATATTACCATCGTAAACGAGAATTTATTTGCGAATACAGATGATGTGGTGCTTGTGTACCGTTTGTTCCATGAGGGGAAAGGAATTGGCGCGGGGCAAGTGAATATCGAGGTCGAAGCTCAAAGTGAATTCAGTCTGCCAATTGAGCTGCCAGATGTAGAAGGAACGCCAGGTGAGTACTGTATTCAGGCTTCTTTAGTTCTTAGAGAAGCTACTTTATGGGCTGATGCTGGATTCGAGACGACGTTTGGTGAAACAACATTTGTGGTTGAGGCTAGTGCTGAGAAAGAGAAACCTGCTGGCGATGTCGTCGTCATTGAGGGCGATGTCAATATGAGTGTGACAGGCAAAGGCTTCTCCGCCATTTTCTCGAAACAGGTAGGATCGCTGGTTTCATTGAAATACGAGGGACGCGAAATGATCGCTACGCCGCCTGCTCCATTGTTCTGGCGGGCAACCACGGATAATGACAAAGGAACCGCTATGAGCTTTACGGCCGGAGCTTGGTATGCAGCCAGTCTGGCGCGCAAATGCGTCAAATGGGAGCTGCATCAAGAAAAGGGATCAGCAACTGTCATTTTCGATTACAACTTCAGTATCAGCGCTGAAATAAGCGTTCGCATTGCGTACACGGTGTTAGCGAACGGAACGGTTCGCGTGAACACGCATTACAAGGGTGCTGCGGGTCTGCCGAACTTGCCGATACTCGCTGTATCGTTCAAGATGTCTGCGGATTATAATCAATCCGA
This sequence comes from Paenibacillus pectinilyticus, assembly GCF_001700435.1. Taxonomy (GTDB): domain Bacteria; phylum Bacillota; class Bacilli; order Paenibacillales; family NBRC-103111; genus Paenibacillus_E; species Paenibacillus_E pectinilyticus. Next base: position 589,374 of record NZ_LYPC01000014.1, read on the forward strand.
ATGGTATGCGATGGGACCTGAAGAAAACTATATTGACCGCAATTTCGGTGCTCGTTTGGGCATATTTAGTCGTCAGGTGGACCAGTTGCCTACGCCGTATCTGGTTCCACAGGAGTCCGGTAATCGTACTGGCGTACGCCGTGTGACTGTAACGGATGTAGCTGGTATTGGTCTATCGATTCAGTCTGACCCATTAGCACCTGTTGAGTGCAACCTTTCTCCGTATACGGCATTTGAACTTGAGCATGCGGATCATGCTTTTGAGCTGCCGGAGGTTCATTATACGGTTGTGACCGTTGCAGGTAAACAAATGGGTGTTGGCGGGGATGACAGTTGGGGTGCGCCTGTCCATGAAGAATATCAGATTCCATCCCATCAAGATATGCAGTTTGAGTTCATCTTGACTAGTCATAACGTGCCTTCATAAGCAGAAGCATGGGAATGACTCGGGATTGAACTTGGTTTGTTAAGCGTGAGGGCCCTACGAGAAATCGTAGGGCTATTAACGTTGGTGCTGTCCAATCTGCTTGCGATACACGCCAGGCGACTGCCCCTTCACCTCTTTGAAAGTACGGAAAAAGGTTTGCGTTGAGCCATACCCAATTTCAACTGCGATATCCGACATATGCAGATCGGTTGATGCCAGCAGCGCACAAGCATGTCGGATTCGTATTTCATGCAGTAATTCCACGAAGTTTTTCCCCGCATAGCGCTTTATTTCCTCGCTTAGTCGGTTTTCCTTCCGATGGAAGTGCTTCGCCAGTTGATGCAGCTTCAACTCTTCTTTGTAGTTGTGATGAATATACAGCAAGATCGACCACATATCGTCATCCTTGGTGGAGCCCGTTCTTAGAATCGCAGCCGGTGCTAAACGGTGAGTAAGCGCCTGATTGCGAGTGCGGTCGAATTCGATGAGCATTTCCATTAATTTCACACGAATAAACGTATCTCGCCAAGGGGAAGTTTGTTGAAATTCGTTCAATAATTGGGCGAATAGCCCTGTAAAACGAGCCCGCTCTTGCGCATCTAATTTGATGAAAGGGCTCATTTCCTGAGGTGAATCCAGCAATAATTTGTGCAGAAGCGGCATTTGTTCCATAAAGGGCAGTAATAAATCTAAAGCAAACATGCAGTTATAGAGCTCCAAAGGTGTTCCTTTGTGAGCTATTAATTCATGCATTTGATAGGGCAGCAGGAAGGTGAAAGTCCCTTTTTCCATTGGATGGGAGACACCGTTGATGATTTCTACGCCAGAGCCCCCAAGGACGAAAGAGCATTCGAGAAAGTCATGCCGATGAGCGGGGAAATGGGAATCAACCCGATTAAGGGAAATGAAGAAGGGGAAGTGAGGTGACACTTCCTCGAAATAACGGAGATCCACAACTTGTGGGAACCAAGTCACGCGCCAACCACCTTTCTGGAAAATATGAGATGAACTAGGGAGAATATAAGATACATTCTGATCGGTCCTATTTTAACATAAAAGAGGTAGAGACAATAGGGAGCGAGAGGATTGAACGGCATGCACATCGTAAAGTTAGATGGAACTTGGTTGATGAAGGAAATAACGGATGAGGCGGCTTGGCCAGCCCAGATTCCTGGATCTGTGTATAGCACGTTGTTGGCAAACGGCAAGATGGAAGATCCTTTTTATCGAGATAACGCGGATGAGGCGCTTGAGCTTGCAAGACATGATTATGTCTTTATCCGTCAATTTGAGGTGGACGCTACCTTGCTGTCGAGCCATAAAGTAGAACTTGTATGCGAAGGGCTAGATACATTGGCCGAAATTAGTATGAACGGTGTAGCTCTTGCAGTGACAGATAATATGCATCGTACTTATGTGTTTGATGTAAAATCGGGGCTGAAGGAAGGCACGAATAAGCTGGAAATTGTGTTTCGTTCAGCATTAGAATACGCCGAGCGCCGAGCGAAAGAGAATCCTGTGTGGTATTCGCCGGTCGGCACAGCACCAGGATTTAATCAAATTCGTAAAGCACATCACATGTTTGGATGGGATTGGGGCCCGATTTTGCCTGATATGGGGATTTGGCGATCCATCTATCTCCGTGGTGTCACGGAAGGACGTATTGATGAGATTTATGTGACACAGCAGCATGAACAAGGGCAGGTACATTTGGATATTCGGACGGGAGTCGATCTCCCTATAACAGGCGAAGGTCTTGTACTTCGTTGTCAAATACTTACACCTGATGGGCGAATTCTTGCCGTTAAGCAAATGCCGGCGCAGGCTGAGCAAACATTCCGGTTCAATGTTGAGAATCCGCAGCTGTGGTGGACGAATGGCTTAGGTGAGCAGCCGCTCTACGAGGTTATCGTCACTTTGTTAGCCGGTTCTAATGTCATTCATGTTAAGGAGCAATCACTCGGTTTGCGAACGATTACTTGGCGCGTCGAACCAGATCAATGGGGAAAATCGTTCGAAGTCGTGCTCAATGGCGTTGCGATCTTCGCTATGGGGGCGAACTATATTCCTGAGGATAATTTGCTGAGCCGCTGCAGTGCTGAGCGTACTGAAGTATTGATTCGTGACAGCGTGGAAGCGAGCTTCAACATGCTGCGAGTATGGGGCGGTGCTTATTTCCAAGAGGATTACTTTTATGATCTCTGTGACCGCTATGGTTTGTTAGTCTGGCAGGACTTGATGTTTGCCTGTGCGGCTTACGAAATGACAGACGCTTTTACCGAAAATATCGTGCAAGAAACGATTGATAATGTGAAGCGAATTCGCCATCATGCGAGTTTAGCGCTGTGGTGTGGCAATAACGAAATGGAATGGGCTTGGGTGGAGTGGGATTTCCCCAAGACGGATGCACTTCGTGCGGATTATGTGAAACAGTTCGAGCAGATTCTGCCTGCTGTCGTTCGTGAAGCGGATCCCAATACGTTCTATTGGCTTGCATCACCTTCCTCCGGCGGGGGCTTCGATAAGCCGAACGATCCCACGCAGGGGGATGTGCATTACTGGGATGTGTGGCACGGAACGAAGCCATTTACAGATTACCGCAAATCGGATTTCCGATTCTGCTCGGAATTTGGTTTCCAGTCGCTTCCCGCGATGCGAACGATTGAGAGCTTTACCCTACCGGAAGATAGAAACATGCTTTCCTATGTGATGGAGAAGCATCAGAATCATCCCGATGCCAATGGTAAGATACTCAATTATTTGGCTCAAATGTATCAATACCCAGCCGAATTAGATGGGCTTGTTTATCTATCTCAGCTCGTGCAGGCAGATGCGATTCGATATGGTGTGGAATTTTGGCGGCAAAATAGGGGCGTCAGTATGGGGTCGATTTACTGGCAATTAAATGACTGTTGGCCAGTTACCTCATGGTCCAGTATTGATTATTACGGTAGATGGAAAGCTCTCCATTACTATGCCAAACGATTTCATGCTCCCGTGCTCATATCGGCCAGAGAAGAAGGGGTGCAGGCTGAGCTGTATGTGACAAATGACCGCTTAACGCCGTTTGAAGGGCAAGTAATCTGGCAGCTGCGTAACAACAAAGAGGCTGTCCTACTTCAAGGGGAGCTCCCGATTAACGTTTCTTCCATGACGGCGTTGCAGGTCGCGAAGCTTGATTTTGAAGCGCAATTGCCCACAGCCCAACAACAGCGCATGCATTATTTATCATACGAGCTGATGGATTCTGCTGGGGGAGTAGTGAGCCGAGGTACTACGTTATTTGTGCGTCCGAAGCATTTTATTTTCGAGGATCCACAGTTAAGTTGGCAGGTTAGCGAATCGGAAGACGTGTTCACTATTCATTTGACCTCAAAAGCGTATGCCAAAGCGATTGAAATCTCACTCCACGAGATGGAAGGGCAATGGGACGATAACTATTTCGATCTATCAGCAGGGATGACGCGGACAGTGACCTACAGGAAGAATCAATTGAAGGAAACGATTTCTCTGGATGCATGGTGTGCATTGCTACATGTTCGCAGCTTGAAAGATATCCTATGACGTGAAATGTACTAGATATCTAGAAATTGTGCATGTCTATCCGATTCGCCATGCCATAAGATGAGGAATAATCGGACTTAAAGGAGCGGAATGAAGTTTGAAAACGAAAGCACATATTATTTCACACACACATTGGGATCGCGAATGGTATCTACCTTATGAGAAGCATCATATGCAATTGATTCGTGTGATGGATAGCTTATTGGAGACGTTTGAGAAAGACCCCAACTTTGCTAGCTTTCATCTCGATGGACAAACCATTATTTTGGATGATTACTTGGAAGTGAGACCTCAACATCGCGAGAAAATTACCCAACTAATTAAAGAAGGGAAGCTGATCGTGGGGCCATGGTACATTTTGCAAGACGAGTTTCTGACCAGCAGCGAAGCCAACGTTCGTAACTTGCAAATTGGCATGCGGGATGCAGCCCGTTATGGGCAAATATGTAGAATCGGTTATTTCCCAGATTCGTTTGGAAACATAGGGCAAGCGCCGCAGCTGTTGCTGCAAGCTGGGATTGAATGTGCAGTTTTCGGTCGTGGCGTGAAGCCTACGGGTTTTAATAATGAAGTACAGGATGCTCAGGGCTATGAGTCGCCTTTCTCCGAGATGTGGTGGCAATCTCCGGATGGATCAGCGGTGCTGGGTGTTCTGTTTGCGAATTGGTACAACAATGGCGTTGAAATTCCAGCGAATTCGCAGGACGCAGCCATCTACTGGGAGCAAAAACTCGCGGATGCCCGCAAATATGCTGCAACGGAGCATCTGCTCTTCATGAACGGTTGTGATCATCAACCCATTCAAACCGATCTCTCCTTAGCGCTTCAGACAGCTAGAGAGCTGCACCCAGAAGTGGAATTCATCCACTCAGATTTCCCTTCCTATGTACAAAGCTTGAAGGATTCTTTGCCAGAGCACTTGGTAACGGTTAGAGGTGAACTGCGCAGCCAACAAACAAACGGGTGGGGAACCTTAGTTAACACGGCTTCTGCCAGAACATATATCAAGCAAGCGAATCAAAAGGGGCAAGTGATGCTGGAGAAAGTAGCTGAACCGTTAGCTGTGATGGCGGCTTTGGCGGGTATTGCTTATCCGCATGATGAACTGACCTACGCCTGGAAGCTCCTGATGCAGAATCATCCCCATGACAGCATTTGTGGCTGTAGTGTAGATGACGTTCACGCGGAAATGATGATTAGATTTGCGAAGAGTTTAGTTGTCGCTGAAGCTATTATTGACGAGAGCGCGAAACGAATTGGATCACGCATAGATACGAAAGCTTTTACATCTAACACGGACACTTACGTTGTCCCGTTTGTCGTATTTAATACCACGGGCTGGTCCAGATCAGGTATCATCTGTACGGAACTGGAGTTGCAGCGATTGCCATTCGATTGGTCGTCTCGCGAAACCTCCATCGCTATACTAAAGGAAATGGAAACGTCATTAGGCGAAATTGTAGATGAGAAGGGGAAATCATTGCCTTTTACCATCGAGGATCTCGGTGTGAAATTTGGCTATGAATTGCCGGATGACAAGTTCCGCCAGCCTTATTTAGCTAGAACGATTCGTGTCCATGTTCAGGTGGAACAAGTTCCACAGCTGGGTTATCAAACGCTGGCTTGGCGATCGAAGTCGGCAGATTCGGCAGTCAGTAAGAACGAGCTTACGAGGATAGAAACAGCGGTACAGGCTGAGTCCACGCTCGAAAATGAGTACTTACACGTCCTTATTCAGAAGGATGGCAGGCTGACACTGACCGATAAAAGACAAGGCAACGTATTCACAGATCTATTGATCTATGAAAATGTAGGAGATGTCGGCAATGAGTATGTTTTCCGGCAACCGATCAATGACGTTACATTAACGACGCGTGGAATTGACGCCGAAATTGTTGTAAAGGAAAATAGCGAGCTACGCCAAGTGGTTGAAGTCATTCATCGTTGGGATATTCCCGAAGAAGCGGATGAACGCTTAGCCGAAGAAGCCCGCGAGTTGGTTTACTTCTTAGATCGGAAAGCTGCTCGAAATGAGCAAACGGTTACCCTAGAGATTCACACGGAAATAACACTTGCTAAGGGCAGTGCTAGATTGGACATTGTCACTTCTTTCGATAATCAGGCCAAAGATCATCGTCTTCGGGTTCTTATACCCACAGATGTGAAGACCAGCGAGGTTTACGCAGATTCTGTGTTCGAAATAGCCCAACGTCAGATTGAACCTGATCCAGAATGGAGCAATCCGAGTCATTGCCAGCATCAGCAGGCATTCGTGAATGTATATGATGAGAAAGCGGGTATGACCGTGGCGAATTTGGGTCTGCCAGAGTATGAAATTGTGCGTGATGGGCGCAATACGATTGCCGTAACGCTCCTTCGCGCCGTTAGCGAGCTTGGGGATTGGGGTCACTTCCCAACGCCCGATGCGCAGTGTCTTGGGAAACAGAGTTTCGCCTATTCGGTGATCCCGCATGGCGCAACGGTGGAAGAGCGCAACACATCTTTGCAAGAGGCGTACCAATTCCAAATTCCTTGGACCGTGCAGCAGCTTGCATCAGGTCATGCAGCCAATCATGCTGCGCCAACAAACAGTTTCTTTACATGGAGAGGTAACAATCTGGCATTCTCCTCCATGAAACTGGAGCGAGAGTCAGAAGATGTGATGCTTCGTTGGTTTGAAATGAATGGACAAGCGAGCGAGCTCCAAGTTAATGGGTCTACGAAGGCAGGTTTCTATCGTAGCGATATCCTTGAGAGAAAAGGCGACGATCTTTCACCAATTGAAGTGGAAAATAGTACGGTTGCACTGTCCATAAAGCCTTTTGAAATTGTCACTTTAGGGTATGCGTTGAAAGCGGCCAGATCACATAACTAAATGCAAAATGGGAAGTGTGTGTATAAGAAGCGAAGGCAAGAGTGGTTGCACACTCTGCCTTCGCTTTCCTATGCAGCCACCAATGTAGCTAGTATGAAAATGGTTTGCGTTTTTATGCGAGTGCGACGACAATAAGGGGTATAGGATGCTAGAAGAAAGGCGGGAGCAAGCATGTCGGGAACATCATTATACAAAGTGATCATTGCAGAAGACGAGATGCTTGTCCGAATAGGCATTAAACATACTCTGGAGTGGAAAAAATATGGCATGCACGTGGTTGCCGATGTGGCGAATGGCCAGGAAGCGCTAGAAGCCTATCAAGAGTACAAGCCAGATATACTGATCACGGATATCAAAATGCCTCTAATGGATGGCATGGCCTTAATTTCCCATATTCGGAAGACGGATTCCGATCTGAAGATCGTCATTTTGACTAATTTAGTCGAATTTGAATTAGCTCGTGAGGCGATGAATAAGGACGTAAGCGGTTATATAATTAAGGTTTCGATGACGAATGAAGAGATTGCACAACTCCTAAGCAAGTTGAAGCGAGAATTGGATGAGCGAACAACGACACAAATGACCATACAGCACATTGATTCAGATGTCGTGAAAGAACACTTGTGCAAGGATTTTCTGTTTCGTAATCGCTATTCCGAGACTGAATTTGCGGACATCGTCACGAGGCATGGGCTGAGGCTAACACCATCGCGGCTGGTCACCGTTCAGATGGAAATTGATCAGTATGATAAGCTCCAAGAGCGATATCAAGATCATAAAGGGCAGCTGATTCGTATGTCGCTCCTAAATATACTGGAAGAGGTACTCGCTCACTACGATCGTGGAGAAATCATTTTCGATTCCGAATCGAGATTTCTTACTCTCTTCAGCTTCGAGGATATAACCAGTGAGCATGAGATCACGGCTGTTATTCAAACCATTCTGGCACATATGCGTAAGGTGCTGCTCACCTATTTTAATGTGACGGTTACCTTTGCCATTTCGGCGCCCGAAAGCGGATACGGTGTATTAAAGCGTCAATATGAGCAAGGCATTAAACTGCTGCAAGCGAAGTATTGGTTGGGGACAGACCAGAATTTATTCATAGGGAACGGTCTGCGCGCAGAAGGAATAATAGCCATAGAAGTCCAATCCCAATTGAAGGCTATCTTAAACGAATGGCCGGAGCCGTTGCAAGCCGTTTACAAGCAATATGAACGAACGCTTGGGGAATTATTACGTGATCTTGAGCCGACGAAGGAAACCGTTCAAAGCTACTTTCAGCGTTGGCTTCATATGATTGTTCTTGGCAGCCGAATGTCACCTGAATCCGCGGGGATGCTGCTTGCAGAATATACCGAGCAATTGAAAGCGTCAACGACCTTGTCAGAAAGCGTCAACCTATTTACAATGCAGCTGCAAGAAATAGGTCAACTGATTCGTAAGCGTCCCAAGCTTAGCAGAGAGGTTTCGCGAGCTGTTGATTATATTGAAGCGCACTATAACGAGGAGCTTTCCTTGCAACAAATTGCGGATACGGTTCAAATGAGCGCGAAGTACTTCAGTACCCTTTTCAAAAAAGAAATGGGTATCGGATTCGTTGAGTATTGGATGCATTATCGTGTGGAAAAAGCAAAAGAACTGCTGCTCTCTTCTTCCTTACGCTCGTATGAGATCTCGGATATGCTTGGCTTTGCGGATCACAGCTATTTCAGCCGTACGTTCAGGAAGGTTACGGGGATGAGCCCACGGGAATTTAGAAATGAACAGCACATTCAGGATGTGGATGTGGACGTCGATGAATAAACTACGAAGTTGGTTAGGGGGAAGTTTACGCAGACAGCTTACGGTTTCATTTCTTATTATTTCAGTCGCTATCCTTTCGCTGAGCACTTGGTTTACCTATCATGGGGTACTTCAGCTTCTCCAAAAAAGAACAGAGAACTCAACCGTCCAACTATTTCAACAAGCCGAATTCACGATCAATGGTTTTCGTGCGGAAGTGGACAAGATTAGTAAGACATTATTGGTGGATGAAGATGTTAACGGGTTCATGGAAGCCGTGCCAAGTAATAATTCAAATCAGGCCGATGAAATTGTGCTGAAGCGGGCGATTGCTCAGAAGTTTACTGCGCTCTTGCAAAACTATGAGTTCTTACATTCGATCTACTTGTTTACCGAAGATGGTCGAGTACTGGGAACAACGATTTCGAGAAATACGACAACCTTATCGCCGCAGGAAATTCGTGAACGCTACACGCCGGAATTTTACGAAGCGATCAAGCTGAATACCCTTGATAAGATGCCTAAACTCGTGTGGGCCGGGGGAATTAAAGCGAGTCTGTACGATCATGCCATGAATGAGCTAGACCATGAATCGGAAGACGGACGCTATCTCATTAGTGCGGCAAGAGGGATTAAAGCGCGTTTCAGTGGGAAGATGGCTGGGACTGTTGTCATGAATGTCAAAGAGGATGCCGTAACGGATCTATTCGCAAATCTTTCTTTGGAAAGGGGTGGAGACGTTTATTTGGCGGACGCCAATGGCCAAGTTATCGCCCATCCTAACCGAATGCAAATCGGTACGCAAAGCGACGTGTTCAGCCATTTTACGGGCATGTCATACGGGAGTCTGGAGGTGGGAAATAAAGAAGTTGTCTATTTCCCAATGGCTTCAAACGAATGGACACTTATGAAAAGTGTACCTGTGAGTGAGTTTCGTAAGGACATATTCACGCTGTACCGTCAACTTATTATCGTAGTGGTCATTGGTATCCTATTGGCGATGATCCTTTCTTCTATGCTCATTCGTCGCATCACGAAGCCTTTAGTCCATTTGTCCGCGGCCATGTCCGCGATGGAAAATGGCGATCTTAACCAGAAGGTTCCGGTAGATGATCGGAATGAATGGGGGGTTCTCAGTCGTGGATTCAATAGGATGTCGCAAAGCATTCAGGGCTTTCAGCGGCTCGAGCAGGAGAAGCGTTATATCGAGGTTCAGAATTTATACAATCGGATTAATCCGCACTTCTTATTCAATACACTAAGCACCATTAGGTGGATGGCAGCCGTGCTGAAAGCGAGTAATATCGAGCAGATCATTACCGCGTTGGGTAATTTACTCAAACCAGTCTATAGTGATGAGAAATCACTAAGTACGATTCGAGAAGAAATCGAATTAGTACGTAATTACATGCATATCATGAACGCCAGATACGGAGAAGGCATCCTCTGGCACGTTAATTTACCGGAAACTCTGGCAGTCGCGTTGATTCCCAAGTTTACGCTCCAGCCGATCATAGAAAACAGCATCCAACATGGACTAATGCATCATAACCATATGGGCAGCATCGAGATCGACATTTGCAAAGATGAGGCATCGGGTTCGTTGGAAATACGGATTATGGATACGGGCTGCGGTATTCCTGAGGACCGTCTTGAAGAACTTCATACATGGATTAATCAGCCTGTTGAGGAAGAATTAGTTCGAGCGTCTGGTGATCAGTTCGGAATTGGATTGCGCAATACGAATCGTCGATTGAAGCTGCTATTTGGTTCCCACTATGGCATGCGATTAGAAAGCGAAGAGAGTAAGTGGACAGTTGTGATTGTGAGAATTCCGATTCAAATCGAAGGAAACAGCTGACGAAAGTGCCAGAAATCTGACGAAATGTCCTAGATTATAGTATTAATTCGTAAGCCAGTCTCTTAAGATAGAGAGAATGTGCACCTTTTCATTCGATCCGTTATGGAGGGAATGGTTTCTATTTTTTATACTACATACAATAGGATGGTCGAGAGATCACGGAAGGAGGCACTGCCTTCATAGTCAAGCAATGGTTGAAACGAATAGGAATTGCGATCATGGTTATGTTCGTGGTCATCGTCGGTTGTACGAAGCAAGAAGACGAGCCTTCAATAGGTGATCATAGAGCCCATCAGGATGATCCTCAGAAAGCAGCAACAGTGAAAATTTTTGGCAAGCCATTTGCATTCAATTTCGAATCAGGCATCCAAAACGATGATGTTGCGAAGGAAATACGACGTCAAACGGGCATTGCGATCGATATCGAGTCCAAACCGGAAGACAGCAAGTTCGAAGTCATGTTAGCTAGCGGAGATCTCCCGGATATTATTGTGACCGAACGTAAATACATGGATCAATTAATACAAGGAAACAACGTGATCGCGTTAGATGAGTTACTTGGACAGCATGGACAAACTTTAGCGAAGGAAATGCCTGAGCGACTAGCTTTTAGTAAAAGGAACTTGAGCCGTGGCAGTAACAAGCTCTATTTCATACCGGGATCAGCGGGCAAGCCAGCCCCCGATTACAAATATGATTCACCTGGATGGAACATCCGCTGGGATTATTACAGGGAATTAGGCTACCCACCTTACACGCAACTGTTGGATTTATTGCCCATCCTGAAAGAGATGCAAGATCGACATCCGACGAATGAGAGGGGACAGAAGGTGTACGCGCTTGCGCCGCTTTTTGATTTCGGGTTGGATCCGGCGATCCGCGAGTTTGGTTCCCGGTTCTACGGCAGGAGCTCGACGGCAGGTCTCATCGATGTCGACAACAAAACTTTAGAGATTTCTTCAAGTATTTTGGATAACAGCAATTCGTTCTGGGTGTCGATGGATTTCTATTTTCAGGCGAATCAACTCGGGCTGCTTGATCCTGACTCCTTCTTGATGAAGTTCGATAATCATAGGGATAAGGTGAAAAATAACCAAGTCTTATTCGACCAATGGTCTTGGGCGGGCGTGAGAGATGCCAATAAATTGTTCGTGGATGCGGGAAAGCCGCTGCAAGGTTGGGAACCGCTTCCACCTGTGCCTGGCATAACGCCGTACGTAGGTGAATACGGTATGAATGGCAACGCAGACCTCGCATGGGCCATTACGAAAAGCAGTAAAAACCCAGAGCGGGCGATGGATGTCCTGAACTACTTGTTGTCCTACGAAGGCTCCAGATTGATGATCAATGGCATTCAAGATCGTGATTGGGAAGTCGTTGATGGTAAACCGAGGTTGAAGCAGGAAACCATCAAAGCTAGGAAAGAAGACAAAAATTACAGCGTGCGCACAGGGATTGGGAAATACAACAATTATCAATCTTACACCAATGGCGCGATGGATCCTTTGTATCAGGTGCCGATCGATTATAGCTTATCTGCGGATGCTTTTAAGGATAATTTAACGGAGTTAGATCGTGCCTATTCGTCCAAGTATGGTGCTTCCTATCCAGGTGAAGTGGTGGATCGTCTTGTGAGCAGGGGGGAAATCCAACTGAACTATTTTGATTATGACAAGTTTGGCGCACTCCCTACGACACCTCCCGATGATATTCAAAGAATCCAATCGCAGATTGATAATTATTTACAAACGATCTTTCCTAAGCTGATTCTAGCCAAAAATGAAGTGACATTCGCGAGTCTTAAAGCTGAAGTTCAGGGTGAAGTGCAGCATTTGGGGTATAACAAGGTGCTTGCTTACTATATTGACATGTATAAGAAAAATAAAAGGGCGATGGAAGCAGGGACTTCATCCGGAGAGGATATGCAATAAAAAGGATAAATATGGAAGAAAGATGCAAATTTGCATCTTTTTTTTAGATCGTGACTTTAGAGGACGGCGCACTCGTTAATAGGGGGCCATTAAGACAGGAGGATAGCCGCATGCTTACTCACCTAAAGCTCTTTTTCCTGAATATGAGCATGCAGAAAAAGCTGTCGCTCATTATCATTATTTTCGTCATCGTACCGATGTTGACGACAGGACTTGTTTCGTATCAAAATTACACCCGTAATTTAAAAGAGAAAGCCATTGAGCTCATCATGCAATCCTCCAATCAAATGACGTCTCGGTTGGACGATTATATTGGCGAAATGAAGTCCATTACGGCGATTCCGATCTACTCCAGAGAACTTCAACAATTGCTAATGAAGCCTGGCCCCTATCTAGAGCGCTCAGACAGCATCGCGTTTTATTTGCGTTTTATGAACAATATGAGAAAAGGCAATGACGCTGTCTATATCCTTGATCGGGATGGCAACATCTTTTATAACGACAAACGGTTTGCGGTTCGGGCTAATACGGAGGAACGCTTCTCACAATTTCAGAAGATCGTGGCGAGTGCGAATGGATCGGCTGTCGTTCAAGGGACCGAAACGATGCTGGATACCTTCGGGCGTCCCAAAGAGATTTTCTCTGTGATTCGGGAGATTCGTGACAGCGAGTTGGGGACTTACCAATCCTTAGGGACCGTGATTGTTGATTCGGATATTCGTGTCATTGGGGATGCCGTCGACCGATTGAATGATATTACACATGGCAGTTCGTATATCTTGGATGCGAATGGTCTTAATATCTACAGAAATCAGAATACGAGTGTGGAACTTCCTCCAGCACTGATTAACACGGTGAACAGAGAAACAGGGGGTTGGCGGGATATTCAAATCGCTAATAAATCCTATATCTTTCTATATACTCCTTTGAAAAATGCAGATTGGATGTTTTATTCGCTCATTCCTACCCAATCGCTGTTTAAAGAAGCTGCGATCATACGAAACGTGACTTTGATGGTTATCTTAATTGTTGGACTGTTATCGTTGGTGCTTGCCATCTTCACAGCGAATGCTTTAACCAAGCCGCTTCGCAAGCTCACGCGTGTGATGCGTACCGTTGAATCTGGCACGATGGAGGCCAAATTCCCAGTTAAATATAGGGATGAAATTGGCACATTGGGCACGACCTTTAACCAGATGATTACACGTATCCAAGAGCTGATCCAAGAAGTGTATATCGTCAATATGAAGAAGGTGGTTGCCCAGCTCGAAGCGCTTCAAGCGCAGATTAATCCCCATTTTATTTACAATACACTGGAAACCATTCGCATGCGCGCGATCATCAACAAGGATGTTGACGTTGCGGATATGACGTATACGCTTGGCAATTTATTGCGTTACGGCATACTACGTGAAAATGAGCAAGTGACTGTCCAACAAGAGCTAGACCATTTGGATAATTATATTCAGCTGCAAAACCATCGGTTTCGCAATAAATTTAAATTGCAGCTGGACGTTCCCGAACCGCTCTTGCAAGCGAAAGTGATCAAATTACTTTTTCAACCCATTGTCGAAAATGCGATATATCACGGTCTTGAACATAAGCTTGGCGATGGTCTGATTACGATTGTTGGCATCCAAGAGGAGGAAGGAATCCGTTTCACAATTAGCGACAATGGGATCGGGATGAGCTCTGAGCAGGAAGTGGAGTTACAACAGCATCTGGAGCACCCGAGCGAGAATGTCAGGAAATCCGATAAAGGAATCGGACTACGAAATGTTCATCAGCGCATCCAAATTCAATATGGCAAATCCTATGGGTTACAAGTGAAGAGCAGGTTAGGGGAAGGGACGACGGTTACGGTAACGATGTGCAATCAACCATCATGGGGGGAGTGAATTTATGTTGCTACATATCGTACTTGTAGATGATGAACCTACGATTCTGGAAGGACTAGAAATACTAATCACATCGGCATCGGATGATTATCGCATCATCGGGCGATATACGAATGGCCAAGAGGCTTTGGCTGGTATTGGACTGGAAGAGACAGATGTCATTGTTACGGATGTGAAAATGCCAATCATGGATGGTTTAACCTTGATTAAAGAGGTGCGTTCGCGGACATCGGCCATTTCGAGCATTGTTCTCAGCGGCTTCAATGAATTTGAATTCGTTCGAGAAGCGCTTCGCTCTGAAGCAGCGGACTTCTTATTGAAGCCGGTGAATACGAAGGAGCTATTTAGTATTTTTGAGAAGCTGTTGGATATGAAACGAAAGTCAGTCGTGCCAGAGTCAGAAGAGAAGAAAGTGATTCGCATGGTGAAGCAGATCGTAACGGAAGAATACTGTAGTGAGCTGAATTTACCCGGCTTATCGGCACGTGTCTTTTTGAGTCCTGCCCATGTGAGTCATCTGTTTAAACAAGAGACAGGCATAACGATTACTGACTATTTGATCCAAGTGAGAATGGATATGGCGAAGCTCTTTATTAAACAGAATCCGATGATGAAATTATACGAACTTGCGCAATGTGTGGGGTATCAGGACCCTGATTACTTCAATCAATTGTTTAAAAAGCGCGTGGGGAAATCCGTTAAGCAATACCGTGACACCCTGTGTTGAGACCGTTTTCATGATTCGTAATTGAGTCAGGAAAATCGAATTTCAGCCACCTACCGACAGCTTACAAAGCTTAGTATGATAAGGATGTAAGCGATAACATCATATAAATCAGGAGGGTCACACATTGAAAAAATTAGTAACTTTATCCCTAGCAGGATCGCTCGTTGCAGGTCTTGCATTAACCGGATGTGCGAAGCAAGATGACAAACCTGCAGCTTCAAGTACGGCGGCAGCGACAACTAGCCCAGCAGCAGCTTCCACGGCGAAAGCAGAATCCAAAGTAAAAGGTAAAATTACATTTACAACGAATCGTCCGGATTCACAAGCTATTTTTGATGAAGTAGCAAAAGGGTTTCACGCCAAGTATCCAGATGCGGAAGTAGAAATCAGCGGAATCAAAGAATACCAAAAAACGATGAAAGTACGACTTGCTTCGAATGATCTGCCAGATGTGATGTATTACAATGCAGAAATCGTCCCTACGACGACCCAATGGCCAGATTTCTTCTTGCCAATTGACGATATGGGCTACAAAGATACAACGTATTTCGCAGATCAAGTTACGTTAGACGGCAAAATGTACGGCGTTGTAGAAGGATCCTTTGCACACGGGATTGTCTATAACAAGAAAACGTTTGCTGATGCCGGCATTACAGCGGTTCCCAAAACATTGGATGAACTGTTTGATGCTTCCGAAAAGCTGAAAGCGAAATCCGTCACACCGATCTATTTGTCCTTCAAAGACGGCTGGCCGATGAGTTATTTGGCAACAGTTGCGATTCATGCGGCAGGCGGTAATCCAACGTATAGTGATGATTTTATGAAAACAGATACGCCTTTCACGAAAACAAGTCCTGATGGTGAGTACGTGAATTTCTTACGCTTGCTAAAAGATAAAGGCTATTTCGAGAAAGATTTCGTAAACGGGACATATGACCAATCCGTATCTGGCTTCATCTCTGGCAAAGTTGGGATGCTGCCATACGCGAACTGGGCTTTCGGTGGACTTGAGCAAGCGGGTATGAAAATGAGTGACGTCGGTTTCTTCGCACTTCCGTTAGATAACAAAGGTAAACCTGCTGCGTTCATGCAAAAGAGCTGGACGATCGGTATCACCAAAACGAGCAAAAATGTAGAGACATCCAAAGCATTTATCAAATATTTGTTGGAAGAGTCCAACTATGCGGATAAAGTTGGTTTGATTCCAGCGTTAAAATCCAAAACATCGACAATACCACAAATCAAAGAATTTATGGATGCGAAACCGGAATTGTACATGGAGCGCAACGCGAAAGATATTACGAACACAACGACTAACAAAGCGCAAATTAACATGCAAGATTTCTATCAAGGTGGACTGATCGCCAAAGATGATGCTGAAATTCAAAAGATTTATGATGACTACAATAAAAAATGGGCAGCGGCAAGAGCGGCAGCAGCGAAATAAATTATAAATAGGCTGAAAGCAGTGCGGTTATCCTCTAGTTCGTCTTGGATAGCCGCATTGACTTACAGGGAGCGGAGAGGGATCGTATGTCAAGCATGTCTTATCAATGGCAGAAAACGCTTATCTTAATTTTGTTTCTGACGGTTCCGGTGGGACTCTTACTTGTCTTTTCGATATATCCAGCATGCTATCTTTTGTATTTAAGCTTTACTTCATGGGATGGCACAAGCGTGGTGAAAGAATGGATTGGCTGGGCGAATTATCGTCAAATCTTCATGGATCCTGTGTTTTTTCGAACGTTTTCACATAACTTTTCCTATTTCATCTTCGGTTTTGTTCAAATCGCTCTAGCCCTTTATCTAGCAGTCATTTTAAATGGGAAAATACGCGCCGGCAATTTTTTCAAAAGTGTTATCTTTTTGCCGTACATTATTAATAGTACTGTGATTGGCTTTATGTTTTTATACGTGTTCAAATCGGATGGCGGGGCCGTCAATATCCTATTGAACAGCCTTGGGTTGGAATCTTGGATTCAAGATTGGCTCAGCAGTCCCAGCT
This sequence comes from Paenibacillus pectinilyticus, assembly GCF_001700435.1. Taxonomy (GTDB): domain Bacteria; phylum Bacillota; class Bacilli; order Paenibacillales; family NBRC-103111; genus Paenibacillus_E; species Paenibacillus_E pectinilyticus. The sequence continues at coordinate 606,447 of NZ_LYPC01000014.1, forward strand.
TGGTGAATCATACGATGGCAGCTATCGCTGTGTGGAAATACACCGGTGTAACGCTCGTGATTTTCTATGGTGGGCTTAAATCGATACCTAATGAATTATATGAAGCAGCTAATATCGATGGGGCAACAGGATTCAAAGCCTTCCGGTACATTACACTGCCAAGCATCAAATCCTTAATTGAACTCAGCTTATTCCTAAACTTATCCGGTGCGCTTGGTGCTTTCGAGTTTCCTTTCATCATGACCAAGGGCGGCCCCTTCGGCGCAAGTGATACCTTCATTACAAAGACGGTGGACACCGCTTTTAAATTCCAGTCCTTTGGACTCGCATCTGCACTCGGTATTGTCTTCACAATTCTCGTCGTGGTAGCCGTTACGTTGCAGCAGAAATTAATCGGAAGCAAGGGGGGAGAGGAATGAAGAAGCCACTGTGGCTCCAAGCGCTGGATTACCTTATTCTAATCATCGCTGCAATTGTGATTCTGTTACCAATACTGCTCCTACTGATTGCTGCACTCAAAACACCAAGAGAGTTCTCGGTCACGAGCCCGTTTATGCTTCCTGCGGATTGGTTCAATATGGCTAATTTCGTTTCCGTCATTAAGAAAGCACATCTTGGGCTCGCTTTTATCAACATCCTATTCATCATGATTGTTACCATTCTTGGAAATGTTTTAATCGGAACGATGGCCGCTTACGCCATTGGCAGATTCCAATTTAGACTCAGAAAGTGGATTATGGCGCTATACACATTCGCTTTCATCGTCCCAGGCATCACAACACAAGTGGCAACCTTTACGATTATCAAAAATTTGGGGTTATTCAATACCCACTTTGCGATGATTCTGCTGAATCTAGGTTCCGACGTTGTGCAAATCTATATTTATCTGCAATTTATCCGTAGTATTCCTAGGGAATTGGACGAGAGTGCCTATCTCGATGGAGCTAGCTTATTTCGAATTTATCGCACGATCATATTCCCTCTGCTGCGTCCTGCCACAGCGACGGTTATTATCCTGAAAGCGATCGGCATTTATAATGATATTTTCACACCGTACCTGTATATGCCTTCTTCGAAATTGGTCGTGATTTCCACAACATTAACGAAGTATACGGATGCCTATGGTTCGCAATGGAACATGATTTCTGCGGCCTCGTTGTTAATTATTATTCCGACAGTTGTGATGTTCATTGTTCTGCAGAAGTATATCTTCGATGGCATTGTTAATGGTGCTGTGAAAAGCTGAGTAACACCGGTTCCGATCTTCCTCGATTGGACCGGTTTCTCTCTTCATTTTTTAGCTTGAAAGGGGTGATGCAACAGTTCGAGCACTACCATTGTCGGTAAGAAAAAATTCAATGTAGGAGATGACTATTTATGAAAGCGCGATCATTAATAGGGGTTATGATGTTTACTTTGCTTTTTAGCTTAGTGTTAGGATTGAACGGATGGACACCGAAGGCCTTAGCGGACGGATACGGGAAATATATGGAGAAGGACCCGAGTCATGAGTTGGTTTATCCGCGTGTTGTTCGATTGAGCAACGGAACATTGCTAGCGACGTATGCCAATAACAATCGGTATGCCACGATCAAAAAAAGTACAGATGGCGGTCTTACGTGGACCTCATTTAGTACCGTAGATCTTGGTTCTGATATTAATACAGGAGGCAGTCTGGAAAGCTGCTGCGAAACGTTATTTGCATTCCCACAACAGCTGGGCAGTTACGCTGCTGATACCCTGTTGTATGCGAACACGATCTTTAATGCCAATGATGCCTCGAAAGGTGAAACCCGTATCTATCGCAGTATCAATGGCGGGTCAACATGGGCGTATGTGACAACGGTATTTACGGGTGGAAACACCTGGGAGCCTGAATTTATCGTGGACGCAGCTGGTGAACTCGCGCTTTATGTGTCGGATGAACGAAGCCAATCACAGGGTTACAGCCAGTTTCTAGGGCATATTATATCGACGGATGGTGGGAATACGTGGGGCAGCATGCATCTAGACATCGGGATCGCGAACAATGATTATCGTCCCGGCATGATACGAATTGCGAAGCTGAATAATGGTACCTACATGGCAGCCTATGAAGTGTGCGGTACACCTGGCTGCAATATGTATACACGTATTTCATCGGATGGCGTGAACTGGGGGACGGCGACCAGCATGGGGACGAAGCCGACTGATAGCCAAGGTCGCTATTTTAACAGCACGGCTGACATCGTCAATGCGAATGGCAAAGTGTATATCTTGGCGAAAAAACTGTTCACCTCAGCAGGCGTAGAGGATAGCGATTCTGGTAAGGTGATGTTTGTGAACAGTGCCAGCGATGGCACTGGTACTTGGTCAGCTGTACCGTTGCCGTTTAGTTTTAACACGAGTTATTTCGGAGGCTACAGCCCATCCCTTTTACCCTCTGTCGACGGGCAATCCATGCTATTAGTCTCACCTTCTTATAACCCAACGCTGGGGAAAGCAGAAATGGATTATGATACGGAGTTGGCTGGAAATATGCTCGCGAACCCGAATTATGAAAGCGATACGAGCAATTGGACGACTTGGGGGACCACGATCTCATCGGTTACTTCCCCCGTTCAGAACGGCAGCAAAGCGCTTTATGCGTCTAATCGGACATTAGGAACGGATTCTTGGGCGGGCCAGAATGTCAAAGCGCTTCTGCAAAAGTATGGGCAAGGCAATTACAACATATCCGCATGGGTCCGTTCTGTATCAGGGACGAAGAATGCATCAATCGTATTGTCGGTGAATTCAGGCGGTACGTGGAAAGAGTTCAAAATACCGGGTCAAATGAACAGCTCTGGCTGGACGAAGATTTCGGGCGTTGTGAACGTGACTTGGAGCTCCTTGGATGATGCTATCTTCTTAGTTCGCAATACGTCAGATAGTGCTGACTATTATGTAGATAACACCTATATGAGCAAAACCTCCAATATTTTGCAGAATGCCAGCTTTGAAGGAGGAACATCGAATTGGATGGTTTGGAATACAACCATGACAACACAGAGCAGCCCTTCACCCATCGATGGCAGCAAAGTTCTGCTCGCTTCCAATCGTACGAGTGACGATGCCTTCATAGGCCAGAATATTAAAAACGTTCTGCAGACAACAGGCAAAGGGACTTATAATATTTCCGCGTGGGTTCGAGCAGCTTCAGGATCCAAAACGGCGAATGTGACGGTGTCCTTGCAATATGATGGCACATGGCATGAGACGGTTATGCAAGGAACAATCACGGATAGTGGTTGGACGTTGCTGACGGGAACCGTGGATGCCAATTGGAGCACTCTAACGGATGCGGTCATCTTAATTCGAAATGCAACAGATCGTTCTGACTACTATGTCGACGATTGCATCATGTCTCGCTTATAGAACGATTAAGAAGCCATTTTGGAGGTGATTTCTATCTCTGCCAAGATGGCTTTTTCCTTTAGGAGGACATTTGAGTGCGTGTAATTCTCTCTCTCAGGCTGATTTAAAAAACTGATTATCCTTCAGAATACTGTTATAGGAATGGATCGTCATATTCACGGCATTAGGAGGGGATCTGTGAAAGAGTAGGTTATTGAAGAATAACTACCGTTCATAATATTAGCCACTATAATTCGAATCCCGACTTTGACTACAATGCGAAGTCGGGATTCTTAACGTAGTGCCAGTTTCTTGTTTGCAAATATGAGAAACATAATATGTAGATATATATTGAACCTTAATAATTCCTACGTGTTTAATCGGAATAATATTATGAAATTTTTGAAATAATAATATTCCGCACTTAAGGACGGTGTAGCCTTTTTTCATACATACTTAAACCAACCTGTCACCTATTTACATCAAGTTCGCATTCATGCAGCTTGATTTGATCCTCAATACGAAGCTGACCTTAGGAGTGATTGGGGACTATCTTGGTTACAGCGACCAAGCCCATTTCCACCGGGTGTTTAAAAAAATTATGGGCTATCCACCTTCGTCTGTACAACGGGAAATTGAGCGGATTCAAGGGTAACATGGGGGATAAGTATCCGCGGTACGTTACTTGGTGCGAAAAGTTGTGTATAAAGCTATTCCCAAGGAAATGCATTTACAGGTTTTACACAGGAATCGATAGCCGATTTATTCCCTCTGCATTCCATGGGGTTAGTTGGTACAGGGGACTTTAAGGCTGTTGTTCAATTTTACTTCTAAGATGGGGAGAAGATCTATGTACTATAGGAATCAGGCTTTATTACTGGAGTATTAGCTTGCTTCGCGTAGTTCTTAGGCAGCACGCCGATCTTCTTCTTAAACATGCGAAGAAATCCTGTGTAATCGTTAAAGCCTGATCCCATACAAGCTTCTGTCACGTTCGCGCCGTCCTTGAGCAGCTGTTTAGCGAGGGAGATGCGCTTATACACAATGTACTCGTGGATCGTACTGCCGGTATGCTTTTTGAAGAGTCGACTCAAGTGATATTTACTTATAAAAAACAGTTTCTCAAGTCGTTCGAGGGATAAATCCTCCGCCAGGTGCTGATTGAGATAAGCTAGAATAGGTGTTAAGCGCGGAGGTAAATCCAAACCAGGATCCTTATCATTTCTCGTCTCATAATACCGGCCAACGAGTGAAATGATTTCTAACATGCACCCCAGCTTGATCAGAGCATCCCCATGGAAGGAATGTTTTTGAGTTTGATGATAGGTATGAAATAACGAGACCAAGGAAGAGGCCTCTTGCTCAGTCAGTCTTATTTTATTATTTTCGCCAAGGGGACGATTATAAAAGCAATGTAAGGGTTGAATATATTCGGTTTGAAAGAGTGCTATGATAGCGGGATTGAACTCAATTGTTACACGTTCATAGGTAGCGTCGCTTAATAAAGCGGGTTTGTGAATCTCATGCTCATTCGTAATGATCAGATCCCCATACTGCAGGGGGTATACCGTTTTGTCGACAAAATAGTTAACGTCACCACGGATTAAGAAGAAAATTTCGCAGCCTTGATGCAGATGGAAATGAACATTAAAGGGAGGCTTTCTTGTTGCATGCTGAAAGTTTACATGCTCATCGATATGAGCTAAGTAGTCCGATATCATTGTCGATCTCCCTTTCTAATTAAGCAAGATTATCCACTTTTGAGGCAATTTCTTCAAGGATATAGTAATTATAATAATATAAGATGATAGTGAGTTATTCAATATGAAGGGGAGGCTTTCACAGTGAGTAATCAAATCGTGAAATTTGGACTTGTTGGGATTGGCAACATCGGTCAAGTACATCTGAAGTATTTGAGCGAAATGGCGAACGTCGAGATCGTCGGTGTTTGTGATGTGGATCAAGAAAAGGCAGATCAGCATGCGAAGACTTTTGGGACAGAAGCGTACTACACCGCCAGCGATTTATTCGCACAATCGGGTCTCGATGTCGTCATCATTGCAGTGCCGCATTATGATCATCCGGTTATTGCGATTGAAGCCTTTGAGCATGGCATCCACGTGATGTGTGAAAAACCGATCGCCGTGCATGTGAACGATGCGAATCGGATGATTGCTGCGTACGAAGCTGCGAAACTGACTTACCCGAACTTACAGTTCGCTATTATGTTTCAAGAGAGAACGCTTCCATTTTATGCGAAGCTCAAAGATATGGTAGCGAGCGGAATGTTAGGCCAATTAACCCGGGCGACATGGATTCATACCAAATGGTTCCGTTCGCAAACGTATTACAACAGCGGCGGCTGGCGTGCAACATGGGCAGGTGAAGGCGGCGGTATTCTGACGAATCAGTGTCCGCATACACTCGACATGTACCAATGGGTGTTCGGAATGCCATCCCTCATTTCAGGTCATGCCCATATTGGGAAGTATCATGATATTGAGGTAGAGGATGAGGTGACGGCGTATTTTGAACATGAGAATGGAATGATTGGCCACTTAATCGTGACGACAGCTGAGCTGCCAGGTACGAACAGGTTGGAAATTGTAGGAGATAACGGGAAGTTGATTCTAGAGAACGGCAAGCTGTTGCATTACCAATACCCCGAATCAATGTTAACTTTCACGAGAGAGACTGAGCAGCAATTTGTGACTTGGGAGATTGAACCTGTAGAAATTGCAGTAGATACGACGGTTCCCAATGGACACCCAGTCGTAACCAGACGATTGATAGACCGATTAATCGGCAAGACTGTGGATTTAATTGCTGAAGGTCCAGAAGGAATTGGCGCGTTAACCTTGGCAAACGGGATTATGCTGTCTTCCTTTGAAAACCGTCCCATTGCAGTGCCGATTGATGGTGACGCCTTCCAAGCTCATCTGGATGAGAAAATTAAAACCTCGAGTTTCGTTAAAAAAGTAAATCAGTCTTCAGTATCAGCACTTGATATGTCAGCATCCTACGGGACGACGAAATAAGAGGAGGATCCGCCATGTCCAAAGTAAAGATTACTTGCTTCGCAGATGAGATCTCAGGTGATTTGGAAGAGCAGTTGGATGTGCTTGCACTAGAGGGACTTGCTCATATCGAGATCCGTAACGTCTGGGGGAAAAATGTTCTAGACTTGACCGAAGCTGAGCTTCAGTCTATTCGCGAATTGATAGATCAGCGTGATTTTGCAGTCTCATCAGTTGCGTCGCCAATTGGCAAATATCCGATTGTAGCAGAGTTTGCGCCTCAGCTAGATGCTTTGCACCTTGCCATCCGAGCAGCGAAGGTACTTGGTACGCCATTCATTCGAATTTTCTCCTACCAGCCGCCAGAAAAAGGCGATTTGGATGTTATTAGGGAAGAAGTCATGAGCAGAATGAAGCAACTAACTGTGATAGCGGAGCAAAATAAGGTGATCCTCATCTTGGAAAATGATAACCATCTGTATGGCTCGAAGGATGAACGCTTGTTGGATATTCTACAGCATTGTTCATCAGATTCAATGCGTTTAGCTTTTGATCCAGGGAATTTCGTTATGAATAATGTGAAACCGGTCGATGAGGCTTATCCGAAATTAGATCGTTATTTAGCCTATGTCCATATCAAAGATGCGAAGAGTGAGACTAGTCAATTCGTTCCTGCTGGCGTCGGTGAAGGACAACTTGATCGTTTGCTAATCAAATTACGTGAGAGCGGGTACGCGGGTTTTCTATCTGTAGAGCCACATTTGCATCACTATTTGCCGCATGCTAGTAACCCAAAACGAGTTGTTACCGCGGTTCGTGCTTTGAAAGATCTGCTCGCTCGTGCAGAAATGGCTTGGGAGTAGTAGTGAAAAAGTAGGATAATAATGCGAGCCCTAGAGATTGATCTAGAAGCTCGTTTTTTTGCGAAGGGGATGAAAAAAATTGATATATTTATTGCCGATTTCAAGTATACAGAACTTCATTCGTTGAACCATATAATAAAAGAAACAATGGAAAGAGGTGATATAACAACAGCTGCAATGTATTTTTTGAGCCTACAGAAATTATGTAATAAACGGATCCCCAGTGTCCTAGAGACTATAGCATAAATGCCTGGGTAAAAAGTCAACGAACACGGATCTAACTGGAATCTTAGAGTCGTTACTTACTAAAAAAAGGCGTAACTCAACTAGGAGCTATGCCTTTTTCTTTCCCTTTATCTCTATATTCTTTAGGGCTCATTCCATAATTCTTTTTAAATAAACGACTATAATACGATAAACTGGATAGCCCTGTCGTATAGGCAATTTCTTGTATGGGCTGGTCCGTACCTCTCAATAATTCTAACGAGCGTTCCAAGCGTATCTGACTCAAGCGGTCTATAATGGTTTGACCACTTAATTTCTTGTACTTTCGAGCTAGATGCCCATAACTCATATGGAGGGATGCGGCTAGTCGGTGTACGTCTACATGATAACTTTGGTCATCATTTAAATAGATGTCGACCTTGCGGAGCAACGAGTGATCAGAATTGGCTTCGGTTTCAATCCACCGGGTCCTTTCCGACGACAACTCTGTTAAAGCAAAGATGACTTGCACAATTTGAAGCAAAGTGGCTATGGATGAGCCGTTCTGCTTGGCATTTTCAAAGCATGACGTAAGAAGCTTGCCTAGCCCAAACTCATCAGCATAGACGCCAGGTTTCCAACGCGATAAGACGCCAAGTTGTTCGTAGGTTGAGAGCGTATTCATGGGCAACTCCACCTTGCCGCGATCCACCCGCCACCTTAAGCATGCGCCCTTATGTGGATCATTGGGTTCATAGGCATGAGCATGCTCCATCCCCGGAGGAATGAGGAAAAACTCTCCTGCGTGAATATCCATCATCGATCCCCCGAAGCTCGTTTGCATATGCCCCTCAAACACATAATTAAGCTCATACCACGTATGGAGGTGCGGTGGGCACTGTGCGAAGCCCGCAGGTACTTCTACTAAAAGATCGATGATTTCAACGGCAGCATCATTGATCGTTAGGTTTCCACTCAGCATAGTTTGATAAGGTTGGACACCTAAAAATGGTATTTCTTGTGGATGACGTGGATTCAATTGACTCTGACTCATGATGATCACCTTTACGAAAAGTTAGGATGTATGAGTTTAGTATAGCACAGCCTTCTTGGCATGTTATTTTTGTTCAAAAACTTGTGATTCCAGTGAATATACGCAAGGAGGGGATTTTGAGAAAATGGGAGCAGAAGACATCGATTCAGAATCAAGAGGAGAGATTTCAATGCGGAAAATTCATTTACTAAGCAATGCACATTTGGACCCGGTATGGCAATGGGAGTGGGAAGAAGGGGCGGCAGCTGCGGTATCCACCTTTCGGGCTGCTGCTGCATTTTGTGAAGAATATGAGGGGTACGTATTTAACCATAATGAAGCCTTGCTATACAAATGGATTGAGGAGTACGAGCCTTCTTTATTTCGTAAAATACAGGGGCTGGTACAAGCCGGTAAGTGGCACATCATGGGAGGGTGGTATTTACAACCTGATTGCAATATGCCTTCCGGCGAGTCGATGGTAAGGCAAATCTTGCTCGGGCGGACCTATTTTAAAGAGAAATTTGGCGTACGTCCAACCACGGCTATTAATTTTGATTCCTTCGGGCACTCGAGAGGTCTTGTACAACTCATGAGGAAAGCAGGATTTGATTCCTATTTATTCATGCGTCCTGAGGACCGCGTTGCAGGTCCAGCACAAGAGTTCGTCTGGGTAGGGTTCGATGGCTCTGAAGTACTAGCTCATCAAATACAAGACGGTTATAACACGCAGCTTGGTCAAGCGCATATCAAGGTGCAAGAGAGAATAAATAAACAAACCACGCAGGATTTAGAGCTTGTACTATGGGGTGTCGGCAATCACGGCGGTGGACCTTCACGGATAGATCTAAATCATATCGGTGCCTTGATTACTTCAATGTCCAATCAAGTTGAGGTCGTACATTCAACACCAGAGGCCTACTTTGCGGATCTTGCAAAGAAAGCGGATGATCTGCCGCGACATGAAAAAGACCTGAATCGACGTTTTGTTGGATGCTATACCTCGATGATCCGAATTAAGCAAAAGCATCGTCAGCTGGAGAATGAACTGTACCAAACAGAAAAAATGCTTTCCTCAGCCGCTATGCAAGGTTACCTTCGTTATCCACAGGAAGAACTTAAAGATGCGTTCCATGATCTCATGGTGGCTGAATTTCATGATATTTTACCTGGAACTTCGATTCAGCCTGCAGAAGAAGCTTCCCTTCGGTTAATAGATCATGGTTTGGAAATCGCCTCAAGGTTAAAAGCACGGGCATTCTTTGCTTTATCGAGCGGTCAACAGGAAGCAGGAGAAGGGGAGTATCCGATACTCGTCTACAACCCGCATCCTTATCCCGTACGAGGTGTGTTTGAATGTGAATTTATGCTTGCGGATCAGAACTGGCAGGATCAATTCTCGATGCCTGTCGTCTATCAGGATGGCGTGCGCATTCCATCACAAGCGGAGAAGGAGCATAGCAATCTAAGTTTGGACTGGCGTAAAAGAGTTGTGTTCGAGGCTCAATTATCGCCTTCCGCCATGAACCGATTTGATTGTCGGATCGAGTTACTGACTTCGAAGCCTATACCGCAGGTGGAACTCGAAGACGGTGATATACATTTCCGAACACCGTCGCTACACGTGGTCATTAATACCCAAACAGGGTTGATGGATCAGTATAATGTTAACGGTATATCTTATCTCAAAGTGGGAGCTTTTCAACCTTTGGTAGTTTCTGACAATGGGGATCCTTGGCGGATGGATACGGACAGGTTTAATGACGTGAAGGGGACCTTCCGTCTTATGTCACCCGAAGAGGGGACGGCATTCTCGGGGGTCTCCGAAGGAATTCTCCCTTCTGTCAGGGTAATTGAAGACGGTGATGTGCGTACCGTTATTGAATCGCTGTTGATGTATGGTCATTCCGCTGTCGTCATCACGTATAAGCTACCCAAACGTGGGACAGAGGTAGAGATCCATGTGCGTGTATTCTGGCAAGAGAAGGACACGATGTTGAAGCTTGCCATTCCAACCGTGCTGGATGAGAGCAGATATGCAGGGCAGACGATTTATGGCGTGCAGGCTCTTGAAACGGATGGAACGGAAGTTGTTGCTCAAAAATGGACAGCGCTCATGTCCGAAACTGACAACGCCGCTGTTACTCTGATCAATGATGGGATTTATGGATCGGATTGCTCGCATGGTGTAATGAGACCTTCCCTCATACGCGGGGCGGCTTACACCGCACATCCAATTCTTGATCGACCATTGATGCCAAATGATCGGTTTTCCCCACGAATCGACCAAGGTGAACGAATGTTCAGGTTCTGGTTGAATGCTGGCCCCAAATCGGATAGACTTGCTCGCATTGAGCGCGAGGCGCTTCAATGGAACGAGAAGCCGTATGCACTTTCGTTTTTCCCTCACGGTGAAGGGCAAGTACCTGCAGCAGCGGTTCAACTTGATGATGAAGTGATCCAAATGATGGCCTTCAAGCGAGCCGAACAAAGCGAAGATACCTATATTTTGCGATTATACGAGCCTACAGGGCAAGTGAGATCAACGGTGGTTAGGATTCCGAGCATGAACTTGGAAATGCGCCTTGATTTCAATGGTTTTGAAGTAAAGACATGTAAGCTAGATATAGACACGAGAAGCTTAATTGAATGTGAGCTAATGGAAGAATAGGACAAGATTTTTCGCTATATGATATAGGAAAATGCTCCGCTCTTGGGATACGTTGTGGACGTGTTTGTGTTTGTCACAACAGAGAGGGTGTGTAGAGATTGTCCATCATCGGAAAAGCGATTCCAAGGATTGAATCGAAAGATAAAGTATCAGGATTTGCTAAGTATACGAATGATTTGCAAAGTCCTAGTCTGCTGCATGGCTGGCTGGTGGTTAGTCCCTATTCGCATGCCCAAATTGTGTCTATCGATGTCTCCAAAGCTTTAGAAGTTAGTGGTGTACAAACAGTGATCACAGGTGATTATGCTCCTGTCCTAACCGGAGGAGTTCTCGCTGATCGTCCACCACTAGCCTTTAAGAAAGTACGTTACTTCGGCGAGCCAATCGCTGTCGTGGTTGCGGAAACAGAACAGATTGCGAAACGGGCGGCTGATCTAATTCGAGCGGAATTCATAGAACTTCCCGTAGTTAATTCCCCGAGGGGAGCACTACAACCGAATGCGCCTCTGGTTCATGAGAACTTGGGGAATTATCAGAAAATGGGGAGTGTGTATCCTGTTCCTCGTACCAATATTGCTAGTCAAGTGAAAATCCGAAAAGGTGACATGCATGCAGGTTGGTTGGCAAGCGAGGTGGTCGTTGAAGCCACCTTTGCCTTCAATACCTCGGATCATAGTGCCATGGAGCCACGATGCTCCATCGTTGAAGTGAATCCAAGCGGATTGATTGAGATCCAAACCTCAACCCAGGACCCCTTTATGATAAAGCGTTCATTTGAACGCTTCTTTCAAGTTGAGCAATCCAAAGTTGTTGTACACGTACCGTTTGTTGGGGGAGGGTTTGGGGGTAAGGGATCGATTCAACTTGAATACATCGCCTATTTGGCTTCGAAAGCTTGTGGAGGTCGGCCGGTTAAAATCAATAATACACGCGAGTCAGACATGGTGAGCTCACCTTGTCACATTGGGTTGGAAGCCAAAGTGAAGATCGGTGCAACAAGAGATGGGAAGTTGATGGCCACTGAAATTACCTTTTTGTTTGATACAGGCGGCTATTCAGATTCAGGACCTGCCGTAACGCAAGCGGCTGCTGTTGATTGTACAGGACCATATAAGATCGATAACGTTTGGTGCGATGCTTTATGCATCTATACGAATCATCCCTATGCGAACGCATTTCGAGGCTTCGGACATACGGAGGCAGCTTTTTGTGTGGAGCGCACAATGGATCTACTCGCGAAGAAGCTACAAATGGACCCCATAGATCTCCGCACTACTAATGTTATTCAGCCAGGGGATACAACGCCAACACAAGCACCGCTGAATCGGAGCAATATCGGAGATTTGACGCAATGTATAGTTAAATTAAAAAAGCTTATCCAGTGGGAAGAAGGGCAATGGCTTACAGTCGATCGCTTCAAGGTTAGAGCAAAAGGAATGGCTTGTGTTTGGAAAACTTCCTCATCAGGGATGGATACGGGCTCTGGTGCAACGATTACGTGCAATCAAGATGGCAGCTTGAATCTCAGTGTCGGTTCGATTGAAATAGGTCAAGGAAACCGCACCATTATGGCGCAAATCCTTGCAGAGCGGATGAAGATGCCGGTTGAACAGATCCATGTCAAAATGGATGTCGATACGCAGATTACCCCGGAGCATTGGAAAACAGTGGCAAGCACAAGCACGATGATGGTTGGCCGTGCCGTATTGAATGCGGCAGAAGATGTCATTGTTCAATTAAAGCACAACGCTTCTCTGGTGTTAAAACGGAATCCTGATCAACTTGAGGTTGGTCTAGGTAAAGTTTATGTGAGAGACAATCCGGACATGTTTTTACAAATCAAACAACTCGTAAGTGGCTACACCTATCCGGATGGTAGCGCGTCCGGGGAGCCCGTCATCGGTCGCGGACGGTATAGAATTCATCAGTTGAGTAATCTGGATCCTGAAACGGGGAAAGGCATTCCAGGTCACCAATGGACGGTTGGTGCACAAGCGGTTGAAGTTGAATTCGATACCCGTGATTGTACCTATCGTATATTGAAAGCTGCCTCCGTTTTTGACGCTGGCAAAGTCATTAACGAAGCTACATCAAGAGGTCAAGTCATGGGTGGTATGAATATGGGTCTCAGCTTTGCCAGTCGTGAGGGGTTTATATACAATGATGCGGGAATTGTACGCAATCCGCAGCTTCGTGCGTATAAATTGATGCGCTTCGGTGAAAACCCAGACTATCTCGTAGACTTTGTGGAAACGCCGTTCTTGGAGGGCCCTTACGGTGCACGTGGCGTTGGTGAGCACGGTACAATCGGGATGGCTGCTTGTTTAGCAAATGCGTTATCACTTGCTGCTGGCTGTGAGTTGAACTTGCTGCCCCTGATACCGGAGCTTATTTGGCGAACTAAGGGAGGACGCTGATGATCTCTTATGATTTCGACTACTACAAGCCAACGACCTACCAAGAGGCAGTTCATATCTATCAGCAGGCGGAGGCCAATGGCCAAGAGCCGTTATACTATGCCGGAGGTACAGAAATTATCTCCATGGCTCGTCTCATGCAACTACGCACAGGTGCCGTCATTGACATAAAAGCGGTCCCTGAGTGTAATGTATTGCACATATATGGTGAACAACTTGTCATTGGAGCGGCCATTACGTTGACAACCCTTTCGGAATCCCCCATTTTCCCACTGTTAGCCGATACGGCTCGAAGGATTGCTGATCATACCAACCGAAACAAGATAACCGTTGGCGGCAACCTTTGCGGAAAATTCATTTATCGTGAAGCCTTGCTGCCTTTTTTGCTAGCTGATAGTCAAGTTGTTCTTATGGGGCCAAATGGGATTCGTCATGTCTCCGTCCACCAGGTACTTAATGGCCAACCACAATTGGCGAAAGGGGAGCTAGTTCTACAAATTTTGACGGATAAAAGAGTGATCGATCTGCCCTATTTTACTGTGAAAAAGACGAAAATGGAAAAGATTGATTACCCGATCGTTCGTATTTCCGCATTACGCACGAAAGAAGGGATCCGAATCGCATTTAGCGGCGTAAGTGCCGTTCCTTTTCGATCGAGGATGATAGAAGATATTCTCAACGAAGTATCCCTTCCTTTGGAAGAACGAATTGAGCGTATCATTCGTATTTGGCCATTTCCCATATTGAATGACATCTTAAGCTCGGCTGCTTATCGAACATTTGTGTTGCGTAACACAATCATAGAGACAGTAGCTGCCTTAGAAGGGGGCGTGGATAACCATGGGTGGAACAGTCAAATGTGAGATCGAGCTGCATGTGAATGATAGACGTCATCATGCCACGATCCGTTCAGCTGATACGTTATTGCGCGTACTGCGGGAACAATTGGGGCTGACAGGTGCGAAAGCGGGATGTGAAAACGGTGATTGTGGCGCATGTACGGTTCTCGTAGAGGGAGTGCCGATAAAATCGTGCTTAATGCTGGCGATTGAAGCTAAAGGGTGCCGCCTTACAACGATAGAGGGTTTAGGCGGAAATGCACCGATACAAGAAGCCTTCGTCAAGAACTTCGCTTTCCAATGCGGATTCTGTACGCCAGGATTTATTATGGTTTGCCATGCTTTGGTGAATAGCCAGCCTAACGCAAGTGAGGATATCATAGAGGAGTGGTTGCAATCAAATATATGTCGATGTACTAGCTATGAGGAAATAGGGGCAGCTGTCAGATCTGTGATAGCTAGAGAGGTATAATCAAAGCATTAAGGATATAAAAATACTACTTTGTAGTCATATTTCTTCGTTAACAACGCCTTGTCACCTCATTCGGAGGATGACAAGGCGTTTGTTGTAGCAGCTCTGAATTATAGTGATTCTAGGTGTCACAGGAGGCGCATCAGCAGCGGCTGTTGCTTTCATGACACTGTTCTCCGGCTACAGCATACATTGGGTTCCTGTTGTTGCGGTGGTAGGAGCGCTGATTGCAGTCCTGATCAATTATACGTTTGCATGGAAACGAGGGGTATCGACCTACAGGCTTGTGCTCATCGGTCTTGGTCTTTCGACCGCGTTAGGAGCGCTCACCATGTTTCTACTTATTAGCGGGCCGGCTTACTTGGCGGCACAGGTGCTAAACTGGATGACGGGCAGCATCTACGGGACAAGCTGGAAGTACGTACAGGTCATCTTTCCTTGGGTTGCCATCTTTATCCCGCTCTCTTTCCTATATGCCAAGGAATTGACGATTCAGACGCTAGGTGATGCGATGGCTACGGGTCTTGGTAGTCGGCTCCAGGTTACACGAGTCATGGTGTTACTCTACAGTGTAGCACTTGCCGGTGCTGCTGTCGGGTTGGCGGGGATGATTTCATTCCTCGGGCTCATGGCTCCACATATCGCGCGCAGGCTCGTAGGCAATTCGTATTCATTCGTAATTCCTGTTGCGGCTTTAATAGGCGCGATTTTGCTGCTGTTGGCTGATTTGGCTGGACGTATGCTGTTCATGCCGCTTGATATACCGGCAGGGGTATTTACGGCAGGTATCGGAGCACCGTTCTTCATGTACTTGTTATTTAAACGGAAGCCGATTCATTGACAGGATGAAACGCATATGAAAATGTGGAAATCTATCTTTAGGCATTCACCTTCTGGGGTGAGTGCCTTTTTTGTATGCGTAATCGTCCCCATTTACAGTGATGCTACGACGGACTCTGTGATAGATCACTATTCGCTCCCGGTCTCCAGCTTTGCCTTTTCCCTGTATGCGGTAGGGGAAAGACCTATCGTACGCTTAAACATGCGAGAAAACAGAAGCGGGTCTTGATAGCCGACGGAACGGGAGATTTCGGCAATTCCAAGAAGCTGCCAGCGGAGCAGGCGGCACGCTTTTCTCATCCGTATGTCGGTTAAGTATCTATAGGGGGACATGGACAGGCGCTGTTGAAAAAGACGGCATAGGTATTTGGTGTCCAGCCCTACATGCTTGGCGATTTCATCGAGCCCGATAGATTCGGTATAGCGAGCATTCATAAATGAAACGGCATTGCGTACGTGGTGGCCGACATCGGTTCTTAATGGCGGAGCGTCGTCCGGTATGGCTAGCGTTCCGAATATCTGGTACAGCAGAGCGGTCAGAAAGAGTTCTTTAGCCGTTACCTCACGCAGGCTCATTAAATTCTGGAATAGCGGTTCCACGGTGCATGAGGGGGGCGTCATCCGGACGGGTGCAGGAGCGGTGAACCCAGCCTGCTCGGTCAGCCGGGGGGCCATCGTGCCTGCGAATCCGAACCAGGAGTAATGCCAAGGCTGGGTAGGGTCGGCCCAATAAGAGTGGACGGTGTCAGGCACAATGAGGAACATCCCGCCGGGGCCAATCAGCTCACTTTGACCTCCAGAAGCGTATGTGCCATACCCGCTGTGCACGTAATGGAGGACGTACATATCTCTTACACTGGGCCCGAAGGTCATGTCAGGCAGACAGACTTGTGTGCCGACCTCAAGCACGGCAAGATCGGTTAGCCCGATCGATTCTGTATATATAAACTCCATTGTGAGCGCCACCTTTACGGGTAGAGAAGATATGCCATAAGATGGGGAACTATGGCTATTTTATTATAGAGGATGTTCACTACAATTTATAGTAGGAGGGATGACACATGGAATATACAACATTTGGCCGAACGGGGCTCAGCGTATCGAAGTTGGGGCTTGGCGGTGCGCCTTTGGGCGGCGTCTTTGGACCAGCTGATGAACGAGGCGTCGAGAAGATGATCCATGAGGCGATCGACGGGGGCATTAATTTTATAGATACCGCGCCCAGCTATGGCAGAGGCGAGTCGGAGCGTAGAATCGGTCAGGCCTTAAGCGAAGGCAGACGAAGGCAGGTCGTATTGGCCTCGAAGGCAGTAGGTCCGGGAGAATCGTTCGACTATGCAACGACGATTCGTTCGGTGGAGGAGAGTCTGGAACGGCTTCGCACCGATTGGATCGATCTGCTGCAAATTCATGATGCAGAGCAGGTTCCGTACGAGACGATCGTGAACGAGACGCTTCCTGCGCTTGAGAAACTTCGGGCGGACGGTAAGATTCGGTTTATCGGCATCTCGACCCGAATCCTGCCGCTCCTGATGCGGTATGTGCGACTGGATCGGTTTGACAGTATCCAGTTCTACACGCGGTATATGCTGATCGATCACACCGCGAAAGACGAGCTGCTCCCACTTGCAGCGGAGAAGGGGATAGGGGTCATTAACGGCAGCGTACTCGGACTCGGGCTTCTTGCCGATACGCCGGCGTCATTTTTGAGGCCGAACATTGTAGAGGAAGCTGCCCAGCGGATGGAACAACTGCAGTTTTTACGCAAAACAGCGCCGTACGGGCTTGTCGAGCCAGCCATGCGTTTCAGCTTGTCGCAGCAAGCGATTCACGTCACGCTGACTGGGGCTGCAACTTCAGAGGTACTGCGTGCCAATATGGCGATTTGCGATGGGCGGGGATTGGCTCCGGAGGAACTGAGCCGAGTATATGCGCTATTTCAGGGTAAAAGTTTGTTTCCAGCAGAATAGGAGGAACCGATATGGATGGACAAGAAAGCAAGCTACCGAGCATCGAAGCGGTGGATCGTATGGTGCCGCCAGCGTGGGCGCTGCAGGAGCAGTGGCTGTTTACCACACTGAATCAAGCGGCGAAGGCATTTGTCGAGCGTTATACAGAGCCGGATGGCACCCTTATTTGGCAGAAAGAATGGCCGGGGATGGACGGCTCGGATGACCCGTATGAAGGATTCATGAATCTGGCGCTGCTTTATGTGCTTGGCGGCAGCCGGGAGCTGCACGAGGTTTCTCGCAAAATATGGGAAGGGATTACCTGGCAATGGACGGAGTATGGACAGATCGATCGTGAATTTGATCGTTACTATGATTGGATGCATCATGGAGAAGGATATTTATTTCTATACTTCCTTGGACTAGCTGGTCCTACGACGCTCAAGGACCGACAGAGAGCGGTTCGTTTCGCAAGCATGTATACGGGTGATGATCCTAAAGCTCCTAATTACGATAAAGAGAAGCGGCTGATTCGGTCGCCGCTGACCGGAAGTAATGGACCCCGCTTTATCGTGTCCGAGGAGGATTGGAGCACGCATCGCAGCATTTTGGATCACTATCCTGCTCCTTATGAGGACATTCCAGGCGTCGATTATGCAAGCCGCAAATGCCCTTGGTCCAACGACGAGGTTTATCAGCAGATCATTGCGATGATGAACGAACGAATGAATCGTGGGGATGTCCCGCTCAATCTGAATGCAAGTGGATTAATTGCACACGCTTACATGCATACGGGCGATGAAGCGCTTCGCCAATGGGTGGTTGATTATCTCGCGGTTTGGGAGGAGAGAACCCAAAGTAACGGAGGAATTATGCCGGACAATGTCGGACTGTCCGGGAAGATTGGCGAATACAACGACGGCAAATGGTGGGGGGGCTACTATGGCTGGAGATGGCCGCACGGCTTCATGACGATCATCGAGCCGTTGACCAATGCCTGCATGAACGCTGTGCTGCTGACGGGCGATATGAGTCGGCTTTCGCTTGCCCGTTCCCAGCTCGATGCGAATTGGGCGCTGCGCCGTGAGGAAGATGATCTGTTTCTGGTGCCGTACAAGCACGGAGATAAGGGGTGGAGCGATTGGCGGAAGCCGCTGCCCAAATATCCCGTCTATTTATGGACGATGTCCATGGCTGATGAAGATATGGAGAGAATTGAACGTATTCCAAAGGATCACGATTGGAATGAAATTACGGTGCCGGCCGTATCCGGAAGGGACAGTCGGACGGGACGGGAGACGAAGCATTATATTGGTAATACGGAGCCGTGGTTCCAATACATTCGCGGTCTAAATTCGGATTATCCAAGTCGGATCTTACAGGCAAATATGGAGTTGATCGGTCGGCAATTGGAGAAGATGCGCTCGGAGAAAGGCGATCCGAACAAATGGAAGAGCGGCTTTGCCGATGGAGACTTCTCCAACATTCATATTTGGCAGGAGATGTGCCCGGTCTATTTCGAGTCGCTTGTGCAGTTGACGCTGGGAGGCCCCATGCACATCTCGCACGGAGGCCTGCAGCATGCCCGAGTACGTTATTTCGACGCGCAGGAGCGTCGACCGGGCCTGCCTTCGGGCATATCCGCGCTGGTTGAGGCACTTGCGTCGGATAGCGTGACGCTCCAGCTATGTAACACCAGCTTGTTTGACGAACGCGAGGTCGTTATTCAGGCAGGGACGTTTGGTGAACATCTGTTCACCGATGTGCAGCGTCTTGATACCGACGGACAGCCGCAAGGATCAGCCGTAACGGTTGATGGCAAGTGGCTGGCGGTCGCGATGAAGCAGGGGGCGGGAATCAGGCTGAAGCTCGGCATGAAGCGGTACGTGAATTCACCGAGCTATGACATGCCGTGGCCGAACCCGTACGGCTCTGGCCTGCTGACAGGCCGGAGGAACCAGGAAGGCGGAGCGTCATGTACATAGACTGCCATGTACATTTCTGGAAGCTGTCGCGTGGTGATTACGGATGGCTGAAGCCGGCCAACACGGTACTTTACCAGGATTACCTGCCAGATCAGCTGCTTCCGGAGCTTCAAGCGTTTGGCGTCGAGGGGCTTGTCGCAGTGCAGGCAGCCCCTACAGCAGAGGAAGCCGCATTTATGTTGGAGCTGTCGCAGGATTGGCGCGTCATCTCTGCGGTAAGCGGGGGCCTCGATCCGTTCGCTGAGCGCTTCCACGAGGAGCTGACGTCGCTGCGTTCGAATCCTCGCTTTACCGGCATTCGAATGAATGGCAGTGCGTTTCGCGAGGAACGATCCGAAACGGATCTATACAAGCTGCGGGCAGCACTCGCTGATATGGCGCAGGCTGGGCTGACGCTGGACCTGCTTGTACAACCTGACGACCTTTGTACGGTTGCATCATATTTGGAGGAACTGCCAATGCTCAAGGCGGTCGTCAACCATTTGGGCTGCCCGAACGTTATAGCGCAGCGCAACGAGCCATGGCACACCGGGATGGAGCGATTGTGCCAGCTTCCCGGCACGGCGGTCAAGCTGTCCGGTATGATCACAATGGCAGGCGGGCTGCGTCCAGAACGACTTAGGCCTTTTGTCCATCGGCTCATCCAACTGTTCGGCTGCGATCGGCTGCTGTTCGGTAGCGACTGGCCAGTTGCTTTACAGGCAGGCAATTACCGGGATGTCATTTACTTATTCGAAGCAGTGCTTCCCAAAGAACTCACAGAGGAGGAGAAGGGAAAGATTCGAGCGGGTAACGCCCGTTGTTTCTACCCGATGGCGCGATGAAGAGATGGATGTATCGGTCACAATTGAAGGAAGGCTTCGAGACTAGCTTCCTATTGGAGTTATCGAAAGCAGGCAAGGTCTGGCAAAGTGAACTTCGCCAGCGGGGTGTCATGAGTGGCTCGGTCTTCGAGAGAATGGGGGACCTATTCCTCTATTTCGAAACAGAGGGCGAGCACTGCGAATGGGAATGGCCGGATGGGTGCAGAGCGATGATGGAGACTTGGCCCGGTAGTGGGGGCAAGCGGCGCTATGCGGTGCCGATGCTTGATATTTTCCATGACGGGGAACCGAGTGAAGTTCGGGACGGACAGATTGATCGTGAGCGGATCGGCATGCTCGCGCGTTTGAAGCCTGAACTTTACGGCAGCTACATTTTCTATCATTATGCCTTGCAAGAGGAGAAGCCGAATAGCTTCAATCCTACCTACACGATCGGAACGCACGAGGATCTGATTTTCTCCTATCATGAGCGACCGACTCCGGCGTTTGAGCACGGGGCCACACGAAGAACATGGCCTGCCCCCATTGCCCCGGAGAACTGGCATGACATGATGAAGCCGCATTTTATCCCTTGGTCAGAGGGGGAACAAGGACCAGAGCTGTGGACACGAATGACCACGCTCCTAACCTTCTAAACCAAAAGAGCCAGTCTACCGCCTTAGGATGACATATCCTTAGCGTCCAGGCTGGCTTTTTTTAGTGGTAATTTCTCCTGTTCAATTTGCTTCAAGTCAACTCACTTTTTCCACGCTCACCCGCCGAAAGCTGATCTGCCGCCTGCAGCAAACGGTATTGGCCTGGTGTATGTCCCATGCGCGATTTGAAAAGCTTGCTAAAATAGCTAACGTTGGAATAGCCGATTTCCCGGCAAATATCCTCCAGCGTATATTTCGGTTGGAGCAGCATCTCACACGCTCGTTTGATTCGAAGATGAATTAGATGGTCATTGATCGTTGTACCTGTCGCTTCCTTGAAAATACGGCTCAAGAAGGAGGTACTTCGCTGTACGTGACTGGCAACCGTCTCGATCGTGATGTAATTGTAATTCTGTTCCATAAAATCGGTAGCAAGCTGCAGTGTCATATCATTCAGTTTGAGCCGCTTCTCCCGATTGTGCGCAATGATTTGGGCGCACATTTCCTTCAAACGTGCCTCTATATCACGAAGCGTATGGATGTCGGAAAGCACAAACGGCCGATCGCCAAGAACGACTGTCATATCCCCGCCGGTTTGCACCAGTGTTTTTACAATTTCCCCGCTTAATTGAAAAAAGAGTTGTTGCACATTGGCCTTCCCCAACCTGCGTGAAGTCATTTCCTGGGTAATGCGAACAATTATCTCTTCGCATTCCTCCTCATTCAGTTGCAGCAAGGCCTGAAGAAGCTTCGTCTCAAGCTCGTAAGGGTAATAATAGGTTTCTTCATCTTGTTTCCAAGAGCTAACAATCGTATAGGGCACGATTTCGCCCTTGCCGACATACATTTTGAGGCTGAGCGCTTCAACCGATTCCTCATAAGCAGATTGAGCCGACTGTAAGCCCGAATGGGTGCGGCTGATGCCGATCGTCGTGGAGATCTGGTAACGGCTCTCTATATGTTGCTGCAGCTTTCTCGCAAGTCCAACTGGAAACTCTTCTTGACCGGCGGGTAGGGCATGTATGACGAAGATACGTTCATCATCTCTGGCGAAGATTTCGCCATTGATTTCAGCCCCCAGATCTTCAATCAAGCCGTATTGAAACAAATGGAAATGGAGATTGTCAGTAGCCTCGTTCAGCAGCGACGGCTTCTCCAACTCAATCGTAAGGATGATAAACCGTTCAAAATCCAACTTTAATCCTAACAGCTCCGCCACATCTTTTTCTAGCCCGCTGCTGTGGGGAGATCCTACCCGTCCTTTGATCAGGTCACTCAAATACTTCTCCTTGATCGCCGAACGGTTGTCGCCAAGCAGCGTTTCCACCCGTTCTTTCTCGCTAAGTAGTGTTTCCCTACTGAATCGCAGCCGCTCAAATGACTGCCGGATAAAGCTTGCCTCGTCTTCGGCTGGCTGGGGGGCTTCGGGATTTGCGCTGTCGCCGGTGGAGGTCACGGAAGCGGCATTGGTGCCGCTGATATAGGCCATGACACTTTTGAGCGGGCGGTATAGTCGCTTCGTAATGTAGAACAACAACAGTATAGCAACCAAAACGTAGAGGCCAGCCACGACAGCCACGATCATTTTAATGCGGTTAAGCCCCTCAAGCAGGACGGATTTCTCAGTCACATTGACGAACTTCCAACCTGTCAAATTGGAGGTGGTGTAAGTGACGATCCAACGGTCATCATCGACGTAAGATCCGCTTGCGGGAGTCGCTAACACGCGTTTATCCAGATTCCCGATCAGGGCTGTGGCTCCTTCTGTTTCACTATAGAGCAGTTCACCTTGCGACCCAAGGACAAGCATCTGTCCCTTTTTATTATGATAGTGGCTCAGATACTCATTAAAGAGCAGGTCAAGCTTCAAATTGATGACAATGGCGCCATCGACCGGGCCGATGAGCGGCATTTTTTGCATTAAGGAGATGGCATTCGTCCCTTTCACAGTAACACCGGGACGATTTGTCAGCCACGTTGTTCGTTTGCCAGATTCTTCATTCATCACCGGCAGCCAGGAACGATCGGCGAAGGAAGATAACGAAGACATTTTCATATCTGAACGAGAGGTCAGTACGAGATCGAGCTTACTATAGACTAGATAGATGGAATCAATATAAGGACTCAGCTTCTGCTGTTCATCCAGAAACCGTGTCAAGTCAATGAGTGAGGATACGCTCAGCTTTGCATTTATTTGGTGATACAAGTAAGACTGGGTCATGACCATGCTCGAGGCGATATTCTGTATCGCATAAAGTTCTTTATGAATCAGTTCTCGCTGCTGCTCCATGATGGATTGATTATACTCAATTGAATTCTGAATGCTGGTATCGGCGGAAATCGAATAGGTAATCGAAGAAATGAGGATGACGGTGACGATGACGATTGCCGTCATAGACAGCAGCAGCTTCACGAAGAGAGAGCGGTTTCGAATTACTTGACGACTGGACATCCTGACCCTCCTTTCTTAATGTGAGCGTTTTCAAAGTCAGTTGGAAACTAGACACAGCACCAAGCAAATTATAGCACAGACTTCGAGGAGGGGAAGCCGATAGGCGAAAAACATACGAAAAATCGAATAACATAATCGTGCAAAGAGGGGCATGTAAAGGAAAAACATAACGAAAATCGAATAAGATGATTGTGAAATCGCTTGCAGACGGATAACGTAGAAAGTGTAACCGTCCCTAACTCCCGGCCGGGGAAGCAAGCAAGGAACGGAATTAACGAATGTGAAGCAGGGGGAGATTGTGTTGCCTATTAAAAAATTAAAGCCTGTCGCTATGGCTGTCCTAGCAGCCAGTATGGCAGCTGGAGTACTCAGCGGGTGCTCTTCCAATAAAACAACTACTTCGGAAACGACTCAACCGAGTGGTTCTCCGAAACCGATTGAAATTACATGGGGGATTCAGTTCCAAGCGTCGGCGGTCGTTGCCGATTCCCCGGTACAGAAATGGCTAGAACAGAAATTTAATATCAAAATTAAGCCGGTTAAAGTGACCGACGCCAGCATCGCTTCCGGCGAAGTACCGGACTTGTTCATGCTCGGCGATCCAGCGAATGTATCCGCTTATCAGGCGCAGGGAGTCCTTATGAGCCTTGACCCTAACATGGTGAAAGAGAAAATGCCGGAATACTATAAAGATATCGAGCAATCCAAGGCGCTGTTCCAAACAGTAACGTTCAGTGACAAGCTGTGGGCGATCCCCATGTTTATTGATTTAAAACCATACGATCTTACGATGCTGTGGCGCAAAGATTGGCTCGATAAGGTGGGCATCACCAAGCTTCCAGAGACGCTGGATGAATTCGAGCAAGCGGCTTATGCGTTTGCCAAAAAGGATCCGGACGGTAACGGTAAAAACGACACATACGGATTGACGGGTACGGCGACGTCGACTTGGTCGACGGGATTCTATTCAATTTTCGGCGCTTATGGCGTTGAGCCGACCATGTGGCATGAGAAGAACGGACAGATTATGAACGGTTCCATTATGCCGGAGGCGAAGGCTGCTCTTACAAAGCTGCGTCAGTGGTATGCAGATGGGGTTATTGATCCGGAATACATTACTGACACGCAGGATTCGTACCGTAAGAAGCTGTACAATAATCGGATCGGTGTAATCGAAGAGCAAATTGGTAAGGCAGCGCTGGCAGATGGGGCGACCAATGTAGCCATGAAAGATGTGAACCCGAATGCGAAGCTCCAACTTGGTAAAAATCCAAAGGGTCCAGGCGGAAGCGGCAGCTGGGATTGGGGAGTCAAAAGTAATTTCGTAGTTCTGGGTAACAAGGTAAAGGATGACCCAGCGAAGCTGAACAAAATTTTTGAGATCTTACGAGCAGAGAGCAACGACGAAGAGACCATTAATATGACGAGCTTAGGCGTCAAAGGAACGCAATGGGACTTTGTAGAAGCGGGAGCCACTTCAGGCGCGACGAAAGCGTTAACGGGCTTCGAAAAACAAGAACAACGTGATGCCGTTGGAGTCCGTTTATTCTCAATGGGCAATATTACGACGCGTACGTATCGAGATAAATATTCGAATGCGAAGCTGAACGAAGCTGTTCGCACTTATTCTTCGGCTCCGAGCCAAACCGATGCGCTGTTGTTCGCTGCGCTTCCATCGGACGGTAAGTATAAGAAGGATTTGACGGCGCTGACGCAAAAATATTTTGCTCAAATGATCAGTGGTGAGGTTCCGCTTAGCGATTTCGATAAATATGTGGCGGAGTGGAAGTCTAAGGGCGGAGACGAGCTGACCAAGGAAGCCAACGAAATGTATCAGAAGCAGTTTAAAAAATAATCAGCTTGAGAAGCGAATCCACATCCCCGGCGATAAGCAGATTGCCGCTGCTGGGGAGGACTCGCAACTGGCCCTGAGGAAGTGCACATGACATGAAAACGATTTTGAAGAATAGAGAGCTGTTTGCGCTCTATCTGTTTGCTTTTGCCTTTTTTCTCGTATTCAAATATGGTCCGATCTATGGGGTCCTGATTGCTTTCAAGGATTTTCGCGTTATCGATGGGATATGGGGCAGTCCTTGGGTGGGCTTAAAGCATTTTGAGGCACTCTTTCATTCGGCTGATTTTTACAGATTGCTGAGTAATACGCTGCTGTTGAACCTGTATTTGCTGCTGTTCGCCTTTCCCGCACCCATCGTGCTAGCGCTGCTGCTGAATGAAGTCAGGTCCCGTTTTTTTCAGCGCTTTGTACAGATGACCATGTATTTACCGCATTTTGTCTCGTGGGTCATCATGTCCGGCCTCGTTATTTATTTCCTTTCGCCGACTTCCGGCATCGTGGCAGAGATTGTCGGCTGGTTCGGAGGAAAGCCGGTATTTTATATGGGGCATAAGGAATATTTTCGCTCAATTGTGGTCGGTTCGGCTATTCTAAAGGATATTGGCTGGGGCTCGATTATCTATTTCGCAGCGCTGTCGGGTATCAATCCGGAGCTGCACGAATCGGCAACGATCGATGGAGCGAACCGTTGGCAGCGTATGTTTCATATTAATATCCCTTCTATTATGCCAACCATTGCAATTATGTTTATTCTTAGTCTCGGCGGTTTCTTGAGTGCGAACTTTGAACAAATTATCAACTTAATTAATCCCGTCACCTTTGATACCGGAGATGTCATTGACACGTATGTCTATCGCGTAGGTCTGCAACAATTTCAATATAGCTATACTGCTGCAATTGGCTTGTTCAAATCGCTGGTGGGACTGCTGCTGATTCTAGGAGCTAATTTTACTGTGCGCAGGTTGAGCCGAGGAGAGAGCGGTTTATGGTAGGAGGATCCTCAACATGAGAAGAAACTGGCAGGATCGATTAGCCGTCTGCTTCATTTATATCGTACTTAGCGTACTCGCCATTATTGTCGTGTACCCGTTTATCCACGTACTGTCAGTATCGTTAAGTGGAAGAGGGGAGGCGCTCCGAAGCGGCTTTCACTGGTTCCCGAAGGATCCAACCCTGACGCCATATAAGGAACTGCTGACGTATCCGTACATCTGGAAGGGGTACAGCAATACCTTGTTTCGTATGGTCATTGGCACAGCCCTTACCCTAATTGTCACTGTATGCGCAGCCTATCCACTATCCCGTAAAGAAATGCCATGGATGCGGGTATTGGTACTTCTGCTGCTCTTTACCATGATCTTCGATGGCGGGATCGTACCGCACTATCTTCTCATGAAGGAGCTGCATCTGCTTAATACACGGTGGGTCTATGTGCTGCCGCAGGCGGCGAACGCGTTTCAAGTGCTCGTGATGATTTCGTTCTTCCGCTCGATTCCAGATGCGCTGATTGAGGCGGCACGGATTGACGGAGCACGCGATCTACGCATTCTGACCCGCATCATTTTGCCACTGTCTGTGCCGGTTTTGGTCACGATCGGGCTTTGGTCGCTGGTGTACCACATTAACGCCTTTATGGATAATTTGCTGTTTGTGACAGATCAAACCAAATTTGTGCTTCAGCAGATTGTACGTCAAATTCTCATTGAGAACAGGCTCGATCCGTTCACGACTGCTGTGAATGAGATTCCGCCTGCGCCTGAAAGCTTAAAGATGGCAGCAGTGATTATTTCCGCGCTTCCGGTGCTGGTGATGTATCCCTTCCTGCTTCGTTATTTTGAAAAAGGCACGATGATCGGCTCGGTGAAGGGGTAGAGGAGGGCTGGTTCCTCCTCATATTTGGCGAGTAAAATTTTCCATACGAAGGGATGTAGGTGCATGTTTAGAAACAAAGCAATCCTTCTCATGATCACGGTACTTTTGTTGCATGTATTTGTTTTACCTGCCGTTCAGGCCGAATCCGGATTACCGGAAACGGCTTTCTATGTGGCTATGGATGGAAGCGATTCCAATTCAGGGGCGATCGATGCGCCTTTCCAGACGCTGGAGAAAGCGCGCGATGCGGTTCGTCTGCTCAAGAGCGCCTCTGGCTTGCCGGCCGGCGGTGTTAAGGTTTATTTACGCGGCGGTACGTACAATAGAACCTCGAGCTTCCAGTTGGAGCAGCAGGATTCTGGTACAGCCGACAGCCCAATCACGTACAAAGCCTATTCAGGCGAGAGTGTCCACTTGTCCGGCGGCCAGTCGCTCGAGAAGAGCTGGTTTACCCAGGTTACGGACCCGGCGATCTTGCAGCGGATCATCAGCACCGATGCCCGTACCAAGGTGCTTCAGGTCGATCTTAGCAGCCATGGCATTTCCGATTACGGCGTAATGAGCCGTCACGGCTATTATAAAGCAAATGATGTCAGTCAAGTTCCACCGATGGAGCTGTACGTGGCAGGAGAAGGCATGACGCTGGCGCGCTGGCCGAATAATGGGACGGTTCAGATGGGCGATATTATCGATGCGGGGCCGACTCGCAAAGATGCTGATTTGCAGAACCGGGGAGGCACGTTCAGTTACACTTACGACCGGCCGCAATTCTGGACGAACGCGGATGATATTTGGCTGGACGGGATTTTCGGCTATAGTTGGGAATGGTCGTACAACAAAATCGCTTCAATTGATACCGTGAATAAACAGATTACACTGCGCTACGGTGAAATGAGCGGTTTGTTCAAGAACTGGTATCCGGATTTTCATTTCGCACAAAATTTGCTGGAGGAAATCGATATGCCCGGCGAATATTATATTGACCGTACGAGTGGTATCTTGTACTTCTTGCCAACAGCCGCCTTTGAAGCGGAGCATCCCGAGATTCAAGTTACGATGCTGAAAACGCCGATGATTAATTCGGTCGGTGTTTCCCATGTCACATTCGAAGATCTGACGCTGGAGAATGGCCGCGATTCGGCTGTGGTGATTATGGGAGGCGATCACGTTCTGCTTTCCCACTGTGAGATACGCGATTTTACCAATGGCGGTGTGCAGATTAATACGCAGAGCCGGTGGCTCTATAATGATTTTGCGACAGCAACGGGGGTGTATCACGGGATTACGGGAAGTCATATCCATCATATCGGCGGGACGGCGGTCACATTGAACGGTGGCAGCCGTGTCACGCTGGAGCCAGGTAACAACTATGTAGAAAACTCTCACATCCACGATTTTGCTTACTATCACAAGGCGTACAATCCGAGTGTTATTCTGACGGGCGTCGGTAACCGCGTGTCACATAACGAAATTCACGATGCGCCGCATCCCGGCATTTTGATTTTCGGCAACGATCAATTGGTGGAGTACAACAACATTTATGATGTATGTAAAATGTTTTCGGACCTCGGGGCCATTTATATGAACGCAGGCGAGACGCCGCAGCAGCGGGGAACGGTCATTCGAGGAAATTATTTCCATAACATTGGTGAATCCAAAGCTGGCGTTGAAGGCGTCTATCCAGACAATTTCACGATGGGGCTGACGATCGAAGATAATATTTTTTACAAAATGGGCAACTCCGCCGTAAAAAATAACGGCGGCGCACATATCAAGACCCGAAATAATCTGTTTATCGACAGCGAAGTTCCTTATGATTATGCGGATATTTACTTGGGGGATGCGCCAACCAAACCGATATCGAGCAATTATATGCCTAAATGGCAGGCTTTGTTTACCCAAAATAATAATTTCGTAGGGACGCCGTATTTGGTTAAATACCCAGAGTTGGCTGACTTTTTTACCGAAAATAGATATTATCCGACGACGAATACGTATCAGAATAATGTGATATATAACCCTAGCAAGGCGCGCAGCTTCATCACCAACGCGCAAGGGGCGTACGATAAGTTTAATCTGCTGCAGTATGCGAACAATTGGGTGACGAACCAAGATCCAGGCTTTGTGAATCTAGCAGCAGGCGATCTCAACTTGAAAAGCGATGCTGAGGTTTTCCAACAAATTCCCGGCTTCCATGCTATTCCATTCAATGAAATGGGGATTATCGGAAAAGCGGGGCCATATCTGGCACCTGATATCATTCCAGTCCAAGGTGTCCGGGCTTACGACGCAAACGTGACTGTTGGAATCGGCAAAACGTATGCGCTGTACACGGCCGTGCTGCCTTGGGACGCGACGAATCCGAAACTGCTGTATACGTCCAGTGACTCGAGCGTGGTCAAAGTGGACAGTAAAGGAACGATTAAGGGAGTCAATGTCGGCCAGGCGGTCGTCACAGTCACTTCAGCAGATAATCCGCTGCTTCAGGACGAGGTACAGATTAACGTCGAAATAGGAGATGGTATCTATGAATATACCGACTTTGAAACAGGGCGCAACAGCTGGCCAGTGGATCCGAATCGGGCTGTCATAGATGTGGACGGCAATCATATGTATAAAGTGCTGAAAGGTGCGACGGCGGTTTCACCGAACGAATATACCAATTACGAGTTAACGTTCAAAATGAAGACACCGCCAACCATGCCGAGCCTAGGTACGATTTATATGTTCGACAGGCTGGGTTCGAATGGTGGTGGGCGCATCGGCTATCGCAAGCTCGAGGACGGCACGTCCAAATGGCTGCTGTATAATTCGGCTTGGGCAACCGTTAAGGAAGTGAATCTGCCTTATGCAGATTTGGCGCCAAATACGGTATATAGCCTCAAGCTGCTGGTAAAAGGCGCTGAGATTAGCCTATACGTGAATGGTAATCTGAAGCTAAAGGCGACAGATGCTACGCATAATCCGTCTGGTACGGTCGGCTTCTATGCCGGAGGCTTCGACTACTTACTGTTCGATGACATTAAGCTGTCGGTGCCGACGACGAAGGTTGCCGGGCTGCTGCTGGATCGAACCAGCGCGAATCTCGGTGCTGACGAACACCTGCAGCTGCAGGTGAGCTTCGATCCTTCGGACAGTGTGAATCACGCTGTCACTTGGACATCGAGCAATCCGAGCGCAGCCAGTGTTGATGCGAACGGGCTGGTGACGGCGGTCGGAACGGGCGAGGCGGACATTACCGTCACGTCGGTTGAGACGCCTGAGGCGACGGCAACGAGCCACATTATCGTATCGGACGTACTGCTGAAGACGGATTTTGAATCCGGTGGAGGCGGCTGGCCAGTTGATCCAAACCGTAGCATTGTTACCGTAAATGGTAACCATAAGTATCGGCTGCTGAAAGGGGCGTCCGCCACGTCCCCGCGTGCATTTACGAACTACGATCTGACGTTCAAAATGACAACGCCGGCCACGATCCCGAGTGCAGCTACGCTCTATATTTTCGACCGTTTGGTATCTGGCAGCGGTGATCGAATTGGATACCGGAAGACGGTGGACGGCGCGTCTCAATGGATTCTTTATAATGGGGCCTGGGCAACTGTGAAACAATCGAGCCTGAACTATGAGGACTTGGTTCCGAATACAGAGTATACCTTTGAACTGATCGTCAATGGCGCGGATATTTCCCTATTTGTCAATGGGGTACTTAAGCTCAAAGCTTCTGATCCTGCGCACAATTTGACCGGCACGATCGGGTTCTATGCAGGCGGCTTCGATAATCTGATGTTTGATGACATCATGGTCACCCAACTTCGTCAGCCGATAACGGAGGCATCTATGACGCCAGCCCAGCCGGATGGAGCAAACGGCTGGTATGTACATCCGATTACGATTCAGTTAAGTCGGGGTGATCGTTCGTCCACCTTGGCACAAACGAGCTACAGTTTGGACGGCGGAGCGACCTGGCAGCCCTATCAGACACCGATTGTGATTGATACGGACGGCGTACACTCCGTTTCATATCGCTCTGTGGATCAAGCAGGGAATGAGGAGGCCGTCCAAACGGTTAGCATTCAGCTAGCTATGACGGCTCCAGACCAAACCGCTATGACACCTGGCGTGAATCAGGCGTTGAAGGACAGCGAAGTGCTTGACGTTGGGCCCATAAGGAGATTTCGATGATTTCGTTCCATCTATTAAGAGAAGCAATAATAGCCGTTCAAGAAAGGCCCCCAACGTTGGCGGGCGAGGCGCTGACTGCTGGGAAAAGAAAAGAGCTGCTGGAAGCGCCGCATCTGGCAGAATTGATTAATGAAATACATGTGGAAGCGGAGAGGGCCGGGCGTGAGCCTGTTCCTCCGCTGTCTTTTGCGGATTTCCAGATTGTTCATTCGTCAGGAAGCCGCAAGGAATACGAAAAACCGTACTTCGAACGAAGGAGACGCTTGCTTGCCCTTGGGCTGGCAATGGCTCTTGATGATACCGATGCATATAAAGAAACGCTGGAAAATCTGATCTGGGAGATTTGTAATGAATATGCTTGGGCCGTACCAGCGCATTTACCCAATTCGATTGAACAAGTGTTGGCGGCGCGTGTCCCTCCGAACCGCTATGTTGACTTGTTTGCTGCTGAGACGGCTCATGCCTTGGCTGAAGTGCTGTATCTCATAGGGAATCGCTTGAATGATTGGGTGACGCACCGGGTGAAGCAAGAAATCGAGCAGCGGGTGTTCCAGCCTGTGTTCGAAAGCTCACACCATTTCATCTGGACATCGATGACGAACAACTGGTCGGCCGTATGCGGCGGCGCCGTTGGCATGGCAGCGCTGCTGCTGATCGATGACCGGGAGCGTCTTGCAGGTATGCAGGACCGGGTTGTAAGCGCGATGGACAGCTTTCTGGCGGGTTATGGAATTGACGGCTGTTGTCCGGAGGGGTTCGCTTATTGGCGTTACGGTTTTGGCTATTTTGTTTATTGGGCAGAGATGCTTTACGAATTTACTCGCGGTACGATTGACTTGCTGAAACAGGACAAAATCAGGCGCATTGCACAATTCCCGGCAGCCGTTGTGCTCAGCGCCTCCGCCTGCATCAATTATTCCGATTGCAGGCCGACCATCAGGCCGCCTACCGGAATGATCAGCCGCTTGTGCAGCAGACTTACGATCGCTCCGCCGGCAATGACGAGCGTGCCTTCGTTCCATGACGATCATTGCTACCGATGGCCGTTCCTGGTCCGCAACTTGCTTTGGACCGAACCCGAACGGCTGCATGCGCCGGGAGCGGTGGGGATCTTCTACTTTGCCAGTACGGATTGGCTGGTGGTTAAACGCGAAACTTCGAAGGGCTTGCTTGCTTTTTCGGCCAAGGGAGGTCACAACCACGAGCCGCACAACCATAACGACCTCGGTCATTTCATTCTTCATACTGAGGGCGATACACTGTTAGCGGATCTCGGCATGGGTGTGTATACACGCGAATACTTCGGGAAAGAACGCTACACCCATTTGCATACTTCCTCTTTGGGTCATTCGGTTCCTGTCATTAATGGGGAGCAACAGGCAGCAGGAGAAGCGTACAGAGCAGTTGTGACGAGAAATGATACAGAGAATGGCACTGTCAATTTTGAAATAGATCTCACGCATGCGTACAGACCGGAGGCAAGAATCCACGCTTTACACCGCTGTTTCGAGTGGAAAGTCTGCCAGGATGAAGCAAGAGCAGAGTTAAAGTTAACGGATCATTTCGTATTTGGTGAGGCTTCGGTTGAGACTGAACGGAGCATAATAGAGCATTTCATCAGTTTCCACAAGCCAGTTATTTGCAATGACCAAGTAGTCTGGCAAGGAGAAAAGGGGAGTGTCGTTTTACGATATGAACCGTCGGAACTGTCGGCATATGTGGAAGCGATCGAACTGCCATCTCGTGATACGAATCCATTGTCGGCATATTGCTTACGTCTCTACGCCGGACATTTGAATCAAATATATGCGTGCAGACTGGTCATGGAATGCCGTCTCCACTGAACTTGTTCAATGAAGAGGGGAATATTCAACTATATTTAGGTATTGGAATAGAAAGGAAGAGAACACATGCGATTTCGTCAGGTACATCTTGATTTCCACACCTCCGAAGCAATAACTCCGATTGGAGCTTGCTTTGATAAGAAGCAGTTTCAGGAGATGCTGAAGCTTGGCCATGTGGATTCCATAACCGTTTTCTCCAAATGCCATCACGGCTGGGCTTACCATCCGTCTGAGGCGGGCGAAATTCATCCTGGGCTGAATTTCGATTTGCTGGCCGCCTTGATCGAGGCAGCTCATGAAATTAACGTGAAAACACCAGTATACGTATCGGCTGGCTTGGATGAGAAACTGGCAAGACGACATCCAGAATGGCTCATTCGCGATGAGAATGACCAAACGAATTGGGTAAAGGGCTTCATGCTGCCTGGCTATCACCAGTTTTGCTTGAATTCTCCCTATTTGGAAATCCTGAACGACCAGATTCGGGAGGTCGTGTCTACATATGATCTAGACGGCCTGTTTTTGGATATCATTGGAGTCCGTAAATGTTACTGTCATAACTGTGTAGAGAGCGTAAGGCGGATGGGCAAGGATCCAAGGGATGAAAGCGTAATGCGAAGCCTCTGGGAGAAAACGTACGCTACTTATACGGCAAGGGTGAAGGACACGGTTGAATCGATTAAGCAGGGGCTGCCTATCTTCCACAATGGCGGACACATTGCGCGCGGCCGTCGCGATCTGATTCGTATGAATACCCATTTGGAACTGGAATCGCTGCCGACTGGAGGATGGGGCTATGACCACTTCCCACTTTCGGCTAGGTACGCGCAAACGCTTGGTGTCGATTTTCTCGGCATGACCGGAAAATTCCACACATCTTGGGGAGAATTTGGCGGTTATAAGCACCCAAACGCTCTCCGTTACGAAACAGCGCTCAGCATCGCCAATGGCGCCCGCTGCTCAATCGGAGATCAGCTGCATCCCGACGGGTACATGGATGAAGCGACGTATGCTCTGATCGGAGCGGCCTATCGTGAGGTCGAGTCCAAGGAGGCGTGGTGCGTAAAGGCGATGAATGTTGCGGATGTAGCGCTGCTGACATTGGAAGCAACCGGCATGCATCCGAAGGCAAAAGCGGAATCCGGGCGCTCGTTGGATTCCGACGTAGGGGCCGTACGCATGTTGCTTGAGGGGAAGTTCCTGTTTGATGTCATCGATCAGGAGAATGACTTTACAGCCTATAAGGTGTTGGTCCTGCCGGATTATGTAGCGGTAGATGATACGCTGCGAAGGAAACTGGAGCAATTCTTGCTTCAGGGTGGTAAAATTCTAGCTACGGGCTGGTCCGGACTGGATCCAGAGGGCACTCGATTCGCAATTGACTTCGGGGTGCGGCATTTAGGGGAAAACCCCTACCGTCCCGACTATTTCCGGCCACTGTTCAAGCCAGGAAGTCTGAGTGAAGCTTCGTATATTTTCTATTCTCAGGGGCAGCAAATCGAGCTCGCTGGCGGATTGGAGCTGGCACACCGTGAAAATCCCTATTTTAACCGCGATATGTTAACCTTCTGCTCGCATCAGCATACGCCAAGCAGTTATGCATATGGAGGACCAGGTATGGTCGAAAGTGAAAGCGGTATGTATATCGCCTGGAACCTATTCGAAGATTATGCAACCAAAGGCAGTCTGATATTGAAGGAAGCGGTCTTGTATGCGTTGAATCGTCTGCTTCCTGACAGGACATTGCAAACAAATCTACCGGCCCAAGGTGTCGTCACGCTGCAAGAACAAAAGGAAGAGAAGCGTCTGGTCAATCATCTGCTGTATGCGTCCCCTGTCCGCAGAGGAAAAAACGTCGAAGTGATCGAGGATATTGTTCCAATCTATGACGTCGAGGTTTCCGTTCGAACTTCCAATTGCGTGAAGAAGGTCTATTTGGCACCGCAGATGGAATCGCTCCCTTTCAGGCAAGAGGATGGGACGATTTTCTACACAGTACCTAAGCTGGAGTGCCATCAGATGGTTGTTGTCGATTACGAATGACACGTGATGGGGTTGCTCAAGGCACAGGAAAAAATCAATTATTCGGAAAAAGGTGAGGTATCATGGACTTCAAACCGCTATCTCAATTTATCGACAGCATCACTTCCTGGCGCATCCCGTGGGCGGAGGTGCTTGTCATGTACCGGAATGAAACGGTTTTCCGTTATCGTAACGGCTACGTCAACCTAGAAGAGAGGACACCAATTGATGATAGACGGATCATCAATATCTATTCGATGACGAAGATCATGACGTGCGTTGCTGCACTTCGGCTCGTTGAGAAGGGAGCTATGCTACTGAACGACCCGCTATCAGCGTATTTGCCGGAATTCACTGAAATGTTTGTGCAGAAGACTTTGTCGGACGGAGAAGTCATACGCGAGAGGGCAAAGCAGCCCATCAGGGTGCGTGATCTGTTTACCATGACGGCTGGTTTCTCCTATGACCTCGGAGCGCCTTCCATCAAGGATGTTGTGACACGGACAAATGGCAAAGTACCGACCCGTTCCTTTGCAGCGGCGCTCGCGAAGGAGCCGCTTCTATTCGAACCAGGTACACGATGGAATTACAGCTTGTGCCATGATGTCCTTGCAGCACTCGTCGAGGTTGTGGATGGAAGACGATTCAGCACATATATCCGGGAGGAAATAACCGGACCATTGGATATGCAGGATACGGGCTTCGCTCTTTCGGGCGAGCAACAAAGCCGTCTGGCTCCTCAGTATACGTATAACGAAGCGTTAGGCAAGCCCATACGCAAGGATGGGAACGCGTATCGGATCGGTACGGAATTCGAAAGCGGCGGGGCGGGGTTGCTGTCTACCGTAAGCGACTACGTTCTGTTTCTAAATGGGCTGACCAATCAGGGAACGAGCCCGAATGGCATACGCATTCTGTCGCCGGCTTCAGTGAACCTGATGCGGGCGAACTATTTGTCCGAGCGTATACGCGACGATTTCTCCTGGGAGCAACTGAAAGGTTATAGTTATGGACTGGGCGTCAGAACGCATGTCTCCAAAGCAGACAGTGGATCGCTGAGTCCGCTCGGCGAATTTGGCTGGAGCGGTGCAGGCGGATGCTTGGCCATCATGGATCCGGATTCACAACTGACCGTCATGTATGCACAGCATTTGCTGAACAATCAGGAGCCCTACGTGCATCCGCGTTTAAAAAATATCATGTATGCCTGCTTGGGTTTGTAAATGCCATTTTGTTCATCTCTTGTTTATCCGGTATTTGTATAATAATACGGATTACTGTCGAAAAGTTAATTCAAAGTTGCTTCTATTGTGCAGCGTCTGCTTCAAAAATCGGAGCTCATCTAGTTTCATTTCGTTCAGCTACAGAAACCGCTTCGCTAGCAGCGAAGCGGTTTTATTTTTATTATTTTAGGACGCATGTCAAATAGGAATTCACGGTGGCGATAACGAAATAGTTTATATCGTTAAGTAATCGTACAGGAAGGAGGAATTGAGTGTGATTCGAAACGAAAGAATGAATTGGTTTGCAAGGGTCTTATTTGTCAGTCTGATCGGATTGATCGGTTTTTCGCTCGTTCCTCTTTCCGGGAAGATCGGAGGCGGCGAGCACCACAGCCAATGGGTCGTGCAGCATGGAGTTTTGGATCTCAAGCAGTGGAATCCCGACGCTGATCCGGTCATTCCATTGGATGGCGAATGGGAGTTCTACTGGAACCAATTGCTAGAACCGGATGATTTCTTGCAGCCGTCTAGCTTGCCTAATGACGGCGCAATTTCTTATATAAAAGTCCCATCCCCGTGGAACGGGAAGCTAATTAACGGCGTCAAGCTGCCGGTGTATGGGTCGTCAACGTACAGGATGGTACTGACTGGACTTTCCTATACCGGTGAGTTAGCGTTGAAAAAAACGAATATTCGTTTTGCCAGCAAGATTTATGTGAATGGACGTATGCTGATGGAGGATGGGCAATTGTCCGGCGACAAAACAGGCTATCGTGCGGGTAACCATCCGCAGCTAGGCGTTTTTTCCGCGAATACGAACCGTATCGAAATTATCGTGCAGGTAGCTAACTACGATTATGTAAATTCAGGTTTGGTTGACTCGTTGCGGTTAGGGTCAGCCGACGGATTGATTGCAGAACGGCAGCTAGCGCTCAGCAAGGATTTCGTCGTACTAGCTATCCTAGGAACGCTGGCGTTGATTTACTTGATCTGTTTCGTGGCTGCTTTCGCTTATCGCATCAGAGACTATTCGCTTGTGCTGTTGGCGTCCATCTGTCTGTTGTTCGGACTTTACCATGGGCTAATGGGAGAGCGGTCGCTGTTTTTTCTGTTGGAGGGCAGATTCTCTTTCGAAGTCTTATATAAAATGAAGGATTTCGTCTCGGTTGCTGCTTGCCTGGCACTGGCGTTATTTTTTTACGATTTGCATCGTAGTAAGCTGTCGCTCAGGATTGCGCAAGTCGTGTCATTCGCGCTAATCGGATTTATGGTCATCATTCCGTTGATATCCATCCGTGCCTATACGCCAATTCAGGTCTATGTTGTCGCCTTATATCAAATCGTTCAAGTCTGGAATTTCCTTATAGCTGCGCAATTATTTGTACGAGGTGAGCGGGGATCACGGTTTAAATTGCTGATGCTGTGCGTTGCCGTTTTAATGATTAATATGTATTCACTGGATGTTATCCTTTTCGGATTAGGCATTCACAAAAGCGCCTGGCTGGCTCAGATTTGCATTATTATTTTCAATGTCGTTATGGTACCTGTTGTTGTACTTCGTTTTTTTGAAGCGTATCAGACGATTGACAAAATGAAAGATCAACTACAGCGGCTTGATAAAATCAAAGACGACTTTCTGTCGAACACCTCCCATGAACTGCGAACGCCGTTGAATGCCATCGTCAATATTTCCCAGTCATTGCTTAAGGGAGTGGAGGGTCCGCTTACAGATACGCAGGCTCGCAATGTGTCCATTGTGGTAGAAAGCGGCAGAAGGCTGATGATGCTCGTTAATGAATTGCTCGATTACTCGAGGCTCAAGCACGGTGATTTGGCGCTTCAACGAAACGCAGTTGATGTGAAATCGTATGTCGAGTCGGTTATCCAGATTCACGTCTTTTTGCTGGAGGGCAGAAGCACGAAGCTCATCAACGGCTTGCCGGATCATCTGCCTCTCGCTTATGCGGACGGCAATCGCCTCATTCAAATTTTGCACAATTTGATCGGTAATGCGATTAAGTTTTCCGATCGAGGTGTCGTCAAAGTGAGCGCTGAAGTGAGGGGAGAATGGATGGAGGTACGTGTGAGCGATACCGGAATTGGAGTCGCTGCGGATATGCGCGAACGCATTTTCCTGGATTTCGAGCAGGGAGGAGCGGCTGAATACGGCGGAGCTGGACTCGGACTAAGCATTACGAAGCGTCTGGTAGAGCTGCACGGCGGACATATCGAGGTTGATTCAGAGCCGAGCCAGGGGGCAACGTTCCGCTTTACACTGCCGCTGGCAGGACAGAAGCAGGAATCGGGTGAAGACGGAAAGTTGGCTGAATCCGTTGCATCGCCTTTGCCCGGAACTGTCAGCGTACCCCCTCCTGCGTATCCTCTTTTTGTTGCCGGGAAGGAAAAGGAGCCTATTCTGCTGGTGGATGATGACTTTGCGAATCTGCAAAGCATGATGAACATGTTCAAGCTGGAAGGGCGTACCTACATCGTTGTCGACCGAGGGCAATTGGCCTTGGAAACGTTGTTCAGTCATCCGGATATCTCTCTTGTCGTGCTGGAGCTTATCATGTCGGACATGTCCGGCTACGAAGTGCTTGGGCGTATTCGAGAAAGATTCTCGCCGTTCGAACTGCCGGTGCTCGTGCTGACGGCCCGCAATAGCAGCGAGGATATTCGGATCGCACTGGAGAACGGAGCGAATGATGTCGTGGCGAAGCCATTTGAATCGGAGGAGCTCATGGCTCGTGTACGTAACTTGACCGAGCTGAAATCATCAGTCAAGCTGGCTAGGAATGCAGAGATCGCTTTTTTACGGTCGCAGATCAAGCCGCATTTTCTGTATAACGCGCTTACGGCCATTGCCGAACTGTGTGTAATCGATGCCGAACAGGCCGAGCAGCTCACACTTCGACTATCGCGTTATTTGAGAAGTAGCTTTGATTTCAAGCACCTCGAAGCGATGACTACGCTGGAGAACGAGTTGGAGCTCGTCAAATCTTATGTCGCCATTGAACAGGCGAGATTTGGTACGAGACTGAAGGT
The DNA here is from genome assembly GCF_001700435.1 of Paenibacillus pectinilyticus. GTDB lineage: Bacteria > Bacillota > Bacilli > Paenibacillales > NBRC-103111 > Paenibacillus_E > Paenibacillus_E pectinilyticus. The sequence continues at coordinate 646,066 of NZ_LYPC01000014.1, forward strand.
GGAATACGTCTTAGAGGCAAATTTGGGGGTGATGATCCCCCCTCTCGTCATTCAGCCGATTGTGGAGAATGCGATTCGACACGGCGTGATGTCCCGTTCGAAAGGCGGGACGGTGAAATTGACCGTTATCGAAGGGGCACGAGGCGGTGTATTAGTACGTATCGAAGACAATGGCTGCGGCATGAATGAATATCAGTTGAAGTCAATCTTGAAGCCAGATACGGAAGTCGGAGGCATCGGTTTATGGAATATTAGCCAACGGCTGCGTTTGCTGTATGGCACGACATTGCGCATCGATAGTCAGGAAGGCATAGGTACGCGCGTTGAGATGGAACTGTCGACAAGCCACATTTTAGAAAGAGAGGTGACGTAGCGAATGCTGCGCTTAATGATCATAGACGACGAGGAAATGGCGATAAGAAGATTGAAGCGCCTCTTGTCTGAAATGGGTGGAATCGGAAGCATCGAAACATTCTTAGATCCTCAGGAAGGATATGAATATGCAAAAGAGCATGACGTCGATGTCGCTTTTCTTGACATCTCCATGCCCGATATAAACGGAATGAGAATGTCGGTGTTGTTAACCGAGATGCGGCGAAATATCGATATTGTGTTAGTGACAGGTTCTGATGAGCATGCCGTTAGGGCCTATGAAATTAACGTGCTGGATTATATCGTAAAACCCGTTACGTCGGAGAGGCTGGCAGTCACCATGGAGAAGATTCGAAGGGTTCGTCGTCAGGAGGAACCCATCCCGAATCTGGACGTTCAATTGTTCGGAGGTTTGAAAATTATCCGCCGTACGAGCGAAGGAAAGAAAGAGACAGTTCGATTGCGAAGTCCGAAAACTGAGGAATTATTTGCTTTCCTAGCTTGCAAAAGAACGGTCACCCGGGAAGAAGTGACGGACATGTTGTGGCAGGATTTAGCCCCGGACAACGCAATGAAAAATTTGAATTCAACGCTGTACGCTATCCGCAAAGCGATTGGATACGACCGGTCGGGCGGCGGGATTACAACAGCTGGCAACGAGATTCGCTTGGAAACGGACGACCTGAGGTGCGATCTATATGAGTTTGAGCGATTAATGAAGGAACTTAGACGATCGCCCGGTGAGAGCGCGGCTCTGTTGGAAGAGTCGGAAGCTCTTTATAAGGGACCTCTACTGCAAGGCAGATCCTATGAGTGGGCCATCGAGCTAAGTCGATCATTAGAGCATCAGTTTATAGATGTATTGGAGCAGACTGCTCAGCATCATCGGAACCATGATCGTCCGCAGCAAACGCTGCATTTCTACAGTGAAATACTGAAGATCGATGATATGAGGGAAGATATTCATTACAAAATGATGCAGTTATATGCAGAGCTCGGACGAAAAAATGAAGCGATGAGGCAGTATCGCGAATTGGAGCAATTGCTGCAACGAGAGCTTGGGACATCGCCGGATCGTCGACTGGAGGATGTAATTTCATAAACCGACCACAATATGCTGAGAGCGTCCCTGATGGGACGTTTTTTTTACTATTATTTGATGCGGCTAAAGATTTATAGGTTGCCGAGCAATGTTGGAAGAAAATGCTAAAATTCTCACCTGTCGTCATACTTTCACCCTGTTCGTGCGTAGGGAAATAAGCGAAGATAGCTCTAGAAGAAAAACGGAGGTTAACCAAATGGATATGAAAACAATGGTGCACGGCGGTAATCATTACGAAATGAATCTAGAGCATGGCAATCTTCATGTGTTTGCTAATCCGGATGTGTTTCAATCTTTTGAAAACAAAGTATTTGAAATGGCAGATAATAACCTGCGGATTCCGCGCAATATGCATATGAGCTACACGCCTGACGCCCATGTTGGTATTGGTACATGCATTGGGACAACGGCAGTTTGGAGTATGAAAGATGGGTTCGTTTCCCCTTCCATTGTAGGGGTGGACATAGGCTGTGGCATGCGTGTGCACACGACATCTCTGCATAAACGTGATATGCAAGACAAAGGTGTTCGTAGAGCATTAATTAAAGCGATCGAGAAATATGTCCCAACCAACGAGCGTACCAATACGAATTATGCAGATATCGATATCATGGATGTCGTCAAAAACGGTTTAAAAGGACTCCCAGCGAAATATATAACAGCTGAACAGTGGCTGACACATGTCGAAGAGTCAACGTTCAAATTTGATCATGACTACCTTGCAAGGTTGCCGGAAAAAATCCGCAAATATGCCCACGGGCAGCTTGGGTCGCTCGGTGGTGGGAACCATTTTATCGAGATTCAGTATCTCGAAGTGGCGGAGGCTCAGAAGGATTTGGCGGCAAAATGGGGCTTATTCGATGGTCAGGTTGTCGTGATGATTCATTCTGGCTCTCGTGCATGGGGAGCTATGTTGGGGCAAGAATTCACCAAGGTGTTCAGAGAAGCGATGTACAGCTGGGGTGTTGTCAATCCAGATCGGAATCTCTTATACGCGCCAATTGCAAGTCATGAAGGGCAAACCTACTTAAATCTCATGTATTCCGCTCTAAACTTTGCAGTCAGTAATCGTCATATGATTGCCTTCGGTGTGCAAGAAGCGTTCCGAGAAGTATTGGGCGAAAATATGGAAATGCCAGTCTTGTATGACCTCATGCATAACTACGCGCTAAAGGAATTTCACCGCAATCAACCGATGCTTGTGCATCGGAAGGGTGCGACTAGAGCGCTGCCGCCAGGTCATTTCCTGAATGCAGCCCCCTATAGAGAGACGGGTCATCCGGCATTAATCCCTGGTTCTATGGGAACCTCATCCTACATTATGGTGGGGAGAGACGAAGGGGTGAAGAACTTCTACTCCATTTGTCACGGTGCGGGCAGAGCGAGATCACGGAAAGCAACCAAAGAGCTTGTCACCGTTGATCAATTCGCACAATCTATGAAAGTTGGGACGGATGATGAGATATTGGTTAATCATCGCTCCCTGCAAACCATCCTTGATGAATGTCCGCAAGCCTATAAAGATGTGGATCAAATTATTGATAGTGTTGTGGGTGCATCATTAGCTGATGTGGTGGCGACTTGTAAGCCGATGGTTGCGATTAAAGGTGTTTAGAAAATGGTAGTGATGATAGACGTCAATGGACGTATATTCATAAATTTGAATGTAGGTACGGATGACTTTACCTAGGCTAGGATTTCAAATCGTCCAGCAGTGCAACACATTTCTATGTGTTTGTATACTGTAATGTTCATTTCGGCCTACATTTCCCTGGTGAAGGGGTTCGAATCCCCAATCGTGTTGAACGATTAATCTAGCTGTAAAAACCCTAAATGATCGTGTACTGGAGTCTTCTGTGGCTTTCAAATGGCACACTGCGCTACGGCTATGCAGTCTGCAGATACCGATTGCAAGCATGCTTAAAACCGTTTGTAAATGGCGGGCAGATTACGGTTTAATAGTGAAACCCAACGTCTCCAACTAGTTTTCGAATGGCGTTATACATGACTTGTATTCTTAAGCAGAACTCCGCCCTAAGCGCAGGAGGACTCCAACTACGTGATCTACCCTTCAAGGAGGTTTACCATGTTTAAAAAAGTGACGATTCAAAATGACGAACGAGGACTGCTTTTTCGTAAAGGCAGCTACTATAAAAGCTTACAACCAGGCACATATCGCCTGTCACCCTTTTCGGATGATCATGTTGAGATTTTAAATGTCATGCACCGTTTTCATGTAGAAGGGAAAGATCTGCCATTGTTTATACATGACGATATACTCATTCAAGAGCTGGATATCATACAGGTTCAAGACCATGAATATGTCCTGCATTATGAAGATGGCAAGCTCGTTGAATTGTTGACAACTGGAAGCTATGCTTTTTGGAATGTTTTGAAGAAGCACACCTATCTTCGTGTAGATATCCGTCAGCCTGAATTACCTAATGAAATTGATCTCGCGATCCTTCCTAAGATAAGTAGTTACTATCAAACCTTTGATGTGGCTAATCACGAGTGTGGCGTTCTGTTTTATAACCATGTCATGCAAAAAGAGCTGGCTCCTGGCAGATATTATTTTTGGAGGGGACCAATTGGCGTATCTGTGAAAACCATTGATCTGCGTCAACAGCAAATGGATATGACAGGGCAAGAAATGATGACGGAGGATAAGGTAACCCTGCGACTTAACTTTGTATGCCAATATCGTATTATGAACCCACTTCGAGCGCTTGAAATCAAATCGTTTGAAGATCAAATGTACATTGGGCTGCAGCTTGTCTTACGTGAGTATGTGGGTACTTTGAAATTAGATGATTTGCTGAAAATGAAACAAGAAATCTCCAGTTACGTTTTGACACGCTTGAATGAGAAAAGTGTAGATTATGGCGTACAGTTCTTGTCAGCCGGTGTGAAAGATATTATTTTGCCAGGCGATATAAAGGATATCCTGAATACGGTCTTGTTGGCTGAGAAGAAAGCGCAAGCCAATCTCATTACGCGGCGTGAGGAGACAGCTTCTACGAGAAGCCTGTTGAATACGGCTAAGCTTATGGATGAGAACCAAACCCTGTTTCGCCTAAAGGAGCTGGAGTTCCTTGAGAAGATTTGTGAGAAAATCGGGACGATTTCTTTTAACGGTGGAGGCAACTTATTGGAGCAGTTGAACTCATTTGTTGGAGAAAGAAACATGTCCAAGAACTGATAAATTTTATTAATAGACATGATCATTATAATTAATCTTTCCGCCGCAGATGGATTGACAGTTCTTACCTTTGACTCGTATGATGTTTGTAAATGAATGGAAAGGAGGCCGACGATATGATTCGCAATCAAATTTCTATCAATAACCTGACAACTGAAAAGCAATTTATCCCATCGGTCTCAACCGGATTTGTGACGAATACGTAGGTACGCATTACGTACGCCTAGTTTAAATTTGACATGATATAGCCGTAGACGATGTTGGTCTATGGCTTTTTTGCGTCCACATCATAAGGGAAATAGAGAGGAACATAACGAATGAAAGAAAATTATAGTAGGCAGGTCCAGCTCCCATCAGGAGTCGTCCATGTGTACGCAGGATCTGAGTTGTTTAATGCGTTAGACTACCAAGTATTTCAGATGGCCAACAACAATTTGCAGATACCCAATCAAGTGTATATGAGTTATACGCCTGACGTACATGTCGGTGTTGGTACATGTATAGGCACGACAGCGGTTTGGAATATGCATAACGGATATGTATCACCGTCCATTGTTGGCAGCGATATTGGTTGTGGCATGCGCGTGCATATGACGAATTTGCATAAAGATGAATTAAAGGAAGTGAAGCTGCGCCGCAAGCTGGTGAAGACGATCGAGAAGTATTTGCCCGTTGAAGATCACGCGCGTGGCCATTTCTCTGACATTCGATTGGAACACATCGTCACCAAAGGACTGCATGGACTTCCAAAGAAGTATATACCCGACGGCTATACACCTCGTAAGGCGACATCGCTTACACATGTAGAGAGCAGTAAGTTTTCAATGGATGAAAATGCCTTGAATCGATTGTCGAGCCAAGTTTGGCATCGATCACATCGTCAGCTTGGGACGCTGGGGAATGGGAACCATTTTGCAGAAATTCAGTCGATTGAAATTGCGGAAGAGAACAGGGAGGTGGCTGAAGCCTGGGGACTATTTGATGGTCAAGTGGTCATTATGATTCACTCGGGATCGCGCGCATGGGGTGGCTCTGTGAGTCAAACTTGCAGCAGTGACATGTTGAAGGTAATGCGGATGAACGGATTAGGAACGGCCGATCCTAAGCTGTTGTTTGCACCTTTAGAACATTCGGCAGCTCAGACTTATGTGAATCTGATGTATTCAGCGCTCAATTATGCGGTTGTAAATCGCCACTTGATTGCCTATGCCATTCGGGAGGCTGGAAAAGATGTGTTTGGCTCGAAGTTTGAAATGACCACTTTGTATGATCTTATGCATAACTACGCGTGGGAGGAAAAGCATGAAGGGCAGTCCTATTTTGTTCATCGCAAAGGGGCAACGAGGTCGCTTCCACCCGGGCATCCTGATAACCCACAGCCTTATTTAACAACAGGTCACCCCGCACTGATTCCGGGTTCAATGGGGACAGCATCCTACATTATGGTAGGAGCAACGGATGGCAAAGCCAACTTTCACTCCATTTGTCATGGAGCAGGACGAATTCGCTCACGGAGTGCGACGAAAAGATTGATTACCCTGAATGAATTTGCTTCTTCCATGCGAGTAGGTACGGATGAGGAAATTGTAGTAAACCAAAGGTCGTTAGAGTCTATTCTAGATGAATCGCCTCAAGCATACAAAGATGTGGATCAGATTATTGAAAGTGTCGTCGGAGCGGGCTTAGCTAAAGTTGTAGCTAAATGTAAACCTATGGCGACAGTAAAAGGTGCTAAATGAAACATGTGAGAGGAGGCACACTACAATGACTAATCAACTTATCGACATAGGTGTGAATTTAATGCATCGCTCTTTTGATCAAGACCGCGACGAGGTGGTTGCAAGGGCAGTTGCGTCGGGAGTGACCCCACTCCTATTGACGGGCACAAGCATAAGAAGCAGCGACGATGCGTCGCGATATGCAAGTAGATTTCCTGGGAAATTATTTACGACAGCAGGGATACATCCGCACGACACACGCAATTGCAAAGCGCACACGATGGATAAGCTGCGTCAACTGGCGAAGCTGCCTCAAGTGGTTGCTATTGGTGAATGTGGACTGGATTATAACCGTGATTTTTCACCTCGCGATGTACAACGGAAATGGTTTGAGGAACAGATTCAGCTTGCCTGCGAGCTGCAAATGCCGCTTTTCCTGCATGAGAGAGAAGCTCATTATGATTTCGTTCGTCTCATGAAGCCGTATGTCGGTTCAATTAAAAAGGCTGTTGTCCATTGCTTTACGGGATCGCTGCAAGAACTGCAGGTTTATCTACAGCTAGGATTTTATATCGGAATTACAGGCTGGATTTGCGATGAACGTAGAGGCAAGCACTTGCGTGAGTTGGTGAAGAAAATACCATTAGATCGTTTAATGCTAGAAACCGATGCGCCATTTCTTACCCCAAGGGATTTGCCCATAAAGCCGCAGGATGGCCGCAATGAGCCTGCTTTTCTCCCGCACATTGCAGCGACAGTTGCTGCATGTCTGGGTAGATCTGCCCAGGAAGTTTCAGATGCAACAGCACAAACAACGAAGGATTTTTTTGGGATTTGATTTATGATCGCATCGTATCGTGAACCAGGCCAACAAATGGCGTATAATGGTAATCGAAAAGAGATGTCCGTAAGAAGGATGTGGCACGGGTGTTAACAGATGTGATCTCCGCACTGCTGGAAATAGCAGATTTAAAAATCCTAAAATTTGATAGCCATCATCGAAATGAGATGAACTATCGCGATCGGATTTTTGAAGAGTACTATATGATGACTTATATACGTAAAGGATCTGCCAAGCTGAAAGTGCAGGATAAGATATATAATTTGCTGCCTGGAACCGTTATCTTTATACCTCCTCATCTCAAGCATGATCAATACAAAGATAGTGAGGAAGAGACTGAATTCCTTTGGTGGCACTTTACGTACAACATTCATCAGGTTGTGGATGTCTTGCCATTTCTACACATTCCCTACATCTATCCTTTGAAAAACCATACCAGATTTGAGGAAGTAATCAGCGGTTTATGCCGGTACATCGCAAAGCGAAGGAAATTCTACTAAGCGGTAAATTAGGCAAAGTACTTAGTTTTAGCACAACGTTTGGGCACTCAGGACCCGAGCATTGGAGCGTGGATGGCAAAAATAGCTAGTCAAGAGCATGCCTTTTCAGGCGCACTAGGCGATTTAGGCATCCATAAAGTTGATTTGCTGCAGTGGCTGCTGGTTGATCGTTTCAGCGAAGTGGGGGCTTTGTGCTCAACCTTGCACAAGCCTACGAATGTAGATGATCATGCGTTGCTACTGTTAAAAACTTCCAATGGGAATGCAGGCTCCTTAACAGCTAGTTGGACTTACTATGCCAAAGAGATAAATACGACGATTCTGTTCTCTGAAAAAGGGATAGTAATCATCGGGACAGATCCATCTTTCGGTGTGATTGTCGAATATCAGGATGGATCACGAGAGTGCTATGATACGACCACTATAGGAAATTAAAAACAGAGTACGCAACGTTGCGCGCTCTGTTTTCTTTTTTTTATTTCTCGATTAGTTTTCCATTCTCAAGAAAAAGTACGCGATCACAAAGAGGCAGTACTCGCTCATCATGCGTAACCATCACCGCGCTCTTTCGCTGATCCTTGACTTGCTTGGCGATCATACTTACGATATCGAGCCCTCGAGAAGCATCTAGACTGGCTGTTGGTTCATCGGCGAACAGGACAGCAGGGTCATTCATCATGGCTCTTGCGATAGCCACACGTTGACGCTCTCCTCCAGAGAGTTTCTCCGGATAGGCATTACGACGATGAGACAATCCCATCTTATCGAGTAACTCTTTTGCTCGTTTGGCTGCCTTCGACTTTTCCATCCCTGCTAACTTGCTTACAAGAATTAATTGTTCATCAATTTTCAAGTAGGGAATCAAGTTGGCACTTTGAAAAATAAACCCGATTTTTTGAAGTCGAAGCTCAGATAGTTCTTGCTTGTTTTTGCTTATAATGGATTCACCATCGAGAAGAACATGCCCGCTCGTTGGTTCAAGTAGTGCTCCTGCTATGGAAAGAAATGTACTTTTGCCCGAGCCTGAAGGGCCCATTACGGCGACCAGCTCACCTTCGGCGACCTCAAGATTTAGTTTATCCAGAATCGTTCTTTCGATACCGCCATCCTCAAAAGTACGTGTAATCTCCTGTAAGACAAGTCTGTTTGTCATGCTGCTGTCCTCCCAATCGCATCCAATGCGTCAATTTTGGCGACTTTCCACACGGAAAATAGTGACCCGGCCAAAGACATGGTTACAAAAGACAAGCAAGTAAGTAGCAAGGTGGAGAAACCTAATTGGAATGGCATAGAGCTTGGCAATATGGCCTCAAACAATGTAACTAACAGGACACTAAGGAGCAAACTGGCGACCGATAAAACCAACACCTGCAGTGTTACGCTTCTAGCTAGATAGGCAGTACGTGTACCGATGGCTTTCAAGATACCAAATTGACTGGTTTTCTGAATCGTGATGACATAAAAGAATACTGCCAATACAAAAGCAGAGATAACAAACAAGAAGACGATCATCATCATCAGCGAGCCTTGCTCTTCTTTGTAACCAGGAATCGCGGATACGGCATCAGACTTCTTGATCACTTCTGTATTTGGCAGCGCGGACTGAAGTTCTTTCGCTTTTTCTTTAGACGCTTTAATGGCGATTGCATTGTAAATGTTACTGTCAGCAACTGATTCAGTGCCTTGAGTAGTAAGTGACTGTGTTTGAAGTGAAAGCCAATCCTGCTTATTTAGAAAGACTGCCGGCGTATGACTGAAGGACTCGTTTTTAACAAAACAGCCTACCGTCCATTTTATACCGGAAGCTTGATCTACAAGGATTGTGCCAATTTTGACGCCAGAATCAGCCAACTTTTGATCAACTAGAACTTTTCCTTTTATTTGATCGGAAAGTGGGGAACCCTCAGTTATTGCTGGCGCCAGCCAGCTATTGAGATTAACCGCGAGCAGCGTAACATCGATTTTCCCAGTTTCTCCAGATGGAATAACCGTTGTCATTTTCACACCAAGTGGCTCTGCGTTCTCTTGGCCTACGATTAAGCCGGCCTTTTCAAGCTGATTCTGATTGATCTGAGATCGGGTAAAACGGTGATTAGAATCCTGTTGAAAAATAAAATGTGTTGCATCCATATTTTTGACAGAAGCGGCGTTATCATACGCAAGTCCCTGTGCGAGTCCGGTGACAAATAGAACAAGAAACGCGACCAGCACCATAATTGTAGCGATTAATGAATACCTACCTTTAGCAAACCGCATTTCTCGAATAGCTAGATACATAGCGTTTAGCCTCCTTCGTATAGACCAAAGTATAGGCATCGAAAATGAACGGACCATGAACAACAGGTTACAGCTGAGGTAGTGTCATGTTAAAAAGCGTTGCACCAGGCGCTTTACACCTTAAGGAGAGGCATTTCGATGAGATATACGTAGAAAGATAATGAATTTTGTTACTTTTATATATGAAAGTTTGGAAGCTATTTGTGGTGATAGCGCAGGGGGGATTGCTCCGCGGTATTGTCAATCATGGTCCGCGATCGTGGGGAACAGGCTTGTATGAATATGCTTGGATCGGATAGGGTGGAAGAAGTACAACCCGGATGGTGCGCTATTTTCTTAACGTTCTTTCTTCCGGGTCATAGCATATAAAATGGGATTTCGATGTTTTTTGTAACTCAATCAGCGGAGCTATGTCAATTTGGGATGATTAGCAGTCGATTGGAGAAGAGAAATCTTTGAAATATTCTCCACGCTTCAAGGCATTGACAAACTGCTGAAGCCATTCGTAATAGGTTTGTCCATGCCGAAGTTTATATAAATCTTGAAGTGCAAGATTACGCTCCTGGTCCGATATATGTTGGTCAAGAATCAATTCTGTCAATTCAGGAAGAGCTTTACTTATGGACTCTGTCATTACATTGATTTCACGCTGGAGCTTAAGTGTAAAGAAGTTTTGAAACGCCAGAAAAAAATCAACCTCAGCAGCATACAGTTCTTTTCTCTCCTGTTTTTCCTCTAGTTTTTTTACCATTTGAGATTCTACTAATGATCTAACCGCATAGCTCATGTTGCTTTTACTCATATTCATTCGAATTTTCATCTCATCTAGCGTCATTGGCCGATCTTCAAAGAACATAATCCCGTACAATTGTCCAGAAGAATGAGTTGCCCCGTACAAATCCATCGTCTCTGCAATAGCATCAATGATATTTTGTCTGATACGTCCCCTTTGTTCTGTTGCGTAATTTCCTTCTTTTTGAGACATTTGAATGTTCACTTCCTATTCTTGATCGACTAATAGATTCAATGGATTTTGTTTGAATTACATATATTATAGCAAAATAACACTAGAGATAACTAGGAAAATGTAATTGATTCTTTACATAATCTTAACGGTGAGTTAACGCTAGGTTGACACAAAAAGGAATTTATTAGTGTACAATATTTTTTGTACGGAATGAACAATAGGAAATAAAACGCAACAATTTCTTATTAATTCAAAATATATTGAACGAATTGAGGGGTCTTTTTCTACTTGATTCATTCGTACAAACCATAACAATCGAAGTAGAATCATTTCAAAACTATGATATCGAGAAAAGAGGATTAACTATGAAAACGAAATGGAAATCACTTGGGTCTATGTTACTTATTACTGGTTTATTGGCAGGGTGCGGTACAGCAAAGCCGGCAAGTACGGCTCCAACCAGCAACCAAGCGAGTCCGGCAGCAACAGCTGCTGCAAGCAAAGCGGCAGAAATCACGGTATATTCCGCAATGGAAGATGAACAAATTAAAACCTATCTTACTTCATTTAAGGCGCAATATCCTTCAATTAAAGTGAATATTGTTCGTGATTCGACAGGAATTATGACAGCCAAGTTAATTGCAGAAAAAGAAAATCCTCAAGCTGACGTCATCTGGGGATTGGCCGCAACAAGCTTGCTCGTTATGGATGATCAAAAAATGCTGGAGCCGTATGCGCCTAAAGGTGTCGATAAGGTACTCCCTGAATTTAAAGATAAATCGAGTATTCCAAAATGGGTTGGTATTGATATCTGGGAAACAGCCATCATTGTAAATAAGGTGGAAATGGAAAAACGTCACTTGGCCATTCCCCAATCGTACGAGGATCTAGGTAAGCCGGAATATAAAGGATTAATTGCAATGCCGAATCCTGCATCCTCAGGAACAGGATACTTGACTGTGAATGCACTTATCCAATTGTATGGTAAGGATAAAGCTTGGACTTTTATGGATAAATTGCATGATAACATGATGATGTATACCCAATCCGGATCCAAGCCGGCGAAAATGGCAGCTTCAGGAGAAGCTCCGATCGGTATCTCATATGGATATAGCGGCATCCAGGAGAAGAAGAAAGGATCCCCGGTTGAAGTTATTTTTCCTAAAGAAGGATCAGGCTGGGATATGGAAGCAAATGCTTTAGTGAGTAAGAAAGATATTAAGCCTGAATCGAAATTGTTCTTGGATTGGGCGATTAGCGCGGAGCCGATGAAGGAATACAATAAAAATTACGCGATCTTAAGTATTAAACAAGATGGAAATATTATTCCGGATGGTTACAGTAAAGATCCAGTTTCACAATTGAGCAAGTTAGATTTGTACCAAGCTGCGAGAGACCGTGAATCCGTGCTGGCAGATTGGACAAAGAAATACGATTCCAAGTCAGAGCCGAAAAAATAGAGGTGGATTATTACGGGATGCCGATGTGTGGCATCCTTCCCATTTTCGAGCGATTTATTTGCGTAATTTAGTTAAAAAGGAGCAGTTGTTATGAAAAAAGGGTATTTATCGCTTCGCAATCTTTCGAAACAATTTGGGAAGCAAAAGGCGCTGCAGGAAATAAATCTAGATATTTATCAGCATGAGTTTATCTGTCTGTTGGGACCAAGCGGATGCGGTAAAACGACTTTGCTGCGTATCCTTGCGGGTCTTGAAAAAGCGGATGGGGGCCATTTGACCATCGAGGGAAAAGATATCACCTCTGTACCTGCTGGAAAGCGGAACTTCGGCATGATGTTTCAATCATATGCGTTATTCCCTAATCTAACGGTGTCCGAAAATATTGCATATGGACTTCGCAATCGATTAACCAAGTCCCAAATCGTAGATCGCGTGGATGAGCTGCTAGGATTAGTTGAATTAGCGGAACAGTGCAATAAAGTACCCTCACAATTATCAGGAGGTCAACAACAGCGCGTAGCTCTAGCGAGAGCACTCGCCTTTTCACCGGATTGTTTGCTGTTGGATGAGCCCTTATCTGCTCTTGATGCAAAGGTTCGTGTGAAGCTGCGACGTGAAATCTGTCGTCTGCATAAGCAATTTGGGATGACGACAATAATGGTGACACACGATCAGGAGGAAGCTTTAACGATGGCTGATCGCATAGTAGTCATGAATCAATCGCGAATCGTTCAAATCGGTACCCCGAATGAAGTGTATGAACGTCCGAATAGCCCATTTATTGCCGATTTCATTGGCGCGGTTAGTTTTATAGAAACGAATAATGGTATAAAAGGGAACCCAATTCTGGCTATCCGTCCAGAGCATGTTCAATTGGTTCGAGAAGGTCATGAGAAAGGCAGACAAGGAATCGTACGGGAAATTGAATATCGAGGAACACATTATCGCATGGTTCTAGAATTATTGGATCATTTGGATTCTCCGCTTATGCAATTCCTTACCGTTGATCTGCAGGCGCAGGCTATGGGGACTTTTAATATCAAACTGAATCAAAAGGTAACATTCAACTTGCCGCCTGAACACGTCATTCGGTTTGATACGCTTTCCGATATTGCAGTCGGATGAGGAGGTGAATGACATGGATACGTGGTTAAAACGAATACGACCGAATACTAACAATTGGAGTCAAAACAGTTTCATTCTACTCATGATACTGGCGTTGATTTTTACAATTCTATTACCGCTTGGTGAACTCTTGATCAAAGCGGTTAGCAATCAAGATGGGAATTTTATTGGACTTGCTAATTTTTCCAAATACTTTACTACACCAACTCTAGTCACTTCATTATGGAATTCAATTAAGGTTTCACTGATTACAACTGTAGTCTCGGTAACTCTCGGATTTGGATTTGCTTATGCGCTTGAGCGAAGCGGAATCAGGGGGAAATGGTTTTTTCGTTCTGTAGCGCTCCTTCCGCTTTTTGCTCCATCCATGCTGCATGGATTAGCATTAATCTATTTGTTTGGTAATCAAGGACTTATTTCAACTGGTTTTTTCGGGCTTCTGCCTGAATTTCGAATTGAGCTTTATGGGCAGATCGGGATTGTTTTATCCGAAATTTTATATACATTTCCACAAGCATTTCTCATCCTCTCGGTAGCTTTTGCGAGTTCGGATTATCGATTATATGAAGCTGCAGAAACGCTTGGTGCTTCAAAATGGCGTACTTTTTGGACGGTAACCGTACCAGGCACCAAGTTTGCTCTCATTAGCTCTATTTTTGTTTGTTTCGTACTGACGTTTACTGACTTTGGAGCACCCAAGGTTGTAGGCGGACAATTCAATGTTCTTGCGACCGATTTATTCAAGCAAGTGATTGGTCAACAGAATATGCAAATGGGGGCCGCCGTCGGTGTGCTGATGTTAATTCCAGCTGTGCTTTCGTTTGTTATAGACCGAATTTCACAACGGAAGCAGAGCGGGTGGCTTAGCGCGAAATCAATGCCATATCGGATTGAAGCAAATAAGCTGCGCGACGTCTTATTATTCCTGCTTTGTTCGGTTATATCTGCTGCTATTCTAAGTATTATTCTTGTAGCACTCTATGGATCCATAGTAAAAGTGTGGCCTTACAACTTACAAATCTCTTTTTCCCATTACGAAGGTTTTCTTGATGGGGCGGGACCATTTGTGAATAGTTTGCTCATTTCAACTGGTGTTGCGCTGATTGGCGGTGTAGTGACATTCCTATTCGCCTATCTCATTGAAAAATCTCGCGGATATGCATTATTACGAAATAGCGCTTATTTCTTGTCGATGCTGCCGCTTGCATTACCGGGATTGGTGCTGGGTCTCATTTATGTATTCTTCTTTAATAATCCGAACCAGCCCTTACATGGGTTATATGGGACTATATGGATTATGATTATTTGCAATATTGTACATTTTTATTCGGTTTCATTTTTAACGATGACCTCGGCGCTTAAAAAGCTGGATAGCGAGTTTGAGGCCGCCTCCGAAACGATGAATGTCCCCTGGTATAGGACACTTGTCAGGGTTACTCTACCCATGTCATTACCGAGTATTTTGGAGATTTGTATGTATTATTTTATCAACAGTATGGTGACGGTATCGGCAATCATCTTCTTGTATGCGCCGGACCTTAAACCAGCCGCCATCGCAATTGTTAACATGGAGGACTCAGGTGATACCGCTCAGGCGGCAGCCATGTCGCTGCTAATCATACTAGCCAACCTGATTATGCGAACGGTTGTTATGTTGGCGTCCGGAAGACTGCGTCGACGAACGGAAGCTTTATTGGTAAGGAAAGACAGTTAGTTTCACCTATATGAGGATCTCAGGAGCGATTGGAATGCCAAAATTGATCATTAATAAGAAGAGCCATGCTGTAAAAGGAGTGTTATTTGATAAGGATGGTACACTACTCAATTTTATAAGTCTTTGGGGATATTGGAGTGAGTCGTTGTACCGGAATTATTCAAGTACAGTCTTATCTATGGTACCGGATGGTATC
Source organism: Paenibacillus pectinilyticus (assembly GCF_001700435.1). GTDB lineage: Bacteria > Bacillota > Bacilli > Paenibacillales > NBRC-103111 > Paenibacillus_E > Paenibacillus_E pectinilyticus. Next base: position 661,540 of record NZ_LYPC01000014.1, read on the forward strand.
ATAGATCCCCTCTCAGACTTATGGGGAACGGTTCATGATGCCTCAGGGCATGTGGCTGATTATAGTAGAAATGGGCCACTCGCCATGGGATCGACTGGCGATTTGCTCGCTATATTAGCTTGGCAAGGTTATCGGCTTGGGCTTCCTTGGAGCGAATCCATGCGGATAGCAAGGGAAAGTAAACGGCTGGCAGATGAAGAAATGGCACAAGTTCGGCCCGTTTATCCGATGCCAGGAGTTATCGATTTTCTGAAGCAATGCCATGATCAACAAGTGCCCATGGGCATTGTAACAGCTGATGACACAGCGGAGGCGGAAAAACATTTGCAGTGGTTGGGCATTCGCCAGTTTTTTAAAGCTATTGTTGGTAACGATTTGGTGAAACGGGGAAAGCCTTATCCGGATATGTTATATAAGGCCTGCCTGGAGCTTGGTTTGGCACCGAATGAAGTGGCTGTGATTGGAGATACCAACAGCGATATGCAGATGGGGATATCCGCTGGAGCTGCAGTCACGATAGGGTTAATGTTTCATAATGCGTCACAAACTGACATAAGTTGGCTTGATGACGCGAATGTGATCATCTCTTCTTACGCTGAACTTCACTTGGAGGAATCCACGGATGAAAGGTGAGAGTGGTTTGGGATGGTTACTTCTAATACTTGCCATCCTCTTTGAATTAGCGGGTACGACGTCCATGAAGCTATCCGAAGGATTTACCCGATTTTGGCCGTCAATTTTGATGTTTGTTTTATATGGCTTCAGCTTTACCCTGCTTAACTATGCTCTAACTTACATTGAAGTTGGAGTTGCATACGCCATTTGGTCAGGTGTCGGTATTGTTCTAATTACCATGGTGGGATTTGTGCTTTTTAAAGAGTCATTCAATCCAACTCAATTAGCGTGGATGCTACTCATCGTTATTGGTGTCATCGGCTTAAAATTAAGCAGCAAAGGTCATTGAAATGGCAAATAACAGTCGTATGTTTACAATAAATAAACCCGCATTTTACATGTAATTAACCAATTGGCTAATGTTTAAATGTACAGTAAATATTGTATAAACATGAAAATACAGATTTTTTAATGTTAAATTTATTAGTATAAAATTTATTTTGAACGTAATCCTTTGAGTTAAGCTCGAAAATGCTGTTTAAGCCAAGGCTCGACATCCCGACTATTAATCGTGGCAAACACTTTCGTTATGCTGGTTTTTCCACAGGGATGAGTGCATTTTGGGAGGTGGTGCTTTCGGATTGAATGGCCTTTAGTTGTCGTCTCAGACTTTCTCGATCAGCTTTGTTTGTTTGAAAAACTAAAGTATGGAGGTTTTCTGTAGTGAAAAGAATTTTATCCGTTACTCTCGCATCAACGATGCTATTCGGTATGTTATCGAACACCGCAGTACATGCAGATAATGGCGCCACGAACACAGGTTTAAATACTAACCCACCTATTGCATCGATTAAATTCGATAATAATTTAAAGGATGATGCAGATCAAGATCATCCGTTGGAAGCACATGGAAATGTAAGTTATGTAGACGGTGTATTACCCGGGACCAAAGCTCTGCATGTAGAAAGCGGAAATGGCAATTATGCCAGTATGACGCATAACTTGAATGTTGGTGATGGCAGTTTTACCACATCCTTCTGGTATAAAGGCGACACGAAGACTAACCAGGTAATTCTATCCAACAAGGATTTTAGTAAGAGCTCTAACGCAGGGTGGGCGATTTTTACATCAGCCAATTCAGTCAATATGAATATAGGATTCCCGACCGCATCCGTTAATTTTGGCCGCAACACGTTTAATGCTTCCACTTGGCGTTACGTGACATTTGTTGTAGACAGAGATAAAATGCTTGGGTCGTTGTATATTGATGGTTACGAGATGGCTGAATCATCGCTGGGAATCGGTAGTTTAGATACATCGAACCTAATAAATATAGGTAGCGACGCTTTGGGCGGCAATGGTGGTAATTCATTCGATATCGCTGATCTGAAGGTTTGGAAAGGTGCATTAAGCAGTGATGTCGTTCAAACAAATTATAATAGTTACGATGCAAATAAAGTAGATATGAAGGCACTTAACGACACCCTATCAAAAGCAAATGCACTAATAGCAAGCGGTCTCGGCAACGGCTTCAGCCAAACCGATTTTGATTATTTGAAGAATGTGTTTAATATGGCAAATTCGGTTGCAACAACGCAAAAAGTAAAATTATATACACAGGAAACGATCAACTATAACGATCGTGAACTAAACAACGCCATATTCATCTATGAAAAAAGCAATAAAACGTTAACTCCCGCCGATTTAAATGTAGTTGATAGCAGCGACCCGGAATACAATGGAAATGCTGTGGATTCACGTCAGGAAGCAGATATTAGAAAAGACTTGCAAGTATTCCCGCAGGCCGATGTCATTGTGCAGCCTGGCGACATTACAGGCGGTAACAACGCTAATGAATATGTGTGGATGGATAGCTTTAAAACCGTATACAACAAACTTAAAGCTGAGGGCTTATTCAAGACGACGAAGTTCTATGTAGTAAAAGGCAATCATGATATGGGCGGCTCCGAAGCTTTCATACCTGACGGAACGGCGGGTGCGTGGAACGAATCAACGAATTCGTACGATAATGATTTCTCTAACAGTGCTTATCGGGTAAAGGTAAAAGGATATAATTTAATTGGTTTTGATGGAAATGTGAACAACAGTAACACAGTGGGAAAAGCCACTAATTTCCTCAACGAAATTAAAAGTGAACCGGATTATGATCCGAAAAAACCCATACTTGCAATGGCTCACTACCCGATAGGCGGAACTGTGTGGTCAGGCCAATGGAACAGCGCTGCAACTAATAGTTTCGGTAAATTTGTTGCCGACAATAATTTTTCGCAGGTATTTTATATGTCAGGTCATACGCAATACGACCCGACCGACGAACGTTCTCTCTATCAAGGTGCGGCTACATATCTTGATTCCGGTGGTTCGAACTATTCCAGTTATATTGATAACGGTCCGTACGGTGGATATATAGAGGGATCGTATATCAATTATACGACCACACCTCGTATCTCGAATTTCTTAGAGATCTACGGAACGAAAATTATCATCAAACAGTATAATTTAGCTACAGATGAATTTGTAAGCATACCTCGTGTAGTCAACGTTGGCGATGGCAAAGATGCCTTTACCTATAACAAGAGCGATACAAGAGATCTCGTAGCTCCGCAGTTTGACGAGGGAATTAAGGTCGATTCCTTCAATAACAACGAACTTGCATTTACATTGAAGCAAGCAAATGACAATGTGCGCGATTTGGAATACAATATTGAGCTTATCAACAAGCTAACTGGGAAAGTGGACAAAACGTTTAACAGCCTTTCACTGCCGCTAGACAAACCATACAAAGAATATCGGCAATATAAGTTTACAGGTGTGTCGCCGACGACACCATACATACTCCGGGTATATGCAGCGGATTCCATGTATAACCGTTCGTCGCAGGACATTGAAATTAATGTTAACGGTGGTAAATTAAACAGAATCATTGCGCCAGATGACATTACAGAGGTGGCAATCGGAACGGCTAAGACAGCAGACGCCCTTGGATTACCCAAAGCAGTATCCTTGGCTACCGATGAAGGTATGGGGTATGCCTACGTGACATGGGATGTAGAAGCTTCAAACTATGATCCCACTGTAAAGGCTAACCAGACCTTCACTGTAAATGGAACTGTAACGTTACCATCTGATGTGTCAAATCCTAATAACGTGCCATTGACAATAAGCATTAACGTATCTGTGCAATCTATTATTAAAGTAGAAGCGGAAGATTATGTTGATATGTCTGGGATTCAGACAGAGGACAGTTCGGAGGGGACAAAAAGTGTAGGATACATTGATGCTGGGGACTGGATGGACTACGCTGTAAATGTGCCAATCACGGGAACTTATAAGTTAAATTACAGAGTAGCAGTAAACACTGGTTATACAGGCAAAGTCAATTTCCTTGTAGATGGTGTTTCGCAGAAAATAACATCTTTTCCTTCGACTGGTGGATGGCAGAATTGGAAGACTGTATCAGATGAAGTTTTCTTAAATGCCGGCTCTCACACGATAAGGCTGAACATAGAAGCAAACGGATGGAATCTTAACTGGTTTGCACTGGTACTAGCGCCAGCGCCAGCTGCGCCTAAGTCTGTCTTGACAAGTTTACAACAGGTGCAATCTGGGCAACCATTTGATCTAAAGATGGGACTGACAGGTGACGGTACGCAAAGCGTATACGAGCAAGTGTATGCGCAAGACTTGACGCTTCACTTTGATCCGTTGAGTTTGAAGTTCAATTCGGCTATATCAGTACTAGATGGATTTCAAGTTATCAATCAAACGGAGAAGGTACCAGGTGAAGTTCGGATTATAGCTGCTAGAACGAGCTCGAAAGTGTATGCCCAAGGCGATCTGCTCTCACTCAACTTTACGGCGAAATCTGTGACGCAAGCTTCTAAAAGTTCGGTGATTTCAATAGACAATGTTGTTATTGCCAACGGACAAGGGGATGAACAGAAGGTTAACGGTACCTCCCTTGAAGTGAAAATTAGTGGTAACGATGGTAACAATGGTAACAACGGCAACAATGGCAACAATGGCAACAACGGCAACAATGGTAACAACGGCAACAATGAAAACAATGGTAACAATGGCAACAACAGCAACAATGGTAACAACAATAATAATGTATTTAATAGTGATATTATTAACGAGATTAAACTAGTTAATGAGATCTCTTCCAGAGTTGAGGAAGCCAAGAAGGCTGATAAACCGGTTGAACTGGCTGACATTAAAGGACACTGGGGTGAAAAAACCATAAATACGTTTGTGAAACTAGGCGTTATCGATGGTTATGAGGATGGAACCTTCCATGCGGATGGTCAAATCACACGTGCTGAGTTTGCAATGATCATCTCGCGCGTATTCGAAATCAATGGAAATGCTAGTCCTTCACATTTACTAAAAGATATTGACAATCATTGGGCTCAAACTGCCATCGACAAACTCGCTAGTGCAGGAGTGATAGCGGGATACGAGGACGGAACTTTCAAACCTGATAAAACAATTACCCGTGAAGAAATGGTCGTTATTTTATCCCGTATCGTCAATTTGACTAAACTGGAGAAAGATGCTTCTAAAGGCAATTTAACGGATATGACAAGCGCAAGCTCTTATGCAGTAAATTCAATCAAGGATGCGGCAGAAGCAGGCATTATCAGCGGTAAGGGCAATGGCTTATTTGATCCGCAGGGCATCTCCACACGTGCTGAGGCGCTTACGATCATATTGAATGTATTGAACCTTAACCCTCAAGTAAAAACACTCTTGGACAGTTTAAACTAAGACGAGCAATATGGTACGAGTTGCAGAAATTAAAGGATCTCCAAACACAGTTTAGGTTTTAAAAGTCCTATACCATAGAAATGAGGTTGTGCCAAAATGGATTCCATGCCACAGTTGTCGTTCAGCAACAACCGATACCGAAAGTCGTTGCGTCGCACTGGTTTACTTGCTTTAACCCTTATGTTGATCCTTAACTTATACGCAGCATTTTACATTCAGTTCGCTGATGCAGCCACTAGCCAGATTATAGTTATGGACAAAACCCAATACCTACAATCGGAACCCGTTACCTTATCGTATAAGGGAGCTGCTGCCAATGGGAAAGATTGGGTTGGTATCTACAAAACGGGGGACACTCCTCCAGGTTCCGGTGTAGCGATAACATGGAATTATGCAAAATCCGGAGACGGTAAAGTCAGTTTCAGTGGGCTTGCTCCAGGCACTTATGATGCCCTGTTCCTGTTCAATGACGGATACACGATATTGGATCGCAAGACATTTCAGGTCGTTACAAGCATGCCAGTATCTGGAGTGACACTTGATCAACCGAAAATAAGAATGACACAGGGTGACATCCAAACATTGACCGCCACTGTTTCACCAGGTAATGCGAACGATCAGAGAGTTTCTTGGATAAGCAGCAATCCTAGTATTGTTTCCGTAACTGCCACAGGCGGAATCGCTACGTTAAATGCTAATCTTCCCGGAACGGCGACGGTAACGTCGACAACCTATGATGGTAATTTTAAAGCATCAGCAACTGTAAGAGTGGATCCACCTGGGTATATAAGAGTCTCGGGGATATCGATTGACAAACAGGATGTAACACTCGAGAAAGGGCAAACGACGCAAGTGACAGCGACAGTTGCGCCAGTGGATGCGGCAAACCCTAATGTTCTATGGACAAGTAGCAATCCGAGTGTTGCTTCTGTTGTAGCAGACGTAAACGGCACTGCGACTATCCAAGCAAACAGCGGAGGGATTGCGTCTATTACAGCAACAGCAGCGGACGACGAGGGATATACTGTCGTTTCAAATATAACAGTCCATGTGCCCGCTAACGGAGTCCTACTTGATCAAGCGAATATTCAAATGGTCGCGAATCAATCTGTGCAGCTTCATGCGACTGTTTCCCCAGCGGATGCGTTGAACAAAAATGTGATCTGGTCGTCTAGCGATCCGAGTATCGTGCAGGTCACAGGTTTGAATGATACGACTGATGCCACAATTCTTGGTTTGAAAGTTGGGACTGCCGTCATCACTGTAAGGACAGTGGATGGTAATTTCACACAGGATTGCAATGTAACTGTAGCGGTTTTGGATAATACAGCTCTAAAAAGTGCAATTACAGCTGCTCAAGTGAAGTTAGACTCAGCGTCGATCGGTTCCAAGTGGGGACAATATTCGCAAAGCGCAGCTGGCACCTTGCATGCAGCGATTAGTGCAGCCAACGTAGTATGGAGTAACGTAAACGCAACTCAGACGGAAGTCAATCAGTCAGTTATCGCCCTTAACTCCGCCTTACAAAATTTTGAAGGGGCTTTGAATGTGAATGCAAGTATCGGCGATGTGGCCATCATATCCGCACACAACGGATCAACGTCAGTTAGTAGTGACTGGGCAGACATTCAGAGGTATGACCTCAATCAGGATAATGAAATTTCAATTATCGATCTTCAAGCCATGGCTAAAATGATTGTAAATCAATAAAGGTAAGAAGGTTAGCAGAAATGCTAGCCTTCTCCTCTATATTTGCATACTTTTGGGCTGTAGGGATGATTGTCATACTTGCATCTTATGAAAAGAGGTTCCTTTATGAAGCAGCGTTCTTTCCTGTCCTTGTTCATCATGATCTTATTATTTTTTGGGACTACCACAACTTCGTTCGCGCATGTTCAAAGTATGGGTTACTCAGAATTAAAGATTGAACAGAACGAGATTCTCTATGATCTTTTTATTGATCAAATAGATTTGTTTCCACAATTCGGTGGCAACTTGGATAATCAGGTGAACGAAGATCAGTTCTCGCAAAAAATCGAATCCTATCTGCAGAAAAATCTTCGCATAGATGCGAATTCGAAGCCTTTAACGATGAAAATGAATTCGATGAGCATGGCAAATAAGGGTACCTCAAGAGGTATAGAATTTCATCTAACATTTACCGCCGATGAAGTGATCCAACACTGTAATCTTCATTACAATCTGGTGTTTGATGATGTGCCTGCTCATACAAATGGAATCTTGATCCAAGCAGGTGAATATGTCCAACAGGATTTGATTGATAGCACGAAAAGAGATATTCTGATCAACCTTCCTCAGGATATCCAGCAAGATACGAACATCTCGAAAACGAATAACCTTATCAACATTCCCCAGCCTAAGCTTGGCGCTGTTTTGTGGAAATATTATAAGCTTGGAATCGAACATATTTTGACAGGTTATGATCATTTGGTATTTTTGTTATCCTTAGTATTAATCGCCTCTCGTTTCAAGGAGGCATTGAAAATTGTCACTGCTTTTACAATCGCTCACAGCATTACACTTTTCTTGGTGGCTTCGGGTCGCCTTCATGTCATCCCCTCTTGGGTCGAAGCGTTGATTGCGGTGACGATCTGTTACGTGGCCGTGGAAAATTTGTTTGTTCAGAAGGCGAAATGGAGATGGGCACTGACAGCTCTATTTGGTCTGATTCATGGTATGGGTTTCGCCGGGGCTTTAGCTGAAACCGGACTTCCAAAGGGCAATTTGATTGGCACGCTCTTGACTTTCAATTTAGGTGTAGAAACAGGTCAACTGATGGTGCTATGCTTGTTACTGCCACTCTTGATTTGGCTGCGAAGGTTCCCATGGTATCGTAAAATGATGATTTCAACGTCTTGTCTTATTTTTGTTCTGGCATTTTATTGGTTGATCCAAAGACTGTAAGCTATTCATCGATGCATACGAGAGTTAGCCCTACTCAAATAACGAAAAGACGACTTTTGCCCCCAATAGGATGGGAATAAAGGTCGTCTTTTTATTGTTGGATAATGTTGATAATAATGGGTAAATTAATATAAATTGGAGTGAATGTAGGTGGAGCAGGGATGAGGAATCGTTTTAGAAAATATGTTTCGAAAAACAGTGAAGAAAAAAGGCCACTTTCAGAAATGAAAGTTTACCCATCTTTGCAAGAAAATATGGCCTACATTCAGAATCAGTTGTTTCATTCGAGTGATTTGAAGTCGCGGAATATTAGGCTAAATCAATTAGAAGGGCTTATTGTCTTTTTGGAATCACTATCTGACCAGCAGAGAATTCAAAAAGAAATCATTAAGCCGATAGAAGAAATAAAAGAAGGAACCTTGGATGAACTCATCACTTCCATGGAGGTTGCGAAGAAAACGGATCTGAATGAGGCTTTGGATGCCCTAGTTCAAGGGAATTGTATATTGGTTTTTGAAGATAGCGTAGAATTTTTTTGTGTCAATGTAAAAGCAGTTTATAAACGAAATATGTCTGAACCAGTAAACGAAAGTGTCGTTCGCGGAGCACATGATGGCTTCATAGAGAACCTCATCACGAATCTTTATTTGGTTCGAAAACGCATTGAAAATCCGAACCTGGTCGTTCGTTATTACACGGTTGGAAGTGCAACCAGTACTAAAGTGGCTCTTCTTTATATGCAGGATCTAGCGAATCCGGAGTTGGTCCAAGAAGTGGATCAAAGACTCGGTTCCATTGCTATGGACACCGTTATCTTACCTGGATTCATTTCCGAATGGATTGAAGATAACTCATTTTCTCTCTTTCCACAAATCTTATTTACGGAAAGACCTGATCGGACTGTAGCCCATCTCATGGAAGGCCGTGTTGTTATTTTATCGGATGGAGATCCGACCGCACTTATTTTGCCAGTAACTTTCTTTGCCTTTTATCAAAGTCCGGATGATTATCACAGCAGATGGATTGTCGGATCGTTTATTCGTTTGATTCGATTGGGGAGCTTTTTCATTGCATCGATAGTACCTGCACTATATATTGCGATTATTGGCTTCCATCCTGAAATTCTTCCAACCAATTTGATTTATACCGTAAAAAGCAGTATTGACAAGATACCATTTCCACCCATAGTGGAGGCTCTAATTATGCAGATCGCCTTAGAAGTACTTCGTGAAGCAGGGATTCGTTTACCAAGCCGAGTCGGTCAAACCGTAAGTATTGTTGGCGGTTTGGTCATCGGTGAATCTGTCGTACGGGCCGGTTTGGTTTCCTATCCCATGGTAATCGTTGTCGCCTTGACGGCTATTTCGTCATTTGTAGCCCCGTCTAGTGAAATTAGTACGGCGACTCGCATACTGGGCTTTCCTCTCATGATTCTGGCAGCAATGTTCGGATTGATCGGCATTACGTTTGGCCTTCTTTTCCTCTTAATCCACTTATGTAAATTAGAAAGTTTTGGTACGGCCTATTTTGCACCTGTAACGCCGCTGCGAATCAGAGATTTGAAGGATGCATTAACACGGTTTCCAATCTGGAGCATGTATCAGCGCCCTCATGACGCGCATCCCCAAAAGTTAAATCAGGTAAAAAATGCAAGGGAGTGGGAACATGATGATTCCGGAAAAGAGTAGAATTACTCAGGGACAGTTCATGTTTTTTGTCATCCAGTCTCAGGTGGGGGTAGGCGTTTTATCTCTTCCCCATAAAATGCAAGCTATAGCGAAGGGAGGCGGATGGATTTCAACCTTAATCGCTGGGCTCATCGTACAAGTGATTATATTGATTCTATGGGCTCTTTGCAGAAGGTTTCCCTCCGATACCCTATTCAGCTTCTTACCGAAAATCGTCGGTAAACTTATTGGGAATCTGCTAGGCCTTATTTATATTGGCTATTTTCTGTTTTCGGCGGGATTTGTCTTAACTATATTTGCCGATGTCATAGGAAAATGGGTTCTCCTAAGTACGCCAAGATGGGCATTATTGATGCTGACCCTTCTCACCTGTATGTATTTGGTAAAGGAAAATCTGCGCGTGATAGCTAGACTATTTGTCATTTCTTCGTTATCGATCCTTGTTATGCTGCTACTCTCGTTGATATGTTATTTTAATATGAGCCTTGATTATATATTTCCTATTACGGAAGCAGGATGGGGTAAAATATTCGAAGCTGCAAATGAGGGGTTATTTCCTTTATCTGGGTATGAAGTGATAATAGTGATTTATCCTTTTGTAGAAGGGAAAAGCAGTGGAAAATTAAAGGCAGCATCTTTAGGGAGTTTGGTAATTACTCTTTTTTACGCATTCGAGGTGTTCACTAGTTTAGTCATTTTCAGCCCGTCGGTTATGCCCGCGATCTCGGAGCCTCTTCTCTATATGTTGAAAGGATTCTCTTTCCAGCTCATTCAACGAATTGATTTAATCTTTTTATCTTTATGGGTTTTTGTGGTCAGCACTGCGATTGTATCTTGGATATATATGGCAACAACGGGATTAGGTCGTCTCTTTCACCGGGGTGAACATAAAAAGGCAGTCCCCTATGCCGTTCTCCTTGTTTTTATCCTGGCTATGATTGCTCAAGATCCATCAATTACCGCACTTTTTGATCGAATGTTTAAGATTTTTCATTATACACTAGTGATGGGGCTTCCTCTGATCCTGCTGATCTTATCCTATCTGATTAGAACAAGGAGAGTGAAATCAGGGTGAGAAGGAGCCTCTCTACAATCACTGTTATTTGTATCCTCATCTTGATGACCGGGTGTTGGGATCAAGATCTCTTAAAGAATGCACGTTTACTTTATGGAGCTGGGTTCGATGTCGCGCCGAATGGAAAGCTGCTATCCACCTTGGTTATACGGGAAATGCCTGCCAGCGAACAACAAAGTCCTAAAAACGATATTATTTATTCGATCGGCAATACGACAATGGAAGCCCGCGATAAAGCAGATGATAAAATATCCCGTTTTCTTCGAGCTTACAGAAATCGGATTATTCTCATTGGAGAGGAGCAAGCCAAGCAAGATATTTATCCGATCCTCGATACGATTTACCGCGACCCCAAGAGCGCTTTGAATGCGAGGATCGGAGTGACAAAAGGGCGGGCGACAGACCTACTATCCCTTGAGAAAGTAGGTAATGTCTTAATCGCGGAAGAAATTGATGAATTAATAAAGAGCAAAGAAATGACAACAAACGTTCCGAAAGTGACCGTAGAAACGATTTACCCTGTGATAATGGACTCTGGAGAAGACTTTGTTCTTCCATACCTTCTGGAAAAAGGGAAACGAGTAGACGCGGGACAAATCGCCATGTTTCATAATCGTCAATTTACAGGGGTACTGAACACCGCAGAATCTACCATGTTCTTATTGTTGAAAGGCGATAGAGGAAAAGTGGTGAGATTCACCCAAAAAATTAGTAACAGTCACCATGATGGTTATGATTTTATTACATTTAATGTAAATAAGACAAAGCGAAAGATGAAGATACGGATTCAGTCAGGTGATCAAATTACGGTCATGTTGGATTTAAAATGGAAGGTGAGTATCGTAGAATATCCGAAAAATCACATAGCGGATAAAGAAACGGTTGTTCAATTAAATCAAATCCTTTCTGAAGAGATGAATCGTTTGATTAACGAAACGATAAACAAAATGCAAATAGCCCACTGTGATGGGTTGGGTATCGGCAGAAAACTCAGGGCGTTCTATCCTGAAATTTGGAAGAAACAGAAGGAAGACTGGGGGAGTAATTACCAGAAAGTACTTTTTGTTCCTAAGATTCAGGTCGAAATTACGAAGAAAGGAATTATCAATTAAGATGAATAGGGCTGGTTTAGTGAAGTGAACAAGAGTAGTAACCAATATTAGCCTTACGAGATAAGATCGTAGGGCTTTTTATGTTCTTTACGAAGATGACCTCGATGTAGGGACAGCCTTTATCAATACTCGTTTTTTCATGCTCGCAACATCCGCCGCAGCGGGAGATTACAAATGCTTGTTTTTTTTATGCGCTCAGTTCGCTATACTAATTGTAAACGTTATCATAGAATGGGTGGAGTGAATGAAGCTTCGTTTAATGGTGATCAGTGTTGCGATGTCTCTGTTATTTACAGCTTGTCAGAAGCAGTCTACACTCGTTGTTCCGATTAGCCAGCCCAAACAACAGACGCTGGTCTGGATTCATCATTTTGATGAGGAAGGCGCTCGCAAATGGCTGGAATTGGGGACACAGTTATTTACGAAGAAGCATCCCTCTTATACGTTTACACTTACAGGTGTGGATGGAGGGAATTATATGAGCTTGCTGCGAACGCGAGCTATTTCTAACAATATGCCGGATATGTATATGATCGATAACTTGGAAAGCGCGCAGGACTTAATTCGTACTGGTTATGCCTTGGATCTTACCCATCAGCCGTTTCTATCGCAAATCGATGAGCGATTCTTGAGCGGAGTGAAATCAGCCGATGGTCAGATTTGGGCGCTGCCGATTGATGTCAACGGCGCAGGTGTTATTTACAATAAAGATGCTTTTGCCAAGGCAGGAATTCAGCATCCGCCAACGACATGGGCTCAATTTATAGAAGACTGTGCAGCTTTGCGGAAGGTTGGCATTGTGCCCATTGCTGCTGGCTACAAGGATAGCTGGACGATTCTTTGGGATATAGCGGCGGATTTACTTGCCAATCAGCATGCGGCTGCGCGCAACTGGATGGCAGATATCGAAGCAGGCCGAACGTCTTTTGCGGAAGACGGGATTCATTTTAAGGATATTCTCAAACGGTTTGGCGAACGGTTAACCTATGTCAACGCAGAACCATTTGAGACGGACTGGATTCAGGCGCAGTTGCTGCTAGCACAGGGGAAAGCGGGGATGATTATTAATGGCACGTGGACGGTAGATGGTGTGAAATCCAAAAATCCAGCCAGTAATCTTGGTTTGTTCGCATTTCCTTATTCGAATGACCCAGATGATGCGAAGTTCGGTTTGAAATCGACCGGGGGAATTGTCATCAATGCCAAATCACCTAATAAAGAAGCGGCACTGCAAGTATTAGAACTGTTTGCTTCGAAAGAAGTAGGAACCATTTTTCAGACGAATAAAAAGGCGCTTTCTGTTATTAAGGGTTTACCCAATGATTTCGATCCGACCTATGTCGAATTGAACGATACGTATATTCAAACGGGAAAAACCTATGATTGGTCCCGTTTACCTACTGATTTCTTGAACCAAGATCTGCAGAAGGTGTTCATTAATGCCCTTACGAAATTCGTTCTGGACCCTAATCATAATGTTAACCTGTGTATCAAGGAACTTGATCAAGCCTTCGATCGGATTCGTAAACCAATCAATGACAGTCGATGAGGAGCGTTGACACATGGCAGCTACTCGGTGGAATCTAACAGATCGAATAAAAGATTTTCGCTTCCGGACCAAAATATTTCTGTCTAATATGATTCTCATTTTGTTTATTTCAACGGCAATAGGCGGAGTTGCGATCTATGCTTCTACCACTTTTATCGAGTCCAATACGAGAGATTTATCGATGCAGGTCATTCATCAGGTTTCCGATAATATTGAAAACCGAGCGAAGGAGATATTCACCTCTTCTGTTTATGTACTAAGTGACAGCAACATCCGTCAAATTGTAGCGGAGCAAGAGGAACAGGTCACTGCGGCTAATTATCCCGCATATCGCAGTCGCATGGAGTTCCTATTAGCTCAATATGGCAATGGCAATCCCTACCTGAATGCCATTATGATTCAAACAGCCAAGGGGCAGGTCTATTGGTGGGAGAATAAGAAGGGATTGGATCATACACTAAATCAGGATGATATTGCGCAGCTGACACGAAGTGGTGCGGCGTATTTAACACAGCATGGACTGGATATGGGCTGGTCTCCATCTTTGAGGAAGAGAAATGAAGTGCTGCTTGTCAGAGATTTTGTAGATCTGAGTCAAATTGACCGTAACTTAGGAACCATTGTGTTCAGTATCGATTCCGACTATTTCCTTTCTCTTGGACGTGGAAGCTCGCTCATTACATCTAACAATGTTGCCATATTGAATCCATTTAATGAATTGCTGGCAGGTGGCGGTGATTCGGGTACAGACAAATTAATCCTAAAAAGTGCAGACTACGTACTGGGTGAACAGGATTCATCGATGGCAACAGTCGAGAACGCCGGAACGGGCAAGCATTTATTCGTACAAGAGCGAACCCCGACATTGGGCTGGCGAGTTTTATGCTTTATTCCGATGTCGATCTTGCTATCGGATACACGTGTTTTGATCTTAGTTATCGTGCTCGTATCTTTTGTCGCAGTTCTTATCTCTACCGGGGTTGCTGTACAGCTGTCCAAATCGTCGACACGCAATATCAAAATTTTGGAACAGACAATGCGAAGGGTTGAGGATGGCAATTTTGACGTGAGGATTGTCCCGTTAGGTAAAGATGAAATCGGTATATTATCGGTGCGCTTTAATTTTATGCTTGCACGGATTAATGAGCTAATTAACACGGTGTATAAAGAACAGATTGCTAAACAGCAAGCAGAGTTTACCGTTCTGATGAGCCAGATTAATCCTCATTTTTTATATAACACGCTAGGTACAGTGAAATGGTATGCCCGCATGAATCAACAATTAGAAATTGAACGCATGGTCACTTCGGTGATCGATTTGCTTAAGTCCTCTGTTCGTCGTGTTGGTGAGTTCCATAGTCTGGAGCAAGAAATTAGCCAATTAAAGAATTATATTTATATACAAAAGATCGGGTATGGAGAGGCTTTTCAGGTGGATTACGAAGTGGAGGAGCAATGGCTCGATAGCGAGGTGCCCTATTTTATTTTGCAGCCGCTGGTTGAAAATGCGATCCTTCACGGAATCGAAATGTCCAAAGGCAATGGACGCATTCGTGTTGCCGCGAGTATGGTGGACAACCAGCTTCTCCTTACGATTGAGGACAATGGGACGGGGATGACCGAGGAACAAGCTGCTAATTTATTGATTACTGTGACCAGAAAAGAATCTGTTCCAGGTGTAACGAGTATAGGTATTCACAATGTAAATGAACGAATTCAGCTCTATTATGGGCAAAATTACGGACTGAGCTACGAAAGTGTTCTCGGCGTGGGAACGAAAGCAATCGTTCGGATTCCGCACCGCAAGTATCGTCAAAGGAGGAACGAGCATGTTGAACGCTATGATCGTTGAAGATAATGCGATATATCGATATGCGATTACATCTATTCTACGCTGGGAGGATTATGGTTTTCAAATCGTATGCGAAGCACTGAATGGCGTGCACGCACTTGATTTAATGCAGCATCAGCATGTCGATCTGATTATCACCGATATATCGATGCCAGAGATGAACGGAATTGAATTGATCCAACAGGTAAAACGTAAGAACGCGTCAATCAAAATTGTGGCGCTAAGCTCGTACGATGATTTCCGATTCGTCAAGGAGGCATTGAAGCTAGGGGCGGAGGACTATTTATTAAAACATGATCTCCAGCCAGAAAATCTTCAACAAATTTTAGAGCTGATGAAGGTCAAAATTGATGCGGATCATGAATTCCAGAAACAGGGCAGTATTCGGGAAGCGAACTTGCAAGAGATGCGGTGTCTGTTAGGTCGTAAACTTTTGCTTAATGAGATAAAGACAGTCAAGGAAATGGAAGATCATGCGATTGCCGTCCAGTTCCCTTTTGGCGGTGATCCCATTGTCGCGATGCTATTCGACGGTTATTACAATCACTCAGCCAATCTGCCATCTATCGAAGTGGAGCATGATCTTATCTCCATGGCGATTCCGATGACGAATCAAAGGACCGTGGTCATGACGTCTTTTACTCATGAAAAGAGTGAGCGAGCATGCATCGAGGAAGCATTACGTCAGGCTTCATTTGCGGTTAACCGTAGTAGCAAGGAGAACGGCACTTTGACAGTTGGCGTTAGTGCAGTCGGATATGGTTTAAAGGAGTGGTCGATGGTATACCGACAGGCTGAGAGCGCTCTTGAGCAAAAGGTATATGAAGGATCGGGACAAATCTATGCGTATTCAGCAAAAAGTGTGCAGGATAGGGTATCTATTCAAAGTAATTTTTCGATACAACCGCTTGCTGTTGCACTGAAAAGTGGTCAATTGACAGAAGCTGAGGCTCAAATTGAACTTTTATTCCAATATCTGCAGCAAAGGAAGCCCTCACTTTCTGAATTAAGAGGTCACCTGACAGAAGTTGCCATACTAATGAAAACGATAGGTCTCGAGCGAAGCCAGTTCTCGGATAACATGGAACACATCATGAAACAAATCATTCAAGACAGCGAGGAGCTTCCAGCGCTAGTTAAAATGAAACACCTTCTATTGGAGTTGCAACGTGGTATCTTAGAGCCTCGTACCTGGGAGAAAACAAAGATCCGAAAGGAAATTCAAGCAGCTATTTCCTATATAGAAGAGCATTGTACGGAAGATATTACGCTAGCCCAACTGGCGGAGGTACTCCATCTTAGTGGCAACTATTTATCAAATTTATTTAAAAGTGAGACAGGCATGCGCATTGTGGAGTATATGAATCGATGTCGGATTCACAAGGCCAAGCATCTGCTGAGGGATCCCTCACTGAAGGTATATGAAGTCGCAGAAAAAACAGGATTTCAAGAAGCTTCTTATTTTTGCAAAGTGTTTAAAGAGCTTGAAGGGAAAACAGTCAGAGAATTTAGAAGCGAGAAATAAGAAAAGTGATAGCTCTGATTCCAAATGAGAAGATAATTCTGTGGTTTGTATAAGAAATCTGTGAAATATGGAAGGAAAGATGCCGTGAATTCGAGTAGGATTCACGGTTTTTTGTTATGCTCGTCATCTGTAAATGTCTAAGTTTTGTTATATATTTTAATGTTTCGTTCAATGTAAGCGCATCCAATAAATCATATACTAATATCAATGAGACAACAGTTACACCTTCCTAGTGAATGAAATGGGTTTCATACATAGACATGTGCATGTAGATAAAGGAGGAAAAGACTTGCAATTATCGACAAGTAAAGAAGCAAACGTTCAATTATCACCTGAGGCGCTGCGTATACAAGGAGAATCGAAAATCATTCTGTGCGCTTCCCTATTTTACTTTCGTCTTCCTCGTGGACTATGGAAAGAGAGATTGCAGCAGGTAAAAGCATTCGGCTACAATGCCATCGATGTTTATTTTCCTTGGAATCACCATGAGATCGAGGAGGGCGTGTGGGATTTTACGGGTGAGAAAGATGTGGCGCATTTTCTGCAGGAAGCATCCGAAACGGGAGTATGGGTGATTGCGAGACCAGGCCCTTATATTTGCTCCGAGTGGGATGGTGGTGCTTTACCGGCCTACTTATTCGTCAAGGAGAACATGCGATTGCGAGACAATGATCCGTCTTACTTGCAGCATGTGGCCAGATGGTATGGTCAGATCCTGCCGATCATTCAGTCGTATGAGGAAGGAAAGGGAGGCTCTGTCATCGCGGTTCAACTGGAAAACGAGCTCGACTACTATCCTTGCTCAGATCCCCAAGGCTATATAGCTGCATTGAGAGAGATGGCTATGGAGCATGGAATAGGCGTTCCATTGATCGCCTGTGCAGGTCAAGGAGGTTTGCTTGAGGCAACAGGATTTGCTGAAGGCGTCGTGCCGACTTGTAACTTTTATCCGAATGACCGGGATCCTGCCTTTGAGGAGAAGGTTCTTTGCTACAGAGGAGAATTAGAACGGCGTGGTTATCCATTACTTGTCACGGAAACGAATCGTTCACACTTCTTGCTGCGAAGATTGTTATCAGCGGGAGCAAAGCTGCTCGGTCCTTATTTGCAAGCTTCAGGGACGAATTTTGGTTTCACGAATGCAGCGAATAACTGGGGAGATCCTGTTGCCTTCCTCACATCTGACTACGATTTCCATGGCATGATAACGCCAGAGGGACATATTCGGGAAGAAGCGTATGAAGGGAGATTGCTGCATAACGTTATCCAAACGTATGGAAGCACTTTGGCGGAAGCAACACCTGTTTCCAGCGCGACTGGTCCCTTTCGACTGGCATTAAAACAAGGCGGAGAGCTCGTATTCCTAGTGAATGTTCATGATCATGATGAATGCGTTTATATCGAAAATGGAAGGGAACAAGTTCCGACTCATACTACGCTCACTGCTGTTGCGGGACATTGCCCGATATTGCCACTTCAGGTTCCCTTACAGACATGGGGCATACCTGTGAATGGATTCCTGGATTATGCAACCGCCGAGCTCTTGCAAGTAAAGCAGTTATCAGATCGGACATTGTTCGTGTTTCATACCGATGGAGTAGGCGAAATCAGGTTCTCTTCGGACGCTGCTTTACAAATGGAAGTCGGTACCATGCAGGGTCATCAAGAAACCGATGATCAAGCTATCCTAATCTTTCAAGGTACTGAAATAGAAAAGAGAGCTAAGGTTCAACTCACTGATGATAATCTTATCGAAATCATCGGTATAAGCCGTGCAAGCGCTTTGCTTTTTGAAGGCATAGATGAGGTAGGCAATCTGAGCTTTGGCACACCACGGACGGCATCACAAGAAAGCCAAGTAGTTGATATCACTTGGAAGGCAAGTCAAGTGAATCCGGCGCTGTCCCTTGCTGATAACGAGATGAGTCTAGGAGAAGCGGCTAGCTATCTGGAAATGAATGGTGTGTACCGCGGTTTTGCTTGGTACAAAGCACAATTGGCTCACTCGCCAGCAGCTAACTATCAGGGTTTTATCGTCCAGCAGGCATGTGATATCGTCTCCCTCTATGCGGGTGAAACGTATCTAGGTACGGTAACGCCAGGTGGAGCAAGTCAATGGATACCGACTACTAGCAGCGTCTCACTGGATTCAGAACTTACTGCTCGTGTGGAAATATGGGGGCATACCAATTTCCATGACACTAATCTGCCTGCTCTGCATCTGAACAGTCTGAAAGGACTGACAGGTATTGTAGGGGTCACCTCGCAGCGTGATCTGAACCAAAATTGGCGATTCAAACTTATGCAGCAAGCGGATGATAAGGAGGAATACGCAAATACGAGCTTGGATGATCAGGAGTGGCCCATTGTAAGTATTGGTGGATGGTTATCTGCGGAACAGCCGGCACATCAGTGCTACCGTAAGAGAGTGAAACTGTCTGAAGAAGCAGATAGCTGGATCCTATATACGCCGGGCAATTTCACGTATGCCTATGCTTTTGTAAATGGTCATTCACTCGGTCAAATCAACCCGAACAATCCTTATCTGGATCTTACGCCTCATGTTAAAGCGGGAGAAAGCGCATTGTTAACTGTCTTTTTGGATAAAACCTATGTCGCGCTAAGTGGGCAAATCACCCTTTATGAGGGTATTTCAGCCACACGCTGGACGTTATCGGCTTGCCAGGAACAAGGCTTGCTGCAGCATGCCCAAACATCAAAGTTGTCCAGTCGAGCTATAGATGGAGGCATCACGCTGAAGTCTGGTGCAGTCTCTTGGCTTTATGGAGAGCTCAAGGACGATAATCAAGGATTAGGTTGGCGTGTGTATGCCAAAGGCAAAGATATGAAGCTGACTGTATTCTTTAACGGCCATTTGGTGGGCAGATTATGGACAGCAGGCGGGGCGAACAGACCTATCTTCCGTGGCGGCAGTGATGATTCCTTTTATTTACCAGGACCGTGGTTTCATGAACAAGAAGAGGGCAATGAACTTATGATTTTACTAGAAGCTGTAGCGAACGACGATGATGCTGTACTAGAGCCATTACAATTCGTACCCGTCTCCGCCAGTTAATTTGAAAGGAGTTTGCGTATGAAAACTGCCACCTCAACGAAGCAAATCGATGTTGTTTCACCGGCCGTCAGAAAGCGAGTAGCACCGTTTCGAAAATTGTGGTCATTTCGCACCTTATTGCTCATGTGTGCTCCTGCTGTGCTATTTTTCTTACTAATGTCGTATCTCCCGATGCCAGGGCTATATCTCGCTTTTATCAACTATAACTACTCGGCAGGTATCTTCGGGAGTGCCTTTGTTGGATTTGATAACTTCAAATTTTTAGTATCTTCAGGTGCGCTGTTGAAACTAACGACCAATACCATTCTCTATAATTTAGCTTTTATTTTAATAGGCAATACCCTTCAGATCGGCATAGCTATTCTACTCAATGAGCTCCGTAAAAAGTGGTTTAAGAAAATTACGCAATCGCTTATGTTTCTGCCATTTTTCATCTCATTCGTGCTGGTTGGCCTCATTGCGTATAACATCCTCAGCTACGATTTCGGTTTGCTGAACGGCATTCTAAAATCGATTGGTTGGGATCCCGTTAAAACCTATTCAAACCCAAGTATTTGGCCTTTCATCATTGTGATCACCTACTTGTGGCAGTCTACCGGCTACGGCTCGATCGTCTATTTCGCTGCCATTATGGGGTTAGACTCCGAGATCGTGGAAGCGGCAGAGATTGATGGTGCCAACGCTTTACAGCGTATTCGCTACATTGTTCTGCCTTGGCTTAAGCCGACTTTCATTATTTTGCTTCTGTTCTCAATGGGAGGCATTCTCCGTGGGAATTTCGGATTGTTCTATAACTTAGTTGGAGCCAATAATACGGCACTCTTCGATTCAACTGATATTATCGAGACGTTCGTATTCCGCTCTTTAATGAACAACTTTAATTTCTCTTTAGGAAGCGCTGTCAGTTTATATCAATCTGTTTTCGGATTCTTCATTGTCATAACAGCGAACTGGCTGGTTAAGAAGGCTTCGCCTGAGAATACCTTATTTTAAAAGAAATCTTGCATATTCAATCATGAATAGCTGAGGAGGGACATCCCGTGGAGCATGTTATCGCTCGCCAGAGGGGGACGGATTTAACGTCCGTGGCTATACGACTTTTCGGTTACTGCTTTATTGGTTTATTCGCACTATGCTGTTTAATCCCATTTCTTCTCGTACTAGGTACCTCGTTTACTTCAGAGAAATCAATTACGCTGCACGGTTATAATCTGTGGCCCAAAGAATTCAGTACGTTTGCTTATAAAATCGTGTTTGAGAACCCCGGCGTTATTATTGGCTCCTATAGTGTGACACTGGGGATAACGATTGTGGGAACAACCCTTGGTCTGTTTATCGTCGCGATGACAGGATATTCCTTGCAACGTCCAGACTTTCCGTATCGGAACCGGATATCCTTCTTCATCTACTTTACAACGTTGTTTCAAGGGGGAGTCGTCCCTTTTTACCTAATTATGACCCAATGGCTGCACCTTAAGGATAGTTATTTGGCGGTGCTGCTGCCCGGACTCATGAGTCCCTTCCTCATCATTATGATGAAAAGCTTCGTCACCTCGATTCCACATGCCATAACGGAGTCAGCGAAAATGGATGGCGCAGGCGATTTTAAAATCTTTACGAAACTAATCCTGCCTATGACGACCCCCGCTTTGGCTACGATTGGATTGTTTATTGCATTGGGCTACTGGAATGAATGGTATAATGCCATGCTCTTCCTTTCTCCAGATATGAAATATAGACCGCTTCAACTGTTTCTCTATAACGTTGTTACAAGTGCCGACTTTATCAAGAATTCATCGGTCTCCTCCAACGTACAGCCTAGGGATATGCCGCTCGAATCGATGAAAATGGCCACAGCTGTTGTTGCAACTGGCCCCGTTATCCTGTTTTATCCGTTGGTTCAGAAATATTTTATCCAAGGTATCACCGTTGGTGCTGTTAAAGGCTAACGTCAAGCATAGACCACAATAAATGGGGAGGCAATTCCATGGTAAAGAACATGAAAATGATTAGTATCGCACTCGCAGCAACGCTGGCAGTAGGTTTGACGGCATGTTCATCATCCAGCAGCACGTCTTCAAATTCATCAGCACCAGCAACAGCGGCAGGGGGTAAAATCGATACGTCTGAGTTTCAAACCATTTCTTATGTCATGTTGGGTGACAAACCGAAGAATGGTCAGTTCGAGAAAGTCATGGATAAAATCAATGTCCTTTTGAAGCAAAAGGTTAATGCGAAATTGGAAATCAAATGGGTAGAATGGGCAGATTGGCAAACAAAGTACAATTTATTACTAGCTTCGGGTGAGCCTGTTGATTTAATTACGGGTGCAACGGATTGGTTAGATACGTGGCAAAATTCGCAAAAAGGTGCTTTCATGGCGCTGGATAAGCTGCTGCCAACATACGCACCGATCACATGGAAAGAAGTGCCGACTGAGGATTGGGCCGAGACGAAATACAAAAATCAGATCATGTTGATCCCTGAAGATCACTATACACAATGGGTGAATCACGGTTTCATGTATCGCGGGGATTGGGCTAAGGAATTCGGCATCACCTCACCGATCACTGATTGGGCTACATTAGGCAAATACTTGCAAGGTGTCAAGGATAAGAAGCCAGGTGTTGTTCCTTGGGATACCAACGGTACTTCAGCAGGAAATATTGGCGGGTACATCAATTCCTACACAGATGCGATCGAGCTCCCAATCAGTACAGGGTTATTCTCATTAATCTACGGCAAATCGTATACGGATAAATATAAAGCGTATAGTCCATTTCTAGATAGTACGTTCGTTGATTTTGCTAAAATGATGAAGGACTGGGGAGATAAAGGCTTCTGGCGTGAGGATGTCCTGAACTATAAAGGGGATAATCGTGCTGAGATGGAAGCTGGCAAAGCCTCGGTAGACCAACATCATACACAAACTTATCTCGGCGAGCGCATCAAAATGGATAAGTTGCAACCAGGTTCAGATCTGCAGTTCTTCCCGTTCTCAGCGCCTAAGAACAATCTAGTTTCGATGTCAATTACACATGGCGGCACGTCTCTCGGCGCAAAAAGTAAGCATCCAGAACGCGCGTTGATGGTCTATGAGCTTATTCGTCAAGACCCTGAAATCTATCATTTGATGAACTATGGTCTTGAAGGCGTACAATATGTCGTGAAAGACGGCAAACGATTCCGTCCGGATGGTTACAATGTTCAAAGAGATGATTTCTACTCCGATTTCTGGGGTGGCCGTATCGATAAGAACGAAATTCCTAATGGGGAAGACTGGGTTGGAAAAGACAAATTATACGCTTCTTATGACAAGATCAAGAAAGCGTATCCCTACGGCCGATTTGTATTCGACAAAACGAACGTGAACAATGAATTGACAGCGATTACACAAGTAGTTGGATCCAAAGGACCTGCCATTATGTATGGTAAAGCGGGTGACCCTGTGAAAGCGGTAGAGGATTTCAGAGCGAGTTTGAAAGCTGCCGGCTTTGATAAAGTGATGGCGGAGGTTCAAAAACAACTAGATGAATTCAAGAAGTTGGTAGAAAGTTCGAAATAACGGCATGCACATATCGAAGGTCTGTTGAGAACAGGCCTTCGATCTTTCGCTTTTCATTTCGACGTAACGGAGAGTGAGCTCCTGGAAACCATTACAGTTTATGATATTGCTAGGGAAGCGAACGTTTCTGTTGCTACGGTTTCCCGAGTTCTCAATGATACAGCACCTGTACGAGCCTCTACTAGGCAGAAGATTATCGCCATTATTGAAAAACACAAGTTTCAACCAAATGCCTTAGCCCGTAGTTTAGTGAATAAGAAAACAGGCATGATTGGTGTATTGTTTCCTGATAGCAGCAATATGTTTTTCCCTGAGGTGTTTGGAGGGGCAGAGAAAGCTGCGCAAAAGCTAGGATATACGTTGTTTCTATGCAACACATTTAGCAATAGCCGTAGAGAATCGGAATATTTAACGCTACTGTGTGAAAGGCAAGTAGAAGGACTCCTCTTTATGGGTGGACGCATAAATTCACGTGATTGCTCTGATGCTCTCGTACAGGAATTAGAGAATATTCAGAAGAAAATCCCGATTGTGCTCATTAATGGCACGCTGCCGGGAAATCCATGTCATCGTGTGAAGACGGACGAATTTGCAGGGACGCAACTCATTATGCAGCATTTGATTGATCGCGGTCATCGCCGAATTGGTTTTTTGGGCGGAACTGCCGAAACCACAACAACGCTTGAAAAACTTCAAGCTTATCGACAGGTTTTAGCGGCGAATAATCTCACCTACCGCAAAGAATGGGTACGTCTGGGGGACTTCTCTATGTCATGCGGTCGTAAGTTGATGGAACAATGCATCGCCCTTTCTGAGCGGCCAACAGCTTACTTATGCATCAATGATTATGTGGCGATTGGAGCGATGAAAACGGCGATATCACACGGTATGAGAATTCCGGAGGACATGGCAATTGCGGGCTTCGACGACACCCAGCTGGCCTCAGCGATGAATCCAGAGTTGACGACGGTGTCACAGCATAGCGACCAGCTCGGCCAAGAGGCGATAATGATTCTATCTAAATTGATTCAGAAAGAAAAGGTGAAGAAACAGACGGTTTTATCTCCTGCACTCATCATAAGGCAAAGTACATAAGGAGAGGAAACATGGATAAGATCCCCTTCAAGCAAACGCCCAGAAATAACCTTAGGATAGCATAAGGTTTTCTCTGGACGTCACTTGGAGGGGTTTTTTTTCTCATAGCTTCTTCATAACCTCAAAAATGCGCAAATCGTTAATCGTTTGGATAACAGTTACCGAATCAGGCATTTGAAACTTCTTTAGAATGGAGTTGATTTGCTTCTTGATCGTTTCATACTCGACGCAGCGCTCCTCGGCAATTTGCTTCCGTTTCTTACCTTCGCATAGCAGCCTCAGAACCTGCAATTCACTGGGCGTAAGCTCCGAAATGATTTGAATAATATTCAGCAGGGAGCTTTCAGCTCGCTTCACACGTGCAAATTCTTCGCGAATCTTCTCGGCGATCATGGGGCGGATCGGTGATACGTTCATGTAGGCAGATCGCACAGCTTCCATGATTTCGGCGTCAGCAGCGTTTTTAAGCAAATAGTCGGTGATTCCCGTCTGGAAGGCTGCGAAAATAAAGTTTTCATCCTTGTGTACGGTGAGCACGATGATTTTCATTAGCGGGTACTTCTCGTTAATTAATTTCGCCGCTTGAATGCCTGCAAACTGGGATTCCATCTCGATATCCATGAGAATCACATCCGGTTGATGCAGCGCTGCTTGTATAACCGCATCGTGACCCGATGAAGCTCGTGCTACGCAGGCAAAATCATCCTGTTTGGCGAATGTTCTTTCCAGCCTTCTAAGGTGGGCTTCCATGTCATCAGCGATGAGAATTCGAATTGGTTGTTGGGTCATTAGGCAGGGTCCCCTTTCGTCAGCTGTCCATTCTTTTAGATAATCGGCAGGAACACGGTAAAAGTCGTTCCGAAGTCTTTCTTGCTTTCTACGACAATCTTGCCATCGTGGCCTATAATGATTTTATGACAGTAGGACAAGCCAATTCCCCAGTTGTTAACCGAAGCCTTCGTCGTGAAAAAAGGATCGAAAATCGCCTCCAGATGCTCTTCGGGAACGCCAGGGCCGTTATCAGAAATCCGGATAAGTGCCCAGCCATTCTGCTGACTCCGTTCGACCACGATGCGGCCGTCATCCCGAAACTGCAAGGATTCACTGGCATTGAGGAGCAGGTTATAGATGGTTTCAGTCAGATGGCCCGAATCAATATAGCAATTAGCGGGTACCGTGCCAGGTGAATAGTCTATTTGACAGCCGATGGCTTGTTCGCTTAACCGAGCAATGGCTTGCTCTACGGGAAGATCGATAGACATCGGTTGGAGATTCAGGCTCATGTGTTTTAATTTATCGGCGGCATCGTTAATACTAGTAAGTGCCGACTGCGATGAGTGTAAGATGAGGTCAAGACTATATAGGGATTCGCTGTCCGCTTGATGGCGTTCTTTGAGATAAGCAGCTTCGGACTGAATGCCGATCAAATGATTCTTGAGCGCATGGGTAAATGCCCGCGTTCCGAGAGTTGCCGTATCAATGCTTTTATTAATTTGAATATCGCGATTTTTGCGATAATTCTCAATCGAATTAAATTTGTAAACCAAGTAAATCATAAGTATTAAGGTTAAATAAATGGCAAATGGAAACACAGGAAGCAAGATCGACTGATAGCCAAGCGGAGGCTGCAGGTAGTTGAAGTATCCTTTCAAATACGTTTCTTTGACCAATACTTTCGGGGCCCATGAGAAAATAAAGAGATGGATCACGACGAGTGGAATAAAGAGCAGCACATGATACAGCGTCAAATTTTTGATAAACCTAATTTTCGGATAATTCAAATAATAGTTGATGAGCACGCCAAAAGCAACAAAAAGAATGAGAAAGCGAAAGCTCATTAAGGCAATTTCAATTGTGTTCAAGACCTGCAGGCTGTTGATCCAATTGCTTAGTGTGATATGAAAAGCGGGATCATAATAGGCTGTCTCGATGATAAAAAAGAAAGCGATGCCGCCATAAGCGAGTCGCAGCTTCGAAAGACTGAGACTGCGGGTGAAGGCAATGGCAAAGCCAAGCAGCGAGCAGTAGAAGAGACCTACGCCGACGTTTAACATACGAATGAGCCAGTTTGGATTGAATTTGGTTAAAACCAAATAGTTCCATGTGCCAGGACTGAAATCAAAAAAGCCGTTAATGACATTGTAGTAGTAATTGAATTTACTTAAGTATAACGTGAAGGCTACGAAAGAAAGCACCCAGCCGATGATGATGCCGTACATGAAGCGGGTTGAGGCATGATTTAGCTTTTTATACGTGAACAATATGGTGAAAATAAGCAGGACTAGCGTAACGAACAGCATGGGATCACTTCCTTCTCATCCGCCAAAAGGGGGAATAAAACATTCATCTGTCAGACTCCTTGGTATCTCCGTATAATTCAAATTAAGAAAGCGCAAACAAATCATAACAAAAAAAGGGTGAGTGTCCAATGAAAAAAAGTTTGAAGCTTGGTGTGACTGGCACATTGCTGATGGGATTGCTGGCAGGATGCGGCTCCACTGGGACAACAACGGGAGATAAAAGTACAACTTCTCCAGATGCCAAAGCAGCGCAAGTCAATTTGAAAGCAACCGTACTTCCGGACGATTTGGAAACGTTTAAAACCGCGTATGCTGAATTTAGCAAAGAGAACCCGAATATTCAAGTGCAATTTGATACAATTCCACAAGCACAATACTACGAAAAGCTTCGTATGCAGCTGTCCTCCGGTGAAGATATGGATTTATTCGGCGGGACGATGGACGTATTCTTAGATACGGGTATTTTAGAGCCGTTAGATGATTATGTCAAAAAAGCAAACGTAGATGTCTCCGGCTATGGCCCGTTGTACGATGCGTTAAAAGTGAACGATAAAGTATACGGACTTCCTTATCGGAAATCCAACTGGATGCTGTTCTACAACAAAACATTGTTCGACCAAGCTGGCGTTGCTTATCCGAAAGCGGATATGACATGGAACGATTTCCGTGAACTGGCGAAGAAAATGACAAAGGGCGATGGCGCTTCGAAAATTTACGGGGCATTCGTACACCCGTGGGCACAAACGTGGTATATGCAAGGCGTTCAAACGGGCGCTTCAATCATCGATAAAGATTTGTCCGTATTTAAGAAGGGGCTTCAATTCCGTATGGACATGGAGAAAGACGGTTCAATTATGGGCTGGGCAGAGCAAATTACAACGTCCGCTCATTATAATTCCGCTTTCCAAAAAGGAAATGTAGCGATGAACTTGATCGGGGACTGGCACGTGGCACAGCTTAGACAGGCAGAAGCGGAGAAGAAAATTAGTTTTGATTGGGATGTTGTCCCTATTCCGCATCCAGATGGCGTAGCTGCTAACACAAGCTTGGCGACACCGGTATCTTTAATGGTTAGTAAAAACTCCAAACACAAAGAAGAAGCGTTCAAAGTGGTTCAATTCATGACCGGTGTGAAGGGCGCGAAACAATTTGCCGCAAAAGGCTTCCTCACAGGGTTTATCAATGATGAAATTCGCAAGACGTACATTGGCGACGGCAGTCTAAAGCCGAAAAACATTCATTATTTCGTAGAACAAAAAGAATATCCTGAATATCCATTGCTGCCTGGTGTGAAAAACATTTTGGTCAACAGTGTCTACAAGCAAGAAGGCGAAATGGCGTTGACAGGCGCTCAAACTGTCGATCAGGCGATTCAAAAGATCGGTCAGCGTGTTGCTTCTGAATGGGCAGATAAGTATGCCAAGGATTACAAATCAGGTAAGTAATAAGGAATAGAACAGAAACAGTCGGGCTTCGCCGAATGAAGGTGGGGCTCGATTGCTTCAATAGGGGTGAGGAAGATGAAGGTTTCAAGCAAAGCATTACGACGTAGTCGGTTGACAGGGTATACATTTTTGCTTCCCAATATACTTGGATTTTTAATTTTCATTTGCTTGCCGGTGTGTGCTTCTTTCCTTATGAGCTTTACAGAGTGGAATGGGTTTGGCGAAATTAAATTTGCCGGATTATCGAATTATACGCACTTATGGCAGGATGAAACGTTCCGGATTTCTTTGCTCAACAGTTTAATTATGACAGCTGTCTCCGTACCTGTGACACTGATCCTTGCAATTTTGGCAGCAGTCGCCCTCAATAAAGGTTTGAGAGGCGTTAAAATATTCCGAACGGCAGTTTTCCTGCCGCACATTACCGCAACAATCGCCGTAGCCGTCGTATGGCAGCTGCTATATAACCCAACAATGGGGCCGATCAACGGGTTGCTCAGAAGCCTAGGCATCGATAATCCGCCCATGTGGTTGGCTTCGACGCACTGGGCACTTATTTCCGTGATCATCGTCAGCATCTGGCATTCCATCGGTTACTACATGGTTCTATATCTAGCTGGCTTGCAGGGGATTCCGAAGGATCTGTATGAAGCAGCTGAAATTGATGGGGCTGGCAAAGTCTCGCAATTCCGCAATATTACGCTGCCCATGCTGTCGCCTGTCATTTTCTTTACCGTGATTATGGGGATCATCAATTCGTTCAAAGTATTCGACTTGGTGTTCGTCTTGACCAAAGGAGGGCCAGGTCGCTCTACGCACATGCTGGTTTATGACATTTACTATACGGCCTTCCAACGTTTTGAATATGGCTATGCGTCTGCGATGGCTTATGTGTTATTCACGATCATTCTCATTATTACCTTGATTCAATTTAGAGGACAAAAACGTTGGGTGAACTATTCCTAACGAGCTTATCGGGTTAGAGAAAGGAGAAGCCAGCATGAGTATGCAAATAGAATCAAGCCAGGTCACCATGAAGCTGCCGAGGCGTCCTCAGTTTGGCGCAGTAGTCAAAAAAACGGTGTTATATGTCATCGTCACAGTCGTTGCTATGTCCATGGTTGTTCCTTTCCTCTGGATGCTTTCAGCATCCGTCAAGTCCGAGGCGGAAATCTTCAGCTTCCCGATTCAGTGGATACCGAGTCACTTCTACTGGTCGAATTACAGCAAGGTATGGACACAGCTTCCTTTCTTCACCTATTACTTGAATACGATCAAAATTGCTGTGCTTACGACATTGCTGCAAATTATTACATGTTCCACGGCGGCGTACGCGTTTGCCAAAGTGAAATTTCCTGAACGGGATAAACTGTTCTTCCTCTATGTGGCGACGATGATGGTACCCTATCAGGTCATGATGATTCCGCAGTTCATGTTAATGAAGAAAATCGGGTTAATCGATTCGCATTGGGCTTTGATTCTTCTAGGTGCTTTTAGTCCATTCGGCGTGTTTTTATTCAGACAGTTTTTCATGTCCATTCCGGAAGAACTCTCGGAAGCTGCAAGAATTGATGGCCTTAGTGAGTTCGGGATCTATTCGCGGGTTATCCTACCGTTGATTCGGCCGGCGATTGCCAGTCTGACGATTTTTACATTCATGCATGCGTGGAACGATTTCCTTGGTCCGTTAATCTACTTGAATTCGGATAAATTGTTTACACTCCAGCTCGGCATGCAGCATTTCCAATCGGAGCATGCGACGGAGTACGGCCCGTTAATGGCAGCAGCCGTTTGCGCCATTATTCCAACTATTCTGATTTACTTTATGGCCCAAGACCATTTCGTCGAAGGGATATCCGCAGGAGCGGTTAAAGGGTGAGTCGATGATGAAACCAAATGTGATTTATATTTTTGCTGATCAATGGCGAAAGCAAGCTGTTGGGTTTACTGGCGAAGATCCAGTTATCACACCGAACATCGACAAATTTGCGCAGGAGAGCCTGGTGTTTAACCATGCGCTCTCTTGTACACCACTATGCTCGCCGCACCGGGCAGCCCTCATGACAGGCAAGTATCCGCAATCGACGGGGGTCTATACGAACTGCAAGAACGGGGCAGACGTCATGCTAAGTCCCGAAGAGGTATGTATCGGGGACGCACTGAAAGCAGCAGGGTATCAAACGGGATATATTGGCAAATGGCATCTAGATTTACCTGAGCAGAATGGGTGCCCGGAACCTGAGTCTGGCGCACGCGAGTGGGATGCGTTCACACCGCCAGGATTGAAACGGCACGGCTTTGATTTCTGGTATTCCTACGGTGCGTATGATCATCATCTGAAGCCGCATTATTGGAGAGACACGCCGGAGATGATCCAAGTTGATCAATGGTCTTTGGAGCATGAGACCGATGTGGCACTAGACTTTATCCGGGCAAAATCGAACGAACAAACGGAGCCATTTGCCTTATTCGTCTCTTGGAATCCGCCTCACAGTCCCTTTGAGCTTGTACCGGAACGCTACAAGGAACTCTACAACGGTCGTGAGCTGAACTTACGTCCGAATGTGAGCTCGGAGCAGCTTGCCGCACATACGGGAGAACCTTTTGAGAGCGGGGATGAGGCGCTGCTTCGGTATACCCGGGATTATTTCGCTGCGGTGTCCGGCATGGACGAACAATTCGGCCGGATTTGGCAGGAGGTTCAGGAACTCGGGCTTGCCGAGAACACACTGCTTGTGCTCTCGTCGGATCATGGTGAACTTATGGGTTCACACGGCCTCATGGCGAAGCACTCCTGGCACGAGGAATCCATTGCGATTCCTTGTTTGATGAACTGGCAAGGCACCATTGGGCCGGGCAGCACGGACGTGCTTTTTAATAGTGTGGATATTATGCCTACCTTACTCGGGCTTGCCGGTGTTCCAGTTCCTTCCTCGGTAGAAGGGCTCGATCTGTCCGGTACTCTTCTCGGAACGAGCCATACCGAAAATTCGTCTGCCTTTATTTGCGCCTTCCCAGGGAGAAAGGACGCGATTGAGCAATTCGCCTCCGCTGGTATAGATAATAGGAAATACGGCTGGCGGGGAATCCGCACAAAGCTGTATACCTATGTCGTCCATAAAGGCTATGTGCCCGGCGCAGAAGTGCAGCGCTTATTTTATGAGCATGAGAAGGACCCGTATCAGCTTAATCCTGTGGTGTTGAAAGAAAGGCCAACGACGGAGCTTCTGATATCATTAGAGGCAGAACTGCAAAGCTGGTTAGATCGCACAAAGGATTCGTTTGAATTAGCGTAGGGGTTGGACTAGCGATCAGGAAACGGATAAACAGAGAGGATGACAGCGATGTGGCGCGAGGCCATTGAAGATGCAATCGGCAAAATTCGCCGGAATTTGGAAGAGCACTCAGGTACTTTTCCACATATTACGAATGAGAAGCGTTATGCATGGTCGGAGAATGAAGATTGGATTGAGGGGTTTTATACTGGACTTACCTGGTTGAGCTATGAATATAGTCGAGATACGTATTTCCTGGAACAAGCGCAGGAGCAAATTGTGGATTTCAAACAGCGGTTAGAAGCCAAAGTATGCTTAGAGCATCACGATATCGGCTTCTTGTATGGGCTATCCGCATTAGCCGGATGGATCGTGGAGAAGGACGAGAGCGCACGGGATCTTGCGCTGCAAGCGGCGGACCATTTGCTGGGCAGGTGGCGTGAGCAAGGCGGCTTTTTGCAAGCCTGGGGTCCGGAAAACGATGAGAAGAATGGCGGACGGATCATTATTGATTGCTTGCTGAATTTGCCATTGCTTTATTGGGCTTCTGAAGTGACTGGCCAACCTAGATATGCCGAAATTGCATATAAGCAGGCTGAGTTGTCCAGACGGTATCTCGTGCGTGGCGATGATTCTTCGTATCATACATTCTATTTTGATAAAGCGACAGGTGAGCCACTTGGTGGGGGGACCCATCAAGGGTATACTGATGGCTCGACTTGGACGCGTGGTCAGGCATGGGGCATCTACGGCTTCGCCCTTTCTTACCGGTACACGAAGGATCCGGCCTTCCTGCAAACGGCCAAGCGGTTGTTAAGCTATTTCCTTGAACATTTACCAGCAGATCATGTCGCGTATTGGGACTTCAACGTTCCGATTAAAGCGAATACAAGTCGCGACAGCTCGGCATCGGCGATTACGGCCTGCGGCATGCTGGAGCTGCTAGATCTCATTCCGCAAGAGGATGCAGACTGCAGTTGGATTCAGCAGGGACTGGAACAAACCATGCAGGCCTTAGTGAGCAAGTATGCCACCATTGGCGAAGAGGCGGAAGGCTTACTGAAGCATGGCTCCTATCATGTTAGAGGCAATAATGGCTTGGATGACTATATGATTTGGGGCGATTATTACTATTTGGAAGCCTTACTGCGGATGGAACGAGGGATTCCTGGTTACTGGTATGAACGGAAGACACCATAATCGTACTTCATAAGAAAAAGCAGCTAGTTAAAGAAGGGCGCACAGTTTAGATCATGTACGTTCTTCTTTTTAATCTAGGAGGCATGTGATGAATGATACGATCAGAATGAGGTATGTCATCAGAAACGTGAAATCCAAAAACATGAATGCTGGAGGTAGATGATGGGAAGGTCATTTAAGAAATGCTTAGCTCGTGTAATGGTGTTTGCAATAGGCATCTCGTTGGGGTTACCAGCAATTGGCGGGCTGCCACCCGTAGAAGCTGCTGCAACCGTGCACGTAAATGTGACTTATGATGAAACGACAACGGCGAAAGATACGAAGTTATACAATGGGACCACTTACAATGGTACGATCGGGGGAGCATGGGGGATTTATAACTCAGCTACCAATACAGATTATGTCATGATGGCCAAAGAACCTTCGCGAAGCGACTATAGTCTCAAGATCGTGTCCAATGCAACAAACATAAATACCGGCAGAAATAATTTGGGTGGATCCGTAGCAGGAAATACGGGTATTTCGGGTAATCTGGTGTTCGAAGCATCCCTCTATATGAATAGTACCCAGCATCGCAGGGACATTCAATTCAGGAGCTTAAACGCACCAGTTCCAGCCACGGCAACTACGAATGTCTCTGTCATTTCTTTTGATAACACGGGGAAAATAAGAGATGCGAACAACCTGGTGTTGGCCAATTATGAGGCTAATACGTGGTACCGTTTGAAACTATTTGTTGATAACGCTTCCAAAAAAGTGAGATATTTTGCCAATGATCAATTTCTAGGCGAATCCTCTCTCCCGGCGGCATGGCTGAATATCCGACATATCTATTTGTATCAATATTTTAAAAGCGGCATTCAGGGCGAGTGGTTCGTGGACGATCTCAAACTCTCGGATTATGTACCTGTGTCAGGTCTAACGACCTCACTTGATACGCTTGAATTAGCAGAGACGACCAGCTCCACCATTATGGCAGGTACGCTGCCTGCAGATGCTTCTGATCAACGATTTGTATGGTCTGTAGATGACCCTACGGTTGCAACCGTTACCTATGGCGTGATTAGCGCATTGAAGGAAGGCCATACGTCTGTTTCTGTGAGTACATATGAAGGCGCATTCACAAAGATAATTCCGATAACTGTCGTCAAGCCTGTCCTTCTTACAAATATTAGCTTACCCTCTCAGGCATCGTTAGTAGAAGGGAAAACTCTTCCGCTGCAAGTTGGATTCCAGCCAGCAAACGCAACGAACAAAAAGTTGATCTGGCATTCATCCGATACCCATATCGCAACCGTAGATACGAATGGGGTCGTAACTGGTATTCATGAAGGCCTTACAACGATTACGGCTGCCTCTGAGTTAAATGGGGCCCTTTCAAGCCAAACTTCGGTGACCGTCACGCCATTCATTCCTCTTACGAGTGTAAGTTTTACGAATGCGCCATTACAAATGACCAACTATGATACGCTGCAATTGGAAGCCGTCGTTGAACCGGCCAACGCAACCGACCAGCTGCTGACTTGGCAATCGAGTAATCCCAGCGTTCTTCGGGTTGATCAGAATGGGCAGGCCAAGGCTTTGAAATTAGGCACGGCCATCATCACCGCAAGTTCGTCTAATGGTAAGATGGCATCTGCGACGATTGAAGTTAAGGCTCCCGTGCTGAAGGATCCGGAAGAATACGATAAGATTCGCATTCGTTGGAAGGAAACGCTGACGGGCAAAGATTCTTTAGATATATCGAACAGTGGGATCAAAAGCAGAATTGATGACAACGCAGCAAAAGCCCAATTGTATTGGGATAACCTGCAAATGAATGGCGCCAGTACGACGTTATGGTCAGATATCGCGTCTTCCACCTCAGATTCGACATTTGTGCTGGATCACTATGTGCGCTTGAAAGTGATGGCACTGGCTTACGCAACGAAGGGGTCAATTCTCTATAACAACCCTGCGTTAAAGACTGATATTCTTGGGGCTCTGGATTGGATGTTAGATCATTTATACACGAACACAGGAGTAGAATTCGGTAATTGGTGGAACTGGGATATCGGCGCCCCCAATCGTTTAGCGGATATTTTAATCCTCATGTATGACGGCTTGACGCCAGAGCAAATTGCCAGAAATGCGGCAAGCATTGATCATTACATTGGAGATATTAGTTGGCCTACTTTTACACAAGTGGGGGCCAATCGTTCCGATATTATGTTAATTGAAACGAGGTTGGGTCTTGTTGAGAAAAATTATGATCGTCTTATCCATGCACGTGATGGACTGACACCTCTTTTTGATTATGTGACCACGGGCGATGGTTTCTATGAGGATGGTTCATTTATTCAGCATAATACGGTTGCTTACACAGGCAGTTATGGTGAAGTGCTTATTAGTGGGATGGGGAATTTGCTCCTGTTATTGAACGGCAGCACTTGGCAGCCTGTTGTTCCTGAGATTGAGCATGTCTATCGCTGGATTCAGGAAGGTTATGCTCCCGTCATGTACAAAGGGCAGATCCTAGATATGACACGTGGGCGGGCAATCGTTAGGAAAGGCTTAGATGCCTATGGATCGGCGCTAAATATCGTCATGGGGATGTCCCGTATTGCACAAACGGCTTCCGAGGAGAGGGCTTCCTATTTAAAAAGCTTCATTAAATATCATTTCCAGTATCTCTTGGCAAGAGGGGTGACGTACGATCAACTTCCGTTGGATTTATCGGAGACAATCAAAGAATGGATGGAAGATCCAGCGATTCAACCTATCGCCCAACTGCCGGAACACTTTGAAATGAATGCAATGGCTCGCAGCATACATGTCGGCAATGGCTATCTATTTGGTGTTAGCAAAAGCTCTAAACGAATAGCAACCTATGAGTTAACGAATGGTGAAAATGCGAAAGGCTGGTATACCGGTGACGGCATGACCTATCTGTATAATAACGATTTATCGCAATATACGGATAATTATTGGCCCACCCTTAACTGGTATCGTTTACCAGGTACCACTGTCGTTGTGAGACCCAGAACTTCGGACCAGTACCAATATGGCGATGGGGAATCGGCTCCTGCAAACGCTTGGGCTGGCGGCGCGGTGTTAGGCAGCTATGGTGTGACTGGCATGAATTTAATCCAGAATGGTACACAGTTGAAAGCGAATAAGTCATGGTTTACTTTTGACAATGAAATCGTTGCATTGGGTTCTGATCTTACAAGTACGGATAATAAGACCGTAGAGACAATCGTCGAGCAGCGCAAGCTTACGGAAAGTAATACGAATGACCTATATGTAAATGGTGAATTGAAGAACGGATACTTTGGAGAAGAAACCTTGGAGCATCCGGAATGGGTTCATTTGCAAGGAAACGTAGCTGGTGCCGATATCGGCTATGTCTTTCCTGAAACGCAATCCCTTAAACTGATGCGTGCGCAGCAAGAAGGCCGATATTCAGATACGAGTCTCAGTAATCCACCGGCGTCAACGGTACCAACGGAGCTCTTAACGAATAATTTTTTGACGATGTGGTTTGATCATGGCACGAATCCTAGCGGTGATACGTATCAATATGCGATCCTGCCGAATGCAAGTAAGTCTGAAACGGCTACCTATGCTTCGTCTCCAGATTATACGGTTTTGGCTAATTCGGCCGATGTTCAAGCGGTTCGTGAGAACAAGCTAGGGATGACCGGCTTCAATTTCTGGAAGGATAAAGTGACTTCTGTTAGCGGCTTAACGTCTAATAGCAAGGCGTCCATCATGATGAAAGGGAACCCGTATTCGGGCGTTTATGAGATCGCAGTTGCTGATCCGACGTTGGAGAATCAAGGTTTTATTGAAATGGAGCTAGATAAATCCGCTCAAACTGTGATTAGCAAGGATGATCGAATAGAGATTCAACAGCTTACCCCAACATTGAAATTAAAAGTAAATGTCAAAGATACGATGGGGAAATCGCAGCTTGTAGCGATACAAATGGTACCAGAGCTTGGTCCAGGTCCCGAACCTGAAGTACCAACTGGGGAGGAACCGGCAAAGCCAGAAACAACGGTACCGACAAATATCGTCACAGTGAAAGACGGCAAAGCTACGGTTGAAATGGGCCATGGCCAGGATACGGTCTCGGTGCCAACGGAGCAGATTCCGATTGTGCCTTTAGAAGTTCGCGGAGAGGCAGCTCAGCTTACCATTCTGCCTGGAGTAATCAAGGCGCTCAAGGAGAAAGTCGAGGGCGATGTCCATAAAACAACACTTGATATTCGTACGCGGCCAATATCTAGCAATTCTCTTAGTACTATTGATCCTACTGTTGATGTAAATCTAGCAAGTCAAGCAATTGAATTTGAATTAAGCATACGCTCTGCGGAGGGCAAGACGTGGTCCTTAGACACGCTTCAATCAGGCGTTGAAATGGTTGTGCCGTTTGATCCTACAGGCAAGGATCCGGAACTGCTTGGCGTTTATAGATATGATGAAGCAAACGGAAAATGGGAATACCAAGGTGGTGAAATGAATCTGACTTCTAAAGAAGCTACATTCACGCCGCATCAACCGGGTATTTACGCAGTGTTAGCGTATCACAAAATGTTCAAAGATGTGCCCGAAACGCATTGGGCTTCACGAGCGATACAGGTCTTATCTGCGAAGCATATCATTGAGGGAATGAAGTTGGATGAGTTTAACCCCAATGGGAAAACCACTAGAGCTCAGTTTACTGCGTTGTTGGTGCGTGCTTTGCATGTAGAGAAGTCAGCGAAATTAACCTCGAAATTCGAAGACGTGCAGCAAGAAGCTTGGTATGCTCAAGATGTGGCCGCAGCAAGTCGAGCCGGTCTGATCTCGGGAGTTACGGAACAGTCATTTGATCCGAATGCTGAAATGACTCGTGAACAAATGGCGATCCTCTTAGTTAGAGCTTATGAGTATGTAAATGGCAGTTACTCGTCAACTAAGCATAACCTTGAAGATTTTATAGATCAAAGTGAAGTTTCCACATGGGCGCTAGCAAATATGAACAAAGCGATTGAATTAGGCATTATTTCTGGCAGCTCGAACGAGCGCCTCGACCCATCTTCCACTGCTTTGCGCATGGAGACTGCTGAAGCGTTGTACAACTTTCTTGGGTTGAAAAAGGTCATTTCCTCATAAGCGAGGACTAAGGTGGTGGCCCCAAAGTAGATTGCATTACTTTTTAGAGCAGCTATATTCTTTTGAGAGCAATACGCACTCGCCGTGGGCTTATCGCATGAATAATCGTGAGGTCTGAAGCAGTAGGCACGCTAGGAGTGCTTATTCGGCAAGTATTGTGCTCAAATGGAACCTCATGCGACCAATACGCACTCGCCGTGGGCTTATCTCACGAATAATCGTGAGATCTGATGCAATAGGCACGCTTGGATTCCTAATTCGGCAAGTACTCGATGAAACGAGGCTATCTCTAAGGTCTAACAAGACCAAAGAGATAGATTTTTTTAATTTATAATAGCCAGAAACAAAGGAGATAATCGCTTTTGCCCCGATCGCAATTCTGTATGACTTTTGGGCCAGCCTCTTATGATCATATGTGTGAGAAATATTACTTCAACTAAAGGTTACATGAAGCGGCTTTTGAGGCTCGATAATGATTGGATCTGTAAAATGAATCTCATTACCGAGGATTTGGTAGGCTAAGCTCACACCTTCATGTTGAATGTGTTTAATGGCCGCCACCTTATCTAAGTGAAGTTTAAGTATCCGAAGTGGCAAGTTTCCGCCTAAAACGTCAATTTGCACTTTTTCCATACTCATCAGATACATTCCCCAACCCTTGTCTAGCGACCATAAGGTGCGGAACGTACCCTCTTCCGTTTGTACGGGACTGAAACCAATCATGCCATCCACCATGTTATATTCGAATCCGCTGAAAGCTTGCAGCAAGGAATAACTCGCCATGGATCTTGCATAGTTACTGCCGCATTCAATCTCGTTCCAAGGATTACGTTTCTCGCCATCATAACGATCGCGAATGGCATGAACAATGCTAAGACCTTCTTCAATCATTCCCTCTTGAATCATATGAGAAGCAGCTTGATACTCAAATCCCGTCATCGTCTCTGAGTTGTAAGTCAACGGAATTGTTGGTTTGCTTCCTTCTAGCGGCCACGTACAAATGACTAATCCTCCTTCATCGTTGACCGAATACAGCCTCCACGTGTTTGCTTCCTCACGCATGCTGGATTTGAAATTATACCGATATAAGGATTGCAAGGCGGTTCGGGTTTGGTCCTTATCGAAAATATCACCGAGGCTGCACAAATTAGCATGCCATTGCGCAATGACTTGATCGATAACACAGCCTTGTGCGATCTGATACTTCATTTCACCTATTTCCGTATTCCAATATTGCTGAACCGTCTCTTTGTCGAATTGATCCAGTATAGTTGGATCCTTTAGATTTACTTGTTGAACATAGTACGCCCCATTGAACAAATGCTCGTCAACCCATTGTTTCCCCTTTTGAAATATGCGATTGAACTCATCTGAAGTGGTCTGATCGCCCAGAAAAGCAGCCATTTCTGCACCTGCCTTAAGAGCAGCCAAATAAAATCCACTCAACCAGGAATTAGGGCCGAATAGTTCCATATCCAGCGTGTGATGCTGCCGGCCTTCAAGAATTCCTTTTTGTTCAGGATCCCATTTATCTTCATTGCTCTCAGCCCATGCATACGTAATAGATTGCTTTATCGCTGGCCAGATGGTTCGCAACCATGCTGAATCACCAGATATTTTCCAATCCCGGTATGCCTTGATAACCCCTCCGAATTGACCGTCTGCACAAGCACGATGATTACTTCTCTCGCGCCCTAATGGCAGCATGAGACGAAATGCCATGCGGCCATCCTCGCGTTGGTTGTAGGCGAAGTCGAGGTTTCGCATGCTGCGTTCTAAGCTTGGAAATAAGAAAGGTAATGCATAAGCATAGTTCCATACATGTGTACAGGAGCCTTCGCAGCAACCGACATCTTCGATGCAGCCTTCGAATCCATAGAAAGAACCATCTGTTAGACGCAAGCTAGTCGCGGATTTCAAAACAGATAAGTTTGCGGAGATTGCTTCTATAGCGACAGCCGGTATTGTCGATGAGAACAAGGCATCTTTAAAGGTAGTGGTTTGTTCATAGAGATGAGTCCAATGGTTGAAAGCATACGCTGCGCTTGCTCTAGAATCGTTAAACAAGCTCGCGTAATAGTTTTTCCACACGTTAGGACCCGTTGAATCCGGGTTCCAGTAATTCGTCACATTGGGAAAATGCCAAGAGATGGTGAATCTGATCTTTTTACGCTCGTGAGGTAATAGGTCAAGATGAGCGGCAAGTGAAGCTGTGTCCTTCCTCCGAGCAGGTAGCTCATCTTCACCATAACGCCTGTTCTTCAGACGACCAGGCTGCGTGAAATCATGCCAAAACATTTCAAGATTATCGCACCATTCACCACGATACCAAAACTCTTGATAGCTCGTATGTGAAGCGTCGGTGGTGATCGTTACATCACCAAAATGGGGGTGCTCAGGATCAAACTGATGAGACCCTAACTGAATCATATGTAATGGAGTGTCATTAGCTGCTGGAATTGAATTGTATTGATGGAAGACTTTCTCCGACGGAATCGGATTGCTTGCTGAGAGACAAAGCGTATAGCTAAGGGGAAAATCCTCTGTATTTTCTATTTCCCATTCGAAGAAGGCCACCGGTAAGCTAGAATCATCTGCTTGGAGGGGAATGAAGGGATTAAAGGCTGATAACTGAATCATTCCTGGAAATGAAGGATCCTCAAAAGACATGCCCGCCAAAGGGAATTCTCCTTGAAAAGTTACTTCTTTGAAATGTGGCATGCCCGCCATGGTTTGGCTTTCAGGACCAAAGCCATATCCGCTATGCAGGGGGCCACCGCGTATATGCTCACCTACATAAGGAGATGGCAGATCGCCGTTGAGTACACGCGCATCGATCACTTTGCCATTGCGTTCTGCCTTTATGGAAAAGTGGCTAAAACCGTTGAAACTTTTCTTGTTAGGTCTGTTGAAAATTTCCCAATCAATAAGTCTGCCATTTCCTGCAAGCCCGATGCTTCCAGTTCCTATTCCGCCGATAGGAAAGCTGATTTCTCTTGTTTTTTCGCCTTTATATGAATTGTTCACTGTGTCTAACTCCTCCATTAACATGGTATGATGAAACTGAGAATGG
Source organism: Paenibacillus pectinilyticus (assembly GCF_001700435.1). Taxonomy (GTDB): domain Bacteria; phylum Bacillota; class Bacilli; order Paenibacillales; family NBRC-103111; genus Paenibacillus_E; species Paenibacillus_E pectinilyticus. The sequence continues at coordinate 702,843 of NZ_LYPC01000014.1, forward strand.
TTTCATTATAATGGAATGAAGCTTACATTTCTTTGTGAAATAGACGCAATATTTGTGTATAAAACAACTGGATTTTAGAAGGGGAAGGGAACTGTAACATGATATTGGAAGACTATACCATTGCACCTTATATTCGAATGGCGGATTATGCCATGAGGCCGCCTTTTTTCATCGATCAACGCAACTTGCTGGATTATATTATTTTTTACGTGCAAGAGGGTCAATTTGAAATACAAGTTAACGGCCACACCCATGCGTTAAAGAAAGGCGATCTTTGCCTGCTACAACCAGGTGATGTGCATACGATTCGAGGCATAAATACGACGATTAATCCCTTTGTACATCTTGATTTCTTCTATAATGTTCATCGCTCAAGCAGCTTCGTGACGCTTCAAGGGCAGTTGGATATGACGCCATATGCCTCTTATATGCAGCCGAGAATGCACGATTGCGAGACGATTCGTATTCCATTTAAATTGGAGCCAACCTTACCTAATAAAATGAAGGACCTTGTCTTAAAAATGATCGACAGTTGGCAGATGCAGACCTATATGGGAATCATGGAGGCGAATCAGCTTGCCCATGAATGGCTGATGGAGCTATTTAAACAGTACATGAAGCCTCAAACGGCTTCGCGACCGCCCAAACCATTTTTAAATTGGATCACGTCCTATTTTGCCTACAATATTTCTGAACCTATTAACGTTGACGATATGGCCAAACGCGCAGGCCTATCGCCTTCAAGATTCAACGTGGTGTTCAAAGAACAGTTCCAGATGACCCCTTATCAATACCTATTGAAATTACGAATTGAACATTCTCAGGAATTGCTAACGGAAGGGATATCGATTCAAAAAGTAAGCCAATACTGTGGTTTTACAGATGTGCATCACTTTTCTAAGACTTTCAAGAATGCCTTAGGCATCACGCCGGGGGCGTTTAGGAAGAGTCTATAGAAGATTGGATCATCCTGCCATCCTAAAGATAATCCATGCATCTACTATGAATGATCTATTCTCTTCATCCGGATAACTGTTTAAGATAAGGGTATGGTTATTCCGGATAATCATAACTGAAGCAAGTGTGGTTTTGCGAAATGAAAACGTTTTTATAACATGGCGAGGGGCGGTTATATAGAATGAATCGAAAAATATGGAGCACTTTGATCTGTACGGCATCGGTTATTACCTTATTAGTAGGCTGTGGCAAAAGCACAACGGAATCAGTGGCGGTAGCTACTACGGTACCAACAAAGGCAGCAGCCAGTACGCCTGCGGCTGAGAAGGTAACGCTTACGTTATTGGCTAACCAAGATTGGGCGAATAACCCGATCGTCAAGAAAGCTTGGTCCTTATACGAAGAAAAAACAGGCAACAAATTGGATATTCAAGGTGTGCCTATTGATAGCTGGGAGAAAGTGATGAAAACCAAATTCGCTACCGGCGAAATGACGGACATCGTGATGTATTATGGCGGCTATCAGTTATCTGCGATTCAACCTGACAAAAACTTCGTAGACATGAGCGCAGAGCCATGGGTGGCCGATTTGAAGGATTTTGTCCTGCCTCAAGTGAAAGTGAAAAACAAAGTCTATGGACTTCCAATTTGGGAAGGTTCTGTGAGCGGAATGCTCTATAACAAAGCAATTTTCGCAAAATACAATATCAAGGTTCCTACTACACAAGAGGAATTCTTAGCAGCTTGTGAAACATTGAAAAAAAATGGCGTAGCTCCCATTTATATGGCCTTCAAGGACACATGGCCGTTGCTTCCGCAATTCGGATTTGATCCTGTTTTCAAAAAAGATGCTACTTTACTGGATAAATTGAATGCCAATCAAACGAAATTTGCCGATGTGAAAGAAATGAAGGACTTGGTAGGCTGGTATAAATTACTTGCAGATAAAGGCTATCTGGGAGATAAGTTCTCCACCAATACATGGGACGGCCAACCAGCGGCGATAGCAAGCGGGAAGTATGCGATGATCTACGCCTGGGACACCTACATCGATTCCGATCTTGAGAAGAAAGAGCCAGGGATTTCCTCGAAAATTGGTTTAATGCCGAGTTTTATGGGGGTAAACAACGAGGGTACCTATGAAGGTCCCAATGCCATTGCAACGTATGTGAATAAGAATAGTAAACATGTTGATCAAGCGAAAGCTTTCATTAAATTCCTAGCGGATACGAAAAATTTGAATGAAATTTATAAAGATCAGAAAACACAAACCTACTTCAACAGCGTGACAACGAATATTCCAACGCCACAATACGTGGCAGCGAAGGAATCCGTGGATAAATTAATCAACGCATCTGTCCAACAGAATATTATTGGATACAGCCAAGTGGAAGCGGTTAAGCCGATTCAAGATTTGATGCTTGGCAGTAAAACGGTAGATCAAGCCATCAAGGCGATGGATGACGAGCGTATCAAATCAGCTAAAGCACAGAAAGCACCAGGCTTTGAGTAAATGATGCAAGCGGGGGCCCTTCTACTAGGGCCTTCCTTCTTAAACAATACCACATAAGTCTAAAACCAATAGGTGACGATCATGAAGCTTAATAAAATTTACCCCCAGTATTTAACGTATATTCCGCTCGGTGTCTTTCTGTTGTTTTTTATCATTCCTTCCTTAGTGGGATTTTACTTTGCTTTTACCGATTGGAATCCATTTGTGGAAGGCATTCATTTTGTTGGATTAGACAATTTTAAAGAAATATTCCAAAATAAATCACTTGGTGTTGCAGCCAAGAATACAATTAGCTTTACGATCATTACGACCATTTTCAAAAATGGGTTGGGACTCGCGATTGCCATCGTTTTGAATCAACAGCTTAAAACAGAGAATCTGCTTCGGACGATTTACTTTATGCCGATCATTTTATCTGCCTTAGTTGTAGGCTTGCTTTTTAATGCGATATTCGATGCGCATGGCGGTGTCATCCATCGATTATTTATGGATATGGGACTTGGCAATTGGGAGCCAGAATGGTTAGGACGTCGTCTACCTGCGTTGTTTGTGATCAATTTAGCGGAAATTTGGCGATCTACCGGGTATGCCGTCGTCATTTTATTAGCTGGCTTGCAGGTTATTCCCAAGGATTATTATGAAGCAGCTATGATTGATGGTTCGAGTGTGTGGCAAAGGTTCAAACATGTAACGATTCCCTTATTGATGCCAGCTATTCATATTAATATCATGCTCAGCATTATTTATGGTTTGCGCGTCTTTGACATTGTCTATATTCTGACGGGCGGAGGGCCTGGTCATGATACGGAGACATTTAGTACATTGATTTTGAATGAGTTCGCACAAGATCGATATGCTCAGTCTACTGCGATTAATCTTATATTCTGCCTGCTATTAGTCATTATCGCCTTTACCTACCAGAAATTTTCCAGTAAAACTGAGGTGGAATTATGATTGCCAGTCGAAAGTATCCGATCATATGGGAAATGCTTTTGTGGATAGGAAGCTTGGCCATTTTTTATCCGTTGGCGATGGTCGTCTTGACTTCCTTCAAATCAGAAGACGAAGCGGACCAATTAAGCATTGCTTGGCCAAGCTCTTTTCATTTTGACAACTATAAGACGGTGTTCGTTCAGGGTAAAATGTTTCAGGCTTTGCTTAACAGCTTAGGCATAACGGGATTTTCCGTTTTGTTTATCGTCATACTCAGCGCCACGCTCAGCTTTATCATTATGCGAAATCGCAGCAAGCTCAATCGCTTCATTTATAAAGTCATAACGTTAGGGCTCATTGCGCCATTTGCCGCGCTGCCTACGGTGAAAACGTTGCAGTATTTGCACATTTACGGTACCTATATCTCGATCATTCTCGTATACACCGCGTTATTTATGGCTTTTGCAACGATGTTGTTCAGTAGTTTCATGCTTTCTGTGCCTAGAGAGCTGGATGAAGCGGGCGTTGTCGATGGCTGTATTGGATTTCCCTTGTTCTATAAAATTATTTTGCCATTGTTGCTGCCCATCACGGTGACGGTGTCTATTCTAAATTTCATGTGGGTATGGAACGAGTTTTATTATCCTTTATTTCTGGTGAATAAGTCTTCCATGTGGACATTGCCGCTTACGGTGTATAATTTCTTCGGGATGTTTAATCGCAGTTGGAATCTCGTTTCCGCGAATATGATCATCGTTTCCATGCCGGTTGTGATCGCTTATTTATTTGCTCAGAAATACATCGTTTCAGGCATGACTGCTGGTGCTGTCAAGGGCTAATCCTCCTCTATCGGATATGCTATACTTTAGCTAATCATGGAGTTGCTGGGTATTGGAGGGAGCGCTTTGTTTAAGAAATTGCAATTTCAATATAAGTTGTTCCTTGGCCTGTCTGTCATCATTTGTGTGCTATTGATTATTTCGAGTGGTATTTTTTATTTCTACACGGGCTCTATTGTGGAGACGAACATCGTTGAGAATCAGCAGCATACCGTGCAAAAAATTCAAGAGCAGCTCGACCTTGTCCTAACGGAGATGGATAATTTGACGATCTCGGTGAATGCCTCGGATGTTGTGATGAACACGCTTGAGAATATGACGGATGCAGGAGAAGAAAATTATTTTGATAAGTATCCACATGTAAGTGAAGAACTTCGCAATTATTTGTTTTCGTTAACGGCTGTGAAGCCCCTAAAGGGTAGAATTAGCATCATTTCTAAATATAACGATTATTTGGATTTCAGTAATCGTCTGGATACACAGGATGTAACGAAGAATGATGTGCGGAATTTGGATTTTGTCAAAGAAGGTATGCACACGGAGCAGTTCAAATTTTTGCTTCCGCCGCATGAAGATGAATGGTCTTCCAACGGTGAAGCCGTGTTCTCTGTCGTAAGGCCGCTTCGCAATATGAATTATGAAATTCAAGGGCTGATTGAAGTTAGTTTTAAAGTGAACATTTTGAAGCAGTTATTTGAGTTTAATAATCAATCGAAGGAGCTTAAAGGGGTTATTCTAGGACCCGACCAGAAAGCGATTTACCATAACTTCAACGTGAAAGATGAACAGAAATGGTTGATCAATGACCGATTAACCCAAGAGAAATATGGCAATTATGAGGTGAAGAATCCTGGGGACGGCAAGTCCTATGTGGTTACTTTTAATAAATCAACGAATTATAATTGGACTGTTCTTCTGATGGAAGACTTGGCGGTCATTAATAAGCCAATTGGGATTCTACGATCCCTTACGATTATTTCTTACGTACTCATCTTTCTCGTTTTTATCAGTATTCTTTATATTTATACGAGAAATATTACACGCCCCATCCGCAGCTTGAAGAAGTCAGTGGTTTCCGTCAATATGAACAATCTCAGGTTGAAGCTGAATTTTGCGCAGGGTAACGAACTTACGTTATTAGCACAAGCCTTTCAAGACCTGTTAGATGAAGTCAAGGGAACGATGGATCTCATGGTTGCCTCACAAGCCCGAGAAATGGATGCACATATGCTGGCCTTACAGGCACAGATGAACCCGCATTTCCTCTATAACACACTAGCCGTCATCGGCGCCTATGGGATTAAAAAAGGCAACAATGAAGTGATGCAAATGTGTGCGGATCTGTCGGATATGCTGCGTTATACGGTTGATTTGGACAGTGGTCAGACCAAGGTGAAATCCGAGATCACACATGTGAATAAGTATTTGAAATTGATGTCGCTGCGTTTTGAATCGTATCTGCAGTATCACATGGATGTGGAAGAGGCGCTAATGTCGATTCCCATGCCGAAGTTAACGCTGGAGCCGATTATTGAGAATGTGTTCCGTCATGCTTTCAAAGATATGGATCCTCCGTGGATTCTTCGGGTACATGGCTATGTGAGAGAACAACGTTGGTACATCGATATTGAGGACAATGGACATGGGTTCACAGCATCAGCGATTTCAAACTTGACGAGCAGCATGGTGAAAGAGAACGGCTATTATATGCCCGAGCAGTTCAACCAGAATAAAGCAAACGGCGGCATGGGCTTACTTAATACGTTTATGAGGCTGAATCTTTTTTATAAGGGACAGGAAATCATTATTATTGATAATAAAGCCGAAGGCGGGGCTATCATTCGAATCAGTGGACCTATGATACAGGGAGGTGAATCGGCTTGACCTATACGATCATGCTTGTTGAAGATGAACCGCCAATCCTTTATGCGATCAAGCATCTCATTGAAACGGAAACGGATGATTTCACGGTCATCGCTGCTGTACCTAATGGCAGAGATGCGCTGGAAGCTTTGGAGGGGCAGGTTCCCGATATCATTATTACGGATATTCAAATGCCATTCGTCAATGGGTTGGATTTAATTGCAGCTGTTCAGATCAGCCATCCTCAGATTAAATGTGTCATACTAACAGGTCATAGTGATTTCGCATACGCGCAAAAAGCATTGCGCACGAACGCGTTCGATTATTTGTTGAAACCTATTCAGATAGATCAACTTAGAAATCTATTGGCATCCCTAAAGGAAACGCTACAAGCAATCCGGTTTCAACGCGAACTAGCTGCCCTACATAACGCTATTTTTTTCGAACAATACGCGGATGAGGGCTCAATTCATTTTTCAAAAAGGTATCTAGCGCCTGTGGTCATTTGTGCCGGTCATTTCGCTCATGAAACTTGGTATGCGGATCATCCTGGCAGGCAATTTTGGGAGCAAACGGATCACTTGGCTGCGATTCAGACATCTTTCAAACCTATATGGCTCCTAAACGGATTTTCGTCGAATGAGCGAATCGTCGTTATCGGATTGGACGCACCCGAACATTCCGTCATAGAGGGAGTTGCTAGTACGCTTTCGCAACAGCTAAGTGAGGCTGGCATTCCCATTCAGATCATTTATGGAGAGCCGGTTACAGAGCTAAGCGAACTCGCCCATGGGATCAAAAAGCTGAGAAGTGCTTTGGCCAAGAAGATTGTATTCGGCGAATCGGGGGTATTCCGAGAAATAAACGAGCCTGCTCCTTCGTCCCTTATCCCGAGCATCGATGAGAATCGATTCGTTTATTTGGCGCAGCATCCCAATAGGGAAGCGTTCAAAAAGGATTTCCTGTCTCTACTGAAAGAATGGCAAGCGAAGAAATATGTTCAAGCCAAAATTGACGCGTTATTGCAAGAAGTGGGACATAAGCTCGTTCATGTTCATCAGGCAGAGCTGGGGAAAATGTCCATATCCAACACCCTGATTTCTGAAGCGATTGGCAATTCGATGAGCTATTCGGAATTAGCTGAAGCCTATTGCCGTATCATTAGCGTCATTTATGAGCAGACGAGTCACAAATTGATGCATACGTCCGCTGCTGAAATTGTGGCCCATATGGAGGCGTATTTTGAGAATAATTTCACGTCCGCTATTTCTTATAAAATGTTTCACGAGCTGTTCGGCTTTAATGAGACCTATTTAAGTCATGTATTTAAGCAGCAACGAGGGATTACGCCGAATAAATATGTAACCAGATTGCGAATAGAGAAAGCCAAAGAGTTGATTAGTCTTCAGCCGGACACCCCATTGAAAACGATCGCTGCACTGGTGGGTTACGAAGATGCTTTTTACTTCAGCAGAGTGTTCAAAGAAATGACGGGCAGCAGTCCCTCCGAATTTAACAAACATGGCAAAGATCAGATCACACGATAAATCTATAGAAAGTCTAGGCGACTTATATGGATTATCTATGTAGCTTTGGCCCCATGCATGTTATAAATAAATAGCGCCATATAAAGCGCTTACAATTCGGAAGGGGTTGATTGTTTGTGTTGAAGAAATGGTTACTAGTCATCACGTTAACGTTGATGTTAGGAATGTTAGTCATGCCTATAGGACCGAGTACGTCATATGCTGACACCGTTGTCCCGCAAGCTGGTGCGAATCCCATTGTATTTAACCAAACCGCAACGACAGATAATCTTGTTTACTTAATGGCTGCAGGTTCTGAACATAATTCAAGCTTGACGATTGATAATTACGGCGTCCCCAAACACATGTGGATCAATAACTTTTTTGGCCGAACATCGGATTATATGATCTGGACCGTTAGTTTGGCAACCGCCGCTGATTATCATGTTGATGCTTTGTTAAGCAGCAGCACGAATACACCGCTGAAATTAAGTGTTGTAGGTACTTCCAATGTTCTTAACTTTACGACAAGTAATATCGGGTGGGATAAACGGGATGCGGGTGTCATTTCGCTTCCTGCGGGAACGAGTCAGATTAAGCTTGAAGGGACAGCAGGAACTGCGAACGGGATGGCCATCAAATCCCTTGAGCTTATGCGAAATGAGGATTATCCCGCGTACCTATCGCGTATCTCAAGTTTTAAGAAAGATACGACTTGGCTCAGTAATGCGGGATACGGACTTATGTTTCAATATGGCGCATGGGGATATCCGCAAACAGGCACGACGAAGAAATCCGTGGATAATCAAGCCGCTGACTTCAATGTAACCAACTTTGTTAACATGGTCAAAAGCACAGGAGCTTCTTACGTTATCTGGTCGGCTAGCTGGTGGACGTATCAAATGAATGCACCGATAACCGCTGTGGATAACATTGTCGGGAATGGAAACAGGACGTCGACAAGAGATCTTATTGGGGAAATTGCAGCTGCGCTGCATGCCAACAATATCAAATTTATGCTGTATTATCATACGGGGCAAGATTCCCATCTTGGATATAATTCAACTGATTTTTGGCAAGCTCAGAACTGGCCAGCTGCCTTTACGACAACGGGTGTAGGTGACCGTTCCACCTTTTTCACAAATTGGAGCAATGTCATTACTGAAATGGGTAATCGTTATGGTACCAATCTGGATGGCTGGTTCTTTGATGATGGTACGATGTATTACCCTGCGCCTTTTGAACAGTTAGGTCAAGCGGCGAGAGCTGGAAACCCGAATCGTCTAGTATCCTATAACGCATGGATTGCTTCTCGCTTTACAGATTTTCAAGATGTGTATTTTGCAGAAGGGGATTATGGTGAAGTGCATACCGGCAGTGCGCCTGTTGGCGGTAATGGTGTCTTTACGAGCGGACCACAAAAAGGGTTGTTACAACAAGCGATGTTTACGATGGAACAGGATTGGGGCGTACATGCAGCCAACACCAGCATAACTACACAAATTACGGGTGCGCAAGCCAGTTCCTGGCTGCAAAGCGCAAGCTCACGCAAAGTGCCGTTATCCTTTAACATGATGATGTGGGAAGATGGCTCGGTATCGCCGCAATCACTGCAGCTATTGATAGATCTCAAGAACGCAGCGGCAACACCTTATGTGAATGATACGGATACCACCATCACATATGCCGGTTCCTCATGGGGATACTCCAACAATCGGGGGGCTGGGGATTACAATAATGATGTCCATTACACGACTAATAATTCGGATTATTTCCAATTTACCTTTAGTGGAACTGGGATTGACTATATCGGCCCCAAAGCTTCGAATGAAGGGAATATCGATATCTATATCGATGGTGTGTTGCTAACCACAGTCACAGCTAACAATGGAGGCGCATATCAAGCCAAACAAACGATTTATTCCAAAACGGGTTTGTCGAATGGCTCACATGTCTTTAAAGCGGTGAAAAAAGATGGCGCCTACATGCAATTGGATGAATTGGTTATTCATCGAACCGTGCAGCTCAATAATACAGATCTAGCGTATACAGGCAGCTGGTCTCTCAGCTCGGGAAGAGGGGTTGGCGACTATTTAAATGATGTTCACTATACAACTACGAATGGGAATTCGGTATCGTACACGTTCAATGGAAATGGTGTGGACTATGTGACGGAAACCTATAGTGATCAGGGTAATGTAGATGTGTATATCGACGGGACATTGGTGCAAACGGTCAATTGCTCGAATCCAACAAGGCTTGCGCAGCAAACCGTCTACAGTGTGAATGGCCTGACGCCGGGAACCCATACAATAAAATTGGTCAAAGCAAGCGGTACCTATATGCTGGTGGATGCTATCATTGCGAGAAGCTAAGTGTTTCATTGACACTGAGGAGAATAAATATGTCAAATATAGAAAATACAAATATAACTTTCTATGTATCAACCGATGGTAACGATGAAAATTCGGGCATAGAATCAGCGCCATTTGCTACGTTAGAGAGGGCGAAAGAAGCTGTTCGTGAAATGAAACAAAATATCTCCTGTCCCATCACAGTATATGTGAGAGAAGGTACCTATTATTTAGCTAAGCCGCTTACATTTCATTCAGCTGATTCGGGTTCAGCCGAAGCCATGATTACTTATCAGGCTTACCCAGGAGAGAAGCCGGTACTTAGCGGCGGGCGCCAAATAAGCGGCACATGGCAGCCCTATGAGAACGGCATTATGATGTGCAAGTTGGAGGCGAGAGAAAGTGAGTGGCCACACTTTACTCAGCTTTTTGTAAATGGGAAGCGACAAACGCGAGCGAGATTTCCGAATAGCGGATTTCTCTACCCTGCTAAAGGAGAGCTGCATTGGCCGCATACCCAATTCAACTATGATTCAGCAACCTTCACAACGAAGTCGTGGCGGAAGCCGCATGAAGCTGTTATTCATATGTTCGGTAAAAACTACTGGGGAAATTTGCAGTGGCAAATGAAAGGGTTAGATACGTCAACCCAAACTATTCATTTCGGTGCTGGCGGCTATCAAATCAACGATATCATGCAAGGTTCAGAAGCAACGGGGATCGATGCTAGATCGAAATATTTTATCGAAAATGTATTTGAAGAATTAGATAGCCCGGGAGAGTGGTATCTGGATGCGGAGAAAGCTGATCTATATTGGATGCCGCCTCCTGGCACAGATGTGAATCAAGCCCTAGTTGAGGTACCCGTGTTACAACAAGTCATCGCGTTTAAAGGGACACAAGAAGATCCTGTACACCATATCAGTTTATCCGGTTTTCGTATCGCGCACTCGACGAGCACCTTTCTAGAGGTATATGAAGCGCCTTCGCTAGGAGATTGGACGATTCATCGAGGCGGCGCTGTATCCTTGGAAGGAGCTGAACATTGCACCGTGGAACATTGTTTCATGGATGCTGTAGGCGGGAATGCTGTATTTCTTAATCAGTACAATCGTGCCAATCGTGTTTACGGGAATGAAATTCGTGAAGCGGGAGACAGCGGGATATGTGTAGTTGGCTCTAAGCAGCATACACTGGGAAGTCAGCATGCCTATCCTTCGGATAATGTGATCTCGAATAATTGGATCCATCATATCGGTGTGTTTGGTAAACAAACCGCTGGGGTTTTCGTGTCTATCAGTAAGGACAATACGATTAGTCATAACCACATCCATCATGTCCCGCGCGCGGCAATCTGTATCAATGATGGTACATGGGGCGGCCATATTATTGAATATAACGACATTCATGATACCGTGCTGGAAACAGGCGATCATGGTCCATTCAATGCTTGGGGGCGAGACCGATTCTGGTGCTTAAATCAATCCCATGGGCCAGATTCACATGGAGCCGGGCATGTTACATTGGATGCCCAGAAGCCAGTTATCATTCGCAACAATCGATTTGTGGATCATAAAGGCTGGGGCATCGATTTGGATGACGGCTCTTCGAATTATCACGTGTACAATAATTTGTGCATCGGCGTCAGTATCAAGCTTCGGGAAGGGGATTTCCGGACCATTGAGAACAATATTTTCATCAATGGCGCTAATCCGCCTGGTATTCATATTGGGTATGAACATAATCAGGATCGTTTCGAGCGTAATATTATTGTGATGGATTCCAAATTCGATAATCCCGAAGTGGATATTGATTTTAAAAAGGGAGATTCGCAAGGAGCGATTTACGAATTTATTGGCCCGCCCATGAAAGGAAAATGGCTTGAGGCCTTGGATTATAATGTATTCTTCAATGATAGTGGTCACTTTACCGCTACCGTGCACTATCGACCGTTGGGTTCACGCACTGAACGCTACAACTTGGAGCAATGGCAGCAGCTGGGTTGGGATGAGCACTCGGTGTATGGGGATCCACTATTTATCGATGCTCCGAATGGTGATTACAGGCTTAAACCAGAATCACCAGCATTCCGTCTCGGTTTTAAAAGCTTTGAGATGGATCGATTCGGATTGTTATCCGATTTTCGTACACATCACAGTTAAAGATGCGAGCTTAGTCCATTAGGGTATATGGATTAAGCTTTTTGTCATTAACTATAAAACGAATTTTTCACACGAGTAGAAAGTTCAGGGGATTATTGGATGGCTAGTCGTCAAGAAGTTGCGGAACGTGCTGATGTCTCTGTTGCCGTAGTATCATATGTGCTTAACGGCAGGACCAACGTTAATTGGCTGTACTTGTTAATTATATGGGGAATCCTTTCGAGGCAGGTTTATTATTGCATATCGAATCCGCTGCGAGGAAAGAAGGATTCCTGGTGTTTTTTCAAAGCTATACATCGGATATGGAAGATCCACTCATCTCATCCCTGCGCGGGCGAGTGGATGGGATTCCTGCTCGGTCAGCAGTTGATGACGGAGACCTACGACCGGATTCATGACTGGAATGTACCGCTATTATCTGTGACCATGAATTCATCTGTCTCTATTCGTATAGCTAGTTAGCACAAACGATTACATCGTTATAAGGCTAATTTTGGTTAGCGCTGCCCGATTTCGTGTTCCCGGACTGTTAAGCATATGCCAAGCCGTGTACTGCTCAGCGTAAGGATTGCTTGCGGACATGCCGTCAACAGGAATAATGACATTGAAACCTCTGAATGCAGCGCTAGTGGCTGTATGAAGAACTGCGCCGTTGGCGGAATAACCTGTAATTAGAACGTTTTTTATACAATTTGCTTGTAATATCTCTTCTAAATTAGTTTGGTAGAATTTATCAACGTTTGATTTCACAATTGGATCGCCTGGTGCAGGAGTTAGTTGCCAAGCAATATCCGTGGAATCTCCCGCATGTGTGAGACTGTAAACAACTAGCATGCCAATTTCGCGGCTCTTCGTCAACAGATGGTTAATCTTAGATATAGATGCTAGACAGCGATAATTATTGCAAATCGAGTTCTCCATATCCAAAACCAGAAGTGCGCTTGTGCTGGGGTCAATGACAATGGATTGAAGCTCTGGCGCAGGAGGTATGGAGATCGTATTCCATTCATCAATAATTGTCTTATCACTTACATTCGTTGGGTTAACCGTCTGTAACCAAAAACCATGATAACTAGGACTGTAAAAGTCACACCAATCCTCACATAAAGGGCACCAATAGATCATGCTATTCCTCCCTCATATATCCTATTGTCATATATATTAATTAAAGGAATAGAAGGTGACATAACCGTTATTCCGATTACTTATTGATTAGAGATGGATACTGCCCACTTACTTACACTTACCCACTCAAAATCCTTAACAAAAAGGCAACCCCCATCCATCCATTAGGACGGTCGGGGGTTGCCTCTTCATTTAAAGCCTTTCCTTGTTGATCAAGGAATTACCAAACAAAAGCTGACGTGATGATGACCAAAAGAATAAAGAGAACCAAGACAAATGCGCTTGTACGTCCATGACCTACTTCTCCACAACCTACTGCTCCCATGTTTACTCACATTCCTCTCGATGATATTTTATTACCGTATTATCATACGTGAGGGACATGGTTTTTGATTGTACGTATGTCATTAGAGCGGTTTATTTCCATGAAAGATGATTGTGTGTTCTGTGATTTTCGATCCTACGCCTTTGGGAAATATCCTCGTTCGACGGCATGCTCAACAAGAGCGGCAACCAATTCTTTTAAGTTGGGCAAAGGGCTTAAGGAACCAGCTTTCTGAATGGAGCTCTCGCAGTCATACAGGTACGGGGAGGTTCTAACCCCGTCGCCTTCCAATAAGGGGATGGCTAATTGAACGGCTTCCTTGCTAATGTTGTTGCCTACGGTAATGACCCACTTTTCGAACTCTTTTGGCGGTAAGAGGTCAATGGAATACCCTAGATCTCTCAACGCTTCAATGAAGGCATCATAATGGGCTTGAATCGGATTACAGATGTGGTAGATTTCACCGAATGTGCGCTGTTTCATTAAGGCAACCATAAAGCTGCTCGCAAAGTCTATGGGGGAAATATCCATATAGGTATCAACGACAGGCGCTTTACCTAGCAGCAGGAAAGCCTTAATCATCCGATAGAAGTAGTTTTCATGTATGTTGGTTTGAAAGCGGCCCGTCACACTGTGGCAGGATAGATTGCCTGCTCGATAAATCGAACATGGCAGCCCGGCCATAATGGCCTCAACGACGGACTTTTCTGCTAAAAGCTTGCTGTTTGTATATACATTTTCCAGTTTATACGTATAGAAATCCGTCATATTTTGGGATCCGGTTTCCCAATAACCCGATGATGCCATATCTTCCGGTATTCCTATGGTAGAAACAAAGTGGAAAGGAAGGGTCTTTCTTTCGTATACCAATTTCAGCAGGTTTTGAGTGCCAATCACGTTCGTTGCTTGAAAATCATCCGTACTGCCAAAATGTCTAACATCCGCACCAGCATGAATGATGGAGGTGATTTTAGTGGTCATGAGCTTGTGGTCTTCGTCGCTTAGACCTAAGTCCGCATTGACCAAATCACCCTCGAGTACGAAAATCCTGTTCGTATACTTGGCGAAGAACTCTTGACCTAAGTAGGAATCCAACGTTTCCCAAACCCTGGAGATTCCGTTATGACCCAATTTAGGGCGAACCAGTAGGTGGAGGTTGGCCTTCGTGGTTGTTAACAGTTCATAGATCAAGTGTGAACCTAAATAGCCAGTTGCTCCAGTTAGCAAGATGTCCGAACCTAAACCGTCTTGGCCACTCAACGCTACCTTTGGTAGAAGAGGCAACTCACTAAGTGTTATATACTCGGCGACAGGCGTTACTTCTTCTTCATCCGTATCGGTAGGTAACGTAGCCATATAGGCAGCCAAATCCTTCACGGTTGGATGTTCATACAAATCATTCATCCGCAAGTTGAGATAATCCTGCTTTAATCGGGATAAAACCGCCATAACCCCTAGAGAATCTCCACCGATCTCGAAAAAACTTTCATTGCGGCTGACACGCGTAAGTCCTAAAACTTCAGACCATACGGATGCTATGACATGCTCTAGTTCACCGACAGGCTCTTCATAAGGAATATTTGACTCGGCAAGATCGATGTTATCCATGGCGAGCAGTTTTTTTCTGTCTACTTTGCCTGTTGGCGAGAGCGGTATTTCTTTTAGACTATAAAAGAAACTAGGAATCATATAGTAGGGAACATATGATTTCAAATGCTCGCGCAGCTCAGCACTGGTTACTTGTGATTTGACCGAGTAGAAGCAAGATAAATGCTTTACCGTATTGTTATCCTGGATAGCGACCACGGCTGCATCGAGGACGGAAGGGTGTTTGGACAAAGCGTTCTCGATCTCGCCTATTTCAATGCGGAAGCCACGCAGTTTTAATTGCCCGTCTTTCCGATACTGAAATTCAAGGTTGCCATCCGGTAAGATTTTGACTATATCGCCCGATTTATAAACTTTTGCATTCGGGACACTGCTGAAAGGGTTAGGAATGAAAACTTCATTCGTTTTGTCAGGAAGATTCAAATACCCCTTGGCGAGGGCAAAGGTTTCGATGAAAAGCTCTCCTTCTTCGCCGACTTCCGCAAGCAAACCGTCAGCTTTCACTACGTAAATCTTGAAATTGCCGATAGGAGAGCCAATAGGGACCGTTATCGATTTGCTGTTCCAATAGTCCGTTATTTTGTAGGTGGTAGTCACGACGGTGCACTCTGTTGGACCATAGGCATTAAAAATAATGATATCTTTTCCAAACTTATCTTGGAATTTGCGTACATGATCAGAGAGCAGCGCCTCTCCGCCGACGATAATATGTCTGACTGTCCGCCACATGGATTGGGGGGAAGGAATTGTCGTTTCGGATAACCTATTAAATACAGATGTGGGAATACAACCAATGATAGTTATTTTTTTGCTTTCAAGAAGTGATACAAAAAGATCAGGCGTCAGTTGCTCATCCTTTGTCAAAATGACGAGCGTTGCACCGTTCAGCAAGCAGTTAAATGTGTCCAAGATGGAAGCATCAAAACTAAAGGTAGAAAACTGCGTGAGTACGTCAGCACTCGAAATGTTCAATTGGTTGGTGAACGTATTCCAAAGATTCACGACTCCTCTGTGAGCAATCAGTGTACCTTTCGGATTCCCGGTGGAACCAGAAGTGTAAATGACATAGGCCACATCATCTGGCGTGAGGTTGGCATCCTCGAAGCTCGTTTCATTGTGCCCAAAACAATGCTCTATGGAAATGGGGGTATCGATACCTAACGTAAGACATAACTCAGCTGCGCTTTCGAGGTGGCTCTCTTTTACAATCAGTTGTTTACAGCTAGCGTTCTGTACGATATACCGATTCCGTTCAATAGGGTGCTCCGGGTCAATAGGGACATAAATGCCACCCATGCGTAATACTCCAAGAATGGAGATGACGGTTTCGGGACTGCGCTCCATATAAATACCGACAAAATCGCCTTTACGGCAGCCGGCATTCGTCAATGCGTTCGCAACCTGAGAACTTTTGTTGAATAAGTCAGCATAAAGAATTTCATTGTTACCGTGAGAGATTGCTGCTTTGTTTGCATACCTCGTTGCTACGCGCCGAAAGATGGATGATATCGTTTCTGTTGCTGGGTAGGCTTCGTCCGTATGGTTGATTTCTCTGTAGATGGACGGTTGGTCATTGACGAGATTCAGCATGGTCTCTCTCCTCTATGTTTGGACTATGATATTGGAACGGATTACACAACGACAAACGCTGTGCAATCCGGAATACCTAACAATTTATTTCATCTCAATGTCAAACTTGCCTACCATTTTGCTCAATTCCTCTGCAACCGTAGAGAGCTTGCTGGCGAACATGGAAATGCTTTGCAACGAAGATTCCTGGGTTAGTACGGAGTCCATAATTTTGTTCGTACTTTGTGCTGTTTTTCTGGATATCCCGCTTAATTCTCCCATCATCGCCGTTACTTGCTCTGTACTTGCAGACATTTCTTGTGTAGCGGATGAAATATCTAGCACTTGACTCGATACAATCTGTGAGGCATCCAAAATATTGGTAAAGGATTCACCGGTGGTTTTAGCAATATCCAATCCTTTTTTGGTTTCATTTGTCCCTTGCGTCACGAACGTAGCAGTGTTATGTGTCTCTGCTTGGATATCGGCAACAAGAGCTTCAATTTGAGTTGTCGAATTTTTCGATTGATCGGCCAGCTTGCGAACCTCGGCGGCTACTATGGCAAAACCTCTGCCATGTTCGCCAGCACGAGCAGCTTCAATACTAGCGTTTAGGGCTAGTAGATTGGTTTGAGCAGTTAAATCCTTAATGAGATTGAGAATATTTCCGATCTCTTCCGACTTCGACTCAAGGAGCTTGATCGTGTCTGCAGTTGAGTGCGAGTTCGTATTTATGCGTCCCATTTGATCAGATATCGTTTGGGCAGCCATGTTGCCTTCTTCGGATAAATTTTTCATTGCATGAGAAGCAGTAGCAACCTCATTCGCATTTTGAGCAATGGCTTGCAAAGAAGACGCAATTTCTTCAATCGATCGTCCACATTCTTCAGTTGAATTTTTTTGCTGGTCGACATGCGTATTCATATCCCTGATTTCAGTTGTGATCAGCTCAATGCTGTGACGATTGTCTTCCGTGATGCCAAACAGTTCGTGTGAAGTGTTCGATACACTTGAGGCGGTTTGTTTAATGCTGGATAATACTTCACGGATATTAGAGAGCATCGTATTAAATTTTTGATTTAATTCGCCGAAGCCGCCGTTTTCTTCCAACCTAAAATTAAACTTTCCGTTCGAAGCTAGCTCGATTCCGAGCATCAACTGGTTGATCGGCATAAGTGTTCTTCTTGCCACCCAATATTGTGCCCCACCGCAAATCACCAAGGCAATCAAGAGTAGAATGATCGTGCTCACGAGAAACGATTTTTGGGCATCAGGGATCATTTTGGCGTTTACATCAATGCCAAAGTAAGCTGTAACATTGCCGCTATCGTCCATAATGGGATAAAGTACGCTGACCCAAGTGCCGTAATCATCTTTATAGTGAGAAGTAAAAGTTTCGGTTTTGGTTTTCAACATGCTTTTCAGACCGTTAACGATCTCTTTGGGCTGCTCATACATATCCCCGATGTTTAACCCGGCTTCTTTAAATGCTTTAACAACGTGACTCGGGAATGAAATCAACGATGTTTTATTGCCATCCGCTAACTCAACACCGAATATGTACGCTTGCGCAACATTGGCGTTGAAGGCGGTGTAACTATCAAACAATTTGGTTAACCGTTGCTGCTCGCTTGCTTCATAGCTTTTATCACTTAGTGCGCCCTGAACATCTTTATTGGTGATGCCTTTTGCCCACACGGATGTCATATTATGAGTTTGCTCTCTTAGCGTATCGGTTAAAATTCGATTTTGAAAATAGGCACTGACAGAAATCAGGACAACCCCGATGACGAGCAAATTGATCATCGAGAACAATAGATTTTTACCGAAATAATTCTTGGTTTTCAAGTTAACTGCACTCCTTAAGTATGATTTGAACTGACATATAAAACGATAATGTGCGAATATCCCCCATTCTTCGACATTTTTTTTAAGCAAAAGGCGTAAAAAAAGCCCAACCCAAGATGTTCGGGATAGGCTGACTATCACAAACTGGCGGTTTGGCAGCCATAGCTTTGAAGCTTTAGGCCCATAACTTTGCGCCCTTACCTTTCGGTAAGTTTGCCATTTTCAGTAAAAGTACCTTACAATTTATGACTATTATAAATTATTGATACATTCCTGTAAATACCATTTGTATATATGTAATATATACAATGTGTGACATATGCTACTTTCCGTGCATACAAAAGGATCAAAAGTAGGCTGTGCGTATAGGTAAATGGCATCAGTTACACATCGGTTATATGCATTCCAATCGTCTTATTTACAAACATTTAACGTGTAATTGATGCTATACTTGTAAATATTCATGGGTATATTATGGAAGAGTGTATGGTCAGCATATTTATTATGGATCGTCAAACATCGCTGAATTTCAAACAAGGAGAGTAAACATGGAACATATCATATTCAATCAATTGGCATTTGCTCGAAATAACACGCTTAAAGTACTCGAAGGCATAACGGAACGTACCGCCACTTCCATTCCAGAGAAATTTAGGAATCATATCCTATGGCAGGCCGGACATATTTATGTGGTCCAAGAGAGGTTTGCCTTGTTACTCCATGGTTTGGAGGCACAACTTCCTGAATCGTTCCTGGCATTATTCGTCGCGGGGACTACACCGCTTACTTGGGCGGAGACTCCGCCTACGATGACGGAAGTGGTCGACATGTTGCGGAAGCAACAAGAACGTATTCAAACCGCATTAAAGGATCGACTTTCGGAACAAGCGCCTGCGCCGTATAAGACCTCCAGCGGGTTCACACTGGAAACCTTTGGCGAATTTCTTAACTTTACGTTATATCATGAGGGTATGCATGTCAGTTCGATTAAGCATTATAAAATGCTGTTAAACTAGTTCGGAGATAGTAAAGAGTGATAGCCTTACGAGAAATCGTTGGGCTATTTGTCATTGGTAGTCATAATTTTGATCAAATCCCAAAATATATCAAACTAAGCACAAAAATTATCATGTGAGAACCTAAGCAATGTAACTAAAATGATGTATGAATACGTCTGATTCATTTTGAAAGCGCAATCATTTCGAGGGGGGATTCGAGTGAATCCAATTCGCTTTTTCAAGAAGAGTATCCTGCATAAAATCATGATCTCCTTCTTGTTCGTTATGGTGTTACCTACTTCAGCTATCAGTATAAGTTCTTATGTCGTATCCGTGAAAATATTGAAAGCGAAAGTAAGTGATTACTTTCACGAAAATCTCTTATATATCGGAAGTTCAATTGAGAAGGAATTATCAGGAATAGAAAAATTAACAGAATTGATTTATATCAATGAGGATATTCAGCAGGCGATTAGTTCAGATAACAGGAACGAATTAGACTACTATGCCAATTATAAGAAGGTCGATCAAGTCATTAATAATTTAGAATTTTACTCCAACTACTATAAATACATTACTTCTCTTTTCATTTTTGGCATGAATGGCAGTGAATTTAGATATGGGAATGGAAGCGATGCGAATGCCATTGATACTAAATTACTGCTGGCATCGAGTTGGTATAAACATTCAGAGGAATTAGGGGGAAATGTTCTTTGGATCGGTGTACATGACAATGATAATAAGTCGGGAATGGCACAGGTTAAACAAGTATTTTCGCTTTCCCGATTTATTAGAGATTTTAATAACAGGAATATTGGAAGCTTGTATGTGAGTCTAAATACGAATGTATTTACGGATATATTAAGTAAGGCATCTCCTAATACCCAAAGTCAACTCTACATTGTAGATCAGTTTGGTAAAATCGTATACCCGCAAGAAAAGTTGGCGAAGAGTCTGGAGTCGGAGGGCATTATCCTGCCTAAAGAAAAAAATCTGTCCAACTTCGAGATCAAGAACAATGGCAAAGCTTATTTGGTATCTAATTATGATTTGGATAAGTATGGCTGGAGAATCGTTCAAATGGTACCGCTCGAAATATTAACGAAGGATAATAAAGTTGTATTTACAATTACTACCTTTGTATTTTTTCTTTCTTTGTTGATTTCAGGCGTGCTTTGGTTTTTCATATCAGCTGGCATTGTAAAGCCCATCAAAAAGTTAACATTGACGATGAAAGATGTGAGAGCTTCAAATTTACTAGTGAAATCCAATATTACAAATATTGATGAAATTGGTCTTCTCAGTGTGAACTTCAACTACATGATTGAGCGGATTAATTCACTGTTTAATCAAGTCGTGGAGGAAGAAACTAAGAAGAGAAAGGCGGAAATGAAGGCGCTGCAAGGGCAAATTACACCTCATTTTCTTTACAATACCTTGAATACCATTCGATGGATGGCTATCATTCAAAAATCAGATGGAATTAAAGAGGTTGTAGATGCCCTTGGAAGATTATTGAGAAATACATTCAAAGAGAGAAGCACGCTAACTACCATACGTGAAGAATTGAGCATGATTAAAGATTATGTGTACATTCAACAAACACGATATCGCGAAAAGTTTCAGGTCTACTATGAAGTAGATGACGAAGTATTAAGTTTGACATGTGTCAAATTCATTCTACAACCCATTGTTGAGAACGCCATTTTTCATGGGCTGGAACCAAAGGATGAATCTGGTTTCATTCGAATTCGAATAGTTGCGTGGCAATCAACGCTCCAAATAACGGTTGAAGACAGTGGGGTGGGGATGTCGGATAGTCAGATATCGCAAATTTTAGCAAAGAACGTTCTAGAGGAAGATCCCTTAGGCGGGATTGGTGTACATAATGTAAATCTTCGTATCCAAATGGTCTGTGGTGAACGATACGGCATTCAGATCGAAAGTGAACTTGGTCGTTATACAAAGGTTCATATTATGCTTCCTGTGGACATCATGGAAAACTCCTTATATCAAGAATAGGTGGGGGAAATCATATTGAAAATATTAATTGTTGATGATGAAGCTCTTGTAAGGATAGGTATTAAATCCCTCATACCTTGGGAAGAGTTGGGGTTTGAGCTGGTGGGTGAAGCGGAAAATGGTAAAAAAGGATTAGAGATGGCGAGAGCCTATTCGCCGGATATTATTTTGACGGATATTAAAATGCCAGTGATGACGGGAATTGAATTAATTAAGCAATTAAGGCAAGATAATCATCCAGCGAAATTCATCGTATTAAGTGCCTATGATGATTTGGCATATGTCAAAGAGGCCATGAAGAATGGTGCGGAGGACTATATTCTGAAACTAGAGCTGGAGCCTGATAAGTTGATTCAGATTATGCAAGAGTTAAGAACTGCCGTAGTATCATCCAAAAATAGGGATGTGAATAGGGCTATTTCGCATGAATATCCACGTATATATACGGCTTTACATAAAGATAAATTTTTCAAAGATTTGCTATTAGGTGTTATTCAGAATAAAGAAGAAATTTTACGGCAAATTCATGTCCTGCAATTAAATTTTTTGGATAAAAATGTAAGGTGCTTTATCGTCGAGGTCGATGATCTGACGATTTATGATAAATATGGGGAATCGCCGCATTTGCTTGATTATTCGATTATCAACATCGTAGAAGAAGTGCTATCCAGTTACGCGGAAGGGCATGTTGTAAGCATTCATCCGAAGCAATTTATAGCTATTTTTTCTTTAAGAAAAACAGAGAGAGTGGAAGCGGGAGATCGGCTCAATGAGTTGACAACCAATGTGAGAACGTCATTGCGCAAATATTTAAGTACATCCGTTTGCATTGGGATCAGTAATGATCATCCTAATTATATGCATATCAAACAAGCCTTCAAGGAAGCGAATGAGGCTATCCGACATAAATTTATCCTGCCGAGAGGGAGCGATATTCATTATCGAGACATTAACCAAATGTCCATACAAGAGAACGAGGATATTTCTGCCGAAATGAAAAAGGTTGAATCGGCTCTGTTTGATGGAGAAATCAAGGTGATTCATGATGCGCTGCAACTGTTTATACAGAAAATACACCATTCCAATAACTTAACCAAGGAATTATTAACGGGTTTAAGTTACTCCATTTATTATTTATTCCAAACCTTTGTAGAAAAATATCAATTAACAGGAAAAAATATCATAAATAAAGAGATGTACAATGAGATAACAACTATGAATTTAAAGGTTGATTTTATAGTGTGGATGAACGATTTGAATCAGCGAATTAAGGAGCAGTTGCTAGAGAACAATGAGAATATGCGGGTATTTATAACGAAGCAATTTATCAATAAGCATTATAAAGAAGATCTGTCTTTAGAAAAGGTTGCCGAACATTTACAGCTTTCTACTGCTTACTTGAGCAATCTCTATAAAAAAGAAACAGGCCAAAATTTTGTTGAATATATTACCGAAGTTAGGATCAGACAAGCGAAGTTCTTATTAAAAACGACGGATTTAAAAATCGCCGAAATAGCTAGAGAAGTAGGATACGCTGATGAATATTATTTTAGTAAAGTATTCAAGAAAAATGTCGGAGAGTCTCCCCTCAAATATAGATAATTGTCCATAATCTCAAAATAAAACATTTTTTCTTAATTTATTCTAAAACCAAAATTATTTATTTGGACGGAAGTAGAGAAATGAAATTAAGTCGAAAGATATTACATTTGAATGGTTGGTGTTACGAATTATAGTAAAGAAGTGGCAGAAACAACCGAAAAGGGGTATGTAAAAGTGGGGAAAATGAACGGTAGAAAAGCAAGTACTTCCTTATTAATCTGTGGCATGATCGGCCTAACGCTAGCAGGCTGCAGCAGTAAGAAAGATGAAGTGGTCCCAAGCGCAGTCCCAACAGTTGCACCAACTAGCAGTACGGTGGCTACACCTGAGGCCAAAAAGGAGCCAGTAACTCTCAAATGGTATTCCACTTCTGGCAATGCGAACTTACCGGCTACAAAAGCACTTTTAGAGGATTATAAAAAGTATTCGGGCAACACCGTGGAGTTAGAAACGGTTGCCGGCGATGGGGATGTTATTTACAAAAAAATCGATATTGATCTTTCGACATCGGGAAGTGTAGATATTATCCCATTGCAAAACCCAATCATTCATGCGAAATATGCAAACAGTGGTTTTCTTCTTCCTTTGAATGATCTTTATAAAGAATCAGGGGTGGATTATGAGAAGAAATTCGGGAAATACTTAACCAAATTCAACGATAAAGTTTACATGCTGCCAACGGGCGCAGGAACATGGGCCGTCTTCTATAATAAAAAGATTTTTGATGATGCTAAAGTGCCTTATCCGAAGGGCGAATGGACATGGGATCAATATGTAGAAACAGCGAAGAAATTAACGGATCCAAGCAAGGGGATCTACGGTTCAAACTTCCCGGATTACGATAATACGTTCTATTTATTAGCCGCACAAAGAGGGATTAGTGGCTATAAAGCGGATGGTACATCGAATTATGATGATCCTGCATTCAAAGAATCCTTACAATGGTTAGGTGATCTAGGGAATAAATTAAAAATTCAGCCAAGCTGGCTTGAAACAAAGTCGAAGAAAATTCCTTATGACGTCTTTATGAACGGGAAATATGCGATGCAATTTACAGGTACTTGGTTTGCCTTTGCACCGATCGATTTGAAGACGTATCCACGCGATTGGAAGGTTGGAATTACACAGCCGCCTGTTGATCCTAATGGTAAGAACATGATTGGTATTACGTCAGGCAATGGGATTAATAAATTTTCGAAACATCCGAAAGAAGCAGCTGATTTCGTTAATTGGGTTGCTGACAATCAATATAAGTATGGCGGTTCTGGAACACCAGCACGTGTAGATTTAACGAAAGAAGATACGGATAAAATATTTAATGAAATGGCAGCCAAGTTCCCAACGACAGATGGGATTACAACGGATGATCTGAAAGATGTATTTTTGACACCTAACTTAGGTCTGAAACCAGAAAAAATTACAGGTTCGATTGCTGCGGAATATGGGAAAATTATTTTACAAGAAGGCGAATCGTACCTTGTAGGACAGAAACCGCTGGATGATACGATCAAAGCCATCAAAACGCGTGCAGATGAAGCGATCGACAAAGCTAAAACCGTGAAGAATTAGTACCATCCATTTGTAAGGGGCACTTATAGAGATAGGGTGCTCCTTTGTTTTAGGAGGAAGTCGGAGATGTCTAAGCTGAACATAAAGAGAACTATCGGAAGCCTAGAGAAACAAGAGGCACGAGCAGCATTGGTATTTGTTCTACCCTTTTTTATTGGATTTATTATTTTTCAATTTGCGCCTTTATTTTATGCCTTTTTTATTAGCTTTGTGGACCTGAATAATTTCAAACCATTACATGCTGTTACATGGGTGGGGCTAGCCAATTATACAGCGATTTGGAAGGATCCTATAGCAGTCTCATCTTATTTAAAAAGCTTTTATTATACGATCTTGTATGTTCCATTCCTTACGGCTGTTGGATTCATTGCCGCTGTGCTATTAAATAAACATTTCTATTGGAAGAGCTTTAGTAGATCCTTGTTTCTAATGCCATATGTGGCAAACATTGTGGCGATCTCGATTGTGTTTTCATTGCTGTTCGATCCATTTGGTGGGTTTGTAAATACGTTACTTAAGGTACTAGGTATTGACAATCCGCCATTATGGTTTGCAAGTGCTAAGATGGCGATTCCCACCACAGCCATGGTTGCGGTTTGGTTGAATTTTCCTTTTCAGATGATTGTTTATTTGGCAGCACTACAAGGTGTATCCAAGGATTTATATGAAGCTGCAGACATCGATGGGGCATCAAGGTTCAAAAAAATGGTAAGTATTACGTTGCCAATTATCTCTCCGACAAGTTTCTTTTTAATCATAACAGCGACTATTGGTTCATTTCAGAACTTCACGATTTTCAACGCATTGACCAAAGGTGGGCCAGGGACAGCTTCCCGAGTGAGTTCGCTCAATATCTATGAAGAGGCTTTCTCATTCAATCACTACAGCTATGCTGCCGCACAAGCCATTGTCCTGTTTCTTATTATTATGGTGATAACAATTATCCAATGGGGAGGGCAGAAGAAATGGGTGCATTATTAATAGCGAAACAATCTACGCAAACGTATATCCATAAAAGCAGACTATCTTTCACTACGCTTGCTTACTCTATCTTGGTTTTTATCGTCGCGTTGCTCATGCTGTTTCCTTTTCTATTTATGATATCCGCCTCACTGAAAACGACGGCTCAAGCGTTTAATGAACCACTTAAACATATGATTCCTGAACAGATCTATTGGGGGAATTATCAAACGTTACTCTCCTCGCCGAATTACTTTCGCTGGATTGGAAACTCGTTGAAAGTGGTAACGCTCTCCATCCTATTACGTGGAATTGTGGTAACAATGGCTGCCTATGCCTTTGCCAGATTGAATTTTAAAGGAAGAAATGTCCTGCTGTTTATATCCTTGTCGACCTTAGCTATTCCTCCTGATACAACAATCGTAGCGAGATTTCTAATCTATAAGTATATGCATCTAATCAACACGCATTGGGTGCTAATTATTCCAGCTGTTTTTGATGTATTCTTTTTATTTCTTTTGAGACAATTTTTTATGGGGATTCCCAAAGAGCTCACGGAGGCGGCAATCATTGACGGATGTTCCCATTATCGTGTGTATTTTCGCATCATTCTTCCCCTTGCGGTTCCTGCTTTAATGACCATGATAGTATTTTCTTTTGTTTATATTTGGAATGATTATGCAAGTCCTTTTATCTTCATTTCAAGCGAGAAGAAGCAAATGGTAACCGTCGGACTTCAATACTTTTCAACGCAGTATGGTTCCAATTACTCACTTCAAATGGCTGGGGCTTCGATTGTTATCTTACTGCCGATCTTGCTTTTCATATTTGCTCAAAAGTTTTTTGTTGAAGGCATTACGTCAAGCGGTATCAAGGGATAAGCATAGAAATGAGGTTTATTTATGAAGGTTTATCGAGTAATGAATCATAAGCGGAACCCTCATTCACGTCAAAGTAACCGAATTGTTGTCATTATGTTCATTTTAATTTGTGCCATTATTTCATGGAAAGGGGGGATTTCGCGTTCAACGAATAGTAATCAGATTGTACATTCGACAGCAGATACAGATGTGGTAGCCACAGTGAATGGTGAACCGATTCAAAAACGTGAATTTGTCGCCCTATTAAATCAACATCACGGCGATACGAATTTACCATTTGTCACAGTAAAGGAAAAGGTGTTGCAAGAGCTTATTCACAGGAAGGTAACGCAACTCGAAGGAAAGAAAAGAGGGATTATCCGATCGATTTCGTATTCTGACTTTCTGGTTGATCTAGACCAAGAGAATAAACGTAGAATGGAGGCCATAGCGAATAAACAAGCGATTTATGGCCCCGGGCAATACACAGAACAAACCTATTACTCCGAACAGTCGAACAAATTGATCCATGCATTGAAGGATGACTTGGCTAAGCATGATTTCGATATGTCAGAAGATAAACTTCGAGCATGGTATGAAGTGAATAAAGAAGAGATTGCCTCGAAACAAGATAACTTGAAGTTCAAAGAGATTATAGAGCCTACCAATGATCGTGAAGCATTAGCACGTATGCAGCTTGTTAAGACTCGTATTCAGAATGGAGAAAGCTTTGATCAGATTTATGATGAAAGGAGGGGAGATAACCGTTCAAGTTCGGCGAGAGAGGAAATTTTAGATGAAACCAATCTTAGGGACTTTGCCAAATACAGAGAGGCACTGTACCAGGTTGCGAAGAATCTGAAAGTCGGAGAAGTCAGTGAGATTATTGCAGATCGGGGGGGATACGTTCTAATCCAGTGTGTAGAAAGAAAAGCTTCAGGCTACAAGGCATTTGAAGATGTACGTTCGGAGATACAACTTGCCTATATCGATAGTCAATATGATCAATATATGAGCCGGCTTGAACAACAGGCGGAGGTAAAAGCGACAGAGTTATATAACCAAATAACGTTACAAAATGGTTGAATTGATCTTTCAGAGGGAGAATGGCAGCGGCTCAGATGATGCCCATTTTTCTAACATGAAATGTAAACGCTTTATTATCAGGTAGGCTAAGAAGGAGGAATTAAGATGGACATAGACAATTCTTGCACATTCCAATTACATAGGGGGTTCGTGATATGAAGACGATGCAACCCATTGTTTTTAATCGAAGAATGCTTTTCTTTGTTTTTTTCACTCTAATTTTGTTGGGTTTTATGGCTCAAGGTAAGGCGTATGCTGCGAATAAAACCTATTATGTGGATCCTGCTGGAGCAGATACGAATAATGGAACGAGTACTAGCACACCTTGGAAAACATTAACGAAGGTCAACGCAACAACGTTTACATCGGGTGATAAAATCTTATTTAAAGCAGGGAATAGCTGGACAGGTCAATTGTCTCCTAAAGGCTCTGGTGTAAGCGGCAGCCCAATTGTGATTGATCAATATGGAACAGGAAGTAAACCGCTTATTAACGGTAATGGAGCGGGAGCTACGCTATATTTGTATAATCAACAATATTGGGAGATTCAAAATCTAGAAATCAAAAACTATAACGGTGTTAATTCTAATCGTCGCGGAATTGAAATCGTAAGCAAAGATATCGGGACATTAAACCATATTTATATTAAAAACAACAATATCCATGATGTCTGGGGAGATAACACCAAGGACACCAACGGAAGTGCAGGCATCTTGTTTGTTTCAAGAGGAACTGTTGCATCGAATTTTAATGATGTACTGATTGACAACAATATCGTGGGTCCGGATGTTGATCGAACAGGAATCGGTTTTGCTTCTGAATTTTGGTGCAGATCTGGTGTTGGTTGTACGTCGACTCCTAACTGGTATGCAAGCACGAACGTTATTATCTCCAATAACTATGTGCAAGGTATTGGGGGAGATGGTATTGTACCTCAAGAAACGCAGGGAGCCATTGTACAATACAATACGGTAAACGGCTTTAATTTGCGTTCGGGAAGTTACAATGCGGGAATCTGGCCATGGAATGCTGATAATACGATTATTCAAAATAATGAGGCCTACGGCGGGCACACGACGCTTGATGGCACGGGCTTTGATACGGATTTTGGGTGTACGGGAACGATTATTCAAAATAACTATAGCCATGATAATGATGGTGGTTTTCTTCTGCTTATGGGAACAGATGTCGGTACGGACGATCAAGCGACGATTCGGTACAATATTTCCCAAAATGACAAGAGGGGTGTCCTTGTATTTGCGAGTGGCAACCCAACAAATCTGCAAATTTATAATAATGATTTCTATGTTGGAAGTGGCACAGGGACGGATATTATAACAACAGAAGGAAACGCAGGAAATCACGCTTGGGGGATGTACAATAACATTATTTATAATTTGGACAGTGGAGGTTACAGTTCAGGAGTAGGTGGGATGACATCAGATTACAACCTATATTTCGGGAATCATCCAACAAGCGAGCCGAATGAAGCGCATAAAATGGTAGCAGATGCGATGTTTGTCAACCCAGGAAGTGGTACGAACGGTAGAACGACGGTCGATGGTTATAAATTACTCCAGGGTTCGCCAGCATTAGGATCAGGCGTTCTGATCAACAACAACGGAGGGAAAGATTACTGGGGTAACACCGTCTCGTCGACTGCTGCACCAAACCGTGGAGCTTATAATGGGGCTGGGATTGCAGGAAGCCTTAACAAAATATCTAACCCAGGATTCGAATCAGGTGTATTATCACCATGGACGAATTGGAATACCGCAAGTGTTGTGAGCACGAATGCTAGGAGCGGAAGCAAAGCGCTTCAGTTGAGTGGGGGCCCAGGCTCCACGGAGCAAAAGATTTTCCTGAATCCGAATACGACGTATACGTTGACCGGTTATGCGAAGACGGCCAATAGTTCTGAACCTGTATCAATCGGTGTGAAAAATTATGGTGGTGCGGAAGCATCGGTGAGCATTTCAAGCACCTCGTATACACTTGGAACCGTCACATTCACAACGGGCTCAGCCAATACCTCTGCAACGATATATTTATATAAACCCGCAGGTGCTAATTCGGCTTGGGGTGACGATTTTAATGTATCTTCGACAGATGCGATCACCGTAAACGGGAGTGTTCTTGGAAGAACTTTCGACGGCGAAGGCGTTCTGAGCGGTGGCGGTGGAAATACCCGATTATTAATTGATTATCCTGAGCCCTACCGTAGTGATATTCTTGATTATTTATTCAAGCCTAATTTTGGTGCGAGTTATACGCATTTAAAGGTTGAGGTGGGGGGAGACATGAATTCCACTTCAGGCACTGAACCCAGTCATGCGAGAACACTAGCTGAGAATTCTGCTCCTAATATGAACCGGGGATATGAACTCTGGCTGATGAGTGAAGCCAAGAAACGCAACCCTAATATTGTACTTAGTATTTTGGAATGGGGAGCTCCACAGTGGGTAGGTAGTATGTGGTCACAGAACAATGCGGACTATCTGGTAAGTTATATCAAAGGTGCTAAGTCTGTATGGGGCTTAGATATTGATTATGTAGGCGGGAGTCAGAACGAGAACTTCAATGGAACCTCACAACAAGCGAGGGATTATATCGTTAATATTCTCAGACCAACGCTTGATAATAACGGTTTAAGTCAAGTGAAGATCATCGCACCTGATATTTTAAGCAGTGATTGGGCATTTGCGGATCGCATTGTAACGGACACGGCATTGAAAGATGCTGTCGATGTGATCGGCTATCATTACGTAAATGGGATATCCACTGCGAATGCGCAAAACTCAGGGCTTCCGATCTGGGAAAGCGAGGGCTGGACGGGTGTTGGCGATTGGAACGGATCTTATAATTTGGCTAGGGAAATGAATGACAACTACGTGAAGGCTAAATTAACCGAGACGAATGTTTGGCATCTTAGCAACTCGGACTATGATAACTTATCATGGCCAAGTTCAGGAATCTTGATTGCCAATTCGCCTTGGTCCGGCAATTATAAGGTGCAGCCTGCAGTATGGGCGGCAGCGCATACGACTCAGTTCGTAAAACCAGGTTGGAAGTATATCGACAGTGGAACTGGCACAAGCATCGGCAATACTTCGTACGTAACGATGAAACAGCCGGATGCAAGTGGGAATTATAGCATGATTATGGTCACGGGTGGGGCAATTGAAACTTTGAAATTTAATCTCACTGGTGGTTTATCTACGGGAACCATTCACGTTTGGAAATCCAATAGTACACAGCAATTCATGCAACAAAGTGATATAACACCCGTCGGAGGTATATTTAGTATTCAAGTAGAACCGAATGCTATCTATTCTTTGACAACAACGACAGGTCAACAAAAAGGCGTTGCCACACATGCGATCCCAGCGGCATCAGCTTTTCCTAATCCCTACAGCGAAAACTACGAGAGCTACGCCGTCGGAACTACACCTAGATATACACAAGATGAACATGGTGCGTTTGAAGTTAGCAGTAAGTTCGGAGGGACTGGAAATGCGTTGCGCCAAGTCATTACAGGACCATTACTGCAGTGGAATGCATGGGGAGAACCGATCAGCAATAGTGCATTTACAGAATTCGGGAATTTGTCATGGCGGAATTATGATTACAGTTCCGATGTATTAATAGAAAATACGGGAACCGTTTCTATCATTGGTAGAGTAGGAACCCAAATTCGTAACGTTCCACAGGATAATAAATTAAAGGGTTACAAATTAGTTATTGATCAAAGTGGAAATTGGAGGCTGGTTATTGGCGCTCCTGATATTGCAGCTGCGAGCGAAATCCAATTGGCATCAGGTGTTGTTCCATTCTCTGCGAACACATGGCACAATTTAAAACTTAGCTTTCATGATACGAACATCAAGGCCTACATCGATTCACAGCAAGTTGCTTCCGTGACCGACAACACCTTCCTTTATGGCATGGTAGGTCTGGGAAGTGGCTGGAATTATGCGCAGTACGACAATGTCTCTGTGAATGCTGAACCGCTTCGAACAAATCTAGCCCTGGGTAAGTCCATAAGCACGGATAGTGAAGAAACAGCGAAAGGAAACCTAGCAATAAACGCAAATGATGGCAATACGGATACCCGTTGGACAGCGAATGATGGGAATCTGAATCATTGGTTGAAAGTAGATTTGGGAAGTGTTACCAGCCTGACGGGGACTGAGGTCGTATGGGAACATAACAATGTGTACAAATACAAAATCGAGGTATCAAACGATAATGTGAATTGGACCACTGTTTCCAATCAAACCGGGAATACAACTTCCCAACAAACGCAGTCAGATAATTTCACAGCAAGCGGCAGGTATGTGAGAATCACAGTAACAGGGCTAGCTGCAAATGAATGGGCAAGTCTATATGAGTTTAGGGTATTTAATTGACACTTTATGTCTCTGTAATATTTGCGAGGCTGTCTCTCAAGGTCTAACAAGACCTAAGAGATAGCCTCTTCTTTGTGTAATCCATCATGAGGCGGCGGTTATTTCATAATTTTACCTTAATTAACTAGTGGTGAAAAACAGGGTTTTGTCGATTCGTGTAGAATTATTTATAGTTCTAGTGGCAACTCAACCTATCATTGATGTTGATTTGCACATTATAAGGAAGATGGAGGTAAATTGTTTTGTTAAGAAAAACGAAAAGAGTAGCAGCTATATGGATGGTTATGACTTTGCTGCTAAGTCTATGTCCACAACTGATGTTCGCAACAGCGCCCAGTTCCAGTAAGGCAATTCTGTCCTTTTCATTAGAGGGTACATATGGCGTAATCGACGAGAGTTCGCATACGATTAACGTCACCGTGCCGTTCCGCTCGGCCGTTACCAATATGTTTGAAATATTTACGGTATCTGAAGGGGCGCACATTGAAAATCATACAAGCTATAGTACGCGTACGAACTATTCGAGTTCTGTAACGTTAAAAGTAGTGGCAGAGGATAATTCTGAGCAATTGTACAAGGTAAATGTCATTGAGGGACTGAGCAACTTAAAGTCCATATCTAGCTTTAGTTTAAGCGATCCTGCAACGACGGGGTTTATCGATGACGAAGCATATGCTGTATTTCTTACGGTTCCACGAGGGACAGATGTCTCCAGCTTGAAACCCTCTTTCGCAACGGACGGGGATGTCGTTAAAGTGGGTGAGGATGTACAAATTAGCGGCACATCGACCCAGGATTTTACACACCCGGTGATCTATACGGTTGTTGCGCTAGACGGCAGCACGCGGGACTATCTGGTTACAGTAAACATACAAAGAGTACTAAGCACTGACAAAGAAGTCACACATTTCGGATTGGCCTCACTTACCTCAATTGGCATTATCGATGAGACCCTTCACACGATTTCACTTACGGTTCCTTACGGTACTAACGTAAGCGCACTAGTACCTACTTTTATCACGACAGGTATGAGGGTTGAAGTTTTTGGCCAACAACAAGTTAGTGGAGAAGAGTTACATGACTTTACATCACCTGTTATTTATCGCGTTTATGATGAAGCAAATGGGCATCAAGATTACTCCGTTACCGTAACTAAAGCGCCGCAGAATGCGAGTTCAAGCAAAGAAATAACGGCATTTCGTCTTGATGGTGTAGATGGCGTTATAGATGAAGCTACGCATCGGATCTCGGTTGAGTTGCCAAATGGATCTGTACGAAATCCAAGCACTGCAACGTTTACGACGGGCGATAATAGCGAAGTTGTTAGAGTTGGCAATGAGATTCAAACTTCGGGTCAAACCATGAATGACTTTACACAGCCCGTTATCTACACCGTTTTTGCA
Source organism: Paenibacillus pectinilyticus (assembly GCF_001700435.1). Classification (GTDB taxonomy): domain Bacteria; phylum Bacillota; class Bacilli; order Paenibacillales; family NBRC-103111; genus Paenibacillus_E; species Paenibacillus_E pectinilyticus. Next base: position 736,374 of record NZ_LYPC01000014.1, read on the forward strand.
GAAAACGGATTGACACAGAACTACGAGGTAACGGTAGAATTGAGCAACCAGATTACTTCTTATAACCTAAGCTACCCGATTCAAGCTGCTGGGGTAATTAATGAAGCCAATAGAACCATTACTTTGGATATACCTTATGGAACGAATTTAAGCAGTACCAAAGCTGACTTTTTGACAACAGGGGATCAGGTCCTTATTAATGGCGTTGTGCAGCAATCGGGCGTGACAGAGAATGACTTAAGTTTATCTCCTACTGTGTACGCAGTAGACTCGGAGAGCGTAAGTAAACCGTATCAATTGATTCTGCATGTGGGCTTAAATCCTGCAAAGGAGCTTACGACGTTCAGTGTTACGAATCCGCAAATCAATGGTGTCGTTAATGCAAGTAATCATACCGTTGCTATGACGGTTCCTTACGGGACGAATGTAACGGCATTAGTACCTAGCTTTACGTTTATCGGGGCAAAAGTAAAAGTGGATACACTTGATCAAGTAAGTGGTGTTACTGAGCAAAACTTTACGAATCCCGTCACTTACTCGGTCTATGCGGAAGATGCAACATCGCTAGACTATATTGTTACAGTTACAATAGCAGCAGCAACAGCAACAGGCAACAATGGGTATGTACCATCACAGCCTCCTATTAAGGAGCCAACCGCAGCTGTTTTCACGCCAGTAGTTAACATAGACAAACTGGAAGCGTTCTTGAACGATAAAATTCAACAAGCCAAAACGAACCCAGTCCACACCGAATTCTCCGATGTTAACAAGCATTGGAGCCAAGCCAATATTGATCTTTTTGTAAAATTAGGTGTCCTATCGGGTTATGAAGATGGTACATTTAAACCGGACGCTAGTATTACGCGTGCAGAATTTGCTTCGATTATTGCTAAAGTGTTTACAATGGATGCCGCGGGCACCGCTGGGCAATTAAAAGATGTGACTAATCACTGGGCGAGCAACGCAATTTCAGCGCTAGTTTCTAACGGAATTATTCAAGGTTATGAAGATGGGACGTTCAAACCCGATCGTACCATTTCGAGGGCAGAAATCATTGCGATTTTAGGCCGGATCATTGATTTAAAAGGGATTGAAAAGCATGAAGAAGCTTCGTTCAAGGATATAAATGGTTCATGGAATGCTTCTGAAATTCAAATGGCGGCATCTATCGGTTTGGTTGAAGGTCGTGATGCCAATACGTTTGCGCCTAATGCATTCTCCACTCGAGCAGAAGCGCTGACAATCATCCTGCGTGCATTGAATATGAATCCAGATTTGAAATCCTTGCTAGAACAGCTTCAATCTAGCAAATAGAGGTAGAGGCTCTCCCCTCAGGGAGGGCCTTTATCTTTTTTGTGAACCTTTCCGCGCTATTTGAGATAACCAAACTGACGCGACACCTCTCTCGCCGTTTTGACCACTTTCGGGATATACGAGTTGATTCGGCTCTCGTCCATTCGAGATGTTGGAGCAACTAACGTAAGAACAGAAATGACCTGCCCGGTTGAATCGCGAATAGGAGAGGAGATGGAGACGATGTTTTCGATAAATTCGCCAATGACGACGCAATAATTGTGCTCACGAATTTGTTTAAGCTGCGCTTTCAATTCAGATGGGTCGGTTATGGTCTTGGCTGTATAGGGAATAAGCGGGCCTTTCAAACATTTATTCAGTTCAAGTGGTTTCTGAAAAGCAAGAAGCATTTTGCCTGAGCTTGTGCAATGGATCGGATTTCTACCACCGACGGGAGAGGATAATTCTTCCTTTGTGGCACCGCCAACTTGAAAAATATAGGAAACTTCGTTTTCTTCTAATACAGCTACGCGTAGAGCCTCCGAGGTTTCACGAGCAAGACGCTCGATAATGGGGCTTGCGGCATCTGCTAAATGGGAATACGTAGTGACCATAACTTGATATAAGGATACAATTCGTTGGCCTAACCTGTATGTATGGTTGACAGGGTCTTGATACACAAAGCCTTCGCTTAATAGGGTCGATAGTAATCGGCTTGTTGTGCTTTTACCAAGACCTAACTCGTTGGCTAACTCAGTTAGCCTTCTTTCCGGCGTTTGTACGGTAAATAGTTTTAATAGGCGCAAGGCGCTTTGAACAGATTGAAGCATTTGCGGATTGGAACTCGGCATGATGAATCGGCAACCTCCGAATCGATGATTAGTTATAAATTTGCACTGTTCCGTATAGAGGAACAATTGCATTGTTAGCGCTACCAATTGCCTATTATTATACATACATAAGAGCTCTTAACCAATCCAGATTTGCTAACCAGCATACAAGCAAGGAGTTGTTAACGATGACTATGTAATACAAGGGTGAGTGCTGATGTTAGATTTCAAATAAAGTTGATACCGCTTACATCAGCGTGAAGATTTACGACTTAGCGATAAGGGATAGTCCCAGAGAACGTATTGCAGATGACCCTAGTGAGGAGAATGCACCATGAGTGTGATAATGAAATCCGAAAACAATGTGGCAGCTACCCCATCCATGACCAAAATCAAATTCAAAGAAAAACTAGGATACGGCCTCGGGGATTTTGCGAGCAACCTGATCTGGACAGCGACTTCAGCTTTCGTAGCCTTTTTCTATACGGATGTTGTAGGGCTATCAGCCGCCGCGGTAGGTACATTGTTGCTAGTGGCCCGTCTGATAGACGGATTTGCTGACATAGGCATTGGGGCCCTCGTGGATAAAACCAAAAGCAAACACGGGAAGGCCCGTCCATGGCTGCTTTACCTTGCTGTACCGTTCGGTGCTGCTGGCATCCTTCTATTCTCGGCGCCGGATCTCGGACCCTCTGGCATTCTGATCTACGCCTATATCACGTATTTGTTAGTGAATATCATTTATTCAGGAATCAATGTCCCTTATGGCGTGTTGAATGCATTGATCACGCAGGAACCTTACGAGCGGTCTATTCTTAACATTGTTCGCATGATTTTGGCTCTCACCGGAGCTATTGTCGTAACCATGTGTACAATGCCTCTGGTAAGCGCTTTCGGCGGCGGAAAAATGGGGTGGACCCTAACTTTTACGATCTTTGGGGTGATGTCTTCGATCTTATTTTTACTGACATTTATGACAACGAAAGAAAGAGTCAGGCCGTCAGTCGTTCAAAACGACATTCCTCTTAAACGTGCTATTAAAGCGTTATTCCGGAACAAATACTGGGGCTTAATGGTTGTTTTTGCACTTGTCACCTTTATTGGCTCTGCTGCATCCAGCGCAGTTAACGTGTATTATGCGCAGCATGTGCTTCATAATGCTGCTTTGGTTGGAACGCTGGGTATAGCTGCTCTAGTTCCTATGTTGGCAGGATTATTCTTTGTTGCACCCATTATTAAGAGATACGGGAAGAGGAATGCCGCACTGTTCGGAACCGTTATTGTTATTTTGGGCTCACTTGTCATGATGATCGACCCTTCAAACTTAAGTATTGTCTTATCTGGCACAGTCCTGAAAGCCATCGGAACAGTACCTGTCATAGGAACGGTCTTCGCCATGATGGGTGATACCGTCGATTATGGGGAGTGGAAAACAGGAGTTCGGACGGAAGGCCTTGTGTATAGTGCAGGGAGTTTTGGCGGTAAAGCCGGGAGTGGTCTGGGAGCTGCCGTAGTTAGTTGGGTGTTGGCCTGGGGTGGATATGTCGGTGGGCAAGACACGGTAAGTCTTTCGGTTCAGCATGCCATTCAATTTCTCTTCATCTATCTACCAATGATCATAGCGGTCGTTCAGTTGATCATCTTGTGGTTCTACAAGTTGGATCAGAAATATCCACAAATCATGAAAGAATTAAATGAGGCGAAGTCAAGTTAGCCTTGGGATACGGATCTGCTTTTTAACATCCAAAAAAGTTTAAGGGAGTTGTGCGAAATGATGAGTACGAGTGAAGTATATAAGAAATTGGTTTCTTTGACAGAAGAACGGGCAGTTGTGGAGCATCATGAAGGCTTGGATATTGTGATTAAAAGGGTACCGGATTCCGATGTCGAGGGTGATTTGGATCCTAGAGTGTTGACAGTTGCGCTGGAAATGGCGGAGAGAATGGCGTCTGGCCCCAAGATGGACTTCAGCTTAGAAGGACCAGAAAACCTCGCTAGACTACGTGCGATGATGGGGTGGCCGAATGTAGATGTCACCGTCACAGCTATTGAAACAACACATATAACCATTGCAGGTACTAACGGGGAGATTCCGCTCCGTATTTATTCTCCGCATACAAGTGGCCCTCTGCCTGCTATTGTTTTTTTTCATGGGGGTGGGTTCATCGGCGGTTCTGTAGATTGTGTAGAAAACCCATGCAAATCTTTAGCGGAAAAAGCGGGCGCTGTCGTTATTAACGTTGACTATCGCTTAGCGCCGGAGAATCCCTTCCCTGCTGGGCTAATCGATTGCTTTGATGCGGTCAAATGGGTATACGATAACGCCGCCGAAATCCAAGTTAACCCGCAACAAATGGGGGTCGCAGGCGATAGTGCTGGCGGTAATTTAGCCGCAGTATGTTCGATCATGGATCGGGATCAAGGTACGGGGATGATTAAATACCAGGCTTTACTATACCCGACTGTTAATATGGACGCGATTCCCACCGAAGATTTCAAATGGGAGCTAGAAGCCTATAACGTTAAACATCATCATGAACTCATCCATGGTATGATACATGCTTTAGGTGCGTCATCTGGCGGGCTCGAGCAGATCTACCTGCAAGGTAAAACGGCGGTTACAGAGCCTTATGTGTCTCCGCTGCTAGCGGAAGATGTAAGCGGCTTGCCGGCAACACTTGTTATTGAAGCTGAATATGATTACCTGAGATTGGAAGGCGAAGCCTATGCCAGAAGATTAATTAGAGCTGGAGTCCCCACCAAGATGATCAGATACAACGGTGTTGATCATGCCTTTATGGACAAGATCGGGCTGTACCCGCAGGCAGAGGACTGCATGAACGAAATCGCCAAAGGGCTAAAGGCCTTGTTTGCCGAGTAGATGTATGTAAGATGAGAAAAGAGCCTTTCGGAGCGAATCCGAAGGGCTCTTTTCTCATCTTACATAGGTGTTCGAAATTGCAACTATCATTCTACTAACTAGGTTGTTGCAAAACTTGCATGGAAAGTAAAAGCTGCGGAATCTCCGTTAAACTACGAACCTCATAGGAAGGTCGAATAGGAGCGGGTGCATGCTCTGGATGCCGGTTAATCCAAATGTTGGTGATCCCGACGTTATGAGCGCCTAGAATATCTGTTGCTAATGTGTCTCCGATCATGACAGCTTCATTCGGAGGAATGCGGAGCAGATCCAGAGCATGTTGGAAAATGGAAGGATTTGGTTTGCCGACACCGTAAGTGCCAGAGATGATAATATGATCAAAATAACTGGCAAGGGAAGGAATACTATCTATTTTTTCCTGTTGAATACCAGGTGCACCATTAGTCATTAACAGCAAAGCATATTCTTTGTGTAAGGTTTCCAGTACTTTGAAGGTGTCGTCATAGACGAAAGGACGATTTCTTCTTTCTTGCATGAATTGTTCTGCGAGCTCGGATGCGAGTATAGAGTTCTCAATACCTACGGCTTGCAGTCCGCGATGCCACACATTCTTTCTATATAGGGGGGCGAACTCTTGCATGATGCGAAAATTGGGATGCGCCCCTTGCTGGAAATTCCCCCATAATGCTTCCAAATCGGTCACCTCAATCATGTGGAGCCAATCATATAAATCCAAAGATTTAAAAAGATCATGGGCAGCTTCGCGGACGGCCTGTTCAAGTACGGAGGGATCAAGAACGTATTGATTCGCTGCACGTTGGCAGGTTGCCAGGAACGCTTCATTAATGCTCCTCTCATCCCATAATAAGGTGTTATCTAAATCGAAAATAAGGGCTTTCTTCGTAGGCATAGATGTGAATCCTCCTTGTCTGCAAACGGATCTGACATGTTGTTTTGTTGAGATTTAAATTGATAATAACGCAATATATAGGGTTTTACAATGGATAAATCCTTAAAATAAACAACAAACAACATTAAACAACATGATTTAACAAAACTTAACGATGAGTTTACATTGCACAAATAAAACTAGGGGATCGCAAGCGAGTGGAAATTGCTATAAGCCTGTACAAATCCGATTCGAGCACACAAAACTGAAAACTGGATAAGATGCACTTTTATATTTATTTGAGTTTTGTGGTAAATCTCGTTGCATAAGGCGGAATAGTCCATCTCTATCACTAAAAAACAACTAAATAAAATTAAAACAACGAAAAAACATAAAATTTACATTGTTTTAACCGTCAGTTGACAAATGTCCCGTATGATTAGAACTAAGCACAACCAAATCCAACCTGAGGTGATTACGATGTACGAGCACAAAGCCTATATGAAGACAGAAGGCGATATCAATTTGACCGATGCCCGTAGGGCATGGTTGAACGATCAAGTCGATGACGCCGTGCGATTCATTCTGCAAGAGGATGAAGATGTCTTCCTACACCAAACATTGTCTTCACCTTGTCTAAACGTCTTAACTGCCTGTGAAGGGATTTACGTAGAGGATGCTCAGGGAAGAAGAATCATGGATTTCCACGGAAACAATGTGCATCAGCTTGGTTTCGGCCATCCCGATGTTATTGAAGCCGTTAAGCAGCAGTTAGATCAACTCTCTTTCTGCACCAGAAGATATACGAATGTTCCCGCCATTGAATTGGCGAATAAATTGGTTGAATTAACGAACGGCTCCTTGAGCCGCGTGCTTTTCGCACCAGGCGCGACGTCAGCGATCGGTATGGCTTTGAAGCTGGCGCGGGCCGTAACCGGGAAGTATAAGACGCTTTCCATGTGGGGCGCTTTTCACGGCGCATCGCTCGATGCTATATCCGTAGGTGGCGAAGGGGCATTCCGCAGAGGCCTGGGCCCATTACTTCCTGGAGCGGAGCATGTCATTCCTTTTAACTCCTATCGCTGTGTGTTTGGTTGTCAAGATGAGGGGCATTCCCTTTGTTTGAAACCCATTGAATATGTGCTGGAGCAGGACGGTGAAATTGGGGCCGTCGTCGTGGAGACGATTCGTAATACGGATGTACAGATTCCGCCGATTTCGTACTACCGCAGATTGCGCGAACTCTGCGATAAACATGGCGCCTTACTCATTGTAGATGAGACAGCGACAGGACTTGGGCGAACGGGTACCATGTTTGCGTATCAGCATTATGGCATTGAACCCGACATGATGGTACTAGGCAAAGGCTTGGGAGGCGGCGTGTTCCCGATGGCTGCCTTGTTGGTGAAGGAAGAATTGAACAAGGCACAGGAAATGTCGATTGGCCATTATACGCACGAAAAGTCGCCAGTTGGAGCAGCAGCAGGCTTAGCGGCCATCCGAGTCATCGAGGAAAATGACTTATTGGCACACGCGAATGTGATGGCTGACCTCGCAAAGCAGCGTTTGAAGGGCATGATGGAACAATATACGATCATTGGTGACATACGCCAAATTGGCTTACTCATTGCTGTGGAGCTAGTAACAGATCGAGTGACGAAGGAACCGGCCGTTCGTCAAGCCGAGCAAGTTATGTATGATTGCTTGGAGCATGGGCTTAATTTCAAAGTATCCAAAGGAAATGTACTTACTCTTTCACCACCACTGATCATTACCGCGGAGCAGTTACATGCAGCATTCGATATTTTAGAAGCCAGTCTTGCAAAAGTTGAACATCCACTATCGATTTCATAAGGAGGCAAATAGATGATACAAGCTGTTATTTTTGATTGGGCAGGGACGATGGTTGATTACGGGTGCTTTGCACCGCTGAATGTGTTTATGGAGGTTTTCCGCAAGCGAGAAATCGCCATCACGATCGAAGAGGCAAGAGCGCCTATGGGCCTATTGAAACGCGATCATATTCGCGCCATTTTACAAACAGAGCGTGTCGTCGGTCTATGGCAGGAGCGCTATGGAAGGCTTCCAAATGAAGACGATATCGATGAGCTGTATGCGGATTTCGAGCCGATGCTGCTCGCAATTGTGCATGAATATGCCGAGCCGATCCCAGGCGCCATCGATTTGACCAATCGCCTGCGTGAACGAGGCATTCGTCTCGGATCAACGACAGGCTACACGGCTGAGATGATGGCGATTGTTACGAAGGAAGCTGCGAAACGTGGTTACGCACCCGACCATTTGGTCACGCCGAACGAGGTGCCAGCTGGACGTCCTTACCCGTGGATGATCTACCAGAATGCGATGGCTTTGAATGTGTACCCGATGCACAACTTGGTGAAAGTCGGAGATACCACAAGTGACATTCAGGAAGGCGTTAACGCAGGCGTGTGGACGGTTGGTGTGGTGAAAGGCAGCAGTGAACTCGGCATGAGTGAAGCGGAAGTGCAGATAGCTGCGCCGGACATTCTCCAGAAGCGTATGGAGCTGGTGAAAGCTACATTCCTTGCACAAGGTGCACATTATATCATTGATTCCATTGGTGAATTGGATACCGTCATTGATCAAATCAATCAACGTATAGAAAGAGGAGAACGTCCATGAATATGAAACTAAATGTCAATTTGAACCAACTTCCCGATAACCCGTATCTACTTTTAACACCAGGTCCACTATCTACGAGTAAAAAAGTAAAAGCAGCCATGCTCCGTGACTGGTGCACGTGGGATCAAGATTACAACGAACTGGTTCAATCGATTCGCAGCCGACTGGTGCAAATGGCGACAAGTCATACGGATGCTTATACGACGGTATTGATGCAGGGCAGTGGTACATTCTGTGTAGAGTCCGTTATCGGGTCCGTCATCCCGCCTAGCGGCAAATTGCTGGTACTTACGAATGGAGCTTATGGCAAGCGCATTGCGCAAATGGCTGAAGTACTGGGGATTTATGCGATTGTTTTGGATTCGGGTGAGACGAAGCCAGTCAACGTGAAGCAACTCGAAGAGATCCTGAAAGTCGATGCTTCGATTACACATGTCGCCGTCGTTCATGTTGAAACGACGACAGGCATGATCAACCCGATCGCAGACGTGGCGAAAGTGTCCAAGAAATACGGCAAAACTGTCATTGTCGATGCCATGAGCAGCTTTGGCGGCGTGCCAGTTGACGTTGAGGCACTGGACATTGATTTTCTCATCAGCAGCGCGAACAAATGCATCCAAGGGGTACCTGGTTTCGGTTTTATTATTGCGAACAAAGAAGCACTCTACACGTGCAAGGGGCTTGCGCGCTCGCTTTCACTGGACTTGTACGACCAATGGGAAACGATGGAGCACGGCAATGGCAAATGGCGCTTCACCTCTCCAACGCATACGGTGCGCGCTTTTGATCAAGCGATGCAGGAGCTGGAAGAAGAAGGCGGCGTCTTGCGCAGATTCGAACGATTCACACGTAATCAACAAACGTTGGTAGCGGGAATGAAAAAGCTCGGCTTCCAAACCTTGCTGCCAGACGAATGGCAATCGCCAATTATTACCTCGTTCCTTTTCCCGGATTCTGCTGTGTTTTCTTTTGATGAGTTTTACGCGCGGATGAAGCAAGAAGGGTTCGTCATCTATCCAGGTAAAATTACAGCGGCGCCAACTTTCCGTATAGGTAATATTGGAGACGTTCATTTAGAAGACATCCACCGTTTACTGCAAGGGGTAGAAAATCAATTGTTTTGGAAAACAACTTAAAAACAACTAAATAAAATTAAAAACAATATCTTAACTTGTATTTAACACTGTTTTTACAAAACTGCTTTATAGTAAAGGTATCAGGATGAACACATCCGGTTAATAGAAAGCCAAAGGGAGAGGAATTTGAAACGATGAAAAAATCTTTCGTAAGTGCAGCAGCAGTGATGAGCGTTGTATTTCTTTTAACAGCATGCGGCGGTAAGGCGACTAGTACAGACACAGTGAAAACAGGTGCTTCGGCAAGTCCAGCGTCAAGTGCAAGCTCAGCAACAAATGTGGATACAACAAGTAAAGATTTGACTGTGTACACAGCACTAGAAGACGATCAAATCAAAACGTACCTTACCACCTTTAAAGCCAAATATCCGGATGTGAAAGTGAATATTGTTCGTGATTCCACGGGTATCGTAACAGCCAAGCTGCTCGCAGAGAAGGATAGCCCGCAAGCAGATGTTATATGGGGGCTTGCAGCAACAAGCTTGTTAGTACTGGATCAGAACACAATGTTGGAGCCCTACTCACCAAAAGGTGTAGATCGGATCCTTCCTGACTTCAAAGATAAAAATGCTACAACCCACTGGGTGGGGATTGATGCTTGGGAAACAGCTTTTATCGTGAATAAAGTGGAAATGGAAAAGCGCAAGCTGGCGATTCCACAATCCTATGAAGATTTAATTAAACCGGAATACAAAGGCCTCATCACGATGCCGAATCCTTCTGCTTCAGGGACAGGCTTCCTGACCGTATCTGGTCTGCTTCAACTGAAAGGCAAGGATCAAGCATGGGATTACTTAAACAAGCTGAACGATAACATTGCGATGTACACGCTCTCTGGTTCTAAACCAGCCAAGTCGGCAGGTACAGGCGAATATCCAATTGGTATTTCGTTCGGTTACCGTGGTATTCAAGAGAAGAAAACCGGATCACCTGTTGAAGTAGTATTCCCAAAAGAAGGCTCTGGTTGGGATGTTGAAGCCAATGCGCTTATGAAAAAGAAAACGATCAAGCAAGTAGCGAAAGACTTCCTGGATTGGGCAATTACCGATGATGTAATGAAAGAATACAACAAAAACTACGCGATTTTGGCAATCAAAACGGATTCAACGAAAATTCCAGACGGTTATTCCGTTGATCCAGTGAAGCAGTTGATCAAAAACGATTTGAACGATGCGGCTAAAAACCGTGAAAGTGTGCTGGCTGAGTGGGATAAGCGCTTCAACGCCAAAAGCGAACCGAAAAAATAGAGGTGAAAAGAATAAAATGGCTGACTGCGAATCGAGCTTTGCAGCCAGCTGTTTTATTTTTATCGGAGGATGTGACGAATGAATTGGATCAGGCATATGAAAATAGGCAATAAAATTTTGTTATTAAATGTATTGGCGGTCTTATTTCTCATCGTACTGACGATTACCAACTATTTTTTTCTGCGGGATATGAACCGAATGGCAGACCAGCAGTACCAGGACGATTATTTGCCGACAACATGGATTGCGAAATTGGAAAGTAATGTACATACGATGAATGATCGACTGCTGGAGCATACGCTAAGTCCTGATCCACATTACCGTGAGGTACTGGATAATGAAATTGGCAAAATACGAGAGCGTACCCATCAACTTTTGACCCAATACGAAGCTACTGTGCAGGACGATCCTGTGAATGAACTTTGGATATCGAAGTTGAAAGAATCCATGCTCACGTACGAAGAGGACCAGAATAAAGTGAAGAGCTTATCGGTGTCTGGCCAAGAAAAAGAAGCGTACGCATACTACAAAATGCATATCAAAAGCACTATGGAGGATATGAGCTCTTATATCGATAGCTTACAGAAAGACCGATTGGAAACATCGAGCGCTTTGAATACAGAACGGACCCAGTTATACACGCGATTGATTTGGATTCTCATCCTTTCTTCTCTAGTAGCTATTGCTGTTTTCTATGTCGTTGGCCGATGGATATCAGCATTAATCGTAAGACCGTTACACCTCATGCAGGTTCTTATGGCTAAAGCAGAGTCGGGCGAACTCACGTTGCACGAAGCAACTGTTGCGAACGATGAAGTCGGCATGCTGCACCGTTCCTTTCAATCCATGACGGGAAGTTTGCGGACATTGATTGGGCATGTGCAGCAGAGTGCCTTGCAACTTACACAACAAGCGGAGCAATTCTCACAACATGCGGAGCAAAGCAAGCTTGCGGCCGAAAGTATCGCGATCTCCACTGACACGCTTTCCCAAGGTATCCAAGTGCAGGTGGAAAGTGTAACGGAGGCTTTGCACACGATGCAAGGCATGAAGCAAGAGCTTGGTTCGATTCATGTGAACAGCCATCAGATGGCGCTGCTTGCGGATACAGCTTCACAATCCTCGCAGAGCGGCATGAGCTCGGTGGAGGAAATGAAGGAGCGGATTGAACTGATTTGCGCTAAGGTTTCCTCCGCTGGAGACGTGGTGGATGAGCTTCGTGCAAGCTGCAACCAAATCAACACAATCACAAGTGCTATCGCGGACATTGCGGAACAAACCAATCTTCTTGCCCTGAATGCGGCAATTGAAGCAGCACGGGCCGGTGATGCAGGCAGAGGATTTAGTGTCGTCGCCGAGGAAGTGCGTAAGCTGTCGTCGCAGACGAATCATGCCGCGAAACAGATTGTTGTTTTACTCAGAGAGATTGGGAATAAAGCGGAGGATGTTGACGTCACGATGAAGCAGGGCGTTAAGCTGACCCATGATGGCGTCCAAGCTTCCAATGAAGTGGGAGACGCTTTGCTGAGTATTCAGACTGCTTTTTCTAGTGTTTCCTTGAAAGTGCGGGAGGTTAGCACTTCTATCGCCCAAGTTACAGAGCGAAGCGATCGCGTTGTGACCTCTATGATGGAAATAACGACAGCGGCGAACCAAGGGGCTTCTTCCAGTCAGGATACGGCTTCAGCGAATGAAGAACAGCTCGCCATGATGGAAGAAATATCGCTGTCTTCGCGGAGCCTTCATGGGATGGCCGCGGAGCTGCAGCAAGCATTAATTGGTTTTACGGTGTGAAGCGAGTGGAAAACCAACGTAAACCAACAAATTACACAAAACATGCTTTCGTTTAACAAAGCGTTGACACTTTCGAATTATACTTAAGTTATCCAGAAATGAGGAGGACAATGATGTCACAAGCGTACCTGTCCATACAAAATATCCATAAGACATTCGGCTCTTTCACGGCGTTGAAAGAGATTAACATTGATATTCAAAAGAATGAATTCATTTGCTTGCTCGGCCCAAGTGGCTGCGGAAAGACGACACTACTTCGTATTATCGCAGGTCTTGAGAAACCAACACATGGCCGCATTACGGTCGGGGGCAAAGATATTACGACACTTCCTCCAGCCAAAAGAAACTTCGGCATGGTGTTTCAATCCTATGCGTTGTTTCCGAATCTGACGGCTTATCAGAATGTTGCCTATGGGCTGCAAGGTAGACATTTCTCGAAGAAAGAAATCGACGAGAAAGTCAGAGAAGTGCTGTCCCTTGTAGATTTGACGCACATTCACGATCGTTATCCGTCCCAATTGTCTGGCGGTCAGCAACAGCGGATTGCCCTCGCTCGGGCGATTGTACTTTCGCCAGATTTCCTACTTCTGGATGAGCCATTATCTGCTTTGGATGCGAAGGTGCGTGTGAAGCTGCGCGAGCAAATCTGCGATCTGCAAGAGAAGCTGGGCATTACGACGGTGATGGTGACGCATGATCAGGAAGAAGCCCTCACGATGGCAGATCGTATTGTCGTCATGAAGAACGCCGAAGTCATGCAGATCGGGTCGCCAGAGCAAGTCTATGACGAACCGAACTCGCCATTTGTAGCCGATTTTATCGGTTCTATTAACTTTTTGGGTGAAAATCAAACGAAAATCGCGGTAAGGCCGGAACATATTCGTATCTCCGCTCCTGGGTCGATGCAGGGGATTCCAGCTATCGTGAAACATATTGAATTCAGAGGCGCTTTCTACCGCTTACTCTTACAACCAGCTGGTCACCATGGCGGTCAACATGATTGGGAACTGCTCACGATTGACGTATCCGCGCATGTTTCACAGCATCTGAAACTGACTAAGCATGCGGAGGTAACGATCGAGTTTCCAGAGGAGAAACTAATTAATTTCAGTGAGGAAGCTGTGGTGAATCTGTAATGCAGAAGCAAGCCGTCATCATGAATACCACTCCGCGTCGCAATTGGAGCGAGCTGTTTTCCTTACAAAACCTACTGATCGTTGTGCTTGTTGTTACCCTTTCCATCAGTACGTTAATTCCACTTCTCTTGTTGTTTAGCAAGGCATTTCTCAATAAAGAAGCGGAATTCATTGGTTTGAAAAATTTTATTACCTATTTCTCCACGCCTGCCTTGGCACGGTCACTGGCGAATACAGTGTGGGTATCGGTCTTGTCCACAACGATCGCTGTCGTACTCGCATTCCTTTATGCGTATGGGATTAGCAGAGCTGCGATTCGTGGTAAAAGCTTTCTACACTACATCGCGTTGTTACCGCTCTTCGAACCAACGATGATGCATGGGATAGCCTTAACTTACCTGTTTGGTAATCAGGGGCTAGTTAGCACCGGATTCTTCGGATTGCTCCCGGAAATGCGTATTCCGATATATGGACCTATCGGGATTGTGATCTCGGAAGTCATTTACTTATTCCCGCAAGCATTTCTCATTTTTATCACGGCTTTATCGATTACGGATCAGCGGCTGTATGAGGCTGCAGAGTCCCTAGGCGCGAGTAAGTTCAAGTCCTTTATGAGTGTTACCTTGCCATCCGTTAAATACGGTTTGATCAGTGCAATTTTTGTCTGTTTTACGGCAAGCTTTACGGATTTCGGTGCGCCACAAGCGATTGGCGGCAAATTTAATGTACTGGCTACCGATATTTACAAGCAAGTGATCGGTCAGCAGAACATGTCGATGGGGGCAACGGTAGGCATTCTGCTAACGATTCCGGCATTTATCGCATTTGCAGTTGATCGGTTCGTGGATCGGAAGCAGCGCGCGATGACTTCCTCGAAGTCAACGCCGTATCAGATTCCAGAGGGGAAATGGCGTGACCGATTGTACCGTGTATTTTGCTGGATGATGACGATCGCCATTCTGATCCCGCTGTGTACGATTTTGTTCGCTTCCCTTATCAAGGTGTGGCCTTACAATATCAGCTTTAGTATGAAGCATTATAATTTTTCGACCGTTGCCGGCTCAGGTCTGGACCCTTTTTGGAACAGCTTAAAGGTATCGGGCCTCACAGCGATTGTCGGTACGATCGTGACGTTCGTTTTTGCCTATTTGATTGAGAAAACCAGGTACTTAAAAGGGCTGCGACAAGTTGGTTATTTCTTATCCATTCTGCCGCTTGCACTGCCGGGTATGGTTATTGGACTAGCTTATATTTTCTTTTTCAACGATCCTGCCAATCCTCTGAATTGGATATATGGAACCATGGCGATTATTGTGCTGGCGAATATCACCCATTTCTATGCAGTACCGTTCATCACAGCGACGACAGCGCTCAAAAAGTTAGATAAAGAATTCGAACTTGTTTCCGAATCGATGCGGGTACCCTTTTACAAAACATTTCTGAGAGTCACCGTTCCGATGTGCTTGCCATCCATTGTGGAGATCGCGATGTTCTTCTTTGTCAACTCGATGGTGACCGTTTCAGCAGTTGTGTTTCTGCGTTCTGCTGATATGAACTTGGCTGCGGTGGCGTTGGTGAATATGGAAGACGCTGGTGATGTTGCGGCCGCGGCTGCAATGTCGATGCTGATTGTGCTGACGAATATTGTGATTCGTTTTGCGTACGAGCTTGTGCTTAAGAAAGTGAAGAGAAGAACGGCAGCTTGGCAAAATCACAAGTAAAACCATATAATTACACTACAACGCAATAATAAATCGGGGGTTGCATGACATGTCATTGATTGGTGAAGAGCGCAAGGATTATATCCTTAACCAGCTGAATCTGGAAGGCAAAGTCAAGACGAATGAATTGGTCGAGAGTCTCGGTGTGTCTTCGGAGTCGATTCGCCGCTATTTAGAGGAGCTGGAGGAAGAGAACAAGCTTAAGCGGGTGTACGGCGGTGCGGTCAAAATCAACCTTTCGCGTGAAGAACCCTCGCAATTAAAGCGCGAAGTGCTGTACGCCGAGGAGAAACGTATCATTGGCCGAGCAGCGGCGACGCTAGTTGAAGACAATGATGTTATTTTCATCGATGATGGCACGACGACGCTCCATATGATTGATTATCTTTTGAACAAAAAAAATATTACCGTATTGACGAATTCCGTACCTGCTCTGTATTTACTGATCGATTATAAAAATAAAGAGCTATTCTCTGGCGATATTTTCTTTATCGGCGGCAAAGTAAGTTCTGTGCAATCTCGTGTGACAGGATCCTTAGCCGAAAAAATGCTAGAAAATTTCTACGCCGACAAAGCCTTCATCTCCATAGACGGGATCATGATCGACAAAGGCATCACCGGTTTTGACGAGGAACGCGGTCAATTAGCCCAAAAAATGATGGAACACGCGAAGCACATCATTGTCGCAACAGATCACTCCAAAATTGGACTCGTCCAATTTTATAAAATGGCTGATCTGAAAGACGTAGATATTATCGTCAGTGATGTCCCCGCGCCTAAGGAATGGGAAGAATATTTGGTGAAAAAAGATGTGACATGGGTAGCGGCTACTTAAGGTTAAATGATTGAATTCGATAACTAAGATCCGCTGTTAGCTATCTGAATAAATCGAATAAACTCCCTCATCGCGTAGGATTGATATTTATCTTTATGCCAAATAATGATCAGATTCCAGGGAATTGTAGGGTTCGTTAAACGTACCGTTGTCACGGATGGATTGTTGATTTTGCTGCAAATCGCTTGCGGAAGGATAGAGATACCCGTATTGGCCGCTACCATTTCAGCAAGAAGATCCCAGTGGGCGCTATTATAGATGACACGCGGCTCATAACCGATACTGCGACAAGCCTGCATAATATGCTTCCGAACAGCGAAGCCATCAGGAAACAAAATAAAGGGTTCATTTTTTAGTTCGCTAAGGTCGACAGCAGCCTTTTCCGCTAGGAAATGGGATTCATGGAGAATAAGCGCTAATTCCTCGTTTAAATAAGGCATGACTTCAAAATCATCCGATTCGACAGGCGCAACAACGACAGCAAGATCCAGGTTTCCCTCTAGAATGCGGCTCTCAACTTTCTTAGCGCCTTCTTCTACGATGTGGAAATCGATTTGTGGATAGGCCTTTTGGAATTTGGCAACAACGCTGGGAAAGAAGATCGTCCCAATGACTGGCGGCAAGCCAATTCGGATGGAACCGGTCTTCAAGTTGGCTACATCATGGAGTATGCTATGAAGATCTTGAACCGATTGCGTGATCAACTGAATCTGTTGGATGGCGGCGCTGCCTGCATCGGTCAATGATATATACTTTCCAGAACGATCAAATAGGATGACCCCGAGTTCTTCTTCGAGTCCCTTTACCATTTTACTCAGTGTTGGCTGAGTTAGGTGAAGGGACTCTGCTGCTTTTGTGAAGTTAAGCTGCTTTGCAATCTCAAGCAAATAGGATAATTGTTTGACATCCATTGTGTATACTCCAACCTATAGACTATTGGCATGATAATCATGCTATATATGAATTTTACCTATGGATCATAGGGTTGTAAAATAAAATTATATTTGTAAGCGTTTTATTACGTGCAGCCTGTTGAAATATTGCTTTCCTAATCTTTTTGCTGAGGAGGTACTTGCCGTGACAAGATTTTTAGAGAGTAGAGTCGCTTTAATTACAGGTGCCGCAAGTGGTATCGGTCTTGAAATCGCTCGAACTTTTGCACGAGAAGGAGCTAAAGTGATCGTTTCGGATGTCAATGCGGAGAAAGCTTGTTTGGCGGCAGAGGATCTGATAGCAGCTGGATGCGATGCCCTCGGACTAGGCTGCGATGTCACGGAGGAAGAGCAATTTCGTGAGGCCATTCTGACTGCAGAACGGACTTTCGGGCGATTGGATATTCTCGTCAATAATGCGGGTTTGCAGCATGTTTCGCCGATCGAGGAGTTTCCAGTGGATAAGTTCGATTTTATGCTAAAAGTGATGGTGACAGGCGCCTTTATCGGCATTAAGCACGCTTTTCCCATTATGAAACGCCAAAACTATGGACGCATCATTAACATGGCATCGATCAATGGTGTCATTGGATTTGCCGGTAAAGCTGCCTACAATAGTGCGAAGCATGGATTAATCGGCTTAACGAAGGTCGCGGCCTTGGAGTGCGCGTCACACGATATTACGGTGAATGCCCTATGTCCTGGCTATGTGGATACTCCGCTTGTGAGGGGCCAATTGGAAGATTTGTCTAGAACGCGAAATGTTCCGTTGAATCAAGTACTGGAAGAAGTGATTTATCCGCTCGTGCCGCAAAAAAGGCTATTACCCGTGGAAGAAATTGCTGAGTATGCCATGCTGATTGCCAGTGATAAAATGCGCGGGGTTACCGGTGCTTCTCTGCTCATTGACGGAGGATATACGGCGCAGTGATTGCCCAAATTGGAAGGAAGAGATCGCATGAATAAACTAGTTGCTTCTGTATCAGATGCCATAAAGGATATTCACCATGGAGCTACACTCATTGTCGGAGGATTTGGACTGTGTGGGATTCCTGAGAATTTGATTGGTACGCTCAAAGAACAGGGAACATCAGATTTGACCGTGGTCAGCAATAACTGTGGCGTCGATGATTGGGGACTTGGGCTGTTGCTGGCAAATAAGCAAATTAAGAAAATGATCTCTTCTTATGTTGGAGAAAATAAAACATTTGAGGGGCAATATTTAAGCGGAGAGCTAGAAGTCGAGCTAGTACCGCAAGGCACATTGGCGGAGCGTATTCGAGCCGGCGGTGCAGGTATTCCAGGATTTTATACCGCTACAGGTGTAGGCACTTTAGTCGCTGAAGGCAAGGAGCACAAAGTGTTCGATGGACGGACTTATCTGTTGGAGCGCGGAATTGTCGGTGACTTTGCCCTTGTCAAAGCTTGGAAAGCGGACACATTAGGGAATCTTGTCTTTCACTTGACATCGCGGAATTTCAACCCGCTTGCAGCAACCGCAGGGAAAGTGACAATTGTGGAAGCTGAGGAAATTGTGCAGGCTGGCGAGCTTCATCCAGATGAGATTCATACGCCAGGCATCTATGTGCAACGGGTTGTAAGAAGTGTCAGCAGTGAAAAGCGGATCGAACGCCTCACGGTACGAAGTGGAGGGCTGCGCAAATGAGTGATGATCGTAACAAAATTGTGATGCGCGCTGTTCAGGAAATTCATGATGGCATGTATGTTAATTTAGGCATCGGCATGCCGACATTACTCGCAAGCTATATCCCGCAAGACTTGACCGTCATGCTGCACTCGGAGAACGGACTGCTTGGCATTGGCCCCTATCCCTGGGAAGGAGAAGAAGATCCCGATTTAATTAATGCGGGCAAAGAAACGGTCACGGCAATCTCAGGCGCGTCTTGCTTTGACAGTGCGGATTCCTTCGCGATGATTCGAGGCGGGCATATCCACTTGGCTATTCTTGGCGGCATGGAAGTTGCTGGTAATGGCGATTTGGCGAACTGGATGATTCCAGGCAAAATGGTCAAAGGCATGGGTGGCGCTATGGATCTAGTCAGCGGCGCACAGCGCATTGTTGTTATCATGGAGCATGTCAATAAATATGGGGAGTCGAAAGTGAAAACGGCTTGCACGCTTCCTCTTACAGGGAAAGGCGTTGTGAACCGGCTCATTACTGATTTGGCGGTTTTTGATTTTATCGCTGGCGATATGGTTTTGGTTGAGCTCCAGTCTGGCGCTACGCTCGAGGAAGTACGTGCCAAAACGGAAGCTGCTTTTCTCATTTCCCCCCATCTGCATAATGGGCATATAACGGAGGGGACTCAAGGATGAGTAAAGATGCAGTAATTGTTAGCGCTGTGCGAACCGCAATTGGTAATTATATGGGAACTCTTTCATGGGTGAGTGCTCCTGAACTTGGCAGCATCGTTATCCGTGAGGCGCTTCAACGTGCTCAGCTTAATGATGATCAAGTAGATGAAGTGATCATGGGGAATGTGCTGCAAGCCGGATTAGGTCAGAATCCGGCTAGGCAAGCCTGGCTGAAAGCAGGCTTTAACCCATTTGTTCCTGCTATGACGATAAACAAAGTCTGCGGATCAGGTCTGAGTGCCGTTATGTTGGCGGCACAAGCGGTAAAGCTTGGCGATGCCGAGATCGTCGTGGCAGGCGGCATGGAGAATATGAGCCAAGCACCTTATCTGCTTCAAGGTGCGCGAGCTGGCCTTCGTATGGGTGATGCTCCCATGGTCGACGCGATGATTCGCGACGGATTATGGTGTGCGATAAGCGACACCCATATGGGCATCACCGCCGAAAATGTGGCGGAGCGCTATGGGCTTTCCCGTGCGGAGCAGGATGAATTCGCCGCTTGGAGTCAGGAGAAAGCGCAGCATGCGCTGCACTCCGGCCGCTTCAGCGATGAAATCGTGCCGGTTGCGATTCCGCAGCGCAAGGGTGAGCCACTGCTTTTTGGGGCGGATGAGTTCCCCCGGGCGGGAACAACGGTTGAAACGCTGAGTAAGCTGCGGCCAGCCTTTAAGCCAGACGGGACCGTCACAGCGGGGAATTCGTCAGGCATCAACGACGGTTCGGCCGCACTTGTCGTGATGTCCGCGGAGAAGGCGGCGGTGCTCGGTTTGAAGCCGCTAGCCCGCATTCGCGGCTATGCAAGTTCCGCACTTGAACCTGCGATGATGGGGCTGGGACCCATTGGGGCTGCTCGCTTGCTGTTTAAGAAAACAGGCGTTTCCGTAGGCGATATCGACCTGTTTGAGATGAATGAAGCTTTCGCGGCTCAATCGCTCGCAGTCGCGCGCGACCTCGGTATTCCATCCGCCAAGTTGAATGTCAACGGCGGTGCACTAGCTTTAGGGCATCCAATCGGAGCCAGTGGAGCGCGTATTCTCGTGTCACTGCTGCATGAATTAGCGAAGCGGAATGGCCGGTTAGGCTTAGCGGCACTATGTATTGGCGGGGGGCAGGGTATAGCTATGCTTGTGGAGCGAGGCGAGTAACAGAAGTCGAGAAAAAGATGCAGATTCGCATTTTTTTCTCGTCAGATGATCGTTTTCCGAGGCTGGCGTGACCGTTTATTTTGATCGATCGGTATGCGCCCCTCTGATGGTATCGATATGAATACCGGCAAGGGGCTATTTAGGACTTCTTCAGTAGAGTAAATTCCCAACTTTACAAACTTTCATTCTGCCCACATTTGGAAAACTATGGTATGATGGTGAAAACTTTTGGGGGAACTAGATGAAGAAGCTTGCCAATTTATTTGCTCTAATCATTGTAATTACTAGTACTGGCTGTAAAAATACGAATGAAGTAAATAGGCAAGCAGATTCTATCCATGCTGCTACTAGTCATGCTCCTATTTCCACTTCTTCTTCCTCTTCCTCGGTCGTGCAATCGCCTGTGCCGATTGTTTCCACACCTGCCAAAGATCAAGTAACCTCCATGAAAGACATGGATGTAATGACCATGACCGATTTCACGAGTTGGAATCACCCCATTAAATCCGTTTTGGACCATTACAATATGCTACCGGTTAAAATGGAGTTATCCCGAAATAAAACATATCCAACCTTCTATTTTAGTACGAATACGGGTTCCCTACTTCCGTTTGACAATAACGAAAACTATTACGGGCAATTGCTTCGAGAAATCTCGAAAGCCAACGGATACTGGGATTACAGTCTGGTGATTCAAGGCAGCAAACCGGCAACCATCGAGGTTATCGGAGATCGTGATGCCCTTAGAGTTCGAAGTATAAAGGTAAACGGCAGTGAAAAGGGATTTTTTTACTTTCCTGAGGATGACGAATTGTATCGCAGGCAAGATGAGGCAATTCGCACCTTACTTCTCTCCCTTAATCGAAATAACTGGCAGTTACAACAAATGCAAGATATTGACCTTGATCAAGACGGAATCCAGGAGAAGTTAGTATCTTTCAGTAAAAGCCTCAAAGATGAAAGTGCTGAGAAACAATTCTATGTCCTTCAAAAAAATGGTACGGGCTATCGGCAAGTTGGTGATCTGAACAGCGGATCTATTGGTTGGCTGAACGGGATGGATATACTCACACTGAATGGTGAAGGGCAGCCGTTCATCTATCTTGAACGAACGAATGGGTCCGGATCAGGCTTTAACCTATATAAGATGGAAAAGGGCACTATAGTAAGCGTTGATGGAAGTTTTCCGCCGAACGGTGATGGATTTCGGGGGATTGCTAAGGGGGCAGATGGACATTACATCAAGACTGCAGTTGAACTGTTCATCGATCGCAGGCTTATACAAACGTTCAAATGGGATGGAAACTCCTTTGTGATATCTTCAACGCAATATGAATATGGAAGGCAAGGGGATGCTTCTTTTGAGTACCCGGACTCACCAGAGAAAGTACTTGAATGTTTTCTAACGGATACTTTTTTCTTGGAGATAGGGGACGATGATCGGAATACGATTCAGAACGAGATGCAGCAGCTTGTTTTAGATCATAGTTTGCTTCAGCTGGACTTGCATCCCAATGACTTTGAAATATTTCCTTATTATGAGATGACACTAAAGACTGTACGCTTAGAAGTTAGTACGGACAGCGTTGTTTTGGTAATGGAAAAAGCGTCAAAGAAGCTTGTATCTGAATTGGTATTAGTAGAGGGACAGTGGAAAATTAAATCGATCACCGTTAAAGCTGCTTAAGCCTTAAGAAATATAATAATCCTTTATATAAGGGGGGCTTGTATGTGAATAAAGGGAAAATGAAGGAAGACATGTCCATATTAAAACAAGATGCTGTTCCCGTCCTTAGCAAGCGTGCTCTGAACCGCGCGTTACTCGCACGGCAGATGCTATTGAAACGCGTTAATTTGCCAGCACTAGATGTGATCGAACGATTAGTCGGTTTGCAGGCGCAGGCTCCGAATTCACCGTATTATGGTTTGTGGACGCGGATCGAAGGCTTCCGACAGGAAGAACTGAGCCGTCTGATTCAAGAAAAGAGGGCAGTGCGCATCGCGCTGATGCGTGCGACGATTCACTTGGTTTCTGCTCGCGATTATCGGGAGTTGCGTCCTTTGATGCAACTTGTCCTTGAGCGCGGACTTAAGGGGAACTACGGCAAGTACCTCTTGGGTGTAGATGAAAAAGCGCTTGCTGACGCAGGCCTTGCACTGGTCGAAGAGCAGCCGATGACATTCAGTGAGCTCGGCAAGCGGCTAAACGAACAATGGCCAGATCGAGATCCGGAGGCCCTCGCAGCGGCCATTCGGACGTGGGTGCCACTTGTCCAATTGCCACCGCGAGGCCTTTGGGGAGAAAGTGGACAAGCCTTGCACACTTCTGCAGAACGTTGGCTGGGATCATCCAACTCTTCCGAACCAGAGGTGGAGCAGATGATTCAGCGCTATTTGGGAGCCTTTGGGCCAGCCTCTGTCAAGGATATGCAAATGTGGTCGGGTCTAACCAGATTGCGCGATGTCGTCGATAAGCTTCGGCCCCACTTATTCCGCTTCTATGATGAGCAGGGGATTGAATTGTTCGACCTGCCTGAAGCTCCGCGCCCCGATACGGACACCCCATCGCCACCGCGCCTTCTTGGCGATTTTGACAATATACTGCTATCACATGCGGACCGATCAAGGATACTTGATGAGTCTTATCGGAAGCGGGTGTTTACCAATAACGGCATTATCCGCTCCGTGATCCTTATTGACGGATTGGTGAGCGGGTTATGGCGAATCAATCGAAGTCGCGGGACAGCTGTGCTAACCATTGAACCTTTCATCCCACTATCATCTGAGGAACAATATGAGCTAGAGCAAGAGGGGACTCAACTGCTGAATTTCGCGGCGGGTGAGGATCATACACATGAGATCTTGTTCATGTAATAACTATAAAAAACGCGTGTCGTTAACAAACGGCATGCGTTTGTTATATCTAAAAGTAAAAGGTTATTTCTGGCATGACTGGTCATTATTCAAGAAATCTGTTTATAATAACCTAAATTCATTCTGGAATCGTTAGGGTAGCAGGAACTACAACTATTGATTCTCTCGTTTATTTGCATTCTTTTACCGCTCTATATTCTCAGTATGGTCATTTACAATTGGGGAATCCAAACTTTGCAGTACGACTGCTTAAGAGACGATAATTTAAACGCTCTTCTACGCGAGTACCTTCTTTGCAACCTTAAACCAATGTTCTAACCATTCCGGCCAATGTTGAATACACCAACCTACTTGCCTCAGCAGTAAGTAGGACAAGTAGATTGAGATAATCTCCTTACCTACTTGATCCTCGGTGATCTTTTTCAATTTTATCCATGTTGCCGATTCAGGTTCTGAGTACAGCATTAAGGTTAGTAGATCAAAAGTACAATCACCTGCACACGGAAATTGCCAGTCGACAACGCCACTGATTTGATCATGATCTACCAGTAGGTTCTGGTGATGAAAATCAAAATGTACAATATCGTTTGTACGATATGGCTTATTTTCAAACTTCGCTGTTATAGACGTTAGAATGGTTAATAACTCTGCAGTTGTTGAAGAGAATTGGAGGAGCTGTTCATGGGAGCAAAACTCAGATTGTCCGTAAATGACAGCGTTTACAATCATTGAAGGCCAAGTACCTTGATCGGCTTCTCCTTTTTGAAGCTCGTTTAATTCCAAGATTTGTGGTAAATACTTGTGTAAATTATCAGGATTACAAGTAGTACCAGTAAGTTTTTCTTGTATTGTATATTTTCCTCCCAAAGCATGACCGATATGCGTGTAAAGAGGCAATGGATATCCCTTCCGTTTAAGCAAGGCTGTATACGAAGCTGCGTCATCTAGTCTGGCAAGGAGACTTGGGTGATCACTCCATTTTAAAACGTACGCTTCTCCTGATTGATCTTCAATGAAAAAAGCACCCTGTGCGCCATGATTAAATTTTGAAATGAGTCGAAAAGAAGTATCCTTATGCTCATTAATAATGTCTAGAAGATGGAGTGTATCCAAGCCAATCAGCCCCTTATTATGTGTAATGATAAATAGTTACGGTGCATGCATGTAGTGAGTTTCCTTATTATATATCACCCTATTTTTATCATGCCACTCCTGCTAAAATAAAAGGAATTCGTTTACAAGACTGCAATTCGTAGGGGTAAGACCTTTAGTTTGTGAATTGTAAGCGCATTCTTGAAAAGTATAATAAATAGTGTAAGCAGATAACGGATTCACCTAAACCATAATGAATTTTCATGAGAACAAAAAGGGAGGACTAGAAAAATGGTTATGCAAATGAAACGAAACACGTTAGCTGTAATGGTACCTGTTCTTGCCCTTGGATTGACGCTATCCGCATGCAGCAGCTCGAAGGATTCTGAGACTGTGAACAGCTCCGCTTCTCCAAGCGGCAGTCAGACAGCAACGCCTGCGGCAACGAAAAGTGATGCGATCAAACCTGTTACATTGTCGATGTTCATTGACAGCCCTTACCAACAGCCTACGCCTGATAACAAGATCTACAAGATGATTAAAGATAAAACAGGTGTGAGTCTGAAAATGGAGTTTCTGGTCGGTGACTTACAACAGAAACTTGGGGTCATGATTGCTGGCGGCGATTATTCAGATATTATGACTGGTAATGATAAGCTCATTGCGGCGGGTGCCTTTGTACCACTCGAAGATTTGCTTGACAAGTATGCACCGAATCTGAAAAAGCATTATGCCTCCGTGTGGAATCAGATCAAGGATCCTGCAAGCGGTCACATTTATGTGTTGCCAAATTTCAACGTGTTTAGCGGTCAATTTAATGAAACCACATATGAAGGCCCGGGTTTTTACCTGCAAAAGGATGTCCTGAAGGAAATGGGATATCCAACTCCGAAAACGTTGGACGACTATTTCGATATCATCGCAAAATACAAAGCGAAACATCCCGATATGATCGGGTTCGAGACGTTGAACTTCGACTGGCGAACATTCCCGCTGCAGAACCCGCCTGAACATTTAGCCGGTCACCCGAATGACGGTGGTGTTATCGTCGAAAATGGAAAAGCGCAAATTTTTGCGGACAAGGATATTGCTAAGAATTACTACAAGAAGCTGAACGATGTTAATGCACAAGGCTTAATGGATAGGGAAGCGCTCGTGCAGAACTATGATCAATATTTGGCGAAAATTGCTAGCGGTCGTGTTATTGGGATGTTTGACCAGCACTGGAATTTCGGTGACGGCGAGAATTCCTTGAAATCACAAAATAAAATCGGCAGTACGTATGTTGGGTTCCCACTTCTTTATCCAGGTGCCCAAGAGTACTATCGTGACCGTCCAGCGCTGAACATTAACCGTGGATACGGGATTTCGACGAAAGCTAAGGATCCTGTTCAAATTATTAAATTCCTTGACTCGCTGATGACGGAAGAGTGGCAGAAGACACTTCAATGGGGGATTCAAGGCGAAGATTATGAAGTGAAAGATGGCAAGTTCTACCGTACGCCTGAACAGCGCGCGAAAGCAGACGATAATACATGGAAGCTTGCGAATAAAGCAGAAGCGTTCTTCTTCAATTCGCCGAAGATGCAAGGGACGTATAGTGATGGAAATGCAACAGATCCGGGCACACAGCCGCAAGAATTCTTCGACAGCTTGAAGCCGCAAGATCAAGAAGTGCTGAAGGCCTACAACCATAAGACATGGGCGGAGTTCTTCAAAACACCTGTTGATAATCCAATTTACTATCCAGCGTGGAGCATTGACTTAGTGGATGGTTCACCGGCGAAAGTGGCCCAAACGAAGCTGAATGACCTCTCCGTGAAATATTTACCGAAAGCCATTTTGGCCAAACCGGATGACTTTGAAGGGGTATGGAAGGAATACACTGAACAGATTAGCAAGAACAATATGAAAGCATATGAAGATCGTATTAATGATCAAATTAACTGGCGTATTCAGAATTGGAGCAGTAAATAAGAGGACAACACACGCTGCAGAGTGGGGGAGACTCAGGTCTTCTCCGCTTTACTTCCTAGGAGGGAATGTCGATGGCCGAGACCGTACTGACCAAGAAACCAAAGAAAAAGCAAAAAATCGATCCGGAAATCGGCGTCGGTATAAGTTGGAAGACGATCAAAAATCAAAAGCAATTAATTCTAATGTCATTCCCGATCTTGATTTATGTAGTAATCTTCAATTATGTACCGATCTGGGGCTGGTTAATGGCGTTCCAGAACTATCGTCCCGCTTTGAAATTTTCCAAGCAGCAGTGGGTGGGGCTTAAGCAGTTTAAATTCTTATTTCAGGATGATACGTTTTTGACGGTGCTTCGCAACACGCTTGCTATGAGTATAATCAATTTGGTTCTTAGCTTTGGGACGGCTATTCTATTAGCCCTTCTATTAAATGAAATTAAAGTTCGTTTCTGGAAGCGTTCCATTCAAACGATTTCGTATCTGCCCCATTTTCTCTCCTGGATCATTGCTGCGGGGATTGTAGCAACATCGTTATCGGTTGATGATGGGATTGTTAATCAGTTGTTGATGAAGCTGCACGTGATTAAAGAACCCGTGATGTGGCTTAGTGAAGGCAAGTATTTCTGGGGAATAGTAGGTTTGTCTAATGTGTGGAAAGAGGTAGGCTGGAACACGATCATTTACCTGGCAGCCATCACCTCAATTGATCCGTCGTTATATGAATCTGCGGGGATCGACGGTGCCAACCGTTACCAAAAGATTCTGCACGTTACATTGCCCGGGATTAAGTCGACGTTTATCATTTTATTAATTATGAACATTGGACATATCCTAGATGCAGGTTTTGAAATTCAGTACCTGCTCGGTAACGGATTGATCGTCGATTGGTCACAAACGATTGATATTTTTGTACTCAAGTACGGGATTGCTTTAGGTAACTATTCGCTGGCAACAGCAGCAGGTATTTTCAAAACAGTTGTAAGTATAATCCTTATTGTAATTGCAAATTCTACCGCCAAACGCCTTGGTGAAGAGCGGTTGATATAAAGGAGAGATGATGATGGGAACTACGACAGCGCGCAGAACTCGGATGGAGCCGGTTCTGTTCCATACGATTAACGGCATCTTCATGCTCATTCTTGCTATAGTGACACTTTATCCGTTTCTTCATACCTTAACGATTTCATTCAATGAAGGCAACGATGCACTGCGTGGGGGCATTTATTTATGGCCACGATCCTGGTCGTTGCAAAATTATAAGGCGATATTTATTTCGGGGACGATTTACCATGCCGCTTGGATTTCCGTCGCTCGTACGCTTACAACGACTGTATTGGGCGTGTTTCTCACAACGATGCTTGCCTATACTTTAGCGCAGCCACAATACATTTTTCGGAAAATGATCGGCTTAATTTTTGTGCTAACGATGTATTTTAATGCGGGGCTTATTCCTAATTACTTTCTGATCAAAAGCCTGGGGCTGCTGAATAACTTTTGGGTGTATGTGTTTCCAGGCATGGTGAGTGCGTTTAACCTCATCGTGATTCGAACCTACATTCGAACCCTGCCATCAGGCTTGGTTGAGTCTGCGAAAATGGATGGAGCCGGTGATTTCACGATTTTTATACGGATTATTTTCCCGCTCTGTACGCCTGTTTTAGCTACCATTGCCTTATTTATTGCAGTAGGTTCTTGGAATTCCTGGTTTGATACATTTTTATATGCCTCTTCAGATTTGAAATTGAGTACACTTCAATATGAAATGATGAAGCTTCTTGGCTCAACGATGAACAGCAACAGTGATCCTGGCTTGTTGGCGGGGGCAAACACGAATCAAACCAAAGCAATGGTAACTCCATCTTCTATCCGTGCGGCGATCACGATTGTGGCTGCGGTTCCGATCCTGTTCGTGTATCCTTTTTTACAGCGGTACTTTATCGTCGGGATGAACTTAGGAAGTGTGAAGGAATAGCTAGATAAAATAAATAACGTTTTCCAATCATTACCTGCCGTTTAAGCCCTGTGCTGAGCGGTTTTATTTCCATTTAGGTAGGCTATTCCTATATTAAGATTTTCCTATATAATAGTCATATATATCCTCTAGAGTGAGGTGTTTTCCATGTTGAGGGTCCTATTTGCCGATGATGAGCCCTTCATGTTAGAGGGACTTCGGTCAATGATTGATTGGCATAAGTTAGGCTTTGTCGTGTGCGGTGAAGCGTTGGATGGGGAAGATGCGCTAGCCCTGATGAACGTGACTGAACCTCATTTGGTGCTAACTGATGTGCGCATGCCCGTTATTGATGGATTAGGTTTGATTGAACAAGCCTCATTCCTCTATCCAAACACGAAATTTATTATTTTAAGCGGCTATGCAGATTTTGACTATGCCAAAAGAGCGATGCGACATGGCGTAGCGAATTATCTAATGAAGCCCCTTATGGAATCGGAGCTTGAAAAAGCTGTGGAAGCGGTAACCATAACGATTCGAGAACAGGAAACTCGCAGTCAGTACGAAAACACGGCCTTAGATCGCATTCGAATGGAAACGATTTCAAGGCTGCTGAGAGGAGAAAAAAGGCAGATCTGGATCGAACAAGCGCAAGCTTTGCTTGATCTCGATGAGCATGTTCGATTTCGTTGTCTTTTGCTCGAACCAGCAGATGAAGGAACCATTGACTCCAATCCTATCGAGATGATTTTAGAAACGCTACAGTTTTCGCAAGCGACGCTTCTTCCATTCGGAGTAGGCAAAGAGCGTCAAGGATTTCTACTCATAGCGGGTCCAGAGAATCAATCGCTTACCCCTGCAGTGACTATGGAGATGATTGGCAAAATCCGCAGTAGTAGCGGCAGTGCTCTTTCGATGGCTGTCAGCAGCGAACATCGGGGACCTCACGCTTTAAATGAAGCATTCTGCGAGGCGCTAATGGCTGAAATTTGCAGATGTCCATCTGATTTTGATGGCGTCCATTTCTATCAAAGGGAACGCATAGCTGACACTGCGGATGTGCCTATCGGGATGACACAGTCCATTCTAGATGCCGTATCGAATGGAAATGGGGAAGCGGTGCGTGACCATGTGCACCAGTTATTCGTAGCACTTTCCAGGCAATCTGTCTCGGTGTCATGGGTGGGGGCTTATCTATCGAATATTAAGTTCGATATCCTTCGCGTCATTACCCAGTGCGGCGGTGAGCCTGATCTATGGGTCAGAAAATGGTTTGTTCCCGCACTTGCTGCGGATCTGGGTATCTTGGAACGAAGAATAACGCAGGAATTCCTGCAAGCCGCAGCGTGGATTGGCCAAGAAAAAAGCAACAAGCAAGATGCGGTCATTTCCGCAGCGGAAGACTACGTCAAAGCGCATTTCAGCGAAAAGCTGCAGCTCCAACATGTCGCAGAGCATTTCCGGATGAATTCGGCCTATTTTGGCCAGCGGTTTAAGAAACAAACGGGTCTCACCTTTAATGAATATTTGCATGTGGTCCGCATTGACGAAGCCAAAAAGTTACTTCGACGTGAAGAACTGAAAATATCCGATATTGCTGGCCGAGTTGGGTACTCGGATTCAGAGCAATTCGTATCCAAGTTCAAATCCCTTACCGGCAAGCTACCCTCCGCCTTCAAGAAGGGCTAACTAACGACTTATGACTGACAAGGAGAACGAAAATGAACCGGAGATGGAAGTTGTTGGGAACCGTTAATGATATTCCTCTTAAATTTAAATTTCTAATCATCTACTTACTGTGCGTTCTCCTGCCAATTATGTGTATCAACAGCTTATTTTATATGCAGGATAGTAAAAATACGGAACGAAGAGAGATGGACAATCTACGGATTTCTTTGGATCGCGCCGGAAATGAAATTATGCAAATGATCAATGAGGGTGTCGTGATTGGCAACGCCGTATCCGCTGATCGTGTCTTTAATGAAATGCTCGAATATACCTATTCGGATAATGTTGCCTACTACGAAGAATATGATAGTTACCTCCGAGATAAATTAGGACAGTATCCCAATATTTATCCCTATATATCTTGGATCGGAGTGTATACTTCGAATCCAACACTATCGAACGGTGGAAGCTACTTTATGCTGAAGCCTAATGATTTGCAAAGTGAATGGTATCGGAAAATGAACGATGAGAAAAATAAGGTAACCGTGACTTCCTATCTGGATACCAATCCGATGAATCCCGAGGAGAAGCTGGTGTATGTCAGTATCATTCGGAAGCTGGACAATTTCCCGGATCTCATGAAATTCCCGAAATATTTGCGCATCGACATTCGCATGGATAAGCTGCTTGAGCTTTTTGAGAAAGAGCACAACTACTTGCTAATCAAACTGGTGGATGAGGAAAATCGTCTTGTTCTGGAATCATCTGGCGCCTATAAAGGCGTAGGAGAGCTGCTGCCGACTCTACCTGTCAATAGCGCAAATCAACTGACAGGCTTGCCATCGAAGAGCTTCGTCAGTCCCCTTGGCACAGCGAGCTTTGTGCTAAACTGGCGGCTAATCGGGATTCCAGAAGGAAGTCGGGCGGCGGAAGAACGGAAAGGAGTTCTTCATTTCTTCACATGGTTGACGCTTATTAGCACGATTATTCCGACCCTCTTGATTTATATTATTATGCATTCCTTCAATTTCCGGGTTAGAAAGCTTTCTAAGCATATGCAACTCGTGAAAAATGAGCGATTTGAGCCAATCACGATGTATGAGGGTAAGGATGAGATAGGCGGACTCCTGCGCAGCTTCAATCTCATGACGGAGAAGATCCGTAATTTAATTCATGATGTTTACAAGCTGGAGATTCAAAAGAAAGACTTAGAGCTCGAACGTGTGCAGGCTGAGTTGAATTATTTGCAGAGCCAGGTCGATCCCCATTTCCTATTCAATACGTTGAATGCGATTCTTGTCGTTTGTAAGAAATATCGCTATGAGCATGTGACGGAGATCATCCAAAACTTATCTCAAATTTTAAGAAGGCTGCTCAGCTGGAAAGAGGATTTGGTGACATTGGAGGAAGAGCTGAGTTTCACAGAAATGTATTTACAGATCGAGAAATTCCGCTTCCAAGACCGGTTTCATTATGAATTGATCGCCGATGAATCGGTTCTTCCTTACCGTATCCCGAAAATGAGTATTCAGTCACTTGTTGAAAATTCATGCAAGCATGGGCTCCAATCGGTCAAAGGGAATCGTCGAATTCGCATTTCCGTAGAGATCGTAGGGGCGAAAATGCGGATGAGGGTTGAAGATAATGGCATAGGAATGAAAGCAGAGAAGCTGGACGAGATTGTGGGAAGCCTGTTCAAAGGCGAAGACAATGGCAAAAATGTCGGGCTGCGCAATGTGTACCGTCGTCTCAATCTGTTTTACGCAGAACGTTCCCTGTTTCAGATTGAAAGCATCCCCTATGAGAAGACGAGTGTTACAATACAAATTCCTCTGAGTTTAATTAAGAAGCAGGAGGAGGTACGAGAACATGTATAAGGTGATGTTTGCTGATGATGAGCCTTTCGCGTTAGAGGGGATAAGTTTCATGGCCGATTGGGAAGCGCTTGGCTTTGAGATTGTCGGTATGTGTGAGAATGGGGAGGAAGCGTTGGCTTGCATAGAAGCTCATAATCCCGATCTTGTGGTAACAGATATTCGGATGCCGGTAATCGATGGATTAGAATTGATTGAAACTGTGCAAAAGACAGGCAGTGACCCGATCTTCATCATTTTAAGCGGCTATAACGATTTTGAGTACGCAAGATCCGCTTTGAGGTTTGGTGTTAAGCATTATTTGCTTAAACCGGCCTTAGACAGCGAATGGGATGCCATCATGGGGCTCGTTATTCAGGAGCTGCAGCACCGCGAAAAGCAAAAGGTACAGCATGATCTCGTTTCTAACCTGCTCGTATCGACGATCCTTGCACAGATACTTCGAGGGGAAATCTCGGCAGCAGACGAGAACGTTAGGGAATCGCTGCAGCCTTTGGAGCAAGAAGGTGGGGGCTGGAGGTACATCCACATCGAATGGTTGAATGGAACTCCTCAGGGATTGGATTCCCACCATTTGCTCTCTGAAAATGCCATGCTCATCGATTTATCTGAGAATCAGAACGGACTTGTGGTACCCTCTTTTCCCGATATGAAGGAATGGACGCAAAAGCTGTACAAAGATTTGCAGCAACAAGGCAGTGAGTGCTGTCTTTCAATAGGACCACGAGTTGATGCGCTCAGTGATATAGCCTCATCTTATGCAGGTGCGCAAGAAGCTTCGATTTATGGTTTTTTTCATTCTGTAGGGGGACCGCTGGATTACGAGACGATCCATCACAAGGAAATTAGCTATGAACTCAGCGAGCTATCCATCGTAGATGAATGTTTAAGCGCAATTGAGTTGCTTCAGGAGAAGCGGGTCGAAGAGTTGATTAATGATCTGTTCCTACTGTTTACGGAAAATCAAACGGGCCCAGAAGTCGTTCATATGCTAGTTATTCGCATTGTTCTAAAAAGTGCCGCTGTCATGCGGGAGATGGGGATCGATTCGGAGGCACTTCCACAATTTCGTGATTTTACACGAAGGGAGCATCGTTCCCTCTGTGAAGTGAAGGTATCTTTACAGCTCTATATGCAGCAGTACTTGAACCAATTGAAGCAGCATAAAGACAAATTCTCAGGCCATCCGCTTCGCGCCATTGAACGATATATTCAGGAACATTTCCGGGAAGCGCTAACGATTAAAGAGATCGGCGAACGGTTCTTTATGAACGCTGTTTATTTGGGTCAAACTTATATGAAATGGGCAGGGGTCGGCATCATCGAGTATATTCATGATCTGCGTATTCATGAGGCGAAGCGAATGCTGTGTGAGTCAGAAGAAACGATTCGTGTCATTGCTGAACAAATTGGCTATGTCCACTATCATCATTTCCTCAAGGAATTTGAGAAACGCGTCACCGACAAACCTGCCGTTTACAGACAGATTAGCAAAACCCTGAAAAATGGGGGAGATGAAGCTATAGTCTGTGAATTGTAACCGTATTCAGAAGGTTTAATATAAAGGAGGAGACTTGCCTCAACTCGGTGGAGGCACAGATAAAGGAGAATGTGGACCACAATGAATAGAGAGCCGCTGTCTTTATATCAGGCATTTCAAGGGCAATTCAAGATCGGTGCGGCAGTAAGCACGGCAACACTGCGGTCATCCGGCGATTTTATCGCAAAGCACTATAATAGCATTACAGCTGAGAATCAGATGAAATTCGAGCATGTTCAGCCGCAAGAGGGGCTATATACGTTCGAGGCAGCGGATGCAATTTTTGATTTTGCAGCCAGTCATGGGATTGCGGTAAGAGGACATACGCTCGTCTGGCATAATCAGACACCAGATTGGGTATTTGAAGGACCAGATGGTGGACCCGCGTCCAAAGAATTGCTGCTATCTCGATTAAAAGCACACATTCATACGGTCGTAGGCAGATACAAGGGGCGCGTATACGCGTGGGATGTGGTGAACGAAGCGATTGAAGATAAGCAGGATCTAGTCATGCGAAATACCAAATGGCTGGAACTGATTGGTGAGGATTATCTTCGACATGCCTTCCAAATGGCCCATGAAGCGGATCCGAAGGCGCTGTTGTTTTATAACGATTATAATGAAATTACCCCCGTGAAGCGGGATAAAATTTACAATCTGGTACGTAGCCTGTTGAATCAGGACGTTCCAATTCACGGTATTGGCATGCAAGCCCATTGGAGTATCTATGGTCCTCCTCTCGAGGAAATTAAACAGGCTATCGAGTTGTATGCTTCATTAGGTGTTCAGCTTCATATCACGGAGATGGACCTCTCCATGTTCGTCCATGAGGATACGCGCACGGATTTGTTAGCCCCAACGGAGCAAATGTTGGAGCTTCAACAGCAACGGTATGAAGATATCTTCCGTTTGCTGCGTTCCTATTCGGACGTCTTGACGTCTGTCACCTTCTGGGGAGCTGCGGATGATCATACGTGGCTCGATCAATTTCCAGTGAGGGGACGTAAGAATTGGCCGCTTCTGTTTCAGGAGGATCACACGCCCAAACCGGCGTATTGGCGGTTGATTGAGAAAAGTTAGGCTGTCTGTGAAGACTCAACTATAAACTTTTGTTGTAAAGATGAGGCGTGGATTTCTTCGGTGAAATCCACGTCTATTTGCTATGAATATTAGGTGGAAATTTGTTTCTAGTTCCACTTATTGGTAAATATGCGATGGCGTAAAGTTAACTTAATAACTCGGCGTATATTTCCATATTTCCATAATTAAGGGGGGATACACCTATATTCTTAGTATGGGAGCGGATAGCATGGCCGATGTAGAATAATATAGAAAGCGTTTTCAAATGAAGTTAATCAAATTTGTTAGGGGGAATGTAACAAATGAGTAGAAAGCTCATAAGAGTGATCTCGGTCTTACTCGCAGCAGCCTTGATCATCCCAGCAGCTTGGCTTGTGCCGGCTGTGGAAGCTGCAGCGCCGGTAACGGTTTATCATGAAACCTTTGCGAGCGGTAAAGGTCTTGCAACGCAATCAGGTGGTGCCAGCCTAACACAGGTAACCGGCAAAGTTTTTGACGGTAACACTGATGGGGCCGCTTTATATGTAAGCAATAGAGCGAATACGTGGGACGCGGCAGATTTCAAATTCGCTGACATTGGTCTGGAAAACGGCAAAACATATACGGTTACCGCAACCGTATATGTGGACGCAAATGTGTCTGTACCTAGTGGTTCACAAGCGTATCTCCAAACCGTAAATAGTTACGGCTTCTTGGCTGGTGCAGATCTGGCAGCTGGAGGTGCGGTCACGCTGACGAAAGAATTTACGGTGGATACGAGCAAAGATACGAGCCTGCGTGTTCAATCCAACGAGACTGGGAAAGCTATTCCCTTCTACATCGGAGATGTCCTGGTTACGGCTGTAGCAACCAGTACAGATCCAGCTACAGTAACGGTTTATCACGAAAACTTTGCAAGCGGCAAAGGATTTGCAACGCAATCGGGCGGTGCTAGCCTATCGCAGGTCACAGGCAAGGTATTTGACGGCAATACAGACGGTACAGCCTTGTATGTTACGAACAGAGCAAACACGTGGGACGCGGCAGATTTCAAATTCGCTGACATTGGACTGGTCAACGGCAAAACCTATACGGTGAGCGTATCCGTCTTTGTAGATGCGAATGCTACTGTGGCCAGTGGTTCTCAAGTTTATCTTCAAACCGTAAACAGCTACGGTTTCTTGGTTGGTGCAGATTTGGCAGCCGGAAGTGCGGTCATACTGACCAAAGAGTTTACGGTAGATACAAGTAAAGATACGAGCTTGCGCGTGCAATCTAACGAGGATGGAAAAGCAGTTCCTTTCTACATTGGCGATATCTTAATCACCGAGAAGGCAAATTCGGGTGGTGCGGTCGAAGAGCAGCCTAGACCTCCTGCTTTAAATTTCTCAACGATTAACTTCGAGGATCAAACGGCAGGAGGTTTTGTAGGCAGAGCAGGCACGGAAACGTTGACTGTGACCAATGAAGCCAATCATACTACGGACGGTTCTTACGCATTGAAGGTGGAAGGTCGAACAGATAGCTGGCATGGCCCAACACTTCGTGTTGAGAAATATGTGGATAAGGGCTATGAATATACAATTTCGGCTTGGGTAAAATTGATCGATCCTTCAAGCTCGCAGCTCCAGCTATCCACGCAAATTGGTCAAGGAAGCAGCGCTAACTACGTTAGTCTTTCACCCAAAACAATCAATACAAGCGACGGCTGGGTGAAGTATGAGGGAACTTACCGTTACAACAATGTAAGCAGTGAATATTTGACGATCTATGTAGAAAGTTCATCTAACAAAACGGCTTCCTTTTATATTGATGATATTAACTTTGTTAAATCAGGATCAGGGCCGATCGCCATTCAGAAAGATCTTATACCAATCAAGGATGCTTATCAGAACGATTTCTTGATCGGAAATGCCATATCGGCAGAGGATCTGGATGGTGTCAGACTTGAGCTGTTGAAGAAGCATTTCAATGTCGTCACAGCAGGCAACGCCATGAAGCCGGATGCGCTGCAGCCTACGAAAGGCAACTTTACGTTTGACGCAGCGGATGCACTCGTCGATAAAGTCCGGGCTGAGGGCATGCAGATGCATGGACATGTACTGGTATGGCATCAACAATCGCCTGCGTGGCTGAATACGTCGAATGGCACCCCCTTAGGGCGGGAGGAAGCGCTCACTAATTTGCGGAATCATATCCAAGGTGTCATGGGGCATTTCGGCAACAAGGTGATTTCCTGGGATGTCGTTAACGAAGCAATGAATGATAACCCGTCAAACCCGGCGGATTGGAAAGCGTCTTTGCGCCAAACACCATGGTATAACGCTATTGGATCAGACTATGTGGAGCAGTCGTTCTTAGCGGCAAGAGAAGTGCTGGATGCACATCCTGATTGGGATATCAAGCTTTATTACAACGATTACAACGATGATAACCAGAATAAATCACAGGCCATTTATAATATGGTCAAAGAAATGAATGATCGGTATGCACTCACGCATCCCGGCAAACTTCTCATCGACGGCGTAGGCATGCAAGCACACTACAGTGTAAACACGAACCCGGACAATGTGAAGCTGTCCCTCGAGAGATTTATTTCCTTAGGCGTCGAAATAAGCATAACTGAGCTGGATATTCAAGCTGGAAGCAACTATCAGCTTTCCGACAAGCTTGCTGAAGCTCAGGGCTACTTGTACGCCCAATTATTCCAGATCTATAAGGCTCACGCTGCACATATCAAACGGGTTA
The DNA here is from genome assembly GCF_001700435.1 of Paenibacillus pectinilyticus. GTDB lineage: Bacteria > Bacillota > Bacilli > Paenibacillales > NBRC-103111 > Paenibacillus_E > Paenibacillus_E pectinilyticus. The sequence continues at coordinate 774,035 of NZ_LYPC01000014.1, forward strand.
CCTTCTGGGGAATGGACGATAACACGAGTTGGAGAGCTGCTAACAATCCATTGCTATTTGATAAAAATCTGCAAGCTAAGCCGGCGTATGATGGCGTAATTAACCCGGATGCCTTCATTCAAGCGCATTCGACAGAGTCAGCACAGGCGAATCAGTCAACTGCTCATTTCGGCACTCCTGTCATCGACGGTACGGTTGACGCGATTTGGAGCCAGGCACCTGAAATTGCGGTTAATCGTTATCAGATGGCTTGGCAGGGGGCAAGCGGTGTGGCCAAAGCTCTCTGGGATGATACCAACCTGTATGTGCTAGTCCAAGTAAGCGATGCTCAGCTCGACAAAACGAGCGTTAACGCGTACGAACAGGATTCCGTCGAGATCTTCTTGGACCCTAACAATGCCAAAACATCGTTCTACCAAGATGATGACGGACAATACCGAATCAACTTTGACAATGAAACATCATTTAATCCAGCCAGCATCTCTGAAGGTTTCCAATCAGCGACCAAGGTGACCGGCACGAATTACACGGTTGAATTGAAGATTCCGTTGAAATCAATTACACCGGCTGACAACAAAAAATTAGGTTTTGATGTGCAGATCAATGATGCAAAAGACGGTGCCCGTCAAAGCGTTGCTGCATGGAATGATACGACAGGCAACGGATACATGGACACATCTGTATATGGCGTGCTAACGCTTGCTGGCAAAGGCAGTGATAGCGGTTCAAGCGGCGTCGGGTATAGCGCGCCAACAGGAAGCGTTGAGAAGGTGGATGGCGTTGTTACGATCAAACCGGTTGTCAATACGAACAATGGGCACGCGATCGGCACGATTTCTGGCGACAACTTGGCAAAGGCGCTTGAACAAGCCACTGTAACGGCAAATGGTAATAAACAAGTCGTAATTGAAGTGCCGACACAAGCAAATGCGACTTCGTACGAAGTACAATTGCCAACGAAAAGCCTGAACGGTGACGATACTTTCGAGCTTTCTTTGAAGACACCGAACGCAACTATGCTCATTCCAAGCAACCTGCTATCCAATGTGACAAATAACGGTGAGCAAGTGTCCATTCGCGTAGCGAAAGCTGCCCTTGATAACTTGGATGAAGCTACTCGCACACAGATTGGCAGTCGTCCTGCTATCGATCTAAGTCTGGCCGCCGGCGATACTGTTATTGCTTGGAACAACCCGAATGCGCCTGTGACGGTTGCGATTCCATACACGCCGACAGCCGAAGAGCTTAACAACACAGATCATATCGTCATTTGGTACATCGATGGCGATGGCAAGGCAATCTCGATTCCGAATGGTCACTATGATGTGGCAAGTGGAACGGTTGAGTTCCAAACGACACACTTCAGCACCTATGCGGTAACCTCCGTCTTCAAGACCTTCGGAGATCTACAAAATGTAACATGGGCGAAGCCAGCGATTGACGTCATGACATCACGAGGTGTCATCCAAGGCATCTCAGAGGATCACTACGCTCCTGAGACTTCCATTAAGAGAGCGGACTTTATCGCGTTGCTTGTACGAGCGCTTGAGTTGCAAAGCACAGGCAAAAAGGATGTCATGTTCAGCGATGTCCCTGCTAACGCTTATTATTATCATGAGCTGAGCATCGCGAAGGAACTGGGGATTGCCAATGGCTTTGACGGCAATATGTTCAAGCCAGAAAGCACAATCTCACGTCAGGACATGATGGTGCTTACTACACGCGCTTTGGCAGCAGCAGGTAAACCAGTCGTAGCAAGCGGAACTTTAGACGCTTATTCTGACGCGGCCAGCACATCCACTTACGCGAAGGACAGTGCTGTCGCTCTGACGAAATCTGGTATTGTGAATGGCAAGGATGGCAATCGTATGGCGCCGAATGATTCGTTGACCCGGGCAGAAACGGCTGTTATTCTGTATCGGATTTGGAAGTTGTAATTAGAGGTAATGAAGATGGATGCTATTATCCAGCATTCATAGTTCTGTAAAATCGAGATAGCGAAGATCTTTTCCTGATTGAATGGGAAAAGGTTTTCGTTATTTTTTTGCGCTGAAAGTTGAAGCTGAGGGCGACGTAGCCGTTTTTTGCGCGGTTCTGGATGAGCTGAAATTGAGAGCCACGGTTTAAGCTCCCCCAAAAAGTTATATTGCAACTTTGATGAAGAGAAGATACAATTTCTAATAAATTCATTTACGGAATGGACGGTGAGCTTGATTTGAAAATGCCTTTCATTTTACGCCTTGTAGATAGTCGCAAAAGTGCTCTTTCGACGATCATCGCCTCCAATTTATTCATTTTATTGATACCGCTTGCAATGGGTCTTTTTTTGTACGCCAAGGTCGAACAGAGTCTGGAGAAGAGCACGACAAGATCCAATGTAGCAATGCTCGAGCAGCTGAAACTGTCCCTCGATAATAAAATATCGGAAGTGGATACGTTAATGCGTCAGGTTGTGTTTGATCCGAAGCTGGATTATATGCTTAGAATCCCTACCGGTGCGAAAGATGCTGACAAGTATGAGTTTATTCAATTCATGCGAGATAAGATGAGTAAGTATCACAGCATGACCAGCAATTTCATCCTCGATTACTATGTGTATTTCGCTAGCAGCGATACGATTGTCAAATCGGATTTGGTAACAGACTCACGAACCTTTTATTCCATCTACTACGCTTATCAGAACATGCCTTACGAGAATTGGCGTCAGCTTCTGGCCAAGGAGCATAGGATGTCCTACTTACCGGTAGCTCCCTTAACTAACAATGGGGATCAAGCCCCAAAGAATGTGATTACCTATATCCAGACGCTTCCCGTTCAATCACAATCCCAGAATCTCGGAAGTTTTATTGTGTTAATCGATGTTGACCAAGTTAAGGAATTATTTGCGCAAATGGAATCAGCCAGTCATAGCTCCGTCTATATTATTGATAATGCTGGTCAAACCATCATGAGTAACAGCGATTTGCCATTCCCATCTGATTTGCAAGGGCGCATTCAAGGGAGCAAGGGTCCATTTGATTATAGACTAGCAGGTGTAGATCAAGTGGTTTCGACCACTTCTTCACAAAAAGCTGGCTGGAAATATGTGTCCATTATGCCCAACGACGTATTTATGCAGCAGGTGAATCAAATCCAGAGCTGGTCGATCGGTTTATTTATCTTATGTCTCATTTGTGGGCTTGTTGCTGTCAGCATTGGGGCGTACCGTACATATAAGCCACTCCAAAAGACCGTTCACGCGATTATGCGCGGAAAAGACATGCTCCTGCGTCCTGCCGCCAATGAATACGAGTTCATACAACAAACCGTCGAAGGTTCGTTTCATGAAGAGAAAAACCTGCGTATGACCTTAAAGCAGCAAGTGCCATTTATCCGAGCGAACTACCTGTCCCGTTTATTAAATGGATACATGGATGTAGATATCTCGGCGGATAACGGAGATTCTCTTCAGTTTATGGATTTGAGTTTCATTAGCGACAGTTTTGCGGTTCTCCTTGCCAAAATTGAGGATGTCCCTTTCTTAGCGGACGAAGACGAACAGCAATGGGCTCATGCCAGATTTATCGTCTCCAATATAGGTACGGATCTGATCGCGGTGCATCATAAAGGATTTTCTGTTGAACTGGATCGAGATCGTCTTGCGTTCCTCATTAACGTATCGCCAGATCGAGCGGAGACGGCTGAAACCAATATTCGCGAAATCGCGGAATCACTCTTAAGTATCATCGCCCAACGGTTCCAAATTGGCATGACCATCGCAGTTGGCGGTGTACATGCGGGGCCCAAAGCCATTCGAGATTCGTACCCGGAAGCACTCGCAGCCCTTGAATATAGGTTAATCTTAGGCAAGCATGCAGCGATCCATTTCCAGGATATCCTCGAGGTGAAACAGCATTACTATTATCCGCTCGAAATTGAGATCCAGCTGATCAATTTTGTCCGCAGCGGAGATACCGAGAATGTGGAAAAGCTGCTCGATAAAATTTACTCGATGAATTTCGATTCTGGCCAAATGACACCGGAGTTGGGGAAATGTCTTTTTTTCAATGTGACGAGTACGCTTTTGAAAATTGTGAACTCCACGAATACGAACCAGGAAGAAGTATTGGGCGCTGACTTTGATCCTATTAAGGAAGTGTTCAGTTATCCGACAGCGCAAGGCATGTATACGAAAACGAAGGAGCTATACGAGACGCTTGCCGGCTCGTTTAATCTAGAACGTTCGGATCATAGTACCAATCGACTGCAGGAAATCCTTAGCATTGTACACGCCAATCTGAGTGATTCAAATCTTGGCGTCGCACAAATTGCTGAACGTATCCAAATGACACCGCAATATTTGTCCACTTTCTTCAAAAAAAATCAGGGGCAGAATCTGCTGGACTACATCACGCATAAAAGAATTCAGCAAGCTAAGCAGTACATGGAGAGTAAGGAAATGACGATTGTTCAGATTGCCCACAAGGTTGGCTATAACAATGATGTCGTGTTCATCCGAGCCTTCAAAAAGCTTGAAGGCGTAACGCCGGGTAAATACCGTGAGTCGATGTTCGCGGAAATCATCTCCTCAGACGCATAATAAAGCAGCCTCGTTGAGGCTGCTTTATTGTCTTCCTAGCTGCAACTGATGAATTCTAATATGGACTGATGATTTCTCAGCAAGCCCGTATTTCTTACTTAAATACAACGAAAACGAGAAGTAGGCAGTATTCAGACCTAGGCCAGTGCAGCATACTTGGAATCAGGTGCTAGGGAAACACGGAACGGCGCCATCGATGATAAACGTTATATATACGAAGGGGAGGCAAGAAGAATGAAGAAGAGTTTGAAACAAGTTGGATCCGTTATGTTGCTTTCGGTATTAACCATTTCGGTAGCTGCGTGCAGCAGTAATACGGGAAGCACAAGTTCATCCGCAACACCGCAGTCAAGCAGTGAAACACAACCGCCTAAGTTGACGAAATTGACGTATTGGGTACCTAATCACTCGGCTGCGTCAGGCCAAATGAAAACGTACGCTGAAATGGGCATGTATAAGGAACTTGAGAAAGTGACTGGCGTCAAGGTTGAGTTCCAGCATCCACCACTTGAAGTACCACAAGCGCAAGAGCAATTCAATTTAATGATTGCGACCAACGATCTTCCAGATGTCATTGAAGCAAGTTGGGGAGCGACAAGCGGTGCGGTCATTCGATATCCTGGCGGCCCGGAAAAAGCCATTTTAGATAAGAAAATTATTAAACTGAATGATTTAATCGATAAATACGCACCGAACTTGAAGAAGCTGCTTACGGATCATCCAGATTGGAAAAAGCAAATTTCCACGGATGAAGGAAGCATTTATGCATTCCCTTTCCTGCGTGGAGATGACAAAACGAGAGTGAGCTTTGGCCCATCCATCCGCCAGGACTGGCTGGATAAGCTAGGATTGAAGATGCCAACGACGATTGACGAATGGTACACGGTATTGAAAGCGTTTAAAGAAAAAGATCCGAATGGCAATGGTAAAGCGGATGAAATTCCAATTTACATAGACAAAAATATGTTTTCTACGGATGCACCTTTCCTTGGTGCGTGGGGTATCAACTATAGTTTCTATCAAGATAACGGTAAAGTGAAATACGGCCCGATCCAACCAGAATATAAGGAATTCCTTAAGACTATGAACAAATGGTACAAGGAAGGTTTGCTCGACAAAGATTTCGCAGCACCGAACGAGAAATTGTACGATAACAAAATGACGACAAATCTCATGGGCGCATCTGTTTCTTATAATGGGGGAGGGCTAGGTAAATATGCCGGCCTCATGAAGGACAAAGATCCGAGCTTTAAGCTGGAAGCTGCTCCTTACCCAGTATTGAAAGCTGGCGACAAAGCGATTTGGGGACAACGGGATTTTGCTTATAACGGCGTTGGAGCAGCCATTTCGGCAGCCGACAAAAATCCGATTGAAACCGTAAAATGGCTTGATTATGCTTACGGCGAAAAAGGAGATCTGCTGTTTAATTACGGGATTGAAGGCACGAGTTACAAAATGGAGAATGGCAAAGCAACCTTCCTACCAGAAGTTCTAAATCCTCCAGCAGGAACTAGTGTACAGCAGTCGATTGCCAAATATACGCGTGCAACGTGGAGCGCACCTTTTGTGCTTAGTGGCAATTTCCAATTGCAATATCTAGGACTTCCGCAACAGAAGAAAGCTTTGGAAATTTGGTCGCAGCCAACAGCTGAGCGTAAGCTGCCACTTGTTTCACCGACACAGGAAGAAAGCAGCAAATTCGCGTCCATCGTGACAGATATCCAAACGTATCAAGATGAAATGCTCTTGAAATTCATCATGGGTGTTGAACCGATTGATAACTTCGATCAATATGTGAAAAAGATTCAAAGCATGGGCATTGATGATGCGATTAAAATCCAGCAAGGGGCTTTGGAGCGTTTCAATAAACGCTAAGTCATAGAGCTGGTGGGGATGAACAGGGGTTAGGGTTTATCCCCTTTTTACTAGAGACTAGAAAGAAAGGCTAGGATGACGATGAGACCAAGTGCAGCAAATGGGAAGGCTGATTATGCCGAAAATAGAACCGCAATGACAACGAAAACTTATCGTGATCCGACCGTCCTGCAAACCATACGTGCTGATGTAAAGCGGCATTGGTCCATTTATGTGATGGCACTTCCCGTCATTGCGTATTATCTCATTTTTCAATATGGACCGATGTATGGCTTGCAAATCGCTTTTAAAGACTTCTCGCCTGCGCAAGGAATCTTGGGAAGTCCATGGGTTGGGTTTAAACATTTCGAGAGCTTCTTTAACGGCATATACTTCTGGCGATTGATTAAAAATACGATTCTCATTAACTTGTATGATCTGTTATTCGGTTTCCCGGCTGCCATTATTCTGGCCTTGCTGCTGAATGAGATCCGTCACAGTGTATTTAAACGGGTGGTTCAATCCATCTCGTATTTACCGCATTTCATTTCCATAGTCGTCGTCGCGGGGATGATGATTGACTTTTTAAGCCGAAATGGTCTCATTAACCAGCTGCTAGGCAACTTTGGCATCGAACCGATTGACTTTTTGCAAAAGGAAAGCTGGTTTCGTTTTCTATTCGTTTCGTCAGGCATCTGGCAAGGCATCGGTTGGGGCTCCATTGTGTATTTGGCGGCAATGTCTACGATCGATCCGACCCTGTATGAAGCTGCCAGGATGGATGGCGCTAACCGCTGGAAGCAAACACTGCATATCACGATTCCGGGTATTATGCCAACGATTGTGATCCTGTTTATCCTGCAAATGGGGAATATGCTGACGGTCGGCAGTGAAAAGGTGCTCTTGTTGTACAATCCACTTACCTACGGAACAGCCGATGTGATTTCCACCTATGTTTATCGTAAAGGGGTATTAGAGGCAAGTTATAGCTTTACCGCAGCTGTTGGGCTTTTCAACTCCGTCATCAGTTTTATACTGATCGTCGCAGCCAATAGCTTTGTAAAGCGGATCAGTGAGAACAAATTGTGGTAAGGAGATTTGCACATGAAACTAACCGGCGGTGAGCGAACATTTGGCTACTTCAACACGCTACTCATGCTCGCACTTTGCGCGATCACCCTTTATCCGTTACTATATGTCGCCTTCGCTTCATTTAGCGATGCAACGTCATTGCTGCAACATCGAGGTTTAATGCTTAGACCAGCAGGCTTTGATCTAAGTGCTTACAAAGCTGTGTTCGAGAACCCGATGATTATGAAAGGATATCAGAATACGCTGATTTACGTTGTACTTGGTACGACCATCAACCTGTTTATGACGGCAATCGGTGCTTATGTATTGTCGAGGCCCAATCTCTATTTTAAAAATATCATCATGTTCTTTATCGTCGTCACGATGGTGTTTCACGGCGGGCTAATTCCGAGTTATTTACTGGTGAATTCGCTCGGGATGATGAATACGATGTGGGCCATTCTGATTCCAGGTGCGATTAATACTTTTAATATGATTATCATGCGAACTTCGTTCCAAAGCATTCCAGTTAGCTTGGAAGAATCAGCTCGAATGGATGGTGCCGGTGATTGGAAAATTTTATTCCGCATTGTCATCCCCCTTTCAATGCCGGTGATGGCCGTCATGATCCTGTGGTACGCGGTAGGTCATTGGAATTCTTACTTTAATGCGCTCGTTTATTTGCGGAATCGTGAAGCCTATCCACTTCAGCTTGTACTCCGGGAAATTCTAATCTCCAACAACACAGATTCGATGATGGCCGGTGGTGGAGACGATAAATATGCCATCGGAGAAACGATTAAGTATGCGGCCATTATGGTCTCGACGCTTCCCATCATTTGTCTCTATCCGTTCCTTCAGAAGTATTTTGTCCAAGGTGTGATGATCGGGGCTATTAAGGAATAAGGGTGAACAGGACAACACGATAGGGTTGCAGAAGGAGGCATACTTGTGAGAAGCGTGACATTTGAGAATGCGCCAAGCAGCTGGAACGAGGCTTTACCGATGGGGAATGGCCATTTCGGCGGTATGGCGTATTTTGAGGATAACCAATTGACACTAGCGCTCAATCATTATGAGGTCTATTATCAGAAGCTTCATCGTTATAGCCAAAAGTATCGGAATGGTGAAGTCGCTGACTTCTCGTTGCAATATGGACGTACGTTGGACGAACTCCGAAACCTGGCAGAAGAAAGGTATCGAGATCCAGCGCAGAACCCAATCTTTCTATATGGCGATGCGTTATCACCGAACAGCATGTATCGGAAATATGGCAAGCCTTCAGGCGGTGTTTCCCACTATCCGACAGGTGAACTTCATCTTACTCCTTCGGAAGAGCTTGCAGAACCGGATGATTATTCGCTGAGGCTTGATATAGAAAGGGCTGTTGTTCAGTTTCGCGTGGAAAAAGGCCAAGATCGGCTTGACGTGTGTACACGCATTGCGCAAGATGGCGATTATGTCATCACAGACATTTATCAGTCCAAATCATCTTTGTTATCGTCTGTAGGGATGTCAGTTCCCACAGGGAGATACGTGGATATGAACGTGACCTATCATCAGTTGGATGAGAGAACCTTCTACTATCTTGGATCCTTCTATCCCGATGGTGAAGAGAAAGAGCACTACGATCCGTTCTCGTTTATGGTGATGATGAGAATCATCGGGGCCAAAGGCAGCGTCATCTCAGATTCCCAAGATGGGCTTCGCATTGCGATTCACAAGGCGGGTTCTAACCTAACTTTGCTTACAACGGTGGTTACGGAAGAGGAAACGAAGGAGCTCCTCCCAACCGCACTTTTGAGATTGAATAAGTCCATCTCAGATGTTGAAGATATCGTAGACGATCATCAAGCCCATTGGCATGCTTTCTGGTCTCGTTCCTCGGTCACCCTACCGGATCCCATGCTCGAAGATCTCTGGTATATCAATCTATACGCCATTGCATGTTCTAGCGGTAAAGGCGGAAGGATGCGCGAGCAAGCGTGCGGGTTGAATGGCTTGTGGGATATTAAACAGCCAACGAAGTGGGGCAGCATGTGGTACTGGGATGTGAACATTCAAGCTGCATTTTGGCCGCTTTATACGGCTAATCATCTTGAAGTGGCGGAAGCATTCAAAGAAGGGTTGCTTTCCTATACTCAACTTGCCGAGCAAATGTCGAAGCAATTTCATGGTCTGGAAGGCATTGCTGGGGATTATCCCCATGCGTTATATATGAGCATTTGGCCATGGTGCGCGCAATTTCTTTGGGACTATTATCGATACAGCATGAATCTTGGCTTCTTGCGTGATAAGGCGTATCCGTTGTTCAAGCAGATTGCTAGATTTTTCGAAGGCTATTTGCAGCAAAATGCTGAAACAGGACGTCTGGATATCTTTCCAGATATTTCACCGGAGCAGGGGCCTTTGACTCGCAACTCAACTTGCAGCCTCGCCACAGTTAAATACTTATTCAGGATTGCTGCAGAAGCGAATAAACGGCTTGACGAAGCGGAAGCGGATCGGCTCAAATGGGAGAAAATCGCAGACAGCTTGGCGGCGTATCCTACGGCGATGTCCAATCGCTATGGTGATGTCTTATTGGATTCGCAATGGGCGCCGCCTGACTTGCATTTGCGGCATCCTTCGCTTCTCATGCCGATTTATCCGATTGGAGAAATTGGTAAAGAAAGCGCGCCTGATCTCAAGCAAAGGGCGGAGAACACGCTTCGCTATGCTGCCAATCAGACGGAGTACGGCATGTTTCAATTCGGTTGGCTCTCCTGTGCCGCTTCCAGATTAGGGAATGGCGCGTTGGCACTTCGGCTGCTTTATGAGCAAGGCATTGACTTATCGCTCAGGTGCAATGGTTTGTTCGCTGAAGAAACGGAACGCTGGATGAACTACTGCAACATTACGAATGAACCACTGTACCATCCGCACATGATGGAAGCATCGGGTGAAATGGTGGCTGCTGTGAATGAAATGCTGCTGCAAAGCTATGACGGGGTGATCGAGGTGTTTCCTGCGCTGCCATCCGGCGAGTTTGAGCAGGAACGGTCGATTGGACTGTACGACCATGAGGTCGCGAGAAAGGTAAAGAAATATGAGAAATGGAACCAATGCGCCTTCAAGGGTCTACTAGCAGTAGGAGCTTTCGAAGTGAGTGCGGATTTCAAAAATGGACGCACAACATGGGTACATATACGAAGCAAGGCGGGATCGAAGGTCGTTATTCGCAACCCTTTTCGACTAAGTGAAAATGTATTAGTATCATTCAAAAATAATCAATCCTGGCACGAAGTGGCGTATCACCAGGAAGATGGACGGATTTCATTCGAAACGGAGAAGAATGGGGAATATGCGATGTATCCTCAGACCGAATCCTTACTACCAGAATTATTCCTATCCAATCCTGATCGCATAGCTGCGCAAAGATCCTATCCGCTCGTTCATGAAGCCCATACGCATCGACGCGTATTTCTTGGTAAAAACCAAGATACGCAGCATGCGAGGATGCTTGATCATGTCACGTTTGACTACTACGCCGGCAATTCCCGTGAGTCGAGATTGGCCGCTTATCGTTTGGATTTTGGCGTGGAAACGCAGGTGCTGGAGAAAGATTACTCCGACGTGCTGCCTAGACAGATTCATATGGACGGGGTCCTAGGGCAAACGTTTCGCAAAATAACACCGGAAATGGTGTTCACACCCTATTCAGGAATCGGCTGGGAAAGCACGCAGGCCATCGTTTCGGCAGACCGAGGGGAACCCGATGAGCTGCGCAGGGATTTCATTGGAGGAAATGGCGACGCAACGTTCATCGTAGAACTTCCGAAGGGAAGGTATGATCTGCTCTTCGTATCGGGAGATAGAGATGAACCGTCCTACACGGAAGTTGAGATCGCAGGTCAATGCATGTGGAAGCCTGAGAAAGCCCTGAAAGCAGGCGAGTTTGCCACGGAAATGTTGCCGATCACACAGCGAAGGGACGGCTACGTGAACATACGCTTTAGCACATGCGCAGGTTCGCAATGGCGAGTGAATGTGCTGATCATCAATAAAAATTACACGTATTTATGAGAAGTACAATGGGAGAGATTTGTCCATGAAAGGGGGTGAGTTATTTAAGGGAAGAACTGCGGTAAAGGTAAGTTTATACCAAATTCGAACGTGGAGGTCATGGTATGCGAGTTAACAAGAAAGTGAAAATGACAAGTGCATTTGCCATTCTGACATGCTTAGCCGCTCAGGTCTTAGGCGGAGTACAGACAGCATCGGCAGCAACAGAGAAATTTCCAACCTTTGTACAAAATGCAGCAGTTCCAAGCCTCACAGCCGGCACCGCTGATATTGCCGCTTCGGCGTTCGTTGACAAGGACGGCGAGTTTCATTGGATGTATTCGTTAGCTAACTATGAACAGGCAGACAATGGAGGTTCTTGGATCAAATACAACACGAGCAAAGACTTAGGTACGTTGAACACGAATTGGGGGACGACCACAGTTTACAATTCGTATTGGAATAAGCCAGGAACGATTAATTACAAAATCTATCAAACTTACGGCATCCCAACACCGTATCAGGATGACCACAACGACGGGATCGGTGTCTGGATTGATCCAGATACAGGGTATTGGTATTCACTGACGAACGATGAATATCAATTCTCGCCTTTTGCCACGAATAACCCGACGACCAATGATCGAATTGCCACAGGCATTCATAATAACCGTGTACTTGCCACTTATTCGACAGATAAAGGAGCTACTTGGCAGTTGATTGGGCAAGTGGCTACGTCCCCGTGGAACGATAGTAACGAATCAGCAAACAGTACAAACTTTTCGGGTTCAACCTGGTCGTATGGCGTTGCGGGAACCCGCTTTTTCGTGGACAATGTAAACGGTTACTTTTATGTGCTCTATAACAATCACATCAATTGGAAGCCGGGGTACAGCAATATCCTGACCTATTTCAGTCTTGCCCGCTCTCCCATCAGTGCCAAAATGGCGGAAGGATCATGGGATGTGTGGTATAACGGGACTTGGACCCGCTCTGCACTGAAAGGTTATGCAGGCTGGATCGGCAGTCCAATGGGAGCTGGCAGCGATCATAGCCTGACCGTCAACTATACACCGGCGACGGATAGTCTTACTTTAACTGGAACGGGCATGGACGGCTCCTCTTTGAACATTGGCTACTTGAAAGTACCAAGCAGCGGCGATTTTACTTTCAGCGATCCAGCAGGTAATTCGTATACAGCGAATACAGTGAACGGTACGCTCAAAAACGCGGGAGGCACCAGCATTCCGTCTGTCTCTTACTCCGATCCAGCGCTGGATGCGACGATAACGGTTACTATTCAAAGCAGCCAAGTCGTGATCACGCAAGAAAATAACGCAACTGGTTACGTAACGACGGTGAAACCGGGAGGCAGCACGCCGGTATTCAAAAATACGGCTACGCAAAGGTTGTTCCTCCCAGTGAACACACAATATGAGAACGCTTTTTCCTATAATGTTTACAGCGGCAAGTACCGTTCCGTCGGTTATGACGGGTACATGTATGAGACCGATGATTTAGGCGCTCCGGATACATTTAAAGTCGTCGGCAAATTGCCTGCTACGGTAGGCAGCTATTTGTCTCAAATCGACACAGGCAGTCTGACCAATCAGCAAGTCAGCGGCTATTCGTTCCGAACGATTTCTGATTTATCGGGATCACAGAAAAATTATTCCGCAGCTGCTCCTAGTGCTGGGCAAACGTACTATTCAGCATACAATCCGCCAAAGGATCAAGCCGGAACGGCCTTATCTCCATCTACCGCTTATACGATCTCCATTGGTGGAAATTCACTTCAGGATGGAACGGCAACTCAATGGCAATTTGTCCCTGTACCTGATGAATTTGACCCATCAAAGAATAGCGGTTTCTACCGGTTACAGAACACGAGTACAGGCAAGTTTCTGAAGGTATCTGGCGCAACCACGGCCGCAACACGGGCCATGGGTGCAACGGTGAGTGTTGGAACAGCGGACGCAAATGCGAATCCGAACGGAAATGGCGGTAACGGAGCTGCTGTCGGCAGTGACCAGTGGTATCTTTTGCCTGTGGGAAATGCCACTCCAGCTTATCTCACGCCATCTTCCTCGAGCGCTGCGATTGCAGCAGCAACGAATACAAGCCTAAGTGGCTTAACGACCTATCGACTGGTCAACCGCTCTAGTGCATTGGGCGTTGAATTTAGCGCAGGTCAACCAACCGTGCAAAGCATGAAATTCGGTGCGGGCAACCCGCAAGCCTTGGTCATTACACCTGTAGCATCCAATCCTAACCTGCCGTCCGTACCGACGAGTTTGACTGCGACAGCCGCAAGTATGTCCCAAATCAACGTTACTTGGAATAGCGTGGCAGGAGCAAATGGTTATGATCTGATGGTTGATGGTGTAACGGTCAGTAATGTTAGCAGCCCGTATACGCATTCAGGACTTACGGCAGCCACAACGCATACCTACGAGGTGAAGGCTAAAAACAGTCAAGGCGCGAGTTTGTGGAGTTCACCTGTGAGTGCTACGACCCAAACGGGAATTGTATCCCAAGGGAAGACGGCTACCGCAAGCTCTCTACAAACAGGCTATGATATCAGCAATGCGAATGATGGCAACGCGGGCACGCGGTGGGCAGCGGTCACCAATACGTACCCCCAATGGTGGAAGGTGGATCTCGGCAGCAGCATGAATCTGACGAAGCTTGAAAGCAATTGGTATAACAGCGCAACCTACCCAAGGTCCTACCAGTACAAAATTGAAGGCAGTAATGATGATGTGACTTACACGACAATCAATGACAAGTCAACGAATACAACACAAGGGTTGACGACGGACACACTGACGGGAACTTACAGGTATGTGCGAGTTACGGTGACGGGCTCCAGCTACAGTGGCGGAAGTGCTTCGGCTTATGAATTCAACGTATACGGCGATGCGACCCCGACAGGACAACTGGTCTCACAGAGTAAAACTTCCACAGCAAGCTCGCTGCAAACAGGAAATGAGGTAAGTAACGCCAATGACGGGAACACAGGTACTCGCTGGGCTGCAGTCACCAATACCTACCCCCAATGGTGGAAGGTTGATCTCGGCAGCAGTATGAATCTGACGAAGCTCGAGAGCAACTGGTATAACAGCACAACTTACCCAAGGTCCTACCAGTACAAAATCGAAGGCAGCAATGATGATGTGACGTACACGACCATTCTTGACAAGTCGAGTAATACGACACAAGGCTTAACTACGGACACTTTTACCGGGGATTACAGGTATGTACGGGTTACCGTAACGGGTTCCAGCTATAGTGGCGGCAGCGCTTCTGCTTATGAGTTTAAGGTGTATAATTAAGGAAGACGATTCCGTATAAAAACACATCGATTAGCCTGACATGCGAGAAATCCTGGTTAACGGGAAATAGGTGTAAAAGTGTCATGAATTCAAAAACCAGCGATAGACTAGGCATATCTAACCTAATCTGATGCTGGTTTTTGTTTTTCCAAGAAATACATATTTCCTAGCCAGTGACAGCACAATAGGTAGACACATTACGCAAATTGAATCGGAGGTTACCACTTGACGGTTTCAAAGAAAGAGACAATCGAGAACACGATTCCCGCCTGGTTAACCATGCTGCTGGCAGCCGCGTGCGGAATCATCGTAGCTAATCTCTACTACGCACAGCCATTAGTTGGCTTAATTAGTGCTTCCATCGGATTATCTTCTAGCGGTGCTGGTTTAATCGTAACGATTACGCAGATTGGCTACGTGATCGGCTTGCTGTTCATCGTACCGTTGGGTGATCTTGTTGAAAATCGAAGGCTGGTGTTCGTCGCACTGCTTCTCACCGCTGCTGCGCTAGTCGTTGCGGCGGTCGCGAAGAACGCGCTTTTTTTCTTAAGCGCATCACTTTTGATTGGGTTAGGGTCTGTCGCAACACAAGTCCTCGTGCCTTTTGCCTCCTATCTGGCATCTGAATCTTCGCGCGGCCGTGTTGTCGGCAATGTCATGAGCGGACTGTTGCTTGGCATCATGCTCTCA
The DNA here is from genome assembly GCF_001700435.1 of Paenibacillus pectinilyticus. GTDB lineage: Bacteria > Bacillota > Bacilli > Paenibacillales > NBRC-103111 > Paenibacillus_E > Paenibacillus_E pectinilyticus. The sequence continues at coordinate 789,608 of NZ_LYPC01000014.1, forward strand.
CGCCCATTATCCAGCCTGGTGGCTGATCTCCTTAGCTGGCATGCCATTTTCGCTTTATCAGCCGCTGCGGTTGTTGTGTTGGCACTGCTACTGCTAAAGGTGCTGCCAACGAGAAATCCTACGGCGAACACCACATATGGGGCTCTGCTTGCTTCGATGTGGTATTTACTGAGAACGACGCCGATCTTACGTCGCCGCGCAGCTTATCATGCCTGTGTATTTGCGACGTTCAGCTTATTCTGGACCACGGTTCCATTACTATTGTCGAGCTCAGATTATCATTTTTCACAGAAGGCCATCGCGTTGTACGCACTTGTCGGAGTCGCAGGTGCCGTTGCCGCCCCAATGTCCGGCCGAATAGCGGACCGTGGTTGGACGCGGCCTGCAACAGGAGTTGCGCTCGTTACCGTCATCGTTTCAGTATTGTTGTGTTTGATATTTCAGACCAGCTCAACACTTGGTATAGCTGTGTTAGTCCTTGCCGCTATCCTTTTGGATGCTGGCGTATCTGCTAATTTGGTGCTAGGGCAACGTGCAATTTTCTCGTTAGGGCCTGAAATTCGCAGTCGACTAAATGGGCTGTTCATGGCCATGTTCTTCTTCGGTGGGGCGATCGGATCCGCTGTTGGTGGATGGGCATTCGCCTCAGGAGGTTGGAGTCGAGCCTTATGGATCGGCGCTGCTTTCCCAATCTTAGCTTTCCTGTATTTCTTCACTGAAAAAAACAGCCGGACACACGCTTAGCGAGGTGATCTCGGCTTTTTTTAATGGAGTCCGAGAAATCTTGTATGGTATAATGTCTGTGAATATGAGGGGGGCGAGAACTGTTTATGGCGATATTTCAGTACAATCAGGAACGTCTGTACCGTAAGGATCCTGATCTTCATTTGCTGTATTGGGGTAAAGAGGCATGTAAACCTGGCCATACTGTCGGACCTGGGGTCCGTGATTTATATAAGATTCATTTTATACATAAAGGAAAAGGGCTTGTTCGTATTGGAAGCCAGACGCATCATCTGACACCTGGACAAGGATTTCTCATCTATCCGGATGTGATTAGTTACTATGAAGCGGACCAGGAAGAGCCTTGGACGTATTCGTGGATTGGTTTTCGTGGGGCGCAGGTCGAGTCGATCTTAGCACGAACAAGACTGACGCCAGAACAGGCCGTGTTTCCCATGGACAGGCAGGTCATGCCGCACATGTATGAACAGTTAACAGAGGCGAATGCACATGCATTCAGTGCGGATTTGAAGCTTAAAGTGATCATCTATGAATTTATGGCGGTGCTTCTTGAAGTGGCTCCCGCCTCATCCAGTGGGGAGGAGGTACGTCCTAACAAATGGGATAGTTACCTCATTCAAAGTATGGAATTCATACATGCTCATTATAATGAACCTTTTTCCATCGAAGACCTTGCTTCTCTACTCAAACTGGACCGTAAATATTTCTCGGCTATTTTCAAAGAAGCTACCGGGCTGCCTCCCCAGCAATATCTGCTGCAATATCGGATGAATAAAGCATGTGAACTGCTGGAGAAGAGCAACTATGCCATTGGAGAAATAGCCAACTCGGTAGGATATCAGGATCAACTGATCTTTTCGAAAATGTTTAAACGTGTAAAAGGTGTGTCACCTAAATTATTTCGCCATATGAAGTGAAATAACGCTAGACATTCGTCTTTTACGTACGCTTAGGCATTCAAAATGGCATCAATGCGATCTAGCTCCTCTTGTGTAAATAGAGGGGCTTTCAACGCATCGACCGCATCTTCAATTTGGCTGACCTTACTTGCGCCAATCAAAGCTGATGTAACACGTCCCCCGCGCAATACCCACGCAAGTGCCATTTGAGACATTTTCTGTCCGCGCTGTGCTGCCAGTTCGTTGAGTAGTCTCACTTTGGAAATTCGCTCTTCATTAATATCGGACTCCTTCAGAAAGACACTGGAGCTTGCCGCTCTAGAATCCGGAGCAATACCATTCAGATAACGGTCGGTGAGAATGCCTTTAAATAAAGGTGAAAAAGCAATCGAACCGATGCCCTCTTCATCTAACACATCCTGAAGCCCCTCTTCAATCCAGCGGTTCATCATGGAATAACTCGGTTGATGAATGACACAAGGTGTTCCTAGTCGTTTCAAAATGCGAGAAGCTTCTTTCGTCTCCTCAGGCTTGTAGTTCGAAAGACCAACGTAGAGCGCTTTGCCTTGTTGCACGATCTGATGCAAGGCAGCCATCGTTTCTTCCAACGGCGTATTCGGATCTGGACGGTGATGGTAGAAGATGTCGACATAGTCCACTTGCATACGCTTCAAGCTTTGATCCAGGCTGGCAATTAAGTTTTTCTTAGATCCCCATTCCCCATAAGGCCCCGGCCACATATAGTAACCTGCTTTAGTCGAAATGATCATCTCATCACGATAAGCTGCGAAATCCCCTTTGAGCATGTTCCCAAACATTTCTTCGGCTGAGCCCGGCGGCGGCCCATAGTTGTTCGCTAAGTCGAAGTGCGTAATGCCTAAGTCAAACGCTTTTCTGAGCATCGTACGGCCATTCTCGAATGTATCGATACCGCCAAAATTATGCCATAGCCCTAACGAAATGGCTGGTAGCTTAAGACCGCTGTTTCCACTACGGTTATAAGTCATGGCATCATATCGGGATGAATGAGCTGAATAAGTCATGATTGAACCTCCTAATGATGTGAATACGTTTTATTTTAGAGAGATTCGCTAGCTATGACAATGTTCATAAGGATGTTGTTTATGTCCTAATGTCAGTTTGTATTGGTGGAGTTATGGACGAATAGCTTGTAAATAAACAGCTTCGCCAGTAAAGCTAGACAGTCTATTCGATTCATCCGTCGTGATTGAGAAGAAATCTTTGAATTCCTGTGACGCTTGCAAAAACTTAGCTTCCAATACGGCCTTTTCTTCCTCGGGAAGCCCAGAACGTTCACACCAGTCATGAAACTGGAATGGTTTTGGGAAGCTAAGCATCATTTCAATGCGAAAGCTTACCTGTTCTAGTAGGTGGATCCATGCTGATTTTTTCCAAGCACGGACATGACTCGGGTCTCTATCCTTTTCGATTTCATTATAGAAGTGATCGAAAACATCCTGTTCTGGTGCCACATTATCAATCAGCAAGAGCTTGCCGCCAGGCTTGAGGACACGGCGTGCTTCGCTTGCAAATGAAGGAATATTCGGAAAATGATGTGCGGCTATTCGGCATGTCACGAGGTCGAAAGCAGCATCTTGGAAGGGAAGCAACTCCGCGTCACCTCTAACGAAATCAACGTTGGTATGTCCGTTCCCGGTAATAAATTGGGCAGCCGTTTGTAACATTTCTTCGGTCAAATCATAGGCGGTCACTCGACGTACAAGAGGTGCTAAAGCGTTCGCGACATGCCCGCCACCCGTAGCAATATCAAGCACATCCATCATCTTATCTGCCTTCGAATTGGCGACGAGTGCAGATAAATCCTCTCCTTTGGCATGACGAGTGCTCGTAACATATTTACTGGCATGTTTGGCGAATTGCTGCTGCACGTTTTGTTTAATGAGGTCATCCATGGTTGTTTCCTCCTTAGAAATGAAAGAATCAGTTTCGTTATTTGTATTTCATTAGATGAAACTAAGTATCATTTAATGAAACTATAATTAATTTACCACACATGTGTTTCACTGTAAATGGGAGAGTAGCGGTGTTTTCCGAAGAGGCTGTCCCAAACCAATCTATCGCTTAGATCTTGCTAGACCTTTAGAGACAGGCTCGTTTGAGCGAGTGCTTGCTAAATAGGTAATCCTTGTGTGCTTATTGCTTCAGAATTCGTGATTATTCGTGCGATAAGCCCACGTCGAGTGCGTATTGTGGTATGAGGTGCCATTTTTGAGTTCATATGTACATGATAAGCATTCCTAGCGTGCCTATTGCTTCAGATCTCGCGATTATTATTGCGATAAGACCACTGCAGGTGCTTATTGGTTTAAAAGAAGAGAGCTGCGCTAGAAGTAGTAAAAACTACTTCTAGGACAGCCTCTAGGATACCATTCGTACATGGAGCAACGATGATCTATGAATTTGTAGAACTGCTGGAAGATGAACTTGAAGAAGTTTCAGAAACCTTAGAACTGTTTTGTGCATCCATTTCTGCTTGAATTTCTTGGATAAGTTTAGTCATGGGATCGGTTTCGGTATTCTGGGCACCTTGTGAGTGTTGGGCATCGAGTGCGGCTCGAATATCTTGAATAAGGTTATGCATCGGATCATTGTCTGAAGGATCGGATGGTTGAGCAGCTTCCGGGTTCGATTGTGTAGTCAAAATCGCTTTGACATCTTGAATGATCTTGGAAACAGGGCTAGCGTCAGATGAACTTGAAGAAGTAGTCGGATCTGGACCGGATACATCTGTTGAACTAGGCAATGAATGCTTAACGGTATCGATGATTTGTAAAAGAGGATTGATTTGAGAATCTTGAGGCGAATAGCCTTGTGTGTTTTGGACATTACTCTGACCTAATTCAACTGAATCGGTCTTTTTCGCATGGTGATGATGCCCATGTTTATGGCTAGTTTGAGTAGAGCCTGGAAGAGGATTGTTCGGATTTAACTTGTTAACTGGATTGCTTGAATAACTTGAATTCGTTGGTTGAATGCTCATTGTCATCACTCCTGTTTAATAGATGTATGTAATTTGTGCTCGGGAATCCGCGACATAAAGGAACTCCTTTTTAAGTCATCGGTTATGAAAACGATGGGTGTTATAGACAAAAGTACGTTTGAGTAACATTTATCTTAGATTAAGCTTGTGTTCATCTTGCGATCAAAAAAAATTTACAAAGCGATCTAAATAGCTAAAAACTAATTTCTAGTTTTTGGCTATTTTTTTCATATTGAAAGCCATTCTGGAATAGATATCTGTAAAGTGCTGTGCATGTCCAATCTTACTACGTCTGATAACAAAGGATGAGGATACGTGATGAAACAAGACAATAGAGTTATAGCCATTCTAGGAATAGGTACAGCCGTGCCCGAATTCCATCTGGATCAAGCCGATACATCCCAACGTTTAACGGAAGCTTTACGTGATACGCCGAACTCTGCGAGATGGGCTAAGAAGATTTTCAAACAGTGCGGTGTAGAATCTCGCTATACGTGTGAACCGAACCTATTGGAATCCGCAGAGCATTGCCGCTATTTTTCACAAACGAATCAAACAGCACCCTCGACTTCAGATCGCATGGCAACGTATAAAAGAGAGTCGATTCCCTTAGCCTTAGACGCGGCCAAGAAAGCTTTGGCGGACGCCAAGGCGGATGTCTCGGATATTACACATGTGATCACGGTGAGTTGTACGGGACAATTTCTTCCAGGACTTGATGCAGTATTGACGCAGCAGTTGGGATTAGCCCCTGATGTCAATCGAATTCCGTTTAATTTCCTTGGATGCGCTGCGGGATTGAAGGCGATCTGTTTGTCCAAACAAATCATTTCCACCAATCCGACAGCCCAAGTTCTCGTCGTTTGCGTAGAATTATGTACACTTCATATTCAGCCATCCAGTGATCGCGAGGCGTTATTTGGCGCTTCTTTTTTCGGGGATGGCGCTTCGGCCTGCCTGGTTGGTGTTACTAGTGATAAGCATAGCCGCGTATTCCAATTAGGGAATGATCGTTCTATTCTGCTGCAGGACGGTGCGGATGACATGAAATGGGACGTGGGCAATTACGGCTTCGATCTGTATCTTTCCCCGAATATTCCCAAATTGATAGGGACCTGGATTCCTGAACAAATCGAACATTTGCTAGATGGCGGTCCAAGACCTGCGCTTTGGGCGATTCACCCGGGAGGGAAAGGGATTCTGGATACGTTAGAAGAGGTATACGATTTAGAACCGGAAGATACCCGTCCAAGCCGCACGGTATTGCGGAATTATGGAAATATGTCTTCGGCGACGATTCTATTCGTTTTGGATGAAACCAGGAAGGAACTCGAGAACCGTGAGGCAGGGCCCACAAGCGGGATCTCTCTCGCCTTTGGACCAGGTCTAACTTGTGAGATGATTCAAATTACGTACCTTGGTGTTGGTGCCAAACGCACTGCCATCCTAGATGAAATCCATGTTTAAGGAGCTAAAACATCGTGCTGTGCAGGAGGAGCTAATGGATGATTTTTCCTCTGGAGGAGAGGAGCTCAGGCAAGCTTTGCGGCATCTGCGGAGGCTGAATCGTATCTTCGGTGCCGCAGGCCCGACCGTATATGGCTTTAGACGCTTGTGGCTGGAAGCGGGCAAACCGCAGTCCCTCTCCATCCTGGATGTTGGAGCCGGGTCCGGTGATGTCAATCGCCATCTCTTGCGCTGGGCTGATGAGAACGGTGTGAAACTGAGCATCACGCTCGTAGACATTACGGAAGAAGCTTGCGAGGAAGCGCGACAGTTATTCCGTAACGAGCCGCGCGTGAGTGTGCGAAGAAGCAGTTTGTTTCAGCTCCCGGAACAGAGCGTCGATATCACGACAGGTACGCAATTTGTGCATCATTTTACAGATGCGGAGCTTCCTCAAGTTGTAGATTGCATGCTGAAGGCATCGCGGATCGGTGTAGTGATTAATGATATCCATCGACATTGGCTGGCTTGGATGGCCGTCTGGGTGACCGCGCGTGTCATCTCTAAGAACCGCTATATACGGAACGATGGTCCCTTATCTGTGGCTAAAGGCTTTCGTGCAGGCGATTGGCATGCACTTCGGAAAGCGATGAACATCTCGGAAATGTTCGTGTCTTGGCGGCCTTTATTCCGGTATGCGGTCGTCATTCAGAAAAGGGAGCGGGTGTGATGACTCACACATATGATGTCGCCATTATTGGTGGAGGAATCGCAGGCAGTGTGACAGCTAAGGCTTTGGCCGATCAGGGATGGCATACGGCGTTGTTCGATCGCAAGGCATTCCCTAGGCATAAGGTTTGTGGCGAATTTCTTTCACCTGAAACGCAAACGATGTTTGCCAAGCTCGGATTGCACGAACTGATGACCTCTTTGCAGCCAAGTTCCATTCATCGGGCACGCTTAATTCCGAGCAGGGGAAAGCCACTTTCGATCGCGCTTCCAAGCGAAGCCTTGGGTGTGAGTCGGTGCCTGCTGGATACTGCACTTCATCAAACTGCATGCCGCTCAGGCGCAGAGCTATTTACGGAAACAGCGGTAACGATGGTGGAACGGAATGAGCATGGGTACAGCTTGGTAACCAAACAGCAGGGAGATCGCGTCGACTACCAAGCGCGAGCGGTTATTGGTGCGTGGGGGGCTCACAGCTTTCCTAGCATTCAAAATCAGCGAACTCAGATTCAAGGGACGCATATTGGTGTAAAGTCTCATTATACGGGGATCGATATGGACCCGGTGGTAGAGCTATACTTTTTCAAAGGCGGCTATGTAGGCTTATCTCCCATCGAAAATGGCCATGTAAATGTCGCCGGATTGTTGGACAAGAAGTTTTTTCTGCAAACGGACAAATCCATTCTAGGGTTTATTGACGCAGCTTGCCGTAAAAACTCAGCACTATCCCGAAAGCTAGCGCTAGCATCACCAGTTTTAGGCACTCAAGCAGCTGTCGCACCTGTCCAATTAACCCGGAAACCCCTTGCCTGGGACAAGTTTCCACGACTGGGAGACGCCTCCATGATGTTGCCGCCGCTTTGCGGAGACGGGATGTCCATGGCGCTGCGCTCTGCCATGATTTGCGCTCCGCTGGCCTCACGATATCTGCAAGGGGAGATCACCTTAGAAGCGTGGGAGTTGGCGTACACGCAGGGAATCCAAAAGGAGTTCAAAGGACCCTTAAAGTGGGGCCATTTGCTGCAAAGCATGTTGGACGTGCCATTGCTACCGCAATTTATGCTGGCTGCAGCCCGGTTTACGCCCGGATTAGCGGGTAAATTTGTACAAGTGACGAGGCTGAAAGAAATCGAATTGTAAGTCTTTGATCGGAAGGAGCAGGGTGGTCATGAATTTGCAAAAGCTGTCCATGCTCTCGATCCGATACCCTAAACTAATCCTCTGTCTGTGGATCCTTTTCTTCCTGTACTTTGGCTTCTTTGCACCTCGATTACCTAGTGTTCTGAAGGATCATGGTCTGATCTCGGATGGGACTTTTGCTCAAGTTGAACAGAGGTTATCTGCTGATTTTCATATTCCCGATCATCCTGTCATTCTTGTTTTTGAGAAAAAAACCAGCTTGGCCCCCAAAAAGTTTCAATCGCTTATTCAACAGGAGATATGGTCGTTACGTGGCATGGAAGGGCTTAGGGAAATTATTTCCCCGCTCGAAAATGAGGGCATGATACAAGGCAATTTCGCCTATGTACTGCTTGGTTTTAATCAAAATCCGTATGAGATGAAGCCGGTCCTACATGAGATTCAAACCCGCTTGCCGTCGCATCGAGATTTGACAGTGAGGATGACCGGGAAGTCTGTCGTGCAAGAAGATGTGAATCGTGCGAGTCAGCATGACCTGCGCAAAGCAGAAAGCTTAGGGCTTCCTGCGGCTTTTCTAATTCTATGGATCGCATTTGGCGGGCTTGCCTCTGCTTTGATTCCGATCATCGTTGGGATTATTGGCGTTGCAGGGTCTATGGGGATCATGTATTGGATCGGTACCCGAATCGATTTGTCTAACTTCGTGCTCAATGTCATCCCGATGGTGGGTTTGGCTCTGAGTATTGATTTCGCCTTGATGATGGTCAGCCGATTTCGAGAGGAAATTCACGCAGGACCTGTAGGACAAGCCTTGCTGGTAACGATGCAGACAGCCGGAAGAGCGGTCTTATTTTCTGCGCTCAGCGTCTTCTTAGGCCTTATGGGAATTCTCTTTATTCCTCTTCCGATATTTTCAACCATCGCCTTAGGTGCCATGACCGTATTAGCAGTTTCGGTATTACTGACGTTAACCTTAGTACCCGCACTATTAAAGTTGTGGTGGCCAGCCATTCTAGCAGAACGTAAACCTCATGTTACGCCTAGCCGAAGAAATGTTTGGTTAACCATCGCACATCTCGTAATGAGACGCCCCGTCCAAATGAGCGTATTAGCCACTTGTATTCTTCTATGTTGTATATTGCCGCTCTCGAAGATGAAAATAGTCATTCCGGATGCGACTTCCTTGCCCCAAGACTACGAGTCGCGCATCGCTTATGAGGATTATCAAGCTCACTTCGGTTCGCAAACAGGGACGGATGTGTACCTTATTATGCAAGGAAAGTCAGCTTCTTTATCCAGAAGCGACTGGATGAATGCGGCAGCTTTGATTGCGAAAGTAGAGCGTGATCCCCTTGTCGAAGGGGTGACTTCGCTCTTCTCCACATTGCGTATGACAACAGATCAGTTATATCCGCTCTCTCAAAATCCGAGCTCAAAAGCGAAATACGAGCGAGTGTGGCAATCATTTGTGCATAACAATGAAATGCTTGTTCAATTTCGCTTAAAAGGCGAATCTTCCTCACCAGAAGTGATGGATTGGCTCAGACGTTGGGAAAGGGAGGGGACGTCATCCGCAGCGCTTCCTTTCTTGCTCGGGGGGGAAGCGAAATATCAGCAGGAAATTTTCGATGATATCTTCGATAACATTCCAAAAGTGCTTCTATTTATCCTCGTTTCGAACTACATCATCTTGTTCATGGCATTCCGTTCCGTGCTCATTCCCCTAAAGACCATCTTAATGAATTTATTAAGTTTAGGGGCCTCTTTCGGGATTCTAGCTTGGTTGTTCCAAGAGGGACATCTTGGTTTGGAACCGAGTCGAATTGCGATTATGATTCCTGTTTTTATCTTCGGATTAGCTTTTGGGATCAGTATGGATTACGGGGTATTTCTAGTATCACGGATCTACGAGGAGTATCAGCGGACAGGAGATAACCATCGTGCTGTGCTTATTGGTTTGGGGTGCATAAGCAAAATCATTAACTCCGCTGCCGCGATTATGATTGCGGTTACGCTGCCCTTTGCATTTGGCGATGTTGTAGGTGTCAAGCAGCTAGGAATTGGCATTGCGGCTGCCATTTTTATCGATGCAACTGTTATCAGGTTGATGCTTGTACCTGCTTTGATGGTCATACTCGGAAAGTGGAATTGGTGGGGACCCCATCGGGGAAGAACAGGATGATAAACGTTATAGGCATGTGCCAAATGGTCGAAAAGCGCAAAAAAGAGCAGTTCCCTCAGCGGGACTGCTCTTTTGGTTTACTTCATACTGTTATTATTGCAACTTCGTAGGTAATTTAAAAGTCCACAGCAGTGTACCGTTCTCAGGTGATGTACTGTCAATTCCGAAATCGTTATCGTTCGTGATAACAAGCGTATCTCCGTTAACGAGCGTAACACCTTCAATTTTTTCGTAAGGGAATTTGAATTCTACCGCGTCAAGGATCGTTCTTTTCTTAGCAGGCAGAATGCCGTTTGTTTTCAAATCTTGAATCGTCATACTCTCAAGTGTTTTACCTGCTGCTTGAGCTGTATCATATTTACCAAGAACATTGGTGGATGTTGAAAGATCAATCGCGTAAATGCGTTTCAGTTGAGCTTTATCTCCCGAGAATTTATCGCGCTCATCGATCAATAGTGTATTCTCGTTCACAACAACCATATCGGAGACGACGATATCGCCTTGAGCGAGATCCTTAAATTGCTTTGCATCTTCTAACAAGTAAGTGAATTCCGCTACCGGTTTCAAGTTAGTAAGATCGAACTTGATGATACGAACTTGACGTGAATTATCCATGGATTTATCTGGATTGCGAAGGGCATTTTGCATAGCCATGAACATGTATTTGCCGTCTGGAGTAATACCAACAGCCTCAGCTCCACGGTTTTGGCGCAGCTTGTTGTAAACTTCAGGAAGCATTTCACGTGTTGGTACTAGTGGAGTTGCCGCCAGCGCGGACCAGCCCTTCGGCACGATGCGTTCGATGATCGTACCATCACGTTTCACGTGTACAATGGATGGGCCGTATTCGTCCGAAATCCAGAACGTATCATCTTTTTGATTATAAGCCAATCCTTCAATATCCAGGCCGTAAGGATCGTAAGCCAATTGTTTCTCGCCTTTAGCATCGAATGGCACTTCGTCTCTTCCTTTAATATTAGGCAGACCCGTGATCAGCGGAGTTCCTGTCACTGGATCATTTCCAGTAAGTTTTAAAGGGAATTTATCGAGAATGTTGATTTCACCATTGCTTACAGAGATTTTATAGATCGTAGGTGTATAGTTTGGAAGAGGGAACGTACGTACAGTCACGCCATTCACTGTAGGTTGGCCGTTCGGACCACGATCTGCCGTCGTGTAGAACACGTTGTCAGGATCTCCTGGAAGGTGAGTTAAGGAAGAGCCCACACCCATTTTGATGCCCGCTGCCAAGTCCGGCGCTTTGAGTTCGTATTTATTTGTCAAAGTAGGCTTGTCTGTCAATGAAACGCTGCTGCGGAACTCATCCCAATCCACATATTTGCCCATTGCCTCGCCAAGTGCACGAACTGGCAAATATAAGCTTCCATCCATATTCACTGCCGGAGTGGAAGGAACAACCGTTTTACCATTGTTAGAATACGTTACTTGATCGGAAGTTTCGCCTGTCTTTGTTGCTGCTGAAGCCGTCCCTGCCAAAGCTACGGTAAGTGCAAGAAGCATCGTTGTGTTAGCAATCCATTTTCTATTCATCTTTTCTTTAACTCCCTTTCATAGGCCAGAAGTATGTACGTAACATCTCTAGTTATATCAAAGTTATGTTAGTAGAATGCTATTGGAATGTTTATGAATTGTAAATTTTTGGATTTGGTAAAAGGATGTACAGGTAGTAATGAAAAAAAGACCGTTCTTAGCCTGTGAAGTGGCTTAAACGGTCTTTTGTTATTAATCAAATGTGTGAGACAGGAATACCTCAATTTAATAGGCGGTTACTGCGGATTCGTTGTCCAGATCCCAGCGGTTTTTAGGAAAACGCGTTGCGGTAATTTTAAAGCTGCCAAGATAAGTTCGGCTACATCCTCCGGTTGCATCATGCGATCTTCGTCACCAATGGGAAGTCCGGCATTGACAGATAGCTCCGTATTCACGGTTGATGGGGTGAGTGCAGTGACACGGATGTTCGATTTGCGAACCTCCTGTAAGAGCGCTTCGGTTAAGCCAAGAATAGCGAACTTTGAGGCGCAATAGGCCGAGCCAGTCGCGAAGCCGCGTTCTCCAGCGGTTGATGCGATGTTAATGATGCTGCCGCTCTTTTGATTCAACATGGTTGGCAATGCGGCGCGCGTCACGTAGTAGGTGCCCATCAGATTGGTTTGGATGATTTGCTCCCAATGTGCTGGGTCCATATCAACCAATGTACCGAACTGGGCCGTTCCAGCATTGTTGAGTAAAATATCAACGGATCCGAGCTCTTTAATGAGTGTCTCTACGGCCAGTTCTGCTTCAGCTCTGTTAGAAATATCGGCAGTCGCGATGTGCACTTGAATACCATAGGTGCTTGTCAATTCGCGTTGAAGAGATTCAAGGTCGGCACGACTCCGGGCGAGTAATCCAAGATTAACACCTTCTTTGGCTAAGGCAATGGCGGTCGATTTACCGATTCCTTTTCCTGCTCCAGTAATAATCGCTGTTTGATTGTGTAGGGTCATAGTGATCGCTCCTTCTAGCTTTATGTATGAAATCTCCCCGAATAAGGGGTTCATTTGCAACTCGCGGTTACGCGATTTATTATCAATGAAAATGCAAGGATAAGCAAGTTTTCCGGGCAGTCGTGTGAGGAGTGACACGGGTAGTTTTGAAATAAGAAGGAGTGGGGGGTTATGGAATTGGTAGGATAGATGTCAATAAACACAACAAAAGCTGCCTCCGTATAACAGGCAGCTTCCTAACCAATGAATCTATCTCCCGCCAACATGTACCATCACAGAATGAGTTGCCTCTTGAAAGAATCCTTCCGAGAGACCTAAACGTAGATCGTTATATGAATCTAGCAATTGCTGTATCAACCGTAATTCATCCCCTTGGTTAATCTCACCGGAGTCTTGTTGATTTGCACGAATACAGGCGATTACATAGCTTACCTGATTCGACAACGCTTCAATAGAAGGCAGCTGTACAGGATCCGATTCGAGATACCCCCGTAAGGAAGTGGTTGCAAATTGAACGGAACGTGGAAATTCGGAATTCTGAAGTAGAAACACCATGACTTCACTAAGTTTCATGTGATTCGCATGGAATTTGCGGAACGCTTCATAGCCGCCGCAGGATTTCAGAAGCACCATGAGTCGATTATAACGGTTTTCGTCATCAAGCCATTCAGCATCTGTGATTAAATGGCTGTAACTGGCATTTACCAGGTAGAGCGTATGACGTATGCGTTCTAAAAATTTACCTGCTTGAAGTAAATTCCAATTCTCTCCTCGAACCATCGCTGAATCCGCAGCGCCGTTAAACAGAGAGAGGGATTCACTTATGCGCTTATAGAATAAATAAGGAGACTGCGCCATCACATGGCTCACATCTTGATCCTTCAACCATAAATAGAACGCATTGATAATATCCCAGAGCTCAACAGGCAGCATGGGCCGTATGGTGCGAATATGATTTCTAACCTGCTGAATTGTGGATAAAAGGCAGTCGGGATTCGACTGTTCAAAGGTCAAATAGTTCAGGATGGTCCATTCATTTGCATGAGGGTAGCGGTGCTTCAGTTCGTTAACATCGCCAACGGCTGCTGCAAGCCGCTCCCATGCATAGCCTTGCTCACTATCCTTTAAGTCATGACGCATCGTGTAGTTGATGTTGATGATGCGAGCATAATTCTCTGCCCGTTCTAAATAACGTCCGATTGTAAACAGCAAGTTCGCATAGCGATTAATCATATCTATCCTCACCTCGTGGGAGATCAATTTTATGGGGGAAAGGTTACACGAGAACCCACGTATCCTTTGTCCCCCCGCCTTGAGACGAATTCACGACAAGCGAACCTTTTTTGAGTGCAACACGGGTTAATCCGCCAGGCACGACATAGGGTTCAGGACCCATGAAAGTAAAAGCACGCAAATCGATATGACGCGGAGCAATGGTGTCATTGGTAAGCGATGGGCTGCAGGAAAGCTTCATTGTAGGCTGGGCAATATACCGCTCAGGGTACTGAACTATTTTTTCAGCGAACGCTTTAATTTCCTCTTCTGTTGCAGCAGGGCCGATTAACATGCCATATCCACCCGACAATGAGCGTTCTTTGACCACCATTTGGGATAGGCGGGAGAGGACATATTCTCGTTCATGAGGTCTGTTTAAAAGGTACGTAGGCACATTGTTTAATATTGGTTCTTCGTTTAGATAGTAGCGGATCATATCAGGAACAAATGCATACACCGCTTTATCATCAGCTACCCCGGTGCCTGGCGCATTAGCGAGTGCTACATGTCCGGCGAGGTACGCGTCCATCAACCCTGGCACACCCAGTACGGAATCCTTGCGGAAGGTGAGCGGGTCTAGGAATTCATCATCAATACGTCGATAAATAACATCCACTTGACGCAGCCCGTGTCTGCTTTTCATATAAACGAAACGGTCAAGGACAACAAGATCCCCGCCCTCGACGAGTTCAATTCCCATTTCTTGTGCTAGAAAGGTATGATCGTAATAGGCTGCGTTATAAATGCCAGGGGTAAGCAGGACGATAAGTGGGTCAGGTTTAGAAGTTGGAGCCAAGCTGCGCAAGCTACTTAATAGGGCATTCAAGCCTTGATCAATATCACGTGTCTGGTAATCAAAAGACAATTTCGGGAACAAGCTCGTCATTAGCGATCGGTTCTTATACACATAAGACAAGCCTGAAGGGGTTCTTAAATTATCCTCAAGCACATAGAACTCTCCAGAATGACCGCGAATGATATCAATTCCCGACAGGGGAATGTATACACCATTGGGAACATCTAAGCCGACCATCTCTGGCACATAGTAAGGATTGTTCATAACCATGTCACGTGGAATCAGCTCATCTTTCAAAATGTTCTGTTCATGATAGATATCCCAAATGAAATGATTAAGTGCTTTAACTCGCTGTTTCAAGCCGGAATCCAGATGAGACCATTCGTTCGAAGTGATAATTCTAGGAAGCAAATCGAATGGAATCGTCCGCTCCTGAGAGGACTCCTCTGGATCATTACCGTATAGTGTAAAAGTGATACCTTGCTTAACCATCTCCGATTGCATGATCGTATCACGTTCCTGCAGTTCCACGAGGCCCATGTTCAGCAGTCGCTGCAGCATGTTGCCATAGTGGGCTCGCACTTTTCCCCGCCCTTCAAACATTTCATCGAAAAAAGCTTGATGTTCGTAATCTGCAAAAAGCTGGTTCATGTTATCCTTTATCATCAGCATGGCCATAATAGAATCCCTCCACAGTTTGTTATCACTTCATCCACTATTTTTGTGTAAACTTTTATAACATATGGATAACACAGCTAAAGTATAGAGCAAGCGAACATCTAAAGTATGTCGAAACCGCACGGTGTAATTGTGTCTATTTTATGACGATTAAAAGACAAGCTCGTTCACAATTTTTTTTACTAACTTATGTATTGTCATAAAAACTAGTAAGATTAAGATAGTCGTTGTATTAAAACAACAAATACAATTGCATAAATGATTAGGGAGGAAACCCTGTGAGGTTCACGATTCGAAGTAAGCTGCTTATCGGCTTTTTATCCGTTGCTTTCTTTGTAACCGCGGTCAATATTACTGCCTATTTGTATAATGATAAACTAAATCAATCATTCAATGAGCTATTAGACCAGCAAGGCGTGGTGCTGAGTAAAGCAAAAGATATTCAGTATTTATCCGTGCAGCAAACCAATAGCTTGAGAGGCTATCTTCTGACCCATGATTCCGATTTCTTAACTGAACTCCAAACATCGAATGAACAGTTGAATCTACTTACTGGGCAAGTTGGATCTATGATCAAAAATTCTGATGTGAAGGAATCTTTCCAGAAGTTATATGAAATGAATCAATCTTTCCTGAGAAAATACGAGAAAATGTTGGATAATCTGAAGAGGGATAATGATCAAGAGGCAGCTTTAGTTTATTTTAAAAACGAAGTTCTGCCGATCGGCCAACAGTTAGGCGCACTCTCAAAGACGTTTGCTGACGCTCAACAGGCCTTATTAGATCAGGGGAAAAAAGAAAATACATCGATGGTTAATTTTGTTAACGGAATGACGGCCATCTTAACCGTCATCACCTTTCTATTAACCTTGCTTATTGGCCTCATTTTATCTCATCGTATTACCAGCAATCTCTTCAAAA
This sequence comes from Paenibacillus pectinilyticus, assembly GCF_001700435.1. Taxonomy (GTDB): domain Bacteria; phylum Bacillota; class Bacilli; order Paenibacillales; family NBRC-103111; genus Paenibacillus_E; species Paenibacillus_E pectinilyticus. Next base: position 805,947 of record NZ_LYPC01000014.1, read on the forward strand.
TTACAAGTGTGATCACAAGTGTTACTTATGATTCCAAGACCGCCTCCAAATTACCTCACATTGAAGTTCGTACACAAGATGAAATTGGCGACATTGCTAGTTCGTTTAATGAAATGGCGAAAACGTTGAATCAATATGCCACCTTGGAGCAAGAGCAGCGTTGGCTCGAAACCAACGTCGTTGAAATGGCTATGAAATTTCAAGGCGTTCATAATTTAGAATCTTTAGCACAGCTGTTCATTACCACAATTACCCCACTCGTTGAAGCAAGCTACGGCGTATTTTATTTGAAGCAAGGCAATGGTTGGCGTCAGCAGTTGAACAAACTGGCTTCTTATGCCTATCAACCATCGCATATTGGTATGGAATCCTTTAAGAACGGAGAGGGACTGGTCGGTCAAGCCGCATTGGAATGCCGCACCATTCTGTTAAATAACGTTCCAGAGAATTATATTCAAATTTCCTCAGGGTTAGGAAAGGCATCACCCGCCAGCCTACTGATTATGCCTGTGCAGTTCGAAGGTGAAGTCGTGGCTGTCATTGAACTAGCATCATTTGGGATATTTAGCCCGATTCAACAAACGTTTCTGCAGCATGTATCCACTCATTTGGGAAGTGTATTAAGCAGCATTGCAGGACGTATGAAGGTTGAGCAACTGCTAGCCGAGTCCCAGGTGTTAACAGAAGAGCTGCAAACCCAGTCAGAAGAACTGAAAGGCATTAACGGGAAATTGGAGGAGCAGTACAAAAACTCGGAGCAGAAGACGAAGGAAGTGGAAAAGACAAAGACGCTGTTGGAAGAAAAGGCTATCCAGTTGGCGCTTAGTTCACAGTATAAATCCGAATTCTTGGCCAACATGTCACACGAGCTGCGTACTCCGCTTAACAGTTTGCTCATTTTGTCTAGTATTCTTTCTGATAATGTGGATGGTAATTTGAACGCAAACCAGGTGAAATATGCCCATACGATCCATCAATCGGGTAATGACTTGCTTCAATTAATCAACGATATTCTCGATTTATCTAAGGTTGAATCGGGTAAAATCGACTTGATCCATGGGATGGTCGGCCTGCATGACATTATCGAATTTGCGGAGCAGCAGTTTCTCCCGGTCGCCCATCAAAAGGGCCTTACCTTCACTACGATACGGGATGAGGATCTGCCTTCTTCTATATTTACAGATGAGCAGCGTCTGTTACAAATTGTTAAAAACTTGCTATCCAATGCTTTTAAATTTACGGAGCGGGGGGAAGTTAAGCTGCACATTCACCGTGCGCACCAAGGCATGTTGGCTGATCACGAGAATGCCAATATGATTCAAGCTGGGGTTGCTTTTTCAATTAGTGATACTGGGATCGGAATTCCGAAGGAAAAGCAAAATCTGATCTTCCAAGCGTTCCAACAAGCGGATGGGACGACAAATCGCAAATACGGAGGTACCGGACTCGGACTCTCGATCAGTTCAAACATGGCGCATTTGTTAAATGGCGGAATCGTCGTCAATAGTGTGGTGGGGAAAGGAAGTACCTTCTCGCTTATTCTGCCTTGGGGCGAGATGGATGTGCTTGCTATTCCAGTCGAGCATCACCAAGAATCAGCTGCAACAGGTACCAACTCACCAATCATAGTTGAGTCCCAAGCCTCGGAAGCAGAATGGAACGATGCAGTATGGGTAGGTAAAAAAATATTGATTGTCGACGATGACATGCGAAATATATACGCCACAACGATTGCCTTGGAAAGCAAGAAAGTGACCGTACTTTTTGCTGAAAACGGGCTGCATTGTTTGAATGTCCTACAGGAACATCCTGATGTGGACCTTGTACTGATGGATATTATGCTGCCTGAAATGGATGGCTATGAGACGATGCGTACCATTCGACAAATGTCAGATTTCGAGTCGCTGCCTATCATTGCGTTAACGGCAAAGGCGATGAAAGAAGACAAAGAGAAATGCATGGAAGCAGGTGCATCCGATTACATCAGTAAGCCGGTAAAGTTGGATCAGTTATTTGCCATTATTCATTATTGGTTAGATAGATAGGTGGTCAGATAGGTGTGTACGAATGATAATGAACCGATAGATGAACTTGAAAAGATAGAAATTGAACTTTTACTTGAAGCGCTTTATCGGCATTATGGCGTTGATTTCCGAAACTATGTATTCCCTACCATACGTCGCAGAATTTGGTACCGTATCCGAGCAGAGCGCCTGAAGACCATCTCTGGCTTGCAGGAGAAAGTCTTGCATGATCGCAATACGTTTAAGAGATTAACGAATGATTTCTCCATTAACGTGACGGAAATGTTCCGAGACCCTAGTTTCTTTCAAGCGTTCAGAAATAAAGTCGTCCCCCTGTTGAGGGAGTACCCCAGCATTCGCATTTGGCATGCAGGCTGCTCAACGGGTGAAGAAGCCTATTCCATGGCAATATTGATGCATGAGGAAAAACTGCTTGCCAAAACAAGAATATATGCCACGGATATGAACGAAGCAGTCATTGAAGAAGCCAAGCTTGAATCGTTCCCTGCCGAACGCATGCAGCAATATACGGAGAATTACATGCTGGCAGGTGGCAAAAAATCAATGACTGAATACGTTTCAGTCAGCAATGGCCGAGCCGAATTTCAACCTTTTCTTGGCGGTAAAATAACGTTTGCTCAGCATAATTTGGCAGTTGATGAGTCATTTAATGAGTTCCATGTTATTATTTGCCGCAACGCGATGATCTACTTTAATACACATCTTCAAAACCGTGTTCATGAATTGTTTTATCAAAGTTTGATTCCATCCGGGTTCCTTGGTCTTGGACATAAAGAAAGTATAACTTTTACAAGCTTCGCAGACTGTTACAAGGAGATGGAACATAATGAAAAACTTTACCGCAAAGTTAAATAACACAGTGTCCAAAGTTAATATTTTGATGGTGGATGATCGCCCGGAAAATTTAATCGCACTGGAAGCGATTTTGGACTCACCGAATTATCGGTTATTCTCTGCACACTCTGGCGAGGAAGCTTTGCGTCATATGTTAACAACCGAATTTGCCGTTATTTTGCTAGATGTGCAGATGCCGGGGATGACGGGTTTTGAAACAGCTAGGCTTATTAAAATGAGAGAGCGTTCCAAGTATGTTCCAATCATTTTTATCACCGCCATTAGTCAGGCAGCAGAGCATGTGAAGCATGGGTATTCTGTCGGTGCCATTGATTATATTTTTAAGCCATTCCACCCCGAAACGTTGAAAATGAAAATCGAAGCCTTCGTCCAACTGCATCACTATCAGGAGCAAATTAAGCTCCAGAATGAAGTGTTAGAGATGGTTGGAGAAACGTCTAATGACACGATTGTTATGGTTGATGAGCATGGCTATATGCAAACCTTGAATACGGTAGCTGCCCAAATGTTCGGCTATTCCTCCGATAAATTGATTGGTCAGTCTATTGATCGTATTGTGCCCGAGCTGTCATCCTTTCTTTTGGCTGAAAAAAGTAGTGGCACGCAGCTCATTGAAACAACGGCTGTACGTAAAGACGCGATTCCATTTCCTGTGGATATTCAAGTTGGCAAAGCCAGCATTGTTGGACAACAGCTCTACGTTTGTTCGATTCGTGATGTCTCGGATCGTAAAATGATGGAGGAAGAGCGTTTTCGCAAAATTTTTGATACGACGCCTTGTCTAATTGCCTTGAGGTCGATGAAGGATAAGCGATACATCAATGTAAATGATAGCCTGCTTAAAGTTACTGGGTTTAAGAAAAGTGAAGTGATTAATGGAAACTCGGACGTGTTGCAATATCTTGTTGATACGGATGATCTACGTGAACGCGAGTCGACTTGGGAAAAGCATGATCCATGGAAGCCGGCTCGAAATATCCGAATTCGGTTTATGACCCATACGGGCGACTTGCACGAAGGCTTGTTATCGAACGAAGTGATGCAGATTCATGGGGAAGATTGCCTCCTTAGTGTCGTGACAGATATCTCAGAACGGGTGTTTCTGGAAAAGGAAATGGTTCGCTTGGATCGGTTAAATTTAACGGGGGAAATGGCAGCTGGCATCGTTCACGAAATTCGAAATCCGATGACGACCGTGCGCGGGTTTTTGCAATTGTCTAAAAGCCATCCATCCAAGGAACACACTGACATTATGATCGAAGAGTTGGACCGGGTGCACAATATTGTGACCGAGTTTCTATCTGTCGCCGCGCAAGCTCCGACAAGCCGTAAACTAAACCAGATCAATACGATCATCGAAACATTGTTTCCTCTCATACAATCGAAAGCCATGATGGGCAATCACACGATTGTGCTTGAATCAGGCGAATGTCCGCTCATTCCATTGGATGAAAAAGAGATACGCCAGCTCATTTTGAATATCGTTCTTAATGGGCTGGACGCCATGCTTATCAGCGGCATCTTAACGATCAAGACATACGCAGATGATAAACAAGTTGTGCTGGAGATTAAGGATCAAGGCGAAGGGATTAAGGAAGAATTCCTTGAGAAGTTAGGAACGCCGTTCTTCAGTACGAAGTCCAAGGGAACAGGTCTGGGCTTATCTATTTGCTATGGGATTGCGGAACGGCATAATGCGGTGATTAAGGTGCAAACCAGCCTTAAAGGAACGACATTTTTTGTACATTTTAGTTTGGGTAATGATGGAAAATCGGCTGAAAGATTTAATTCAACTCCCTAAACCGCTCTGGCGTATAGCCGATGTGCTTGCGAAAGCTGGCAATAAAGTGACTCGCATCACGGAATCCCACATTGACGGCAATATCTTTAATTGACCGCTGTCTGTCACTGAGCAGGATCTCTTTGGACTTACGAAGCCGCATCATAATGAGGTAGGCATAAGGCGAGAGACCGAAGGCATGTTGACACAGTGTATTCAAATGTCTTGGCGTTACGCGAAGGACTGCTGCCATCTGTTCGATCCCGGTGTCCGGATTTGGATAGTGACCTTCGAGCCATTCCGTCAATGGCTGGAGATGCAGCATTTGATTGCGAATCGAGGTACGGTTATTGGTTTGGGCATGTTTTTTAATCTGGATTAGAAAATGATATAAATCCGCCGAAGCATCATAGCCGGAATAATCTTCGCGTGTCTTTAAGTTATTGAGCATATGTCCAACGGCGTGATGCAAAGGACCATCCTCATCCCATCGATAAACGGAGGAGACTAGCATGTCTAATGTACTTAGAATGGATTGCACACAATGTCCTCCGAAGGTGACATACTGCGTGCACCATGTCTCGGTAATGGCATAATAAGCATGGGGAACGTCAGGGAGCATAAGTACGCCCATGCCTGGTGTTAATCGAATCTTTTTCCCATGCAGCTCAAACTCTCCTTCACCCGCATAAGTCTGCAGCCAGTGATAGGAAGGGAGCCCAGCGGTTCTTATGAGTTTCTCCTGATCTTCATGATGACCAATGCTTTCGATATATAAAGGGTAAGGCTGCGCGGTAGTGGGGGTTAGGACAAATCGGGTATGCATCATGAACCATCCTGTTCCATTTTCTTATATAGGTATGTAAATATATTATATTTTAACATGATAATGAATCCAATATAATGTATTTATTCTTATATGAAATAATAATCGAAGAGGTGCGAGACGTGATTAATACCAGGCTTCCTAAGATTTGGTACGGCGGAGATTATAACCCTGAGCAATGGGATAAAGTAATCATGAACGAGGATTTACGCATGTTTAACCTTGCGGGCATAGATGTAGCGACAATTAACGTATTCTCCTGGGCGCTTTCGCAACCGAATGAAGATACGTATGATTTTACATGGCTGGATGAAACCATTGAGCGTCTTTGGGCAAATGGGACTTATGTTTGTTTAGCGACGAGTACAGGCGCACATCCGGCTTGGATGGCACGGAAATATCCGGATGTTTGTCGTGTGGATTTTGAAGGGCGTAAACGCAAATTTGGGGCTAGACATAACTCTTGTCCCAACAGTCCAACGTTTCGTACCTATTCCGAACGGATGGCGGCCAAATTAGCAGAACGCTATAAAGATCATGAGGCCATTCTCATTTGGCACGTTTCCAATGAATACGGGGGTTATTGCTATTGTGATCATTGCGCGAGCGCATTCCGCACATGGCTGCAAGAGCGTTATTCAACGTTAGAGCAATTAAATAAAGCTTGGTATACAGGATTTTGGGGTCATACCTTCTATGATTGGGAGGAAATCGTGCCGCCAAATGCCCTTTCAGAGGAAAGACCTGGTGATCGCTCCTTCTTCCAAGGTATTTCTTTGGATTATCGTAGGTTTATGTCCGATAGCTTGTTAGATTGCTATAAGCTTGAATATAACGCCATCAGGGAGCATTCTCTTCAAATACCTATCACGACGAATTTAATGGGGCTTTACAAAGAATTAGACTATTTCAAATGGGCGCCTTATTTGGATGTCATCTCATGGGACAACTATCCTTCCCTGGATACGCCCGTGAGCCTCACTTCGATGACGCATGATCTCATGCGCGGATTAAAGGACGGCATGCCATTCATGCTGATGGAACAAACACCGAGTCAACAGAACTGGCAGAAGTACAACTCCTTGAAACGTCCAGGTGTTATGCGGTTGTGGAGTTACCAAGCAGTTGCACATGGTGCGGATACGATCCTCTTTTTCCAACTACGTCGTTCGGCAGGAGCCTGTGAGAAATTCCATGGTGCGGTCATTGAGCATGTCGGGCATGAACATACACGGGTATTCCGAGAATGCGCGGAGTTAGGTCATGAGCTGCAACAGCTTTCTGATAAAGTGCTCGATGCAGAAGTTAAAGCGCGTGTCGGTATTGTTTTTGATTGGGAAAACCGCTGGGCTATTGAACTTTCAAGCGGTCCGACGATTGCTCTGGACTATGTAAATGAAGTTCATAAGTATTACGATGCGTTATTCCAGCAAAATATTCAGGCTGATATGATCGGTGTGGATGCCGATCTATCCCATTATGATATCGTCATTGCACCCGTTCTTTATATGGTGAAAAGTGGATATGCGAAACGAGTCGAAGACTTCGTACAGGCCGGCGGTACCTTTCTTACCACTTTCTTCAGTGGCATCGTCAATGAACATGACCGCGTAACGCTTGGCGGCTATCCAGGTGAGTTGCGAAGTGTTCTCGGCATTTGGGCCGAAGAAATCGATGCGCTTTTTCCTGATCAGAGCAACCAAATGCAGTTGAACGAGCAGTGGGGTGAGCTTGAGGGCAGCTACCAATGTGGCATTTTGTGTGATTTAATTCACGCTGAAGGCGCGGAAGTGAGAGCTGTTTATGGCAAAGAGTTTTATAAAGGCATGCCTGCTCTCACTGTAAATAAATACGGTGCGGGTGAAGCTTGGTATGTCGCTTCTAGTCCAGAGCCTGCTTTCCTCCAAGGACTGCTCAGCAATTTGTGCAGAGAGAAAGGGATTACTGCGCCACTGCCACATGTGCCTGGCGTTGAAGTTTCAACGAGAACTTCGGCAGATCAGAAATCGTATGTCTTTATTTTAAATCATAATAATGAAGCTGCGGCGATTATGTTAGGCGACATCAAGGGGACGGATCTACTTTCAGGGGAATTTATAGAAAATGAGGTCACTCTGCAGCCTAAGGCTGTATTGATCATTGAGAGGTAAATGTAGCACATCGAGTAGCTAGGATGGATTAATCATATAGAACCCTACGATAAATTGTAGGGTTCTTTGTCATGAGTTTAGAAATTAGATGTTTCATACCCCACTATTATTACGTCATATATATTGTTTTCATCTAAAAATGGACGCAAATATGTCTATTTTGTTACAAATACCATCTATATATTGTGTAATATATAATGTAATGTTACATTTATGACATACTAATAAAGACGAAGAGGAAGAGCATCAAGCTTAACTGAAATGGTAAGTACATGACGAAGGGGGAAGCGACAATGTCTGATACAAAGCATGTAGCATTGGCGGCCATTCATCGGTTTGATCTTGGAGTTATCATTTGTAAATCGTGTCATCAAGTGATTCGTACGGTACCAACGAACGGCTATCGAAGGTTGTATGGTTTGTGTAATTCAAGCGCATGCAGGGATAAAAACAAGGAGGCCGACCAATAATGATCCAGAAACTCGCCATACCTTTTCAAGATGGAAATGCTTCAATGAAAGCTGAGCTGGGAGGAAAGGGAGCCAATCTCGCTGAGATGACACGTGCAGGACTTCCCGTACCGCCAGGTTTTACGATTACGACGCAGGCTTGCTTAGCTTTCTTTAAACAAGGAAATCGGATCTCGGATACACTGTTAGAACAACTAGCAGCAGCGCTTAAACATTTAGAACAACAGAAAAATCAGACATTCGGAAACGGAGACAACCCACTGCTGGTTTCTGTGCGATCCGGATCAGTCAGCTCCATGCCGGGGATGATGGATACCATATTAAATCTGGGGCTTAACGACAGAACGGTTCTGGGCTTAGCTTCACTAACAAGGAATGAAAAGTTCGCTTATGACTGCTACCGCCGATTAATGCAGATGTTTGGAAGTGTGGTACTTGGTATTGAATCTCACCATTTTGAACAAGAGTTACACCGTGTAAAAGAGAAAGAGGGTGTACATCACGATCAAGATGTGACTGTTGAAGGATGGAAGGCACTTATCGAAGCTTACAAGTTGGTGATTTTGGCTAAAACAGGCACAGCATTCCCTCAGGATGTCCACGAGCAATTGCAAATGGCCGTTGAAGCTGTCTTCAAGTCTTGGCATAATACGAGGGCGCAAATTTATCGCAAGCTTAATCGCATCCCAGATGAACAAGGTACAGCTGTTAACGTGCAGAGCATGGTATTTGGAAACATGGGCGACAATTGTGGCACTGGCGTTGTTTTTACGAGAAATCCTTCGACGGGAGAGGATACTTTCTTTGGCGAATATTTGATCAATGCACAAGGGGAAGATGTGGTAGCAGGAATCAGGACGCCGCTCGCCATCGCTGCATTGGAGAAGGATAGACCTGATATTTATAGGCAATTGTTTGAGGCATCCAAGCAGCTGGAGAAACATTATAAAGACATGCAAGATATTGAATTTACAGTGGAAAATAATAAGCTGTACCTGCTTCAAACACGAAACGGTAAACGAAATGCGCAAGCTGCGCTCAAGATTGCTGTCGATCTAGTCTATGAAGGTGTATTGACGAAAGAAGAAGCGATTAACCGCATGGAGGTGTCGCATCTTGATCAATTGTTGCATCGAGGGATCGATGAAGGGGCTATCACAGATGTAATTGCCACAGGTCTTCCTGCTTCGCCAGGCGCAGCGATAGGTCAATTGGTATTTGATGCCGATACGGCAGCAGAATGGAGTCGTGCAGGCAAAAAAGTTATTCTAGCTAGAACAGAAACGACACCGGACGATATTCATGGCGTGATCGCTTCAGAAGGTGTACTCACAAGTCGTGGCGGGATGACAAGCCATGCAGCAGTTGTGGCAAGAGGCATGGGCAAGCCTTGCGTGTGCGGCTGTGAAGAAGTGCGCATCGTGTTGGATGAGAAGCGGATGATTATCGGGTCTACAATTGTAGAAGAAGGTGAGTGGCTTACCCTCGATGGCGCAACCGGACGAGTTCTTCAAGGGGAGATGCCCTTGCATGAAGCTCGGATGACGAACGAACTGCTCGTGATGCTGAAATGGGCAGACGAAATTCGCACACTCAAGGTGTTCGCGAATGCCGATAATCCGCAGGATGCGCGAATGGCTAGAGAGCTGGGTGCGGAAGGAATCGGATTATGCCGGACGGAGCATATGTTTTTTGCACCGACGCGTCTGCCGGTTGTTCAACGAATGATCCTAGCGGATGACAAGACGGAGCGGTTGAAGGCACTTGCCCAACTGCTGCCTATGCAACAGTCCGATTTTGAAGGCATGTTCGAGGCAATGGACGGTCTCCCGGTGACGATCCGGTTGCTCGATCCACCGCTGCATGAGTTTCTCCCTAACCTCGAGGATTTACAAAAAAGACATGCGCAATTGGCGTATGAAAACGAGGAATCTGGCGTGGAAAAAGAGGAAGTTGCACATCTCCTTCGCAAGGTGCAGGCGCTGCACGAGGCGAACCCCATGCTGGGACAGCGGGGCTGCCGATTGGGGATTGTCTACCCGGAAATCTATGATATGCAGATTGAAGCTATATTCCGAGCAGTGTCTCGTTGTTTAGATAGAGGCATTCGTGTGCTCCCGGAAATCATGATTCCTTTAGTCGGTCATGCGAATGAACTGCGAATTTTGCGAGAGTTAGTTGAGTTCGTTGCCCCCCAGGTGTTGGGGAAAGAGAAACTTCGCGAATGTCCTTATAAGGTTGGGACGATGATTGAAGTCCCGCGTGCCGCACTTACTGCCCGTCAAATTGTGGCGCATTCCGATTTCTTCTCCTTCGGTACCAATGATTTAACGCAAATGACGTTTGGATACAGCCGTGATGATGCGGAAGGGAAATTTCTGTCTCACTATGTCGATCAAAAGCTGCTGCCGCATAATCCGTTTCAAGTCTTGGATACAGAAGGCGTCGGGCAATTAATTGAGTTGGCTGTAAATACAGGACGACTCGTTAAACCGTCTTTGAAAACGGGCATATGTGGTGAGCATGGCGGAGATAAAGATTCGATTTTCTTTTGCCACCTCATTGGACTGGATTATGTGAGCTGTTCGCCGTACCGAATTCCAATGGCTCGCATAGCTGCCGCACAAGCGTTTATTCATCATGGGATTTCTGGCGCTGTTAAGGTAGCTGAGGCCATTTAAAGCTATGGACGCCTTACCCTTTGGGAACGTTCCGGTAGGCACTGGGGGAAGAACCCGTCATTTTTTTGAACAGTCTGGAAAAATAATAGGGGTCAGAGATGCCGATATTGGCGGCAACTTCTTTGATAGACAGCCCGGTTAAACTAAGCATCTGAGCGGCTTTTTGAATTTTGATACGCAAAAAGTATTCGATCGGCGGAAATCCCGTTTCCTCATTAAATAACAAAATTAAATGCTGTTTAGATAAGCCTATATGCTTGGCCAATTCAGGGAGCTTTATCGAATCCTCCAACCGATCATTCATGTATCGGATAGCGAGTTCTAGATATTGCTCTCTTTTTTTGTCTTTAGCCGTTCCACCTGTGCTAATTCCTATTCCACTCAGCAGTTGGCGGATAGATTGAGAGACGTGCGTGTGGATGGGAAGAGAGTAGGTTTTGTCAGAGAGCAGGATATAACACTTATCAAAGACATCCTTGAACTCCGACATAGCCCCGATTGGAAGATGCATGGGACCTCTATCCATACCAAACATGTGGATAAATGCTGCCGCATGTTCTCCCTGCAGGTGAAACCAGTAAATACTCCATGGTTGATCCGCAGATGCCCCATAGCGATGTGGTGTATGAGCTGGTATGACAGCGAGGTGGTTTTGGGTCAAAGGAATCGCCTTTTGGTGATCCTGCTCAATCCAGCCTTCCCCATCCGAACAAAAAATGAAAATGTGGGAAGGGCTGCCTTCCGGTCGTTCCCGATAATGATGAAGGGCACGCGGGAAAAATCCGATATCACTTACGAATAAATCTCGCGTCAGCTCTGAGCGGGATAATTCAGTTTGCATGTAAGCAGGCAGAATAAACAATTTCTCTTCTTCAAAGCCTTCTGGCTTCCTTTCCATATCCATATGTAGCCCTCCCTTATAAATAAGAATATAATCCATCACATTAAGCATTTTGTCAATTGGCGATTGCTGGCGCACGAGGTAAAGTTAAGATAATCAGATTAGGGAGTGATGAGAGTGAGTCAGAAAGTTCGCGTATGGGAAGAAGACATGTCGATTCCGACTTATGGTATTGGAGAGCCGGATCGCAATCCGATGTTCTTAGAGAAGCGCGTGTATCAAGGAAGCTCCGGTAAAGTATATCCGCATCCGGTTATCGATAAAATTGAAGATGAGAAGAAGCCACAGGTGTATCGCATGGTTATTCTGGAAAATGAGTATGTTCGCATTGAGATCATGCCAGAGCTTGGGGGACGCATCTACCGCGCTGTAGACAAAACAAATGACTACGATTTTGTCTATTATAACCGTGTCATTAAACCTGCATTGGTGGGTTTGGCAGGGCCGTGGATTTCCGGCGGTATCGAATTCAACTGGCCGCAGCATCATCGTCCGAATACGTACGGTCCGGTTGAATATAAGCTCACGGCGAATGAAGATGGAAGCGCTACAGTCTGGGTAAGTGAAATCGATCGTATGTATGGGACAAAAGTAACGGCGGGCTTCAGCTTATATCCAGGTAAGGCTTACCTCGAAATATCCGCGCAGTTATATAATCGAACACCTGAACCGCAAACGTTCTTATGGTGGGCGAACCCAGCGGTTGCAGTGAATGATCAAACGCAATCCGTATTTCCTCCAGATGTAACGGCTGTATTCGATCATGGTAAGCGAGACGTATCCAGATTCCCGATCGCTACGGGAACGTACTACAAAATGGATTATTCTGCCGGCGTGGATATTTCACGGTACAAAAATATTCCTGTACCTACATCCTATATGGCTTATAAATCGGATTATAACTTTGTCGGCGGTTATGACCATGGTGTGCAAGCAGGCTTGCTGCATATTGCGAATCACCATGTTTCGCCTGGGAAGAAGCAGTGGACATGGGGGAATGGCGAATTCGGACAGGCTTGGGATCGCAATTTGACCGATGAAGATGGTCCCTATATCGAATTAATGACCGGTGTATATACGGACAATCAACCCGACTTTACGTGGCTGCAGCCGTATGAAGAAAAGTCGTTCAAACAGTATTTCATGCCCTACAAAAATATCGGCGTTGTCAAAAATGCATCTCTCGATGCTGCTGTTAACCTAGAAGTTGACGAGAAAACGCGTGAAGCGGTCGTTTTTGCTTATGCAACGTCCCTTTTTGCAGGCGCGGTTGTGGAACTAAAAGGACGCAGCCGTACGTACCTGAAGGAAGTTGTGGAGTTGTCACCGACCCAAACATTCAAGTCGATCATTACGCTTGACGAAAATGATCACGTACACGACTTGAAGCTGACCGTTCGTGATGCGGAAGGCACTTTACTTACAGCTTACCAACCTGCTAAGCCATCGATTGAGCAAGTGCCAGATGCTGCTAAGCCACTACAGGAGCCTGCCGATCTCAAAACGAATGAGCAACTCTATTTGGCAGGGTTGCACTTAGAGCAGTATCGCCATGCCACGTTCGAACCCGAGGATTACTATGTTGAAGGATTACGACGCGATCCCAACGATAGCCGGATTAATGTAGCCTATGGAACACTTCTGCTGCGCCGTGGTCTGTTTCAGGAGGCGGAAGGCCACTTCCGAACGGCTGTAAAGTCACTCACATGGCGGAATCCGAATCCTTACGACAGCGAAGCTCTGTATCAGTTAGGCGTCGCACTGAAAGCGCAGGGACGATTGGAAGAAGCCTTCGCGGCGCTTTACAAATCAACATGGTCCGCTGCATGGCAGGATGCAGGTTACTTCACGCTCGCACAAATTGCTTGTGAGAAGGGAGCTTTCGGCGAAGCGCTGGAACTCATTGAGCGTTCACTGGTCCGTAATGCACGCAATTACAAAGCACGCCATCTGAAAGCGGCGCTGCTTCGTAAATTGGGGCAGCATCAAGAAGCGTTAGCTTATGCGCAAGAGACACTCACAATCGATATCGCTGATTTCGGTTCGGCCAACGAACGTATCTTGATTCTTTCAAGTCAAGGAGAGCAAGAACTCGCTCGTGAAGTGAAAGTAGAGCTGGTACGATTGATGCGTAGAGATGCTCATAATTATCTGAATTTGGCTTCCGATTACGCAAATTGCGGCTTGTTCGAAGAGGCGATTGAAGTGCTCAATCGGATGATTGAAGGTCATGGATCTTCCGGCGTGTATCCGATGGTTCATTATACGCTCAGCTACTTACATGAGAAAATAGGAAACTCGGAACAGGCTCAACTTCATAGGAAAGCTGGTAACGAGGCACCGTCTGATTACTGTTTCCCGAACCGTTTATTCGATTTGCAAATCTTAACACATGTCATTGCAGCGGATTCTCAGGATGACAAAGCACATTATTACCTGGGAAATTGGTTTTACGACAAAAAGAGACATGGAGATGCAATCACGCATTGGGAAGCTTCTCGTTCGATCAGCGACAATTTCGCGACCGTGCATCGGAATCTGTGTCTCGCATATTTCAATAAGCGCGGAGATGTTGCGTTTGCACGCATTGCGATGGAGAAGGCTTTTGCCTGCAAGCCTGATGACGCACGCGTATTCTATGAGTTAGATCAATTGTACAAAAAACTCGGCTATACAGCGGAAGCTCGTTGTAATAAGCTTGAGGAGCAGCTTGCACTAGTCAATAAACGTGATGATCTCTATGTGGAATATATTACCCTTCTGAATGCGCTAGGTTACCATGAGAAAGCTGTAGGAGCACTTCAAGCACGTATTTTCCACCCTTGGGAAGGTGGGGAGGGGAAAGTAACTGGTCAGCATGTTTTTGCCCATATTGAACTGGCGAAACAAGCTTTGGCTTCTAATAAATTCGCAGAGGCCGTCACATTACTGCAACAAGCTCTCATTTATCCTGACAATCTAGGTGAAGGTAAGCTCTCAGGAGCCCAAGAAAACAATATTTATTATTATCTCGGCCTCGCCCATGAGGGTTTAAAAGAAAGCGAACAAGCCGCTGCTTGCTTCCATATCGCTTCCCAAGGCTTGGATGAGCCGGCTAGCGCGATGTATTATAACGATCAGCCGCCTGATATGATTTTCTACCAAGGGATGGCATGGCTTGCGCTGGGCAATGAAAAAGAAGCGAAGCGTCGATTCAATAAATTGATCGATTATGCAGAGAAGCATCTCTTCGACGAGGTGAAGTTCGATTATTTCGCTGTTTCCTTACCTGATTTCTTAGTGTTTGAAGACAATTTGAACGTTCGTAATGAAATCCACTGCCGCTACATGATGGGGCTCGGGCAACTGGGTCTAGGGCAGTTGGCGCTTGCTCGAGAACAATTTGGGCTGGCACTTCTGAAGGAACCGAACCATACGGGCGCACGCATTCATCAGGGCATGTGCCTTTAAGGAGAGAAAGCATGGTCCATATCGCCACGGGAACCTATAAAGGGTTCCCATCCATCACCATGGAAAGCGAACAAATCCGTATCGAAACGATACCTGAACTTGGTGGAAAGATTGTCTCCATTGTGTATAAGCCCACAGGGAAGGAATGGCTGCTGGATTCCGGTCATCGAAGGTTGCGCACTCCGGTATACGGTTCTACCTTCACGGATTGGGATATGAGCGGTTGGGACGAATGTTTCCCGACGATTAATACTTGTCCATCGTTCGTGAATGATGGGGTTCATCTGCCCGATCATGGGGAACTGTGGGCACTCCCTTGGGAGAATACGGTGGAGGAAGAGGCAGTCGTCAGCTCGGTGCGAAGCCCGCATCTTCCGTATCAGTTCACTAGACGAATCACATTCGCTTCTGCGGAGAGAGTCCGGTTGGATTACCGAGTGGATAACCGAGGTGATCAACCCTTGCCTTTTTTGTGGGTACCGCATCCACAATTCGCAGTGTCAGAACCGACACGTATTCTTCTTCCGACGTTTACGGAGGGGATGTTGTGTGTATACGGAGGCCTTACTTTAAAGCAAGGGGAATCGTATGATTGGGATGGCGTATCGCGGCTATCTCCCGTGGTTAATGGCGATGGACAGAAATTTTATTACCAAGGCGAGGTTCCGACAGGCTGGTCTGGCTTATATGGGGAAGAGAGTGGTAATTACTTAATCGTATCTGTTCCGCCAGAGAAAGTACCCTACTTAGGTGTTTGGATAGACCGAGGGATGTTTAACGATCGGGTGACTTGCGCATTGGAACCAAGCATTGGCTACTACGACTCCTTAGAGAGAGCTATCGAAAATGGAACAGCAGAAGTGATACCGGCCTTTTCATCCTTCGAATGGCACCTAGAGCTCACACTAGGTGTAGGAGATTGGCACGAAACGATCTGAAAGTGGAAGGGCTCTACGAGAAATCGTAGGGCTTTTACAGGTTAAAAAGTGATGTAAGCAGCTATTTTAGTAAGAATTGACATCGACGTAAGGTTAATTAACATGTATACTTCTTAGTAAAAACAAAAAAGTGGAGTGGAATGGTATGGAGATTCAAATTGACAATCTAACGGGATCCGAAATTATAGCTTTAGTTGGCGAGCATTTTCAGAATATGGCGGATCAGTCTCCGGCTGAGAGTATGCATGCTTTGAATTTGGATGGCTTGCGTAAACCAGAGATTACCTTTTGGAGTGTGTGGGAACATAACGAATTAATGGGATGCGGAGCCATCAAAGAATTGGATGGACAACATGGCGAGATTAAATCCATGAGAACGGCTAGTGCTCACTTGCGAAAAGGTGTCGCCAAACGATTACTTGTACACATCATTGAAGTAGCTAAGCAACGCGGATATGTGCGTTTGAGTTTGGAGACAGGATCCATGGCATCTTTCCAGCCTGCCATCAAGTTGTATGCCAGCTTGGGCTTTCAATATTGTGAGCCTTTTGCTGATTATATCGAGGATCCGAATAGTGTATTTATGACATTGGAGCTTTAATCAAAGACAAGAACAAAATGAAAAAGGAGTCTCGCGTAGGCGAGCTCCTTTTTTCCATTCATGGTCTATTTCGTATGTGTATAGAGATCTGCTACTAATTTTGTGTGTGCTGGTTATGGTGAGTATGCTGCTGTTGATTGTGTTGAGTGTGGTGAGTCTGCTGTCCTTGGGTGTGGTGAGTATGATGTTGCTGCTGATGGTGATGAGGATGCATCATATGTTGGTGATGACCATGGTGCATATGGTGATAAGGCGGATAGTAAGCTAGGTGATGCATTGGATGATAAGCCATATGATGCACAGGGTGATAAGCGAGATGGTGCATCGGGTGGTAAGCATGCGGATGTTGAGCATGATGTGGATGCGGGACAAATTGATGGTGCGGATGGTAGACATGAGGCTGAACATAGCCGCCATGTGGCTGTGCTACGCCGCCAACTTGCTGCGGCACAGGTTGAAACCCGCCAGGAACAGCCATAGGTTGTTGATAAATCGGGAGGTTATCTCCCGTCCATGTCGGCGGTTGTTGCTGGATTGGCGCTTGAACAGGAACTTGAACAGGAACTTGAGTAGGTACGGGAACGGGAAGATGTGTCTCCATCCGAGCCTCGTTAGGATTAATCGGGGTAATGCCCCCAGTTAGTGAATTTCTTGATGTCATTATTTGTCTTTCCCCTTTCGGTATAGGCATACATCATCCTATGCACGCAATAGTTAGTAGGGCACATGTCTATATAAAAATCGGGCTCATACCATTAAATCGATTACCATAGCTCGTTTTTTCGAACATAGATCCAATCTCCGACTTTCGCAATGAGGGGTTTCTGTCGTCGATCATGTTGAAACATGGCAAAGAAGGAAAAGTCAGGATGCACGTAACGGTCCGTCCGAAAGGCAGAGAGTGTACTCTCTGGTTTTCTGTGTTTATTCAGAACGGTAATTACGTCTTGCTCGGAGGCGATTCCAAGGCCGTAGCCATGTCCATAATAGTTGCCGTTTTCCATCATGACGACATTTTCACCTTTTCCCCAAGGGATGGCAGGTTCGAACTCCGGGTTTTCAAAATAAATAATATCCCCCATCACAGCTTCCTCAACCACAGTCCTGTCTATCAGGTGCAGGTTCCTGTTCGATTGTCCATCAAATAATAATAGATTCGAGAATAGCTTATCGAAATGAAGCGGCTCTATGGACTCGGCGATCGCCTTGTACAAAACGACGATGACTGCCATGGAACACTCGAAAGCATAAGAGGTGCCGTTCGTGAAAATATCCTTAATTGCCACTTGGGGGGCAACACCTCGTTTCAGTCGAAACCTTCCGTGCTCCGTAATGTGCCAGTAGGCCCGATTGCATTGCGAGTTTTTGAAATCAGCAAAATAAACACCGCTTTTACTTAGCGCCTTTGAGGATTCAGCGATTTGGTTACGCATGTAGAGCTCGAATAGCAAAGTGTCAACCGAATCATATCGATAGGCATAAGGGCTATTCTGCTTTTTATGGTAGATGGCAAGTTCTGACTCAGACAGTGTACCTTCTCCAAAGGCTAGTTTATTGGTACCTTTGATTACGATCATGGACTTCTCCCCATTTTCAAAGATCGGTATGCGTGATTCACTATTTTTATGTGAGAAAAGGTGGTTATGTGCGGATTATTTCTTGCCACCCTTCGGTTATTCCATCAAAACTGAAAGAGATTTGTTCATTCACCCCCTATGTTATCCACCTATTCTCAACTATACTGAACTCAAATTTGAATGAGCGGGCATACAACAAGACAATGAAGTGCGAGCTGCCAGGCTGATAAAAGGGGGGAGCAGTGGAGCGGAAGCTGGTGGGAGGAAGAGGAAACGTAATATTTCATTTTCAAATTTATTAAGCGCTTACAAATGAGGAGGCTATTGTCATGCGTAACCTATTGGGGAAAAAGAAGAGCTTTGGCGCATTCCTAGTGTCAGCCATGATGCTAATGTCCATGGCTACGGTGATGGCACCGGCAGCCGTGTTTGCTGCGAATACTACGTATTATGTGGATTCCGTCAACGGCAGTGACTCGAACAATGGCACAAGCACGTCGACAGCGTGGAAAACGCTGACCAAAGTAAATGCCACTACGTTTCAGCCCGGTGATCATATTTTGTTTGAAGCGGGTGACACATGGGTCGGTCAATTGTATCCGAAAGGTTCAGGGACCTCAGGCAGCCCGATCGTGATTGATCAGTATGGCACAGGTGCGAAGCCAAAGTTCCAAGGCCAAGGCGCCGTCAAGGATACGGTTCTTTTGTACAATCAGCAGTACTGGGAAATTCACAATCTAGATGTGAGCAACCAAGCAACGGGTTCAGTCGGGGATCTTAGAGGGGTTCATATTACAGGGGCGGACATTGGAACGCTGAATTATTTCCGTTTGGATGGATTGAGCGTTCACGATGTCACGGGAGAAGTGAATTGGATCGGCGGGGATGTTGCAGATAATGCAACGGGCATTACGTTCCAGACGGGATGGGATCGCTCGAAGCGGACTGGCGGCATCGTGTTTGACATGACGTCGAATGTACTTGCACCAGCGGCAGCAACGGTAAAGAGTAAATTTAACGATGTGATTATATCCAATAGCTCGATTAAGAATACTTCGTTCGCGGGGATTGTCTTCAAGCAATACACGGGGGATGGATTGGATACAAACGGGAATGCTGCCGTTTCGGTCGGTTGGGGCGTGCGCAACTCATCAACGGACACGAATTGGTATCCTTTTACCAACGTGACAATTAAGAATAACTATATTACGCAATCGGGTACAACGTTTGGTTGTAATGGGATTTATTTGACGGATACGAAAGGCGCTGTCATCGATAGCAATGTGATTGCAGCGGCAGGCACGTCAGGCATCGAAACGTATTATGCGGATGATGTCGTGATTCAGAAGAATGAGACCTTCGGTGTTGTTAAAAAAGCCGGCGGTGCCGATTATAACGGCATTGATACGGATAAAGGCACGACCAAACAAGTTGTCCAGTACAACTATATTCATGGAAATGGGGATGGCATTCTCTTGTGCCAGTTCAGTTTCGGTGACTCGATTATCCGTTACAATATCATCACGGGCAATTCCAGGTATCAAATGTATCTGCACTCCGATTCCGCAGCGAGCTCGCAAATCTATAACAATACTATTTACAACACGAATAGTACGTATTTGATATATGGGTATGGTACGTATATTAATGCCGCTTATGCGATTCGTAATAACATTCTAGATTCTACGCAAAGTTCTGCCGTACTGACGACAGGCGGCGGTATTTCGTATAATACGAATAGTTATTACGGAACGAGTCTGACTGTACCAGCCGGAGATGCTAACCCGAAAACAGGTGATCCGAAATTGGTGAATCCGGGTACTGGCGGTACAGGAACTGAAGCGAGCGGACCAGCACTAAGCAGCTTGAGCGGGTACCAACTGCAAACGAGCTCCCCGCTTATTAACCAAGGAGTTACCATTGCTTCGAATGGCGGCTTGGATTTCTGGGGAGATACCTTGTACACCGATTCAGCGGATATTGGTGCCGATGAGACGGCGGTAACTGGCGGAAGCAGTGGACCCACGTACCTTGTGAATGATACGTTTGATGCCATGACAACAGGCAGCGCACCAACGGGGTGGACGATCAGCAATGGCACAAGCCCGAATGCCATTACGGTGCAAGCTGTGCCAAGTACTACAGATAAGAGCGTACAGCTGAGCAAACCGACAGCATCAGGCAAAACGACCATGTACAAATCATTTGCAGCGACAAGTGGCACCGTGACGATTGAAGCAAGAGTGAAACGAAGCGAAACGACCACGTGGTGGTGCCTGCCGTACATCTACGACAGCACTGGTGTTGTTGCTGAATCTATTGCTCTAGATACGGGGAATATCAAAGCAAATGTGAACGGTACATGGACGACGATTCAAGCTTTTTCAGCGAATACGTGGTATGACTTGAAGGTTGTATTGAATACGAGCACAGATAAATTCGATTTTTACGTCAATGGGACGTTAATGCTATCTCAAGCAACGATGCGAGCTGCGGTCTCTAACGTTTCCAAGATCGAATTCTATGCGGATAACACGCAAGCGGGTACAACGAATGTCGATAATGTGAAGGTGTATACGCCGTAATCCTGAAATCCCGAATTGCTGGAAACAGCGATTTGGGATTTTTTCACCGCAAAGGGGAAATGAGGTTAAAAGATAGGAATAGTGAAAGAAAAACGTTCATTTGCCTACTAGTTTTATCAAGAAAAGCGATCCTATAATAGGGCATACTGATATTCAGAGGAGGTCAAACATGTTGGTTTCGAAAATAAGGTTGAAATGGTCATCCTTGTTGCTTGCCGTTGTTCTTGTACTCAGCAGTGTAAGCGCTATTTTGCCGGTTTCTCACGTACAGGCTGCGCAAGGAACGGGGACAACCTATTATGTGGATTCACAAGGAGGCAGTGATAGTAATGATGGTAAAAGCTCCGGTGCAGCTTGGAAGTCGTTGACGATTGTCAATCAAACGACGTTTCAGCCCGGTGACCGCATCCTTTTTAAAGCGGGAAGTGAATGGAAGGGACAACAACTGTATCCGAAAGGTTCCGGAGAAAGTGGAAATCCCATTGTGATTGATATTTATGGAGGGGCAACCCCGAAGCCGAAATTTAGCGGAGCTGCTGCTATAGATTCCGTGGTTAATTTTGAAAATCAGCAATATTGGGAAATTAATAATCTTGAAATCACGAATACGGCGGCAGGCGCACCTGCTGATCCATCGAAATTAGCAGATTTAAGGGGGATCCATGTTGCGGGAAGAGATGCAGGGGTGCTCAAGCATTTTTATTTAAAAAACCTGTTCATCCATGATATAACCGGATGGGATTGGTGGATTGGCGGAAGTTCCGCATCGGATGTGCCAGGAAGTGGGTTTGCCCACGGTACTGGATGGGATGCTTCTAAGCGTACAGGTGGTATTCTTTTCGAAACGTTGCAGCCTGGGGCTAACCCAGTACCGACGAAATTCGATGATGTTATCATTGAGAATAGCGTTTTTCAGGATAACTCCTTTGGCGGCATTATTTTTAAGCAATATGAAAATGGTGTGAACTGGGCTTCCCGGGATGATGGAAAAGGTCATTCGTCACCGTCAGATTCGCTTGGCCAGTGGTATGATCCGCAATGGGTGCCTCATACGAATATTACGATTCGTAACAATTATTTCAGCCAATATAACTCTGATTTTGCCTGTGATACGATCTATTTGACCAGTGTGCAAAATGCGCTAGTCGAGCATAATGTATCTGCTGGTGCGGGTACCAGTGCGATTGAAATGTACTATGCCGATAATGTAACGGTGCAATACAACGAGATCTACGATACGACGGCCAAAGCGGGCGGAGCGGATTCGAATGCCATCGATCCGGATAAGGAATCGACGAATATTCTCATTCAATATAATTACATTCATGATACAGGGGATGGCATTCTCTTATGTGGCTTCACATTCGGAACAGCAACTGTTCGATATAATATTCTCAAAGACGCAGCGCCGGCAAAACGCTTTCTGAATCCACACGGTGATAAGGGAACGCAGCTGGTGTATAACAATATTTTTTATAATACCCGAGCCGGGACGGATGTCACTTTCGTGAATTCATCGGGCGGAAGCGCCTATTTAAATGACTCCGATTATTTCGTGAAGTTGTACAATAATATTTTTTATAATGCGGCTGGCGGTGCTTTGAAAACGGTTACGATCGCTTCAGGCACCGGAACTACCTATGATAACAATGTGTATTACGGTCAAAATGTAGCTGCTCCTAACGGGGATGCGCACGCTGTACTGGGTGATCCTAAGTTTGCAGGACCAGCTCCGACAACCAAAGGAAATGCGACAACGGGTCCAATTCTGGATATGGATGTCTTCCGTTTGCTGTCGGGATCCTCTGCCATCGGTAATGGCTTAGATGGTGTTGGGATGAATTTGAGCAATTCAACGATGACTTTTACAGATAATGGCGGCAAAGATTTTGCAGGTCAGGCTTTATATAACGGCAAGCCCGATATCGGCGCATTTGAATATTATGGCGCATTGAACAGCGGGACGGAAGCCATCACTGGCGTCGTTAAGGATGCTGGTGGCGCCTTGATTTCCGGTGCAGACGTGAGTGTGACGGTAGGCGGGACGAAGTATTCGGCTGTATCCAATACGACTGGATTCTACAGCATACTGAATGTGCCTGTCGGAACGAATTATACCGTCACAGCGAGCAAAACTTTTTATTATGATGGGACCGTAAATAATGTCAGTGTGGTCGCTGGTGATACGACTTCTGGGGTCCATGTGACGATGATTTCAACGAATCCGACAGGAGCGATCTCCGGGACTGTGAAAGATACGTCTACGCCTAGCAGCCCACCTGTTGTAGCAGGAGCGAACGTTAGTATTAGCGATAACACGAATACTGTAGTAGCGACGGCAGTGACGGATGCATCAGGTAATTTTACCGTTTCCAATTTGGCTGCCAAATCGGGCTATTCCGTGACGGTTGCTAAACAAGGCTATCAGCCTTGGACGGTAACTACACTAACAAATGTACCGATCGCGGTTACAGCTGGCACGACAACCTCGATAGGAACCGTATACCTGTCACCAGGGAAGCCGATCTATGTGGTGAATGACAATTTTGATTCCTATAACGTAGGCAGTGCACCAACTGGATGGACGGCAACTACAAACGTTGCTGGAGCTAGCATAGGGGTAGCGGCGAACCCGAGTGCATCGGATAAAAGTGTATGGATTTCCCAGCCTACGAAAGGATCCGGCAGTAGTCAGAAGACCGTATTGTCAAAGCCGCTTAACAACCTGAAAGGCATTGTTTCAATTGAATATGCGATTAGTAAAAGCAATACGTCTGATTATTTCACAGTACCTGCGGTGAATGGCAATAGTACGTCTAATATCGCTGTAACGGTGGGAATGGACAGTACAGGAATTCTTTATAAGGATGGCGGATCTAGCGGTGTCGCGCACGTCATTCAAGCCTATACTGTGGGCACATGGTATAATTTCAAAATTATTTTGAATACCATCACGAAAAAGTTTGACTTGTACATTAATAACGTGAAGAAATTAGATCAAGCTGCTTTCAGATTTACGGATTCAACGACAGATTACTTGACGGGTGTAGATTTTACCGCAGCCTATAATGTCACAGGCTCGGTGTATCTCAACAATTTTAGAATCAGCAGCGGAATTGCCTATCCAGTGAATGATACGGACCTAACAAGTCTTACCGTTAGTCAAGGAGCGTTAACGCAAGTTGATAAAACACATTACTATTTGAATGTGCCGAATTATGTGAATCAGCTTACGTTGACGCCAACGGCAGACAGTATTTTCGCCAAAAGCATATCGGTAAATGGCAGTCCTGTTGCCAGTGGGCAAGCATCTCAAAGCATTCCGCTTTCAGACGGAGACAATGCGATTCCTGTTGTCGTTACGGCAGAAGACGGTACAACGACAGGTACGTATACGGTAACCGTCAATAGAACGCCGACTGAAATTGATGCAACGTTAAAAAACTTAACCGTAAGCAGCGGAACGCTCTCGCCAGCTTTCACAACGGATACGACTAGCTACACAGTTAGTGTGCCTTATTCCGTTGATCAGCTTAACATCACGCCAGTCACCAGTGCTCCCGGCGCTACATTAATGCTGAACGATGTTGAAATATCGAATGGTCTAGCCCGCAATGTTGCACTAGCCGAGGGTGTGAATACATTCGTGATTAACGTGAATTCCGTGGATGGCACGAATAATCAAGATTACTCAGTGACTGCGACACGGGCGCCGAATCCGAATGGTCGTTTCCAAGGTGTAGTGAAAGATACACTAGGCAACCCAGTTTCTGGAGTGGCCGTCAGTGTCACAGGTAATGGGCAAGTCTACACAAGCACAACGAACGCATTGGGCGCTTATAATTTCTCTGACATTGTACCTGGAGCTGGATATACAATTACAGCAAGCAAAACAGGATACAATGATGCGAATGTGACTGGGTTCAGTGCAGTTGCAGGTACAACGACTGCAGTAGGTGACATTCTTTTGACACTGGCATCACAACCGCCTCAACTTACTACCGTAACTGTATCTGGTACAATTTCGGCATTAACAGCGGGGAGCACTGGATATGATGTAAGCAATCTGACTGTACGTGGTAAAGATCAATATAATGCACAGTTTGATCTTAGCGCCATGCCTATAACATGGTCCCTTGCATCTGGCGGAGCTAGTGCAGTCCTAAGTGGCAGTATATTGACACCAATGAGTGTCGGAACAGGGACTATCACAGCTACAGTGAATGGCGTGACGAGTAATCCTGTCGGGTTTGCCATCGTAGCCGCATCTCCTACGAATACGACTTCCTATCAGTTGACGGGGCCAGCTTCCGTGGAAACGGGAGAGAGCCTTGAGCTGACGTATGGACTAACGAATGTCATCGACAGTGTGTATGCGAAATCGGTGACAGTCAACTATGATCCTACCGTGCTCGAATACGTGAATGTGAGCCCTTTACTGAATGGATTTACCGTAATTGGCTCTTCGACAGCACCAGGTAAAGTTAAAATTATTGAAGCCAGCACGGGTTCTACTAGCCCAGTAATGGGTACTGTGAATCTGCTGTCGCTCTCCTTCCGAGCTTTGAACCCATCGGTGAGCACCAATGTGTACATGACGGGTGTTGTCATAGGTGACCAGTACGGTAACGAACAGACGTTGAGCACTGGCACAGATCTTTGGCTTGCTGTGGTTCAGCCCGTTCAGGTAGATAAGACATCATTGTCCGCTGTTCTTGGCGAGGCAGCATCTGCTGTCGCCAATGCAAAGGAAATACAGCCCAACGGGCCGAACTTCGGCGCTTACCCAAGCAGTGCGATTGAAGCCATTCATGCAGCGATTCTAGCAGCGAATACGGTGTATGGTCAAACTTCTGCCACACAATCTCAAGTGGATGATGCCAAAAGCGCACTTTCGCTAGCGTTAACGGTCTTCCTTGCGGCGGCTAATCAGTCTGTTAGTATTGGCGATCTAGCTGTGATAGCAAGAAATTATCATGCTGCCAGCAGCGATGTGAATTGGCCATCTCTTCGCAACTATGACTTAAACAAGGATGGGAAACTGGATATCTACGACCTTGTTGCCATGGCACAACGCATCTTGAATTAATACTTGCCTACGGATGGGGGAAACCGCCAGGTTTCCTGCCATCCGTTGATGCATAAACGGAGGATTTCACATGAGGCGCATTTTTCACATGTTCTTTCTAGCTATCTTACTTATAGCGGCAATTCTGCCTATTTCAGTTGAGGCACAAGCCCTAGATTCCATCCAGTTAGCTGCTTCATCGAGCAGTGCCAAAATGGGGGAGACCCTATCGGTTACGGTAGCGGGGAAATCGCTATCCGATCTTTACGGTGCTGAAATTGAACTTGCTTATGATGCGGCAAAGCTGCAATACGATGGATACTCAAGCCCTTTGACGGGTCAAGCTTTTATCATGGAACCAACATCAAAGGACGGCAAGATCATGCTTGTGTTTACGTTCACTGGGCAGAAGCCAGGATTGAACGGGGACGCGAATTTGTTTGCAATTTCGTTTAAAGCGATTGGCACGGGCGAAGCATCCGTAAGTCTGAATACGGTGACGGGTTTGAATCACCAAGGGCAACCAACGGTTGTATCAATGGGTAACCCTGTAACAACCACGATTTCGAACAACAACACGGTGCCGCCGGTCACCAATCCCGGTACGGACAAGCCCCTCACACCAGGCGTGGTCACCGTTGAAGCGAGCCCATCCGATAAAGGGGTTGTCTCGATCCGTGTCACACCGAAGGACTTACTTGCAGCGGCTGAGTCCTCGAAGGATCGATCTGTACGGATTCAAGTCAATAAGGTATCCGATGCCAAAGAGGTGCTGGTTAATCTCCCAGTTGCCGATTGGCGGCAAGCGGGAGCTCAAACGGGCAACATTGACACGATTAAGCTGGAGACAGAACTGGCAAACGTCACCATCGATACCAAGATGTTAAGGAGCATCCAAGTCACGGATCCAGCTAATCTTCAATTGCGCATCGCGAAGGTGGATCCTGCTGCCCTGCCATCAGGTATCAGCCAAGTAGTGGGCACTGGGGTTGTCTATGATTTTACAATAACGCTGGATGGGCAAAAAATAACGAACTTTAGCGATAAAGAAGTAATGGTTGAATTGCCTTATGTCCTATCACCAGGTGAGAATCCCAACCAAGTTGTTATTTACTATTTGACGACTAGCGGCAATTTGGAGGTCGTAAAGAACGGTTACTATAATGCAACTACAGGCAAGGTGGCGTTTAAGCCGAGCCATTTCAGCCAATATACAGCGAAACATGTACCCGTTTCCTTTCAGGATATGAATGGGTATGGCTGGGCTAGCGATGCTGTGCTTGGGCTTGCCGCTCGCGAAGTCATTCAAGGCAGGAGCGAGGGAAATTATGTGCCGGATGGACAAGTTACACGCGCTGAATTCGTGCAAATGTTGACGAAGCTGTTCGACCTGAGCGATATATCCGCCGCAACTGTCTTCACGGACGTAGCTCCGGGCGCATGGTACTACAAAGCGATCGCTTCAGCGCAGAAGGCTGGCCTTGTGCAAGGCAAGGATGACGGAAGCTTCGGTGTGAATGATCTGATCAGCCGTGAGGACATGGCTGTGCTCATTGATCGTTTCGTGAAGCAACGAGGATTATCCTCGGTGGCCGCCAGCGGCACAATCAGCCCACCTGCTGATTTCCTTGATTTGGGGCTGACCTCGGCTTATGCCAGAGATGCTGTCTCATCTTTGCAGCAAGCGGGTATCATGAACGGAATGACTGAGGGTTATTTTGAACCTAAGGGGAATTCCACACGCGCACAAGCGGCATCTGTCTTATATCGACTATATCAAGCGATACAATAACTGTCTTACAAAGAAATCTCTCCTAATGTTCAATGGTTGGGTCATGCAACCATTGGCAAAAGAGAGATTTTTTTGTTGATGGTATGCTCGTAAACACGGCGTAATAATAAGACCATTGAGAGAGCTAAGTTGTCCTCAGCAACGCTGGTCAAAAAACAATAAGCACGCGAAGCGGGCTTATTTCTCACGCAAAGTTGCTGTCAGTGCCTGTTGCCAGCCAATAAACACCTGTGGTGGTCTTATAACCTAAATAACGGCTAAAGGAAGAAGAATAAGCAATCCACGCGTACTTATTGCGTCTGAATCGGTAAATAGTCTCACTAGACGGCCGTGGGGAGACCACTGAAACACGTTTCTTTCTACGGAGAATGGTACCATTTAGTTCAAATCAAACGGATATTTTTATTGTGAAATAGTGAAAGAACTTCATTCGATGCGCAATGTAACAAACAATCGAGGCATCTTATAATAAATGTATCAGATAACAAGCGAATCACGTAACGCTTTGAACAGGAGTGGAACCTATTATGGAAAGTAACGTGCTACAAACGGGTGGTTTGCTTGCAAAAACGAAGAAAAGGAAAATCCGATTTCTGAGCCGTTGGGAATCGCCATTGGCCGGATACCTCTTTTTATCCCCTTGGCTGCTTGGTTTTTTCCTCTTAACGCTGGGGCCGATCCTCATGTCCTTGTATTACTCCTTTACGGATTATTCCTTGCTGGATGCGCCGCATTGGCTTGGAACCCAGAACTACAAACACATCGTCATGGAAGATGACACCTTTCGTGAATCGATCAAAGTAACCCTGCTGTTCGTCGTTTTCTCTGTACCGCTGAAGCTCATCACCGCTTTGCTCGTGGCGATGCTGCTCAACAAGAAAATCCGAGGGATTTCATTCTACCGCACCATGATCTACTTCCCATCCTTGATCGGGACAAGTATTGCGGTATCAATCCTCTGGAAAAACATTTTCAGCAAAGATGGCTTCATTAACCAAGCGCTATCACTTGTTGGCATCCATGGCAAATCGTGGATTGCGGATCCAGATACCGCGCTTGGGACGATCATCCTGCTCGTGGCTTGGCAATTCGGTTCGGCGATGATCATCTTCCTTGCGGGACTCAAACAAATTCCAACAGATTTGTACGAAGCCTCCTCGGTCGACGGTGCAAGCAAGTTGCGACAATTCGTCACAATCACATTACCGATGCTTTCACCGATCATTTTGTTCAATTTTGTTCAATCAACGATTAACTCTTTCCAGATGTTTACGCAAGCGTTCATCATTACGAACGGCGGACCGGTGAATTCAACCTATGTCTATGTCATGTATCTCTATGAGCGTGCTTTTTCCAAGTTTCAAATGGGGTATGCATCCGCACTGGCGTGGATCCTTCTCGTGATCATCGCGGTAGTAACGGCGATCATATTCGCTACTTCGAAGTACTGGGTTTATTATGAAACGCAAGGAGGGAAGGGGAAATGACCGCCCAACGCAAAGGCCTAACCCATCTCGTATTACTTGTTTCAAGTATCATTATGATGTATCCGGTTTTCTGGTGGCTTGGTGCTTCGCTCAAAACGAATGATGAAATGCGTTCACCGAACTTATTTCCATCCACTTTCCATTGGTCAAACTATACAGAAGGCTGGGTTTCAGTCCCGAACTATCACTTCAGCGTGTTTTATATGAATAATTTGCAATTGATAGCGGGGGTATTGTTTACAAGTATCGTATCTTGCTCCTTGGTGGCATTTGCTTTTGCCCGCCTAGATTTCCCGCTGCGCAAGCTATGGTTCGGTATCTTACTCGTGACCTTAATGCTGCCAACACAAGTTACGATCGTGCCGCAGTATGTCTTGTTCAGCAAATTCAACTGGATTAACACGTACTTGCCTTTCTATGTCCCGCATTTATTAGCTGGCGGTGTAGGTGGACCTTTCTTCATCTATTTGCTCGTACAATTCATACGTTCCATTCCAAGAGAACTCGATGAGTCGGCCAAAATAGACGGTGCTTCCTGGTTCGGTATTTACTGGCGCATCATTATTCCGTTGACCAAGCCTGCGCTTGTTACTGTTGCGATCTATTGCTTCCTCTGGAACTGGGATGATTTCTTTGGTCAATTACTCTATATCAATTCCGTTGATAAATACACGGTTAACTTAGCGTTAAAGCTGTTCATCGACTCCGCAGGAACGGTGCCATGGGGGCAAATGTTAGCCATGTCCTTATTATCGGTTGTCCCTGCTGTTGTGATCTTCTTCATTGCTCAGAAGCATTTCGTAGAGGGTATTGCGTCAGGTGCACTAAAAGGATAAGCTTAATTTGAAGAGGGAAGCTGCTGCATTTGCCGCGGCTTTCTTTGCATAACAGCGGAGAATGAATCAGACGGGGGCAGGCCTATGCTGCAAAATCCATTTAAAACCTATCGCATTATAGCGGTTTATTTTTTTAGCTCGGCGATTATCATTGCGCTTCTGATCGGGATTGTCGTTTCCGTCAGCTACTCAGGTACGTCGGATCAAATCGCAAAGAATACATCTTTCTATCAGCAGCGTCTGCTGAATGAATTAAGCAAGAAAATGAGCACGAGCTTGATCGGCATTGAACAAACCTCAGGCACCTCTGCCAAAAATGTGGATCTTCTCTATGGCCGACTTCGTGATGATGACGCTTACGAGCGTTTGCGTGTCGAAACGGAGATCAAGAGTCAACTGAATTATGTGGTGTTCGGAACGCCGATCCTGCAGTCGATTCATGTCTATTCGGATTATCCTTTCACTTCAGACACGCAAGGACCTGTTACGTTTCTTCCGATGACGAAGTTAAATGAGGAAGCGTGGTATCCCAGTATTTTAGAAACAGACAGCGCTTGGCTCGGTGAACATAAGGTCATGTCCAATGGACGTGAGGAATCGGTCATTAGCTTCGCGCGCAAAGTGATCAATAATAGCAACCAATACTACAGCCTCATGGTTTTCAATATTAAAGTAACGAGTATTCGGCATTTGATATCCTCTGAGGATGATACGACGAATATGGCGTTGTTGGACGCAGCAGGCAGGCTAATTACACATGCCGGCAATGAGACGAAGCTGCAGCAGGCGGCACTGACACTCAAAGGAGAGCTGGATAAACCCAGCGGCTCGCTGCGC
The DNA here is from genome assembly GCF_001700435.1 of Paenibacillus pectinilyticus. Classification (GTDB taxonomy): domain Bacteria; phylum Bacillota; class Bacilli; order Paenibacillales; family NBRC-103111; genus Paenibacillus_E; species Paenibacillus_E pectinilyticus. The sequence goes on from NZ_LYPC01000014.1 coordinate 836,826, forward strand.
TCCGGGGATGATTTCTTCGTCTGGGCCAAATCACCTGATTCCCAGTGGACGCTCTTCGAGGCAAGCTCGTGGAGTGAGATGACGAGCGGAAGTAAAAGCATGGCGCAGCTGTTCCTCATACTCGGAGCATCCACCATCGTGCTTGTCTTGCTGCTAACGTTGTTTCTATCCAGGCGTTTCATGCTGCCGATGAACCAATTGATCAGAGCCATGGGGCAATTCTCTCCCGGCGAAAAGCAACTATTACCAACGGATTATAAGAATGAATTTGGTAAGCTATTTCATGGGTACCGCAAGCTGACGCAGCGGATCGAAGATCTCTATGAATCACTGCGACAACAGCATATTCAGCAGCGGGCAGCCGAGCTCAAATCATTACAAATGATGATTAATCCACATTTTTTATACAATACATTAGACCAAATAAACTGGACGGCGATCGAAGCGGATCAGACGAAAATCAGCACCATGCTCGCGCAGGTGGCAAGTATGTTCCGGCTAGCGCTTTCGAATACGAATAGTCTGGTAGCTGTGCAAGAGGAAGTTGCCCATATCGAGCACTATTTGAAATTTCAGCAGGTGCGCTGGGAAGATAAGCTGTCCTATACAGTTACAGTCGATGAGAGTGCGAAGACGTGTTTAATGCCCAAAATATTTTTGCAGCCTTTCGTCGAAAATGCCTTTATGCATGGTTTCCATGGCGCTATTCAAGCTGAAATTCAGGTAGATATCCGGCGGGAAGAGAACGATTTACATGTCACCATCACGGATAATGGCAAAGGACTTAGTGAGAATTGGGAGAACAAGCCTAGGAAGCGTGGAGGTTATGGTCTCCGAAATGTAAGGGAAAGGCTGGATGCGTTATTCGGACAACAGTACAGCCTGCAATTAAGCAATCGTGAACAAGGCGGAGTTCAAGTGGATATTCGATTCCCACTTTCTGACCCCGCACAGGATGAAAAGACATCGTAAGGGAGTAACGCACATGTGGAAAATAGCGATAGTGGATGATGACTTTCAGGTTTTGCGAGGATTACGGCATATTATTCCATGGGCGGAGCTCGATGCGGAATTCGCTGGGGAAGCGATTGACGGGGAAAGCGGGCTGGAGTTAATTCGCGAGGTAGAACCAGATATTGTCATCACGGATTTATACATGCCGGGCATCAGTGGCATTGAAATGATCGAGAAATTGCGGGGCGAGGGCTTTCAAGGCCGATTTGTGATCCACAGCGGATATACGGATTTCGAGTACGCGAGACAAGCGATCCGTTTGGATGTTGATGATTATTTGAATAAGCCGATTACGATTGCCCAGATTCGCGAGGTTTTATTTCGTACGATCAGGCGGCTAGAAGATTCCTATTTAGAAAAAATGGAGAAGAAGAAGCTGGTCAGTTTTGTGCAAAATTATGAGAAGCAAATGGCCGACGAACAGCTGGCTTCCTTATTGAATGGTACGATGCAAGCCAGCGCCCCTGAGCTGAAGTTGGCAAGTATGGATCGTCGTTGGCTGGATATGGATCAGCAAGTTGTCGTACTTGAACTCGTAAAAACAGATCGGGTCAGCGATATTTCTGTCGCAGATTGGCACTTATTTCGCTTCGCTATGTCCAATGTGACGAAGGAACTCACGCAGGAAGCATGGCCAGATTCAGAATTCGTCTGGTTATTCGGTCCGTATTCAGCCTTGGTTTTACATCTTACACGTACGGAAGCGATGGCAGAAGTGCTTGAACGTACGACACAATTCTTACAAACACTGACAAGCAGCATGCTGCGTTATTTGGGACTCACGGTGAAAGCTGCGGTTGGCCAGCGGGTTACGAAATGGGAACAGCTGAAAATATCGGCCGACGAGGCTTTCGAAACGCTGAATGCTTCTGAACAGGGGCATGGCGCGTTGGAGCTCGTTAGACAGGTATCCCAAGCGTTGGAGCAGAGCAATGAGGATGAGCTGTGGACGCATATGCAGCGGTATATGGATAGGCAGGAAGCCTCTGGGCAAGCAGGTGATCCGAAGCTATTTTACCGTGTGCTTGCTACGGAAATGTGGACGCTGTTGCAATATGCGGCGCAGCAGGCTGACATGTCGATTGCTCATTCGGATGAGAATGAGCTGGTAACAACGACGGAAACGATTATTAACCGCGTCGATTTGGAGAACTTTTTACAAGCTAAGGTGAAAAGTATCGGGTTAAAAAGACAACCGCTCATTAGTCAGAAGCATAAGGCAGCTGTTGATTTCATGCTGGGCTACATTCATGAGCATTATGCCAAGGATATTACGATGGATGAGCTTGCGGGGCAGCTCTTTATTTCCAAAAATTATTTGAATCAGCTATTCAAAAAAGTGACCGGGGAAACCTTTATGAACTATGTCATCCGTGTCAGACTCGAGAAAGCAAAGGCACTCTTGTTAGAAGGTAATTTGTTAATTTATGAAGTCGCTGAACAGGTTGGATATCAAAATGTGCCATATTTTAGCACTCTTTTCAAAAAATATTGCGGTATTAATCCTAGTGATTTGCTAAAAAAGTAAGAATTTGTACCCCGTTGTTTCAAATACTGAAAGAAATCAGTTCGATTCTCTCCTATACCGTACACGCTTTCAGAGATACGATAAGGGTGTGAGATCGACATATGCGAGAGGGGTAATTATAAAATGAAAAAACAATTAATGACCGTTGCACTATCTGTTATTGTCATGGCTTCACTATCCGCTTGTGGTTCCAAAACGGAGACTGCGGCTACTCCATCAGCATCCGCTGGGCCGACTGCAGCAGCAGCTACGGCAACGCCAAAAGCGGAACCAGCTACACCAGTTAAATTGCGTATTGCTTGGTGGGGGGCACAAGAACGTCATGATGCTACGCAAAAGGCACTAACGCAATATACGGCTTTGCATCCGAATGTTACTTTTGAAAGCGAATTCTCTGGTTGGGACGGCTACTACGACAAGTTGGGCGTACAATTCGCAGCGAAAAATGCACCGGACATTATTCAAATGGATGCGGCCTACTTGAACGAGTACGTAGCTCGTAACTTGGTTGCAGACCTAGCTAGCATCAACATTGCTGACATGGATAAAGGGTTGATTGATTCAGGTAAAGTTGGTGGGAAACTATACGCAATGCCATTGGGTACAGCTGCACTTGGGATGGCGTATGATAAAACGGTAATTGAAAAGCTAGGTTTAAAAGCGCCAGCTTGGGATTGGTCATGGGATGACTACTATAAGTTCGGTCAAGAAGCGAAAGCGAAGCTTGGCAAAGATAAATATGTGTTCGTCGATCAAAGCTCTGATTTAGTAGACTACACAGCGTATCAGCTTAGCCAAGGTAAAGGACCTGTATTCGCTGATAACAAGCTTTCGATTGATAAAGATACTTGGATTACGTATATGAATAAGCAAAGTGAAATGAGAAAAGCCGGGATTGTAACACCAGCAGATATCACAGTTACGGACAAAGAGCTTGATCCGAAAATGGATAGCGTAGTTAACGGCACAGCGCTTGCTCGTCATATTTTCTCCAACCAAGTTGGGGCGATCAGTGGTCTTAAGCCAGATGCTTTCGCCTTCACAACATTGCCTAAAGCTGCACAATCCGGTGGCTGGTTGAAACCAGGTATGTTCTGGAGTGTGAACGCAGGTTCCAAGCAACAAGACGAAGCGAAGAAATTCGTAGACTGGTTCATTAATGACCAGGAAGCGGGTAAAACATTGGCGTTGACTCGCGGGATTCCAGGAAATGCGAAAATCGTCAGCATGCTGACGCCTAACTTCAGCGCAACAGACAAAACTTCCGTAGATTTTATTAACAAAGTAGCTCCTGCTGCACAAAAATTCGTTGCTGAACCACAAGGTTGGGGTAACTTCAAAAACGATTACAAAATGATCGTACAAAAAGTGATGTTCGATAAAGCAACAGCGGATCAAGCCTATGATGAAATGATGAAAAAGGCGAAAGAATATGATTCAGCGGTTAAAAAGTAAGAGATAACATGGAATCATGGCGGTGTCGCTTCCTAGGACGCGCCATGATTTTTCAATTTGAGGGGTGTGGAAATTGAAATTGCTTACACAGGATAACAACCAATCGAGTTTACGACTACAAGGTCAAATTGTCATCTGCCCGCCGGATCGCTTGGTATCGTCAGTCCAGCATGCTATGCAAATGTTGACGAGAGATTTCGCGACTGTGCTAGGCGTAGAGCCTGAACTCGTACATGCATCTTCCGAGGCAGACATTATCATTCGCTATGCGGTGGAGAGTGACGGCTGTGCGTCACATCCGGAGGCCTTTGCTATCCGCTATACGCAGGAGGGAGAACATGCCCAACTCCATATCGTGGCTCATGACGATTTGGGACTCGTTTACGGGATCCTGCATGTGAGTGAGACGGTTCTAGGGATTCAACCGTTCTGGTTCTGGGCCGATCAGTCGATTGCGAAGCGGGATGCTGTCGTAGTGGAGTGCAAGTCGTATGACTCTCCGGTACCGAAAGTTAGATTCAGAGGCTGGTTCGTCAATGATGAGGTGTGCCTCATCGGTTGGAAAGAAGCCTACCCGCCTACGCGCGAGGTCTGGCTGCCCGTATTCGAAGCGTTGCTTCGCTGTGGCGGGAATATGGTTATTCCTGGCACGGATTTACCGAAGACGGGCATTCACTTCGACCTCGCAGCCGAAATGGGGCTGTGGATTACACACCATCATGCTGAGCCACTTGGGGCAGAGATGTTCCTGCGCGCTTACACGGGGCGATCGGCCAGCTACAACGAAGCACCGGAATTGTTTGAGAAGCTATGGCGCAAAGCGATTGAGAAGCAGAAGGATCAGAAGATCCTATGGGTACTATCCTTCCGAGGACAAGGGGATAAACCGTTTTGGGAAAATGATCCTTCTTATGATACGCCGGAGAAGCGCGGAGAAATGATTTCTCGTGTGATTTATCGGCAATATGACATGATTGGTGAAGCGGTCCAGAATCCTGTGTATTGTGTAGCTCTATATGGGGAAATCGCGGAGTTGTATAAGGGGGGATACATTGATTTACCGCCTGATGTGATCAAAATATGGGCAGATAATGGCTATGGTAAAATGGTTTCTCGCCGACATGGCAATATCAATATGCGTATGCCGGCATTGCCTTCCGGTGAAGACCAAGGCCGGAATGGCATCTATTATCATGTAACCTTTCATGATCTTCAGGCGTCCAATCATTTAACGCCGTTTCAGGCTTCCGCTTCTTTTGTCAAAGATGAGATTGAGCGTTCATTTGAGGCGGGCTGTACGGATTATCTTCTATTGAATTGTGGGAACATCCGCCAACACGTTTACATGCTAGATATGATACGAGAACTTTGGAACACGGGGACGATAGAGACGGGGGCTCATCTTGAGGCGTTCGTATCCTGTTACTATGGTGAGGCGAATCCGGACATAATGGCGTTATACCGTACCTATGCTGAAGCAGCCATTTCGTATGGCCCCAATTCCGATGATTTGGCGGGAGACGAATTCTATCATCATCCTACGCGAAGATTGATTGGCCATTGGCTGCAAGGACGTACGGCGGAAGCGGATCGCGGGTTACTTTGGGCCACAGGTGAAGGGACATTCGCTGAGCAAGTACAGTGGTTTGAGCAGCGAAGTGAAGAAGGGCATAGATCTTGGTCGCAATGGTTGGCAACATGTGAGGCTTTGCTCGCTACCCTAGAAGGCGATGAGAAGCATAGGGTCAGCGATCATCTGCAATTGCCAGGTATTCTTCACCAATCCGGTGCGGAAGGAATGCTATGGGTATGTCGCGCTTACGCAGCAGCAGCTCGAGAGGAATACGCGCAAGCCTTCGTCTATGCATCCCAATCGATGTGGTGTTACAAGAAGGGCTTGCAAGCCATGCGTGAGGCTGAACATGACAAATGGACGAATTTCTATCGGGCAGATTGGCTAACGAACATTGCAAGTACCGTGAATAATGTCGATACGTTGCGCCGATTTCTTCGCATGCAAGGCGATAGCCCGGATTTCTTCCACTGGTACAAGGAATATCTGATGCCAGAGACCGAGAAATACATCTATCTCGAGAATACACATCGGAATCCGCTGTCGGATGACGAGCTCGCAAGTCGATTGCAGACTTATTTTGAGAATAACTAGCACATACTAGAATGAAGAATTTAGGAGCTAAGCAGCTTGTAGTTGCTTAGCTTCTTTGTTATTGGTAAACCTTCTCGAAAATAATTGGATAATGCTAGGAATTACTGGTATCCATACTTGAAACTATAACGCAACTAAAGTATACTAAAGAGGAGGTGGAGATATGGAAAAAGAACAGAAGTTATTTTTGTATCAGCAAATTGTCCAGGAATATAAACAGAAAATACTTAACGGCGAGCTCAGACCTCACGATCCTATACCTAATCAAACTGATTTAGCCCGATTGTACAACACAAGTGAAATGACGTCTCGAAGAGCACTAACCGAATTGGTGAATGAAGATTTAATTTATCGGATTCGAAGTAAAGGTACTTTTGTTAAAGACAAGAATGCCAGTCGAGCCATTGAACCTAATACACCAGTGAAACCCGTCACTCAGCTCAAAAAAATCTATTTTGCTCATCCAGGTGTTAAAATGCGCATGTTTGCGCTTGATTTCTACCGCAATCTGCTCCTGGGGATTCAGCGCGTTTGCGAAGATAATGAAGTCGAGTTCCGCATATGGGATTTAGGACCTAAGTTCGAGCTTCCCGACGAGGAAGATGCCGGATTTATTCTGATAACGGACGTACCAACCGCTAGGATGGACTATGTAGAAGCGCTGCAGCGGTGGAAGAGAGAAGACCGCAAAATGGTCACGGTGCAGTTCAGCTATCCGCATCTCCAAATTCCTTATGTGATTGAGGATAATTTGACCGGCGGGTATCTGGCGACACAGCATTTGCTCTCCTTAGGTCATACGCGCATCGGTATTATTTTGACGGGGACGTCGCAGCTGCACTTGAATCATGAGTTTTCGATGCGTCTTGAAGGGTACAAGTTGGCTCACTCTCTCTATCATCTTGATTTCGATCCGGAATTGGTATGTGTGGTCAATAAAGCGTTCGAAGATGAAAGTATGGGAGTCGAAGGGTTTGAAGCCTTAATGCTATTGGACAATCCACCGACAGCTATTTTTGCAGTGGGGGACTACAAAGCACTTGGCGTCATTAATGCAGCACGTGATAGATCGTTAAGTATACCAAATGACCTGAGTGTGATTGGGTATGATAATGAAATGTTTGGTGAGCATATTGAACCAGGACTAACGACCATTGACCATAATACATTTTTGTTTGGCACCCGCGCGGCGGAAATCCTGCTATTTAGCTGGAAACCTTACAACGAGAGTGAGACGATTATGGATACAATTGTACCGAAACTCGTCATTCGCGATAGCACCAGTGAATACCGGAAAGATTAATTTCATAAATATACCAAATAAGGTTGTTTTGTTTAACAATTCGTTTATCCTCGGATAAACGAATGTTTTTTTATAAATAAAGTATTTAAATTTAATAAAGAATATTTTATTAATACTATTTACACATTAAGTTTAATATAGTATTCTAAATACATCAGACAACGAGCATTACTCCTGAGTTAAATGATCGCGATGCTAAAAAAGGGGAGTTTAGCTTGCACACTAGTCTAGAGAGGGAGTTCTAATTATGAAAATCAATAAGATATCCGTAGCAGCATCAGCCGTTGTTATTTTGTCCAGTATGCTAACGGCATGCGGTTCAAAGACTGCTGACAATGGAAGCGCTTCACCAGCGGCATCAACGGCTGCTGCCACTGCAGCACCGGCAGCAACAGCTAAAGCGGGGAGCGATCCATTCACGCTAAGTGTTTACTACTGGTCCGAGACAGAATCTAAGCCATATGTAGAAGCAGCAGAGAAAAAGTTCAAAGCGAAATATCCGAACGCGAAACTAGATTATAAGGTTGTACCTGGTGCTAAACTAACGGAAATCCTGAATACGGATCTCGCTGCAGGTCAAGGTTCGGATGTCTTCTTTAACCAGACACCTACGGTTCTTGCTAAAGCTGGTTATACCGTAGATCTATCCGATCAGCCATATGCGCCGCAAATGTTGGACGCACTCAAAGATGCGAATACATATAATGGTAAGCTTTATGGCGCCGGCTTGAATACAGCGACGTTCGGCGTGCTTTATAACAAAAAGATCTTCACGGATCTAGGGCTTACAGCACCTAAAACATGGGATGAATTCTTAGCCGTCTGCGAAAAAATTAAAGCGAGTGGTGTCACGCCAATTACGGGCGGGTTCAAAGACAATTGGACAGCATGGGCTCTGACGTTACCAATTATCGAAAATTCAACGTATGGCACTCATCCTAATTTTGAAAAGGATCTATTTGATGGCAAAGCGAAAGTGAATTCACCTGAAGTTAATAATGCATTCAGTAAAATCGAACAGTTAGCGCAAAAAGGTTACTTGAATACGAATGCATTAACAATCAATTATGACCAAGAGCAGCAAATGTTTGCGGACAGTAAGGCGGCAATGGTTATTTTCGGACCATGGTTCCTGGCTGACGTAGCCAAAAAGACGCCTCAAGTAGACACTGGATTCTTCCCGTTGTTCGACGAAAAAGGAAAATCCACGTTAATCTCTGGTGTAGACGTATCGATCTCCGTAAATGCAAAATCCAAACATATTCAAGAAGCCAAAGATTATGTATCCATTCTTATGGATAAAGATATTTTGCCTATCTATTTGAAAGATAAAAACTCATTACCAGGTATTAAGGGTGTAACGGCGGATTACCAATTCTCAGCTATGAAAGATATTGTTAATGCCCTTTCAACACTGCCTACGGCTCCGCAATTCCAAATTAAATTGCCGCCATCTGTACTGAACAAGTTACAGGATATTACCATTAAAACGGTTTCTGATAAAAAGTTTGATCCGAAAGACTTGGATCAAGCAGATAAGTTATACGAGAAAGATAAGTCCACTGTCTCCTTCTAAAAATCATAATAAAAACTGGTTAAGCAATCCGGCTGCCCACTATCGGCAGCCGGAAACCATTTCCGGATGGGGTGAGAGATTTGAAGTCGTCACACAAGAATTTGCTAGGATACTTATTATTTGTTTTACCAGCCTTATTAATCTTTCTCGTATTCGTGTATTATCCCTTGTTTCGAACACTTGGTTACTCGCTAACGGAGTGGGACGGCATGAGTGCTCCGAAGTTCATTGGACTAAAAAACTTTCACTATTTGATTGAAGATGAGTCGTTTCTGCAATCGGCTAAGAATAATGTGTATTTTGCCGTCATTACAATGATCATTGGAAATCCGCTTTTCTTGCTTTTAGCCTTAGGTCTGAATTTACCACTGAAGTCCCGTGGTTTTCTTAGAACGTTGTATTACTTGCCGCAATTGATGAGTCTGATGGTTATCTCCGTCATTTGGGGGTTAATCCTACAGTTCGACGGCGTGTTTAATACGCTGTTACATACGATTGGCATAGACGGACTAATCCACGACTGGCTTGGAAGCAGGAAGTTGGCTTTAAATACGATTGTCCTTATTAATGAGTGGCAGACCGCTGGTTTTGGTGCCGTCATTTACTTGGCAGGCTTGCAGTCCATACCGGAAGATTTGTACGAGGCAGCCAAAATCGATGGCGCTTCCGCATGGCGCAGACTATGGCATATTACATTGCCGCTGCTTATGCCTTCCTTCAGTGTCATCAACTTTCTGCTCCTCGTAGGTGGCATGCGGTATTTCGATATTCCTTTCGTGATGACCAATGGCGGTCCAGGTGACGCTACGTCAACCATGGCGCTTAAAGTGTATAAATTCGCATTCGTTGATCGGCAGATGGGCTATGCGACAGCAGCATCGGTTGCTTTCATGGTCGTTATTGTGGCACTGACTTCGATTCTACTATATTTCACCAGGAAAAGAGAGGTGGAATATTAATGGTTACGGAAATGAGAAAATGGAAGCTTTGGCTGCTTGAAATCATTATTATCCTCTGTGGATTGGCGGTATTCTTTCCATTCGCCTTATTGATTATTACTAGTTTCAAAACGGACCACGATGTGTTCAACTTCTTAACAGTCCCTGATTTTACTTACTTTGATAATTTTACTAAAGTGCTTGAGAAAGCTAGCTTTTTCCAATCTCTGGGGAACTCGCTTTACATCACCTGCCTAAGTATTTTACTGCTAATCGCTGTTTCCTCGATGTCAGGTTATGCGATTTCCCGCCGAGGTGGCAAGTTGTTCAACTTCATCCTGATGGTGTTTCTAAGCGGAATGATCATCCCTGTACAAGTGAGTATGGTGCCATTATTTAAACTAGGTGTGACGTTAGGTCTTGCCAATACACGCACCATGCTGGTTCTTTTGTACACAGCGATTAACATCCCATTTGCGACATTTATTTATGTCGGTTTTACGAAGACGATCCCACGAGAGCTAGAAGAAGCTGCCAAAATAGACGGATGCAACCGATTTAATATGTTCTGGCGCATTATCTTTCCTTTACTCCTGCCGGCTACAGGTACTGTTGTTGTGACAACGATCTTCCCAATCTGGAACGATTTCCAGTATCCGCTTATTTTCTTGCGGGGAGAAACGAAACAAACGCTAGTCTCGCTGATTTTCAGCTTTAAAGGTCAATATGCGACGGAATGGGGACCGGTCTTCGCTTTGTGTCTGCTGTCTACAATTCCACTAGTGGCCTTATTCCTCCTCGTACAAAAACAGTTCTTCAAGCAAGTTACCAGTGGAGCCTTGAAAGGGTAATTTATAGATCGACATGCAACAGTAGAAAGGGGAACTCCGACATCATGCAAGCACTCAACAAGAAGTGGAAAATTGCGGTCCTACACCATTCACATACCGATATCGGTTATACAGCGCGTCAAGAGAAAATTGAACGCTATCATATTGATTTTATACGTCAAGCAGTCGAGATTTGTGAACTAGTAGAGAATGGCAGTAAGCCGGAATGGCAAGGTTTTAAGTGGGTTTGTGAAAATTTCTGGCCCGTCGAGCGGTTCCTCGCGAAGTCCGACAGCGTTCTGATTGAGAAGTTTGAGGCAGCTGTTCGTCGAGGAGACATCGAGCTGACAGCTAACTATTTGAACATGACAGATCTAATCAATCAACCTGTTTTGCAAAAAAATACAGAGAAATCCTTCGCTTATGCAGCAAAGCTGGGTATCCAAATGCGTTCGGCGATGATCGCCGATATTAACGGGATGAGCTGGGGCTACGCGCAAACGCTGGTTGATACTGGCGTTGAGCACCTCTTCTCATGCCTGCATCCGCAGCACGGGATGTTCCCGTTAGGGCGTAAGCAAATCCCATTTTGGTGGGAAATGCCAGACGGTAAGAAGTTACTGGTCTGGAACGGGGACCTTTATCACCTGGGAAATAATCTCGGACTCGTACCCAGAGCGTTAGATTCCTATATGCTGCAGGACGAATTCCAGATCTCAGCAATCATGGATAACCACCTTGAAATCGCAGAAACACGGGTTTTTAGATATCTGTCTCAGCTGGAGATGGATGGTCATCCCTATGATTTTGTTCCGATGATGGTGTCAGGGCTCATCACGGATAATGCGCCGCCTAGCGGCCATATCGTTTCTTTTATTCGGACATGGAATGAACGATATGGGGACCAGGTGGAGCTCGAGATGATGACGCTTGGTGAATTTTTTGATCATGTCCAGAGACAACCGCAAGAGATTCCCGTATACCGGGGAGATTGGCCGGATTGGTGGTCGGACGGTGTTGGCTCTACGGCGGCTGCGACGAAGTTATTCAGGGAAGCACAGCGCCAGTTGGAGCAAGTGCGAAGACTTGACCCTAAAGGCATTCACACAGATGCCGAGCGGATGAAAGAAGCTGAATATCAATTAACGCTGTTTGCCGAACACACATGGGGCTATTCTTCTTCAGTCAAAGAGCCATGGAACTCGTTAGTGCAAACTTTAGGCTCGCGCAAGGAAATGAGCGCCACACGCGCGCACCAAATCATTTACGATACGTTGGATGAAGTGCTTGCGGCGAAGGGGGAAGCTCAGCTTGCGGTAGATCTGCCTTTTCGATACGCGATTATCAATCCGTATGATCATGCGATCGAAGATATGTTCAAGCTTCACTTTGATTACTGGGAACAGTCGTTGTTTACTCGTGATTTCGAGATCGTGGAGGAAGAAAGCGGGGAGGTTCTGCCGCATCAGTTGCTTACGATCGCCCGTGGGACGATGATTTGCGTCGTCGCTAAGCTAAAGCCGAAGGAAGAAAGAAAGCTGTTCATTCGCTTTTTGACTACCGTTACTGGTCAAACCATCTCATCTGTTCAGCTTCGTGGGACGGATGGTGTATCCGATATTGCCACGAATTTCGGACAGGAAGGAACGCGTAACCCTGCGGAAATTCGGTTTGATGGAACGTCGATCGAATCGGCTGGCGTGAAGATCGCTTGGGAAGCTGGCAAAGGAATTACAAGCTGGATTGCCAAAGAGACGGGTATGAATCTGATCCAAGAGGATACATTCAGTGGTGCATTTACACCTGTGTATGAGGTTTCGCCGGTAGCTTCGAAGGAAAAGATGGTTGAATCCCGTGTGAGCATGGGAAGGAACCGCAAGGGTCCGCATGTCAAACGCTCGGTTGGAAATCTGACAGGTGTCCGTGAAGTCACCAATGGGGCACTGTTTGCATCCTATGAATTCGATTATGAGGTGCAAGGAATTAGCTATTATTCAGTTCTCATCACGTTATATACCGGAATGCCAAGGGCAGATGTGCAAGTGCGTATGCATAAAGATAGTATTTGGCAGCCGGAGAACGTCTACATTGGCTTGCCATTCCAAGCTAGTCAGGGTGAAGTCAGTGAAGATTTGTGGTTGGAGAAGACAGGAGCAATGATTCGCGCTTGGAAAGACCAACTGCCGGGTACGAACACTGATTACTTCTGTATTCAAGAAGGCGCTGTTGCTACGGATGGCGGATATGGCGTTACTATAGCGATTCCAGATACACCGTTGATCCAGCTCGGCTCGTTAGATTTTAAAAAACGTCTTCTGGCAGGGGACACTGCATTACGTCATGAAACGAAAACGATGTACGCATGGGTGCTGAATAATTATTGGGAAACGAATTTTAAAGCAACCGTTGGCGGCTTTTATGAATTCGATTATCACATCGGCTGGGACTCGGAATATGCCGATCCTAGGCAAGCGATGGCTTGGTGTCATCGTGTGAATGCAGGCTCCATCGGGATTCGACTTCAGGCGTAATCGCCTCTAAATGAAAGGTGGCACACACCATGGCTCGCGCTTCATTTGTACTTCGTATTTCACCTTCTAACTATGAGTCCTATGTAGATCGGCATAAAAATGTCGACCCCGAATTGCTAGCTGCTTTCGGGGAAGCTGGCCTCAAATCATACAGTATTTACTATTATGAAGGGCTGCTTTTCGCTTATATGGAGGCTGACAATTTGGACGATGTGTTCGCCTCCTTATCCAACCACCCTGCAAGTCATAGGTGGGGGGACTTCATGTCGGACATTTTGCACAAATGGGAAGATGGCAATGATTCGAAACGAATCGAGGAGGTGTTTCAATTTACATCGTAGTTGGATAGAGAGATTCAAATCGGGCGGAGATCAGCCATGCGAAATGACAAAGAGGTGGGACAATTGAAGAAGCTATCATATTTTTCTAAAGTTATGTTCACAAGTATGCTCTCAATGGTGATAGGACTCGGTACATTTACGGCAGCCATGCCAGCTTATGCAAGTGGTACTACGTATTATGTGAATAATCAATCAGGTTCGAATTGCAGTGATGCTGGTCCAGGAACTTCAACGAGTGCGCCATGGTGTACATTTAATCAAATCAATACGAAGACTTTCGGTGCTGGTGATAAAATTCTGCTTGCGCGAGGCGCGACTTGGAATCAAGAAATGGACATCGCCGGCTCAGGGACTTCTGTTAGCTATGCGGAAATCGGTGCTTACGGGACTGGTAACCGTCCGAAGATCATCCGCAACGGTGCTACGTTTGACAAGGGTATCAAAATCGTCAATCCTTCGTACTGGAAAATCAGTTCAATTGAAGTTGGAAATGCAGGTGTAGGCATCTATGTGATCTTTAACACGAAGGCGCACGATAGTCTCAGCTTTAACGATATATATGTACATGATATGCGAGGGGTTTGGGCGGCGCAGACGGTCGCGTACCCATCGAATGGAAATCACGCTGCTTCAACCGATGATCCTACAGCGGCTAGTGATCGTATTTTCATGTCATCCGGCATTCTATTTACGACTTCTGGTTTTGCTTTTACAAGCTCTGAATATGCGGTCCGAAACGTATCCATCACGAATGTCGAAGGCACACACAATGTGGATAGTCTCTCCGTGGATTCTTATAACGGCTATAATTCATCGGATGGAGGCGACGGAAACAATCTCTTCCAGAATTTTGTGATGAGCAATCTGTACTTTCATGATGATGACGGGCATGCGGGTACGGCTTATCAAAATGCGGGGCTTGGCTGCAGCGACTCTCTTCGCTTGTCAGGCGTGAGCAACTCTATTGTGATGAACTCTGTTCTCCAGAATGTGGCAGCATGTCACACATCGGCAGGTACGGCTGCGATCTTCTTAGGAAGAGCTTCCAACATTAAGCTGATCAATAATATCATCACGGATACGGCGGACACGGGTTCGTACGATCAAACAGCGGTTGATCACGAATATTTAACGAATAACATTCAGTTTATTGGTAACTATATTGGCCGAAATGCGGGTCCGGGCATTGAATATTTAAATATTAATTCAGGCATGGGTGTGGCTGATCATGCAACCAATGAAGTGGCTTCCGGCAATACATTTGAAGGGAACGGACTTCACTCACTAAGTGGTTCACCGCAAGTTGGTGCAGGCTCCATCTTCCAACATGGCTCAACCGCAGTGACAACGGGCAGTATGACGAATAATTTTTATAATGAAGGCTCACTTCCATTCTTAAGTGGTGATAATACGAGCCAGATTAGCAATCTCAATAATGTGAATGCCAACAAAGGTCTGTATCATGCGATGAATGATTTCTCAAACTCACAGGTTGCTAACGCGTGGACGTATCAGTATAAACCGAACGGTGGCAGCTGGACGAATCTTCCTTACTATGATGGGACAGCCCGAAGCTGGTATCAGGATGCAAGTAACCATTCGAATCAGATGGTCGCGATATCCGAGATGCATCCAGGCAATTGTGTATCCTGTGATGCAGGACGTGCATGGACAGCACCTAGTGCAGGTACGATAAGCATCCGTGGTCACATATTGAAATCGGATATAGGCGGCGGTGATGGAGTTGTCGCCAGGATTACGAAGAATGGTGCGCGTATTTGGCCATCAAGCGCGGATCAAACGATCGCTTATAACGATCAAAGCGGAGTTGATACGAACTTAGATACCATATCGGTTGCTGCTGGGGATATCATACGATTCGAAGTTGGGAATAACGGTGACAATACGTACGATTCCACGAGTTGGGCA
This sequence comes from Paenibacillus pectinilyticus, assembly GCF_001700435.1. GTDB lineage: Bacteria > Bacillota > Bacilli > Paenibacillales > NBRC-103111 > Paenibacillus_E > Paenibacillus_E pectinilyticus. The sequence continues at coordinate 852,438 of NZ_LYPC01000014.1, forward strand.
CCTGCAATTGCTTATACATCCGGCTCAGGCGGCAGCGGAAGCGGGAATATAGCTCCAAGTGCAACGGTTAGTGTCTCGTCGCAATTCAGTGCAGCATATGCGGGTGCGAAAGCAATCGATGGTATTATCGGTCAAGCGGATGTTGGCGAGTGGGCTTCCAATGGGCAAACAACACCTTGGATTCAATTAAATTGGAGCAGCGCGCAAACGCTGAATACGGTTAAGTTATATGATCGTCCTAACTTAACGGATACGATTACGGCGGGGACACTTACCTTTAGCGATAATTCATCGGTTAGTGTCGGTGCTCTTCCAAACAATGGCGGGGCCCTCGTAGTTACGTTCCCGAATAAAACGGTCACGTGGATGAAATTTACGGTCACTTCTGGTGCAGGCTCGAATGTCGGGTTGTCCGAGATTGAAGCTTATGGCACCACCGTTCTTGCGAATGCTGGTTTTGAATCACCGAGCACCAGTACATATCTGTATGGGCCAATGACGAACGGATGGACGTTCGACAGTTTGACAGCAATACAGCACAGTGGAAGTGCTTTTGGCGCTACAGCCCCAGAAGGTGTGCAATGTGCTTTGATCCAGTACGGTGGGCAAATCTCGCAGTCGGTTAATTTCAGCACAGCAGGGTCCTACAGTTTGTCATTCCAAGCCGCGAAACGGACGAACTTCGGTGGTCAGCAATCCTTTGATGTCTATGTGGATAGTACGAAAGTAGGCAGTTATACGCCGACGTCAGGTACGTTTGCCAGCTTCACGACAAGTGCGTTTACGGTCACCACAGGTGCACATACGATCAAATTCATCGGTACGACGACTGGAGATAATACAGCTTTTATTGATGACGTGAAACTGATTATGAATTAGGAACTAAGCCTGCGAGTTGTTGACCCGAAGTCAATGGCTCGCAGGTTCAACCCATTCGTCCTAAGGGGGAAATGTCATGTCCATGGAAAGGCAAGCGCAACGAATTATAAATCGGATTTTGTTTCTAGTTTTGTTAGGTACTTGTTTGCCCTTATTCGCTCATCTGGCAAAAGCGAGTGCTACATCGTATGACATTGGAGCCATTTATTTTACAGACTGGAACCCTGAATTAAACGTAACCATGAGCACGCTTACACAAAAACGGTTTTATCGCAGCAATGATCCTTATGGCGGTGTTCGAGATGATCTGACTGCGCCAGGGCCGTTCGCTTTCGGTCCAATTCCAGATCGTGAGCCTATTGATGGCTGGTACGATGATCGTCAACAATCCGTGATGGATCAACATATCCTTGAAGCGGCTAGCCGAGGTTTAGGTCATTTCACGTTCTATTGGTTCTGGAACATTTGGGGAGGAGGCCAAGCGAATCCAGGCCAGCAAGCACTAACGAATTATACGAATTCGCCATATAAGAGTTTGCTTAAATACGATCTCATGTACGTAGACAGCGGCGATTATCCTGCCAGCGATTGGAATTCAAAAATTGTCCCTGCCATCGTTAATTTCATGAAGGATGGTCAATATGACAAAACTCCGGACGGCAGACCGTATTTTCATTTCTTTTCAATTAATACGTTTAAAGGCAGAATGGGCGGGGACAGCGGTCTGAGTAACGCGATTACCCAACTTCGGAGTGCGATCACGGCTGCCGGTATGCAGACGCCTTTCATCACCTCAGACAATTCACCGAATGCTTCGGATATCAGCGATGGTGTAGATGGCTTCATGCCGCTGAATAGCAACGATAATAATACTGGATATTCGTATCCATTACTTGGCAACGGCGCGTCGCAGTTTAATCCGAACCCTTGGCGGGGCACTGGTTACCCAGGCTGGGCGAACGGCACCCAATATGCTATCGATTATGGGATTACAGAGCCAGTGAAACCAGATAGTTTCCGCTATGGCGTGCTTCCCGCAGCAAAGAACCTGCTCGATACGAAAGCATCAGCCAACGGATATGCCTCCTTTTATGCATGGAATGAAACGGGAGAAGGCGGCATGATTCAACCGGATACGTTATACGGTTACGGATTCCTGAATGCGATGCAAGACGTATTTGGCTTAAGCAACGCCGCTTATAAAAGCTATGTATCTTCACACGGACTTACCGATCTAGATCCAAGTGTCCGATTGGAATTTGCACCTGATCATCCGACAAGAGTGCAAGGGGATACGGTCGTCATCGCGGGTAAAATCACGAATAAAACAGGATCTGCCATTACAGGCAATTCTTCTATTGCGATTCCAAGCGGATGGACATTGGCTAGTTCGAGTGGGACTGCTTACACAGGTCTAGCTGCAGGAGCTTCGCAAAACGTTTCCTTTACCGTAACCGTAGGAAGTGGCGCGCTCTGGAACAAAAATAACATAACGGTTACCGCGACATATGGAGGATCGAGCTCGGTCCAGTTTTCGACTTTTGTTGTTTTGGCGCAGCCGCTATCAGGTGTGATTATGCCTGCTGTGAATACCTTATCCACAAGCGGTGGCTCAGCGGATTTACCCGTACGGATTCGCAATTATACCGCAGGTACTACGCTCAGCGGCACTTATACCATTACGGGACCGGCAGGTTGGACGATTTCCGCCGGGGGCGCAGGCTCATTCTCTAATCTTGGAGGCAGTTCATGGACGAATGTATCGAATGCGTATACGTTAACGGTACCTTCAGGAACAGCCGCAGGGGATTATGACCTGAAACTCACCATCACGCAAGGGAGCAATACGTATACGAGCATGAATAAAGTTCGCGTTGTGAACCAAGGCGATTTCACGTGGGAATCTGATGGGAATGCGAATGGCTGGAACGGCGGGAACAATGTGCTGAATAATATTTATGATATGGTCGGCACCAATAACGATCCCTATATCTTATCGCCTGATAATTTAGGAATTAATGCGGCAGCCAATAGTTACATATCTCTGGGTTTACAAAACATGTCGGCTGTTACAAATGCACAGATCTATTTCACGACTACAACAGATCCCAGCTTCTCTGAATCGAAATCGCTTAAATTCCAAATCTCATCTGGCGATTTGCTGTTGAAGAATTATGTGATCAACATGAGTGCCAATTCACTCTGGTCCGGAACGATTAAACAGGTGCGTATTGATCCGATTGATGCACCAGGTGTAGTCAAATTCGAACATGTGTATATCAATAACAGTGGAGATCTTGCGTATCATACACTTGTCACACCGAGTGATGATTTCTCCGCACCTGGAAATGAAGCAGGAAGAGCGGTGGATGGGACAGTCGGTATAAACTCCAGATGGATTTCAGGCAGTGCAACGGGGACTCACTGGTTGCAACTTGATCTAACAGCTCCTTATGCCGTCAATCGCTGGACAGTTGCTCACTCCGGAGCCGCAGGGGATTGTACTTGCTACAATACGAAGGATTATAAGCTGCAGTATTATAACGGTTCGAGTTGGGTTGATGCGGATGCCGTCACAGGCAATACGGCGAATTCGACAGACAGAATGATTACGCCGATCACGGCGCAATTATGGCGTTTATACGTAACGAATCCAAATCAAAGTATGGATAATTTAGCTCGGATTAGCGAAGTGCAATTATTCGGTTCATATCCTACAACGCTTTCAACAGGCAGCGGCGGTACAGAAATTCTGAACAATCCTAGTTTCGAAAGTGGAACTGGCGGATGGACGACAGCGAGTTTATCTATCAATGCGGTTAGTACACCTGCACCCGTAGATGGAAGCAAAGTCGTACAGGCAACAAGCAGAACGCAGGTTGACTCGTGGGTTGGCCAATATATCGGAAATGCGCTCACAGCGCAAGGGATGGGAACTTATAATATTTCAGCTTGGGTCAGGTCGGCTTCTGGGACTAAGAATGATACCCGTGTCACGGTCGCTGTATTCTATGGCGGCGCATGGCATGAGTATAGTATGACTGGCACGATTAATGCTTCTGGCTGGACTGAAATTTCAGGCGTCATTGATGCAGCATGGACTGGGACGCTAGCCAATACAGATGCGGTATTCCTTGTTCGTCAAAATAATGATACGACCGACTATTATGTTGATAAAGTCTCCATAATGAAAACGACAAATGTGCTGCAAAACCCGAGTTATGAAAGTGGTACAACAAGCTGGACGACATCACAGTTGACTGCGAGTACAGTAACGAGTCCAACGCCAATGAATGGCTCGTATGCTGCGCAAGCGGCGAGTCGGACACAAGTGGATTCCTGGATTGGCCAGCATATGTCAAGCTATCTCGCAATGAATGGGCAGGGCACATATAACATATCTGCCTGGGTGAGATCATCTTCCGGTATCAAAACGGATGCGCGAGTTACCATTTCTCTTAATTATGGAGGCGCCTGGCACGAAGCAACCATTACAGGTACGATCAATGACACGGGTTGGACGCTCATGACGGGCACTGTGAATTTAGCTTGGACAGGTACGTTGGACGATGCGATTTTCCTCGTCAGGCAAAATAACGATACAACCTCTTATGTTGTAGATGATTGTATTTTAGCCAAAAAATAACGGATATGAATAGACTCGCTATTTAAGGGAGGAGAGACCATACGATGGAGGAGTTACAACAGTTCCAAGAGTTCAAAGGCAAGGTCGCGTTGGTTACAGGTGGTACGAAAGGGATTGGCTTTGGTGCAGCCAGACGGTTGGCTCAGGGAGGCTGCAGCGTTGTGATTTGCGGCTCTCGTACCGATGATGGAGAAGAAGCGGCAAGCATGCTGCGAAATGAACAATTGGAAGTTCGTTTCAAGCATGCGGATGTTCGCTATTCAGATAAAGTGCAGGAGTTAATCCGATTCACCATTGCAACGTATGGCAGACTCGATATCCTGGTCAACAGTGCAGGCGTGCAGCGGTATGGGGACGCAACGGAAACGAGTGAGTTCGTATGGGATGAAGTGCTGGATATTAATCTGAAGGGTATGTTTCTAACGAGCAAATATGCGATTCCGGAAATGCGCAAAGCCGGTAAGGGCGCCATTGTGAATGTGTCCTCTGTGCAGGCGTTCGCTTCGCAAAAAGGGGTTGTCGCCTACACGGCAAGCAAAGGCGGCATTAATGCGATGACACGTGCGATGGCTTTAGATCATGCCCATGAGCAGATTCGGGTGAACGTCGTTTGTCCTGCCTCCGTCGATACGCCGATGCTGCGTTGGGCAGCAGATCAGCATAAAGGTGAGCAGACACAAGAAGAGGTGCTTGCTTCTTGGGGCAACATGCACCCGATTGGACGCGTGGGGACGATGGAAGAGGTCGGTGAGCTGATCGCATTCCTAGCCAGCGATAAGGCCGGATTCATTACAGGCGCAGAGTACAAAATCGATGGCGGCATGCTAGCGGCATTAGGCGTGCATTTGCCAGAATAAGAGGAGTTAGGAACATGAAAATCACAGATATCCGCGCAACAACGGTCATGATGCCGCTCGAAGCACCGCTTCGTCATAGTAATGGGGCTCACTGGGGGAAGTTCGTACGTACAATTATTGAAGTGGAAACGGACGAAGGTATCATTGGATATGGGGAAATGGGTGGAGGAGGAGAAAGTGCAGAAGCTGCTTTCGCTGGATTGAAATCCTATCTCCTCGGACATGACCCGTTTCAGCTGGAGGAACTTCGTTTCAAAATCTGCAATCCAACGGCGAGTTTGTACAATAATCGTACACAGCTACATGCTGCGGTGGAATTCGCTTGTTTGGACATTATGGGGAAAAAACTCGGCTTACCCGTACATCAGCTGCTTGGCGGTAAAGTCCGTGATGAGGTCAAATTCGCCAGCTATTTATTCTATCGGCTGCCTAACGAGCAAACGGGTGAGGGCGAGGTTCGCACAATTGAACAACTCGTAGCCCATTGCACAGAGTTGAAGGAAAAGCACGGGTTCCACGTGCATAAGCTCAAAGGCGGCGTTTTTCATCCAGACTATGAATTGGCCTGTTATAAAGCGTTGGCGGAAGCTTTTCCCGAGGATCGGCTTCGCTATGATCCGAATGCAGCCTTGTCTGTTGAGGATTCGATCCGTTTCGGGCAAGCGATTGAGGGGCTTAACAATGACTATTTCGAGGACCCAACTTGGGGCTTAAATGGCATGCGCCGTGTTCGTTCCATGGTGCGAATCCCGACAGCTACGAATACGGTCGTCGTGAATTTCGAACAATTAGCTGCGAACATCCTTGATCCCGCAATCGATGTCGTGCTGCTTGATACGACTTTTTGGGGTGGAATTCGCCAGTGCATCAAGGCCGCAGGCGTTTGTGAAACATTTCAACTCGGGATTGCCGTACATTCTTCAGGCGAGTTAGGGATTCAATTAGCGACGATGCTGCACCTCGGTGCTGTTGTGCCGAATCTAGCTTTTGCGGCGGATGCGCATTATCACCATTTGCAGGACGATATCCTCGTTGGCGGTAAAATGAAATATGTGAATGGCGCGATTAGCGTGCCAGAGGGTCCAGGTTTGGGGATCGAGGTCAATCTGGACAAAGTTCGCGAATATGCAGAAATGTATAAGGAATTCGGCGGTTATCCTTATGACCGTGATCCATCGCGTCCAGATTGGTTTCCGCTTGTGCCGAACGATCGTTGGGCGGATCATCGCCGTTAAAAGGGAGGACATCAGATGGCTTATTATCCTAGCTGGCAAGGCAAACAAGCAGTCATCCCGTTCGAGGATGGTGAGGTGTTTTTTGACGGTATATTTACGGAACCGCAGCTTAACCATCCAGAATGTCTCGTTTTCGATGAGTATGGAAATATCTGGTGTGGTGGCGAAAAGGGAGAAATCTACCGGATAGCGTCCGATGGCAGTCGAATCGAGGAGATGGCTTCCACGAAGGGGTTCACGCTCGGGCTTGCTTTTGATCAAGCAGGCATATTATATACTTGCGATCTAAAACATAGTGCCGTATTTCGCTTCAATCCGCACAATGGGGAATTGCTGCCCTTCGCTGAAGGAGATGGCCAAGGGAGAAAAATCCGTGTACCAAATGTACCTGTGGTGGACCAAGCTCGCGGGGTGCTTTATGTTAGCGATAGCTACGATCCGTATGAGGCAGGGCCTGGGATATGGCGTTTTGATTTGGCAACGGGCAAGGGACAGTTGTGGTATAATAAGCCTTTAAGATTTGCGAACGGACTTGTGCTAACGGCAGCTGGTGATGCGTTATTTGTAGCAGAAACCTTTGCACGGCAAATTAGTCGAATCCCCATTCTTCCTGATGGATCCGCTGGAGAAAAAACCGTTGTTGCCAATATCGATGCGTTGCCTGATGGCTTGACACTAGATGCCGAGGGTAATCTGTATATATGCTGCTACGAGCCTTCGCTGATCTATCGCTGGAGGGAAGATACGGGCGTCGAGCTACTGTTCTACGATCCAGAGGCGCACCTGCTCTGTCATCCAACAAACGGTGTCGTCAGAGGTCAAGAGCTATTCGTGTCCAATTTAGGTCGATGGCACATTACACGGATTCGCTTAACGAATGAGGTGAACAAGGATTGAATCGATATCGTAAACAGCGCAATTACGGCTGCCGCATTCATGATGCTGTAACGTATCAAGGCATGCGGACGATTGTTATGGAAAATGAGCTCGTTCGTGTTTCCATTCTGGCGGATAAGGGAACGGATATTTTTGAATTTCTATACAAACCGCTCGATTTGGATTATATGTGGTTAAGTGAGCAAGGCGTACATAATCCTAACGCTTATTTACCCACTTCGCCAGACGCCGTGTCCACGTTTATTGACTATTACGAGGGGGGCTGGCAGGAGGTGTTTCCAAATGGCGGTCCGCCAAGTGGAAATGCTGGAGCTGCATTCGGACAACATGGCGAGGTGGCTCAAATGCCGTGGGATGTGGACATCATCGAAGATGTCCCTGAACGGATCACGGTCCGTTTCTCGGTTCGAACGAAGAAGCTGCCTTGCCGACTCGTGAAGACCTTAACGCTGGAGAGCGGTTCAGCTGCGTTGACCATTCATGAGCAATTGGATAATGAAAGCGATGTGGCCCTGCGGTACATGTGGGGGCAGCACATCGCACTTGGCCAACCCTTCCTTAGCCCGGGCTGTGTAATCGAGCTTCCGCAAGGGGTGCGTATTCAAACCGAGACTCCAGAATCTGAGATGAGTGCGCCAGGACGAATAAGGCGTGGAGACTCACCGTTGTGGCCAATTGCGTCAGATCACCAGGGCAATGAACTTGATTTGTCGATCCTGCCTGAACGTGAAACGGCTTCGGACATTGTCTACCTGTACGGATTCGAATCTGAAGCGTGGTACACGGTTCGGAATCCAAGCATACAGGCGGGCTTGAAGGTGGAATGGGATGGCGCGGTGCTGCCGTACTTGTGGTATTGGCAGGAGTTTGGCGCTAGCAAAGGGTATCCCTGGTATGGCAGGCACTATAACATTGGTCTTGAACCGTTCGCTGGCTACCCGACCTGGGGACTGGAAGAAGCGATTCACAATGGAAGTGCGGGTACGATCGGACCGCGCGGTAGGAATCAGTTCACGATGAGGGTGACACCGTTTCAACTGTAATTGCCTGGATTTGAAAATGATGAAATCTTGAAGAATAATGAGCGATGAGAGAAACAGTAACCTTAGGGTTGCTGTTTTTTTTGATGTTGTGGGGTAAGCGGAGCTTCTACGTTGTAAGAGTAGCCGTTTATTCTGTGTATTTTTAGTCAACGTATCGAAAAAGTAAATTGACTACAAAAATAAATAAATGTATACTAAAATTGTTGTAAGTGCTTTCATTTCTTCATGACGAAAGGAAGGAGGAGATGGATTGGCTAGGTACTAAGCAGCTAGTACAAGGCAAAAGTGTTTGGGTTATCCATGCTTTAGCACAAATGACAAGGTGGAAGGTGGAAAATAAATGAGATGGTTCCGGCAAATAACAAGCGCCAGAAGTGCAAAACACACCAGAAGCACAAAATGGCACACTAGCACCACAAGCGCCAAGCTGCTTTCATTTTTACTTATTTTGGTTATGTTCATGTCCTTCTTGCCGGTACAGCAGGCATTCGCAACAGATACACAAATCAATGATAACAACGGCTCCATTACCTATTCAGGTGCATGGACGTATGATACGACCGGTGCTTCAGGATACATCAATAACGATCAGCATTATGCAATTACGAACGGGAATTATGCGCAATATACGTTTACGGGTACATCGATTAAATGGATCGGCCCGAAGAATGTGGACTGTGGCATCTCGCAGGTCTATATCGATGGAACCCTGGTGGCGACGGTAGATATGTACGCAAGCTCATGGCTGAAGCAGCAAGTGTTATACAGCAACACGTCCCTGACGAATGCCAGTCATACGATTAAAGTGGTCGTGACTAACACGAAGAATGCCTCGTCTGCAGGTTATTATTCCTCTATTGATGCATTTGCTTATGACACTGTCGTGACGACTGGGGAGAAAATTTTCGCGGATAGCCTAGCTGGAACAGCACGTAGTAACGCTACCCAACACGAGCTGGGGCAGGTGTTCAATGTCACCGTATCGGGACAAATTACAAAGGTTAGACTGTATGCCGTTTCGCAAGAATCTGGCAATCATACGGCTCGCATCTGGCGGAATTCAGATGGCGCGAAGCTTACGGAATTCACAGTGCCATCGTCTGTATTTACGGGTGTTAACAGTTGGGTCTCCTATTCGCTGCCAACGCCGCTAGCGATATCTCCGAGTACGGACTATACCGTTTCGGTATCGACGGGTACGGACACAGGCTATTATTGGGGCGGCGGTACGAATGCCAGCGCTGGCAGCAATGGACAGCATGTGAATTGGCCTGCCAATTCAGCCCGATTTACAGATACGATGGGCGCGATGCCAGCAACGACACCATCTGGGGGGGAGAGCTACTTGCGGGATATTGAATTTGTACCTGACACGATCACGTCAGAGAAAATCTTCACAGACACGACAACGGCACCTTCCGTTAACAACGGGTTTCCGGTAGAGCTGGGGGAAGTCTTTCAATCATCCGTTCCTGGTCAAATTACGGCAATCCGGGTCTATGCGACTGCAGCGGAATCGGGCAGCCATACAGCGCGAATCTGGCGTAATCATGATAATACCGTTGTTGGAGGACCTTACACGATTACGTATGGTGGAACAGCAGGGTGGATTACGTATTCGCTGCCAACGCCGATTTCAATCACAGAGCTGATCGATTATACGGTTTCAGTTTCAACCGGCACGGATACGAACAAGGCAATCCCGCTGACTAGCTTGCCGAATGCAGGCAACAATGGTTCCCATCTGAGTTATCCGATGAAAGCGGGTCGATTCACTGCCAATGTGGGCCAGCGTCCCAATGTCGTACCTTCTGCGGCTGACAACTATTTGCGAGATGTCGTTTTTGTCGCGGGAACATTACCTGCACCAGATGCAAGTCTAACGAAGCAATCGCTTGATGGCAGTTGGCGAATTGCCCAAGACACGGGAAATACGGGCATTTCAAGCCAATGGTTCAATGTCGCGAACTATCCCTTTAATTCAGCTATGAATATACAAGTACCGGGAACCATTTATGAGGCATTCCCTAGCTATAACGGCATAACATGGTATGGGCGCTTCTTCAATGCCAATCTAACGGTTGCCTCTGATATGAAATATTATATTAAATTTGGTGCTGTGCAATATAAATCGCAGGTATGGGTCAACGGTCAGAATTTGGGTACCCATGAAGGCTCAGACACACCTTTCGAGGTAGATGTTACCTCTGCGCTAGTCCAAGGAGGCAATTTCATTTCCGTAAGAGTGGAAAATCCGAAGGGCGTATTAAGCAGTGGAGCTGTGCCAGTCTTTTGGGATAATGGCGGGATTGTACAGCATGTTGATTTGGTCAAACAACCGAAGCTGAGGGTGCTAGATGTATATGCTAAACCTGATATTTCCACGGGTAATATTGATCTACAGATCACACTTGAAAATAACACGGGGGCATCGCAAGGGGTTACACTTAGCACCGCTTACGGTGTGTTTAATGGCAGCAATATTGGCACGGTGAATGCCAGTGTGACAGCGCCTACAGGGCAATCGGTGTCCACGATGACAGTAACAGTACCGAGTGTCCATTTATGGAGCCCGAGTGATCCCTACCTCTATTCGCTCAGCATTTCTGCCGTTTCGGGTGGCAAAACAGATGTTTATGCCATTCCAAGGTTTGGCTTCAAAGATTTCCGTATCGTGAACGGCTACTTCATGCTGAACAACCAACGGATCTTCCTCAAAGGCGTTCATCAGAATTTCTATGATCCCGTGAATGTGCAAGGGACGGCTCGCGATATGAGTCTCTTGGGACAGGATTTTGATAAGCTGAAGCAGGCTGGCTTCAATATGTATCGCTCGATTGCAGCAGCGGCACTGCCCGAGCAGTTGGATTTGGCCGATGAGAAAGGCATCCTCATTTATGAGGAGCATCAGGGCTCGTGGAATTTGTCTGACGCAAGTAAATTCAATCTATCTGTTTCTGATGTGATCAAACGAGACCGCAATCGAGTGAGCGTAGCTATGTTCGGGCTTTTGAATGAAAACAAGAATAATGCCGTCTATACAGCAGCGAAAAACTTCCTGCCTACGCTTCGTACCATCGACACGACCAAGTTAGTCATGTTGGGCAGTGCACGGTGGGATAATGATCTCACGACCGGATCGGCATCCAATCCAGGCTCCTCCACATGGAATGTCTACCTCGGAGGGGAATCACCGACATCTCCTGTATCGACAGGAAGCATTTCGGATCTCCTGCCGATGAACCCGGCGGGAGCGTTTACCCCAGGAGCGGGTGATGTTCATGTGTATAATACGTTTCCAAATACATGGAATTTCATCAACTCCTTTGCAAGTCTCGGTAGCACGACAAACAATATTTTTGTATCTGAAGCGGGTGTTGGAGGCATGTTCAACGCGATTGATGAAGATCGCAAGCTCCATCAATACAACGCGGGACCACTAGTCGTGCCTTGGTCATGGACAACGAATAAAATAGCGGCCCTGAATGCGATTTGGACGAAATATGGGATGTCTAGTGTGTATCCGAATATCGAAGATGCAGCGATCGACAGTCAAAAATCAGAGAGCAAGCAAAGGGCGCAATTGTTCAGCACGATTCGGAGCAATCCGAAAATCATGGGTTACAGCTTAACCAGTCTTACGGATTCTGGCGGATCGCAAGAAGGAATTATGACAAACTTCCGAGATTGGAAAGCAGATATTCTCCCTGTACTTCAAGATGGCTGGGCCGAATTGAAATGGAATCTGTTCGTCAATCCGATGACGATCTACACGAATAGCACTTTCCACGTCAGAGTGAATCTGTCGAATGAAGATGTTCTTACGGCGGGTACGTATCCATCAACGCTGACGATTAAAAATGCAGGGGGAACAGCCGTGTGGACGCAGAACGTTAATATTGTGATCCCAAGCGGCACGAATCCGCCATTTAGTTATGCGGTTTATGATGCGGATATCACCGTACCTGGCTTGGTCGAGGGCGATTATACGCTGAACGCGACACTGAACACTGTAACGAATGCGAAAAGCAATACGCTGGGCTTCAAAGTGTTTAGCACGGCGAATCACCCAGGCAGCCTTGGTCAAGTGACGGTGCTAGGCGTTACCCAAGCCGTAAGGGATTTACTTACGAGCAAAGGCGCTACTTTGCATGAGTATAACGCAAGTGAATCACTGAACAATGAGGTCATTGTTGTGGGCAATTCGGTAACGAATAATGCAGCGACATGGCGGCCATTGTACAAGAAAGCAGCAAGCGGAGCGCAGATCGTATTCTTATCCAGCAATGTGTTCAGTGGCAATACCGGGCCAAACAAATGGATTAAAGTGGCCAATAAAGGGGACCAAAGCGGCGTGTATAACGGTTTGGGCTGGCTCTATCATGCGGAGCAACTAGCTAAACCGACAGGCATTCTTAACACATTACCAGCGAAATTGATGTCACCTGATGTGTACGGCGATATGCTGGGTACTGTGAAATATTTGCGCAATATTACGGCGCCTACGGTGACAACTGCCTTCTCCATTGATGATAACGGCAGCAACTCCTATGCGGATGGGCTCTTGATTGGAACCTATAATGAGTACGCGGGTAAATTCACCGTCAATACGTTTGATTTGATGAGCAATATTGGTAAGCCTGTGGCAGATCGGATGATTCTCAACATGGTGGCTTATGCCAAGTCGACGACTTCCGCGGTTCAGGCGTTGCCAGCTAATTATGATACAGAATTAAACACATATGGGATTGTGGATTAAAATGTGATAGTAAGGTGCCGGAAGCTGGTCGTCTCCATGATTTGGCCGGTTTCCGGTTTTTCTAGAAATGCACGCCGATTCTTCCTTGAGGGCGGTGCACTTGGTCATTGTGGTTCCCATAACACATGCGGATAGAACACGAAACTGTAAAATGACCCTAGTCGGGAGTGAGTACGGTGGAAATAAGGAAAGCTATGGAAACGATCGATATCCGGCAGATCACAATCGGTGGCGAAATCGGTAGACGCATCGACGTGACGGCTGTTAACAACTTGTTAGCTCTCAACGTGGAGCGTGATTTTCTATCCCCTTTTCAAGAAGAATGGCATAACGAACAGGAACTAGGCGACTATGTCGGTTTGGGGAAGCTGATCGATGCATTGGCGAGACTTGCTGCTTATAAGCAAGATGCGGCGATAACCGATCTTAGGGAACGTGTGATTTCTCAAGTAGTCGCTATGCAAGAGGCGGATGGGTACATCGGCATCATGCCCATGGAATCTAGGTTTAATCGGTTGTGGGATATCCATGAGATTTCCTATTTGATCGTGGGCTTGGTATCGGATTATCGATACTGGCATGAGATAAGATCACTCCATACGGCATGCCAGCTTGCTGATTATCTAATGAAGCAATGGAAAGCGACACCAGAGGCGCTCCCTGAAATCTATATTGGCACATTAGGATCGGAAGAAGCTTTTCTGGCGCTATATGAACAAACCAATGAACCTAAATATTTAGCTTTTTTAACGGAGTTTAGACGGTTTCAAGAATGGGAACGACCGATTGTCAAAGGACGATTGAACAACGTAGAAGGGCATGTTTATGATTATTTGAGCAGACTCCTCGTCAAATTTAAATTACACGCCCATATTCAAGATAATGCGATACAGGCGCAAATCGAGCAGGTCATGGATTTTATGCTAAATCAAGATGGCATGGTGATCACAGGTGTTGCGGGTGAAAATGAATGCTGGCAGGATACCCAAGAAGGGTTGGGTCATCTAGGTGAGACGTGTTCAACCGCTTATTGGATCTTTCTATTGGATATGTTAATGAAGCATACGCAAGATGCCAGTTATGGCGATGTAATGGAACGGACGATATACAACGGATTGTTCGCCGCACAATCACCGGATGGCAGGAAAATTAGGTACTATGTACCTTTTGATGGGCAAAGACGTTACTTCCATCTGGACACGTATTGCTGTCCGAATAACTACAGAAGAATCATATCCGCACTGCCAGAAATGGTGTACTATCGCACCGAAGATGGGGTGGCCGTGAATCTGTATACGGCTTCAGAAGCAAGGTTTGAATGGACGTCTCCAATCAGCAAGACAGATCGAGCGAGTAAGATCGATCGAACAAGTGAAGAGAGAACCACTAAATCTGATCCATCAAACCGAGCTGTGACAACTCTCATCCTGCGGCAGGAAACGGACTATCCGCGATCAGGGCATATTAAGCTGCATATCGATGTGACAGAGTCTGTGCAATTTGTTCTGAAGCTGCGCATTCCTAAGTGGTGCAAGGGTGCAAGTGTAAGCGTAAATGATGAAGTGATGACGACGGGGGCTGTCTCGGGGAAGTTTTTGGAGGTGGATCGCGAGTGGAGCACGGGAGATCAAGTGAAGCTGGAATTACCGATGCCCTATCGATTAATAAAAGGTAGGAAAGCCCAATCAGGCAGGGTTGCTGTTATGCGAGGGCCTATTGTCTATTGCTTGAATCCCGCTAAACAAAGTGGAATGGCAGACATGGACCTGCGACTAGTCACTTGTGATACCAGTTCCATTGAGGGTGAGCATAACGACGGGGGGGTTATGGATAAGGGGTCTACCTGCTGCCTGAAAGCTTGGGGGCCATATCGGCATGGTCCTGAAAATCAACCTGATTTGGACCTCGTCTTGACGGAGTTTCCAGATCCTAACGGGCAATCGGTTTATTTCAGGGTAGCGGATCCAAGTGCTGACCATTTGCTTGAAGATGAACTTACCGAGTTACATTTGAAAAGAATAGAATCGTAAAGCAGTCTTGCTGAGCAAGGCTGCTTTCGTTTACAGTGGTATCAGAACAATTGCAGAACGGTAGAGGCAGCAACACGACGTAAAGGTGATGAGCAGATTGGATAAAGAAACATCCCATCAGGAAATACAAGGTTGGCCTATCGTACATCATGTTGGTGATGTTGTCGTTCAAGCTGGTTATATTCTTGAGACAAGAACAATATCTGATTATGAATTAGTCTATTTTCCAGACGGTGCAGGCACGATCTATGAGCTGGAAGGAAGAGCAATTCCACTCGCATCACCCGGATTTATTTTTACCCGCCCCGGTGAATCTCATCGCTATAGGTTCGCACCTGACAAGCCGGTGCGTCATTTATTTGTCCACTTCGATTATGAGGCTTTGCTGCAGGAAGCGCGGTTTTCCTCTTTGCTCGGCGGGGAAGTCATGTTCGCCGAGAACGGGAATATGCTTGTAGCTAACCTCATGAAGCGTATTCTGCGCATGGCCAATGAACAGGCCACAGGCTGGCAAAGCCGGCTGGCGGTCCTGCTTGCAGCGGCACTAGAAGAGCTTTCCGCAAATGCAAGCAGCATGACGGGGAACACGGCACGTGCTATGCCAGCGCCTATTTTGAAAGCGATTGCTTATATGGAGGAGCATCTCGCCGAAGCCATCACCATTGAAGCGATCGCCAGTCAATCTGGCTGGTCGCATGAACATTTTACCCGTATGTTCGTAGCGGCTATGGGCCTTACTCCGAAGCGGATGCTGCTTGAGCGCAGGCTTTTTCGGGCAGAGGAGCTCATGATGCGCGGGGCCGGAACGGTAAAACAGATTGCCTACTGGGCAGGCTTCGGGGATGAGCATCATTTTTCCAAAATGTATAAACGAATCCGTGGCATTACGGCAACAGCGTACATTGCTCAATGTCAAAATCCACTTTACCGCCATACGGCAGAGTTAGCCTTTGATTCGGATACCCCGTACCCCCTTAATCGTCATATTCATGTCCAAATGGATATCAAATAAACACATCGTTTAGAGGTTTTGATCCATTGAGAATATCCGCATCTTCTTGCAAAATAAGGGTATAAGCAGGAACTAACTAGGAGGAATTCATAGATGGGGACATATTACACACCTAAGTCTAGAGAGCGTCTGGATCGTTATTTGGTTAGTGTCAAAGACTACTCTCACTACCACCGGGAAGGATATCTGATTGTGAAGGGTCTCCTATCAAAAGAAGACATCGCAGAGCTCTACGACATGGCGGAACGATCACGCTTGAGTAAAGAAAAAGCTCCTTCTTCTGCAACAGGAAATAAGGATGATAATCCGTTGAAAGAGGAATTTGCCAAGGCTACCCGCATTCATATGCTCTCGAGATTAGAAGCGGCTGCGGAACGCGGAATGCTCCATCCTCGTATCCTCGATGTGACCGAAGCGTTAATCGGGCCGGATATTTATGCCTTGCAATCGATGCTTTTCCTAAATCCGCCTGGTCGAGGTGGCCAAGGATGGCATCAAGATGCCTGTTACATCAAAACCCACCCGGATACATTAATCGGGGCGTGGATTGCCTTGGAAAAAGCCGATGAGGAAAACGGCTGCTTATGGGTTGTACCTGGCTCAAATCATGAACCGATTTATCCACCGGACGGTGTCGGGGGAGGTAACGTTCACGCGTTAAGCGCGTTTGAAGATTTGCATGCGGTGCAGCACGTCAGCCATTTGGATGACGAAGTGAATACGCTCTCCAAAGTCGCAGCAAACTATCCACCAGCGATTCCGGTGCCGCTAGAACCGGGTGATGTGCTCTTTTTCCACTCACATTTGCTGCACCGTTCCTATCCGAATCGTACGGAAGATCGCTTCCGTCGGTCGTATGTATGTCATTATTGCAACGCCCGTTCATGGGTACCATGGGATCACGATGGCTACGAAGGTGACTCTGGCAACTATCGACAGATCCTGGCACGCGGGCGCACGCAGCTGCCGTATGCAGAGCCTGTATTTGGAACGGAAGTGTTTTTGGCTGACGAGGATACACAATCCGATAGCGTCTCGATGATGGGGATGGATGATGGCATGATGATGCCTGTAGCTGAGAAGAAATGAGTGGGGTTCCAACGTGTGAAGGAGAGCTAGGAGATGCTCTTTTGCAGGTAGTACATGGAATTTCTAGGTATCGAGAACGTACGTTCTAAAATTATGTAGTGAACGCTATACCAACATATAGGCTTTACCACCGAAATAATAAGGGGAATTAGGTATCAAGGATACAGGAGAAGTGGACGACCTAGGATAACAGAGAAGTCAGGAGTCTAGGATACAGGATAAATAGGGGGCCTAGGATAACAGAGAAATCAGGAGTCTAGGATACAGGGGAAGTGGGGGATCTAGGATAGCGGAGAAATTAGGGGTCTAGGATACGGGAGAAGTGGGGGTCCTAGGATAACAGAGAAATCAGGAGTCTAGGATACAGGAGAAGTAGGCGACCTAGGATAACAGAGAAATTAGGAGTCTAGAATACGGGTGAAATGGGGGATCTAGGATAACAAAAAAACAGGGAATTCTGATTCCTCATCACGCTTGTTAATTTACAATATTATCCAATTGTGGAACCTTGATACCTTCCAAACGAGGATAGGCAAACTTCCGCCTTTTGGGAACGTACGTTCCACATTAATTCGTTTGTTGTGTTAAGCCAAGGACTCAAATCAATTAATTCTATTTCATTCAATACTCAATGCAATTGATTGCATGTTAAACGATGGCTCCGTCTAAGAAAACAGGCTGCTTCAAGTAGATACATCTACTTCTGAGGCGGCCTTTTCTATTTGCTTTATAAGTTAAATATGCATAATGATCTACAATTTAATTTAATTGACCTCAAAATGTTTGGATTGTATACTAAATATACATAAATGAAAAGGCTTACAATTTATATAGGAGGTGAATAGTCACCAAAACTTGCGCAAGTAGTCTACGTAATTTGTCTTCGTATCTAAACAATTGGAGGATCAATGATGCTACCTAAAAAAGTGAAAAGTGTACTGATGGCTATCGGCTTACTTACTGTCTTAATGGTTTCCGTCATCTTGCTTCCAATGGGGAAAGCTTACGCGACGCCTACACAGGTGAATGACAATAGTGGAACGATTACCTACTCAGGGTCATGGACCTACGACAATACAGGCGCCAGTGGCTATGTCAATAGCGACCAGCATTATGCCAGTACGTCGGGGAACTATGCACAGTTTACATTTACGGGAACTTCGATCAAATGGATAGGTCCTAGGAATGTCGATTGCGGTAAATCCGATGTGTATATTGATGGTGTCTATGATTCTTCAATTGACATGTATGCCTCCTCATGGCTGAAACAACAGGTCTTGTTTAGTAAAACAGGGCTGTCGAATGCCTCGCATACGATTAAAATCGTCGTGACCAATACGAAGAATGCGTCTGCCAGCGGCTACTATTCTTCCATTGATGCTTTTGAATATGATACTGTGATCAATTCTGTAGGTAATGGCTCGTTCGAAGCGGGTTCAGGCACAGCAGCAACAGGTTGGAGTCTCGGCACCAACCATGCCAGAGCGAATGATAAAGCACATGATGGCAGCTACTCGTTGAAATCGACGGCGACATCGACGGCAGTTTCCAGTACAACCGTCGCGGTTACGGCGAATACGACTTACAAGCTGTCTGTTTGGATTTATAAGAACAATAATCAAGGTGTCGCCTATGTCGATATGAACGATGTTGCTGGCGAAGCGCAAATTGGTGTTTCTAGCGGAGCTGGCGGCGGGCAGTGGGTTTACAGTGAGGATATCTGGAATAGCGGCGCTGCAACCAGCATAACGCTCCGCTGTGTAACGGATAATAGTCCAACGGATGCGATCTGGTTCGATGACATCCAATTAGTGGCGCTGACAGCTGGGCCATCTTGGAGTTTAAGTACATCAGATACGAGTCTCGTTCTGAGCGAAACAAATGCCGGACCTCTGGTCGCTTCGCTCAAAAATCCGACGCAAAATTTCAACTGGGCTTCGACGGCAACGACTGTCCCTTTGCTTAGTAGGGTGGATATTGGGGCGACAGCTTATACGCCGAATTGGGTATATGCCAGTGCAGCGGTAGACACAACCTTGGGAACGAAAGTAACCCTGACCTATAACAGCACGACACCAGCCCTGCAGCTCAAGTCGATATGGTTGGCCAAACCTGGTGTGGGTCCAGTTACGCATACAATGACAATTCAAAATAATACGGGTAGTGTCATTACCGTTTATCCACAAGAATCCATGGATGTCAGTCTTAAGGGCACGGTAGATCCCGTCTTGTGGCGTTTTAATAAAGATGCTGCAGCTCCGAATGCGACTGGTGTGTTTAAGGATACGTTGACCAACGGGTCGAATATTACCGCCATGACGGATTCCAAAGCGAACAGTGCAGGGGACAACGATAATATTCCGCTGGTTTACCTAGACAATGGAGGAACGCACGGAGTGTATGTGGCGTGGGAGTGGCCACATGGCAGGATCAACGTAACGGCAAGCGGTTCAACGCCGGTTACGACTAGAATCAAAGCGGGTGTCAATACGGATTTTAAAACAGACATTCCCGTTTCAGGTGTATTTAATGTCCCAACCGCATACATCGGAACCTACAATGGCACCGTTGATGATGGCTCGAATAGTTTTAAGAAATGGCAATTCAATTATAATATTCCGGCAGAAATGCGAACGAATACAGCAGAGCCTTTCGTGCAAGTGAACGCGCCGAACGGAGCGGCGAATGCTGCCTATTATCCGTATGGCGCCCAATATGAGGCTCCGCTGACGACGTATTTGAATTCATCGCCAACACCAACCAGCTATGGCATTCAATCCATCGTTCAGGATTATGGGTGGTGGGTTGCGAATCATGAGGGGGATTGGCAGGCAGACCCGACCAATTGGCCGAGCGGCAGCGTGGCTAGTTCTGGAGCGCTCATGCATACCAAAGGGCTGAAATTCAACTTGTATTTCTTGCTTCATGATGCACTGGATAATGATCCGAATGCCTTAACCTCCATTGGGCCAAATGCGCATCCGACTTGGTTCTCCAACCGAAATATCGATGGCTACGGAAACTCGGTTGATTTGGGGGATACATCAGCTGTCGCGTGGCTGCAAACGAGATTAGCTTCCTTAATGACCACGTATCATGTGGACACGTTCCGCAATGATTTTGAACCTATTGCTTATACGAGTAATCAAATCAATCGCCATAAATATGGCACAGATACGATGTACTGGAACGCGACGGGCTTCTATGAACTGCTGGATTATTTGTATGCGAACATTACCGCCTTCCGATACGAAAATTGTAATGCCGGCGGCAATCTGAAGGATTTTGCCACGTTGAAACGTTCCAGTGTGGTGTATTCAACAGATGTCTATGATCCTTTATCGAATCGCAAAGTGTTCTATGATGCTTCCTACGCGATACCTTCCTTGCAGTTGCAACAGCCAGGGGATATCAATACGAGCTGGGGAACGGGGACAGACAAAGATTATGCGTTCCGCAGCTTCTTGCTAGGGGTTCCGCATAATTCGGAGTCGACTGCCGGAGCTTCTGGGGCTTTTACCGCCGATACGCTGACGTTTATGAACAAATACTACAACCTTTATAATTCGAGTATCAAACCGCTAGTGCGCAATGCGAATTTGTATCACATTCTGCCAAGACCGGATGGCACGAATTGGGATGGCATCCAATACTTCGATCCTAACACGTCGAATGCGATTAAAGGCGCGGTGTTCCTCTTCATGCCTACAAATGCAGGCGGAAATACGAAGAACATTAAGTTCATGGGCCTAAATCCAACGACGACCTACACGCTGGAGTTCGCTGATCGTACGGCTCAGAACACAACAGCAACAGGTGCAACACTAATGAGCACAGGACTGAATGTGACTTTCACAGGAACAGGGAAAGCATCGGATATCATTTGGATTAAGTAAGGATAAGGGCTGAGATTTGAAATAACAAAGTGGACGGTGACGAATTGATGGCAAAGTTTATGGGGAAAAGAAGGTTAACCGCTCTTGTTTTATTTCTTGCTGTTGTTTTGATTGTGGCTACATTTCCGCTGACCAAAGCTTTCGCAACGCCGACACAGGTGAATGATACGAGTGGATCGATTACGTATTCGGGCGCGTGGACTTATGATAATGCGACCGTATCCGTCGGATACTATAGCAATGATCAACATTATTCAAGTACGAATGGCAACTATGCGCAGTTTACATTTACGGGTACATCCATTCAGTGGATTGGTCCCAAAAATGTGGATTTAGGCATCACGCAGGTATACATTGACGGTGTTTTGAGTGCATCTGTGGATATGTATGCCTCCTCCTGGTTAAAGCAGCAGGTTCTCTACAGCAACACATCACTATCGAATGCGAGTCATACGATCAAATTGGTCGTAACGAATACGAAGAATGCAGCCTCCTCCGGTTACTACTCTTCGGTAGATGCATTCAGCTATGATGCGCCAGTCGTAACTACGACGTTAACAACGGTTCACGATACGGATCCGGGAATTACTTACTCAGGAACATGGACTTACGGGTCAGCCGCAGGTTATGAGAACAGTGATCAGCACTATTCCAATACGAATGGGAGTTATGCACAATTTACGTTTACCGGTACGGCGATTCAATGGATCGGCCCCAAAAATGTCGATTGCGGCATATCCGACGTGTATATAGACGGTGTTAAAGTGGCGTCTGTCGATATGTATGCCAGCACTTTGCGTATGCAGCAGGTCCTCTACAGCAATACCAATTTGACCAATGCTAGTCATACAATCAAAGTGGTTGTGACCAATACGCGAAATTCGGCGAATACGATGAATTATTATTCATCGATTGATGCGTTTTTGTATGGATCGCCAGGAACGGCTCCAACTTGGAATTTAAACACCACAGATACGAATTTAACGTTGACACTAGCTGGGAATCAACCTGCGATCACGCAATTGAAAAATCCAACGCAAAACTGGAACTGGACGCCGACAACAACGATCGTGCCTCTGATGAACAGAGTGACGGTGGGTTCGACGCCCTACACCTTGAATTGGGTGTACCAGGATGCCACGGTGGACACTACGAGTGGAACGAAAGTGACGTTACGGTTCACAAGCACGTCACCTGCCTTAGAATTGAAGTCGATCTGGTGGGCGCGCCCAGGTGTTGGACCGGTCGAGGAGAGCGTGACGATCCAGAATAATACGGGCAGTAACGTGACCTATAATCACGCGGATGTCCTGTCTAACGATTTCACTGTTAGCGCAGATAATACCGTGACGCTGAACCGCTATGATCGAGCAAGTGTGAATCCGAGCGCTTCAGGCGTGTATCAGGACGTATTTGCTGCGAATACGAATGTGGCTTCGACAGTTGCGAATGATTTCAACACGGGACCGTGGGTATTGCCCTATGAAATGCTGGACAGAGGAGCGGTGCATGGACTCTATTTGGGTTACGTGTGGGATTTCGGGAAAATCATGAACTCAACGTCAGGCAATGCGCTGCAAATCCGCAATCAGTTCTATCTTGGTGATTCCGGCAGCGTTACCGAAGCTTCGGGGAAAATATTTAATGTGCCAGGGATGTTCTTCGGGACTTATAAGGGAGACACCGATACGGGCAGTAATGCGATGAAGAAATGGTTCTGGAATTATAAAATGACGCCAACTCTGAAAGCGAATACCAATGAACCGCTTGTGGAATACGATGTCAACTATTATAGCGAAGCTTCGATTAATACCTTTTTGACGACAGATCCGATCAACACCTGGGGCGTTGAATTGGCCAAAGAGGATGCATGGTGGACGAGTGATGTGTATACGGACCCTAACTTTGGCTGGGCATGGACACCGAATACGACGAATTGGCCTAACGGATTTAACCTCGGTACGACGATTCACAATAAAGGCATGCTGCTCTCGCTCTATATGGGCAATCGCTATCAGCACAATGATTTAGCCACACAGGCAGGTAGAGATGCGGAGAAAGCTGCGTTGTTAACTCGATATGATAATTATCATTATGATTACTGGCGTAGTGATATGGAGTCAGAGAATACGAATGATTACTTGAGTCATGAAGGTTTCTTGGAAGTGTTGGACTATATGATTGGCAATCGAGCTGGTTTCCGTTGGGAGAACTGCAGTGCGGGCGGATCGAAGAAATCATTTGATTTCCTGCAAAGGCAAACCGTGATGACCACCGAGGACTCAGGCAATAGTCCAGGATCAGTTGAGAATTATCGCAGAGCATTCTATGCGAACTCATTCATGATTAATTCGATCCAAATGAAAGCGGATAATCTGGATTACACGATCAATACGCCGACTTTTGCCAATTATGAATTCAGAACGGGCTTCCTCTCTGCTTGGATGTATGGCAATCCTTCCAATGCGTCGACGGTGCAACCAGCCGTTTACCAAGCGAATATTGCCCTGTATAAGAGCAAACAAAGACCGATCCTAAGAGGGGCGGACGTGTATCACATTTTACCTATCGCAGATGGTGTGAATTGGGATGGTATGCAATATTTCAATACTTCTCTAAATAAGGGCTCCGTGCTGCTTTTCCATCCAAGTGCAAGCGCGCCGACATCCAAAATCATCAAACTCAAAGGCTTGGATAGTGCTGCCACATATACGATAACATTCCAAGACCGAACAGCTCAGAACACAACGATGACAGGTGCGGATTTGATGAATAACGGGATTAATGTGACGGGAATGACGGGGGATTACGCCTCGGAAATCATGTGGATTAACTAATTACATTGGACGGAGGGCCTCATAATCGATTGCTTAAGGCAAGTGATTGTGGGGCTCTTTTTTTTGTTGACATAAATATATAATTGTATACCTAAAATATAACATTAATTGTTAATTCATAAATAAGTTTTTCATCATATGAAAAATTCAACATTTTATGATAATAATTTGACAATATAATTGTGTTGACTACAATGATTTAAAATTGTATACTAAATTTATAGAAATGAAAGAGCTTACATCGTGTCCCGCGCTATTCTACCTCCTAGATCTCACAGATTAAATTCACCAGCTTTACTACGAAAACGATGCTTAAATTATATTTTTGTAAAGGCTTACAAAAGGCTTCTTTTGGATGTATGATCGTTAATAATTCCAATAACGTCACGTTATTGTCGTTATATAAATGAAAATCAGGAGGGTTTAAGAATGAAGAAAAGTAGAGTAGCAATATCTACGATGTTAGCTAGTATGCTTATGGTTGTCTCCGCATGCAGCAGTAGCAGTACAACTAGCAGCACGGCTTCCCCGGCAGCATCAACGGCACCAGCTGCCACTGTCGCAGCAACGCCAACGCCAGCTCCAGCGAAGGAAGTTAAGCTCACTTATGCAACCTTCATCGGCGATGGGGATAAAGACATGATGGGCATTGTTATTAAAGAATTCATGAAACAACACCCGAATGTGAAAATTGAAACGCAAGTTTTTGACCATGATGCTTACCAAGACAAACTAGCGATTATGGCGAAATCGAATACATTGCCTGACCTTTTCTGGTGGAATGCCACATTGATCACGGATGCGTATAACCAAAGCAAATCTGTTGCTGATTTGACTCCTTATTATGATGACGCTTTCAAAGCTTCATTAACACCTGCTGCTCTAGTCAACCTGACAACAGCAGACAAGAAAATCGTTGGTTTCCCAGCAGAAATGCAAGTGCAAGCATGGTTACATAACAAGGCCTTATTCGATAAATTCGGCGTGAAGATTCCTACAACTTTCGATGAACTTAAAGCGGCTGTTCAAGTCTTCAAGAAGAACGATGTCGTGACCATTGCGGAAGGAACCAAAGATGATTGGCCAACGTGGGGCTTTGAGGATTGGTTAACGAAGTGGGGCATTCACGACAATGCTAAGGCCCTCTTCGAAACAGGCACGATGAAATATTCAGAATCCCCTGTAGTCGGTGCTTATAATGCCATCGGTGAGCTTGCTGCACTGGGCGCATTCCCTGATCACAACAGCACAATGAACTTCGAGCAAGCCGTTGCTTTGTTCACTTCAGGTAAAGCGGCCATGATTTCTATTCCTTCCGATCAACTGGGTAAAGTTGTTGGAACACCAGTTGAGAAGGATACGGAATTTACATGGGGGATTACATTCCCAGATTCGAAGTCTGACCAGAAGCGTGTACCGGGCGGTGTAACGAATGGTTACGCGGTATCAGCGAATACGGCGAAAGACAAGGACAAAATGGATGCCATCGTAGCG
The DNA here is from genome assembly GCF_001700435.1 of Paenibacillus pectinilyticus. Classification (GTDB taxonomy): domain Bacteria; phylum Bacillota; class Bacilli; order Paenibacillales; family NBRC-103111; genus Paenibacillus_E; species Paenibacillus_E pectinilyticus. The sequence continues at coordinate 878,112 of NZ_LYPC01000014.1, forward strand.
TTGAACAAATTCCGCTTTACAGAGCAAGGCTTCAAGCTTTCCCTGCAAGCTGGCGCGAATTTGCCAGGTACCGTGAAAGCGGATCTTTCCTCCTATGGCAAAATTATTCAAGATCAAGCCAAATTGATTGCTGATCCGAATGCACATATCGATTTGACGGCTGACTATTCCTTCCATCTCATTTGGGATGCAAACTGGGAAGCTTATGGAAGTAAATTCGGTACACCGAAGAATGATTTAATTAATGCTCTAATCAATGGCAGTAAGAAGACCGCAGATATTCCGGCTGAGATGAAGAAGCTGGATAAAATTAAAGACGATACGATGAAGAATTGGCAGGCACATAAAAAGTAAACCGGAAAACTAGCTTATAGTAGCGCCCTGTCTGGCAAAATGCGAACTAATTTTGCCAGTGCAGGGCCATACTGTTTCGGAACGGGGGATGAACTTGTACTTATTTAGTAAGAGATGGATAAAGGCGTCATTTATTTTCCCTGTGTTTATTATCTTTTTTTTCTATACGCTGTTCCCGCTCGTTGAGACCATTATTACCAGTTTTAAGAGTGAAACTTTTTTCCAAGACAATGGCTTTGTCTATCTAGATAACTGGAAGAGTATGCTGCAGGATGAAATCTTCCATAAACTCATCTGGAATACGGTGATCGTCGTCATTGGGGAGCTAGTGCTCTTGCTGCCGTTAGGCTTACTGCTTGGTTTTCTGCTCAATGCGCGGTTTAAGGGAAATACGTTTGTCAAAGTGTCTACCTTTATTCCCTATTTGTTATCGGGCGTGATGATCGCCATTATCTGGCTGTTTATTTTGGACCCTGGCATTGGACTTATCAACGCAGGTCTAACGCGTATCGGATTGAGCAGCTGGGCATTGGAGTGGATCGGCGGTGTTCATTTTACACCTTATTCCGTTGTCGTCGTGGATACTTGGAAAACGGTAGGGTTCTACGGCTTATTGTTTCTAACTGGGCTGAAAATGCTGCCGAAAGATAGTTTTGAAGCGGCTGTCATAGACGGGGCTACTAGAGTGCAACAAACCTTCTACATTACGATTCCTTTATTGAAGGAAACCATTAAGGTGTGCGCAGTCATGATCGTCATCAATGCGTTTAACTCTTTTCAAACCGTCCTTATTTTGACAAATGGCGGGCCAAATAACCAGTCGCATCTCCTGACGACCTATTTATATCGGCTAACCTTTACACAGTTTGATTTTGGCAAAGGTTCCGTGCTGGCGACCATCCTGTTCGTGTTCGTCATGGCTTTTTCAATACTGATCTTAGTATTTTCTAGGAAAAGGGTGGGGGAATAGGTGAACGTGATGAGAAGATCGCAAATACCACTGATTATCGTCGGCATTATTGCCTCTTTGATAATGATTCTTCCTTTCTTCTGGGGCGTCTTATTGTCTTTCAAGAACAATAGTGAGATCTTTAGCAACCCGTTGGTGTTGCCGTCGAAATTCGATTTCTCTTTATATGCGGATACGTTTAATAAGGCTCATATTGGCCGACTTTTCATGAATAGCTTGATGCTGTCCATCGTGACCTCTGTAATTGAGATTGGGTTGTTATTTTTCAGCTCTTTCGCAATCGCACGTCTCAATCACAAATATAACCGAATGTCGGATTTGGCCTATTATATGTTTTTATCCGCAAGCGCAATTCCAGTCCTGACCTTGTTAATGCCCTATTATAACTTGGCTTTGTTTATGGGGAAGATTTCAGGTGGGCTGCTGGGTGTAGACAGCATTTGGGGCTTAATGCTTCCTTACATAGCTGGAGGTATTCCATTCATGACGCTCATGCTGGTTGGCGGGATGAAAAGTGTTCCCTTGGAAATGGAAGAGGCCGGCATTATTGATGGTTGTGGGTTATTCCGTTTGATCTTCAATGTGGAAGCTCCTTTATTAACGCCCATCCTGGTCACGTTATTTATCTTCAGCTTCTTAGGGGTATGGAACGAGTTTCCGATCGCTTCCATTCAACTGCATAACAAGAATTTCTTTACCATTCCACTGGCGCTGGCGTTCTTCAAAGACCAATTCTCAGCCGATTACGGTGCGATGATGCGGGGCGTCGTCATGATCTTGCTGCCGCAAGCGGTATTCTTCGTCATTCTTCAAAAGAAGATTATTGAAGGCATGGCCACGACCGGGATCAAAGGATAAAAAGGAAAAAGAAGTAAAAAACAATTATTGACGACAAATTTTAAGTATTGTATTATTAAATTATAAATTGTATACAAATATGCGAGCGGCAAGACAGACACCCTGCCTGCTTGGACCATTTGTAATCATCGTAATTGGGCAGAAAGGAATGATTGAGATGGAATTCATAAATAAAGTTGCGTTAGTTACAGGATCCGGCAACGGAATCGGTCGTTCAGCTGCGATAGCCTTTGCCCGTGAGGGAGCAACTGTAGTCGTAGCCGATATCGATGAAGCGGCAGCAATCCAGACGAAGTTAGAAATTGAGCGTGCGGGAGGCAAGGCCGCTGCTTTCAAAGCAGATGTGTCGATCCGGGCTGATGTTGAAAATTTGTTCTCCTATATTATAGATTCGTTTGGCTACTTGGATATTCTGATGAATAATGTGGGCTCAACAATTCGGAAGCCGATTGTCACCTTCACGGAGGAAGAATGGGATTTCGTCTTCGATACGAATATTAAATCGATGTTCCTCTGTGCCAAAGAAGCAGGGAAGATCATGTTGAAAAGAAAGTCCGGCGTTGTCATTAATATCTCATCCATCCACGGCCTAGGCGGCATCTCCAACCGACTTCCTTATGCCACTTCTAAATCAGCTGTGGATAGCTTCACGAAAACCTTGGCTTGTGAATGGGCTTTTGATGGGGTTCGCGTTAATGCGATCGCGCCTGGTTACATTGAAACAGAAGGAATGAGAGGCGCATTCGAACAAGGTGTCCTCTGTGAAGATGATATGATTCGCAGAACACCGAAAGGCCACTTAGGCACACCGGAGAACATTGCCGAAGCAGCCGTCTTCCTTTCGTCGAATCGAGCAAGCTTTATCACGGGGTCTGTCCTGTATGTCGATGGCGGTTATTCGGCTTATCACGGACCTGAAATCATTCCATCCATTCATCATCATTTATAGAATTCTTTACTAGAATAGGAGGCTAACCCAGTGCGTAAGGTTGCCATACTTGGTGCGGAGTTGTTTGAAGATCAACGCGAGTTAGCATTGTTCGGATTAACGGATATTGAAGCGACGTACTATACCTGCAAAGATCCGTTAGAACTGGTCGAACAGCTATCAGATGTCGACGGATTAATCGTTAACTTGGAGAAAGTGACAAGTGAATTGATCGCTCGTTTGGGCAATTTGAAAGTCATTGGCCGCTATGGGGTAGGCGTTGATAATGTCAACTTGAAGGCCGCGACAGAACGGCATATTGCCGTGATAAACGTGCCAGATTATTGCGTCGACGAAGTGGCGGAACATGCGGTTAGCTTTATTTTGGCCGCGAATCGCAAGCTCTTCTCCTCTTCAGCCTTAACCAAGCAAGGGGTTTGGGGGAAGGTCAAAGACCTGAAGCCGATCCAATCAATCAAGGATATAACGCTGGGCATTGTGGGAACGGGCAGAATTGGCATGAAGGTCATTTCGACCATGTTGCCGATGGGGACTCAGATTCTAGTCTATGATCCTTATTTGAAACAGGAAAATCTGCCACAGGGCGTGACCCTGGTATCTCTCGACCAACTGTTGGAAAGCTCGGATATTATTTCGATCCATTGTCCATTAACCGAGCAAACACGCTATTCATTCAATGCAGAGGCTTTTCAGAAAACGAAGCGCAAGCCAGCGATTATCAATGTCTCACGGGGGCCGATTATTCAAGAAAGCGCTTTGATTGAAGCGCTGGACATTGGGACTATTTCATTCGCAGCGCTAGATGTGATGGAAATAGAGCCGCCACCGGCTGATCATCCGCTGCTGAATCATCCCAAAGCGATTGTAACGAATCATATTGCTTGGTATTCCCTACAGTCGGAAATTAAACTACGTGATCTTCTCGTATCACGGGTGATCGATTATCTAAATGGTGAACCTGTCCCTTCTATTGTTAATAAATTTTAATACATAATCCGAGGAGTGTTCGCGATGCCCAATGGAACCGTTATTAAATCAGCTGAAGTAAAGCCCTTATTCATAGATAAAACGTATACCTCCAAAATGTTGATTGATCAAACGAACTCAGCAACGAAAGGTGTTCAAATCAATCAAGGATTTATCTCACCCGGCAGTAAACATGCGGATCATAAGCATAATCCTCCTTATGATGAGGTGTATCTCATTATGAAAGGCGACGCCATGGTTCGATTGGATGGTGTTGAATATGACTTGACGGCAGGGGATGTTGTTCATATCCCGGCAGGCACGATGCATGCGATTGCCAATAAAAGTGATACCGAGGAATTGGTGATCTTCACGGTCTGGTCCCAACATCCGGAAAAAGGCGCAAACCCTGTCTATGATCAACGGATAGCCGAATGGGGGAAATCGTACAAAACGATTGATGAAGAATAAATACGGATCGTAATCGAACGAGGTGAATTGAAATGATCGATTTGCTGAAATCCTTAAGGGAAGTCGTTGTCCAACCAGGTCAGCTTGCGGTGTGTTCGTTAGGTCAGGCAGGCTTCATTTATAAAACAGAGTCAGGTAGATATATCGTAATCGATCCCTATCTATCTGATTATTGCGAGCATCGGATCGGACGGGAGTTCAAACGTCTCATGCCGTCCCTTCTGACGCCGCAAGAACTAGAGGCATTGCCGATCGCGGCTTATCTCCTGACGCACCAGCACGAAGATCATTTGGATGTAGAAACGATTCAAGCGATAAGTGATGCAACGTTTCCCTTCTATGCTCCGCCAGATTCGATCCAAATGCTGTCCGAGCTGGGGATCGCTGGCGAGAGATGCCAGCCCTTATTCGAAGGAGCTCATTATGAGTTGGATGGCATCGTAATCAAAGGCGTGCACGCTGATCATGGCGATATTGCACCTGATGCGGTCGGCATTATCGTGCAATACGGTGGGAAAACCATCTACCATATGGGCGATACCTGCCTGCATGCGGATAAGCTTCATTTGTTATCCGATCAATTCAATATTGATGTAGTTATTGCGCCTATCAATGGACGTTATGGCAATATGAATGAAGCGGATGCGATATCAGCCGTATCGATTTTGCAGCCGCGCTATGCGGTTCCTTGTCATTTCTGGATGCTGCCAGGAAATTCAGGTGGCGATCCTGTCCGCTTTCTAGACGGTGTTGATGAGCAGGCGCCGAATACGAAGGCAATGTTAGTCCACAGCGGTGAAATTTTCATCGTGTAAGCTGGAAACTGTAAGCCGCAAGCCGCAAGCCGCAAGCCGCAAGCCGTAAGCCGTAAGTTGACTATTAAATTATCGGGGTGTAAGCCATGGACTTATCGAATAAGGTAGCGTTAGTCACAGGAGCAGGAATTGGCATTGGGAAGGGAATTGCCCTTCATTTGGCCGAATGCGGAGCAGATGTCGTCGTTAATTACCGCAGCAGTGAAAGGCAAGCGATGACGGTCGTGGAACAAATTGAAGCGATGGGGAGAAAAGCGATCGCCATCAAGGCAGACGTTTCTTCCGTTGAGGAAATCAATGCGATGGTAGCCAAGGTCTTGGACACATTTGGCCGTATCGATATCCTAGTTAACAATTCAGCGGTCGTTCCGATCGTTGATTTCTTTGAAGTCACGGAAGCGAGTTGGGACGAAACGCTGGACACGAATCTGAAAGGCTGCTTTTTCGCTGCCCAGGCCTGTGCTAGAGCGATGGTGAAGCAAGGAGGCGGGAAAATCATTAATATTAGCTCCGTCCATGCCACTCACACCATGACCAAATACGCGGCTTATGCTTCCTCCAAAGGCGGCATGAATGCGATGACGCGGCAAGTAGCGCTTGATCTGGCTCCGCTCAACATTCAAGTGAATGCCGTTGCGCCAGGCGCGACAGACGTAGAGAAGAACCATGAGAATCCGCTCCATGATGTGGTTCAGATCGGCAAACAGATTCCAGCAGGCCGCATTGGCTATCCGCTGGATGTTGCGAGTGCCGTTGCGTTCTTCGCTTCCGCCAGCTCCGACTTCATTACCGGACAGATTCTTACCGTTGATGGTGGATCTACCACCCAGTTTTATCTAAAACAAGTGGATTAGAGGTGTAACGATGGGGAACTCATTAGCGGATTTTTATCGGAAAATGCTGTTGATCCGCGAATTTGAAGAACAAGCGATTGAGCTGTACAAAGAAGGCTTGGTTGGCGGTTCCTATCATTCATATATCGGGCAAGAAGCCGTGGCTGTTGGTGTCTGCAGCGCCTTACGCGAAGACGACTACATCACAACAACCTACCGCGGCAGAGGGCAGCATCTGGCCAAAGGGGCTGACCCGCAAAAGCTGTTTGCAGAAATTCTGGGCAAGGCCGAGGGGTACTGCAAAGGCAAGGGCGGACCCATGCATATCGCGGCGCCGGAAATCGGGATCTTAGGCGCGAATGGCATCGTCGGTGCAGGCGTTCCTATCGCTGCTGGAGGCGCGTTATCCGCCAAAATGCAGGGATTGGATCGCGTATCTGTGACCTTCTTCGGAGACGGCGCAATGAACCAAGGCGCGTTGTATGAGGCGATGAATTTGGCCGCACTATGGGATTTACCGATGTTGTTCATCTGCGAAAATAACGAATATTCCGAGATGACACCGATTCGGGATTCGGTGAAAGTGGAGGATTTTATCGGCAGAGCGGCTTCGCTGGGCATCGTCAGTGTGAGCGTTGATGGCAACGATCCGGAGGCAGTCTATGCCGAATCAGTCCGTGCGGTGAACCGCGCTAGAAGCGGGCAGGGGCCGACGTTTATTGAAGCGAAAACCTACCGGCTGCAAGGTCATATGTATGGTGACTCCGAGAGTTATCGAAGCAAAGATGAGGTTCAATCTTGGCGGGAGAAGGATCCGATTAAACGAGCGAAGGCGCGACTCTTGGAGGATGCGGCAGTAACTGAGAGTGGCTTGGCGATTTGGCATACAGAGCTGCTAGCTCGACTAAGCGATGCGGTTCACGGAGCAAGGAACAGCACAGAGCCTGATCATATTGAAATTTACACGGACGTCGTGTAAGGAGAGGGTGGCAGGATGGCGGAAGTCTATGGCAAGCAGCTGGATCGGAAAGAACTGCTGAAGAGGGTCGGCCATATGTCGCAGCTGGCTTCGATTCAGCCTTTTACATATACCGGGGGGAAAGCTGAGGGTGTCAAAGCCCATCAGGTAGCCAACGGAACTGGCTTGGAATTCACCGTGCTGGAGAGCAAGTGCTTAGATATCATCTCCATGAAATATAAAGGAATGAATTTGAATTTCCTGCCGAAATCAGGCATCGTGGCTCCCGGATTAGCAGACATGAATGGAACGGAGTTTATGCGCTCCATTTCAGGCGGCATGTTATATACGTGCGGGTTACGCAATGTTGGAACAGCGGCTGTTGATAATGGTTTAAATCAGGTGTTTCACGGCAATCTGAAGAACACACCAGCAGAAAAAGTAAGCGCTACCACAGAGTGGGTTGGCGACGATTATGTGCTGAAGCTGTCTGGTGAAATGAGAGAGGCAGCGATTTTCAACGAGAATTTAGTGCTGAAACGAACGATTACCACGCAAACCTCAGCGAAATCCCTGCTTGTGCATGATGTCGTAGAGAACCAAGGCTTTGAGGAACAAAGCTTGATGCTGCTTTATCATGTCAATGTTGGATATCCGATTTTGGACGATGAAGCTAGGCTGCTCATTCCTACTTCCCGAACGGTAGCAAGAGATCCGCTTTCTCAGGAAGGCATCGATGCCTATGCACAGCTCTCAGCACCGATCGATGGGTATACAGAACAGGTATTTAAGCATGAGACCGTGAATCAGCGAGACGGTAAAACCGGCGCAGCTGTGATCAACGATCGCTTAGGTATCGGCGTGTACATCAAGTACAATGCGGATGCGCTCCCGAATTTGATCGAGTGGAAGTCGATGCGGTCAGGGGATTATGCCCTCGGCATTATGCCTTCTACCTGTTTTGTGATGGGAAGAACTTACGAGAAAGAACACGGAACGCTGAAGACGATTGCGCCATTCGCAACGTTAGAGGTGGAGCTTGAAATTGGCGTTTTGGATGGAGCGCAAGAGATCGCGGACTTCGAGGCATTTATGCGCGAGCTTCTTTAATCGAAGAGAGGAAGGGGAAGTGTTATGGAACAGGATAACGTTGCAATCATCTCGGATTTTGCTTATCTATGCGGAGAAACTCCGATGTGGGATGTGGCGAAGGGGCAGCTGTGGTGGTCCGATATGCTGACAGCGAAGCTGTATCGGTATGATCCGCAAGTAGGTTCTGTGGAGCAAGTTGGCGAGGGCTGTAATGTTAGTGGCTTTACCATGAACCAAGGCGGCGGTTTGGTCTGCGCAACCCATCAAGGGTTATATCTTTGGGATGAAGAGCAAGGCTTTCAGCTCATTGCAGACCACTTCGAAGGGCATCCCCTTCGCTCCAATGATGCGACAGCGGATGGAGCTGGCCGATTTCTATTTGGAACAACCTTCTACGGACCTGACAGTCCTGATTATGAACTCGGTAAGCTCTATATTGTGGAAAAAGATGGCTCAATCCGAATCTTGGATGATGAGATCCATCTATCTAACGGGCTAGGCTTCTCACCTGATCATCAAACGCTTTATTACACAGATACCGTACTAAGGACGATTTACGCCTACGATTATGATCTTGAGAATGGCGTCGTTTCTAATCGCCGTGTATTTGTAAAAGTGCCTGATCATGAAGGTATTCCCGATGGTTTGACCGTCGATGCAGAAGGCTATGTGTGGTCTGCACAGTGGTATGGCCGTTGTTTGGTTAGATATAATCCTGCTGGTCAAGTAGATCGCGTTGTCCAGACGCCAGCTAAGCAGACGTCCTCGCTCATTTTTGGCGGGAAAGATTTGATGACAATCTACGTCACAACAGCGGCGAAGAGTGTTACGTTGCCAGTTGCTCCTGAAGGGTACGATTTTGAAGCAGCGGATATTGGGGGACCCGTCTATAGCTATCATTTAGGCATACAAGGCCGACCAGAATATGTAGCGGATATTTCTATTTCAAAGTGAGGAGTGAAGATAGATGAGATCGATTGAAGAGGGCATGAAGGGAAAAGTTGCTATTATCACAGGTGCTTCCATGGGTATTGGCAAGGCATGTGTGGAAGCTTTTTGTTACGCAGGAGTTCATGTCGTTGCTGCAGCACGCAGTGTGAACTTGGGTAACAAGCTGGCGCAAGAGTTAACGGCGAAAGGGCCTGGAAGCTGTGTGTTTTTTGAATGCGATGTCTCCAAACATGAGAATGTGAAAGCATTAATTGACTTCACCGTGGAACAATTCGGGCGGATCGATGTGTTGGTGAACTGTGCAGGCTATTTCCCTTTACAGCGGCCGATTGATGAAGTTTCAGTTGAAGATTTTAACGACATTCTGGCAACGAATTTGGTTGCTTATTATGCAGGCTGTAAATATGCCTTACCGTATCTGAGGACGACGAAGGGCAATATCGTGAATATCGGCAGCGTGTTGGGCACGACGGGGGATGAGGGTGCAGCAACGTATTGTGCAACCAAAGGCGGAATTACGACGATGACCAAATCGTTAGCCTGCGATGAAGCTCGTCATGGTGTGCGGGTCAATGAGGTGAAGCCAGGTCATATTTGTACGGAAATGTTTGAGAAGACGACGAGTATGCAAAAGGATCCTGAAGCTTTCTTGGCGTACTCGGAGACGCTGCAATGGATGGGGCGCGGCGGACTGCCAGAAGAAATTGCGACGGTTGTGCTGTTTCTTGCCAGTGAATGGGCTAGTTTCATCACAGGAACGGAAATTCTCGCCACAGGCGGTTACGAGATCGGCGAAGGTCCGAAGAAGCCGATGTTCCCTTGGACGACGATGGAGAAGAAGTAAGTGTTCAGCAGCAACATGAACAAGATGTCGGCCTGTGAGGAGAGAATCCAGTGAGAGAAATAACGATGGCGCAAGCGCTTAACGAAGCGCTTCGCGAAGAAATGGCAAGAGATAACCGCGTCTTTCTGATGGGGGAAGATATTGGCGATTACGGCGGTATTTTCAAAGTGACCAAGGATCTGGCGGCGGCGTTCGGTAAGGAAAGAGTACGGGATACACCGATCTCTGAATCTGGATTTATCGGCGCTGGCGTTGGTGCAGCTATGACAGGTTTGATCCCCGTGATCGAAATCATGTGGATCGATTTCACCCTAGTCGCGATGGATCAAATCCTCAATCAAGCGGCGAAAATGAAATATATGTCGGGCGGACAAACAAGTGTCCCGATGGTGATCCGCACGCAAGGCGGCGGGGGGCGCGGCAATGGCGCGCAGCACTCGCAGAGTTTGGAAACCCTTTTTGCCCATATTCCTGGGATCAAAGTCGTTGTCCCCTCCACGCCATATGATGCGAAGGGTTTGCTTAAAGCAGCGATTCGAGACAATGCTCCCGTGCTTTTTGTGGAAAATAAGATGATGTACACGAAGAAAGGCCCTGTGCCCGAAGAGGACTATATCGTTCCGATCGGTGTGGCGGATATCAAGCGCAGCGGAAATGATGTGACGATTATCAGCTTATCCCGCATGGTCGATTATTCGCTTGAAGCGGCTCAAATTCTCGAACAAGAGGGGATCTCCGCCGAAGTTATTGATCTGAGAACGTTGGATCCGCTGGATAAGGAGACGATCCTTCACTCCGTCCGCAAAACAATGCGCGTGGTGATCGTACATGAGGCCCATCTTTCTTTCGGTTGGGGAGCAGAGGTCTGCGCCATCATCCAAGAGGAAGCGTTCGATTATTTAGACGCACCGATTATGCGCGTGGGGACGAAGGATGTACCGATTCCTTTCAATCGTAATTTGGAAAAAATGACCTTACCACAGGTCTCGGATATTGTGAACGCTGTTAAGAAGCAAGTTAACGCTTTACACGTTTAAAAGGAAGGAAGTGAACGAGACGTAATGATCATTGGACATTTTCATACAGCTTTTACGGTAAGTGATATTGAACGCTCTATTTTATTTTATACCGAATTATTAGGCTTCGAAGTAGTAGGCAAACAGCGGCAATCGAATGACTATACACGGAAATTCGTGGGTTACGCAGACGCTGATCTTTATGCGGCTATGTTGGCGATTCCGGGCGTAGATCACGGTCAATCCAAGCATTTGCTGGAATTGAACCAATATATTACGCCGGCTGGGCAGAAGCTGGATGTACAAACGTGCAACACAGGCGCTGCTCATTTGGCCTTCATCGTCGATGATATTCACAGCACGTATAATTTTCTCGTATCGCATGGTGTTCGTTTCAAATCTGAGCCTGTCGCTATCACAGCAGGGCGCAATGAAGGCGGCTTTACGTGCTATTTCCTTGACCCTGATGGGATTACGCTCGAGATCGTACAACCAAGGCGACAAACGGCCTCATAAGGGATGGAGGGCTTGCGATGCCATATATGACGATTAAGCTGGTTGAAGGCCGTGATTTGGAAACGAAACGCCGTCTAGTTGCAGAAGTAACGAAGGCTGTTTGCGATAGTTTACTTATTACACCTGACCATGTACGGATCGAGTTAATTGAACTTAAAGCTGATCTCTTCAGCATTTCGGGGGAGCTGGTATCCGATACGCGCAATAAGAATGCAGACGGAGGTTGAGCTTGATGCAGGAATCGATCCGTTTACCCAAAATGGAATTGTCCATGGAGGAAGGAAGGATTCAGAAATGGCTAGTGTCCGAAGGGACGTATGTCAAAAAGGGTGAAATCATTGCCGAAATTGAGACCGATAAGGCGATGGTTGAGCTTGAAATGCCAAAGGATGGCACCATTCACAGGTTCCTAGCTCAAGAAGATGAGCTTGTGGCGGTCGGTGCGCCGATTGCTGAATTGCAGGAAGCGGCTGCCTTGGCAGTTGTCGAGCCACGTGAGGCGGTTAAAGTTAGTTCCCCGGCAGCCATGGTAGTTGAACCTGTAACTGCTGCGGTTCCCCGAGATATCCGGCGGATTGCGATTTCGCCAGCCGCTCGCAGACGAGCGAGGGAGCTGGGCGTCGATTATACGATGCTCGTCGGCACAGGGCCGCACGGCAGAATCGTGTATCAGGACTTGGAACGAGCGGCTGCGCTAGCGGCAGTGGCAACGGCAACGGCAACGAAAGCTGGGCAGGTCACGCAGGTCGCTGAAGTCAATTCAGTCGAATTGAAGGGTAAGCCGTTATCCAAAATGAGAAGAACGATTGCTAGGCGCATGACGGAGAGCGTCAATACGATCCCGCAATTCAGTATCAAGAAAACGGTGGTTGTGACCAAACCGCTGGAGATCAAGCAAGTGATTCAAGCGAGCTTGGCCAAAAGCGGTGTCAAGCTGTCATTCACGGATTTTCTGATCAGCGCAACTGCACAGGCCTTAAGCAAGCACCGTGCGATCAATGCTTCCTTTATTGGTAATGCGATGGAGGAAAATTGCAGCATCATCGAGCATGATGCCATTAACATCGGTTTGGCTGTCACGACAGACGCTGGGCTTGTTGTTCCTGTTTTTCGCCATGCAGATGAGTTGGGTGTCGTAGGTATTGCCAAAATGCGTACCGCTAAGCTGGAAAGTGTGCGGAATCAGTCGCTGAAAAGCGACGATTTGCAAGGCGGAACATTTACCATATCGAATCTGGGCATGTTTGAAGTCGATGAATTCCAAGCCATTGTGAACCCGCCAGAAGCAGGAATACTTGCTGTGGGCAGCATTCGGCAAGCGCCTATCGTGATCAACGGCCAAGTGGAAGTGCATGCTGTGATGACATTAACGGGGACATTTGATCATCGCGTTGTTGACGGGGCAGGGGCTGCTGCTTTCATGCGCACGCTTGCTGAATTACTGCAATCCGATGAATGGATATTACTATAACGGAGGCTTGTGTATGGGAGTTGGGGAACGCGCCGAATGGAAGGATCAAGTTGTGCTTCTGGTCGGCGGAGATGAAGTGGGCGAAGCAATTGAAGCTAGATTGAGGAATGTAGGGGCACAAGTCGTAACAACGGTGGGAAGCAGCGATCTAATTAACGCGACGGACATTGCGGAGCTCGTTGAAGCGATTGTACAGCAATATGGGAAGATTGACGTTTTGGTGCATGCTTGGGAGTGTTTTGAAGCGTCTCCAGCGATCGATATGCCTTGGGAGAAGTGGAAAACGCTTGTCCAAACCAATGTCAAAAGCAAATTCCTATTTGCCAAAGAAGCGGGCCGTCATATGCTGGCTGCGGGGCATGGGAATATCGTACTGCTCACCTCGATTGCTGGTCTAGTGGCATCGCCTGGAGCCGCCGCTTTCGCTGCGAGTCAGGGTGCTGTGCAACAAGTTACTCGTACATTAGGTGTCGAGTGGGCTAGACGAGGAATTCGTGTGAATGCGGTAGCTTCTTCACTGCCTGAAGGATCCTTTAACCAAGAACGCATGGTGGAAGTAGCACCGTTAGGAAGACTGCCCAAACCAGATGAGCTGGTGGATACGGTTCTTTATCTGGCTTCTGATGCCTCCCAAATGGTAACAGGACAGATCATTGCAGTGGATGGGGGGTATGTGACGCAATGACGACACTATTTGATTTAACAGGGAAAGTCGCCCTCGTTATCGGTGCAGCAGGTATGTTAGGCGAAGCGCAAGCCATTGGATTGGCGTCTGCAGGCGCAGATATTGTTTTAGCAGATGTATTTCCGAAAAACACAGATGCTACGATTCAATCGATCCAAAATCTGGGTCGCGAAGCCGTATTTGAACAAGTAGATGTCACTTCTTATTCCTCTGTTGAAGCGCTGACCCAGAAGGTGGTTGCGCAATTCGGGCGCATAGACATTCTCGTTAATTCGGCGGGCATTACGCACCGGTACCCGAGTGAAGAGTTCGACGATGCGGTATTCGATCGGATTATGGATATTAATTTGCATGGCATGTTCTATGCGTGTCAATCGGTAGGGCAAGTGATGATGGCTCAAGGCGGCGGGCGGATCATTAATATGGCATCGATATTTGCATTTGCCGGAAATCCAGAGTCTATCGCCTATGCAGCTAGTAAAGGTGCCGTAGCACAATTGACACGTACATTAGCTGTTGAATGGGCTGATAAACATATTGCCGTGAATGGCATCACGCCTTCGTGGTTTGAAACGCCAATGGGCACGCTTTCGGATAATATCGATAGTCTCTACAGCGGGTCTACTCGAAAACCAACCAAAGAAGAATTGTTTAACCGTACCATTGGCAAAGTACCCTTGAAGCGTATGGGGCAGCCCCACGAGATTGTTGGCGCGACTGTATTTCTGGCTTCCCAAGAAGCCTCCATGGTGACAGGGCACTTACTGGCGGTGGATGGCGGTTTCCTAGCCCAATAAATAGATGGATGAATGGAGGCGTAAAGGATCATGAGATTAGCTGGCAAAATAACGTTAATTACGGGCTCAGGCTCGGGCATCGGCAGAAGCAGCGCCTTGCTCTTTGCGCAGGAGGGGGCAACCGTTATTGTCAATGATTTGGACGTTAACAAAGGCAATGAAACGGTAGCCGAAATTATTGGAAACGGCGGTAAAGCCATCTGTATCCAAGCGGATGTAACGAATCCGGATGAAGTCAAAGCAATGGTAGATGAAATTATTCGGACCTATGGTCAAATCGATGTGTTATTCAATAACGCAGGCATTAGTGCAGTTGGCCCTGTGCATGAGATTGAGCTTGAACAATGGGATCGCGTGATCAATGTGAACATTAAGGGTGTATTCCTCCCTTCTAAATATGTGATTCCGCACATGATGGCACGCAAAGCGGGTTCGATTATTAATATGTCCTCCTGTGTGGCCGAAATTGGGTTGGCATTACGACCCTTGTATGGTGCAACCAAAGGAGCTATTTTGTCCTTGACCAAGGGCA
Source organism: Paenibacillus pectinilyticus (assembly GCF_001700435.1). Classification (GTDB taxonomy): domain Bacteria; phylum Bacillota; class Bacilli; order Paenibacillales; family NBRC-103111; genus Paenibacillus_E; species Paenibacillus_E pectinilyticus. Next base: position 893,190 of record NZ_LYPC01000014.1, read on the forward strand.
TGCAAGTGGATTATGCAGCCTATAATATTCGGGTTAATGCCCTTTTGCCAGGAACGATCTTGACTCCGTTTGTAGAAAATTATTTAAAAACCTCCTACGCAGACCCAGAGGCTGCCAAGGAAAATTTGAAGAAGCGCCAGCTAAGCGGGGATATGGGCACACCATCCGACGTAGCTTACGCTGCGTTGTTTCTCGCATCGGATGAATCCCGATTCATGATGGGCGCTCCTTTTTATATCGATGGGGGAGCTACTTTCGGGAAAAATGCCTAGCGGAGGTACGAAGATATGACAGATCTGGAAGCCTTACTTAGCGCATTACATACACGCGAGTTGAACTATAAGCTGTTGACTACTGCCGATGATGGCTGTGTTGTGGTTATGGAGCGCGGTGCACGTATATTAGGCGTTTTTGCTCATAAGGAAGCACGTAATGCGCTGTGGACGAATCCGGAATTGCAGCATATAACGGATGAAGAATGGAATGCAGGCGGCGATCGCATCTGGTTCAGTCCGGAGATCCAGTTTCATATGCCGGATACCGATGGCAGCTATGAAGTGCAGCGTGGGATGGACCCCGGGAGCTATCAGTTAAATGCAAGCACGAATGAGACTGTGCGTTTGGAGATGACTGGTGAGGTTCAGGCATTTCGAGCCAACCATGCAGTAACGATGCATCTGAGCAAAAAGGTGAGCCTCATCCCTGATCCGCTTCGGATCAGTCGCAGCCTACTGGCGGATTACGCCTATGTGGGCTATGAGCAGCTAACAGCGCTCACGCGATTGGATCAGGGCCCTGAACTAACCGTTTCCTTATGGAGTATTCTTCAGGTACCGTTCGAAGGAGTAGCCTTGATCGCCACCCATAATAATGCCGCCTATGCGGATTATGTACAGGATGCCTTCGTAGACGGTGTTACCGTGACCCCAAGTGGCATTGTGATGAAGTTTGAAGGAGAACAACGACGGAAGATTGCTGTGAAAGCTGCGTATGCCTCAGGTCGATTAGGGTATTTCCGGGCGGAGAGCCCAAAGCATTGTACGTTAATTGTTCGTAACTTTGCATGCAATCCCTCAGGATATTACCCCGATGTTTCCTTACTGGATCCGACAGATACGGGCTATTGCGCCCAGTGTTATAAAGACGATGGTTCATTGGGTACCTTCGGTGAACTCGAATACCACTCAGCATCGGTCCAATTGCAGGCTGATACGATCGAGCTTCGCGACCAGAGTCAAGTGTGGTGCTATCAGGGTCATCCAGATGTTATCAATCAAATTGCTATACAGTTGTTAGGCCATCGATTTTCGTGAATGAGGAGATTACGCGATGAATAAATACGATGCTCCTTTTGCTAGAGCTATACATACCAATGAAATCGTCAAACGTTTGCGGATGGACATCATTTTAGGAAAATACAAGCCAGGATCCCGCTTAATTGAGGCTACGATTGCCAAAAATATGGACATTAGTCGCGCACCTGTTCGTTCGGCTTTTCAAATGCTAGCACAGGAAGGTCTAGTCCTCAATCTTTCCAATGGCGGGACAGAGGTGGTTGGATTTTCCGTCAAGCATGTGCTGGACCTGTTTGATTTGAGGCTAATCCTAGAGAAACGTGTGTTGGAATTGATTCTTGTAAGCACGACGTTTAACTATCGACCGCTGCTGGATATTATGGAAACCTTTGAACAGTATAGGAAAAAATCACAAACCACCGAAATCATGAGCGCAGAGACGTCCTTTCTGGATCTCCAATTTCATCGCAGCTTGATTAATATGCTGGATAACAACCCGATTCTAACCGCATGGAATTCGATGGCTAACGTATTTCAAGCGATTCTGGAAATTACCAATATGACGAGCGCCAGCTTTGAAGAATTTTATCATGATCATCGAAGGTTGGCCGATCTCGTCATTCAAAAAAATCCAATCTGTGTAGATGAAATTGAAGCACATATCTCTAAATCGAAGAACATCATTATCGTGCGTATGGAAAAAATTTATACAGAAAATGAAGCTTAAGTTTAGATAAGTAAGAGAACGTGAGGATGGCATGTTGCTTTGGCAACATGTCTATTTCTATGTGTACAAAATAGGGGATAACAATCAGCAAAAATTAAATTTAATGTACAAATCATTGAAAATGTTGACAATATTACTCGGATATTGATAACATAATACTAATGTAGTATTCGCAGGTCTGAATTTTACAACGAGGAGATTAGGAATGAATAAATATGATGATCCATTAGCAAGAGCCATGAGTACCAAAGAAATCGTGAAACGGCTGAGGAAAGATATTATTTTAGGCAAATATCGACCCGGATCACGATTAATTGAAGCCACCATCGCCAAGAACATGGACATTAGTCGTGCACCAGTTCGCACGGCCTTCCAGATGCTGGCACAAGAAGGTCTTGTCTTGAACTTATCCAATGGGGGTACCGAGGTCGTTGGTTTTTCGGTCAAGCAAGTCCTCGACCTATTTGATTTGAGACTTATGCTAGAAAAAAGAGTGTTAGAATTGATTCTAGTAAGCACATCTTTCAACTATAGACCGCTGCTGGACATCATGGAAACCTTTGATGAATATAGAAAAAAAGCACAAACTACGGAGATTCTAAGCTCCGAGACGTCTTTCCTGGATATTCAATTTCATCGCAGCTTGATCAATATGCTAGATAACAATCCAATGCTGGTCGCATGGAATTCCATGGCGAATGTGTTTCAAGCGATTCTGGAGATTACCAATATGACAAGCGCGAGTTTTGAAGAGTTTTACACGGATCATCGGAGATTGGCTGATTATGTGATTCAGAAGAACCCAGCCTGTGTAGATGAGCTTACAGCGCACATTACGAAGTCGAAAGATATCATTATGGTTCGTATGGATAAAATTATTACCGAAAATGAAGCTTAGTTTATATAGAAGAGGGCAGGCGATGGTAGTCGCGCTGCTTTTTTTTGTTTTAGGTATGGAGCTGGGATAGGCGTAGAGCAAGCCGAGAGATTGGCGCGGAATCTAAGCGATAGTTGGCGTAAGCTGATGACGTACATTAGTTTGTGTACCTGGATTTGGCGTGTTCATAACATTGAAATAGAAAGGGCCCCCACGGAATTGTCCAACTCCCAACCCTCCGCCCTAGCCCGCCAGCCCCAGCCTATAGTCCCCCCAACCGCAACCGCAACCGCAACCCCAACCGCAACCCAACCCAACCCGCAACCCCAACTCCCGCCCTACAGAAAACCATAATTCATAAAGTGATAAGCCCACCGCGGTGGCCTATTTGTCCGATTTCATAATTTATCGTGGCCTTAAGCAAGGTGCGTGTGCTTATTGTTGGCAAAGAAGCTAGAAATGCTGGATACGAAGCAAATAAGCATTTGCTATGGTCTAATCACAGGATATGCCAAGAAATGGCGATGAATAAGCAAGGCAGGATTCCTTAAGGAGTAGAAGAATCTCAATTCCCACTTGCTGCACTCTAATTATGTATACAAAATAAAATATAAATCAACATATAAATAAAAATGTATTCTGTAAGCGCTTTTTCTGATAAAATAAAGACATTCTAGTGAGTGGAGAGGAAGGGCTCAAAGGATGTCTAGAACCCCCGTTGTAGAGGAAAAACCAAGGGTAGCCTATGAGGCGAACCGCGGGCAGTTGACCTTGACGAATGGTCGATTGCAGTTGCTAATTGATTTGAAAGATGGCTTGAACCCGCATCAACTGAAAGATATACGAAGCGGGCGGGTGTACGCGGATGGCACGTATCATTGGTCAACGGACGAACAGCCTGTTGTGTGTGGGCAACCGATTTTGACGACAGATGTGAATGGCACTTGCACCGTAGTGATTCCTAGTCGCTTAGGTGAGCTTCACATCGAGCAAACGCTGTGCCTGCCCGGGGAGGAACCGGGAGTTCTCACCGAAGTGATTCGGTTGATCAATAAGACTGATCACGTCTTAGACACATCGACGTTTGCTTGCGGATTTGTTAAGCAGATCCATGATGGTGAGCGGTGGCAGGCTGATGGGGAGCAAGAACGCTTTTGTGATGTCCCGTATCGGCGGCATCCGGAGACAGGTGATTTATGCGATTACACGATGGCCGAAATCGCCACCAAGGACAATTGGTTTACGACGGTCCGCAGTCCCGATTATCATATCCAGCCAACTTCCCTTTGGGGTGCAGAAGGCTGGGCCTGGTACCATGCCGGCAATACGTTGCTGATTAGCAAATATAATCAAGACGCACTGGAATGGTCGTTGCTAGCTCCGATGGAGAGGATGGAACCTGACGGTATGGCCAAAGCCTTACGTTTCGGCGGTGCCGGACGTTGGAAATTGGGCGATCCCGAAGGCGCAGCGGAGCTTATGCCTGGTACCTCGTTTGCGTTTGGTGAAACACGCTATCAGATCCTAGACGGCGAATGGAAGGAAGCCTATGCTGCTTTCCGTACTAATACAGAGCGCAAGGGTCATATGACACCGTCATCTTTTGATCCACCGGTGCATTGGAACGAGCTCTATGATAATTTGCTATGGTGGACGGCAGATACAGCCGACAATCGAGTGAAATATTTTCAGAAGGCAGATATGGTGCTGGAAGCGGAAAAAGCCAAAGAGTTTGGCTGTGGATGCCTCTATTTGGACCCGGGATGGGATACTGCACTCAGTTCGAATATTTGGGCGGAGGATCGTTTAGGTTCGCAGGAAAGCTTCGTGCAATGGCTGGAAGAGAACTATCAGATGAAACTAGGGCTTCACATACCACTAGCCCCGTGGGGCGATGCCGATGCGTATCCGAAGGAAGCCAGCCGTATGGATAGGTCGGGAAATCGGATGTCACACCCAGACAATGATATTCTGCATATTGACGTGCTGTGCAGTGCAAGCTCGGTCTATATCGAGACCAAAATAGCCAGACTGAAGGAGCTTTGTCGTCTTGGCGCTTATTTCCTCTTGTTCGACGGGGCATGGTTTGCCGGTGAATGTTGGGATCCTAGCCATGGGCATTCGTTGCCCTTGACCCATCAAGAGCATCTGGACGCGATCCTGCATATTACACAAAGTGTTCATGTAGCCTATCCCGATGTGATCATCGAGCAGCACGATCCCATGACGGGCCCGGGAACTCCACGTTATACCCCTACATACTTCATGCATGGGAAGCCTGGGGGTTTTGACGAGCTATGGGGAAATGAATATATGATAGAACCGTTGGACGATATCTACAGTGGACGTGCTATTTCCTTGTATTATGCGAATTTAGCGTATAGCATCCCGATCTATCTTCATATTGATTTACGGAATGACAATGAGCATGCGCTTATGTTCTGGTGGTATGCCAGCACGTGCAGGCACCTTGGGGTTGGCGGCACACCGACGAATGGGAAGATATGGGAGAAGCAGAAGAAGGAAATGCAAGTGTACTTGTCTTTAAAATCCTTCTATGCACAAGGCATATTCTATGGCCTAGATGAAACGGTTCATGCGCATACGCTGCGTGATCGCGGAGAGACGGTTATCAACTTTTTTAATCTGGAAACTAAATTGGTACAGCGGCAACTCCAATTTCGCTTGGCAGATGTGGGACTGCAGGGTGAAGTCGTGAGTATCGAAGGTGCTGCGTACAAGGTGACGAAGGACAAGATTTCTTTCAATGTTGTCATCCCGGCCGGGGCTCATACGTTAGTAAGGCTGAAAGTGAACACTGGAAACGAGTAATCAGTGAAAACAGCAGCTCCCTGATGGCAGGGGATCTGCTGTTTTCATGAAAGCTCATTAAACGCCGCGTAAATCGCGGTGTTTTTTCATGTCAAACCTTGTTTAGCTTCGTCGTTCTTTCGGTTTAGTTTTTGGATCTTATGTAAAGTGTGCTTCGTTCCCCATTCGTGCATAGCCGTTAGAATAGGCTCCAAGCTCCTGCCATATTCCGTAATCGAATACTCCACTTTGGGAGGAACTTGCGGATAGACAACCCGCTGAATGATATCTTCAACTTCTAGTTCTCTTAATTGACTCGTCAGCATTTTCTGCGTAATCCCAGGTATGTGTCGTTTAAGTTCATTGAATCGATTCGTGCCATTTTTTAAAATATGCAACAAGATCAGAGGTTTCCATTTCCCTACTAAAATTTCTAATGCATCGTCAACATGACATAATTCCGGTTCTATATTCATTTAGAAGCCTCCTATTCGTTAAGTATCCTTTCGTATACTATGCCACATTTAAGTGCGTACTTACATGTCATCTTCATATCGTTCATAATAGCGTTGTAGCGGATGAGCATAGCAAATAACCGTTACATCTAAACAAAATTATGAATGATAACACATAAATAACTAGAACGAAAGGATGAATAGGTATGGAAAAATATCGCATTGATCCGAGCAAAGGGATGGAGTTTGGCCTTTATTCCTTAGGTGATCATATACCCAATCCGACAACTGGAGAACGAATTTCTGCCAAACAACGGATTCAAGAAATCATTGAGTTAGCCAAGCTAGCGGAGCAAGCAGGGATTGATTTATTTAGTATTGGTGAAAGTCATCAAGAATATTTCACAACCCAGGCTCACAGCGTTGTACTATCTGCAATTGCTCAGGCAACTGACAAAATTAAACTGGCAAGTGCCTCAACCATCATTAGTACATTAGATCCAGTGCGGGTGTATGAGGATTTCGCTACCATTGATTTGATTTCGAATGGACGGACGGAGATTGTTGCGGGTCGAGCTTCACGGGTAGGTAACTTTGACCTATTAGGCTACGATGTTCACGATTATGAAGAACTGTTTGAAGAAAAGTTTGAGCTGTTACTGAAAATTAATGAAGAAGAAATCGTCAATTGGACTGGTGATTACCGCGCGCCATTAAAGAATGCGAAGATACTTCCTCGTCCAGAGCATGGTTGGATGCCGATTTGGCGTGCGGTTGGCGGGCATCCAGCAAGTGCTATCAAAGCGGGTTATGCAGGTGTTCCGATGTTTCTGGCTATGTTAGGTGGACCTGCTACGAGTTTCAAGCAGTCTATCGATGCGTACCGGGATGGGGCGAAACGCGGCGGATTTGATCCATCCGAGCTTCCAATTGCAACGGCTGGTTTCTTCTATGCGGCTGAAACGACACAGCAGGCGCAGAGCGAAGCATATCCGCATACGAACTTAGGCATGCAGCTCATCAATGGACGAGGCTATCCGAAGCAGCATTTCGCACAAGGGGCAGATACGCGAGATGTTATGAATATCGGTAGTCCACAGCAAATTATTGAAAAAATTCTGTATCAACATGAACTTTTTGGACATCAGCGGTATATCGCTCAAATGGATTTCGGTGGTGTGCCGTTTGATAAATTAATGAAAAATATTGAATTGATTGGGAAAGAGATTTTACCAGCTGTCAAAAAATATACGGCCAAAAAATAAACGCTAGGGGGCAAATCATATGAAAATTGTTGGATTATCTGGTTCCAAAGTTGGCTCGAAAACAAGAACGGCTATGGACTATACACTAAAATCGCTTAAAGACAAATATGCTGATGTTGAAATAACACTAATTGATTTAGCCGAATATGATGTTCAGTTTAGTGATGGGCGGATGTATTCGGAATATGAAGGGGATACCAAATACGTAACGCAAACGATCATGGACGCTGATGCCATTATATTAGGAACTCCCGTTTTTCAAGCATCGATTCCAGCGACACTCAAAAATATATTTGATTTGCTGCCTGTTAACGCATTTCGCGATAAAATTGTCAGCATTCTGATGACGGCTGGTTCACAAAAACATTATTTAGTCGCCGAGCAACAATTAAAGCCCATTTTGGCCTATATGAAAGCTCAGATTGTGCAAACTTATGTCTTTATCGAAGAAAAGGATTTCCATCGAAAAGAAATTACCAACGATGATGTCCTGTTACGCATTGATCGTTTAGTTGAAGATACAGTCGTATTAACGGAAACATTCACGAAAATTCGCGAGGCAACCGAGCAAGCTTATGGTTTTTAAACCTATATAAACAATTCACCCCCTTACGGATCGTGTAAGGGGGTGAACTACGTTCACGTCTTATTGCTATTAAATCTCCGATAGCTGATCTAAGTAAGCTCGCAAGACGTCCTTTTGGAGGACGAGGCTCATGAACTTTCCTTCGCGAATGCATGTCACCAAACCCGCCGTTTCCAGCTCCTTAATGTGATGAGAGACGGTTGCGGCGCTCACTTGGTTGGAGTTTAGCAGATTGCCGCAAGGGAGTGGTTCACTAGCCGCGCCAATTTCTTTTAGCATTTGATAACGTCGAGGCTCAGCCAAAGCGCGGGAAATCCGCGAGAATTGCTGTTCAGATAAGGTAGTCATACGAATTATTTCCTTTCCTATGGCATGTTAGGTTGCAGCTTATAATACGCCAGTCTATATGGTTGTGGCTATTGATTGATGAAGTAGTAAGTATCTTCATCATACCATATTCGGTTGAAATATTCCTTGACTCAATATTTAGACGCTTATATAATTGTCATATTGACGAGAGGGAAGGAGGCTGAATCAACGTGTTATAGCTATTTAGTAAAAGTTTTATGGGAGAAGGTAAATTAAAACAATAAATGGCGGCCGTGACGGAACGCCTACATGATAAATCACATGTATTTCAGCATAATTTTCTATCACATCGAAGACAAAACATACTATTTAGGAGCTGAGATTCAGTGGTTAAATCTAAAGCTTTTATCATTTTCATCCTTGCTTTCGGTATCTTTGGTATTATCAACACCGAGATGGGTGTCATTGGTATTTTACCCCAAATTGCCGAGCACTTTAACATAAGCGTATCTACGGCTGGTTTGCTAGTTAGTCTTTTTGCACTTGCTGTTGCCATTGCAGGTCCGATCCTACCCTTACTTTTCTCCGGCATGAATCGTAAAGGTGTTATGCTTATGGTCATCGGGCTTTTTATTATCGGTAATATCGTTTCGATTTGGGCACCTACGTTTGGAATAGCACTCGCTGCTCGGATTATACCTGCGTTCCTGCATCCCGTTTATTTCTCGGTTGCCTTCACAGCAGCGGCGGCTTCCGTAAGCCAAGATCAAATTCCGAAAGCTGTCGGTCGGGTATTCATGGGGGTTACTGCTGGTATGGTCATAGGGATTCCTATTACATCGTTCATCGCCAATGTGACTAACCTTGAAATTGCCATGATGTTCTTTGCCATTGTCAATGCGATCACTTTCTTAGCGATTCTGTTTTTTATTCCATCTATGCCAGTACAACAAAAGCTTTCCTATGGCACGCAATTGAGTGTGTTGAAGAAGCCTGCGCTTTGGCTAGCTATTTTTTCATCTATTTTTATTCTCTCCGGTATGTATGCCGTTTATAGCTTTTTTGCTGAGTACTTGGAGTCCGTTTCGGGCATGTCAGGCGGTATGATTAGTCTTATGTTGGTTGTATTCGGGTTGACAGGGGTTATTGGTAATTTGCTCGCTGGTAAATTGCTTATGAATCATGCGCTCAAAACAGTCGTCATCTATCCAGTCATTTTCGGAGCCATTTATCTGCTTGTGTACCTCATGGGTACCTTCACCGTTCCAATGATTATTTTGATCGCTTTATGGGGGGTATTGTTCACCTTCGGTCTGAATATTACGCAATACATGATCACTTCGTCAGCGCCAGAAGCGCCTGATTTCTCCAACGGTTTGTTTGTTGCTTTTGCAAACTTAGGTGTAACGATTGGTACAATGGTTGGTGGTGCCTTTATTTCTGGATGGGGAACTCACCATGTGATGTGGTCCGGTTTATTGTTCCTGGCACTTGGCTTGATCTTTGTTGTGATGTTTGTACCCCTTGCACGCAAGAAACAAGCTGTTGCTTACTAAAACAAGTCACTTTGATTGAAAAATAAAGTACTTGTTATTGTGAACTTTGACCCTGAAGGTGGACACTTTGGAAAAGTGCTTATCTTCAGGGTATTTGTTTCTCCTATAGCACAATTGATGTTTGTTTTCGGACGGATGGGTATTCTAACAAAATAGCATATATAATGACATAGGAAGGTATTGGTTTATGGAACTATTTATTGCCGTTTTTATTATGATTTCGCTGATCGGCGCGTCTAATGTCATCGGCCGATTTCTGCCGTTCATTCCAGTTCCTCTGATACAGATTGGATTGGGCATCATCGTTGCACTCATGCCGTCGGGAATTCACGTTGAACTGGAACCTGAACTCTTTTTCGTGCTATTTATCGCCCCATTGTTGTATCACGATGGCAAACATATATCCCGCAACGAGTTGTGGAAGCTGCGTGCTCCGATTATTGCATTGGCCGTAGGGCTTGTATTTGTTACTGTCTTCGCAGTTGGTTATGCAATTAACTGGATGATTCCGTCTATTCCTTTACCTGCGGCTTTCGGACTTGCTGCTATTTTGTCTCCAACAGACGCCGTGGCGGTAGGGGCATTAGCAGGAAGAATTCATATGCCCAAAACCCTGATGAGGCTGCTCGAGGGTGAAGCCCTCATGAACGATGCATCGGGACTCGTCGCGTTCAAATTTGCCATTGCAGCTGCCGTGACTGGCGTATTCTCGCTGCCCAAAGCAACGGGCAGCTTCCTCCTGATTTCAATTGGCGGATTATTGACCGGAGCGATCATTGCTGTCCTGATCATTTGGTTGCGGGTTGTTCTACGTCGTGCGGGGATTCAAGACGTAACGATGCATATGCTGATTCAAATTTTGACGCCGTTCCTACTGTACATGATCGCGGAAGAGCTGGGCATGTCCGGTATTTTGGCTGCGGTGGCTGGGGGCATCATGCATGCCATCGAACGAGACCGTGAAAGAACGTCGATGATGAAATTAAATGTGGTGTCAAACAACACGTGGTCCGTCATTTTGTTTATTTTGAATGGGCTTGTTTTTGTTATTTTGGGCTTGCAAATCCCGCATGTGTCGAATATCATTTTTGCGGACCCGGCTTTCAATAATTTCAAGATGATCGGCTATGGCGCCATTATTTTCGTGATGCTGATCGTGCTCCGCTTCATTTGGTCGTTTGCTTTTTCGAATGGAAGCCGACTATTTGGTTATAACGAAGAGCAAACCACGCCGGGATTTAAAATGCTTGTGCTAACTTCGATTTCCGGTGTGCGCGGCTCCGTTACGCTTGCTGGGGCATTTTCTATTCCGCTCGTATTGGCAGACGGAAGTCCATTCCCCGAGAGGAACTTGATTATATTTCTGGCTGCAGCAGTTATCTTGTTCTCCCTTATCACAGCAAGTGTGCTGTTGCCTCTTTTTTCGAAGAAGAAGGAGGTACCCGATATGGTAGAGCAAGAGAATTCGGATCAGCGAACCCAGATTCAAATTATGACGGCAGCGATCCAGGCGGTTCATCAGGAAAGTAGTGAGGAGAACGAGGAGGCCGCTTCAGCTGTTATTGCTGACTATCAGCAGTGGATTCAAGAAATCAGGATGAATGGGATCAGACGAAGGAACGAATCTCATTCACAGGAGAAAGAAATCGAGCTGCGTCTCTTGGCACTATCGGAGGAACGCGAATCCATGAATACCATGTTGGAGAGCGGTCAAATTAGTCCTGAGCATGCTCACCAATTTTTCCATATGCTCGATCAGGTCGAACTTATTTTGGCAAAACGCTTTCATTATTGGAGAATGATGTTAAAGATAGTCTTCGACCGTTTTCTAGCTTTGTTTAAGCAAAAGAAAGTCGGATTCGCCATGGTGTCAACAGATGACTTAGAAATACTTCGAAACTTTAAGGTTCGTACGTGCGAGGCCGCGATCAACGAACTGGAGAAGGTCCGGTGCAATGAAAACGAGCATGAGACCACGAACGTTATTTCACACTATCATCATTTACTCGACAGGCTGATCCGGTATTCGAAAACAAGCAGCAGGCAGCATAAATACTTCTATGAGCAGAAAAAGGAGCTTCATTGGGTAGCTGTGCAGGCCGAGCGGAATGTGCTGCAGGCACTTTATGAGAAAAGTGAGATCTCCCGTGAGACGGTAGGCAGAATACGCGGGATCATTCGGGAACGAGAAGCATCCATGTTCGAACAAGACGAATTGGTTGAGCGTTAAGGCCGAGCCGCGAACTTTTATAAAAAACGAATTAGGATGATGATTTCATGCGCATTTTACTTGTAGAAGATGATAAAACAATTGCATCTGGACTCGAGTATTCCCTCCAGCAAGACCAGTTTTCCACAGTTATCTGCTATAATGTCGAATCTGCAAAGAACGTATTAGTGAAGCAATTAGATCAGTTTGCGTTATGTTTGGTTGACCTATCACTGCCGGATGGAAGCGGCTATGAGATATGTAAGATAGTGAAAGAACAAAGTGACATTCCCGTTATTTTCTTGACTGCCATTGATGATGAAGTCAATGTCGTGATGGGGCTTGATATGGGGGCAGATGACTATATTACGAAGCCTTTTCGTGTTCGTGAGCTGCTCTCCCGAATCAAGTCGGTGTTACGAAGATATCAGAAGCAGCCGTTAGCCAAAACCATCATCGACATAGATCCAGTTCGTATCCATACGCAGGAGGGCAAAGTATACAAGCATGGCACTGAAATTTCAGTGACTGCTTTAGAGTACAGGCTGTTATTAATCTTTGCTAATCATGTCGGACAGATCCTTTCTAGAAACCAGTTGTTAGAACAAATATGGGATGTTGCAGGGGATTTCGTGAATGACAATACGCTAACCGTTTACATCAAAAGATTGCGAGAAAAACTGGAGGATGATCCGAAAGAGCCTACGTTCATTAAAACTGTCCGCGGGCTGGGCTATAAGGTTGGTGAATAGACATGCTGCGTAATCGCGAGATCCGCTTCGTTTTACTAGTGATGTGTACAATCAGTCTTCTCCTGCTTTTATCTGCGGCTTTTTTTTCAATTTCTTCCGTGATACTCGTACTTCTAACTTCCGTTTTACTCATTGGATGCAGCCTTATCTTCACAAGAATGAGATATCTAGAGATAGAGAAGTTGTCTAGCTACATGCGGCAAATTAGCAGTGGGGACTATTCCCTTGATGTCCGCGACAACCGTGAGGGTGAATTTAGTATTTTGAAAAATACGATCTATAAAGTAACCGTCATGTTATCGGAGCAGCGTACACTTTTGCAAAAAGACAAGACTCACCTCACAGATGCGATTTCGGATATCTCCCATCAGCTCAAAACCCCCCTAACCTCCATGATGGTCATGGCCGATTTATTAGATGACACACACCTGCCTGAAACGAAAAGAGCGGAATTCACGCGTAATATTCGGATTCAACTCGAACGGTTGGAATGGCTGGTTACGTCCTTATTAAAGCTTTCCAAAATTGACGCGGGTACCGTGCATTTTAAGAATGATCATGTGATAGTGGTCAAGCTTATTCAAAAAGCCTTGCAGCCTGTTCTCATTCCGATTGATATTAAAGAACAAACCGTTACGATAACGGGTGATGATAATGTCGCTTTTGTTGGAGATCTAAATTGGGCGGCGGAAGCTGTCATCAATATTTTGAAAAATGCTGTGGAACATACGGATTCAGGTGGATCAATCGCGATTGCTTTTTCAGAAAACCCGCTATATACAGAGATTGTGATTCGCGATACGGGGAAAGGCATTCCCAGAGATGAGATTCCTTTTATTTTCAAACGTTTTTATAAAGGGAAGTATGCAGGCGAAAGCAGTATCGGTATTGGCCTTTCAATGGCTCACAGCATTATTACGAAGCAAAATGGAACGATTGATGTGCAAAGTGAAATCCATAAGGGCACCCAATTTCGAATACGGATATACAAGCAAATTGTCTAACACAGTTAAGGTGACGGAACTGTCACTTTAGAGTCACTGGAAAGTCACTTTGGGCGGATATACTAAATCCATCGGCAAACGAATGGAGGGTTCACAATGAACATACTACAAATCGAACATCTGTCCAAAGTGTATGGAAAAGGTGACACGGCGGTTAAAGCACTTGATGACGTTTCATTCTCGGTGGATAAAGGAGAATTCGTCGCGATCATAGGTCCATCGGGTTCGGGGAAATCAACCCTATTGCATATGTTGGGTGGCGTGGATAGACCAACTAGCGGCAAAGTGTTTGTAGATAATACGGACATGTATAGTCTGAATGAAACACAATTAGCCATCTTTCGGCGAAGACAAATTGGCTTGATTTATCAGTTTTATAACCTGCTTCCGATTCTAACTGTAGAGGAAAATATGAAACTGCCGCTTTTGCTTGATGAGCATAAGGTGGACCAGAAGCAATTTGATGAGATTGTGAGAACACTAAATTTGGGGAATCGGTTAAATCATCTGCCCAATCAGCTTTCCGGCGGCCAACAGCAGCGGGTCTCGATCGGCAGAGCCTTAATGAATCAGCCATCTATCATTTTGGCGGACGAGCCAACTGGCAATTTGGACAGCAAAAATGGCAATGAAATCATTGATCTGTTGAAAATGTTTAATAAAACCTATCATCAGACGTTGATTATGATAACCCATGATGAACGAATTGCGCTGCAGGCTGACAGGATTATCGCCATTGAAGACGGAAGAATCTCCAAAGATGAGGTTATTCGCGTATGAACATCATCAATAAACTAACGCTGCGGCACTTATTGCAAAATAAAAAACAAACACTCGTTACCCTAATTGGCGTTATTATTTCAGTGGCGATGGTGATGGCAGTTACAACGCTGGGTTCTTCCTTTTTGGGATTAATGCAAAAGCAAACGATTGTAGACTATGGAAAGTGGCATGTCATGTATAAAGACGTGAACACAAATCAGCTTGAAGCGATCAAGCATGACGCGGCAACCAACGAATTGATCATTTCTAAGGATCACGGTTTTGCTCTACTTCAAGGAAGTCAAAATATAAACAAACCTTATTTGTTCATTAAAGCTTATAATGCACAAGGTTTTAAGAACTTTCCGATTGCATTGAGCCAAGGGCGCCTGCCTCAACGAGCAGATGAGGTCGTCCTGTCGGACGCCATCGCGACGAACGCCAAAGTAACTTACAAGATTGGCGATCGTTTAACCCTTAACGTTGGTCAACGTTCGAATACGGCTGATCCTAGTGATAAAGATCTTGTTCAGAATGATCAATTACGGATGAACAACGGTAGTAGTACGGAGACTTTGACTCAAACCACAACCGAGTCGTATACCGTAGTCGGTTTTATTAAACGCCCTGTAGGGGAACAGACATGGGCGCCAGGGTATTCCGTTTTTACCTATGTAGATGAAAGTATGATGGACACAAACCCAACCGTTGATGCGAGTGTTGTCGTGAAGAAAGTGAATGATGCTGTATTTACCCATGCGAAAGACGTAGCCATGACAAACGACATCGGTTCGTTTAAAACGAATGATTCGTTATTACGCTACTTTGGTGTTATGGGCGGTGGGCTAGGCCAAACCTATAACTCGCTTTTAGTGATTGTCATGCTGGTTATTGTCATTGGCTCCATTTCCTTAATCTACAATGCTTTTGCTATTTCTGTCTCAGAACGGTCACGTTATTTAGGGATGCTATCCAGTGTGGGCGCAACGAGAAGGCAGAAGAGGAATTCGGTGTTCTTTGAGGGAGCGGTTATTGGTCTATGTAGTATTCCCATAGGCGTCATCTGCGGACTTGTAGGGATTGGCATCACGTTTTACTTCGTTAACACGAGCCTTGTTGGAGCACTAGGGTTCTCTGAAAAATTAACTGTGATTGTCACACCCCTATCGCTCTTTATCACTTGTGCGATCTCCATCATTACGATTTTTATTTCAACGTATCTTCCTGCTCAAAAGGCTTCTAAAATTTCTGCAATTGACGCGATTCGGCAAACAACCGATATTAAACTTACGAGTAGAACGGTGAAGACATCCAAGCTTACTAAGCGATTATTCGGCATCGAAGCGGAGTTTGGATTGAAAAACTTAAAAAGAAACAAACGCAGGTATTATGCGACTGTTTGGTCACTTGTGATTAGTATCGTGCTGTACTTATCTGTGTCTTTCTTCACGTCTAATCTCCAGAGGTCGCTGGATCTTTCACAAAAAGGTTATAATTTTGATATTGAGGTAGTTAAGTCGGGTGAAAATCTAACGATAGATGAACGATTGTTGCAATCCATTGTGTCGTTAGAAGGCGTCACTGACTACAGCCTGATCCAAAGGATGAATGATGGCTTCACTTGGGTTAACGGAGGAACCATCCCTACCCATGTGAAAAATTATTTGACTTATCAAAATGGTTTATATAAATACAATCTTTCCGTAAATGCTTTAAGTGAAGAGAAGTTGCGGGCCTATGCCAAACAAATCGGCGCAGACTACACGAAGCTAGCGGATCCTGATCACCCAAGCGCCATTATTATTGATGCCACATTGTATAGTGATGAGAAGGACAAATTTATCGAAACCAACGGTATTGGGGCCAAAGCTGGTGAACAACTTGATCTCGTCTTCGCAGACGAAAATGAAAAAGAAACGATCAATAAGGTGGAGCTCGCCGCGGTGACGGATCAATTCCCAATGGGCATAGTTCGCGGCAGCTTTCAAGTCAATCTTGTCGTCTCGGAGCAGGTCTTTGATCAATTAGCGAAAAGAAACAAGGATGCCAGAGCGTATTCAGGGATTTACTTGAATAGTAAAGATCCGCTGAAAACACAGCAAGACATTGAAGAAATGAAAGATAATCTTTCTGTCATGAATATATTTCAAGATAGAAAGCTCTCTGAACAAAAGATAACGTTAATCTCCGTATTTGTTTATGGCTTTGTCGCTTTAATTACGGCGGTTTCGATGGCGAATATCTTCAATACGATTTCGACGAGTATTGCACTTCGCAGACGAGAGTTTGCGATGTTGAGATCGGTGGGCATGACACCGAAAAGCTTGAATACAATGTTGAATTATGAAAGTATATTTTATGGTCTGAAGGCTCTAAGCTATGGGCTTCCGATTAGCGGGGTGATTATGGTGTTGATCTATCGATCATTCATGCATAGTTTTTCGTACGGTTTCCGATTGCCATGGACGAGTATGCTCTATGTCATTGTTGCTGTATTCGTTATGGTTAGTCTGTCTATGTTCTATGCTAGCGCAAAAGTTAAAAAAGCCAACATTATGGATGTGTTGAAACAAGAAAATATATAGTATGATTTCTTGTATAGAATAAACGGAGCCTCTGCTGAGGCTCCGTTTATTAATGTCTATTTGATAGACCCCGTTTCCGTTATTTTAACTTTGGCGTCTACATTCACTTTCACGGTCGGATATTGCTCCCGCCATTTGGACTCATCCCAGTGTCTCGTTCGAGAACGTGAGAGTTCGCCTAGACCAAGCGGATCTATGCCGAGTTGTTGGAACTTCTGAATTAATTTCTCGCTTGTCTGAACAATCATTTTGCTGAAAGCTGCCTCAACGTTATGTTTGAAGAGATCTGTTGTTGTCGAGGTAGTACTTTCAGTAATTGTGCCGTTGATTCGTATACGAATCTTGAATTCAGGTATTCCTGAATTGTTGGAGACTGTATAGTGATATCCTGAATGATTATTCTGCACCGACACATAGGCGTCATTATTTAAGGGGATTTCGAAGGTACTGTTATCCGTGTTCTCGACCAGTAATCGAAAAAATTTCATTTCCTCCGAGTTTAAAGACCCCACGAACTTGTCATCAGCAAATAGGGCAAGTCCTGCAATCTCAATTTTAGCTTCTTCCGCCTTCAGAAGTGGGAGATAAGGATCGTGGCCCTGTCCAAGCCAAGCGGATTCGAACAGATGCAGACTTGTCCGCGGTAAGTGTCCTTCCTTAATATTGCTAGAGATTTGTTGTGCGATATATCGGCCTTTCTCCATTCTGTTTGTGTAATTTTTCTCCAATAATTGTTGAGCTCGTCCATCGACAACGGCCAAATACATGCGATTTGATATTCTTGGATCCCTTAAAGGGGGATCTAAAACCAGATCGAGGCCATTTTTCGCAAGCTCTTGCCCAATTAAGACAACGGAAAGCTTGCCAAGCATGATTGGTAATTCCTGCTCATTTTGCAGGCTATCCCTCGCATTCTGGGTAGTTCTGCTAAAGGCGGTGGATTCAAAATTTTTAATCGCGTCTTTTCCCTTGAAATAAGGTGAGGAAATCGTCAGCCTCGTTGTGGATCCTGGTCCTTTATCTAGACCTGCTACGATGGGGATTGTAATTTGATCGATAACCGTTTGTTTCACGCACCCTATCGTAACCAGCAGAAGAATCACTAAAACAATAAGAAGTTGAAAGCTTTTTATCATGCTGGTTTCACCTTCTTACTGAACAACGAAAGTACAAACAAAATCGGCAAATACACATAAACAATGCCGGTACCTGCAATGTATATCCAATGATGTGCATACTTAATCGCAACCGACTCCGGCAGCAAACACACGAATATCGCTAACAAAGCCGCAAAAAAGGGCACGGTTCTCGATGGTCGAATCGAGGTAACGACTTTAGAGATGCGACCTGCGGACCATAAACAGAGACAAAGGATAGGCAAAGCCCGCATAAGCTGTGAGGCAACACCAAACCCCTCAAACCTTTCAATATAGGGAAGTTGTACAAATTGAAATTGAGCCAAGCTTGGCCATTGTATGTTGATTAATTGATTTTTACTGAAGAAAGCTAAGGAAGTTATAATTTCGCTTAAGTAGAATAACGTGACAACGCCATTAGCCCAGTATACCCAGCGTTCGGATTTTTTGGGGTTTTTGAACCAAGGATAGCATATCAGTATGACCTCCACGCCGAGAAAGCTAAAGGTCATTTGCGACATCGCTTTAACCATTTCCGAAACGCTGTGATCCATCACCGGCAAGAAATAGCTGAAATGAAAATAAGATGCGATAAAAAAATAAATGGGTAAGAGCATGTACTGAAGCATACTAAAAAAGCAAACTCCGATGACCGTGCGAAGCCCACCAAATACCGCATAACAGGCAGCCAGCAGCAAAATGACACATAGAATCCAGGTGTGAAGATCGGGGAATAGCCAAACTTGGACGATCTGAATGAACGTTCGACAAATATTCCCACCCACAAGAAGCAGATAGCCTAACAGCAACAGATTAAGTAAGTTGCCTGCCCATTTGCCGAAATAGGCTTGGTTAATGAACATAATATCATGTTGAGCTTTGTTCAAAACGCGGTACATCATCCATATAACAAGAAAGAAGGTTAAACTGCTGAAGCAGACAACGATCCAAGCATCTTGTCCAACATGTTCCACGAGCTCGCGCTGGAAGGTCAAGAAGCCTACTCCTAGTTGCATACAATGCGCAGCGAAAAAAGCCATGGAAGGAGGCAGTAATGATTTTTCACTTATCTGACTGGTCAATTTCAATCACCTTATTCCTCGTCAACGACAGTATTCTTTCGGGCAGTACGCTGCGTACGTAAATAGCTGGGTGTTTTGGGATAGTTCGAATAGGGAAAACGCACTAACGAATCTCTTAAGTCAGCTCCCCGAAAAGGGAAAAAGGGAACTAAATAGGGCATTCCCATCGTCTTCAACCTTAGAAGATGAATTAGAAGGAAAGCAGCAACGATAAAGATTCCGAGAAAACCTAACCATTCAGCAGCAAAAATAAAAGGATACCGCAGAACACGAATTGTCGTGCTCATTCTGAAAGTAGGCGTCGTGAATGAAGCGAGCGCAGACAATCCAATGATCATGAGCAGCACATTACTGGTCAATGAGGCTTGGACTGCTGCTGTACCGATGACAATACCGCCCACAATCCCGATGGTTTGACCAATTTTGGATGGTAACCTTGCGCCAGCTTCACGAAGCAGCTCAATCGTCAGTTCCATAACAAGCGCCTCGATAAAAGGTGGAAATGGAATGTTCGCTCTTGATGAAATCAATGTACTCAATAAGGGGTTTGAGATGGCCTCATAATGATAAGTCGTTATGGCTACGTAAACAGCGGATGCGATAATCGAGAAACAAACGGCGCAGAAACGTAATAAGCGGAAAAAAGAAGCCACATGCCAGGGGAGGTAGTAATCCTCGTAGGCTACAAAGAACCACCCTAATGAGACTGGTCCCATCAAGGCATGAGGAGAGCCGTCCATGATGATGGCAAATTGCCCTAAAGTCAATGCAGAGGCGATACGATCGGGCCTTTCCGTCTCTAATGATTGGGGGAATATGGATTTGAAGTCATCTTCAATCATCTCGGAGAGCATAGTCGTATCCAAAACAAAATCGAAATCGATAGCTTCGATTCTTTCTATGGCGGTGTTTACATAGGCCTCATTGGTGAACCCTTCCAAATAGCAAATAACGGTTTTGGATTTGGTTAAGTTTCCGACAATCATTTCTTTCGTTCGCAAATTCGGAATCGGCAATCGCTTTCGCAACAAGTTCAAGTTCACTTCCAGAGATTCTACGAAAGCTTCTTTAGGCCCAACAACACTGAACTCAATTTCCGGCGGTTGGACACTTCTGCCTACTTTTTCCGCAGCACACACGATTAGTGTTTGGTTCGTATGCTCCTCGAACTGTATAGCGACATAACCTCGAAGTAAGCCATCTTCAATCTCTGTCCAGTCCGATGTGACCTGTTTCTCAGTAAGAGGCAGCACAGCGAAGAGATCCTCCAACGATAGACTTCCTTCCACATTCAGAAAGAATAGTATTTTTTCGTGCAAAGTCATCGGATCAATCAACGGTTTATAATAACAGATGCTGTAGTACGGATTAATACCAGACTTATTTTCAAAAAATAAAAAATCAGAGGATTGAGCCATCTGTTTTATTTGATGTGAAACGTCAACAGTCTTTTTGTTCATGAGGAGGATCCTTTTTAAATTTTGGCTTTTATGGTTAGCTATTGGCTAGGCTTTTTAATTTTATTGGGAGATTTTAGATAAATACTGTTGAGTATGGTAATCTCTGCCGTGACTTCATCATCTAATGTGAGAAACCAATGTTGTTTCCAATCTTTGATTTGCTCTTCGTTCATTTTTTTTCGGAAAAGTTGTCCGATTGCAAGCACGTCTGCCTTATCATTTTTCAGATCAGCTATTAGTTTTTGTGCTCTTTTCTCGATGATGTCTTTGAGTTTCCTTGTAATTTGTTCTTCCGATTCTTCGTTTTTATTCTCTAATAGTTCTACTTTTAATCGGATACAACTTTTCAGCTGAGGCCCAGATTCAGACCAATGGAGGGTATGTTTGATACTCGCTTTTTTAATCCTTACGCTGCTCTGGTCAGCAACTTCGATGGTGCCGCCTGTGTATCTCTCTTGAAAAACATTGTAAATTAGTACTTCATCAGAGGAAATTTCACCTACCATTTTATCGCTGCGCATGATGGCTGATCCTTCAAATTGATACAAGGTGTCCGTTCCTTTAGTGAGAATGGGTATCGACATATCTTGGGTATAGGACTGAATATCTCGGTAGGCTTCCCATAACCGTACGATGGTCGTTTCGGGTGTCCATCCAGCCTGCTCACTGAAAAAATCATACGAGGATAGCTCTGGATTTGCCGTAAGTTGGTGATGGATGACTTCGTCGAAATCTCCTCTAGCAATCGCTAGTAAGCCTTTAATAGAGATATCGTTTGCCTGTACCGCGTAGTCGATAATGTCGCCAATATCTTCTTTTGCCGTTTTTTCGCAGATTAGAAATAGTCGGATATGGAGAAGATCGATACTTTTTTCTGCTTTTGTCCGGATGTTGTCAACCGCATTATTGATGGTTGCGGAGCTGCTCTCCATATATTGCGAGCCCTTTTTTTCAGGACTTGGGATTTGTAAAATAATGCGGTAATCCTGATTTTTCTCTTTGCATATGCCCATCACAACAGGCATGAGTCGCTTATTAATATCTTTCGTATCCCAACAACCTGTAAGAAGTGCGCTTAAGGTACATAGGACCAGTACAACCGATATAAATGAACGATGGATCAAGCAGGATTCCTCCTAACCTTCAAACTCATGAGCATGACGGCAAGCGGTATACCAATGATGCAGTAGAAGCATAAGAAAGTATCCAAGTAAGTAAATTTCCCTAATTTATCAATATTATCCAAATAACAACTGAAAATATACGATAAGAGGGCAACAATAAGTACAGCTATTCCCCTCTTATTTTTCAAGAAGAGCTTTTCAATCAGTGTTGACATCATCCAGAAACTAACTGCCGCCGCGACCATCGCGATCGCAATCATGGCAATAACGAAAAAAGTGGGGAGCCAATCAAATACAATCCACTCACTATCAATCGTGTCCGATGTCAATACATTCGGATAACGAAAATTGATGATCGATTCCTGACCGAAAATAAGCATTGGAACATAAACAGAAGAGATTGCAAATATAAAAAGGATCCCAAGAATCGGTATGATATGGCGTAATGGCAATCGGCGCTTCATTTTAACCAAACCTAAAAACAGGAACCCTGCATGCACAAAAAAGGCGGAATAAAACATCGGCTTCTTGAAGAAACTCAACCGAGTATTATAGATGGGGTAGATATTATTGAAATCGAAATTGCTCATCGCGCTTATTAAGGAAAATATTACCAAGGGAAGCACACAGATGAATACGACGATCCCCCCTCTAAAAATCGCTTCATAACCTTTCCATGCGACGTAAAGTGGGATGACATAGAGCAATAGAATGAAATAGGTGGGGGTATTCGGCAGCAATAAGATGCTGATCGATTCCATTTCATAGCTGTGCGTAAAGTTGGAATCCAGAAATAGAAAAACGATCAAAGGAGTAAGCAGCAGGCGCGCGACCCATGTTCCGGATACCTCTTTACAAATATCTACAATGTCCTTACCTGGAAAAGAAGATAGTCCTTTCACATATGCCCAGATACAGCCCATTTCAATAAGAAACCCGACAACAATAGGCTCCCAGTGACCTGTGGATGTGGATTCAATCATTTTTACCGGATAGATATAAAAATACAACGAGAGATGAACGGCGACAAACATCGTTAATAGGGCTTTATTGCTCATTCGGATTTCCTTCTTTTGGTGGAGAAGCTTAAATACGGCACCTCAAACGTTGTAATCGTGCCAAGGTAAAAACAAAATAAGACGATCGACGCCATAAGGCCGAGTATGCCATACAAAGCACTGAACACTATGACTACATACTTGTACAACCGAATGGAGACGGTGTTCATATAGGTACCCATCGTAAAATGCGCAATGGTCGAGCCTGCTACGACAATAATAAGAAAATAACTGACTAACCTGGCTTGAACGACAGCTTGTCCCAGAATAATACCGCCGACCATCGTGATGGTGGGGCCAATACTTTTGGGCAGACGAATACTCGCTTCAATGACCATTTCAATAATGAACAGCATCAACAACAATTCAACAAGTACAGGATAGGGAACGCCTTCTCTCGAATTGGTGATCGACACGGCTAACTGAATACGCAAGAGTTCAGGGTTGACGGAATTGAGCACCACATATAACCCTGGCATCGTGAGGGCGATGATTAAGCTGGTGATTCGAATAACCCTGTATAAATACATAAACAGAGGTAACTGATCTTTATCCGTTTTCACTTCCCAGAAGTCCGTTACAATGGAGGGGAAAGACAGAGAGAACGGAAAATGATCTAAGAAGATGACCACGCGACCGTCCATCAGATTGTGTTTGGTTGTGGAGGGAAGCTCAGATGATGTGTAAGTAGGGACAAGGCTGTAGCGAGGCTGATTGAGTGCTCTCAGCAGGCCTTGAACGTCGGAAACATCCATCTTGGTATTTTTATTTAAGCAGTCATGGATATGGGCAATGACTTTGGGATCAGCTGCTCCTTCGACATAGAGGACAGTCACTTCACGGGGAAGTTTAGACCCTAGCGTATAATTCTGAATGTGTAAATCAGTTATTCTCATTTTCTTACGGAGTAGATTGATGTTGGCATACATATCTTCCGTAAAGGCATCCAGAGAAGTTTGAATCGGATTCTCCGTTAGGGCTTCGCCAATGCTTCGACTGCTGTTGACCGAAGCGGGCTCAACTACGATGTTGTCGAAACTTTCTTGGGGGAAAATAATTAGCATTCCTCGCAAAATGGCACTGACGAGCTCAGTTAAGGAAACATTCACTCTAGTTGAAGCGGATAACGCAATCAGATCGATTGGGTTCTCTTTGCTATGTATATGTGACAGTCTAGCTATCAGCGTATCGTAAGACTCCTCATATTGAACCAGAGTTCCCAAATAGCATACATGAACCTGGGCTTCATAAATTCGAGCGTCCCTGCTCACGAAATCAGAAGTATGTTCAAACATTTGATCGATATAGGCTAGTTTTTCTTCTCTTGTCGAGGTGTGCATCTCTCATCGCGCCTTTTACATGTAATTTCCACGCCCTTTATTATCTTCCAATTCCATTCCAATTACTCTGAAAGGATAAAAATCGCTTAAGATGTACATAAATTTACGATAAACATTGACAAAGTCCCCTAGAAAAAGATACAATATTTTTTGTTGTTTATGAAAGTTAACAGGAGGTGTTTTGATCATGGCTGTTCCTCAACGAAGAACGTCCAAAACACGTCGCGATAAGCGCCGTACTCACTTTAAACTGGAAGTTCCAGGTATGGTGAAGTGTGAACAATGTGCAGAATTAAAAAAGGCACATCACGTTTGCAAAAACTGCGGTTCATATAAGGGTAGAGAGATCGTTAAAGCTCAATAATCATATGAATCCAATAAGAATGACACTCCTAAGTAAGTAGGGAGTGTCATTTTTGGTTTGTGGAGATACGCAAGACATAGAAATAGAAATAGAAAGATACAGATATAACCCGTCAGATACGCACTTTATGGTGTGAGTATCTGACGGGTTATTCAACATATGAAATTGGTTTAAGTTTCAGATGATTAGATATGGTAAGCCGCTAAACGCTGTGAGTCGGATGACACCTATAAATCAGAAAGGGAATACGCGCGGCTCTTTCTGAACGGAAACCCATTTGCTCGTCGTAAATTCTTCGAATCCGAGCTCTCCGCCGTAATGGCCGATGCCAGAGGATTTCTCTCCGCCGAACGGCGCGTTCATGTCCATGTTGATGGTCGTGTCATTCACATGTGTCATGCCACTTTCAATAGCACGTGCGAAGGCCATGCCTTGCTCGCTATTCGTTGTGAACACCGCGCTAGATAAGCCGTATTCCGTATCGTTCGCCCACGCCAATGCTTCTTCCTCTATATCAAAAGGAATGATGGAAGCGATCGGACCGAAAATTTCGGTTTGCGCGAGTTTGGAATCTGGCCTAACGTCAGCGAATACGAATGGTGTTACGATGTTGCCGATGCGTTGTCCTTCCAGCACGAGGCGAGCGCCTTCTTGCTTGGCGAGCTCTGCGAGTCCCAGTACTTTTTCGATTTGTTTCTCGTTAATAAGCGGCCCTACAATAACTTTGGGATCTGTGGGATCTCCAAAAGGAACCTGCTGTAATCTTTCAGCCAAACGCGTAACGAAGGTATCGTAATGTTTACGATGTACGAAGAAGCGATTCGTACATATACACACTTGTCCGGAGTTCAACAGTTTGCTGAACACAGCTGCGTTAACAGCCTGATCCAAGTCGGCATCCTCCAGCACGACGAACGGATTGTTGCCCCCTAGCTCAAGCGACGCGCGTTTCAGATGTTTGCCGCATAGCTCGCCGATATGACGGCCAACGCCTGTCGATCCTGTAAAAGAGATCACACGCGGCACGGGATGCTCGATCATATAATCGCCGACTTCGGCGATATCGTAACCGACAACGTTGAGCACACCTTTCGGTAGACCTGCTTGCTCAAAAATCTCGGCAACAATCGGGCCACCTGTGATGTACGTTTGTGAATCTGGCTTTAAGACGACGGCGTCGCCAGCGGCAATCGCTGGTGCAACGACCCGCATTGCCATATATAGCGGGAAATTAAACCCGTTAATCGTTCCGATAACGCCGGCAGGAAAACGATACACATGGTTTTCTTTTCCAGGAATTGGCGATGGAAAGACATGTGGAGCGAACATCGCATCCACGTAATTGATGGCTGCCATAAGTGAACCAACGGATGCCATAAATTCGCCTATGGATTTGGTATAAGAGCCACCCGTTTCTTTTACCATAAGACCGATGATTTCGTCTTTTCTTTCTTGAAGAAGCGTCATCGCTCGCCCCAGAACTTGTTTGCGCTCCTCAGCTGTGGAGGTAGCCCATACTTTCTGCGCTTTCTTTGCAGCGGTGTAAGCTTCGTCGATGTCATCCCGATTAGCCAGCTTGATGCGAGTGACAACCTCGTTATTATAGGGATTCACGTTGTCATAGATCGTCTCGCTCGCGCCATCGCGCCATACTCCGTTAATATATTGTTTATTATAATGTTCGGACATTGGGAATGCCCCCTTGTTTAGTATTTGGTAATAACGGTTACGCCTACGCCAGCATAATTGTTCATCTCTTGGAAAGCCTCGTTAATATCGTCCAGCGCAATTTGCTTCGTTATAAGTTTACCTGGCGCTAATTTGCCGCTCTCGACCATTTGGAGCATTTCCCGATATTCGGGGATCGGCATGCCCGCGGAGCCAACTAATGTTAACTCTTTCAGCAGCATAAGATTAATCGGAACTGGTGTCATTCCGCCTTGCGGGTTATTGCTGACGCCGAGTTGGAGGTGACGGCCGCGTTTGCCAAGACTCATGATCGCATTTACGAATGTGTCTTGGATGCCAAGGGCATCAACAGAGAGGTGAGCTCCGCCTTTGGTCAATTCCATGATTGCCTGCGGTGCGTTCACTTGCTTGCTGTTCACTGTTGCTACAGCTCCCATTTGCTTCGCAAAGTCGAGCTTATCATCAGCGATGTCGACCGCGATCACGTTAGCGCCCGCCGCGGTTGCGATTTGAATCGCGGACAAGCCTACGCCGCCGGAACCATAAACGGCAACCCATTCACCTGGGCGGACGTTGCCTTGTGCAACAACGCCATGGAAAGCGGTCATGAAACGACAGCCCATTGCGCTAGCGGTAAGGAAATCAACACCTTCAGGCAAGTGAAGAAGGTTCAAATCCGCATTCGGAATGTGGATATACTCGGCGAATCCGCCGTCAAAGTGAAAACCGACCATTTTCAAATTGTCACATAAATTGTGGTGGCCTGATTGACAATGTGGGCATACGCCGTCGCCTTGGTTAAAAGGCACGATCACGCGGTCCCCTTTTTTGAAATTGCGGATGTCTTTCCCCACTTCTTGAACAATACCGCTCATCTCGTGGCCCAAAATATGAGGGAAAGTCTTGATTGCACCTAAGCCTCCATGCCATCCGTGTAAATCACTGCGACAGATGCCCGTCGCTTCTAATTTCAGAATAACGCCATCCGACGTAAGCGTAGGATCTGCGACTTGTTTGACGATTAATGGTTCGTGAAATGCTTCTAGTACTGCTGCTTTCAAAAGGATCATCTCCTAGTAGGTGTGTTGTGTGGAGCTCGACTCTATTATAGAAATGTGAAATGATAATGTATAATACATAATAAACTATGAGTCTATAGATTGAAGTCTATATAAAAGGTGGAAAACGAAGATGGAGCTGCTTCAATTGCATTATTTTCAGACTGTCGCCAGATTAGAACATATGACCAAAGCCGCGGAGGAACTGCAAATCGCGCAGCCCTCGCTTAGTAAAACTATTGCCAGGCTGGAGGAGCATCTGGGCACGCCGTTATTCCATCGGCAAGGACGCAATATTCGGTTGAACCCTTTCGGGAAAATGTTTCTCTTGCGCGTTGAACGGATATTTCAGGAATTAGAGGAAGGGCAGAAGGAGATTCGGGATATGGCGGGATTGGAGCGGGGAAGTATTACGCTAGCCGCATCGTTGACCAGTATTTTGCCAGAGCTGTTAAGTGCTTTCCTGGGCTCATATCCAAATGTACATTTTCGGCAGTTATTGGAGCCCGCCGCTGTCATCAAGAGACAGCTGGAAGAAGGGGAAGTTGATTTGTGCATTACAACGGCGCCTGTGGAAGGAGAGGAGATGGCTTGGGTGCCTCTTCGAACGGAGGCATTTTATGTGATCGTACCAGAGAACCATCGTTTGGCAGGCAGAGACAGTGTCTCCCTCATCGAATTAAAGGATGAATCATTTATCGGTTTACGTTCCGGATATTGGTTTCGAACCATGACAGATCATTTATGTCAGAAGGCCGGTTTTACGCCAAACACGATGATTGAAGTGGATGAGCCGGATGCTGTTGTTTTGCTTTTGAGAAAAGGGCTCGGCATCATGTTCGCACCTGAATTGGCATGGCAAAAAAGGGAGCATTTAATGCCGCATCGTTTGCGGATTACAGATCCTGGCTGTACGGTGACGACAGGCTTGGCTTGGTCTAGAAAGCACTATTTATCACTAGCTGCGGAACGATTCCGTCAGTTTGTTATTGATTATTTTCAGCAAATTGAGGCGTGAGCTTAGTAAGGTGCAGGTGATTGGGCATAATATGCTTGTAGGATCAACAAAATAAAACATGTGATAAAGTTAACGTTGACGTTAACGTTATAAAGGATTATGATAATCTCAGTCGACAGGTAATAGAGTTGGAGGGAGTGTTGAAGTGGATACATTCAAAATCGATGATGTGGCCAAGGAGTGTGGGTTGACCAAACGAACGATACGTTACTACGAGGAACTCGGGTTGCTATTCCCGCCCGACCGCAGTGATGGCGGTATGCGTTTGTACACACGAAAGCATATCGAGAGATTGAATCAAATCGTGAATGCACGGGATGTGTTAGGGTTCTCATTGATGGAGATTCTTGATTTCGTGTCCATTCGTGAGAAGATGGGCGAACATCGAGCGGTGTATTCGAAGACAGAAGAAGTTGAACATAAGCTGCAACAATTGCGCGAAATGAAGGTAATGGTTGACCAACAATTAAGCATGGTGGATTTGAAACTAGAGAAGATGAGTGAATTCCGCAAAGAAATCGAACGGATTCAAAAGCGTATCGACGATGGTATTACTAAAATGACAACATAAAAAGGAGTCTTACGAAAATGCAAACTTCACCAATGAGTAAGGCCAATGCGGCCGCACAGACGCAGCCAAAAGCTGGGAAATCAAGTATGTTCAATCAGCCAATATCTGTATGGGCTGTTGCTTTCGCGAGTATTATCGCCTTCATGGGACTTGGCCTCGTGGATCCGATTTTGCCGATGATGAAAGATCAATTGGGCGCATCGGATAGTCAGCTGACCCTGCTTTTCACGAGTTACAATGCCGTCATGGCCGTGGCTATGCTTATAACAGGCCTAATCTCCTCACGTCTGGGCGTTAAAAAAATGCTGCTCGCAGGCATCGTTATGATCGCCTTGTTCTCCGCGCTATCAGGTAATGCAAGCAATGTGATGGAAATCGTCTGGCTTCGCGCGGGATGGGGACTTGGCAATGCATTCTTCGTTGCTACTGCACTTACAGCACTCGTATCAATGTCCAGAGTGGGTGTGGCTAAGTCGATTATTTTGTTCGAAGTGGCCGTTGGTCTTGGAATTTCCGTTGGCCCACTCTTAGGTGGAGAACTCGGTGCGATTTCATGGCGCGGTCCTTTCTACGGCGTAGCAGGGCTAATGGTCATTGCCTTTTGCTGTATTTACTTCTTAATGCCAAAGAAATCTGCAGGAACAGTCGCAGCGACGATGCCGAAGAAAAAAGTTTCGATTCTAGATCCATTCCGTGCGCTCAAACATCGCTCATTATTCGTATTCGGTATTGCGGCCATGTTGTATAACTTCGGATTTTTCACATTGCTCGTCTATGCAGCACTTGTACTTGGCCATTTGCATCATCTTGATGTTCACCAGCTCGGGTATGTATTCTTGGGATGGGGTCTCTTGTTGGCATTTACCTCCGTCTTTACAGCGCCAAAACTGCAGCAAAAGCAAGGCACGATCAAAGCGATGTGCGTTCAATTACTGCTCTTCGCAATTACGCTTGGGGCAATGGGTTATTGGACGACGGATAAAGCGGTTGTCATTACCATGGTTATCTTGGCTGGGGGCTTCCTAGGAAATAACAATACACTCATTACAACGGCAGTCATGAACGCTGCGCCTATAGAGCGGTCTACGGCTTCCGCGGCATACAGCTTTCTACGTTTTATCGGTGGCGCGCTAGCTCCTTACTACGCGGTTAAATTTGCAGAATGGTTCGACTTCCATGCGCCTTTTTATATCGGAGCAGGCTTCGTCGTACTGGCGGTTATCGTCATTTGGATGAATCGCAAACACTTGAAACACGTGGATGAAGTCGAAAGCGCACATTAAGAAACGAATGATGAATAATATTGAAGATTACCCAAGAACAATAGGTGAAAATGGATTGACTTCATCTCATATAGTTGTATAATACAAGTGTAAAACGTTTTCAATTGTCTGGTTTGAACAACAATCCATTTTACTTTGGAGGGGGAACCGTCATGAAAGCACATGAAATTATGGTCCGTCAAGTATACAAAGTAAAAGAAGACGATCCCATTCGTGTAGTTATCGAGAAATTTATCAAATATCGCATTAGCGGTTTACCTGTCGTTAACGACAGGAATGAAGTCGTCGCTTATTTAAGCGATGGGGACATTATGCGTCATATTGGTAAGCATGATGATCATGTTTTCGATTCCTATTTCTACACGGCTGTATTTAAGGGTGACAACGAAGAGTTCGAGGAACGAGTTCGTAACTTGCTCCCATTAAATGTCATGAGAATTGCCCGCAAGAAAGTCATCACCGTGGATGTGAATGAGGATATTGAGAATATAGCTGCTATTTTGGGTAAAAAACGGATAAAGAAATTACCTGTTGTTAATCAAGGCGCTCTAGTCGGGATCATCAGCAGGGGAGATGTCATCCGACATTCCTTCCAGTCGATTTTGTGAATTAAAGGAAATAGCCATTATAATAAATGAAGAGCCAAGCGACGTTCATTCGCGGGGCTCTTTTTCTTTGTGGAATAAAAATGAAATTTCTCCGCATGCTACTAAGTAAGAGCATATAAAGTAGGGGTCATAATGGGATCCAAATTACAAGGAAAAGAACCAATTCAAGCACATTTACCTGACACGCTTTCCATTCTTCAGTCGATGTCAGCAGAAGCCCCTGATCTGATCATCCGAAAGTTGCAGATTAAAGCTTCTGGGGTGCAAGCTATTCTCAGCTATATGGAAGCCATGTCTGATCGGGATATGATACAGAATAATGTTCTTCATCCCCTCATGCATGAGGGGACAGGGGACTTTGCCATTGGGGACATCGTGACCATTGGCAGCGTTGATCAAGCAGATGATTGGGCACACGTGAATCAGGCTATTTTGCAAGGGAAAAGTGTGTTGTTCCAAGAAGGCAAGTCGTGCGCTGCTATTCTGGATACAAGCAAACCGCCGCAAAGAGCGATTCTCGATTCACAAGTAGAAAAGTCAATCAAAGGCGCTCATCAAGGCTTTATCGAGACAGGAAGTACGAATATTGCCTTGATCCGAAAGCTCATTCCTAGCCGCGAGTTGAAAGTAAAGGAAATTGATGTGGGAGCGAGGGGTTCGCTAAAGGTTAGTCTTCTATATTTGGATGATGTTGCGAATCCGGAAGTATTACAGGAATTTGAAGACCGTATTCGACAAATTGAAATCGATTCAGTCTCAGGTATGGGGGAACTGGAGGAGTTAATTGAGGATGACCCGTATTCGCCTTTCCCCCAATTTCTCACGTCAGAAAGGCCGGATACTGTCGCTCCCAAAATTTTAGAAGGAAGAATTGCAATAGTACTCGAAGGATCACCTAGCGTCATGATGGGGCCGGCTTCATTTGTAAACTTTTTTCAAAATATAGATGACTATACGATGGGGTGGCAACTGGCCACGTTCATGCGCTTGCTAAGATTTACTGCTTTCTTCGTAGCGGTTTTGCTGCCAGCTGTATATATTGCCGTCATTTCCTTCAATTTCGAGGTCATTCCGCTGCAATTGCTGTTGTCAGTAGGCGCTTCTAGGTCAGGCGTTCCCTTTTCTCCCCTAATGGAAGCCTTGATTATGGAGTTTACCCTCGAATTATTGAAAGAAGCAGGGATTCGTCTGCCAGCTCCCATTGGTCAGACCGTAGGGATATTAGGCGCTATCGTGATCGGTCAAGCAACGGTTCAGGCCGGCATCGTGAGTAACATCATGGTAATCGTCGTTTCTTTAACGGGTTTGTCTTCGTATATTATTCCCAATACCGATATGTCCAGCGCCGTTCGCTTAATTCGTTTTCCGATGATGCTGCTGGCATCTTTCTTTGGACTTATGGGCGTGGGAATCGGTATGATGGTGCTCCTTGGCCATCTCATTACATTAGAATCGCTAGGGACACCGTATTTTAGCCCGCTTAGTCCTGTTCGTTTTGCGGATTGGAAAGATGCGTTTATTCGCTTTCCACTGTGGAATTTGGATAATCGACCACTAAACGCACGTCCAAAGCAATTAATACGCCAGCGCTCTAAACGGTCCAAAGGTGATGGTGAATGAAAAAATATGCCTTGAACGACATTACACTGTTTCAATTTATTTTTATGATTCATGGTGCGCAACTAGGTATTGGGATATTTAGTCTTCCTTCTGACCTTGCTAAGGTTTCGGGGACGGATGGATGGATCTCCCTTATTATCGGATGGGCAATCACTGTCGTGATAAGCATGATCATCGTTCAAATTATGAAACAACATCCAGATGATACGCTGTATGACTTACTTCCACGTTATTTTGGCAAATGGATCGGCAAATTATTACATATATTGGTAATTTCTTACTTTCTTTTTGCTTTTTTTACTAGTGGATTAGCTTCGCTTACTGTTATCAAGCAAACACTTTTGCCGAAAACACCGAATTACTGGCTCATGATTTTGATCATACTCCCTATTTATACGATAGCTAGAAATCATGTCCGTATCCTGGCTAGATATGCGGAGATCACCTTCTGGGGATTCCTTTGGCTGCTCCCCCTGTATTTGTTCGCGTTGAAAGAAGGGGTTTGGCTCAATTTATTGCCTGTATTGAAAGATGGCTTGAGTCCTGTATGGGCTGGCATCAAAACAACATCGCTTTCTTTTCAGGGATTTGAAACCATATTCATGCTATATCCCTTTTTAAAACGTAAGGATAAGGCCTTGCAGGGAGTTCTTATAGCGAATACATTGACGCTGATTATTTATTTGTGTGCCGTGATTGTCTGTTTTCTTTATTTTTCACCCGATGGGATCACCAATTACAACTGGCCGCCGCTTCGGGTATTAAAAAGTCTTGAATTTCGCTTCTTAGAACGGTTCGAAGTGATATGGATTGTGGCCTATCTGTTTTTACTATCGAGAGTTTGGATCATTAATTTGTACTTTGCCTCGCTAGGATCAAGCCAACTTATTGGCAAGCAGGATCATCGTCCCCATTTAAGGATATATCTATTGTTTTTTCTAATCCTTTCACTCTTCTTTAAACCTGGATATAGCAAGGGACAGTATCTGACGGACTGGTTAGCCTATGCAGGAATCGCATTCGCTTTTGTATTTCCATGTATATTATGGCCGTATACGGCACTGGTTCGAAAATGGCGGAAGGGGCATTAGCCATGAAGATAAGTTTAATACTCTCTCTTAGCGTTTTCTGCCTCGCCGTATGTTCGGGGTGTTATGATCAAATGGCCTTGGAGGATACTACCCTCACGCTTATGCTCGGATTAGATCTGGATGACAAGAACAATCTCATTGTCTACCAGCAAAGTCCTGTTTTCTATAAAGAAGCGCAGGAAAAATCAGAGTCCATAGGCGTGAAAGTCTCTTCCATACGCGAAGCTCGCTCGAAATTTGATGCGGTAGAGACAGGATTGACGACAGGAGGTAAAATTCAGACGATTCTGCTTGGCAAGCGTCTGATTAAACAACGACAAGATTGGTACTCTTTACTTGATGTGCTGTCACGTGATCCGAAACAAACGGTTACATCGCGGATGGTTATTGTGGATGGTCCTGTCGGCGACATATTCGAGTTTAAACCGAAAGATAAGCCGCGGCTAGCCCTTCACATGAGGAAACTAATCGATACGGCCAACCATAGAATTATCACTACATCTACAACACTGCAAGATTTGAGCTGGCAAATGGAAGAAAAGGGCACGACACCTTCACTTTCCAATGTGAAATTGGACAAAGAGCAAATCTGGGTTACCGGTACTGGTTTACTCCATAAAGATGGCAGCTATGCCACGTCACTCGGATTGCAAGAAAGTTCATTATTACTGCTGTTGCAAGGCCATGCCAAAGGGGAAATATCGCTCTCTGTACCTGTCAGTGGCATGCTAGTCTCGAAAGATCAGAATGCGCAACGTGATCAAAGCATTTCATTGACTATTAAGAAAAGCAAAAAGAAAATCAAAACCCGTTTGAATGCTCAAAACGGATTTGATTTTGATGTAGATTTGAATTTGGCTATTGATATAACTTCGCGTAATTTTGAGTTGAATATAGCCCAAAGCCAAGAGCAATTAGAGGAGCAGATCGCTGCATATTTTGGACAAGCGCTCAGTGATCTCGTTTCGAAATGTCAAGCTGAACATATTGATCCATTTGGTTTCGGGCTGCATGCAAGGGCTTATGAATACGCCGCATGGAAACCCGTCCAAAATAATTGGGCGGAAGCCTTTGCAGAGGCAAAGGTTTCCTTTACGACGAAAGTCTCTATTAAAGCATTTGGCGCGAAAAAGTAAATTTTTCAAGCGCTATTAGTTCATAGTGCTGGTTTGAGGGTGATAACTGTCACGGTTTTTCGGGCTCTTCTCGATGAATACGGTCATAATCAACAGACATAGCAGTCCTGCACATAGGAAAACCGGATACCATGCTTTCGTGAAACGTCCAGCTTCCATAATCACGATCATCCATATCGAGGGGAGAAGCGGCTGTCCGTAGGCTTTCCACCAATCTAACGTAAACTTTTCGATATAAAAAAGCACAATCATCGTTACGGCCGAGACGGCCCAACCCCCGGTATATATCAAGACCGCCCAGACCGGGTTTTTGGCCGCGATAAAAGGGACGATCGCAATCACGAAGATGGCGGCTACGATCATGACCCAGAAGTTGGCCCTCGTTTTGCCGATGCCGGCTAGAATGCTGCCGCCAAGCCGACCTACGGAGGAGAAAAGAACGCCTAAAGCCATCAAGCGAATATACGTGGCGGAATCCCCCGTCGAGTAACTGGAGCCAAATAAAAAGCCATTAATCTGATTGGGAAATAAACAGATCAACGCCGTCAAAGGGTATAAAAGAATATTGTTGTACCGAATACAACTTGTCCCCCGGTGTCTGCTTTCCTCTACATCCTGTGAGCTTTCCGCTACGAAAGGCAGTGTCACGATCATAAAAGCCCAAGTTATGATGCCGATAAACCCTGTAATCCGGAACCCATTTGCCAAATATCCGACCGCAATGACTGAACTTGAACCGACCATCATGATCAAAAATGGTTGTTGAAAGGCTTTGGCAATATTCCCGGCCCATGAAGGTAATCCATACGCTAGCATACTGCGAATTTCTAGTACAGGAAGCCGTCCGAACCATTGTGGTTTATGCACACGTTCAACCTTCCAGCAGACAAAAAGGGCTGTCAGCATCGCACCAACGCCCATCCAAAGCGAAATATTTTCTAAGTGATTCAGCTTTCCAACTGGCCAGACAACCCCCAGCACAGTACCAGCGGTGGCTAGCGCAGTGGTGATGACCATGAAGAAGGCTTGTGTGCCGAAATCTCGATTTCCCGCAAAAGATGAGACGCCTACATTGACGATGGAATTGAATACGAGCATGAACGAACTGAGAATTAAAGCGCCTTTGAGCTCAGGTAAATGATAATAACGAGCCAGCACGGGTGCCAATATGGCGAATAACAGGCCGAAGAAGATCCCGAATACGGTGCTACCCGTCAAGGCAACGCGAAATTTACTTTGGATAGCCTCTTCCGGCTTCCGGGAGAAGGTATAAATCAAGGAAGATGTAAAGCCAATATTCAGAAACAGAGAAGCCAAACCAAAGATTTGAAGCAGGAGATTCACCTGCCCGAATTGGACAGGATCGTGCAGGGCACGGGCCAGAACGATGCTGCCAACGGTTTGGAGCATTTGATTAATGAAGAGACCCAGCACAATGATGGACACATTTCGAAGTAAAAAACGCTGTGTATCCGTAAGTTTTAACCGTGACTTTGGCATATGTAAGACCCCTTCTCTAGTTCGATTAAACGTTTCAACTATGTTAACCAAAGAGTAGCAGAGCCTTAAGGCGATGACAAACCAAGAAATGTAAGCTGAGTGGAGGGAAATGAAGGGATTCGCAGATAAACAATTATAACCGAAGGTAAATGAAGAGATTTATACCTTCCCTTATTTGTAAATCGGTGAGACGCACTCCCTTATTTTAGGTATAATGTGAAGAAAGATCAGTTACCACACGGTGATGAGGGGTACATACGCATGAATCTTAGTCGAATAGGGTTTGACAAACGCAGTGTGATGGTCACGTGGCTCACTTCGTATATCTCGGTGTTACTCGTTCCCATTATTATCAGCGGCCTCTTGTATATGGCTTCTTGGCATGTCGTGGAATCGGAAGTGAATCGCGCGAATAATTCTGCCCTGCAGCAGATGGAGCAAGCGATCGATAACAGCCTCGGCGGGATCGAACGGCTCAGTGTAGAGATTGCGTTGAATAAACAGGTAAACGCTTTCTTGAATACGAGTAAGCCGCTGACGGACAACGATTATTATGATCTGTTCAATATCGCGAATGATCTGAGAGTTTATCAGACGGCGAATGACTTCATTGAGCAAATTTTTATCTATTACAGGAATAGTGATACCGTCATATCGGCAAGAGAACGGACGGATAGCCGTGCGTTATATCAACTCATGGGCCAGCAAGATGGAAGAAGTTACGAAGACTGGAAGTCCTTGTTCAATAAACAATATATTCAGGAATATGCGCCAATTACACTCAGTGAGGATGGTCATTCAGCGAAAGCGGTGGTGTATGCCAAATCCGTCAGTTTAGCTAATTTGGATCAGCAGGGCGCTGTTATTTTGTTCGTGATCAAAGATTCGAAGCTCCTTGAGAAAATCCCCACTTCCGATGCCAATGCCATAGCTGTTCTGGATAAGGAGAACCGATTGGTGGCTGGGAGCGGGTTTGAGCAACGGTTGAATTTTATGGTGTACAATCAGTTGTCAGAGAAAAATGGGTTCTTTTATAACCGTGATGCCGGCACCAAGATGGCGGTTTCGTATACCACTTCGGCGAAGACGGGGTGGAAGTACATCTCGATGATACCTGCTGCGTTGTTTAACGATAAAATGACGTATATGAAAAAATTAGTCTTCGCAAGTATTCTGTTGAGTCTTCTCTTTGGCGGCATTGTCACGATCCTTTTTCTTAGGAAAAATTATACGCCCATCAATCTCCTCATTCGCAGCTTTTCACTGAAAGCCGGTATCCCCTTTAGCGAGGGTTCGAATGAGTATGGTTTTTTACAAGAAGCGCTTAATTCGACCTTCGCCGAGAAGGAGCAGGTTGATCGCAGATTGCATCAGCATCGGGACGTGATTCGTTCCCATTTCCTTCAAGGGCTGCTGAAAGGGCGTTTGGAACCAAGCATCCCGATGTATGAATCCCTTTCTGTGCATGATATGCGGATGGCATCCCCTCATTTTGCGGTACTGCTTTTTCACATTGATGACTATGGGAAATTTCAAGAAGAGGACTATGCAGATACGCAGAAGCTGAAGCTCATTCAATTCCTGATTCTGAATGTGACGGAGGAAGTG
Source organism: Paenibacillus pectinilyticus (assembly GCF_001700435.1). Taxonomy (GTDB): domain Bacteria; phylum Bacillota; class Bacilli; order Paenibacillales; family NBRC-103111; genus Paenibacillus_E; species Paenibacillus_E pectinilyticus. The sequence continues at coordinate 931,129 of NZ_LYPC01000014.1, forward strand.
ATGGGGGACCATCAACAGACGTTCAGTACAGATATGGATGATATGCAAGCTTGCATCATCAATTTCGGGGAAGAACCGAATAAAGACGAGCTGGTTCGCATTGCCGTGGAGGTCAAAGCGTTTTTACTTGAGCATTATCATGTTCATTTGACAGCAGCAATCAGTGGCATGCATCAGGAGTGGCTGGGCATTGCGGAAGCGTATCAAGAAACATTATCTGCCCTGGCTTATCGCCTTGTGATGGGAAGCGGAGAGATCATCTGCTATGATGAATTACCGAGTTCGGATGCATCCGTGCAGTCACGAAGTTATTATTATCCTATGCATGTTGAGCACCAATTAATTAATTTCGTCAAAGCAGGTGACTATGAGAAATCAAGTGCCATGATCGAGCAGATTATCGAGGCCAATAGCTCAAATGCCCTGCTTTCCATCTCACTGGCCAAATGTCTGATGTTCGATCTTGCGAGTACCTTGCTCAAAACGATGGATGACATTAGCGCAAACGGCAACAGCGGTAATAAGCAGGTAGTGCTGGAACAAATGAATCCGATTGAGCGCTTGACCGAATGTGAGACGATGAAGGACATGCAAAGAGAACTTCAGGTCATTCTAGAGCACGTGTGTCGATCGATTCAAGAGGATCCCAAGCGGGAATTGAATCAGCTTAGCGAGTTAGTGAAAGCATACGTGAAAGATAATTACCACGAGGAGAGCTTAAACATCTCGATGATCGGCGGCAAGTTCGGGTTAACGCCTTCCTATTTGTCTAAACAGTTCAAAATGCAAACAGGCGATGCGCTGCTCGACTATATTAGCCGAACTCGCATCGACGAAGCAAAGCGCTTGCTGCGGGCAGCAAGCATGTCTGTTGCGGAAATAGCTAGAAAAGTCGGGTTTGCTGACATCAATACCTTCAACCGAACGTTTAAGAAAATTGAAGGAATAACGCCAACGACATTCAAAGAGATTGGGTAACGATTCACATAAAGACAGTCGTGTAAGCATGCTTACGCGGCTTGTTTCCGTTTTTTATGGATTTTACAGAGTAAGTATCGATTGTGATGACTGCGATTTGCGATTTTAATGATCGTTTTTGGGTTTCGATGATTTCGTATTCGCGCTTTGCCTTCCATAATGAAGCCAAGGTGCAGCACCAACGTGCAGATCACCAACATCCGCAAGGGGGATTATACATGGGGAACTATTCCAAGAAGAAATCAGTTAGCGTGGCATTAAGTGTCGTTGTGGCTTCCAGCCTGTTCGTTGCCTGCTCCAAAGATTCAACGAATGAACAGAGTGACACCAGCAGTGCGAAGCCGACAACAGCACCAACGGCCCAGGTAGGCAAGTACCCACTCACTACACAAGATACTTTAACATCGTGGGAACAGATTGATACGAACTTAACTTCTTTTGTTCCTAATTTGGCGGATGCGCCATTTGGTAAACAACTGGAAAAAGAAACAGGTGTGAAAGTGAAATACACACATCCAGCAGATGGACAATCGAAAGATCAATTTAATCTCTTAATTGCCTCCAATAGTTTGCCTGATGTGATTGAATATAATTGGGGTGGCGTCGGCGGTGGCGGAGGTACGGGCTATCCTGGCGGACCTGAGAAAGCGATTGCCGATAAAATTATTCTTCCATTGAATGATTTGATCAACAAATCTGCACCTAATTTAAAGAAATTGCTACAACAAGACAAAGAGCTAGACAAAATGATTAAGACTGATAATGGCACGTATTATGCCTTTCCGATGATTCGACCTGATAATGGTTTGGTTTTCCGGGGGCCTATGATCCGTAAAGATTGGTTGGATGAGTTGAATTTGCAAGTGCCGACGACAATCGATGAGTGGTACACGGTGTTGAAAGCCTTTAAGGAAAAGAAAGGCGCATCCGCTCCTTTTACAGCCCAGTACAGTAATGAAATGAATATTCAAGATGCCTTCATCGGGGCTTTCAAAACAGCGAATCGCTTCTATGTGGATGATCAAGGGAAAATCAAGTACGGTCCGATTGATCCGCAGTTTAAAGATGCGCTGAGCTTGCTGCGCAAATGGTATGCGGAAGGGTTGATTGATAAGGATTTTGCCCTAAACACGGATACCAAGGCACTTGATAATAAATTGATGAGCGACAGCGCAGGCGCAACGGTTGGTCTATTAAGCGGCGGCATGGGCAGATGGATGGATACGGGGAAGAAGAAAGATCCGAAATTCCAGCTGGTTGCAGCACCATATCCAACCTTGAATAAAGGCGAACGCGCTTACATTGGTCAACGTGATTTCAAATACAATCCCATAGCTAGTAAAGCTGTAACCGGGGATTCCAAAAATGCAGAGCTTGCAGTGAAATGGCTGGATTATGCGTATAGCGAAAAGGGTTCACTCCTATTCAACTTCGGTATCGAGGGTGAAAGCTACACGATGAACAATGGCGTTCCGACATTTACGGACAAAATAAAGAAAAATGAGAAGTATAACCTGCAACAAATGGTTTCGCAATATACGAAGCCGAACGGGCCGTTTCTGGGAGACAGCAGAAAGAGCTTCAATACGTACAAGGAACAAGATGACGCTATCAAAATATGGGGTGAAACGGACGCTGCGAAGCATGTCATGCCACTATTCTTGACACCGACAGCAGACGAAAGCAAAGAACTGGCGAAATATAATACGGCGATTACCAGCTATAAAGAAGAAATGTTCGTGAAATTTGTGATGGGCAAAGAACCGATTGAGAAGTTTGATGACTACGTCAAACGCATTAAAGAAATGGGCATCGACAAAGTAATCAAAATTTATCAGGATTCTTTTGATCGCTACAATAAGCGGTAAGACAAAGAGAGGGATCAGAGATGAACACAATCACCCCTAAACCACAACATCCCTTTTTGCAAAAGAAAAGGTTCACGCTCGGTATGTGGACCGATATTCGTAGAAATAAGCTGTTATACGTAATGTTGGTACCCATTTTACTGTATTATGTCATCTTCCACTATGTCCCGATGTATGGCGCGATCATTGCGTTTAAAGATTTTTCGCCCAGACTCGGGATATGGGGCAGCCAATGGGTGGGATTTGACCACTTCCAACAATTCTTCACAGGTCCATATTTCTGGCGAACGATCAAAAATACGATTCTCATCAGCTTCTACCAGTTGTTATTTGGATTTCCGGCACCGATTGTGCTGGCGCTGCTGCTGAATGAATTGAAACATGCTTTATTCAAAAGGACGGTGCAGACCGTTACGTATATGCCGCATTTCATCTCGCTCATCGTTATTTGCGGTATATTGAAGGATTTCACTTCCAGTGAAGGCGTGATTAACGATATCATTGCCTTTTTCGGAGGGGAGCGTTCAACCTTCCTACTGGAGCCTAGCTTGTTCCGTACCGTGTATGTCTCATCAGGCATTTGGCAGAACATCGGTTGGGGAACGATCATCTTCTTAGCGGCTTTAACCGGGATTGATCAGGAGCAGTACGAGGCTGCTAAGATCGATGGGGCAGGCAGATGGAAACAGATGACGAATGTGACGCTGCCGGGTTTGATGCCAATAATTGTGATTCTGCTTATTTTGGATATTGGGCGAATGATGAATGTTGGTTTTGAGAAAATTATTCTGCTCTATAACCCAGGTACCTATGAAACGGCAGATGTGATCTCATCCTATGTCTACCGTGTTGGCTTGCAGGACTTTAATTACAGCTTCAGCTCTGCGGTGGGCTTGTTTAACTCTGTAATCAATTTCGTTCTGCTCATATCGGCCAACTGGTTAAGCCGCAAATTCAACGATACGAGCCTATGGTAAGGGAGGGGAATGAGCATGCTGAATCGGGCGACGACTTCCCAGAAAAGCTTTGATGTACTGAATATGTTGTTCATGGTCATACTGATGGTCATAACGATTTATCCGCTTGTGTATGTCGCTTTCGCCTCATTGAGTGACGCAAGCCGATTGATGGCACACCAAGGGGTGCTTTGGCGCCCTCTTGGCTTCTCGCTAGACGCTTATACGAATCTATTTCGGAACCCGATGATCCTAAAAGGTTACGGGAACACCCTATTCGTTGTCGTCGTAGGTCTCTTCTTTAACCTCTTGCTAACCTCGCTAGGGGCCTATGCTCTTTCGCGGAAAAGTCTACAATACCGTAAGCCTTTGATGCTGTTTATTATTTTCACGATGTTTTTCAGTGGAGGTCTCATCCCGCTCTATTTAACGATCAAAGGGGTCGGGCTCGTTAATTCACTATGGGCACTCATTCTGCCGCAAGCCGTCAATACGTTTAATCTGATCCTGATGAAAACAGCATTTGAAGCGATTCCAGATGCACTTGAGGAATCAGCCAAAATCGATGGCGCCAACGACTTTGTCGTGCTGTTCCGGATCGTACTGCCGCTGTCCATGCCCGTTATTGCTGTCATGCTGCTGTATTACGGAGTAAGCCACTGGAACTCATGGTTCAATGCAATGATATTTTTGCAGGAACGATCGCTGTATCCGTTGCAGCTTGTCCTGCGTGAGATTTTGCTGCAAGGGGAAGCCAATGCGAATACGGGCGCTTCGGACGGGGATGCGGCGATGCTGGCCGTAACACTGAAATATGCGACGATTATCGTGGCGACGGTACCGATACTGTTCGTGTATCCGTTCTTGCAGAAGTATTTCGTGAAGGGCGCGTTGATCGGCGCAATTAAAGGATAGAGGATGGTGCTGCGTTGAGCGAATTCGAGACATCACAAGTGAAGCTCGATGTGGATTGGGAGCACTTCATGGCAGACCAGGATATGGAGTGGGTCGTGAAGCCGACTAGCTGGGAGGAAGGCGCCTTTCTTGGAAATGGTCTAATCGGCGCGATGATCTATGGGGAGGAACATGCGAGCAAGAGGAATGTGCTTCGCTGGGTTACTGGACGAACGGATGTGGTCGTTCGTAGGACAGACCAGCCAGGCTTTCCTCCCCGCGTACCGATTGGAGAGCTCCATCTGGAGCTGTCAGGAAAAATATACCATCCAACGACGATGCGTTTGGATATTTGGAACGCGGAATTGCATGCAACGCTCACGACGACACAAGGTGAAGTTAAGGTTCGAACTTTCGTGCATAGCGAAGATCCAGTCATTGCAATCGAGCTCGAGACCTCAGAGGGGGAAAGGGATGCGCGATGTGCTTGGGTTGCGTATCCCGAAGTCGATCATGTGCTGAAGAATGCCGATGGCTTTAATTTAAATCAATATGTACCTTCTGTGGATGTGGAGAAATTAGAGGTTAATGGGGTTCATGTTTGCAGGCAACATTATTCGGCGGAAGAAATGTGTGTGACAGCTTGGAAAGAGGTCCAGATCGCGCCGAATCGTCGGGTATGCTTCTTATCGATTGCTTTTGGGCAGGGTAATGCTGATCTTGCCGAGGCTGTTGATGCCATTATAAGGGCTACTAGTCAAGATTTCCAAGCATGGGTGGATACCCACCGTACATGGTGGCACCGATATTACCAACAAAGTTTTATTTCGATTCCTGATGGGCAGTTAGAAAGTTTTTACTGGCTTCAAATGTATAAATTAGCTTCGGCTACGAGAGCAGACAAACCTCTCATTGACAACCAAGGTCCGTGGTTGACTTCAACACCTTGGCCTGGCGTTTGGTTCAATATGAATGTGCAAATGAGCTATTCACCTATCTATACAGCGAATCGGCTTGAACTAGGGGAATCCCTTGTGCGAGCTTTGGAAGCGAACGTGTATAACCTTATTCGCAATGTACGGCAAGAGTTCCAGCACGATTCAGCAGGACTCGGGCGAAGCTGCAGCTATGATCTAGTGGCTACGGTGGATGACGAGGTTGGAAATCTAACGTGGATTTGTCATAATCTATGGCGACACTATCGCTATTCCATGGATGAGGATATGCTCAGCGACGTGTTATTTCCGATTTTGCGTAGAAGTATTCAGTACTATTTACATATCCTTGAAGGGGATGAAGAAGGCAAATTGCATCTGCCGGCAACGATATCGCCGGAGTATGGGTCTTTTATGCGAACGACTGTACAAGATTGCCATTATGATCTGGCTTTACTGCGGTGGGGCTGCAAGACCTTGCTTCACATCTGTGAGCGACATCACATCGAAGACTCGCACATTGAGTCATGGAAGGATGTCTTAGCGAGGCTGACGGCTTTTCCCGTCGACGAAACGGGATTCATGGTCGGGAAGGATACCCCGCTTGCTTATGGGCACCGTCATTTCAGCCATCTGCTGGCGATCTTCCCCCTGCATCTCATCGGATGTGAGGATGAGGCAGATCGCAAACTCGTGGCAACCTCCTTGCGCCATTGGCTAGAAAAAGAAGGGGATTTGCGTGGCTTCAGTTTGACGGGAGCGGCATCGATTGCCGCAACGCTGGGGTGGGGGAATCTGGCCTTAGATCTTCTGAAATCACTCATGCTGTTGATCAAGCCCAATACGATGTATAAGGAAGCAGGCCCTGTCATGGAGACCCCTTTGGCTGGGGCAGAAGCCATTCACGACATGCTTCTTCAGAGTTGGGGCGGCATGCTGCGTGTATTTCCCGCTGTTCCGGATGCGTGGGACGAAGCGGTCTTCCATGACTTACGCGGAGAAGGGGCCTTCTTGGTCAGTGCGTCCCGCAAAGGCGGCGAAACACAGTTTATCCGTGTGAGCAGCTTGGCTGGCGAGCCTTGTAGGATTAAGACGGGGTGGAAGGAAGCTATATACTGGCGAATCAACGGTGATAAGCCCCGTGAGGGGACGGCAGATTTGAGCACAAGCGATGGCGAGATTCAAATGGAGCTTGCGCAAGGGGAAGAAGTTATTTTGCATAGGAGGAAAGAGTCACTAGATCTGGGTATTCGCGCTATGACAAGGAACGATAAGGTCGTCCGCTATTTCGGGGGGCATAAGCCTTGGCGTCTCTATGGAATAACGTGTAGGTGAGGCTCCGATTGTTGATTCTAGGAAAGGAGAGGCAAGTGGGTTTGCGTAAATCATGGATGAGAGGTGTGATTTGATGAGAAAGAGTTGGATTGTTTTCCTATTAACCTGTTTGCTGCTTGCGATGGTACCCTTTTCCGCATCTGCTGCGGATACGAAACGAACGATTGATGCATCAGGTGTTACAGCAAGCTCTGATGATGGGAATGTTGCTGCCAATACGGTAGATGGCAACCTAAGCACCCGGTGGTCGGCAAGTGGTGATGGGCAGTGGATTCAGTTTAACTTAGGCACAGACACGAAGCTAGCCTATTTGAAAATGGCTTTTCTGAATGGCGATACGCGAACATCGAGCTTCGATATTCAAACTTCTTCGGATAATGTGAGCTTCACAACCATCCAGACGAACTTAACCAACAGTGCGAACACGAGCCTTCAAACCTTTGATTTTCCCGACGTGAACGAAGTACGGTATGTTCGGATTATCGGGCATGGAAACTCCGTCAATGCGTGGAACAGTTACACGGAAGTAGAAATATACGGCGAACCTTCTGTAAGCGCTCCCGATGATGCTAAGTTTCCCGTACTAAGCACTTCTGTAACGGCAAGTGGGGATGATGGGAATGTCCCAGCGATTACAATAGATGGCAATATCGCGACTCGCTGGTCCGCAAGTGGCAATGGGCAATGGATCAAGTATGATTTACTCTCCAAAGCGAAGGTGGCTTTTATTAAAATAGCCTTCTTAAATGGTGATACACGAACATCCACCTTCGATGTGCAAACATCTGTCGACAATGTCAATTTCACAACCGTGCTTTCCAATGCATCAAATAGTGCGAATACGAATCTGCAGACGTTCGATTTCACAGACTCAAGTCCTGTTCGCTATGTGCGAATCGTCGGCCACGGTAACTCCGTCAATGCATGGAACAGCTACACGGAAGTTGAAATTTATGGAACTATCCCGGTATCTACATCGGCAGAACTAGCTACAGCACTCAATAATGCGGGCGCTGGGTCCACGATCGTACTGGCTAACGGCACCTATTCGCAAACGGGAGCTTTTATTTTATCTGGCAAAAATGGCACAGCCGCCAATCCCATCAAGATCAAAGCTGCCAATCAGGGCATGGCGATTATTTCTGGTGGTGCTGCCCTGCAAATTCAGAACTCGTCCAATGTGATTGTGCAAGGATTGAAATTTACGAACGCTGGTCAAACCGGTCTCCTCCTGGATGGATCGAACCACGTTCGGGTCACGCGCAATACATTTGCTTTGCAGGCTTCGGGAAGTACGTTAATCTGGCTGCAGGTCAGTGGCGTTAATAGTCACCACAACCGCATAGATCATAATGATTTCGGACCGAAGAGCGACACCGATCCACTGATTGCTTATCAGGGGGACAATAATGGTAATATTTCGCAATATGATGTGATTGAATTCAATTATTTTCATGATGTTGGACCTTGGGTAGACAATGGAAAAGAGACGATTCGACTTGGGTTATCGGGCATTTCGTTATCCAATGGCTACAATACCATTCAGTATAATTTGTTTGAAAACTGCGATGGGGAGCCGGAAATCGTTTCTGTGAAAAGCAGCAGTAACACGGTACGTTATAATACGTTTAAGACATCAAAGGGGGGACTCACCTCCAGACATGGACATAATAATTCTTTCTATGGGAACTTCTTCTTAGGTGATGGTGTTGAGTCCGAGGAAGCGGGCATCCGTATTTATGGGAATGACCATAAGATCTATAACAATTACATGGAAAATCTGACAGCGAACGCGATCATTCTGGATAATGGTAATTACGATGGCGGTAGCAGCGGATATCCGGTGAATCCATCAGCCGATGACTTACGGACTCAGTGGAAAATTTATCGAGCGCAGGTTGTGAATAACACGATTGTGAACAGCACGACGGGCATCGTGGTCGGTTCGGGTAAAACGTATCCCACGCAGGACAGCATCATCGCAAACAACATTGTTAGAAATACGACGGGGACGCTGTACAATGAAGTCGCTTCAACGAATACGCTTTTTGAAGGGAACATCGGGTTTGGCAGCACGGTAAGTAATAATAGCGCGCGAACTACCGCTCAAATTTGGACCATTAATCCGTTGTTCACAACGGTAAATGGCCTGCAAAAGCTAAGTTCAACGAGCCCTGCGATAAATGCTGCAACAGGTACTTACTCGTTCGTTAAAGAGGATATGGATGGCGGCACCCGATCCTTGAATGATATTGGTGCAGATGAAAGATCCAGTGCTACGTTATTCGCTAATCATCCGCTTTCAACGACTGAGGTAGGACCGAATGCACCATAGCGAGTGAGCTCTTGTTTAGGATTTTGTCCCGATCGCAATTCTGTATGACTTCAGGGAAAGCACCATTTTCTATATTGACAATCGACAAGAATGATGATAATTTAAATAAAGTGTATAAATCATATAGATTTAATCGGAATTAAAGCTAACTGGTCATCCGGAAGCATGGATAGGGTATCCATGCTTTTTTGTTTTCCAACATGGCCTACATTTTAATAACGGTATAGCTTAAGGAGGAATAGTATGAGAATTGATTGGACGTTTACGATGAATCAACCATGGACGATAGATCGCGTATTGGACTTTGTGACGATTGCGAATCGCTATACATGCAATATTTACGTTGGCATACAGGGTAGAATGCTGAATGCGAAAGGATTATTAGGCATCGTTTCCTTGAGTCTTTCATTAGGTAATCAATCAACGGTAGATTTGCAACTCGATGGCGTTGATGCGCAGGAAGCTTTCGAAGGTGTATCGGTCTATTTGCAAAGTGCGGACCTCACAGCTCATAAGTCCTTCGCGCAAAGTTCGTGATGAAAACGGTAACCCTCGACATGGGATGGAACTTCGACAACAGTTACGCGCGTTTACCGCATACTTTTTATACCCAGATTCATCCGACGCCTTCCCTATCACCTAGCTTAATCGTGCTAAATGTTCCGTTGGCATTAAGCCTAGGACTGGACGAAAAAGTGCTGCACGGAACGGAGGGTCTAGCCGTCTTGGCTGGCAATGAGATTCCAGTAGGTGGGTTGCCGTTAGCTCAAGCTTATGCCGGGCATCAATTCGGAATCTTTAAGATGCTTGGGGATGGCCGTGCACATTTATTGGGTGAACAGATTACCCCTCTAGGTGAGCGATTTGATATTCAGCTCAAAGGCTCCGGCATAACGCCCTATTCGCGCCATTTGGATGGTCGAGCAGCACTGGGACCCATGCTGCGTGAATATATCATCAGCGAAGCCATGTTTGCGCTTGGCATTCCTACGACGCGCAGCCTAGCCGTGGTAACAACGGGCGAATCGATTCAACGGGACACTGAGCTGACGGGTGCTATTCTCACTCGTGTGGCTGTTAGCCATTTACGCATTGCTACGTTTCAATATGCGGCTCATTTCGGCTCGCATACGGATCTTCGTACACTGGCCGACTATACATTGGCAAGACATTTCCCCGAAATTGGCGAGCAGGAGAACCGTTACTTGCGCTTACTTCAAGAAGTGTTCAAACGCCAGGCGTTGCTGATTGCCAAATGGCAGCTCGTCGGTTTTACGCATGGCGTGATGAGCACGGACAACGTGTCCATTAGTGGCATTACGATGGATTACGGGCCCTGTGCTTTCTTGGATGTCTATGATCCGAGTGCGTTATTCAGCACGAGAGATACAGAAGGACGCTATGCATTTGGCAAACAACCAGAAATTGCAAGGTGGAATCTTGCAAGGTTGGCTGAAGCCTTCTTGCCGTTGTTTGATGTCAGTGAAGCGCAGGGTGCTCACCTTGTGGAAGCTGCTCTTTCGGATTTCTCTGCGCTTTATCAGCGCACATGGCTTTCGGGTATGAGAGCCAAACTTGGCATTTATAACGAAGAATTAGAGGATGACGCTCTCGTTAAAGGACTGCTCGATTTGATGGAGAAGCACCGTGCAGACTACACCAATACCTTTCGAGCCCTATCGCTTGATCAGCCAGTGGATACGGGTCTCTCCGACATACCAGAATTTACGCAGTGGCATGAGCTTTGGCAGGCAAGACTAGGTCGGCAGAAACCGTCTAGATCAGCTGCACATCAGTTAATGCGAAGCAGTAATCCTGCAGTGATCCCGCGCAATCACCGCGTAGAAGAGGCATTAGCAGCTGCCATGCATGGCGACTACAGCGTGATGGAGCGTCTGCTTGATGCACTTGCGAATCCTTACGCCTATCGTCCAGAGCAGGTGGAGTACGCAACTCTGCCAACGGTATGCAGCGTACCTTATCGTACCTTTTGCGGTACTTGATGGTCACAAAACAACAAGCGTTCATGTAAGTCATTTGAGGTAAAAAAGGCTCAGAAATGAGTCTTTTTTTGCGTTGAGGTAATCATTTGACCATAGATGTAAGAAGAACCTGTCTAACACCTGTTTGTGGGGTTATCATCTGAGGATTCTAGGGTTGTCGCCTAGGTGGTCATCCCTTCATAATGAAGCCATGATGGAGTCTGTTTCGAAGGGCTAATAGTCCAAAAGGGCTCTCATCTAGAAGGGTGGTGGTAAGCGTTTACAATGATTCGGAACGGAACCTCGCCAATTCAGTCCTCAAGCTGCCGTTCGCTCGTGAAACACGGAAGTGCTTTTCATACAAAGGAGGAATAACTAGAATGAAACGTCCCAAACGGAAGCAGTCTTTGACCATGTTTCTTTGCTTTATTCTTGTGTTCGTAGGTTTACCGTTCGGCGCCTCTGTCGCTTCTGCAGCGACGACTTTCTCTAATGTATCGCTGAATACGACTACTCCGGGCATGTATGACAAGCTCGAAATCAAATTCGATCTCAGCTCGTCCTATTCCAACCCGTTCAATCCAGATGAAGTGGATATCGAGGCTTATTTCACGACACCATCGGGTGCCACGGAAGTTGTTCCTGGCTTCTATCAATCCGATTCATCGCCTAAATGGGCAGTTCGCTATTCGCCTCGGCAAACTGGCGCTTATAGCGTCGTGCTGAAAGTAACGGACGGTTCAGGAACGGGCACTTCGTCTACCTATAGCTTCTCGGCAGGTGGAGCGGGCTCCAATCGGGGCTTCATGGGCGTTAGCGGCAGTCGATTTGTTGACAGCGCGGGCAAGCAGCTTACCTTAATTGGAACGAATTTCGCTTGGGGATCACCAAGTGATATCCTGTCAGCGATGCCGCAATACAGCGCGGCGAAAATGAACATCATGCGTGTTTGGTACAACGTCTGGTGGGGCAACTACGCGCCGGAGTGGGGGCCAACTGTCACTACGCAGAATGGCATCACTATGAATTACAGCGGTGTCGGTAAATATCAGCTTGAGAATCAAGCACGGATGGACACACTGATTGATACAGCAGCAGCTAACAACATTTATGTGATGCTGACCATGAACAGCTTTGGGGATTTCTATTACGATTGGCCGCAAAATGCGTATAATACCGCCAACGGTGGACCGTCCTCATGGTCAGAGAACAACACGGATTTCTGGACGAATTCGACAGCAATTAGTTATCAGAAGAAGCTGCTTCGTTATGTTTTCGCCAGATGGGGCTATAGCCGTGCACTTGGCATGATGGAGTATTGGAACGAATCGGATAATCGTGTTGACACAAGTGCGACGAACCGTACGTCGTGGCATAATGCCGTCGATACATACTGGAAAAGTCTCGATTTTTACAACCGTCCTACAACAACTAGCTTCGCGTGGAAGGATCATAAGGAATTTAACCAAACGACGTGGGAGACGTTACCTACACTTAGCGCTACGAACTATCATATTTATGATAGTGCCTCGAATGTCATTGATAAATGGGAGGCAGAACTCAAGCATTTCAACGCCGATTTCGGAGGACGTCCTGCTTTCATTGGAGAATTCGGGATCGATGGAAACACGGAAAATCCGAATGATGCCGCTACGCAGCGGTATGTCCATGATGGCTTATGGGCGCCGATATTCCGAGCTGGCGCTGCGGGGGGTGGCCTCTTCTGGGAGTTCTCAGGTACGGGTACGTTTAACGTCCCAGCGAATATCAAAACTTTGCATACGGCGCTTGCTAATTTCGTGCAGCCTGTTGAGCAACAATTGATCACGATGCCGTTCACGGACTTTGGTGTTCAAACGAATACAACGAAGGTTGGCGGCTACAAAAACAGTGACAGAGCTTTGCTCTGGATCAATGATCCAGCAGCTAATTACACGATTGCTAGCCCAAGTACGATTAGTAGTATGAGTTTCTCGCTTACAGGGATGAACAATGGCACATACGATATCACCTATTACAACACGGTGACAGGTACGAATGTCTCGACGGCTACAGCGACTGCTGCTTCGGGTACGTTGACATTGAGCGCGATTCCAGCGTTTACAAGGGACATCGCGGTCAAAGCCATTCGTCAAGGCGCAGATGTGCCTGATACGCAAGCACCGACGGCACCTTCCAATCTTGCGGCACCTTCCAAGACATCTACAACGGTGAATCTGACGTGGAGTGCTTCTACGGATAACTTCGGTGTTGCCGGATATGATGTTTATCGCGGTACGACGCTGATTGGCTCGACAACAGGCGCGGGCTCGACGTCTTACGTAGCAACGGGTCTTACGGCGAATACGGCTTATAGCTTTACTGTGAAAGCCAAAGATGCAGCAGGCAACATCTCATCTGCTAGCAGCGTGTTGAATGTGACAACGAATGCACCTGATACACAAGCACCAACGGCACCGGGCAGTCTGAATTCGCCTTCGAAGACAGACGTCACAGTCAGCCTATCGTGGACAGCATCCACAGATGACACAGGTGTGACTGCTTATGATATTTATCGCGGAGCTTCGCTCGTGGGTTCCACAAGTGGAACATCCACGACGTTTATCGACAGCGGTCTGACCGCATCGACGACCTATAGCTACACGGTGAAAGCTCGTGATGCAGCAGGCAACATTTCCGCAGCGAGCAACTCAGTTGGTGTAACCACACTTCCGCCTATCCCTGCGAATCTACTTCAGAATGCAGGCTTCGACACGGATAGCGGTTTCGGGAAACCAAACCTATGGACATGCGAGCAGGATAATTACTGCTTCTTGGATACGTCTGTCAAACGGTCAGGAACAGGTTCAATGAAAGTTGTGAGCACAACTGGCCCTTGGTTCGGTTTCTACCAAGATGTGAATGGGACTGCGGGTACTGCCTATACGTTCGATGGGTATATCAATGTGGCTGCGAACACAACGACGAATACAAAGGTGAAAGTACAGTTCCTGAACAGCAGTGGCACGGTTTTGACGGATAATATTGTTGCTGAATATGTCAGCGGCACGACGACTGCTGGTTTTGTAAATATGCACGGCATATATACGGCACCTGCGAACACAGCGAAGGTTCGTGTGTACACCTACTTCACGGACAATCGCAGTACGATTTATTTCGATGATTTCTCTTTAACAAGCGGATCAGGCGGAGGTGGCGGTGGGGACACGACGGCGCCAAGTGCGCCAACGGGTTTGACTTCACCGAGCAAAACATCCACGAGTGTCAATCTCTCGTGGACGGCATCGACGGACAATGTCGGTGTAACGGGGTATGATGTCTACAATGGAACTACGCTTGCCGGTTCAACAATGGGCACAAGTTTTACGGCAACAGGCCTCACTGCATCGACAGCCTACAGCTTCACGGTAAAAGCGAAGGATGCCGCTGGCAATGTATCGGCAGCGAGCAGCGCGCTGAATGTAACGACGAACGCGGCCGCAGATACGACAGCGCCAAGCGCGCCAACGGGTTTGACTTCACCGAGCAAAACATCCACGAGTGTCAATCTCTCGTGGACGGCATCGACGGACAACGTTGGAGTAACGGGTTATGATGTTTACAACGGTGCAACATTAGCGGGTTCAACAACCGGAGCGACAACGTTCACGGCAACAGGCCTCACCGCATCGACAGCCTACAGCTTCACGGTAAAAGCGAAGGATGCGGCTGGCAATGTATCGGCAGCGAGCAGTGCGCTGAATGTAACAACGAGCGCGGCTGCAGACACGACAGCGCCAAGCGCGCCAACGGGTTTGACTTCACCGAGTAAAACGTCCACGAGCGTCAATCTCGCTTGGACGGCATCGACGGACAATGTCGGTGTAACGGGGTATGATGTCTACAACGGAGCAACATTAGCGGGATCCACGACCGGAGCGACAACGTTCATGGCAACAGGCCTCACCGCATCGACAGCCTACAGCTTCACAGTAAAAGCAAAGGATGCCGCTGGCAATGTATCGGCAGCGAGCAGCGCGCTGAATGTGACGACGAATGCAGCAGCATCGTCAAATCTCCTGTTTAATCCAGGTTTCGATACGGATAATGGCTCGGGTCAACCAGCTTCCTGGACAGTCGAACAGCCTTATTATTCTTCCTTAAATACATCCGTGAAGCGAACGGGAACCTCATCTCTTCGTATTGACGGCACGACGGGGCCATGGTTCGGGTTCTATCAAGCTGTTTCTGCAACCGCAGGCACGACGTACACGTTCGATGGGTATGTGAACGTTGCAGCCAATAACAATAGTACATTGGATTTCCATCTACAGTACTTAGATGGAAGCGGCAATGTACTGTCAGACAGCGATCTGGCTACGTACAGCGGCACAACGCCGACTTCCGGCTTTGTGAACGTACATGGCTCCGCTGCTGCACCTACTGGAACAGTCACGGTGCGAATCTACGTGTTCTTCCATGATATGCGCGGAACGTTCTACTTCGACGATTTCTCCATCAACTAACTCTTTAAGAGGATCCTCCCTGACATGTCAGGTGAGGATTCTCTTTGTTTGCGGAATCGGTTACCCAGACAACCACTTCATAATTCTTATGAAATCAATTACACTTATAGCGTGGTCTAGAATTTCGGAGTGAGAGGTGGGTTACCAATGATTATACCGGGTATTGTTTCAGTCACTTTTCGGGATAAGACGGTAGAGGAGATCCTTCGTGTAAGCGCTGCCTGTGGATTGCAGGCCATTGAGTGGTCGGAGAATGCCCATGTTTTCCCTGGTGATGCAGAGGGCTCAGTGAAGCTTCGTGAGAAGACAGAAGCGAGTGGCTTACAGATTGCTGCCTATGGATCTTATTTTCGTTTGCTGGAGGAGGAGACGGATCAGGCTTTTAAGCAAAGTCTGCTGTCTGCCAAAGCATTAGGAGCCCCTGTTATCCGCATTTGGGCAGGAAATGTAGCATCTAAGGAAGTGAGTGCGGCCGATCGCATGCAACTTGTTGAGAGGGCAAATCGAGTTGTTGAAATGGCGGCAGTGGAAGAGATTAAAGTTGCTTTGGAGTGGCACAGAAATACGCTGACGGACGAGAATGAATCAGCCCTGAGGTTCCTGGATGAGGTCGATCATCCCAATTTATATTGTTTGTGGCAGCCGGCCATAGGCCTTCCGATGAAAGAGCGCTGTGCAG
Organism: Paenibacillus pectinilyticus; assembly: GCF_001700435.1. Classification (GTDB taxonomy): domain Bacteria; phylum Bacillota; class Bacilli; order Paenibacillales; family NBRC-103111; genus Paenibacillus_E; species Paenibacillus_E pectinilyticus. The sequence goes on from NZ_LYPC01000014.1 coordinate 947,596, forward strand.
GTCTTCATGAGTTGGCAGTACGGAAGAAGCTTCTAAATTTGCACACCTATTACTGGAAAGAAGAAGAGCGCAAGCCGCTGTCAGAGGGTTTTCCAGAGTGGCGTCAGTATCTGGCGCAAATAAATCGTCAAGAAGATCGCTATGCACTCATTGAATTCGTCATGGATAATTCAACGGAACAATTAGCCTTAGACGCTAGTGCTTTGAAGCAGCTTATAGCTGAGCTAAACTAAAATAAAATACATAAAGAGCAGGTGGATTTAATGAAGTTACGCATCGGTATGATTGGTTCAGGCGGGTTTAGTAAGATGCATGCCAAATTGTTAGCTGAGAGAGATGACGTGCAGATTGTCGCGGTATGCGGGACGAGTAAAGCAAAAGCAGAAGCCTTTGCTATGGCATGGGAAATTCCGTCCAGCTATGAAAGCTTTAGTGAGATGTTGGACGGCGAAAGCTTGGATGCCGTCTATATCCTAGTTCCGCCCATGTCACATGGTGAATATGAGATGAAACTTATTGAAAGAGGTATTCCTTTCTTTGTCGAGAAGCCGCTGGGTGTGGATATTGAGCTGCCACAGCAGATTCGAACGGCCATTCAGCAGAAATCCTTGTTGACTTCCGTGGGCTATCATTTCCGTTATACAGATACGGTTGGTACGATGAAACAATGGTTGTGTGAGCAGCCTCTCGGCATGATGACAGGTCAATGGATGGGAAGTATGCCTCAAGTTGCTTGGTGGCGGGATCAAGCCAGATCAGGCGGGCAATTTATCGAGCAAAGTACACATATTGTGGACATTATGCGTTATTGCGCAGGAGAGATCGATGAAGTCTACGCTATGTATAGTCAACAAGTGATGCATAAGCAATTTGAAGGTGTTACCGTACCCGACGTGGGAACCGTAACGCTCAAATTTAAAAGTGGCGTCATAGCGAATATATCGAATACATGTGTATTGCCGAATGGCGTAGGTAAAGTTGGGATTACTTGTTATACGCAAGATGGCATACTGGAGTGGGATACTGAACGTGTAACAAGGATCGAAGCGCATCAAACCACAGTTAGGAACAAACAGGTTGACCCGTATCGAGCTGAAAATGAAGCCTTTATTCATGCATTGAAAACGGGAGATACGGGTCGTATTCTTTCGGATTACGAGGATGCTTTCAAGACACAACAAGTGACGGTCGCCGCTTGGGAATCGGCGAAATCAGGATTGCCAATTCGTCTTAGCTGATCAACGCATGTATAATGTGATCTGCGTTTTAATCCTGTACAACGGAAATTGAATTTTCACCACCTATATAAATCCGGTTCGTGCGCGGGTTCATCACCATATCCCCGGCGCCTTTGGCGATTCGAAGAGTCGTAATGGATTTCAAGGTAGTTCCATGATAGACGCTAAGTGGAGAGGTTCCCGTCTCGGAAGATCCGGCTATGAACAGATGGTTTGTAGTCGGATTCACAAGCGTGTTTGTAAAAGTAGGCACAGTTATTGTACGGTAGACGCGATTTGTGTCGCCATTAATGGCAAACAGTTTTCCCTTTTCGGAAACTTGGGCACTTGTTACGTAAATGTGATTCGTCATGGGGTTCAGAATGACATTACTTTGTCGTCTTTCAAGCTCAATACTGCGAACTTTCAGCGTTCGGAGGTTAACCACGGAGCAGAAACGACTGAGGTTGTTCGCGACATAGAGCAGGTTGGTTTTCCTATTAAGAGCTGGGGTAATGACAGGGTTCTTCCCTACCTTGACTGTAGATAGGATGGTATGACGAGTGCCGTGGATGACCGACAAGGTATCATTGGTTGTATTGGTGACATAGATACGGTTCGTCAACTCGTTAACGACGAGCTGAGAAGGACGGCCGATAAAGCGGATACGACGTTGAAGCTTGTTCGTGGTACCGTTCAGAACTACGACGGAAGCGAACTTCGCGGTCAGAGAAATCGTTGTGACATAAATGAGATTGGTGCGTGTGTTTACTGCAATATGGTCGCAGCGTTCGCCGACTTTGACCGTGGTGATGACCCGGTTGGTCAACCCGTTAATGACAGAAACCGTACCATCTAAGAAGTTAGCAACATAGATGCGGTTCGTACGTGCATTAAGAGCAAGATGAGAAGGCAATTGGCCAATGTTCAATGTGGTTATGATTGTATTGGTTTGTGCGTCGAGCACACCCAGACTATGTTCGCCTTGAATAAAATAAACCCGATTCGTAACGGGATTAAGGGCTATGTTGCCTACTCGCGCGCTGACAGGAATCGTGGCGACTAGGCGTGGTAAGCCAAGAGCGACTTGGCGTTTTGCAACGCGTAATGATTTGCGGATCAACATGTGGGAATCCCCTTTCCATAGGCATATGATCCTAGCATCATATTCAAGGCATCGTGTGAGGGGAACTGATTAGATAGACATTGTGAGTTAGCATAGGGGCAGCACAACTTTTCCACGTATCGAACGTCAAATTGGCAAGGAACACATTACGCGCGAAGGGTAAAGGAGAGGTAACTTTGGTACAAGGGAATGCTGAACTTGAGTTAGTGTGGGACGGGAAAGCGACACTCGGAGAAGGACCTGTATGGGACCATCGAACAGGTCAAATGATCTGGGTTGATATTATGGGACAAGTTGTACATCTATTCACGCCTGCTGAGGGCACAACACGGTCCATCGCGGTAGATCAAAAAGTCGGAGCAGCTGTGCCAAGGGAGCAAGGCGGTATGGTCGTGGCCACGGAGCATGGCTTTCATTTCTTAGATGCAGCCTCTGGGTCGCTAGCACGAATAGTGGATCCCGAAAGCCATCTGCCTAATAATCGGTTTAACGATGGGAAATGTGATCGATCAGGCAGGTTTTGGGCGGGAACGATGGCACAAGATGATTCAGGTACAACGGGGTCACTGTATTGTTTGGATGTAGACGGGTCGCTGCGAACTGTTCATGATGGCGGCATTGGGGTATCCAATGGGCTGGGGTGGAGTCCCGACAATAAGACGATGTATTACATCGATTCGCCAACGAAACAAGTTGTGGCCTATGCCTACGACGAGGAAACCGGCGTAATTTCCGATCCTCGAACTGTCGTAACGATCCCGGAGGGAGAAGGATTCCCGGATGGCATGTCCGTAGATAGCGAAGGCATGCTGTGGATTGCGCAGTGGGGAGGCTGGCAGGTCGGCTATTGGAATCCGCATACTGGTGAAAAGTTAGGGTCCATACCTGTTCCAGTGGAGAGAACGAGTTCTTGTGCTTTTGGCGGGGAGCAGTTGGATGAGTTGTATATTACAACGGCAAGTGTAGGTATAAAGGAAGAGGAGTGGGACAAGCAGCCGAATGCGGGTGGTTTGTTTCGAATCAAATTGCATGTAAAAGGAGCCCCGGCGAACTTCTATAGGGGTTAACGAGCAAGCCTTGCGACTAGCATCAGTCGCAGGGCTTCTTTTCATTTTACAGATAGAAATGAAATTTATTAATCGCGTCACCTAGGCCGTATACAATAATCATTGTCTAACCCGTGACAATCAGCTACGATTAGGAAATCTAGCAAAGTTGACGGGGAAGGGCGATTTCACATGGTCATTAAAATGAAATCAAGATCTATCCAGACGAATTTATTCATGACCTACTCGATCATGATTATTGTGGTTAGTCTTTTTCTGGTAACCTCTTTTTACACCTATGAATCGACGATTCTGAGGAAAAGAACGTTCGAATCCTTTCAAGATTTGTCCCAAAGTCTTTCGAATACGTTAGATACCGAAATTAAGAAGATGAATGATCAAACACTCAATGTCGCGTATGCGAATTTATTGAAAGAATACATGGTTACGATGGGCAAAAAAGGGGAAGATGCGAGCGCATCGAGTCTTGATTCGGAGAATTTAATTCATACCAGTCAAATTATTAACATGCTCGTAGATTTAATGGGACCAGCCCAAACGATTAAACAAATTTCACTCTACGATTTGGACGGAAATCGCTATTCCGCAGGGTTGTTTTCCAAATATTTACATGTCCAACTGAAAGAGATGCCGTGGTACAAGGAAGTGTTCTCCAAAAACGGCGGAAGTTACATCTATGGCCCTTTTATCGATCGGGATCTAGAAAATAAATCAAGCCTGTACGCGAACAAAAAGTACATGTCCTTACTGCGCATTTATTATGATAATAATAAATCGGCCCTTGGTGTGATTGAAGCGCAGCAGGATAGCGATGTGATTTTTGCGGGCATCAATGAGTTAATTAAGAATGGTCATGGTCAAAATAAAGTAGTCGTCTACGACGGGAACGGCAAAATTCTGTATCCGTATCAGAATGAAAAGCTGGATCAAACGGATTTGTATTATAAACAAATCTCTCAGAATCCAGATCAAGCTTCGCTGTTGATTCAGAATCCAGAATCGAACAAGCGCGAGCTGCTGTCTTACCACCACTCCAATGAAACCGGTTGGTCGACGGCGATCGTGACGAATGAGCAAGAAGTTCTAGCTCCATTAGCGAGTTTTACGCGGATGACAATCATGCGTGCGGCTATCATTTTGCTGATTGCGCTGCTGTTTTCATTCATCGCAGCGAAACGATTTACCGTACCCATTGCGAAGCTGCGCACTGCGATCAAAAAGATGAACTGGGAGACCATTTCCTCTGGCGAAGTGATGACCCTTGATAGCGGATTGAATGAGATCGAGGAGCTCAATGTCGCTTTTCAGAGGATGAATGCTAAGATCAAAAATTCCATTAGTGATCTTCTGCTCTCGCAGTCCGAGGAAATGAAGTCGAAAATTCATGCGCTGCAGTCTCAAATGAACCCTCATTTTCTGTACAACACATTGACGACGATTAGTGTGATGGCGGAAGCAAATATGAACCAAGAAATCGTTGAGATGTGCCTTAAGCTTTCCTACATGCTGCGCTACATATCGTCAGGCCAGTCTGACTTCGTTCCGATGCAAGCTGAAATCGATTACACGGAAACGTATTTGAATTACATGCAAATTCGTTATCGGGAAGAACTGCATTTCTCCATGGACATTGACGATGCGCTAAAAGCTATACAAATCCCTAAACTCATCATTCAGCCACTGGTTGAAAATGCACTGAAATATGGCATCAACGGTGAACCGCCATGGCATATTTCGATTACGGGTACCATGGATGACAAGCAATGGCAAATTACCGTCCTGGATAACGGGACAGGATTTACCTCCGAAGCTATAACCGTGTTGGGTGATAAAATAAAAAGAATTAACGAGCAGAATGAGCTACCTAGTCTGGAACTGGAAGGCATGGGACTCGCGAATATTTATACCCGTTTGAAACTGTACTATGGCGATCAATTTCAATTTATTTATGGCAATGATGATTCGGGTGGTGCCATAGTTAAGATCGGTGGACCTCGCTGAGTTGGAGGCAAAAAAACACATATAAAAACTCGGTTTATTCCATAGCCTCACAGCGATTCAACATGTAAACTTAATCAATCTCAAAAAAGGAGCTAGTTCTATGACATCAACCAAACCGGCTAACTTTCAAGTTGTCATTGTTGAGGATGAACAGCTAATACTTGATAATCTTGTTCAGAAGATAGCACAATTCGATCTAGGATTCAGCGTTGCAGGCACGGCAAAGAATGGTAAGAAAGGACTTGAACTGATCGCTGATGTACAGCCAAGTCTCGTCATAACCGATATTCGCATGCCTGTCATGGACGGCTTGGAATTAATGAAAGGGGTCTCGTATCAGTTCCCTAATATTCACAAGATTATTATTAGCGGGTATAGCGAGTTTACCTACGCCCAACAGGCGATCCAATATGGGGTCAAAGATTATTTGCTGAAGCCGGTCGATACGAATGCCTTTCGTAAAACTTTAATCGAACTCAAAATCCTGCTTTCTACCGAGCTGCAGTCCTCCAAACAGAAAGAGGGAGATCAGCTTTCGACCGATGAACTCATTGCGGAGTTCCAGTTTTACTTAAAAGAAAACTACACGAGTGAAATAAATTTGGAAGCGCTTTCTAAAAGACTGAATGTCAACCCGACGCATTTGAGCCGGTTATTTACCAAACGTTATGGTGAGAATCCATCGACCTATGTCATTAATTTGCGTATGAATAAAGCGAAATATTTATTAACGAATCACCCGGAATTATCGGTGAAAGCGATAGGCGAGCTCGTTGGCTATACGGATCAGAATTATTTTAGCCATGCCTTTAAAAAGCTGACAGCCGTCAGCCCCGCCTACTATCGAGCGGAGAAGAAAGTCTTTGAATAAAGGCAAAATACAGGCAAAAAAACACAGATAACGCGTTGGTTTACTCCATAGAGTAAACGAGCGAATCGGCATAGAATTACAAATGTAAGAGATACATCAAGGGGAGGAAATAAAAATGAGTAAAATGAAAGCGATAACATCCATGGCGCTAGCTTCGGTTACAGTATCCGTAGTACTGGCTGGTTGCGGAAGTGAAGAAACGAGCAGTTCGGCAACAAAAGCTGCAACGGCAACAGCGGGAGCCACGGCAACTGCAACCGCATCAACTGCGGCGAAAAAAGACGTGAAACTTACCTTCCTGGCGAACCAGGATCAGGTGCATGAGCCATTAACAGCGTTAGCCAAGAAATTCGAAAGTGAAACGAAAATCTCCATTGATTTTCAAATCGTGCCATCGGATCAATTCTCGAATTTGCTGAACACGAAGCTTAATGCCAAAGAGGGTCCAGACCTCTGGATGGATCAAGGCGGGAAATTTAGACTGGCTTCTAAAGCCATTGATGCTGATAATAATTTGGTTGATTTTACTAGTGAAGCCTGGACGTCAACCTTGAAGCCGATCTACGCGGAGCATGTGACAGCGAATAAGAAAGTTGTCGGTTTACCTTACTGGGATTTGGGTGCAAGCACTTCTTGGGTGTACGTGTATAACAAGAAAATCTTCGAGAAATTGAACCTAACCGTTCCCAAAACCTATGACGAATTTATCAATGTCCTGCAAAAAATCAAAGATTCGGGCATCACGCCGATCTATGAACCTGGTGCAGACGGCTGGCATCAGCAGTTGCCTGTTTTTGAAATGGGCCCCCGCATTAATGAAGTAAGTCCTGGCATCTATGACAAGCTCAATGCGAATCAAGTCAAACTTGCGGATGACCCTAACACGGTGAAATTAATGGATCAAATTAATCAGCTTGTCGTGAAAGGCTTCTACGGTAAGGATTACATGAGCCAACAAAATGCGAACAATTATCAAGCGATTGCTTCTCAAAAGTTCGCCATTACTCTAGATCATACGAACTTTGGGACAGAAATGGTCAACGCGGTGAAAGACTCTGCCGTTAAAGCAGAAGATATTGGTGCTTTCGTCATGCCGTTCCTAGATAATCAAACGATCAATGTAAATCCACAAGGTCCTTCCATCTTCGCGTATAAGCCAGGCAAGCATGTCGCTGAAGCGAAGCAGTTTATCGCCTACCTAGCGAAACCTGAGAACCTGCAATACTACTTAGATAATGATGCGAAATTCTCCGACTTGCCTTATACAGGGTTAAAAGCGAAACCGAATCCAATTGTCGATCAACTGATGGCGACAGCACAGAACAAGCTCGGAACGGTTATGCAATCGGCTGTTGCTTACATTGATCCACAATGGATTGATACAGGCAAAGATGTCGTCTCGCTCTTCTTCCAGAAAACAACATCCAAAGGTGTTTGGGAGAACGTAGATAAACGAAGAGAACAGCAAGCGAAAGCGAATCAGGACCCTAGCTGGAAATAAACCATAGAAGAGATCACAGTCTGCAGGCGCAAGAGTCTCACAGCTGTTGCTGCCTGCATGACGGATCGGTGATCGGTAGTAGGAGGAGAACGGAGATGGCGTCAGTAGCTCTAACCGTCACAGAAGAGAAGAAGCGTACTCGTCGTAAAAAAAGTTTTCAGCAAAAGCTGTATCCGTTCCATTTTGTACTTGGCGCGTTGATTTTATATGGTTTTTTATATGTCATACCTAGTTTAATGGGGATTTATTACTCCTTTACCGACTGGAGCCAATTCAATCAAGGAATTCATTTTGTCGGCTTGGCGAACTATAAAGCGATCTTTGTAGAAGACAATGCGGGCGTTCATTATGTGCAATACATCTTCAATACACTCAAATTCACCGGTATTACGACTGTTTTAAAAGGTGTCATTGCCCTTGGTTTAGCGCTGCTCGTTAATAAAGGCATTCGCTTCAAAAATATCCATCGTGGATTGATCTTCCTGCCGGCCATCCTTTCCTTCATTGTGACAGGTTTGGTGTTCAAATCGATCTTGCATCCGACGACTGGATTGTTGAATCATTTGCTGACTTCCATCGGATTAGAAGGGTTGGCACAATCATGGCTGACCGATCCGAGTTGGGTGTTTACCTCGATCTATGCAGTTGATGCATGGAAGGGTGTGGGTTATTTAATGACGATCTTTCTCGCAGGCTTGCAAACGATTCCAGAGGAATATTATGAAGCAGCAGAAATCGATGGTGCCAGGTTTTGGCGAAAATTGTTCCATGTCACGTTCCCTTTGCTCATGCCGGCTGTTATGGTAACGACGGTGCTTAGCGTCTTATATGGGCTGCGCGTATTTGATATCATCTACGTGCTTACCAATGGCGGGCCTGGTGATTTGACCGATGTTCTCTATACCGTTGTTTTAAAAACATTCGGCTACGGCTACTACGCCGTTGGTTCCGCGCTTTCTTCCATTTTGTTTGTATTTATGATCATCATCGGTTACTTCATGATTCAATTCATGATCAAAAATGAGGTCGAATTATAATGAACACATCTAAAATTATGCTATGGGTGACCAAAAACACAGCCGTTTGGCTGATCAGTCTCGTCATGTTCATTCCATTTATACTTGTGCTACTGAATTCCTTCAAGTCTGTAGGCGAATCTACATCCATGTCCATGTCATGGCCGACTAGCTGGCACTTTGGGAATTATGTGGAGGTTTTTAAGAAAGGAAAGCTGCTCACCAGCTTTTATAACAGCTTGTACTATGCCATCATTTCCAATGCCGTAGGTGTTATTTTCAGCGCGATGGCGGCCTATGTCCTCTCCAGAAATCGAACCAAGTGGAACCACTTCCTGTTCTTTTTTATTGTGTTGGGGATTGCCCTGCCGATAAACCAGATTCCGCTTACGAAAATGATGCAAATGACGCATCTGATTGACACGCGTACAGGGATGGCTTTGCTCTTTGCTTCGCTGCAAATTCCCTTTAGCGTATTTCTAATTTATGGTTTCATCGGCACGATTCCTAAGCAATTGGACGAATCTGGGAGCATTGACGGCTGCGGGCGTTGGTCGTTATTTATCAAGATCATTTTACCTTTACTTTTACCGGCATTAACCACGGTGATTGTGCTGAATTTCTTGAATACATGGAATGATTTTATGCTTCCGCTGTATTTCCTTCACACCACAGAGCTGTGGCCGATGACGTTGGCGATTTACTCGTTCTTTGGCCGATATTCGGTCCAGTGGAATCTCGTATGTGCGGATATTATGTTGACCAGCCTGCCGGTTATTCTCGTTTATTTGGTAGGACAGCGGTATATCGTTGCTGGGATGACAGCAGGTGCGGTGAAGGGGTAATGTAGGCCAAGCGCACCATAATCGGATAAAGGGGTTGACATTGACATGTTAAAATCAGTTCGATGGACGCAATTCGTTGGGTATATAACGTTTGTCATGCTATGTCTTATAGTCACCGCAGTAATGGCTCCAAGTTCGGCTTCAGCAGCCGTTCAAACGGTAACGGTAGATTTAAATCCTAACAATGGTGCTCCTACGTATCGCGGATCTGGCTTTCTCTATGGATTAAGTGCAGATGGAAGCGCTCCAGCAGGCTCGCTGTTATCGGATTTGAAACCCAAGCTGTTTCGAGGCGGCGGTGCTGGACTGAGCGGTGGGGCTTGGGCGGTTGGCGGTTACAACGGTTATGTGACCCGTTTTAATTCGATTCTTGCGCAATATAATCGAGTGAACGCGATTGGTGCTAAATATCAAATCCTAGTGAGTGATGTCTGGGGCTCTGACGGGCGGACCATTCCAGATAATACGCAGCCGATTTTCCCTGGAGATAACGGGAATTGGACATCGTGGAACAATTTTATCACACAGCTGGTGACAGATAAAAAAGCGAATAACATGTCTAACGCGCGGTATGACATCTGGAATGAGCCAGATGGCGCTTATTTCTGGCCGCGTTCTGAGGCGCAATATTTCGAGATGTGGAAACGAAGTGTGCAATTAATTCGTTCTTTGGATGCTAACGCGGTTATTGTTGGTCCCGGGTATGGAGGCTTTAATGCGAATCAATTAAGCACCTGGCTGGATTATGCCAAAGCGAATAATGTACTTCCCAACATATTGGATTGGCATTTCAGCGCTGATCCTGTGGCGGATGTGCAGACCGCGCAAGGCTTGCTCACGGCGAAGAGTATTACCTCTGTGTCGGGGATGACCATTGGTGAATATATTTGGTCTGCGCAGCAAAATGCGGGTTATACCGCTTGGTATTTAGCTAGATTAGAAAAATCCGGCGTGCTTGGCGCTAACCATGCTATCTGGGATCATTGCTGTGATCAAGGGCTTTTGGATGATATTCTGACCACGAGTTCGCAAAAGAAAGGGCAATGGTGGGCTTACAAAAGCTATGCCGATATGTCTGGAACGATTGTAGGCACTACTGCCTCTGCCAATATTGATGGTGTAGCCAGTAAGGATGCAACGAAACAATCCGCCTCTATTTTGTTAGGAAATCGTGGCGGCGAGACAGGCGATATGGACGTGAACGTCATTAATTTGAATACTGCTGCTTACTTGATCAACAATGGGAAAACGCATGTCGTCGTATCATGGATTAATAATCTCGATCCGCTGGCTGCACCAGTCGTGACCCAATCCTTCGATGCTACAGTCGTGAACAATGCGATTCGAGTAACAATCCCTTGGAATTATGATGTAGATGCCTTCACGATTGCATTGACTCCAGCAAGTGCATCGGCACCGGGTGAAACGAACCTGCCGGGCAAGCTGGAAGCGGAGAATTATAGCATGATGAATGGCATTCAAACCGAAACGACAAATGATACGGGCGGCGGATTGAATGTTGGTTGGACGGATGCCGGTGATTGGATGGACTACCCTGTGAACGTGCAGAACACGGGCACGTATACTGTCGGATTCCGGGTGGCTAGTGTCAATACAACAGGTCAAATTCAGTTGAAGAACAGTGCAGGTACCGTATTGAGCACCGTCAATGTACCGAATACAGGCGGATGGCAGACGTGGACTACAGTGAATGCTACTGTCAACTTGACAGCAGGAGGACAGACAATTCGTCTTTATGTACCTACCGGAGGCTTTAACGTGAATTGGTTGAACTTTACACTGAACCCACCGACAGGGCCTGTAGTTTATCAAGCAGAGAATGCCGTACTTGCCGGCGGCGCTAAGATTATGACGGATCATACAGGGTTTACCGGTACTGGATTTGTTGCGGGTTATGAATTCCAAGGACCATCAACGGCCTTTACAGTGAATGCGGCGTCGCAAGGCAATTATAATGTAGAACTGCGTTATGCGAACGGATCGGGCAGTGTGCGAACACTCAGTATTTATGTCAATGGTACGAAAATCAAACAAACCAGCCTGACGAATCTAGCCAATTGGGATACGTGGGGAACTAAGACAGAAGTCTTGAACCTGCAGGCGGGCAACAACACGATTACGTACAAATTTGATGCAGGTGACAGCGGTTTGGTCAATCTGGATAAAATTTCGGTCAGTCCCTAGTTATGCGAGGAGGAACACATGAAAGACTTTGCTTTTCCCATATCGAATCGTCCTATCGATATCAGTAAGGATTTTACGGTACAAGAAAATACGTATTTTATGGCGGCCGAAATCACGCAGTTCGATAGTCGAACAGCGACAGGCGTTGTACAATTTCGCAGGTATGCACGTAAAGCTAGGATCTGTTTTAATCAGGTGAGTATGCCTTTCGAAGAGACGATGCCTTGGGAATTTCCACCTGAATATGATCACCATCTGAGCGTTCCGATTGCGATTTCCTTTGTTACGAATCGTACCGTGCGTGTTCGAATGTCCGCGAGAACGGTTCGGAAGAAGCAGAATGAGGGTCCTTCCCTGATGATACCGGAAGCCGTGCCGGTGGATGCAAGCTGGGAAATTGAAGAATCAGATGCCTTTACCATCTATCGGCAGCGGCATGGCTCTGTGAAGGTGATCTACGCTCCGTTCCAAGTTGAACTACGTGACCCAAACGGCAAGTTGTTAACCAAAACGGAGCAAATTAACGATACCAAAAATCTGGAAAACTCAGAGCCCATGCCATTCTCCATTGTTCGTCGTGCCCTTGATTTTCAAAGAAGATTAGCTGCGAGCTTCTCGCTAAGTCCGGATGAAAAAATATTCGGCTGCGGTGAATCCTTTACACGATTGAATAAACGAGGACAGAAGCTTGTATTATGTACGTCGGATGCGTTCGGTGCACAGAGTCAGGAGATGTATAAACCGATTCCATTCTTTATGAGCGATAAGGGATACGGGATGTTTGTCCATACCTCAGCTCCGCTGACGTTTGATTTTGGCAACACGTATGATAGCACGAATACGATCTTCCTCGGTGATGAAGAGATGGATTTGTTTCTATTCCTGGGCAGCCCGAAAGAGATTTTGTCCGAATACACCGCGCTAACAGGAAGAAGTCCAGTGCCGCCTTTATGGTCCTTCGGATTGTGGATGAGTCGAATTACGTATAAATCGGAGGAAGAAGTAAGAGAAGTAGCAGCTAAACTGCAGGAGCATCGGATACCTTGCGATGTTATTCACCTGGACACCGGCTGGTTTGAACAGGATTGGCGCTGTAATTATCAATTCTCGAAGGAACGTTTCGAGGATCCTGAAGTGATGATTCAGGATATGCGGGAGCAAGGTTATCGGCTTAGCTTGTGGCAGCTGCCTTATTTTACACCGGGGAATGAGCTGTACCAAGAAATGATCGAGGCCGGGTATGTGGTGACGGATAGCAATGGGAATTTGCCTACAGAGGATGCCATTCTGGACTTCAGTAATCCTGGCGCGGTAGCTTGGTATCAAGCGCATATTGCTCGTCTGTTGGCCAAAGGAATTGGTGCAATCAAAGTTGATTTTGGCGAGGCAGCTCCTATCCATGGGCATTACCACTCGGGGAAAAGCGGGTTCTACGAGCACAACCTGTATCCGCTTCGGTACAATAAAGCTGTGGCAGATATGACAGAAGCGATCCATGGTGAGTCCATCATTTGGGCGCGTAGTGCTTGGGCGGGGAGTCAGCGATATCCGATTCACTGGGGTGGAGATGCAGAGAACACGGACAGCGCCATGGCGGCTTCCTTGAGAGCGGGACTATCGCTCGGGCTGTGCGGATTTTCATTTTGGAGTCACGATATTGGCGGATTTGTTCAAAAGAGTCCAGAAGCGCTCTATCGCCGGTGGCTCCCGTTCGGGATGTTAGTCTCCCACAGTCGCTGTCACGGAGCTCCACCTAAGGAGCCATGGGCTTACAGCGATGCCTTCATGGATGCTTTCCGCCTAGCGGTGGAAATGAAATATAAGCTGCTGCCGTATATCTATACGCAGGCACATATGAGCTCTGAACAGGGCTTTCCGCTGGTTCGATCGTTGTTCTTTGAATTTCCGCAGGATGCTACTTCCTGGTACATCGAGGACGAGTATATGCTTGGAACCGATATATTGGTTGCTCCGCTCATGGAGGAAGGCACAGGTCGGAACGTTTATTTGCCAGCTGGTCAATGGATCGACTATCAAACAGGTCGGGTGTATGCAGGCGCAGCTTGGCATGCGATAGAAGCGGGAGTCATTCCGATTGTTATGCTGGTGAGGGAAGGAGCAGCTATTCTTCATTTGAAAGAAGCAGCGCTGACAACGAATCACCTCGATTGGGATCGGATGGTGTGTACGTTGTATATGGCTTCAGAAGTGGAAGAAATTATTCAACGTACATTTTACCACCCGCTGGAAGAGAAGTTATATACAGTAGAAGTGACGCAGACGAATGGCTGCTTTCAATTTACTGAGGCAACGAAGCAGCAGATACAAGCGTGGGATTGGGAAATTATGAGTGGTGCGAGCTCGAAATAAACAGTTGGCCTTACGATTCGTCGTAGGGCTTTTTCTTTTTGTCTAGCGTGTGCTTATGGGAGATTTGAAAGGTGATTAGAGTGTGCATGACAGTGGTCATAAATCGTTCATAGATCGTTCAAATGATCCAAAAATCCACCATATACGGAGCCATTACCGAGTGGTATACTATTTCAACAGTTTAATATTTAGACAGTGAAAGGAGCGCTCTGTGTGTTAGCACGGCTCAATCATAGATTCTTTTTATTTCCGCTATTTATTGTGATCAAAATTTATATGGCATGGATGATTTTATTTGAAACAGGACCTTCCGCAAGGATCCTTTTAACCGAAATACCAGCAATTTTGATTACGTATTGTATCGTCGAATACTTTGTGAAAAAACATAAAATCGCCTGGTACTTAGCCGTTGACCTTATCATCACGATTTTGTTTTTCTCACTTGTGATCTATTATAAGCATTTTGGTGTCATTGCTACGTATCATGTGTTAACCCAAGCCAAGCAAGTAGGCGCTGTCCAGAAAAGTATTTTTTCTGTGATCGAGCCCCAATATTTCCTATTCTTTTTGGACATTGTGGTTATTGGTTTCTTTGCATTTTTCAGAAAAAAGCAGCCAAGAGTCTGGAAGCCGATTAGTTTCAAAATCGTTACAAGCGTCGCTTGTTTCTCTCTTTTACTGTGCGCCATAAGTGTCATTCCTAACCGCGGTTCTTTTAATGAAAATGTAAAAGCAAGTAAAATGGGCATATTAAATTATGAAATGTATAATCTGCTTTCGCAAAAGAAAGAGGAAATTATCAGTGCAGATCTAATCACACAACCGGCCATTGATGCCTTGAAGAATAAAATTACGGCAGAACAACCAGCCCTGCAAGGCGCGGCGGAGGGCAAAAATTTGATTATCATTCAAATGGAATCTCTGCAAAACTTTTTGATCGGGATGAACATTGACGGTAAAGAGGTTACGCCAAACCTCAATAAATTGGCCCAATCGAACTATTACTTCCCCAAATTTTATCAGCAAATTGGTCAAGGCAATACGTCGGATGCTGAGTTTATGATCAATACATCGTATTATGTACCACCGGATGGCCCGGCCACACAAGTCTACGGCAAGAAAAATTTACCGAGTCTTCCGAAGCTGCTTGAAGAACAAGGCTATACGACGATGAATTTCCATACGAACGAAGTTGGCTTCTGGAACCGTGATGATTTGTACAAGGCGATTGGCTTTGATACGTATTATGACAAACAATTTTTCAAAGACGAGGATGCTTTCTTTTACGGCTCCTCCGATGAAGTACTGTACAGAAAAACCGCTGAAGAGTTAGCGAATTATCAGAGCAAGGGGACACCATTTTACGCGCATATCATTTCTATGAGTTCGCATAATCCATTTACGATTCCCGAGGAAAAATATAAGATGACCCTGCCTGAACGCTATGAAGGCACGTTTGTAGGGGACTATATTCGCGCTGAAAACTATGCCGACTATTCACTCGGATTGTTTATCGATGATTTGAAGGCGCGAGGAATTTGGGAAAACAGCGTCGTTGTCGTCTATGGCGATCATCGCGGATTACCGCTATTTTCTTTGAAAGCTGATGATAAAGCATTAATGCAAGAGGCCTTGGGGCATGAATATGCCGAAAAAGAACTGATTAACATTCCGCTCATTATCGCGGCAGATGGTGTTACCTCCCCTAAAGTACAGACGCAACTTGGCGGGCAAGTGGATGTGCTGCCGACTGTTGCCAACTTACTGGGCGTATCGCTTACGGACTATATGCACTTTGGTCAAGATTTGCTCAACCAAACCAGTTATAACCTGCTGCCGCAGCGCTATTACCTGCCAACGGGATCCTTTGTAAATAGCGAGGAGCTGTTCATGTCTGGCAGTGGATTCGATGATGGCAACTACTATACGCTTGCCGGTAATGCCCATGATCATCAGTCGGCTACCGAAGATGAATTTAATCGTGCATTGAAGCTGCTGCAGCTATCGGATAGCTATGTGTCGCAGTTGCCAGATCGGTTGGAAGAGGATTAAGGATAGGAGGGTGCCCCTCCGCCATTATGATGGCGTTGGGATGCCCTCTTTTTGCGTTCGAATGTGAGGGCATTTCCCGGGGAATATCTGATTGACGATTGGTTTATAAGATGTAAAGAGTGGTGTAGTTTAGTGTGAACTGGTGAATTTAAGAAACAGGGGGTGAATAAGACAATGAGAAGGGCCTATTCGTTTAAAATCTGACTAGTTGGATGGCTTAAGTAAGCGGAGAGTGCTTATTTCATCTCAATAACATAGTTGCAGCACGATTTGTAGAGAATACGCACTCACTGAGGGCTTATTAGATGAATAAATATAGGCACATGTAACTTCCTTATCTGATTGGGTTAGAGCTAGCGAGTGATTGCTTATCCGAAAAGGCTACGATGTTTACCAGTTAGTTTGTAAGAGCGAATACGCGTGGTTCCCGAAGCGGGTTGCAATAGCTCCAATTGAACAAGTCTACGTAGAAGTTTACCAGCATGGTTTCTGCAAATGTGCAGTTGTTCAGAAATTGAATAGGGAAGGAGGGGGGCGTGGGTACGTCCTGCGATTCTAATAATTTCCATTTCCTCTAAGGATAACACAGGCCCTGTATATTGTTCACCAAACCAACTCCCCATCATTTGGAGAACTAGTTGTTGGCTTCGGCGCGGTTTTTCTTTGATTTCATCATAAGCGAATCGAAGTACTTTCCATCCATCCAAGATAAGATGATTTTGACGCGTCAACTGGTCTGCAAACTGCCAACGGTTCAGATCCGAATGGTGAGATTTATAACCATCAATTTCAATACAGACCCTATGAGTTCCTCGTATGTAGGCAAAATCCAAAAAACGAACCCCATCTTTGAAATCAGAAATGGGATATTCCGCATGAAGAAAATCAAAATGGCCAACTGCTGGCCACCAAACCTGCTCGAGAAATAATTTCTCAGCGTGGCCGTGGCCCTCCGTAAGTCGTCTGCGAGATTCTCCCTCTCTCTTTTGCTGCTGTTCCTGCACAAATTTCTCATAGCAATCGTCGAATCGCATCGTATTTCCCCCTCGGATTGGCGTCAGCACAAACAAAAACCGCCCATCTCCAATTGGAGAGAGCGGTCTGTGTGCTTCACGTCCCGAAATATCTATTTCCATTTATTGTACTCGAATTCTTATCTGGGTGGCAAGATGCTGCTTACGAATCTGGATGGTAGGATAGCTGGTTGTTAAACTACGAAGAATGCAGCAGAAATTAAGCTATTTGAGAGTGCTTATTTGTTCGTAAATCCGCTGAATGGTGAGGTTTAGCAAGTCTGAAGTGCTAATTATGGGGTAATAGGTGTGGGGGGCTACGTTTTGAAGTGGATAAGCAATTGTCGTGGTCTTATATGACGATATTCCCCCAGATTAGTTGAAATAAGCAACCTAGGAGTGCTTAAAGCTCTGAAGTCACGATATGCGCAGGAAAAGATGAATGAGATCTGGTAACTGGTATCAACCTGCCATCCTACTCTACACTCACAAAGCATGCTGCTTCCTGAACCTAAGCGGCGAAATATGCGTCGCTTCCTTGAAGCAATTCGAGAAGTAAGGCGCATTCAAAAAGCCTACACTTTCGGCGATGCGGGCGATCGACCATTCGGTTTTGATCAGCAGCAGCTTCGCTTGCTCGATCCGATATGCATGGAGATACGCCATCGGCGTGCAGTCATAGATCTCTTTCATACACCGTACGATGTAATTGGGGTGAAAATGAAACTCCTCTGCGAGTGAGGTATTGGTCACATCGGATTGAAAATGCTGGCGCAAGTAAGCTTCGATTCGCTCAGCAAGCTTGAGAGCGGGCGAGGCATCGCTGCGAGATTGGCCTGCTTCCAGCAGCAGTAATAACTCCATGAAGAGTTGTTGCTCGCTCCAATACGTCGAAGAACGCTGCTGAGCCGAATTCGCCAGGAGCTTGCGGAGATGGCGCTCGGCAAGCGCGAACTCCGGTGGGGAGCTATACTGCGGTATGCGAATCGTAAACGGATTCTCCCAAGAATTCCGTACCTGTGGGTAGACGGGGCTTGCGGAACGCTCTGAAATCAAGCTCCATTTTCCAATAAAGTCAACATGTATCCAATAGAAAACGGTCTCCACATCGCATGGCTTGACTGGATAATGGTGGCGGTCCGGCAGCAACAGCAGCGTTTGACCTTCCGTTACTTCCCATTGGTTGTCATCCTCACCGATGTATAGTGTCCCTTTAATGACCCAAAGAAGATCGAACAGTCCGAGACTCCGTCTTGCCGGATGCTGTTCACCTGGCGAGTAGGTGGAATGACCGATAGTAATGTAATAAGGGAGTGGTGGAAGCTCCATCCAAATCAATCCCGCGTCACTCATTTTGCACAATCTCCTCCAAATAGAGTTAGTGTTAAATTTTATAAAAAAGAGGTTGGATTTATTCGTAGTTATTGCTCTATTTCAAGGATAAACTGAATAAGCGTAATAATCAAATTGTATATAAATCATAGCTGATCTGGAGGAGAATTAACACATGCTGAATACAGCAGGCCCACTGATGAATGCCAACAAAGTTCGTGTACAGGATACATTCTGGAATAGGTTCACTGAACTTGTCCGGGACACCGTGATTCCGTATCAATGGCAGGCACTGAATGATGAAATTCCTGACGCTGAACCGAGCCATGCGATTCGCAATTTCCGTA
The DNA here is from genome assembly GCF_001700435.1 of Paenibacillus pectinilyticus. Classification (GTDB taxonomy): domain Bacteria; phylum Bacillota; class Bacilli; order Paenibacillales; family NBRC-103111; genus Paenibacillus_E; species Paenibacillus_E pectinilyticus. The sequence continues at coordinate 966,559 of NZ_LYPC01000014.1, forward strand.
TAGCCGCTGGGTTGGAGGAAGGGGAGTTTGGCGGATTTATTTTTCAAGATAGTGACTTGGCAAAATGGCTGGAGGCTGTTGGATACTCACTTGCGGCTACGCCTAATCCTGCACTGGAGGAAATGGCTGATGATATCATTGATGTGATTGGCAAAGCGCAGCACAAGAACGGTTACATCAATACTTATTTCACGCTAAAGGAGCCTGGAAAAACTTGGACGAACCTGTATGAAGCACACGAACTGTATTGTGCAGGGCATATGATGGAGGCGGCTGTAGCGTATTATGATGCGACGGGTAAAAGAAAACTACTCGATATCGTGTGCAAATTTGCTGACCATATCGAAACGGTTTTTGGGCCCCAGCATGGCCAAATACGCGGCTATGACGGGCATCAGCAGATTGAACTGGCGCTCGTGAAGCTGTCACAGGCGACAGGTGAGGAGCGTTATCTGAAGTTAGCTCAGTTTTTTATTGATGAGCGCGGGGCAGATCCTAATTTCTTCATTGAGGAATGTAAGCAGCGAGAAGGATACAGCTATTGGACAGGTAAACAGGAGCCCATTCCCACTGTTCAACAAATGGCTTATAATCAAGCGGATAAACCAGTACGTGAACAAGACAAAGCGATGGGGCATTCTGTACGTGCTGTTTATATGTATACAGCTATGGCAGATTTGGCCAGATTGACAGGTGATCAGGAGCTTCTCGCCGCTTGCCGTCGCCTGTGGGAGAACACAACAAAAAAGCAAATTTACATCACCGGCGGAATCGGCGCGACGCATCATGGAGAAGCGTTTACCTTTGATTATGATTTGCCGAACGATACGGTGTATGCCGAAACCTGTGCGTCTATCGGTTTAATCTTTTTTGCTCAGCGGATGTTACTAGCAGAAGCGAAGAGCGACTACGCCGATGTGATGGAGCGCGCTCTGTACAACAACGTGATTGGCAGCATGTCACAAGACGGCAAACACTACTTCTACGTGAATCCACTGGAGGTATGGCCAAAAGCTTCCGATATGAATCCGGGGCGTCGACATGTGAAGGCGGTACGTCAAAAGTGGTTTGGATGCTCCTGCTGTCCACCGAATGTGGCGCGCCTGCTCAGCTCATTAAATAGCTACGTGTACACATCTTCTCCTGCTGAAAATACAATCTACATGCACCTCTTTATCGGCAGCGAAGCAAACTTCACCCTTGCTGCTGGAGAAGTCGCATTTACACAGCAATCCTCGCTCCCTTGGAAGGGGGAGGTGCGTCTCGAATTCACAGCTGCTCCTGCGTCGGCAATCACACTTGCGCTGCGTATCCCATCTTGGAGTCGAGGTCAAGCTGTGTTGACCATTAATAATGTGAAGACGGAATATGAAACGCTTAATGGCTATGCCATGGTGAATCGGCAGTGGATGCCGGGCGACACCGCGCAGTGGGAACTTGCTCTGGACGCACAGTTGATAACCGCACACCCCCAAATTCGCGTCAATGCGGGCAAAATCGCGATCGAACGCGGACCGATCGTCTATTGTTTAGAGGAAGTAGATAACGGTACACCCCTTGCGGTTGTTTCGCTCGATTATACGAAGGGACTTACTTCGCAGTTTGATGCAAATTTTCTAGGCGGAGCCGTTATTGTAGAGGCTGAAGGGCTTGCCGATGAAACGACAACGTGGGAAGAAGATACGCCTTATCGTCCTCTGACGTTGCAGTCCGAAACAAAGAAAGTGAAGCTGAAGGCGGTGCCCTATTACTTGTGGGGTAATCGTGGCGAGGGCGAAATGACGGTATGGATTCGTAAAAGCATGGCGTAATAGGTTTAGAAGGACGGTTGCTTGCTAAGCAGACCGTTCTTTTTCGTCTATAGATCTACTTCATTCGCAAACAAATCTCTGTCGAAAGCGTATGAAGCCGATGATAAAGCTCATCAGGGGAGGCGTACTGAAAGCTGGATTTTAATTCGGAGTAGGACCACTCTATGCCTAATTGGCTCATTAAACTATGAAGATGGGTTAGGAGTCCGATGAATTGTACGCGGTGAACGGGAGCCTGGGCATTAGCGGCTAGAATCGGTTTGAAAATGGTTTGCAGGGCATGCTGGGCATGGAGGTGATTCCCGACCTTTAGGCTTTCTAACCAAATGTGCTGTGTTTCGATGGGGGCTAGATGAATTTCACTAGGAATGCCAGGTGATTCGGTAGGTAAATCAGATATTACTATCTCAGGCGGAGGTGCGAGCGGCTGCGTAGTTGTCGAAGTTCTTGGCGAAGTAAAGCCAAGCAGCCATTCGCGGATGCTCCCGATAAAGTGGGGGAGATTCGGAAACAGGTAGGACGTTTTGTTCATGATATAACCTCATTTCTGATCAAATGAACAAAGAGACCTATCCCTTTTGTGATGAAAGGGAAGGTCTCCAGTTATCTGGTGGACGCAGATGTGATATTTTATTATTCCAATAAATTTTATCGGGATTGTTTGCTATTCTTTATTTTAATGGAAATTAGTTTTCAAAGTCAACAGTTTTTCTTGTTCAGTTCCACCTATTAGTCACTATGCTCGGACTTTTCCGCGAGCCAATCCGATAATGTCGCCACACGAGTCGGATACTTGTGACTTCTAGCTAGGAAGCCAACGCCGTGCTGCGGCATCGGATCTTGATCCGTAGGTTGATAGCGCAGATCAACGCTCCAGCGAACTTCATGGGATAGATTCGGGGTGGACATATGCAGACAGCGATCATTGAAAAGAATGGCGCTCCCAGCGGGGACCGGCAAGGCTACAGTTTCTGTTTTGCCAAGCTGGCTGTCTTTCAGTGCCGTATAACCAGTTCCTGTGTAAGTTTCACGATGCCATTTGAGCACACGTTTTCGGTGTGTCTGAGGTTTGATATGCAGACAGCCATTGACTTCATTCGCATCAACAAGGGGGATCCAGACAGTAATAACAGGATTGGCATTGGCATCGGGCCAGTAGGATTTATCCTGATGCCAGGGAACCGCGCCAGCTGCTACCCTTGGGACTTTCGGACGGACGTTATAGACCGGATTCGCGAAAAGCTCTCCACCAATTAAGGATTCCACAGCATCTAGAATTTTGGGATTACTCATAAGCGTGAAATAGCCTGGAATGCGGTCACGCCAGCTGCGGCCATATTTCAGGAAGTTTTCAGCGGTCAAATGTTGAAATAACTCAGCTAAGCGATTGGGAAATGGGCGATCCTCCAGTTTATCAGTGATAAGCCCGTCTTCGAATAGCTCATCTGCAATCATCGAAACTTTCTGGGTCATCGCATCGCGGGCAGAGGATAAATCCTCCTGAGACAAGAGATGGGGGATAATGAGATAGCCTTGCTCCTCGTAAAACTGTTTTTGTTCGGTAGTTAAACTTCCGCTTCCACTTTGCTTAATCATTCTAGTCACCCTCCAACATGTGTTGTAATATAGAAAATAATAACACGATATTGGATAGGTGTATTTGCTCGAGCGTTCGAAGATTGATCAATTCTTCCGATATTTCATTTGGAAAACGAGGTGTATAATGACATCCATTTCTTCGGCGATACCCCATGTAAGAGTTGGTCATTACTATCGATTTCCGATCGAAAGAAACCGAGCGGAAGTTGGCAGGATCGGTTATTGTTATGCCTTCCATCTCGTTGCAGGCGGCAAAGGGACGGTTTCAACTGGCGGAACAACGTATCCTGTCAAGAAAGGGGATTTGATCTATTTTTCGCCTGAAGTCAGTCACTCTTTTTATGCCAATCCGGACCATCCATTATCGACTTATAATCTGTATTGTGATCTCTGGAATTTCAAAATGTCGAACATTCAGCATCTCGTATGGGATGAATCGGATTTCAATCGGGATATGCTTACTCCCATTGAACCTTGCCCAGAACTAGATGTACTTCCTGTTGTGACTCCCATCCAGCATCATGCTGCATTAGGAGATTTATTTATCCATACGGTGATGCAAGCGGGCAAAAAAGAACCCTATTCGGAAAGGATTGTCAGCCATCTCCTTCAGGCGTTTTTACTTGATTTGGTACAAATTGCTGCAAAGTCCGCATTTACCGATTACCGCATCATCCCCATAATCGAGCGAATGGATAAGGAAGCGAATGCGAGCCGGAGCTATGAGGATTGGATGGCCGCTTGCGGGCTTCGCAAAACCCAGTTCCACGAGCTTTTCAAGCAAGCCACAGGCATCTCGCCCAAAGCATACTGGACGAAGGCGATCATGCGGCATGTAGAGGCTGCGCTGTGGGAGAGTAATCGATCGATCACCGCAATTGCGGAGGATTTCGGGTACTCATCCGTGCATCATTTTACCAAACAATTCACACAATTCCATGGCGTTTCGCCTACAGAGTTCAGGAAGAGGAAGACTTGAATAACGTCCGCTGATTCATATTAAAAATCAAAAGGTCATCCCTACTGTCAAAAAGACAGCGTGGATGACCTTTCTCATGAACTAGGATTCCGGTACTGGCAACCATTCGGAAGACCATTTGGCAATCTCGCTGAAGATGGGGGCCAGTGCGAGTCCTTTGTCACTCAGCGAATATTCAATGCGAACCGGAGTTTCCGGGTATACGACACGTTTAACAATTCCTTCTTGCTCTAACTCTTTAAGCCGCTCAGACAATACCTTGCCGCTCAAATTAGGAAGCGCATGGTCAATATTCACAAAACGATGCGGGCCCGAGAGCAATTGGAAGACAATGAGCGACGTCCAACGCTTGCTCAGAATCTCGACCGCCTTCTCGAAACGAGGACACATCTGCGATTGCTCCATTTTCATCACCTCATTATATTCTTTTTATTATAACGTAATGAAGCGATGAAACATAGTGGCTTCTCGCTGGGGTTGGTCGTTCCCATGTCTCGAAAATTACCTGCGAATGCCTGTTTTTTACCTTTCCAAATGGTTTAGAATAGGAGTAATTCTAGTAGAGGGGGCTGCCCGTTGAAGAAGTTACTGTTCATGTACCAAAACATGGTGATTCGCAAGAAGATTATCATCGTTTTCTTGCCGATTGTCGTGCTGCCCCTGCTTGTCATCGTGTTTACATCGAATTATATTTTCTCCCAATCCACGATCCAGAAAACGAAGGTGAACATATCCGGAGAGTCCAGCATTATCGTGACGCGGATTCAGAGCATTTATAACAATGGCGAAACCAGCGCACGCGTGCTGATCAAAAATATCAATAACATTTATCATGAGCTAAATGTCGATTCGACGACGTCTTTTAACAGTGTCAAATTACGTAATCAGCTCTTAAACGAATTTGACTTTAACCTGCGTGCCTTCAAAGATATTGAATCGATTGTATTTATTGATGCGCACGACAATTTCTTCGTATCGGACAATCGACTCGAGAACAATGCAAAGCTTGCCCTGCAGAGTGACATGGTCAAATTACTCAAGCAGGATGGGATTCCGAACAATGAGTGGTTTCCGATGCAGACCCGTAATTATTTGGTGATCGATGAGAAAGCGCCTGTCTTAACGATTGGCAAACGCGTCGTGGACATTGATACGGGTCTCACTTTGGGGAGTTTAATTCTGAATATTAAAGAATCGACGATCTCGGGTATTTTTCCAAACGTTGCTATGAAAGGTGAGGAAGGTTACTACATTGCAGACAGCAAAGGACTCATTGTATCTACCAAGGTAGCTTCCAATCTGCTTCACCCCATTGGCGATGAGCATCTTCGGAGTTGGCTGGAAAGTGGGACGGACGGGGCTTCGATTAATTTGAAAATGAATCAATCCCCCTACCTCATCATGCAGAAGCGTATCCCTGAATTGAATTGGGTGCTCTACAAGCAGATGCTCGTTAATAATTTGAACAAAGAGACGTATACGAACTCCATCACAATTTTTATCGTTGGGGTGCTGTGCATATTGATTGCTTTAATCGGGTCCTTCATGTTATCCAGACATATCGCTAAACCGATCATCGGCCTGACGAAAGTGGCGAAGCATATCCGAGAGGGCAATTTACATATCACCAGCTCGATCCAAACGGTAGATGAAATTGGTATCCTTGCAAAGACGTTCAACGATATGATCGGAACGATTAATGAATTGCTGCTTAAAGTGACGCTGGAGCAAAAGAAGAAAAGGGAATACGAGTTTGCCTTGATGCAAGCTCAGATTAAGCCGCATTTCTTCTATAATGCGCTAGATTTGATTTTCGTTCTGTGTGAACGTGGGAAAACGGAGCTAGCGGCCGATACGACGAAGGCTTTGGCAGATTTTTATCGCGTTTCACTGAGCCAGGGCAAGGAAATTATTACAATCGCCGAGGAACTCAAGAATGCCGAAGATTATCTTTTTATACAGAAGACGAGATATTCGGATATCCTCGATTTTCACATCGAGATTGATGAAGAGATTAAGCCGTATACGATCATGAAACTAGCGATTCAACCCTTAATCGAAAATGCGATCTACCATGGCTTGAAGCCGAAGCTAAGTCGGGGCCAAGTGACGATCCGAGGAACGTTGAAGAAGGATCATATTATCCTCAAGGTTATCGACAACGGAATTGGTTTAACACCTGATAAATTACAACAAATTGAAGATCATATGAATGCGCTCTCTCCCATGAAGTCATTTGGATTGAAGAGTGTGAATGAGCGTATGAAGCTCTATTTTGGTGAACGATATGGAATTGAGATTCAGTCGACGCCGGATGTTGGCACTGAGATTACGTTAATGATTCCGATGCAAAAGGAGAGCTGGTTGCCATGATAAAGGTTTTAATCGCGGACGATGAACCGGAATTCAGACAATATATGGTTGAACTCGTTGACTGGGCAAGCTACGGGTTTGAGATTTGCGGACAGGCGCGGACAGGTGTCGAAGCCGTGGAGCTTGCCGCACTAACGATTCCACAAATTGCGTTGCTGGATATTAACATGCCCGCTATGGATGGTATCGCTGCGGCAGAGATTATGAAAGCGCAGAACAGCGACATCTGTATTGCGCTTGTTACGGGGTATAGTGAATTTGAATATGCACGCCGCGCCATTAAGCTGGGTGTCGAGGACTATGTCCTGAAGCCTTTTCGCAAGGATGAACTGCTAGCTGCAATGCTAAAGTTTAAATTAATGATTCAGAAAAAAGAAGAGGATGCGACGCAGGCGAAAGATGATGCTTTCTTCGCCAAAGAGCGTTTATTGAACGCGCTCATTACCGATGGCTTTGAGACGATGGAAGAGGAGTTTCTGCGCTTTTTTCACAAATTAGGAGTCTCAGTTGATGCCGAGTATTATGTCGTAGCTTCGATAGAAATCGATCAACTGTTTCAAAAGTGGCTGAAACCGCATGATATTTCCCTATGGCGCTTCGCCGTATCGAATGTATTGGGCGACTTGGATGCGCCAAGCGCGAAGCATCTGATCTTCAATGGACCGGAGGGACGGATTATTTCGATCCATTGCCTGGACAGTCAAGAAGAAGTGGATGCGCTGAACCTCCATGCCTATCAACTCTTGATCGATTACGCGAAGAAATATTTCCGCTTCTCCGTAACGATTGGGATATCGAGCCCAGCTGGGCATTTGCGTGAGATTCGGAACGCTTATTTTGAAACCGCTATCGCACTGCAAAATAAATTAACCTCCGGCGTAGGCAAACTCATCGAATATCGCCACTTGAACGAAACGGGGAAGGGCTTTGGCTATTACCCTTTGAAGCTGAATGAACAAGTGCTTTCCGCCTTGCGCAGGAATGAATTGGACGAAGTGAATGGAGCGCTCTTGCAAATCAAAGCATTTATTTCCACGAACCCGACATCTGTAGATCTCACTTATGCGATGATCATGAACTTGATATCCCTGTGTTTATCCCACATAACAGAGCTTGGCGGAGATATTGTGGCGATTCTGGGGGAGGATTTCAAACCTTTTCAGCATATCAAAAAAGTGACCTCACTCGATGAATCCTTCACTTGGATTTCGCTCATTTTTACGAAGACGATTCAGCATTATAGTGTTCAAAAAATGTCTCGGATGGGCAAAATCGTCAAAGATGCACAGTCTTATATTGAAGAAAATTACGCTGACGCAGATTTAGGTGTCGAACAAATCGCGCAGCATTTCCACTTAGACTCTAGCTATATTCGCAAAGCGTTTGCGAAAGAGCTCACGATTAATGTCACGGAGTATATGACGCAATTTCGCATGAAACAGGCCAAACAATTGATGGATACGGTAGATATGAAGCTGCAAGAGCTGTCGGAGCGGGTAGGTTATACGGATGCTGGGTATTTCAGCAAAGTGTTTAAGAAGCACTTTGGCTTATCGCCAAGTGAATATTTGGGAAGAAAAGATACGGCAGACAAATAAGTTTTGGCACGAAAAGTACGGATGGAAGCCCGTTCTTTCCCTTCAAGCGTGGTCTCTCGCCTTCTATAATAAAGACATGACATAGCGCTATGTTCACAACTCACATAATGGTCTAGGGGGATTCATATGAAACGGAAACTAATGAAGGCTTCAACGGTTGTCGTCACGGGTGGATTATTACTTGCAGCAACAGCTTGTGGTAATTCAACATCTACGGATTCATCGACAAGCTCACCATCTGCTTCGGCAGGTGCAGCGGTTAATTCGCCAGCAGCTACGGCGAAAGCAAGCACAGAAACAGTGACGTATAAGCTCATGACGCACTATTCCAATGACAGTGAAAAACAGCCAATCGACTTAGCGATTGCGGAAGTGAAGAAACAGTTCCCAAACGTAACGATTACGCCAGAAGCGATGGCGAACGATAATGGTGAACAGTTGAAAACGAGAATCGCGACTGGCGATCTTCCTGATATCGTAGATATCAATGGTCAGACGATGCCGAATGTGGTGAAATCAGGCAGTATTCTTACATTGGATGCTTTCTTTGCAGCTAACCCAGCCTATGTGGGGAAATTAGCGCAGAACATCGTGGACAATCAATTGAAATATACAGATGGCCACATTTACGCCTTCCCGCGTTCAGGACCAACGGTGGATGTACTCTTTTATAATAAAAAAATATTTGAACAAAATGGCGTAAAGGTGCCTACGAATTATCCGGAATTGTTAACAGCCGTTAAGGCGTTTAATGCGAAAGGGATCGTGCCGATCACTTCCTTTGCGAAACAAGCGTGGCCAATAGGCGCTTTCTTCGATATTTTTACGATGAGAGCGAACCCAGAAGGCATGATGGCACTTTCAAAAGGCACAGCGAAAGCGTCTGATCCTGGTTATACCGATGCGATTAACAAAATGGCAGAATTGATTAAAGAAGGTCTGTTCCAAAAAGGTGCAGTTACAGCCGATTACGATACAGCTCGAGCACTTTTCTATAGTGGCAAAGCAGCAATGCTGATCAATGGGGAGTGGGAGATTCCAGATTCCGTTAAAAATCTAGGCGATGACACGGTAGACTTCCTTGACGTCTTCCCAGTGACAGATCCAGGTAAAGAAGATCAGAATAAAATGGCGCTGCCAGGCGGCTTTGAAATGAATGGCTTCGCAGTTTCCAAGAACGCCAAAAACTCGGAGCTAGCGATTCAAGTTGCTGCGGCTTTCACGCAAGCGTACCAAGAAGTTTCGTTCAAAACGACAGGAAGCACGATGACGACGATCAAAACTGATGGTATTACACCGAACCAACCGCTTCCAAAAATGGCCGTTAAACTCTTGAAAGTGAAAGGCCAATACATCACCAAGTCACAAGTCGAGCACTCACTACCTAATCAGAAATTCGCAGCTTCCTTCGGTGAGGAGCTTCAGAAGTTCGTAGCCGGCGAGCCAGCTGCGCTGTTCATTAGCAATACGGACAAAATGATTGAGAAGTACAAAGAGTAAGTGTGAAGACGAAGCGCAAAAATGAATACAAAAAATAAGTGCAAAGACGAAACACGCTCCATCACGGTGGGGTGTGTTTCCTCACAAATGACTGATAAGGTGTTGAGACATAGATGAATGCTTTGCGAGCGAATTATAAAGCGGTCTTCCTGTTCACGTTTCCGGCACTAGCTGTTTTCACCGTTATTGTCGTCTATCCGTTGATTCAAATTTTTTATCGCAGTATGTTCGACTGGGACGGCATTACAGAAGGTACTTTTGTATTCTTGGATAACTATAAAAATCTGCTTCATGACAGCCTGTTTTATACGTCTTTGAAGAACGGACTTCTTTTCGCTGGAATTCTCACCGTTTTTCAGTTGGGGATAGGAACAATATTAGCCCTTGCGCTAATGAACAAGAGAATGGTCGGACGCAATCTTTTGAGAAGAGTGTACTTTCTGCCTGTTGTGTTATCCGTTTCTGTGGTATGTCAGTTGTGGATTTCGATGTATAACCCGATGTTTGGGCTGTTTAATAAAATATTTGAATTCCTACATCTCTCGTACCGACAGGATTGGCTATCAAGCCCAGGTATCTCGTCGATCATTGCCGTTACAATTGTAAGCTCGTGGCAGTATCTGGGCTATCAGTTTGCCTTGATTTATGCAGGGGCGAAGTCGATTCCGGAGCAATATTTCGAGGCTGCCAAGATCGATGGAGCTTCCACGTGGGTTACACATAGGAAAATCACAATCCCGATGCTGGCTGAGACGTATAAAATGTGTTTGATTTTCGCCTTAGTCGGCGGCCTTAACGCATTCGCACATATGCAAATTATGACCAAAGGCGGTCCTGGAACCGCAACCTATACGCTCACTTATCTAATGTATCGTTCTGCGTTTGTGGTGAATGATTTTGGATATGGCTGTGCCGTTGCCGTTAGTTTAGTGCTGGAATGCCTGCTCGTTACCATTGTTGTTAATCGTTTGGTGGCTAGAGATAAGATAACTTACTAGATAGAGATTAGGATTGAGGTGAGAATCATGCCGCAACATCTCGGCAAGAATATGTTATTTAAATCATTTTTGTGGCTGTATGGAATCGTTTCCCTATACCCCATCCTGTATATGTTGTTTTACTCCTTGAAAAATAATGATGAGATTTTTTTCTCCAATCCGCTAGGGATTCCGTTACATTTTCGCTTCGAAAATTATACGAAAGCTGTTTCGGCTTTTAATGTGGTGGAGCTTTTCAAGAACAGTGTCATCGTTTCAGTGATTTCCATCGCTTTCATTCTGATTCTTTCGCTGGGATTCGCTTATGCAACTGCACGTATAACTTGGCGGTTTCGAGGAGTTGCCTATACGTACCTCATGCTGGGTTTGTTTATTCCTGTTCAAGTTATCATGATCCCATTGGCTATTCTGGTCAAAGATATCGGTTTCGCGAACACGTATTTCTCGCTCATTGTGCCTTACACGGCGTTCAACTTGGCGTTCTCGACGTTGATTTTTTATGGCTTTTTTCGGACGATCCCTGTGGAAATTGAAGAATCGGCCTATATGGATGGCGCTAGCATATATCGGACGTTTGCCCAAATTATTGTTCCATTAGTGAAGCCCTCTATTGCGACAGTTACGATTTTTGCTTTTCTGAATATTTGGAACGAATACCCCATGGCACTTATTCTCGTTACGAATGCCCATTTGAAGACATTGCCGACAGGGCTGATTTCTTTCGTTGGTCAATTTTCGACGGATTGGGGTGCGATGGGGGCTGCCATGGTGCTTTCCAGTTTGCCTACGATTCTCGTATATTTGTTGCTGAGTGAACAGGTGGAAAAAGCTTTGACAGTGGGTTCGGCTGTGAAGGGGTAAACGGTTTCATGGTGAATATATAGAGAGAAGAGTTACGATTGAAAAGGAGTGGTCGGAATGAAATTGAGCTATGAGAGACCTGCTAATGCATGGACAGAAGCGCTCCCCTTGGGCAATAGTCGGTTAGGTGCGATGTTCTTCGGCGGTGTTGAGCAGGAACAGCTTCAGTTGAACGAGGAGTCGTTATGGTCAGGTGCTCCACGAGACTGGCATAATCCACAGGCGATTCAAATCTTGCCAGAAGTGCGGGAGCAGCTAGAGGCAGGTAATTATGCCGAAGCAGATCTGTTGGCCCGAAAAATGATGGGGCCCTATACGCAATCGTATTTGCCTATGGGGCATCTATTCCTTGCGATGGAACATGGGAGCATACATCGAGATTACAACAGATGTCTTGATTTGCAAGATGGCGTCGCTAAGGTGACGTACCGAATAGGCAAGGTTATTTACACACGTGAGATGTTTGTTTCACATCCAGATCAAGTTATCGTGGTTCGTTTGAGCGCAAGTGAACCAGGCATGTTGAATCTGCGTGCAAGCCTTCAAAGTGATTTGCGATTCGACACGACTGCCAGCGAGTCTCAGCTCGTTCTTCAGGGCTACGCGCCGGAGCAGGTTGATCCGAGCTATTACGAAACGAGCCAGCCAATTGTGTATGGCGATCCTGCGACAACGAAGGCGATGCGGTTCGAAGTACGCTTAGCGGCACAGCAGGAGGGCGGAAGCTGTAAGGCTGATGCGAACGGTCTGCATATATATGGAGCAACAAGTGTCACCTTGTTCGTTAGTGCAGCTACAAGCTTTAATGGCCACGACCGAGTGCCGGGGCACGATGGGAAAGATCCTTCTGTTTATACGAAGCAAACGTTGAATAAAGCGCTGCAGTTATCGTGGGCGGATCTTAGAGAGCGACACGTGGAAGACTACAAAAGCTTATTTGATCGTGTTTCGCTGGATCTAGGGGCTTCTCTTACAGCCGAGTCGCTTCCTTCGGAATTGCTGTCCACTGATCAAAGGATAGTGGCTTATGGCGCCACGGATGTTGGACTCGTTCAGCTTTTGTTCCAATATGGACGCTATCTGATGATTACAAGCTCACGGCCAGGATCATTGCCAGCGAACTTACAAGGGATTTGGAATAAAGAAACAAGGCCGCCATGGAGCTCTAATTGGACGCTAAATATCAACGCACAGATGAACTATTGGCCTGTTGAGACCTGCAATTTGGCGGAGTGTCATGAGCCATTGTTGGATTTCATTGGGCATCTGGCTGCGAATGGCCAGGAGACTGCCCGTATTCATTATGGGGCTGATGGATGGGTGGCCCACCATAACACGGATATTTGGTGCCAAACTTCACCGGTTGGCGATTATGGACATGGCGACCCCGTGTGGGCGTTTTGGCCAATGGGTGGGGTTTGGCTGGCGCAGCACCTCTGGGAACACTACGCATTCGGTGGTGATTTAGCCTTTCTGCGGGACAAGGCCTATCCAACTATGAAGGGAGCAGCCCTGTTCTGTTTGGATTGGTTAATCGAGGATGAAGATGGGAAATTAATTACTTCGCCGTCAACGTCACCTGAGCATAAATATGTCGTGGATGGGGTTACATATGGCGTCAGCAAAGCTTCAACCATGGACATGGCGCTAATGTGGGACTTGTTCACGAACTGTATAGAAGCAGCGGCGTTGCTAGAGGACGATACGGACTGGCGTGATCGGCTAGTTGAGGCGAGAAGTCGCTTGCTTCCGATGCAAATTGGTCAGTACGGACAGCTGCAGGAGTGGTCGCAGGACTTCGAGGACGAGGACGTTCACCATCGTCATGTTTCGCATCTGTTTGGTGTGTATCCAGGCAGACAAATTACGGCTGCTGACGAGCCTCGTTTCTTTGAAGCAGCGCGCCAGTCGTTGGAGCGCCGGGGTGACGGCGGAACAGGCTGGAGCTTAGGTTGGAAAATCTCGTTATGGGCTCGTTTTGGAGATGGCAACCGAGCTTTAGGACTAATCGCCAACCTGCTTACACTGGTTGACAGCGACAAGGAGAATTACCATATTGGCGGTGTGTATGCCAACTTATTTGATGCGCATCCGCCATTTCAAATTGATGGGAACTTTGCCGTAACGGCTGGTATTGCTGAGATGCTCATGCAATCTTATCAAGGGTACATTCAGTTCCTGCCGGCTTTGCCGGATGCTTGGGGCACAGGCAGCGTGAAGGGGCTTCGCGCGCGTGGCGGTTTCGAAATCAGCCTGAGCTGGAAGGACCATAGGGTCACCGACGCGACGGTCTTATCCAAGCTTGGCGGGCTCTGCCGAGTGCGTGCCGGTGCGAGTGCTCACTGGCGCGTAGTTGCTGGTGAACAAGGGGAGATACCATTCGTGCTGGAGGATGGTTTGGTGCAGTTCCAGACGGAGAGAGATGGAGCATATCGACTACTTCTTGTGGAGTAGTTGGAATTGTATAGAGTTTAGTCAAATAACCCTTGGAAAGGGTTATTTGGCGTTAGGGCGATATGATCGTGAGTGACAGCTTTGATAGGAGCGAAGATAGTCGGGGGAACAGGTTAAATTGTGAGTAATAGTGGGGGAAGGAATGAATATATCGGAGAAACTAGTTAATTTGAGAGTGGAAGTTGTGATAAGAGTGAAGATAGTCGGGAAAACCAGTTAATTTGTGAGTGACGGTTGTGTTGGGAGTGAAGATAGTCCGGTAAACCGTTTAATTTGTGAGTGACAGTAGTGATAGGAGTGAAGATAGTCGGGAAAACCGGTTAAATTGTGAGTGACAGTTGTGATTGGAGTGAAGATAGTCGGGAAAACCGTTTAAATTGTGAGTGACGGTTGTATTGGAAGTGAAGATAGTCCGGTAAACCGTTTAAATTGTGAGTGACAGCTGCGTTGGGAGTGAAGATAGTCGGGAAAACCAGTTATATTGTGAGTGACAGCTGTGTTGGGAGTGAAGATAGTCGGGAAAACCGTTTAATTTGTGAGTGACAGCTGTGATAGGAGCGAAGAGAGTGTGGAAAACCAGTTAAATTGTGAGTGACAGCTGTGTTAAGCGAACAGCTACTCGGGTACCGGTTAATGGGAGTACTTCGGCCACGCGGCCCAGCCGCAAGTAGAAGAAATCGACATACAGCCATCTCAAGCCCCGCAATCCCAGCCGCAAGTCGAAAGAATCGACTTACAGGCATCTCAAGCCCTGCAATCCCAGCCGCAAGTCGAAAAAATCGACATACAGTCATCTCAAGCCCCGCAAGCCCAGCCGCAAGTCGAGAAAATCGACTTACAGGCATCTCAAGCCCCGCAAGCCCAACCGCAAGTAGAAGAAATCGCCCTGCTTGTCTCCACAAGCCCCGATAAGTAAAAAAATCGCCTTAATATGCTTGTGCGAGGCACTACCTGCCAAACCTGTATGTTAAAACATACAGTTTTTCTACCCCCATCATTCCCCCTAATTTGTCCTGTTTCTTTCCTCGATTTGCCCGTATATTCCCTTCAGTCACCCTCCTGTCAACCTTATACTTATGTGTATAACGCAAGACACGAAGGAGGTGAGGAGCGTATATAGCATTTCAGCTTAGCGCATCAGGCATAAAATCATTCAATTGGAGGTTATTTTCATGAAGAGG
Source organism: Paenibacillus pectinilyticus (assembly GCF_001700435.1). Classification (GTDB taxonomy): domain Bacteria; phylum Bacillota; class Bacilli; order Paenibacillales; family NBRC-103111; genus Paenibacillus_E; species Paenibacillus_E pectinilyticus. The sequence goes on from NZ_LYPC01000014.1 coordinate 981,913, forward strand.
ACAAAGACACTTGCACTCATGTTAGCGGCAGTAATTATGTTTGCGATTCCATCTCAAAGCTTTGCAGCAAATCCAGTAATGACCGTTAATCTTGGTCAATCAACTGGAGCGCCGCTCCACGGTGCAAACGGTTTTCTGTACGGTTTGAAAGACAGTACCTCACTGAGCGACTCTTTGCTTACAGGCTTAAACAGTCTCGACATGACAGGTCAGATGGCGCCAGACGGGCTCCAACATGCTGGTGGTGACGCCTTCAAGGTGTCGGATCAATGGTTCCGCGCAGGCGGAAAATTTGTACAAATCTATATGCAGGATATCTATAAAGACTGGCCATATCCAACACGTAATATGACAGATTATTTAGCGAAAGTTACGACAATTGCGAACCAAGTTAAAGCTCACAAAGACCGTGCGAAGTTTCTGTACGTGCCTTTCAACGAACCAGATTGGATCTGGTACGGCACTTCAGGAACCAAACTGACAGACTTCAAAAACGATTGGAAAACGGTTTTTCAAAAAATACGCTCTATTGACTCTTCGGCCAAAATTGTCGGACCAAACTTTGAACATTATAACAGTGCAGCGTACCGGGACTTCTATACGTTTGCTAAAGCGAACAATGTCCTTCCAGACTACACAAGCTGGCATGAACTCGATGATACAGTTGACACGTGGTATAACAGCTATAATGATTATCGCAAAATTGAGAGTGACCTCGGCATATCAGCTCGTCCCATTACGATTAATGAGTATGCTAAATCAACCGGTGAGCTCGGTGTTCCAGGGAAATTGCTGCAGTACATGGTTAGATTTGAGAATAGTAAGGTTCATGCGGGACTAGCTTTCTGGCAGCCAGAAGGTAGATTGGATGAGCTCTTAACGGCCAGCTACACCAAATCGGGTGCCTGGTACATGTACCAATGGTACGGAGGATTCACAGGAAATACCATCGCTGTAACACCGCCAACTCAGAATGGTCCAATGCAGGGCGTTGGCTTTTACGATAGTGGGAGAAAGTTGTCTGCTACGATTTTCGGCGGAGGCAGCGGAAGTTTAGATGTGAATTTAACCAATATTCCAGCGGCACTACAGACGAGTGGAAAGACGACGATCGAGGTATGGGGCGTTGATAATTCCAATGGCGGCACTTCATCAGGCACGTATCGCTTATCTAGAGCAGCCTACACGGTTACGAATGGTTCTGTTAAAATCACAGTGAACAATATGAACGCTTCCTCGGCGTATCAAATCGTGATGCTGCCCCAATAAGGCTATCTGAAATCAGGTAGGATGAGCTTCGATTTATTTGAAAAGCGGAAGGACAGAGAGTTTCTCTGGCTTCCGCTTTTTTGCATGATCTTCAGTTCATGGTTCTTCGTTCCATTTACATTAGATCTCGACTTCTTCGCCTCATATACATCCATTACTATAAATCTAAATATCGTCTGTTAATTAAACTACTTCTCTATATTATAATTGGAAACAGTCAGATGAAATTAACCCATGTTGTAACTTGCAGCAGATGAGAAAGAATAAAAGGAGGTTTCAAATTTATCGTAATGGTTAACGTAAAATTGTGTTACAGCCCAGTTATGTAAGCGCATACTTCAAAGGAGGGTAATTAAAAAATGAAAAAAATGTTAGCTCTGTTCTTAGCTTTAACGTTGATGATGACATTGTCCGTGATGTTCGTTCCAACACCTGCAAAGGCGAGTCCAACTGATTTTGTCACAAGAAGCGATCGGTACTTCATGCTAAATGGAGAGAAGTTTTATTATGGCGGCGATAATTTATATTACCTGGGCTTAACACCGGATCAAACGCGAGTAAATAACATATTGGCAGCAGAACAAGCCAAAGGCATTAAAGTAATGAGGATCTGGGCCTTCAACAATCGTCCAGATGATGGCATTCAAACCTCGCTAGGCGTATACAATGAAACGAACTTCAAGCAATTAGACTATGCGTTGTCCCGTGCAAGAGTTTATGGAATTCGTTTAATTATGACGATGGTAAACAATTGGAACGATTATAATGGGATGCAATGGTACGTGGATTCTCGTCTAGGAACGGGGCAGCCACAATATAAATTTTATTCTGATACAGCGGTTAAACAAGATTTTAAAAACTATATCAGTACGATGTTAAACCGCACGAATACGTACACAGGAGTTAAGTACAAGGATGATCCCTACGTATTTGCTTGGGAGCTTGCGAATGAGCCTCGTAACCAGTCCCTTCCAACGAATGATAATGGCGATATGATGCTGAATTGGATTAATGAGATGGGTGCTTACATCAAAGGGATTGATCCCAATCATATGCTGGCCACAGGTGAAGAAGGCTTTAAATATGGCGGTACACAAGGCGGGGAGCCAGATGCCGGCGGGGACAATGTGGATTTTAACCGTGACATTATGAGTCCTTATATTGACTTCGGGACGATCCATGTGTATCCGCAAAACTGGGGAGCACGCGATGATGCATGGGTGAACTATTACCTGACCGACCGTGCGAATATTGCACATAATACCGCACATAAGCCAATGATCGTGGAGGAGTATGGTGTTGAAACAAGTGATGCGGCCTACGGCGGCAGGGATGCGCGATTCACGAACTGGCATAATTATGCGACAGCAGCCGATTACGATGGCATTATGGTATGGCAAATGGAGGATTTCACGAACAGTTCCTTCAGCTTCGATTTCGGTACGAGTTCAGCGACCTTAATACAGAATATGGCTGCGGTTCAAAATAATAAATCGGACAGCACGACTTCTCCGCCTACGCAAGGCATAATCGATCTCTCCAACACATCAACTTCTGGTTCTTCGTTTGGCCGTAATGATACTGATCAGAAGAAGCGGTATGAAACGTTTACAGCAACGAATTTATCCCAAATTACAAGCTTGGATCTACGAATAAAAGCCGACAATGGCGTGCCAAGTAATCTAATTGTGGAATTGTACAATACGAGTAGTAACATGCCAACTGGCTCTCCTTTGGCGTCTGCCCAAGTAGCTGGCTCCTCTATTCCTGCCTCATTTGGTACAGTGAATGTACCTTTAACGTATTCGGGACTAGTCAGTGGGACGAAATATGCCGTTGTGGTTACTCAGGCGACATTATCGAACTCCTCCTTCTATGAGTGGGCAGTGTCAACAGGTAGCAGCAGCACAGAATTCGGCAAATATACGACAACTTGGGTAGATGATTCAGCTGTGGGCGATGGTTCGCTAAAAATCTACGTCTCTGGCACAACGGCTCCAAGTCAAAGCAGCATTGATCTTTCAAATACATCCACCAACGGTTCTTCGTTTGGTCGAAACGATTCGGATCAGAAGCGACGTTATGAAACCTTCACTGCCACGAATTTACCGAAGATAACGAGTGTAGATTTGCGACTCAAAGCAGATGGCGGTGTACCCAGCAATTTGATCGTTGAACTGTACAATACGAGTGGCAATATGCCGACGGGGTCACCACTTGCTTCGATACAGGTTGCAGGAAGTTCGATCCCAGCTTCCTTCGGTACCGTGAATGTTCCCTTGACCTTTAATGGCCTCGTCAGTGGCACAAAGTATGCGGTTGCGGTCAGTCAGGTGACACTGTCTAATACGACTTTTTATGAGTGGGCTGTTGCGACCGGAAGCAGTGCCAATGATTTTGGCAAATACACCACGACGTGGGTAGACGATTCTGCGAGTGGTGACGGTTCAGTTAAAATAAACGTGTCCAATTAATAAACACCTGGAAAAGGCTGTGGTTCTTACACATAGCCTTTTTCAGGTTATGCCTGTGTAACATAGGTGACTAGCGATATTTCTCCTTAAACACAGCCGTTTATTTTGTATAATAAAGTAACAGTCTTACAAGGCGAAAGGAGCTCCACGCGAATGTTCGAACGGCAAATAGGAAATCGTACGCATAGGAATCGAATGTGGATGATGTTAATGAATAGCAGCATGGAGAAGAAGCTCATTTTGGTGTTTATTTTACTGGTCATTATTCCAATCACTGGGATCAGTTACGTCTCCTATCAAAATTATGACAAGTCGATTGAGTCCAATTCCATTGACTATGTAAATGAGTTGTCTGCCCAGTTGATGTCAAAATTAGATGATTACATCGCAGATATGAAAACGATTGCAACCATCCCCTTGTATTCGAGCTGGCCATCGAATGGACTGCAAAATTTATTGGAGGATCCAGAACTCGACCTTCAGAAAGAACGTGAAATCGACGATTACATCCAATTGCTGAGCACGTTTAAAAAGGGCACGGATTCCATTTATATTTTCGATAATTTCGGTAATATTTTCTTTAAAATCAACAATGAAGGTCTGCGTAAGGATATTAAGGAACGTCGAGAAGAGTGGCAGAACTTGGCAAGGAGTTCGAAAGCTCAGCCCGTAGTGTTACTTAGTACGAAAGAAATCTCATCGACTGCGAATTCTAGATATGTGTTTAGCATTATTGAGGATATTAAGAATACCACCACCATGGAGTCGGTTGGCACGATTGTGATTGATACGAATGTGAATGTGATTGAAAAAGAAGTGAAGGGGTTAGACGCTGTAACGAAAGGGAAGACCCTCGTCATCGATGAGCAGAATAATGTGATATTTGACTCGACCAAACAATTGCTAACGAAGAATCTCTCTGACGATCCGGCTGTTCAGAAGGCTGTCGGGAAGCAGGGGGATTTTAAAATAACGATTAATAATGAAACATTTATTTGTACCTATTTGCAATCGGAAGAGACGAATTGGAAAACGATTGTGTATATACCTGTGCATTACTTATCTAAAACAGCGGCAGTAACCAAAAATTTTGCCATCATAGCTACGACCTTAGTCGTCGTACTTGCCTTATGTATCTCGTTCTACTTCTCTAGTGCCATTACCAATCCGCTGCGTAGACTAACCAAATTGATGAAGAAAATACAAGAAGGTGACTGGAATGTCCGGTTTCATGTGACGTACAAGGATGAAGTCGGTGTGCTGGGGAATACCTTCAACACGATGATTAAGCGCATGAAAGAACTGATCGAAGAAATTCATCAAACGAATATTCGAAAGCGAGTGGCGGAGATGGAAGCTTTTCAAAGTCAGATCAACCCGCATTTCATCTATAATACGCTGGAGACGATCCGCATGACAGCCTTACTCAACGATGATAGTGAGGTATCGGATATGATCTATGTTTTAGGTAATATGATGGGCTATAGCATCAATCGAGGTAATGAAATGGTCACTATTCGGGAGGAAATCGAGCACTTAGGGCATTATATGCAGCTCCAAAATTACCGCTTTGACAATAAATTCGATTTTCAAGTCACGATTCCCGAGAGTGTTTACACGTTTCGGATGATCAAATTAATTTTTCAACCGATTGTGGAAAATGCCATCTTTCACGGCTTGGAAAAGAAAAAGAGTGATTGCCGCATTTCGGTTTCGGCCACCTTGGATCAGGGAACAGCTGTCTTCGTCGTTGCAGATAACGGCATAGGGATGGATGAATTGACCTTGCAGCGGCTCCGCAGGCAAATTAATGAGGATCATTATGATCAGGTTTCGAAGCATAAAATCGGCTTAAGGAACGTTCATCAACGGATCAAGCTTCAGTATGGGCCTGCCTATGGCCTTGTGATCAACAGCCAACAGCAGGTGGGGACCACCGTTACATTTTCGCTGCCAATTGGACTATTAGAGGAGGGCTACAGAGATGAAGATAGCCATCGTGGATGATGAATCAAAAATTCGGTTAGGGTTGGCCAAAATGATTGAGCAAGCGAGCCCGCATTATAACATAAACGGTAGTTACTCTGATGGAGACGAGGCGCTGCGCGAACTGAAAACGAACATGGTAGATGTGCTGATTACGGATATTCGAATGCCTTCGATGGATGGACTGCAGTTGATTGAGCACCTTCGGGGGTTGAATCCTGATCTCAGAATCATTATTTTAAGTGGTTTCCGTGACTTTGATTACGCGCGAACGGCTTTGCGAAGCGGGGTTGAAGACTATTTGATGAAGCCAGTCAATCGGGAAGAACTGTATCGATTACTGGAGAAATTGGCGAAAAGTTTGCCACAATCCCTCGTATCAGGCGCTGAGCAGACCGGCCAGAGTCGCATTGTCTCCCTTATTGTGAAGGAGATTGAAGAAACGTATTATCAAGAATTTGATTTGGCGTCATTTTCGGATAAAGCGGGTCTTAATCCGAATTACATCCGACAATTATTCAAGCAGCACCGTGGACAATCCATTACAGACTTTGTCATGCATTTTCGTGTGGAGAAAGCCAAAGAGTTACTGAAATACAACCTAGAGCTCAAAATATACGAAGTCGGTGAGCATGTCGGCTATCTGGATTCGGTATATTTCAACCGTTTATTTAAGAAGATCGTTGGCATGACGCCAAAGGAATATAAGGAAAGCATTCGTTTGATTTAAAAACTTCATTGAAGACTATAAATATGAATCGGGTTACTTTTGACGATCGTTCCAATTTTTTATAATTAAATTGCAAGCGATTACAAGACAACTACATACACGAAGGGGAAATGAAAATGAAAAAATGGTTAACACATTCCATGGGACTTGTTATGGTCATGTCCGTGTTCGCAGGTTGCTCTTCGAAGACGGAAACAGCAGCAACGGTTTCTCCAGCTGCACAAAGTACGGCAGCTGCGACAACGACTGCGGCACAAGCTACGACAAAACCCGAAGATAAGATCAGCGGGAAAATTACCTTTCTCAATCACCGCACAGATATTGCCGAAACCAAGATGAAAGACTACATCGCCGCTTTCAAAAAGCTGTATCCAAACGCAGATGTAGAGAATGAAGCCGTCAAAGACGAGAGCAATATCGTCAAGGTTCGCGCCGCATCACAGCAGCTGCCTGACGTAGTCTTCGTGGGTGGAGATGCCATGAAGCCGCAGAATTATCCAGACTATTTTGTCCCACTCGATGATCTTGGTCTGAATGGTAAAGTGTACTTCGAGGACTCATTTAAGGTGAATGGCAAATTGTACGGCATATCGAGCGGAGGGTCCATCACAGGGGTATTGTATAACAAAAAGGCTTTCGAAAGCGCTGGAATTACCTCCGTTCCCAAAACATTAGATGAGTTCTATGCGGATTGTGAAAAGCTAAAGAGTAAGGGGATTGTCCCTGTTGCGACGAATTTCAAGGATAAGTGGCCTTTATCCCAATATGAAGTTTTGGCCCAATCGATTGCTGGTGATGCCTTAATTATGGATAAATTGGCTGTATCGGATGCGCCCTTTACGTTAGATTCTTCCTATGGCAAAGCGTTAACGATTCTTCGGACTTTAGCGGATAAAAAATATACGGAAAGCGACCTCTTCTCGACAAATTGGGAGGCTTCCAAGAAAGATTTGGCTACAGGTAAATTTGCAATGGCAGTTCTAGGCAACTGGGCGATTCCTCAAATTATTGAGAATGGGGCTCAACCAGATGATATCGGATTTTTCCCAATGCCCGTCGATAACAACGGTACTTTGGTGAGTCCAATTGGATCCGATGCGGCATTAGTCGTTAGTAAAACAAGTAAAAATATCGAAACAGCGAAAGCGTTTGTGAAATTCTTTATTGAGCAATCCGGTTATGCGAACGATTCCGGCTTCGTGCCTCCGATCAAATCCGAACAGCCGAAACTGAAGCAATTAGCAGATTTTATGAACGGCACGAAAATGCTGGAAAGCTCGCCGACCAAAGATTACACGAATCAGGTTTCGAATAAGGCGCAATTTGCATTCCCGGATTTAGCCCAAGAGTTCATGACAACCAAAGATCAACAATCGGTCCTCGATAAATTCAATAAGAAGTGGGCTGCTGCGCGTAAAACAGTTACACAATAATCCTTACATGTTAGCGGGGGAGCAATCATCACGACGTTGACGGACCTCCCCCTTATTCCGAATGACAGAAGGTGAGGCGCATGAGCCTTAGCTATAAAGCTCAGAAAAAGATCATTTTAATTACATTTATGCTGATTCCACTTGCGCTCCTGCTCACATTTTCGTACTACCCTGCCTTGGATCTTGTTTACTTGAGTATGACATCATGGGATGGCGTAAGTCCTACGAAGCTTTGGGTTGGCTTTCAAAATTATACCGAACTATTCTCGGACCCGATGATTTTCAGCATTTTTGCTCATAATTTAGCTTATGTGGCAGCTGGAATCGTGCAAGTTAGTCTAGCCTTATTTTTTGCAGTGCTCTTGAACACAAAGTTAAAAGGGAGAAATATATTTAAAGTTATTATTTTTCTGCCTTTTATAATGAATAGTGTGGCTGTCTCGTATATGTTCGGCTATTTGTATGATCCAGCAAGCGGCGCGCTCAATCTTGTCTTGGGGCATTTGGGCTTGTCCGATAAAGTGAATTGGCTAGGAAATCCGCATCTGGTGAACTTCTCCCTGGGTTTCATTAACATATGGCGGTTTACTGGATTTAATATGGTTATTTTCTTGGGTGCCCTGCAATCCATACCGAAGGAACTGTATGAAGCAGCGCAAATTGACGGGGCAAGCGCGATGCAGACATTTAGACGTATTACTTTTCCAAGTATCGTATCGATCATTGAGGTGAATATGTTTCTTACAATTACCGGTGCAATGGAAGTATTCGAGCTTCCCTTTATTTTGACCAAGGGCGGACCGATCGGTTCAAGTGATACGTTTGTAACGAAAACGATTGAGATTGCCTTTACTTTCGGTAATTTCGGCTTAGCGTCAGCAATGGGCGTTGTGCTTCTTCTGATGGTAGGTATCATTGTTACACTTCAGAAAAAAATCATTTTGCGTGGGGGCGATTAGGATGCGCGAAGCAACTAGAGCGCTGGTGGATCCTGTCTCGTTGAACAACTCGATGGGGAGGAAGTTCATTCCCTCGAACTTTATCGTTAATTTCGTCAAATATGCCATTCTATCTATCGCAACGATATTCGTACTATTTCCACCCTTTATCATTGTGATTAATGCTTTCAAAAGTAATGAGGAATATGCCAAATCGGGGTTGTTCGATTTGCCTCACAGCTTTATGAATTGGGACAATTTCTTGGTTGTTCTGCAGGTAGGGCGGATGGGCCAGGCATTTGTTAACATCGGTATCGTCATTGTGATGGCTGTCGTGTGTAACGTGATGCTTGGCACGATGATGGCATATGCATTGGGCCGATATGAGTTTCGATTGAAGAAGATGGTAATAGGGCTCTACGCGGTTGCAGTACTCATTCCCAGCATCACAACCCAGGTTGCCACGTTCTCGATCATTAAACATTTAGGTTTGTTTAATACGTATTATGCACCAGTTTTACTTTACAGCGGTACCGATTTGGTTCAACTTTTTTTATATTTACAGTTTATCCGCAACATTCCGTACGAGATTGACGAATCCGCCATGCTGGCTGGGGCTTCTCTGTTTCGGATTTACCGTGCAATCATCTTTCCGCTCTTAGCACCAGCAACAGCGACTTTGGTTATTTTGAAAACGATCGGTATTTATAACGATATGTACACGCCTTATTTATATATGCCTGCGCAGCATCTAGGCGTCGTATCGACCACGCTGATGAAATTTTCAGGAACACATAGCGCAGAGTGGAATAGCATTAGTGCCGGTATTCTAATTGTTCTGATCCCTACGGTAGTGCTGTATTTATTTCTGCAAAAGTATATATTCGCCGGCATCATGAATGGTTCCATCAAGTGAGTGTGCAGGGGAGTGGAGGGGTGAAAACGAAGAGCTTGCATTTTGACGATATTATTCAGGTTTCAACATCGGCCGATCAGTGGAAAGTAAATAAAAGCGATCCTGTTGGAGGATGGTTTATCGAGTGTGAACGTATTGCTTCACGATTCATGGAAAGGATCGGTCCCATTTGCCTAGAAAAAGCAGTGAGATGGTTGTCCTTATCCAGAATTGATCCGTACTGGATGGAACCGTACGTTGGTGCAACTGGGGAAGCTATTCCCGCCGATACCCAGCTGCTGCTTTGGGAGCGGAGTGATGGGCTGTATGGTGTCATCCTGCCGCTCGTTTGCGCAGATTGCCGTACAACACTAGCGTCTGATGAACATGGCATCCACCTTAGGATAAAGGGCGAACTGCCCGCAAGTGACGAAGCAACGGTGGCTCTCGCCTACATCGGTTATGGCGCGGATTATGCTGCCTTGGTTGAGAAAGCCATGCATGCTGCGGCTGCTCGTGTGAAGACATTTCGACTCCGCGAGGCGAAGAGCGCCCCTCCTTTTCTCCAGGGACTCGGCTGGTGCACATGGGATGCTTTTTATCATGAAGTCGATGAAGCGAAGCTGCTTGAAGGTTTGGAAAGCTTTAAAACTGGAGGGGTAATCCCCCAATTTATCATCTTAGATGATGGGGCATGGGATACGGAAGGCGATTGGATATCTGATTTTTCCATTAATGCGAGTAAATTTCCTAGTGGGCTAGGTCCGTTTATTCAGAAAGTTAAACAGTGTTACGGTGTGACATGGTTTGGGATATGGCATGCGTTTCAAGGATATTGGGCAGGGATTCAGCCCGAGGGTGCGCTAGCCCGTAGATTTGCTTGGTTCCATAATCGGGCCGTTATTCGGCCGTGGGCACCTGAAGAAGTTGATCTTTATCTCGTAGAGCCCGAGGAAGCTCCTCGCTTATATAACGAGTTGTACCAGTTTCTGGCGGAGGTTGGTGTCGATATGGTCAAGGTCGATGGCCAGTCGGCACTTGAGCTTTTTGCCCATGGCAAGCGAAATGTGGTCAGCACGATGAGAGCTTATCAGGAAGCGATGCAGTCGGCAGCACAACGCTATTTCGACGGCAACCTGATCCATAGTATGTGTCACGGATCTGATATCCCGTTTCATATGAATTCTTCCCTTGTATGGCGAAATTCACAGGATTATTTCCCAACCAAGGGCATGGCCGATCAACAGAAACACATCTATGTCAATGCGATGAACAATATTTGGTCTTCTACCTTTGCGATTCCCGATTGGGACATGTTTCAGACCCATCAAGAAGGGGCTGCTTTTCATGCTGCGGCTAGGTCAATATCTGGGGGGCCTATATATGTGTGTGATAAGCCAGGTCAGCAAAATTTTGATCTTTTGCAGAAGTTAACGATCTCAGGCGGGGTTGTGCTGCGCTGTGAAAGCCCAGCTTTGCCTACGGCGGACTGTGTTTTAGTTAATTGCTTGGGATTCCCGCAGATACTAAAAGTGAGGAATTACGCAGGCGTAAGTGGACTGTTGGGTCTCTTTCATTGTTTCAAAGGTGGTGGTCGGTTGTCCACTTCGATCAGCTCAAGAGCTATCCCAGGTTTAACAGGGGAACGCTTCGCTGTTTATTGTAATCGTCAACAGATGCTTCGCATCGTCGCTGCGGAAGAAGAGCTTCAACTTACGCTCGATACCGCGGAATATGAACTCGTCTCATTCACGCCAATTCAGCGAGGTTTTGCACCGATCGGAATTACGGACAAGTTTAATCATGCGGGAAGCATTGCCGAATGGGAAGTCACAGAGAATGGACATAAGGTTTTCGTGAAAGATGGCGGTGCTGTGATTCTTATGTACTGTGAAACGATCCCTCAGGAAGTACGGATCGACGGTTGCGGAACCGATTTTACCTACGACGAAGTGCACGGAATCTTGCATATTTCGGCGCCTATTGGCAATGCAGTTGTCATAGAAGTGCTCCTTACGAAGTAAGGTTAAATAGAACAGGAAGGGGGGCAGAGAACGTGCCAACATCGAAAATTAACGAGCCCAATTCGGAGAAAAAGTTGCGTTGGAAAATTGGGAATGAAGCAGGTATTGTCTGGGACATTCAACGAGATGACCTGGCTCACCAAGATCATGTTGAAATGAGCGGCAAAGAGATCTCCCTCATTGTGACGTATGGCATAGATTCGCAAGGCGGTATTATTTTAAAACGGAAAGTCGTTTGGCCTGGTTTGCGCACGATTCCGAATGATACCCATGCTAGCTTAATGGAGGAATTTGGGCAGGAGCTTTTGCCTAGAATGTCTGTAAGCGGTCAGGTTATCCATGAAAAAGTGTTTAAGATCTCGTTTGATGGCATGCTTCGGATATCGTCTGTTTCGGATCAGGGGATCATGATAGAGAGAACGATATTCCCCTCGAGAGACAACCCCTATGCGTTAGAACGTATACAGGTGGAGAACATGACAGATGCTGCCATGGAGATCGAGATGGAGCAGATAGCAATCCAGCAGTATCGACGAGGCACGAAAGGGGTTTATATCGTTGAAGCGGGACATGATGCCCCATCATCTGTGATGCTGCAAGCAGGTGAATCGATTACCTACATGTGTTGGATGTGTGCTTCGACGTTACAGGCACCTAAAGTGAGTGTGGACCTTGTTTCAGAGGAAAGGATGCGGCGGCAATTCTTACGTGAGCTCGGTTCGTCTTTGCGGCTTGAATCCCCAGAGCCCCATTTGGATAGAATGTTTGATTTGGCCAAAATCCGCGCGGCGGAGAGTATTTTTCGCACCAAAGGCGGTTTGATGCACAGCCCTGGAGGCGGTTCGTATTATGTTGCGGTTTGGACGAATGATCAAGCGGAGTATGCAGGGCCATTTTTTCCATTTTTGGGAGATCACGATGCAATGGCAGCATCCATGAATGCTTATCGTCTTTACATGCCTTTCATGGGGCCTGACTTCCGCGCCATTCCTTCTTCAATCATCGCAGAAGGTGTGGATATCTGGGAAGGAGCGGGGGATCGTGGGGATGCAGCGATGTATGCCTATGGCGCAGCGCGATTTGCGCTCGCTAGCGGCAGCCTGAGCATAGCCGAGGAGCTGTGGCCCGCGATTGAATGGTGCTTGGCGTTTTGCAGAAAGAAGCTCACATCGAGTGGTGTTATTGCATCCGACTCCGATGAGCTAGAGAATCGATTTCCGAGTGGGGACGCCAATCTGTTCACTTCATCGCTCGCCTATGGCGCGTTGATTTCTTCGGCACAACTGGCAAGAGAATTGGCAAAGCCAACAATCGCTTCTGGTTTAGAGGAAGAAGCGGGCAGGCTTCGACAAGCAATTGAAGCGCATTTTGGCGCAACCGTCGAGGGGTATGAGACCTATCGGTACTATGAAGGGAACGACATTCTGCGTTCGTGGATCTGTGTGCCGCTGACGATGAATATCTTGGATCGCAAGGACCAAACGATTTCTGCTTTGCTATCTTCACGATTATGGGTAAACGGTGGACTCGTCACACAGGCAGGAGAAACTACCTACTGGGATCGATCGACTTTGTATGCGCTGCGAGGAATTCTGTATGCTGGAGAAACGGAGCAAGGCATCACGCGACTCCTCGAATATTCCCGTAATAGGCTGCTAGGCGAGCATGTTCCTTACGCAGTGGAAGCTTTCCCCGAAGGCAATCAACGGCATCTTTCTGCAGAAAGTGCGTTATATGCCCGAGTAATTATCGAGGGATTATTTGGCATTGTCCCGACGGGACTTAATTCTTTTACGTGCTGCCCGCGACTGCCTGATGATTGGGAGACGATGTCGCTTCGTGCAATCCGAGCTTTCGGTTCTTGTTTCGATCTCATCGTTTCACGATGTTCCGACGGCATAAATGTGGAGTGTGTGACACCTGATCAAAAGATAAGTGTTGATTGGGATCAGCAAAGCCCGCTAACGATCCATATAATGTGACATCAAACTCCCCACTCCGCTAAAAATTTGCTATTATCTATAGGGACCTATTTAACATGACGAACGGAAATATTTTAATTTCGTGTGAAAATAGGTTATGATAGGTAATGAAATTATAATAGAAAGTGGGATCCATAGTGGGACGTAAATGGAATAACATAAAAGAAAAGAAAGCTTCGAATGATGCAAGCACAAGTCGCGTTTACGCGAAGTTCGGACTTGAAATTTATGTAGCAGCACGTAAAGGTGAACCAGATCCGGAATCGAATCGTGCGTTGAAAGTCGTTTTGGAACGCGCCAAAACCTATAACGTGCCAAAAGCGATCATTGATCGCGCGATTAATAAAGCCAAAGGCAGCTCAGACGAAATTTATGAAGAGCTTCGTTATGAAGGCTTTGGACCCAACGGTTCCATGGTTATCGTGGATACATTGACGAATAACGTAAACCGTACCGCGTCAAGCGTGCGCGCAGCTTTTAGCAAAAATGGCGGTAACATGGGCGTTACAGGCTCCGTTGCCTATATGTTCGATGCGACAGCGGCTATCGGTATTGAAAACAAGAGCGTCGACGAGATCATGGAAATTCTGATGGAAGCTGACGTTGACGTTCGTGATCTTCTGGAAGAAGAAGACATGGTCATGGTGTATGCGGAGCCAGAGGCGTTCCATGCTGTTCAAGAATGTCTGAAAGCAGCAGGCATCACGGAGTTTACGGTTGCTGAGTTGACGATGATTGCTCAAAACAATGTTACGCTTTCCGAAGAAGGACAAGCTCAGTTTGATAAGATGGTTGATGCGTTGGAAGATTTGGAAGATGTGCAGCAGGTTTATCATAACGTGGAGTAGGTTTAAAAAGTAGCGGAATGGATAGGAGCTAAGCGGTGTGTTTGCGCTTAGCTCCTTTTTCGCGATGGAGGGGGAGAGTTCAAGTTGATCAAGCTCGGAACCCGAGCCTACCGTCAGTAGTCCCTCGCCGAGAGCCCGGAACCCGAGCCTACCGTCAGTAGTCCCTCGCCGAAAGCTCGGAACCCGAGCCTACCGTCAGTAGTCCCTCGCCGAGAGCTCGGAACCCGAGCCTACCGTCAGTAGTCCCTCGCCGAAAGCTCGGAACCCGAGCCTACCGTCAGTAGTCCCTCGCCGAGAGCTCGGAACCCGAGCCTACCGTCAGTAGTCCCTCGCCGAAAGCTCGGAACCCGAGCCTACCGTCAGTAGTCCCTCGCCGAGAGCTCGGAACCCGAGCCTACCGTCAGTAGTCCCTCGCCGAAAGCTCGGAACCCGAGCCTACCGTCAGTAGTCCCTCGCCGAGAGCTCGGAACCCGAGCCTACCGTCAGTAGTCCCTCGCCGAAAGCTCGGAACCCGAGCCTACCGTCAGTAGTCCCTCGCCGAGAGCTCGGAACCCGAGCCTACCGTCAGTAGTCCCTCGCCGAAAGCTCGGAACCCGAGCCTACCGTCAGTAGTCCCTCGCCGAGAGCTCGGAACCCGAGCCTACCGTCAGTAGTCCCTCGCCGAAAGCTCGGAACCCGAGCCTACCGTCAGTAGTCCCTCGCCGAGAGCTCGGAACCCGAGCCTACCGTCAGTAGTCCCTCGCCGAAAGCTCGGAACCCGAGCCTACCGTCAGTAGTCCCTCGCCGAGAGCTCGGAACCCGAGCCTACCGTCAGTAGTCCCTCGCCGAAAGCTCGGAACCCGAGCCTACCGTCAGTAGTCCCTCGCCGAGAGCTCGGAACCCGAGCCTACCGTCAGTAGTCCCTCGCCGAAAGCTCGGAACCCGAGCCTACCGTCAGTAGTCCCTCGCCGAGAGCTCGGAACCCGAGCCTACCGTCAGTAGTCCCTCGCCGAAAGCTCGGAACCCGAGCCTACCGTCAGTAGTCCCTCGCCGAAAGCTCGGAACCCGAGCCTACCGTCAGTCATCCCTCGCCGAAAGCTCGGAACCCGAGCCTACCGTCAGTAGTCCCTCGCCGAAAGCTCGGAACCCGAGGCTACCAGCAGTCGTCCCTCGCCGAAAGCTCGGAACCCGAGCCTACCGTCAGTAGTCCCTCGCCGAGAGCCCGGAACCCGAGCCTACCGTCAGTAGTCCCTCGCCGAAAGCTCGGAACCCGAGCCTACCGTCAGTAGTCCCTTGCCGAGAGCTCGGAACCCGAGCCTACCGGCAGTCATCTCTCGCCGAAAGCTCGGAACCCGAGGCTACCGTCAGTCTTCCCTCGCCGAAAGCTCGGAACCCGAGCCTACCGTCAGTCGTCCCTCACCGAAAGCTCGGAACCCGAGCCTACCGGCAGTCATCCCTCGCCGAAAGCTCGGAACCCGAGCCTACCGTCAGTAGTCCCTCGCCGTAAGCTCGAGCCAAATCGGTGTGGACATCACCTTTTACTCCATTTACATAAGAAAAACCCGCCTTTACAGTAATTTCAGTTGTTCAGATGATAGAAATTTGCTATGCTAGGCTAAAGCGCAAAAATTTGGCGCAAACTTTGGCTACGGGAGGGTGCAAGTTGTCAACATTGAAAGATATTGCTGAGCATGTGGGCGTCTCGATATCCACGGTATCCCGTGTAGTAAATAATGATACGAGAAGATCGGTGAGCGCCGATACCCGCCAAAAAATTTGGGATGCTGTAGCCAAACTTGGCTACCAGTCCAGTAAAGGCACCAGAGAAACTGTCGTTCGCGGTAAGCCATCGAAGTTAAATAAGAAGGTGGGCTGCATTGTTGCAGTTCAGCAGAATAAATATAATCACCCTTACTTTTCTTCAATTCTTGAGGGGATTGATCGTGGACTTGAAGATCATGGCTACGATTTGGCCTTCATCCACTCGGGTGAAGAGCTAAAGAAACCGAATTTGCTGCACAAAATTGTGAAAGAAAGCGATATAAGCGGCATTATTCTGGTTGAGGGGATTGATTCAGCTTCGTACGAATATATCAAAGCACATGTTCCCTATGTCGTAGGCATCGATATTCCGGATAAAGAAGTGCCGCGTGTGGGTTATGATCGTTTATTGGCAGCGAAACATGCGGTTGGTCATTTGATCGAGCGTGGGCATAAACGCATTGGCTTCATCGGAGGATCCGGCCTTTCCATGGATATGGAGAAGGAAAAGCGTTACCGCGGATACCGTGAAATGCTGCAAGAAGCCGGATTATCCATTCCGAAAGATTGGGTGCTCGATACACAATGGGACGTGGAAAAAAGCCACGAGCTCATGAAGCAAGCTTTAGAGGGGCAGAAGGATCGTCCGACAGCCTTTTTTGCCGCCAGTGACATGATGGCAATTTCTGCGATGCGGGCAGCGCTTGAACTCAACTATCGCATCCCAGAGGATATCGCCTTCGCCGCCATCGATAATATTGAGTTCTCGCAGTATTGTTCACCGCCATTAACGACGATCGATATGCCCAAATTTGAAATTGGTTGGATCGCGGCCAAAACATTAATTGATTATATCGATGAAAAAATGCCTGTTCCTGTTACGATTACATTGCCTTATAAATTAATTGAACGAGGATCATCCTAACGAAAATGGACAACAAATCCCCATAAAAACCGTTTGGCTTTGTGCACCCTACATAGTCAAACGGTTTTTTGTTGGGCAGCCGCACAAAAATGCTCTGTTTGTCCAAACTTTTGGATTAATGTGCTATAATGTTTGGATTATTAACGTGTAATTTGGCGCAAAAAATAATCCAAAAACATTGATAAAACTGATTGACAAAACAAGCCAAACCCCTTAATATTCTAAGTGTAAAGAATATTGGCGCAAACGAAAAATAGTTTGGACAAATTTGGCTAACAACTAACTAGACTTTGGCGGGGGAGATAAACAGAATATGAATAAAATTCGAGTAGCTTTAATCGGTGTCGGCGACATGGGAACAGGCCATGCAATGGGATTTGATCAAATCGAACAATGTGAAATAACATGGGTAGCTGATCCAAGCCCAAGTAACTTGGAAAGAGCGCTTCCGTATATCAAAAGAAATAATCCCCAAATTGTTTCGGATTATAAGGACATTTTGGCGCAAACAGATACATTTGATGCTGTCGTGATTTCGGTTCCAAACTATATGCACAAAGAAGTGGCACTAGCTTTTATCGAACGTGGGAAGCATATATTTTTGGAAAAACCAGTAGCCCCAACGCTTGCGGATTGTGATGCCATCATCGAAGCTGCAAAGAAAGCGAATGTCATCCTCCAAATCGGGCTTGTTTATCGCTATTCCAATTTATATCGCCGGATGGAAAAGGAATTGAGCAATGGACGTCTCGACGACGTAACGATGATGTGGTGTAAAGAGTTCCGCGATTCGTTTCCGCCTGTGGATTGGTTCTACGACAGTGCCAAATCTGGCGGTGCGTTGGTCGAAAAGGATTGCCATCATTTCGACATTTTCAACTGGATGATTGGCGCGAAGCCGGTTCGTGTTTTCGCTTCTGGCGGTCAGCATGTTATTAAAAATGGCGAAGAGAATATGATCACCAATTCCTATACGCATTATCCGCCGAAAGTAATTTCGCAAACCAATATTGTGGATCACGCTTGGGTAACGATTGATTACGAGAACGGCAGTAAAGCGAATCTGGGATTGTGCATGTATCTGAAGCCAAGAAACCTCATGGATGAAGGCTTGGAAATCGGGTTGATCGGAAACAACGGCGCTGTCATGGTAGCGAAGAAAGATCGCACAATTGATATCGCGGGTGGACCTGATATGACCAAAGAACATATTGATACGGATGTTGCGTCTGATTCTTACAGTAACGGACACACAGGCAGTCAACGTCAGAGATATGAATTCCTAGACTCCGTCGTGACGGGCAAAGAGCCTTTTGCGAATGGGGAAGTAGGCAGACAGGCCTTGCTCGTCGCGCTTGCAGCGGAGAAATCAATCAAAGAAGAACGCTATGTGTATCTGAATGAATTAGTGTAAGGATTCTAGATTGGAGGTACATGATGGCGTCAAAATGGAAAGAAGAGCTCAAGTTTTTAGGATTTATTTCACCCTGGATAATCGGATTCCTTGTATTCTTCGTCGTACCAGCGTTTACAAGCCTCTTGTACAGCTTCGCGGATTACAATTCCGTTGCTGCACCTGTATGGATTGGTTTTAAGAATTATGTGGACTTATTACATGATCATATTTATCTGAAAAGCTTTGGCAATACGATCTACTTTGTTATTATCGCAGTTCCTGTAACCGTGACGTTTCAGATTCTCACATCCGTCGTTCTGAACGTCGATGTGAAAGGCGTCCA
Organism: Paenibacillus pectinilyticus; assembly: GCF_001700435.1. Lineage (GTDB taxonomy): Bacteria > Bacillota > Bacilli > Paenibacillales > NBRC-103111 > Paenibacillus_E > Paenibacillus_E pectinilyticus. The sequence continues at coordinate 1,000,896 of NZ_LYPC01000014.1, forward strand.
TTTCTTTCGTACCTTTTACTACCTGCCCTACCTCGTTCCACCTGTTGCAACCGTGATTTTATGGGTGATGCTCTTCGGAACAGACAGCGGCATGGTTAATCAGCTGCTATCCATCGTTGGATTGCCAAAATTTGATTGGTTCGGTACCGAATCGTTAGTGAAACCCATCATCATTACCATCGGTATTTGGATGTCTGGCGGACCTGTACTCGTTTTCCTTGCTGCGCTGAAAGGCATTCCTGGCCATTTGTATGAAGCGGCCAAAATTGACGGAGCTAACGTTGTTTCTCGCTTTTTCCGCATTACGCTTCCGATGCTATCGCCTTCCATCCTGTTCGCAGTCGTCATGCAGATGATTTACTACTTCCAAATGTTTACGGAATCCATGCTCTTGAACAATGGGGGACCTAACTACGCATCACGTACGTATATGTTCAACACCTTCCAAACCGCGTTCCGTGATTTCAAATTTGGATATGCCATGGCGCAATCTTGGATCTTGTTTATTATTATTCTCATTCTAACGTTAATCGTGATGAAGACGTCGCAAAAATGGGTTTATTATGAGTCAGAGAAAGGAAACGGATAACGATGCGACTGGCGAATGTCTCCAAACAACTTGCCCAATATTTCTTCCTCATCGTCGGACTCGGGATATTCTCAGGACCACTTCTATGGCTCATATCGACGATGCTCAAGACACAAGAACAAACCTTTCAGTTTCCACCTACGTTTATACCCAAACCTTTCACGCTAGATGCTTTTCCTAGGCTGTTTGAATCGATGCCATTAATGGGAAGATGGATCGCCAACTCTTTTGCGATATCTGGATCCGTTGGTGCAGGGACCCTGCTTTTCGCTTCGCTCGTTGCCTTCGGCTTTGCTCGTACAAAAGGGCGTTCGCGCGGCGTACTCTTTGCTATCGTGCTTGCAACCCTCATGATTCCTTCACAAATTACATTGATTCCGCTTTACATCATGTATAAGAAAATTGGCTGGTATAACACGTGGTTTCCACTGATTGTGCCGCAAATTCTAGCAAGTCCGTACTTTATCTTCATGTTCCGTCAGTTCTTCATGACAATTCCCCGTGAATTGGATGAAGCCACTGAAATGGATGGCGGCGGCTATTGGACCATTTACAGTCGTGTCATTCTTCCGCTCTCACGTCCTACGATGATTACGGGATTTATTTTCGCCTTCGTATTCTCTTGGACCGATTTCTTTTCTCCCCTCATTTATATTCAGTCAGAGAAGCTGCAAACATTAAGCGTCGGCTTACAAATGATTATGGGGCAAACCTCACATGATTTCCCTGTGCTGGCTGCTGGTTCTTTTCTAGCGTTACTGCCAATCGGCTGTATTTACTTCTTCGCACAACGTTACTTTATTGAGGGGGTGGTCATGTCCGGCATTAAGTAACAGAGTTGTACGATGTGATGTGAACAGATAAATCTGAGGAGGGTTTTCTATGAAAACGATCAAATTGCTTACTGGTCTGACATCTGTTGCGGTATTAGGTTCTTTGGTACTGACGGCATGTGGGAAAACGGAAACAGCAACGACAACGACTCCAGCCCCAACAACAGCAACTACTACACCTAAAGAGACAGCGAAGGCTGAAGAAGAAATTTCAGGTAAAATCGTCTACTCCCAATGGGGAACCAACGTAGAAACGGAGCAAACGAAAACACTGCTCAAGGAATTCAATAAGAAATATCCGAAAATCGATGTCGAAGTCGTAAGTAAAGACTGGGGCACGTATTGGACATCCTTGACGGCGCAAGCGGCTTCCAAAGATTTACCAGATGTATATAAAATCAGTTTTGCCTACGTAGATAAATATGCAAAGCTAGGCGCGATGAAAGATTTAACAGACATTATCAAAACGAACAACTTCAACACAGGCGACTTTGAACCGGGCGTTCTGGCAACTCATCAAGTGGGGGGCAAACAATATTCCTTGCCTCGTGATGCCAATACCATTGTAACCTATTACAATAAAGCGCTATTTACCGATCCGAAGAAGAATCCAGCAGGCGCTCCTATGCCTAAGGGTGAAATGACGTGGGATCAAGTACTCGACATTGCGAAGAAACTAACTTTGGATAATAAGGGTAAAAATGCTTCCGAAGCTGGATTCGACGATAAAAATATCGTGCAATGGGGTCTAACGGTGGATGCAGCGGGTTCTGCTGACTCCGTTCTGGAACCGCAAATTATTTCCAATGGCGGGAAAATCGTAAACGATGATCAAACCCTTGCCCTGGAATCACCTGAAGCTAAGCAAGTACTGGAGTTCTACCGTGACCTCGTTACGAAATACCATGTGACACCGTCTTCCAGTCAAAGCCAGTCCTTATCCAAAGATCCTTTCCTAACGTTAACAACAGGTAAAGTGGCTATGAGCTTCGCGGGCTCCTGGTCAGCAGCGGAATTCAAAAAAGCGAACATTCAGTTCGACACGTTCTTGCCGCCGAAATTTAAGGATACGAAAACCGTTGTTCAGGTTGCAGGGAATGCACTGAGCCCTTATACCAAGAACGAGAAAGCTGCATGGGCGCTGCTTAGCTGGTTAGCGGGTCCAGAGGGTCAAATTGCACTTGCGAAACAAGGGCAATCCATCCCTGCAAACAAGCAAGCTGCGCAAACCTACTTAGGCATCGATGACGGCTACAACAAACAAACGTTCATCGAGTCGCAGAAGTACGCGATTCCGGTTCCTTTCTTCGATGGTAAAGATAAATTGCTGTGGGATATTATTCCGCAAAAATTAGCTCAGCCGCTTTCTGGCAAGGGTGATATCGACGCTACGTTGAAGGAAATCAAAACGCTTTACGGTAAGTAAGATCATCGTAGTTACATAGTAAGGAACAAAAATGAGATCCATGAATTGACATGAAAACCGTCAACGCTCTGGGTCTCATTTTTTGTTTCCAAATTTATACAATTACTGGAGGTTTGGTTAAAAAATGAACACTTTCAGACCTTGGCGAAGGCTAACCGTACCGCTTTCCTTGGCATCCTTATTAGTCAGTTCTTTCATCGTACCAGCTGGAATTTCAGCACAAGGGAGTGAGCCAGTCGCAACGAAATTTACCGGTGCGTCGGATGAATGGGCCGCAATCCAAAAGGATTCCGTTGCTTACGGCCAAAGCTTGAATCTGCTGAAGGCTGTGCAAAAAAACGGTAAATTGTATCTGTTAGCGACGGGAACACAAATGGATGTTGGCAGTACGACGTTTTATATCGATAGTGATAATGTCGAGACGACAGGGGAGGCGCTTGCCTCTTGGTCGAATAGTGGCGGGATCGATTATAAAATCGTGGGTGATCAGTTGTTCCATTTGGTTAGTGGAGCTTGGGTAGGAATAGATTCCGTTACGCTTAGCAAGACGTCAACTGTTGTAGAAGCTGCAGTTGATCTTTCGAAGCTTGGCCTCTCGGACTCCTCGAAATTGAAGGTAAGCTTCACGAAGAATGGCAATAGCTATTTGCCGGATGCGGGAAAAACCATGTTGGATGTTGATGCTGAAACGACAATGTTTGCTCCAAGCGTGAAGGTGACGGTAGATGGTGCTGTTGATGATTGGGCTGGTGTCACCCCGCTCGGACAGTCGGCTGATGGCAATACGAAATTATATGCATCGCAGAATAACGAAACTTTATCTGTTCTCGTCACAGGTAAGTTAGCTGCGAGCAACGATGTATTCATCGATACGGACAAAGAGAATAGTACCGGATTTGCTTCATGGGCTTGGCCGAAAGCTGGGGCAGATTATTTGTTCGAAAATGGCGGTTTGTTCAAAAATACGGGCGTTGGCTGGTCTTGGGCCTCGGTTGTTGCACCTGACATTCAGTATGCAGCAAGCGGAGCTGGGGATAACCAAGTTATTGAGATGTCGGTTCCTCTACAATCACTTGGGTTAAGTGGACCCAAACCAATCAATATAACGTTCAATGGCGGTGATTATTATGCACCAGCACCAGGTGGAAATCCAGGGCTTGTCATTCCATCTCTCCCTGATGTTACCGTAGATAGCAACGATACGGATTGGGCTGCACTTACGCCTGTTGGCGTTAGCCAAGGAAGTAAACTACAAGATTTATATGCTGTTGTTGAAGGATCGAAATTATATGCCCTTGCGCATGGAACTGATTTCTCAGGGGAGAAGAATCTGTTCATCAATAGTGATAATGATTCGTCCACTGGCTTCCAAGGCTGGCAATATACACATACGGGTGCTGACTATTTGATGCAGAATGGGAGCGTATACAAGAGCGCGGGCTCAGGTTGGGCCTGGGATTTTGTTGGGCCTGCCGAGACGGTCATCAGTTCAACATATGCTGCGCCAGGTCACAGCATCATGGAGAGCGTTATCGATATGAGCGGATGGACGAATGTGTCTAGTACGGTGAGAGTATCTTTGGGTGTGGGAGATGACTACGCGCCTCAAACGTCATCTGTTGCGAATTACCCTGCTGCCGTATCTCTCGCTGGAGCCGTGATGACCGTTGATGGTCTTACGGATGATTGGGCGCAGATTGATACGCAAGCTGTAGCTGGCAGCACGAATTTGACCTTAAATGCTGTTCAAGACAGCCAAAAGTTGTATTTTCTTGTGCAAGGTGCAAATTTGAACACGCAAAACGAATTCTTCATCGACAGTGATAATTCCGCAACTACGGGATACACAGACCCAAGATGGGCTGGAGCTGGCATCGATTATCGGATTGATCGCAATTCTATCTATCGATATGCAGGCGCTTCAGCAGACTGGGTTCGTGTTGGTTCAGCATTTTATAAGCCAATGCCTGACGCCGTTCAAGTTGTTGTGTATCTGGATCAAATTGGCCGAGTTAGCCCTGGTGCGATGAAGGTTGGTTATGTATCGAAGCAGGCGATTGCACTGCCGGAACCTGGGACACCGCTATTGGGGATATCCAAAGTTGTGAATCAGCCCGTAGTGGCCAATGCTTATATCCCAAGGCAATCGTTTGATGTGTTAAACAACCCTTTCATGGGTTGGGTTGCTTGGGCGAGGGATGCAGCGAAGAAGCCAGCAGGTGAGCCGTATGTGCAGCCAAATAGCTTAATGTATGTGGGGATTTCCTGGCGCGAGCTCGAACCGGTCAAAGGTCAATTCGACTGGGCTGGCATTGAAGCCAAGTATCAATTTGCTTACTGGAGCAGTTTAGGAAAAAAAATGAATCTTCGACTTGTCTTGGATACGCCAACGTCCGATCCAACACATAAAGACATTCCCGATTGGCTATACGATGAATTAGTGCAAGCGGAAGGCACGGCAGGAGCAGGTAAATGGTACAACACAGAATCTATTGGCTCTGGATTTGCACCGAACTATAGCTCGCCCGTTCTCATTAGTGAGCATGAGCGCATGCTCAAAGCGTATGCAGCGCACTACGATAACGACCCGCGTGTAGCATTCATTCAGTTGGGCTCATTAGGGCACTGGGGTGAATTCCACAACTGGCCAGAGGATGTATCTGGGAAGTTCCCGCAATTAACGGTAACGAATCAGTATGTCACGCAATATTTGGATAATTTCCACCATAAATTGCTGGGGATGCGCAAGCCATTCCCAATCGCAGCAGATAACCATTTTGGTTTGTTTAACGATGTGTTCGGTGATAAAGGTTCTACAGCATCCTGGTTGGATTGGACGATTAACGGCTGGAATGAAATTAATCTGTACCTCGAGCCAGGCGAAAATGCCGCAGACGTTCAAGCGGCTTCGAAGATACCAGATTTCTGGAAATCGAATTTCTCTGGCGGGGAGTTCACCAGCGGGAATCCGCTGCAATCCTTGAAAGACGACGCGATTATGGAATCACTGTATGAAACATACGCTTCCCATACTTCTTGGCTTGGACCTTCCTCACCGGCCGATTATCAAGTAGGGAAAGATGGTGTGACACAAGCGGTTCAGGAGAATATGGATACGATGCTCAAAACGATGGGCTATCGCTTCATCTTGGAGTCCGCAGCGCATCCAGCTACCGCGAATGAGGGTGACAGCGTAACGTTGTCTACGTACTGGACGAATAAAGGTGTGGCTCCGTTCTACATGGATTGGCCTGTTGCGGTCGCGCTTGCAGATGCTTCAGGACAAATCGTGACTTCCTCGATTACGAAGGCTTCACAGACCGATATTCGCAATTGGCTGCCAGGTGAGCAGCAAGCTGAGCTTCCCTTACATGTGCCAAGCACGTTGACAACAGGAACGTACACGGTGCTTGTCGGTATCCTAGACCCACAAACGAATCAACCAGGCATTCAGTTAGCAATTGCTGGTAAACGTAGTGATGGTTGGTACGCTTTGGACACGATTGCGATTCATGGCGAGAACCCGCCAGTGTCACCACCGTACACGGGTCCAACTCTGTGGCAGGATGATCAGGTACAACAGGTTACCCAAGTTGATCAAGTTAACGGGCATATGTCAGTTACACTGGATGAGAAAAAATCAGAACTCCACTTGCCATTGTCGGCTTTAGCCAATAAAGATGCGGCGTTAGATGTAAAAGGTGGAGCCTTCTCATTGCAAATCCCGAAGGAGGTGATGGATAAGGTTCAGAGCCTGCAGCAGCTGAAAGGATTTACGAATGCACAATTGTCCCTCTCATGGAAAGCTGTGCAAGGTACGGAATTGCAAGACGTGGTTGCTGGATTGTCTACAGCCTCAGGCTCGAAGGGGTGGAGTTCAAGCGGAGGCGCCATTCGACTGGAACTGAGCTTGATTGGTGGAGAAGGTCAAAGCGAAGTGTTGAATCAGTTTACAACACCATTAACATTGACGCTTCCACTGAATGCCAATGCCAATCATGATTTAGTCGGCGTTTATTATCTGGCTGAGGATGGCGTTCCTATCTTCGTATCCAGTCGTGAAGAAGGCGACCATCTCATCGCGCAAGTATCGCATTTCAGCTCCTATGCGGTGTTAGAGCTGCATAAGACGTTTGGTGATGTGCCTAGTGATCATTGGGCATTTGCTGACATTCAGAAGCTAGCGGCCAAACACATCATTGAAGGCGACAGCGAGTCTGAATTTGCACCAAACCGTACAGTAAACAGAGCTGAATTTACTGCCATGCTCGTGCGGGAGCTAGGGTTGACTGCGAAAACGTCAGACTCATCTGGATTTAACGATGTCAATCAGAACGATTGGTATGCAGAGGCTGTGCAAGTTGCCGTGCAGAACGGACTTGTCACAGGGATCGGTAACGGCGCTTTCGGACCGAATCAACCGATAACGAGGCAGCAAGCAGCCGTGCTGTTGCAGAATGCGATCAAAACAGCCAAACTTCAGGCACCAACAGTGACGGGAAGTTCATCTTACGAGTCGTTCCGAGACAAGGAAACAGCAGCAATATGGGCCCAAGATTCATTGCGAGCTAGTGTGGAGCAAGGCTTACTGCAAGGACTTGAAGACGAGACGCTGGCGCCAACAGCACCTATGACAAGAGCACAAGCAAGTGCCATCCTATCCCGCTTTATGGACTTGAAGTAATCGTGAAATCATCTCGCGCATCGCGCGAAAAAGGAGCGATTTACTATGAAAAAGGTTTGGGCTGGCTTAATTAGCAGTGTACTTGTTATGCAAATGTTTACAGCAACGGCTTCCGCAGCAGATTCAACCGGGGCACTGCCTCATCTGGCCATCTATTATGGCTGGCCTTCTGCCGTCAATGGGGCAGGCGGCAATGTGACGACAGCGACCAATACGTTCAATCAATTCGATATTATTGTTTTCGCTGATGGGATTGAGCACAGCACGCATGGCGACCATGCTAACACCGCAACGATCATGACCAATTTGAAAAATGCCGGCAAAAAAGTGTTCGGCTACGTGGATCTCGGCGTCAGCACGCAAAACTTGTCCATCGCTACGATGAAAACCTATGTCGATGAGTGGTACGCAATGGGAGCATACGGTATCTTCCTCGATGATTATGGCTTCGATTATGGCGTTACACGGGCAAGGCAGAATACGATGCTCGACTACATTCACGGTAAGGGCATGAAGGTGTTCATGAATTCGTGGAATGTTGATGATGCAAGTGGGGATAAGGATGAAACCGGCGCAGCAAGCACGACACATGCGCAGTCGGGCGACTGGTACTTAGCTGAGAGCTGGTTGGTATCGGGCAACACGTATCAATCCACGACAGATTGGTACACCAAGGCCAATAAAGCGCTGGCTTATCAGCGTAACAAAGGAATTCTCACCGCAGCCGTCTCGAGTGCTGCAAGTGGAGCGGCATCCTCATCCGACAATACGACCGATAAATTTAAGATGGCTTGGTGGGGGGCTGCGATGTACAATTTTGCCTTCCAATGGACAGATCTGAACTATTCAGCGAGCAATGGCACACTCAACTATTACAGCAATCTAAGCACTTCCTATGGAAGTACGTACTCGGCGGATCCGACGAACCCTAGCTCCGGACAGTACAAACGTACCACGAATACAGGTCAAATCATCCTGCAAGGCAATGGTTCATCGACAGGAACAGGGTCTTATACAGCTGGTAGTGGCGGAGGCGGCGGAGGAACAACGATCACCGTTGACGGAAGTGCCAGCGATTGGAGCTCGATCGGCACTCTAGCTAGTACGACGACGACAGCCCAAACCCTGAAAGTGACCAATGACAGCACGAATTTGTATATCCTTGTACAAGGAACTGGCCTCAATGTGAAAAGCCAATTCTACATCAACAAAGATAACAACACTGGCACGGGCTACAATGCCGGGGGTTGGACAACATCGGGAACGGATGTATTGGTGGAGAACAACGGTGTTTATACGTATGGGGGTACCGCAAACGGCTGGACCTGGAACGGACCTGCGTTAACGCTATCCGCATCCCAACTGGTGAAGAACAATACGGTTATCGAGGCTGCAATCCCTTTATCCACGTTAGGGATTAGTGCTGGCCAAAGCATTAAACTAGGCTTTATTCAAAATGATTCCGCAAGTGCGCGTCTGCCTGGTGCGAGCGCAGCACTGCCAACGTATACCCTGCAATAAAAGAATAGCCTCTAATCTGTATTCGTAACTTGTCATTTATTCGGAAAGAGCCATGCGAATAGGTCATGGCTCTTTCTGCTATTCTACTGTAGTGAGGAGAATTCGGGACATGCGTACCCTTCGGCAAGTATTCCCAAAGTTGCAAGTATCGTTACGATCGACGGGTGCTTCAATTTTTGTAGTGATCCTGTTATTGATCTTGAGCACGGTTATCTTTCTAAGTACGATGAATTACCAAACAACGAAGTCCATCCTGCAAAATGAAGTGGGCAAATTGGTCCAGCAAATGATCACCTTAATTAGTTATAAGTTAGATGTCAGCTTAACGAATGATGTATCGCTTTCAAGTGAATTATTCTCGGATAGCACCGTGTTGAAACAACTTTCTGACTACAGCTTGGGGGATGAATCTATTTCGTTTGCTGGAGGGCTTGCCACAGAGAATACATTCAAAAAGTATATGGCCTCCCAACCGCAATTACAAAGTATGAGCTGGATACCGCTGCAAGACGGTAAACTGGTTTTATCAACAGAACGGCAATTGAAAAGGGAACAAGTGATTGACCAAGCGTGGTTTAAGAAGACGGTGGAAAAGGCTGGAGAAGCCGTGTGGTTTCAGCCGCACCCGGGAGGTATTGTCAGTCAAAACGGAGATCTTCTGTTTGGTTATAGCAGATTTCTTTCTAAGACGATATCTGGAGCAAAAACAGACTATGTGCTCGTCGTTGAGTTTCAAGCGAAGTCACTGCTCAAGGAATTAACCGCCGTGACGATTACGGATCATACCCAGATGTTAATCGTGAATCGAGCAGGCAGCGTCTTGCTGTCAACCGCATCTTCTACCCCCTCGTCCGAGCCCCTGGCTGGGATAACTGGTGATCGTTTCCAATCGGAATTAGGCAGTTTTTCTTTAAAAGAAGATCGAGCATCCAACTATTTGGCCTATCAACACTCTCCAATTGCCGATTGGTATGTCGTCTCCAAGACGCCGACCAGCGATTTGATCAAAAACGCCCAAAGCTTTAAAAATTGGGCCATCCTTGTGTCAGCGATCGCGTTCATAGCGTCGATTATTGTCTCTCTATTCTTGGCTGCGCGCATTGGCAAACCATTAGCTAAGCTTCGTCAACTGATGCAGCTTGGCGCAGATGGCAATCTTACGGGTCGCATGAAGGTCATAGGCCATAATGAAATAAGCGTAGTTAGTGAAGATTTTAATACCATGCTGGAGAACATCTCTACGATGGTTACCCAAAGTAGTCGCAGCGCACTCGACATGGCTCATATCTCGGTTGCGATGACGGGGAGAGTCGAAGTGAATGTAACGGCCTCAGACAATATCTTTGAAGCCATCACGGAGGTGGCAGCGGGGGCAGAAGGCATGGCTGCGGAAGCAGAGAAGGGCCAGCAGGTCATGAGGGAAGTGAAGCATCAAATCGAGGAGTCCAACGCAGTTCATCGGCTCATGATAGCTTCCGTTCAGCAGGTGAACGACATTTCGGATGAAGGGATGACCTTCTTGAATGAGCTTCGACAAAGTTCTGACAGCACGGAGCAAATCGGGCAAGAGGCCGTTGCCCAAACGGAGACGCTCCTTCAAGGGATTTCCTCGATTCATCGTGTATTAGCACAGCTAATCGTATTTACGAAGCAAACGCATATACTTGCGTTGAATGCTACGATTGAAGCAGCAAGAGCTGGGCAGCATGGCAAGGGTTTTCACGTTATCGCGATGGAGACCAAACAACTGGCCGAGAGCTCGCGTTCTTTTATTCAGGAAGCCAATAGCTTGGTTGAAGCTGTCGTCCAGGATGTTAAAAAATCGGCCAAACTCAATCATGACATGTACGAAATTGTACGAGAGCAGGTTCAATTTGCTTTCGAGACGGAGCGCGTGTTTGTCCAAGTCAAGCAGCTTATGGAGGATTCGCAGGCCAAAATCTTCATGCTTGGCGAGGCGTTGAAGCAAGTGGATGAGCGGCAAGGCGTGCTGTCCGAAAGTGTTACTTCCATTGCCAGCATCGCTGATCAGTTCTCAGCTATTTCAACTGTCGTGGCAGAAAAGAGCCGTAATCAATTCGTAACCTCACAAGCCTTGTTCGAAAATGCCAAGCAACTAGAGCATATTTCGGAGGAATTGGAAAGGTCTATGAACAAGTTTGTCTTGAAGTAAAAGGAGGATGCAGATCGAGACTGGCTCGTACTGCATCCTTTTGTATTACACTATGGGCCTAAAGTAATCGAAGGAAGTACAGTATTCTGCGCGGGTAAACGATCTGTGAGCGAATCATTTTTGATATAGCCGATGCGGATCACAGCTCCCTGTGTAACGCCTAATGTGGCGTAAGGAACCGTTAGTTCTACTGTGGTAGCATTGCGTTCAAATTCCAGTGAGGTGCCCGTAGTTGCCAGATTTTTGACGTTACTCCAAGACCACCCGCCACCCAGGTTTTTGTAAACAATATTGTTCTCAATCATATATTCGGCGCCGCTTTTACTCCCCGTATTCGTCCATCCAGCGGCATTGTACCCCGTGAGAGGGTTGTTATCCGTGTCGATGAAGAATTGACCTTTGACATTCATACCCGTACCTTGAAGGAGCAGTTTGAGATTTCCGCCAGCACTTGTCGCTTGTAACACTTGAACCGTCGATGATCCGGATGCTAAAAGGGGAACATTACCCCAATCGCTGGCATTGCCATCAATCACGATCGAGACCGTCGCACTAGGCGTTGCGTTGACCGCAGTGGATTTCGAAGATTCTAAACTGCTTGTGTTCACGGCTGAGATTTGATACGCATAGGTCGTGCCATTCGTTAAGCCTGTATCCACATAACTTGGAGACGTGAGTGGGGTGCTATTCAGCTTCACATTATTCCGATACACATTGTACCCGGAAAGATTAGGTTCTGTATTGGAAGACCATGCCAAGGTTACTTGATTATTGCCTGCAGTAGCGGTGACACCTGTTGGCGCATTGGGTGCAGTAGGCGCATGTGGGCTAGAAGTGATGGTAGAACTCAACGCAGATTCATTGCCAAGCGTATTGACTGCAGACACTTGGAAATTGTAAGTCGTACCATTGCTTAGGCCTGTGCGCAAGTAGGTGAGACCGGACACAGGAGTCGTATTCAATTTCACACCATTCTGATACACATTGTACCCTGTTAAGTTGGTTTCCGAATTGGCAGCCCAAGAAAGTGTGACTTGACTGTCACCAGCTACAGCTGCAAGGCCGGTTGGTGCACTAGGAATCGCTGGAGCAGCTGGAATGGTGAAAGCGATCAAAGATCCTCCGAAATTCGCTGTCCGGAACCACGTCCAGATCGGCTTGCCTGCCAAACTGCTTGGAAACACATCGCTCGCATTAAATTCAAGCTCAGCTTGTGTTCCGGATTGTTTAAAACGAACAGGCCATCCATTGTTGCTAATCGTGGTTACGGGAAATTTGAACACATCCCCTTGCCCCTCAATATGTGGCGCTAGATACGCTTTATTCGCATTTTCAAAATAGATTCGTGCATCCGGTGTTATCGGCCAAGAGACGCCTTGCCAGCCAGTTGTTCCTTTCTTATCATTGTCAAAATAAATCATCTCGCCAACTAAGTTTAAGGTGGTATTGGCGTCAATCTTCATGAAAAATTTATCATTAATAAATTTGGTATAGATTTTGGTAATCCCCTTGGCATTGCTGCCGCTTGGATCATTGAAGATCGGCGTCTCATTCGTCCAATCGGTAAAGAGACCGTCGTTTTCGAAGCCACTGTACAGATCAGTTGCATGGACACCTGCTAAGGATGGAGCAGCGTAGGTGGACCCTTTGGCATCTAACCAAGCTTTGGCATTGCCATAGAAGTTGGTGAAATTCGTAGCGCCACTAACGTCATACCCCATGTAGTGACTAACATCCACAACTTGGTGCATCCATTTGTCCGTGGAAGCAGAAGGGATGGTGAAATCGCAAATAATGACATTAAATCCGTCATCTTGATTCGCCTGTGCATTGATATAGTCCTGCCAGAACCCGCCGAAGTTGTCGCGATTCCGATAGGTGGATGAGGCCGGGTTGGTGTTCCAATTCGCAGCGAATGCGGTATTTTCATCGTAGAATTTGGACCCGCTTGTGATGTAAGGATTGTAATACCACGACTCCGTGAGGAGGATATTAATGGCTTTTCGATATCTTACAGCGAATTGCGAGGTACCTTCATCTGGATTAAAGTACCAATAAGCGCGGTTGGCAGCGACAACTTTGGAGGGATCTACAGCTTTAACGGCTTCAACGAGCTCAACCATGCCTTGGGCCGTGAACCCGAAATTGCCTCGGGGTCCCCAACTTGTTGTCGGTCCTGCGCCGCCGACAGGGTCAGGGGTATCGACCGTATCCAAAAAGACACCGTCATATGCAACATCATGCTCTAATTTATCCGTCATAAAGGTGATGAGCTTCTTCCAAGATGGATCTCCCCCGTTGATGTAGCCGCCGCCATAAGTCAGATTGGTATCGGGACTGCTATCGCCATTCTTCCAGTAACCACCATATATATACCGAGAATCTGTAATCCAATTGGCAGTGGCGCCTTGTTGGTCCAGATACCAAGGCATGAGCCCGCTATTTCGCCATTGCAGCAAGCTTCCCGTCGAGGAGTAATCACTTGCGATGGACATGTTTGCATAATTGTTGTAGCCGGCATTATAAGTTCCGTCGGGGATGGCGCCATTTTCCACGTTGATATATTGCCCTTGTGCGTTATAATTCCAAGGGTTTGGACCATGTAAAGGGCCGCTTGGACCGCTGTAGTTGGCTGGAAGAAGTCCGACATCCTTCCCATTTTGAATAGTCATAGAGCCCGTAAAACCTGTAAAAACGCTGCTCGTAAGAAGCTCTCCGACGGAAATATAGGCCAGAACAATGACATCGTCCGCGGTACCCAATATGCCGTCTGTGCCACGCTTAATTTCATTCACCTGATTAGCCGTAAACGTTTCCAAATAATATTGACCTTTGTCAACGTTAATGATGCGAATCGTGGGCTCCAAAATAACTAAATTATACGTCTTAAGCGTGTCTAGCTGCGATTGCGTTGCGGTGTTCGTACCATACCAGATGGTAACACGGCTTTTCTCATTGAGACCTGGGACTTTGCCGTAAAAGGCATCCTTGCCAATTTGGATCGGTGCAGCTGAGGCTTGCTTGGGCAGCATAAGTGAGGCAGCAACGAATAGCCCTAGCATCAAGATGAGTAAGACGGACCGAACGTGACGTTGGTAATTCCACAACATCATAAACCACTCCTTCATTCAATTTAGTCGTCAACCATCTTTCACTATAAGTTACCCGCAGCGGGATTCGAATAGATAAAAACCATCCGTACATGGACACTTTCGTGATGCTTCACAATGAATGTGATAGAGGGGAGAGTCAGATGGAAAATCAGGTATTCGCATTGGACTTCAATCCATGGTGTGGGAATGGCGAGGCCGTGGTGTTATTTAGCGGCGAGCATCAGACAGAAGCATGTCAAGAAAGGGGACCGCAGGTGCTGGATTATTATTTGATGCATCTCGTTCTTAGTGGGAAAGGGAGATTTCAAACGAGAGGGAATACATTTGAGCTGCGAGCGGGGCAATGCTTTTTCATTTTCCCGAATGAGCTGACGAGTTATGCGGCGATGCCGGATGATCCATGGCATTATCGCTGGGTTGGATTTACAGGATCACGAGTGCAGCACATTTTAACCTCAATTGGTGTGACGCCTCATCATCCCGTGATTCATCTCAGTCATCTTCAACATGCCAAGTATCTGTGCACCCAAATTCAAGCCACTTTGAACCGTGGGGCAGCCTATTGTGATCTAGAGGCAACAGGTTATTTGCTCTTACTGTTCGCCGCATGCGGCCCTATCCGATCGATGGAGGGGGAAGATAAGCTTGCTTTGGTGAAACGACACATCCAAAAACAAGTAAGAGAGGCCATTCATGTATTGCATGAGCGTATGCCCGAGAAGGTTTCAATTGCTGAAATAGCGCTGAAAGCTGGTTATAACCCCTCGCATTTCTCGAAAATGTTTAAAAGCTGCACGGGCATGACGCCGAACACGTATCTTTTGCAGCTTCGCATGGAGCATGCGAAGCTGCTTTTGAAGAAAACGTTAACGATTCAAGAAATAGCTTCTCAAGTCGGATACGAGGATCCGCTTTATTTCTCAAGAAGATTTAAAGCGTATTTCGGATTCCCGCCTAACGTTTATCGGAAAATGCACGAAATGGCAGATAGCTATCACTTATTATAAACCTATTCCTAGAAAGAGGTTTTTCCAAGGTTTCTTCATTCATGGCTGCCAACTTTCATGTCTTGCTATCCCCCTCGAGCTTCTATTATCCTTAAGATAGACAAAGAGCGTAATAAAAGGCAAGGTTCGCAAGAATGTCCCGTTTCGAGCTATGCTCCGGTGATTCTATAATGAAAACGTATCCACTATGAATAAAGGGCCAACGAGGGGGAAATGAAAATGAATCATGGGAAAAAGTACGGGGCAGTCTCAGTAGGTTCAATTATGTTGTTATCGCTCATCGCAAGCGCGTGCAGCAATTCGACTGATCAACCAGAAGCATCCAAATCTGCAACAGCAACGGTGAGTCCAACAGCAGCTTCAACGGCGGCGGTGGCCGTAGATCCATTAGGGAAATATGATCCACCGATTGAGGTGACCACGGTTCGCTCTGTAGATGCTACGTTTAAGTATGCGGCTGGTGATTCGATCGACAGTAATATCTGGACCAAAATTTTTGAGCAAGATTACGGCATTAAAGTGAAAAATACGTGGGCAGTTGATGGCACACAATATCATCAAAAGTTGAATGTATCGATCGCATCCGGCGATATTCCTGATTTTCTCGAGGTTAATAAGGAAGAAATGAAGCGTTTATCGGATGCAAGGATGCTTGAGGACTTAACTAAGATTTGGGAGCAATACAGCTCACCATTTTTGAAAAGCATGCTGAATCAAGATGGTGGTGTCGGACTTAAAGCAGCTTCCATTGACGGCAAACTGTATGGGATTCCTCATACGTTCAGCAACGGAGGGATTAGTACAGCAGAAATGATTTACGTGCGTACCGATTGGCTGCAGAAGCTGAATTTGCCTGAGCCGAAAACGATGGATGATGTATTCAAAATTGCAACGGCTTTTGCCAAACAAGATCCAGACGGTAACGGGAAAGCAGATACGATCGGGCTTGCCGTGAATAATAATTTCTGGGATTACGGACACGGTTCACTGCGTGGATTCTTTAACGGCTATCATGCTGAAAGCGATATTTTCATCAAAAATGCAGCGGGCAAGCTCGTCTATAGTTCCATTCAACCGGAAATGAAAGCACCTTTGAAGAAACTACAGGAACTCTATAAAGATGGCGTCATTGATAAGGAGTTCGGCGTTAAGCCGCCAGCCAAAATTCAAGAAGATGTAGCAGCAGGTCGAGTTGGGCTCGCTTATGGCTACGTGTCAGATGGTGGTTTTATCCAAAAGGAAAATCATACGAAGGATCCGAAAGCACAGTGGAGAGCGTATCCGATCGTTTCGATTGACAGCCAGCCAGCTTCACCGCAGCTTTTCGATACAGCAAATACCTTCTATGTGGTTAAAAAGGGAGCTAAGCATCCTGAGGCTGCGATTAAACTAGCCAATATTTATATCAATCGTTTCTACGAGAAATCGTATGCACCTGATCCTAACCCTTTCATTACGGATGCCAAAACAGGCATTATGGCGGCGAAATATGCGCCAGTCACGATGGATGCGCTTAACACGAATTTGGATGCTTACCATCAAGTGCAAGATGCCCTTAAGAAAGGGGATGGCAGTAAGCTTGGCTTCCCAGCTAGTGTCCATTTCGATCGCATGACGAAGTTTAAAGCCGGTGATGATTCCATGTGGTTTGCCAACATGGTTATGGGTGATGGTGGCAGCTATAGTGTTATCGATCAGTATAACAATGCGAAGCTTGGGCAGTACAATCAATTCCTGGCTCCAGCTACACCGACTATGGCTGAGAAGCTGCCGACGCTAAAGAAGAAAGTCGCTGAAACGTTCACGAAGATCATTATGGGGGATTCACCTATCGATGATTTCGACAAGTTTGCTGATGAATTCCAAAAGCTTGGCGGAGATAAGATCGAGCAAGAAGTGAACGATTGGTACGCGAAAAACAAATAGGAAGAGGATAGCTACCCTGGAAGTAGAGAAATCTACGGAAGGGGTAGTTTTTTTGTGACTATCTCCACAATGGAAAAAGCAGGCTACCCCCTCAATCAAAGAGAGGATAGCCTGCTTTGTTCTATACCGTTCGTCTCATCTTACGGAGCTAAATACAGAACGACCATGCTTTTACTCGGGACTGTAAATTGCGTAAGTGCCTGTGTGCCATTCACAGTTGTATCTGTTACGGTAATCGGACGACTTACCTCGGTATCATCGTCAGTGAGATTCGGTGCGGTGAGCACCGTTTTCTTCTTTAGCTTGTAGCTGTTCTCGAATTGGAAGGTGAGATCACGTGAAGAGCTTGCATCTCGATTGATTAGGATGAGGTTAAGCCCGCCAGTAGCCGTTGTGATCGCATTCACCGTCAATGTGGTGTTCGCGTCCGTGAGCGCTGTTCGTGAACCGCTTGTTTCTGTTTTGACAACATTGGTGCCTAATGCTTGATTCATCAGTTTCAGCATATCGCCAAGTCCCGTCGTGTAGATATTGGGATTCGTCGTGCTGGATGCTTTGCGATACAAAACTCCCCACGGTTCGCCTCCCATGACGTGCAGTGTCGTTAGGGCAACATCTTGGCGATTATACATACGGTTAATAAACTCAGCAACACCAAGCGTTCCTTCTAGGTTGTGGGAATTAGTAGCGCTATCGGCAAGAGAGATCGCATTGTCACGAACCGGCCATACACCATGCTCGGAGATGTACGTCAAGATATGATGGGAACTGTTAAGCCGAGCAGGACTATTTTCCCAAGTCGTGATGTCCGTGTGAATATCGTTTAAATAATTATCAATTTCACTAAGAGGTAGGCCTAAATAGTAAGGATGGAATGTAATGTAGTCAATATCATTGCCAAGCTCTTGCAGCACTTTCTTGTGCCAGTCACGCCATTTGCCATTGCTATATTTGGGATCCCAAGCTGCTGTCGTGGCTAAAGCCGCAAACTTCGCGTTCGGATCTACGCGTCGCACCTCGCGTATAATTGCCTTGGAGCGTGCGATATACGTATCGACATCAAGACCAATATCCAGCTCATTGCCAAGTTCATAAGTGGCAACGGGAACCACATCAGGATGACCTAGGGTGATGCGTTGCTGTGCCCAGTTGGTGCCACCATTCGGATCATGAACACCGTCGCCCGTAAAGAATTCAGCTAAGTCAGCAGCATCCATCGCGGTTTCTTTCATCATGTTAAATGTCCAAGTGATTTTACGGTTGGCATCTACAGCTTTGGTGGAATTCAACCATTCCATGAGCCCGTAACGATTGATCTGAGGATTTCCCCAGACATTGGGATATTTTGGTCTGTTGGCTACAACTGCATCAAGAGAGAGCTTCCAATGAAACGTTTGCGAGTCGGAGCCTCCGAATCGAGCAAGTCCTAAGGGAATACCTTGCATTTGTGTGTAAAATTCACTGCGAATCGTATTGTCTGTTACGGTATCTGTTAAGAAGACGGATTCGCTTGATAATAAGTCGAAGTTTTCCCCTAAGAGATCTTTGGAGGCGGGTTTAACAATCTGACTTTCGTGAACAGTGACTTGAACGGGGGATAAGCTGGTCGTGACCACGACACTAGGCCCGCCAATCGTCCAATTTCCATTGCCATCTCCAGCTTCGATTCGGAAGGTATATGAAGTGATAGGGTCTAATCCAGTGACCGTATAGCTGGTCACATTGGATAAAGCTACGTTGGTTTGAACGATCTGGCTGCCATTTAAATAGCTTTTATATAGTTTATATTGCGTGATCCCTGTGCTGTCAGTTGCGCCACTCCAACTAAGTGTAACGGATGAACTGGTTAATGCACTCGACATGAGCGCAGGTGCTGTCCAGATTGGATCTGTTAAGGAAGATGTCGTGATATTTAAGGAAAGTGGACTCGCTGTCCAATTACCTCCAACATCCTTGGCTCTTACTTCTACATGATAAGATGTGCCTGTTGCAAGACTGGACAGAGTAACAGATGTTGTGCTTTGTTCAGGTTGGGCGGTACCATTCACGGACACTTGGTAGGTCAGATTCGTTGTATTGTCCGTTGCGGTATTCCAGTTCAACGCCAAGAAATCTTTGCCTTTGGCTGTTGCTTGCAATGACGACCCAGCTGGCCAAGTTGGCAATACGTTGTCGCTGACAAAAGGGATCACCAGTGTTGTTGTTTTGCCAAGATAAGTCGCTTTCAGGGAGACGTTGCCGCCTGTATTCCCGCCTGTAAAGCTCAGTAAACCATTATTCAAGGATGCTGAACCGCTTGTAATTTCCCAGTTGACGAGAGAAGACGTGGCATCGATGGCTGTTAATTGACTATCAAAGGAACCATTTAGTGTTAGGTCTTTGCTTAAATCCACGCTGCGACCAACCAGATAGTTGGTATTCGAAGTGCTCATTTGTAAGGAATCAGGAACTCGGGTGAGGAAGACATTATCCATATACAAGTCCCCGGATACCGTCTGTGTTGTGATTGAACTTTGAGGTCTCTGAATGAGAAAACGCAAGGTGTTGATATCTGTTGGCATCGTGACTATGTTCTGATAGGTTTGCCAATCTTGGTTAGATGGCAGGTTCGTAGCTAGATCGATCTTACCTTTGAACGTTGTAGATTGGAACGTATGGAAGATAACACTCGGTCCCTGAGAAACCGTATTCTGATCGGCGAGTTGTGAGGTCTTAAGGCCGAACGAGTAGTAATATTGTTTACCGCCGGTGACGGTAAAATATTGATCGTATGTCATTTTGACATTGGAACCAGGAAACAGAAAGTGGAGAGCGCTGTTGCCGCTTTGCTTCACAGCTGTTTGGACTTCGCCGATGAAATACCCACCACCGCCATTGTACCAGCCATTCAATGCACTTTCGAAGCCGCCATTTTGTACGAAATTATCGGTGGATCCAAGCGTTCTCGACATTATGGTGGGACCATCATTGGAAATGCCCGCAGCGGTCACGGCTTCAACTTTGAAGTGATAGAGGGTATTCCCTGTTAATCCCGTTACACTAAAATAAGGTTTGGATGCCGTCGTTCTGCCAATTTCAACCCCCTCTTGATAAATAATATATTGGGTAATTGTACTTGGATTCGCCGCTCCACTCCATGCGAGCGAGAGCGCACTATCGGTTTTGGAACTGGCCTTGAGACTTCGATCGGATATACTCCAGTTGTGTGTAATATCGGGAACAGTCAAGGTTTGCAGGGGACCAGTTGTACTCCAGTTACCGCCTTGATCACCTGCCTCAATCCGGAAAGTGTAATTGGCACCAGGTGTTACAGTCAGATCGTAGGTCGTACCTGCAGTCGTAGCTTCTGCATAATTATCTGCATACACCATATATTGTGTGACGCCTATATTGTCTGTGGCACCCGTCCAAGTCAAACGAGCTGTTGAAGCATCCGGATAAGTGATGATGAGAGTGGGATTCGTCCAAGTGGGGAGTGAGGCATCGTTAGGGTTCATCGTCAGATTGATCGTCTGCGTTGCGCCTAGATAGGAAGCCTGCAGCGTGACCGTTGCCCCATAGGATGTTCCTGTATAGACGACATTGCCGCCACTGATGGTGGCATTCCCGCTCGTGACCGCCCAGCTCAGATGTGAGTCGGAGGGAGCTATGGTAACGGGAGTCGCACCATAATTAGCGGTGATAGTCAAATTGGTCAAGCTAGCGGTGCCTGTTAACGTACCGCTCCCTGTGCGAGTAAGTCCTAGCGAAGTTGGTGCTAGAGCGAGGAAGGCATCATCGTAATAGACCGAGCCGCTTAGCGCACCGATCGGATTGAAACGTCCAATGAGGAATTTCAAGCTGTCTGCACCGGCAGGCATAACGAAGGTGCCGCTGACTTTCGTCCAATCTTGATTAGGGGGTGTGTTCGGAAGACCGGCAGGGTGACCCGTCCACGTGCTTCCATTGTACGAAGATATTTTCATAGCAGGGAAATAATTAGCACCGTAAGTGGCATCCACCACAGAGGGGATCATGTTCTCTGATTTCACCCAGACCTCATAGTAGTAATTGGCCCCTGTGGTTACAGGCTTCACATCATTAAAGAACTGAAGCTCAGAATTTCCAGTAAACGCAGCCTTGAAGGCATAATTGCCACTTCGTTTCACTGTGTTCTGAACACTAACGGTTGCTTGACTGGCGTTGAAGAATCCCCAACCATTCCAAGTCCCGTTCTCGAAGCCGGGGTTCGCCAGCAGATTGTCATTCGGAGATGCTGCATAGGCCGGCAATAACCGAATTGGAGCGGCGATTGAGAACAGGAGTGCAGCAACTAATGTGAGTGTCATGTATTTGAAATAACCGTGTTTGGACATTGGATGTCCCCTTTCTTTTGTGAAAATAGGATCCATTCCATGTGGCGTGCGTGTGAAGAATCAGATGTTCATTCGTTATGAATTGTCAATCATACCTCCTTCTTCTTAATAGTGATGGTAAGAAATCCCATAATCGGCATCTCTTATAGATGTCTATTATAGAGGGGGCATTTGGGCGCGAATAGGGGACAATTTTATCCTGCTTGCTTTTTATTGTCTTATGGACGCTGTATTCTATCCAACAAGGAGAATCTTTTGTATAGTGAGAAAAAGGATGTTGGAGTGGGGAGTTATGCAATGGCAGGGAGACAACGACGGTTCTCGATACTTGGTAAATTAATTGTTACCTTTTTAATTGTACTTTCCCCCATGTATCTGATCGGAACTCGCATTAACGAGTGGGGGGCAGATCTCGTACGGGGCGAAATTTCCAAATCACTCGAATCGCAAGTCCAGTTCTACCGGACATCGCTTGAAAATGAAATCGACAGAATGGGACGCATTCAACGCCAATATATGAACGATGAAGATCTGGAATCGCTCAGTATAACACCTGGCAGCTTGACGGAATATCAGAAGCTTGTGAATTTGAAAAGATTTCAACAACGCCTTGTGCTATTGAAAGAATCCAGCATGTATATTGAGCGGGCCAGTGTGTATATTCCGCCGATTAATAAAATAATTACCTCCTCAGACTTAGCGGACAGCTTGCCAAGAGAGCGCCTCGATCAAGTGAAAAAAGAGTCGCTTTCCCGCAAAGGGTTATTTTATCGCGACGATGATCATCTTTATCTGCGTGAGTATTATCCAAATAATCAACTGGCGGAAGGGCGCGACCCCATGTTCGTGCTGGAGGTGGAGTTGTCCATGTCAGCGATGCAAACCTATTTGGCACAAATTTCCAACTATGAGCAAGGGGGCGCAGCGATCATCAGCGAGGATTGGGATATCGTCCATACGCAAAATAACGAGGCTTACTCACTGATCAGTCAAACGGTTAGGAAGCAAATGTCAGACACGACTTCGTTAAGGGCTAAGAGCGCTAACGAGTTGATCAAAATCGGTAATCAGCGACTTCTTACTGTGTCTACCTATTCACAGGCCTTGGACCTGACGCTGGTCGCTTTTGTGCCAGAAAAGGCTGTTATGGGGCCGCTTGATCACTATCAAGTGTACTTATATCTCATTTCATTTTGCGCGCTGATCGTCATCATTTTCTTCTCGCTGTATGTGTACCGGATTATTCATCGTCCGCTCAGCAGGCTTGTCCGCGCTTTCCGCAAGGTGGAATCTGGCGATCTGCAGGTCGAGCTAACCTACAAGAGCAGCGATGAATTTCATTATTTATATGCCCAATTTAATAACATGGTCGCCAATTTGAAGAAACTTATTTTTGAAATCTATGAGCAGAAAATCCGCACCCAACAATCTGAATTGAAGCAGCTGCAATCGCAAATCAATCCGCATTTTTTATATAACAGCTTTTATTTGCTTTACCGGATGACGAAAGCGCATGATTTTGACACGTCAACGCGATTCACGAAGTATTTAGGTGATTATTTCCAGTACATGACGCGTAACGGCAGTGAAGAAGTCCCGTTAGAGCGGGAGATGAGTCATGTTCGCTCTTTTGCGGAAATTCAAAGCATCCGGTATATGAACCGAATTTCCTTTGAGATGGAACCTTTGCCAGAAGCGTGCAAACAGGTTATTGTGCCAAGACTCATCCTGCAGCCTATTGTGGAAAATGCGTATCATCATGGCTTTGATCAGGATCATCATGAACGCCATTTGCAGATTACAACCACATGCGAAGAAATCAATGAGGGAGAAATGCTCGTTATCATCCATGTGGAGGATAATGGGAAAGGGATGACGGATGAGGAGACTCGCGATTTCCATGCCAAAACACAAGAGGGGCAAGCGCCCGAAGAAGTGACGGGCATGCTGAACGTTCACCGCCGTTTACAACTGCGATTTGGAGAGAAGGCAGGAATTCGAATTCAACAGCGTGAGGAAGGCGGACTGATTGTCTCAGTCGTTATTCCAGTTGCTCGATAGATTGTTCAATTTGTCAAAGAGGACGTGATTGTATGCTAACGATGATGATCGTTGACGATGAACCGCTGGCCGTTCATTATTTGACGGAAACTTTGCTAGAACTTGAAGATATGGATTTCCAAATTGTGAAAGCCCACGCTGGCAAGGAAGCCATTGAGAAGATGGAAGCGGGCAAAATTGACATCTTGCTCACCGATATTCGGATGCCAGGCATGAGCGGGATGGAGCTAGCGGAGTATACGCGCAAAAGGTGGCCGCGCTGCCGTATCGTGTTCTTAACGGGCTTTGATGACTTCGCTTACGCACAGACGGCGATTCGCAATGGGGGGATCGACTTCGTGCTCAAAACGGAAGGCGACGAAGCCATTATTCAAGCTGTGCACAAGGCGGTGCAGGACATTGAGATCGAAATCGATCGCGAAGAGATTTTGAAGCGCTCGCGTGAGCAGCTTCAGTCGGCATTGCCAACGATACGCCGCGATTATTTGCGACAGCTTATTCAAGGCGAGTCGGAGGCGCCTGCGGTGCGAGCTCGACGCTTCGAGGAGCTCGGCATTCGGCTCGACGCAGAACGGCCAATCCTCCTTGTCATCGGACGATTGGATGAGTGGGGCTCCTTCGCCGCACCGTCGGATCAGTCGCTTTTGTTTTATTCGGTCCATAACATTGCAGACGAATATTTGAATGGCTCCTTACAAATGATAGCGCTTCCGTATGACCGCAATCGGTTTATTTGGCTCGTTCAGCCTAGCGAGTCTATAGCGGAGCAAGATGCGCAAGAGCAGGCTCTTCGCACGCTTGCAGGTGGCGTCGAGCTTGTGCAAGCGGCCTGTCGCCGTCACCTGAAGGTGCCGGTCTCCTTCATGATGGCCGCAAGCTTCTGCCCTTGGGAATCCCTGATGCAGCGGATTGAGGTCCTGAAGCTGCAGCTTGCCTATGGCATCGGCAAGGACCAAGAGATGATGCTGACCGAGCAGCGCAGTGAAGAAAAGGAAGAACTGCGCTCCAGCAAGCAATTCTATGAGGAGCAGGATCTGCGCATCCATTTGCGCAAAATGGATTTGCTGGAAACCTACTTGGATAACGGGGAAAAGGAAGGCTGCGTGTATCTATTTGGTGAGATCGTTAAGGCGATCAACCTGCTTTCGCGCAACGATGCAGGGGAGGCGCTTGCCTATGAAGCATTCTCGCAGCTTTCTGCCTTCCTTTTGACGTATATCAACAAGCGCCATTTAATCAATCAGCTCGGCGAAGCATTCCGAATGGAGCAGCTGCTGAATCCTTTTCAGCATAGTAGTACCGTGGAGGGTATTCAGTTTCTGGGAGGCATTGCCTTGTCGCTCGCGGATTATCATGGGCTGAAAAAGGCAGAACGCACCACCGATATGATTGGGCAAATTCAGCATTACGTACATGCTTTTCTCCAAGAGGAGCTGTCGTTAACGCGCTTGGCGGAGCATGTGTATTTAAGTCCGCCTTACCTTTCCCGCATGTATAAACAGACGACAGGTCAGGGGCTGTTAGACTACATTACGGAGGTGCGAATTCAGAGAGCAAAGACGCTGCTAATGACTACAGAGCACAAAATCCATGAGATTGCGACCATGGTGGGATTGGAGTCTGCCCCTTATTTTACAAGGCTGTTTAAGAAGGTCACAGGCTTCACACCACAGGTATATCGCGACTCCAAATTATCTGGTTAATATAAAGCAAGACCCGCAAAAATGTCCCGTATCGGTAGCCTGTTCGTTAATTTTATAATGAAGACATGGAAGAGGTTGGCGATAATCCAGCTTCTTTTTTTATATCCGGTAAGGGGGAGAACAGATGAATAGACTAAAATGGAAAGCACAAATGCCCCTGCATTTGATGCTCATTCCCGGATTAATAGCCATCCTCATTTTTCAGTATTATCCGATGGCTGGCATCGCAATTGCGTTCCAGAAATACATGCCGACACAGGGGTTGTTTCATTCCAAATGGATCGGGCTCGATAACTTTCGTTACGTGATGGAGCTGCCAGATTTCTATCGCGTACTTTGGAATACGATCTATATTGCCTTGATGAAAATTATTGTAGGTCTGATCGTTCCGATTATTATCGCGATTCTGCTCAATGAGATCGGAAAGAATGCTGTGAAACGTCTCGTTCAGACGCTGGTTTATCTGCCGCATTTCCTCTCGTGGGTCATTCTAAGCGGCATCTTGCTGGATATTCTTTCGCCCAAAGAGGGAATCGTCAACGCTGGTCTTCGGGCCTTAGGGATGCAGTCGATTTTCTTTCTAGGCAACAATCACTGGTTTCCGTTTACGCTGGTACTAACCAATGAATGGAAGGAGTTCGGCTTCAGTACGATTGTGTATTTGGCCGCAATTCTTGGTATTAACCCTGCGCTGTACGAAGCAGCGACGATGGATGGCGCCAATCGATGGAAACAAACGCTGCACATTACACTGCCAGGCATGGCTCCGATTATTGTTTTGTTGGCAACGCTCAGTATCGGGAATGTATTGAATGCAGGTTTTGATCAGGTGTTTAATTTGTACAGTCCGATCGTCTATGAAAGCGGAGACATTATCGACACCTTCGTATATCGAATCGGGATGATCGACGCACAATATGGCGTTGCGACAGCTGTGGGGCTCTTCAAATCGCTCGTTTCCCTTATTCTTATCGCACTTTCGTACACAATGGCTTATCGCTTTGCGAACTATCGCATTTTCTGAGTAAAAGGGGGGATTCAAGATGATCAAAACTACGAACTGGGGTTATAAAGGGTTTACAATTGTCAATTATATCTTTCTTATTGGTTTATCAGTCCTCTGCATACTGCCATTGATTCATCTGCTAGCGATGTCGCTTAGCTCTAATAATGCCGTAGCGACAGGCTCAGTGACCTTCTGGCCTATTGACTTTACTTGGAAATCGTATCAATTCATAGTTGAAAAACCGGAATTTATGACTTCTTTTATCATCTCGATCAAAAGGGTCGTGTTAGGCGTCTTCGTGAACATGGTGCTGACGATTCTGGTGGCTTACCCGCTTTCCAAGGAAGCGGCAAGCTTCAAGGGTAGAACACTGTACGTGTGGATTTTCGTGTTCACGATGCTGTTCAGCGGGGGGATTATCCCGCTTTACATGACGATGCGTTCACTCGGCTTATTAGATACGATTTGGGCATTGATTTTGACAAGTGCTGTGCCTGTATATAACGTTGTAATCTTGTTGAACTTTTTCCGGGCGCTGCCCAAAGAGTTAGAAGAAGCAGCTCTTATGGATGGCGCTGGGCAGTGGCGAATTCTGTGGAGCGTTTACTTGCCATTGTCTACCCCATCCTTGGCAACCCTAACATTGTTTGTAACGGTTTCCCATTGGAATGCTTGGTTTGATGGGATTCTATTCATGAATTCACCGACCCATTATCCGCTGCAAAGTTACTTATATACGGTCGTGGTAGGTTTGGATACGTTGATCAAAAACAATACCGATTTGGAGTTATTGGCCCTCATCTCCGATCGCACGGCGCGTGCCGCGCAAATCTTTCTGGGGGCGCTACCGATCCTCATCATATATCCGTTCTTGCAGCGGTATTTTACGAAGGGCATTATTTTGGGCAGCGTGAAAGAATAAGTCAGCTATAGGCATCGCGAAGGAGAGAGAATGAAATGGCGGAGTCGTTACAACTAGGCAGTCAATTATTTATCAATAAAGATGATACCGAGGAGGCAGTGCGCAATTGGGTTCGAAGTATGGGGGAACATGGACTTACGCTCATTCGGTTGTTCATGATCTGGGAGCAGCTTGAACCAAAGGAGGGGCAGTGGCGATTCGAAGTCTACGATGCTTGTTTCGATGAAGCGCAGCGTTGCGGGTTGCAAGTTATACCGACCTTAATGTCCATCAGCCCTCCCGGCTGGATGCATATGACCGATGGCCCGCAATCTGTTGCGGAATTGGAAGACCCTGCCTATCGGCTGAAGGCAAGTCTGTATATGGAAAAGGTCGTTACACAATATGCCGAGCATAGTGCTCTACATTCTTGGATTTTATGGAATGAACCGACCCGGTATTTGACGAAAACGAAGCTAGCCATGCATGCCTACGCTGGCTATGTGAACGCGCAATTCGGAACAGTTGAAGCCTATAATCGGCATGCATATACCCAATATGCCAACTTTGAGGAGCTGGCGGACGATCATGACGAGCGTTCTTCTCTGAACACACAGCCGTTCCAATCGTTCGCAGAGCGCTTAATGTGGACACGATTTGCCGTGGCGTCGTTGAATAAGGAGTTAGCGTGGATTCGAGATGAGATCCGGAAACATGGATCTGAGCATCCTGTACACACAAACCCGCATAACTTAGGTGCGGAGATGCAAGCAGGGGGGCAGTCAATCTGGCAGCAAAGTGAAATTGTTGATTTCTTGGGCTGTTCAGCGCATCCCATGTGGCATTCGCTGCGGTTCCCGGAGCGGCGCTTTGGTCAGTCGGTCGCGTTCTTCGCCGACTTGATGAAGAGCGCAACACGTCACCCTGAAGGGAAGTTCTGGGTGACGGAGCTGCAAGGCGGACTCACGCTGTATTCGGCGGGTCAGGCGTATACGCCATCCAAAGCGGTAATCCGCGAATGGATGTGGGAGGGCTTCGGCAGCGGCGCGCAAGCCGTTGTGTTCTGGTGCTTCAACGCCCGTAACTCGGGCTATGAAGCAGGGGAATGGGCTTTGCTCAATCCGTGGGGCGGCACGTCGCCGAGGCTGGAAGCTGTGCAGGAGACCGCAAGTCTGATTGCGGCGCATGCGCCTTTATTTGAGCAAAGCCGAAGCGAAAGTGCGAGGGTCATGCTGTTGTACTCGGAAGCCTCCTGGGCGCTGGGCGCGGTAGAAGGCTCAGGTCATGATGCGAAGAATCCGCGGAATGAGAACCTATACGGCGATGCGATGGCAGGAGCGTATCTGATGTTCTCTGATTTGTCCGCA
Source organism: Paenibacillus pectinilyticus (assembly GCF_001700435.1). Classification (GTDB taxonomy): domain Bacteria; phylum Bacillota; class Bacilli; order Paenibacillales; family NBRC-103111; genus Paenibacillus_E; species Paenibacillus_E pectinilyticus. The sequence continues at coordinate 1,029,561 of NZ_LYPC01000014.1, forward strand.
GAGGTAGCCTTCATTAATGAGGAGCGTTTGATCCGGGAAGGCATTCCGCAGGATGTGCAGGTGTTCGTACTTCCGAACACGATTGTGCTGGGGCTAGCGGAGATCGAAGTTTTACAGCAATTCGTGGCTCGTGGCGGCCTGGTTATTGCGGATGGGCTCATCGGAATGAAAGATCGCAATGGGAAACTGAATCCGGAGACGATGCTCGCCGCATCGGAACTGCTCGGTGCGCAGTTCGAAGATGTGGTGACGGAGCTCGATCCATTTTCAGTGACGAATGGCACGGAGGAAAGTTCTGAGTGGCCAGGTTGGTTCTATCGCCTGCCGCTGAGGGCATTGGAGGGGGCTGAAGTACTTGGTCGTTTCTCGGATGGCAGCCTTGCAGGTGTGCGAAGTAATCGTGGCTCAGGTCAGGTGATTCGAATAGGAACGAGTTTTTTCCAACATTATTTTGCTAAGCCAGATCAGAGGCTGCTATCTCTTCTTCAGGAAATGGCAGGAGAGCGATTATATGGTTGTGTGAAACTGTTGAACAGCCATGCTTTGCTGCGACTGCGTATGTTGAAGCATCCAGACGGAGCGATCCTTATTTTGATTAATAAGGGAAATGCAGCCAGAGCAGACCTTCGCGTATCTGTCTCAGGTCAGATCTCAAGTCTTACTGATGAGCGTGAACCGATTGACGTAGAAGCTGGAGAGAGTCTGTGTTGGGAAATACCGGCGAATGAGGTGGCTGTCCTCTTTTTTACAGAGAAGTAAGTTTGTTAAATAAGAAATTTATAAGCTTCAGTTAGTAGGAATCGTGTGTGAGGAGATGAAGGTATGGCGATAGATCAAGTTTCAACTAATCCAATGATAGATGACCAACGCAAGCTGCTTCACAATTCGTTAAGCCCCAATAAAAAGACACTCCAACGTGCTTCTTTAGAAATGAGTTTGAAGCCGTTCAAGAGCCTTGAGCCCTCCGCGATCGATGCTGTGTGTACAGAGGCGTTGCGCCAATGGCAGCCCCTATTGGAAATGGCCGAGACGGCATCCATGCTGCTGTGGGTTTCTGATGGCAGTGAGATTCTGACATGGAATGGGGAGCTGGATGACTCATTTGAATGGGCTCGATATGTGGGCTTTGCGAATGAAGAGATGTTCGGTCATGTCACGGATAAGAAAGACCCGCATATTGCACGGCTATACACCGAATCTCCTGTAACTTTCACGTATGGCGACCTGAAACGCGTCGTAGATGCATTCAAACGGATCGCAAGCGAGCAATTTGGTGTCCTGATGGAGGTTGGTGCCACGTTCGATGCAGGGCCTGAGTTCGCGTATTCGGATTTTAAATATAAAACGCACCCAGAAATAAATAAGGCGGAGATCGGCGGCAAGTATGTTTCTTTGAAAACACACTATACGGTCGTATGCAGTTGGTCGAAATTAAAAGCGGATCATGTCAGTTACGCTGCGTTTCCAGATGGAATACCCGAAGATTTACCGTTCGGCGAATTCCTAGGGAAGCAATGTGCGAGTTACTTGCCTGCGCTTGGGTTTGATTATATTTGGTTTTCAAATGGGTTCGCCTTATCCTATTTTCCTTGGACATATCTTGGCGCCAATTATGATGGGACGAATCTGGCTATCGCGGACTATGAGGAAGTAACGAGCAAAGTTTTATCGTTCTGGGACCTGTTCAAACAGGAGTGCCCGGATGTTCGGACGGAAACTCGCGGAACGAATTATGGCACGGGGATGGATCTCGCCAAGGATTATATTCCGATGCAAGACCTGTACGATAAGGGATATCTCGCCTACCCGCCGCCGAATTCACCATGGGGCGCACTGAATTATGATTTCGGCTTAGAAATCACAGGGTATTTGTCACGGATCGCAGAAGTGCCGAAGGATACGTATATGTATCGTTTTTATGCGAATGATCCGTGGTTCTGGCAAAATCCGTGGTTCGATTATTATGATCGTGAGCCTCACGATATTTATTGTCCGCTTGCAGCAGCGCGGATGAATTCTGATGGTGGTGTTGAGCTTCCAGGCGTCGTTCAAATTCTCACGATTGATACGGAAAATGGGGAACTGCAAGCCGAAAGTGCCGCAGAAATTATTCCGCACATTCGCAAAGCGTTCAAAGACGCGCCAGATCAACCTGGGTTAGTCACTTGGCTGTATCCGTTTCGTGAGCTGCATGATACGCTGCAAGCCGATAAGCAGGATACGGGGCGTGTATTCTTCCATGATTGGCTGATTCGAAATGCGATTAATGAAGGCTTACCTTTGAATACCGTATTGGGAACAGATACCTTCCGGAAGATGAGTGCAGAAGCGAAGAAAAAGTTGAAAGGCACGATCTTGCTTGTTTCCACCTTGGGATTAACGAAGGATCTGGCGTGGGAAATTGTAGCCCTTGTACAAACGGGTGGTCGAGTATTACTTTATGGCGATATCACGCAACCTGACTTGCTAGAAATGCTCCAGCTGGAGAGGATTCAGCCGTTAGAGGGTGATTTTGAGCTGAACATTTCATTAGAGCAGGATGAGGTAGGGGCAAGCGGACCTTCTCATGTGCTAAGGCACCGTGCCGATATCGGGGATGGCGGATTGAGCTTATCTCTAAGAGCCGATGTCGATTCGTGTACACATGTACATGCCGTGGCTGCGCAAAATGGGGAAGAGCGCGTCTTTGCTGTTTCTCGAAGTGAAACGGGTTGGGGGGGCGGCCGCATCGGTTGGATGCGAGGGTCGTTACCGTTCCAACCAGCGGGCGTCACGCATCTGCCTCTTCGGCAGGAGGAAACCTTTTATGATTCTTCGGTGCTGCTGCGCTATATGCTCCAGCCGTTCGGCTACCAGCTCTCTCAAAAGAAGCAAACAACGGATTCGCAATCTGCGCTTCTGTTCATCTCGCGTCATGAGAATGCGTACTGGTTTACAGGCTGTAAACAGGATTCGACGGTGCAATTAGAGCTTGGCCTGCCAGAAGGTGTTCCCTTATTTCCAGGACAATCGGTTCAACTTGGCGGCGAAACAGGACTGTATGCGCTGGATCGTACCTTCCATGAGGAATGTCGCATTGTCGTATCGCAATCCGCGAAATCGAAAGTGCTGTGTCGGGAGAATCAAGCTTTCCCAACATGGAACCGTCAACCGAGTCGGAACCTGACTGTTTGGCATTTAAACGATGCTAATGTGACCTTGTTCCCACCCGTAGAGGCCATTGTTGGCGGAGTTGTGGAAATTAGGTTAAATGAGAAGGAGTATCTAGATATTACGCATGCTTTCCAAGAGGATCGTATTTATCTAGAGGGAATTACAGGCCGGATAGACGTACTCTGGTAATCACTGTTGAAAAGGGGAAGAAGAACTGTGGGATTTCGCAGACAGTTAGGTGAAACGTTCGTTTTCCTTGGTACGGAAAAGCAAAAGATGCGATATGTCCCCTCTTCTAGTGGCGAGGGAGTGAAATTGAGAAGTCATCCGGATGCTAGGCATCCGGAGTGTCGGCACTATCAGGATGGCATCGACTACATGGTAGATGAAGTCGTTGGCACGATCTCGCGCTTGGAAAGCGGGGCGATTCCGGATTGGCGAAGCCATGCCTTGTGTGGCAAGGAGAAGTTTGATCATCGTGATTATGCGATGATTTCGAATTCGGCATATACAGTGTATGCTGACTATGGGTATGAGGAGAAGGATAGCGATAATGAGAGCATTCTCGCAAGAACTGAGATTGCGTCGCATGTAGAGAGCAACGATGGGATGCATGACACCAATTTGGCTCACTGGGCTCAAAAATTGCATACAAAGCAATCAATCTCACTCGTCGTACTGGGCGACAGTATTTCTAGGGGAGCTGAAATTCCTGATGAAAAGTTCACGTTTGCTCACTGTTTTACTGCTCTTTTATGCGAAAGGTTTCCCTCGGCAGAAGTTAAGTTGACGATGAAAGCCATTGGCGGTGAATCAAGTGAGGGTGGCTTGCTTCGACTACAGGAGGATGTAATTGCCCTCCAACCGGATTTGGTCACAATCGGATATGGCATGAATGACCAGAACTGGGATGCAGATAGTGGCAACGGTGTTCCACTGCTTGATTTTGAGCACCATATAGCTACGATGATAGAGCAGGTACAAGCTCAGACGGAAGCTGCAATCATCCTCATCACACCTTGCCTTCCCAATCCTCAGTGGCATTTTGCCAGCGAGAATGTGACGGAGTATGCGGACACCTTGCGGCTGCTTGCCAAGCGATACGAGGTTACTCTCGCAGATGTCCAGAAACTATGGATAGCTGAACTAGCTGCAGGTAAATCGACCGCAAGTTTGTTAATGAATAACGTCAATCATCCGAATGAATACGGTCATTCGATCTATACGAAGGCATTGGCGGAGGTACTTTGATTTGGCTGAAAGTCATGATTACATGTCTGAGTCTCACCTGAATCTGCGTTAGTTCGATTTATTCAAATTAAACGGATGATTCCTCCTCGGAAAACAGAAATAGTCAGTTTCTATCGAACTAAATCTTCATATTTCATGACAGTTGGTTGTTTTGATTGATTTAGTTCGGCCGAATCGGACTATTCAAGTAAAATGACGCGAGCAGCGAAATTAGTTCGATGTTTTCGGACTACAGATGATGTGGGGAAGCGAGCTTATCCATCGCGGCCATCTGCGAAAGGCACGGAACCCGAGCCTATCTATCGCGGCCATCTGCGAAAGGCACGGAAACCGAGCCTATCTATCGCGGCCATCTGCGAAAGGCACGGAAACCGAGCCTATCTATCGCGGCCATCTGTGAAAGGCATGGAACCCGAGATTATCTTTCGCGGTCATCCGCGAAAGTCTCGGATTTACAGTGTAGTTGCAACTCAACCTACTCACATACAAAAAACCAGACCCGAAGCACTAGCTTCAAGTCTGGTTCTTCCTCATTTTCAAGAAAACCACCAATATATCGGAATAAACAAAATGGATGTAATGATTCCCGCAGCGCCCATGGCGAAGCCGCTCATGCTGCCCTCGATTTCGGAATCTTTGATTAGCCGAGCTGTGCCGATCCCGTGTGCCGCTGTCCCGATGGCAATTCCGATGGAAAGCGCATCGCGGAAGCCGAGCCAGGTCAACAGCTTCCGGCCGAACATGCTGCCGAACAAACCAGTCAGCACGGTGAGCACGGCCGTTAGCTCCGGCAAACCGCCAAGATGACGCGATATCTCTAACGCGATCGGCGAGCTAACAGATTTCGGCAGCATGCTGAGCAGAATCTCACGGCTGCCGCCGAGCAAACCTACAAGAGCGGCGGCACTAGCAATGCCGGCGAGTGAACCGAGTGTAACGGCGATGAGGATGCCGGTTAGCTGTTTGCGAATCAATCCCGCATGTTTGTACAGCGGGACGCCAAGAGCTACAGTTGCTGGTCCAAGCAGCAGCGTTAGAAGATCACCGCCTGTTTTGTAGGCGGAATAGGGGATTCGAAAGCTCAGCAGCACAAGGATAATGAAGCCTGAGCACACAAAAAGCGGATGCAGCCAACGCCAGCGCTTATGCATCATCTGTGCAGCCGTATAGGCAACAACGCTTAGTGTAATACCGAACATAGGGTTCGTGACCCACGTAGGGGTGGTCATGAAATCCCACCTCCTACGGATTTCTGCTCTGCCGATGGTTGATTCACCCTACGATGATGTTCCTTCTCGTCATGACGCTGTAATTTCGAAGTAACAAACCCAGTCACTACAAGAACGACGACGGAGCTCCCAATGACGCCAACCCCGATAGACAACCAATTGGCCCCGATTAAAGGGAAGAAAGCCATCGTGCCTACAACGAAAGGGAGAAAGAAGAGCATCATATGCCCTGTAAACCAATTGGCTGTCGTTTCAACCCATTCAAGCTTAATGATTTTGGCAAATAAAGCGATGGTAAAGAGAATAAGGCCAATAACATTGCCTGGTAAGGGCAGGTGCAAGCCCATTTGAAGCCCGATACCAATAAGGTTAAAAGCTAGTAAAATCGCGAGTCCTAGCACAAGGTCCTCCTATTTATTGTTATTTTTTGTTTATTTGCTTTGTTTATTTGCTTTTTTTGTTTGTCTGTTTGTTTTTACTTTGTCCGTTTGTCTGTCGATTTGTTTGCTATTTCTGCTCAGCAGGAATTCGAATCCGAACGGTCGTGCCCTCGCCAAGCTCACTATCTATCTCAATCCCATAAGGATCACCGAAGTAGAAGACAATGCGATCATGCACGTTTTTAATCCCGATATGCGTTTCATCGAGTGTGTCAGAAGGCTGGGCAAGTCGAGTCCGAAGCTGATGCAGCTTCATTTCATCCATCCCTACCCCATTATCCTTCACCTGAATCAACAAGTCATCCCCCGATATCTGGGAAGATACCTCCAGCAACCCCGAACGACTGCTCCGTTCCAGTCCATGAACAAAGGCATTTTCAATCAGCGGCTGCAGCGAAAAATGCAACACCTGCAACGTCTCGCTATTCGCCATCAAGTCCTCATGATACTGGATTTTGTCCCCGAAGCGCAGCTGTTGGATTTTAACATAGAGTCGAATATGAATCAATTCTTCTTGCAGCGTCACAGTTTCCTTACCCGTCTGGATATGTATGCGGAAGAGTCGTCCTAGTATGCCAACCATCTCGGCCACGTCCCGCTGTCCGCCAATGATCGCTTTCATCTGAATCGTTTCCAGTACATTCGCTAGAAAATGAGGGTTGATTTGGCTTTTCAAGGCGCCGTATTGTGCAACTTTTTGCTGCGCTTTGGCCATAGAAGAACGTTCGATATAGTTCTGTAAGTCTTCTAGCATTTTACGAATACCTTGGTACAACACGCCGAATTCATCTTGCCGGTTGGAGCTGAGATCGACATCGAAATTACCTAGCCCGACCATTTTCACTTTGCGGCTTAACACAATAATCGGCTTAGTCACCCGAGCGGACAAAATGAACATAAACAAAATCGCTGTACCGAGTGACAAGCAGGCGAGTGCTAAAATAATTTTGATCATGATCTTCGCTTGCTTCGTCATTTCCTTCTCATCGATGGATTGAATAACCTTCCAGCCCGAATAGGGCGATGTCACGAAGTTGATGAACGAATTGGTCCCGGCAAAATACGCATAAAAGCTGCCATTCTCCTCTTCCAAAATGGTGCGAAGCTTCTCATCCGCTAAGGTGATGGGGCCGCTTGCGCTATCAGGTGTACTTGCAGAATTGTAAATGCTAGCTCCGTGATTATCAATAATCGTAAAACTCCGCTTACTCGTCTCGGATAGCTTCAATATTTCCCGTAAGGAATCCAATCGAATGTCGATCAGCATCACGCCAAGCGGCTGCTTGCTGCCAACCTTATTAATGACCCTGGCAATCGAAATGACAGGAGCCTTAGCATTCACACGATGGAAGGGGATGTGTGTCCCGAAAAGGACGATGCCGCCTTTACTTTGCTGTGTCTGCAGGTACCAGTCCTCATGTGTGAAGTCCTTCACATCATAATCGGAGCGATTGAAATTCGCCGAGTAGAAGACACGGTTACCTGCGTAAATTTGCACGCTGTCCACATTTTTAATCGTCATTTCGATGGAGGAGACGAAGTGCTCTATGGTGTTTCCGTATTGAATCCGTTCATCATTGGAGCTGTCATCCCCGTCTGCGATCCAATTGGCTAGGGCATTCTGCAGCTGACCATCCATTTGCGCATTGAGCGTCCCTTTTTCAATACTTTGCAAATATTGATCAATATTGAATGACAAGTTCGTAAGAATAAGATTCGAAGAACTTTGGTACTCATTTTTGACGGCTTGGATGGAAAAGAAATAAATAATAATCGAAATGATCAATAAGGGCACGGTGATAATCAGGATCATGAGCACGAAAATTTGATGATTCACATGCTTCATTCGGTATTGCTGGGAGATTCGCCGCCATGTGTTCAAGGGTTTACCATCCCCATTTCTTTCGATAATCTGTGGGTGTCATGTTTGTGATACTGCGGAACGTTTTGACGAAATGCTTATAGCTCTTATATCCGCACATTGTACAGACATCCGTCACGAGGTACTCAGGCTGCTTCAAACATTCTTGGGCATAATGGATACGAATTTCGGTCACAAACCGCATGTAATTCTTATCTAGCTTTCTTTTGAAAATACGGCTTAAATAAGAGGGGTTGTAAAAAAAACGATCCGCCACCATTTGTAAGGTGATATCTTGATCAATATGTTCTTTGATATAGGCTTCAATATGTTCAAAAATGAGTCCATCCTGATGATTCGTTGACGACAACTCATCGCGATACAGGGCGCCTACCTGCACCATCCATGCGGCCAGCCAACTGAAAAGCGCATCCAATGTTGCGAAATCATCGACACATGTCAGTTTTAGCAGCTTATCGCTGTATACGCCTTCGATCGGAATGCCATTTCGATGTGCAAAACGAATCGTGACGGAGATAATTTCTTGGATATAGGCGAATCCTCGATCTATGGAAGATTGGGGGAGGTAGGTCATCAACGTTTGAGCCAGTTGCCCCATCAACGCTTGAATCTCTGACGCCTGCCCACCTTCGATTCCGGCAATGATCCGATTCTTGTCAGCCTCATCCAGAAGTAATCGCGTTTCTTTCACACGAAGGGATCCTTCGCCAGCATCGACAGGAAAGAACAACTGACAGTTCGGTTGGTAAAAGCGCTGATATAGAGCTTTATCCGTTTGAAGCAGCAGCTTGTGCAGATGGGTACTATCCGTTGTTGGTTTGCCCTCCGCTAAATAGAATCCAGTTTCACAAGGTGAAATTATGAGTTCAGGATCATTGCTGCGTATTTCTTGAGTTTCTTCTAGTACGGTGATCCCATAGCATTTCGTTTTATCTACATAGAGAAAAAGCTTTCTAGGTATCGTTGTAGGATAGGTTAAATCAAGAACGTGCTGTATCAAGCTTTCCGCATGCTGACGAAATCCTTTTCTGGCAGTGGAAAGAGGAGGTACTCCTGTTGGTAGCCATGTCACGACAAAGGGTTGATACATCAGCGTCGCATTCTCGAAGTCACGGAGAAGTGGCTTGATGCCTTCTTCCCAAGCGAGGTGATCATCCTCTAACAAAAATCGGACGAGCTGGTGACTTTCCTGAACGCTGCTTTCACTCGCTTGCTTTTCTAATTCGTTACGGGTGAGGAGCTCGTTTCGCCGTAAAGCAAGTGTATTCATAGCGCTCTGTATGGTGGCAAGGCTTTCATCATATTCTAAAGGCTTAAGCAGGAAGGCATGTACGCCCCCGAGGCGAATCGCTTTCTGAGCATATTCGAAATCATTGAAACCGGTCAATATAATAAAGAGGGTATCCGGGAGTGCCGCTCGAATGTGTTCAATCATCTGAAGTCCGTCCATTTCCGGCATTCGGATGTCGGTAATGACCAAATCAGGGGGCTCGCGTAAAGCGGTGAGATGACCGTCCTTGCCATTTTCAGCTTCAACAATGGAGCTTACTTCCAACGATGGCCAGTCAAAATAGTGCTGTAACCCAGCTCTGATCAGCGGTTCATCCTCGACAATGAGTAGTTTATACATGAAGTTCACCCTATCTTGTTAGGACTCTAAAACAGATATTGTTAATTATTTATTAAAGTATACCATTAAAAACTTCGCAGCAGCGGCTGTCATATCCTAGAAAACGAACAGGTCAGAATACGACCATGAAAGTAAAGATACAGGGATTCTCCTTGTTTTCAATATGACTTATAGTTAGCGCATGGAATGAAACGAAAGCAATTTTATTCCACAATACATAACGGGGGTGCTCAAATGAGGGCTATGAAAAAAGGACTTATGACATTGGTAGGCGTTGCTCTTGTCGGGTCACAGTTAGTTGCATGTACGAATACATCTACGAAAACACCAGCGAACACAGCCGCGAGTACTGCCGAAACGAAGACAGCAACAACACCAAGTCCAGTGGCTGCGAAGCCAGTTGAGATAACATGGTGGAATTTCCCGAACTTCCAACCGCTGGATGGTGAAGTTGGGAAATATGAGAAGCAGATCATTGCTGCTTTTAACAAGAAACATCCAGAGATTAAAGTCAACCTTGAAATGATTACATTCGAGGGTGGGCCGCAAAAACTGAATGTCGCAATCGCTTCCAATTCTGCGCCAGATGTGATCTACGATGCACCAGGACGAATCATCGACTGGGGGAAGAAGAAGCTGCTCGCTCCGCTTAACGATATCGTAACCGATGAAGTGAAGAAAGATATTACGCCAGCTCTTTGGAAGCAATCCATGGTCGGCGATCAAATTTACATGTATCCCATTAATACAGCGCCATTCATGATGGCCGTAAATAAGACTGTGTTTGAGAAAATCGGTGCCCTTGATTTGCTGCCGCTAAGCCGTCCTGATCGGACATGGACGATGGCTGAATATGAGAAAGCGCTGCAAGCTGTGAAGGATAAGGCGCCGGAAATTATTCCGACCGGCTTTTTCGCAAAAAGTACAGCTGGCGATCAAGGAACACGTGCTTACATTGCCAACTTAGGCGTGTCCAGATTCTTGAGTGAAGATAACTCTAAAGTTGCGATTAATACGGATAATGCAGCTAAAGCGCTTGATTGGGTGGCGAAAGCAACGAAAGATAAATTAAGTGTGGCTGGGGCCGCTTCCTTAGCAGCAGCAGATGTCAACGATTTATTCCTGCAAGGTAAATTAGCTTTCACACTGAACTATTCGGCCGTACTTAAAGCACAAAACGTTCCAAACAAAAAAGTGCAATTCGAAGATATCCTTTTACCATTCCCGACGTTAGATGGATCCAAGCCTAAGCTTGAGCCATATTTGGGCGGTATGGCAGTGTTTAATAACGGAAATCCGGACAAGATTGCCGCTGCGAAAAAATTGGTTGATTTCATTGCCAATGATCCCGAATATGCGAAGAAAAACTTGATCCAAACCGGCGGTTTGTCAGCACGCACATCAATTACTGGTCTGTACAGTGATCCTGAATATAAATATGCAGAAACAGCACGTCAATTTATTACAGATGCACCGACAATTGCCGATGGTTATGCCGATATTCGTACATTCTGGTTCCCAGAATTACAACGTGTGTTAACGGGCGGAGCGACAGGTAAAGAAGCATTGGATAGCTTTGCAGCCAAAGCGAACGAAGCTATTGCCAAAGCGAAGAAAGATCAAGCAGCTTCCAAATAACGAGAGGCATGTCCTCTGGGAGTAGAGTGCGTGAGTGCTCTACTCTTTTTAATAAAAAAAGGAATTGGAGGGGAGAAACATGGAGGTAACGGTTCGTAAAACGAAAGGCTACGTACGCCGGGATTGGCTGATGAGCTATTTATTTTTACTGCCTGCACTTGGATTCTTCTTGCTATTTGTAGCGTATCCCATGATAAAAGGTGTTTATATCAGCTTCTTTGATTACTCCTTACGCAATTTTAACTTTATCGGATTTGAAAATTATGTATCTCTAATACACAATGAAACGTTCCTGAAAGCAATGCGAAATACTCTGCTATTGGTTGTTATCACGGTACCGATTGTTATTGTATTTTCGCTATTCGTAGCGGTTTCGATTTATAAGAAAAAAGAATTTGCTCGGTCCTTTTACCGAGGTGTGTTCTATTTACCCGCCGTATCTTCGGTTGTCAGTATTACCGTTGTATGGGGTTGGATTTACCATCCGAATTACGGCATTCTCAATTATCTGGGCGGATTGATTGGGCTGGAGCCGGTTTCTTGGTTAGGTGATCAGCGAACAGCTTTATTAGCTATTATCGCTGTCCTCATTACGACATCCGTCGGTCAGCCGATCATCTTGTACGTGGCTTCTCTGGGGAATATTCCAACTTCGTATATTGAAGCAGCAGAGATTGATCGCGCCACGCCGTGGCAAATATTTTTGAAAATCATTTGGCCGATGCTGATGCCGACGAATCTGTATATTATCGTCATTACAACGATTAATACGTTTCAGTGCTTTGCGCTGATCCAGCTGCTTACATCCGGTGGACCTGTTTATAGTACAACAACCGTCATGTACGGCGTATATGAGCAAGCGTTCGTGCTGGGCCATTTTGGCAGCGCAGCGGCGATGGGTGTCTTTTTAGCCATCATTATCGGTATTATTTCACTGATTCAGTTCAAATTCTTTGGCAGCGATGTTGAGTACTAGGAGGGGACGGACATCATGAAACCAAGCGCTGGGCAAAGGGTAACTAAAGGGTTCGCGACACTACTTTTGATATGTTCTACGTTGTTTTTTATATTCCCATTTTACTGGATTGTAACAGGGGCCTTTAAGTTTCAAACGGTGGCTACCCAAATACCACCTGAATGGTTTCCACTGAAACCAACCCTGCAGAACTGGTCTGACTTATTTAAAAATCCGGTGTGGCGTTGGACGCTAAACAGCTTCGTGATCGCGTTGCTAGAAATGTTTGCAGTCTGTCTCGTCTCAGCATCAGCAGGCTATGTACTAGCGAAGAAGCTGTTCCCGGGACGCAAAATTATCTTCACGATGTTCATCGCCGCCATGGCGCTGCCTAAGCAAGTGATTCTGGTTCCGCTCTTTACGATGCTGGCCGACTTTGGCTGGGTCAATACGTATCGTGGACTGATTTTACCAGCGATTGGATGGCCATTCGGGGTGTTCCTGATGAAGCAATTCGCTCAGACGGTGCCAGGTGAATTAATAGAAGCTGCGAAAATCGATGGATGCTCGGAAGTTAGGTTATTCTCAACAATTATTTTGCCCCTGCTGAAACCAGCACTAGGCGCATTAGCGATCTTTACATTTATTGCATCCTGGAACGATTATTTCAGTCAACTGATTATGACAAGATCAACTTCGATGATGACTCTGCCACTTGGTGTGGCTACGATGCAAGGTGAATTTACCACGAACTACGGAATTATGATGGCAGGAGCGGCACTCGCGTCTGTTCCCATGATTACGATCTTTCTCGTGTTCCAAAAAGCCTTTACACAAGGGATTACGATGGGTGCTGTAAAAGGATAAGGATGTTAACTGGGGATTATCTGGGAATTCAATGTTAGGAAAATACAAAATCATTCAGTCAACCATGCGGAGGTTCGTTCATGTATGAAACCCTATAATCTAGAACAATTCAAAGGGATTATTATTGCCCTCTACGCCAGCTACGATGATCTAGGAGAAATAAATACGGAAGCTGTACGGCGATTAGCTCGTTATTATGCAACAACTGGCGTTAAGGGGCTTTACGTCGGTGGAAGCTCCGGGGAAGGGATGCTACAAACGGTTGAAGAACGTAAGCAAATTCTTGCAGCGGTGGTAGCGGAAGTCGGCGAAGAGTTGACAATCATTGCCCATGTTGGAGCAGCAGCAACTCGGGATAGTGTAGAGCTGGCGAAGCATGCGGAGGAAGTAGGCGCACACGCGGTTTCCGCGGTTCCGTCGATCTATTATCGTTTATCTGCGGATAGCGTGGAAGGGCATTGGCAGGCGATTATCGATGCGAGTTCACTGCCTTTCATCATTTATCATATCCCGCAAACAACAGGCTTTCATTTATCGAAGGGCTTGTTAACGAAGATGGCGGCACAAGATAAAGTCATTGGTGTGAAAATTTCGGCTGAGAGTACGTTCGAGTTACAACAGTTCAAAGCGGCAGGAGGCAGTGACTTCCTCGTATTGAATGGGCCTGATGAGCAGTACTTGGCTGGGCGCGCAATTGGAGCAGATGGCGGGATAGGTGGAACGTATGGCGTGATGCCGGAGCTTTTTCTGAAAATCGAGATGTGCTATGCGCAAGGGAACATGGCTGAAGCACAAGCGTGGCAGTTTAAAGTAAACGAGCTTATCGTTAAATTGCTCTCATTTCCTTCTTTGTATGGGGCTTGCAAAGCGATTTTGAAATTGCGTGGGTTCGATATTGGTGTTCCGAGAATGCCGTTATTACCGTGTACCGAAGGTGATCAGGGTCGTATCGAGCAATTAAATGCGGAAATCATAACGCTAGTGGAGCTTGCCAAAGGATAAAGGAAGGAATGACCTTATGAATCATAGAGATCTGTTTCCTTTACACGGCTTGATTGTCTCCTGCCAGGCGTTAGAACATGAACCCTTACATGGCGGGGATACGATGGCCAAAATGGCGCGAGCCGCTGTCCAATCAGGTGCGATTGGGATCCGTACGAACGGTGTGCTAGATATTTTGCTGATTAAAAAAGAAGTGAATGTCCCTGTAATTGGTTTGATTAAAAGGGATATGCCCGGCTCAAGCGTGTTTATTACGCCGACCTTGGATGAGGTGAAGGCCATCGTGTTGGCAGGCGCTGATGTCGTTGCCCTAGATGTGACGGATCGCGAAGGACGTTTGGATGCCGTGAAGTCATTAATTACGTGCGCACACGAGTTGGGTGCTGCGGTAATGGCCGATATTTCGACGCTGGAGGAAGGCATCACTGCAGAAGCGCTCGGTGTTGATTTCATCGGAACGACCCTTTCTGGTTACACACCGTACAGTACCCAGCAAGAGGGACCAGATTTCGAGTTGCTGCAGAAACTCTGTGCGCGTGTTAGGGTGCCTGTAATTGCGGAAGGGCGGATCTGGACGCCAGAGGAAGCTGTGAAGGCGCTAGCCTGTGGAGCAGTGAACGTGGTTGTAGGGAGCGCCATTACTCGACCGCAGCTTATTACGGAACGCTATGTGCGAGCTTTACGTCAGTGGATGTAGGTGGATTGCGATGACTGCTCATTGGTGGAATCCTGAAGCTCAATATGCAATTGGCGTGGATATTGGTGGTACGAAGATCAATGCGGGCATTGTGAATCGGCAAGGTGAGGTGCTGCACTTCGTAAGCTTAATGACGATGGCTGGCGATGTGTACACGGTAGATCGTGTTGTGCAGGCGGTTCAGGAGTTGATAGCGGAAGTAGGAACGCAACAGCCTGACCTCCAAGTGAGAGGGATGGGTGTCGGAAGTGCGGGGCAAATCGATTGGGAGAACGGGGCGATTCGATCCGCGTCTGAGCTGATTCCCGGTTATGCGGGAACGCCGTTGAGAGCGATTCTTGAGGCGCGATTTGGACTTCCCGTTATCGTAGATAACGATGTCAATGTGCTCGCGCTGACCGAAAAACATCTGGGCGCTGGGCAAGATGAGACACATTTCGTATGCCTAGCGCTAGGAACAGGCGTCGGCGGCGCACTTGTCGTCGATGGCCGTCTCGTACATGGCGCATGGGGCGGTGGCGGCGAGCTTGGCCACATGTCCGTTGACTTTCGTGGAATTCCTTGCGTATGCGGGGGAATCGGGTGTTTGGAGCAGTACGCGTCAGGGACTTCGATCGGCAGGCGCATGCGCGAGAGGCTTGCGCAAAGCGGCTTGGCAGACGACACCGTGGACACGCGTGAAGTGTTTAAGCGTTGGCAAGCGGGGGATTCGCTGGCCGGTGAGCTTATGGATGAAACGATAGCAGCCTTGGGTGCTGCTATCGCTTCGCTGATCCACACCTTTAACCCAACGCTGATTGTGATTGGCGGCGGGGTTTCCGAGGCTGGGGATCGATTATTTGCCGAGTTGCGGCAAGAAGTAGGCCGCAGGACGATGCCCTCGATGTGGGCAGGCGTTCGGATTGAACCCGCCTATCAGGGTAATTGGAGCGGGATGATTGGCGCAGCTTTGCAGATGTGGGAGTGAGGAATGAGATAGGAGTAGTTTTGCAGGGGTGGGAGTGAGGAATGAGATTGGAGTAGTATTGCAAGAGTGGGAGTGAGTAAAGATTAGATCAAGATTGGAGTATCTCTGCAATGTGAGAATGAAAATCACGTAAATGATTGCATAGCGTCGAAGATAGGCCTCCCTTCATCGGGATTCACGATGGAGGGGAGGTCTTTTGTGTTTTGGAGCGAGTGAGTGAGGCGTCTGGGTTTGTCGTTTTATCGACTAACAGGGTGTGAGTGCTGGAAGTGCATTTGTAAGT
Source organism: Paenibacillus pectinilyticus (assembly GCF_001700435.1). Classification (GTDB taxonomy): domain Bacteria; phylum Bacillota; class Bacilli; order Paenibacillales; family NBRC-103111; genus Paenibacillus_E; species Paenibacillus_E pectinilyticus. The sequence continues at coordinate 1,045,555 of NZ_LYPC01000014.1, forward strand.
CGATTTTATCGAGCTGCAGGTGTCAAGCAAGCTGAAGCACCAGTGCAAGTCGAATTTATCGACTTGCAGGTGCCAAGGGAGGCTGAAGCGGTAGTGCAAGTCGAATTTATCGACTTGCAGGTGTCAAGCAAGGCTGAAGCACCAGTGCAAGTCGAATTTATCGACTTGCAGGTGCCAAGGGAGGTTGAAACACCTGTGTAAGTCGATATTATCGACTTGCAAGTGTCAAGCGAGGCGGAAGCATCTGTGTAAGTCGATTTTATCGAGCTGCAGGTTTCAAGCAAGCTGAATCACCAGTGCAAGTCGAATTTATCGACTTGCAGGTGCCAAGGGAGGTTGAAACACCTGTGTAAGTCGATATTATCGACTTGCAAGTGTCAAGCGAGGCGGAAGCATCTGTGTAAGTCGATTTTATCTACCTGCATCTGACAAGCGAGGCTGAAGCACCTGTGTAAGTCGATATTATCGACTTGCAGATGTCAAGGGAGGTTGAAACACCTGTGTAAGTCGATATTATCGACTTGCAAGTGTCAAGCGAGGCGGAAGCATCTGTGTAAGTCGATTTTATCTACCTGCATCTGACAAGCGAGGCTGAAGCACCTGTGTAAGTCGATATTATCGACTTGCAGATGTCAAGGGAGGTTGAAACACCTGTGTAAGTCGATATTATCGACTTGCAAGTGTCAAGCGAGGCGGAAGCATCTGTGTAAGTCGATTTTATCTACCTGCAGCTGACAAGCGAGGCTGAAGCACCTGTGAAAGTCGAATTTATCGACTTGCAAGTCTCAAGCGAGGCTGAAACACCTGTGTAAGTCGATTTTATCCGACTAACTATCATCGAAAAGCCCCGATTCTGAAAGAGATAGTCGGTTAATCCGACTAACTATCATCGAAAAGCCCCGATTCTGGAAGAGATAGTCGGTTAATCCGACTAACTATCATCGAAAAGCTCCGCTTCTGGAAGAGATAGTCGGTTAATCCGACTAACTATCATCGAAAAGCCCCGATTCTGGAAGAGGTAGGCGGTTAATCCGACTAACTATCATCGGAAAGCCCCGCTTCTGGAAGAGATAGTCGGTTAATCCGACTAACTAATCTCGGAAAGCCCCGCTTCTGGTTGAGATAGTCGGTTTATCCGACTAACAGTCATCGGAGAGCTCCGCTTCAGGAAGAGATAGACGTTTTTCCCGACTAACCCCCATCAGATGTCCCTTTTCTCACATCGATCGCACCCCAAACCCTCGACATAGTCAAAAAAGAGCCCCTAAATGTCAAGTTCGAGGGATTACCAAGGAGTAAATGTGGTTTTATGATGGAGCTAGTCAGGTGTGTGGAAGCGCTTTTGACGAGTACATAGTGGGGAGGTAACTAGCACGCGTAAGATGGAAGTTTGCTAAATGAAGTAGCTTCAATTCACAGAAGAGAGGAAGGTAATTTTTGATGAAAATAATAACAAATGTGTTTCGTTTACTCTTATGTACGGCTATAGTGATGACTATGCTTACCTTTCAAGGTAAGATTGCGGAAGCTTCTGTTCCTGCGGGTGTGCTGAATTATGCGATTAACAGCACGTTTAATGGGACATCGGACTACGTGGACAAAACAGCTGACCGCACTGTCGTCTCATCGCTAACGCAAGGATCGATCTCTGTCAAATTCAAATCCACGAGCACAGCGGTTGCGAAGACATTTCTCAGCGTATCAGATACGAATGATCCTTCTAGCAATCTGTCCTTCACGATGAATAATGGCACGGTATACTTTGAAAACCGAGAAAATGGCAGCTATGCCACGCAATTAAGCGCTGCTGGGACGTATAATGATGGTGCTTGGCACACAGCGGTCTTAACTGTTGGCTCTACGGGCACGAAGATCTACGTAGATGGTTATCAAAAAGCAAGCGCAGCTTCAACGAGCTTCTTCACCAATGTGACCAACATCAATGGCATGTGGGTTGGCCGAAACGTGGATAGTGGCGGGGGCCAATGGTATTATTCAGGCAGTCTTGCTTATGTGAACATATACAATGTTGCGCTTACAGCGGCTCAGGTCAAAGAGCTTGAGTTCCTGACGGAACAAACGCTATTTACGACGAGTGACGGATTGGGTTATGCCCAATATCGCATTCCTAGTATTGTGGTTAGTTCAAGCGGCACGGTGCTCGTAGCAGCAGAAGCGCGATCTGGCGGTGATCAAACGCCGACGGATATCGTCTTTAAACGAAGTACGGACGGGGGGACGACGTTCTCTTCGCAAGTGATTTTAGCCCCAGGCAAATCACAAGGCTATGCGGAAATGAATCCCATGCTCATTGCGGAGAATACGGGTACGCGGGTTCATCTGTTGTGGAGTCGATGGATCTGGGGCAACTGCCAATATTTCATCCGTACAAGTACAGACGACGGGGTGACATGGGGGGCAGCACAAGACATCACTTCTGCCTTACTTCCATACAAAACATCAGGAAATGCCTATTATTTTGCCAATTTATCCGGTGCTGGAATGGGCCCAGGGCATGGAATTCAAATGAGTAATGCGGTACTGGTCGTACCGATTTATATGACCACACCGAACTGGACGAATTCGACAGTCGCTTCCATCTACAGCACGGATAATGGTGTAACATGGAACGCAGGCTCCAAAGTACCGAATCCTTCGGGCTTTTCGCTCATCCATGAGAACATGATGGTTCAACTGTCCAATGGCAGCCTCATGACGAATATGCGCAATCCGGGAAGTGATTACCGGGCAATCTCTACGTCGACAGGTGTGAATGGGACATGGAGCACGCCAGTGTCGGATACCACGTTGATCGATCCTGTTGTTCAAGGCAGTCTTCAACGTTATGATGCCTCGACGATCTTGTTCACGAATCCTGCGAATACGAGCACGCGAACGAATATGACGATTCGGATGAGCAACGATGATGGAGCTACTTGGGTTAAATCCAAAGAGATTTATGCCGGCACGAATGGCTATTCGGATATCGGAGTTGCACCAGATAAAACCATTTTTGTACTGTATGAAAAGCCTGCGGGCAGCAAAATCGCGTTAGCGCGCTTAAGTAAGGCGTGGATCGAAACGCCTTAATAGAGTGGCAGGGAGCCTTGCATCATGCAAGTCTCTTCCAGCTTTTCGTGGCTGAGCGAGAGCTCACCCTGTGTAACAGAAAAAAGCAGCATCCTCAGGTAAATACCTGCAGGTGCTGCTTTTATTCGTTCTTCCCTCTGCGATTGGCGAAAAACAAAAGCCCGAAAGATATCAAGATAATGGCGCCAGCCCAGCACCACGCTAAGGTTTGATTGCCGGACTCGACTGCAATGTAGATAGCGGTCGGTAATGTTTGCGTTTTGTGCGGGATATTCCCTGCAATCATCAAGGTCGCTCCGAATTCCCCAAGTCCTCTGGCAAAGCCGAGAATATAAGCAGATGTCACAGATCGCCATGCTAACGGTAAGGTGATATATCGCAATACTTGCCACTCATTAGCACCGATAGACCTTCCAGCGTCTTCCAAATCTTTGTTGATGAGAGAGAAACCGGTTTTCATCGTTTGATAAACGAGTGGGAAGGAGACCACGACCGAAGCGATCACAGCCGCCCCCCATGTGAAAATAATCGACTGATCAAAGATACGCTCCAGAAGGTAGCCAATCCAACTCTTTTTGCCTAGCAGGACAAGTAAGATAAAGCCCACGACCGTAGGTGGGAGGACAAGCGGTAGAAGAAAGCTGGTTTCTAACAATGTCTTTCCCCGAAAACGGCGCCGCGACATGTTCCAAGCTGCGAGGCCGCCAAGCACGAGAACAAAAAGGCTAGAGACGACAGCAACCTTTAATGAAAGCAGAATAGGAGAAGCGAATTCGGACCAGCTCATGTGTTACAACCTCATTTTGGGATGGTAAAGCCGAATTTTACGAAAACATCTTGTGCTTCTTTACTTTGCAGATACGTGTAGAAATCACCAGCTTCTTTGCTGTGTTTGGTTGCTTTTACGATGCCGGCAGGATATTCAATCGGTGTGTAGGATTTAGGATCAACACTGAAGGCTACTTTGACACTTTTGGAAGTCAACGCATCTGTTTTGTAAACGAAACCAGCTTCCGCATTTCCAGACTCTACATAAGTAAGAACTTGACGTACATCTTTGCCTTGTACTGTTTTGGCTTGTAGTGTATCCCATAGCTTAGCGTTCGTCAATGCTTCTTTGGCGTAGCTGCCTGCTGGAACTGTCTGAGGCTCACCAACGGCTAAATGCTTGATACCGTCGCCAGTTAAATCTTCGACTTTCTGAACGGCTACTTTGCCATCAGCAGGAACTACAACGACAAGTTCATTGATCAATAAGTTCTTTTGCTGAGCGGGATCAATTAATTGCTTATCGGTGAGAGCTTTCATATTTTTCGTTGCTGCCGAGAAGAATAAATCTGCGGGAGCTCCTTGTTCAATTTGCTGTTGAAGTGCGCCGGATGCGCCGAAGTTAAAATTGAGTTTGATTTGTTTATTTTTGCTCTCATAGTTGGTTTGAATCTCTTTGAAAGCATCGGTCAAACTTGCAGCTGCTGAGATCGTAAGTTCTACTTTCTCGGTGGGTACAGGTGTTGCTGTTGGTGTAGCCGCTGCGGTTGCTTGTGCCGTTTGTGTTGGCGTCGTACTTGCTGATGACTGATCCTTATTACTTCCGCAACCTGAGATAATCATGGATATGATAGCGAAAGATGCTAAAACATAACTAACCTTCTTTAAACGTAACATGATATTCCCTCCAATGTTATATTTATATCTATTTGATTATAAATAAAATAATATAATCAATGTTCATTATATTAAACCATGTCTAATTAGTAAACAAATCGATTGAAATACCGTAAGCGTCGCCGTATGATAATAGAAGCTGCATTGATGGAGGTTTACCATGACAACGGACATGTCCTATACAACGGAAGAAATATCTAAACTTTTGAAAATATCTAAATTAACGGTCTATGATCTCATCAAAAAAGGGGAGCTTCCAGCCTATCGGGTGGGCAAGCAAATGCGTGTAGATGCTTCTGATCTTGAGGCATACAAAACACGTGCCAAAGGCGGCAAGCTAGCTGCGGTTCAAACGGAAGCCGTCCAGGCCCCAAGCCACTATCCAATCTCACCCGTTTCTTCATCAAAAAACACGCTTGTCATTACTGGACAGGATGTAAGTCTGGATATATTAGCGAAACATATTGAGAAATATGTGCCTCATTATCGACCGCTTCGGTCGTATGTGGGCAGTATGGACAGTCTGATTTCGATGTATAAAGGTGAATCCGATATAGTGAGCACGCATCTGTTAGATGGGGACACAGGTGAGTATAACCTTGCCTTTATTCGAAAATTATTGATTGGTTCCTCTTATGTAGTGGTGAATCTAGTGTCGCGAGCGGCCGGTTTGTATGTCCAGCAAGGAAATCCGAAAGGAATACTGGGCTGGGCAGATCTCACACAGCCTGATCTTCGCATGGTGAATCGGGAAAAAGGCTCAGGAGCACGAGTTCTTCTCGATGAACAACTCCGTCTACATGGCATCTCTCAGGGCGTACTGAGTGGATATGACCAAGAGGAATCGAATCACATGAGCGTAGCTGGGAAAGTGGCGACGGGTGAAGCCGATTTCGGGGTTGGTATTGAAAAGGCGGCCTCCATGGTTGGCGGCGTGGATTTCATCCCGCTGATTCAAGAACGCTATGATCTCGTTATGCTCAAAAAGCCGGAAAACCAAATTTGGATTGAACAAGTGAAGCGTGTGCTTCAATCGGAATCTTTCCGAAATGAGCTGCGCCCTATTCAAGGGTATGATTTGTCACAGACGGGGAACATCATATATGAGACGTAACGATACATTATTCGACAGTCTGTCACAGAAGCAAGAACCCACCTTGGCCTAAGGTGGGTTCTTGCTTTCTTTATAATCTATTTTCATATAGAAGCAGGAGTGAAAACGTTAGTATTCGAAGGGGGCGGCAAAATCCGTTGATTAAATGTTGTGCTGCAATCAATGTACATGGGGTACACACTCTCTGGCATCTGAATACGAGGAGGAAGATAGGGTTCGATGGTTACTTCATTTTCGGGAACGGTGGAAAGTCTGAGGCGTTTGCTCTTCTCGAACACATCAATTAAGAGATAGTACATGATACTAATCACAATAAATCCCAATCCACAGATTTGTAAATTATGCATTCTAGTTCGCCTCCTAAGAATCATTTTTCATAGAATAACGGATTTGGCGTGCGATGTCGCTCGAAAATCGGTGTCGTTTTCTGAATTATTTTCAGAGGAGGTGGGAGCATCGGCACTTGATCTTGACTTATTCAGTGAGAACCATTATCATTTGATGTAGAGTTCAATTGAAAATGATTATCAATGAAAGACGAAGGAATGGACATCATGAGGGGGCGAGTGAGGATGAATCACAACGAGAACGGAATCGGCAGCGGAACCATCCAAGTCATTGCGGATTATGAAGTAGAGCGGTGGCTGCACACGCTTTCTCTTGAAGACCAAGCGCGCACTTCCGAAGATCCAGATTGGCAGCAACTCACGCAGTACGCAGCCTACCATGCGATAAATGGGTGGTACTCCTTACCCGTCGCTTCACGGTCGTTGCTCGCGTTGACGCAGCTTTTTGAAAGAAAATGGACGAATAAAGTGAGTAAGTTTGGATCGGAAGCTACGTATCGAGAAGTGAAGCACCGTGTGCTAACGCATTTGTATGATGTGCTTAGAAGTGACAGCGCCTTGGAGTGGCCGCATCTGTTGTTTGAGAGCATAGATGTTTGGATGGAAGAGCTTCAAATGGGATTGTCGATGATTATTCAGGTGATGGCGCCGTCAGAGAAATCCTTTGTTATTCATAAATATGTCATGGACGACGGCGCGGCTTCGCTCGCACTGTTTACACATATGTCGATTGTTTTTTGTCATAAAGCATTTGGCGTCATGCCGGAAGCCTTGCAAATAGTTAATCTAATGAGCGGTATGCAGCAACGCATAGAAACGAAGGATTTCATCGTTGAACAGTCGATCGATTATATCCGACTTGTCAAAGATGTCTATTTAGAAAGCCGAACATGTGGATGCTGCGTAGAGGAGGGTCTTCATGGAAATAAATCCAATATGGCAATCCACCAGTGATTTATTATCCCTCCGTTTTACAACATTGACCGCCTCCTCGGATGGCATCTTGTATGCCGGAACGGAAGGGCATGGTGTCGTACAATTTACACCGTTACGCTCTTGGGAATGTGCATCTGAGGGTTTGCCGGAAGGTGTTCATGTTTCTCGATTGGATTGGGTAGAAGGGCAGTTATTCGCCTCCACGAGGCTTGGCTTATATCGGCTAGAGGACGATGTTTGGCAGCAAACTTCGGTTACCGATTCCTGTTATCGGGCGATTGGCTGGGGGGATCGATTCGTCCTAACGGAGAATGGTTTGCTCTGCGGGAATAATGAAGATTGGCTCCCCCTCGCCTATCGCGGGAAGAAGACGTATGATTTGCTTGTAACGCCTCATTTTATTTTCCTAGGATATGAGGATGGCGTTGCATTCTACGATTTATTTACGGGAGATTGGTGTACCATGCCGCTTCCAGAAGCTGTAACAAGCTTAGCTGTGTTTAATAGCATGCTGATTGGGACGACAGAGAGTGGCAGTGTGGTGATGGGCAATAAAAAAGGCGGCTTCCTGCAGCATCGATTCGAAGGCATGTTCATTAATCGCTTGGTGCCGCATCGAGGTTCAGTCTATGCTTGCGCGGATACAGGATTGTACAAGTTGATCGAGTTCAGAGGAAGTTTCATGATGCAAGCTTTGAATGCCCAAGCCGAGGTTACGGATTTGCTGATTTGGCGAGATATGATGGTGATCTCGACCAGAGAATCAGGGATTAAGTATAAACATGCTGATACAACCGGTTTTCAGACGGTCCTATAAAAGAAGAAGCTCCCAGATGACTACATTCTGGGAGCTTCTTCTTTTATAGAGGGAATCCAGCCGAACACATCCTTACATTCTGCTAAGCATGCCAAATCCGCGGCATCGCCAGCGGCTCCTTACCCAGCTCTGCCCAAATATAAGAAAGCAGCAAGCTCGCTTTCAGCTCTTTAAACGCAGGATCGTCCCACAGATTATTGATTTCACCAGGATCCTCGTGGAGATCAAAGATTTCACCGTAGGTTTGGTTATAGTAAACGGTTAGCTTATACCGCTCATCGACATATGTTTTTTGATGAATGGTCGTCTTCTCATGGCGGAATTCACAGATCGCATGTTGGCGAACCCGTTCGAGAATTCCTGTCCAAACAAGGCTTTGATCCAGACCTGTCATGGAACACGGAATAGGCAGACCAGCCAAGGATAGAAAGGTTGGCGCGAGATCGACGAGCGATTGAATCGCATTGGACGTTCGTCCGGCAGGCACGTGACCTGGATAGCGGACGATAAACGGCAGCTTAATGAGATCCTCGTAATGGAAGCCGCCTTTGTATTGAAGGCCATGCTGGCCGAAGAAATGACCATGATCCGTCGTAAAGACGACAATCGTATTATCCGCTAGGCCTAGTGCATCAAGCCGATCAAGAATACGGCCAATGTGCGCATCCATACAGCTAATCATGCCGTAATACGTGGCGACGATTTGTTTGCGCTCATGGTCAGGCAGCTGTGAATGAGAGTGATACCCATGAATGCCATAACCGCTTTCGTTTAAATAGGAAAAGTCGGGTTGATCCTCTTGTGTCAGACGGAAATGCGGCGGATTTTTCTCGTGTTCGCCTGGTGTCGCGGTAGGGATTGTTAGCTTATTCGGATCATACATCGTGTCCCAGGGAGCAGGGACGAGATAATCGGGGTGCGGATCGAAAAAACTGGACCACAGGAAGAACCCTTCGTCCGATTGTTGATATTGCTCCAGCAGGGCGTTGGTTCTTTCGGCAATCCAAGTATTGTAATGGAATTCTTCTGGAATAGCCCAATGATGGAGCTGCTTAGGATCCATATTTCCCGTCGGAGCGACGAAATAATCACGCCAGTTCGTAAGACCCTTCTCTTCCAGCCATAGCACATAATGTTGTCCCACGTGAGCTTCGTTCGTATGATTCCGCGCAAGTTCCACATGATCAAAGCCATAGAAAGGTTGATCGAATGATTGCCAGAACTCGAGGTCTTGCAGAATCGGATACGACTCTAGAGAGGGATATTCCTCAGTTCCTTTTAGCGGTTGAAAATGTGCCTTGCCAATTAGCGCTGTGCGGTAGTCAGCCTTTTTAAAATCCTCGCCAACGGTATGCCGATCTTCCAGTAACTTGGTGCCTAACGTCCAGGCCCCGTGCTGGCTAGGGTACTGGCCCGTAATGATCGAAGATCTTGTCGGAGTACATGTCGGATTCGGACAATAGGCCCGCGTAAACGTTGTCCCCTCATTGACCAGTCGATCCAAATTGGGAGTAGATATCTCAGAATTGAATGCCCCAATCGTATTCCAGTGCTGCTGATCGCTGGTGATCAGTAGAATATTTGGTTTCTTCATGTGATAAAGTCCACCTTTCTATTGCTGCATGACTCTCTATTTGTAGTATAAAAACATAGGATCAAATACAAAATGACAGAATGTTAGAAGTTGTCATTATGTCTTGTTTTTATTAAGCTTAAGAGAGTTCTTGAAGTGATGGAAGTAGGTGTCGGATGCAAGAGTTTGAGATGGAGTTTGCTGATGTGTGGTACTTATTACCCCAACCCTTTCAATTAACTAGCGGCTGTTGGATCGTCCGAGCAGGACAGAATATTGCGAAACGTACGTATCACATTGGACCTAAGGTCATTGAACAAACGAGCTTTCACTGGATTACACAAGGAAATGTAAGAGTGACCTCTCTTGAACATGCTGTAGAATTAAGTGAGGGAGATCTGTTTTGTTTGTTTCCGGGTCAGTCTTATATCTACGAAACGATGCAAGTAGCGGAAGAAGATCCCCCTCTGAAAATGATCTGGTTGGCCATGGAGGGCAATCAACTTCCACTCGTAACGGCAGAGTTCGGACTCACGCCAAATAAATATTGGTTAAAAGAGATCATGAGTAATGAGGTCGGAGAGACATTGAGAAGTATACTAGGTGTTATAGTTTCCTCGAAGTGGCACAAATTTCTGGTGCAGCGTTTACTCAGCGAGCTTTTCTACAAGATGGATTTGCAAGTGAACAGAGCCGCACCGAATGAGAGAGAGAATTGGCTTCAGCAGGTCAAGGAGTTCTTCGATCTCCATTATACGGAACAGATTCGGGTTGAGGATGCTGCACACCAATTCGGCTATCATCGATCCCATTTGTATGCAGCTTTTCTGAAAAAGTATGGTACCTCTCCGCAACGATACTTGGCCAGCAAGCGACTGGAGAAAGGGGCAGAGCTGCTCAAAACAACGACTCTGTCTGTCACAGAGATCGCTTATTCGCTCGGTTATTCCGAGCTGTACGCGTTTACTCGCGCTTTTACCACTTACATGGGTATCTCTCCACGGACCTATAGGGCCTAAATCACATGGATAAATCAGATGATTCATAAGCGGATATACTCTAAATCGTATATGTTAGCGTTACCATTGCCCTTGATATACTCAGATTAGCAAGTGAGAAAGCTATTTTGGGAGGCAGGGTTCACGATGAAATTAAGTTTAAACGCATACAGATCGAAGCTGATGGGCTGTTGGATTGGGAAAAATGTAGGTGGCACACTAGGAGCGCCATTCGAGTGCAAACGCGGGGTGTTTGATGTTGATTTCTACACGCAAGAATTGAATGGGGAACCGTTGCCCAATGATGACTTGGATTTGCAGCTGGTCTGGTTGAATGCAGCGGAGAAATTTGGCCGCAATGTGAATGCTCAAATTTTAAGCGAATATTGGTTGTCGTATATCGTACCGAATTGGGGCGAGTATGGAGCGGGTAAAAATAACATGCGCCAAGGCATTGTCCCTCCGTTATCGGGGTATGTGAACAATGTGTACCGCGATAGTAATGGCGCTTACATTCGCTCCGAAATTTGGGCTTGCTTGGCACCGGGTAACCCGGATATTGCAGTCAAATATGCCTATGAAGATGCTATCGTTGATCATAGTCATGAGGGCGTGTACGCGGAAGTTTTCTTCGCAGCTATCCAGAGCTCAGCTTTCGTCGAGAGTAATCGCGATACGTTAATTGATATTGGTTTGTCTTACATTCCCGCAGATTCCGGCGTAGCCAAGGGAGTTGCTTCCGTCAGAGAAGCACACGCCAAAGGTTTATCTTGGCAAGAAGCGCGTATTCAAGTCTTGAACGACGTCCCCGGAAGCTTCGGTATTCTCGCGATGCGTCCAGAGGATTTACCGACGGATGTCCCGGTTGGTAAGATGGGGTACGATGCGCCTAGCAACGTGGGGATAACGATCCTTGGCTGGCTTTATGGAGAGGGCGATTTCGGCGAAAGTATCTGTATTGCCAACAACTGTGGCGAAGATACCGACTGCACGGCCGCTACGATTGGCTCGATTATGGGAATAATTGGCGGAGCAGAAAGCATTCCAACCAAATGGACAGATCCAATCGGGGATTCGATCAAAACGCTGTGCTTGAATCTTGGGGATCAAGGCTTACGTATTCCCAAAACAGTAACGGAGCTTACAGATCGCATCATCCGTTTGACTCCTTCGTTCCTAGGCAGCCAACTGTGTGACGTTGTCACCGCAGCTGATGGCTATACGATCGAAGTCAAGGAGCAGAAGCAATTGTTTAGCCAACCGCAGCAAATCAATGCTTGGACGAAGCGCAGCTTCGCGGATAAGCTCAGCCAAAGCCCATTTCAGGTCGCTTACGATTTCGTTATTTTCTCCACGATTGTCGACTATACAGAGGCCCCTTTTATTCAAGAAGGTACACCCAAAACGATCAAGTTGATTATCGATAATCAGCTGTTCATGCAGCAATGGCTGCAAATCAAATGGCATTTGCCAATAGGCTGGACGATTTCGCCAGGACCGCAAGTGGGTGCTTCCTTGGAACAGTATCACTGTCATGTCGGGCGTACAGAGTTGTCATTTACACTTATACCGAACGGATTGCAGGAAGCTCGTTACGATCTCATCGCTGAAATCACTTCGCAAGGACGTCCAACGAAGGGACTCATTCCACTTGTGTTTATCAATGGCGTAGCAAGCAGCTAGTCTAACTGATTAGACGATGGTTGCATAATAGCATCACGATATTGCTGGGGGCTGATGCCTTCCAGCTTTTTGAATATTCGGGAGAAATAGAAGGGGTCCTGGAAACCTACGATATCCGCGATATCTCGTATGATACTAGTCGAGCTGGTTAGCAGGTGCTTGGCTTTTTGGATTTGCAATTGATGCACATAGGAGCCAATGGGCATCCCGGCATATTTTTTGAATATTTGGGATAAATAATCGTAATGATGGTGAAGTGCACTTTCGAGCTCTTTGCTGGAAGGATTAGATGTATAGGTTTCGTCCAGTAGATTCACGATTCTTCGATACAGCAGAAAGGTGGAAGACACTTCGTTCTGTACCTGCTTCTGATCTACTAAATCTTGCGCAAGCCGCTCAAGAATTTGCCCTAAAAGCAAAGAGGTGCGGTATCGGAAGTAGCCTTTAGGTTTGTTAAATTGTTGATGTATGTTCTCGAAAATGCCCAGCATCTCGTAGCGATTGAAAGGCTTACCGCGACGAGGTAATAGCAGAAAGTCTGTAAGACTTTCGGATGTGGCCGTTCGCAAATCCTGTGTCGCTGTTGGTGCAGCTGGGAGGCGGGAATCGGCCTCTTCAGTATGCATGCGCAAACCCGGATCAGCAGCGAACTGAACCCAATAAAAGCCGCTTTGCGCTGCAATCGGTTTCCAGCCGCCGTGCTGTTCCCACGGCATCAGCAAGAACGTTTCCCCACTTTGGAGTTCAAGGTGATCCTCACCTACCTGGAGATAAATCGGCCCCTCAGTCACCATAATTAACTCGAAAAAAGGGTTAGATTTCTCGCGTCCAAAGTCATCATTACCTCGTAATTCAGAGATCCATTTCACGTCTAAACGGGAGAGTCGCGAGAATAGTAAATAGTCCATGAAGCACCTTCAATCCCTATGAAATAAAGCTTTCTTTGCTTCAATTAGTATACCATAATTTGCTGCATAGAAAGATTTTGAGTCGGGATGTGGCCCTGCAGGAATTTTATTTGACCGTTGACCATTATCCCGCTCAGTGCCATAATCGACTTACTAAATGACGTAGGGAGTCAGCCAACCATGGGGTTACGTTCTATGATCGATACGTATCGACATATGAGAATCAAAAACAAGTTATCCATTTTGATTACGTTGATTATCGCGCTTTCGTTGACTTTCACAATCATTACACAGCAGTATGTGTTCTCCATTTACGACGGACAAATCTATGAGAAATCGTCGAGTGTTCTCAATCTGTCGTCTACAGCTATCGAAACAGAGCTTAAACGCTTACAGCAATTGTCATATAGGATTATGTCCGAGGAACAGGTGCAAGATTGGCTGACCTCACTCAAAAAAAATCCGTCAGATTATGACAGACTGATCATTAGTCAATATTTGATTGACCGTCTGATTAGTTATTCCGGAGAAGAGCCCTATCTGTATTCGATACAAATTATGGATGCGTCGGGGAACGACCATGAAGGCGGCAACATTCTCAAGATGGATGAGGATCGGAAAAAGCAAGTTAAGGCCGTTGCCGCAGATGGCATGGGAGAAAATCGTTGGATTTATCCTGACAGTAAGGATCCAGCTTTGATCATTACACGAGAAATCCGATCGTTTCATAAAACGAATTTTGATTTGGACTATTTAGGTACATTGGTAATTCGCATTAATATTGATAAAATCGTGCGTGATATCGCTCCGGAAGAGGGAGACGTGATGATTGTATCGGATGGAAGCGTCATCTTCCCGCGAGAACCTTCCTTCGATTGGAGCCGGATTGCGAAGCCGAAAGATGCTGTTAAAGGGTATGAAATCCAGCAGATTGATGATAAAGAATATTTCATCGCACAGATTCAATCGCATAATACGGGTTGGACCTATTTGAATATTACGCCGTTTAATCAAATTTTTGACCGCATCGTGTTTATTAAAGAAATGGTTGTTTTCGTCTTTATTGCGATATTTGCTGTGGTTATCCTACTTGGGATTCGGTTCTCGATAGGCTTAACGCGTCCGATTGACGAATTGATGATTCGGATGAAGCTCGCGGAGAAGGGGAACTTCGAAGAAGCCAATCTCTTTCCTTCTGGTGGACAAGTTGCCATGAATGAAATAGGCCTACTACAACGAAGCTTCCGTTTTATGATTGAACGGATTAATACGCTAATTCAGGAGAATTACGCGAATCGCCTCCTCCTGAAAGAAACAGAATTTAAGGCGCTGCAGTCGCAGATTAATCCGCATTTTCTTTACAATACGTTGGAATCGATTAATTGGATGGCTAAGGTGAACAAACAAGCCAAAATTTCCGAGATGGTGGAAGCGCTCGCGTATTTACTTCGTCATTCTGTCGACTTGAAAGAGCCGATCATTCCACTGAGTGAAGAGATTGACATCGTTCGCAGCTATGTAACGATTCAGAAAATTCGCTTTGAAGAGCGTTTAGTATTCAAACTGGATGTGCCTGATGAACTGATGGGGCGCTCTATTCCGAAGTTGACGCTGCAGCCGTTGATGGAGAATGCGATTCATTATGCTTTGGAGTCGACGATTGAGCCCTGCGAAATTTCGATTCGAGGCTGGAGTACAGAGGAAGGCATCTTTCTAGCAGTTGAAGATACGGGTCCTGGTATTCCAAGAGGAATTATCGAGAGATTACGCAGTGGCGAAGTGACAACCAAAGGCAAGGGCATTGGACTCTTAAACATCGATGATCGGATTAAACTCGCCTTTGGCGAAACGTATGGGATCCGAGTGGATGAAACCGTGGAACACGGTGCCCGTGTCATTCTTATTTTGCCTAAAGGATTGGAGGAATAATGGATGTATAAAGTATTATTGGTTGACGACGAACGCATTATTTTGGACGGGATTTCCCGAATGGTCGACTGGCAGTCTATGCAAACCGAGCTGATTGGCACTGCGCGAAACGGTGTGGAGGCCTTTGATTTTATACAGAAACAAACGCCTGATATCATTATCAGTGATATTCGGATGCCAGGCATGGATGGCTTAGAGTTAGTTGCGCGGGTACATGATGCCTATCCACACATTCGAATTGTGCTGCTATCCGGCTTTGGCGAGTTTGATTATGCGAGCAAAGCGATGCAATACGGTGTGAAGCATTATTTACTCAAGCCGACCAATGAAGGGAAAATTGGCGAAGCGCTGCAGGAGATTGTCGCGGAGCTGGAACAAGAAACGAGTAAGGAATCGTTCGTTCTGAACATGAAGGCTGAGCTGGAGAAGGTCATGCCCCATGTGAAAGAGCAGTTCCTGAAGGAATTCGTAACGAATAAAACCTATGGTCATTGGGACTGGGACTATTTTCGGAGCTTATTTAAGCTCGATTTTGACTATCAGATTCGATTGCTCTTATTCCAGTTGGAAGAAGGTTTTGAGTTTGAGCAGTTATTTGCCATTAAGAATATTGCTCAGGAAATTTTAGAGAGCCCTCTTCTGAGTACGACAATTGGGAATCATGTCTTGATGCTGCTGGAGGAACCTGAGCATATCGATCAACTGCAAGAGAAGATTTACCATATACGGGACACTTTCCACATGTATTACAAAATGGATGCGACGATCGCGTTAAGCGAGTCGGGTCATATTACGAAGGCTAGGCAGCTCTATAAGGAATCCTTGAGCTTATTGAATTACCGCTTCTATTTGGGTGAAGGCAGTCTAATCACACGCAAAGATACGGCTGTCTCCCAATCGGTTCCGACCAAAGAGATTGGCTGGGACGAGGAACGGCTGAACATGTCGGTACGTTCGGGCCATCGGGAGGAAGCGGAGGCAGCTTTACATGATTTCATCTGTGGATTGAAGGAAGCGCAGCTGGATATCGATGTGACCAAGTCGTATGTCATTCAGCAGTTCGTATCACTTGTACGCATTTGTGCCCCGGAAGAAATGAATGCTTATTTCGCGCAAATTCCAACGATTGTGGAGATGAACACACTCCAAGCTATCCAATCTTTTATGGGGAATATTGTAACGAGCATGACGGAACGATTCTATGGCATGAATAAAGTGAAGATCAGCGGAATCGTTCAGAAGGTTATTGACGTCATTAATGATCAAATGGGGAACACGGAGCTTAGCTTGAACTGGGTAGCCCATGAAATGCTTTATATGAATGCGGACTATCTGGGGAAACTCTTCAAGAAAGAAACAGGTGAAAAGTTTTCGAATTATGTCATGAAAGCTAGGATTACAAGAGCGACTGAATTAATTGCAGCAGATGCGGATATCAAAATTTTTGAGCTCGCAGAGCGACTTGGCTTTGGAGATAACCCGCAATATTTTAGCCAAGTATTTAAAAAATATCGGGGTTCGACACCTTCTGAGTACATGAAATCGACAGAGACCTCTGCATTTTAAACAATTAGGACTGTATTTTGGATTAACCTTTCCTCCTTTCAGCGAGATAATACGAATAGAAAGAAAACGATTACAATTTGGGGAGGAAATACAGATGAAAAAAGTCATGTTTACTGTAATCTCGGCTGCCTTATTACTAGCAGGTTGCGGATCCAATGGATCAAGCAGCTCCACGAGCAGTCCAAGTACGGGTGCGAGCCCAGCAGCAAGTGCAGCAGCGACAGCAAGTGCCAAAGCAGATCCAGTTACTCTTCGTGTTTCATGGTGGGGAGGACAAGCGCGTCATGATTACACACTTAAATTGATTGAATTGTACCAACAGAAGCATCCAAATGTGAAAATTGAGTCGGAATATGCGGCTTTTGATGATTATTGGAAAAAGCTTGCTCCACAAGCTGCTGCGAATGGATTGCCTGATGTCTTCCAAATGGACGTTTCCTACTTGACGCAATATGGAACTAGAGGACAGTTGGAAGATTTAACACCGTATACAACGAGTGGTCTGTTGAACGTGAAAGATATTGCAGAAAACAGCCTTTCTGGCGGTAAAGTGGATGGTAAATTGGTTGCTATGAACGCAGGCTCCAATGCACTGGGTGCTACTGTCGATACACAGATGTTGAAAGACAATGGAATTACGTTAAAAGATGATTGGACGTTTGGTGACTTGGACGCAATCGGCGCGACGCTGAAAGCTAAAGGCAAACTGCTTGCTGGCGATCTTCGTCATGACGTATACTTCCCTTTCTATTTGAGAAGCGTTGGTCAAAAGCTATATGCTACTGATGGTACGCAACTTGGCTACTCGGATGATAAAGCGTTCGTAGACTACTACACGATGTACAAAAAATGGTATGATTCCGGTTACTTGCTACCGCTAGATAAGTTGGCACAGAAAAAAGGATTGGCCGAAGATGATGAAATGGTGCTAGGCAATGCGGCTGCTACATTTGCTTGGTCCAATCAGTTCATTGGCTTTAATACAGCTGCGAAACGCACGCTCGATATCATGAAAACGCCAAGCTGGAGTCAAAACAAAGCGTTGTTCTTGAAACCAAGTATGTTCTGGTCTGTCTCCAAAAGCTCCAAAAACAAAGAAGAAGCAGCAAAATTCATCGACTTCTTGATTAATGATATCGATGCAAACAAAATCATCATGGGTGAGCGCGGCGTGCCAGTTTCCTCCAAGGTGAAAGAAGCTTTGATGCCGTTATTGTCTCCTGAGCAAAAGAAAGTATTTGAATACGTCGCTTGGGCGGAGAAAAATGCTTCCCCAATGGATCCGCCAAGTCCAATTGGCTCCGTTGAAGTTGAGAAGCTGTTGAAGGATACAGCTGAACAAATTATGTACAAAAAATTGACAGTTGAAGAGGGCGCAGCGAAATTCCGTAAGGATGCGAACGCAATCTTGGCTAAAAACAAAAAATAAGCTTGTTCTGAAAGCCTCCGCATTCTTGTGCGGGGGCTTTCTTCATTTGAAAAAGCCGCGTCCCACGCGGCTTACATAAGATAGGAATTGTCCTGCATCGCTTCTGTGATGTCGCCGTAACCGTTTACTTTCAGTCTGATATTTATACAAACACAACGGTTTTTTGCCTTCTGGCTGAGTTTCAACTCTTTTATAATAAAGATAGAGAAGAGAGGAAGCGAGGCTTCCACTCCATTAAATCGAGGTTAGGGGTTGATCACCAATGAACAAGCTGCGTTATAACGACAACCTGGTGGGGTACGTATTTGCTTCCCCTTTCATTCTGGGATTTCTCATTTTTACGCTGTATCCCATCATTTCTTCACTCTTTTATTCGTTTACGGATTACAACTTGTTTGATGCACCGAATTTTATAGGCTTTGACAACTATCACAAAATGTTTACGGCTGACGACAAGTATTGGAAGTCCGTTAGTGTAACTTTTACGTACGTTTTCGCTAGCGTGCCATTGCGACTCGCTTTCGCCTTGATGGTAGCGATCCTGCTGAATAAAGCGATTTCAGGTATCGGCATTTACCGCTCCGCGTTTTACTTGCCTTCCTTGATTGGGGGCAGCGTGGCAGTCTCCATCATGTGGACGCAAGTATTTGGAGATAAAGGCTTGCTGAATTCCGCACTAGGTGTGATCGGTATTCATACGGATACCTCCTGGATCGGGAACCCATCGACGGCCTTATGGACACTCATTGCTTTGTCAGTCTGGCAGTTCGGTTCTTCCATGCTCATCTTCCTTGCAGGTCTCAAAAACATTCCAGCTTCTTATTATGAAGCGGCTAGCGTGGACGGCGCGAATAAAGTTCGCCAGTTTTTCAAAATTACCCTCCCGCTGCTCAGCCCGATTATCCTATTCAACCTGATTATGCAAACGATTTCTGCATTCATGACCTTCACGCCAGCCTACATCATTTCACGCGGCGAAGGCGGACCGTTAGACAATACATTGCTTTATTCTTTGTACTTATACCGCAGAGCCTTCCAATTCTACGAAATGGGTTATGCGTCCGCGATGGCGTGGGTCATGCTGATCCTAGTCGGTATCATTGCACTTGTGATTTTCCAAACCTCGAAATATTGGGTTTACTACGAAAACAAAGGGGAGAAATAACATGGCATTTTCCTACAACTACAAACGCTTTGGCTATCATCTCCTTTTAGTCCTATTGTCACTCGTGATGATGTATCCCATCATTTGGCTGCTGGCAAGCTCATTGAAGCCAAATGACGAAATTTTCTCAACCGCCTACAGCTTGATTCCGAGCCGTATTGCTTGGGAGAACTTTCAATCGGGCTGGAGAGGCTTTGCAGGCAATTCATTCGGCCGCTTCTTCCTGAACTCATTCTATATCGTGATCCTGTCTACGATCGGCGCGGTGGCAAGTTCTGCACTCGTTGCTTATGCTTTTGGACGTATTCCATTTTTTGGAAGAAACTTCTGGTTTGGCTGTATGATGCTAACCATGATGCTTCCGCATGACGTTACCATCATTCCACAATACGTACTATTCTCGAAGTTAGCATGGATTGGCTCTTTTAAACCAATTATCGTACCGCAGTTCTTTGCGATTCCCTTCTTTATCTTCTTGATTATGCAGTTCATTCGGACGATTCCCATTGAGCTTGATGAAGCTGCTAAAATGGACGGATGCAGTAAATATAGTATCTTTTTCCGAATTTTGGTGCCACTTATCGTTCCGGCACTCATCACATCAACGATCTTTTCCTTCTACTGGCGATGGGAAGATTTTATTAACCCGCTGCTTTACTTAAATAAACCGAGCCTGTACCCTGTGTCTTTGGCCTTGAAGCTTTTCTTAGACGGAGAGTCCGTGAACAACTGGGGCGGCATGTTCGCAATGGCATCTGCGTCTCTTGTACCGATTATTGCGGTGTTCTTCATTTTCCAACGGTACATTGTTGAAGGGATTAGCACTAGCGGTTTGAAAGGATAGAAGATGAAAGGGGAACTTATAGACATGCCGAAATTAGTTTTTGATGACAATGAGATCAAATCAGTGATTGACCAGGTGGTAGATCGCACCTTTCGGATGGACTTTGGATGGGATTGGCCAGGTGGCGTTGCGTTCTATGGCGTTTGTGAAGCGTACGCGGCGACAGGAGATGAGTCGTATTTAACTAGGCTGAAGGCTTGGGTGGACGAAAATATGGAGGATGGCTTACCGAAGCTTTCCGTTAATGCGGTATCTATCGGACATTCCCTTCTGACCCTGTATGAAGTGACGAAAGAGGAGAAATATCTCGACACAGTCAAGGAAATGGCTGAGTTCCTGACTTCAGAAGCGGAGCGATTCGGCAATGATATTCTCCAGCATACGGTGAATTCAGAGACTTATAATTTCCCTGAGCAAGCGTGGGTTGATACGATGTTCATGGCCGGTTACTTCCTACTTCGTGTAGGTACATTGCTAAATCGTGAAGATTATTTCGAGGATGGATTGAAGCAATATCACGGACATGAGAATGTCCTGCAGGATGCTAAAACCAACCTGTATTATCATGGCTGGGATAACATTGCACAGAATAATATGTCGTCCATCTTCTGGGCGCGCGGTAACTCCTGGGCAGCATTAACGATGGCGCGTGCGCTCCATCTGGTGCCCGTGACGCATCCGTCATTCATGATCATCGATGGCTCGCTGCGTGATCAACTGAGCTCACTCGTCCGTTTACAGGATGAATCCGGCTTGTGGCACACGATCGTGGATGATGAGACGGCTCCGCTCGAAACGTCAGGCTCATCGGGTATCGCGACAGCGCTGTTAACCCGCGGCAGGCTGTACAACAAGTACACGCAGAAGTCGATCGACGGTATTTTGGCACGCATCACTGAGGATGGAACCGTAACGGGTGTGTCTGCAGGTACAGCCGTGATGAAGAATGCCGAAGGCTACAAAGGCGTGCCTGATAAACGTATTCAAGGTTGGGGACAAGGCTTAACCTTGACGTTCCTTGCAGAGGTGCTTCTTTCGAGGAAGAATAGCTTCGGGAACGGGTGTTGAGTTAGATGAAAACCTCCAGTTTCATTTCGGCTTTCTGTGACTTTCACAGGGAATGGCCGAACATGTGACTGGAGTTTTTTTTGTTTCGCGATTACTATGGGAAAACGAAGAGGACGTCCCGTAAGTAGCACTTACTACTTCTATAGTAACTATATTCTTTTGACCAATAAGCACCCGCAGTGGTCTTATCCTACGAATAATTACAAGATCTGAAGCGATAGGCACGCTAGGAATGCTTATCATGCGAGTATGCGCTCAAAATGGCACCTCATGGGACCATTACGCACTCGCCGTGGGCTTATCGCATGAATAATCACGACTACTAAGGCAATAAGCCCACTAGGATTACCTATTCAGCAAGTACTCGCTTAAACGGGGCTGTCTCTAAAGGTCTAATAAGACCTAAGCGATAGCTTTGTTTTGTTTTAAAATAGCCAGAAACAAAGGGGCTAATCAAATTTTGCCCCGATCGCAATTCTGTTTGGCTTTTGGGACACCCCTTTGGTTATCTAGAGCTGAGCGCAGCACTTATCGATGAAACTGGATTACTTTATGCTCATAGCGGCCAATTTCAAGTCGACCGGCACGGTAAATCGCTCTTGTATTCGGATCGAAACCATCCTGTGGCAGGGTTACGCTGCCGCCTGCGCCGTCCATGTTAACGACGACCCAGATGTCGCAATCAGCACCATGTCTTGGTGCGACAATCGTTCCGATAGTCACGTCGGTGCGAAGGGAAACGCCTGCAGCGTCCGCATAGTGCACGATGAGACGGTTCAACATCTCCTCGCCCTCATCACCTGCTGGCATGGAACCGAGCATGACGATCTTCCCTTTGCCGTGACTCTTCTCGGTCAGGAAAGCCAATCCTGGCGTTAGTCCCGAGGTCACAGTGCCAACGGCAACGGCTTCTTTCGGTTCGAAAACGGAGCTCCAGAGCGAGAGCGGGGCGGCGATGTCAAAAGCGCTGCCGATGGAGTTGCTGCCATCCATAGGGAACGTGTAGACAGTTTCCACACCGGCTAATTGCTCTAAATCACCGAGCGCTGCCTTCGTATGCATCGTGTGTTCTTCTGTACGCCCGCCAGAGAGTGGGCCTACCACCCACACGCCGCCTACGGCGACGAATGCCGCAGCACGCTGAATCAAATCAGCGGAGATATAAGGGAGAAATGGCGTGAACAGCAGTTTGTAGCCAGTCAGATCTCCACCTTCTGGGACCACATCCCGGTGAATGCCTGTGTTTAGGATCCGCTCATAGAAATCGGTCGTGAGGCCGCGATGATTCAGCCCTTGGTGCGGTTCCGTTTTCAGGAACGCTTTGGACACATCGGAATACGTCATGGCCACTTCGGCTTGCGTAGGCCGTGTAGCTAAGATCGTCGCTTCGATTTCTTGTCTCGCCTGCTCGACTTCCAGCACGTTCGGGAAGCCAACGGTAGGCTTGCCCCACGTGGAGATGACGGAGCCATGAGGCTGCTCGCAGCCTGCCCGCTGTTGCCTCCAAAGCCAGTAACAAAATGCTTCTGCACCAAGTGCATAAGCGGCAACAGCTTCAGCTTTGAGATAGCCATTGGGATGAGGCTTCGCATAACTTGCAAGGGAAGCCGCATGGGATGGGCTCGTTTCCATGATCCAATAATCGCGTCCACTTTTGAAATTACGCCAAAGATCGTTATTTAATAAATAATTCGCTGGATTATCATACGTCGCGTACGTATCGAAGGAGGCAAAATCCAGCTCGCGGAACAGCCGCTCGTTATCCACACTAAAGGCAACACTGCTATTATGCGTAATGGGCGCATCGGAGAATCGTCGAATGATGGCTGCTTGCTCGTCCGAAAACTGTGCGATTTTCTCCATCGAGAATCGTTGGTACATCGTGCTGAGAGACGAATTATGCAAGAACGGCGCAGGACCTGGCTGCGGGACTTGCTCGAAGCTATGGTAATATTCGCTCCATATTTGCGTGCCCCAAGCTTCATTCAGCTTCTGGGTGGTTTCATATCTCGCTTCCAGCCATTGATGCCACTGCGTGAGACAGGTTGCACACATACATTCGGATACATGTGCTTTAAATTCATTATCAATCTGCCAACCGATCACGCCTGGTAAGCGGCCATTTGCTCGTGCAATATGCTCCGTGATGAGGGCAGCTTTCTCGCGAAAATAGGGGTGATTCGTACAAGCGTGTTGACGTGAGCCGTGGCCCATAACTTGCCTCTGATCATTCACATACATCCGCTCAGGATGCCCATGCGTGAACCAAATCGGCGGTGTAGGTGTCGGCGTACACATAACGGTTTCGATGCCATTTTCATGCAGAAGATTCACCATTTTAACAAAAAATCCAAGATCAATTTTACCCTCAGTGGGTTCCATATTGGACCAAGCGAATTCGCCAATTCGCACGACATTTATGCCAGCTTGTTTCATTAACGCGATATCTTGCTCAATGACAGAGGCATCCCAAAGCTCTGGATACCAGGCTGCGCCGTGATACAACTTATTTCCCATTTTCATCATCCATCCTCTGTGTCTGAAAGTTAGTTTCTACTATAAATGCTATTCCAGTCAGGGGCAATAACACATTCTTGCTGGAAATATTAGGGCATTTGAATTGTTTTGAAGGGTTTGCACTTTCTTGAGCGATGATGAATTTAAGAAATTGGAAGGGCTTACAAGAATGTCTGATTGGCGGTAAATGCCAGTCGAGACATAATAGGGCTACAACGCGAACAAGGCGATCAACAGATGGAGGTGAAGAGAATGAAGCAAGAGGCTGCTTCTAGCGACATAGGGATCGTTCAAGCTTCAGATGTAAAAGTACATCGTAGAACGCAGATGTGTAGCAGGTTGCGCAAGGATAAATGGATCTACGTGCTGATGATGCCGGGCTTGTTGTATTTCATTATTTTCAAGTATGTACCCATGTGGGGTGTGCTGCTTGCCTTTAAGAACTATCAGCCCTTTCTTGGATTTTGGAAGAGCGATTGGGTTGGCTTGGAGCATTTTCGTGTATTTTTTCAAAATCCGGAGTTCTTTATGCTGCTCCGTAATACGCTGTTGCTCTCATTCTACAATTTGGTCTTCTACTTCCCGGCACCGATTGTACTGGCCTTACTTCTGAATGAGATAAAAGTAAATCTCTACAAAAGAACGATTCAAACCTTGATTTATGTGCCGCATTTTATCTCTTTAGTCATCGTTGCTAGCTTGACTTATGTTTTCCTAACAACACAAGGCGGGCTCGTAAATGAACTATTACAGAAATATGTTGGACATAAAATTGATTTTCTCGCTAGTCCGAGCTGGTTCCGGCCGATGATCATCCTTCAAACGATGTGGAAGGAATGCGGTTTTGGAACAATTATTTTTCTGGCAGCGTTAGCTGGCGTAGATGTAGAACAGTATGAAGCAGCCATCACGGATGGAGCCAATCGCTGGAGACAGCTGTGGCATATTACACTGCCTTCGATTCGAAGCACCATCGTCATCCTGCTCATCTTACGGATGGGGGATGTGCTGGATAATGGATTTGAACAAATATTTCTTATGTTAAATCCGCTGAACCGGGATGTGGCAGAAGTATTCGATACCTATGTCTACATGATGGGGATCACACAGGGAGCATTTAGTTACAGTACAGCTGTCGGCTTGTTCAAAGCGGTTATTGGCGTCATCTTGGTCCTAGGCGCAAACTGGACAGCCAAACGTTTTGGTCAATCAGGCATTTACTAGGATCCGATTACTATGGAGTAAAGGAGGAGAGGGTTTTGGCCAAACAATATAAGAGTGTTTCTGGAACCATCTTCGATGTGAGTAATTATGTTGTACTTGGCGTCATTGGCATCGTTGCCATATTACCGTTTCTCTATGTCATTGCCGGGTCATTTGCATCGGATGCAGAGTTAACGAGGCGAGCGGTTTTTCTCATTCCGGAGACGTTTACCTTATCGGCCTACCGTTTTATATTCTCCACGGATACGATTATGCAAAGTATCGGGGTATCCCTCTATGTCATGATCGTAGGTACCTTTGTGAATCTGTTTTTCACAGTCACCATGGCTTATGCCTTATCCAAGCGGAGTTTGATGGGGCGGAATACTGTCTTGAATTTGATCATTTTCTCTATGCTGTTTGGCGGTGGATTAATTCCGACCTATCTGGTCATTCGCGAACTGCATATGTTGGACACTTATTGGGCTTTGATGATTCCTGGTGCAATTAGCGCCTTTAACCTCATTATTGTCAAAAACTTTTTCCAAGAGCTCCCCCCGGAGCTAGAGGAAGCAGCGAAAATCGATGGATGTACAGAGCTTGGTCTACTCTGGCGAATCGTACTGCCGTTATCTATGCCAGTGCTGGCAACCTTTACGTTATTTTATGCCGTCGGACATTGGAACAATTTCTTCTCGGCCTTGCTATACATCAATGACCCTGCAAAATGGCCTCTGCAAGTATTGCTTAGACAAATCGTTTTATTATCACAGGCAGCAGCAGGAGATATCAATTCCATGGATCCCAATTTTGTGCAACCGCCCGAACAATCTATTAAGATGGCCGTTATCGTCGTAGGCACCATCCCAATCCTGCTTGTCTATCCGTTCCTGCAAAAACATTTTGCCAAAGGGGTCTTGATCGGTTCGGTCAAGGGGTAACGGATTACGATAGAGGCAAGTCCATATCCTAGAGGAGGCATGATTAGATGAAAAATAATGCGAAAAAATGGGTTTCCGTAGCAACTGTAGGCACAGCAGTTATGACGACCATCGTTGGATGCAGCAGTGACAAAGAGGGCTCAGCGACACCGGCAGCATCTATTTCTCCAACACAAGCGGCTGCACAGACCAAGGCGCCAGAGAATCTTGCTCCACTTGATCTCAGCATTATGCTTCCGATCTTCAAGACGAATTTCCCGAAAGATGATGGGCCCGTTACGACCGAAATTGAGAAAAAAACGAATACGAATATTCATCTGGAGTGGGTGCCTAACGCGTCGTACACGGATAAATTTAATATTACATTGGCTTCAGGGAAGCTGCCACAGATCATCTATGTTGGTGATGTAAAGAACCCAAGTTTCGTAAATGCGGCTAAATCGGGTGCGTTCTGGGAAGTTGGAAAATACTTGAAAGATTACCCGAATCTCAGTAAATCCAATCAAGTCATCATGAACAATTCGTCCATTGAGGGGAAAAACTATGGCATTTATCGCGGCCGTGCTTTGGGTCGAAATGGGATCAACTATCGGAAAGACTGGCTAGAAGCTGTTGGTATGCAGCCGCCCAAAACGATTGATGATTTCTACGCGATGCTCAAAGCATTTAAAGAGAAAGATCCCGATAAAAATGGCAAGGATGACACATATGGTATGGTTTTGGTCAAATGGACGGGGCAATGGGCAAGCGGCTTCGATACCATTAAGCTCTGGTTCGGGGCGCCAAATAAATGGGGTATCGTAGATGGGAAGCTTGTACCTGAGCATCAAACTGCAGAATATTTGGAAGCGCTTAAATTCATGAAAAAGCTGTATGATGAGAAGCTGATCAATCAAGATTTTGCGGTATTTGATTCAGCGAAGTGGAACGATCCTATCGTCAATAATCAAGCAGGGGTCATTGTAGACGTAACGGATACAGCGACACGTATTGATGATCGCATACATGCGGCGCTTGCCAAAGAGGGCAAAGATAATCCTAACATTCATTATGTAGATAATATGATTGGTGTCACTGGCAAAAATGGCCTGAAAGCATTACCGACCTCCGGATTTGCAGGTATCCTCGCCATTTCCAAATCCAGCGTGAAGACGGAGGATGAGCTCAAGCGTGTTTTGAAATTTTTGGATCAAATGAATGAGCCTGATCTTCAAACATTAGCTGGATACGGCATTGAAGGCAAGCATTACACCAAGGAAGGTGATGCGCTCGTGCCAAGTAAAGATACAGCGCTTCTCGAGTCCGAAGTGGAAGGCTTAAACCAAATGCTGCCGTTCATCCCAGAGGATCGCGGCCTGAAGGTGAAGCAAACACCGCTTCGTTTGCAAACGACACAGATCCAGAAGGATGCGGAGCAGTACATCGTAGCCAATCCAGCTGAGCCGTTCATCTCCTCGGTTTACTCGCAAAAAGGTCAGCAGTTGGATAACATCATTAACGATGCACGCATTAAATTCATCGTCGGCCAAAGTGACGAAGCCGCTTTGAAGGCAGCGTTTGAGACGTGGAAGAAATCCGGTGGCGATGATCTAGTGAAAGAAATGAATGAGTTGTATGCTGCAGCAAAGAAATAAGGTGGAAGCCGTGTCTGGGGACACGGCTTTTTTTGAACGCACAACGCCAAAAAGTCGGAAAATTAATACAAATCCACTGGAAATTCTCTTCCACCTTCTCGCTAATCGTTATACGCTTTAAGGTAAAGTCTACGCTCCAAACTAAACTTTCGAACGGTTGGTGAGTGCATGTTACGAGCAGTAAGAGAAGGACTTGCCAGACGACTTGGCAAGACAATCGGTGGACAAGGACGCTTCTTTAGAAAGAGTTTAATCACCATTTTCATCGTATCGGGAATTCCAGGTCTACTGATGGGTGCACTGGTTTACTGGATAGCAGGCGGGCGTGTAGAAAGTGAACTGCTGCAGCTGCACTATAGGCAAATCGAGCAACGGTCACAGAACATCGATGATCAATTGGGCAATCTGGAATTATTGCTTTCACACTGGGCATTTGATAACAAATTTGACTATAGCTTAAATGGCTTTGATTTTGTTCGAAATTTTGAACGCACGCAAGATATTACGAGAACCTTAGTTGCGATGCAGGGCTCTAATGCGATGGTGAAGCGAGCGGAGCTATACATAGGTGGGAATAGTTCGGTGTTATTCACGCCTGAATACATGAAACTTGATGAACGAAATATGCCGATCAATCGTTATGAACCGCTCATCCATGGGCAAAATACGACCTACTGGACGCAATGGTCCTTTGATCCTGCACATCCGGAGAACAAAGATTTAACGCTTGTCCATCACATTCCCGGGGGAAGTTTGAACCCGTTTGGCGTCTTAGTTTTTCGTTTTGATAGTCAAAAGGTGGCCAATATGCTCAATACGTTGACACCGTATGACGAGGGAGAGACGTTCTTGATTCAAGATACAGGTGAACTGTTCGTTTCAGCGAATGGCAACACGGCGTCATCCCCTTTTGTACAGGCGCTTCGTGACAAAATAGCCTTAGAATCCTCCAAGAAAGGCTCCTTCTTCATGGATTGGAAGGGCTCTACCTATACGGTTTCTTATGGCAGCTTAACCCGAATAGCGGAAGATTGGACGTTCGTGTCCGCTTCCCCCATTTCGAATATTACTTCGCCGGTTGTTTTTATCTCGAAATTAATTATTACCGTTAGTCTCATCGCTTTATTGCTCGCAGGCTTGCTCGCCTGGTTAGCTTCGCGCCGTATTTATGTGCCTGTTAAACGGTTAGTCACGATGCTTGGAGGGAATACGACGGCTCATGAGCTGAAAGATGAATTTTCGTTACTAGAGTCGCAATGGATGCATATGCATAACGAGAGTTTGGCGCTGAATTCGAAACTGACCGAGCAGATGCCACACTTAAAAGACAGCTTTTTACATCAGCTTTTACAGGGATATTTGAATGCGTATTCAGAGGATGATTTACTGACCAGAATGGAGCGTTTTAAGTGGGAAGTGAAGAATAAGCAATTCGTTATTCTCTATGTCCAATTAATTGGGATAACGAGCGTAGAAGGAAACTTTCGGCTTGGAGAAGAAGGGCTCGTGACCTTCGCGGCTGTGAATATGATGGAAGAGTTGGCTTCGCAATATTTTGAACAGAGTAACGTCCTTAATTTCCATGACCTGACAGCGGGTATTCTGCTAATTTGTCCAGAGGGACAGTCACTTACAGAATCCTGTCAATCCTTTAGCGATGAATTAAAACTGTCGATTAACCGGATTTTAAAAATGAGAATGACTTTAGCGATTAGTCGACCCGTTCTTCGCGTTTCAGAAATTCCCATGGCTTTCGAGCGCGCGAAGCAAGCAGTAAGCTTTCGCTATTTCGATCATGTGAATCAGATAATAGATTTGGAGCAGGACAACTTCGCAGGAGATGAGGATATGGAACTACAATACCCATTTACCCAGGAACGGGAGCTAATTCAAGCTTTACGGACCGGAAAAGAAGGGGAAGCGAGCGAGCTGCTCGTGGCATTCTTAGAGGTTTTAACCTGTAAAGGAGCCAAAGAAATCGAGGTACAACAAGGGATGCTGCATTTATTAGGCAATGTTCAGCATGCGATTATGGTATCTGGGATTAATCCCAACCGGCTTTTTAAGGGAGCGAACTTATATGAGCAACTTTCTCAGATACGGGAATCTTCGAGAATCTTGGCTTGGTTTCAGGAAAAAGTGCTGAGACCCTTTATGAAGGAGCTATCAGGCCGGTCCGATGCACAAGTGAAACGTATTATTGAGCAGGCGATGATTTACTTACAAATCAATTATAGGCAGGATATCTCGTTAGATAACTGCGCTGAGCATACAGGGACGAATCCTTTTTTCCTGAGCAGGTCCTTTAAGCTGGTGACGGGTAAAAACTTTATCGACTATTTGACCGAGCTTCGCATGGATAAGGCCAAAGAGCTGCTCAGGGACTCAGAAATGCGTATCAACGATGTGGCCGATCAGGTGGGCTATCAGCATACGTATTTTAATCGGATCTTCAAAAAGCAGGAGGGCATGACGCCAACTCGCTATCGAGAACTCAGTCGATCTTCATAAACAACAATGTACAAGGTAAACAAAATAGTGCAAACGGTTCGATCACTGCTAGACAATAATGTCCGCTTGTTGGCAAGAAATCATCTTTCTACAATGAGGCTACATGTGAAAAGGAGATGATCGCTTGGTTATGAATTCGACTATTAAGCTGCGCTGGTTGCATGAAGAGGCAACTAGACCTGTCGGTATGACGTGGGGGATCCCATGGCGAGAAGGTGAGCTGAGTCGTGACGAATCACTTCAATTGAAATCCGTGAACGGACTTTCGACAGTGCCTATGCAAAGCTGGCCAACGGCTTTCTGGCCGGATGGCAGTGTGAAATGGTCGGCCCATGCAGCAGCAGTTCATCCTGGCGAACACACAGGCTTTGTGGTTGGAAAAGGAGAGAGGACCGATGCCATTCAACGCGTTCTGGTAACCGAAACAGCTGAGACCATTATTCTCGATACCGGGATTATGATCTGCACGCTAGGAAAGCAAGGCGATCAATGGCTTCGCAGTATCGTCCGTGATGGCATTGAAATATGCAGCGGTGGTGAGCTGATCTGCTTGCGGGAAGCGCAAAGCGTTGTATCCGGTGTGCGGACGAGTCGCGAAGAGACCTTCGAAAGCCGCATAATGCGGGCTGAAATTGAACAGGATGGACCGATTCGAGCTGTCGTGAAGCTGGACGGGAGACTTCGTTCAACAACAGGTTCAAGGGAGTGGCTTCCTTTTACGCTACGACTCTATGCGTATGCCGGTCTGGAGACAATTAAACTTGTGCATACGTTTTATTATGATGGCAATCCCCATGAGGATGTCATCAAAGGGTTAGGAATCCGTTTCGGTGTACCCATGCGTGGCGCTCACTATAATCGGCATATTCGCTTTGCAGGTGATCGAGGAGCTTTCAGTGAATCGCCCAAAACGCTGCATACTCGTCGCACGAAAGGTAAGTATAAGGAGCTATTTGAACGTCAGACATTGGGGGAAATGACTGATTTCGATCCCGCAGAGGATAGCTATTTTCTCGGATTGCTGGATGATTCAGCAACGTGGGGCAGTTTCAAACTCGTGCAAGATTCGTCCGAGCATTATCGGATTTGGAAGCGGACGAAGGCGGGATGCAGCTGGGTGAAAGTAACGGACGGAGCACGGGCTGGTGGTCTCGGATATGTGGGCAGTGAAGGCGGCGGCTTAGCTGTGGGGTTACGCAACTTCTGGGAAAAGCATCCATCCGGTTATGAGGTGCACGGTACAGATGAATCGAACGCTGCGTTCACCATCTGGATGTGGTCCCCTGAAGGAACGCCAATGGATTTACGGCATTATGATACAGAAACACACGTTGAGTCTTCGTATGAAGGGGCTGAAGAACTTCGCGCAACTCCGTATGGGATCGCCAATACGAGTGAATTGTTGCTTTACTGCACGCGAGAAACGCCAGACCCAGAGTTATTTGCGCATATGCAGGAAGAGACGCAAAAACCATTCCTGCTCGTCTGCGAGCCTTCATATTATCACGAATCGGGGGCTTTCGGCTATTGGAGCCTGCCGGATCGAAGCAGCACGGTAAAGGCGCAGTTGGAGAATAGGCTCGATGGAATCATTTCATTTTACCAAGGAGAAGTCGAGCAACGGAAATGGTATGGATTCTGGGATTATGGTGATTTCATGCATAGCTACGATCCGGTAAGGCATGTTTGGAATTATGATTTAGGCGGATGTGCATGGCAAAATACGGAATTAGCTCCGAATATGTGGCTTTGGATCATGTTTTTGCGGACGGGGCGAGGTGACATCTTCCGTATGGCTGAAGCAATGACTCGGCATACCAGTGAAGTAGATCTATACCATTTCGGCGAGTACGCAGGACTGGGTTCAAGGCACAATGTTGTCCATTGGGGTTGCGGCTGTAAGGAAGCCCGAATTGGGATGGCGGGTCTGCATCGATACTTCTATTATTTAACCGCAGATGAGCGAATCGGGGATGTCATGGACGAAGTGCGTGATTCCGATTATACAACCGTGAATCTGGATCCGATGCGCGCGTATTTCCCGAAGGATGAGCATTCGACACATATTCGTGTAGGGCCGGATTGGGCAGCTTTCAGCTCGAATTGGATGACCCGGTGGGAGCGTTATGAGGACACAAAGTATCGGGATAAGATTCTTGTTGGCATCGATTGTATCAAAGAGGCTAATTATCGGCTTATTTCAGGGCCAACCTATGGTTACGATCCTAAAACTGGCCTATTGACGCCTCTAGGCGACGATAATTGGGGACGACATTTGGCAATCTGTATGGGTGGACCACAGGTCTGGTTCGAGCTTGCTGGCATGTTGAAGGATCCAGAATGGGAAGACATGATGGCCGATCTTGGCGTGTATTATAACCAAACACAGGAAGAAAAAGATAAGATGACCCATGGTCAAATATCTACCAAACATTTTGAACATCCTGTGCTCAGTGCCGCGATAACGGCATATGGCGCGTACTACAAGCAGGATGATGAGACGGCTCGGATGTGTTGGTCGATTTTGTTAGGAAGCGCATTTGCAAAGGTTGATCTGCAGGAGAAGGTGTCCAATGTTACTCATGTAGATACATTACGTGAAATTGATTGGATGAACACAAATGAGGCCGCACAATGGTCTTTGAACACGATCATCGCGTTGGAACTCATATCGGAGTGGCTTCCTGAATCGGTGAATGAAGGAGGAGAAAACAATGCGGAAAGCGATTAAAGAACCATTTCTAATAGGTAAAATTGATATTCAAGAGGCCGGACCCCGCTGTAAAATGCTCCTAGGTGATCTTAACGGAGATGGTCGTATGGAGATAGTATTGGTACAGCCTGACAATCGGAAAGATGTTCGTTACATACCACATCAGGTGCAGTGCCTAACGGCCTTTGATTTGGAAGGGAGGCTGCTGTGGCAGACAGGCAAGCCGGATCCTGAAGCAGGGAGTCCTGGCTCGGATTATCCAGCTCAAATCGCTGACATTGACGGGGATGGATTTCTCGAGGTGCTATGCGTCATGGATGGTCGCTTTCTCATTCTGAATGGGCAAAATGGGGAAGTGAAGGCCTCACATGAGTTGCCGAACGCGCAAGCGCATGACTGTATTATCGTTGCTAATTTAACCGGTGGTGCTTATGCCAGCGATGTGATTCTGAAAGATCGCTATCACAGGCTGTGGGCATTGGACCGCGATTTTAATTTATTATGGACGTATGAGGGGAATCCAGGGCATTTTCCCTGGGTAACCGATTTAGATGGCGATGGAAAGGATGAAGTCATGGCTGGTTATGATTTGTTGGATCACGACGGACGTAAGTTATGGAGCTGTCATGATTTAGATGACCATGCGGACTGCATCTGGGTTGGCGACGTGAATGGGGACGGGGAACCGGAGCTTGTAATTGGCGGCAGTGTGACGGTCATGTACGATCGCTGGGGCAAAGAACTTTGGCGCTACGAAGGTTCTATTGAGTCACAGCATATCGCTCTAGGCAAGTTCTGCAGCGATTCACCTGGCTTGCAAATAGCGGGTCTAGATCGCCTTGTTCGAGAAGATGATGGCAAGGGATTGAAAGGGAAGGACGCGCTGTTCCTATTAAATGGGGAAGGGCGGGAGATTTGGAAAGAAGATCGCCAAACCGACGGTTGGCTGACCATTATTGAGCCTCTGCGAGGTTGGGAGGCAGGGGGGCTGGATTTGATTTTGGCGTACCGAAGAGGGGGAGACGTGTGGCCTTCCTTGTACGACGGTGAGATGAACACTGTTGTCGAGTTTCCACTACATGGCTATGCGGTGCATGCCGATATGACGGGGAGCGGGACGGAACAAGTCATCATCTATAATGATGAGAGGGCTGCCATTTATGCGAGTCACGCTTTTGATGTGAAAGCATGTGTATCAGGCCAGCCATTGCCACAGCCGAAACGCTTGTCTAGTTCGACTTTATATCCTGGCGGAGAGATTCCGCTATAAGAAGAAAGGAATCTATCATGATACAGACCTATAAGTTTGATTTCGGAGTCGGAGCTCCAGAAGAGGGGTATACCAAAGTTACTCCGCAAGATGGATACGAGAAAACGGTTGGATATGGATTCACATCTGTTGCGAATGTCTATGCGAAGGTGCGCAGCGAGGTAGGCCCTTTACGCAGAGATTTTTGCATACCGGTAAATACATCTTTTGTGGTGGATGTTCCAGATGGGACATACAGGGTGTCTGTCCTGCTAGGCGATGATATTGCGGAAACGGAAACGTCGATCACCTGTGGCGAAGGTAGGTTCATGCTTCATAGGCAGCGTGTATCGGCGGGGCATTTTGTCCGTACGAGTTTCTCCGTTTGGGTGACAGAGGGTCAATTAAAGCTTACATTTACAGGCAGAGCTCCGCGCATCAATGCGATGGAAATCGAGCCTGCACCGAGTGTGTGTATGCTGTTTTTAGCAGGTGATTCAACGGTGACTGACCAACCGACAGACGGGTACCCCTATGCAGGGTGGGGGCAAATGCTTCCCTTGTTCGTTAAAGCCGATGCGGCGGTTGCCAATTATGCGCTGTCAGGGCGCAGTTCTTTAAGCTTCATTCGCGAAGGTGTGTTAGATACGATTTGGAGCAAAATCAAACCCCACGATTACCTGCTCATTCAGTTCGGTCATAATGACCAGAAGCCTGACGAAGCCAGGTATACGGAGCCTTATACAACGTATAAGCAAACGTTGCAAACCTACATAGACGGTGCACGGGAGCGGGGCGCATTCCCGATTCTGGTGACGTCCGTGCAGCGTCGCTTTTTTGAAGAAGATGGTACCCTTCGCGATACGCACGGGGACTATTTGACGGCGATGCGCGAGTTGGCGGAGGCCGAAGAGGTGCCTCTGATTGATCTAGCCGCGCGCAGCAAGGCGTTGTTCGAGGCGCTTGGGCCGGAGGCAACGAAACAATTATTCATGTGGCTGGCCCCCGGTGAATTCCTGAATTTCCCGGACGGCGTGGAAGACAACACGCACTTCCAGCAGCAAGGCGGCATAGAAGTGGCGAAGCTTGTACTCGCAGGATTGAGGGAACTGAAGCTGCAGCCGTTGAGCTTGTATTTGCGGTAAGTGGAAGCCACTTACTCACTTACACGACAGCATACGTAGGGAAACTAGTAAGTTCAAACGGGATTGTAATTCCGTGAGCTCGCGGATCGCGCGGTAGACTAAGTCGAAGAAATCGACTTGCAAAAGGAAATGGAGTCCATAGAGGTAGACTAAGTCGAAGAAATCGACTTGCAGGAGGGAATGGAGTCCTGAGAGGTAGACTAAGTTGAAGAAATCGAGTTGTGGGAGCGATAGGGGTTCTGAGCGGTAGACTAAGTCGAAGAAATCGACTTGCAAAAGGAAATGGAGTCCATAGAGGTAGACTAAGTCGAAGAAATCGACTTGCAGGAGGGAATGGAGTCCTGAGAGGTAGACTAAGTTGAAGAAATCGAGTTGTGGGAGCGATAGGGGTTCTGAGCGGTAGAATAAGTCGAAGAAATAGACTTGGAGGAGCGAATGGAGTTCTGAGTAGTAGATTAAGTCGAAGAAATCGAGTTGCAGGAGCGAATTGTGCTCTGAGTGATTGATTAAGTCGAAGGAATCGACTTGCGGGAGGGAATGGAGTCCTGAGAGGTAGACTAAGTCGAAGAAATCGACTTGCAGGAGGGAATGGAGTCCTGAGAGGTAGACTAAGTCGAAGAAATCGACTTGGAGGAGAGAATGGAGTCCTGAATGATACCGAATCAGAGTCAATCGGGCAACAGATAATCGGAAAATCTCCTAACTTGCCCGAGTCAGAGACGATTCACCAGTAGATAATCGGAAAATCAGTCTAACTTGACCGAGTCAGAGTCGATTCACCTGTAGATAATCGGAAAATCCGCCTAACTCGCCGGATCAGAGTCAATCCTACAGTAGATAATCGGAAAATCCGCTTAACTCGACCGAATAAGACTCAATCCAGCAGTAGATAATCGTAAAATCTGCCTAACTCGACCGAATCAGAGTTGATCCAGCAGTAGTTAATCATAAAATCCGCCTAACTTAACCGAATCAAAATCAATCCAGCAGCAGATACCCGGGAAATCCGCCTACCTCGCCCCTTCAGATCCGCTAGCTGCCGCCACCCAGCAGCTTTACAAAGAAACGAGCCTCCTATATAGGGAGGCTCGCTTTCTTTTACAACTATACAACGCACAATCCCGCTATTGAATACTAATCGTTTGAATCGTAGCGCCAGTACCTTGCAGCAGAATTGCATGATTAGCTACCATATTCGCAATATTACCCAAGATCGTGACGGTCGATGCAACGTTATAGGTTGTCGTGGTCACTATGCCACTGCTGCTAGTTTGATTCAGGGTAATTGTTGCGATTTTACCATTACTGTTGAACGTTACACTGTTGAAGGTGCCCGAAACGCTGAAGCTTTGATTGTTTCCAGTTGTGAGCTGTGTAACCTCGGCGTAGACGGCAGAATTGTTATAGGATCGAACCTTGATCACATCGCCTGCCTGAAGGGCGGTTGCACTTACCAGAACACCTCCGCGGTAAATGAACGCTTTATCATTCAAGGTAACTGCTTGCGCTACATTCCCGCTAACCACGATTAACGTATTGTTAGAGGCAGAAACGACGGTTCCTGTCAGCAAGGAGATGGTAGGAAGCAACAGATTCGAACCATCTACATGCTGCGATACTTCGGCAGTCAGTACGACCCCGCTATTATAATGCACGGTAATGACGTCGCCTGGTTGAAGGACGGAAGGCGGGCACAGCACACCGTTGACATAAATAAATGTATTCGCATGCAGCTGAAAGCTGTAGGCTTTCCCAGCGCTTGTCACGGTAATTTGGTTATTGCTCACCGAACCGACAAGGGTTCCTGTCATATCGCCAGAAGTCGTTTGCTGTGAAACGGATTGTATCACTTCAATGACCGCAACTGAGTTGTTGTAGGAATAGGTGGTCAAGATATCGCCCACTTGCAGAGCGGATACATTCGTAATGGCGCCATTTCGATAGACGATGGCTCCGGTATTGAGCGGCAGACCTTTGACCTCGCCATTCGAGTTCACCAAAAGAGCATTGGAGCTGATCGGGTAGGCCATGGTTCCAGTCACTGTGCTGTCATAGTTGGTAGGTGTGCCTGTAGTGCCAACCGATTGTGTGACTTCGACGAAGCTTACACCGTAATTATAGGAGCGTGTACTAACAATATCGCCTAATTGTAAACCTGAAGCTGAAATTTGAGCGCCGTTTCGGAAAAATAAAGCATTGGCGTTGAGCGGGAGCGTAATCGTTTGACCGCCGCTCACGAGCGTCAGCGTGTTACCAGTTACAGCCGCTGCGACCATACCTGTTTTAACCCCGATAGCCTGTGATGGGTTCGTTGTTGGGTTGCCGCTAAGCTGTGTCACTTCGAGGAAAATAATGTTGTTATTATAAGAGCGGAAGTTTACGACATCACCCGTTTGCAGTGCGGAGCTGCTTACACGGGCACCATTTCGTAATATGAATGCATTGGCATCAAGGGGAAGACTGGATGTTTGCCCATTGGTTGTAAAAGTAAGAACATTGCCGCTGACAGGAGCGGAGACGGTTCCCGTGATCAAGCCATCATTGCTGCTAGGTAATTGATTCCCGGCGCGATCTAGTAAGGCGGCGATTTGTGCGCGGGTTACGAGTTGTTTGGGACGGAAGGTGTTGTCTTCAAAGCCGTTGACTAAGCCCTTATCGACCGCAACTTTGACGTAACCGATCGAGCCTGCAGGCACACTGGAAGCATCTTTGAAAGGAAGCTTGGCATTCATGTTTGCTTCAGCTTCATTCTGAAGTTTCAGCGCTTTGACAAGGAGGGTTGTGGCCCAGAGTCGATCTGCCGGCTGATTCGGATTAACATTCGTATCTGACTCGCTGAAGAGATCATTCTCTAAGGCAACGGCTACATAACCGACAGCCCATGCAGGCACGCTTTTGGCATCATTAAAATTAAGCTTAGTCGCCATTTCTTCCGCGGATTCCGCTTGATCACGCAACCCCATTAGTCGTACAGCTGCCGTGATGGCTTCGATACGTGAGACCGATTCCTGCGGTTTGAAAGTGCCATCTGGATACCCATCAAAAATCCGTCTGGAAGCCAGACTCATAATGTAGCGCAATGCCCATTCAAAGTCTTTGCCCTGTGTATCCTTGAAGTCGAATTTCACATTAACATTCTTGGATTTGTCTTGCGTAAACCGTGAATTGTTGTTGCGATTGTCGTCTCGGTTATCATGTCCGTTTTGAGCAAATGCCGTTGTTCCCATACCCATCACGAGTGTGAAGGCAAGCGTTGGTACTAACCATTTTTTCATACGCGAATGCTTCATCTTTTTCTTCTCTCCTTAATAAAATTGAATGAGTAGAAAATTGCGATTGTGCGATACGTGCTGAAGTTCGGTGCAACCTATTACATAATTCGGAAATAGATGGATTTTTATGGGTGTACCCAAAACTTGATTACGCTTTCGTTATCTAGCGGTCGTTACCATACGAATTTTCAAAGATTCCGTTGCATACTTCGGTCTTATTTTCCGACTAAATTAATATATTTTTCTTAAAACAACATTCATGTAGAAGGAAAATTACACTTTGTGAAGTATGTAATAGATATGTAATCGCTCTATCATCAAGTTGTCATCCGTCAACTTCTCACCCGTCAGTATTCCTAGCATAGTATGTAGGAAGGTGGTGATGAAAAGTGACATTTTCACTTGAGAGTTGGGTAGTTTACACGATGTGGGGAATATTTGGCTTAATGTTTATTGATTTTCTGATTGCCTTCTTCAAATCCTTTTGGGCAGGATCCTTTACACCCGCATTGGTGCTAGGTTATCTAAAAGATGTCCTATACTATGTATTGCCACTAAATTTCCTATTATCTATGGTTTCAATTGATCCCACAGTCTGGGCTTTGGTGGTTTTTTACTTCATTGGCGGCCTCGCTGTGATGATCAAGTATGTGCTCGATATCATTAAAAGATTTCAATAAGGAAGCTGGAGGCCCTACCTCGAGTAGGGCCTAGATCTCGTTTTTTTCATAGGGTAATTCTAACTTTATATACTAAGGAAGTGTAAGCCATGAGGAGATATCAATGGATTAAATGGCGGAAGTTCATCCTCTGGCTAACGGCCGTTGTTTTGTTGGGCGTGCTGTTATGGGTTGGCGGACCAACCTACTGGGGGATTGCGCTAAGTTTAGCCAGCCTACTGATGCAACTGGTTTTTGCAATGGCCTTTATGATCATCCAATTTGTTGCGCTCTTCTGGTTCTTGGCGCGAGGGCGAACGTACTGGATCCTACCTGGAGAGACAGGTTCCACGTGGGATGATTATCGAGGGAATCCGGAGATTGTGGAGAACGCCAAGCGAATTGTTACCTTGCTGAGAGGCGTGAAGGATTTCAAAGAAATGGGCGGAGAGGCTGTCCGTGGTTTACTTCTGTGCGGTCCGCCGGGTACAGGGAAATCTTACCTAGCGCAGGTTATCGCTAATGAAGCACAGGTGCCTTTTGCCTATGCATCAGCACCAAGCTTTCAGAATATGTTCTTCGGTGTCGGGAACCTGAAGGTTATGGGTATTTATAAGAAGTCACGTAAGCTCGCAAAAGTGTATGGCGCTTGCATCATTTTCATTGATGAAATCGATGCGATCGGGATGAGCCGACAAGGCGGCGGTGGTATGGCGATGGGCGGCATGATGGGTATGGGTGGTGGTTCTGGTCTACTCAATGAGCTGCTCTTACAGATGGATCCACCGAATATTGATAATTCCAAATTTGTAAAATTACTTCGTTCACTAGGCCTTCGCCGTAAAAAGGCAGAACGACCTGCCGTATTAACTATTGCAGCGACGAACTTGCCTGATGTACTTGATTCGGCGTTGCTGCGACCTGGTCGTTTCGATCGTCAGCTATGGGTCGATGTTCCTGACTATGATGGTCGGGTTGACATTTTCCAATACTATTTGAAAAAAGTAAAACTGGATCCTTCCCTCACAGCGGAGAAGGCTGGTATGGACTCCATCGGCTATAGTCCAGCGCAAATTAAGCATATTGTGAATGAAGCTGTTGTGATTGCTCATCAGCGAGGTGCAGCAGCTGCCAGCTATGAAGACTTCCGTGCAGCCATGGAGACGTATGAGTGGGGGCTTAAACAGCCCTATCGTTCCATGCAGGACGACGAGAAACGGAGTATCGCCTATCATGAAGCGGGGCATGCAGTAGCTCAGTTCTTGCTTAAACCTCACTCGCGTGTTTGGAAAGTAACCATTATTCGTCGTGGTGGCGCATTAGGACTCTCAGCTACGAAGGAGACACATGAGCGACACCTCAAAACGGATTCAGAGATGCTTGTATCCATTCAGGTCAGTTTGGCTGCTCGTGCTGTAGAAGATGAGTTCCTGCATACAAAATTGAATGGTGTTACGTCTGATTTACAGCGTGCAACAGAAGTAGCAGGTGCGTACTTGGGCATGATGGGTATGGGGAATGAGTTGTTCAGCTTCTTGGCTGTTGGCTCCCGTGTTGATGGACTCAAATCCCTTCGACCACAGATTAATGAGCTGCTGAATCAACAGATGCAAGAAGTGAAGAAGCTAGTGCTGGCGTATCCGGAGTTCGTTCACACGATTGCGGAAGAGCTGCTGAAGCGCGAAGATTTGACAGGCGAAGAAATCGAAGAGATTTTCGAGAACCTGTATGGAGACACGAAGCCAAGAGCTGTAGCGGTTAAGCCGATTCCTTTGAAAAAGCCGGTAGCGCTCGACAAGCCGTCTCCTGATGTTGTAGATACGGATGAGAATATGTAGGATTCCTAATGTTCATATGAAAAACCTTCTGTTCCACAAAAGTGGGATCGAAGGTTTTTTACTTATTAGCACCATGGCCGCCAAATATTACGTAAGATTAATTAGGGAGTGTCGATTGATGGAGACTCTTGTTGGAATTTGCAAACAAGGATACCCATCATAGTTAAAAAATGACAATACCTTGAATTCTCCTCCCATTCATCTTAAGTTTACCGCTTTCCATGAAAGCGTTATTTTTCTATGATTAGAATATCAACTACGAGACAGCATCCTACTTACTGCAAGAAGAGAGGGTGATCGGGGATATACATGTAATCGCTTACCAAGTGAGGGAATAAAGCATGTCTGCAAAGTTCTAATCTAAGGGAGGTATACGATGCGTAGTTTGAAAAAAATAGTTTCTTCTGTCTCGATGATGGCAGTGGTCCTCAGTTTATGGTCACCAGGTGTGTCTCATGCAGCAACGCCGATCACTGATGCCAATTCATCGATTTTTGGTCCCAATGTCTATGTCTTTGATCCGACGATGGCTTCTGCTGATATTCAAACGGCGGTGGATGGTGTATTTGCAAGGCAAGAAAGAAGTGAGTTTGGTACGGAAAGAGATGCGCTCCTCTTCAAGCCAGGAACGTATAACGGTAACTATTATGTTGGCTTCAATACACAAGTATCGGGTCTGGGTCAGAATCCTGATGATGTGTTGATCAATGGCGGGCTGAATGTGAATGCGGATTGGGATAACGGAAATGCAACGCGAAACTTCTGGCGGGGGATTGAAAATATCAGCATTAACCCGACGTTAAAGATTCCGGATCCAGCCCATATTACCCCAGGGAATACGCAAATCGCGGTTTCACAAGCGGCACCTCTAAGACGTTTACACGTGAAGGGTAAATTGAACCTGTTTGATTTTGACTCGAATTGGAATGCTGGCTGGGCAAGCGGAGGTTTCCTCGCAGACTCAATCATTGATGGGCAGGTTATTCCAGCTTCGCAGCAGCAATGGTTTTCCAGAAACAGTCAGTGGGCTAGTTGGTCCAATGGGGTTTGGAATATGGTGTTTGTTGGTGATAAAAATACGCCGACCGGTGCTTTCCCAGATCCGCCGTATACGGTCGTTCCGAATACGCCAATTATTCGTGAGAAGCCTTATCTGTATATCGATGGTTCAAATAACTATCAAGTATTCGTTCCTTCCCTTTCCCAGAATACGCAAGGTGCAAGCTGGGCGAATGGCGCAACGCCAGGTGATTCCATTGGGATCGACCAATTCTATATTGTTCGTGCAGACATTCCAGCTACTACCACTGCAGCGAACATCAATGCGGCATTAGCAGCAGGTAAGAATTTGCTGTTTACGCCGGGTATCTATCACTTGGATGATACAATTCGTATCAATAATCCAAATACGGTCGTGCTTGGCATCGGGATGCCAACATTAATTCCAACGACAGATAAACCAGCCATGAAGGTTGCAGATGTTGATGGAGTGAAATTGGCAGGGCTGCTCTATGAAGCAGGTCCAAATGCGACGTCTACGTTGCTCGAAGTAGGCCCAGCAGGAAGTGCGGCTGATCATGCGGCCAATCCGACATCCTTACATGACTTATTTTTCCGCACTGGCGGAGCTGTCGTTGGTCAAAATGCATCTCAAATGATCATTAACAGTGACGATGTCATCGGTGATCATTTCTGGATGTGGCGTGCCGACCATGGAGCGGGTGCCGGTTGGACACAAAACGTCTCGACCAATGGTCTCATCGTAAACGGTGATGATGTCACGTTGTACGGCTTGTTCAATGAACATCACAATGAGTATCAAACGGTGTGGAATGGGAACGGTGGTCGTCTGTACTTCTACCAATCCGAAATTCCATACGACGTACCGAATCAAGCTGCTTGGATGGATGGAACGAAGAATGGCTATGCCTCCTACAAAGTTGCTGATACGGTCACCTCGCATGAAGCTTGGGGATTGGGCGTCTACTCCTATTTCCGAGATGCAGCCGTGAAGCTGGAGAATGCAATCGAAGTGCCGGATGCGCCAGGTGTCAAAATCCATAATGCGACAACGATTTGGCTCAATGGTACAGCAGGCAGCGAAATCACACACATTATTAATGGTGTCGGAGGGCGTGTTTACGGTACATCAGGAAGCTCACAAAGACAAACCATTAATTTCTATGGAACTGATGTCGGCGACACAATACCACCTAGTGTGCCAACGAACCTAGCAACGAAGGAAACACCGGCTTATAATCGTGTCAAAATTGGTTGGACACCATCAACGGATAACCTTAACGTTGCGGGCTATGATGTTTATCGAGATGGTACGCTCATCGGTCATACAACGACTGCGGAATATGTGGATACGACTGTAAAACCATTAACTACCTATAGCTATACCGTGAAAGCCAAAGATGGTGGAAATAACTATTCAGCGTTGAGCGCTCCACTAAGTGTTACAACGCCGAAAAGAGCTTTGGATCGCTCCTCATGGACGGGGACTTCAACATCGGCAGATCCTGTAGCAAATGTATTAGATGGAGACATGGGTACGCGTTGGAGCTCAGGCAAGCCAATGGCACCATCTCCAGAGCAATCCATTACCATTGATATGAAAGTACCGACAAGCATTAATAGCATAGAGATGGATTCAACGGGAAGCAATAATGACTATGCGCGTGGATACGCCATCTATGTATCGAATGATGGCGTGAATTGGGGGACTCCAGTAACGACAGGTGTAGGCACGAATAAGCTTATTACGGTCGATTTCCCGCCGCAGTTGGTCAGATATTTTAAAATTGTTCAAACGGGTACGAACTCAAGTTGGTGGTCTCTCTACGAGGTGAGAGTATACGGAGCGGTTCCTCCTTCAGCTACCTTAGTAGGACCTGCAAGTGGAAAGGTTACAAGTGGGCAATCTTTCGATACGACAGTTAAGCTGGATAATGTCGTGTCTAGTGTATATGCCCAAGATATTCAACTTACGTATGACCCAAGCTTAATTGAATTTGTTTCAGCAGACTCCTTGAATCCCGCCATTACGATTATCGGCCAAAAAGATACATCTGGGCATTTACGTATCTTGACTGCCAATTTAGCTAATGGCGATGTGAACGGACCTGTGCTGACGCTGCACTGGAAAGCGAAAGCGCCAGAAGATAATACGTCAACTTCGATCTCGCTGGACAGCTTGGCCATCGCCGATTTGCAAACAGCCACGAACCTTGGACCAAGTTCGAATGTGATTTTAGTCAAAGCAATCGTCGATCTGACGATATTGAATGGCAAGATTGCAACAGCGGAATCGACGTACAGTGGTGCGACAGAAGGTTACGAAGTGGGTCTATATGTACCAGGATCCAAAGCAACACTACAATCAGCGATTGATGCGGCTAAACAAGTTGCAGCGAATCCAGATGTGACGAAACAGTTAGCAGCACAAGCGGTTACTGATCTTAATAACGCACTTGCAAGCTTCGCTGCTAAGCAATACCAAAGTTCGCCAGGCGACGTGAACAACGATGGCGTCTTCACAGTCGTAGATTTGGCCAATGTGGCAGCGGCTTATGGTAAAACATCAGCTGATACAGATTGGGCACAGTTCGAAAAAGCCGACTTCAACAAAG
The DNA here is from genome assembly GCF_001700435.1 of Paenibacillus pectinilyticus. Lineage (GTDB taxonomy): Bacteria > Bacillota > Bacilli > Paenibacillales > NBRC-103111 > Paenibacillus_E > Paenibacillus_E pectinilyticus. Next base: position 1,090,004 of record NZ_LYPC01000014.1, read on the forward strand.
ATGGCAGAGTTGATCTAGTGGATTTGGCAGCTGTAGCACAACGTATTCTAAATTAATTGAAATGGAATAAAAGGCATTCGATAAAGGAATAGGGCTGAGGCATCTCCGCTATGATACATTGTGTATAGTTTCATAGCGGGAGCTTTTGCTTTTTACACAGCAAGATACGTTCCTTACACGCTGAAAGGGGAAAACGATCATGGCTTTGCGAAAATGGTTGACTTGCAGTTTCGTCTTAGTATTTATAGTAGCGGTTATCCTTCCTACAGCAATTTGGGCCTCTGGGGCTGATTCAGCAGGTACGTTTACAATGTCGATTTCGAAGCAGCTGCCTAAGCTTGGAGAATCATTTGAAGTTGTTATCGATGGACATCAATTAGTGGATGCGTATGCATTCGAAATTAATATTGATTATGATCCTACTAGGTTAAAATTTATAGATGCCAAGTCAGATGTGCCTGGGTTCTCCGTTTCTCCCATTGTCAAAGACACACATATCCAACTCGCGCATACGCGTGTAGGACAAGGGAAGGGACTAGAGGGCGAGCAGATCTTGTTCAAACTCCATTTCGAAGCGATTCAGAATGGGAAGTCAGATCTTATTTTAAATAACGTCAAAGTGGTTGATTCTAAGCTCGTAAGTGCCACAATACAAATAAGTGCACGCACAGCGCTTACCGTTCATGATCCCTTCTCATTCAATGATCTCGATGATTTCGACTGGGCTGTAGATGCCATTCAAGAATTGGCTTCGAAAGGCATTGTGAATGGAACGGGTGATCGCCTATTTAGCCCAGCAGCTGCCGTAACGCGCGCTGATTTCGTCGTGCTGTTGATGAGAGCACTTGGGTTGAAGGGTACCGACGGTGCATCATTTGACGATATCCAAGCTGGCAGCTATTATGAACAGCCTGTTGCAGCGGCTAGAACATTGGGGATTGTGCAAGGTGATGAGGGGAATCAGTTCCATCCGACGGCTTCGATCACTAGGGAGGATATGATGGTACTCACCGATCGGGCACTTCGTGCCTCCAATCATTTCTCTGCAGCAACTCGTCCATCTGCGCTGACTGATTTCAATGATGTTCCTGCGATTTCAGACTATGCGGTGGAAAGTGTCGCCATCTTAGTGGGCATGGGGCTCGTTCATGGTTATGACAATGGCTTGCACCCGAAAGAAACGACCAATCGTGCACAGGCTGCTGTACTCATCTATAATTTGTTGAATGATATCAATAAATAGCCATGTAAAAGGACCTTAAAGCATCTGCTTAGAGGTCCTTTTTGACGCAATAATCGCCGTTATTTTCGCCATTTTGCAATATTTGTAGGCTACATCGGAAGGGGACTTGTGATAGAATGGAAAAATCGGCTTGAATTAACGAGGTATGAGGTGAAAGGTCTTTGCTGCAAATATCATCCTATAGAAGAAAAACATTGGGGTCTAGGGTCCAACATTTTTTACGTTTACTGTTAAGTAGCGAGAAGCTGACGTTGTATACGTACATAGCTATTCTATTGAAATCAGAGCTTTTGCTTGCCGCGCTGCATGCGCCAGGTATTGCGGGGCTCAATATTGGTAAAATGTATTTCACGGTGCCACCGGTCTTATCCCATTTTATGCTCATTTTGTTTCCTGTCGTGATTGGACTGTTCTTCAAAAAGCGCGGCCGCCGCAACTATTTAATGGGGCTCAATCTTGTTATTAGTTTGCTGCTCATCAGCGATGTCGTGTATTACAGGGCGTATTCAGCGTTTCTTTCGCTTCGATTTGTCCTGCATCCGAACGGTTTTAACCCGCTTGACTTAAATCTGTGGTCGTACATACGTCTATTTGATTTCTGGTTTGTCATCGACTTATTCCTCATCGGAATCGTGACGATCTTTCGCTTGCGAAGCACGTCGATAATGTCTCGCAAACTTGAGCGTAAGAGACATCCGATTCTAGCGCTGGTCCTGATGTTCATTGCGGTAGGAATCGTGTCTTACGATCATTATCGGATTGATGTCAAAGATACAACCAAAGGAGAGATGATGTTCTTCAAGCTGAGTTGGGCGCCGTTCCAATCCATGTCAGACATGTCTCCAATCGGCTATCATCTCTATGATGGGCTACGTTTGTTTGGCGAAGCGAAGGGAATCAATTTGACGGCACAACAACATACCGAGGTGCAAGATTGGCTGGCAAGTAATGCCGAGGGGTTGCCGGACAACAGTTATAAAGGGATGTTCCAAGGCAAAAACCTCATCGTCATTCAGGTCGAATCCCTGGAAAATTTCGTGATCGGCCAGAAAGTGAACGGGCAAGAAATTACGCCGAACATCAACCGCTTGCTGGGAAACAGCCTGTATTTTACGAACTTCTATGAGCAAGTCAATAACGGGACAAGCTCGGACAGTGATCTCATGACGACCACGTCAGTGTTTCCTGTTCGCATCGGCGCCAATTTCTTCCGTTACCCGACGAACACGTATAATTCGTTACCGAAGCTGATGCAAGGGATGGGTTACCAAACGGTTTCCACCCATTCAGAACCGGCAGGAAGCTGGAATTGGGTCGAAGCTCATCATAATATCGGGTACCAAACGAGCTGGGATCTTCGTACGTACAAGGAAGATGATACCGTTGGACTCGGACTTTCGGATGAGTCTTATCTCAGACAGCTAAGTGATAAAGTCACAAGTCTGCAAGCACCTTTTATGCTCCATGTGATTACCTTATCCAGCCATGGGCCATTCGATTTACCGGATAAAACAAGAAAGCTGCAACTTGATCCAAGCTTGGATAAGACGATTATGGGCGCCTATTTCCAGGCGATTAATTACACAGATAAGCAGATTGGCGCGTTCTTGGATAAGCTGGACCAATCCGGCTTGATGGATCAGACGGTTGTTGCCATTTATGGTGATCACACTGGCGTGCATAAATATTATCAAGACCAAGTCGATGCCATTCCTTCCTTGGAAAATGAAGCGTGGAGAACACATTCGCTGAAGCTGCCTTTCATCATTTACAGCAAGGGCTCAACAGGTGAAGAAATTTCGACCATCGGTGGTCAAATTGATACCTTGCCTACGCTTGCTTACTTAATGGGCGTAGACAAGTCCAAATTCGAGACGACGGCCATGGGTAAAGTTCTCGTGAATACGAATAAGAACTTCACGATTTTGAACAACGGCACACTCGTTGGGGATCCAAATGAGAAGGAGAAGGACCATATCCTGCGCTCCTTCCAGATCGCGAATTGGCTGCATGAGAGTAATTATTTTGCGAAGCCATAGTGCAAGTATGAGAATAAGGATTTCTTATAGGTAATAGATGTAGGACTGGTTCCCAAGTAGATTAATCTACACAGGAACAGTCCTTTTTCTCATTTCTACAGGATGAGAAATAGGAGGGACATTCCTTTTGCGCTATCTAACTTAAAAAATGTCAGTTTCCTTCGAAAGAAATGACAACTTTGCAATACGTTTTGTTGTTATAGTGAAGACAGGATTGAAAGCCTGAATCGTTGGCTTTTTACTTGAGTAAGGAGGATGTCCCTTGTGATATTGGAACGACTTGGTGTATTGACGGATGAGGTTTCTCCTCATTTGGAGGAAGCCTTACGATGGGCTTCAGAGCAAGGCTTAACGCATGTCGAAGTGCGTGTCGTGAATGGGCGTAATGTCGCCGAGATGACAGATGAGGAAATAAAGGAAATACGTCGTCAAGTTGAACAGCGAGGACTGTTTGTTTCCGCTATTGCATCCCCGCTATTCAAATGCGCGCTGGATCCAGCGAGACGTGTAGCTTCAGGGGACACCTTCGGCCAGAAGGAAGAAACGGTCGAAGCCCATTTTCATAAATTAGATCGTGTCATTGCGATTGCTAAACTGCTGGGTACGAGCCGAATTCGGATCTTTTCGTTCTGGAGGGAGGAACAACCTGCTCTTTATGAGGGGGAGATTGCTGCGCATTTAAGAAAGGCGGCTGAGATTGCTCTTGAAGCTGGCGTGGAGCTGCTGCTTGAGAATGAGCCTGCGTGCAATGGCGGTTATGCCGAGGAGGTGGCGGCGATTGTACGACGTGTAGACTCACCTGCCCTCAGAGGCTTATGGGATCCGGGTAATGAGGCATATGGCGGGTGCGAATCCTATCCTGCAGGCTACGCGAGTATGAAAAGTGTCCTTTCCCATGTTCATCTCAAGGATGCTTATCTCGATGTGGACGGCAGGGCGCGTTGCGTACCCCTAGGTTCGGGCAATGTGCCTGTCATTGCTCAGTTGAAAGCCCTTTTGGCCGATGGGTATGAAGGACTATTCACGATCGAAACACATTATGTTCCAACTGGTGGAAGTAAAAAAATGGGTACGCAAATGACGTTAGATGCGCTTCGCGTTCTGTTAAGTGAGGTATAAGGGATGGCGAATTGGAGATTTGGTATCATTGGCTGCGGTACGGTTGCTGATTTCCATATGGAGGCTATTCGTCAGATTGATGAAGCGAAGCTTACGTATGTATCCAGTCGCAACGAGGCAAAAGCTAAAGAAGTGGCCGAACAGGAAAAATGCGCATGGACGACAGACTATCATCAGCTCTTAAGTTCGCCTGAGGTCGATATTGTCTGTGTGACAACGTCAAGTGGGAGCCATGCCACGATTGGCTTAGATGTGCTCAGGGCTGGTAAGCATCTGGTTATTGAGAAGCCGATCGCGATGCATGCTCAAGATGCGGAGAAGCTTGTACGGACGGCGAAGGAAATGGGCGTTCAGCTTTCTGTCATTTCACAAAGGCGCTTTGAAGCACAGAATCAAGCCATCAAGCGTGTCTTGGATGAAGGTGGATTAGGCAAGCTGCTCCTCGTAGAAGTATCACTCCCTTTCTTTCGCTCACAAGCCTATTATGACAGCGCGGGCTGGCGAGGGACGAGAGATGCCGATGGCGGAGTGTTGATGAATCAAGGAATCCATAGCCTCGATCTGCTATTGTGGTTTGCTGGCGAGGCCAAATCGGTATTTGGCAAAATTGCCACACAGACACATGCGATGGAAGCGGAGGATTTAGGATTAGCCATCGTTCAATTCGAGAATGGAGCCTTGGGCAGTATTATGGCCTCAACGAGTATGAACCCTGGTTTCGCTGCAACGATTCATTTGTATGGTGAAAAGGGGACGATTAAGCTGGAAGGTTCGACGATCGTCCATTGGACGGTTCCAGGCTGGAGTGAGCCGAATCGGACTGCGCGAAATACCTATGGGGGTATATCTGATCCGCGTGATATCGTGTCGGATTTCCATCAAAGTCAATTGATTGATGTCATGACCTCGATTGAAACGGAACACCCCCCTTTAATAACAGGTGAGGATGGCCTTCGTGCCGTTCAGCTTGTCGAGCGAATTTATCATAGTGCCGCACAAGGGAGAGAACTCGCGATGAAGGGAGAACATGATGCCTAGTCAAATGCTATTGAAAGAAATGCAAGTGGATGCGTTGAAAGTGCGTGTTTATCAGAATCGTAAGGCGATGGGGACGGCGGCAGGTGTGGATATCGCAGGGAAGATCAAGGAACTGTTGATGGTAAAACCAAACATTCGGATGATTTTTGCCGCTGCGCCATCACAGAGTGAAGTGCTCCAGTATCTCAAAGAGGATCCTACAATTGATTGGTCGCGAATTACAGCCTTTCACATGGATGAATATATCGGTTTACCTGTCGATGCACAGCAGAGATTCAGTCAATTCTTGTGTGACCATCTCTTTGATCATGTCCATCCAGGGACTGTTCAGTTGATTGATAGCTCAAGCTCAAGTGAGCTAGAAAGTATACGCTATAGCGCTTTATTACAGGAGGCTCCCATAGATATTGTGTGTTTGGGCATCGGAGAGAATGGCCACATTGCCTTCAATGATCCCCCCGTTGCTGATTTCGAGGACACGTTGCTCGTTAAAACCGTAGAGCTCGAAGCAGCATGTCGTCAACAGCAGGTGAATGATGGCTGTTTTCCTTCCGTTGAAGCGGTACCGACACATGCCATCACGTTAACCATCCCAGCTTTGCTGGCTGGTGCGCATTTATTCTGCGTCGTGCCAGGGAAAACGAAGCATCAAGCGGTGACGAAGACGCTGCAAGATACGATTTCAACAGCGTGTCCTTCAACAATTTTACGAAATCATGTGGATTGTACGTTGTATGTCGATTGTGATGCGTATGGACAATAGGAAGAGACAACAAATTCAAGCGCTTCATTATCGAACAGGCGAGCCGATTCTTATCGACATTCAGCGTGGAGTTCTGGCTGCCATCACATCAGTTCAACTCGATGAGGAAGCAAAGAGAGCCTTGCCCATTGTGGCACCTGGCTTAGTAGACTTGCAAATCAATGGATTTGCAGGCATCGATTTCAATGATATTCCCTTCACGGAAGCGTCCATTAGCAAGGTGATTGAATTACTATGGCGTGAGGGAGTGACTTCATTTTGTCCAACGATTATTACGAACAGCGCGGAAGCCATCGAGCAGGCGGTTGCGACGATTGATCGTGTGTGCCAAGGAGATCCTTTGGCAGCCCAATGTATCGTGGGTATTCATCTCGAAGGCCCCTTTATTTCGCCGGAGGACGGTGCGAAGGGTGCTCATGACAAAGCCTACATAAGGCCACCTGATTGGGAGCTGTTCTGCCGGTGGCAAGCGGCTTCGGGTCAGCGAATTCGTATCCTGACATTATCACCCGAATGGCCGTGCAGCGCTGAATTTATTAGTCGCTGCACGGCTAGCGGGGTCATGGTTTCTATTGGCCATACGGCAGCAACGACGGAGCAAATTCAACTTGCCGTCGAGAGTGGAGCGCGGATGTCCACGCATCTCGGCAACGGCACGCATCTGACACTGCCTCGACATCCCAACTATATGTGGGAACAGCTTGCCCAAGATCAACTCGCGAGCTGTCTGATTGCCGATGGTTTCCATCTGCCAGACCAGGTGCTGAAAGTTGTCATGAAGGTGAAAGGACCGAAGGCCATCCTCGTTAGTGACGCGGTTGCAATCTGTGGTCTGCCCGCAGGAACGTATACCACCCACGTCGGTGGTGAAGTCGTCCTAACGCCAGAGGGAAGGCTGCATCTCGCACAGAATGAGCAGCTTCTGGCTGGCTCCGCCCAGTTGCAGCGCTGGGGAATCGAGCATCTGACCTCCCGTGGTCTTGCGACCTTAGCTGACGCTTGGGAGATGGCATCGACGAGACCCGCGGCCTGTATGGATTTTCCAATTAAAGAGGGAGTTGAGGCTCATGCTCCTGCAGATTTGGTGCTATTTAGACGGGAAGCACATCGTATCATCGTCGAGATGACCTATAAAGCTGGAGAATGTGTATATCAAAGAGATTGAAATGGGATTATCTGAGGAGGCCTTATCGTGAAATTCGCAGCATTTAGTGGCGTATTCGCAGCTCATAGTATGCAAGAAGCGATGCTTTTGACCAAACAGTTAGGGTTTGACGGAATTGAGATTGCAGCAAGAGGTAACCATATCACCCCGGATACTAGTCCAGAACGTATAACGGAAATCAAACAATTAGCGCAGACCTTACAATTAGACATACCGGCGCTGGCTGGATATATGGGGGGATTTTCTACAGCGAGTGATAAGGAATGTGCCATCGCGATTGACGAATTTAAACGTCTGCTGGACATTGCAAGTGAGCTTGGAGCCTCGATGATTCGCGTACAGCCGGGCGGTCCTAATGCCTTCATGGCGCAAGATTATCATTATACGAAAGCTGCTTATTGGCTGAATTTATGTGGGGTCGAGGCAAGAGCCAAGGGCATTCAAATTGTTCTTGAGATTCACAATGAATCACTCGTCGAAACGGTACCCAGTGCCTTGAAGCTTCTGAGTATGATCGAACAAGACAATATCGGACTGATTCATGATGCGGGGAACATGTATATTACGGATACCGACTATGGCAGAGAGTCCGTCTTGCAGTTAGGCAAACATCTTGCCCATGTCCATGTCAAAGATGAGAAACGTGTTGCGGAACTGGGTGCACCAGGGACGTTTCGGAGTCTGACGCATCGTGGGAATGAAGCTTTCTTGCAATCTCGCTTAGGAGAAGGCGAAGCAGATCATCAGCCGTTGTTCGACGCCCTGCGTGAAATTGGCTATAGCGGTTGGTTGACCTTAGAATGCCATGCACCTTTCCCGGCTGTTGAGCGACTAGCCTATGACCTTCATGTTGTAAAAAACATGTTGGCTTAAGACGAACAGTTTTTCACCCAGTAAAAAAAGATTGTGAGAAAGAAGAGCCCTATCGTATGCTAATGGGAACTGAAAAAAGGACGGATTGGAGTTGTGAGAGTGGGATTTGACCAAGGGATGCCGTATTTACAGAGCAAGTTACAATTAAATAAGGAATTTCCTTTTAAAATATTCCGCTATGCCAGCCATCCCCTGCAGCAACCCATGCATATGCATGAATATTTGCAGCTGGCCTATGTGCTTAAAGGGCAGTGTCAGCATCAAGTACGTGGGAAGTCTTTGGTAGTTGGCAAAGGGGATGTCTTCCTCATCCTTCCTGGTATGGAGCATAGTCTTCAATCCATGGCGGATAAGGAATATGAAGTGGTGATGATTGATTTCCTGCCGGATCTTATTGCAGAACCTATGAAGCGTTATTACCAGATTAGAGCGCCACGTTTCGCGGTAACGGCGGGGGAGGACTGGATAGCTTCCCTGCCTAATGCGTGGCTGCATATTGGAAAAAATAAGCAAATATTGTTCGAGCAGCTGCTGCAAGATATGCAGGATGAATATGAGATTAAGGAACTCGGGTATGAATACGTGATCCAGCTTTCACTTGCAAAACTGCTAGTTACGATGGACCGCGAATTTCGAAAAGTGAAGCGGAAATCCACACAGCAGCCTGCGTTAGCTGATCAGCAGCCGATTGATGAAGTGAAACGGTATATCAATGACAATTACAGCCAGGACATACCGCTTGAACATGGTGCGTATTTGGCCAAAATGGCGCCTGCCTATTTCAGTCATGTGTTCAAAAAAGAAACGGGTCAAAACTTTGTGGACTATGTGAATGAGGTCCGCATTGAACAGGCGATGATCTTAATTCGCCGCAATACACATACGATTACTCAGATCGGATTTCAAGTAGGTTATCATCATTTAAGCCATTTTATCCGTACTTTTAAGAAACGCGTGGGCATAACGCCAACGGAGTACAAGAAAACATTCGGCAATACCCCATAAATTTGCAGGAGAAAGAGGGCAAATCGGAATGAGTCAAGATATTATTAAAGTCGGTATTATTGGACAAGGTCGCAGTGGACGCGACATTCATGGCAATTTACTCGTGCAAATTCCAGAATATTACCAAATCGTAGCCGTTGCCGATTCCATACCAGAACGGCAAGCGCTAGCCACCCAAGAGTATGGCTGTCATTCTTATTCAACATGGGAAAAGATGGTGGAGAACGAAGAACTGGATCTAGTGATCAATGCTTCGCCGAGTCATCAGCATTTTGCGATCTCACTGGAGCTTCTGAATCGTGGATTTCATGTTTTGTGTGAAAAGCCGCTTGCCAAAACGGCGGCAGAGGTCGATCAACTGATTGCAGCCTCAGAGCGTTCGGGCAAGCAATTGCTGGTCTTTCAGCAATCGCGCTATCAGCCTGCTTTTAGGCAAATGAAACAGATTATCGAATCCGGTGTCTTAGGGAGAATTGTCCAGATCAATTTCAGCTTGAACAATTTCGCTCGTCGCTGGGATTGGCAGACGTTGCAAAGTAACAATGGCGGCAACTTGATGAACACCGGCCCGCATCCATTGGATCAAGCTTTACAGCTGCTTGGCACGGAGAGTTTGCCCGACATCACATGCATCATGGATCGAGCAAATACGTTCGGTGATGCGGAGGATTATGTGAAGCTGATTATGAGAAAAGCCGGGCATCCAACGATAGATCTGGAAATTTCCTCGACCTGCGCGTATCCTCGGGAAACCTACAATATTCAAGGCACGCTAGGTGGAATTAAGGGGACAGCGGAGGCATTGGAATGGAAATATTTCGTCCCGGAAGAAGCGCCTGAGCAGAAGCTGATTAGAGAACCGCTCGTCAATGCGGAGGGTCTACCCGCTTATTGCAGTGAAACACTTACGTGGCATACAGATAACTGGAAGCAAACGATTGCTGAGAATCGCACCTTGATGAGTCATATGACAGAACAATTGTATCTCATGCTGCATCGAACGCTTACGCAAGGGGTGCCTAGTGAAATCACGCCGCAGCAGGTTCGTCAGCAATTGCAAGTGATTGAAGAATGCCAGCGGCAGAATCCGCAGATTTATCAGGACTAATGAAAATGGAGCTAAGCAGCTTGCATGCGCTTAGCTCTATTTGTTTTTGGCGTATGGTGCTGTATGCAGCAAATCGTGGGTAACCGAAACTGCTGAGATTCAGGCTTACTTTATGGTGGCTCGGAGCTTACACCCGTAGAAGGGAAAATTGACTATGTGTTCAAAAGAAGGGCTCGCTGCAGGCCTCGGGTCTTAGCGGGGAGATAGTCGGAGAATCCGACTATCTCGAGCAGATCCGGGGCCCGAAGCAGGAAGATAGTCGGAAAACCCGACTATCTCGAGCAGATCGGAGGCCCGCAGCGGGAAGATAGTCGGAAAATCCGACTATCTCGAGCAGATCCGAGGCCCTCAGTGGGAAGATAGCCGGAAAACACGACTATCTCGAGCAAATCCGAGGCCCTCAGCGGGAAGATAGTCGGAAAACCCGACTATCTCGAGCAGATCCGAGCCTCGAAGCGGGAAGATAGTCGGAAAATCCGACTATCTCGAACATATCCGAGGCCCGCAGCGGGAAGATAGCCGGAGAATCCGACTAGCTCGAGCAAATCCGAGGCCCGAAGCGGGAAGATAGTCGGAAAACCCGACTATCTCGAGCAGATCCGAGGCCCTCAGCGGGAAGATAGTCGGAAAACACGACTATCTCGAGCAAATCCGAGGCCCGAAGCGGGAAGATAGTCGGAAAATCCGACTATCTCGAACATATCCGAGGCCCGAAGCGGGAAGATAGCCGGAAAACCCGACTATCTGGATACGCCCCGAGGCCCGCAGAGGTAAAACCTCTATCAGGTGTACTGGTTAGCTTAATCTAACAACGAATACCCAATAATTGCGCTGGGTAGCTGTCTAACGACCATCGAGATGCCGCCGTGAGCCACGCCTAACTCTCCCAAATCCGAACAATAGATTTCGAGATTGTTCAGGAAGCGCGCGGGAATCATCTCGTGCAGCGTTTTCCATATCGAGTTGATTAGAGGTGCACCTAGGAGGGCGAGTAGGCCGCCAATACAGATGACACGCGGGTTATAGGCATTAATGACATTCGCTATACCTATACCTTGATAGTGGCCTAGTTCATTCACCGCGCTGATGATGCGAGAATCGCCGTTTCGCAGTCCGTCTATTAAATTAGCGAAGGGGAGCACCTGCGGTGTCGTCTCTAGAAGATCATAAAGTGCCTTAATCGAGGCATACATTTCCCAACATCCGCGATTTCCACACGAGCATTTTTTCCCATTGATGTGTATGGTAGAGTGGCCTAAACGTCCTGCGGTACCAGCCGTGCCTGTAAATAACTCGCCTTTGTCATATACACCGACAGATAATCCCCATGAGCTTGTCACGTACACCAAATGCTCCACGGAGCGGGAGCGCCCGAAATGAACTTCGCCCATAGCGCCAGCGTAAGGAGCCGGATTCAGGTAAATGTTGAGATTCGGATTGTGTTTCGTTAAGCTATCAAGCAGCGGGAAATCGGTCCATTCCTTCAGGTTGGCGCTGTATTCGACGACATTCGTTTGGAGATTGTAATACACGGGAATGACGACGCCTACGCCGATGATACCTAATTGCCGATGCGAATGGGCTTTCTCCAAATCTTGAAGAATACGAGAAATGGCACTGACAAAATACTGCGGATCTTTGCTTTCAGCGGGATAAATCATGCTGTCGAGCTTTTTACCAAGAATATCCGTAACGAGTACAGTGAACTGATGAACCTCGATATCGATTCCCACGCAGATGCCTGCGTTTTCATTGAGATCGACAAGTGTTGGTGGACGGCCGCGTGAGGTGCCTGTTGTTCCTAATTCGATAACAAGTCCCTTTTGCACGAAGAGATCCACGCAGCTGGATACTGTCATTTTGTTGAGACCTGTTAATGCGGCAATTTTGGCGCGTGAAATCGGGCGATACTTTAATATGGTTGAGATTGTGTGCTCCATATTGATTTTTTTGACTAGATCATAATTTCCGATCGGACCCCTTGAATTCATCCCTATCACAACCTTACTCTTGCGCAGATTATCGTTTATTTAGTATGAATATTATACAAATTTTAGGGTTTTGTCAAAGAAAAACCGTGTATTTTCGCATATTTAAAAATAATCGTGCATTTTATTAGTATAGGTTATATACTAAATAAGAAAGTAGCTGAAAGCGGTTCCTACTATTGAATAAGGGGTGTTTATTCATGAGGAAGTTTAGTTGGATCAGTCTTATGTTTGTTTGCATGTTGATCTTCTCAGCCTGTTCGTCTACAACCAAAGACACAAGCGCGTCACCTTCTAATGGGACGAAAGCAGCTGAAACGAAAGCGCCGGAATCACAGAAGCCGGCGGATATCAAAGGTGAGATCTCTTTTTGGTCGTGGTCACCAGAAGATAATGTGTGGCAGCAACTGATCAAATCCTTTAATGATAAATATCCGAACATTAAAGTGAATTATGTACACACGCCGTCTGCGGATTATGAGAAGAAAATACAAGTTGCGATCCAAGGCGGAGAAATTCCGGACGTGATGGCGTTCGCGAATGGACCGATGATCAAAAATTACTCGCCAATTCTGGAGCCCTTAGCGCCGCTTGCGGAGAAGTCCCTAGGCAAGGATTGGGAGAAGCTGTTCAAAGCGACACCGCTAGAATCCTCCAAAAAGAACGGATACAGAACGATGCCGACAGGCGTAGCCGTTACTCCCTTCCTTTCGTATGATGTGGACCTATTCAAAAAGGTAGGCGCAGAGCCACCTAAAACTTATGAAGAACTGAAACAAGTGATCAAGAAATTCGATGACGCCAAATTACCTGGGGTATTACCTCGTTTAGGCTTTGCTGGTGGGAAAAGTGCTACAGTGACAGACGTATTCTACACGCTGGTCAATCAAATCGCACCTGGCAAATTATACGATGCAGACGCCGGTAAAGTGAAATTTACAGATCCGTCGTTCATCCAAGCAACGAATGCGTTCAAACAATTTTACACAGATAAAATCTTCCAAGATGGCAATTTAACAACCAAGTACGATCCGGATTTGCGCGATATGTATGAACAAAAGAAACAATTGCCTATGATTCTGGTCGGCGCTTGGATTATGAATGATGTAGCGAATAAAGATGGCCTGAAAATCGCTGATCGCACCTTTGGACTTGTGCCAATGCCGACGATTGAAGGTGGTAAAACAAGCGTTTTGATCAACGGCGACGTACCGCTTGGCATAAGCAAAGATTCGAAGAATAAAGAAGCTGCCTGGAAATTCGTTGAGTTTATGGCAACAGGTGATTACCAAACAATTCTAAGCAAAGCTTTGCAATTCCTGCCTATCAAGGAAGGCTTGTCGATGGATAAAACGAACCTGAAAACAGACATTGAGAAGCAGTCCGTTGATTTGATCACCAATGAAATGACGAAGGACGTTGGCGGCATCCGTTTCTTGGATAATGCTTCGATCGAGCAAGCGTTGTTCGTAAATTTGCAAAAAGTCGCCACGGGCACGATCACAGCAGATCAGGCTATGGCTGAGGTCCAGAAGGCTTCAGACGCAGTGAAACGTTGATAACGAATGAGGAGGAAGAATATACGCATTCATTCCCTTATTTTATCATTAAAATGGTGTGTCATGACGACTAAGATGTCGATCATGGGCAGCTTGGGATAGTGCCTATACTACGTATGGTATCGCCACGAGCTCGGCGCCGAATTTGGACGTTGTGAAAGCCGTGTCATTTTGCCCAACTGGACTATATTTTTTTTATTAAATAAGATTGGATTGTCCATCTATTGGACCTCCGTCACTAGCGTGAGGAAAGACGTGATGGCGGAGGATCCTCCCTCATGGAATGGAAAGCGAGGAGAATTCATGTGCAAATCGCTTTAACAGAAACGGATACAGAAACGAGTACTGCGATGCCATCTGCCAAAAAGAAAAAACACCGATTTACCGGATTATACTTCGTGCTGCCACTTCTGCTGTTAGTCTCTGTCTTTACGTTCTTCGGTATTTTCTACAACATCTACATTGGGATGTTTGAATGGTCGGGGATCGGGAGCAAGACGTTTATTGGCTTTGCCAATTATGTGACGATTTTTAGCACGGCGGAATTTTATGAAGCGCTTGGACATACGGGTTATTTTTTGCTAATTACGATACCGGCTTCCATGATACTGGGGCTACTTTTGGCTACTTTATTAAATGGTGTCTGGAAAGGGGAAGGCTTATTCAAGTCCATCTTCTTCCTCCCGCATGTGATTGCGGTTGTGACGATCGGTACGACTTTCGCAGGAATTTATGAACCTAACTTTGGTTTATTGAATGAAATGCTTAGAGGTCTGGGATTATCCAGCTGGGCGAAATCCTGGTTGTCCGAGCCCGCTACAGCGCTGAATGCGATTGCGGCCGTCTATATTTTTGCCAATACTGGCTTCTATATGTTGATCTACTATACGAGTCTGCTTAATATCGATCAAGAAATTTGTGAAGCTGCCAAAATCGATGGAGCTAACGTGATCCGACAATTCCGTCATATTATTTTCCCCATGCTGAGTGGAACGCACATCACCTTGGCTATTCTGGGCATCATTCATGCCCTGAAGGTATTCGATTTGGTCTGGATTATGACCGAAGGCGGCCCAGGCGGCGCAACGGAGCTGATTTCCACGTATTTATTCCGAGAATCCTTATTGAAATACAATACGGGGTATAGCGGAGCTGTGTCCGTCGTCCTTCTGCTTATTGCCTTTGGTTACACAGCCTTCCAACTACGTATGTATAACAAATTAAGGAGGTAAGCGAATGTTCGGTCGCATCCAACTATCGGAGAAGATTACGATGAATGTTCTGCTTCTCCTTGTCGCAATTGTATGGCTTGTGCCACTTGTTTATCTGTTGGGCTATTCACTAGAGGGTGACCACTGGGGAAACTATCAAGCTGTGCTCAGTCTCAAGCTATTCCCGCATTTCCTCATCAATAGCTTCATTGTGTCTGTTTCCGTGGTCATTCTGTTGCTGACGGTAGTCGCTTTGGCTGCATTCGGCTTCAGTAAGGCAACATTTCCAGGAGCATCTTCCATTTTTGCAATTTGTTTAATCGGCCTTATGATTCCACCTGTTGCGATGTTAGTCCCCTTGTTTCAAACGGTCAAATCGTTCCACTGGATGAATACCTACATGTCGTTAATTGGTCCAGAAGTCGCGATGAGTATCCCGTTTTCGCTGCTGCTTGCGCGCAATGCCTTCGATGAGATTCCGAACGAGCTGCTGGAGGCGGCGGAGATGGATGGGGCGAATGCCTGGGGGAAATTTGTTCGCATTATTTTGCCATTAGCTGTGCCTGTTCTGACAACAATTGGGATTCTGGCTTTCCTCAACTCCTGGAATCAGTATTTGTTTCCGCTTGTTTTCATTAATAAAGAGACGATGCTGACCGTGACGATGGCGCCTAAGTTCTTCATCAATGAATATACATCCGATTATCATAAGGTTTTCGCAGCGCTCGTGCTGATTACGATTCCAATCGTCATCCTATATTTGTTTGGTCAAAAGTATATGCAACGCGGTCTGACAAGCGGCGCCATTAAATAATCGCGGAAATATTCAGCGTATTCCTTAATAGTAGGAGGCCAAGATGAGAGAACAACAATCAGAGATACGTAAATCCAATATCCTTTTTCTTATCGCGGATGATCATCGGTTTGATGGGATAGGGGCGTATGGAAATCCGGTCGTGCAAACGCCGGTCTTAGATCAATTAGCTGCTGAAGGGGTGCTATATCAGTCCATCTACACGATGGGCGGCTTAACCGCAGCACTTTGCGTACCTTGCCGAGCAAGCCTGCTGACGGGAACCCATGTTTTTCAGGCTACCGCATCAGAGAAAGAAGTATCACTCGGCCAGACGGAGGATGCATCGCTATGGAACTTGAATCCGGAGCAAACCTTTTTACCCGAGGTATTCCGTCAGGATGGCTATAGAACGATTGGTATTGGGAAATGGCATAATGGCAAAGAGAGCTTTGCTCGAAGCTTCGCAGATGGAGCGGGTATTTTCTTTGGCGGCATGGGGGAGCATGTGGGGCTGCCGCTCCACGACTACGACCCTCAGGGTATATATCATCAGGATACCATGTACCCTAGTGAAACCTTTTCTTCGGAGTTATTTGCCGATAAGGCCATTGATTTTATTCAAGGGCATGAGGCTGAGGAACCGTTCTTTCTTTATGTGTCGTTCACAGCACCGCATGATCCAAGAACGCCGCCGCAAGCGTATTTAGATCGTTACCCGTTAGCGGATATCCCGCTTCCTCCTAATTTTATGACAGAGCACCCGTTTGATAACGGTGAATTGTCGGTTCGAGATGAACTGCTTGCCTCGATGCCACGCACTTCGGAAGAAATTCGCCAGCATCTGGCTGATTATTATAGTATGATTACGCATTTGGATGACCAAATCGGACGTATCTTAGCAGCGTTGAGGGCCAGTCCACACAGTGAGAATACATTGATTGTGTATACGGCCGATCATGGACTTGCTTTGGGTCAGCACGGTTTATTGGGAAAGCAAAACCTTTACGAGCATAGCATCCATATTCCGCTCATTATGCAAGGGCCAGGGCTGCCACAGGGTCTACAAGTCAGTGAATTAGGTTGTCAAATGGACATATATCCGACTCTGTGCGAATTGACTGGCAATTCCATTCCCGATAAGGTAGAGGGGCATAGTATGGTACCGAACGTATTAGGTGAGCGGAATGAGCGTAGAGCGAGTGTATTTTCGGTCTATAAAAATATGCAGCGCATGGTCCATGATGGACGATGGAAATATATTCGTTATTCGCAAGCAGGAGACGCGGGTTCGAATCGCACGCAATTGTTTGACTTACTGAACGACCCGTGGGAAATGTCCGATGTGTCGGAGGATCCTGCTATGCACGCTCATATTCAACGCTTAGAAGAGGAGCTGCAGGCCTGGCAAAAGGACGTTCAGGACCCCTTACTCCTCCAAAAGAACGCATAAATGAAGTGAATGAGGTGTTTCGTGTATGAGTCGACCTAACTTTTTATTTTTATTTCCAGATACCCATCGAGGAGATTGGATGCCTTATGAGGCGGAGATTGTATCACGCTTAGGGATGGAACCGCTGCCGATTCGGATGCCCCATATAGAAGCCTTGATGAAGCAAGGCGTCACGTTTACCCGAGCTGTTACGTCCTCTCCGTTGTGTGCGCCTGCCCGCGCTTGTCTCGCTTCTGGTTTGCGCTACAATAAGGCGGATGTGGCGGGCAATCATGAGAACTATGACATGTCGCGGAAAACGTTTTACGCTGTTCTGAAGGAACAGGGGTATCGTGTAGGCGGTGTTGGGAAATTCGATCTTCACAAAGCTACGCATTGGTGGGGGCTGGATGGTTGGATTGACGACCTGGGTGAACTCGGTTTCACGGATGGGATTGATAACGCAGGTAAAATCGATGCGATTATTTCGGGGCGGGAAGCTCCGAAGGACCCGTATATGACCTATCTCTACAAAAATGGCTGGGCGAATCTCCATTTGAAGGATATGACCAACCGTGGACAACGAACGGATGCGACGGATTTGCCCGACGAGGCCTATTGTGATAACTGGCTAACTCGGAATGGGATTGGTATGCTGAAGAGCTTCCCTCAGGATCAGCCTTGGTTTCTTATGGTTAATTTTGTAGGGCCTCATGAACCGTGGGACATCACGCACCGCATGAAAGCAGAGTGGGCGGATGTTCCATTTCAGGAGCCCCATGATAGTACGGTTCCCGAAGTAACCTGGAACTCAATTCGGCAGAACTACGCCGCTATGCTCGCGAATATTGATCGCAACGTCGGCGAGCTGATCGAGGAAGTGAAGCGCCGAGGTGAGCTGGAGAATACGGTCATCATTTACGCATCTGATCATGGCGATATGCTTGGCGATTTCAATCTGTTCGGCAAATGCAAGCCGGAGCGGGGTTCCGTGAATATTCCGCTCGTCATCAGCGGACCAGGCATTGTGAAAGACACGTACAGCGACGCGCTGGTGGAACTGCAGGACTTGGCAAGTACAATCGTGCATCTGGCTGGTACTCACATGGCAGAAGCGGCGGATAGTCTCTCCCTCAAGCCAGTTCTGGCGGGTGAAGAGAAGACGATACGCAGCGTGCAGCTGTCCGGCTTAGACGAAGGCCCTCAGCATCCGAGTCATTGGCGCATGGCTGCTGATCAGGAATGGAAACTCATCGTGGAAAGAGACCGACCTGATCGGCTATATCAATTAACATGTGACCCGTGGGAAAGTCAGAATGTGGCAGATGCCCATCCAGAGAAGGTAGCCGAATTGAAGCAAGCGCTCCAGACGTAAGTATCGGGAGGCAGGGATTAAAGTAAGAGGGTTTTTCGTAAACTCACTTGTGCACGGAACGTTGCATTACTATTGCGTTCGTCCAATCTGACTTCCTATGGGATGTCCGGCAAAGTGTGGAACGATACGCAGATGGCTCAAGAGCTTGGCCTCTTTCAGTGGTACTTCTGACTCCAAGGGTTTTGTAGCGCGAGCAACGCCGTAATCGGCAATAATGGATGTAAGCAAAAATCCCCTGTGAAAACAATGCTCGCATTGTTCACAGGGGATTTATTGTTTAGAACCTATTGTACCTCAGACACGAGGAATTTATCGTTTACTTTTTTAGTCGTATACGTAACGCCGTCTTTGGTTGAGAATTTCACAAGATCTGCTGTATTCGCTTTATCAAATGTGATCTCTTCTTTTTTGGTGTCCAACAAATTGGACTTGAAGTACGATTTGGTGTTCGTCAGGAACGCCGCGCCTGCTTTCGCATCAGTTACATAATAATTCACCAACGTATCTAGCATTGATGTATCAAAGTAGTTACCTAAAAATTTCTTAGCTGTTTCTTTATCTGTCGCTGCAATTGGATTCACTATGAATGCGCCATCAGCTGATTTGGCCTCTGCAAATAAGTAATCTACTTTCTCGCGAGCTATTCTAGCGGCGATATAGCCCTTCATGTTCGTTGTATCTTGCGATACAGCAGACGCTTGTGGAGCTGCAGTTGCCGTTGCTGTAGCAGCAGGGCTTGGTGAAGTTGTGGAATCTTTAGAGGAACATGCTGCTCCTGTTACTGCCATTGTGAGTATAAGAAGACCAGCAGCCGTTTTTTTTAATGTCATTTCGGTACACCTCATCGTTATTGAAATTCTAACTTATATTGCCAAATCATCCGAATTCTATCTTATAGGATGGCCAGCAATATAAAAATATAAACGATTAGGGTGTTTATTGCAAATTATGGAGGGAACGTACGATCTTATTCTTGGTGAATTTGTAGCTTGATCAACATGATAGCGTTTTTATTTGTGACAAAATAAAAGGGTAGTGAGGGAGGGGGATTTCATATAACTGGATTATATACAGGAAAAATCATCGATTTCAGCTGTTTGATGCAAATAACTGGAAAACCTGACTGTAAATGAGTCGATTTTTTGTCCAAATTCCGAATTTATGAGATTTAGCTAGAGGAAATCCATTTGATTTAGAAATCTGGCTAATTTTATCCAATTTAGATACTGGGAATCCAGTTATTTAAATCTGCCATTGTCACGCTCTACAAATAAGGCGTCTGCCTTAAATCTTCGATTTCATCTCGCAGCCCCGTGCGTAAATCGATTTTGGGCTCATAACCAAGGAGTACCTGTGCTTTGGAGATATCGGCCCATGTGTGCCGGGGCTCTCCAGTGGCTTTGCCCATAAATTGTCTGTCTATGCGATGACCGAAAAGCTCCTCCAGCATGGCGATGCAGTCTAGGACGGATGCTCGTTCCTTACCGCCAATATTGATCGTTTCCCCTATGATGTTCTCGGCATATGCGGTTGCAGTAATCGCTTCTACACAATCCTTTACATACGTAAAATCGCGGGTTTGCAGTCCGTCACCATGGATGGGGATTGGTTTATTCTGACGAATATGCTGGATGAATCGGTGAAACGCCATATCAGGGCGCTGTCTTGGCCCATACACCGTGAAGAAACGCAAAACAACAACAGGGACCCCAACATTATGCGCATATACCTTGCATAATTGCTCACCTGTCAGCTTGCTTACGCCATAGGGGGAGAGCGGAGCTGTGATAGCATCTTCGTTCACTTGATTCGTTTTCTCGCCATAAACGGAAGAAGTGGAGGCGTAGACGAATTTCTTAATCGGATATTTGGAGCAGCCTTCGAGCAAGCGCTGAGTGGCTTCGATGTTGTTGGTAACGTAGGTTTTGAACTCTTCCCCCCAGCTGGACCGCACGCCAGGCATGCCGGCTAAGTGATAGACCACATCCACTTGGGGAAGAATGTCGTCCCAGTTCGCTTCAAGTAAATCCTGTTGGAGATAAGTGAAGCGGTTGTGCAAAAGAAGGTGACGAAGATTGTATTCCCGTACATTGACAGGCGTTGGTGATTTCGCAATGAGAGCATCAAGTCCAACCACTTCATGCGTAGGATCTTGCAGCAGTCGCTCACAAAGATGCGATCCGATGAATCCGGCGGCACCTGTGACTAGTATTTTCATAGCTAGAAAACTCCTTTCATGAAATGGTTTAGCGATTTCCAATGCCGTAATAGTAAAATCCGAGATCAGTAAGTGATTTACCATCCAGTTTATTTCTGCCATCGAAAATGAAGTAATCTCCCATCACCGATCGCAATTGTGACCAATTTGCTCCGATATAGTCGGTCCATTCAGAACAGAGGATGATGGCATCCGCACCATCCAAGGTGTCTTCTAGGGAGTCAAACTGTTGTACAAATTCTCCTTGTAAATAAGAAGGAAGTTTAGCGATCGGGTCATGTACACGAAGGATGGCTTGTTTTTCCAACAAGTGTTGCATAATGGCAAGGGAAGGGGCTTCTCTTAAATCATCTGTATTGGGCTTAAATGAAATGCCAAGAATCGCGATTGTTCTGTGGTCAAAGCCTCCAAGCTTTTCCTCCCACACGTTCAGAAAATAAGAAGCCTGCGAGTTGTTAACTTCCGTAACTTTTTCAAGAATACTAAGTTGGATGTCGTTCTCTTTGGCCGTATAAAGCAAAGCTTTACTATCCTTGGGGAAACAGGAGCCCCCATAACCGATTCCTGCTCTAAGGAAGTGAGGTCCTATGCGGTGATCCATGCCCATGCCTTTCGTAACGTCTGAGATGTTTACCCCGATCTTGTCACAAAGCCTAGATAATTCATTGACATACGAAATCTTCGTAGCTAGGAAGGCATTTGAAGCATATTTAATCATTTCCGCTGTTTTGGGTTTGGTGACGAGGACAGGGGCATTAATCGAACGATATAAAGTTTTGAGCGTATCCACGGCTTGCTTACTGTTACTGCCAATGATAATCCGGTCAGGATGCAGAGAATCATAGAGCGCGCTGCCTTCGCGCAGAAACTCTGGATTGGACACCACATCGAAAGGATGCGGGGACGTTTGTGCTTCGCGAATCCATTGGCGCACTTTGCGATTCGTATCTATAGGAACTGTGCTTTTAACAGCAACCAGCTTATAATCATTCATATTTGTGCCGATGTGTTCAGCGACATTACGTACGTATTGAAGATCAGCGCTTCCATTAATATCTGAAGGTGTTCCTACACAAAGGAAAATAACGCTATGTTCACGGATCGCCTGAATAGGGTCTGAAGTGAAACGGATATTGTCCGATTGGAGGTGTTGACTCAACAAAATGTCTAATCCAGGCTCATAGAATGAAAGCTTGCCCTCAGATAGGGACTGTATTTTCAAAGCATCTGTATCTAACCCAGTTACCTTCCAACCTAGTTCAGCAAAAACTAACCCCGTAGTAACGCCCACATAGCCCATTCCGATAATTAAAATGTTCATTTTCCTGACCCTCCGTTGCTTTGTATAAAAACAGACTGTGGACTAATAATCGAGTTCGTCATGGGATAATGATTCGGATTCAGAATGGCATACTCGAGCAAAATACTGTTCTCCAGGGTGCAGCTTTCGAGTTTAACATTGGGACCGATCGTCACATAGGGACCGATGACACAGTCGATTAATTCTGCACTTGGATCTATACAAGATGGATGGATAATTACAGTTCTAATATGTGTGTCGCTCACACTGTAATCCAATGTACCTTCTTCTTCCATCTGATCTAGCATCCATTTATTGGCCCCTAACCAGCCATCCATCGTACCTACATCGGAGAAGTTTTTATCTGTTATTTGATAGGCGACTGAATATTGGTGATGTATCAACCACTGAATCGCATCCGTAATTTCGTACTCGCCACGGGCAGAGGGACTGATCGCATGAATCGCTTTGAATATGCTAGGCTTAAAAGCATAAGCCCCCAGCACGGCAAGGTTGGACTTGGGTACTGTTGGTTTCTCTACGAGTGCTATGATGGTGTCCCCGTCGACTTCTGCAATACCAAAATCTTTCGGATTCGCGACTTCGCGTAATAGAATAGCTGCATCGTGCCCTTCCTCTGTAATCGCGTGACATAAGCCATCTAGCTTTTGTGTGATCAAATTATCACCGAGCATTAAGACGAATGATTCACCTGCTATGAAAGGCTCCGAATATTTCACGGCGTCTGAGATGCCTAAGGGGTCTTTTTGAAATATATACGTAATACGAACCTGCCATCGCTCGCCAAGGCCTACTTCTTCCATAAACATGTCATAGTGATTGCGCCGGATCACGATGCCAATTTCGTAAATACCTAACTCGACCAACTTCTCAATTCCGTAAAAAATAAGCGGTTTATTAGCCACAGGAAGCAATCCCTTCGGCTTAATATTAGAGAATGGCTGGAGTCGAGTGCCCTTACCCGCACAAAGAATTAATCCTTTCATAGCTATGACCTCCTTGTCTGCTTATAGACCTATTGTTAATTTATGATGAAAAATCTTAATTGGAAGGGCGATTAGCAAGGTACGTTCCGCTTTCTAACTGTTATTTTTTGCATATCGTGCTTCTGGGACAAATACAATCCGCAAATCTACGTGATCAACAGCCTAAGCATGGCTACAGGAAAATCATAGTATACAGAGAGACAATATAAGTGTCGCACTCGACAGAGGGAGAGGAATGATTAATTTGCTAGATCTGGACGCAATTAAAAGCTATTTAAAAGGAAATGCAGAGGTAGTTGAAATCAAAGTGGAGTTTATCAACGGGGACAAGATGAGTCTTGATTTGGATGAAGTTGAAATGAGAGATGAGGCTATTCGTGCATTTCTTGGAGAACTTGATTGGGATTTAGTCGATGAAGTAGAAGTTGAACTTGCTGACGGCACCAAAAAGGAGTTTGGTGAAGAGGACGACGAAGATGACGAGGAAGAAGATGGAGATACAGACGGGGAAGACGACGAAGAAGATGAAGATGAAGAAGATGGAGATACAGATGAAGAAGACGACGAAGATGAAGACGAAGATGAAGACGATGATTCAGATGATGAAGTAACAATATCGGCATTAGGTGGAGATGACGAAGAAGAGTCCGACGAAGATGACGAAGAAGAGTCTGATGATGAAGACGAAGAAGAGTCTGATGAAGATGACGAAGAAGAGTCCGACGAAGATGACGAAGAAGAGTCCGACGATGAAGACGAAGAAGAGTCCGACGAAGATGACGAAGAAGAGTCCGACGATGAAGACGAAGAAGAGTCCGACGAAGATGACGAAGAAGAGTCTGATGATGAAGACGAAGAAGAGTCCGACGAAGATGACGAAGAAGAGTCTGACGATGAAGACGAAGAAGAGTCCGATGATGAAGACGAGGAAGAGTCTGACGATGAAGACGAAGAAGAGTCCGATGATGAAGACGAGGAAGAGTCCGATGATGAAGACGAAGAAGAGTCTGACGATGAAGACGAAGAAGAGTCTGACGAGGACTAAGCCTTCTATACTCTGGGGGCTTCACTAACATATTTACCAGGACATACACTAGTCTTGGTGCGAAAATTCAATAAAGCTGGAAAATCTCCCATTATATTTCTGGTTAGCCGTTCGTGCAGGAACTGCTCAGAAATTGAGGGATTTTTCACGTTAACTTCCATCTAAAAATGGGTTGCACGTGGCTAGCACGAGAGCAGCAACTAGAATTGCAACTGTTGCACCCTAATTAGTCGATTTTATCGACTAACAGACCGAGAAAAGCTGCCGCTGCACCTAATTTAGTCGATGCCCCCAAAAAAACGTAGAAAAAAGGGCTGCTACCCAGCAGACGATGTCATCTGTGGGACAGCCCTTTCTACGGAGTTTACAAATTGTGAATCAGCTTAGCGTTGTTCCCAGACAGCCAGAATTTCCTGTGCGACGCGTTCCCAAGTGAAATTTCGTTCGGCTAGGCGGCGGCCGTTGATTCCCATTTGACGCGCATGGCCAAGGTCGGAAAGCATCGTATTAAGCCCGCGCGCGTACTCCTTGGGATCTTCTGGATTATTGATGAGCAAGCCGTTATTGTTGATCACAATTTCTGGATTTCCGCCTCTGGCTGTTGTAAGAAACGGCAGTCCAGCAGCCATGGCCTCATAGTGCACTCGCGCTAACGGCTCTTGCCAAATGGATGTACACACAAATACATCTCCCGCACAGAACCACCGATGAACATCGTGTGCTTGCACATACCCTGTCGTAATAACCGGAAGAGGTGCGCGTCCGGCAAGTGCTCTGACGTATGCTACGTAGTCACTGATGGTATCATCATTGAACCAGGCTCCCCCGACAACCACGAGTACTGCATCGGAATGCGTGACGTCTGACATCGCACGGACTAAGACGTGCGGGCCTTTATTGCGGGTTAACCGACCCACAAATAAGATGACCTTTTTAGAAGAAAGATTATATTCAGCTCGGATACTCTCTCTTGCTTGCAAAGCACTAGCGGACTCCATCCATGGCGCGAATCGGTCCAAGTCAACGCCAGAGTAGATCGTACGGAGCTTGCTAGCCACATGTGGATAATAATCGGTTATCGCATCCCCAATATACTTACTAATGGTGATAATACGCTCTGTTTGTTCAATTACAGCGTTACCAACCGGATTCGCCAGCTTAAAAGGATTAAACATATCGTTGTGCATGCTCAGAATGATTCGAGAATTGGGCGCAACGCTGCGAACTGGCAGAACCAGCAACGGGCGATTATAAATTTGAATAATATCATAATGTTCCGATGTATGCTCTAGGAAATGGACGACCCCTGCCTTATAGGGCTCAAGTAATCCCTCAGAATCTACACGGACATAACGGATGCCGTCGACCACTTCATCATTGGGTAAATCGGGGTCTGTTCGGCCAAGGATCGTAATTCTGTGATGCTTGCTGAGCAGTGAAGCTACCCCACAAATATAAGTTTGGATGGCTCCCCCACGAATGTTCGGAACTGGCAGCTTTTCTGTACAAATCATCAGAATGTTCACAAGTTAACACCTTCCTTTCTTTAAGCAGTTCGATGCTTGGGTTTAAGCTGCTTTTTCTTCATCGGATAGGCCTTCTTATTTCTAGCTAAGTGTTGCAAGTTTTTCTTCAAAGGTTTGCTGTAGCGGTGTTTGATGACTTTGCTCCGTTTTTTGATCGTTTTACGAATAGGAACAATGACTCTGATATAGCGCTGTTTTTTGTTGCTCCAAATGAGTTTGTAGCGGGTGCGTCTTTTCCATTTGACCAGCTTTTTAAGCTTTCTTTTTTTCCAAACGGTATACTTTCTAGATGGTTTAGCTCGGAAAGCTCTACGCTTTTTAGGTACACGTAAAGTGAATTTCTTCTTAGCTCTTGCTGGGACAAGTACGAGGGCAGGAACAGGAGCGAAGTCTGCAGGCATTGGAATGGCTGGCATCACTGGGACAGTCGTATCTCCAGGCAATGTTGGTGAATAAGGAATTGCAATCAGCTCAGAAGATTCCGAATAAACAGCCTCTTGTGCTAAAGGATGTGCATATGGCTCGGCAGCAGCATCCGAGAAGGCTGGTTTCGGTGTAAATGGAAGCGCATAAGGTTCTTCAGCTTCTGAGTAAGCTGGAATTCGGATTGGATCCGTAGTCTCCGAGTAGTGAGGTTCTTGATCAGGTAATGCCGCAACAAGATCGGGAGTCTCCGTAAATACTGGCTCTGAAATAGGCAAGCTGGGCGTACTGTATGCAGGCTCTGAAATAGGCAAGCTGGGCGTACTGTATACAGGCTCAGAAATAGGCAAGCTAGGCGTACTGTACGGACGCTCTGAATAGGCAGGTATCGTGAGATCTCCGGGAAGAACTGAAGCGGGACGCTCGATGATGAGTGGTTGGGTAATATCCAGCGTGTAGTCGCCTGCAGGATAATTTGCTTTATCTTTTTCCAGCTCCGCTAAAGCTTGCCATTTACTCGTTTCTGTTGTCAGAACTCTCTGCAGAATAGGTCCGAGCTCAAGCTCAAGGAAGGGGATTGGATTAAACACGATTTCTTTCACATGCTTGTAAAACTCATTCGGAAAGGCCATGTCGATCCATAGGATCTCAAATGTCTCTTGATCCAGCGGGTTGGCTTGGTGATAGGCCTCGATCATACCGCGAATCCAGGTCACATCCCATACGCCCATATCATCCATGGTACTTGTAATCAATTTACGTAAATCACGGATCGGTAGATCGTAGGAAACGCCGTCTAAGTCGATGACCCAGATACCGCCTGGTCCCATTTGACCATTCGACCATCCGAAATCCTGATGGGCAAGTCCCCAATGCGGCTCCCCTTTGGAGAGCATAGTGGTGTAAGGCGAGTTTTGAAAACGAAGATAGATGTCATTGGCTTGGCGCTTAAACTCTTCAATGACCTCAAGTAAGCTTGCACTTGCTGTCGTTTCTGGATAGGCCAAAGCGATGTCTTTGAACCAGCCAATTTTGGAAATGATTTTTTCGTAATATTTTCCCCAACCGAAGATCCGAGAAGATTTTTCCGAGCCGGCAGGAGGTACATAGCCTCTGGAATTCTTGTGAAATTCACCTAAGCCATAGCACAGCTGAGCAGCGCCTTCTAAATCAATTTTAGATACAGGTACGAGGGGTTCAATCCAGTCTGTTACGATCCACAGCTTTCCACCAGCTTCAACGTAGTAATTCCCTTCTTTGGTAGGAATGAACGAAGGTACGCGGTAACCTAAGCCAGACATGTATGCTTGTGCACCGATGCTGAAAAGACTTCTTCTAGGCCGTCTATGCAAACATTTGATACTAAGATTGCCCTTGTTCGTGTTAATTTTCCAGATAGCTCCGCCTTTGTCAGGCTTGGAGGTGATCAAAACCATATCATATACCTGCATGTCGTATCGTTCCATAACCACACGTGCCAACATCTCTAACCCTGGGGGAACATACATATTAGCTACGACGCCTGGATCTAAAACGTCATTGATCCAAGGGACGACTTGATAATTTTCCATCACCATCACTCCATAACGTATTTTAAAAGTGAATTGTACGATCTAAGCATTTCCTCTGATGCTGCGAAATTACGATTGATCCATTCCTACGTACACTTGGCTTCATGTGCTTACGAACAATCACCCCGCATATACAGATTAGGTTTATCTCTCCCTATGCATATGTCATTAGGAGAATAGTTGATATGTACAAGAGTGGAACTTGTGAAAAGATGGATTGACATGAAACCAAATGGTTGTATATAATGAAAAACGAAACCAAATGGTTTCGTAAATTAATATAACTGAAATGAGGAGAAA
The DNA here is from genome assembly GCF_001700435.1 of Paenibacillus pectinilyticus. Taxonomy (GTDB): domain Bacteria; phylum Bacillota; class Bacilli; order Paenibacillales; family NBRC-103111; genus Paenibacillus_E; species Paenibacillus_E pectinilyticus. The sequence continues at coordinate 1,118,105 of NZ_LYPC01000014.1, forward strand.
CAGAATGATAATAAGTTCAATTAATTACTGGGCAGTGTTCGTGACAGGAATTTTATCATTAGTGCTAGGCTTCCTATGGATGGCGGTCATCTGGGCTAAGCCGTATCAGAAGCAAATGTATGGCAACCTGGACCAGCTCAAGGAGAAGGCGACGAAAGCGGCTAAAATTCAATCCTTCGTTCTTTATATTCTCGTATCCTTCGTTACTTCCATTGCTTTCGCAGTTTGCTTAGAGCTATGGAAAGCGGGTGGACAGGCTTTTGATTATAATGGTGACAGTTTGTTAAATGCCTTCTGGTTCACGATGCTGCTAACAGCAGGATATACGCTTCCATTCACGCTTGGGAAAAAGGTGTGGCAATTCAAAAGCTGGCTAGTCGTAGGTGTAGACACATCTTATGAAGTCGTTCGGTTTACGATGTTGCTGTTGATCTTTTGGTTCTGGAAGTAGATGAAGGCGTAGGCAGGTAGTGTGGGATGCCCTCGGAAGGTGTATAATAAAGGCATCTGATCTACATAAAGGGGACGACTTCTCATGATAACTTGCCAATCTTGTTCCAAACAAACCGATCTCCAATTGCAGCGTTGTACGCACTGCGGGGCTATGTTAACCTACTCGGTGGCGGAGAAGTTCGATAGAATGGCCGAACTAGTGGAACAAGCGCTGAAGCAGGAACTCGAGGCGAGAAGAAGGTTGAAGCATTAGGTGTATGTAGAAAATCCCGACCTCGTCGGGATTTTTTTGTAGATGAACAGCCACACCGCGCGCGGTGGCCATATTTGAGTCATAGAATCCAGTTTAAGGTCAAGTTTTTGATACACAGTCCAATTCAATCTGAGCATGAAGGGCGTATACTTATTTTGTAGGCGCTTACAGCATAAGCGTCTGCCAATAAGATGACTGGGGTGATAATAATGGACACAGGCCTTATAAGCTTCAAGAGCAAGGCGACGCTCATGGCTTGGATTTTACCGCTCATGATGCTTTGGGGAATCATTTATACGCCGCCTGCAGCTAAAGCTGCGGTGACAGGCTATGTCACGCGATCGGGTAGTCAACTTCAGCTCGATGGCCAGCCGTTCAGATTCAGCTCGGCGAACATTTACTGGTTGGGCTTGGATGAGAACGTGCCAACGAACGGCACGATCGATTTCCCAACGAATTTTCGTGTGGATGATGCGCTCGCTACGGCCAAAGAAATGGGCGCAACGGTTGTTCGCTCTCATGCTTTAAACTCATTTGGCTGTACGAAATGTATCATGCCAACGCTGGGCAATTACAATGAGGAAGCCTGGCAGAAGGTGGATTATGCGATCAAAGCGGCAGGTGATCAAGGGATTCGTTTAATTTTACCAGTTGTCGACATGTACAATTACTATCATGGCGGGAAGAAAACATGGACCAAATGGTATGGATATCCTGATGATGGTGTGAGCTATACGGGATATGAATTTTTCAGCGATGCCAATATTATTACTGCGTTTAAAGCGCACTTGAATGTTATGTTGAATCGGGTGAACACATACACAGGCGTGGCTTACAAGAATGATCCGACGATTCTGGCGTGGGAAACAGGGAATGAGCTGGGTTGGTATGACAATCCGACGCAATTGAAAAACTGGACACAGCAAATTGCCGATTACTTGAAACAGCAAGATAGCCATCACTTGGTAGCAGATGGAAACTATGGTGTTGCGGATGCGCACTTGACCATCCCGAGTATTGATATGTATTCGGATCATTTCTACACTTGGGGAAATAAAGGTTTATCTGTTCCTGTTCTACAAACGCAAGCAAATAAAGTAAGAACGGCAGGCAAAGTGATGTTTGTCGGCGAGTATGATTGGGCTAGCGAGCAGTACGGTACACTTGCAGCGTTCCATACCGCGATTGAGAACGATGATGTCATCGCAGGTGATATGTATTGGGCGCTCTTTGGCCATAACGATAATTACGGCTATGAGCAGCATCCTGATGGCTATACCGTACATTACCCTGGCGACACGACATTCATGCGGACGCAAGCGCAGCAAATGCGGAATCATGCCTATAAAATGAGAGGCATCACTACTCCTCCTGCTCATGGTATTCCAGGTGCACCGTTGATTACGGGTTCCACGACTTCTGGTGGCAAATATGTACTAAGCTGGCGCGGTTCCGTGCCATCCGATAAGTACACGGTTGAACGCTCAACCGCAGGCAGCAGTGGACCTTGGACGGTGGCATGTAATCAATGCGCAACGGATAATCAAACTCCGTGGACCGATGCGGGCTCAACTGCAGGTGCTGCGACTTGGTACAGAGTCAAAGGACACAATTTATCCGGCATAGCAGGCGCGTATTCCAATGTGTTTGCGATTGCAGGCACGCAGCTGCAAGCGCCTGGAAGCTTCAGTCAGTCGACTCCAGCTAGCGGAGCAACAAGTGTGAATGTAACACCGACGTTTACGTGGGGCACAGCGGCCAATGCAGCCTCTTATTCACTCATCGTGGCCGATAATGCAGCGTTTACGAGTCCTGTAATCAACGTAAGCGGGCTTACCAGCACCAGTTACACGTCATCTAGTGTTTTGACAAACAACAAAACCTACTACTGGAAAGTAACAGCGGTTAACAGCACGGGCTCGACGAACGCCTCCAATGTGGGTCTCTCGTTTACAACGGTGGCTTTAGCCGCCCCGACAACAACGGTGGATGATTTCGACAGCTATGCATCAGATGCGGCGTTGCAATCTGCCTATGTGCGTAATTCCAGCGGAAATACGTTCACCATGACAAGAGAGGCAACAACCAAAGATGCTGGTGCCTATGGCGCGAAAATCGTGTATACCGTCAATGCAACGACGGACTATGCCGGAGCTGTTCACACGCTTGGCAACGCGAATTGGACCGGCAACACGAGTCTGAATCTATGGGTGAAGCCCGATGGCTCCAACCGGACATTAACGATTCAATTCAAGGAAACGAATGGCGAGCTGTGGGAGACGTACTATACGTTAGCTGGAACGACAGCGACGACGTTATCCATCCCATTCACAAGCTTTCAGCACCCCGGCTGGTATAGTGGCGGTAATGGCGTGATTGATTTGGGTTCCATTGCGGAGACTAATTTGTATGTCAATAAAGGCTCAGGTGCAGACGGCAGCAGCACAATTTATGTAGATTCCATCAAGCTTGGTAACGGCTCAACGCCACCACCGCCAACGACAGTCCTTATTGACAATTTCGAGGGCTACGGTGGCTCTAACCCAAGCGTTCTAGCAGCTTACGTTCGTAACACGGACGGAAACACGATCACGCCAACGTTAGACACAACGAATAAATCGCAAGGCTCCTATGGCTTGAAGTTAGTCTACACGATTGGAACACCTAACTTTGCTGGCGTCGTACATACGATTAGTCAGAACTGGACGGGTAAAACAGGGATTCAATTCTGGTTGAAGCCAGATAGTTCTAACCGTACGCTAACTGTACAATTTAAAGAGCCAAACGGTGAACCGTGGGAAGCGACGTATACGCTCTCAAGTTCAACTAGCGGAACGATTCAGCTGCCGTTTTCGGCATTTGCACATCCGTCGTGGTATTCTGGCGGCAATGGCACGAAAGATTTAGGCAGTATTTCTGAATTTAACCTCTACATCAATCAAGGATCTGGTGGAACGGGCAGCAGTACTATTTATGTGGATGATATTCAAGCTTATTAAGTTGTAGTGTTTGCGATACCAACTGAAGCCGTCATGCGGAAATTCCGTGTGATGGCTTTTGCCTATATGATAGAATGAATGGGACCAGAGTCAAATTCTGGAATGCCCTCAAGGGTGGGATGTTCATGATCCGCATCATTGTCGTTGAAGATGAGAAAGCAATTCGTATTGGTATTGTAAGTATGATTGAACGTATGGACCTTGATGTCCAAGTGATAGGATCGTTCGGTAATGGCTTGGAGGCTGTACAGTTTCTAACCAAACAAGCCGTAGATGTCATCATCACGGATATTTCAATGCCGAGAATGGATGGCTTCGAGCTGGCTGAGTATGTCCGTCAGCATGATCCCGAAACCCATATTGTCATCTTGAGCGGATACAATCAGTTTGATTATGTGCGCAATGCGCTTCGAAGCGGTGTCAGTGATTATTTGGTTAAGCCCGTGAATAAGAAAGAGCTCCACCAAGTGCTGTTAAAATGTATCGAGCACAAGGCGCAAGAGAGATTGCGTAAGAGCAAGAAGACGGATCTGCTGCTGCGAAGTTACTTAGTTGGCGAACTAAAGGCAGATCAACTGACACTGCTGTGGGATTCTTTCGTAACGTACCAGCAGCGAGAAATGCCTTGTGTATGTGTGGTAGGCAGCTTTAGCCACGCACCGACAGCATATGTTAAGCAGCGTGCATCTGCGCTTCATGCCGCTCCAGAAATCCTCGTATGCAGCCTCACGTCTAACCTTCAGATGCTAATTGTAGCAGGTATTTGGGACGCAGATGAAGAACCAGCCACAGCAAGCTATGAGCGAATAGCGTTAGTATTGGGATTGGAAAACGGGTGTCGCCTAGGCTTGTCAACGGTGATTACACGCATGGAAGACTGGCCTAGAGGCTTCTCAGAAGCGATGTCGGCTTATTGCCAGTATTGGCATACGAATGGAAAGCAGACGGTGATCCACTATGAGGAGCCGAGCTATCCACGTTCCGAAATAACAGTCATGGTATCACTGATCGATGGCCTGTTACACAACACATCCAACTGGATGAATCCGGATGAACGTAAGAAATTAAAAGGGCATCTCTATCGGCGAGCAAAACGAATCGAGATTCGGTGGGAAGATTTGTGCCGCGTTTTGGGTTATTTACTTTATCAACTGCGCAGTCGCATGTCGGATGCCACGAACCGCACGTTCCATTCGCAAGGAGAATCAAGTGATCTGGACCTGCAAATAGGGGAACATGCTGCTATGTTGGACGCGATAGAGGATATTTTTGGCAGGATTGATGCGATAGTAGCAGAGATGAACATGGAATCTGGTGCCTATGAGCGTAAGGTCGTGGGTACCGTGAAGAAAATCATCGATCAGGCTTATCATCGTGAGATTGAATTATCGGAGTTAGCGAATCAAGTGTATTTGACAGCGAATTATGTGAGTTTTCTTTTTCGCAAAGAAACAGGCATAACGATAACCGAATACATTATGGAACTTCGCATCTCGAAGGCCAAGGAACTGCTGCTTACACAATTAGCGATGAAAACCTACGAGGTGGGTCAAGCGGTGGGGTATCCCGATGCGGCCTATTTTAATCGTTTATTTAAAAAGGTTGTCGGCACCACACCCCGTATGTATCGGGAACAAACGCATGTGTTGCACGTGCCGAACTAAACTTTTTTGCTGTTCGATGCAGGATGGCAATGGAGTCCAAGAAAATGCCAAGCCAGTACATTTTATCCCTAATCCATCCCTCCTATAATTGAAATGAACCAAGATGTAGGATACAAGGGGGCGAATGTATGCATTTGAAAAGCATGTGTGCGAAGCTAGTAGTTGCCATGCTAGTGGTGTCTATGGTCATAAGCGGTTTTATAGGCACACCAATCATGAAAGCGGATTCAATTCCGGCGACAGTGCTGGGACATTTTATTACCCGGTCCGGTGATAAATTGATGGATGGCACCAGCGAATTTCGATTTATTGGGGCCAATGTGCCCACACTGACGATGGTGGAGGACGGTTATTGGCAGGTTCCGACGGAATGGGAGCAGCGTGATGCATTCAAGGCTTTGCAGCAAATGGGAGCTACAGCAACGAGAACGTATGTCATCTCTGTCAAAAAAGCGACGGATTATCCAGGTAGGATTCGGCACGTAGAAGCACCTGGGCAGTTCAATGAGCAAGCGTTCGTTGCGCTGGATCGCGCGCTCGCACTTGCGAATGAATACGGAATTCGTTTGATTATTCCCTTCGTGGATCAATACGAGTGGTGGGGCGGCATTGGCGAATATGCAGCTTTTCGCGGGAAGAACAAAGATGCATTCTGGACGGATACGACCATCAAGAACGACTTCAAGGCAACGATTAACTATGTGTTGAATCGCACTAATACCATTACAAATGTGAAATACAAAGATGATCCGGCCATTCTTGCTTGGGAAACAGGGAATGAATTAACGCCTCCAACCTCGGCATGGACGACGGAAATAGGCACTTATATCAAAAGCCAAGATAATAACCATCTGCTTATCGATGGCAAATACGGGATCGATGCCAGTTCGTTGGAGGCAAGTTCACCTATCGATATCGTTAGCAATCATTATTACCCGAATCATTATGCTAGCTTTGCTTCGCAAGTAAGTCTCGATCGCGAGATGGCGAAAGGGAAAAAGCCCTTCTACGTAGGCGAATTCGGCTTTATACCTCAAACAGAGCTAACACCATTCTTAAACAATGTAGTTGAAAACGGTACCAGTGGAGCCCTGATTTGGAGTCTCCGGTATCACAGTGAGGATGGAGGCTTCTTCCGACATACGGAAGGGACCTATGGCGGCACCTTCTATGAAGCTTACAAATGGCCGGGCTTTCCGGCTGGTGAACAAAGTTTCCAGGAGTCTTCCGTGTTAAGTTTACTTCGAGATCAAGCATATGCAATCCGTGGCATTGCGAAACCTGCGCTGCCGGTTCCTGATGCACCTGTCATGCTGCCGATTAATACGGTGTCACGTATCGGCTGGCAAGGGTCAACAGGGGCAACGGCGTACACGGTGGAACGCTCCGTCTATGCGAATGGTCCTTGGGATATTGTCGGTGCACAGGTTTACGATGCAGCCAAGACGGATCTATTTGACGACATGACCTCGGTTACAGGAGCGACGTATTATTACCGGACGAAGGCAAGAAATACCGTTGGAGAATCCACGTATTCGCCTGTTGTAGGTCCTGTTATAGCAATACATGCGATACAAGATGAACTAATTGACTACAGTCACATGTATCAATTCTCAACGGATTTGAAATTTACAACGGATGATCTGGATCCAGCCTTATTCGGAGGAGATCATTATCGACTCATGTTGCAGCCAAATGCAGTTGACCAATTCGTGGCATATGCTCTTCCAGCTACGCCAAGCCATTCAATCGAACTTCGCGGGTTATCCTTGAAGGTTTCTACATTCCGGCTTACAGCGAATCCAACGAATGAGTTTAAGTTCTGGACTTCAGCAGATGGCATAACGTACACAGAACTTCAAGTTGAGAAAACGGATGCTGGAGGCGGCGAGTGGAGGAAGTTTGTGTATCACACGGACAGCTTGCCGGTGGATGCGAAATACTATAAAGTTACTTTCCCTGAGGGAGATGGAGAGTCTCAACTAGGAGATGTCGAAATCACATATAATCACACGAGTGGTGAAGCTTTGATCTATCAAGATCCGATTTCCAACATCGCAATTACGAATGGCGTTCTGACAGACGAGATGAATAATACGTTGAAAATGGCGGATCATACGACCAATCTGGGGTTCGAATCTGGCGGTGACTACTTCGACCATGATGAGAAACGATTAGTGCGAACCGCCAATACAGCCGAATCCTTTGTCTATCAAACGGCAGGGGATATGAATTACTTTGTCATGACGACGTATGCTAGACAAGAACCAAGTGCCTATCGATTACCGAATTTTACTTTCCAGACTTCATCCGATGGTGAGCACTATAACGATGTGAATAATGTCGTTGTCAATGAGACGCCAGGTGAGGGATATTGGAGTCGGATGGTTTATACGGCCTATACATTGCCTGCGGGAACCAAATATGTGAAAATTATTTTCCCAATTGTGCCTGCTGAACATGCTGATCAGTCCTGGAACCCGCAAGTTGGGCGCATCCAGATTGGTGTTGGTTCTGAGACACTAGAGCCGCCTATCATTAAAAAAAGTGATGTCATCGAGAATTTTGAGACATATACAGGATCAAATGACACGTTGAATCGTGCGTACACAGTGAACTCCTCTGGGTCAACACTTGCGCTATCCTTGGATGCAGAACACAAATCCGAAGGGAATTATGGCTTGAAGTTAACTTCCTCACTGAGTGAAGGTTGGGGTGGGATGGAGAAGCCAACAACCAATACGGATTGGTCGGGAAGCAGTGGAATTTCGTTCTGGGTTCTGCCTGCAGAGGTAGACACAGGGATTACGATTCAATTCAATGAGGGCAGTGCAACCAATGGGGAAGTCTGGAAGAAGGACATCCGTGTCTCGGGAAGTGAACCACAGCTTATTCAATTGCCATTTAATCAATTTTATGTGGCAGATTGGTGGAAGAACTCTCATCTAGGTGTAGGCAATAATCAGGTTGATCTCTCATCCATCACCACATTCAGTATTAATATCGATGGTGCCAAAGGTGTGAATCGAACGCTATACTTCGATAATTTCAGCTTGTATAAATCGCCTGTCGTGGATACTTTCGAGAGCTACGGCGGGGACAATACGAAATTAGGAACGCAATATAACCGTAATTCGGATGGTGACCCGATTACCGTTAGCTTGGATGCCGAACATAAACAGGCGGGAGATTATGGGCTTAAGCTCAACTTTGAAATGACTGCAGCCAAAGGGTATGCCGGTGTAACGAAATCTGTCGGCGGTGCGGATTGGTCTGCCTACAATGGACTTCAACTATGGATGCAGTCTGAGGAAGCAGGGCGAGGGGTTACGATCCAGGTGAAGGATGCTACCGGTGAGTATTGGGAAGCCAAATTGTTTGTAGACCATACAGATGGTGCTGTTGTGAAAATACCATTCGGCGCCTTCCATTTGGCGGGATGGCAAAATGTAACGACGGATGGCATACTGGACCTCAATGCTATGAAGGAATTTTCCATTTATGTAGATCGGGGATCGATCGGCAACGGTGCTGGAACGCTTTATGTCGATGATATTCAAGCGGCATCGATCCAAGATATCGACAATTTTGACTATTATTCGTCTTCCTCTGTGGTGCAAGCCGATTATGTGGCTGATTCATGGGGAGATACAATTACGGCTGCGTTGGAAAATGAAACGAAGCAAGCCGGCAGTCATGCATTGAAACTCAGCTACCAGCTAACGGATGCAAAAGGCTATGCGGGCGTGATTCGAACGCTCGGCAAGATGGATTGGAGCAAAGGCGGCAACGCGATGTCTTTCTGGATGAAGTCAGCTGCTGTCGGGCATGGTCTTACGTTCCAGTTGACAGAGCGTGATGGCGACATTTGGGAAGCGCAGACGATCATATCGAGTACAGATGCGCGTGTTGTACAAATTCCTTTCGGTGGATTCGCCCGGAATCAAACATGGTCACGAGGCGATGGCAAGCTCAATCGAGCAGAGATTGCATCCTACGCTATTTTTGTGAATAAGGGAGCGGGGCAAGCCGGAGCGAATACCATTTATATCGATTCCATCAGGATTGATCAAGTGCCTACGCTAGAGGATTTTGACTACTATGGCAGTGGGGAACTCGTATTAGGAGGCGCATATTCAACGAATCCATATGGCGGTACGGTCACGTTGACGCCCGATGCAGCTTTCAAAGAAGCCGGGCCTTATGGTGGTAAGTATGTGTATGAACTAACGGATACACGCAATTTTGCCGGTGTGAACAAACAGCTCGGTGCGATGGATTGGCGTGACTATGAAGGTATCCGGTTTTGGTTGAAAAAGGACGCCTCCAACCGGAAGCTGACGATCCAGTTTCTAGAGTCAGACGGATCAGCGTGGGAATCCTACCTTGCTTTAACGGATGATAAAGCAGGCATAGTCAAAATGAAATTCAGTGATTTTGTCAGGGCGCCGTGGAGTACGAATGGGAATGCTGTGATGGATCTAGATGCCGTCAAAGAATTTTCGATTTATATCAATCAGGAGAATGGTGCGATCGGTAAGAGCACATTGTATTTCGATACGATTAAGGTATATAAGGCAGGGGAAGAGCCTGACCCCGAAACAGATCCAGGTACTGATCCAGGCACAGATCCAGGTACAGATCCAGGTACAGGACAAACGCCTGATCTAGTTATTCCAGCGCCAAGCGTAGTTGAACATACGAATCAAATTGAACTTACGGCAGGTTCTTGGAAACTCCAAACGATCACAAATGTTTCAGGGAAAAAGGTCAAGCAAGCAATTGTTCAAGATGATGATTTGAATCAGGCGTTGCTGCTCCTGACGAAGAAAGAGCAAGGAACACCGATTGTGCTGACGTACAGCTCCGCAGACATCGAAGAGATCGTTATACCGAGTGGGGTATTGGCAGATGCACTTAAAGCCAATCCTGATTCCTTCGCGCATACGGTCATTACGCTTACGAACGAGATTGGCTCGTATTCCCTTCCGCTTAACATCGTGGCTAATCCTGCCGTTGTGAAAGCTATAGGGGCAGATGCACAGGATGCTGAGCTGCATATTGCGATCTCACCTGTGACAACGGAGCAAGCTGAGTTGGTAGCAGCTGCTGCCAAAGCCCATGGAGCAACGCTCATCGGTCAGCCGATTTCCTTCCGCTTGCTCGTTGAACATGGCGGACAGCAAACGGAGATAGACAACTTCGGATCCTTGTTCATCAATCGAAGTATCCGTATTGTCGATCCTACTGATCTGTCGACAGCCACCGTTGTGGTATTCGATGAATCCACAGGTACATTGACGTTCGTACCTGCCACATTCCAACAGCAGGAAGGTAAACAAGAAGCCGTTATCAGCAGAAACGGCAATAGTGTCTATGCGGTCTTAACGCATCAGTCGTCATTCACAGATGTGCCAGCCGCGCATTGGGCGAAATCTGCGATTGACACCCTTGCGTCCAAGTTTCTGCTCAATGGGATCACGGATACCACTTTCGCACCGAATCGCGCCGTCACCCGAGCGGAGTTTACAACGATGCTGGTGAAAGCGATGGGAATCGTGCCAAGCGGCAGCGCCTCAGCGATATTTACCGATGTAGCTGCGCAAGATTGGTATGCACCTGCGATTCGAGCTGCGCATGAATTGGGCATTGTGGATGGCTTTGCCGACCACAGCTTCCAGCCGAATGCGACCATCACCAGAGAGCAGATGGCCGTCATGCTCGGCCGAGCACTAGGGTTAACGCAGTTAACCCAAACGGTGAAACCGGCTGCGACACTCGCATATACGGATGCGTCCAACGTATCCGCTTGGGCGGAGGCATCAATCCGCCTGGCAACGGCCGTTGGCTTGCTAAGTGGGAATCCGGACGGTTCTTTCCGACCGCAAGCCAATGCTACGCGAGCAGAGGCAGCTGCTGTCTTCTATAATCTGCTGCACAAGTTAGGCAGTGTTAAGTAGGTCAATGGGGGGCTTCGGCCCCCGTTTCCGAATCACTTTTCCACAGAAAAGTGGAAATACAGTACAAGGAAAAACAAATGCGTGCCATTTTACTCGAAGTATGGGCGTTTTATAATGAAATTGTAAGCGCTACACAAACTAGTTCATTGGGGGAAATAAGATGAAGAAGACATTAGTAGCCACAACATCGATTTGTTTATTAGCGACTTTACTTGCAGCATGCGGATCGGATACAACGACAACGACGACCAGCTCATCGCCAGATACCAAAGCCACGGCAGCGCCAACGGCTGCGGCAGCGACCGAAGCACCGAAAACAGCCAATGCGAATGATGATATTAAAGGCAAAATTGTATTTGCCACGAATCGGACGGACTTAATTGATACGAAGCTGAAAGAGTATCGTGAAGCCTTCAAGAAAAAATTCCCGAATGCAGACGTTGAGTTTGAAGCGGTGAAGGATTATGAAGCCGCTATCAAATTGCGCATGGCAACAGCGGATATGCCGGACGTCATTCTAATTCCGAACATTCCGAATGCGCAGCTGCCTGATTATTTTGCCCCACTGGATGATCTCGGCTTGAATGATAAAATTCGCTTTAAAGACTACAAAGCTGCGAACGGTAACACATATGGACTCGTGACAGGCGGTTCCACAACAGGAATTGTGTATAACAAGAAAGCATTCGCGGACGCTGGCATTACATCCTTACCGAAGACGCTTGATGAATTCTATGCGGCATCCGACAAGCTGAAAGCGAAGGGGATTGTGCCTCTTGCAACAAACTACAAGGATAAATGGCCACTGTACACTTGGCAGCACGTCGCTGTTGCGATGTCCGGCAATCCGAACTTCTGGAACGATCGCATCAAGCAGGATAACGCTTTTGACCCGAATGGCGCATTTGCTAAGTCCCTAGGTATTCTCAAGACGATGATCAGCAAAGGTTACGTGGAGAAAGACATCAACTCCTCTAACTGGGAGCAGTCTAAGAAAGATGTAGCATCAGGCAAAATGGCGATGTATCTATTGCCGAACTGGGTGATTCCGCAAGTGATTGAAAATGGCACGGATAGCGCCAATGTCGGCTTCTTCCCAATGCCTTTCGATAACTCTGGCAAGCTGACAACGTTACTGACACCTGATTATTTCTATGCCGTTAGTAAAAACAGCAAAAACCTTAAAACAGCCAAAGCCTTTGTTAAATGGTTAATCGAAGATTCCGGCTATGATGATTTCGCGGGCTTCATTCCATCTCTGAAGGATAAGAAGTCCTCCATTACTCAATTGTCTGATTTCCTTGCTACGAAGGATCTGAATTTTGTGGAAATCGCAGCGGATAACAGCGATGCTATGGCAATTCAAAACAAAGCGCAAATCGATTTGAATGACATCGCACAAGAGGTAGCCGTAACTGACGTTGCCAAAGTATTTGATAAATACAACAAGAAGTGGGAAGAAGCGAAAAAGGCGCTCGGCAAATAAGCCTGTAACGTATGAGGGGGCTGAGTGAGATGTATGAATCATTCAGTCCTCTTTCTCAAATTAAAGAGCAATGAGGTATGGAGATGAGCTACCAACAACAAAAAATATCTTTGATCGTATCCTTCTTGATCGTGCCGCTTGTGCTGCTTCTGACGTTTACTTATTATCCGGCGATGAGGCTCATTTATCTAAGCTTTACCTCTTGGGATGGATTGACACCAGTCAAAACTTGGATTGGTTTCCGTAACTATAAAGATATTATGGGGAATCACGAGGTTTTCTATATCTTCCTCCATAATGTGGCTTACTTTGTAGGCGGAATTGTGCAAAATGTGATTGCTTTCTTCTTCGCTGTACTGTTGAACAGTAAATTGAAAGGCCGGAATGCGTTTCGCACCATCTTATTCTTGCCCTACATTATGAATGGGGTCGCTGTAGCGTTCATGTTCGGCTATGTTTTTGACACCAACACAGGCTCCTTAAATTATTTTCTGCATCTCTTGGGTATTGACCCGATATCTTGGCTAGGCAAGCCTGGTCTCGTTAACGTATCATTGGCTTCCATCTCAGCTTGGAAGTTCATGGGTTTCAACATGGTTGTTTACTTGGGTGCTTTGCAATCACTGCCGGAAGACCTTTTTGAAGCAGCTAAAATGGATGGTGCACGAAGGCTTCAAGTGCTGCGCTATATTACATTGCCTGGTATGAGGAAAATTATCGAGCTTAATCTGTTTCTGACTGTTATAGGGGCATTGGAAGTGTTCGACCTCCCCTTCGTCCTCACCAAAGGCGGCCCGTTGGCTGCCAGTAAAACGTATGTTCAGCAAACAGTGGAGACCGCGTTTCAATATAATAACTTTGGACTCGCGTCAGCGATGAGTGTGATGCTCATGATCGTCGTCATCGTTGTCGTAACCGCACAGCGTAGAATTGTCGGAGGAAAGGAGGAGTGACCCCATGAAGCCAAGAGCCTTCACGTCGGCGATGAAATATGCCATGCTTACGTTAGCAAGCCTTATTATCTTTTTTCCCTTATACATCTTGTGTGTCAATGCTTTCAAGGGAAGCAAGGAATATGGCATGTCCAGTGCATTTTCACTGCCGAACTCCTTTCTTAATTTCGAAAATTTCCGAATCGTCTTCGAACGTGGGAATCTCGGTCAGGCCTTTCTGAACACGATCATTGTCATCGGTTTATCCTTGATTGGGAACATTGTCATGGGCACTATGGTCGCGTATGTACTAGGGCGGTTCAAGTTTCCAGGTCGGTTTCTCATTCTGGGCCTGTACACAGGGGCGGCGATTATTCCAGCGATCACAACACAAGTGGCGATTTTCTCGATTATCAAATGGTTAGGCTTATTCAACACCCATTTCGCTCCGGTGCTTCTGTACATTGGTGCGGATGTGGTCCAAATTTATATTTTGCTTCAGTTTATTCGGAATATCCCGTATGAACTCGATGAGAATGCGATGATTGAAGGGTTATCCCTGTACGGAATCTTCTATCGGATTATCGTACCCTTGCTAACACCGGCGATTTCGACCGTGATTATTCTAAAAACGATTTCGATATACAATGATATGTATACACCTTATCTGTATATGCCCTCGCAGAAGTTAGGTGTCGTATCGACCACGTTAATGAAATTTACAGGCACGAATAGTGCAGAATGGCAATTGATTTGTGCGGCAATTCTTATCATTCTACTTCCGACGGTTGTCTTGTATCTGTTCCTTCAGCGATACATTTTCTCAGGAATAACGAACGGTTCTGTGAAATAATGACGCAGCAGGACACCGCCATCCGCAAGTCGAAATAGTAACCCAAGGCTCTGATTATGGAGCCCTGGGTTTTCTCACGTTTAAAAAGAAAGGGCTTACATACGAGTGCAGGCTAGGATATAGCCCGATTAACAGTCTGTCAAAGAGCTAGGAGGAACTTCTAATGCGAAGTGGGATATGGCATTGGATTGTCAGGCTATCGCTGACTCAGAAACTGATTACGGTGTTTGTTATTTTGATCACAGTGCCCATCGTTGCTATCTCCATGATCTCGTATGCGAGTTATTCCAAATCCATTGAGAAGAATACGGCCGTGTACGTCAACCAGATTTCTCAGAAAATATTAGAGCGCGTAGATCAATATGTTTCGGATATTAAACGGGTGACAGGCAGCCAGATTTATATGCAGGATATCCAAGAATCGCTTGCGAATCCTACCAAAACATTAGAAGAAACGAACCGTCTGCAGAATTTCGTGAAGGGCTTGAACAGCCTTAAGAATGATACGGAGTCTGTGTATATTTTCGACAACTTTGGCAACATGTATGACAGTACGAAAAATGATACGATCAGAGCAGACATCCGGCAGCAGGCCGTGGATTTGCGTCAACAAGTGCGCAATGCGCAAGGATCTTCGATCGTGATCTCGACTCAGAAAATAACCGTTGGTCATACCGATAAATATTACTTCTCCATCGCGCGTGAGCTGAAGAACACGAACTCCTTGGAAGGCATCGGCATGATTATTTTCGATTCCAGAATTCAAGTCATCGCGGATGCGGTGAGCGAACTGGATGAGGTAACTAAAGGGCGAACGATGGTGATCGACGATCAGAATACAGTGATTTATGATAGCGAACAGAGATGGATTTCGACGAATGTAGCGAATAATGAGCTTGTTCAGAAAGCTGTTGGCGCACACGGGAGTTTTAAGGTGACACTGGAAGGCAAGACCTATCTGACCTCGTATACGACCTCGGAAGTGACAGGGTGGAAGCAAATCGTGTTGATCCCCGTGGATCAATTAACCGAAGAGACTAGGGTGACAAGGGATTTCACGATGATTCTCGTCCTGCTCTCGATCACGGTGGCGTTAATCACATCGGCGATTATTGCCATCGCGTTGACTCGGCCGCTCAGGACGCTGATGAGGACCATGAAACAAGTCAATAAAGAGAATTTGGACGTCCAGATTCCAGTGAAATATTCGGACGAGTTTGGCATTTTAGCGAAGCATTTTAATAATATGATTAGACGCATTAATGAACTGGTGGAGGAAGTGTATCAGACGCAGAACCGTAAACGTGAGGCCGAGCTGCGGTCGTTGCAGCATCAAATAAATCCGCATTTTATCTACAATACACTGGAAGTAATTCGCATGACAGCCGAGGTGAAACGAGATTACGAGATTTCAGAAATGACGTATAATCTCGGTGAGCTGCTGCGTTATGGCATTTTGCGAGGGACGGATCAGGTAACGATACATAAGGAATTGGATCACTTGGAGAAATATTTGGCACTCCAAAGCTTTCGATTCTCCAAAGATATTCAGTTAGAGCTGGATATCAGCGAAGTGCATCTAACCTATCCCGTTATTAAACTATTGTTTCAACCCATTGTAGAAAATGCGATTTTACATGGATTTGAAATGAAGGAAGAAAACTGCTTGATTACGATCAGTTCATATGAGGAAAAGTCGGCGCTTTATTTCTCCGTTCGTGACAATGGCTGTGGGATGGAAGAGTCCCAGCTGAGAATTATTCGAAATGCGCTGATGGGCATTCAGCAAGAAAATCGATCGAACATTGGCATTGCGAATGTAAATGAACGCATTGTTTTGCAATATGGGGCTCCGTTTGGTTTACAAGTAAGTAGTGAGCCGGAGGTTGGCACAACGGTTACGATTGTTCTACCCATTCTGGAAGCATGGAAGGAGAGTGCCTAAATTGACGATGAAAATGGTTATTGTAGATGACGAGCAGCGGATACGACTGGGCCTTCAAGCTATGGTAGAGGCGATGGATGTCCCGATCGAAATTATCGGTTTATGCGCAAACGGGATTCAAGCGATGGATAAAATGAGCAGTTGGGAAACGGCGGATTGTAAAGTGCTTCTGACAGATATCAAGATGCCCATGATGGATGGGATGAAGCTAATTGAGAAAGCAAGAGCGGATTATCCGGATGTACATATTATTCTGCTGAGCGGGTTTAACGAATTTGAGTATGCCCGTCAGGCGATACGGTTTGGCGTGGAAGAGTATTTATCGAAGCCTGTGAACAAGAAAGAATTGCATGCTGTTCTGAAGCGTGTTGGGGAGCGAATGCCGGTGCCTAGCACAGCTTCTGAGGGACCTGTTGCGATTGCTGCAACTGCTGATAAAGTAGATCAAGTTGACCTTCCACCTGAGCCCAAGATCCATAAAAAGCAGATTATCACGGATGTTATTCGTATGCTAGAGTCGGATCTTAACCAGTCATTTGATTTGAATGAGCTTTCCAACAAAGTCGGATTAAACCCTAGCTATTTATGTAAATTATTTAAGAAAGAGACGAACAAAACAATCACAGACTACGTTACGGATCAACGTATGAAGAAGGCGAAGCACATTCTAGAAGATTATCCGGATGTGAAAATGTATGAAGTAGGCTCGCTAGTGGGCTATGAGGACCCGGTTTATTTTACGAAACTGTTTAAAAAAACAGTCGGTATGACACCGAAGGAGTATCAAAGTGGTCAGAGTGCTTTTGGCAACCATAATGCCTGTTTCGACTAAAGATTTCCTGCGTTGCATGGCGTAAAGTAAAGGTATGAAAGATGTCTGAGGAGGTTGTAGTATGAGCCAAAAAGAGATTCACATACCTGAAGCTAATGCCTCACTGCAGCATGAAATAACAGATGAGCAAGCGCAATTTTTCCTGGATAATGGTTTTCTTGTTATCCGTAATGTAGTGGCCCACGAAGAGCTCCGTCTTCTTCAAGAACAAACAATGCGAGTTGTTGAAAAGGGGATAGCGGGGTGCGAGGATGAGGACTATCTATACCGCATAAGGAGCAATGGGGAACGTAAATACTGGCGTACGGAGTATATCATCGACAAGCAGGAAGCGAATAAGGCGCTGCTCGCGCATCCGTTTATTTTGCGCTCCGTCGCGAAGGTGCAAGGAGAGAATTTCATTCCTACCTGGGATTCCCTCGTTGTAAAAATTCCTAATCAAGCCGCTAGTGTGCCTTGGCATCGCGATGCACTTGTTCCTGAAGGATGTTCGGATCCGCGGCCGATCTTCAATGTTGATTTTTATTTGGATGATGCTGATCTGAAATCATGTTTATGGGTGATTCCAGGGAGTCATCACTGGTCCACTGAGGTGGCGGAAGAACGCTGTGCTCGCCCAGGCTTTGAGTTTAGTGACGCAGTACCGGTACCGATGAAGCCTGGCGATGTGATTTTTCACAACATTCAGCTGTTGCATGGATCGCCAGAAGGGGACGGTAACGCACTGCGCAGGACGGTGTATTACGAGTTTCGTCCAGGAGAGATCGAAGCAGCGTTCGGTCCGCATACGCTCGAATATTTGGCCTTGAAGCAGCATCTGCTTGTGGATTGTATAGAGAAGCGTAGAGGTGCCGGGTATACGGCAGGAGAGGCGCCCTATGTGTATCAGCCGAAGGGAGCTTTCGCACTAGGTGAGTGCCAGAAGCCAAAGACGTACAGGTATAAGCATGAGGCCTATTGGCGCGGCTAAACATAGATGCTAAACATAGATCAAATTCGCACAAAACTGGGTTAAACTTTGCCCAGTTTTCTTCTTGAACATGCGTCCAAAGGTATGGACGTCGGAATAGCCGACCCGATCCGCGATCTCACTGAAAGACAAATTGCTCTGGATGGCAAGCTCTTTGGCTTTGTTAATGCGAATCCATGTCAAATACTGCATGGGTGACATCCCGACATGCTGGCGGAATAAGGTCAAAATGTAATTTTTGCTGAGACCGGATACGCCCTCCAGCTCCTTGATCTGAATTTCACGGCTGTAGTGCTCGGTGAGAAAATTCTTAATAAGGACGAGCTTCGGCATGGTGAGCGCGTCTGATTTACTATGGGAGGCACCATAGTCGATACGCTGTGCAACCTCTGCTAAGATGCGCATGAGCAGGCTTTGGCAATGCATCTGATGCACGAGTCCAGGTTGGCGATAATGGGCAACAAGCTGCGACAGCATCGTTTCTACGGGATGATCGGCGAAGTTGCCAAGATGATGTTTATGCTTGAAGAGCTCCTCATAGGGAAACCCAGACGTTCCAAAATGGAAGACGAGCGAGATGCATACATAGGGACTATGGTTCTCTGTAATAATCGAGTGCTTCTCGTTCGGTCGATGGAATAAGAGATCACCGCGTCGCGTTTCATATGGGTTGTCTCCAATGGGATAGTGGGCGAAGCCGTCAACCACATACTGCAGAATAAACTGTGTCATCTCCCGATTGCGAATCGCCCAGCCTTGCGGTGCGTGGAACATATGGGCTAACGTAATATAGGGTGGAAAATGGTAATCGGTGAGCATATCAATCGTTTCAGCAGGAGGCAGTGCACTAAGGTTACCGGTCATGAGATCATCACCTTTTTGTGTCCATTGTAGCATGAAACTGCTAAGTTTCAGAGTGCCTTTGGCAACAAGATGAGAGACTTTCGATGAAAAAATATATGGCTTGACTTTTCGTTACGATGAAGCGGCCCCTTGACTTCGGTATGCTATATTATAAAAGTATGTCGATATCGAAATATGGTTTTACCGAATTCTCTTCTTACTTAGGAGGCATCTCATGTTCGAACATAACAATCAACATTATGAAGGCGTTAATTTTGGCACGCAAGATTTGAGGTACGGCGAGCTCAAAAGTTGTACATTTAATCGTTGCTCTTTTGCAAATGGATCCTTAGATGAGATCACGTCGATCAACTGCCGTTTTATAGAATGTGATTTTCGCGGTGCGTCTTTCAATGGCTCCGTTCATAAAGAATCTGCTTTTGAGAATTGCAATTTTAATGGAGCGAATCTGTTTGTTTCAAAATTTGATACTTGCAAAATGACAGGTTCGGATTTTACAAATGCTAATATGGATGGAATGACCATTTATCAAGGCGATTGGTCCTATACGAATTTGAGACATGCCCGCTTAGTCAAACAGGACTTACGTGGCGTCAAATTTCATGAAGCGGACTTGTCAGGAGCCAATTTAGAGAAAGCTGATTTAAGAGATTGTGATTTGACGATGGCTATATTGTCCAAAGCGAAGCTGCAGGGTGCTGATGTTAGAGGGGCCAATCTGGCTAGCGTAGATTTCAAAACATTCACCATCACAGGGATGCGAATCGATCGCGAACAATCCGTGTTGTTTTCGCTTTCTCATGGCGCGAGGGTTGATTAGGAGGAGGTGCGCTGTGTAAGTGCCGCCTACTCTAGCCCAACAGGCTAACGGAGATCCTAAGCAAAAAACGCCAGCCCAATCAGCTAACTGCCGCCCTAACTAAAAAAACTCCAGCCCCCAGAGGGCTGAAGTTTGAAATTTCTCTAAACAATGAACATCTAAACTTTGAACATCAAGACCATGAATATCTAAACCGCGAATATCTACACCTTACTCCGTTACTTTTTGCATTTTCCCCGGATTGTTGATCTTGTACGGCACAGGGTGTTTGCTGAGCTTCTTAGCAACGATTTTGCACTCGAACGTGACCGTGTCACCGATGGCGAGTTCAAGCTTTTTGAGCGTAGCGCTATGGCTGGACCACGCGGTACCGACGTCCAGTGCGGGATCCAGAATGGAAACCGCCTCATAAATGATAACTTCATCATCCGTATCAGAAAAATTATTCGGCACGGTCGTAAACTCGGTGATCGTCGCCTTCATTTTCACTTTCTCCTCAGGAAGCTCCAACTTAGGCGCTTTCTCTTTCTTGACTTTTGGCGCAGCCGGCGCTTTCTTGGGTGCTTCGGCTTCACTATCTTCAGCCACGGTTTCAACCTTGGCTGCTTTCACTTTGGCCGGTTTTTCTTCCGGCTCAGCTTCAGCATCCTCAGCCACAGCACCTTCTTCGGCTAACAGGGCGCCTCGCTGTGTATAATTCGCAGCCTGCATTTCCTTCAAATAGGAAGGGTGGATGCAATGCAGCTGCTGCGTTTCGAACTCGATGACAGCCGTCATCGGATCAACTAGTCCTACAATGCTGCAAGAAACATTCAGGTTGTTGCCTTTGTAGTAAAAAATTTTAGCTTTCGTCGCCTTCTCCGACACTAAACCCCATTCTTTACACTGATCCAGCAGCTCAGACTCATCATCGAAACGAGTAAAAGCGGCTGGTTGAATGTTGAACGCGTAGTCCATTTGGTATCAACCTTTCTATATAGAGGGAAGGATTATGCCACTTCATCCTCATGTTTAGTCTAGTGTTGTTCTTCGCCGACTTCCTCGTCATCCAGGTCGTCAAGCTCAGCTTCGTCTTCCTCATCTTCCACTAAGCGGAAATCATCAGTTTTTTCCCCATCTTCCCAAATCTCCACGAATAAAGCATCACAATTTTCAAAGTCAGCGGGCGTAAAGGCTAATGCTTTTTCCTCATCCGGACCGACATAAACATTCTCAAGCGTTTCCCCATCAAATGAGAGGATGACGTAAATTTTCATAGTACAATTGCCTCCAATAAGGTGATAAGGATTATTATAGCATACCGAAGGAATTGTTCGCATGAACAGCGAATGATCTTTCATATACATCTATATAGCCTGTATCTCTCGGATGAGAAGGAGGAGTTGTAAGGATGGCGTTTCTAGTTATATGTGTCCTCGGCTGTCTGTCTGGTTTCTTAATCTTCAGGAAAAACGTGATACCACGCAGCGCGGATCAAGCTCTAAATGATGTTAAGCTGTCCATTATTATTCCGGCTAGGAATGAAGCGGACAATCTCCCTCATTTGCTTCATGCACTCAAAATTCAAACATTGGTGCCCCATGAAATCATAGTAGTGGATGATTTTTCGGTGGACGATACGAGGGCGATTGCTGAAAGTTACGGGGTTAAGGTGATTGCAAATGCCAGCCTGCCTGAAGGGTGGACGGGCAAGAACTGGGCGGTATGGAATGGCTATGCGCATGCCACTGGGGATCTGATTGCTTTTCTGGATGCAGATATTCGGTTTGCTCCTCGAGCATTAGAATTATTGGTCAAAGCGCGGAATAAATTAGGTGGAGTACTCTCCATTGTGCCTTATCATTACACAGAGAAATGGTTCGAGAAACTCGCGCTGATCTTCAACGTGCTGGGCGTATACGCGTTTACTTCTCCTTTTGAAAAGAATAATTCACAGAAGGGCCTTTATGGGTCCTGTATTTTAACGACAAGGGAAGATTACGAATTGATCAAAGGTCATGAAGGCATCAAATCGGAAATGTTGGATGATCTGAATTTGGGAGCTACGTACGCGAAGGCAGGGATTCCGGTGAACAATTTCATCGGCTATGGGCTCGTTTCGTTCCGGATGTATCCCTCGGGCTTGAAAAGCCAGATCCAAGGCTTCGGTAAAGGTGCTGTTCTAGGCACTTCTAAACTCAAAGCAGGTACACTCACATTGACGGCGATTTGGGTGATTGGTTTGCTTCTCTCTTCTGCCTTTCCGTTTTTATTAGATACCTCATGGGGCCTACCGCTTCTTATTGGGTACCTGCTCTATATGGCACAGCTCTTTTATTTTGTAAAATACGTAGGGATTTTCGGCATTGTGATGCCTGTTTTGCATGTCGTGTCGACGTTGTTCTTCATTATGGTCATGCTGTACTCGATGTATCAGGTCGTATTTCTAGGGCATGTGGCCTGGAAGGGACGGCACGTCAAGGTAGGAAGCAGGCGAGAGCGATGATCATCTTATGGACCGTTTGTGCGTTTATCTCGGGTGCGTTAATGTTCAGCTACTGGCTTGGCCGGTTGGCGCGGCACAATCTCAAAAACGTCGGTGACGGCAATCCAGGTGCCCTCAATTTATGGAAAGCAGCGGGGTATCGGCTCGGGATTGTGGGAGTTTTACTCGATTTCATCAAAGGATATCTCATTCTCCGCTTGGCTGTGGACGCTGGGGGCATGTCCGGTTATGCTCTGATCCCGATTGCGCTGGCGCCGATTTTGGGGCATGCGTTTTCTCCCTTTTTGCGTGGAAAAGGGGGCAAAGCCATCGCCGTCACCTTCGGCGTCTGGAGTGGACTGACCCAGTTCAGGGTGTCACTTGCACTGGCAGTTATTTTGGCTATCATGCTGGGCATCATGAAAATCGTAAACAAATGGAAGCCGATCTCATCGGAGGTCGATGGCCAACAAGTTGTGCTAGGTATGCTGCTTTTAGGTATTTACCTGTACGTGAGGGACGCAGCCGCGGTGGAGCTGTGGGTCTGGATTGGGAACTCGCTGCTCCTGATGCTGACACATCGGAAAGAGCTGGCGGCGCTCCTGCAAAGGAAAAGTGAAATCAAAGAAGGATCCCGGCATTTATGAAGAATAGACTAGTTGGAGTGACGATTGGTGAAGATGATTGGGAGGTGGCCGGGTTTTCTGGCTAGCTTCAAGCATATAGGTACTGATGTGCAAGAGATAGACTGGTTTTCCGCGTAACTTTCTCCATATTGCTACTGATGCGTAAGAGATACTCTGGTTTTCCGACTAACTTTCTGAATATTGCTGCTGTAGCGCGCGAGATAGACTGGTTTTCCGAGTAACTTTCTGCAAATAGCGACTGATGCACGCGAGAAAGACTGGTTTTCCGAGTAACTTCATGCATATAGCTACTGATGCACGCGAGATAGACTGGTTTTCTGAGTAACTTCATGCATTTAGCTACTGATGCACGCGAGATAGACTGGTTTTCCGAGTAACTTCATGCATATAGCTACTGATGCACGCGAGATAGACTGGTTTTCCGAGTAACTTTCTGCATATTGCTACTGATGCACGCGAGATAGACTGGTTTTCCGAGTAACTTTCTGCATACAGCTACTGATGCACGCGAGATAGACTGGTTTTCCGAGTAACTTTCTGCATACAGCTAATGTAGCACGTGAGATAGACTGGTTTTCTGAGTAACTTTCTGAATATTGCTACTGATGCACGCGAGATAGACTGGTTTTCCGAGTAACTTTCTGCATATAGCTACTGTAGCACGTGAGATAGACTGGTTTCCCAGTAACTTTAAGCATACAGGTACTGATGCGCAAGTTATATTCTGTTTTTTCAACTTAAAAACAAATGAAGTTTATTTTGCCAAGTGACTAGGAATTTGTTATTGTTAATTTATGTTAAATATGAATACGTGAAGCACACGTCGTTAGCTCCTTGTTGGAGTTGGCGGCGTTTTTATTTTTTTAAGGGGGAGATTGGCATGTTTGAGCAGGAATATGAAAGCTTCTGGAAAGCGCAAGTTCGGAATGCAAGTGGTCAGCGACTGGAAATGCTGCAGAGGGATCTGACAGGAACGAAGAAACTATTGGAGGCGGTGTTGCTGCCTGTTTTGGGGTCGTTAGACGACTTGATACTTGAATATGAAATGTTGAGTGTGTCAGGGATGAAAATTTATGCTGTTGTATGTCTTCCGAGGCTGCGCACCGTGTTCGAAGAGGACAGTTTCGTCACCCATGCGGAGAAAATTACGAGAGATCGTTTCTCGTTCGAGAGGGTGCGTGCTCGTTCAGTTGCGATACTTGGGTACACGTACTTTCCCTATAGCAGAGATGAATTAGAGAAGAAAGCCAGTTTCTGTCAAAGAAACCTTTTTGAGTTGATTGGCCGCGTAGGGAATGTGGAAGGAACGGGGATGAATCAATTGCCCGTATATGAGAGGGAGGTTTTGAGGTTTGCGGTATATAACAGAAAACCTTTTCAATTGAAAGATGTGTGCGAGTGGCTTCAACTTCGGAAAGAGGCGTGCAGACAAGTAGTGCGAGAATTGGAATTCAAAGGTTTGGTTAATGCGGTCGGAGGCAGTGCAACAAGGTGTCATAAATTTATGATTTCTGAAAAAGCAGTAGCGCTTTTGCATCGTAGTTAAATTGTGTAAGCCATTAATTTGCAAGCTGTAAAATCAAAATGTCCACAAATAGCCGGAAAACCCGACTAACTCGCGAGCCGCAGAGCGGAAATTCCCACATATAGTCGGAAAACCCGACTAACTCGCGAGCCGCAGAGCTGAAATGCCCGCAGATAACCGGAAAACCCGACTAACTCGCAAGCCGCAGAACCGAAATACCGCAGATAGTCGGAAGATCCGACTAACTCGCGAGCTACGGAGCAGAAATGCCCGCAGATAGTCGGAATATCCGACTAACTCGCGAGCCGCAGAGCGGAAATTCCCACATATAGTCGGAAAATCCGACTAACTGGTGTTCCACAGAGCCGAAATGCCCGCAGATAGTCGGAAATCCGACTAACTTGCGAGCCACGGAGCCGAAATGCCTGCAGATAGTCGGAATATCCGACTAACTCGCGAGCTACGGAGCCGAAATGCCCGCAGATAGTCGGAATATCCGACTAACTCGCGAGCCACGAAGCCGAAATGCCAGCACATAGTCTGAAATCCCGACTAACTCACTCAAAGGTAAAGCGATTTATTCTGTCATCGTTTCGTACATACCCAATCCCCCAATGGGAAAAACTAGGCCATACACAGAAAGGGAGTGCCTGCCCATGGAGGATCGGATTGCACGGAATGAAGAACGAGTGAATGCGGTAAGCCATGGTATTGGCGCATGTTTGAGCGTATATGGGCTTATTTTGCTATTGCAGCGCTCGGCGCTTTTTGGAGATGGCTTATATACATTGAGTAACATCATTTTTGGCACTTCGTTTTGCCTATTATATATGTCCTCGACGCTTCTGCATGGGGTGCGTTCTCCCAAATGGGGGAGACGCTTTGAACGAATGGATCATGCGGCGATTTTCATCGCGATGGCAGGATCTTACACGCCTTTCCTGCTAATTACATGGCACAGTCGCATGGCAACGGAATTGTTAATTGTTATTTGGGCGCTAGCCTTCGGCGGTGTGCGGTATGTGCATCTCATTATTCAGCGATTTATGCCGTGGGGGCTGCTTTTTTACTTAGGTATGGGAGGCTTCATGATGATTTTCTTCGTCCCGTTGTATGTTCGCCTTCCCCAAATGGCGTTTACATGGCTAGGGCTTGGGATGCTTAGTTATATCTTGGGTGTACCTTTTTTCCTCTGGCGAAAATTACGCTACCATCACGCCATCTGGCATCTGTTCGTGCTTGCTGGCAGTGTCTGCCACTTCATCGCGGTGTACAGTTATGTGATGCCTGCCATTCTATAGTCTCAGGACGACGGTGCGTTTAAAGCTGGAATCTTGGTGGCCCAAGATTTCAGCTTTGGTCAACTTGCCTGCAGCTACTTCGCAAATTTCCTGCCAAATCAACTCTCCCGCTTGCTCCAAAAGCAACAATCCTTCTGACAGTGGTATAACCAATGCTCCAGGAATCTGCTCCGCATTGGCGATCAAATCTTGAATCGGGCTGTACCGCATTTGCTGATGCAATCAAGGGATTTCTCTTCTATGGCAGAGAGACTGCCGGCGATGTTGCCGATACTCGGTTTGCCGCCGCTCCTATCAGCGGCTATGTCATGCGTGGGATTAATGGCTCGCATTCTTACTTTCCTGCTAGCTTTCTGCGTATTTCAGATGGGGGGAAGCCCTTATATTTTTTAAAAAGCTTCGTAAAATAATTCGCATTTCCGCAACCTATTCGCTCAGCGATTTCTGTAACGGTCCATTCCGTTTCACGAAGGAGACGATCGGATTCGTTGATCCTGAGCCAGTTCATATAATCGATGTAGGTCCGGCCTGTTAGTTTTTTGAAGGTTTTGCAAAAATGATAGGGATTTAGATTCACAACTCGCGCTGCTTGCTCCACAGAAAGAGGCTCGGAAAGCTGATCTTCCATTAACTGAATTAAGGGTTTGAAAGCCTCAGAGTGCCGCACAGGAAGCGGCTTCGCAACGAATTTCTCAGGTATAAACTCCCGTGCAAATAGGGTGAAAAGCCGATGGAAATTATGTTTGATCATCAGCTCATGAGCAGGTTTGCCTGCTTCAAACTCAGCTGTTGATTCACGAACAATCTGTCGATAGGGTGCAGCTATTTCATCAGTAGCTTTCAGCATTGCGGGTGGAAGTACGCGTCCATCAAGGAATGGCAGAATGTAACGTTCATAAACCGGATCCGGGTTCACCATCCGCAGTAATGAGGCGTTGAATACAATCGCGACATACGACATAGGCTCATCCGTTAAGTTATAGCCAACATGCAAGGCGCCAGAGGGGACGAAAAGCAGATCACCAGCCTCGACCTCGTAGGGTTTGCTATCAATATGAAACACGGCTCTCCCGTACTGCATATCGATAATTTCAAAATGCTCGTGCCAATGCAAATACAGAATATTATCATCCTTTGCATGCTGTGAAGGACAATTACGATAAAAACGAATCGGATAGTTGCTGTCCCAAAGGGGTGTTCGTTCTTTTAAATCCTGCGGGTAGGTCATCGCTTCGCCTCTCATTTCTGGAAAATGCAAGATTACACATAAATAGCACAAGATTGGATAGGGTAATCGGGATAAAGCCTAGTTATAATGACAATATATCTTAACTTTATCTCAAAATAGGAGTGATAAGCAATGATGCATAATAAACTTCGCATTGGAACTTTAGTAGGTGGCGGCGATGCGGTCCGTGTGATTCCGCAAATCGCCAAGCATGGCTTCGAATCATACAGTTTAACCTTCTGGCAAACAACCGGTGAAATTGATTTGAAAGAGACAGCTAAGCGTGTAGCAGAGATCGTTGCTGAGCATGATGCCGTCATTTCAACGATTGGGATCTTTGGCAATCCCTTGACGGGTGCAGGAGATAATCGCGATACGCTTGCGAGCTGGGAGCGATTAATCGATCATGCCCATTTATTTGGAACCGATATTGTAAACGGATTCACTGGTCGAATGACAGATCGTCCGATTGATGAATCGATTCCGAAATTCAAGGAAGTGTTTGGCGAGCTTGCGCGCAGGGCGGAGGATCGCGGGGTTCGAATTGCTTTTGAAAATTGTGATATGGGCGGCACTTGGCAAAAAGGTGATTGGAATATCGCGCATAATCCGACAGCGTGGAACATGATGTTTGATGCCGTTCCTTCGGCTAATCTAGGACTGGAATGGGAGCCCTGCCATCAGATGGTCAGCCTAATCGATCCGATTCCGCAGCTCCGCAAATGGGTGAATAAAGTGTTTCACGTTCACGGCAAAGATGCGACGATCGCGTGGGATATTGTGCGGGAATATGGGGTTCATGGGAGACAGGATTACGTCTGGCATCGCACACCAGGCTTCGGAGATACGAATTGGTCGGATGTGATCACGATTCTTCGTCAGAATGGATATCAAGGGACGATAGATATCGAAGGTTGGCATGATCCGGTGTATCGTGACGAGCTAGAGATGACCGGTCAAGTGCATGCACTGAATTATTTGAAGCGTTGTCGTGGTGGCGATTTTGTTCCGAATCCGGTGTAATATAGGTGGATAATAATACCTTAATTTTGTGCTAGCACGGATTAAGATTGTTTATTTATTGTCTGAATCCGCGCTCCTATAATAAAGGCATGGTTCACTTATTCCTCACATGCCAAGGAGGCAGAGACAATGCAGAGCAACACACCTTTATTATTGACTGATGAGCAAATGAGAACGTTTATTATGAATGGCTGTCTTTTTCTTAAAACCGATTTCCCACGTGAATTTCACGAAAGTCTAGTCGAGCAGTTAAACACGGTGTACACGGAAGAAGGTAACCCCGGCAACAACTTGCTACCTCGCATTCGGGAGCTGCGCAAAGTATTTGATCATCCCGTTGTGACAGGCGCGTTAACGAGTGTGCTGGGGCCGAATTATATGATGCATGCGCATCGTCATGGTCATTTCAATGCTTCGAGCGTAGCAGGTGGTTGGCATAAAGATAGTTATTGGGGTTATAACAGGATACGGAACCACCACCCGCAATGGGCGATGATTATGTATTTCCCACAGGATACTCCTGTGGAATTAGGACCAACTGGCGTTCTGCCAGGAACGCAAAACTATGAATCTCGCACTTTTGAGGGGAATGAGCAAGAAGCTGAGGTTTTGGCGAGTGGGGAAGCGGGGACGTTTGCGCTGATTCATTATGATATTTGGCATCGATCCACCCCTAACGTACTAGGGCAGCCTAGATATATGTTGAAGTTCGAATTCATGCGTACAGAAATGCCGCAAGCACCAAGCTGGAATAACGTAGAGAGCGAATGGCGGAAGCCAGAAGGCTTGAAATTGCCGATCGCGGAACATGATTTGATGTGGGAAGAGTCATGGTATTGGCTCTCTGGTCGTGTGGGCAGTTTGGCAGATACGGTAGTTTCTGATCAAGATCGGATCCATGCGTTAGCGGCGGAATTGAGCGGCTTCGAGCCTCTTGCCATCAATGCGGCCTATACGCTAGCGGCTAGCGGGCAAAGCGGCGTAGAGGCATTGGTCACGGCTTTGCGTGGGGGTAATGCGAATGTGTCACGAATCGCCGCGTATGGATTATCTGTTGCGGGTCGTGCAGCCGTTAAGGGATTAGTTGCGATTGCAGCGGATGCGAATGCGGCAGCGCTTATGAAAGCTGAAGCAAGTGCAGCGGTGGAAGCTGGGACGAGTGCGGATGAGAATACAGACGCTTTTGAAAATGCGAAGGCGAATGAACTGGCGAAAGCGAATGAGGAAATCATTGCGCATGCTGTGTTCGCACTTGGTGAGCTGCGCGGGCTCGCGAGTGAGGCTGTACCTGCACTAGTAGGTCTCATGCAGCATTCGTCAGAGAAGATTCGTTGCGCAGTTGTGGATGCGCTAGGCCTGATGGAGGCAGAGCTCGACATGGTCGTAGCTGCCTTAGCTGGCGGCTTGCAGGATGAAAGCGCACAGGTTCGGTTTATGTCGAGCCTCGCACTATCCCGATTGGGGGCAATTGCCGAGGCAGCGATTCCAGCTTTGGAAATCGCCATGGACGACGAGAACCGTTATGTTCGTGCGCATGCAGCGGAATGCTTGAACTACATTGGAACCGAGCGAGCGAAGGATACACTCATCAAGTTCCTGCTGAACGCGCGTTGGTGCCCAACGACGTCGGCGAAGAATGCGTTTTATCCATAAATGTCTAGATAAATATAGTGAAAAAGCGATCTATCCTCAGAAAGACAAGGGGATAGATCGCTTTTTTGATGGTTGAGAACCTGTCGAATTGGCGGTCTCAGTCTAGCGCAGGATTAAATCTCACTAGAGACTAACTTAATTTTTTGATAAGGACAGAAACGTTGGAATTTGTTTGTGTGCCACCCGCCAAAGTCTGAAGAGTTATAGCGGCAGCTGAACTATGATTTCGGAGAGTGAGAAAATCGCCAGCAGTTAAGGCAACTATAACCTGCCCATTGTTTTGCTGGGTGCCAGCACCGGAACCATATATGGAACCCAAAACTAGGGAGTTATTTAAAAATAGTGCGAATTGATTGGGTTCTACACCTGTGACAGAATAGGTAACCTCATAATTGCCGGGATTGGGATTGGTAATAAAGATCTGAGTGGCACCAAGAACATGTGTAATGCCAGTTGTAATAATGCCATTTGTATCAAAACTAACATCAGCCTCTAATGCAACCACTTGACCACCTAAGTTGAAAATGTACCCGAACTCGGCTATCCCGCCGGTTGGTCCAGTGACGCCCGTCGCGCCGGTGGGTCCGGTAGGGCCGGTGACGCCCGTCGCGCCGGTTGGTCCGGTAGGGCCAGTGACGCCCGTCGCGCCGGTGGGTCCGGTAGGGCCGGTGACGCCGGTAGCGCCGGTGGGTCCAGTAGGGCCGGTGACACCGGTAGCCCCGGTTGGTCCAGTAGGGCCGGTGACACCGGTAGCCCCGGTTGGTCCAGTAGGGCCGGTGACACCGGTAGCCCCGGTTGGTCCAGTAGGGCCGGTGACACCGGTAGCCCCGGTTGGTCCAGTAGGGCCGGTGACACCGGTAGCCCCGGTTGGTCCAGTAGGGCCGGTGACACCGGTAGCCCCGGTTGGTCCAGTAGGGCCGGTGACACCGGTAGCCCCGGTTGGTCCAGTAGGGCCGGTGACACCGGTAGCCCCGGTTGGTCCAGTAGGGCCGGTGACACCGGTAGCCCCGGTTGGTCCAGTAGGGCCGGTGACACCGGTAGCCCCGGTTGGTCCAGTAGGGCCGGTGACACCGGTAGCCCCGGTTGGTCCAGTAGGGCCGGTGACACCGGTAGCCCCGGTTGGTCCAGTAGGGCCGGTGACACCGGTAGCCCCGGTTGGTCCAGTAGGGCCGGTGACACCGGTAGCCCCGGTTGGTCCAGTAGGGCCGGTGACACCGGTAGCCCCGGTTGGTCCAGTAGGGCCGGTGACACCGGTAGCCCCGGTTGGTCCAGTAGGGCCGGTGACACCGGTAGCCCCGGTTGGTCCAGTAGGGCCGGTGACACCGGTAGCCCCGGTTGGTCCAGTAGGGCCGGTGACACCGGTAGCCCCGGTTGGTCCAGTAGGGCCGGTGACACCGGTAGCCCCGGTGGGTCCAGTAGGGCCGGTGACACCGGTAGCCCCGGTGGGTCCAGTAGGGCCGGTGACACCGGTAGCCCCGGTAGGTCCAGTCGGTCCAGTGACACCGGTAGCACCGGTTGGTCCAGTAGGGCCGGTGACACCGGTAGCACCGGTAGGTCCAGTCGGTCCAGTGACACCGGTAGCACCGGTAGGTCCAGTAGGGCCGGTGACGCCTGTAGCGCCGGTGACACCAGTAGCGCCGGTTGGTCCAGTCGGTCCAGTGACGCCGGTTGGTCCAGAAGGGCCCGTGACACCGGTAGCACCGGTTGGTCCAGTGGGACCCGTGACACCGGTAGCACCGATTGGTCCAGTCGGTCCAGTGATGCCGGTAGCACCGGTTGGTCCAGTAGTGCCCGTGACGCCGATAGCGCCGGTGACACCAGTAGCGCCGGTTGGTCCAGTAGTGCCCGTGACGCCGGTAGCGCCGGTCAGTCCGGTAGGGCCGGTGACACCGGTAGCCCCGGTGGGTCCAGTCGGCCCAGTGACGCCAGTAGCGCCGGTGGGTCCAGAAGGGCCAGTGGAGCCGGTAGCCCCGGTGGGTCCAGAAGGGCCAGCGACGCCAGTTGCACCGGTAGGTCCAGTAGGGCCGGTGACGCCGGTAGCACCAGTCGTTCCAGTAGTGCCAGTGGCGCCGGTCGTTCCAGTAGTGCCAGTGACGCCCGTCGCGCCGGTGGGTCCAGTAGGGCCCGTGTCGCCAGTAGCTCCAGTGGGTCCAGTAGGGCCAATGTCGCCTGTAGCACCGGTTGGTCCAGTAGGGCCGGTGACACCAGTAGCGCCGGTGGGTCCAGAAGGGCCCGTGACACCGGTAGCACCGGTCGGTCCAGTGGGACCCGTGACACCGGTAGCACCGATTGGTCCAGTCGGTCCAGTGATGCCGGTAGCACCGGTTGGACCAGTAGTGCCCGTGACGCCGGTAGCCCCGGTGGGTCCAGTAGTGCCCGTGACACCCGTCGCGCCGGTGGGTCCAGTAGGGCCAATGACGCCGGTAGCGCCGGTCAGTCCGGTAGGACCCGTGATGCCGGTAGCGCCGGTGGGTCCAGTAGTGCCGGTGACGCCAGTAGCGCCGGTGACGCCAGTGATGCCAGTAGTGCCGCTTGGTCCAGTAGGGCCGGTGACCCCGATAGCGCCGGTTGGTCCAGAAGGGCCGGTGACGCCGGTAGCACCGGTTGTTCCAGTAGGGCCAATGTCGCCGGTAGTACCGGTTGGTCCAGTGACGCCCGTCGCGCCAGTTGGTCCGGTAGGGCCCGTGACACCCGTTGCGCCGGTTGGTCCAGTCGGTCCAGTGACGCCAGTAGCGCCGGTGGATCCAGTTGGTCCAGTGACGCCAGTAGCACCGGTTGGTCCAGTGTCGCCGTTAGCGCCGTTGACGCCTGTAGCACCAGTCGGTCCAGTAATGCCGTTGACGCCAGTAGCGCCGGTCGGTCCAGTAGAGCCCGTGACGCCGTTAGCACCGGTTGATCCAGTAGAGCCCGTGACGCCGGTAGCACCGTTTGTTCCAGTAGGGCCAATGTCGCCGGTAGTACCGGTTAGTCCAGTCGGTCCATTGACGCCCGTCGCGCCAGTTGGTCCAGTAGGGCCCGTGACACCCGTCGCCCCGGTTGGTCCAGTCGGTCCAGTGACGCCAGTAGCGCCGGTTGGTCCAGTCGGTCCATTGACGCCAGTAGCACCAGTCGGTCCAGTAGTGCCGGTGACGCCGGTAGCGCCGGTTGTTCCAGTAGGGCCCGTGACGCCGGTAGCGCCGGTTGTTCCAGTAGGGCCCGTGACGCCAGTAGCGCCGGCTCTTCCAGTAGGGCCCGTGACGCCAGTAGCGCCGGCTGTTCCAGTAGGGCCAATGACGCCGGTAGCACCGGTTAGTCCAGTAGCACCGGTAATTCCAGTGGCGCCGGTACTGCCCGCGGTACCAGTCGCACCCGTGGTACCCTCGCTGCCTGTAGCACCAGTGCTGCCCGTGCTGCCCGTGGCGCCCGTGCTGCCTGTCGCCCCCATGGCACCTGTGGCACCAGTGCTGCCTGTGGCACCAGTGCTGCCCGTGGCACCCGCCACGCCTGTAGCGCCCGCCACGCCAGTGCTACCCGTCTCCCCCGTACTGCCCATCGCCCCCATCGCCCCCGTCGCGCCCGTCACGCCCGTCACGCCCGCGGCACCCGTACTGCCCGTTGCACCAGTGCTGCCCGTTGCACCGGTCACGCCCGCACTACCCATTGCCCCCGTCGCCCCCTTTGCTCCAGTCATCCCTCGGGGGGCATGAACTATAATTTTAAACGGAGGGCACTTTACGTGAACGTTTTTTTTGCAGACGATTCTATCAGATCGTTTCTTTCTTTTCTTAGGAGGACAAACAAATAGTGTGTCTCTTTTGCATCCTTTGCATGTTTTGCATCTTTTACATGGTTTGCATGTTCTGCGTTTTTTGAGCTTTTTGCAAATCTTGTAGTTTTTGGACTTGTTAGTTGGCCTACAATTTGAAGATCTCAACATAGGCACCTCCGCATAGTTAATTATATTGTTTTATACTATGTGGGTTGTTTTATATCTGCATGGACAGATGTTAAGAAATACACAAGCTTTTACTAGTGTGTAATATTTTGTTTGATGATGGTCTACAAATAAAAAAATCCCCTAGCCTTCCCAAAACGGAAGACTAGAGGGGCACAACTCATCGTGGCCGCAAATCGCGGAACGCGGTCGGTTTAAATCCCGTTTGTTCCTTGAACATACGGGAGAAGTAAGACAGCTCCATGCCGAACGCGTCGGCAATTTGTGAAACATTCAGCTCCGTCGTCAGGAGCAGATCTTTTGCTTTTTCCGAACGAAGGTGGTTCATATATTGGATCGGGGAGTATCCCGTAAATTGTTTGAAGGCATTGATGAAATAATTCGGATGATAGTGAGCGAGCTGGGCGAGCGTTTCGATCGAAATTTGTTCAGCCATATGCTGTTCCATGTAGCGTAGAACGCCATTCATTTTCTCGTAAGTTGGCGTTGTTGCTAGATTCAGCTTAACCGCCGCATTCCCGTCAATAAATTCCGCAATGAGCTCATGTAAGATACCCGTGACCCGGAATTCGGCCGAGAAGGCGTCACTCCGACGATTGGAAATCAACTTTTCGAACGTTTCTTTCAGTAATACTGGATCCTTCACGACGATCGATGGGGCGGTACTCAGAATCTGAAAGAGATCCAAATCCCCAATTTTCGCTGTAAAATGGCACCAATACTTGCCAAACGTATCATCGCTGATCGTTCCATAGGCCTGATCTCTGCCAGCAGGGAGGAGATACAGCTCACCAGGCTTAGGGTAATAGGTCTGATCGCCAATTTTTACATAGCCTTCGCCTTCGATGATAAAATAAAGCCGATTCACTGGACATGCGGGGATTACATCCGTCCAGCTTCTCACTACCTTCGTGTACGCGGCATGGTCAACATCTATTTTCACGCGTGCGATATACTTTTTCCAAAAGGTGTGTTGGCTCAAATTCATATCCGTCTTCATCGTCTTATATCCCTTTTACAAAAAGCCGACATATGCCATCCGTAAACTTTGCTTTCGAATAGCCAAGTACGTCTTTATGATAGAGATACTGTTCTGGGAAAACGGAAATCAGAATCGTATTTACGGTCAAAGTGACGTCAATGTCTTCAATTTCACCATGTTGGATGGCATGATTAAGGAGCGGGACAAGAATATTACGAAGCCTTACGAAAAAAGGCTTCTTGTGTATGCTAAAGCCGCGTTTATCCGCATGCATGGAGGAGATGACGGAAAGCAGTGAGACATTCACATCCACAAAATCGATCACTTCGTGAATACAGGCTGACAGTCGTTTCATACCTGATTCTTCTTCAGATGAGCCTGCCGCGTATTTTGCCTCGAGCTTATCAATGAATTGCATCGTTGTGGACTTGATCAAATCGCTGCACACATCCCCAATATGGGTATAGCGGCGGTATAGTGTGCCTTGACCTACACCGGATTCTTTGGCGATTTGATGCATCGTGACGGATTCAATATCGTTCGTTTCCAGCAGCGATTGAGCAGCAGAAAGGATACGGCGGCGATACTCGGAATCGCGTTCTTCACGACGACCACTGGGTGGAGTTGACTCCTTATCGGGTTCGCAAAATGTAAAGTTATGATCATCTGGATGCTTCATATTTTCGTTCCTCCTGATAGAGAGAGATCGTTATTTGAAAAAAGGACAATGTTAATAAAAAAATCATTTGACTTTGCGGACAATTGTCCGTAACATGAAGAAGCGGACAATTGTCCCGATTTCTATTGTAACACGACAAGAGAGATATTGTCTAAGGAGGAGTTTTAGGATGAGTCAAACAGCTGTGTCCGGTGGAACTGAGCCGGAATTTAAGATTACGAGCATTCTGGTGCCGTTAATCGCTATTATCTCAGGCATATTCATGGTTATCCTCGACACGACGGCGATGAACGTTGCGTTGTCGAAGTTAGTGGTCGATTTCAAAACAGATCTGCCAACCATTCAATGGGCAGTTACAGGGTATATGTTGGCTTCCGCTGCGGTAATTCCGTTAGCAGGTTGGCTTTCTGACCGTTTTGGAGCCAAAAATGTCTTCTTAACGTCCGTACTTTTATTTACGATAGCCTCGCTATTATGTGCAACACCGAACAGTGCTGAGCTATTGATCACATTCCGTGTTTTACAAGGCTTGGGTGGGGGCTTTGTTATGCCTGTCGCCATGGCTTATGTATACAGACTTAGTCCTCCCAGCAAAATTGGGCAAGTCATGGGTATGCTTGGCGTACCGATTCTAATCGCACCAGCGATTGGTCCAATCCTTTCGGGTTGGTTAGTGGAGTACCATTCCTGGCACTGGATTTTCCTAATTAATTTGCCTGTTGGTATTTTCAGTTTCATTTTTGGTCTTTGGAAGCTGCCAGTTGCAGCACGTAAAAAGGTTGCCGGCTTCGACTTACCAGGTATGATTCTGGGGCCAATCGCTTTCGCATCGTTATCCTATGGGATTTCGCAAGGTGCGCAAGGGTGGACGTCAGATAAAGCACTTGGCGGGATGATCGTTGGGGCAATAGCTCTCATTGCTTTCGTCATTGTTGAATTAAAAGCCAAAATTCCGTTACTCGAGCTGCGCGTGTTCAAGTCGTTCGATTTTTCATTTAGTATATTCATTCAATGGGTGATCCAATTCTGTATGTTCAGTGCGATCTTCCTGCTTCCACAATTCTTGCAGCAGGCGCGTGGTTTCGGCGCTTTCGAATCGGGGTTGACCACGTTCCCGCAAGCCATTGCTTCAGGACTTATGATGCCAATCGGTGGCTATTTATTTGATAAAATTGGCGTGCGTTGGTTGGTTGTTATTGGTCTTAGCCTTGTTTCAGGAGCGATTTTCCAATATTCCCACATGGATTTGACGACACAAAGAACAGATCTTATTCTACCTCTAGCGATGGCTGGCGCAGGAATGGGTCTCATGATGATGCCAATCAACTCCCATCTGATCAAAAAAGCTCCGCAAGACTTAGTCAGTCGTGTAACTTCTTTGACAAGTGCGATGCAACAAGTTATTAGTTCATTCGGTGTTGCGATCGTAGTTACGATTCTGACGTCCCGTGTGACATCATTAATTAAAGATCAGCATCTGCCAGTCGGTACCCCTGGTGATATGCAAAAATCCATGATTTCCGTTGCGCCTGCAGCATTTGGCCATACATTCAAAGTGATGATGGTGATCGCGATGTGCGGTATCGTGTTAGGCTTCTTCCTTCGCCGCGGTAAATCCGAAGTGCATCAAGAAGCGCGCAAAGAAGTGGCGTTTGAGGCTATGCATTAAGATTGTAAATAGCAAGCCTATGTGATAAAAAGGCAACCCTTAGATTTGTCTAGGGGCTGCCTCTTTACGTTGAACATACTATTGCTTAGCTGTTGTGTTGCCAATAAGTTTTTAAGGCAGGCGAACCGACGCTCGGTACAATTTACTATT
This sequence comes from Paenibacillus pectinilyticus, assembly GCF_001700435.1. GTDB lineage: Bacteria > Bacillota > Bacilli > Paenibacillales > NBRC-103111 > Paenibacillus_E > Paenibacillus_E pectinilyticus. The sequence goes on from NZ_LYPC01000014.1 coordinate 1,155,391, forward strand.
CCAGTCTACCGTGCTTTTAAGTGATTCGGCGACTAGGCGAAGAGGGACATACATCCGGCTGTCCGCCATGATCTGCAAAGGAACGGGTACGGAGACGGATTTGCCGTTGACCGTAGCGGTGGTACTGCCATCTTTCAGCTTCAACGTGACACCAGCATTCGTAATCGTAGCTGTTCGGGTGGCTGCATCCCAGGCAAAATTTGCATTCATCGCCGTAATAAAGGGTCGAATGGGAACGACGGTCGTTTCTTTGTCGATGAAGCCGTTAAAATCAGGAATGTATTGCCCATTGATTTCAATTTGCACTTTAGGCTTATCCAGCTTGCGAACGACGAGCGCATTGCTGAGCTTGCGTCCGGGATAGGTCATCATGGTACCATTGGCATAAAGGCCGGAAGATGATCCGCCATCCATGTTCATTGCTTCTTTCAATCCTAGCTGAATCGAAATCGCAGCGAGCTCCAACAAGGTAGCACTCGGGACTGTTCCCATCACCAATCGATCCGAGCTATCGATGCCGACGAAGCTTCTAGCAGCGCTAGATTGCGTCACTTTTGGGTCTGAAAAGCCGTCGCGCTGCACATTGATATCGGTAGCACCGTTTGTAACCAACTTCGGACCGACGCCGATCGCGGCCAGCCAAGTTTTGGCATCGAGGTTGCTTCCACCCTCACCTTTGGCTACAAGATCCGTCGTAATGCGATCCCCTACGTCTAGCTTGGTCAGCACGTTTTGCCTATTGTTAGCACTGTTGCCAACGAAGAGCACATATCCGCCTGCTGGAACGGCCACGGAATCTTGGATAATGCGCGTGACGAGTCCATCGCTGATAACGACTTTAGTCCCGTTTGGAAACCCGATCCAACGGCCAAAATCCGGCGTATACCAGACAATCTGGTCGGTGCTCGTGTCGCCATAGTATTTATTAATGCCCCAAGGATTGATGGTATACGTTCCGCCACCTTCACTGGTGCGAACAGCAATATCGAGATTCACATATTGAATGTCCGGTATTTTATCTTTGTTCAGAAAAAGTGTTTGATTCTCCCCCGAATGCATCGGTTCGCCGGATTTCAACAAAGTCCCGTTAGGGTAACGGATGTAAGGGTCACTTTCGTACGCGTTGAAAAAAGTCCCATTAATGGCGGCAACTGCGTTCTCGCGGCTAGCCATAGATTGCAAGGCATCATCATGCCCGATGCCTCCATCGGCCAAAGCGGGAACAAGTTCTAAGGTTGGATCTGTAAGATCAACCGTGACCACATTGACAGTGAAGTTTTTACCTGATGCATATACGAGTTTCGTGCTTGCATTAACAGACGGAGAGTACGCAGCAGATGCAGGTGAGCTACGAACGAAGAGCGTTGCAGCAAACAGTACGGCAGTGCAGGTTATGATTAATTTTCGTGAGAACATGTGGAAGTCTCCTTTGGTTAGAGGATGTCGAAAATTGTGAAATGCTGGTGGGATATCTATACCATTCGGAGCAAAACTAGGATTTAAGACGCTGGGCATAACGGATATAGTTTGATATGGTGAATTAGGTTATTTTAAAATACCTACTTTCCAAAAGTAACATTGTAACTTATTATTATCGTATAGAATCTATATACAAGGTAGGAGGCCCCATGATGTTATCACCCGTATTTTTGGCCCACGGATCACCATTTACGATTTTCGAGCAATCCGAGTTCACTGCATTTTTGAATCAATTCGGAAAAGAGAACCGTCCTAAAGCTATTGTTATCTTCTCAGCGCATTTCGAAAGCGAAATAACAACAATCGCGGCAACGGACGATGTTCATGAAATGGAGTATGACTATTACGGATTTCCGCCCGAATTCTATCAAGTACAGTATCCTGCGAGAGGATCAAACATCGTCGCTTCCATTGTGGAGGAACGGTTGCTCGAGCGTAACATTCCAGTTCAAAGGAAATATCGTGGCTTAGATCATGGTGTATTTCCGATTATGAGGCATGCCTACCCAGAGGCTGATATTCCGATTGTCCCCGTTTCTGTGAATGCCTTCTTACCAGCAAGGGAACAGTTTGCTATCGGGGAAGCGTTACAGGGGCTCGAGACAAGCGGGATTTTAGTGATCGGCAGCGGGTTTTTGACGCACAATTTCAATGAAATTGACAGAAATCCAGATGCTGCTCCTCGTCAATGGGCTGTGGAATTTACAGATTGGATTCGCGAAAAAGTCCTCGCCAGGGATATCGAATCCTTAGTAAATTACGAAACACTGGCTCCACATGCGAAGAGGGCGGTACCCCGTGCTGAGCACTTTGTCCCTTTGCTTATAGCGCTGGGAAGTGGAACGCCAGGTCGTGAAAGCCGTGTCTTGCACAGCGGTCCAATCAAACATGGCTCTATGAGCAATTTAAGTTTTCAGTTTTAATATCGATAATAAAATGGTAGCCGAGGACTATTTGAGTCTTTGGCTACCATTTTTGTTCCACGTTAGGGTTAGTCGTTTTCTTCAACTTAGAGCGAGCGAAGCGCGGCTGCTGCACTGAGTAAGTCGAATTCTTCGACTTACCGTGAGAGAACGAGCCCTTCGATCCGATTTAGTTGCTTTTTATTCCGAAATTACCAAGTCCTCCGCAGCGTAAACAAATCCTGCAATTCATCATTCGAAAGCTCCGTGATCCAGCCTTCGGAGGAGGAGATGACGTTGTCGCTGAGGCTCATTTTGCTCTCGAGCATCTCGTCTATGCGCTCTTCGAGTGTGCCGAGCGAGATGAACTTGTGCACCTGGACATTCCGCGTCTGCCCCATACGGTAAGCGCGATCGGTCGCTTGGTTCTCGACAGCGGGATTCCACCAACGGTCAAAGTGGAACACGTGGTTCGCCGCGGTTAAGTTCAACCCAACGCCGCCGGCTTTCAGCGACAGCACGAAGATATTCGGTCCCTCGCCGTCAGCGGCTTGGAACCGTTCAATCATGCGGTCGCGCTCTTGCTTCGGCGTGCTCCCGTTGAGGTAGAACACCGGCTCCCTGCGCTGCGCGGAAAGCACATTCGCCAGCATGCGGCCCATGCCCACATACTGCGTGAAGATCAAACACGAATCGCCTTCGTCGCGCAGCTCATCGACCATCGCAACCAGCCGCTCTAGCTTCGCCGAGCGCAGGACCAACGCTTCGCGGCCATCCTCGTTCTGCACCATTTCCTCCGCCAGCTCCGCTTCCTTCGTGAGCAGCATCGGATGATCACACAGCTGCTTCAGCTGTGTCAAAGCGCCAAGGATCGCGCCCTTGCGCTCCATGCCTTCTAGCTTTTGCATCCGCTCCATGAGATCCTTGACGGTCTGCTCATACATCGCGCCTTGCTCGGCGGTCAAGTTGATGTAGACCTTCATTTCCAGCTTATCCGGTAAATCCAGTTGGATGGCAGGATCTTTCTTTTTGCGGCGCAGCATAAAGGGTTTCACCAACTGCTGCAGCTGCGCGGTCCGTTCCGTATCTTGATGTTTCTCGATCGGGTTCGCGAAGCGAATTTGAAAGCCGCGCTGGTTCCCGAGATAGCCAGGATTTAAGAAATCATAGATGGACCACAGCTCTGATAAGCGATTCTCAATCGGTGTCCCGGTCAAAGCAATGCGGTGTACCGCGTTCAAAGAGCGTATCGCCGCTGATTGTTTGTTTTGCGCGTTTTTGATATTCTGTGCCTCGTCTAGACAGAGAGAGCTCCACATATAAGGCTGAAGTGTTTCTTGGTCCATGAGGGCTGTCGTGTAAGAGGTGAGGACGATATCGATTCCTTGCAAAGCATCATCTAGTGCCCCGCCACTGAGTCGACCCTTCCCGTAGTGGAGCATGACGTTAAGTTCTGGAGCGAAGCGAGCAAGCTCCTTCTGCCAGTTGCCAAGTACGGATGTCGGGCAGATCAATAAGGCGGGCTGCTCAGAAACCGGCTTATGATGCAGCAAATAGGTGATGAATTGGACGGTTTTACCTAGCCCCATATCATCGGCTAAGCAGGCGCCAAGCCCGAATTTGCGCAGATAAGTCAGCCAAGTATACCCTTGATGCTGATAACCGCGAAGCTCAGCACGCAAGCCTTGCGGGACGGGAATTATCTCGAGGTCGGAAGGCTGCCCAAGCTGTTTGAGCAAAGCCATCAGATGCCCATTTAGCTCAACTTCTAACTGCAAGCGGGCTTCCTCTTCAGGATCCATGTCTTCCGGAGGTTCGCCATCCCATGAAGCTTTTACTTTATCCCGTTCCAATTCACTTAATAGATGGAGTTGGAAAATATCTTGCAAAGACAAGCCCTCAGCAGGATCAATACTATCCATCAACCTGCGAATTTGTTCGAGGAAGGCAGGGTCTAGGTAGATCCATTGCCCACGGAAACGCACGAGCCGCTCGTTGCGAGTGAGTAAACTATTGAACTCGGCTTCACTCAATTCGGAATCCCCAATGGCGATTCGCCAATCGAAGTTAACCAGCGAGTTCATCCCGAACAGGGACTCGCTTTTCCCTCCGCCGCCAGCGCCGCTTCCAGCTTCGGCTGCAACCTTCGCGCTGAGTCGCGGCTTCCGCTTCGCTGCCGCTTCCCACCATGCGGGCAGCATGACGTTCCAGCCATCCTCTAACAGGATGCGGCTGTCTTTGGTAAGGAAAGTCCACGCGGAATCGTCGCTGATCGCATGCGCGAGCAGTTCACCATCATCGGCCATGCGTGGCAAAGCTTCTAGCAAACGTGTGACCCAGCCAGGTGCACGTTCAACCACATGCGGCGTCCATTCGGAGGCCCATTGGCCTGAGGCTGTACCGTCGACATGCAGACGAATGGGTGTCAGCAGGGTGCTGTCTTGTTTATCCTGAAGCACGAGGCGCAAACGCCATTCGTCGTCCAGTTCATCAGGCTCAAGCAGCTGCAGCGCAGGGCGGAAAGGGGCTGTATCCGGTCGCCATCCCATGGCCGAGAGCCATTCATTCTCTGTGAAAGCAGCAGGGGAGTCAGCCACAATCGGCTTCTTCGCATTGTTAAATAAGGCCGGAAATTCACGACGTAAATCCGCCATAGCGGCATCTGTAGCATAATGGGCTTCCACAACAGCAGCCGAGAAAGCTGCTTGTAATCCCTTCAATCCCTCGCCGAAGTCCTCTAGGCCTTCCAGCATGTCCCAATCGATGTCTGCTAACTCTTGTGCACTTCGATCCCAGGTCCATTGCAGTTGTCCATTACGAAAAGCATCATAGCTTGGAATGAAATGGCCGTTCTGCGCAGCTTCATGAAGAGCAGGGGCTATCTGCAACATATGCTGCGCGGTATCAGTGCCCATTTCCCAGCTAACAATATCCATGAAATTAGGTTCAGCAAAAAAAGCGATCACCTGCTCAACAGGGAGGATCGTTACGGTGACTTCACCAGCTTGATGCGACTCTAGTGTCGTTCCATAGAGCGAGGGAGTGTGCCAAGTAAACAGCAGCTTACGGAAGTGATCGCCAGATACGTCTCTACCATCTTTGAAGCCCCATAATAAGGCATCTCCACTGATTGTTAGGGTCATGCATAATGACATTTCATGCAATTTGGTGCTCATTCTAGCAACTTCCCTTTCTTCAATTCTTCCTGCAAGGCGCGCAGCCGGCTGTACCGACTCACGAATGGCGTGAAGAAGGCTTCCCATCGCTCGGGTTGCTTCATTTTTTTATATACTTTTTCCAACCGTTTGAGTAAACGAACAGCTGCTTTATAATCATGGCGATTCTTCAGCCGGATATAATGTTCTACCGCTTGGTGATAATAGGGGAGCAGCAGTTCAGGCGACTCCTTCTCAATCGGTTGCAATACATTTACACGATGCGTGAAAGGGTCGTAGCCCTGCACAATCTGCATTTCGATCCAAGATTTCCATTCGCGGCGCTCATAAAGCAATGATTCAATTAACCGATAGGAAGATGGTAAAAGCTCTTTGAGTGCCTCCCACATCGGTTCCTCAGCTTCTGGCAAGTGGGCTACGGCTATTTTCCAATAGGCAGCATAGTCCTCGACGACATAATGTCTTTTGCCAGCATAAAAAGAACTAAGACGCCGCAGCCAATGGACCATCTCGCTCCATTGCTCGCTATCTTGCAGATAGCTCAGAAAAGGTGTAAAAAGAAGCGCTGGTGCTTCCGTAAAAGCAGCATGTGCTGCCATGGCTTCCCATGCTTCGCTGGGCCTCGCTTGACGAAGATGAAGATAAGCTCGTCCCGCGCACAGGGAAAGGGAGAGTTCCGTCGCATCCATAGCTTCAAAAGCTGCAATTTCTGCCCTTGTTAGTCGGGCGATTTCAGGTTCCTCTGCCACTGCTGCCCAACCATCCCAGAACGTTGTAAACACACGGAAGTGATGAAGTTTCTTCGGCGATTCAATCGCCATTTGCTCGCGCAAATAAGTTAGCGTCTGCGACAGCCGATCTTCTTTACTTGCACTTGAACTTGCACTTGAACTTAAAATCGTATTTGAACTCGCGCTAGCCTCACACGCTCCACCAACCGCTTTCCGCATCCACACATCGAGCTCATCACTGAGATGATAAACCGTCGCAGCGGTATAGAACGTGACACCCGTTTGGGCGTTCTGCTCGACAATTTTACGCAGGATAAATAGCCTCTGATGCAGCTCGAAATAGCGTTCCTCTGTTTCAGTGAAAGGAATCGACTTTACCTTAAGCTGAGCGAACTGCCCTCGCAGCAACTCGACATAGTTCCCTTGGTCATAGGAGGGCTTAAAATGAAACGTATAGTGCTCCATGAATTTGTGCCAGCCCTCTACAGTCATACCAGGCAGCTGTTCGAGGGTAGATACATTAGAAGATTGAGCTGCAACACGTTTCAGCGCCATTTTGGCATTCATGATTTGCGAAGCGGGATAGCCTTGTCGATCGGCCAGTTCCATCAATGCAGCGGCCACATGCTTACAGGAAGTGCCAACGGGACATGTACACGTACTAGATTTTAATTTGGTTAGGTCAATCGTCACCTTACATTTCTCACCAAACTCTTCCACAACGGCGTGAACCTTACGGAGTTCGAGTGAGATTAGGAGTGAAGTAACCATTTGTTGTTTATAGAAATGAAAGCCGCGACTTAGCGTAACTTCGTTGTACGTTTCAGCCACGTATTCGAGCAATTTCGACCATTGGTCATCATTCAGAACGGGTGTTGAAGACATGAGTAAACTCCTTTGGGGAACCAACGATAAGAACACATGTCTCTATTATAAAATGTCGAGACTAACTTGTAAATTTTATAGGGACAATTTATACGTTGTCTACCAAGCAAGAACAATATGAAGCGGGTGAAGCTTAACAAAAGGCCGTTCGTGTCCTTACGGACCAAATTTCTTATCTTATTTTGCCTAATAATAACGCTGCCAATTCTATTTAACGGCTATTTAACCTATCAGAAGTATTCGGCAAATGTAGAGAGAGGCCACGGCGTACTCGGATCAAATCGCTGAACAGCTCTCGATTAACTTGGAACGCTATGTGAAAGAAATTGAACGCATCACGATCGCCCTCTATTATGACTTGAACTTACTGGGATTCGAAATCTTCCAGCTTTGTCATTCTGCCGGATTTTTAATTAGTGCGATAGGGGAGATATCATTTCTTATGATTCCGTTCCTGACCTTACTTGACTTTATCTTCTGTAACTAATATAATTACAGTATGCAAGACATTCCGGAGTGAAGGTGGCGAGGCAGATGTTGAACGTTGCAATCAGTGATTGGGTTGTCGCAACAACAAGTGATGATGAGATGGTACATGGTTATGTAGAAGCGATCGCTTGGCAGCAAGGTATCGCCTTCGTACATGTCATCGCTTCTGATCAAGATGAGATCATTGGACATCAGATGGAAGTGAAACTCGCAAGTGTGAAGAAGCTGCCAGAAAGCGTAATGGAAACAGAAGCCGACGTAATGAATTTAATCGATATTGCGTTATCCGTTCGTGATGAACAATGGTTCGTGGAGCTTTCCGCGACACTGCGCAACCTACAATCTCAAGAATCAAAAACAACCAAAGACAAAGAGATACCCGGTCATATCATCAACCGACTAGGTGTGGATCAACTGTAAAGGTTGGTATATAAAGAAGCCGATTTACTGATTGACTTGCTTAGCAAGTTTCGGTAAATCGGCTTTTTGTGTTTTGTGCTCGATCACATTCAAATCAAGGCTCAACCCGCGCTACTGCGAAGCCGCAGTATCTGTCACACTAGCCGCTGTTCCCGCGGCTTTCACCTGTGGCTTCGCAACTTCCGCGGCGAAGAGGGTTTGCATTTCGGCGACTTTTTTGGCGTCGGCGGCTTCGATTTTGTCAGCGAAGTATTTCTCGACGAATAGCTCCCAGGTTGGCACGACTTTTTGTGTCTTGATGGTTTTGACGGCAGTTTTGATCAAACGGCGTTCCTTCGCGTTGGTGTACATATCCACATATTGCTGCTTACGCTCAAAATCAAGCTCTGCAAATATCGAGCGGAACACTTCCGCCGTCATCTTGGCATCATCCAACGCGCGATGGGCGGAGCCCTCTGCGACGATGTTCAGATCAGCAAGTGCGGCTTCGACGCTGACGTCGTTCGTTACTTTTTTGAAGCGGGTGAACCCCTTCAGTAAGTCGAAATAATGAGCCGCCATCCAGTAAGCATCATCGAGCTTATGCATTCGTGTATCGAAGACGATGCGTTTTAAATCCTCGCCACCCCAAGTAACTAGCAGCAGTTCTTCGCTTCGTCCAAGCCAGTCCAAGAAATCGGTAATCACCTTGCGAAAGCCTGCAGCTTCATCAATATCTTCCTGGGGAATGCCTGTTTTCTTTTTAATAAAACTGTTCAATTTAGCGAAATATACGGGTTTAATCAAAGCTGAGAATTCATCGACAGTCTGAAGCGAAGCGTCTAGACGAACAGCGCCAATCTCGATAACCTCCATGGGGAGGTCGCTGGCGAATTTGCGGCCGTTGAATTCGATATCTAATATAATGTAGTCCATGATGCGGGCCCCCGTTTCGTCTCTATCTTTTTATTTTAGCAGAAAATGCTTAGGTTGCCAGCCTCTGTTTCCGATAGACCGTCCGCAGCACTAAACTGAAGATAAATCCAGTGAGCGACATGAACGATACGCCGTAATAAAGTTGCTGTCCGCCAAAAGATTGATAGAACCAGCCGCCTACATAAGAAGCGACGATGCCCGATATGCCGAAGAAGATGATGGCTAGTACCGTTTGTCCAGTTGCCCGCCATTCTTCCGGCACAATTTGGTATAAATATTGAATCGCAGCGGAGTAGAAGATCGGGAACGTGAACGTTTGGAGAAGCTGGATCGCAACAAGTACATGAGGGTCAGTTACCCAAGCGCTAATTAGAAAGCGAATGAAATAAAACAAGGCAGCGAATGAGATGATCGCTAGTTCTTTTCCTTTTCGAAGCCACCAAAAGCTTAGTGCAAATACGAGAATCTCACTCCCCGCCGCTAGGAAAAAGGCTATGCCGACCAAGTGGTTGCTGCCGCCTAACTCACGAATGTACACCCCTAAGAACGTATCGTTAATCCGCTGGGGTACTGCGCAAATGAAAATGAGTATCATAAACCAAATGGTCTCCCGGTTTCCTAGGAAATTACGCAGACTTCGTAAGGAGATCGGCTTCCCAGTCACAGGAGCATCAGGTAATGCGAGTCCGATGATTAAGCTCATCACACCAATGCCCCCGAAGAGATAGGCTAAGCTGTGAATACCAAAGTACTGAGCGGCATAACCGACGACCAAGGACATGACTGCATAGCCAACCGCGCCAAATGTACGTATGGACCCATAACTTGTCCCCACAGCTTCCGCAGTTTGGAAATTCAGGCTTTCCGTCAGAGGATCTAGCGGCATTAAGAAAAAGTAGAGCAGCATGGTAAAGAGGAGCAGAATGATGAAGCTTTTGGAGTCATATAACAAGTAGCCGATAATCGTCGAGCAGAAGAGGAGGAGTAACATCACTTTCTTAATAGTTTTCGTCCGATCACTGATCATCCCCCAGAGCGGCTGGGAAAAGATAGCGATGAAGCCGCCTGTCCCAATAATGAGGCCAATTCGCGATGTGGAAAGTCCCTGTGCGTCGAGATAAACAGGCAAAAATGACACGAAAAGAGCGAGTAATGCAAAGTACATAAAGTTAAATGCACGTAATAAATTGGATGAATTCATGATGACCTGACCTTCCTTGATGAACTTGCGCAATGCTGTCGTAAAGATACATTTTATCACGAGCTGTCAACCTTGCAAAAAAATTAATCAGTTTCTGAGCTCGGACGGGTTCGTACCGGTGACTTTTTTGAATTGGCGGCTGAAGAAATAAATACTGCGATAACCAAGTGCCTCAGCCACCTCACCCACATTCATGCCAAGTTTCAGCAGATAGGTGGCGCGTTCAATTCTTTTTTGAATGAGAAAGGATTCGATCGTTTGGCCCATAATATCTTTGAATTTTAAGGAGAAGTAGCGTGGAGACAAGTGAGCTTGCTGCGCGAGTTCTTTAATCTTGTACTGGCGACCTGGATCTTGCCGAATGTGGGCTGCAATGTCCATCATAACGCGGTTCAAGGAGCGTTTGGCAGGATCACTTAGAGATTGATGGGCAGGAGTTTGTCGTTCAAAAAGCAACAAGAGCAGCTTCAGTAAAGTCTTCGATTCTTCCTCATGACCATAAGCGTCTGTTAGACGCATGTGGACAAACCGATCGAGATAGGCCTCGTGAAATTCGGCAGGATCGAAATGCACGAAGGATGGCAGCGATATCGGGAGTGTGAGATCACCTTTCGTAGCAAAGTGAATAAATGTAACCGTTAACGGTCGCTCAGGATTGTGTCTGGCGCTCGATAAATCCCCAGGTTGAAAAAGAAAGCAGTCACCCGCACTAACGTGGTATTGTTTTGTATTTAAAGTGACCTCCCCCTCACCATCCCATACATACCAGAAATCAAAGTCTTGGAAGGGCTCGTTCCCACGGTTCCATTTCCAATTGACCTCACAGTTGACTTTGCCGAAAAATTCGTTGAGTACGAGCTCTTGATTAACGAAAATAGACATGCGTAAAAAACTCCTTTCTATGTAAAATAGTGCAAATTCTTATGTGGTTTGATGCATTTATCTTAGCACTTTCTGTTTCTATAATAAAGGTAGTGAATGACGAATTGTTTAAATTGTGGAGGTGTCCATATTGGCCAAAATAGAACCTGTATCTTTTTCGCCTGAAGTGATTTCCGCTCAACTGTATCGCTACGATCGGATCGCGGATAAAGTTGATGGTTTTGCGAATTGGAGCGAAGAGCAGCTATCGAATTACCGAAGAGATGGATTCATCGCTGTTGAGCACGTAGTAGATGAAGACCAAATTGCACAGTCGAAAGAGGCTCTGTATGATCTGATTTTCAAAGATGATAAAGGTGCACACATTCAGTTCACGAAACCGAAGAGTGAGTTGCATACGGATGAAGAAAAGGAATTAGCTGTTAGGAAAGTGCATGATTTCGTTCAAGTGGACGAACGTTTGAAAGCGGTTGCGGAACATCCTGCCATATTGGCGATGGTTCAAGATATTTTGGGTGAAACACCGCGGCTTGTTCAAGATATGGCCTTACTCAAACCGCCTCATGGTGGAGGGGAGAAGCCATGGCATCAAGATATGGCGTATGGTCCATTGGCTTTTACGAAAGCCGTTGTTGGTGTCTGGATCGCCTTAGATGAAGCAGCGCTAGATAATGGTTGTATGCACGTCATCCCCGGCTCCCAAGCGGATGGGGCTACGCCGCATTATGCGATCCGGGACTGGCAGCTGTGTGATGCTCAAGTTCAAGTTGAGAGGGATGTCGCCGTACCGTTATTGCCTGGAGGACTACTATTGTTCCATGGGTTACTCAAGCATGGGACGCCTTATAATCTATCTACCAAAAAGCGCCGTGCGCTGCAATTTCACTATGTAGGGGAATCGGCTGCCAAGTTGACGCCGAAGGAGTACAAGCTCTTTTTTACAAATGAAATGAGCGGGGCTGAGTGTTGAGATCAAATGTAATAGGAAATCTAAATTAATAGAATTGTAGCAGTCCTCTTTCCACCAATGTGGGTAGAGGATTTTTTTCTTTTAATGGATACTCTCAGTTATCTGCTTTCTATGTGGACGGGCTAGATAGTCAAAGGCATATTTTCTCATAAGTTCCAATCTATTACCATTTTGCACAATCCAAGATGATAGTTTTACGTATGATGAATAATCAAACCGGAGGTGGTAAAACCATGGCAGGAGAAACAGGCGCAACAGGCGCAACAGGAGCAACAGGAGCGACCGGAGCAACCGGTCCTACTGGTGCAACAGGCGCTACAGGTCATACAGGGGCAACAGGATCAACTGGCTTTACTGGAGCTATTGGATCGACAGGATCCACAGGTTCTACAGGTACTACAGGAAGTAAAGGTGTTACAGGACCCATAGGGGCAACGGGAGCTACAGGAGCAACGGGATCAACTGGAGCAACAGGAGCAACAGGAACTACTGGATCTAAGGGTGTAACTGGTCCTATCGGAGCAACGGGAGCAACAGGAGCAGTAGGCGAAACCGGTGCAACCGGCGCGACAGGGTCAACAGGTGCTACGGGTCATACGGGCGGAACAGGAGCAACAGGAGCAACAGGATCATTAGGCGAAACCGGTGCAACCGGCGCGACAGGGTCAACAGGTGCTACGGGTCATACGGGTGGAACAGGAGCAACAGGATCAACAGGATCAACAGGTTCTACTGGAGCTACTGGTGCCACGGGAGTAGGAACAACTGGAGCAACTGGTGCAACAGGAGCAACAGGGCCAGGAGTAGGAGCAACAGGACCGACAGGGCCAGCAGGTGTAACAGGGCCGACAGGGCCAATAGGTCTTACAGGAGCAACTGGACTTGCGGGAGCAACAGGTGCAACAGGAGTAACGGGGCCTACAGGATCAACAGGATCGACAGGAGCAGTAGGGGTAACAGGACCGACAGGAGCTACAGGAGCGACAGGATCCACAGGATCCACAGGACTTGCAGGAGTAACGGGGCCGACAGGAGCGACAGGTGCGACAGGATCGACAGGAGCAGTAGGAGTAACAGGACCGACAGGAGCCACAGGATCGACAGGAGCAACAGGACTTGCAGGAGTAACTGGGCCAACAGGAGCAACAGGACTTGCAGGAGTAACGGGGCCGACAGGAGCAACTGGGGGTACAGGAGCAACTGGAGCAACAGGAGTAACGGGACCGACAGGTGCGACAGGATCCACAGGATCGACAGGAGCAACAGGATCGACAGGAGCAACAGGATCGACAGGAGCAGTAGGAGTTACGGGTGTAACTGGAGCAACGGGAGTGACTGGACCGACAGGAGCAACTGGGGGTACAGGAGCAACTGGAGCAACAGGAGTAACGGGGCCGATAGGAGCAACTGGGGGTACAGGAGCAACTGGTGCAACAGGAGTAACGGGACCGACAGGAGCGACAGGTGCGACAGGATCGACAGGATCGACCGGAGCAGTAGGAGTAACAGGACCGACAGGTGCGACAGGTGCGACAGGAGCCACAGGAGCCACAGGATCGACAGGAGCAGTAGGAGTAACAGGACCGACAGGAGCCACAGGATCGACAGGAGCAACAGGACTTGCAGGAGTAACGGGGCCAACAGGAGCAACTGGGGTTACGGGTGTAACTGGAGCAACAGGAGTAACGGGACCGACAGGAGCAACTGGGGTAACGGGAGTAACTGGAGCAACAGGAGTGACTGGACCGACAGGAGCAACTGGCGTAACTGGGGATACGGGTCCGACAGGGACAACAGGAGTGACAGGCCCAACGGGAGCAACTGGGGTTACAGGANGGGGCCAACAGGAGCAACTGGGGTTACGGGTGTAACTGGAGCAACAGGAGTAACGGGACCGACAGGAGCAACTGGGGTAACGGGAGTAACTGGAGCAACAGGAGTGACTGGACCGACAGGAGCAACTGGCGTAACTGGGGATACGGGTCCGACAGGGACAACAGGAGTGACAGGCCCAACGGGAGCAACTGGGGTTACAGGAGCGACAGGTGTCACAGGAGTTACCGGTCCGACTGGAGCAACAGGAGTGACTGGACCGACAGGAGCAACTGGCGTAACTGGGGATACGGGTCCGACAGGGGCAACAGGAGTGACAGGCCCAACAGGAGCAACGGGGGTTACAGGAGTGACTGGTGTCACGGGAGTTACTGGCCCAACAGGAGCCACTGGCGTAACTGGGGATACGGGTCCGACAGGGGCAACAGGAGTGACAGGTCCGACGGGAGCAACGGGGGTTACAGGAGCGACTGGTGTCACGGGAGTTACTGGCCCGACAGGCCCAACAGGAGCCACTGGCGTAACTGGGGATACTGGCCCGACAGGGGCGACAGGAGTGACAGGCCCAACGGGAGCAACGGGGGTTACAGGAGCGACTGGCGTCACAGGAGTTACTGGCCCGACAGGAGCCACTGGCGTAACTGGGGATACTGGCCCGACAGGTGCAACAGGAGTAACAGGAGTAACTGGCCCAACAGGAGCCACAGGGGTTACAGGAGCAACAGGAGCCACAGGGGTTACAGGAGCAACTGGCGTCACTGGAGTAACAGGAGTAACTGGGGTTACTGGAGCGACTGGTCCAACAGGCCCAACAGGAGCAACTGGGCCAAGTGTGCTTACAGAATCATTTTCAGCATTCAATTCCAACTTATCCACTGCGGCTACTACTCAAATCGCTAACTGGTCTGTGGCAAATCCTTATTACAATGCAACGACATTTAATCCGACAACTGGAAATTTCACAGTTCCAGCGACTGGAACATATCAATTTGAAGCTACACTCAACTATTCAACTACAGCGACATTATCCATTTCTCTAGGTGCAGGAGTGAACCCAGCATTTGTAATCCGAAGAACTTCCCCAACGGTTACTGACTTAATTACGGGATTGTTCCCAATCTTGGACGTAAACGTTGCACTCGTTTTAAATCTAAGAGCAGTACTCGGTGATGGAGTTGTAACACTAACAGGCGCACTTGATCTAACAGCAGGAGATGTAGTTGGACTCTTCTATGTAGCAAATGGATTAACGGTTTCCCTCAATTTAGGTGGAAACACATCGGCTGGTATGTACTGGTCTGTGTTCCGTATCGTATAAAAATGAGTTAAACAAACCATTCAAAAGGCTCACTAACGAGACTGTTGTTAGGTTGAGCCTTTTGATTTTTTATAAGAAACTGTTCGATAGGAGGAGTCTGAATGCGCCCCATGAACCGTGGGAGGAGGAGTCTCACATATAAGAAAAAAAGCATAAAAAAATACACAGAAAAAGACAAAGATAAAGTCAAAGACAAAAACAAATATAAAACCAAAGATAAACTTAATCAAAAGAAAAGAAAGAAAATTGTTGTTAAAGATGAAACTAAAGTTCAAAAGAATGTACGGAGACCTGGTCTGCGATGGGAATTAATGAAGCAGCAGGATTTTTTTGATCAACTGGACGAATCTGAGCAAGCAGTGCAACCAGAGCAATCGGGAGGATTGGAGCAAGAAGAGCCACTGGAAGTTATGGAGGCACTGATAAGACAGGTGCGACAGGGTCAATTAAAGCTAAAAGAGTTAAGGGAGTTACGCGTCTTAATGGAGCAACTAGATCAACAGTTACAACTGGAGCATTTTGAGCAACGGAAGACCGATAGAGAGCAGGTCCAACAGCTTTCAGATGAGCACATGGGTGAACACGAGCAACCAGACCTTCAATAGCATATATAACTGTCAAAACTAAGGCAATTAACATAATTTCAGTGCAGCTAGTACCGCTTTTTAAAATTGAGATCGGGCTCTAGCAGCTCGAAAATAATTGAAAGACTGGTCAGGTTAGATCAGTCTTTTTAATAGTTTTACAGGTGGGTTTCAATTTCTCCGCATTAAAATTATTTCAAGAAATAGGTGAGTTATTCAGTATCGTTCATGGCTAAAAAAGTAAGCTAATAGGCATCAGCCAACATGTCTGCACGAGAAGGTCGATGTTGTAGAACTTTGCTTTATTTACATATATAGTCAAAAGCGTATTTTGGGTATAGACGAACATACTTTGCCAGAACACACAGACATTTAACACCGGTAATCCGTATGATGAAGAATCAAATAGGAGGTGTTGTAATGAGTCAAATCGTTGGCAAAAAGAAAAAAGTTTATATTTCCAAAAAACCTTCCCTCTCTAAGAAATCCAATCTATCTATTAAATCAGTTAGTGGATGTGGATGTAAAAAGAAAAAGAAACAACACAAAAAACATGTACATCATGGTAAACATGTTTGTTGCAAATTTGTTATCGTGAAAGGTGTACGCAAATGTAAAGTAGGTCCAAGAGGCCCTCGTGGTTTTAAAGGTGCAAGAGGAGCAATGGGGCTACAAGGTGCGACAGGAGCAACCGGAGCGATGGGGTTAATGGGTGCGACTGGAGCTACGGGAGCAACTGGGGACCCTGGTGCAAAAGGAGCTACGGGAGCAACCGGATCGACTGGTGCAACAGGAGCTACAGGGCCAAAAGGGAAACACGGGGACGATGGTGAGCGTGGACCGAGAGGTTTTGCAGGTGCAACGGGAGCTACAGGTGCAACGGGAGCAGCAGGTGCAACAGGAGCAGCAGGTGCAGGAGTTACGGGAGCAACAGGAGCCACAGGATCAACAGGATCAACAGGATCAACAGGATCAACAGGGGCCCAAGGTTTAGCAGGTGTTACAGGAGCAACCGGAGCAACGGGTGCAACGGGATCAGGAGCAACAGGGGCAACGGGTGCAACAGGATCAACAGGATCAACTGGTGCCACGGGTGCGACAGGACCGGGAGTTGGTGAGACTGGTCCAACGGGGGCTACTGGAGCGACAGGAGCAACTGGAGACCCTGGTGAGGCGGGTGCTACAGGTGCGACGGGAACAACGGGAGCCACAGGAGCAACGGGTACAACAGGAGCAACGGGAGCAACGGGAGATTTAGGTGACACGGGTCCTACAGGTGCGACGGGAACAACTGGTGATACAGGAGCAACAGGAACTACAGGAGCAACGGGAGCAACCGGAGATCCAGGAGATACGGGTCCTACAGGCGCAACAGGCGCAACCGGATGGACAGGAGCAACAGGAACTACAGGAGCAACGGGAGCAACTGGAGATATAGGTGACACGGGTCCTACGGGAGCAACCGGAACAACAGGTGACACAGGAGCAACCGGAACAACTGGAGCCACAGGAGCAACAGGAGATCCAGGTGAAATGGGACCTACTGGCGCGACAGGAACAACTGGAGCTACAGGAGCAACCGGAACAACAGGATGGACAGGTGAAACCGGTCCAACAGGTGACGTAGGTCCAACAGGTGCAACCGGAACAACTGGTGCAACAGGTGCAACCGGAGCAACAGGATGGACAGGTGAAACAGGTCCAACGGGTGACATAGGTCTAACAGGTGCAACCGGAACAACTGGTGCCACAGGTGCAACCGGAGCCACAGGATGGACAGGTGAAACAGGTCCAACGGGTGACATAGGTCCAACAGGCGCAACCGGAACAACGGGTGCAACTGGAGCGACAGGAACAACGGGAGCAACCGGAGAAACAGGATTAGTTGGTGCTGATGGAGCAACAGGAGCAACCGGAACTACAGGAGCAACTGGAGCAACAGGTGAAAACGGTTCAGGTTCAATCATTCCTTTCGCTTCCGGAATTCCAGCTGTATTAACGACAGTACTTGGTGGACTGGTAGGAACGACATCACTTGTTGGGTTTGGTAGCAGTATTGCAGGTGTCTCCGTCTTAGGTGGTAGTATCGATCTTGCGGGAGGACCAGCAGCATTACTCAACTTCTCTTTCTCCATGCCGCGAAGTGGCGTCATTTCTTCGATTGCCGCTTATTTCAGTACGGTAGTAGCTTTGAGTTTGGTTGGGACAACGATGACTATTACTGCGCAATTATATGAATCAACGACACCAGATAACATTTTCACACCGATTCCAGGAGCCGTTGTTACTTTAGCGCCTGCATTAACGGGTCTTATTAGCATCGGAGACATTTCCAACGGGGTAACTACAGGCTTATCAATCCCAGTTGCAGCACAAACACGCTTATTACTCGTTTTCTCAGCTACAGCTACTGGCCTTACTCTCATCAATTCCATAGCAGGATATGCAAGTGCTGGTCTGGAAATTGTGTAAGTAATAAATCAAAGAAGGGCTTACCAAGTTCATTTGGTAGGCCCTATTACTTTGAGATTAAGTCTCATTCCATCGAAAATTCTTTCATCTTATTATATAACGTGCCTCGCGAGATCCCGAGCAGCTTGGCTGCTGCACTCTTATTCCCAGCTGTTTTGGTTAAGGCTTCTTCAATCAAGGAGACCTCATCTAGCTCATCGCTTTTATCTTTGAGAGAAATACCCGAAGATTCTACTTCATGAACTAGACTCGGCTGTTGCTCCTGTAACCCAGAAGGGAGTTGATCTAACGTAATAACGTCATCCTCATTCAAAATCACACAGCGCTCGATCACATTTTTCAACTCCTGAATGTTGCCAGGCCAGTCATATTGCGTGAATGCCAGAATGACTTCTGGCGATAGCGTAGGTGCCGGTTTCTGATAATGCATAGCAAACTGTTTGAGATACATATGAACCATCGCTGGTATATCCTCAATGCGCTCGCGCAGTGGGGGAATCCGAAGGGAAACAACATTCAGCGCATAATACAGGTCCGAACGAAATTCATGCGTTGCTAGTTTGCTGGCAAGATCCTGCGTGGTCGCAATGATGATGCGCGTACGTACATGGATAGATTGACTGCCTCCCGAGCGGACAAGCGTTTGCTGAGTGATGTACAAATACAACTTGGCCTGAAGCTCTAGCGACATTTTCTCAATATCATTAATAAATAATGTACCCTCTTTGGCTTGTTCTAATTTACCGGGTTGTCCACTTTCACTTCCGCTAAAAGCTCCGCCTTGATATCCGAATAGTTCGGTTTCTAGAATGCCTGCTGGCACAATACCACAATGCACTGTGATAAAAGGCTGCGCCGACCGCGTGCTCGATTGATGTATGATTTGCGCTAACTGTTCCTTCCCAACACCGGACTCACCAATTAAGAGGACAGGTGTTTCGGTTGCGGCGACCTTTTTGGCCCATTGGATGACCTTGCCGATGGCCGGCCCTTTCCCTTTGATGAGGGCAAAAGGGTCCTCTTGCGACGCCTGTAAAGGAAGTCCGACGGACTCGACAGTTGTCAATTGTTCGTTCAATCGCACCAACTGGGTGATATCTTGTTCAGTCGCGATTCCGCCAATGATTAAGCCCGCGGCATCTTTGATAGGCGAAGCATTGATCAGAACATGCGTGTCCGGTCTTGGACGGTGATAGGTATTCCGGACGAGCCGGCCTTCATCTAACATTTTCAGAACCATTAAGGTTTCTACGTCAAAATGCTCTCCAATTCGCTTACCAATAATATCAGCTCGAGGCAGGCCATATAGCTCTTCTGCGACAGGGTTCCAGCAGATTACGGCACCTTCCCGATCTACGACAGTCACGGCGTCAGTCACTGTATCAGCTAGCGCAGCGAAGTAGGCGTGCCACTTTTGACTTTCTTTTATCGTATAAGCAGCAAAATCAGATAGAGTAACGTACCCGAGGATGTTGTTTTGATCATTTGTACAAAGAAGGGTACGTGTCAACACTCGAGGTATCTCTTGTGATTGGACATGAGCCGAGAGCGTCGTCAAGTTCTGCAGGTGAGTATGGAAAAAAGTATTGGATTTCAATAATGACTGTACCGTTGTTGCTGGAAGTGACATCAGAAGATCAGCGTCCCCTGGTATAAAGAGAGCGAAGCCAGCTTCGTGTTGGATGAGTGCGGCCGTCCCATTTTGAATAAAAGCAGTTAGCTCTGGGAGAGATGTCTCTATAGGAAGTGTTTGAAAGCAAGTGTTCAATGGAAAGTGTTCAGGAATGAACATGTTAACCCTTCTTTATCCGCGATATTTGGTATTAATTTACCATGAAAAGGTAAGTGATTCAACACATGATGTCCCTCTTTTGAATATCGTACAGATATGGAGGGAATTAAGGGTGATTGTACAAGTTCATAAAATATTTTGAACAAATAGTGTTCAAAATAGAAAAATAGTTGTATAATTTGAATATAAATTAAACATAAGTGTTCAAATTCTACTTGGAGGCAACCACAAATGGAACTTATGATGCGAAATATGTTTCAATCCCTCGGCAAAAGTCGCGCTGCCAATCGCTTAGCAAAGAAATATGGGCTTCGTTTTGGTGCAGCACGTTTTGTAGCTGGTGAGACCATACAGCAATCAATCGATGCGGTACGTGGTTTGAATCAGGATGGCCGTGTAGCGACGTTGGACCATTTGGGTGAGTTTGTTTTTAGCGTGGAAGAGGCGTTAGAGTCTGCTGCGATGTGTATCCAAACCCTCGACGCGATTGCAGAGTCAGGCGTTCGCTCTAATTTGTCCCTGAAGATGACCTCACTGGGATTGGATATCAACCGAGAGCTTTGTGTAAGCAGCATGAAGCGGATTCTGGATCGGGCTCGGATGCATGGGAATTTTGTGCGGATTGATATGGAAGATTATGCGCATTGTCAGGTTTCCCTCGATATTTACCGGGAGCTGCGTCAAGAGTACGACAACGTCGGGATTGTGATTCAAGCCTATCTCTACCGCACCATGCAGGACATTGGGGATTTACATGCGTATGGTGCAAATTTACGACTAGTGAAAGGCGCGTATAAGGAGTCTCCAGAGGTTGCTTTCCCTGAGAAAAGTGCAGTCGATGAGAATTACAAGGCTATTATTCAAAAGCATCTGATGAACGGACACTATACAGCGATCGCCAGTCATGATGAGGCCATAATTCAGTTTACGAAAGCATTTGTACGTGAGCAGGGGATTTCGAATGATCAGTTCGAGTTTCAAATGCTTTATGGGATCTGTGAAGAGCTTCAGAAGCAATTGGTGCGTGAAGGTTATCGGGTCCGTATTTACGTACCGTATGGCGTGGATTGGTTCGGTTACTTCATGAGAAGGTTGGCGGAGCGTCCAGCGAATGTCTGGTTCGTGCTCAAGAATATGTTCAAATAAAAATAGAAATCAGATTGAGCGTAACCCCATATAACTTAGCTTTCTATTCAGAGAGGAGCCAATAAAATGAGTACACTAACAACGAAAATTTTGCCATATGCGAACGAGCCGTTCACGAATTTTGCGCTTGAGGATAATATGAAGGCCATGCAAGCGGCGATTGCGACAGTGAAGAGCGAGCTCGGACGGGAGTACCCACTATATATTGGTTCTGAGAAGGTGATGACCGAGGCGAAGATTACGTCAATTAATCCAGGGAACGTGGATGAGGTGATCGGGTACGTCAGTAAAGCGGATCAAGCTTTGGCTGAAAAAGCGATGAACACCGCACTCGCAACGTTCGAGTCCTGGAAAAAAGTTCCCGCTAGAGAGCGCGCGGAATACTTATTCAAAGCAGCAGCACTGATGCGTGCGCGCAAGCATGAATTCTCGGCTCTCATGATCCTCGAATCCGGTAAAAACTACGTAGAAGCGGACGTTGATACTGCGGAAGCGATCGATTTTATCGAGTTCTATGCACGCGAGATGATCCGTTTGAGTGAGATCAATGAAACGCAGCCATTGGTGCGAATACCTGGTGAGAACAACCAAATTTCGTATATCCCGTTGGGAGTTGGCGTCGTGATTCCGCCTTGGAATTTCCCGCTTGCGATTTGTGTAGGAATGACGGTTTCTGCCGTTGTATCGGGAAATACAGTACTATTGAAACCAGCATCCACGACACCGGTGATCGCGCATAAATTCGTCGCGTTGATGGAGGAAGTCGGACTTCCTGCGGGCGTCATCAACTTCATTCCAGGCAGCGGCGCTGAGGTTGGCGACTACTTGACGACGCATCCGAAGACGCGTTTCATCTCCTTCACCGGCTCCAAAGAGATCGGCTTACGCATCAACCGATTGGCTGCTGACGTGGCGCCAGGTCAAATATGGATTAAGCGCGTCATCGCTGAAATGGGGGGCAAAGACGGCGTCGTCGTCGACGAAACGGCGGATTTGGATGCAGCCGCGGCTGCGATTGTGGCTTCGGCTTTTGGCTTCCAAGGGCAGAAATGCTCCGCAGGCTCCCGCGCTATCATCGTTGAGTCCGTCTACGATGAAGTGGTAGAGAAGGTCGTCGCGTTGACGAACAGACTGCAAAGCGGTCTGCCGGAGGAAAACTTCGCGGCAGGTCCTGTCATTGATAAAGCATCTTATGAGCGTATTCTCGACTATATCGAAGTTGGCAAAAGCGAAGGAACCCTGCTTGTCGGCGGGGGGAAGGCCGAAGGGAATGGTTACTACATTCAGCCGACTGTGTTTGGCGATGTGAGCGGCAAAGCACGGTTGATGCAGGAGGAGATTTTCGGACCGGTGTTGGCGATTGCGAAAGCGACGGATTGGCAAGAAGCCATTTCGATGTACAACGACACAGAGTTCGGCTTGACAGGATCCTATTTCTCCAGCGATGAAGATCGCATCGCAGAAGCATTGGAGACGGTGCACTGCGGTAACCTGTATATCAATCGCAAATGTACAGGCGCGCTTGTCGGCGTGCACCCGTTCGGCGGGTTCAACATGTCGGGTACCGACTCCAAAGCAGGCGGCTACGATTACTTGATGCTGCTGACGCAAGCGAAGCTGACATCGCGTAAAGTCTAGGGATTCAGACGTCCTGCTTGCGAGCAGGCGAGAATGTTGGATGGAACCTCACTTCAGGGATGAAGTGGGGTTTTTGAATTGAGCGAGTTTTAACCCAGCCTGCATGCCCCGATAGCAACTTTTCCGTACGCAACATGTAGGGGAACTAGGATGCACTATCTCTGCATTTTAGGGCTGTTTTTGGACCAGAAGGAACGACGGTGCGCTATTTCGGTGAAATTGGCGTGTTATGGCCATTTTAGATAAGAATAATGCATCCTCGTTCCCCTTGTCTCACTATCTGCCGTTTTGGAGGTTGATAGTGCACTGACGTTCCCCCGATATTGCCTCGCACTGAAGAGTTGCCCCAGATGGATGAATTTGAGATAATGCTCATAGTAAATTAGATGAATGGGAGCGACAACCATGGACACGCAGCAACAATCGAAACAAACTTTAGCCTTTATTGGTTCTTACGCCGATGCCAAGAATCCAGGGGTATACACGGCACAATTTAATACAGAAACAGGCAGCTTAACGCTTACTCATAACGTAAATGGACTACAGAACCCAACCTTTCTAGCTATCGACGCTGACAACGGCAGATTATACGCACTTGGTGAAGGCGTTGGCGATGAAGGTCAGAAATGTGGAGCTGCTAGCGCCTACACGATTCATCATGAAACAGGCGAATTATCGTTACTCAATAGGGTAAACACACTGCCTGCGACAACTTGTCACATTCAGTTGGACAATACGAATCAAGTAGTAATGGTTTGCAGCTATCACGGCGGCATGGTCGGATTATCTCCGATTCTAGCAGATGGACAACTCGGATCCTCCGCCGATATTCAGCAGCATCATGGTGCGAGTCTACTTTCTGTTCAGGATCGGCCGCGTGCACATTCCGTTTTCGTAGATCGGTCGAATCGCTACATCGGTGCCTGTGATTTGGGCCTAGATAAAATCATACTATACAAGCTAGATCTCACTGCTAAACGTTTAGTATTACATAATGAAGTGTTGGTTGCACCGGGTTCGGGGCCGCGCCATTTTGCCTTCCATCCTTCATACAAGTACGGTTACGTCATCAACGAACTTGGCTCAACAGTAACTGCTTTCAGCTATGATGAGGAACAAGGACAATTGACAGAGATTCAAACCATTCCAACCTTACCAGCCTCCTACGATGGCGAAAATGGTTGCGCAGACATCCACGTTTCCCCAGATGGACGTTTCTTGTATGGATCAAATCGTGGACACGATAGTATCGTTGTTTATGCGATTGACGTGCAGACTGGTAGACTCACTGTCGTCGAGCATGCATCGACACTTGGCAAACATCCGCGTAATTTCGGACTTTCACCTGATGGGAAATTCATACTTGTCGCGAATAAAGACTCCGATAATATCGTGAGTTTTGCCCGTGATGAAGCGACAGGAAAACTGATCCCGACGGGTAGTATCCTTGAAATGTCACAGCCGGTATGCATCAAGTTTCTTACCGTATAATGACACCTTTTACAGAGAGGGTATTAGAAGTTATTCGATCCATTCCTGAAGGCAAAGTGATGACCTATGGTCAAGTTGCGCATGAAGCTGGTAGTCCGAGGGCAGCTCGACAGGTTGTACGAATTCTGCACGCCATGAGCCGCAAACATCGTCTCCCTTGGCACCGAGTTCTCAATGTTCGAGGTCAAATTGCGATCCAAGATGATGAGGGTGCACAGTTGCAGCGGTTTTTATTGGAATCGGAAGATGTCCATGTTACGGATGAGCTTACGGTTTCACTGGCAGACTATCAAGCTCAACCTGAAGAGGGATGAAGATTAGGCACTTCAATTACTGCTTGGCTTGACATGACCTTAATCTAGTATACGAATAGCCATTATCATATAAATGGTTGCGAAGCACGCGCCGTTCTTATCATGGTTTCTGAGGAGTTTCTCCTTTCAGAGATTGTGGAGAGAGTGGCGTTTTGTTTTGTGTCTACATAAGGAGCGTAATTTCAATGAAATTCGAGCAAGCTTTCGAAGCATTTATGGCCAAACAACTTGCAGAGGAGACCAATCCGCGCAGACGGGAACGGCTCGAACGTGGATTAGGACATGCGGAGATGGAATTCCTCCGATCCATTTGGTATCCAAAGGTCGGTAATTTCAACGATCTGTATCCTGAATGGGAGGTTCGTGACTTCGCCAATGGCTATCGTTAAATTGATTATGCCTATATGCCTGGAGAAGCGAAAGGCGCAATTGAAATCCAGGGTTACAGTTCGCACGCAAGAGATCTTGATCTATGGCGATTTAAAGATCTTTGCCTCCGACATTCCCACCTTGCTCTAGATGGTTGGCTGGTTCTTCCGATCGCTTACCCCTCCATTGTCGAAGCACCGAACCAGTGTCAACAGCTCATACTTTCGCTTATTGGTAAGTTTATCGCAACTGACGTCCCTCCGACATTACCTTGGTTAGAGAGTGAAGCGATTCGTTTTGCTCGGAGGAAATTTCGTCCGTTCACAGCCCCAGAACTCTCTGAACATCTGAATGTGAGCAAAAGACACGCTAGAACTCTATTACATAAGTTGTGTGATAGGCAGCTATTGGTTGTTGCGAGTGGCAAGGAACGTGCGCGAAGCTATATGCTCCACTTGTAACTGTCCCAAAGGAACGTCGGTGCGCTATTACTTGCAACATTAGTTAAAAGTGAGGCTGTGGGGAACCAGAATGCCCTATTTTATCGAATTTAGCTAAATTTACACCAAATAGCTGAAATAGCGTACTGTGGTTCCCTTCGAGCTCGAAATTAACCAATATCGCTCAGTTAGCGCATCCTCGTTCCTTCTCATGTTGGTGGGACGAAAATTTGGGGCTGGGAGGCTGCTATTTGCTACTTAGTGGCTTTTGAGCGCAATTCACCCCTTTCCTCACAGAGGAAAATACTGTATCCCTTCTGTAAGCGTTTGCGATACAATATGCGCTAGGGGGTGCATGCTGATGAAAGCCATGCTGTACAAGCTCACGCTGAAGAAGCGCATGTGGGTGTCATTCGTTCTGCTAATTGCCTTCTCAATCGCGGCAACTGGGGGGCTGTCTTACTATATAAGTGCTCGCGTAATCGAGCGCAATACGTTTCAGCTTAGCCAGGATAATCTAAATACGTCGGCGCGTGTTCTTGATGAGAAAGCGAAGCAAATTCTCGTTTCGGTGTTAAATATAATGATCTCGCAGCCGTTTGTGCAAATGGCGAAGGATTCTGCCGCAGGCAAGAAGGACGGCTATTACGGTCATATGACCGCGATGAACTCGGCGTTCACGCAGGCGAAGCTGGCGGAGCCGTCAATCGAGTCGATTTTCATCGCGACGCCGATCGGTGAGTTTTATTCCGCTAGCTACTATAGGAATCAAGGATTCTCATTCTACGATTCACCGATGTACGAGAAGTCGCAGACGACCAAAGAGCCCTTCTGGGTCGAAGGGCATGAAGATCTTCTTTTTCAAGGCAAAGACCGCGTTATCTCTTTGGTGATGCAGTCGATTAGCGATACGCCGAACATGTATTTCGTTGTGAATTTGAACGAGAAGGCGATCCAAAGCATACTGTCGGACCGGCTCGCCGAGCAGGCGAATAACAATTTATTTCTAATCAATCGTAATGCTGAAAGCGTTTTAATGAACCAGCCAGCCCTACCCAAAAGCTACGATAAAGCCTTCTTAGAAGAGCATATCGGTACAAACTCAAGAGGGCATTTCGAGGTGGGCATAACGGCACATAATGATTTAATTAACTACGCCACCCTGCAATTCAATCCAGACTGGCTGCTGCTCAGCGTACAATCGAGATCTGATCTCCTCAAGGATTTGGGATGGATTCAATGGACCACTGGCATCATTATGCTCGTCTGCATCATCATGGCGGTACTCGTTTCGAATCTACTTTCGGCCATTCTTCTGAAGCCGCTCTATCATCTCCAAATGCTGATGAGCAAGGTAGGTCGCAATGATTTATCAGTCCGTTTCAAAAGCAACTATCAGGACGAAGTAAGTCAGGTAGGTCACAAATTCAACAGCATGCTGCTTGAAATAAATGAACTTATCGACGAAGTGAAGGAGGCAGAACGAGAGAAACGAAAGTCCGAAGCCAAGGCGTTGCAGGCACAGATTTCACCTCATTTTTTATACAATACACTCAATACAATTATTTGGAAAATGGAAACTGGCGAGCTGGATAATTCCAAGTCGATGGTCATCGCTTTATCTCAACTCTTTCAATTGGGCCTCAATCATGGGGAAGAGTGGACGACAGTAGAGAAGGAACTCCTGCATGTTCGCCAGTATTTGACGATTCAGCAGCTGTGTTATGAGGAGCTTTTTGACTTTGAGATTGTGCTGAGCGATGACAGTATTCATTCCCTGCCCATCATGAAAATTATGCTGCAGCCGCTCGTTGAGAACAGCTTACTTCACGGATTTGAACATATGGAATCCGGTGGGAAAATTCGCATCGAACTCAAGACAGAAGGTAATCAACTCCACATTATCGTCGAGGATAATGGTTCAGGCATGGATGCGGATAAGCTGCAGTCCAGCTTGCTGCAAGCCACAAATACAGGCAAAAAAGGCTACGCCCTACGAAATGTGTATAACCGATTGCAACTGTATTATGGCGGTGAGGCAACGATGGTTCTTTCAAGTGAGCCTTATGAAGCGACAAAGGTGAATATCACGATTCCGATTAAGGGGGAAGTCTAACATGAAAGAGACGGAAATAACACTCTGTGTGATCGACGATATCAAAAGTGTGGTCCGAGGTATTGCCGATTTGATCCAAATCGACACACACGGTGTGAAGGTGGTAGGTACAGCGGGGAACGGGGAAGACGGCTTGCAAATGGTCCTTGAGCTCCGGCCGGACATCGTCCTGACCGATATTAGGATGCCTCGCATGGATGGACTGGAGATGACCAAAGCGATCATGGCGGTGCTGCCCAATTGCAAGGTGATCATGCTCAGCGGCTATACCGATTTTGAATATGCGCAGCAAGCGCTGCGATTAGGGGCTTTTGATTTCATTGCCAAGCCGTTTCTCAAGACGGCGATCGAGGCCGTTGTTCAGAAAGCGAAAGAGCAGATTGAGCTCGATCGGGTTCGTTTTGCCAAACAAAGCGAAATGGAACGTCAGATCAAGGAGAGCATGCCCCTTCTGCGACAAGAATATTTACATCTTTTGCTGCGATACAACGCCAATGAGGCGAGGTTGAAGGAGCGCTGGGATTATTTGAAGCTGGATCTAGACCGAGAGCGGCTCATTATTATGTGCATTGAAATCGATGGCTTTGCAAAGCAGGTCGATACGCATAGCATTCATGACGTCGAGCTAGCCCGTTTCGCTGTCAAAAACATTTTAGAAGAAACGCTCGCCTCCGTCACGAAATCCATCGTGTTTCGGGAGCAATTGAGCGGCTTTATTTGTTTGCTAAATGTGCCTCCATACATGGAAATGGTTACCCTTGCCGAGCAATGCCGAGAGCACATGTTGAACTATTCGCGTTACACAATCTCTGTAGGCGTAGGGCTGGAGGCAATAACGATTCATGAGCTGCCTATGTCGTATCAACAGGCTGCGGAGGCTTTGTCCCACAATTTCTATACAGGGGGAAATAGTGTTTTCTTTTATGAGGACATACAACGTCCTGTTTCGTCTCGTCCTCGGCATGGCGCGGAGCAAGAGAAAGAGCTGTTCAACTGCTTGCGCATGGGGAATCCAGAGAAGGCCCTGCCGCTGCTAGCGAGCATCGTACAGGGCTACTCGGGCGTGCAGCCAAGTGATATGACGAGTGTATGCGTGGAGTTGGGACTGTTGATGTATCGGATTTTTGCAGAGAAAATAACAGAGCCTAGTGGAATAGACGAGTTGACAATAAAGCTGGATATGTTGAAAAAAGGGGAGCGTTTGACGCTCCGTGAGCTGAATGGCTTATTGCAGCAGTTAGCCACAGTAGGTTGCGAATGGATACAGAAGCAGCGTGAACTGGAGGCTGACTCGGTGATCACCCAAGCGATTCACTATATGAAAGCAAACTTGGATAAGAACGTAACGGTTAATGATTTGGCGAAGCATGTTTATTTGAGCGGGAGTTATTTTGCGAATCTGTTCAAAAAGGTAACCGGCACGACCCTCATCCACTATATGACGGGGCTGCGTATTGAGCGCGCGAAAGAGATGCTGCTCGAAGACGATAAGCAAGTACAGGAAGTAGCGATTCTTCTCGGTTACGAGGATCGTTCTTACTTCACAGACGTGTTCAAGAAGCATGTCGGGATGACGCCAACCGAATATAAGCAAGGTTATAAACCTGTTTAAAACCATCATATTTTCCTACTGGAAAGTGGTTTTACCCTCCTCACAGCTAGAGCGAATTCACTTACACTTTAAGAGTAAACACATGGGAAAAGAAAAGGGAGGCCAACCATTTATGCGTAAGAAACCGTTTCATATCGTTGTATCTGCGGCTCTGTTAGTCACTTTGTCTGCTTGCGGGAGCAGTAAAACAACAGATACAACAGCTAGTTCTGCAGCCTCAACAGCAGCACCCTCAGCAGCAGGTACTGCAGCACCAGCAACAACAGGGCCCAAAACAAAGTTAACTTACTGGACCAACGACCGGGGTGCATCGGATCATATTAAAGCGGAAATCGCGAAATATAATGCCGAGAACAAGGATAATATCGAAGTGGAAGTCACCATCATGGCTGACAATTATGAGCAGTCTCTGGATGTTGCTTTTGCGAGTAATCAAGCACCGGACATCATCAAAACATCAGGATCTAACTTCGCTCCGTTCATCAAGAAAGGCTATCTAGAACCATTGGATACGTACATGTCCCCTGAATTCAAGAACCGTTTCAAAAACTTGATCATCGATGATGGCAATCGCGTAGATAATAAAATTTACTCCTTGCCGAACTATGGGATCACGTGGCGCCTCATCTATAACGTCGATCTTTTCCAAAAGGCCGGTATTGCTGCACCGCCAAAAACGATCGATGAAATGGTTGAAGATGCGAAGAAATTAACGGCAGCAGGTAAAGATATTGGCGCATACGGCTTTGCGGGCAACTTCAAAAATAACGGCGGCTTCGGTCGAACAGCCTCTCCTATTGTTGCTTTGAGCGCAGGGATGTTGGATGGCTTTAACTTCAAAACAGGCAAGTTCGATTTCTCCAGTCAAATCCCGATGCTCGAAGCATTGCGCAAAATGAAGCAAGACGGCAGTATGATCCCTGGCTTTGAACTGCTCGATATTGACCCACTGCGTGCGCAATTTGCTGAAGGCAAAATCGGCATGTACATCAACCATGCAAGTGAACCTGGCGTATTCAAAAATCAATTCCCTGCGAAAATTAAATGGAGTGCAGCGCCGCTTCCAACGATTGACGGCACAGTTAACGGAGCATCTCCTTTCTCGAATGCGACGGTTTGGCTCGCGATGAGCGCGAAATCAGCGAACAAGGCGAAGGCATGGAAATTCCTCGAAAGCATGTACGGACCTGATGTGTTAAAAACGTATCAAGAAGATAGCGTTGGCATCTCCGCTGTTCCAGACGTGCTTGCAGTTGCGAAGAAACCAAGCTTCGCCAACATGGATCTGTTCTTGCCTAACAAATTTGATGCGTTATTCCCAGTCGTGCCAGCAGTTACACCTGAAGGTAAAAATTTGGGGGATGAGGCATTGAGATACATTCTTGAAGGCGGCGATGTCAATAAAATAACGACAGATCTGTCAACACGGTATAATGCTGCTTTGGATAAAGCTCGAAAAGAGGGTACGACTAAGAATCAACCGATGCCAGACTTTGATGCGAAAAATTTGCAAGGCAGCTTAGTTAAATAAGATCACGCTAGACATGGGTGGCTATCTGCTTGCAATCTTTTTAAACGCAGATAGCCCCATGTTCCCCCAGCAGAAAGGAGCCTTGCAATGAACAAACGAAAGCATGCGCTAGCCCCTTATATTCTGACATTTCCGAGTCTTGTGCTGACGTTGGTATTAAGTATTTATCCTTTAGGATGGGCGATGCGCTATATGTTTTACAGCTATCCCGGCTATGGCGCCAAAACGTTCATTGGCTTCGATAATTTCAAACGACTCTTCCATGATGATGTGTACTGGCAATCCGTAGTGAATACTTTGGTCTATGCGGGAGGCAAAATCGTGCTCACTCTGCCAATCGCGCTGGCACTCGCGGTAATTCTAAATGGGACTATGCGAGGACGCAATCTCTTTCGTGCCGTCTATTTTCTACCAACGGTCATTAGTACGGCGGTAATGTCCGTCGTTTTCTACGTGATTTTCAATTCGTATAATGGCATCCTCAATCAATTTCTGATGAAATACGGCATTATCCATTCGAATATCGATTGGCTGGGAACGAAGTTTGCCATGCTTACGATGATCCTCATCGCTGTTTGGGGTGCCATCGGGAATTACATGCTGCTGTTCCTCGCTGGATTGCAAAATATACCGCAGGACGTTTACGAAAGTGCCGCTATCGACGGGGCAAATGGCTGGAAGAAATTCATCAACATTACTGTACCCATGCTCGGACCCGTTTTACAAATGATCGTGCTTCTCGCCATAACGGCTGCGCTGAAGGGCTATGAGAGCATCATGGTGCTGACAGAAGGCGGTCCGATCGGCAAAACAGAGGTCATGTATCTCTATGTATATAAGCTCTTCTTTCCAGTATCGTCGGCTGGTGGCGCTGTTCAGCAGCAAATCGGCTACGGCAGTGCGGTTGGCTTCGTATCCGCTCTCATCGTAGGCGTTGTAACGCTGGGATATTTCTACCTATCCAAACGCTTGAATCAGATTCACGAATAGGAGGAGAGACAGATATGCAGTCGGTTCCATCTCAATTGTCTAATCGCACAACATCAACTAGATCTTCTTATGTCTCGCTGTTGATTGCGAAGCTGGCGGGTAAGCTTCTCCTCTGGGTGTTCCTGCTTCTGATGGTGGTATTCACCGTATTTCCAGTCATCATGGCCGTTCTTGGCTCATTCAAAACGAATGCGGAAGTCACGACTGGGGCCACATTCTGGCCATCCGTTTGGCAATTCAACAATTATGTTAAAGCGTGGAAGGGCGCTAATTTTGCTCATTTTACGATGAATAGCTTGTTCGTGAGTATTGTAACCACAGTAGGAAGCCTACTCGTAGCCTCTTTAGCAGCTTACGCAGTAGATCGTCGAGAGTTTGCGGGTAAAAAAGTTTACGTGGCGCTGCTCGCCTCCACGATGTTCATCTCCATTGGCGCTGTTGTCCTGCGTCCGCAATTTGAATTAATGGTGCATTTGAACCTACACAAATCGTTGTGGGGTGTCGTGATCATTCTGATCAGTGGTCATGCGGCAACATTTTTCACCTTGATCGGCTTCTTCAAAGGCATTCCGCGTGATCTAGACGAAGCTGCTATGATTGATGGCTGCAATGTGTACAGTATCTACTGGCGAATCATCCTGCCGCTATTGGCACCGGGTCTTGGCGTAGCTGGATTATTCGTTTTCCGCAATGCCTGGAACGAATACATTTTGCCGTTGGTATTCACGATGACGAAGCCAGCGCTGCAGACGTTAACGGTCGGGCTAGCTAGCTTACGCTACGGCACTTCGGCGGCTGCGGAAACGCACATTATGCTTGCTGGGGCATGCATGTCCATTTTGCCGATACTCGTTGTCTATATCCTTGCCAACAAATCATTCATTAGCGTCACAGCGGGCTCTGTCAAAGGATAGTGCGAGAGAAAAGGAGAATACCATGCGATTTTATGTCACGAATGCAGAACTGCAAGAGGCGGCTAATGTATTTGAATTCCATTATCCAACACGTGTTGCTGAGGTACTTGAAAAAGCGGATCAATGTTGTGTAGGGAAGTTCAGTCTTCCCTATACGATGGCTGCGGGAGAGTGGATCGATCACGGCTTGCGGCCGGATTGGTTGTATAATCCAACGGATGACTTGGAATATACGTGGATCTTGAATCGCCATTGGCATCTGCGCGACTTCGGAATTGCCTACTTACTGACGGGGGATGAGCGGTATGTGGCAGCATTTAAGCGGCATATCGTCAGCTGGATCGAGCAGAATCCTTTGCCAACCTCGCTGACTTACGAGCAATTGGTGTATTTCCAACGACCCGGTCCGTGGCGATTGCTTGAAGTCGGGCTGCGCGTTCAATCGTGGGTTTGGGGCTATATGATGATGAGTCATAGTCCATCAATGGACTCTATTTTTGTTGAAATGTGGCAGGACAGCCTAGCTAAGCAGGCCACCTTCCTGTCGAGGTTTCTGGGGGAAACCTCGATCAACCATGCGACTATGCATATGCAGGGGCTCTATATGGTGGGGACTTTTCTTGCGGAGCACGCCGATGCGCCTTATTGGCGCCAGCTTGCGCAAGAACGGCTCATGCTCTGTTTGCACGATCAAATTCGTGCCGACGGGATTCAGAATGAGCTGACGCCGCATTATCATACGGCCAGCTTGGATATGTTTGGTACGCCGTATTGGTTGGCGAAGCAAACGGGGCGGCCTTTCCCTGGCAGTTATCTGGAAAAGCTGAAATCGATGGTAGCCTTTAGTATGGCGACGATTCGGCCAGATGGCAAGTCGGTTGCGCTATCCGATTCGGATAGCGGTACGCATGTACGAGCCAAGGTCGGCCTCATTGGCGCAATCTGTGATGAGGTGGCAATAGCTCAGCAGGGTGAGATCAGTGAGGAGCTGCTCTGGATGATGGGCGGCGAGAGGTTTGTGTCTTGGATGAAGCGGATGGAGGGTGCGCAGACAAGTGAACAGGCAACGACCGTAACCTTCCCCGAATCTGGCTACTTTGTGATGCGGGATGTGCAGCAGTATCTCTTCTTTGATGCGGCACCGATGGGCGGTGCCCATGGTCATGCGGATGCTCTCCATTTTGAATGGATGTTCCAAGATCGCCTAATATTCGGCGATTCTGGCCGGTACACGTACCAAGAGGGGGAATGGCGGCGCTATTTTAAGAGCACATCAGCGCATAACACGGTTACGATCGATGGTCTAGATCAGACGCCATATGTATCCACACAGCAATGGGGAGTGCCGGAAGCGGAAGTCACGCTTCATCGCTGGGAGTCGTGCGAGGCATATGATTTCATCGATGCTTCACATAATGGCTATACACACTTGAAGGATTCCATTACACATCGGAGATGGGTACTGATGGGGAAAAAACAATCCTTTCTTCTCATCGTCGACTGGATGGAGGGTGTGGGGACGCATCATTTGGAGCAAACATTTCATTTATCGGGGGATGCTCAGACAGAGATTCAGCAGTCTCGAAATGGCTCTGCTCTGGAAGCGTTGATTGCTTTCGATGAAGAAGAGGATAAAGTGTCAGGTATGCGTATGTATTGGGTTGGAACAGTTGGCGCCAATCCACAGCTTGTGATGAAAGAAGGCTGGCGATCCGACGATTATGGGATGAAGGAAGGGATTCCTGTCTTATCATGTCATCAATTATTTACAGATCAAACAGTCATAACTACGCTATGCTTACCACAAGGGAAGGCGAATGATAGTGAGGTGTGGGAGATGGAGTATATAAATGTGAACTTAGTGGAGACTGATCGTCATCATATAGGGGGACCCCAATCGGTGCACATTCCTCGAGTGGATCTTCAGTTTACCAAATCTGTCGATGGCCAGTTAGCCATAACGGTGGATGAAAGAGGCGTGTCTGTCAAAATGAAAGGATGAGTTTAATAAGCTTGTGATTGAAAGGGGGGTTGATGACATTGAGTTCGTAATTGGAAGCGTTTTCAATCATATTAATGATCAACCATTCGAAGGAGGAAAATTGAATGCGAATCTTGTGGGGATTAAGTAAAGTAAATGCAAAACTTGTCTTGTTGCTTTTCGCTTCATTGTTGATGTGTGCATTGTTTACAGTGGCGCATAACGCACACGCGGATACGAATAGGGAGCAGGTTTCGTTGAACGGAGTTTGGGATTTTTACCCGAATGGGGGGACGACGCGTTACGATATTACCGTGCCGTCCTACTGGGACTCGCCAGCAGCTTATGGCTATCCAGCCGCTTGGAATACGTTGAATTATGGGGTCTACAAACGGAATTTCACGGTGCCGTCCTCGATGGTGGATAAGGAGATTTTCCTAGATGTCGCCAATATAGGTCCTCTCTCCAAGGTATTCGTCAATGGCACGCAACTGACAACCGAAACGGATGGTTACTTAATGACCAGACTGCCTTACAAGCTGGATATTACGCCACTTGTTGTCGTTGGTGGTACGAATACGTTAGAGGTTCGCGTGTGGGGCTACTATGCGCTTCCAAGCGATGCGAAGGATGCCAGTGGTAAATCGCTGTATCCGATTGGTGTCGACAATCAGAGCTGGGGGCAAGGCCGAGGCATTAATGATGACGTCGCTTTAGTGGCCTATCCGAAAGTGTATATTTCAGACACATTCGTCATTACGGATTTGAAAAATAACACATCACCTACTGATGATGAAATAACGGTTAAAACAACGGTGACGAATGCGACAGCTATGAGCCAAACCGTCACAGTCAAAAATAATGCCCAACTCGTTGGCGGCAGCACAGAGAAGACCTTTGCCGATCAGACTGTAACGGTAGCTGCCAACAGCTCTCAAACGGTGACGTTATCGGCAGTGGCATGGACCAACGCGAAGTATTGGTGGACGCAGGACCCTAAGCTGTACAATTTGAACACGAGCCTTGTCCAAAGTGCTATAACCATCGATAGCTTGGCAACTCGGTTCGGGTTCAGGCAGTTCGCTGTGAATGCGAATTATTATCAATTGAACGGCGTCAAGACGAATCTGCGTGGTGATGCGCTGCAATTCAACTGGGCAACGGGCAGTGGGCACGGGGCGGCGAATAGCTCTTCGCAATCGTATGCTAACGCCAGTATTGCCGAGGTTAAACAAACGATGGATGCCTGGAAACAAACGTACAATGTTGCACGGACTCATATTCATGGAGGCATTAAGGAAGTGTACGATTATGCAGATGAAATTGGTCTGCTTTTGATCGACGAGACGCCATACTGGCAGTATCAAGGTGTACACAGCTACACGCCTGATGCGATGGATCATATTACGAAGTGGGTCAAACAGTGGGTAAATGCGAAGAAGAATCACGCTAGTATTGTGATTTGGAGCGGCGGGAATGAGAATTGGAGTTCAACGAGCAATAATACGACCATTCTGCATCCAACCATTGCGGCAGCTATCACTTCGATCGATACGTCGAAGCCGATTATTCAGGACGATTTTACAACAACAAGTGAAGAAAATCATCATTACACAGGTGGTTACCAAATTGGCTGGCTGAATAACAGCGCCATGTATGGTTTGTACGCGAATAGCAGTACACAACCAAAGGGCGAAGGAGAAGCCTATACGCCATCCGGCGGTTGGCCAACACTGAATGCGAATGGGACGTATAACGCAACGTTGGCCAAAGATGTTTTGAATGACAATATCGTTTCACAGGCGGTTTGGCATCGGGCAGCGGATCGCATGACTAGAGCGATGAGGTATGCAGGATTTGCTGATATACGCTATTATGCGAATTGGATTTATTCGTATGAAGTTACGGAAGATACCATCTATCCGACATGGGCAGATTTGACAGCACCGGGGCTCAAACCAATCGCTATTAATCGACCAGTATTTAATCCGTATGATACTGCAAAGCCTGCTTTTATCAAGTCGGATTCCTATGAGTACACGCAAAATACGTACTCGCCTGTGGCGGCGTTTGACAAAGACGGGGATAAGAACAATTTGATCGGCGTAGCGCCAATTGTGTTCGCTGGAGGGACGTCGACGACACGTACCATCATTGTCTATAACGATGAACAGCAGGATGGCACAGGGATTGATGTGAATTGGGAAGCCGGCTATTTGAATCCTGTGAATGGTGTTTACACAAGCTTTCAAACGGGAACTTTCAACGTTACGGTTCCTTATGGCAACAAGTTGGAACAAACGATTTCGTTTACGCCGCCCGCAGGCGTATCTACCCAGTGGCTGCAATTGAAGTTGACAGCAAAGAAGGGTGCAACAACAAAGTTCCAAGAAACGAATCAGCTTGGTGCGTTGGGCAGTATGCCTGCTGCGAAGATTGATGTGCCAGCCAGTATACTTGTTGGGACGAAAAATGTAACAAACAGCTCCCAGTATCATAAGTTAAAAATCGTTAATAAAGGTGGCGGGCTGAGCACCAACTGGACTGTGAGCGGGCAAGGGGATTGGCTTTCACTTACACAGACCTCGGGGAATTTACGTGGGGAGCGGGAGATTTATTTTACCATTAACACGTTAGGCTTAGCCCCGAATTCAAGCTATTCGAAGACGTTGACATTTACAGAAGCAGGCGGGACATCGGACAGCGTTACCATTAGTTTTCAAACGGATGGCAATCCAGGCACAAGTAGCAGCAACTCAATTACACTTCTGAGTGATGACTTCGAATCGGGAACAGCAGCGGGTTGGTCTACGACAAGCGGCACATGGGGCGTGGTTACAGATGGTACGAAGGTGTATAACCAATCCAATTCAACGATTGGCGGAGCTACTGCTTTTATTGGTGACAGTACATGGCAGCATGTTGCTATCTCAGCGAAGTTGAAAGCGGATGCCTTCGATGCAGGAAACTACGCAGGCGTTGGTGTCGTGGGGCGCTACGTGGATAGCAGTAATTATTACGCATTCATGTATTACAAATTGACGAATACGCTGAAAATCACGAAACTTTCTGCTGGAGTCGCGACCGATATTGTGACGATGCCTTATACATTTAGTGCGGGGACATGGTACGACTTCAAAGCGGTCATGAATGGCTCCACGCTGGAGCTGTGGGTGAATGGTACGAAGTTATTAACTGGGACGGACACTACACTAACTGCAGGAAAAATAGGCATGTATGCACATCGTGCGAATGCCAAATTTGATAATGTGAGCGTTGCGCCAATTTTCGGTGATGATTTTGAGTCTGGAACAGCGGCTAGCTGGGCAACAACAGGCGGCACATGGAGTGTTGTGACAGACGGTACGCAGGTATATAACCAGTCTAACAATGCGGCAGCGAGTGTTCATGCGTACACAGGTCTGAGCACTTGGCAGAACTATACGGTTGCGGCCAAAGTCAAAGCAGACAGCTTCGATGCAGGCAATCTCGCTGGTCTTGGTCTCGTCGCTCGGCGTGTAGATGCTAATAATTTCTATGGATTCATGTATTACAAATACACGAATAGCTTGAAGATTCTCAAAGTCGCTGGTGGAACCCCAATGGATCTTATCACCGTACCCTTCACCTTCGCCTTGGGTACCTGGTATGACTTTAAAGCTGTCGTCAACGGCAGCACATTGGAATTCTGGGTGAACGGCACGAAACTGTTGACAACGACAGACACTAGCTTCAGCACGGGACAGATTGGCGTGTATTCGCATCGTGCAAGCAGCAAGTTTGATAATGTGAGCGTGTATTAGTGTGTAAGAAAAAGGGCTGCCTCATTCCTTAGGGAGTGGGTGGCTCTTTTATTTTGCTCATGAGCCATTCACGACATCAGCCCAAAAATCTGAAAATAGCGTCATCTGAGTTACAAAGTTTACAAATGGAGAATAGACTAATGTAATACAAGGCCATACGGACAGGAGGCATGTTATGAGTGACAGAACTCTTTATCTTTTCGATGGCATCAACAAGAACTCTGTGAAATTGATAGTTGAGCAAATTATGAAAATTAATCAATATGATGAAGACCGAGATAAGAAAGAAAAAGATTTCAAACGTCTGCCGATCGATCTCATCATTAATAGTAATGGAGGCAGCGTCTACGATGGCTTTGGCTTAATCAACGTCATAGAGAACAGCAAAACGCCCGTTCACACTTATGTCTACGGACTTGCCGCAAGTATGAGCTTACTGATCGCGGTCAGCGGGCATAAGCGGTATGCCGGCAGGCTCAGCACCTTCATGTATCATTCTGTTTCCACGCATATTGACGGCCACTTGGAGCATCTAAAGAATCGTGTTGATGAGACACAGCGGCTCCAGAATATCTATGATGAGTACATTTTATCCAAAACAAGTCTGAAAGGGGACGAATTGGACAGTGTGAAGGAGCATCAACGGAACTGGTATTTGAGTCCGGACGACGCATTAACCTATGGCATCATCGATGGTATCGTGTAAGGAATGACGAGAGAAGCCTCAGGGATTCTCTTTTTTCTTTGTTTTTTCTCGGCAGATGGTGTTTAATTGAGAGAAAGAGAGATGGAGTGGCAGCGCTGCTTCGGAATGAAAAGGAGAACCAAACTGTGTACAAAATTGTATTTTTTGATATCGATGGCACATTAATTAACGAGGACAAGCAGGTACCTGAAAGTACGGTTAAAGCGATCCATGAACTGAAGAAAAGTGGTGTCGAGCCTGTTATTGCAACGGGACGAGCACCTTATTTTATTAAACCATTGGCTGAATTACTTGGCATTGATTCCTATGTCTGTTTAAATGGGGGATATGCCGTTTACAAAGGTGAGCCTCTATACCACCGCGTGATCGCGAAAAGCGCAATTGAAGCTTTGGTTGAGCTAGCTGCGACACATCAGCATTCGCTCGTATTCGAAGGTCAGCATACGTTCACAACAGACGCGGAGGATCATCCTTTTGTGAATAGCTCGGTATCTTCATTGAAAGTCGATTTGCCAAGCTATGATCCGCATTTCTGGAAAACGAATGATATTTATCAAATTTTTCTGCATTGTGAAGCGAAGGACGAGCATTTATATGAAAGTCTGCTTTCGGATTTCAAATTAATTCGTTGGCACGAACACGCGATGGATGTGTTGCCTGCTGGCGGTTCTAAGGCGCAAGGGATTGCCGCGATGCTAGAGTTGTTAGGTATGAAGCCGGAAGATGCGGTTGCTTTCGGGGATGGACTGAATGATATGGAAATGTTATCCTATGTCGGCTTCGGCATCGCGATGGGCAATTCGCATCAAGATTTGTTGCCCTACGCCGATCACGTAACGACACATGTGGATGAAGAAGGCGTAAGGAATGGTCTGATCACGGCTGGGCTTCTATAAGACAGAACAGAACGATTATAAATAGGGTGACGATGATGAAAATAGCTTTTTTTGACTCAGGGCTCGGTGGAATCACGGTTCTACACGAAGCTATGAAACGGATGCCTCATGAAGATTTTATTTATTATGCTGACACTGCGCATGTGCCTTACGGGCCCAAATCGAGGGATGAGGTTCTGACCTTCGTCAAGCAGTCGGTGGATGCCATTATTCAAGATGAGATCAAGGCACTGGTGATCGCCTGTAATACAGCAACCAGTATCGCGATCACGGATTTGCGCAAAACGTATAAGCTCCCGATTATCGGGATGGAGCCTGCGGTGAAGCCAGCCTTAGAGATGAATCGTTCGTCAGGCAAAAGAGTGCTTGTATTCGCAACGCAGCTGACGCTGCAGCAAGCGAAATACAGGGAACTCGTCTCTCGAATCGACGATATGGGCATGGTAGATTCACTGCCGCTCCCGGAACTCGTGGAATTCTGCGAGAATCTAGAAGTAGAAGGTCCGCAGATCCGAGACTATTTCTTGACGAAGCTGGCGTCATTTGACCTAAGTAACTATGGCACGGTCGTGCTTGGATGTACGCATTATCCATTTTATACCAGTGTTCTTCGCGAAATTCTGCCTAGCCACATTCAAATTGTGGATGGCAGCAGAGGCACTGTGAATCGGTTGATGCAGGTTTTGCAGGAGAGTGACCAGCTAACAGCCACAGGCGATGCGCATGTAAAGTGGATGTGCTCAAGTGGCGACTCTGCTTACATACAGAAAATGGAGAGGGCTTTAGCTTTCCTCCAAGCCGCGAAATAACTAAAAAAGCAGTCCGTAACTAGATCAACTAGTTATGGGCTGCTTTTCTTTTGGGACATTTCTTATTTCAGGAAAATGGCGACTTACACGCGAATCTCAAGCAGTTCATAGGAGATAACACCCATGGGTGCGTTCACACTAATGACATCACCCACAGATTTGTTCATAAGAGAAACACCTAGTGGGCTTTCGTAGGAAATTTTGTTTTCGTTCACGTTAGCCTCGGAGGAGCCTACGATTTT
Organism: Paenibacillus pectinilyticus; assembly: GCF_001700435.1. Taxonomy (GTDB): domain Bacteria; phylum Bacillota; class Bacilli; order Paenibacillales; family NBRC-103111; genus Paenibacillus_E; species Paenibacillus_E pectinilyticus. Next base: position 1,196,438 of record NZ_LYPC01000014.1, read on the forward strand.
GTATTCGATTTTTTCGGCGAATTCCACATCGTTTAGGATGACAGTGGAGCCAACTTGTACCTTGGATGTGCCGGTATTCTTAACAACCTTCGCTTTTTTCAACATGCGTTCAATTGTTATAATCCGTGTTTCCATGAAAGATTGGTCATTCTTCGCAGAATGATATTCACTGTTTTCTTTCAGATCGCCATAAGAGATCGCAAGTTTGATCCGGGCTGCTAATTCCTTACGCTTAACTGTTTTGAGATCTTCAAGTTCTTCCTCTAAACTGCGTAAACCCTCAGGGGTTAATATGATTTCATCATTGGACACGTAAAGCACCTCGTTTCATTCGATATTAGCTATACTACTAAAGTCCATGCGGATAGTAAAGCAATCGGCGTATGTAAGGGCTATTTTCCACGACATTGTTATAAATTAAGGGTGACTTCCCTATTTTTCCAAAAGATATGAGAGCATTTGAATAAGGGATAGACAACCCTTTGCGCAACAACTATACTACATAACATGGGAGCTTTTTGTGAACGGAGCAGGTAAAAATGGGAATTATTTCTTGTTATAACTGTCATATTCAGCATACGACATGAGGAAAGTGTGAATACATCATGAATATTAACAAACGCGTCATTTATATCACTTTTATTAGTGTTATCTTGTTACTGATTACAAATAATTCGTCTTATTATTGGTACATGAAATCATTATTAACCCAAGCACAATCTGACAAAATGGCCTCGATGGCCAATCAAATTCGAACGGCGATCGAGCAGTCGAAAGAAGGCGCCTTCTTTGTAGAGGATTTGATCGGTGAACAATTGCGTTCCGCGGCGATGATCGCCCAAAGTAAGTTAGGTTCTGACATTAATAAGGTCACGAACGGGCAATTGGTGGAACTCGCCAAAGAAACGAATGTCGATGGGTTCTCCCTGATGAAGCGAAGCGGGAACGGCAATGATATTATGGTTGCTAAGTCTTCCGAGCCCAAAGAACTGCAAATTACAAGCACAATCCCTTTTGGCTATTGGTTTACAGCTTTCGATCAGCTCATGACACATCATGAAGTTACGATCCCAGAAGGACAGAAGCTGGCTAATTTCTGGTCTGGCATTTATGAAGTTCCGGCTTCTGGATCAAGCGATGTCAGCAAATTTGGCTACTATGATGACGGTTCAACGAATTATATGATTTGTGTGTTCGTGAATGCGGATAAAATTCAACATTTCCAGAAAATAGTCGGTCCCGAAACGATTTTGAAAAAAACAATTGCGGCTACTCCTGGCATTTTGGAAGTAGCAGGACTGAATGCCGTAACGTTCGGCACGAAGCCGATTGAATATAAGAGTGCGAGTGGCGAAACGTTTATTTCTGTTTACGACAGTCCAGTTCTATTTGGCAGTAATGAGATGTCCACCTCGGATGATGTTCAATATGTCAAACAAGCGATCCAGCAGGGAATGCCAGTAAATGTGGTGGAAGATTACCAAGGAATTCCGGTGATGAAGACTTATGTGTATGTCCCTGTTAAAAATAAATTGACCGAAGTTCAACGTGATGTTCCCTACGTCATTAAGATCGTATCGGATTATCAGTCGACTCAACATACGTTGAAAAAGCAGCTAAATCAGCTGACCTTGCTTATTATTCTTTTTACACTGATTAGCTGCGTATGTGTCTATTTCGTATTTCGGTTGGTTTCGAAATCACGGGAGACGGCAGTTCGATCTACGCAAGAGATGTATATTGAAAATATGGACTTGATGTTCGCAACAATTCGCAGTCAGCAGCATGATTTCAATAATCACGTACAAACGATGTACGCGCTGTTGTCCAAGGGGGAACTTGCGGATCAAAAACGCTATATGGAAGAATTAATAGAGGAAATTAACGATGTCAATGACATCATTCGAATCGGGCAGCCTGCGATCGCCGCATTGATTCAAGCGAAAATTGCTCTCGCCATGCGAACCAAAATTCAGTTTACCTATGAGCTCTCGGGGCTTGATGGACTGTCCCTTGGGGTCAGATCGGTTGATCTCGTGAAAATCATCGGCAATCTCATTGATAATGCGTTTGATGAAGCGAATAAATTTCCGATTGAGGCACGAGAAGTTTCAGTAAATGGTTGGAAGGGGGCGAATCATGTGCATATCGCCGTGAGAAATCCTGTGTCCACCGCGTTTGACTTGGAAGATTACACGCAGATGTTCACGATGGGCTATTCGACCAAAGAGGATGGGGAGCACCAAGGGATTGGCCTCTCTGTCGTAAAGGAACGCATCGAGTACTATCGGGGGACGATCGAGGTTACGATGGAAGAAGGCTTCATCTGCTTCCAAATATCGATACCGATGGCATAGGTCAACAAATTGAAAACCGCTCATCTCCAAGAGGAGAGAGCGGTTTTTTTGGTCATAAGAAAGCTGAGATTCGGTCTAAATGGAGCTATTCCCGATGTACGGCAGTACATATTTCCAAAAAGGGAGCACGAGACAGACCACAAGCAATAACCAGCGAAAAACGGTTTCGCTTGCTGAGCCGGTATCAATGGCGAGCCATTTCGGAAGTAGGCGAACTCGGAGGGGGATCGGCCATAAGAGCTGAACACCACGATCGTTTAATAGATCAATCAGTGGATGGGAAGCGTACGACAGAATGAACACCCAGAAGTATAAAGGGGCGAGATGAAGGCTAAGAAAGACGAGCAGCCCCATAAAAAGTAAAGAGTGCGTTAGTGTACGATGTTTGATCTTGAGCACATGGAGAAGTGCGGATAAAGGGAAGAGTACCTTGGCCATTGTGGAGCCAGGCTTATCGACATCGGCTAGCGTACCCGCTAAACAACCGAGTAAAAGCGCGCTGGCGGCCTCCCATGTAATAAAGCTAATGTCGCCTTGTATAAGCACGATTTCGGCAGCGATCATGCCAGCTGCGCTATGTGTTTTTTGAAGCATCCTAAACGCCTTCCCATCTATAAGTAAGGTATAACTTTATACTATTCGAGTTCGAAAGGGAAATTAAGGGGATACAAGGGGAAATGAAATGTCGTCGTTTTCGACCCTAATAAATGTCGTAATCGACCTTAATTTTGAGTGGAAAGATCCTCTACAATAGGACGTAATGGTGCTTAAAAAAGTAACTGCACCTCACACACGACGGTCCGTGTAATTAGGAGGAGAAGGTATGAGTAACATTCGGATTTCATCTTTACATTGTGAATACAGAACGAATCCCGTAGGATTGGATACCCCGCAACCTCGATTTACTTGGCAGCTAGAAGCAGATGTCAACGCGGTAAGACAAGCCGCTTATCATATTCAGGTGAGTAGGCAGGCGGACGACTTCGAATCCTCCCAATTGGTGTGGGATACAACGCGGAGGGATTCCGATCAATCTGTGCTGATTACCTATGAGGGACTTAAGCTGGAGGCGAGAACGCGTTATTATTATCGGATCCAAGTGTGGGATCAGAACGGCGAGGCTTCGCCTTGGAGTGAAATCGCTTACTGGGAAATGGGGCAGCTCAGCGTCTCCGACTGGCAGGCCGCCTGGATTACACCCGACCCAGCAATGATCGACTCGGACGCGGAGGAAGCTTACTATCTCCGTAAAACCTTCACAACGAGCCAGCCCATTCGAAAAGCGACTATCTATGCGACAAGTCTTGGTGTTTACGAGCTAGAGCTCAACGGTGCACGTGTTGGGGATTGGGAGCTCACACCTGGCTGGACGAGCTACAAGCATCGTGTACAAGTGCAATCTTACGATGTGACGAATATGTTGTGTGCAGATGGGAATCAGACGATCGGGGCTGTATTGGCGAATGGATGGTACAAAGGGAATCTGGCATGGGAACATCAACGTCATGTGTTCGGAAGTGTGCGAGCGCTTCTTTTGCAATTACACATCGTCTATGAGGATGGATCAGAAGAAACCGTGCTGAGTGATACGTCATGGAGAGCTTCGCTCGGAGCTGTTCGAATGTCGGAGTTATATCACGGTGAAGTCTATGATGCTGGATTAGAGATGCAGGGTTGGAGTCAAAACGATTTTGCGGATACGTCGTGGACGGCTGTAAAGGAACTAGATCATAGCTTGGATATTCTTGTGATGCAAGAGAACGAACCTTCTCGTGTGACGGAGCTGCTGAAGCCAATCGCTGTGATTGAAACGCCGTTAGGTGAGACTGTGCTTGATTTTGGGCAAAATATGGTCGGACGTGTGCAATTGAAAATCACTTTGCCCGAGGGGACACGGATCGAGCTGCTTCATGCTGAGGTTCTCGATGCGCAAGGGAATTTCTACGTTGACAACTTACGCTCGGCCAAACAAACGGTAACCTATGTATGTCGCGGGAATGGCGAGGAGACGTATGCGCCGCATTTCACGTTCCAAGGCTTCCGGTATGTGAAGGTGAACGGCTGGCCACAAGACATACCATTCGATAGCACAAGTTTCATTGGGCAAGTCATTCATACGGACATGGTGGCAAAAGGAACCTTCGAATGCTCCCACCCGCTCCTTAATCAGCTGCAAAGCAATATTGTTTGGGGGCAGCGTGGCAATTTCCTTGATGTACCAACAGATTGTCCGCAGCGCGATGAACGGCTCGGTTGGACGGGAGATGCTCAGGTATTCATCCGCACAGCGGCATTTAATTATGAGGTGGCTCTATTTTTTAGCAAATGGCTGCGCGATTTGAAAGCGGATCAGCGCGAAGATGGCGGCGTGCCTTTCGTTATTCCGAATGTGCTTTACGAGAAAGATCATTCCTCTGCTGCGTGGGGGGATGCGGCCGTTATCTGCCCTTGGACACTCTATCAGGTGTATGGGGATAAGCGCATTCTGGAAGAGCAGTATGACAGTATGAAGGGCTGGATTCATTATATTCGCGAGCAAGGTGAGAACGAGCACTTGTGGCAAACAGGCTTCCATTTCGGCGATTGGCTCGGTCTGGATGCCAAAGAAGGCAGTTATATCGGGGCGACGCCAAAAGATTTAATTGCCACTTGCTTCTATGCATACTCGACATCGTTAGTGGTGAAAACAGCTGAAGTATTAGGGCGACAGGAAGATGTCGCAACCTATTCAGCGCTTTATGAGCGCATTGTGGATGCTTTCACAGCGGAATTCGTGACGCCTAGCGGCAGATTGGCAGGGCACACGCAAACAGCGCATGTACTTCCTTTGATGTTTGGTTTGGTAACCGGAAGCACGCGCGAACGCTTAGCCGCGACCCTGGCTGAATACGTGAAGGAGCAAAAATATCATCTGACGACAGGTTTTGTTGGGACGCCATATTTGTGCCATGTGCTCACAGAGAATGGTTATCATGATATTGCGGTGAAGCTCGTTCAGCAAGAAGATTATCCATCCTGGATCTATTCCATTCACCAAGGTGCAACGACGATTTGGGAGCATTGGGATGGGATCAAGCCGGATGGTACGTTCTGGAGCAGGGATATGAATTCCTATAATCACTATGCCTACGGGGCCATTGGTGATTGGCTCTATCGCAAGGTAGCGGGACTAGACTCCGATGATTGCCAGCCAGGGTACAAGCGGGTGCTATTCCGACCGCGTACAGATTCTGCGCTAACTTTTGCCAAAGCGGCTCTTGTTACGAATTATGGGGAAGTTCGCAGTGAGTGGAAGATAGAGGAGGATGGCGTAGTTCGTTATACGTTCGAGCTTCCGCCAAATACGTCGGGAGATGCCGTCTTGCGAGGAGCGAAGCTCTCTGAAGTGACATGCAATGGTCAAAAGCTGCGCGATGTACCGGGGGTTGGCGCTGTCTCGGAGACAGATGAGGCTCTCCAAATTGAGCTGGGTTCTGGTGTTTATACGCTGGTTGTTGAAGTTTCGAACTCCTAATCTTGGTCATTCTAGGTTTATCAGGTATAATAGACCTAATGAAGTTAGTAGAGGGAGAGTTATAGATGGCTGTCATCAACGCAATGGAAACTGTGGTTACTCATTTATTCGGAGAATTCAAGAAAAACTATGAATTGAAATGCGAATGTCTGACATGCCAAGAAGACATTTTGGCCATCGTTCTGAACCGGGTTCCTTCCAGGTATACCTCTAGTGAGAAGGGCCAGCTTTATGTCAAAGGTGAATTCACCAATCAGCAACTGAAATCGGATGTCATGCGCGAATTAATGGAAGCTGCGAGCTTCGTTGAGCATCACAAACATCATCGTGACTAAATGTAAGTTCAGGCAGCAGCTTCCCTAAGAAGCTGCTGTTTTTTGTTGTATGCGGCAGTAGATGCCATGCAGTGGCATTGGGCATATCTTAAGCATGCGCGGTGGTCTTAAACCACGGGAAATTGCGTTGCAGGTGGGATAAGCAAGCTGGCGTGGCTTATCCTGCGAAAATGCAACGTAGACGGCTCCGCATGCAGCAAATAAGCACTCGTGGTGGTCTTAACTTGCGAGATAATGCAATTCCAGAAAGAGTAAGCAAACTGTGAGTGCTTATTTTGTGAAATTACACTTGCGCGCACATAGACTGGCCGTAACGTTCAAGTGTTCAAGCTAGGCGGCTCAATGTGGTCGACAGGAAGTGAATTGGCATTCTGATCACCCTACGAGCATTCTGTTGTAGATACAACAGAATAACCGTAATGCAGCATCTCTTCTCAGCGAATACCTGCTCCACGCCAAATTTATGTCGAAGCCAGACTAACTTTCAGGCAATCCTCCCCCAACAATAACCATCATCCGCGTGTTTGCGTAAAATACGTGTTTTTTCGCGCACGGACTCTACCTGGCTATTAGCTCCAAAACTCCATGAATGCAAATAAAATTACATATTATAGAAAAAAACGATGTATGTCATGCAAAAATAATTGCGCTGTTTTCTTATGCGCTTCACGATAAAATAGAGGTATAATTTCCAAATAAATGAAAATCAGGAGGGGTTCGTGTGAAATCAGAGCAGTTTAATGGCATGTTTGATTCGGTGTTAACAGATGTTGTACAGCAGTCTTATGGCAGTATATGCTTACCCTCCGATGAACAAATTCAGCAATCGATGAAGAAAATGATGTCGATGCTTGAAGAAAACCCGAATTGGTTGTTGCACAATGAATGATCGCGAACATTTCACGTCCATATCCAATGACTCTCTAGTTGATGCTTATATAAATGCTAGTCGGATGCAATTAAGCAAGGAGTTTCTTACGTTTTTACTAGTAGAAATCCAAGCAAGACAGATCAGCTTCTTCCAAGATAACAGTCTAGAAAGTACAAGCTAATGATCTATGCAGTAAGTATGTTTCAAAAAAGAGACGAATCCTTTACAATGTAACGAACAGGGAACCCTGACGTTAAATAGTAAGGGATTTTTTGTTTTTCGTAGAAAGGAGGCCGTTATGTCCATACTTCAAAAGTGGAAGTCGGCGAACTGGTTTCGTAATCAACGCATCCGCTATAAAATCATTCTTATTTATTTACCGCTCATCTTCGTGCCATTGTTCGTCTTAGGCTTCGTTTCCAACCAAGTGTACACGAATGCCATCGTCAAAAAAACGATCAAAAATGTGTCGGATAATTCCTCCCTCATCATAACCCGCATCACGGGCATGTTAACGAATGTAGAGAGCTGCGCCAATATGTTGACCATTAATCTCAATAAAGTAATCGTGGAAGACCAACAGTCCTTAACTGCTCCAGAAACTAGTTTACAAATGTATACACAGATAACGAATCAGCTTAGCTTCGCTTTGCTCGTATTTCCTGATGTCCAATCTGCGGCATTCATCGATAATAATAATCGGATCTACGGCTCGAACCTGGCTCTAGAGCGTAATAAAGAAGGCATTACTAGCAGTGCGATGTTAAAACAAATAGACGCGTCCAGTGGAAATAATATATGGTTCCCCATGCAACGCAGGGATTATTTGACCAATGGTTCAGATGAGACAATCATGACCTTGGGTAAACGGATCGTTAACATTTACACCGGACAAAAGCTTGGTTTACTCGTCGTGAACATAAAAGAGAGCGCGTTAACCGCAATTTATCAAAAGATCGGCTCACTTCAAGACGGGAGCTACTTCATTGTCGATGATGAAGCAGTTGTGATCTCTTCTCAGCATGCAGAAGATGTATTACAAGAGGTGGCGAATCCGGACATGAAGCGTTGGATCACCTCTAATAAACATATTGTTGGGCCTACTTCTTTTGAGTACGAGAAAACGCTTGTCGTAAGTTCGGAAGTGCCCAGCTTCAACTGGAAGCTGATTTCGATGGCACCTCTCCAATCCTTAACCGCTGATACGCGTAAAATTACTTTGCTCATCGTTATGCTCGGGATTGTTTGTTTAATTTTCGCATTGCTTGGAGCGGGTATGCTTTCACAGCTTATCGCCAAGCCAATTATGGGACTTACGAAATATATGAAAAAAGTCAAAGAAGGATCCCTAGACATCGAATTTCAAGTAAATTCGGAGGACGAGATCGGGATGCTGGCGACGGGGTTTAATTCGATGATTCGGCGGATTCAAGAGCTGCTCTCGAACATTAATTGGGAGCAGAAGAAGAAGCGGGAATACGAACTCGCACTCATCCAGGCACAAATTAAGCCGCATTTCCTGTATAACACGCTGGATGTGATCTATACATTGTCCGAGATGGGACGAACCCGTGATGTGCAGCGGACAACGAAGGCTTTGGCCGATTTCTATCGGGCGGCACTCAGCCAAGGTCGTGAAACGATTACGATTGAAGAAGAAATTCGGAATGTGAAAGATTATCTATCCATACAACGTATTCGCTATTCGGATGTATTTACGTTTGAATTGGATATTCAAAATGACGTACTAAGTGGTCAAATTCCTAAGCTGACGATTCAACCACTTATTGAAAACGCCATCTATCATGGCCTCAAGACCAAAGGAAGTCTGGGACTGTTGACCGTACAAGGTGAAATTGTGGATCGTAAAATTAAAATGGTCGTCAGAGATGACGGGGTTGGGATGGACCCAGATCGCTTGAAAGCGATTGTGAAGAAAACCTCATCGCCACAAGAAGCTGTTGGCTATGGATTCAGGAATGTCAATGATCGTATCCAGCTGTACTATGGCGAGGATTACGGTTTGCAAATTAAAAGTGAGCAGGGGCAAGGCACGGAAGTTACTTTATGGCTGCCTTTTCAAAGTGAGGAAGGATAAAACATGCAAAAAATATTGATCGTAGATGATGAATCGATTTTCCGTGAATATTTACGGACGGCATTGGATTGGGAAGCCTACGGCTTTGAACTTTGTGCGGAAGCGAAGAACGGGATCGAAGCCCTGGAGCAGGTTGAAGTGCATCGCCCAGATATTGCGCTGGTGGATATTACGATGCCATTCATGGACGGTTTGAGCTTAACAGAGCATTTGAAGGAACATTATCCGGCGACGAGTGTTGTCCTTATCACTGGACACAATGAGTTTGATTATGCCCGTAAGGCGCTCAAGCTAGGGGTAGAGGATTACATATTGAAGCCTTTCTCCAAGGATGAGCTCGTTCTAACGCTGCTTAAGCTTCAAAAAGAGCACGAAAAAGCGCGGGAAGAAAGATCCACCCTGAAAGAAAATCAGCAGTTGATGAAGGAAAGTTATTTGAACCATTTACTGAGCAGTGATTATCATCAATCTCCAGAGGAAACACGTCTGAAATTGCAGCAGTTAGGGGAGTCATTCGCCTCTTCGCTCTTCGTCGTCGCTTGCATCGAAATTGACCACATGGATGTCAAATGGAATCAAGTAAGTGAGCGCTTACTGTGGAAATATGCGGTTACCAACATTCTGAACGAAGCCTTAGAGGAAACAGGGCATCATCTTATTTTCAATGGACCCGAGGGGCGAATCATTTGCTTGGTCGAGCATCAGGGCGGCAAGGAGCTGGAGGTCCCAGCCTTAGAGGGGTATGAAAAGCTGATTTTCCTGATAAAAAAATATTTAAAGTTCACAATAACCATCGGTGTCGGCCGCAGCCAGTCCGGTTATACCGGGATTCGAATCTCTTATTTAGAGGCGCTTGAGGCGCTGCAAAATAAATTCGTGCTAGGTAACGACCGTGTGATTGCTTACGGTTCGAGTGTGCTGGATTCTGGGAAGCAAGCGCTCTATCCAACGGAAGTTAACGAGGAATTGTTGGTTTGCTTGCGGATGCACAACGAGGGGAAGGTAGAAGAGAAACTAGAGGAAGTTTTCCAATCTATTCGGGAACAACGATTGTCTATCGAGTATACCTATGTGATCTCCATGGGGCTGATTTCAGTGTGCTTGTCCTATATTACGGAAATGGGGCATCCCATTGAAGACTGCTTTGGCGAAAACTTCTATCCCTATAGTGAGATTAAAAGGCTGGGTTCCATCGATAGTACATCGGCTTGGATCAAAGAGCTGTTCACGAAAGCCATCCAATACACGTCGAAACACAAAAAAACGCGTTCTTCCAAAATTGCTCAATCCGCCAAGGACTATATCGAGGGCCATTACATGGATTCCGAGCTGCAGCTCGATCAAATTGCCCAGCAGGTTTTTATTAATCCGAGCTATCTGCGAGCCGTCTTTAAGAAGGAAATTGGCATGACGGTCACGGACTATGTGACACATGTTCGCATGCATAGAGCAAGGGAATTACTGGGCAAAGGAAACATTCGCCTGGCCGACATTGCAGAGCAAATTGGGGTCAGTGATCCTAGTTATTTTAGCAAAAGTTTCAAGAAATTCTTCGGCTATTCCCCCAGTGAATATGAGAATAACCGCTTATAACGAATCTTCGTAAATAGTGCGGATTTTACAAGAAGCCCTCAGTTATTCCATTATCACTGGGGGTTTTTCCTTCTATACTGAGGTTGTAAAGAGGCGAACGCACAAGAATTTCTGGGAGGTCATTACATGAAAAAGATGGCAGTAACTCTCGTAAGCTTGCTTACGGCAACAACCCTAGCAGCTTGCGGATCCACAAGCACACCGAAAGAAACAAGCTCAGCAACACCTGCTGCAACGGCGGCAGCGACAGCAGCGCCTGCAAAAGCAGATGCGAAACCAGTGAAGCTTCGTATTTATGCGCAGTACGCGGATGAAGACACCAAAACACCTTACGACTACGCGGTCGCTGAATTGAAAAAGGAAATGCCTAACGTTGAGCTTGAACTTGATATCCAAGCGCAAGATGACGGACAAAAATTGAAAACGTATGCGGCGACTGGTAATCTTCCAGATATTTTCCAAGCAGGTCTCGACATTATCGATACGTTCAAGAAGTCCAATAACATTCTGGTGTTGGATGACTATGTGACCAAATTCGGTTTCAAAGACAAAATGCAACCAAGTGCCATGAACACACTAGTAACGGATGATGGTCACACATATGCGTTCCCTTATGCTGGGAATGAAGTTGCCTTGTTGTACTACAACAAAGATTTGTTCCAACAAAATGGCGTGAAAGTGCCTACCACCTATGATGAAATGATGACGGCAGTTAAAGCATTCAATGCAAAGGGGATTACGCCACTTTCCATTTTCGCCAAAGAGAAATGGCCTTGCGTAGCGTTATACGATATGTTCGTAACACGTGCTGAACCAGGCGGTATTAATAAGTTGGACAAAGGCACAGCGAAAGCAGGAGATCCTGCTTACAAAACAGCAGCTGATAATATCATTCAGCTAGTTAAAGCGGGCATGCTGCCGAAAGGTGCAACGAACTTGAACTATGACCAAGCCGCGGCGCTCTACCACGAAGGTAAAGCAGCGATGTTCATTAACGGTCAATGGGAAATCGAAGCTGCAACAGCAGCACTTGGCGACAAAGCAGGCTACATGTACTTGCCAGCAGCAGATGCGGCAGCTTATGAAAAAGGTAAGACAGCGTTCAGCGGCAGCGGTGGTCCTGGTGGATACGCTGTATCCGCTAACACGAAAGATAAAGAACTAGCTGCAAAAGTAGCTTCCTTCATCTCCTTGAAATATGCCGAGTACAAATACACAAACCGCAGCAACCCGATTGTTGCAACGAAAGTGGATAAACCGATCGTGAAACAGTTCCCTCCAATGATGGATCAGCTGTCCAAAGATATTCCGAAAATCACAAGCACAACCGCTTTCTCATGGGGCTTGTCCAATCCGAAGTTCAAAGCAGCACTGGAAGATGCAATACAAAACCTAATGACAGGTAACTACACATCTGATCAATTCGTGAAAGATTTGGATAAAGCAGCAGTAACAGCGAAATAAATAGGATTCTATGACATGGGAGACTCACACTGGAACGCCTTACACCCAGTGTGAGTTTTCTACTCTACGAAGGAAGTGATGACATGCGCAAATTCATGGGAAATAAAGCAGCGATTATGTTGTTTACGCTGCCGGCACTCCTTTTGTATACAGTGATCGTGTTTTACCCGATTTTACAAACGTTTTACCGCAGTACCTTCGACTGGGACGGATTGAGTGCGGGAACGTTCATTTTTCTAGACAACTACACACGATTGTTCCAAGACAGCATTTTTTACACGTCACTCTATAATGGACTCGTGTTTGCAGCGATTTTAGCTTTTGTGCAAATTGGGATCGGAACGGTGCTCGCCTTTGCGGTAGCAGAGGGCTTCAAAGGGAGTAAGATTCTTCGCATCTCCTACTTCATTCCCGTTGTACTTTCGATCACTGTCGTCTGTCAGCTCTGGCTGGCCATGTACAATAGTGAGTACGGCTTAATCAACAAGGTGTTTGAAGCGTTGGGCATCTCCTACCGTCAGGACTGGTTAACGAATAGCAAAACAGCGATTTTTGCCATCGCTTTTGTTAACGCCTGGCAGTATATGGGCTACCAATTCGCCTTGCTTTTAGCGGCTGTGAAGTCTGTACCTGAACAGTACTTAGAGGCTGCTCGCATCGACGGCGCTTCGAAATTCAAAGCACATATGAAGATTACGATCCCGATGCTGGCTGAAACGTACAAATTTTGCCTCGTGCTCGCCATTACAGGCGGCTTGAACGCTTTTGCTAACATGTTCATCATGACCGGTGGCGGTCCAGGTAACTCGACGTACACCTTGACGTATCTCATGTACCGTTCGGCTTTCCGTGTCGGCGAATTCGGCTATGGCTCTGCGGCAGCTGCATTCCTCGTTATTGAATGTTTGATCGTAACGCTAGCCATTAACAAACTCATCGCACGTGAACGAATTACCTTTTAAGTGAATGCTTACGAAGCTAGTTTTCTTACGAAAACTTTAATAGTGAATGCTTACGAAGCCAGTTTTCTAAAGAAAACTTGAAGGAGGATGACAAATGAACGGCCTGCTCAGATTGCGTAAAAAAAATCCGATTCTTGGCATCCTTTTATGGGTGTACGCGGGGTTGTCGGTGTATCCACTCTTGTGGATGATCTTCTACTCCTTGAAAAATAATAATGAAATTTTCGTTACGAACCCCTTCGGGATTCCAACCCATTTCCGCTTCGGCAATTATGTGGATGCTTGGTCCAAATTTAATGTACCGCAATACTTCAGTAACAGTCTCCTAGTTGCAGCCTGTACCGTCGTAGGGACGATCGTCCTTTCCGTGACGTTTTCCTACGCAGTGGCTCGTATGCAGTGGCGCTTCAAGGAAATGGCAAGGATCTATGTCGTCATCGGGATGTTCATTCCGGTTCAAGTGATCATGATTCCACTCGCGATTCTTGTTCGTGATTTTCATCTAGCCAATACGTACGGAGCACTCATTGTGCCTTATATTGCTTTCAATATTTCGTTCTCTAGTATGGTGTTCTACGGCTTCTTTCGTAGCATTCCAGTCGAGCTCGAAGAGTCGGCTTGTATGGATGGCGCGAGCATTTATCGCACATTCTATACGATTATTTTACCAATCATTAAGCCGGCAATGGCAACGATGGTCATCTTCGTATTCTTATCCTCGTGGAATGAGTTTACGATGGCACTTATTTTAATTACCAAAGAATCGCTGAAAACCTTGCCGCTCGGATTGCTGTTCTTCCAAGGCCAGTTTACAACGAACTGGGGCGCTATGGGGGCGGCAATGACGATTGCCAGCTTGCCTACGGTTCTCGTGTATGTTCTCTTTAGTGAGCAAGTCGAGAAGGCGATGACCGTTGGGTCAGCTGTAAAGGGATAAAGGAAGACTAATGAAGTGATATAGGACAACGTATGAAGTGATAAAAGACGACCAAATCGTGTAAATGACCCCGAGTAGGGTCATTTTTTGCATGGAAAAGGGCTCAAAGGTGCTCATTTCACCATATATCAATATCCCTTATAAGTCTCATAAGATGAATCTAATTGACCTAAGGTGCGCACTATGATAGGTTTCAATGGAGAGTAAAAAAAGTGCGAAAAATAGCAAAGCTTATCAATACATGCTGATGAGGTGGATTTTGTTGGAACTTCAAGTCTTAAACAGTCCTTTTAACCAAGAGCAAGTTGAATTACTTAATCGTATTCTGCCATCATTAACGGATACCCAACGTATCTGGTTAAGTGGATATCTGACAGCGCAACAAGGTACGTCCAGTTCTGCGGCGGCGCCAATCGCTTCCGTACCAACGGCTTTGACCAGTCAACCGGTCATCTCCAAAGATGTTACCGTACTTTTCGGATCACAAACAGGCAATTCCCAGGGTTTAGCTAAAAAGCTTGCCAAAAGGCTGGAAGAGCAATCGTTCCAAGTAACGCTCTCCTCCATGAGTGACTTCAAACCGAACAATCTGAAAAAGGTACAAAACCTACTCTTGATTGTCAGTACACACGGAGAAGGCGATCCGCCTGATAACGCGATCTCATTCTACGAATTCCTTCATAGCAAAAGAGCCCCTCAATTGGAAGAACTGCGTTATTCCGTTCTATCTTTGGGAGATACGTCTTATGAATTCTTCTGCCAAACGGGTAAAGATTTTGACAAGCGTTTGCAAGAGCTTGGCGCAAAATCATTAACTGACCGTGTCGATTGCGATGTTGACTTTGATGAGCTAGCCGCAGCTTGGGTTTCTGGTGTTCTGAATGCTCTAAATGCAGCATCTGCTACGGCTTTCGTCGGCGGAGCAACAACTGCGGTTGGAAGTGCTGCTTCCTCCGAGTCGGAGTACTCCAGAACAAACCCGTTCCAAGCAGAAGTGCTTGAGAACTTGAACTTGAATGGTCGCGGTTCCGATCGTGAAACGCGCCATGTGGAAATTTCCTTGGAAGGTTCGAACTTGCAATACGAACCAGGGGATAGCTTGGGTGTATTCCCAGAGAACCATCCGCGCCTTGTTGAAGAAGTCATTGGGGCGATGGGTTGGAATGGTGCTTCTCTTGTTGCCGTAAATAAAAATGGCGAAGAGCGTTCTTTACAAGAAGCACTTACTCGTTTTTATGAAATTTCTGTCCTAACGAAACCTTTGCTTGAGCAAGTGGCGAAGCTTACAAACAACGATAAACTGCAAGAATTAGTTGCTGTAGGTAATGAAGCTGAGTTGAAATCATACATCTCAGGTCGCGATCTGCTGGATTTGGTGCAAGATTTCTCCCTTGAGGGAGTATCAGCAAGTCAATTTGTATCGGTTCTTCGCAAATTGCCTGCTCGACTTTACTCGATCGCAAGCTCATCCAAGGCTTCACCGGATGAAGTGCACATCACGGTTCGTGCTGTACGTTACGAAGCCAATGGACGTAATCGTTATGGAGTATGCTCCGTTCACCTTGCAGAGCGCTCACCAGCGGGTACAGCATTGCCTGTGTACATTCAAAGCAATCCGAACTTCAAGCTCCCTTCGAATCCTGAAACGCCAATCATCATGATTGGGCCAGGAACAGGGGTGGCACCTTTCCGTTCTTTCCTTGCTGAGAGAGAAGAAACGGGAGCAGAAGGGAAATCCTGGTTGTTCTACGGCGACCAACATTTCTCCACGGACTTCTTATATCAAGTTGAATGGCAGCGTTGGTTGAAAGATGGCGTTCTTACGCAATTGGATGTGGCTTTCTCCCGGGATACGGATCAGAAAGTGTACGTTCAGAACCGCATGTTAGAGAAGAGCCGTGAGTTGTATCAATGGCTGCAAGAAGGCGCTGTTGTGTACATCTGTGGTGATGAGAAGAAGATGGCACATGATGTCAATGCCGCTCTGATCACAATTCTTGAGCAAGAGGGCGGATTAAGCAATGACGAGGCCTTGCAATATTTGGCTAACATGCAACAGCAAAAACGTTATCAACGGGATGTTTATTAAACCGGGATCCCCGCGATCACGAGAGGAGAAAGCTCAAGATGTCAGAAAATAATTTACTATCGAAGAATAGTGCGCCACATAGTGATGTTGAACAAATCAAAATCCGCAGTAATTATCTGCGCGGCAGCCTAGAAGAAACGCTTGAAAACCGTATCACGGGTTCCATCCCTGAGGATGATAACCGTTTGATGAAGTTTCATGGCAGCTACATGCAGGATGACCGTGACTTGCGAAACGAGCGTGCGAAACAAAAGTTAGAGCCAGCTTATCAGTTCATGCTTCGCGTACGTGCTGCGGGTGGGATTGTAACGCCGAATCAGTGGCTGATGATGGACCGCGTTGCACAGAACTATGCGAATGGAACCATTCGTTTGACGACACGTCAATCATTCCAATTGCATGGCGTGATCAAATGGAACATGAAGAAAACGATTCAAGAGGTTAACGCATCCATGCTGAGCACGCTAGCTGCTTGTGGTGACGTGAATCGTAACGTGATGTGTAACCCGAATCCATACGAATCCGAAGTTCATGGTGAAGTGTACGAATGGGCGAATCGCATTTCGAACCACTTGGATCCGCGTACGAGAGCTTATCACGAAATTTGGCTGGATGGCGAGAAAGTGATCGATAGCCGCGACGCAGAAGAGCAAGAGCCAATCTACGGACCTGTTTACTTGCCGCGGAAGTTCAAGATCGGTATTGCGGTACCTCCATCCAACGATGTAGACGTCTACTCACAGGATCTTGGTTTTATCGCAATCGTTGAAAATGGCAAATTGGTTGGCTTTAACGTATCCGTCGGCGGCGGTATGGGGATGTCCCATGGCGATGTCAAAACGTATCCGCAAGTTGCTCAAGTGATCGGTTTCATTAAGCCAGAGCAAGCTGTTGATCTTGCTGAGAAAACCGTCATGATTCAACGTGATTATGGCGATCGTTCCGTTCGTAAACATGCTCGTTTCAAATATACCATCGATGATCGCGGGATTGAGTGGTTCGTCAACGAACTACAAACGCGTCTTGGTTGGAACCTTGAGCCAGCTCGCTCCTTCCATTTCGAATCCAACGGGGATCGTTATGGTTGGGTGAAGGGAAGCAACGGGAAATGGCATTTCACCCTGTTCATTCAAAACGGCCGCGTGAAAGACGATGGCGACTATCGTTTGATGACGGGTCTTCGTGAGATTGCCAAGATTCATACAGGTGATTTCCGTCTAACGTCGAACCAGAACTTGATCATCGGTAACGTTAGCGCGCAGAAAAAGAAGAAGATTGAAGAGCTGATCAAAGATCACGGCATTACGGATGGTCTTCACTATTCCGCCCTTCGTAGAAGTTCGATGGCGTGTGTAGCGTTCCCAACTTGCGGACTTGCCATGGCGGAATCCGAGCGTTACTTGCCGTCTTTGATCGATAAAGTCGAAGCGATTCTGGAAGGTGTTGGCCTTCGTGAGCAAGAAATTACAATCCGTATGACGGGTTGTCCGAATGGCTGCGCACGACCTATGCTGGCTGAGCTTGCTTTCATCGGTAAAGCAGCAGGGAAGTACAACATGTATCTAGGCGGTGGATTCGCAGGAAACCGTTTGAATAAGTTGTACAAAGAAAACATCGGTGAATCCGAAATTTTGGATTCCTTGCAAACGATCATCCCGCACTACGCCAAAGAGCGTCAAGGGGAAGAGCACTTCGGTGACTTCGTCATTCGCGCAGGCTATGTGAAAGAAGTTCGTTCCGGTCAAGATTTCCACGCTTAACAAAGAAAACCCTGTAAGACTCTCGTGAAAGAGAGTTCTTACAGGGTTTTTATTGTAGAGAGGCTGTGGCTCGACCGGTATACATCGATGAACGAGGTACTCGGGATGTAGATAGTCGGAAAATCCGATTAAATCAACGAGAAACGAGGCCTGAAGCCGTGAGATAGTTGGAAAAGTCGATTAAATCAACGATGAAAGTGGCCCGAAGCCGTGAGATGGACGGAAAATCCGATTATCTCAAGGAGAAACGAGACCTGTAGCCGTGAGATAGTCGGAAAATCCGACTAAATCAACGAGGGAAGTGGCTCGAAGCCGTGAGCTAGTCGGAAAAGACGATTAACTCAACGAGGGAAGTGACTCGAAGCCGTCAGATAGTCGGAAAGGCCGACTATCTCAACAAGAAGCGTGGCCCGATGCCGTGAGATGGATGGAAAAGCCGATTAACTCAACGAGGGAAGTGGCCCGAAGCCGTCAGATAGTCGGAAAAGCCGATTAACTCAACGAGGGAAGTGGCTCGAAGCTGTGAGATAGTCGGAAAATCCGATTATCTCAACAAGAAGCGTGGCCCGATGCCGTGAGCTAGTCGGAAAAGACTATTAACTCAACGAGAAATGAGGCTCGAAGCCGTCAGATAGTCGGAAATGCCGACTATCTCATCAAGTGACATGGCCCACATGCCGCTGAAATGCAGCGGAATCAACATGCCACTCTGTGAGCGGGATCAAACGCGATTCAGAATCGCGAAACTAAATCAAATAAATGGAAAACATCCATCTATTTCCTTCGATTTCCCGATTCCCAATCAAATAACTGGAAAAACTCCAGCTATTATCGAGGTTTGCATGCGAAATGAGCAGAAACCTGAAAAATAGCTGGAGTTTTTCCATCTAAATGACTTATTCGACTGAATTGTTTTGAATTAACTGTAGGTTCTACAGTTAACTCACATTACGCAGGGTGGAGAGTTTGAAAGGGTCACTATTTGGAGATGTCCCCGCCTACTGCGCACCCTTACTCACCCAAAAAGTCACATTATCACCCTGCAGGCCGTTCGTACCAGCCTTGGGGTCTTGCTTCGTTACGATGCCTTTGTCAAGCGTGCTGACTTCGATCACGAAGTTGTAATGGAGCCCCGCGGCCAGTGCCAGCTGCTCCGCATCCTCTTGCGTTTGGCCTACCAAATTAGGCACAACGGTTTTCTCAGTCCCAGGATTCGTACCCGTCAAGACGGTACTCGCTGTGCTGCTGGGACTAGCTGTTGAAACAACGGTTGGCGCTGGTGAAGGTGTCACGACAACAACGGTCTCAACAATCTTCGTCTCCGGCCAGACGGCCCAAACGACGATAACGCCTGCGACTAGCGCCGTCACGGCGCCTAGCGCAATCAGTTTAGCCGAGCGAGGGTTACGCGCTTGGATTTCAGTGTCATCGTACACACGATGTGGTTCGGCTTGTGGAGCGGGCGCCTTTTCCAAGCTGGGAACCGGTTCCTCAGCAGGTGGATCTGTACGAGGAGCGGAAGGCGGTAAACTCCGCAACCCAAAAACGAGCGAAGAAAGCGATGACTGCCCATGACAAATAAATTTAATAAGCCGTATTAAAGCTAATTTTTGCTCCATGGTCGCGCTTGGAACGTTGGCGCGCTCTAATGTCGTATGCATGACCTCGAAGGTGTCAGAAACGGTTTCGCCTCCCGTGAGCAGCTGAATCATCAATCGGCATAGGCCGACAGCGCCTTGCTCCTGAGGATCATCTTCCTCCCAATAGTTGATAACCGAAAGTTTGTTATGATCGGACAACCATAAGTTGTCTGGTCGTACGGAGAAGCCTGTAATCCGTTCCTCCATGGCATCCAGCAGGGAAACGCCTAAGTCGCTAATCATCGTGACCACGTCAGCGTAGGACCATTTGCGTTTATGAATAGGATTGGCGAACAGTGAGCCTGGCTTGGCTTGCAAAATAATCGTAACGGCTTCGTCCGTAATGGACGTATCTAACATATGATGAAATCCGTCATGGATAAATGCCGCTTTATCCTGAAGAGCACTTATGTAATCGACACCGCGTTGTTTGTGAAGTACCGTTTTACGATACAGGAGTACTTTGCGTGTTAGAAAGACATCATCACCATAATGGAGAGTTCCATGAGGGAAAGAGACGATTTGTGTACTTGGCACGTATCGTGTACCTATTCGATCGGGCATGGATTAACCATCCTCTCTGGCAGCTATGATTAGTATTGACCTTATTATAAAGGATTCGAAGGCAGATAGGAATTTAGGAGCAGATCTTATGAAAAATAACATAAATGCGCGAAAATTTTGTGGAATTTTATCAAAATAGTTCGAATTGCCTGTATTTTGTTAAAATTCGTTGTAAGATGGGTCCATATCGTGTTTCGTGTTAGGAAAGCTTACGCGAATAAAGGAGTGGGCCAGGATGAAAGCGAGCAGTCTCAATAAACCTAGTGTATCAACTCTTTTTAAACCTGCTATCTATGTACTGAATAAGCTTAGGTACCCGCAAAAATTTATGATGATAGGTTGTGTGTTCGTTATTCCCATTATGTTGTTAGCGGAGCAATTGCTAGCAGGGACGACGCAAAGTATGCGTGCGGCTAAGTTAGAGATGGATGGGATTTCAGTACAGAGAGAGTTGGGTGAGCTGCTAGTTAATTTGGATCAATTCGGACAAAGCCTTCCGTCAGCAGATGGTGCTCAAGTGCCAAACGGTATGGATTCCAAGCACATTCATTCACAAATTGATGAACGCATGGTTTGGATGAAAGCGGAAGTTGAAAAGACCAAATCTCCTTTGCTGCAAGCCAAGCTTGTAGCGAGTATCCAAGAACAATGGCAATCCATTTCATCGAATGGAGAAGGTCTAAGTCAGAAGTACTATGAACTGCAGCATGAGCAAATGGAACAAAATGTGATCCAGCTCATTCACGCAGTAGAGAAAGGTGCAAAACTTAATCTGGATCCTGAAGAAGGCAGTAGTTCCCTCATAGACTTTACTGTACATCTTTTTCCGTCATTTTGGAATAATCTTGAGAAAATTGAGCGAAGCGGCATTGAAGTTGCGGTTCGTCGTCAGATCAAAAACCCGGAAGAACAAGAAGAAATCATTCATTTAAGCGGTGAAGCGCAGTCGATGTTAGCTGACATTCAAACGTCGGAGGATCAGTTCAAAGAGCAAAATCCAGATCTGGCCGCTACCCTTCTGGAGCTTCAAGTGAAAAACCATAAGACAACATTGGCTGTGATCAGTACTTTAAACGAGAAGCTAGTCAACACGGGTGTTATTCAAATTACACCGGATGAATTTGCTGCAACAGTTCGATCTGCCAAAGCATCTGCGCTTGACTTATATCATAGTCAGTTAAATCTGCTAACGGATCAGTTGCAGACGCGTGTGGATGATTATACAAGGAGTCTGACGCTAGATGCGCTTGTCGTGCTGGCTGTACTGCTGTTTGCGGCGTACTTGTTTATGGCTTTTTATGTGGCGATGAAAAAAGGTATCGAGGACCTCGCACGAGCTTCGCAGCGCCTTGTACAAGGGGATATGACCGTAAGGGTCCAATCCGACTCCAAAGATGAGTTTAGCAGCGTTGTAAATGCTTTTAATCACATTGCAGATAGCTTCACGCAAGTCATTCGTCAAAGTAGGCTCGTTGTGCAGAGGGCATTTGAATCTTCGGTGCAGCTTCAAACCAGCGTCAAGGAAACATCGGCGGATTCGAAAACGATTCAGCGGATTATGACAGACATGGCACAAGGTTCGCAAGTATTGATGAAGGGCTCCGAAGAGACGTCATCTGCGATGAATGAAGTGGCAGCGGGGGTGCAGCGCATTGCTGAAACATCATCGACCGTTGCTGAAGCGGCGAATGAAGCCGCAGTTGAGGCCAGACAAGGCTTCGAAGATATGAGTTTGGCGGTTGGACAAATGTCGTTGATCAAACACAAAGTAATGGAAACCGCATCAACGATTTCCGAACTTGTCGATTTATCCACGAAGATTGATCGCATGCTGGATGTGATTACGGATATTTCGGAGCAAACGCGGCTGCTTGCACTGAACGCTTCGATTGAAGCCGCTAGAGCGGGGGAATATGGGCGAGGCTTTCAGGTGGTAGCAACAGAAGTAAGGAAGCTGGCCGATCAATCCAGTGAGTCAGCCAAGCAAATTGTGCAGCTGATTGCAATGGTGAAAAGCAGCTCTAAGTCAGTTGTAGAGAAGGCGCAGATGGAAATTAACGAAGTAGAGAAAGGGAGCTTGCTGATAGCCAAAGTAGGCGTCGTCTTTGAATCTATTTTGAACGCGGTGGACCAGGTTGCCGAACAGATCCAAGAGGTATCCGCTGCCTCGGAGCAAATTTCTGCAAGTACGCAGGAGGTATCGGCGTCCATGGAGGACAGTGTGCAGATTTCACGCAAAGCAACCTCGTACACGCAAGATGTAACGTCATCATTACAGAAGCAGGCTGCTTCCACGATGGAAGTGGAGTCTTCGTCGACAACACTGAACCACATTTCAGAAGAATTACTCCATTCGCTAACCCATTTTCAGCTTGACTAAAATAGGACAAGGTATCTACCTTTCTATGCTGATAGACTCAGCTTATGGAAAGGTATTTTTTTTCATAGTTTGCTAGGATACTTCTATGCTTCATAAGGCCTAAATGATATTATATAGAAATCAGATAAACTTACAAAAAACACCATTATGAGGGGGAAACATGTTGAAAAAAGTCGCTATTTTAGGTGGCGGAGTTGCTGGATTAAGCGCTGCGCATGAGCTTGTTGTACGTGGGTATGAGGTATCCGTTTACGAGTTTAAGACGATTCCAGGCGGAAAGGCAAGGAGTATGCCGGTTGTGGGCAGTGGTATCGGTGGGAGAAGAGACTTGCCGGGTGAACACGGCTTTCGACTATTT
The DNA here is from genome assembly GCF_001700435.1 of Paenibacillus pectinilyticus. Taxonomy (GTDB): domain Bacteria; phylum Bacillota; class Bacilli; order Paenibacillales; family NBRC-103111; genus Paenibacillus_E; species Paenibacillus_E pectinilyticus. Next base: position 1,219,360 of record NZ_LYPC01000014.1, read on the forward strand.
CCGCGTTTCTATCGCCATGTGATAGATACCTTAAAGCATATTCCTTACGAAAATGGCACCGTTTACGATAATTTAACAGAAGTAACACGCTTAGATATCGCCACATATACAGCGCCATTGTTGCCATTGTTGGCCAAAATAGAATTTAGCCTAGACAATTTTTTGGTACTGATCAAAGATCTTTTCGATAATGGATTGGGTCTTACGATGGATGATATGGAGCAATATGGCCGCAAGTTATGGCAGGTTATGACCAGCTGCGAGGAACGTATCCGTGAGGAATACAACTTAATCGATTGGTGGGAGTTTATCCAAGCTGAGCAGCAATCGCCTGCTTTTCAGAAAATTTTTGCTGGCTTTACCAAAACATTAGTCGCATGCCAGTCCAAGATTGCCAATACACAAACAGTAGGACCTGTAGCTGTTCAGATGACGCTGGACATTACAACACCAGGCACAAGCTTCGTGCGGCTGTTGAACGGCCCGACCAATGATAAATGGATTTACCCTTGGCTGTCATTCCTACAAGATCAAGGTGTTGACTATCATCTAGCTGCTAAAGTCGAGAGCATTAACTGTGTGGATGGGATTATTCGGAGTGCAACCATTACAGAGCATGGTGAAACATTCGATATCGAAGCGGACCATTTCATCGCTGCTTTCCCTGTAGAGGTTATGGGTAAAATGATTACGGATTCTATGCTCGAAGCGGACCCATCGCTACATGGTATACAGAAGCTTGTTGACTCCGTCGCTTGGATGAATGGCATTCAGTATTACTTGAAGGAAGATGTAAAGATTACGCATGGACATGTGATTTATTTAGATGCACCATGGTCACTCACTTCGGTTTCACAGAAGCAATTCTGGCCAGACGTGAATTTAAGTGAATATGGTGATGGAACGGTCAAAGGCATTCTGTCTGTTGATATTTCAGATTGGGACACGCCGGGCATTCTATTCGGCAAAACAGCAACACATTGTACGGCAGAAGAGATTAAGGCTGAGGTTTGGGCGCAAATGAAGCTAAGTCTCAACGTAGATGGTGCCGTTATTCTGGAGGACTCAGTCTTACATTCGTGGTTCCTGGATACAGATATTCAGTTCAGTAATCCAGATGGAGCCTGCACGAATATGGAGCCGCTGCTCATTAATCGTGTTGGAACGTGGGACGATCGACCAGAAGCATTTACAGGGATTCCGAATTTATTCCTTGCTTCTGATTACGTTCGTACCAATACGAATCTCGCAACGATGGAAGGTGCCAATGAGGCGGCGCGTCGGGCTGTAAATGCTATTTTGCAACGAGATGGTTCAAAGGAAAAGCCTTGCAAAATTTGGGAGATGTACACATTTGAAGTCGCGCATGTTGATTTACTGAAATTCTATCATATCCACGATAAGCACCAATTCGAGAAGGGACTTCCATGGGATGGAAAGATGTCAAAGTTCCTGTAACTAGCAGCGAGATTTACTAGGAGGATAAGATGTTAATATTGCCGGATTATGAGATGATCAGACAAATATATCAAGGTGAGCGTAACGTGTTGTACCGCGCCGTTCATAAGCAAACAGGCGAGAAGGTAATCATTAAGACGCTGCGATCCGACTTTCCGGTTGCAAGGGATCTGACCAGATTAAAGCGCGAGTATGAAATCGGGAAGATGTTGGATTTCTCTGGTGTCGTTCAGCCTCTCTCGCTGCCGAAGTATCATAATAGCGTCGCCTTAGTGATGGAAGATTTCGATGGGGAAACCCTTTCAACCTACTTCCCGTTGTTCCGGCAATCCGTCAAGGACTTCTTGCAAGCAGCTATTCAACTAGCCAAAATTGTAGGAGAAGTCCATCAACGTTATGTGATACATAAGGATATCAAGCCTAGCAATATTATTATGAATCGTAGTAAACAGATTATGAAGCTTGGCGATTTCAGCATTTCGTCGTTCACGAGAGAGCGTCAAGAAATGCTGGATCCTTTATTACTAGAAGGAACGCTCAGCTACATGTCGCCCGAGCAGACAGGGCGCATGAATCGTATCATCGATTATCGGACGGATTATTACTCCCTGGGTGTCACGTTCTACGAAATGATTACAGGACACCTTCCCTTCCAAACGGATGATGCGGTGGAACTGCTGCATTGCCATTTTGCTGTCACGCCGGTACCGCCGCACAGCTTGCGAATGGCGATCCCGAAGCCGATATCGGATATTACCATGAAGCTGCTATCGAAAGACGCGGAGGACCGCTATCAAAGCGCCTACGGGATTATTCATGATCTGGAACACGTCTTGATGCTTAGTCAATCAGGCGAAGAGATGCAGGAATTCACAGTGGGTCGCTATGATATGACCGATATGTTCCAGATTCCCCAAGGGTTATATGGCCGATCCAAGGAAATTGAAAGACTGCTGCGTGTATATAGTCATGCCGTGCATGGGTCCTTGGAGGCGGTGTGGGTCACTGGGGAATCAGGATATGGAAAATCCTTCCTTATTGCAGAAACCATGAAGACGATCATGAAGGATAATGGCTGGTTTTTATCCGGTCGTTTCGAGCCCAATAAACAGCATATCTCGTATCATGCGATTGCGAGAGCGCTGCGAGAGCTAGTTCGTCAGCTTTTGACCGGGAAGGATCAGCAGCTTGAAGAGTATCGCACGCGGCTGCTCCAGATGCTGGGTACGAGCGGGAAAGTTTTGACGGATCTCGTGCCAGAATTGGAGATGCTGATCGGCGAACAGCCGGCTGCAAGGCCGCTTCCGCCACAAGAGACACAGAATCGTCTCCACTTTTTACTGCAGCAATTTCTATTGATTTTTTGCGCGAAGGATCGGCCGATTGTTTTGTTTTTGGATGATTTGCAATGGGCGGATGCAGCGTCACTGCAGGTATTGGATCTGCTATTGAACGATTCGCAACTGAAATATTTCTTATTCATTGGCTCTTATCGCAGTGAATATGAGAGCAACTGGCTGTCGGCTATGCACATCCAATTATTAAGCAAGCTGCCTGCGCGGCTAATCGAGGAACGTATTACACTCAAGGCGTTTGAGATTCACGATGTGAAGCAGTTGGTGGCCGAATCTTTGAAATCCGAGCAGGAGCAAGTCGCTGAATTAGCTGAACTCGTTCTGGTGAAAACCGGAGGCAATCCCTTTTTCGTCAAACAATTTCTAACCGCCTTGCACGAGCAAGATTTGCTTTCATTTAATTATGAAGTCAATCGTTGGCTTTGGGATATGAACGAGATTCAGAAGCTTCGCATTACGGATAACTTAATGTTCTTGCTCGCAGACAAGCTTGAGCGCATGCCTTCACAAACACAAGATGTCTTACGTTTGGCATCCTGCTTAGGTGTTTCCTTTGACTTAGAGGCACTGGGTATTATTATGAGTTCCTCTTTCACTGATGCACTACATAAGTTGGAGGGCACCATTCAGTCCGGTTTAATCATCCCCGTGGGTATGGATTACAAGTTTTATAACGAAACACTAGGCGAGTCCGCAGCGCGCGATATCCGATTCATGTTTGTCCACGATTCAATCCAAGAAGCGATTTATGGCTCGATTGAAGAGACTAAGCTAACAGAGATGCACTTAAGTATAGCGCAAATGCTGCTAACAACTCTGTCGGAAGCGGAGATCGAGCGCAGACTCTTTGAAATTGTCAATCACATGAATATGGGGTCCGATTTGGTCGAGGAGCGTCCAGCCCTGATCCAGCTTCTCGAATTTAATATGGGAGCAGCGCGCAAAGCGAGAGCTTCGAATGCGTATCGATCAGCGCTACAATATTACAATAAAGGCTTGTCTATGTTGAGTCAGATCACGGGGATGGAACTAGAGGAGCTAAGCTATACGCTTCGCTTGGAGAAATCAGAGGTGCTCTATTTGAACGGTCAGGCAGATGAAGCCGAAACCTCCTATGAGCAGCTTCTGCAAGAAGCCAAATCCAAGGAGCAAAGACTGGAACTCTATAATCTTCAAGTGATTCTGTACACGAATGTAGGGAAGCAGCATCAGAGCGTCAAGTTAGGCTTGAAAGCGTTGGCGGAGCATGGTATCCGATTATCAGAAGCGCCAACAAGCGCGAATATCTTAGTTGCATTTTTGGACGTGAAGCGGAAAATCGGGCGTAAAAATACGCTCCAACTCTACGATTTACCGATTATGGAAGATGATTATCGCTACAAGCTCATGAATCTGATGATGAGCGTTGCCATCTCAGCGTATTTCGTAAATACGAACTTGTTCGTTCTTTTTATGCTAAATATGACCAAGCTCGCTTTGAAATACGGGAATTCACCAGCAATGGCCTATGTGTATGGGGCGTATGGCCTTATTCTGGGTTCAGGTTTCGGGGATTATCAAAGAGGTTATCTCTATGGTCAACTGGGCAACCGTATGAACGAGCGATTCCAATCTCATCAATTTCGGAGCAAAAGTTATTTCTCGTTCGGCTTATTTGTTACCCCATGGGTGAAGCCGCTTCAAAATGCCCTTGAACTTCTGAAAGATTCGTTCCGAAGCGGGATTGAGGATGGTGACTTGGTATTCGCAGGCTATGCGCTCACGTACCAGGTTTTGGTTAAGGATTTCCAAGGGGTTGCGCTTGCGGAGGTGTACGATGATCTAACGAAGAACTACCGGATTCTGGAGCAGACGAATCATCACGATACACTTCTAATGATGGAAATGCTTCGGATGGTGATCATGAATCTGGAAGGGAAAACGCATAACTCATTGCTCATCGGTGAAGATGAGTCGGAAGAAGAAGCGTTTGTCCGCAAGCTTGACATACATTCAAACCAAGTCATCATTCATGTCTATACGGTGAAAAAGATGATGCTCTTTTACTTATTTGGCCATTATGATGAAGCGGTGAAAATGTGCAGAGAAGCAGAACGGAGACAATCCGCATCCTTTGGTTTGTTCCACATGCCAGAGCATTATTTCTATGCGGTTCTGTCCTTGACTGCTAAGTTCACTGAGGCATCGATTGAAGATCGAAAATGGTCTGCCAAGCAAGTGAAGAAAATGCTCAAAAAAATGGAGAAATGGTCAACAAATGCGCCAGAGAACTACCTACATCTTAGCCTACTGATGCGAGCTGAATGGGATCGTGTGCAAGGGCATGCTCAGAGAGCAGAGCAAGGGTATGAGAGTGCGATTCGTCAAGCGCGGGAGCAGGGTTTTATTCAGCATGAGGCGATCGCGACAGAGCTGGCGGGGAAATACTATAAGCAGGCTGGCCGCGAGAAGATTGCCAAAACCTATCTCATTGACGCCTATTTGGGTTTTGTAAGCTGGGGGGCCAAGGCTAAGGCTGATGAGCTCATTGCGCGATATCCCGGCTACCTATCCAGCCTGCATGAGTCCCCAGATTGGGCGACAACCAAAATCAGCGACTATTCGCTGCAAGCGCTGGACTTTATGACCATCATGAACACCTCGCGGTCACTGTCCAGTGAAGTGAATTTGGAGCAGTTGATCAAAAGACTGATGGAAATCGTTACGTATTCCTCGGGTGCGGAGCGAAGTATTCTTGTTTTGAAAGATAAGGATTGCTTATATGTTGAAGCGGAGATGCTGGCGAGTGAAGGCAAAGATTCCTGCACCGTGAGTCCGGTTCTATTGGAATCTCGTGATGATCTGCCGCGAGCGGTCATTCAATATGTGGCCCGCATGAAAGAAGGAATCGTGCTTGATGATGCGGAGAACGAAGGGTTCTTCACGAATGATCCGTATATTCGGCAAGCGGAAAGTAAGTCGATTTTCTGTGAGCCTATCTTACATCAGGGGAATTTAGTCGGGGTTTTCTATTTGGAAAATAATTTAATTCGAAATGCCTTCACTTCAGATCGACTGGATGTGATCAAATTATTATCTGCACAAGCTGCGATTTCGATCGAAAATGCTAGGCTCTATAATGATCTCGAGTCCAAGGTAAAGGAACGTACGAATGAATTGATTCTGATGGAGACATCGCGGCGAGATTTGTTATCGAATATCTCACATGATCTAGGAACACCGCTTACGTCTATTCAGGGATACGTTGAAGCGATCCTAGATGGTGTGATTCATGAACCTGAGGAGCAGAAAAAGTACTTGTCGGTTGTGCATATGCGCATCGTTGGTATTCAACGCTTGATCACGGATTTATATCAATTAAGTCGGCTTGAAACCAAGCAGTTCCATTTCCAATTGGCTCCAACGTCTTGTGTGACGATGGTTCGCCAGCTTTTTGCCAAGTATGAACTAGATGCGGCGAATGCAGGAATCATCTACACGTTAGATATGGGACACATCGATGGTCAACAAGAAATGCTGTTAACCGTTGATCCGGATCGGATCGAACAAGTCTATGCGAATCTGATCTATAATGCGATTAAATTCTCTACTAGCGGCGGTTTCATTGACGTTCGTGTGGAAATTAGAGATGAACCCTATGAGCTGGTTATACGGGTGTCGGATACTGGCGTTGGGATCAGTGAGGAAGATCTGCCCCATATTTTTGAACGCTTCTATAAGGCATCCAAATCGCGCAGTAATTCAGGCGGCAGTGGCTTAGGACTTGCAATCGCCAAGGAAATTATCCAATATCACGGTGGGCAAATTTGGGCGGAAAGCCGCTTAGGCCAGGGCTGCAGTATTTCGTTCTCACTCCCTTTACACCGCATATAAGTTCTCCAAACCGTACATCTTACTTAGAGGTGTACGGTTTTTGTTTGTAGTAGAATCGTGTCTACCCAAAAGGTGTTACCAATGATATTGAATACGACTTGTGATATACTTCTGTAGATATTAGTCATCGAAGGAGTTTACACACATATGCAATCATTTATTCAATGGAATCCAACGAAATTATGGTTTGGCGAAGGCCAGATCAAACAACTGCAACAAGAGCTAGGTACGACTGGCAAACGAGTGCTGCTCGTGTACGGTGGAGGAAGCATCTACAAGAATGGGGTATACGATGCTGTTCTCAAGCAGCTGCAACATATGGAAGCGACTGTGATCGAAATGTCCGGTGTAGAGCCTAATCCAAGGCTGACAACGGTTAAAAAGGGAATTGCCCTCTGCCGTCAAGAACAGATTGATCTCATTCTTGCCGTGGGTGGCGGCAGCGTGATTGATTGCGCGAAGGCGATCTCAGTTGGCGCCTATTATGAAGGTGATGTGTGGGATATCATCACCAAGAAAGCCGAGCCAGAGAAGGCCCTTCCACTAGGCACGGTACTAACACTTGCCGCGACAGGCTCTGAAATGAATAATATTTCGGTCATTACCAACTGGGAGCGTAACGAGAAGCGCGGTTGGGGCAGTCCATTAGCGTATCCGGCATTTTCAATTTTGGACCCTGCCTACACGGTGTCGGTTCCTCTTGATCAGACCGTATACGGGATTGTGGATATGATGTCCCACGTACTTGAGCAATATTTCCACCGCACGGATAATACGCCGATGATGGATCGCTTCATGGAGGCTGTCCTTCTCACAGTTATAGAAACAGCTCCTAAGCTTTTGGCTGATCTTACGAATGTGGAGCATCGCGCTACCATCATGTATGCCGGTACAACGGCATTCAATGGCTTGCTTTCCAGTGGTACGGATGGAGGCGACTGGGCTTCTCACCAAATTGAGCATGGCTTATCAGCCGTTTACGACATTCCGCATGGCGGGGGTTTAGCAATCGTATTCCCGAACTGGATGGCGCACTGTGCGGAGGAAGATCCATCGCGAATGAAAAAGCTGGCTATGACGGTTTTCGGAATCGATGCTGCTGGCAAAACAGATCATGAAGTGGCGGAGGAAGGCATTCAGGCACTGAGGCAGTTCTGGGATTCACTTGGAGCACCGAGTCGACTTGGGTATTACGGAATCGATGACCAGCGTATCGAAGAATTGGTGCATAAATCATTCATGAAACCGAGTATTGGACAATATAAAGTGATGACCAGAGATACGGTTCGAGACATTTTGCTCAGGTCATTAGCATGAAGTATTATGTGTATGTGCTAGCAGGCGCTTGCAGCTTCGGTCTTCTGTCAACTTTCGTGAAGAAAGCCTATGAATCCGGATTTCATGTAGGTGAGGTTGTTGGCAGTCAAATTTTATTTGGTCTCATCATGCTGTGGTTGATGGCTTTCGTAACAGCGAAATCTGCACGAGAAGGATCCGCTACACATTTGTTTCGTGTAACACCGCGTCAAGTGCTTCCCCTCATGCTAGTGGGAACTAGCTCAGGTCTTACCGGTATATTTTATTATGCAGCATTACAATATGTATCAGCGTCTTTTGCTATTTTATTATTATTCCAATTTACATGGATCGGTATTGTGCTAGAGGCTGTAATCGATCGTAAACGACCAAGCAAGGAAAAATTAATTGCACTTATTTTCTTATTTATAGGGATTATCATGGCTAGTGGTTATCTAAAAGGAAATCTCGAAGCGCCTTCTTGGCTCGGCGTTGGTTTAGGCCTGCTATCGGCCCTTACGTATGCTGTGTTTATCGCCATGAGTGGCAGGGTCGCTAAGCAGGTTGCTCCGATCACTCGAAGCGCTGTGATGCAAACGGGCTCGTTCCTCATTGTCATGCTGATCTTTCCGCCGCATTTTCTATGGAATGGCTCGCTGCATGAGTCGTTATTACCATGGGCGCTGCTGCTAGCCTTGTTCGGCGTTGTGATCCCACCGTTGTTTTTTGCAATCGGTGTGCCGCGAATTGGCGGCGGGATGGCAACCATTATGAGCGCTGCGGAGCTGCCGACCGCTGTTGTTATGTCGTTTGTTGTCCTGAACGAATCCGTGAATGGGCTTCAATGGATAGGTGTGATCGTTACTATGCTCGGCATAGCATTGCCGGAATTACTGAAACGAAGGAAGCGACAGCATCAGCTTCAGGTGGAATGAATAAGGTGGACTTCCCTTTTGGGGAGTCTGCCTTTTTTTTGATTTTACCCAATAAAAAAAGGCCAGTTGGCCTTTGACTTTCCATCTATGGATTTATTTCACTCATCATTCACTTACTTCACACACACTCACTCTCACGCATGTGCGAGTTCTTTCAACTCCAGCTTCACCGTAGTAAGGTGGGTCAGCTCTGGCATATTGAACATTTCAGCTAAGCGCCGAAGACGCATATAGATCGTTCGTAAAATGACCGAATCCAATTCCGTAATCATCGCCCGATTGGCGATGTAGTCGCCCATGCTCATTTTAATCAGAAAAGGGCTCTTTCTTAAGTCAGTTAGCTTATGCTGCGTGAAGTGGTCGCCACTGCTGGTGACATATTTCGTTTGCTTGAGCGCGGATTGAAACCGTTCCACACAGGTTTTGGAGACTTGCATGTGCCTTTTGACGCCGAGGGCATCAGAGACAGTAAGTATTTGGTTTTTTTCATCTAAGGAAGTACCTTTTAAGTACACAATTTCATGTGGAGCGACTCCCTCAATAAGTAGACGAATAATAATGGCATCTTGTGGGTTCATACATTGTGTCTCAATGAATTGAATTTGCTCTAGAGTAAGAATACGAAATCAACATCCCTTCAAGTTTGAACTTAGTTTTCTGTAAAATTTCACTTGGTTTTCAGAAATAAGCAACTATACATCTTATGTGAGGGGAGAAGGGAATATGCCTACTTTCAAGCTGATTAAATTGTAATTACAACAAGGTGGCGATACTAGCTTTGAGCTCCTTGGTGAATTCTTTGCAAGTCTGTGATAGATGACGACTTTTGAGACGAATAGTGCGAAATGAAACGCCGAAATCCTCTCCTGTAATCTCCAGAGCAATAATTTGGCCTGTTTCTACATAAGGGTCTTTTCTCATTCCTGTTTCGGTGTAAAAACCGATAGCGATTCCTTCGGTAATAAATCGTTTCGTCGCTTCCGAATTTCCGAGTTTGAATAAAATATTAGGTTCACCGTGTTTTTTGAAAGTTTTAATTAAATAGTCGGAGCTGACAAGTAGAGGATGTTCCAATAATTCTTTAATGGAAATGCTAGACTTGTGTGATAGTGGTGATTTTCTACTAACATAAGCCATGATGCGACAATCCATCAAATGTTCCATGATGAGTTGAGGATACTTGCATTCATGATCTCGTGAGACAGAAACAAGTCCGATATCTACTTGTCCACATAGAACTTCTTGGAGAACCTGTGGATAATCCAATTCCAACATCACAAGATCGACATCCGCGTATTTATCTTTGAAAATAGCTAACGTAGGTGGCAGTACACTTAAGCAAAGACTAGGTACTGCTGCAATCGAAAGGGAGCCAGAGAGTTGGTTGAATTGAAAATTGGCTGTTTCTCGAAGCTCTTCTACTTTATTCATGATCTCAATCGCCTTGGTAATGATGAGTTTACCGTCTTCAGTGGGAACAGCCCCGATGCGTGAACGGTTAAAAAGCTTCACGCCAAGCTCTTCCTCTAAGCTGCCAATCGCTTGAGAGATGTTTGGCTGGGAAACGTGAAGCTTTTCAGCTGCTAATGAAATAGAACCCGTCTGATTAATTTCAATGATATACAAGAGTTGTTCAATTCGCATATTTCACCTTTTCTGGAAGCCGGTTATGAAGCTACTATATCCAAATTAGGTGGAATGAACAATGAGAGAGAAGCACTATTTTAAGAGATACCCAGTTCGACATGAGGGGAATTCGACTTTTTCGTGTGTCTGTTGTCGACGACACGGGATAAGAGAATGCTGATCTCATATAAAGCAAATAAAGGGATTGCTACCATAAGATGTGAGATTAGATCAGGCGGAGAAATTAAGCTGGCGGTAATGATCAGGATGAGGTACGCATATCGGCGAACTTTATGCAGCAGTTTAGGGTTCAACAGCCTCAGTTTCGTCAGAAACATAACCACAATAGGGAGCTCAAACGCCAATGATAACGGTAATATGATGTTGAACATAAAGCTGAAATATTGAGATACGCCATACGTTTGAGTTAATCCAAGATTCTCAGTAATGCCAATCGTAAACTTCATACACATCGGGAAGACAATGAAGTAGCCGAAGGCTACACCAATCAAGAAACATAAGCATGTATAGGGGATATAGCGTAGTGTGGCCGTTTGTTCTTCCTTGGTTAATCCCTTTTTGACGAAGGCCCAAAGTTGATAGAGGATGAAGGGGAGGGTCAACGTAAGGGAGATGGCAAAGGCAATCAACATATAAATGCGAATCCCATCCATCGGTGAAAAGACGTGCCAAGTTATCGTTGTTGCAGGTGGGGTTTGCTTGAGAAAGAGTAGAATCTTCTGAGCAAAGGCGAATCCAACGAGTAAGGTGAGGATAATGGCGATAAGAATGCGAATTATGCGTGTGCGCAGCTCATCTAAATGTTCTACGAGTGACATCATTTCTTTCATTTGCATACGAGTCCTCCAATCTAGAGTAAGAGATAAATTATAAGCTTGCCAGCATTCGTCGTAATTCAACCGTATGATAGCCGTCGATTAATTTTGTGTGAATATCCATGATGGTTTGTATATCCTCGAAGGAATATTTACGAACTCCGCCCTTGCTTCGCTCTGGAAAAATAAGTTTACGATCCTCGTAGTACCGAATTTGTCTTTCAGATAGCCCTGTTAGTTCACACGCGATACCAATCTGTATCACTTTCTTTTTTGTCATCATCATTCGTTTATTCCCTCCATTTTAAATGTTAGATAATTTAACGTTAATATGACATTTATTAGAAAAACCTTATCATCATATGGAAAAATGATCAAATAACCGTTGATTATCTCGGTATAATTATTATTTATGTCAGATAGTCTCACATAAAACGATGACGAATAGCTTACTCACTGGTACGTTTAAGTAGCGGATAGCCAAACTTAAACGAGGAGTTGGAAGCATGGAGAAGACGCCGATCCAAGAAGATCAAATCACACGTAGACAATTTTTGACAACAGTCGGGAAAATAGGTGGGTCAGCTGCACTATTTAGTGTGATGGGAACATTAGGACTGCTTTCACCGGAAACGATGAAAGCGGCTGACTATACGCCGCCATCGAAATGGGATCTTACTTCGACGAACCGCAATGGAAAGAAAATTATTATCCTTGGCGCAGGGATCGCCGGAATGACAGCAGCGTATGAGCTTGGCATGGCAGGATATCAATGCACGATTCTGGAGGCAAGAGCGCGTGCCGGCGGAAGAGCATGGTCCGTACGCAGAGGAACAACAGTAACTGAAATTGGTGGTACGAAGCAGGTTGCTCGCTTTGACAATGGGATGTACTTCAACGCGGGGCCGATGCGGATTCCTCAATTTCACGTGACACTGGACTATGCTCGCAAATTTGGAGTGCCAATTGAGCCCTTTAATAATGTGAATGAGAGCGGGTATTACTACAATGAAGGTGTCGGTGAATTGTCAGGAGTGAAAATACCAAAGCGTCAGGCCAAAGCTGATGTTCGGGGCTATGTCGCTGAAATGCTGGCAAAGGCTGTTAATCAGAATGCGTTGGATCTGCCTCTAACCTCAGAAGAGAAAGCTAAGCTGGTTGCCTATCTCAAAACCGAAGGGGATTTAAGTGCTGATTTGTTCTATAAAGGATCAGAACGAGCCGGCTATGTAGAGGAACCAGGAGGTAAATTTGATGCAGGTGTCCGTAAGGATCCTTTTAGCTTAAAAGCAATTATTAATTCAGGCTTTGGGCAATTTTTTAGCAGTGAATATAGCTATGATCAGCAAATGATGATGTTCCATCCAGTAGGTGGTATGGATCAAATTGCAAAAGCTTTTGAGAAACGAGTAGGCGATCATATTGAATATCACGCGGAAGTGCAAGAGATCAAGCAATCCTCAGAAGGTGTTCGTATTCTGTATAAGGATTTGAATAGCGGTGCCAATAAGGAAGTCGCAGGTGAATTCTGCATCTGTACGATTCCACTTCCAGTGCTCAAAGACATTAAAGCTGACTTCTCGCCCGAAATGTCAACGGCCATCTCGAAAATTAGCTATGCTTCGGCGGGGAAGATTGGTCTTCAGTTTAAGCGTCGGTTCTGGGAAGAAGATGAACAGATCTACGGTGGAAGCTCTTTGACGAATATGGATATTGCCAATATCTATTACCCGCCGACAGACTATTTTGCCAAAAAAGGGATACTGCTAGGTTATTACACGTTCGGTGGCAGCGCCGATAAAATCGGTAAAATGTCATTAGCAGCGCGGGAAGATTATGCTATCAGTCAAGGGGCAAAGATTCATCCGCAATACTATAAAGAATTCGAGACTTCCTTCTCGGTCGATTGGAAGAAAATAAAGTATAATCTAGGCGGATGGGCCTCTTACACGGCAGATGATCGCAAAAACTATTACCCAACACTTTGCAAACCAGATGGCCGTATTTATTTGGCTGGGGAGCACATTAGTTATATTACCGCATGGCAAGCTGGTGCGATTGAGTCTGCGCGGAAAGTCGTCACTGAAATTCATGAGCGCGTAATGAAAGAGTAGAAAGAGAAGGAGAAGGAGTGAAATAGGATGAATGTAACGAACATAACAAGGAAGTGGAAGACCATTGTTGCTGTCACAGTGGGTTCATGCCTGATTTGTGTAAGCGCCTATGCGGCAGGGGCGGAGAAATCCAATAAATACCCAGCAGAACCGATTAATGAAGTTGAATTCTACGGAAATCCGGCCTCTTCGATTGCTACTGGTGTGTCCATTCCTGCTGGCTCATCTACGTTATTTACAAGTGGAACCGTGCCGCCAGTTCTCAATAAAGATGGGAAGACAATCTACGAGAAGTATGGCGATACGAAAGCACAAGGCGTGGGCATCCTGAAAGAAATTGAGAAGCAATTAAATGATAAAGGGTTAACACTGGCGGATGTCGCTTATCTACGTGTTTACGTTGCAGCTGATGCAGCGAAAGAGGGCAAATTTGATTATCAGGGCTGGTTTGACGCATATGCACAATTCTTCGGTACTGAAGCGAATCCTGTGAAGCCAGCTCGCTCTACCGTCGGTGTGGCAGGCCTCGTGAGCTCGGATTGGTTAATTGAAATTGAAGCTGTTGCTGTCTATCCCAAGCACCATAACCAAGACTAATGAAGGGGAGTTGATGATTGTATGCTGCAAAATATAGGTTTCCCAGGCATCATGTTAATTTTATTGGTTGTCTTAGTCTTGTTTGGACCCTCCAAGTTGCCAGAGCTTGGTCGTGCAGTTGGAAGAACGCTGCATGAATTCAAAAATTCAGCGAGAGAGCTGGTTGGGGAAGGGAAAGAGTCGCCAGAGCACCTGGAAGTCTCGGACAAGAAAGTGGATAAGGCGAACGTGTAGAGAAGTAGTAAGGTTCATAGCTGGGAAGGCAGATCCTGTATATTCTCCCTAGGGAGACATATAAGGGATCTGCTTTTTTTTTCAAAACCTATAGAAAACACAGGTTTTTCTATTTTTAATACAAGCAGGAAGCCTGAGGATGTGATAAAGTGTGCTCACGTTTAGATGATCCAACTATTTCCAATATAGGGAGGGAAGGCTGTTGAAGCTCAGCACTAATGTGGATGTGATCAAAGAACCCTTTCATCTTAATCATGAAAAGTCGAGTAGGAATCCGAATTGGGAAGTGTATCATGCGCATACCTGTATGGAGTTCCTCTATGTCTATGAAGGGTACGGACGTGTGGAAGTAAACAAAAGGTGGTTCAATATTGAGCCAGGATGTCTGCTCATTTTTCAGCCCTATCAGCTGCATCGCATTCAAATAAAAGGGCCTTTTGTCCGTTCCGTCCTCATGTTTGATCCGTATCGACTAGATGCAGGGCTTCGGGCTTTTCGCGGGATTCGCACGTGGTTTAACACCCTCTGGAAGCTTGCGCTAGTTTGTCCTGTATTGCCGCAACAACAGCACGCAGCCAAGTTATATGAGCATTTATCTAGCAAATTAAGGCGTTTGCCCCCTCATAAACAGCAAGAGGAGTTTGTTCTCTGCTTACTAGCTCTGCTTCAGCAAATCGAGCCATTCGAAGGTGATCTCCTTCAGGGTCATAAGGAATTGCGCCAAGTGAATAGCAACCATACAGCAGGACAGATCACAGAGTGGATTGAACGACACTACAGAGATAAATTCGACTTACAGCGCATGTCGGACGATTTGCACCTGTCTACCTTTTATTTATCTCATATTTTTCGTCAATCAATGGGTTGTACGATTACTGAATTCATAATTTCGCGAAGATT
Source organism: Paenibacillus pectinilyticus (assembly GCF_001700435.1). Taxonomy (GTDB): domain Bacteria; phylum Bacillota; class Bacilli; order Paenibacillales; family NBRC-103111; genus Paenibacillus_E; species Paenibacillus_E pectinilyticus. Next base: position 1,234,584 of record NZ_LYPC01000014.1, read on the forward strand.
AAAGGAAGCTTGTCTGCTATTGGAAACGACATCGAAGACAGCGAGTTTCATTGCGCAAGAAGTGGGGTTCCAGAACGGTTCTTACTTTTCACGCGTGTTCAAAACGGTACTAGGCACCACGCCCAAAGCTTATCGCATGCAAGTATAAAAGACAGCAATACCGTGCAAGTTCTGAACAATAGCGGAAAACACGGGCTTAGGATTCTCTCCTATAATTTGAAATGTAAGCGCTAACCATAAGAATCGTAGGAGGAATAATGATGAACACATTTTTCAAGAATTTCAAAGGCAGGAAGCGTATGATTGTGCTGCTCTCATCTGTCATGGTCTTGGCGATTCCCTCAGTAGCGGGTGCAGCTACGACCACATTAGGGCCATTTGATGATTCTTATGTTCATGAAGGGAACCCAACTAGCAATTTCGGGACAGCGACATCATTATATGTCAAAAATGACCCCGGTGCCTCTCGGTATACGTACCTCAAATTTAGCCTGGCAGGCCTTTCGGGGGTTACGAGCGCGAAACTGGGGGTGTACGGCAGTGCCTCATCGTCGACTGTCTTGTCGGCCTATCAAACGACGGATAGCTGGACGCAATCCGCTATTACTTGGAACACGAAACCGACAGTGGGTACATCAGCAGGGAGTGTTGGCATCAATACGACGAACACGTACAACGAAATTGATGTTACCTCGTATGTCACCGCAGAGGCAGCTGGGGATGGTGTCGTTTCATTTGCTCTGCAGGAAAGTGTAGGTAAATACACGACTTTAAATAGTAATGAGAATGCGTCGAATAAACCGCAGCTTGTTATTGTCAGTGGCAGTGGAGGCAGCGGTGATACACAGGCGCCAACCACACCAACAGGTCTGACTGGCACAGCGGCTTCTAGTAGTCAAATTAACATCAGCTGGAGCGCTGCATCCGATAATGTGGCTGTAACGGGGTACGATGTGTATCGTAATGGTTCGCTGCTCAAAACGGTCACTGGCACTTCGACGTCAGATGCAGGATTATCGGCTTCCACGTCTTACAGCTACTATGTCAAGGCGAAGGATGCTGCGGGTAATGCCTCCAGTCAGAGCAGTACAATTAATGTGTCCACTTCAGCAGGATCAACACCAACAGGTTGTACGAATGCACTCAATACTACGGCAGCTATTCAAAATGCGCTGATTAACGCGACAGCGGGGTCCACCATTTTACTGGCACCAGGCACGTATGTGGGGAATCGGTCAACCAGCGGTGACCCTGGCGGCCAAGGTCTCTTTTATTCGGGACAAAGCGGCACAGCTTCGAATCCCATTAAGCTTAAAAGTTGTGATGCCGCCAACCCGGCTGTTCTGAAAGGAGCAAACGTGAATGATGGCTCGTATGGTATTCATTTGACAGGCGACAACTGGCAAATTCGCGATATCGAAGTTACGAATGCGCAGAAGGGCATCATCATCGACAATGGGAATAATAATCTACTGAATAATGTCAATGTTCATTACGTCGGCGACGAAGGTGTTCATTTCCGCGATGGCAGTTCGTATAATACGCTGACGTATTCCCTCATCTATGATACAGGCAAATACCAAGCCGGTTATGGAGAAGGCGCTTATGTTGGATCAGATTCCAGCTCTGACTATGAGCATGTTGTGATAGGGAATACGATCAGTCATACGAATTTTAACGGTGGGATTACCGCGGAACATATTGATGTAAAAGAAGGGGCGAGTGACACAATCATCGAATATTGCACGTTTAATGGCACGGGAATTAGCGGAGCGAACAGTGCAGACAGCTTCATCGATGTCAAAGGCGTGAATACCATAATTCGTTATAACCAAGGGTTCCGAAATGGAAACGCGAATGTGGTCGATGCTTTTCAAGTTCGTACGCATGGAACGGATTATGCCACGGGCACGAATAACGCATTTGACCATAATACGGTGAACTTGGATAACTCATCGGGCTATGTTGTCTACGCAACAAGTGCAGCTACAGGGACGACAGCAGCGAATGATACGCGGACAGGTGGAGGAAATCTGTATAATACGAACGTGAATTAGTCGACGAGCGCGTCTATGTATGTGAGGGGGCCCTGAAAGGGGCTCCTTTTGCCCTATATACAAGCTAAATATCGACATTCGGTCCTAAGTATGGGATTATGAGAAGATGAGAGTGGAGACGCCATATGGCATCTGCTCAGACAAGGGTAACTACTACGCAGGGAGTGAAAGGCATGTCACGCAAGTGGGAAAGAATGGTTAGCAAAAATTCAAAAAAGGTGAACCAGACCCGTTCTAAACAAGGGAAAGCACCGATTTCAACGGATCCGGATCGTCCAGTGGTATTCAAAGGGAGAAGCATTATGTTAGCTGCGTTTTTCATCGTAGTTTCAATCTTCTTATTGATTACGTTGACCAAAACCGAAGGGGACAAGATGTACTGGTATACAACACTCAGTTATCTGGTTGTTGGGGTGTTAATTTATTTTGTACGTAGACCTTACTTGCGCGTAACCAAAACGAATCTCTCGAAGAGAGGTTTAGCTAGGGAACTTGTGCTTGGTGCGGAAAATATTAAAGAAATTGTCCATGCACCTGGTCAAATCATTATTGAGCTGACGGGCAAATCGCCGCGTTGGGTATACAACAAAACCTTCAACCGCTTCGATATTCCTGCTATGGCAGCCAAATTGAAAAAGTTCGCTGAGCAGAATCGCATTGCTTATGTAGATAAAACCGTCTAAAACATAGAAATGGAAGATAACCTTCAGTGCCACAGTGTGGTGTTGGAGGCTTTTTTCTGTCTGCATGGCAAATGGCAGTCATTTTTCTGCTAGATTCGGAATACTAGTTTAGGAGGGAGAAAAAGGGGGAATACGCCATGCTCACATTAAAATCCTGGACAGGTTTATTTCATAGGGGAGCGGGAACCGTTGCCGCTGATATTTACCATACGGTTAAAGTGCGAGCGCCTCGCGATTATTTCAGTCGGGCTGATGCATTCTTAGAGGATATTGTGTATACCTCGCAAGAAGAGTTGGAAGGAATTAACAAAACCTTTCTCGTGAATCTGTTATTTGATAATTTTATGGATCATGTCCGCAAGGGGAAGGATCTATACAGCTATATTTTACAACTCCGGAGTAAATTCGGTGGTATCGTCGCAAGCAGTAATAGCAACGATCGTCCTTCTGGAGGCAACGTGCCTGGCTTTCAATGGGGACTCTCCTTTCAGGTAGGGAACACGGATCGAACGGGTCATTTGACACTGAACGTCCGATTACACCCGGCCGAGGTCAATCGGATGAGGGTCTTCTTCGACGATATGAATTGGAAACATCATCATCCACTCAATATGGAAATGAATGAACTCCTGTCGCTCCTCTTTATTGAATTCATTACGGAGCTCCGGAATGGATTAAGTGAGGAGACGAAGGAGGAGATCATTGCGGCTATTGTTCATAAATGGGGAGACCAATAGCTTGCTTGTCCTCCGTATGGAAATACCCACTCTCAACGGTTTGTTGGAGAGTGGGTGTTTGTGTTGTCATTTTCAATTGTCTATACGGGATTCCTCGATCCAATTGATTCTTTTGGTCAGCATGCCGGAAAGTGCTGCCTCTGCGGCAGTATGCTCCGTTTGCAGCCGATTAACGACAGGTCGAATGTGATTCAACGCGGAGAGCGTTTGGTTTTGCGAGTTGTTGATGCGTCCTTGGACAATCCAGTCGGCAATGAGTCCATCAAACCAATAGTCAGCCATTTTCAATGTGGAGCTGATATCAATCTCAATTTGGAAACTATGATGCAAGTCTTTCAGTTCGCTTTGGAAATTCAGAATCTGATGATTCGCCTGCTGAATAAACGTTTTGGCATCATCCACATGACTATGCTTGGCATGGGTACTTAACATACCACCACCCCATAAGTCCCACTTTCCCCAATTCTCAGCTTTATCCAAGCTATTGGAGGCATCCGTTAAGGAAGCTAGTACGAGCCTTCCTGCGGTTAAAGCTTCTTGAAGCTCTTTGACGAGTAGTTTCTGATCGGCGATGGATTCGTTCATAGACGCTAGCTCATGCGATGAAGCGGGGACGTGAAGGAGTGCGTCTTCCTTAAGAGCCATCAGTTTCTCGTATTCGACTTCCGCAAGTTGAAATTTAGCTAGATCATCACCTACTTGGATCAATGCGTTCTTCGTGTCTAGCAGCGCCTTCTTCGCCGCATCTAATTGCAGTGCAGAGGCAAGTACTTGTTGACGTTCCATGTCCAGTTGTTCCGCTTTACTGCGAAGTATGGTGTGAAATAGATTAACTAATGATAACCGAGTCAATTTGTCAACATCTGCTTGCTCTGATTCTAGCTGTAATTCAAGTCGTAGGATAAGGCGTTCTTGCTCGTTTACTCTGTTCAGAAGCTCTTCTCTTCTGCGCTCGGCTTTGTGCAGACGAAACATGCGTTCTTTCGCATCTCGTAATCGAAGGTTCAAATCATCCGGCATCGTAATCCCTCTTTTCCCAACATTTGTTAGATGTTCCCTTTTTCAATACGTTCGAGCTGGTTGCGGGTTTCGAAAATCGAATGATTTCCTATGCCAAATAGCACTTCTCTATGCTATAATACATTCTTTGCGAGTTTGGTTTTGCTAGAAAGAGCGGCAATACCAGAAAAAAAGATAGAGAGAAATAGGAGAAGAGATACCATATGATTACGAAACAACGATCACCACTCGTGCAAGCTTTGGATTTAAAACCTCATCCTGAAGGCGGCTGGTATAAAGAGCTATGGAAGGCCTCCTTCGAAATTCCGAAAGAGATTCTGTCTGAAGCTTACTCCGGCTCACGGTATGCAGCAACTTCGATTTATTTCCTGCTCCATCCGGAAGAGTTTTCAGAATGGCACACGGTGTTGTCTGATGAATTATGGCTGTGGCATTCAGGCAGTCCAATCTTACTTACCCTTGGCGGAACTAGTGAACAGCCTGAAGTGACACAAGAGTTCATTCTGGGGCCTGATGTGTTGAAGGGTCAGCATCCGCAAGCACTTGTTCCTGCACATGTATGGCAGATGGCGAAGCCGCTGGGTGATGAACCAGTTCTGGTATCCTGTGTGGTAGCGCCAGGTTTCCATTATGATGACTTCAAACTAATTTCGAAATAAGGATAAGTTTGGAAAAGGGTCGCTTCATGATGAAGACGGCTCTTTTTTCTTGAAGAAAGAGGATACAAGCAACCACACATTCAACACAATAAACGTAATAAAACACATATTCACGCCGATTGTTGTACAATAAAATGGAGTTAAGGCTAGTAAACTAACGAGGTGGCAGCATGGTTAATATTTTGGTCGTAGATGACGAACCGATGATTTGTAAGGGTGTTGCGACGATTTTGAAGCAGTCGAAGTTGGACATCAACGAGGTATTTATCGCGTATAACGGGTTTGAGGCGCTGGATTTTATACATTTGGAGACGATAGATCTCGTTTTCACGGATATTCAAATGGAGAAAATGAATGGCATAGAGCTCATCGAGAACATTTTCCTCGAGGATCCATCCATTCCGATCGTCATTTTATCAGCGCATGGTGAGTTTGAATACGCGCAGAAAGCGATACGTTTTGGAGCAAAGGAGTATCTGGTAAAGCCGATTACGCCGCCGCATCTCCTTTCGGTCGTGACGAAGCTGCTTAAGGAGAAGGAGGAGAAAGGACAACGCTTCGCGAACTGGGAAGGCTCTCGTTCATTGCCAGGCCATATGTCGCATGAGACGAACTATTATTTGAACGAACTGGTAACAGGGACGATCCATGAGTCCGAGGTTACTTCTATTATAGAGACATTAGGCAATCGGATGGATGGGCCCTATTTTAGCATGATGAGCATCAAATTATCGCTGGAACGCGGTGGTATCCATGATCAGGAAATAGCGACCGGGAAGGATCGCAGTCTGTTGAAGTACGCCGCATTGAACATTATGGAGGAAACGGCGAGTCAGTGGAGTCACTTCATTTTCAACAATCATAACTCTACTTTTACCCTGCTGCTGCAAGTTACGGAAGAGGAGAGCCGAGGTTCACTTCGCGTAAATCAACTACTGATGGTGGCACAAATGATTCATACCAATCTGCAGAAGTATTTGAATGTGAAAAGTCAGATCGGCATCTCTCGGATTCGAGAAGGGATTCCTCAATGGCCGGTGATGTACAAGGAAGCGCTCGAAAGCTTAGCTTGCTGTGAAACCAACAAAGGGCACTATATGTTCTATATTGAAGATAAAGACAGCCTGTCGACGAACCCTAACCTAACGGTTGCTGGCGTGGATGAAGCGAATCATCGGATCGTCTATGAGACGAAGGTATACATCGAGCAGCATTTCTGCGATAAAGGCTTGAAGCTGCAAGATATTGCGGATGCGGTGCATTTAAGTCCGAATTATTTGAGTTATTTGTTTAAAAAGGTGATGGGGACGAACATTTGGGACTATGTCACCAAGCTGCGGATGGAAGAAGGCAAGCGTCTGATTCTGACGACAGATAAGCGTCGGTACGAGATATCGGAGGAGATTGGGTACGAGTCACCGGAGCACTTTAGCAAAATATTCAAGAAGCATTTCGGGATTAATATCTCCGAAGTGAAGCAAGCAGGTACGTAAGATACGACATACTTAGCGTAATACGACACATCGCCCTTGGAATGATCTCCCTTTATAATCAAAAATGTAGCAACCACAAGTGAGAAGCGATTCGAAAGGGGAACTAAACATGAATGCAAAGAAAGCGTCTACAATGAGTGCAATTGCTTTAACGGTATTACTAGCGGGGTGTAGTTCCAGCACGGGAACAACGAGCACAGCCAGCCCAACGCCAGCTGCGAAAGAAACAGCTGCTGCAGCAACAGCAACACCTGCGGCGAAGAAAGTAACAATTACGGCAGAGAGCTTTAAATCCGATCAAAAGGAAAAGAATGATCAATTGGATCAACGTATCGCGCGTTTCAAAGCGAAAAATCCAAATGTTGATTTCAAAAAGGATGACTGGCAGTACAATCCGCTTGAAATCGGGATTAAAATGGCTTCCAACAGTGCGCCAACCGAGTATACGACGTATGCAACAGAAGGTAAAGTACTTGTCGATAAGAAATGGGTAGCTGATATTACGGATTCAATGAGCGCTTGGGCACATTCCAAGGATATGAATGATCTGCTCTCCAAACCGTTTGTTGTTAACGGTAAAACGTACGGCGTGCCAATCGATGGTTACGTGATGACAATTACATTGAATAAAAAGTTGTTCAAAGATAAAGGCGTAGCTCTTCCTCCAATGGACTGGACGTGGGATGATCTGCTTGATGCAGCTCGTAAAATCAATGATCCAGCCAAAGGTATCGCAGGCTTCATCCCGATGGGTAAAGGACCAGAAGCCGGCTGGAACTGGACGAATTTCCTTTACGCAGCAGGCGGCGATGTTCAAAAGCTAGATAATGGTAAAGTCGTTGGCACGTTCAATTCAGACGCAGGTTTGCAAGCGCTTGAATTCTACAAAAAGCTGAAGGATGAGAACCTAATCCCGCAAAACTGGGCGCTTGGCTATGGCGATGCATTGAATGCGTTCGCACAAGGACGTGGCGCAATGGTTATGTGCGGAAGCGGTAACGCAGCAGATACGGCAATCAATGAAGGCGGAATCAGCAAGGATGATGTCGTTGTTTACCCAATGCCTTCCTTCACAAAAGGTGGAAAACATACAGGCGTATTAGGCGGTAACTACCGTGTTATCAATCCGAAGAGCGACAAAGATCAACAAGAAGTGGCGTTCAAATGGATCACTGATGAGTATTTCACTGACGATTTCTTGAACTCAACTCAAAAAGAAATCGAAGATCGTAAAGGTAAAAACCGTGTGTACATTCCACAACCGATCAACTACTGGAAAGATTCTTCCGATTTCGGTAAAAAATACACGGATCTATTAACGAAGTATGACAACGTATTCAAATATGATCCGCAATTGCTAGCTTTATGGGATGGCAAACCGGAAGCACAATACGAAGCTCAAAAGTTCTACACAGAAATGGCAAACGTGATTCAAAAAGTATTCACAACGAAAGATGTGGATTTGAAAAAAGCACTGTCTGATGCCGCGGCCAAAGTGCAAACGGAAACGTTTGACAAAGTGAAGGTCGAATAGGTAAGCCTAAACTTACTTCTACACGCGGCCGCTTGCTAAGTAGGAAGTGGCCGTGGGTAGAGGTTTTCTCAAAATATTAGAATATATATGTTTCACTTAATAAATCGGCTAATTTTCTCCATAAACGCAATCGTCCTAAGAGGACAATGTAGCCGTTTATTTTGCTAAGGAGTGTATCGGATGGATGCAGAGCTAAGCGTACAACCTGTTGTTGGAAACAGAGTAGCGAAAAAGAAAATGAACTGGTATTTATGGGGTACGTTGTTTATTTTACCTGAAGTGGTGTTATTCATTATCTTTTTATGGGTGCCTATTTTCAAAGGGATTTTCTATAGCTTCTACACGGTTGATTTTGTAGAAGGCAATCATTTCACTGGATTAGCAAATTATGTGAGTATTCTTAAAGACGATCTGCTTTGGATTTCAATCAAGAATACGTTGATGTATATGGCTTTAGGTATTATTCTTGGCTTTTGGATCCCGCCTCTGGTGGCGATAGCCGTGTCAGAGCTGCGCAGGTTCCAGGGTGCGGCACGCATCATCAGTTATTTGCCAAGCGCTGTTCCAGCGATCGTTTTGTATGGGATGTGGATGTGGTTCTATGATGCAGTAGGCCCAATTAACAGCTTTTTACAGAAATTTGGGATTCCCCAAGTGTCCTTCTTCAGTCCCAAAATGGCGATGGTCTCGATTGTTATTCTAGAAACATGGCAAAGCTTTGGCGCAGCAACGCTCATTTATATCGCGGCGATCGTAGGCATTCCGAAGGATTTATACGAAGCGGCCGAAATTGATGGTGCCAGTGTCTGGCAGCGTGTGCGCTATATTATTTTGCCAAGTATCAAAACCTTAATGATGTTGTTATTGCTTCTGCAATTGATCACAACTTCACAAGGGTTCCAAGCGCAATTATCGATGACGGACGGTGGTCCTGATAATGCAACGCTGACGTACTTATTATGGCTCAACCACACAGCGTTCCGCGATTTGGATTTCGGGAAAGCAAGCGCAATGGGCAGCCTGATGTTCTTCGTTCTGATTTTAATGTCCATTGTATACAACGTCATGCAGCGTAGGAGTGAGAAAGCATGAAGCAGGGTGAACGCGGATTAATATCCACACATGATTTCAAAAAAGGATCCGTCAAATTTGGCTACGCGCTTATTGTGCTGCTCATTGTAGGGATTGCGGTTACGACGATTTATCCGTTCTTGAATACATTCTTTGGTTCCTTGAAGACACGCGAAGAATTTTTCACCTTTCCACCGACGTTTTTTCCGAAGCATTGGATTTGGAAAAACTATAATGATGCATTCACAGCTTTCGATCTACCACTTTTGACCTTTTTGAAAAATACGATCTTCATCTATGTCGGTAATGTCGTATGTTCCCTATTATTTATCGGGCTCGCCGCGTATGCCTTATCGCATTTGAGAGTGCCGTTCAAGAGATTGATTACCCTATTCTTCTTCTCGACACTGTTGATACCGCCGGCCACATACATCGTTCCGAACTTTTTGAATTTGAAAAGCTTAGGCTTGATCAACACGTACTGGGCGTTCTGGCTGCCTGCTGCGGCCAATGCGTATTTCATGCTGCTGCTCAAAAATTTCTTCGATGGCATTCACAAGGAAGTGTTGGAAGCTGCACGAATTGATGGCGCTAGTGAATTCAAATCCTTCATTCGGATTGCCGTACCACTATCGACACCGATTATTGGAACGTTGCTGATGCTGTCGTTCTCGACGACGTGGAATGATTTCTACTGGCCGAACATCGTGATGACGGATAAAAGCATGTATCCGCTCGCGACGGGAATTTACCGTTATGTCGTGTATTACAACTCGGTCATCCCATGGAGTGTACGATTCGCTGTCTTGACGATGGCCATGCTGCCGCCGGTACTGTTCTTCCTGATTTTCCAAAAGTTTATGGTTCGTGGTTTATCCGTGTCTAGCGTGAAAGGCTAGAGGGAAACGCCCATCAGAATGCGAATTCTGGAGGCGTTTTCTTTTTGCTTAGAGGAGATTGCCTCTGATTTAGCGAACCTACTGATAGTTTAGATTACAGAGGTGCTTTACATGGAGCGGTGCTGGTGGGGTGGCAAGCTTTTGAAAGGATGGTAAGCTGGAATGCGTAAGATGCTGCAAAATATGAACTTGATGAAAAAATTGATCCTGCTGCTCATCGTTTTTGTAGTGATTCCGATTCTCGTACTGGATCTGGTCGTTGCGAAGAAGCTGGAATCCATTACAGAAGAACAGGTGGGGAATGCCCTGCTTCAATTAGTACGTGGCAGCCACTTGACCCTTGATCGGGAGAGCAGTGATTTTGAAGAAAAAACCGAGAAAATTATGATTTCGCAAGAAATCCAACAATTGGTTAGCGTGCCATCCTCGTCTGAGTATGAGCGTTTTGAGATCTTTAAAGCGCTAGACAAATATTTGAATAATTATTCCACGAATTCCGTGCGGTATTCCCTATTTTTCTCTGACAAAGATAAGCTCTATTCGTTCGTTCCGAATTCGGATTTGCTGAATAACGGAGTGTTCTATTCGACGGATATGACGGATCTCTCTTGGTATAAAGCGGTCTCCACGGCCAAAGGCAAGGGCATTATTCGGGTTATGGATAAGTTCGGCTTTAACCCGAATAACACACAAACTGTGGCATATTTACGGCAATTAAACAGCATTTATAATGGGGAAACCGTGATCGGTTACTTGGTTGTGTCGGGTATCGAGACGCCGCTGCAGATGGATTTCGTCCCCTTTGATAAGTACAAAGATGCGGAATTACTGCTGTTGGACGAAGAAAATACGGTGTTGGCAACGAATACCCAAGCCTTCCCCATCGGTTCGAAGGTCGCAGTACCTGCTGACAAAGTGGATGGCGTGTATAAGCAACATGAGAACGGAAACGAGATCATGTCTGTTATTCATACCAGTGAATATTCGACGACGAAGCTGTTGATGCGCGTGCCGGTGCAGTCGATCATTGTGGATCATATTAGTGTCCAGCGGCTAGTAGATTGGATTATGTTGATTTACTTCTTGATTCTCATTTTGGCGAGCATGTACTTCATTCAATCGATCCTAAAGCCGATCTCCCGGTTAGCTCGGATCACGAATTCCTACCATCCAGGCAGGCCGCTCGCGATTACGCTGCATGCAGAGAGTAAAAATGAGATCGTGTTGCTTAACAATCATTTCATTCACATGACGAATCGGTTGAATCAGACGATTTATGATCAATACGAGCTTGAATTGAAGCACAAGGAAGTCGAATTATCGATTTTGCATACCCAAATCAATCCGCATCTGCTCTATAACACCTTGGAGTCTGTCTACTGGCATACGTTGATGGAGGGGGCAGCCGAGTCGGCTGAAATGATCAAAGATTTGTCGCTTATTATGCGTATCGGGCTTAGCAAGGGCAAGCTGCTCATTCCGATTATGGAAGAAATCAATCATGCCGAGGCCTATGTAAGGCTTCAGCTTTTCCGCTATGAATATAGCTTCCAGGCGCATTGGGAAATCGAAGAAGAGGCCAAACGATTCTTGATGCCTAAAGTCGTGCTGCAGCCGATTATCGAGAATGCAATTCTACACGGGATCAAAAACATGGAGCAAGACGGTGAGTTATGGATTAAAGTGAAGCAGGCGAACGGCAAAGTCATCATCAGCGTAGAAGATAATGGATATCGCTCCGCGGATATCGGGATGTTGAACGCCATTTTGCATGGGAAAGAGAATAATAAAGGGTTTGGAATTATTAATGTGCAGAAGCGGATTCAGCTGCATTTTGGTGAGGGTTATGGGCTGCAGTATGCACTCAGGGAAGATCAGGGCGTTCGTGCTTGGATTGAGATTCCGGCTGTGTTGGATGAGACGGAGTGGAAGTAGCAGTCCCCCTCAGCGGGGGCGCTGCCATTTCTTGCGATAGACCAGTGGCGTGTCGCCTGTACGGTCCTTGAATAGGTTGATGAAGTGACTGACATTGTCTATGCCCACTGCTGCGGCGATCTCGGATATGGGCATATCCGAGTATTTCAAACGCTCCTTTGCATGGCTCATTCGAATACCGATTAGGAACTCGTGCGGAGAGAAGCCGGTATATTGCTTGAAGCGTTTGGCTAAATGAAACTTGCTAACGGCGTGCTCATGAGCTAGCTGATCGAGTGAAATGGACTCTGTATATCGCAATTCAAGTGTTTGGCAAATGTCTTCAATGTAACGAGGCTTGTCCACTTCGGACAAGTCTCCTTGCTGTGCGGAGAGGACGATTGTTGTCAGCAGTTCAACTAGTAATTTGGAGGTCAGCAGTTCACTTGCTGCGCTTCTTTGTTGTTGAATTTGGAGGGCTTGTCTCACTAACGCAGGCACTGGCGTTTCATGCGGCAGTTGCAGGACAGGCTCATGCATCGCTGTATAATGCTCATAATAGGCTGCCGTCGAGCTGCCTGTTAAATGAACCCATAGCAGCTCTAGAGGCTCGCTGGGATCAGATGCATAATGATGATAATCCTGACAATGGATAAAGAATACTAGATGGGCTTGTAAAGCGTAAGTTTTACTCCGATAGGTTAGATTGCCGGATCCCTTTAAGATATAGACGATGAGATAGGAATCCAGCCCTTCTCGTTCCGTGTAGTAACCAGGAAGCGTATGGAAGTGACCTATTTCCTGCACGTAATACAAGTTTGCTTTCGCAAATGCGGAAGGACTTGAGATGAAGCGAATGGAGTCCTCAGACCATGCGGTAGTGAAATTCTCTTTCATACGGGATAACCAACTCCGAGCAAGATTCTATTATTTTTAACCAAGATACTTGGATGTTATCTGTATTGTAAGCCATTACAATGAGTTTATAAAGTTATTATTTATGAATGAATGGAGTGGTGAACATGTCGATATATCCCGCTATTAAAGCAAGTCTTAAACCACGGATTGGTTTATATTCGGTTGGGCTTCGCGCCTATTGGGAGCAGTTTCCTGGACTTAAAGAGCGTCTGGAAGAATACGGACGATTCATCGAACGCAAAATGTCCGCATGGGCGGATGTGTATTACTATGGTCTTGTTGATACAGAAGGAGAGGGACGGAAGGCTGGCGAGTGGCTGAATGAACGTCATGTTGACCTTGTTTTCTGTCACGCGGCAACTTATTCGACGAGCTCAACCGTGTTGCCTGTGCATCAAATTTGTAAAGCGCCGGTTGTGTTTCTCAACTTGCAGCCAACGGCTAGACTCAACTACGAGCAATCCACGACGGGGGAATGGTTAGCGCATTGCGGAGCTTGTCCTGTACCGGAGTTTGCTAACGTATTCAATCGCGCAGGTATTCCGTTTCGTGTGGTGAACGGAGTTCTAGGACTTGATTACACGCCAGCGATTTCCCTAACGGACGAGGTGACGCATGAGCGCCGTGAAGCGATCCGTGCATGGAAGGAGATCGAAGAGTGGGTTCGCGCCGCAGCTGTGCCTAGAACGCTTCAGCAGAGCCGTTTCGGCTTCCTTGGCAATACGTACAGCGGCATGCTGGATATGTATAGTGATTTTACCATGATTTCCGCGCAGACAGGTTTGCATGTCGAAGTGTTGGAAATGTGTGATTTGGACCGCATGCTGCGTGAGGTGACTCCGCAGGATGTGAAACGGAAGTTGGATGAGCTGCATGAGATGTTCCAAATTAGCGGAGACTCGCCATCAGATCCGATTGCGAAAAAGCCGACAGAGGAGCAGCTCGCATGGTCCTGCAAGGTTGCTGCTGCGCAGGAGAAGCTGGTGCGCGCTTATGATTTAGACGCCTTGTCGTACTATTACCACGGTGCGCCTGGTGGTGAATACGAGAAGCTGCAAGGCGGCTTCATCGTGGGGCACTCGCTGCTGACTGCGCGAGGAATTCCTTGTTCTGGCGAAGGCGACCTGAAGACAGCTGTCGCGATGAAAATCAGCGACATTCTCGGCGTCGGCGGCTCCTTCTCCGAAATCGTCGTAGTCGATTACATCGACGAGACGATTCTGCTGGGCCATGACGGACCGTTCCACATCGCGATTTCCGAAGGAAAGCCGATTCTACGCGGCATGGGGCTGTATCACGGGAAGCAGGGCACCGGCGTTTCCGTCGAGGCGAAGGTAAAAACCGGAGCGATCACGACCTTGAACGTGACGCAGACTGGCGACGGCAGGCTGAAGCTGATCTCTAGTGAAGGCGAGTCGACGAACGGGCCTATCATGAAGATCGGCAACACGCAGACGCCGGTGAAATTCCGTGAGCATCCAGACGCGTACATGTCGCGCTGGTTCGCTGAGGCTCCGACGCATCATTGCGCGATGTCGATTGGGCACAATGCGTCTCAGTTTCAGAAGGTCGCGGAGCTGATGAACGTGAAGCATGTGATGTTGTAAGTGGTAATTGGAGATCGTTAGTCCGAAATCGTCGAATTAACTACTCGATTCGCGGCATTGATACTTGAATAGTCCGAATTTGCAGAACTAAATCGTCCCGTTCAACTTGTCGTATCGAAAAGGGGGGATTTAGTTCGATAGAAGCTGACTATTTGATAATACTGAAAAGGAATCATCCTTTTAATTCGGATATTTCGGGTTAAATCAGAGTCAGACGGTCAAATCGACTTGGCATGTGCAGCAGAGTCGATGAGGGTGTTGCAAGTCGATAAAGTCGACTTGCCGTGTGTGAAAGAGACGATAGGGCACTGCAAGTCGATAAAATCGACTTGTCCTGTCTGAAAGGGACGAAGAGGGCGTTGCAAGTCGATTAAATCGACTTGCCCTGTCTGAAAGAGACGAAGAGGGAGCTGCAAGTCGATAAAGTCAACTTATAAAATGACGAGAGTTCGACCATAGAAGCAAAAAAACGCAGCCGTCCAAATGGGGACGGTTGCGTTTTTCTTTCATACACGTACACAGCGCCGAAGAGCTGCCACGATTTCAATTTACTTTTCAACCACCTGCTAGTGGTGCAGGAGTTATATGTGTAGGGTGCGCCATTTTAATCGTATCCATCGGATTGGGAAATGCGTTATCCGTTAATTTTGCGGAAAAGTGGACAGATCGTCAGATGATTCTGAGCTCGCCGTCATGTCGATGTAATGATCGATTGCATCCAGAACCGTACTTAGCGGCGATTGGGCAAACATAATTCGATCAGCGTGAATAGCGTTATAGGTAGCGTCCTCTTTGCTAATTTTGAAACCTCTATAATTCTCGTAAATGGTCTTCATATTAATCTCTCCCTCGCTAGGATGTATATTCTAAAATATCACCAAATGTATAAAAATGGTAGAGGTGTAAATTGAGAGATTCTGTCGCAAGCTGACTAATTGGATGAGAATTTTATTAAAATGGGGGGATAGGAGAAGATACTACATAAGGGGAAGTGTTTTTTGCTATTCTGTGCTTAATTATGTTACAGTTGAGATGAGGTGATTGTAAATGTTGAAATTAAGTATTCTAGATCAATCGCAAATTGGGGAAGGTCGTAATGCCGCGCAAACGTTGGCAGAGACAACCGAACTGGCACAAGAAGCAGATCGAATTGGCTATAACCGATTCTGGGTGTCGGAGCATCATGCTTCACAGGCGCTAGCACACTCAAGTCCTGAAGTGCTAATCGCACACTTGGCTGCCAAAACAGAACGTATACGCTTGGGCTCTGGCGGCATTATGATGCCTCATTACAGTGCCTATAAAGTGGCAGAAAACTTCCGGTTGCTGGAAGCCTTACACCCTGGACGTATTGACGTTGGTTTGGGGCGAGCACCTGGCGGTATGCCCATTTCTACACGTGCTTTGCAAGAAGGAAAGTATACAAGCGTTGATCAGTACCCGCAGCAGATTGCTGATTTGACGGGTTATTTATATGATTCACTACCGGCGGGACACAGGTTTGCGGCGCTGCACGCATCTCCGATTATTCAGACAGCACCTGAAATTTGGTTGCTCGGTTCCTCGTATGATAGTGCAAGAATTGCTGCAGATCAAGGGGCAGCTTTTGGTTTTGCGCAGTTTTTTGGTAATGCGGACTGTGAGCAAGCACTTCGTATTTATCGGGAGCATTTCACACTGTCGATCTTAAATGAGAAGCCTCATTCCCTTGCCGCTGTTTTGGTGATTTGTGCGGATACGGAGGAGGAAGCGAATCAGCTGGCGTTGAGCACAGACTTATTTTTCCTATCATTAGGACGCGGAATGCTGCTGCCTTCGTTCCCTTCTGTGAATACGGCGCTCAATTACCCGTACACAGAAAATGATTATGCTATGATTCGAAACGGACGCCATAGAAGAATTGTCGGCACACCACAACAGGTGAAAGAGCAAATTCTGAAGCTGAATGAAGCCTATCAAGCAGATGAATTTATGGTGGTTTCACCGATCCACAACATTGAGGCGCGTTTGCACTCGTATCGATTACTGGCGAAGGCATTTGAGCTGTAAAGAGTGCTAAGTGGGTAGGCTATGGGAAAAGAATACATGTTCACTTTGATTTCTATGAATCGGATCGAACTATGGCTCCAAGTACAGATAATGTACTTTTCTTATCTCCTAGTAAGACGTTAACTGGAAAACCTACAGTTAAATTCACGCTATTTGGTCTATATTTTGAAATAACTGGATTTCTTGCAGTTAATTTTAGACAATTGGTCAGATTTTGATCAAATGTTGAGAATTAGCTGGAGGTATTCCAGTTATTCGTGCTTGATAATGCAAATGGCGGAAATTAGCTGGAGGTTTTACAGGTATTACTGGCGTGTGAGGAATCGCACTATAGCTAAGTAGCTGGATGTAGCTGTGACTATTAACTATGTTGTCATTCAATCCAAGTTAGCTATCCAATCTACTGGTTGATTTGATCTACCTTGATCTTTCCGTATCATTCCTTTCACACTATATATCTCCTTTTTATGCAACCAACATTTGCGTTTTTTGACGTCTGCCATTACACTTAAACAAAAAATGGTGGAGTGGTGTCATGAGTAAGGGTCGTGTGTGGAACAAAGGAAAACGGAATGGTGGAGGCGGGCCTGCACCTGGAACGGGGTATAAGGAAAAGCTTGCAGCGGAGCAGCCATTTAAAGCGGAAGTTATTGATCTGTCTAACCCGATTAATCAGGTGAAACGCATGAGCCGTGAGAATTGGGTAGAGAGACCGACAAGACCAGTCCGCGGGCAGCAGCCTGATAAGTAACATCAAGTAACGCGTTAAGTAATGCGTCAAGTGAAGTCTGATTCGTCCTTTTAAGGGGACGGGTTGGGCTTTTTTAGTTTATCGAAGACAAGAGGTGTCACGACTTATTTCGCCAAGAGCCCCATATAATTGGGAAATGTGCGAAAAATGGGTTCGAATTGTATGGATAAGGGATCACAAAGGAGGAAAAGCAACGTGAGATCCGTGTTAAAGCTGGAAGTAGAGGAAGCGAAGGTGATGATCGCAGCGGGGATACAGGCTGCAGAAGAGGCGCAAGCTGCGGAGACAATCTGTATTGTCGACGACGGGGGCTATTTGATCGCACTGGAACGTATGAATGGGGCACGCAACACAAGTCCAGAGATGGCGATGGCGAAGGCGTTTACGGCGAGTGGGCATCGCAGGTCGACCCATCTGTTCAATCAGCCAGGTGGCCCTGCAACGATCCATGGGGAGGCGTTTGGGATCCATGCGATGATGCCGGGAAAGTTTGCGATCTTCGTAGGCGGATTTCCCATCGTGGTGAACGGTCAGGTGATTGGCGGGGTTGGGGTCAGCGGCGGAGCAGGCGAAGAGGATATCGCCGTTGGTGTGGCGACGTTGAAGGCGTTGCAAAAGCATCTCGGCCCTGCCTTCGAGGTGCTAACAGAGGCAGATATTAAGAAATAGCCATGGCCAAGGGCCAAACAAAACCCCGCCACATCTCCTAAGAGAAGCGACGGGGTCAATTTTTTTACCTATGCATAAGTGCTCTAACATATTGAAAAGTTTCCTCGATTGTACCATCTTCTAATCGTTCCAAGGAAATATCCACGCCAGGCTTATACGAGTGAAGCTTCTTCAAGAAAGCCGCAGTTTCAAACAATCCCTTGCCTGATTCTACGGCTTCAACTTCACCGTTCTTCACGACGAAATCCTTCAGATGGGTGAGGACGATGCGGCTGCCGAAGGTTTCGAACGCATGGTCCAGGAAAGCGATCTGATCTTGCGGTTCAACCGCCGTCGGCGGAAGCAAATTCACAGGATCGAAGACGACGCCGAGGGTACTAGAAGGCACTTGTTCTAGGATGCGGGCCATTTTCTCCGTACTGGACAGCGTATGGGTGAAAACAGGCTCTAAGCCGATGTGAACACCCCAGTGTTCCGCTTCCTCAGCTAATTCTTCAACGGTTTGTTGGAGAATGGACCATCCTTTTGCCTCATAACCTTTAGGATCTTCGGATAGATACGTCGTTAAATCGCCTGTTTCTGTGGCCACAATAGATGTGCCGAAGTCTCTGGCGTAGCGCAGATGCTCCTTAAACCGGTCAATTTCGTAGCGCCGCTGCTGCGGATCGGGATGAATGGGATTAATATAACAGCCGAGTACACCGATTCGCACGCCTGCGCGATGAAACTGCTCGCCAATATGGTTAGCGAGAGCTGGACTTAGCTTACCCAGACTTAAATCATAATCGCTGATCGCCTTACTGAGCGCAAGTTGAACGAAGTCGATCCCTCGACCGCTTAACTTCGCAGTGAGTTCCGTAAGTGGCAAATGTCCGACCGTATGAGCAAGCGTACCAATGCCCATTTATCTCGCCATCCATCCGCCGTCCACGCATAGTACGTGTCCGTTCATATAATCCGATGCACTTGAAGACAAGAATACAACAGGACCTTTCAAATCTTCCGGTGATCCCCAACGTCCAGCTGGAATACGCTCCGTGATGGACTTTGTACGATTCTCATCTTTCAAAATTGGAGCCGTATTATTGGTTGTCATATAACCTGGCGCAATGGCGTTGATTTGAATGCCTTTACCAGCCCATTCGTTCGCTAATGCTTTCGTTACACCGGCAATCGCATGTTTGCTTGCGGTGTAGCCAGGGACGTTAATGCCGCCTTGATACGTCAACATCGAAGCGATATTCACGATTTTGCCGCTGCCGCGCTCAATCATGTGACGGCCGATCAATTGGCATAGGAAGAAAGCCGAGTTCAAATTCAAATCAATGACATCATGCCAATCTTGGCGCGCATGATCAACCGCTGGTGTACGGCGGATGATGCCCGCGTTATTGACCAAAATATCGATGCCGCCATAAATACCGATTGCTCTAGTAACCACATCCTCAAGGATGTCTTCATTGCTAAGATCTGCTGCAATTAGCTCGGCTTTACCGCCTAAAGCACGGATCGTTTCAACGGTTTCTACGCTTTCGGAAGAGGATACCGCGATGACATTCGCGCCTGCTTCCGCAAGCCCGATGGCCATAGCTTGGCCAAGACCGCCTGAAGCGCCTGTAACGAATGCTGTTTTACCTGCAAGATTAAAAAGTGTCATAACGTACTCCTTTTCAGAACAGTAATGGATATGCCTTTCACACTCGTAGCGATAAAGTCATCTAAAGTGTTTCAATCTGTATGCCTGTCGCACGAAATTGTTGGGCCGTTTCTTCCGTCAAACCGCTATCCGTCAAGATCATGGCAACCTCGGACAGCGACGCGAATGTACGTAAGGCACATTGCCCGAATTTGAAATGATCAATAACGCCATAGACCGTTGCGCTGGAAGAGATCAATGCCCGCTTATAGTCGACAAGGTCATTGGTATAAATCGTAAAGCCGTGCTGTAAATGCACACCCGTGGCAGAAATAAACGATTTCTGAATGTTAAGTCCACGCACATAGTCGACCGCTTCAGGTCCCGCCAGCATGTTGCGCAGACGGTAACCGCCAGGAACGACAAGGCGAATTTCATCCTTATGGACGAGTTCAGAGATAATGTAAAGATCATTAGTTACAACCGTAAGCGGCTGATTATCCAGCCGCTTAGCGATTTCGAGCGTTGTACTGCCCCCGTCCAGCGCGATAATATCGCGTGGTTGGATGTATCGAAGTGCGAGCGTCGCGATCTCCGATTTTTTATCTGTATGCTTGATATTGGGTTCTTTCGCAGAAAGAATGCCTAACTGATCGCTTTGAGCCAGCATAGCACCGCCATGAATGCGGATGAGCAGTCCTTTTTCCTCAAGTTTGGCTAAATCTTCGCGAATGGTTTTTCCTGTGACTTGGAGTCGCTCGCTTAGCTCATTAACGGTTACTTCTTTCTGAGCGAGAAGAACTTCCATGATCGTTTCATATCTTCGTAAAGGATTCATCGGTTGTCATCCGTTCTTCTAATGGGATTACCGATTATTTTAAATCTTTCATAGCCACGGCGTCCATATCGTCGAACATTTGATTTTCGCCAGCCATACCCCAGATGAATGTATAGTTGTTTGTGCCTACACCGCTATGAATGGACCAGCTTGGTGAGATAACCGCTTGCTCATTACGCATAACAACGTGGCGCGTTTGTTGCGGCTCACCCATCATGTGGAAGACAACAGCATCTTCTGGCATGTCAAAATAGAAATAAACTTCAGAACGGCGGTTGTGCGTATGCGTTGGCATTGTGTTCCACATGTTGCCTGGCTTCAATAAAGTCATACCCATGACGAGTTGGCAGCTTTGGATGCCGTCTAAGTGGATGTATTTATAAATCGTACGCTCATTGGACGTATTAATGCTGCCCAGGTGAGCAGGAGTCGCTTCACTAATAGCAACTTTAACAGTCGGATACGTTTTGTGCGCTGGTGTGGAGTTGAAGTAGAATTTAGCAGGGTTTGCTGCATCATCACTGGCAAATGTAATTTCTTTGGAGCCAAGTCCGATGTAGATACAATCTTTGGAGTCCATGTTGTAGACGGTGCCATCCACGGTAATTGTTCCTCTTGCGCCAACATTGATAATTCCGATTTCGCGGCGCTCTAGGAAGTAATCAGCAGCCATTTCTTTGCGGTCAGCTTCTAATTTAAGTGTTTCTGTTGTTGGTAGTACACCACCAATAATAAAACGGTCAACGTGGGAGTACACTAATGTCACTTGGTTCGCAGTGAAAAGGGATTCAATTTGAAACTCAGCTTGCAAGCGTTCTGTGTCAAACTTCTTAACTTCATTCGGGTGTGAGGCATAGCGGATATCCATCGGTTAATCTCTCCTTAGAGTTGGTTTATTTGTGTTGATATACGTTCATATAGGTTTAATTTACTCCATAACATGGATTTAGGCAAGGAGTTCTTCAAACCTGTTTCAGAATTAGCGGAAGTGGTGAATAAAGAGTAACGAATCTGTACAAAACAAACAAACGAGTGTTATTAAAGAAAGTGAGGCGTGTTCGTATGGATAAAAGCCACTATTTTGACCATGTATGCAATGATACAATTCCAACAAAGGCTGATGAGGAAGATACGACGCCAACCGATATGGTAAGCGAAGCAGTTGAAGAGATTATGGATAATTTAAGTCATCCGTTCTCCGAAGACGAGTCCGAGAAGCAAGATTAGCTCGCGTTTTCCTTCAATAAGCAGCAGAAACAATAGTGAATCCCTTCCTAAGGAAGGGATTTTCTTTTCGTTCGCGTGGGAGTACAATGTCCATAAGAATGGAAGATAAGGAGCTCCGTATGCCGCATCGTGCAAGTCTTTTCCCAGATCTTTTATCCGATCCGCCGAGTCTGCCTCAGGTGGTTGCTTATTATTTTAAACAATGGCAAGGCTTTTATATGCCCTTTCACCGTCATGATGCGACGGAAATTATGTATACGATTCAAGGGTTTTGCAATGTGGAGATTGTGCTTTCGCCTACGAACACAGCCAGGGTCCGCTTGAAAAAAGGGGAGTTCATTCTGCTGAATGCGAATATCGCGCATCGGCTTATCGTGGAGGATGAGGAACCTTGCCGTATGCTGAATGTAGAATTCCGCTTCACGGCACATCAAGGGGATCTTCCTTCTATACAACAGTTAGCATTTGCAGAGAAACAGCTCGCCTCCTTATTAGAAGTACAGACGTCTTACTTGGTGCTTCGCGATCCAGATGAAGTCTATCACGTCATGAAAAGCCTAGTACTTGAGCTAGATAGGACGGCCGACAAAAGCGAAACGATGATTCAACTATTGATCTCTCAGCTGCTGATTCGTATTGCTCGTTTGCGACGAGAAACCGTAAGCAGCAGCTTGGTGCAAAGTGAATGGTATGCCAAAGTAAGTATGGACTACATGCACCAAAATTATGACCGAGAGATCCAAGTCAAGGATATTGCTGCCGCTGTGAATTTACATCCAGGTTATTTGCAGCGGATCTTTAAAACAGTGACAGGACAAACCTTAATGGCCTACTTAACGAACATTCGGATGGAGAAAGCGCAAATGCTCCTGCTGGAAACGGATGTCCCCATTGCAGACATTTCTGATT
The DNA here is from genome assembly GCF_001700435.1 of Paenibacillus pectinilyticus. Classification (GTDB taxonomy): domain Bacteria; phylum Bacillota; class Bacilli; order Paenibacillales; family NBRC-103111; genus Paenibacillus_E; species Paenibacillus_E pectinilyticus. The sequence goes on from NZ_LYPC01000014.1 coordinate 1,257,255, forward strand.
ATATCGGGATTGGCAGCAGGCAGTATTTCCACATGTTATTTAAAACACATACGAATCTAACTCCGACGGATTATCGCAAATCCATGAATAAACACAAGTTTGATCATCCTGAAGGAAGTTAGGATTTTTGACAATTGGACAGCGATGAAGTTAGAAATTTGATAACGTTTTCTCTTCTCTACTTGGTACAATGTGAAACATAGACGAAGTGATAGAGAGGGCGATGAACATGTCATTTAAGGTAGCATTCATTGGTGCAGGCAGTATTGGATTCACACGCGGACTTCTGAGGGATTTATTGGCGGTACCTGAATTTCATAATATTCAAGTGGCTTTTACGGACATTAATCCCCACAATCTAGACATGGTAACTGAACTCTGCCAACGCGATATTCATGAGAATGGGTTAGCCATCCAAATACAAGCAACAACGGATCGCAGAGAAGCTTTAGAAGGTGCTAAGTACGTCCTTTGTACGATTCGGGTTGGCGGGTTAGAAGCTTTTGCTACGGATGTTGACATTCCATTGAAATATGGCGTCGATCAATGTGTAGGCGACACGTTATGTGCCGGTGGAATCATGTATGGACAGCGTGGCATTTCCGAAATGCTGCGAATTTGCCAAGACATCCGCGAGGTTGCTGCGCCTGACGTAACGCTTTTGAATTATGCGAACCCGATGGCGATGCTGACTTGGGCTTGTAATAAATATGGCGGCGTACGCACGATTGGCCTCTGCCATGGTGTTCAACATGGACATCATCAAATCGCGGATGTGTATGGCTTGGACAAGAAAGACGTCGATATCATCTGTGCCGGCATTAATCATCAAACGTGGTATATCCAAGCTACGCATAACGGGAAAGATTTGACGGCTGGGCTGCTTGAAGCTTTCGAAAACCATGAAGAGTTTGCACGAACGGAGAAGGTTCGTATCGATATGCTGCGTCGCTTTGGGTACTATAGTACCGAATCTAACGGACATTTGAGCGAGTATGTGCCTTGGTACCGTAAACGTGCCAGTGAAATCACCGATTGGATTGACATGGGTTCGTGGATTAATGGTGAAACGGGTGGTTACTTACGTGTCTGCACGGAAGGCAGAAGCTGGTTCGAGACGGATTTCCCTAACTGGATGAAGGATCCGGCGTTCGTTTATGCAGCGGAGAAACGCAGCGAAGAGCATGGTTCTTATATCATCGAGGGACTAGAAACAGGTCGCGTCTACCGTGGGCATTTTAACCTTGTGAATCAAGGTGTTATTTCAAATCTGCCTGATGATGCCGTCATTGAAGCGCCAGGTTATGTCGATCGTAATGGGATCTCCATGCCGCGTGTAGGCGATCTGCCTTTAGGACCTGCAGCTGTCTGTAATGTGAGTATTTCCGTTCAACGCTTAGCTGTGGAAGCCGCCGTTCATGGGGATGATAAGCTGCTGCGCCAGGCCTTTATGATGGATCCGCTCGTAGGTGCTGTATGTAATCCGAAGGAAATCTGGCAAATGGTTGATGAAATGCTCGTGGCACAAGAAGCTTGGCTGCCACAGTATGGAGCAGCGATTGCGGATGCGAAGCAGCGTTTGGCTGCTGGTAACCTCATTCCGACACGTGACTACGAAGGTGCAGCACGGGTGAAAGTAAAGTCCGTCGCGGATATGCAGCAAGATCGTGAAGCGGCGAATAAGAACGCTGGAGAAGCTGATAAAGGGAAAGATCGCGCAGCAACGAATGTCTAAATGTTCATTTGTTATCAAGTATGTTCATATGGGTTCTTTTCAGATATACTGAGAAGAGTAAGTGAAGGGTCGCTTGCGCGGCCCTTCTTGTGTTGCTCATTTGGAAGCGCTTAATGACGAAAGGGGACATTCGTATGTCAAATATTGGTGTATGGGAAGCAGCAGAGCCAGGCGTGACCCGCTGCATTTTAAAAGCTGAAGTAGGATTAATGATGATGGAGGTTCACTTCGAGCCTGGTGCTGAGGGGTATCAGCATAGCCATGTTCATGAACAAATGTCCTATTGCTTAAAGGGGAAAATCCAGTTTACAATCGATGGTGTAGTGACCGTCATTGAGCAAGGCCAAACGGTTTACATACCTAGTGGAGCTCAGCACGGAGTTACGGCTTTGGAAGCCTCTGCGCTATTAGATGTCTTTACCCCCATTCGTGAAGATTTGGTGAAACGATAGAGAAAATGCCTTTAAAGGTGTAGAAGATGCACACCCATGAAAAGCGCAACGACCCAGATTAAACAAGCGGAAACCTTATTTAATTTGGCCATAAAGATACCTTTGGAATCGCGAGCACCCATGAAATGACCTGCAAACGCCAAACCAAAGAACCATATCCAAGAAACAAGGATGATACAGATCGTAAACACCCATTTCTCAGTACCCGCGTACTCAATGGAATTTGTTCCGATAACGCCGATTGTGTCCAGGATCGCATGTGGGTTCAATAGGGAAACGGACGCCGCGAAGAGGATCTGCTTCTTAGGCGAACTTTTCTCGCGGGCAACAGGACTTTGAGGTGTAGGTTTACTTTTCCAAAGCATCCAGCCGATATACATCAGAAAGAAAAAACCAATCGTGTAGAGCACAGCTTGCAGCCACGAGAACGTTAAAACGATGAGTGAAACGCCAAAAACCGCAGCCAGGATTAGAATGGTGTCACAAAGGGCTGCTGTAAGAATGACAGGCAGTGCTTGCAGGTAAGAACGATGAGACGCTCCTTGGTTAAAAACAAAAACATTTTGTACGCCTAAGGGTAAAATGAGCCCAAAGCCCAAAATAAAGGCGTGAAGTATGGTGCTTAGCAAAATAGTCCGCTCCAATCATGATGTAAGTATGCGCTGTGGACATCTTCTAAGGATTATAAGGCTTTCGAAGTGAAATGGAAATATACGAACTTTTTGTGAAAAGGAAGGGTGATCCCTATGCAAACTAGTGGTAAATTCGCATGGACGTGGACGATACGCGAGGAAGATTTGGAAGAGTACGTTGAGATGCACTTGGCTCCTTGGCCAGAAATTATGGAAGAACATAGTAAAGCAGGTTTCCGAGACTACTCTATTTTTCAAAATGGCACGCAATTCTTCTATTGTTTTCAATGTGATGATGTCGAAGCTGCTTTTGCTTATTTGGCCGAAAGCGATGCGTGCAACCGTTGGAATGCCATTACTTCGAAAATGGTTGTCGGATCATTCGATTTCCGCGAAGCAGTACCGATTCAGCCGATGCGTGAGGTTTTCTACTTAAAATAATGGAATAATCATAGATTCATATTGAAGAGGATAGCTAGTGCATAATCTAGCATCCTCTTTTTGCGCTTTCTCGTATTTTCCAAAGCTGGTAGACGGTGGATCTAAGGGAATTCAAACGTACTTGAAGTCATAGTAGGATTGGGATAGTATGAGGAGCATAGTGATTTTTACCGAAAGGAATGTGGAAGATGAATAACCTTACTTTATTTATGAAAGCCTCTAGATTTCAGGTTATTCCAGTCATGGTCATTCCAGTTATACTAGGTGGACTAGGCGCAATTGTGTGGAACGATACGTTTCATCCTCTATTATTTGTGCTGACTTTCATAGGCTCTATTGCCGCGCATTTATTTTCCAATATGATTAATGATTTATGGGATTTTCGGAATGGGATTGATACCGCGGAGAAAGAAACGGCATCTACCATTGCGACGAATTCGGGCTTTTTAGCCAATGGGACGATTCCCGAACGAACGTTTAGCTTGTTAACGTGGTCGTTATTTGCCCTGGCCCTTATTTGCGGTCTTATTTTGAGTGTGACCAGTGGATGGTTAGTCCTAGTTTTTGGCGGGTTAGGTGCCTTAATTGCTTACTTCTATGTGGCTCCACCTATTAAATTTGGCTATCGGGGCAAAGGCTATAGTGAGATAGCGATTCTACTTTCCTTTGGTATTTTGCCAACCTTGGGCAGTTATTATGTTCAAACGATGACTATTGATTATCGGCCTATTCTACTTTCTCTGCCTGTTGGGTTGTTGACGACGTTGATTCTATTTAATCATCATTTCTTACATTGGCAAGCAGATCGTACGGCAGGGAAACGTACTTTAGTCGTTGTTTGGGGTGAAAAAAGAGCTTTAGTTTTCTCCAAGTTTCTATTCGTTCTTTCGTATGCTGCGCTCATTTATTGCGTGATTGATGGTGTATTTCCTTACTATACGCTTCTCGCTTTACTTACTGCTGTCCCTTTCTATCGTGTTTACAGCAATTTGAAGGCGGAGAATCCTTCGCATGCTTATTTGCCTTTGATGGGGGCCTCTCTCAAAGCAACCAAAAATGGAGGCATCATTATGATGCTGGCCTTAGTTGTTCAAGCGATTATACAAGCTTTCTAACAAACACAATCTACTAACAAAGTGAGGTCATACGATATGAGTAGACAATTTACGATTGGCGATTTTCATACGATACTTTCTGAAGGCGAAGTTTGGAAAATCGGCGGATTCCCCATGCCAGATGGTTCCTTCTGGGAGTTTAGGGAGCCGAATGCTACGATTATTGTACGCAATGGCATTTTATACGCACGTGCTCAATTAAGCCGCTCGAACAATTATGTTCAGTTTCTAGATAACGCGAAACATATGTATTACTCTGCAAAGGATGTTGAAGTGCCAGAAGATGGCGAGATTTCGTTCGAATTGCAAATTCGTGCACGTACGACGAATACGGAGCCTAACGATCTCTATGATGGCTTTGTCTCCTTGAATTTACTGGACTTCACAACAGGTGCAGCACTGGATTTCTTTGCTGGTAATGACAAATACGCGAGCGTGTATGCTGTTCTTCCTTTCCCAGGCGTACAAGTGCCTGAAACCGACAAAACACGGTTCTTCTGTATTTTCAAAGAGGAAACGAACTTCCAGCCACGCGAATTTAACACGTACAAAATTACGTACCACCGCGGCAAGGATGAAGTCATTTTCTACGTAAATGGGGAAGAAGTTCGACGCGAAACTCAGGTGCCGATCAAATTCAATCGCTTCACTGTCGCATTAGGTATGATGACGGAGAAAGATTTAACACCGCAAGGCAGCGTTTCGCTGCATGGACAAACGATTATTGCTGAATGGTCCCCTGTGACGGTGACAGTAACCGAATAAGAGATTACATCTTAAGAGCTCTGACTTCATGCAAGTGAAGTCGAGCTCTTTTTTTGCACGCTCCTGCCTATGGGTGAATACACTGGAGTACTCTGCAGTTGATCAACTAGGAGGTACGAATATGCGGAAGTATACAGTTAAACAGGATCCTCGCGATTTTCGGGATTTGACATACAGGAGCGTCAATTTTATCCGTGAATCCGATCTGCCTAAGCACATCGATTTACGTAACCGACTTTCACCTGTGGTGAACCAAGGCGCATTGGGTTCATGTACGTCGAATGCGATTGTAAGCGGACTGCGTGAATTTTGGCTGCGTACAGAAGAGCAGAATCCGCCGCGGTTATCCCGCTTGTTTCATTATTGGCATGAGCGTGAGCTGGAAAATACGGTTGAAACCGATTCTGGAGCAACCATTCGTGATGGTTTAAAAGTATTGCAGAAGACGGGCGTATGCCCAGAAGAAGTATGGCCCTATGAGATCAATAATTTCAGGAGTACGCCCAATTATGAAGCAGAAGCACTTGCTCGTTATTATCGGATCGAGGGGTATCACCGAATTCACGACCTTGCGGGCATAAAGGCTTCGTTGGCCGACGGTTCACCTGTCGTGTTTGGCATCTGGATTTATTCTTCTTTTGAAAGTAAGAAAGCAACAACGACTGGGATCATTCCTTATCCGAATCGAAAAAAAGAGAAGCTGTTAGGCGGCCACGCTTTACTGGCTGTTGGCTATAAGGATGGAAAAGAAAAGGGGCAAGGCGTTGTCATTGTCCGAAATTCTTGGGGGAGCAAATGGGGCGATGGAGGCTATTGCTACATACCCTATTCTTTTTTCAGAAATAAATCACTTACCTTTGATTTTTGGACTGGGAAATAATAGGAATCCAGAGGGGGCCTAATCGATGTTAACGGTAGAAGATGCGAATAAAATTATTGCTTTTTTATCAGCAGGCTATTTTGCAACCGAAGATCCGGAAGCTAGAAAAGAATTTAACCGCCTAGCCAATGAAGTCAGGAAAGCATCAGGTCAACCTGTGCAATAAACGAAGGGGTAAGATCTTGAATCTCATTCGAATCGAGGGGCGGCGCTCATGTCCAAAAAACAGCTGCAAGGGCTAATACTTTTGTTATTCATTCTGTTAGTTATCCTTTTAAGTATTTTATTATGAACAGTTATAAAAGTAAAAACAGCCGTTTGCGTTTTTCTCGCAGCGGCTGTTTTGTTTGTTATCGTCACTTAAAACCCTTTGTATTGCGGCTCTTCACTTTCAAGTTGCTGAACCCGGGTACTGACCTGATCCACGATACTTTGCGTAGATTGGGCGGCGGTTTCAAATAGTTGTTTGGCTTCTTGATTCTGCGTGCTTAGAGCAAAGGATTCAAGACTGGCCTGAGCGCTTTTGAGGGAAGCTAGAGTGGTCTTAACTTGTGATGCTACTGTCATGTGGTTGCACTCCTTTTAATTGAGAAATGGATGAGAACAAATGAAACACAGTGCTCTCTTGTTTGCGGTTGTTAATATGCCCGTAATAATTGAAGTTAATATACCAATTATATCCATTTTAGACGAATGATAGTTAAGGCGGAAATGACACATAATGAGAATGAAGAGAATGGGTGAAGGAGGGTTCATGCTGTGCCAGAATGGCTAACGATTGTGATTAGAGCCTTAGGAACATTGGTGTTTTTGTTCGTATTAACACGGATTTTAGGTAAGAAACAAATATCTCAGCTTACTTTTTTTGAATATGTGATTGGGATTACGCTCGGTGATTTGGCAGGGAATATATCGACCGAAGTGGAGTCCAATTACTGGCACGGGGTTATTGCCATTCTCGTGTGGTGTCTGGTGCCATTATTGCTGGAAATTTTAACGTTAAAAAGTAAGACGCTTCGAATTTGGTTCGAAGGCCGAGGCCGAGTCATGATTAAAGATGGCAAAATCCTTGAGGATAATTTAAAAAAAGAACGGTATACAGCTGACGAATTGCTGGAGCAATTACGTACGAAGAGTATTTTTCGCGTGGCTGACGTGGAGTTTGCGTTGCTGGAGCCGAGTGGAGATCTCAGTGTTTTACTCAAAAGTGAGAATCAACCATTAACCCCTAAGCATTTGGGTATGAAGCTAGTTACGGAGAAGCCCACGCAAGCTGTCATGGTAGATGGTGTTGTTCAAAACGAGCCCTTGGCCGCAGCGGGTAGAGGACCTGGTTGGCTTCAAACTGAACTGGAAAAGCTGGGCGTAATCAAAGAAAATGTTTTCCTCGGTCAAGTGAACACGCATGGTGAATTAACCGTTGACCTGTACGATGATAAGCTGAAAGTGCCTGAACCGAGCGAACGACCAGCATTACTGGCAACTTTGAAAAAATGTGAAGCCGATCTAGAGTTGTACTCCTTAACAACACAAAATGAAGAAGCGAAAATGATGTATGAAGCGTGTTCCGTTCAATTAACTAAGGCGATCCAGCAAGTACATACGCTTCTCAGAATGTAGATTAACGGAAAAGGAGTGTGAACAATATGGCTAATAATAAGAAAAAGAATATGACAATGACACAGGAAGAGTATCAAAAACTAGCCAAGCAGCAAGAGCCTAAACGACCTGTTCTCAAAAACTGCAGCAGAGCGTTTCTAGTCGGCGGTACGATTTGTTTAATCGGTGAATGCTTTATGCAAATGTTTATCAAATGGTTCGGATTTACTGAGAAAACAGCGGGGAATCCCACGGTTGCTGTGTTGATCATTATCTCCGTTATTTTAACGAGCTTCGGCATTTACGATAAAATCGCCCAGTGGGCGGGAGGGGGAAGCTCCGTGCCTGTCACAGGGTTCGCGAACTCCTTATGCTCTGCGGCAATTGAGCATCGTGCAGAAGGGCTTGTGCTTGGTGTCGGCGGCAATATGTTCAAATTAGCAGGTTCTGTTATCGTTTTTGGTACTGTAGCAGCCTTCGTGGTAGGGATTGTACATCTGATCATCATGGGTGGGAGCTGAAAGGAATGCTAAGAGGACATCAAAGCTGGGTGTTTAAGAATCGGCCTGTGATTCTTTCGACGGGCACTGTGGTTGGACCTGATGAGGGCAAAGGGCCGCTGAGCGAGGAATTTGATATCGTTCACGATGATTTGACCATTGGACAAAAAACGTGGGAAAAAGCGGAGAAAGCGCTGCTTGAAGAAGCCGCGCAGCGTGCTCTCGCGAAGGCCGGTCTGACCGACGGCCAGATTCAGTTCTATATTGGAGGCGATCTGATGAATCAGATCATCTCCAATACATTCGCTGTGCGCACGCTGAATATGCCGTATATCGGCATATTTGGCGCTTGTTCTACATCGATGGAAGGGCTGGCGCTAGCCGCGCAGCTGCTGGATTCAGGTGCGGCCAATTACGTGATGGCCGGGACCTGCAGCCATAACTGCACGGCGGAGAAGCAGTTCCGTTATCCAACGGAGTACGGTTCACAGAAGCCGCCGACGGCGCAATATACGGTGACTGGCGCTGGCGTCGCCGTGCTCGGGAGAAAGGGTGATGGCCCTGTCATCACCTCGGCGACGATCGGTCGGATCGTGGATATGGGCATCACGGATCCGTTCAATATGGGCGCGGCGATGGCGCCAGCTGCCGTCGATACGATCCAAACGCATTGTCGTGAGCTGGACCGCGACCCATCATACTACGACCTCATCGTGACGGGAGATTTGGCCTCCGTTGGGACGAGCATTGCGCGGGAGCTCTTTCAGAAGCATAATTTCCCGATTGAACAAACCACCTATAGCGATTGTGGATTGATGATTTTCGATCGCGAGAAACAAACGGTCCAAGCAGGCGGCAGTGGCTGCGGTTGCTCTGCAACGGTGACATACGGTCATTTGCTTAATCGAATCGCAAAAGGGGAATTGAAGCGCATCCTCGTTGTAGCAACGGGCGCTTTGCTTTCACCGTTGTCCTTTCAGCAAGGGGAGAGCATTCCCTGTATTGCCCATGCTGTTTCCATAGAGTCTGGAGGGTTGTACGTATGAGCTTTGTATGGGCTTTTATCATCGGAGGAGCCATTTGTGTGATTGGTCAGCTTTTGATGGATGTGGGTAAACTTACGCCTGCACACACGATGAGCACGTTAGTCGTGCTTGGCGCCATCGCGGATGGCTGTAATCTGTATGAGCCGCTGATTGATTTTGCTGGAGCGGGGGCGACGGTACCGATTACGAGCTTCGGCAATGCGCTTGTGCACGGTGCGTTAGAGGAACTGCACAAAGATGGTTACATCGGCATCATCACGGGGATTTTCAAAGTGACGAGTGCGGGGATTTCATCCGCGATCATTTTCTCGTTTTTGGCCGCGTTATTTGTCAAACCGAAAGGTTGATTGGTTAGCGGAAGGAAGATTTCGTTAATTCGGAAGAAATTCATCACGGCATGTTGTGTGCGTTATGAACAACGTGAACAACGTGAATAACGTGAATATCGTCTAAGACGCCGGAAGGCGTCTTTTTGCGTGATAGTATCCACTTATTCCATTAAGCTCGTTAACCTCACTCGTTCGGCGCAATCCACGGATCCAACTCTTACGACTCATTCAACCCGTCTAACTCAACTAACTTGTCAAACCCGGCTAACCTGTCTAACTTATCTAACTTATCTAACTTATCTAACTCATCTAACCCGGCTAACCCATCTAACCCATCTAACCCATCTAACGCATCTAACGCATCTAACTCAACTAACTCAACTAACTCAACTAACTCAACTAACTCAACTAACTCAACTAACTCAA
>NZ_LYPC01000015.1 GCF_001700435.1 Paenibacillus pectinilyticus
AGGTGCGGCTGGATCACCTCCTTTCTATGGAGACTCGGATCTGATAGATCCAGTCAAGTGTGTTTAACACACAAAATCGCTGATTACTCATTTCATTTGTTCAGTTTTGATGGAGTTTGCACACTTCGAATGAAGTGGTTCATCAAACATGGGGCCATAGCTCAGCTGGGAGAGCGCCTGCCTTGCAAGCAGGAGGTCAGCGGTTCGATCCCGCTTGGCTCCACCATTAACTTATTGCTTACTTCCGCCGCCGATAAGGCGGTGTTGTTGACACTAAGGCAATGGATGCAAACTTTCATTACAAGCGATCTTCTAATTGGTAATTATTGATTGTTGCCGATTGCAAGTGAGCATGATAAGATGTAACTCCTGNAGGAGGTCAGCGGTTCGATCCCGCTTGGCTCCACCATTAACTTATTGCTTACTTCCGCCGCCGATAAGGCGGTGTTGTTGACACTAAGGCAATGGATGCAAACTTTCATTACAAGCGATCTTCTAATTGGTAATTATTGATTGTTGCCGATTGCAAGTGAGCATGATAAGATGTAACTCCTGTCGCTAAGAGGCGAAGGGAAAACATCGAAATTGTTCCTTGAAAACTAGATAACGAAACAAAACGTAAAGTAAGAACTTAGGTTGCGTGATCTTCGGATCTTGCAAAAATCTTTAAACTCTTTCAATTAGGAGAGACTTTGGCTCAGGCCAAAGATCCCTATAAATGGTTAAGCTAGAAAGAGCACACGGAGGATGCCTAGGCACTAGGAGCCGAAGAAGGACGTGGCGAACGACGAAATGCCTCGG
>NZ_LYPC01000016.1:0-216960 GCF_001700435.1 Paenibacillus pectinilyticus
AAGGATAAACCCGCTCGACTTGCATGTATTAGGCACGCCGCCAGCGTTCGTCCTGAGCCAGGATCAAACTCTCCATAATAGCGGACGATCGCTCGTCCTATCTGAAAGCTTAATTGCTCATTTTGATGCTAGCGAGATTTTACAATCTCATTTATAGTCGATTACTCGACTGTGCTTACTCACTCGTTGTTCAGTTTTCAAAGATCAATTTCTTTCGCTCACTGCCGTGTTACCGAAGCAGCGAGAAGTAATATACCATGTTTACTTTTAATGTGCAACTACTTTTTTTCGAGTTACTTTCAGTTACTCTCGCCTGCCTCTCTTGCGGCCGGAGTGATAATATAGCATGTATGCCAACCCAATTGCAATGTATTAATTTCCCAAACTACAATTATTTTTAAAAGAAACTTCTCTCAATCTGTTTTCTATTTAACGGGGATTGGCACAACAACTATTAGGTAACAGATAATTTTTGAAATAGTAGAAGTTATTTCACTTGAATGCATAGCTTTTGGTAATCGGGCTCGTATCCGAAGAGCCGCTTGATTCACCGATATCCGGATTCACCGTGTAGAGCGTCAGCCGGATCGGGCTGCCGAACAACTGATCGGATATCCGCTGAATTTCCGCCATGCGGTGATCAGCGTTATTGCGCGTTTGCTCCAGCGCGGCACGAATGCCTGTCTGAGTGACTACCGTCCGAGACTTAACAAGCATCGTATAAGAGGCGTAACCTATCGCAATGTCCGTGACCAGCACGAGCAAGAGATAAGGAATCATCATTTTATACGTAAAAGGCATGTATTTGCTTCTGAAGAATACGCGTGCCATAGTAAGCCAACCCTTTCGCAGAACATTACATGTTCAGTTTAGCGTATACGTGCGCGTCTAGAATATACAGGAAAACAACGAAAAGGGTATAACATCAACGATTTATAAACTGAATTCAGTACCGTTAGCAGACTTTATGACAACCAATTATTCACAGGATAAAAACAGATAGGATCCTAATAATAATGTAGGCTTTTAAGGGGTTTCCCTTGCCAAGATAGATACATTAGGAGGGACTTTAACAATGAATCAATTCGGACAGCAACACCTAAACAATGCATCTCAATCGTCCTATTCAAACGGATACGGTAATTCTATGACATCGCAGGAACCAGTCATTTCTCATTACGGCGGCTATCAAACACAGAATTCCCAGCACAACCTACACCCTAACCAGGCAGCCCAAATGAATGCCTACTCTCAAAGCGCTTCACAGCCGGTCATTTCCCATTATGGCGGCTACCAAGCTCAGAATTCCCAGCATAATAACATGCAGGCCAACCATGCAGCTCAAATGAATGCTTACTCTCAAAGCACTTACCAGCCGGTCATTTCCCATTATGGCGGCTACCAAGCTCAGAATTCCCAATACCCTAACCAGGCAGCCCAAATGCATGCTTACTCTCAAAGTACTTCACAGCCGGTCATTTCCCATTACAGCGGTTACCAGGCACAGAATTCACAGAGCGGCATGCACCCTAACCATGTATCCCAAATGCATGCTTACTCACAAAATGCTTCACAACCGGTCATTTCCCATTATGGCGGCTACCAAGCTCAGAATTCCCAACATCCTAACCAGGCAGCCCAAATGAATGCCTACTCTCAAAGCGCTTCACAGCCGGTCATTTCTCATTATGGCGGCTATCAGGCACCGAATTCCCAGCACAGCGGATACCCACAACATGGATTCATGCAATCATCACAGCCAGTTATCGCACACTACGGGTATACCAGTAACTAATGTAGTCGAATAAGTATAAAGAAGACCTTCATCTCTCGTGTTTAGGAGATGAAGGTCCTCTTTTATTAGCAAAGTTACAAGATGAATACGGGATACTTACAGCAGTGATTCTGCGCCGTCAATGAACAACTCCGTACCCGTAATATGGTTAGAAATGTCTGAGGCAAGGAAAGCTACCAGATTGGCAACTTGCTCAGGCTGTCCAGGTGAATGTTCCAATGGCTGGTTACCCTGCGGGTATTGGATTGGAATTTTAATTTTCTCGAGTTCTGCCGTAGGCTCTGTATTTTCTCCAATATTGGTCTTAATCGAGCCTGGGCAGATGGCGTTGACGCGTATTTTGTAGCGAGCCAATTCTAACGCGGCCATTTTGGCGAATGCGAGTTGCCCTGCCTTTGATGTGCTATAAGCCGTCATCCCGAACCCTGAGAAGGTGCGGCTTCCATTGATGGAACTCGTGATGACTATGCTGCCGCCCATTTCTTTCATATGCGGAATCGCATGTTTAACGCAAAGGAACGTTCCCTTTAGATTGACAGAAAGTGTATGATCCCAATCCTCTAGCTTCATATCTTCAATCGGCGCCAAAACCCCATTGATACCCGCATTGGCAAAGACAAGATGTATGCGCCCCCAGGTCTTTGCTGTTTGCTCAAACGCCTCTTCAACCCGCTTCGAATCAGAGATGTCAATCTCAACCGTTATAACCTGGCCGCCTGCCAGTTCTATCTCTTGTTTCGTCTCTTCTAGTCGGTCGTCCTTCAAATCCACAAGACATACCTTCATTCCTTGCTGCGCTAGAAGCAGGGCGGCTGCACGTCCAATACCGGATCCCGCTCCGGTAATCACGGCAACCTTGTCCTTTAAACCCGGAAGTACCATCAGAGATTGCTGCAATGTTTGCATGGCAGTGTTCACTCCTTACCTGTATGAGTAGTTTAAAAGAAACCTAGCTGCCAGATCAGGCTAATGTTTCAATATCCTTTTAATAGCCTGATCCTCTTTCTTATTAAAAATACTATACCCATGCTCCGCATCATTCAAACGCAATCCATGACTGATAAGTTTAGGATTTAGAAATTACAAAAAGGGTTGAAGGCCCCATCAAGCCCTACAGCGCCCAAGGCTGAGTCGTCGTTGTCAATTCCTCGCCTGACTCAACAGCTGATTGCATGATAATCGCTAAATAATTATCCTGCAGTGCTTCTGCCAAGTCATAGCATGACGGTCCACCCTGTACGTAGTTAGCCATTTTAGACAAACTAGTAGCGATGGCGATCTCTTCATCGGATAATCGACCGGGGACAAATGGATTTTCATACACCCAATCCTCATTAGCTGTGATCCCTTGATGATAATAACCTTCTAAGTTACCGTTATGACCGCTGTCGACTCTTCGGAAATTGCCGGAGATAGGCGTCTTGTAATTCCTCAAATACCGGAACGTATCATCCGATAATTCCCCATGGCTTCCACGAACGAGGACACGATTATGACGAATCCAAGAGAAGTACTGATCACCTGTAAAATCAAACACAGCCAGTTGGTTTCCGAAGCGAAGCGAAGCGATATCCTGCACCGAATCGCCTATCACTTCACTTTCAGGGGGGCCATAACGCCCCGGGCCTTTTACGATCTTTGAGGTAAAGCTCTGCCCTTTGACGACAGCGTTCTCAAAGTTAATACCCAGCAACTTTCGTATCAAACTGATGCCATGATAACCGTGAGCGGCCGATACTTGCACCTGAGAAACGTCACCCAATTTACCTGATCTCACAAAAGCAATACGTGCAGCATGCATCGGCTGATACAAATATTGTTCAGCTACTTGTACACGCCCCTTAAGTTTGCTGATCGACTGGTACAAGGCAATCATCCCAGTGATGTCATTAGCTGGTGGTGTCTCTGTCAATACTGGAATGTTCCGTTCCGCCAGCTCTATTGTGCAGACTGGTAAAGCATCCTTAGGAACAGAAACGACCACGAACATAAAAGGACCGCTTGAAACGAAGGACTCTATATCTCGGTAGGTTTTCACTCCCCATTTCTCTTCGATCTCCCTCCCACGTTCCTCGTCACGGACAAGCATCGAACGGACAATGAAACGATCAGGCAGCAATTTCGCAATCCGCAAATAAAATTCTGCTCTCCACCCTCTACCTACAATGCCGAATTCTATTAAAGACATAACTTCTCCCTCGCTTTTCGTTTAAATCCTAAAGAATGTCCAACCAGCTATTGTAAATCTTGCATCGTATAAGTGAGCCTTATTATAGGCTTCTTGATTTCATCTATACATGGATATAAATGATTTCATTATGGAGTTTTGTTAGGTAAGTTTAATGAATAAATCCTCAAATACTTTATCTCTATCAATATAATGAACGTAACGTATGAAATGTCTCGAAGCATCCACGCTCCAACGAAAATCTTCGGATACAATCGGGCTATGCACCAACTCGTTAGGTGTCCAATTTTGTTCAACAAGGTAGGCGATTGTTGCTATATCCCAGATAACTCTTGATTTAGCATAATGCTCCTTCATGCAGTTGAGATATGTTTCATACAAGTATTCGCCTACTTTACCTCTGTCTTTCACATAGTCTTTGATCTCCGATAATGTGGTCTGTAAATGTGAGGCAACGCCCATACAAGGAATTAGTACTAGTGGTACTCCGCAATTTAATACAGTTCGCGATGCATGCAGATCTTGAAATAGATTGAATTCTTTCGTATCCGACCAATGCAGCGCATGACCCCCAAGCCAAACAACGACGATCTTCTCAATAATCCTAGGCTCCATAAGTATAGCTGAAGCGACGTTCGTGATAGCCCCAATAGCAACCACATAAAGTGGATCGTCCTCCTCAGAGGCCATCGCGCGTTCTACTAAGTTCCGTGCAGCTTCGCTTTCAACAGGTGTATCAGGTCCTGGAAGATACTTTTCTGATCCACGATAAATCGGCGTATTCGCCATTTCCGGTACAATGGAAGCAATTTTCTTCAGCTCCAAAAAGCTTTTTTCCATGCCATCAGCAGGGCCAGTAGATAATTCATTAAAGAATGGTGCAGCATAGAAGGCTTCGACTTGCAGTCTTTCCTTCGATTTCAGTGCATAAACAACAGCGAATTGATCATCAATTTCATTAAAGGTGTCCGTATCTAAGACCATCCGAATTTTCCCCTGCGGTTTTTCCAAACGTTTCAGTAGTTTTTCTTGTGATAAAAAGTTAACCATACATGAATCACTCCTAATTGTTTGTTATTTCTTCTCCAGAATCTTGAAACTCCCGTTAATTTATTCTATGATTTGGATACTAAAAATAACTAATCCCCAATTCATACATCAAATATAGCTTAATAACATAAAACTTAATTCCACGATTTGGCTATTGTTTTATATGATTCGGCTAATCCACAACTTAGGGGGACAACGAATGATAAGCAATCTTGAATTTCTTTATCATACGAAACGGTTTAGTGAAACTTATATTCCCATGCATCAACATTCCTGTTATGAACTAGTTTATTACCAATCTGGATCGGGCACGACATGCCTTGCAGAAATCGATTATCGGTACGATCCGAACACGTTTACACTCATTCGCCCCGGCACTTGGCATGACGAGCGTCATACCGTAGACACAGATGTGCTTTTCATCGGATTTCAGATTCACAATCCATCCTTTCAATTAAGTGATGGCATGCTTGTAGAAACCCCAGATTACAAGATTAAAGGGCTTTTGCATAACATACATGTCGAATTTCAAAACAAAAGGCCTCATTACCACTTGCAGCTAGATTTGCTGCTTAGTACTTTGATCATTGAACTGAAACGAATGCAACACCTATCAGAGTCAAACGCGAAAGACGATAAGCTCATCTATGTTCGCAATTATATCAATGAACATTTTAAACAAAAGCTACATATTGAAACGCTTGCTTCCATGGCGGATTATAGCTACGATCGTTTCCGTCATTTATTCAAAGAAACGTATGGTGTTTCTCCAGGCGAATATATATTGAGTAAACGCATTAAACATGCGAGCGAGCTTCTCCGTCATACACATATATCCATAACTTCAATTGCTTTGGAGTGCGGATTTTCCACAGACGCGCAATTCTGCACGTTATTTAAACGAGAGCTGGGTCAGACGCCTCGTACATATCGCAATCTCAAATCCGTCATTTCATAAATGGATGGATATGTGACTCCAGGTCACATTTTGAGGACAAAACAAAAAAAGATCTGTCCCTGGATTTAGACATCCATGACGACAGACCTGACTACTCACATTCTCCAGCTTGCTTCTCCAGAAACGCACGAATGGAAGGATCCATGCACAATCCGATAGCGCGGCTATATGCGGCACGGGCTTGTTCGAATCTATGCATCCGCTTAAACAAATGGGCGCTTAGGGCCCAATATGGTTGATAGCTCTTGACCGCATCGGCCGGTACTTCTTCCAGCAGTACCAACCCGATTTCGGCTCCACGCACCTCCGCAACGGCTGCCGCCCGGCCGACGATTGCGCCGATCGTTGGCGCGATCCGCACAAGCCCCTCGTACAGCAACGCGATCGCTTCCCACTCCGTTCGGCCAGTCCGGGCACGCTGGGCGTGCACGGATTGAATTGCCGCTTCAAGCTGGAACCGCCCGATGCGATTCCCTTCCGCGGCAACACGCAGGCAATGCTCCGCTTCCTCGATCATCGTGACTGACCAACGAGAATGATCCTGTTCAGTAATCGGAACGTAGTCCCCTGCCTCATTGCGCCGCACATGACGGCGTGCTTCGCAGTGCAGCATAAGCGCCATTAATCCCAGCGCTTCCGGTTCCCCTGGCATGAATTGTAAGATCAGCCTTCCCATAAAAATCACTTCTTCGGCCAT
Source organism: Paenibacillus pectinilyticus (assembly GCF_001700435.1). Lineage (GTDB taxonomy): Bacteria > Bacillota > Bacilli > Paenibacillales > NBRC-103111 > Paenibacillus_E > Paenibacillus_E pectinilyticus. Next base: position 6,689 of record NZ_LYPC01000016.1, read on the forward strand.
TCCTTTCCGGCGTGAATCTACGCCGGCCAAATCATCCCACCCGCTTCCATAGGCTGCGTAGATAGCTTCAAGCACAGCTTCAAGGCGTTCAGGCCATTCATCCTTCCCAGGCAATTCGAAAATAATGTCATCGCTTTTCAGTTTCGCTTTCGCTCGGGTAAGCCGCTGCCCCATCGTGGCAGGCTTAACAACGAAAGCAGAAGCAATGCGGGCTGCATCAAGGCCTAGCACGGACTGGAGCATGAGCGGTGTACGCATGGCTGGATCAATCTCGGGATGCGCGCAAATAAAAAGCATCTTGAGCCTTTCATCCGGAAAAGAGGCTTCGAGATCGGCCCATTGCTGCGTGTTTTTCGCCATTTCAATCAAAGTCTGCTCCGCACCGGCATGCACGCGGTCATGCCGGGTACCGTCGATCAGCTTGCGCCGCGCAGCAGTAAGCAGCCAAGCTTCGGGCTTATCCGGCACTCCGGTCGCCGGCCATGATTCCAGCGCGGCCAGGAAAGCATCGGCAAGCGCATCCTCCGCTGCGGCTAGGTCACGCCAGCGCACAGCCAGAAAAGCAACCAGACGGCCGTAGGAATCACGGGCCGTCTGTTCAATTAGTTGATGAGCATGTGTGGGGCTCATAACGAAACTGGATGCAAGTTTGGGCGGACCTCAACCGAGCTGCCGGGACAACGTGCTGCCCATTCCAATGCGGTATCCAAATCGGGTACGTCGATGATCATCAAACCGCCAAGATGCTCCTTCGTTTCGGTGATCGGGCCATCCTGAACCAGCAATTGACCACCTCTAAGGCTCAGCGTGGTTGCGGTTTCGGGCGCCTCGAGACCTGCACCGTTTACAACAATGCCTGCATCGAGCATCGCTTTGACATAATGGGCCCAGCTTGCGGCATATGCCTCCTTGTGTTCCGGATCGTTTCGTTTGGCGAAATCCTCTGTCGTTTCATACATGAGCAGTGTGTAATTCATGGTTATTGCTCCTCTCAACATTCATAATGGGGTTGTGTCCTGTCTTCACTATAATGACGATCCAGTTAGATGGATTTCTACATCATCCGAAAAAATTTTTTTTGAATGTTAAATGTCCCGCTGTCGCCTGCTACCAATTCGGATCCGGAGATCATCTAAAAGGCGCCCTAATGGGCGCCCCGATTCATTCTTATACTGCTTCCGTATATCGTTTGAAACTATTCAGAATCGCTTGCCAACCCGCCTGTTGGAATTCAACGGGGTTCATGCTCTCGGGATCGAAGATTTCAACGACCTTCGTAGCCTCGCCTTGATCGACGAACGTAATATCCACTTTCCGTCCGTCTCCCAATGTGTAGCCAATCGTCTCATACGGCTTCACTTCGTCGTATATTCCGCTATAATCAAAACCCATGCTGCCATCCTTCGCTTCCATCCTTGTTAGGAATTCGCCGCCGGCCCGCAAATCGTTCTCTGCTCTTGGCGCATGCCAGTCCTCGGAAGGTTGATACCACTTCGTAATGTGGTCCGGCTCCGTCCAATAACTCCATACTTTTGACAAAGGGGCTTGAACGACGATCTCTACGGTTACTTTCGTTGAATTGCTTGTTTCCATTGTGAAGGACACCTCTTTACGGGAATTTTGTTTCTCACTAATATAGACGAATGCCAATCTCTAAATTCATCGGTCTATTTGTTCAGGAAGCCCTAATTGGGAAAATAATTTTGTATTTATGAAATTTTGAACATGCAATATCCGATTATCTCTCACTTCAATCACGTAAACGCCCCAAGGCACCAAGACCGATGCCTCCTTATCCGGCACATACTGCGCCAGAGCGGGATAACCGCCATTCACTGTAGTTGGCAAAAATTTGGAGCCCTCGCAATGCCAGCGCGTAAGCGCAAAAAACGCGGACAAATCTTCTTGCCCGCTTATCCACATGGCAAAAGGCGGCATGGACATACAGCCTTCCTCATGGAACAATGACACAAGTGCATGGATATCGAATTGCTCAAATGCTTCGACATACCGCGAGAGAAGATTCTGGTCGGGATTGACATCCATCCTACTAATTTCGTCGGAACGAAGCCGCGTTCGGTCCATCGTCTCCCTGGCTCGTTGCAGAGCGCTGTTCGCCGCTGCCGGCGACATTCCCAACGTCTCCGCAATTTGTTTCGAAGACCATTCAAAGACATCCTTCAGAATAAGAACCGCACGTTGACGAGGCGGCAAGGTTTGCAAGAGTGCAATAAAGCAGAGCTGAAGGGTATCCTTGCGAACGAGAGCATCTTCCGGATCCCCCCCAAATTCGGGTGAGGGCCAAATCCAAGACGATTCTGGCAGCATTTCGTTCGGTTCGACAATCTTTATCGCTGGGTCAGATAGATCAACGGGAAGTACACGGCGCTTCGCTTGCCTCAGCTTGTCCAGGCATAAGTTCGACGCTATGCGGTAGATCCATGTTTTAATGGATGAATCCTGTCTGAATCGATCCCAGCTCTGCCATACCCGAATATAGGTTTCCTGTACAGCATCATCCGCATCATCAATGGATCCCAACATGCGATAACAATACGAGGTTAACCCTGGCTTGTAGCTCTCAATTAACTTCATATCAAAAGCGGCTTCGTTCATCTTCGCCTCCTTAGGTCGATCTACTTGAAACGTCCTCCTTCCATCATATTCGAAACATCTGGCAGCCACAAGGCGAAACAGCTACATCATCCTTCGAGGTGTGGCCGGAACTGAACTATGGGAGACGCATGCAGGCAACGTTAAAATAGTGTCTAACTATTCGCTATAGATAAAATGATGCATGATTGAATTACTCGAGACGCAAATGGTCACACTCTGGTTATTACTGTAAGTTCCTGTAATAAAATAGTAGATCGGAGTCAAATCTGAATCATCTGGCGGGATTTGTTTTCGTTCCTCATTACTAAGTATCCTTATAATAAATGTTTCATCAACATGAACCAGATGATATTTCTCATATGCAACAATCTTCGCTTGATCTGGTGTAACTTTGGGACCTATTACTTGGCAAGACTCAGACGAGTTATGCGTATATAAGGTGACTGTGGACGTTTCAGGATTATATTCAATCGAACCTGCGATTTGATTGGCAATAAACCGAATGGGTGCGTATAGATGACCGTTGTAGTTCAAAGTAGCGTATTCGTCTTCGGTTTCAACCTGTTTTGAATTAATAACGTAATGAACTGTCTGAAAAACAGGATCAGATACTGCGCTATAACCGGACGCATCGCTTGAATTTGAAAGGAAAATCAGTATGGTGACAATGAATAACAACCTTTTCATGAAAGCACTCCTTCATAAGTAACTAATAATTGAACATTAAATTGACCCTATTGGTTTCACTCCACTATTCATTTAGACGTTCAAAATTTACAAAAGTTCCACGATTTTACATTACCCACAGATTAAATGTTACTCACTTAAACTCCACAATGTTTGGTAACAAAAAAAGTCCCGGACCGCGTCCTGTCGCTCCATAAAGGAACTTCAGACTCGCGATCCGAGACTTTATTCAGCTTGGCTATTACTTTTTGATCGATTTCATGATCACAGTAACGGCTTCAGCACGCGTAGCGTTCGCTTGCGGCTTGAATGAACCGTCGCTATAGCCGTCGATCAGATGGCTAGCCGATGCAGAAGCAACGGCGCTTTGTGCCCATTCGGAGATCGCTGTGCGATCCGTGAATGTAAGGCCAGTCGATGCTGCAGGCAGCTTGGCTGCACGTACGATCATCGCCGCCATTTGCTCGCGCGTGATTTTATCATCCGGTCCAAAAGAGCTGTCGCTGTAGCCGGAGATGATGTCATAGGCTGCCGCTGTTTCAATTGCTTTGCGAGCCCAGTGATTGTTCGTGTCAGCAAAGCCTTTGCCACTCTTCTCTTGAAGCTTGAATGCTTTGACGAGAATCGATGCAAATTCTGCACGGGTAATCGTACGATCCGGCCCGAAGGTGCCGTCCGGATAGCCCTCGATCGCTCCAGCTTGAATGAGCTCGCGAATATTCGCTTCCGCCCAGTGGCCGGCGATATCGGACAGGGTGCCTTTACCTGTAGAACCGGTATTCGTTGGATCCGTCGGTTGCTTATCTGTTGCTAATACGGCGAATTTCGTGAAGTGGTTGACTTTGCCGCTAACCATCGCCTGGTCTTTATCGACGCTTGGGTTGCTGAGTGCATTCCACTTCTTCGCTGTCTCATCGTACCAGTAGACTGCTGCGTCCGACTTGGCCAGATCTACCTTGGTCGTGTCGAACGGCAAGCTAATGGTTACATTAGCAGTAAAATCATTCGTGAAATCTTTCTTGATCTCAAACACATCGCTGATTAGCTTACCAGCAGCGCTCTTCAGCATTTCATCGGTATTTGTTACTTTCTCAACCGTTACACGGAAATCCGTTTTTGCCGCTCCAGCTGGAATCACGATAGTTACACCGTTATCCTTCACCGTTCCTCCGTTAGTAGCGAGGATCAGAGTGCCGCTAGGCGTGTAACCACCACCAGATGAGGTGTTGTTAGTCACTTCATAGCTTACGAACTGGGTAAAGTGCTTCGTCCAGATGACCAGGTCGGAACCTACCGTAATCATGGCTTCCGCACCGGCAGGAAGAAGATCCGCTTCTGCCTGCGTATCCGTCAGAAGAGTCGTCGTTATCGGCATAAACACGCCGTTTCGTACGAACCCAGCCTTTTTGCCGACTTGGTTAGGGATCAGCAGTCGTACGGCTTTGTCGAAGGTCAAGGTCATGCCTGGCACACCGACTTCGAGGACCGCGTTCACCTTACCGTTGCTTACGGAAACGCTCGAGTTATCTTGAACCTGCGGCAGCTTGATCGAGCCGTCCCAAGTGAGTGGAGCGGAAATCTTGACTCCGTCTGGAATGCTTACACTAACTTTCCCCAAAGTAGTGTCAGCGTTGGCTTCCACAAGAGGCACCGTCACTTGCTTGCTGTCGCCTTCAACAACAGGCGTCACTGCGATGCTGGCGTTCGTCACACCTGCAGGGATGGATAGCGTAACCGGCTTATCCGTTATTTGTACAGGTACATTTGTTACCGTTTGAATTTCTGCTCTAGTAATTTGAAGCGTGTATACCTTCGGTGTCGTTCCGTCTTGAGCTGTCACAGTTACAGTGATGGTGTTCAAGCCCTCAGACAGGTTAACTATTTTATTGCTTACAGCTTCACCATTGATTTCCACAACAGCCTTGGTATCTTCTGCTGCTGCACTTATTGTGGCGCTGATTACGCTATTGCCTACGTTAGCTGAATAATCGGTTTGATTCGACTTGAGGCTGATGGTTGAATTGTTCAGCTTCAGCGATGCAAGGTTGGCATTCGAGCTAGCCGCAGCATTGACTGTTAATGTGTATGCATTGGTTAGTACGCCATAGGTTGCTGTAATGACAGTCTGACCTTTGCTGATTGCGGTGATTTGCCCGCTCGTACTGTCGACTCCCGCAACCGCCGTGGCGCTGCTCGTAAAGATAACTCCCGATGTCGCATTTAGCTTCGTAGTACCGTAAGTTGCTTCAACAACAGAGCTCTCGCCCACGATCATCGTCAATGGACCATTAATCGTTAATCGTTCTTCTGTTGAAACAATTGCATTGTTAAATGTTACTGTTGCTGTCGCCAATGCACGCACTTGCGCATCTGCTTGCACTTGTGTTGCATTCGCATCCGATTGTACTGCTACGGCTGCTGTAATTGCACTTTGGAGCGCATCATGACCCGCTTGTGATACATCGCCATTAGCAGCACCTACCGTTTTGCTTCCGAGCAGTGTCTGCGCATTGGTAATTGCAGTGTTTAATAAGGTTTTATCCACAGTTAACGAAACGTTCAAGATCTCGGAACGGTCTCTAACTCTGATTCTCGGGTGCATATCCGAATCGCTGGAAACCTCGCCGATAGAAGCCAAACCGACTACGGAAACACTTGCTCCATCTGTAACGAACGGAAGCGTTGTACCCTTTGTAATGTATCCGTTAATGACGACAATTGCCGGGCCGGACCCATCATTAATCGTAAATTGGTTAATGGTTCCGTCAGTGTCTTTATACACATCTGACACGACACCCTGTGTTTTCACCAAAAGTCCGGTATTCACGGATGACATGGAAACAGCTGTCGAAAGTGTAGTAGGCGCGAATTTTTGGATACTTGGATCCAAAACAGTGATTTTGCTGACCGTCAATTCTACTTCACCTTGATAATGCGTGATTTTACCTTCAAATCTTGCCTTTTGTCCTTCTTGAATGCCTGAGGCAACTGGGAATAGATTAATACCACCCGTTGCGTCCTGCGCATAAATAGTATCGAAAAAGCCTTTGTTTGTATCAGGATTTGCGCTTTGGGTATTCACCTCACTCGTTGCTGTTGCTTCAATGATGACATCTGTCCCATCTGGCAGACTCTTGGCATTAGCAATACTTGTGATCGTCATTGGATTAACCATTTTATAAAGATTATCCATTAAATTGTAATTGGCATAAGGCAATGTTCCTGCATTGTCTAAAGCTACTTGTATTTCGAAGTTACTCATGAATGATCCACCGGCAACGACGACAAGCGAAGTTTTACCGTTCGGATGCGTAACAGTTTCAGATGCCGCCAGCAGCTTTTCTTCTGGGTTCGTAGCAACCTTGCTGTTTGGATTTACATATTTCGGTATATAAAGCCCTTGTGAATTACTAATTCCCTTATCGGCTTTATACGTTCCAACTGTGACATAAGGAAAAGTAGGTTTGGTTGTTCCGTACCCAAAGTTGTCATTGTCAGTTTCCGCCGAATACGTGGTTGGGAAGCCAAAAACAAGCGGGCTGACCGTTGTTGGCAGCGTTGAGGTTCTCTCGCCAGTCACCGGATCTACAGCGTAAATTGTTGAGCCAGAGTATTGGCTATAGGTCTGTCCGTCGACAACACCTTGCAGTAACGGATTAGCCATATTGAACTCTGTCGGATACAAACGATATACTGATCCTCCGTTTTTATCATCGTCCATCACCTCATCGTCGCCTTCGCGCAGCGTGGAACCGAGGGCTGCTAGGACATCATTCTGTAGCTCTGACATATGTTTCTTCGGTGAAGCAGGATCAGCATTTGTGGATTCCCCATAGTCCGCAACAACTCCGAAGACAAGCGTGTTTCCATTTTCCGAAAATGCTTTCAACGCTGCAATTTCCGCCACCGTGTAATTTGTCGGAGTCGGCCATGCGGTAACGCTTTTTCTTGATGGAGCATTCAAAATAATCATTTTGTATTTAGGATTGCTGGTAGCAGCGATTAAATCCGCTGACGTATTCAACTGTACAACTCTCACACTGTTTGTACCCGCGAGAGTCATCATATTGGCCATTGAATTCGGATAGCTTCCTCCACTGACGTACTCATTGCCGTGTGAGGCATCAAGCCCGACATACGATACGGAGTTAATATCGACAACCTTCATTGTGCTGGTCGTCGTATAAGTCTTGTCGTCGCCGTTCACAGTAAGCACAGCACTGATCGTGACTGTTTTGGTTCCAGGGGTCGTCGGTGTATAGTTGAATACATGCTTCGCGACACCGGATGACGCGATGGTTGTGCCAGGCGTATACGTTTTGTTGGCTGCTGAATCTCCATCTACCGTATAAGAAACAGACTTAAGTGTGACAGGTGTACTCTCATTATTGAAGAAATTTGTTGTTACATCCAATGCCTCTGTTGTAACAGGCATGACTGAGCTGTTGCTTACCGAGGTAATTCCGACCTTCGGTGCTGAACCAAGCCATATCGGTGCGGTAACAGCTACAAAGCCCTGGTTGTCCGTGATGATCGCGAAGTAATAACCGGCAGAAGGCGTCGTCATCGAATATGTGTAATTAACGTCACTGGTTCCTACTGGATAAGTCTTCTTATCTACAATTTTTCCTCCGGAACTTAACAGCTGGACAGATGCGATATTACTGGTCTCTGTACCGGGGTTTTTATTGGTTGCTGTTACCGTAATGTTTGCGGCCGCTGGAGGAGCATTCAAAATAGCGCCCATGCTGTAGGTGTTCGTACCGTCGGACAGATGATAGGTGACATCCAAATCCCTGTTTTCTGTCGACCATACCGAACGGTCGTGCAATGCCGTATAAATTCCGCTCAATGTAAAATCGTTTGTGTAAACGACCGTCGCAGCGGTATTCGATGTTCCCCAACCCTTTTTATGATTATCGCCGTTATTTGTTGGGGCCACGTGCCAGCCTTTATCTAATGCCAAAATAAACTGGTCGACTGATCGGAAGTATCCGCCTGAGCCGATAGCGCCTTCGCCGTTGCCTGCTTCAACAAGCGTGACTTTATCATCAATCGCATTCTCATGATAACCAAAATCTGCAAAGTTACCGAATGTAGCTCCAGGATGATTCAATTGTGAAATGGAGCCCGGTGTACTCTCAAGCATTTGATAATACGTTTGAAGACCAGCATCATTTGTTTTGTTATTTAATGTCGCGTTGTTACGGCTAACAAAACCGGTTGTGTTAAACGTATTCATGTGACCAGGACCGCCAGACCATGTCATCTCATAACCGTAGTCGGTTATGTATGTAGGAGTGGCTGCGTCCGTCGCCGCCTTTTTGCCGGCAAGCCAAGGGGCGTTGGTTGTGTTGTAATCATTAATATTGCGATTCGTTGAGACGTCGTAAGTTGCTGTATCGTAAGAGTTGGAGTGGTCGGTTACGATAAAGAAATCAAATTTCCCCTGATCTCTTGCATACACGTACGCCTCTGGCAGGGTTCCTAAACCGTCCGAATTCGACGTATGCGCGTGAAGGGATCCATAATAGTTCTTTTCTCCACCGATTGCTTTCTTGGCCGTATAAGCGAAGTTTTCAGTAGCACTGTCCACATAGTTTTGAAGTGTTGCCTTTGCAACTATTCTAACTGGGAAATTGGAAGCATCCAATGTAATAGGATCTGTATAGATTTGATTGGCTGTACCCAACAGAGTACCGTCTGTGGAAGTAAAGGAATTTCTGTATACCGAATAAATGATCGTTGAATTCGTCGTAGCTGATGATAATACGATAGGTGTTGTGGGAATAATGGCAGAACTCCCTGGGGTTGCCAATACTTTTGCGACCTGGCTTTGTGTATAGGCAAAAGTTTGAGCCGCCGTTGTATAGCTGCCGTCTGACGCTGTTGCTATAATAGTTGCTTTGCCGTTTTGAAAGGCATCCACTGTAAGTTCAACTGAATTTGTTGCACTAGTTACAGGAGCGCCGCCATTTAAGCTATACGTGATTTTCGCGCCTGTTGTTGCTGTGGCAAGCGTTACCTTGGAATTTAACGGGATTGATGTTCCAGACGACACGCTGGTGTTCACAAAGTCAACAGTTGGTGTTGCCGTTGGCTCTAATTCAGACGTATTGGTGGTAATCAAATATGCTCCATTAAAAGGTGCAATCGTATTAAAATTTGCAATTGCTTTTGTAATATTTACATAACTACCTGTAACACCAACTGATGAGTTAAAACCCGGTGCCCGTAATACAACTGGTACACCAGCCTGGCTGATAGCATGATTGAAATAAGAAGTTGTTGTTCCCGCTACAGTATCAAGTTTTACCGTATCAACGGATACTAGCATCCCCTCGTATGTTCGGTCTGCAAGCTGACTTAACATAATTTTGGTCGGGGTTGGAAGAATCGGGCTACTGTTGCGCACAACGATATTGGAGGTGTTCACAGCATCTGGAACAATCTCCATCAAGCCGTTATACGGCGATGCTTTCCCATAGACATAGATTTCTTTGCCCACATAAGAAGAAAAGTCTGCGCCGGATTTATAAATAACAAGACCGCTGCCGGCATTCATTGCATCCTGAATGTATAAGGTCGTATTTCCGTTTAAGTACGTACCGGTGCCTTTTACCCAGGCATAACTCCCAGTAGCAAGCTTTTTCGCGTCAGCATTCGATGTAATAGTCTGCTGATTATAGGATAAGGTAACGACATCGGACGGCAGAAGCGTCGACTGCTTCGCTACAGCCTTAACAACAAACGGGTTGGTTCCTGAAAAACCTCCTTCAGAAAGAGCAGTGAAAGGCGCTGTGTATAATTTTGTGGAGCCGCCCACTGTTGTCGCCGGAGTTGTACCGTCTGTTGTGTAATAAATTTGTGCGGTTGGATCTACATTAGATAAAGTGATAGGAGTAGCATCTAATATTGCACCAGTTGTACTTGGTGATGCTGTTACGGCAGCTGTTGTATATGCTGGATCCTTGGCTCCGTAGAGTTGAATGTTGTTGATATTTACACCAGAACTACTGGATGTATTTGAACCGTTATTTTGGATATTAGAACTTTGAACGACTCTGATGTAGATTGAATCTAGGTTTTGAGCGGATGTTGGTAATGTCATTCCGTAATTTACTGAATTCGAGGTCTGATTCTTTACTGAAAAACCCGTAGTATTCTGGTTCCCGAAACGATTCCATGTACTACCATCCGGGCTCCATAGCGTATCAAAATCTCTTGGACCTGTCGCTGCGGAATACATCATAAAATTAAGTACTAGGTTGTTAAATCCTTTTGTTGATGTTTTAACCATCCAATAACTTGTATTCGCACTAACAAAGCCCAAACTTTTTAACGAGGAAGTAGAATAAGTAAAACCTGATGGTGTTATTTGAGTTGGAGTAGCTCCTTGATACAGTTGTAACAACGTTGTGGCATCTTTATAATAACCGCTTGTGGCGAAGATATCTCCATTTGCAGTGATACCCCCATTGGCAGTTGTCGGTAAAGCGCCTAAATTCCAGCTTGTGATTTCAGTATTTCCTGTTGTTGACTGCGGCGGGTTTACCGTATCATTTACCGTTGCCGCAAATGCTGTTGTTGCTGGTAATGTAGGTACTATGACGTTCACTAATAGTAAACATGACATACCTATACGCAACAGCGCTTTTTTTAATGCTCTCATATCCTCACTCCTTGTAATCATTTATTTATTGCAAAATCTTCGCATGAAATGAAAGAGTCTGAAGAGCCAGCAAAATGGCCTCCGCTTTGGCTCGCTGTCTCTCCGATTGTTCCATTTGTGCTAATATTTTCACAAACAGCCCCTAAGACAATGATAGAGACATTATCAAATGTCCCTTTTGGACGATCGCAATCATTTTACTTTATTGGGATCATCTGTAATTAACCAATGGTTTGGAAAGATAAATTGCATTCCAATAAGAATTAAACCTGAGAAAATATTCGTTCGACAAGCCACAGTCCGCCTAGGATCAGGGCCGTAGCAGAGCAAGCAACAGCCACGCGATTCGAATGCTTCCAGCGATAAAGAAGGGCTAATGCGGGCAGAACCAGCGCAACGATGGTGACCTGAACAGTTTCAATGCCTACATTAAAACTGATCAAATCCACCGCCAACTCACTCTTCGGAATGTTCATTTCCATTAAAATGTCCGCAAAACCCATCCCATGGATCAGCCCGAAAAAAAAGGTCAATACCCACCGGTAGCTGACTTTCTTGCGAATCAAATTGTCTAAAGCGACATAACAAATGCTCAGCGCAATGGCCGGTTCTACAATCCGGGAGGAAATATGGATCACACCTGTGACTGACAAGGCTAAGGTAATACTATGCGCGATTGTGAACGCTGTGATCGTCCCCGCATACTGCTTGAACGTTTGCCTTGCGATAAGCAAGGAGAATAGGAACAACAGGTGGTCGTATCCCGATAAAATATGATTCATCCCCAGCAAGAAAAAAGACAGCCAGCCGTCCGTCGTGCTTGACGAAGCTGCCTCCTCACTCTGCTTTTGCTGAGGCAACGCATCGCTCGACTGCAATCCAGCATAATCATTTTCCGTCATTTGCATCGTCCAGGTGCGGTTGTTGCCCGCGAGTGCCGCTGTGCTTTTCTGGGCTCCGTAATAAATCGTCATCAGGTTTACGTAATTGCTCGCTGTATCCTTCAAATACAATTGATCGGTCAGCTGGATCGACTGAGATGCCGCTACCGGTGGGAAGGAGACCTTCATAATCGCCTTTTTGCGATACATACCGAAGCTCTCAATTTGGGGCCACGCCACGCTTTCTCCGTTAATTTTCATAACGAGGTTGCTCTGCAGAGTCGCGAGCAGCTTCTGATCCACTGCAGCGAATTCCCCTGAATCGAGCGTTCCATCATGATTTATATCTCCACCCACCAACTCTATGACCGATAAGTCATCGAGTGCATAAGTAAGCTCCGTCTTGGATTTATAAAATTCCAATGTCGAATAAGTCGCGCTGTAGGCATGAGCATCCGCTCGATGTTCAAATGTCAGAAGCACTATTAGCGCCATGAAAATAGGAAGAAAGAAACGCCATCGAAACACCGCCATATTTGCCCTCCTTTTCTGTTTCTGCTTCTAGCTCTGCAGAAATCTGTAGTAATATTCGATGCCTACCAAATCTATCATTCATTTGTTATCCCAAGGTCAATTAGTTGTGATTAAATTATTAAGATCACTAGACTAACCCGTGTCCAGTTATTTACGAGGGCCCCAGATATATTGCCCGGTTCTACCGATATATCCAATCCTTCCATCTGACAAGCTTACTTTTGCAAGGCCATTTCTAAATTCTCCGGCTATATTGTGTTTTAAATAGTTGTCCTGATCTTTCGTAACAACCGGAGCAATACTAAGCTTCCCTTCCTTATTCATATACCCGCCAGCCCCATTAGCAATTGGAACTAAGCCTTCTGAAATCAAAGTTTCATCATAGCTATCATTTAAACTAGGGCCAATTTTAAAGGCTCCGGATTCATCTATATATCCGATTGAATATTGGTTGATGCTGTCGCCCACGCATACCTTTGCAAGCCCTTCTGAAAAATTGTATGCCCTTGTATATTTAGGTTCTATCTTCATGTTGCCCTTGGTATCAATATATCCGTACTCAACAGTAGACCGATCCTTATTCTGCACGGCTACGGCTGCTAATCCGCCAGAGAAGCTTTTGCCGGAAACATATGCACTAGCGTCAATCTGTACTTTTCCTGTTTTATCGATATACTGGTAGTGCTTATCCGTCTTTACTAAGGCTAAGCCATCTGAAAAGCTACTAGCTTCATAATATTGAATTGGAATGATAATTTTCCCAGAACGATCAATATACCCATACATTTCAGTTTTATCGTCTTGAACTAATATCAGATCTTCACTTTGCGTCTGCAAACCCGTCCCATTGAACAGCATAGAAACGATCTGCATTTCAGGAGGTAACGTGTATAAAATCTTACCCTTTCTATCCAGGAGGAAATAGGTGAGATCATACGTCATCGCATCTACTTGAATCGCTCCGGCAACACCTTCGTTATACTTGGTTATATATGAAAAATCCGGCTTTACTACCATTTTTCCTGTCGTATCGATGGCACCATATTTTACAGTATCTTGCTCCTTCATATCTTTACTGCTAGCTGAATCATTATTTAATAGAACAATCGCAACACCATCATGAAAATCATCAGCCCACGCATAAGTGGGTTCTACGACGATCTTCCCCATTTTATTGATATAGCCCCATTTTCCATCGACTTGTACCGGGTATAACAATGTTTTTTCATTGTTCTTCTTATTTATAGCTAGAATACCTATGATGATCGCTGCCACAATAAAAATTATAATTAACATCCAAATGATGCTTTTCTTCATTCTGCTAGTCCTCCTATACTCCCAAAATCAATTGCTACTCTAATTCTATTAACTTTTGTTTTGGTTACATAAGCTGAATATTAAGCTTTGGTAAAGAATTTCGACATGTTCTGACAAAAACTTTCAAGAAAGTCATGTAATAATCAGCAGGTACCTCGGGTTTTTATATAAACCTTGATGTTTGAGATTTCTCTGAATCGGGTATGTAAGAATAGGGCTTTTAGCTGCTTTTGCCATCATTCAGGAGGTGTTCGTAATGAGTAATTCTATTCAACTATTAGACCGTACCGGTAAATTAAAACAGATCAGAAAGCAAGGGCAAATTCCGGCAGTCGTATACAGCAGCAGAATGAAAAGCGAGCATGTAGCTGTTGAGGAGAAAGTAATCCGCGCCGCACTTAAAAGCAATGCACACGCGATTCTGGAAGTCATCCTGCCTTCCAAGAAGAAGCATCCCGTGATGATTCATCAAGTTCAAAAGGACAGTTTAAGCGGACAATTGATGCATATCGATTTTCTGCAAATCAATATGAAAGAGAAGCTTGATACTGTTGTGGCCGTTCATTTTAGAGGAGAGCCCGTCGGTACCAAAGAAGGCGGCATGCTGCAGATTGAGATGCATGAGGTCATGATTCGCTGTATGCCAAATAAGCTGCCAAGTTCATTAGATGTGGATATCAGCAAGCTGAGCATAGGCGACAAATTGCATGTGTCCGACTTGGATGCGGGCAAGGATGTAGAAATATTAACAGATCCGGAAACAATTCTTGTAACTATCCTGGCAGCTCAGAAGCTAGATGAAACACTTGAGCCTGCAGCCGAAGAACCTCAAGCAGATTCAAATGCCACGGTAGCATAAAGCAAGGTAGAAGTTTAATCTTTGTCCATCACAACGAATATGAGGCAGCCGATCATGATGGTCGGCTGCCTCAGTGTCTTTATTGATCTATCGTTTTCCTCATATAACTTTAAATCATTCCTGCTATCACTCAGAATCCGCCTGACCAATAAATAAGAACAGGAAGATAAAGAAAGCTCGCAGCTGTCGTCATTGCTACATTGACTGAGACTAGTTCCTTGTCTCCCCCGTATTTCTCCATAAGCACCACAGAATTAATTGCGGAAGGCATAGAAGACTGTACGAACAATACCGATGCTTCAAGACCGTGAAGTCCGAGCAGATGAATGGTCACCAGAGACAGTAAAGGCACACCTACAATTCGCATTACGATCGAAATCCACAGTTCCCGTCGCATGCTGGCACGCCAGTTTGTTTTCTTAAGCTGCATACCTAGCATGAGCAGAACGATAGCCGCATAAGCCCCGCCAATCAGTTCGAGGCCGGCATTTAAGCTTTTCGGTAACGGGATTTGGAACAAATACAGGATCAAGCCTACAACAGCTGCATAGATCAGCGGGTTCCGTACCATTTTAGCAGCAGCTTGACGTGGACTGAAAGAACTGCGAGAAGCAATATACATGCCAAGCGTATTCACGAGTACGATATGAAGTACCACATTCGTGACGCCAATGGCGAAGCCCGTATTTCCAAAGGCAAGAAGCAATAGAGGCAACCCATAATTGTTGGAATTGGCAAATATCGTCGTCAGTTCCATGGCCCGTAATGAAGGCGTATTAAAGCGAAATAATTTCCCTACACCCAGGGAAGCTACCCAGCAAAGAATCGTCTGTATCACGGTAAATAAGGCAATGTGGGCAAAGGATGAGCTATTCAGATTGCTGCCCGAGACAGCACGCAAGATGAGACAAGGCGAGAGCACAAACAAGCTCAAATCCGCCAGCACCTTCGCATCAGGCGACTTGTACGTCTGATACAGAAATCCAAGAAAGCATGCAAGTAGAATCGGTACACTTACCGTCCCAAACAAAGATATATAACTGCTCATGATAATGACCTCTTTCAATTAAACGATTTGAACGAACTAACTTTACAGCAGGGATTCAATAGCAGAATCTATATCGGTCTAATCAAAACCTTGAAACGGTCCTTGCTGCAAATGGACATGTTAAATTCCTCCTTGGATCTTAGCTTTTATTTGTTGAATACATCATATATTCAAATCACTTATTGGTCTAATATATAATGAATATAATCTTAATAGGTAAAAACAATAAGATTTCTTCGTAACACGTATTACTCAATTGAATGATTAATTAAGCATTTACCTTTACAAGAAGGCAAAAATGATCACTTAATCAAAATCCTGTCCACTGTTCGATCCTGACTTGGCTTTATATAATTCAGAGGTATCGAACTGAATAGGATGGAGGGATTATTATCAACGCCTCGATTAAAACTGTGCATATCGTATTCAAAACGCATTTGGACATCGGCTTCACCGATCTTGCCCAAAACGTGATCGACCAATATAGCCAATCGTTTATCCCCAAAGCCATCGAATTAGCCCAACGGATGTCGGAAGAAAGCGGCCACGAGCGTTTCATCTGGACGACAGGTTCGTGGCTCATTCGCCATTATTTAGACCATGCAGCTCCCACTGATGTCACCAGGATGGAAGAAGCCATCCGCAAAGGGCACATCGTTTGGCACGGGCTGCCGTTCACCACGCATACAGAGCTGATGGACAAACCGCTGTTCGAATTCGGGCTATCCATCGGCAAGCGGCTCGACGAAACGTACGGGAAATCAACCATCGCGTCCAAAATGACAGACGTACCTGGACATACCATTGGTATCGTCCCTTTACTCGCTGGAGCTGGCATTCGTTACTTGCATCTGGGAACGAACCCCGCTTCTAAGGCTCCGGACGTTCCTTCCGCCTTCGTCTGGAGAGCCAAGGACGGGTCCGAAATTATCGTCAATTACCACGATTCCTACGGTAGCGCGATGGAGATTCCCGGCTTCGATGACGCTCTTTATTTTGCCCATACGCTAGATAACGTCGGCCCGCCATCCAGGGAAGATATACACGCCTTGTATTGCAGTTTGGGAGAGCAATATCCTGGGGCTGTCATCGAGGCATCAACGATGGACGCGTTTGCCGCTAAATTGTGGGCATGGAAAGATTCCCTACCCGTTGTAACGGAAGAAATTGGCGATTCGTGGATTTACGGTGCAGCCAGCGACCCCAGCAAAATCGCGGCATACCGAGAAATGCTCCGTTTGCGGGATAGATGGGTTTCCGAAGGGCGGCTCGTCCCGGGCTCCGATGAATATGAGAACTATTGTCTCGCCCTGCTCCTCGTTCCCGAGCATACTTGGGGTATGGAAATCAAAAAGTTTATGCCAGATTTTGTAAACTACGCGAAGTCCGATTTTGCGGCAGCGAGAGAGAGAGACGTGATCGGAGACAACCTGTTTCCGTTAACGTACGAATATACAAGCCGCTGGTCTTCGGGGCATAAGGAGAAAACGGGAAAAAGCTTCTTCTCCTATAGTGAGGTGGAACGTTCGTGGGAGGAGCAACGACAGTACATCCAATCGGCATTGGCGTCACTCTCGGCGGACAAACGTCGCGAAGCCCATATAGCCTTACAAGCACATCTCCCTGTACGCGCCTCTTTATCGGACTACAGTCCAATCGCGATCGGCAGCTCGTACCGTCTCGGCCAGTTCGATGTTACCTTCGCACCTGATGGGTCGATATGCTCCCTGAAAGACAGCCATAACCGAACATGGGCTGATGATCATTTCCGTATTGGAGGCTATACCTACCAAACGTTCGGTTTGTCGGACTATCAGCGTTGGTACAAGCAATATCACACGTACTGGGAGCGGAACGCTGATTGGGTTACTGGCGATTTCGGCAAACCGGCATTTGAATTCGCGAAGCCAACTCCAGCGAATCGGACGTTCGCTCCGCATGTGGAAGCAATCACCGTGCAGCATGCCAACGACGCCGACTTCGTCGTCGCTCGGCTTCGCATGCCTGCAGAAGCCTGTGACATCCAAGGAGCACCGCGAGAGCTCGAGCTGTCGTATCGCTTTGACCGTGACCAGGCAGTCGTCGAGATTTCTCTCGCTTGGTTCAACAAAGATGCACATCGCTTGCCAGAAGCTAGCTGGTTCTCGATCGCCCCGATTGTGAATAATGCTAATCTCTGGCGAATGGACAAAGTCGGATCACACTTGTCACCTTTGGAAGTCGTCAAAGACGGCAACCGCAGCATGCACGCGATCGAGTCGAAGCTGACGTATTATGGAGCGGAAGGAACAGCGTCAATCGAAACGTTGGACGCCCCCGTTGTCTCGATCGGGAAGCCTCGTCTTCTCCAATTTGACAATACATTCGCTGACATGAACGGCGGGTTTCACTTTAACCTCCACAACAATGTCTGGGGAACCAACTTCCGGATGTGGTACGAAGAAGACTCACGCTTCCGATTCAGGCTGGTGTTGGATTCGAACTAACGCAACAAAATAGACCAAGGCGTGTGCTCCCCTTTTTGGGAATCATGCGCCTTGGTCCATTTAGATACTCATTTACAGTTATCCTTTCCCTCTCTTGTACGTCCCCGGTGTAACCCCTGTGATCTTCTTGAAGGTTCTGAAGAAATGCTTCTCATCCTTGATCCCGACGAGTGAGGATACTTCGTTCGCCGTATAATTGCCAGACTTCAGCAACTCTCGTGCTTTATCGATCCGATATTGAATGAGAAACTCGATAAAATTCTGATTATACGTTTTCTTAAATTGCTTGCTCAAGTAGGCTGGACTCATACTGATATGATCCGCTATGGATTGAAGGCTGATGTCCTCGTTGTAATGATGAATAATATAATCCATCGCTTTGGCCATCACTGAGTTGTTCCAGATCTTATCGTTCTTACGAATTTCCTCAAAACATACGTCGAGCATACCATCCAACGTCAGCAGCAGCTGTTCGAGGTTCGTGCATCCATTTAGCTTCCGATATACCTTGAGCTCGCTGCCGAGGAACGGTTCTGGATTCATACCGAGCCGATTCATCAGCTTCATCAGCGTTACGGCAACGTTGAAATTCAGCTTCATGAAATTCTCCGATTGATCGTTCGCTTGCCGATAAAATCCACTCAGAATGTCCTTGGCATTTTCCTTCTCGCATTTCTCCATACTGAATAACAATTTTTGTTCTGTTTCGAAGTCCATGACGATGGCAGCTACAGTTATCTTCGATTCCATATTCCGATATACATACATGCGATTGCCGCCTTGCTTCATCCGCGTCATAGCCGCTTGTTTCGCTTGACCGTACGATTTATGGATATGGGTAAGTGAGCCGACCGCTTCCCCTACGCCGACCGTGACGGTAAATTTCAAATACTGGCTCACCATTTCGATGATTTTCTCCAAGGTTTGGGCCATTTTCTCCTCAAGCAGCGGATCGAATGGCATATTAACCAGAAACCCTTGCTCATGCTCACCTTCAAATGAGAGAATTTCAACTCCGAGCTCCGCGATCATTTCGAGCGTCATATTTTCAATGCAGTATTTGTACAGCTGCAAGTCTGCTGCCGATTTGCCAATCGCGATCTTCTCGAACTCATCGATACTCACGGTCAGCACCACGAATCTGTCGTATGGCAGCACAATATCCATCGCCTTGAATTGGGCTCTCAGTTCGGACTCGTCTGTCTTCTCCTCTTCGAACCATTGCTGCAGCATCTGTTTTTTAGCTAATTGCATATACTTCTTTGCTTTATGATCCACAGCTGTCAACCGGTTGGTCTCTTCAGCTTCTCTATGAATCCTGCTCTCGACCCGAGTCAGACAGCTTCTCAGATCACTCTTTCCAACTGGCTTCAGCAGATAGGCGAAGACCCCTTCTTCTAAAGCAGTTTTGGCATAATCGAACGAATCATAGCTGCTCACAATGACAAATATCGGTGATGTACTCGCCTTCCTCGCTTCCTGCAAGAGGCGCAGACCGTCCATACGCGGCATACGAATGTCAGCCAAGACGACATCTGGTCTAAAGGATTCTATTGCGGCTAGTGCTTCTACGCCGTCAGCGGCTTTCTCGATTATTTCATATCCAAAGCTCCGCAGTTCACGTTCCATTGATTCTCTCGTTAACTTCTCGTCTTCCGCGATCAGTATTCTCATCGCTGTGCCCCCCTGTCCAATGGCAACACGACTTTCACGACCGTTCCTTCGTCCAGTTCGCTCAAGACGGTAATTCCGTACTCGTTTCCATAATACAATTTGATCCTCGAATTCACGTTATAAATGCCTACTCGATCTCTTGCCTTGCTATGAAGCGAGGTTTGCATATTCTCCCTGAGCATGGCGTTCATGTCCTCGACTTGCTGGCTATCCATGCCTTTTCCATTATCCTCAACGTAAATCCATAGCTCGTTCCCATAAGACTGTGCGTAGATTCGGATCAGCCGCTCCCCGATTTTGTCTTCTAGTCCATGCAATATCGCATTTTCCACGATCGGCTGTATCGTAAGCCGCAAAATTTGCTCGGCAAGCAGATCCCTGTCGATATCGAAGGTGACGTTGAACGCGTCCCCGAATCGAAGCTGCTGCAGCGTCAAATACTTCTTCACGTGATCCAATTCTTCATCCAGTGTCACAATGAATCGGCCTTTGTTCAGCGAATAGCGGAACAGATCGGACAAATCTTGCACCATGTCACGAGCCATGTCAGCGTTCTCGTTCTGAATGACCGCTTTAATGGACGAGAGCGTATTATAAAGAAAATGAGGATTGATCTTGCTTTGCAGCGATTCGATTTCGGATTGCCTACGGAACAGCTCGATCTCGTATTTTTCCTTAATCATAATGTTGACGTTCGTGGCCATTGTGTTAAAACCTTGGACAATTGCCGCAAATTCGTCTTCCCCCCGTACCTCGGCTTTGACATCAAAGTCGCCTTTTTGAAACCGTAGGAAAGACTTCTTCAATCGAATCAGAGGTGATGTGATGAAATTGGACAGCAGGATAGACAATAAGACGGTCGACAGCACCAACAAAGCAATGAGCACGAAATTGATCCTTTGCACAACTTGCATCTTCTGTTCGATGACCCGTTCGGGGATCAGTGTAAACACTTTGAACTTGAAATCTGACGAATTGCTGTAGATAACGTACTGACCATTCCAACTAAAGCTAGTCTGCTTCGCACCATCCATGAGCTTCCCTTCGGCAAGTTCCTGCAACTGTGAAATTGAATCAGGCAATTTAGCATTATTAAATACAATGGAGTTGTCTTCTGCCTCAATAATGACCGTATCCTTATCATCGATCTTCCCGTGCGTGACTACTTCGCCGAATTTGGTTAGTTCCTGCGTGAAGAGTGATATGCCGATTGGCTTGTTGTTTTCCTTAATGTCGAGAAGTGTCCGCATAACTCCGATTACGTGATTGTTCTTATGATAAAGAATCGAGCTCTTCATCGTCTGATCGAGGTCGATTTGGTTAATAACGGGTTCACCGTTCACATCAAGCGAATCCAGTATCTTCGGAAGCGTCACCTTCGCGCCTTCTTTGGGTGTGAACCCGTCGGCATTCACATAGGTCGTAATTGTACCGTTCAGGGCCATTAAGCCGACACCGTCAAATCGATCATTATTACTCAAGATACTGGTGAAAAAGTAGTTCACCCGATTAGCCGCATCGAAGTACCCTTCGTCGATCGTAGCGGTGTCATAGGATAGTAACTTGCGAATATCCGTAAGGTTATATACGAGAGCCTCGGACTGCTTCTGCATACTGCGTAAATTTTCATCAATGCTTTTGGAGACTTGGTCGTTTAATGTCTTCTTATACGTAATGAAATCGGACTGGAACAACTTACGCGTACTGTTCTGGGAAATCGTCGTCAGGATGATCGCCGGGATGGACGTCGCTAGAATTAAGAGCAGGAAAATTTTGAAGAACACTTTTTTCTTGTAGATCGATAGCAGTTTTTTGATCATGTTCCCCCCGCCGGTTATCGTTAGTTTTCTATTCTCATTATAACGAAAGCGCTTTAAACCTGTATATGTTTTCGGCCAAGAGAGCAATTTACATCACTATTGTTCAAAAGTATTCACTATTCGGACGAATGAATTACCCTCTATAATGAAATTGTCAGAACGCGCGACTGGCTAAACTAACGTATACAACCAAGGGGGATCATTACTATGTTAAGAAAGTCCGTCCAGCTCGGAATCGCAACAAGTCTCGTACTCACGCTCGCAGCATGCGGCAGCAGTACCAAGGATAACTCCAACGCGACAACTGCTTCTCCCAAGTCTACAGCTGCTTCAACTAACGCTACACCCGCTGCATCCGCAAATCCGAACGATGAAGCATTCCAAATCAGCGTCGCGCACTGGATTCTTGGTTCTTCCAACGCATACGCTGAACAATACATGAAGAATGTCGAAGCACTCTATAAGAAAAAATATCCGAACGCCACGATCAAATGGAATCCGATCCAAGGAGAAAAATACCACGAATTGCTCAAAGCTCAGCTTGCGACAGGCAGCGCTCCAGACGTCTTCTTCCATCAGAATGCACTTGTACCTTTCGCCAAAGCCGGCTACTTGACTGATCTGTCCGATCAGCCGTGGGCTTCCAAGATCATGGCCAGCACTAAGCCTGATAACGAATTCCAAGGCAAAGTTTACGCAGCACCTGTCGACGTATCTGGGTGGGGCATTTTCTATAACAAAAAAGTATTCTCTGACGCCGGTCTTACGGTTCCGAAGAACTATCAAGAGTTCCTCGATGATAGCGAAAAACTCAAGAACGCGGGCGTCATCCCGGTCACGGCGGGCTTCAAAGACGGATGGCCGATCTCCGGAACATGGATCTCACTTGCATCCTTCGTCTACGGTGCAAATAAAAACGTAGCTAAAGACTTGTACGACAGCAAAACCAAAGTCAATGGACCTGAATTCAAAGCATTGTTCGATGGTTTCACGCAAATGGTCCAAAAAGGCTACTTATCCAAGAGCGTCTTGAGCACTGGCTACGATACGGCCGTGCAACAAGTCGGCGAAGGAAAAGCTGCCATGATGTTCAACGGTCCATGGATGAACAGCGTTGTCGCTGATAAATACAAAGTCGATCTTGGCTTCTTCCCGCTTCCAGATCCACAGGGCAACGATTTCGTAACTACAGCTACGAACGCATCCTTATCCTTGAACGCCAAATATCCGAACAAACAACGCGGTATCGATATGATCAATGCTTTGATCGACAGCAGCACATTGCCTGGATTACTTCAGAACAGCGCGTTTACAGGACTGCCGAATATCACAATTCCACAAAACACAAGCGGTGGCAAAGACTATGCAGGTGCGCTTTCGAAATATGATTCTCAAATGCAAATGACCCTATGGCTTCCGCCTTCAGCACAAGATGCTTTGTCCTCCGTCATTACGAAAATCGCAGCAGGCAAGAGCTACACAGCCGCTGATTTGGACGCCGTAGACCAAGCTTATCAACGTGATAAAGGCCTAGTTAACCTTCCTTAGTCGCAAAATCGAACCTCACGCGGAGTGCTGCGAAGGACGTTGTCTGCAGCACTCCGTGATTTATCCAATAACCGTATTCTCGCACAAGGAGTGGACCGACGGAATGAAAAGAAGCACTTTAGACTACTTGCAACGCGTCTCGTTCATGATACCCGTGCTCCTGATAATCGCGGTCTTCGTAGCCTATCCTTTTCTCTCCAGTATCTATTATTCGTTCACGGATTGGAACGGCATCTCGAAACCTAACTTTATCGGATTGCTCAATTACAGGAACCTACTGAAGGACATGACCTTCCTTCACTCACTCCGAAACATCTTATTTTTCACGCTCGGTACCATCTTATTAATCAATCCGCTATCTTTGATGCTGGCTTTGATTCTTAACTCGAAAATAAAAGGACGTTCCCTATTACGAACTTTGTTTTATTTGCCTTCCATTATCAGCTTAATCGTCATTTCGAATATCTGGGTCATCATTCTCTCTTACGATGGATTGATGAATAAACTGATTAGCCTAGTGGGCTTAGACAGTCTACAAACGGATTGGCTCGGGGATTTCGACAAAACGCCCTGGGTTCTCTTATTCATTATTTTGTGGCAAGGCGTCGGTAACTCCGCTGTCTTCTACATCGCCGGGTTGCAGAGCGTTCCTGCGGAACTATACGAGGCTGCGGACATCGACGGTGTCGGCAAATGGAGCCGCTTTAGCCGTATCACCTTCCCGCTGCTAATGCCAGCTGTTACCATCGTCACGTTTTTTAACCTGTCGGGTACGTTAAAGCTATTCGATCTTCCCCTCATCATGACAAAAGGCGGACCTTCCGACGTCACTTTAACGCCGACAATGCTGATCTACAATCAGGCCTTTCAATATAATGCCTCCGGCTATGCAACCACCACAGGCGTTTTCCTATTGCTCATTATTTTCGCGGTATCAGCCCTGCAGCTATGGTTAACCCGCTCCCGGGAGGTAGAGATGTGAGTAAGACATTAAGCTTGAAGGCACCAACCAAAGGCAGCACAATCGGATCCGCAGTTATGTTCCTCATCGCGCTGTTGTTTACTGCGCCGTTTCTCGTCCTCATCATGACGACCTTTAAAGACGAAGATCACGTGTTTGACCCGTTTTACTTGCCGGATTTCACCCGTTTCGATAACTATAGAATCGTCTTTGCTTCGCCGACCTTCTTTAAGGCGTTGATGAATACCGTCCTCATCTGCTCATGTACACTGATCATCGCGGTCATCGTTTCTTCCATGGCCGGATATGTCGTCAGCCGTTCGAAAGAGCGATTTTTTAAAGGCATGTATTTCATCTTCGTGTTCGCTCTGATCATTCCGGCCCAAACTAACATGGTCGTTTTCTATAAAATGGGAACTTCCTTGCACATGATGAACACGATCCCCTTCTTGATTCTGATCTACTTATCAGGCAATGTTGCCTATACCTCATTGATCTACGCCGGCTTTACGAAGTCCATCCCGATTCAGCTAGAGGAGGCGGCGGCAATCGACGGTTGCGGGAAGCTATCGACGTTCATCCGAATCGTATTCCCGCTGTTAATGCCTGCAACGGCTACTGTGTTCGTCGTGGAAATCTTCTGGTATTGGAACGACTTCCAAGGTCCGCTTATTTATCTAAGCAACGGCAAAGTACCTACGCTTATGCTTGAGATTTATAACTTCCGAAGCTATGTGGGTACGTTAAGCTATTCCGTTACTTCCTGGGGCCCTGTCTCTGCGATCTGTGTCGTTTCGACAATTCCTATTCTCTTGTTTTACTTGTTTACACAGAAATACTTGCTAAAGGGCCTTACTGTAGGTGCCGTCAAAGGATAACGTAAAAGAGGAACTGCCCGAGGTCATCGCAAGATGACTTTCGAGCAGTCCCTCTTTTTTTATGTGTAAATCATGTTATTCAGGAGGTGCCTCCTTCGATTCTACCAACTCCAAGCTTCCACTTCGACCAGTCGGCTGGCATAATTATCGGCCGCCGCATTAACGGTTACACGGATTTTGGTTGTGCTGATCGGAGCAAACATGAACTTCCTGCCCACATTGGTGTTGCCTGTAACGCTTCCTCCTGGTACGGTCGTCCAAGCCGAGCCATTCCAATATTGCACAGTGTACGCCGTCGCGCCACCCGTCGAGAACGTCATCGTATCCGTCGGATCGGCTGGAGAGCTGTAGTTGTTTTGCAGCGTGTAGACGTCGATCTCGTTAATCGTCTTGGTTCCGCTGAAATCGATTTGCAGCCAGTCAGGGAACGTATAGAACGTGGAATCACTCCATCCTCCACCACTCGTCCAGTTCAAGCCTTTCCTGTCGCCGTTGATAACGGAGCTCGCCGGATAACTCGCCGATAGCGTAGATGAAGCGGTAGCCGTCCCTCCGTTAGCGGATAACGCAACGTTCGTGCCGTAATTTGTCGCCTGAATTTCGGACAGCCCGACGTTCAGACCTGAACCTCCGGACACCTGAAATTTCATCCATGTGACGCTTTTACTCGGGAACACCACTTCCAATGGAGCACCGTTTGTTGGAATACCCGCCACCGGAACGCTCGAGCCGTCGCTGAATGTTAACGTGCCATTATTCGCGTTGTCTGTCGTGTTCGGACGATCGAACAACACGACTTTGTTAATTGTTTTGGAGCTGTTCCAATTGAGTTGAATCCATGGATTCGTTTGGCCGAGCGACGCCCACTCACCCACATCACTCTGTTTCACGATGCCGTCGACCGCCAAGTCTGGCGAATAAGACGCATTATATTGCGACGATGCTGTTACCACTGCAGCCGGGGCTGCGTTGCTTTCCGGCAAAGGCAATGTCGTCGGATTCACCCCGTATGCTTCGATTTCCGCAAGTCCCGTGTTAGAGCCGCTGCCACCAGATGCTTGGAACTTGACCCAGGTTGCCAATCTTGCCGTGAAAGTAACGACGAGAGGGGAACCGTCCTTTGGAATTCCTGTGACCGCTACACTAGATCCGTCACTGAACGTCAACGTACCGCCGTTCACGTTATCCGTCAAATTGGACCGATCGTACAGTACGATTTTGTTCAAGGAGATCGGTTTCACCCAATCCGCTCTGATCCATGGATTCGTTTCTCCGTTCGAAGCCCACTCGCTGTTCTCATAGTAATTGTAGAGATTATCGTTCGCTTTGACCGCTCCGTAGGTTGCGCTGAATTCGGACGAAACGGACACCGTCGCTTTGATTGCAATATCGCCTAAAGTTCCTGTACTTTCATAGGCTTGAAACTCGAGCAAACCATTATTAGTACCCGAGCCACCCGACGCTTGGAACTTCACCCACGTTACGTTCTTGGTTGCGAAGGTTACTGTCAAGCCGCTGCCGTCCGTCGGAATTCCCGTCACGGGTTGGCTAGTGCCGTCACTAAACGTTAACGTTCCTCCATTAACATTGTCCGAGCTGCTGGTTCTATCGTTCAATACGATTTTATTGATGTTCTGGGCCGTCGGCCACGTCAGCTTGATCCATGGATTGGTCTCCCCGTTCGACGCCCATTCGCTCGCGTACACGAGCTGCCTTAGCCCGTCGCCAGCTTTATCTACGGCATAATCGCTACTGAATTGCGAAGAAGCCGTGAGCGTCGCGTCTTTCACCATATTCTCTTGGCTAATGGCCGAGGGCGTTACGACCGGATCAGGCGTACCCGATTTCACGATCATTCCTGCAACGGAGAATGGCGCCAATGTAACCGTCTCGGTGACTTGCCCGGATACGACCGTTTTGTTCGACGTTTGGTAAACCGACTCACCAGTGTTCGTGAAATCGCGGAACGTCGCCAGATAGGTGCTAACTTGCGCGGAGCCAGTTAACCCTGTATTTTTGAACGTCACGTTGACGTTCTTATATTGCGCTGTATTATTCGTTAAAAAGGCCACCTTGCTGCCGCCTGCGTTGGTCGCGCCGAATGCATCATCGATTCCCGCAACGCTCGTGCTGTTGACATTAAAGGCACCCGCACCCAATCCCAGCTTTTTACTAAGGATTTTATAGGTGTACGCCATCGGCAGTAACGAACTGGTGTTCGTCGCATCATTCCATGTGTACATGCCGTAATTGGATTTGTCGGTCGGAGAGAAATAGGGCTCCCCGCTGAGCGGATAATAAGACGGATACGCCGAGTAGTAATCGAGCGCATAGTAGCCTTGTTTAATGAAGCGCGACATTTGCAGGCCAAGCCATGAACCCGAATTGAAGCCTCTCTCTTCCAAGTAGGATGGCTCCGTGTTGAATTCCGTCACCATGATCGGAACGGTGCTCGCGTAGCCTCTCGTTGTAAATGTGCTCTTCATTGGGTTGATATCGATTTTACCCGCCGTACGAGAGTATTCGTGAAAGGAACCGAAATTCACCGAGCTATGCGGAATTCTGGTGTCGTCCAGCACAGCCGCCAAATTCGCCGTCTCCATGCCATAGGAGCTCAGGCCCCCCATCGGCACCGTTGCGTTGACGGATCGAATCGCGTTCGCGATATGGTAGTAAAAATCTTTGATTGCCGTTTGTGAATCGGTATACCCGCTCCCCGACAAGTTCAGAAACCAGGACGCGTTCGGCTCATTCAAGATCTCAACCCAATCGATATCGGCCTGATACTTGGTGTAAATCTTCTTTACGATATCCTCGTAAATCGACCAATCCTTCGGAATACCGAAAATATCGCCGCTGTACGTCAGAAAGGCTGGCGCATAGGCAAAGATCATACTCACTTTCATGTTGTTAGCTTTAGCCTGACTGACCCACCAGAACGAGCTCCAATCCCAGTTATTCGGGTCTGTGCAGTTGCCGGTGTTCGCGTTCCATGCGGCAATCGTGGAACACATATTCAATTTGTCCAAATAAGCCGTGTTCCTAATTCTCGTCATCCCGATGTCCTGAAGCTTAGGGAAGATGTCGCTCGCTTGCGACTGCAGCGGATTCTTGTTAAATCCGAACACGTAAGGCGAGCCCTGCACGGTATTCACCGCATAATCGACGGAGACGTTCGCGCCTGCAGCGGCATAGGCGCCGCTTGGCAAAAATAAAGCAAAAATCATCGTAGCCAAAATCAATACCGTTAAACCTTTAGCCTTTTTCAAAATTACACACCCTCTCGGTTTTTGGATTCCATCATTAAAGATATGTGTTGTATCTTTAACTTCACTTAAAAGAAAAGATAAAAGTAACCGTTTTCAACATTTCCCATGAACGCATTGAGAAACTTCATCAAGGCAAATACATGGCCTAAACAATTCCATCATAGCCTACTTTCTCACCCAATTTCAGTGAATAATTACGGTAGAAACGTGCCGTTTTTTGCCCAGATTGAAACCATGAATAGCCCTCAACTCTTATGCAACGAACACTGACAAGAACATCATTCCAAACAAATAAAAGCCGCTGCGTAAGCGACTTTTCTCGGGATAATGATCTTGTATTCCAACCAACCTCTATTGCAGACCTATATTTGACCGCCTAACGTAATCATAGATGCCTTTGAACGTGCTTGTCAGTGTATTTTGACTTATGACAACTTGTGTCCTGAGACCCTGCGAAGCCAATTCCTTCTGAAACGCAGGTGCAAATAATGCACCGCTCTTAGAGATTTGCCCGCCTAGTACGATCTTGTTAGGAGTAAATTCTGTTAATGCAGGAAACAGAATAAGAGCCATACGCCGACCAAACAGCTCAAATAGCTGTCTCTCGTTCTTTTCTCCAGCGATAGCGGCATTCGCCAAATCACGTACATCACGGCCGCTCACATCCATCTCTAATTCCAAGGCTAATTGAATGACACCTCTCTTGGAGATGTAGTCATCCGCGATACCTTCCCGATAGGGCACCTCATACAACCAACCGTTTGCTGGAACGTCTGCCCTTTGTTGCACTAAGCAACCCTGTTCGAGAAAACACGAGCCAAGCCCCGTTCCGATCGTAAGGCATACAACCCGACCAGATGTCTGACCCTCCCCGTGGAGAGCTTCGCCAAGGCCGAACAAGGCAGCATCATTTTCGAAAATGATTCGGAACCCGGGGGCAAGTCTTTCCTTCACGAGAGGATTTGCACGAAGTGCTTCCTCTAGCAGCTTTCCGACAGGGAGCCCGTATAACGCATCAAACTTACCTAAACCCTGAATAAGACTTATTCCGTTCTTGTAATCAAAAGGTCCAGGGAACGCCATACCGAGCCCATTAATCAGCGGATGATCTCGGTCTAATTTGGAGATCACATCCTGGACAACGCTTACGAAGTGATGAACCATTCCTTCCGCACTTAATTCAGCTCGAGATTCGTAATGTGCAACGGTCGGACCTATAATCATTCCTTCGCTTACAGCTGCGGCCTTGATTTGCGTTCCTCCGACATCGAAGGCGAGAATAGTGATAGGATTCATTATGGCCCCCTAAGCTCTGACATAAGCTTTAATCGTACCTATGGTTTTGCCAATGCTGCTTCCACTAGGCTTTATCACGTACGAGACGACGGAAGCCGGAACAATGAACGTTTCCGCATATCGGATAACGAAGGGTTCGAATGAGCCATCGACACTTTCAACGGTTGCCTCATCACCTTCAATGAGATTCAGCATATGAACACTGCCATTCGACTCATGCATGACCGGAACTGAGAACCAATGTCGGCGTGTCTCTATGAACTCAAGCTCATGAAGCCCTGTCCGCTCTTCCATCCATCCTTCGCCTTCCGCTACCTTTTCAATGCGTCCTACACATTCTGATGTCGTCCATTCGGTCTTCCGGTTCCACTGAATCACGTTAGCACCATGTTCCACATGAACGGGTCTAGGACGTCCGTCCAGACCTAACCGATCCCAGTCCCATAGTTTAAATGTGAAAATATACGGTGTAGCGCTAATCTCTAGAACCATACAGCCCGATCCAGAGCAATGCACCGTCCCAGCTGGAATGAGAAAATGATCGTGTTTGGCTGCAGGATATACATTCACGTAATCTTTGGCTGGGAAAGTTCTGTCCCCCGTCTGTGCATTACGCAAATCGGATATCATAGCAGTGGGATCAACGTCATCTTTCAGGCCTAAATACACTTCCGCCCCCGGTGCGGCATCCAGAATATAATAGCTTTCGTCTTGTGTATACGGCATGCCGAACTGCTCACGGATATAATCAGTCGTCGGATGAACCTGCAAACTCAGGTTTTGTCCGCCAATCGTATCGAGGAAGTCGAACCGAATAGGGAACTCCGCACCAAATCGTGCATAGACCCGTTCACCCAAAAGCTTAATCGATTCGAAAAAGACTAGATTGATGGCAGGTACCTCTACGCGCAAAGATCCGTATTGGAAATACAGACTGTTTTCTTCCGGCACTCCGTCGAACCCCCATGCGTACGGATTATTTTGGGGAGGTAAATCAATGTTAGCCGCCAACCACGTTCCGCCCCATACACCTGGATCAAAATAAGGTACTAGCCGAAATGGTTGACTTGCTGTTTGGGAAAGGCCGGCGAACAGGGCTTGTTTGGATAACAGTTTGGGTTCGTTCCTTACATTCGTGTCCAGATAGTAATCCATCTGATCGAAC
This sequence comes from Paenibacillus pectinilyticus, assembly GCF_001700435.1. Lineage (GTDB taxonomy): Bacteria > Bacillota > Bacilli > Paenibacillales > NBRC-103111 > Paenibacillus_E > Paenibacillus_E pectinilyticus. The sequence continues at coordinate 37,400 of NZ_LYPC01000016.1, forward strand.
AAAGATCTCTTCAGTCGGTCCGCCATGCGCCATTCGAAGAAGTAGCCGCGCTTGTAGAGTCGAAGCGTATCCTCTTCTCTATGAACGGCTCGCCAGTTCCCAATCTCTTTCGCGCGGTAGCGAAGTTGAATTTCCCAGCGCGCTAAGTCCGCGTAGATAAGTACGTCACCTGTTGTAATAAGCGTGGCTCCAAACCCAATCACCACAATAATACCTTCGTTCAACGCTGCTAGTTGAGTGCGGAATTCGTCCACTTTGTCTGAGTGATAAAACTCATCTATTTGGAAAGGTGCCAGATAACCGAACACGCGGTCATCCGTCAAATAGCGCTCAACTTTGGCATCCACTTCGGCTGGCTCTAATGCCGCCTCTTCAGCTCTGATGATCATTACCGGACTTAAGGAAGCCGTCAATCCTTCGAGAATTTCATCCTGCCTAACGCCAGGGTAACATTCCACAACGACGATCGCCTTTTTCATCCTCTTTTTCGCAATCGCCGCAGTTACCGTTTCCCCGATAGCCTCATAGCCTGACCAGGATTCATGCTCCCATTTTTGAATCGTGGTAGCTGGTGCCTTGTTATAGGAAGATTTCATGTCATCCCACTGCTCCTTTATATCAATTTATCATAATATAACATAAATTAACACAAACGAACATAGCGGATTATTCTAAATAATATGCACTTCTATGCCGCTATCTTCGATGTACTTCTTATCCTCAGCACTTATCCCCTGATCTGTGATGAAAACATCAATATCGCCAAGATGTGCTACGGTTGAAAAAAATCGTCTTCCAATCTTAGACGAATCGAGGAGCATCACGACCTTCTTTGCGGAACGGATCATTGCTTTCTTTACTTGTGTATCCAGTAGATTCGGGTCAGTAAACCCATCTTCGACTACATACCCCAAGGCTGATAAAAACAAGGTATCCGCATGATAGCGTTCAAAAAACTCTTCTGCGACAGGTCCGACAAAGGTTCCGGATACATCCCTTAATATGCCCCCACAGCAAATAATCGTATTTCGCTCTGATACCAACGGGCGAAAACGGCTCAACGTTTCCATTCCGTTAGTAAGAAGCGTCAACTGGTCGTAGCCCTCTAGAAGCTCCGCCATCCGGGAAACTGTCGTCCCGTTTTCCAAAATTAGAACGTCCCCATCTCGCACAAATCGTTCACTGGCATACGCAGCCAAACGATCCTTCACATCCTGATTACTGGCCTGCTTAGCAGCCAAATCCGGTTCTTCTTCACCGCCGAGAACATCTCGAAACACAACTCCCCCATGTGAACGCGTAACATGCTTTTCCTTCTCAAGCATGTTCAAATCACGACGAATTGTCATTTCCGATACACCAAAATGATCACTCAGCTCTTTCATCGTGGCAGCACCATGTTCCGATATGTAATGTAATAGCGCTTGTTTCCTTTGTAACGGTAACATAATTGCACCCCCTGCATTTTCACTTATTTTAACATAAATGATCAAAAATATTCACGTATCTGGTAATAAGGTATGTTAACTATCGATAATTATGGTGTAGACTTTGCTAAAAACTACGTTTTAAAGTGAAAAAAAGCCAGCAAACACAAAAGCGTTCACCCAAGTGAGTGAACGTCAAGAAGAACTCATCATTTTTTTAAAAGTCTTTACTTATCAGATCTTGGGTAGTACGTAAATCCCGGATTTTTCACAATAAATTGTTTTTCCTTTTTCAATGCATTCATGAACTCTGGTCCTACATGTAAGTTCTTTTCTACGATTTCCTTAGGTGTGAGCGCCATCCACTGATTTAGTGAAACATCTTCAAAACGGTCACTCTTAAACATCTCCAAAGCCCACACGCTTTGAGTACCTGTGTTTTGAATGTAGTGTCCGAAAGCACGCGGTACATACCCCACATCCCCTGCACGATAATCGAAAGTACGAGCCGTACCATTAGGTGCCATAACCGTCATGCGTGCAGTACCAGAGATGTAATATTGCCATTCATCCGCGTTTGGATGCCAGTGCATTTCTCTCATGGCACCTGGTTTGATTTCAAGTAACGCTGCGGATATTTGAGTGGAAATAGGAAAGTTGGTTGAATCTACGATACGCACCATACTCCCGCCTGGAGTTACAATCGGCTCTTGTGCCAGTAGTCGATGTTTGAACGGTAATGGTATCGTACCTTGAGGGTCTGCCACCTGTTGACTTTCTATGGGACCAGGAACATCGGATTGAAAAATGTACACCTGATGGTTCGGGATGTTGTCAAACGCGCTTTGTGGAACACCAAAATTCGCCGAAAGTACTTCCTTTGGTGTATGAGCGAAGAAATCGGTGATAGCTAATGTATTAAGGTCAGAGAAGTTGCCATCAGGAAAAACAAGCAAAAACTCAGTTCCTTCCTCAAGACCTTGAAGAGAATGTGGAATTCCCGGAGGGAAGTACCAAAGGTCGCCCACGCCTATGTCAGCAATGAAGTTTCTTCCATTTTGATCGACAGACGTAATGCGCGTTTTCCCCACAAGTACGATCGCCCATTCCGCTTGTTGATGCCAATGCATCTCGCGAACACCACCAGGAGTCAGAGCCATATTCACTCCAGCAACCTCGGTCGCAATTGGAAGCTGTCTAACGGTTACTTCCCGTGACCAACCACCGTGATTTAACTGCATATTCGTATCGGAGAAAGAGAATTTTAGGTTAGGGAGCGATCCGGCATCGGTCGCAGGTGAAACTAGCATATCAGGGTTCTCAAGATCTCGCATGATGTCCCGAGGACCTAAGTCCCACCAACCAGCACCATCAATTCTTATCGGTTGTGGTATATGGCCATTCCGTTTTTCGATTTCCAATTGTTTTACACCTCTCGTTCTATTCATTCCTTAATCATCACTGGGTGAATGCCTACTATAAGTTATGAATTGAACCCGGAATTGGAAACATGTCCACTTTTATTGTAACGACTCGCTCCTCCTGAAGCACTCAATTCGATTCATACGCCCAATCCATCACTAAGTAACAAACATACTTTATTCAGTAATGACTAATCACTTGAGGGGAATGAGTAAACATGGGAGCAGTAGGTTATGGTGGAAGTTGTGCAGGTTACGGTAACAACGCAGCAGCAATCTTAGTTCTTTTTATTCTTTTGGTTATCATCACATCCGCTTTTGTAATATAGTTCCTTCATTTAACACAAAGAAACAAGAAAAACGGCCGCGAAATAAAATTCGCGCCGTTTTTTTCGCTGCAGTCCTCTTATTTTACCACCAGAATCCTGGACCACCGAAGCCGAATCCGCCGCCAAACGGAAAGCCTCCAAAACCACCGAATGCAAAAGGTTCCGTGCCGATTGCTAAGAGATCAAACAATACTAATGGGATAATCGCTTTAACCTGTACTTTCTTATCTGATTGAGGAGCTACAATTAATTTGTTCCCACTGATTCTGACCAATTTGCCTGATACGATTGTTCCATCTTTTTTCAGTGCCATAATTTGTTTACCGACCATTTTACGAACGTCATTTTTCTGAATTTGGGATGTCACGAGCATTCACCTCCTTCTGCCACCAGAGATACATTGCTTTACAATGTACTCTTATTTAGGTAACAGCGATTGGATACATGTCCACCCAGACGTAAAAACAGTCATCTACCTACATAAATGCTTATTTGGAATACAGTAATGGGAAAAACTCATTATCGAACTTCTGTCCAAATTGCGGACGTGGCCCGAGCAATCGAACATTATCATGCCGTGCTCTCCCCTCTTTGTAAGAGGTATCTCCAGGCATTAGATGAGCAACAATCGATAACCGAGGCTGATCTGTGAAATTCGTTGACGACCCATGGAAGGTTAGCGCATGGTGGAAGCTCGCTTGTCCCGCTTTTAAGATACAAGGCTCCTCAATCCAATCCCGCGTTGCAAAACGCTGCTTCAGCTTCGTCATATCCTGTTCGAAGAAAGTATCACTTCCCTCGACAGCCCCCCACTTATGTGAACCCAAGATCGTCATCATGCCGCCATTAGTCAGATCGGTGTCCTGCAGAGCAATCCAGACGGTTACCATATTCGTCGTGCTGCTTGCTCGCCAATAACCGTAATCTTGATGCCAGCCTACATTCCCAGCTGTTGTTTCTTGCCCTGAAGTACCCGGCTTGTAAATCACTTGATCATGCCATAGGCGAATCTTGTCTTCGTTCAGTAGCTTCGCAGCCATTTCTCCTAAATTTGGATCCGTGACGACACTACGAACTTCATCGTTAATCCACCATCCATTATCGAATTTCCGCAGCGCATGTGGATTCTCCGAAAGTTTGAACGCATGCAGAGGCATGCCAGCTCCATCATAATCTTTCTTCCATATGCGCTCATGCGCGCCGCGAAGACGCTCGATCGTCTCGTCATCCAGTAATTTCGGGCTGATCCAGTAACCGTCTTGATCAAACTTCTCTTTATCCGTTGCCGTAATGTTATAAGAAATAACTCCCATGATGGACACCTCATCTTTTCTTGATCATAGTGGCTTACTCCCTATATTGTAGACCACAAGATGAGCATTGACTTCCCAAAACCTATCAAATAGGATTAGAAACATATGAGACCATTAGAAACGCAAAGGACCGTGAATATGGTAAAAATAAAGACAGAATCCGCACGTTGGGTGTATGAATTTCCAGCGTCAGCTCAGCTATCTCATCTACCTGAATTCATTATGCTGGGCTACGACCACTTTCAGGAAGCCTCTCCGCTCATCACCCATCTCCATGAACGCTCCTACGAATTTGTATTCGTGGACAGTGGGAAGGTCACTTGGGAGGTTGATGATCAATTGTTCACTTCCCACACCGGACAAATCTTCCATACCCAGCCTGGTGAATGGCATCGTGCTCGTCTTAATTTCATCGAGCCCTGCAGAATTTGGTGGATGATTATATCGGATCCTTCCGAGCATGCCGGCTGGCTCAATTTACAGGATGAAGATCGTATGGAAATTCATCATCACTTACAGCAACTACCAAGGATCTTATCCATCGATAGTCGTGTTCGTGAAACTTTCACCAAACTACGAGGCACCATTGAACATCACGAGCCACTCGCCGCCTGCCGAGTTCGTCATTACGTACTCGATATTATTCTGCAAATGTTAAGCCCGTCCTCTAACCGTCCAATCTCATTTGATTTCCAGAAGGCCATGATGACACTAACCGAAGCCATTCGAGCAGCACCAGAAAAGAGATGGACGAATAAAGACCTCGCTGACCAAGTCAGCGTAAGTGAATCCCATTTCTACCGATTGTTCCATCTTATGAATGGACAATCACCTGCTAATTACATAGATCGTCTACGGATTGAACTTGCCTGTCAGATACTTCTTCAGAAAGACGTCACCGTCACCACAGTTGCCATGGATCTAGGTTATAAGACCAGCCAGCATTTTGCCACCGTATTCAAAAAGTATATGGGGCTGACACCCTCGCAATGGCGAAAGTGATTTCAGTTTAATAAACACACCAAAAAAGCAGTTCGTAAATAAACTAAGCTGCCCTTTAGCGGAGAAGGCTACCGATCCATTGCTATCGGTAGCCTTCTTCAGCTGTTTATTGAGCTATAGCGCCCCATTTGTTCAATCGATACGTATCGTATTCTTTACGTACGATCGTACAAATAGGCGTTTCTCCCTTGTCTAGACTTGAAACCTACTGATCAAACCTTGCATCTGCTCAGCCATGGCGGTCAGTTGCGTAGCGGAAGAAGTGATATCCTCCATTGCGGCAAGCTGCTCTTCGGTTGAGGCGGAAGCTTCCTGCGCAGAGGCTGCAATGGTGCCTGTAGCATGGGCGCTGACCAGCATTGCCTCTACCATTTGCTCCGCGCCGGCGGCAATGTGTAGTACTGCAGCAGAAACGCCTTCGATTTGCATCTTGGCATCTTGGATCGAACTTTCAATCTGCTGAAAGGATTGACCGGCAGTGGCGACAACCTGAAGTCCTTGTGTGACCTCAAGACAAGTATTCTCCATCGCTTGGACAGCTTGAGCGGTCTCAGTCTGAATCAAGTTTATCAAATCGGTAATTTGCATTGCGGACAGGGCACTTTGCTCCGCCAATTTGCGAACCTCTGTCGCGACAACTGCAAAGCCTCTTCCTTGCTCGCCAGCTTTAGCTGCTTCAATTGCCGCATTCAGCGCTAAAAGGTTAGTCTGCGAGGAAATGCCGGCAATTTCCTTCACGATGTCCTCAATTTGGAGTGAGCGATGACTCAGCCCTTTAACGACATCACCTAATTCACGGACATTTTGATCAATCGCCTGCATTTGCCGGCTGGCCGTAGCAATTGCTTGTTCGCCGTCTGCAGCTTTGACTGCGGTCGTTGTCGCTGTACTAGAGGTGCCTTGTGCATTCGATGCAATCTGCTTTACATGGGAAGCCATCTCTGTCACCGTCAACTTGGTTTCATCAGCGCTTTGTACTTCTCTCTCCGTGTGGATAGCAATTTCTTGCATGGTGGCAGCGATTTGCTCTGAAGCGGAGCACGTCTGCTCGGAACTAGCAAGAAGCTCCTCAGCCGAAGCTGCTACTTGCTCGGACGTTCCACGAACTTGCTGAATGATGTGACGAAGATTTTCGGTCATATTGTTGACCGCATGGAGCAACCGTCCGATCTCATCATTGGTTTTTACAGTAAGTGGCTTCCCGGTCAAATCGCCTTCGGCAACTGCCGCCATTCTGCCAGCTATATGCTTGATCGGCCCTACGATTTGCTGAGCAATGAAAAGAGCTAGGAATCCCCCAACGATAATTGCCACAGCTGATAGGATGACGATACTGAGCACGAGCTGATTTCCATTTTGCAACAGATGCTCCCCGGATACTTGGATCTCACTTTCCCTTGAAAATGCCAATTTATTAAAACCTTCATCAATTTCACGCCCTGTGACGGTGACTTCATTCTGCAGAATCTTTAAGGCAAGCTCCTTGTTGCCGCTATCGTAGGCAGGAAATAGCGTTCCTTCAACGAGCTCGCGCCATTTGATACTTTTATTCACCAGGTCGTGGGCCTCTTGGGAGGTGCTCGTAGCCAACAGCTTTTCCTGGAATTTTTTGCTTTCCTCGGTAGTTTCAATGAAACGTTTCTTATAATCTGGATCGCCAAAAAGAACATATCCCCGGATCAAAGCAATCCGCTTTTGGATATTCCCACTAAGCTTCTCATCGGCTAAAAGCAGCGTGACATCGTGGGACATGATTACGCTTACACTTCGATTAAATGAGGAGACCTTGGAATAACTAAAAACCGCCATAACAACCATTAACAATATAACAACTGAAAATCCGAGCAATATTTTGATTCTTAAGCTCTTGATGGTGTTCATGTCTCTCCCCAATCCATTTTGACGTATATATACAACAAAACTATTATGGTAGAAAATCTCTCAATATGCAATGAAAATCCTTAACAGGTATTCTGTATGAATAAAGTATAAGACTGGAAGAAGACATGAATAATGCATCCATTCAACTAACGTTCACAGTTAGTTCAAGGAGATAACTGACTACTTCTTATAGCACAAAACAAAAATACACCCAACTGGGTGCATTTTGCGTTGTTTGCTTATCGTTGGTTGTGATTAGAAAAAACGAGCTGTATTCGCCAACGTTGCCATAATCTCCATGGTACGGTAGTACGTCCTAGCGTCATCGGCTTTGTATTCCACGATGGTGCTGTTCGGAATTCTGCGCACTCCCGAAACACTAGAAGCGAGTTCAGCCTGACCGCTGTGGAAGAATTCGATTCGCACTTCTACTGGGAAATTAATAGGAAAAGGCACAAGATCGTTTATTCTTTCCATCGCTTCTTTGGTTTTGGCTGAAAGCAATATACCGCTTTGTTCCATCGACAAACAGATCGCCGAAGTTCTAGATAGTGCATGCTTGACTATGCCGGTTACAGCTTGGGGAGCAATGAGCTTCGTCTCTTCCGAGGCATGGTCGTCTCCGGTTACTAAGGCTAACGGAACGCCTAGCAGACCCGCATAAATGGCATTAAACCCAATCTCCCCAACTTCCATTCCGTTGACTGTCATATTTTTAAACCAATAAGAGTGACTTAACACGCCTGGCATCCCATGACGGGCATGATACCCTACGAATAAGACGGCCGAGAAATCGGAAGTCAACCCGGACATCATATAATGATCCCTAGGAAAACCGGCTACTAGCGTTGCGGAAGGATGCAATCGATCCAAGCGAAGGTTGTTTCCCGAGGCGTGACTATCTGCTACTACGATCTCTGTTGCCCCGCTTTCGATCGCTGCTTCAATCACCGCGTTTACATCATGTTCCATGAGTCTGCGTCCGTATTCGTAATTCGGTTCATTCGGCTGTAAAAAATCGGGATTCGTAACCCCCGAAATGCCTTCCATATCGGCGGAAATATAGATTTTCATCGCCTTAACCGATCATGCAAGCCGAATGGCCCATAGTCCCTTCAACGTCGTTGCCTTCTTTTCTCCAATACTCGATGCCGCCCAACATCTCTTTCACTTTGAATCCGAGACCGGATAATCGGGCTGCTCCTTTGGTGCCGCCGTTGCACGCAGGTCCCCAACAATAGACGACGATCAATTGATCTTTGGAAAAAGACGAGGTCGTTTCGGCGTTAATGTTGTTGGAAGAAAGGTTAATTGCACCTGGCACATGGCACTCCCCATAAGCATGAGCACTTCGTACGTCAATGAGTAAGAAGTCGTTAAGCCCATACTGCATATCGTATTTCACATCCGAGACGTCCGTTTCCACGGAAAGTTTGTTCATATAGTGTCTATGCGTCTGCTCTGGCGAAGCGGCTGGTGTCTCGAGTACGAGGGAATAACGTAGTTGTGCTGTCATATTGATGACCTCCATGTGATTGATGTTATTTTCTTGAAATCACTATAACACGACCTCAAACAATGGAGTTATCGATAGTTTTCTATATCATGTATCAATCATTTTGATAGTTGCTGCGACTAATGAGCTCCAAGAGCCCAAGGAGTGCCTTCGACTTCCACTTCTTATTGGCGTAAATGAGCTGGGTATAGAACTTAAACTCAGGATGTACAAAAGGCATTGCCATAATCTGACCTTTACGTATTTCCTCAGCAACCGCGATTCGAGGAACAAGTGCAATGCCCAAACCGTAGGAGACACATTGCTTAATCGCTTCCAAATTGCCAAATTCATAGGATAGTTTGAAGTTCACTTGATTCGCTTTCAATACCTTAAGCAGCATTGCACGATACGTACAGCCATCCTCCGTCAGAATCAGTGATTCACGCTCTAGATCCTCGACATGGATTTCGCTCCTCCCGCTGAATTTATGCTCTGGACTTGTTATAATGACCAACGTTTCTTCTCGCAAGATACTGCTGTGCAGCTCTGGATCTTTAAAAGGAGGATCAAGAATGATACCTACGTCAAGGTCTCCTTCTTTGACCGACTCGATAATGTAGGGTTCGTTGCCTGGCTGTATAACTACGTTAACATCTGGATAATCGCGTTGAAATGCCTGCAGATGTTGTGGCAGGTAAAAAGCTGCCAACGTCTCAATGGTTCCAATGGTAAGTGTTCCCTTGGATTGCTTCGCCACAACTTCTTTCGATTCTTCATGTAACCTGTGTATCTCATTGGCATATTGCAGGAGCGCTTCCCCAGCCATGGTCAACTTCATCCTTCTACCGTAACGTTCCAATAGGGTTGCCCCGTAAGACTCCTCCAGCCTTTGAATCTGCGTCGTAATGCTCGACTGTGCATATCCCAGCGTTTCCGCGGCTCTCGTGTAGCTTCCCCATTTCGCGACTTCGCGAAAGGTTTTCAAATAAGTTAATTCCACAAGGCTCGCCTCATCTCAAACAAGTTTCAACCACTCTACCACGAACACTCGGTTAAGACAATAATTTGAAACTATCCTGCCCGTGGGACTTGGATCCCGAGAGCTATTCAGTTCATCCTCCCTACTTGTTCAATCACGGTTGGGCTACCGTTACTTGAGAAAGGCAACCAATCCACTCGGGCTGGCTGCCTCTTCATGCTAGCTATTGAACGCTCAGTTCACCTTTAACTTCAGGACTTACATCTAGTCTAGATTCCTACTTCCCCATAATATTTTAAAAAAACGTGGAAAGCATTTTCACCTTCAATTCAGGTAAGGGGAAATTCTCCGGATACGTGGCATACATAAGCATCATGCCATGTAGGGCAGTCGAGAAGTGGAGCGACTGCAAATGGGGATCGGGAACCCCCATTTTGCGAAAGATATCAACCTGGAGTTTGGATTGGCGAGTCATTTCTTCTTTAAGCATTTGACTATATGTGGATACGACCTCGTCTGCTTCTGGATGTGTTTGAATGTGCAAGTAAAAACGATATACACTAGGCCGCTCTTGAACATTTTGAAGCGCATGTTCGGCGATATACATCAGTTGTTCGACTGGAGTTGGTTTCGTGGCCGATTCCTTCATGACTTGAACGATTTCTTCTATACGGCTCAGAATTAATTCCCTTAAAAGATCGGCCTTTCCGGAAAAATAATTGTACAAAAGGCCTTTAGAAATCCCCGCACGCCGAGCCACATCATCAATGGATGCTGCATGATAGCCTTTTTCGATAAAAACTTCAATTGCTGCCCTGGATATGTTTTCCTTGGCTATTTGCCGAATTCGTTCGTTCTCCTCGCGTGTTCGCGGCATCATACACACTCCCCGACAATTTTCGATTTCGTTAACATCATGTTAACGAAGACTGAATGGTTAGTCAATATAAGTATTGACTGACCGTACATTCAATGATAAATTAGATTTATCAAAAATGTGGAGGGATAACAATGGATTTATACTATGAAATATATGGCGAGGGGCAGCCTCTTGTCATGCTCCATGGAGGCGGAACCGATATGCGGGATTGGACTTTACTTACTCCTCTCCTATCCAGACATTTCAAAGTCGTTACCGTTGACGCACGTGGGTGCGGAAAGTCTCCTGCTCCGACGGAGCCCTCCAATTATATCGAGATGTGCTTTCTCTATTGAACCACTTGAACATCGATCAGGTTACACTCGTAGGTAATTCTATCGGTGGACAGATCGCAACTGAATTTTCGCTTTCCTACCCAGAACGTGTGCAAAATCTTATTTTACTCTCACCGGCATTGTCGGGATTTGTTCACTCTACGGATTTAATAGAGGTGCTCCAACGAGTGCAAGCCGCCGTACCCGATGTTGCTAAAATGACGGAACTTACGCTCGCCGCCCCCTTTTACACCATCACCAATAAAAGCCCGCAACGCGGTCTCATGGTGGAGATGACGGAGCATAACATCAAAAAGATGTTCGAGTGGGCTACACCAAAATCGGTTTGGCCGAAGCCTTCTGCCATTGAAAGATTGGACCAAATACAGGCAAGAACGCTGTTCATCCTAGGAACACACGACTTTGCTGACTGTTTCCGGATAGCCGACCATTTTCGCGCGGTTCCTAACATTCATTTTGCTGAAATCCAAGGTGGAGACCATAAGATCAACCTTACTCATTCGGAAGAGGTTTATAAGAATATAGTTACGTTTTTGGAAGAATAAACAGTAATGATCATCGTAGACTAAGAGCAAAGTTAAGGCTTGATGAAGGAATACTGCCCATTCAATAAAACAGGGAGCAGGCCGGCCGCGGCGATCTGCTCCCTTAACGTTAAACTAATGTTCTCTGAGGGAGCGGAATGGATTGTCCTACCCTCCATGAAAGAAAGGACAAACCAATCAACAAAACCATTAGACAAAAAAAATACAATGGTATTCATCTAAGAATCCTTTCTTTTTGGCTTTTTTCTACTGTTTCTGTAATTAATACATATTGGAAGTATACTGCCCGATCGCTTCATGTGGCATCCACTCGTCTTCGCGGAGCCAGCCTCATTTTGTAGTTTAATAAAGTAACGTTATCATTCACTTTTTGACTTTATATCTGGGCATTTTTTAATGGCTTTTGAAGTGCATTCACAATGGCTGCAAGGATACTTGTTGCTAAAATGCCCATTAGACATAATGATGTAGGGCCCGCTGCATCATCACTATCTGTAACTTGAGCAAGCACTCTTAAGCTTACTATTCCTAACAAAATAAGGAAAATGACTGTAAAAGCACATTTCTTTATAATCTTCAAAGATTTAAGGGATAATTCTGAGAAAGCATTATTCTTTTCGATGTAGGTTAATAGTTTATATGCATGATACAACGCAACTGAAAACGCAATACAGAATCCGTATGCACATACTAAAAAGGGAATTAGGAAGTAAGCCGTATCTGGATGTACCCTTGCATCTCTAACAGCTATCTCAGGCAACCAGATACACAAAGCAAGCACTGCAATTCCAAACAGAAAAATAATTACCTTTAGGAAAGTGGTTGAACCTCGTTTAACATTCATTTAAAACACCTCACTTTTTTATTGACAACATGATCTTTGCATAATATTTATTGTTAAACAATAAATATTTATTGTTTTATGTTATTGGTTATAGAAATATATCGCCGCATACATGCGTGATCTCATTAAAAAAGCGTTCACCCAATGGAGTGAACGCAGCAGTTGATAAAGGACACGAAGTCATCTCCTAACATCTTGGCATATTACAATTTGTCTACTTCAAAACTTATTTGTCACCCAACACATGGCGGCGTTCACCCCGCCCATTGACTTTCCCTCCCCCACGTAATAAAATAATTGTACGTAACATATAATTTGTACACGGAGGCCATCCTCTCCATGCCACAAGAAAAAGAAATTCAAGACAGCTACTATATCGAGTCCCCCGAGCAAGCGACCGTGTTACTCAACCCGCTTCGCAGCGAAATCATCGCCCAGCTCTTGGAGCCAGGATCCGCGGCGGAAGTGGCGCGCACTTTGGGCGAGACCGCCCAGCGCATCAACTACCACCTCAAGGCGCTGGAGAAAGCCGGCCTCGTTACGCGCGTAGGCACACGCCAAGTGCGCAATCTGGTCGAGGTGCTTTATCGCTCCATCGCCAAAACGTTCGTGCTCGCCGAGTCGCTCAGCATGAAGCCCGAAACTTTGCAAAAGCTGAAGGATCAAAGCTCACTCGCTCATCTCGTGACAACATCCGAGCGCATCCGCCGAGATGCCATGCTGCTCATGGAGCAATCTGATGTTGGCGAAGTGATTCCGAGCGCGACGCTGCAGCTTCAGGTTCATTTATGTACAGAGCAGCAGCGACAACTGTTCATTGAGGAATACGCCGCCATGGTCCAGCAATTGGTGGAGCGTTACTCAGGTAGTCTGGATAAGAATCAGGACACCTATCATGTTTTGCTAGCCGTGTATCCCAAACCGAAGGAATGAGGAGGCATTAGCCATGAATCACGAGCAACAGCTTGAACATCTAACAAGTCAGTCACAGCAAGGTACCACTCCTGAAGCATCACCTGTGATCGCCTGGGAGCAACGGCAAGAGAGTAAGCCTGCTTCATCCAGCAGCACTGTCATTTCCATTGATACGTATCGCCGCCAAGATACGACTACTATAGATACGGAAGCTACGGTTACCGTTCGCGAGTTTCCAACTATTCACAACGAAGAGCCTGTCCGCCTCCTCATCGTTTCGTCCGGTTTTGGCCAGAAACATGCGATGCCTGCGAATACGGTTCAATGTAAAGCGGCTTAACCGAGCATCATGACCCTACCAACTGATTTTAAAAAAAGAGAGGATGATTACCAATGAGCTTTATACCTATGGTTGTTGAACAAACCGCGCGCGGAGAGCGCTCGTACGATATTTACTCCCGTTTGCTGAAAGACCGCATCGTGTTCCTCGGTACGGAGGTAAATGATCAAGTCGCCAACGCGATTATTGCCCAGCTCTTGTTCCTTTCCGCAGAGGATCCTGAGAAGGATATTTCCCTCTACATCAACTCACCAGGCGGGTCCACGTCAGCTGGACTTGCGATTTACGACACGATGAACTTCATCAAACCTGACGTCTCCACCATTTGCGTGGGTATGGCCGCGTCTATGGGCGCCGTTCTTCTTACTGCCGGCGCGCCAGGGAAACGTTTTGCCCTTCCGAATGCCGAAGTCATGATTCACCAACCTTGGGGTGGCGCGCAAGGGCAAGCGAGTGATATTCACATTCGCGCCCAGCACATTCTCAAAACACGCAGCATTCTCAATCGCATCCTCTCGGAAACGACCAAACAACCGATCGAGAAGATCGAGTTGGATACCGACCGCGACTACTTCCTAGAAGCTGAAGATGCACGTGTGTATGGGTTGATCGATAAGGTTATTGAACGAATCTAAAACCAACAAAAAAAAGATGACTCCTGTGTATGACACGGGGATCATCTTTTTTTCACATCCTAAGCTCCGTACTTCTCTTGCTGTTTAACAGCTACACGCTTAAAAAAGACACTAACGATCAAACCTAGAATAGCAACCACGATGCCATAGATAAAAGCCATTTGCACCCCAGCAGTAAGCGAAGCACTCATCGTACTAGCCCTACTAGCATCCAATGCCTTGCTTGCGTATTTGGCTTGCTCTGACGACATGACGGTAACAGCAACCGTAGTCCCAATCGCACCAGCTACTTGCTGCAAGGTATTCATGATAGCCGTGCCATCGGGATACAACTCCCTCGGCAGTTGATTGAGCCCATTCGTTTGCGATGGCATCATAATGAGCGAAATCCCCGTCATGAGGCACGTGTGCACCACGATGATCATGATTTTGGATGTATCTGGCGTTACGTTGGAGAATACCCAGAGCATGGTTGAGACCAGGATATACCCCGGTGTGACCATCCATTTCGGACCGACCCGATCGAATAATCTCCCAATAACAGGTGAAATTAACCCATTAATGAAGCTCCCTGGCAGTAAAACCAACCCCGCGGTTAATGCCGTTAAGGTCAATCCTCCCTGCAAATACATTGGCAGCAGCACCGAGGAGGAGAGAATCACCATCATGCATAGGAATACCATCAGCATCCCCAAAGTAAACATCGGATAGTGAAAGGCGCGCAGATTAATCATAGGTTGACTAAGCAGCAATTGTCGGATGATAAATAGCGCCAGACTGACAACTCCTATGGCCAAGGAAACGATAACAACAGGGCTGCCCCAACCTTCTCCGGATTCACCCAATGAGCTGAAACCGAAGACGATTCCTCCAAAACCCAATGTCGAAAGTACAATCGAAAGGATATCGATTTTGGGCCTAGTGATATCCGACGTATTTTTCATGACGACGATGCCACATACCAATGAGCTGACTAATAAAGGGAGTGAAAACCAGAAGATCCAGTTCCACGTCAGCTTCTCGATGACAAATCCAGAAAGGGTGGGCCCCACGGCGGGTGCAAATAAAATAACCAGACCCACAAGCCCCATGGCGGCCCCTCTTTTGGCCACTGGAAAAATAATTAAAATCGTATTAAACATTAACGGCATTAATAACCCTGTTCCAATAGCTTGGATGATGCGTGCGAATAACAGAATACTGAAATAAGGCGCTAATGCGGCAATCATCGTGCCGACAATAGAAAAACCAAGCGCAACGATGAAAAGTTGCCTGCTCGAAAACCATTTTAGAAGAAACCCCGATACGGGGGCTAGAATGCCTAATGTCAATAAATAACCGGTCGTTAACCATTGGACGTCTGATGGCCTGATCCCGAAGATATCGATCAAATCCGTAAAGGCCATATTCAAAGCTGTTTCACTGTATAACCCGACGAATCCCGCCGTTAATAAGGCAAAAAGAATCGCGTACACACGATATTCGGTCGCTTCGTCAGCCTCTTTTTCAATCCTAGTATCATTCACTTAAACGCTCCTACTATGAGGTTCCTCGAACGACTAACTCGGCATATAAAAAGATTTTCTGCTCCTTCAAAGGAACCTCATTGATGATGTTAATCAATAAATTACAGGCTGCTTCTCCCATTTCCGCGATGGGCTGTGCAACTGTTGTCAGTTCAGGCTCTATGAATTGTGAGATTTTGATATTGTCATAGCCGATAATCGAGATGTCTCGAGGCACATGATAACCCAACCGTGTGAGCGCCTTGAGACCGCCCATCGCCGTCATATCATTGCAGTAAATAATACCGTCCACGTCCGGTACGTCCCTCGCAATCTGCTCGGTCACCGCAATTCCGGCTTCTAACGACGGCAGCACTTCATACACATATCGCTCATCATAGATGCCTAACGTTGTCATCATTTCTTTATAAGCATTCACTCTATATTCGAACACACGCAGCTCGCGCGGACCTCTCACGTAAGCGATTTTGCGTCTTCCCTTCTCATACAAATGCCGTACGCCATCCATGACGCCGTCGTCACTCATGCAATATACACCGGGATAGTCTTCACACCCTGGAATATATCGATCCACAAGCACGAAAGAAACGGCATGCTGATTGAGCAGGGCAAGACTCGTTTCACTCGTTCCGCCTGCGATAAAAATAACCCCATCCACCAGCTTCCCGATTAATAATCGGATGGCGCTCTCTTCTTTGGGCACTTGATTGTCCGTATTGCAAAAAATAACATTATATTGGAGCCTATTCGCCTCATCCTCTATCGCTCTAGCAATCTCCGCGAAGAAGGGGTTGGTAATATCCGGAATGATAATACCGATCGTACCCGATTTCTTCGTGATGAGACTCCGTGCAAATGAATTAGGGATATAGCCAAGCTCGTCTGCGACTTTGAGGATCTTATCCCTAGTTTCAGGAGAGATCAGTTCGTCCTTTTTATTGAGTACCATGGAAACTGTTGCCTTCGTAACCCCAACTTGATTCGCAATATCAAGCATCGTCGGTTTCTTCACTTTCACCTGCGCCACGCCACCTTCATCCCCTATATTGTACTGCTTCTGGCCGATTACCTTGTGTCTTTAGTGTAGCACATTCCCCATAACAGTCCTATTGAACGAAACCGTTCGTTAACGATTCCTATACTTCAGAAGCAGAACGTTTATGATGAATAGACTAAGTAAAGACAGTGTATTCGTAAAAAGGAAAGCACCGCCGTTATCATGGACAGCTAACTGGACGGCATACACTTCCATGAGAGCCATGCCTATGAACATGAATAGAAATGTTTTCCCGTTCAGGTCCTTCGCAGACTTCGTACGCAGCAGCTGCAGGATTTGTGGGATATTGCCTATGGCTAAGATGAATCCACCGATCACCTGCACAATATTGAAGATCACCAGGCGCTCACTTCAACATCGACTTCCTGACGAAATGGCATAGCCTCTTGTGCGCCAACCCTCGATGCCACCAAGGCACCGACAATGTTAGAGAATTTCAGCACTTCTTCGAGAGGCTTTCCTTCACAAAGCGCTACGGCTAACGCGCCGTTGAAGGCATCGCCCGCTCCCGTTGTTTCGATCGCCTGTACCTGCATCGCTTTGACCCTAAGCTGGCTGCTCGCATCCATGTAGAAGCAACCTTGCTCACCAAGGGTAACGATGACACGCTTAACGCCTTTATCCAGCAGCTGCTGAACACCTTCTATCCGATCTGAACAACCGGTCAACGTCTGCAGCTCGGTTTCATTGGGCGTAAGAATATCGATGTGCGCATAGATCTTATCTGGAAGAGGGCTGGCTGGTGCCGGATTCAGAAGAACCCTTTTGTGATACCGATTAGCCAGCTTAATAACGTAGTCTACCGTCTCCAGCGGAATCTCTAATTGTACAAGAATGAAATCTGCTTCTTGAATCACATGTTCATGCTGCTTCACCCAAGATTCACTTACCTCCGCGTTAGCGCCGGGAACAATTACGATCGAATTATCGCCAGCTTCTTCGACGATAATTTGAGCCATGCCCGTCCTGCTCTCCGTCACAGCGATACCCGTTGTATCGATGCCTTCCAGGCGCAGCCGTTGTAATAACTCGCTGCCTGCCTCATCTTTTCCCACAGCACCGATCATGGCCACCTCTGCACCCAATCTTCTAGCGGCTACAGCTTGATTAGCTCCTTTACCGCCTGCGTTCATATGAAAGGAAGTTGCTTTCAACGTTTCTCCCTTCTGCGGTAGATGGGCAACCTTCAAGGAATAATCCATGTTTATACTGCCGATAACAACAATTTTCATTGCTATTCATCCTCCTCCAACCTGTAAAAACTCATCATTGTCTTGATCATACCAAGATAAGTGGAATAATCAATATCACGACTAATCGCGATATGCGATACCTCCGTATCTGCCCCAAATGTAACCCGACTCGCACCAACGGAACTCTCATCTTCCGTCTCGATAACCACGTTGCAGGTCTCGGAAACTAAGATGGATGGGTCAATGACCGTCGCAACTGCAATCGAGTCGTGAATAACGAAATCCGCTTGACCGAATTGGGCGTATAACTCGAAATTATAAGCAAACAACTCGGATATGAATGTGGAAATTCGGCTTGGTATCTCCGTGATGCTTGCTGCATCCTCTTTGGAAATAACCGCACGCTTGCAGCCTTCCAAATCAATTAATGTCATGGGAATGCCCGACCGCATAACTACGTCCGCCGCCTCCGGATCGACATAGAAATTGAATTCCGCCGCAGGCGTAATATTCCCTTCAGCCTCGGAGCCCCCCATGATGGTGATGTGTGCGATATGCGAAACAACATCGGGATGCTTCCGCAAGAGCAATGCGATATTAGTCAGCGGCGCCATCGCGATAACGTGCAGCTTGCCAGACTGCTCAATCGCACAATCATACAACGTCTCTACCGCATCTTTGGCCAAGAGCTTCCTGCTGCTTGGCGGAAGCACCACATGCCCAAGACCCGTTTCACCGTGGAACATATCCGATCCCTCGATGTTGTTGCGAACGAGCGGTCTTGCTGCCCCCTGTGCAACAGGGATTTCCTTACCTGATAAATCAATAATTTTGAGCGCGTTATCCGTCGTAACCGCAATCGGCATGTTCCCATTTACCGTCGTAATGGCTAATACATCAAGACGGTCAGAGGAGAGCGCCAGCAGGATGGCATGGGCATCATCGATGCCGGGGTCCGTGTCAATAATAACTGGAATTCGATTCATTACTGCTTCAGCTCCTTCGTATTTTTAGCTTTAATAGATTTATTGGTTTGTTGGATCGAATAGAGTAATAGACCGATAATCGTCGTCGCATAAGGAATCATTTGCACGAATTGGGCAGGTAGACTCATCGCTTGCAAGGAGTTCGATACAGCGTTCGCGACGCCGAATATAGCCGAAGAGAGGAATGTCCCGAGTGGCGTTCCTCTGCCCATCGCTTCTGCTGCAAGACCAATAAATCCCCGTCCAGCAATCATATCCCTTGAAAACCAGGACACGTATCCCATCGACATGAAGGCTCCGCCAAGACTAGCGAATAAACCGCTCAACATGAGAGACATATATTTGATTTTACGCACATTCACCCCGACAGAGGCCGCCGCGCCAGGATTTTCACCAACCGCTCTTATTTTCAGACCGATAGGCATCTTGTAGATGAGAAGATAGACGATAACGACCGATATCAGAGATAGATAAGTGAGTATATTATGGTTCGAAATGATTGGACCGATGATAGGAATATCTTGAATAAGCGGCAGTTTTATATTCGGCACGACAAGGCTTTTCAATGAGCCAGACATCCCCTTGTCATTCGTCAGGATATAGAGTAAGAACACCGTACCGCCACTTGCCAGCATATTTAGGGCTATGCCCGTTAGGAAAATATCTGTTTTGAGATCTAACGCACAATATGCTAACAACAGTGACATCAGAATCCCCGTTGCCATAGCACCCAACACACCGAGAAAAGCACTATGCGTATAGGCACTAACAATGACACCCGATAACGCGGAGAAGAGCATCGTTCCTTCTAGGCTGATGTTCATCACGCCGCCCTTACTGGCAATTAAAGCGGCCAGTGCAGCGAATAAAATAGGCGTCGTCACTCGAAATACCGCATAACCGAATTCAACGTTAAAAATCAAATGAAAGAAAGTTAGCACGCGATCGCCCCCTGCTCTTCCGCATGCTTCGATTTGCGAGCAATCATGCGTTGCCGCCATTTGGCCATAAAGCCGCTAGCGGAGATCAAGATAATCATGATCGCTTGAATAATGAGGACAACCTCACTCGGCACGTCACTATTTCTTGCCATGATATCAGCGCCCGTTCGAAGAAACGCAAGGAATAGGGCTGCAACAGGGACGAAGGCAGGATTTAATCGGGCTAACGTCGCGACAATAATACCATCGAACCCATAACCGGTGAGCGTGCTCCATTCGAAGCGTTGGTGCATCCCTAATATTTGCGTAGCGCCCCCAATTCCGGCTAAAAATCCACCAGCAACCTGGGAGATGACAATCGCTGCCGCAACGTTGATGCCGGAGTATGCGACGAATTTAGCGTTAAACCCGGTCATTCGGATTGCGTATCCCCACTTCGTTTTGTACATGAAAAGATAAGTTAAAATAACCGCGATTATGGCAATGAATAGACCGACATGAATACGTGTTCCGTCCACGATTTTGGGCAGCTGAGCAGAATCCGGGATTAGGAAAGACGATAGCTGTCCTTTCTTCGGATCCCGAAGGAAATTTATCAGCATATACAAACCCGCATAGAGTAAAACATAGTTGAACATCAAAGAGTTCACGAACTCGTTCGCGCCCCATTTGGCTTTGCAATATCCGATGAAGTAACCACTGACAGCACCCGCAATTCCTCCCATGAGAATAGCGACGATCGGATGAATGCCCATCGGCAAGGTAATCTTCAAAGCGACGACCGTCGCCATGATGCCTCCGAAGAAAAAAGCGCCCTCTCCAATCATATTGAACTGCCTAGCCTGGAACATGATACAAGCAGCGATGCCTGTGAAGATGAAAGGGATGGATAATTCAATCACATTCCCCATATTTCTGACGGATAAAAATGGTCCCACCATAAATTGATAGAGCGCTTTGGAAGGCTCTTTGCTCACAATGAGTATAAAAACGAATGCCAACAGCAAGGCGATGGCGACCGTCACGACAGTTCTGACTATCTCAAACAGAACCTTACTGCGTTCGGATTCCATAAACCTGTTCCTCCTGCTCTCCGATATTCTCTGATGTCCGGTTTAAACCCAACATGCATAAGCCCAATTCTTTCTCAGTCACTTGTCTGCCTTCTCCGAACTCCGCAACAACTTCGCCTCCATACATGACCAATAGACGATCACTAAGCTCCATGACTTCATTCAAATCGGCCGATATAAGCAGAATCGCATTGCCTTCGTCTCGCAGTTCAATCAGTTTTTTATGAATAAACTCAGCTGCCCCGATATCGATCCCCCGTGTTGGTTGGTCCGCAATGAGGAGCTTTGGCGAGAGGGCCAGCTCCCTTGCCACGACAACCTTCTGAATGTTGCCGCCAGAGAGCATTTGCACGATTTGTTCGGAGCTTTCACATTTTACACGATAATTCTCAACGGACTTCTCGGCCATTTCTTTAATTCGCTTCTTATTAAGGAAAAAGCTGCCCCATCGTTTATCAAACACCCGATTCGAAATCAGATTGTCTTGTATATTAGCCTCACGAGCTACGCCAAAGGTCATACGATCCTCGGGAATATGTGCCATTCCAAGCTCGCGTATCTGTCTAATACTCAGCGACTTCGTGTTCTGGCCTTGCAGCAACACTTCACCGCTGTTCCACCCGCTCAATCCCGCAATCATATCGACTAATTCTCGCTGTCCATTGCCCTCCACACCTGCAATCCCAACGATTTCGCCTTCACGCACCTCAAAGCTTACACCCTTCACCATCTGCTTACCAATCGCATTCATGTAGCCCGCTTTGTCAATCTTCAGTACCGTTGCACCAGGCGTATTCTTCTGTTTATCATATTTAATCACGACATCTCGACCGACCATTAGCCTGGAAATATCCTCTTCACTCACCGCATCGACCTCATACACCCCGACACTTCGACCTGCCCGCATAATCGTGATCCGATTACAGATATCTTTAATTTCTTTCAGCTTATGTGAGATAAAAATAATCGTATGGCCGTTCTCCTTTAATAGGAGAAGCTGCTTGAATAATTCCTCTGTTTCTTGCGGTGTTAGAACAGCGGTAGGCTCATCCAGAATAAGAATTTTGGCTCCGCGCAGTAATGCTTTGAGAATCTCGATGCGCTGCTTCATCCCGACTGGCAAATCAGCTACCTTCGCTTGCGGATCCACATGCAAATTGTACTTCTCTGCAATCTCGCGAGTCATTCGCATTGCGGCTTGTACATCGACGAAACCACGCTTCGTTGGCTCAATGCCAAGAATCATATTCTCTGTCACCGTCAGCGAAGGAACCAGCATGAAATGCTGATGAACCATGCCGATTCCCAGCTTAATCGCTGCATCTGGTGACTTGATCTCAACTTGCGAACCATTCAGCCAAATACTACCCTCATCCGGCTTCTCGATCCCGAAAATCATCTTCATTAACGTACTTTTGCCTGCACCGTTTTCTCCCATTAACGCATGAATCTCTCCAACTTTTACGGAGAAAGATACGTCCTTGTTCGCTACGATGCCATTGGGATACACCTTGGTAATCCCCTCAAGCTTTAGAATATGGTCATCCATCCGTCTACACCTCATCTGTTGAAAGAACACAAACCTTATCCCCAACCTACCTGTCTAGCGATTCTTCTTAGGCCACGTTAGGGATAAAGCATGCCCTATACCTTCGGTTATGGTCTTACGCTGGCTTTGATCTTATCAATCTCATCCGTACTCATACCAAGTCCTGTATCTACCTTAATCTCGCCTGATTCGATCTTTTTCTGAATAGCAGCAAGCTCATTGCGAATACCCTCCGGCACATTCTTCTTAAAGAATTCATTTAAAGCCATTCCCACAGAGCCTTCCTTCAAGCCGTAGGATTGCGCCGCCCCCCATTTAATATGGTCCATGTCTTTCACAGCAAGAAGTAACGAATTATCAATTTGTTTTAAAATAGAGGTCAGAATAAGTTCAGATTTCTCCGGATCTGTGCTTTTAAAAATCTCAGCTTGATCCGTATCCGTTCCAATCACGTATTTCTTCTTCGCCTTTGCACCTTCCAAAACGCCTAAGCCGGCTTGTGAGGCCACATTATAAATCACATCTGCCTTCTCGTTATACTGCGCGAGTGCCATTTCTTTCCCTTTTGCACTATCGACGAAATCACCAATATAAGAGACAGCCACCTTGATGTTCGGGTTAACATATTTGGCACCTTGGATGTAACTCACGAGGAAATCATTAATGACAGGAATGTCCATCCCGCCTACAAAACCGATCACATTCGACTTCGTTGCGAGCGGCATGTCAGAGTTCGTCACTTTAGCAGCTAAAGCACCTGCAAGGAAGGAAGCTTCATTCTGTTTGTAGAGCAGCGAAGCTACATTGCCAAACTTACCTGACGCGTAATCCAGTTCCGAATCGAACAGAATGTACTTCTTTTTCGGGTAACGTGGAGCGACCTCCGCTAATACCTCTTCTACTTGCCAAGGCCCCGTCACGATGACATCGTAATTTTGCTCCGAAATATCCGACATCGTTGGCTCCCATTTCGTTTGATCCATCCCCATCTCGACGACTTTTGTTTCCGCGCCAAGCATATCTTTCATCTTCGTCAAACCGTTCGCCGCAGAATCCAAAAATGACTTATCCCCTACATTTCCAGGTATGAGCAACGCAACTTTTAGTGGTTTACCCGCTTTGCTAGTTGACTCGGAAGCCGTATCTTTCTCCGTACTCCCACATCCGCTAATTAAAATGCTAGTTAATAAGGTCATTGCAGCAATAAACTTAAGTTTTTTCGCCATTCGAATTCCCCCTTATTCTATTTAATCGGTTAAGTAAATGGGACAACTTATCCAAGTACTTCTTAACTACTCCTATATCCCCTACCAAATAACTATGGCTTTACAGATAGCAATCTTTGAATCACGATACTCGCTTGTGCTCTTGTCACTTCTTCGGAAGGGCGGAACATGCCGTCATCTCCGCGTTGCAGCATTCCTAATCCTACTGCTTGCTGTACGCTAGCTTTAGCCAAAGCGTTTATCTCTTGCTCATCTGCAAACACATCTGTTGACCACATCGTCAGATCAGCCAGTCGCTTTCCTGTGATGTACCCATACGCATTCATGGCTATGCCTGCTAATTCTTCACGTGTAATGGATTCATTTGGGGAAAACGTGACTTCATCACGACCTGTGAGTAGATCGGCCAAATATACTTGGTTAATCGCATTGGTGTACCAGGCATCTGCAGTAACATCTCTGAACGGTAATCCCTCTGCAGAGCTTGTTAGCGACAAAGCTTTCGCTAGCATAACAGAGATTTGAGCGCGAGTTATCTTCTCATCGGGAACAAATCGTCCCTCACTTGAACCTGTAACAATCTGTCGATCCGCTAAAAACTCAATTTCCTTGCGCGCCCAGTGGCCTTGCATATCGATAAACCTAGGTTGATTCAGCTCTTCGGTTACCCTCCCTTCCGTAATCCTTCCTTCAACTTGAGGAGAAATCTCACCGATTCGCTGCATATACGCGATAAGAATATCGTAATCAACATCACCAATATTCCTCATGAGTCCTGCATCTTGTGCTTGCTTAAATACTACGTAACCATCGCCGCCATCTGCCAAATATTTGACCGTCGCGAGTGTATAGATTGCTTCTGTCTGAATCGGTTCGTATCCCCTTGCCGTTTTTACTTCCACGCTAACAATCCGTTTAAACGGCTGCCCCGCTGGGTCCCACACATATTTCATGCCAGCGACTTGCGGGAATTTCCCCGTCTTTTTCTCAACTTCGCTAACCCCATTCTCCAAGGCTTGAATGACTTGTTTGCCGGTGAGCTGGAGTGTAAACAAATTATGCTCAAATGGCATGGTCGTTGTCACATCAGACAGGGTAATAGTACCTGCTGGAATGGAGGCACGAATATTGCCGCCTGAGATTAGCGCTAGCGACGCATCCGTCTTCTCTGAAGCTTTGGACAACATACTATCCGTAATCAAATTCCCCATATTGGTTTCTTTCGAACGAACGGCAAATCGCTCACCATTGAGCTCTACGGCAGACTTACCAACAATCGACTTCTTCATATCCTCCAGAGGAGCCGTTAGTTCGTCTAGCACAGCTTTAACCTTCGGGTCATCTGCTACCCGAAAATTCTCGTTATCATCCTGCTCATTTACAGGCACCAATCGACCATTCCACCTTGTTACAACACCGTTCTTGTCAAATGTAGCATCTAAACTCCCTAGAAACTCTCCATATTGACCAGTTTGAACGACAAGCGTTGGTGCCTCATCCTGATCTCGCTTCACGATGACCGGATGCTCAAGCTGCGTATGCGTATGTCCGCCAACGATGACATCAATGCCTTTCACATTCTTAGCTAGCTCTAAATCGACATAATAGCCAAGATGGCTGAGCACGATAATCTTGTTAACACCTTGTGTTGCCAGCTTTGCAATCGTTTTTCTAGTCGTACTATACAAGTCATATAATTGCATATGATCCTCAAGCTCAATGTCTTCGCCAGTCGTTAAACCCACTACGCCGACCTGCTCACCCTTCACATGCATGACGACGGCGGGGTGAATCTCACCACTAGCTTTCTTGCTATCTTCAATCGACTCATGAAGTAAAGGTGCTAATAAGGGCTCTTTACTAAAATCATAATTCGCATTGAGAATCGGAAACTGCGCTCCCTTCACGAAATTGGCCAAATCCTCCACATACAGCTCATGATTTCCAATCGTCATTACATCGTAGCCAAGCAAATTCATGAACTTGAGATCAGCAAGCCCCCGATATTGCTTAAAATAAGGCGTGCCATCAAAAACATCTCCCGCAGATAAAAGCACCGAATTCGGATGCTCCTTTCTTGCTTCGTTAATCACCGTTGATAAACGAGCAACACTCTCCAAATGTCCGTGAGTATCGTTGGTATGTAAAATGCGAAGTGTCCAATCATCCTTACTTGCCTCTTGAGCACTCGCTATAAGAGCGAATTGAGAGGCTAATGTAACTCCGCACATTATGCAAAGCAGCTTTTTCAACATGGACCAGCTACTTTCCTAATGACATGGCACTTCATGAAAATTATCATAAAATATGCTCCTTTTTGTTTATTTAACCGGTTAAGTAAACTATAAAGCGTTTTCAAGTTGGTGTCAATAGTTCGTTTTTGGATCATGTGCTTGTAACGTGCGTATCCTAGTTCGACTAGTGCTGAACTGAGCCGAGGGGATAGGTTTTGCTTTGGGTACTATACCGTTAGCTCAGGGTGTGGTTCGACTATCGTTGGACTGAGCGGACGGGATGGTGGGGATAGGTTTTTCTTTGGGCACTATACCGTTAGCTCAGGGTGTGGTTCGACTATCGTTGGACTGAGCGGACGGGATAGTGGGGGGAGGTTTTTCTTTGGGCACTATACCGTTAGTTCAGGAAGTGGTTCGACTAGTGCTGGACTGAGCGGACGGGATAGTGGGGGGAGGTTTTGCTATGAGTAGTACTCCTCCCTTCTAAACAAAAAAATACCCAGAGGGCCCTACGGCTGTTTCCGAAGAAACAGTCCGCAAGGGGTCTCTGGGTTCTGCCAACGAATTCCCGAAGGTCTTCGTTCGGTCTATAGATGGCGTATCCCGCCACGGGATACCGTCAATTTCTCGTATCCACCTTCGGTGATCAGATACGTGTCTTCAATCCCGACGACCCCGCGCCCGGGGAAGGTGAACTTGGGCTCGATCGCGATGACCATGCCAGGCGCCAGCGGGTACTTGAAGCCTTTGGCGAGAACGGGCAGCTCGTCGATTTCGAGCCCGATCCCGTGACCAAGGAATTTCACTTGGTCAGCGCCGTACCCCATGAAGTGGGGGCTAAGCCCCGCTTCACTCACTTGATCCAGCGCGAGCAGATACAGATGCTCGGCGATCTTGCCAGGCTGCAGCCTGGCTTCCGTGGCACGGAGGACCTCCTCCGCCACGTCATAGGCTCGCTGCAGCTCAGGGTCTAGATCGCCGATCACGAGCGTGCGCGTCTGATCGATCAAGTACCCGTCGATGGTGCAACCGATATCGACGAGGATCGGATCGCCGCGCTGAATCAGCGCGCGGCCTGAGCTTTGCGGGCTGGACGGATGAAGCCCCGTGCCCCCAGCCGGCCCGTCAAAATAGGTGGGCACCGCTGCCGATGCGCCTGACGCGACCATTCCGGTGATTAACTCGGAATTATACGCGCGCATACGCATCAGCCCTTGGTGCCCGCTCAGCCTGAGCTGATGCTCAATGAGCGCCATCAGCTCAAACTCCGCCATCCCCTCACGAATGTGGGGGATGACCGCCTCCAGCGCGTCGTCCACGACGCGCGCTGCCGCTCGAATCGCCGCGACTTCGTCCGGCGATTTGATCATGCGCTGCTCTCGCACGAGCAGTGAGCCGTCCTCCCAGACCGCGCCGGGCAGCGCGGTCTGCAGCTTTACATAAAGCTGGACGGGTAACACGTCCAGCTCCATCGCCACACGCAGCGGCTCACCCGCCGCTGCGCCTCCCCGCGCGCGAAGCCGCTCGCCGAGCGTCTTCCAAGAGCCGAGCGCTTCGACGGCCGCTGCTGCTTCCTCCTCCGCTCGGACCAAACTCCGACGAACGAGATAGATCGCTTCGCCCTCCGTGGGAATAAATAAAAACCCTGTCTGCATCGAGCCGCAGTAGTAATATATATCGACATTCTGCGTGACCAGGAAGCCTGACCATCCACGCTTACGCATCTCATCTTGCAGCAATCGCTGCCTTTGCTGAAAAATTGTCATTTTGAGCCACTCCTATTTCCCGTCATTCACACCTTCTCCCATTATACATTGAAATAACCTCTATCGCACAATCGTCGCTGCCTCCTCTCCCTTAATAAACCATCTCCGCAGAAGACTTAATCACCCACGTAATCGGCTGCAAAACCGCATAAGTCCGCGGAAACTCCAACCGGATAAACATAATGACCCCAGGTCGCTCCAGCGTGACCGAGTAATCCAAACGATCATCCTGATACATGTAAGGAAACACGGTATCTTCATTCACAACCTTAAATAACTCAACCACCACTCTACTCTTCAAAAAAGTGTCAGGCAGCGGCTCATTATCCTCATTTAATCGTAGATTCGCTTGTAGATAGGCCAGCGCAGCTTCCCTTGCTTTCGTCTCATCAATCGAATGAATCCCTTGTGCCAGCTTCGCCCCATCACTTTGCTGGGCTGCCGCATGCACCGCATCATTCAACCCATGCTTTCCTTGAAAGACGGTATGCATCGCCAACTCTTCATCTGTTTGAAGGGCATACAGCGACATGAATACCACGCTCATTAACACCATTAATAGCAGCTTGTACACGCCATTCCCTCAACTCTCAAGGCACATATTCACTCATTTTCATGCCCGTTGCTCCCATTCGATCAGAAGCAGATGGCACTGTGATACCAACGAGCTGATCGATAACAAAAAGCCGGTGATACGGATACGTCATCGTTAACCGCAAGCCCGTTCCTCTCCAAACAGGTGCACTTGCATCCATCCCAGCTACCCCCGTGTTGGTGGCAACCACGTACGCCAGCTCGCTGGCGACGAAGCCTCTTTCCTCCATACGCTCCCTGGATTCCGCAATCATCGCTGCATTGATATATCCACGACTGCCACTTGCACCAACCTCAAGTAAATAATCGACTTCCTTTTGCAATACAGCCTGCCGAACAATAATAACGTGCTTGTACACGGGGGCGAACATGAACCAACAAAGCATTGTCGCAAATAGAATAAACACCAAGATCTGCTTCATGGATTAATCCGCTCAATCGAACCATTAATCCTAGCTCCGCTATCACTCACCTGCCTGCGTGTCCCCGTACTTCCCCCTACAATATCCATATAAATTCCGATGACAACAATCATCAGCAGCACCGTGACAAGAATCGATCTCATAGACAACAAACCATATCTAAGGTTGAAGAGCATTTATGTTCGTATTGGCAGTCGTTCCATGGGTTCCGATATTCTTCCTCATCCCTGTTGATCCATCATTAATAATCGTCGTAAATAAGAGTGCCACCACAATCATCATCATTACCGTTACCAAAATATTTCTCATCTTCTCGCTCTCCCATCGCTTTTTAGTTAATAGCGTCAAATAATCGTTGTCCTTCGGCAATCCATGGGTACATAAATACCCGAAATGTATTCAGAATCGGTAGTCCTGCCAGAACAAACAGCACATACGATACCGTTTCCTTCTTACTATCACGAATCAATTCCATCTTTTCCTTGTAATCTTGAATCCGCTGCTTCAGCAGTTCGTAATAGCCGCTATGTTCATTCAACCGGAGTGCATTCAGCGTTTCTCCAAAGCTATGCGCTTCTTCTGTGCCAAGTCTCATTTTAAAATGGGAAATGGCCTCTTCCGCTCCCTGATACCACTCATTCAGCAGCAGCTGAACATGGGCGCGAATTGACGTCGTTTGACCGACGCATAAGGACAATTTATCGTGCAAATTTAAACGTGAATCGTTATAGTACAAGAGCTGTCGGCTAATCGCATAGATATCTCGAACAATGCGCTGAGATCGTTTTTCTTTTATCTGTATGAGCACTTTCCTGTCCCAAAATAAGAAGATTGACGTCACCACAGCGCCAACAAGCACATAAACGGGCTGCACATGCAGGGCAAACCATGGATGCCTGAAAGCTGCATACGACATACATCCGATTAGCAACGCTCCACCAAGAAGCAGCCTTCTGGCAGCCTCGTACAAGCTAGCATTCAGCCAAAAGCCGCACGCTAACAGCAGTTGTCGCTTTTCCTCCACCTTTTTCGCGCTCATCCCTAACATCTGATATAACCAGGGAGGAATTTGGGCTTCTCTTAATGCACTTGTCACTTGCCAAGCTCGCCATCTTCTCTTGCGTGCCGGGATCAACTTAAGTCCGTGGTAGATCATCATCATAAAAAGAATAAATAATAGCAACCGAGAGGCATACTGTAACATTAACAGCTGGGTATTGACCAAAATCACGGTATTAACTCCTCACATTCTTCGCATTGATAAGTAAATCCCCATCAAAAACGAGACAAATATTAGTAAAAGGGCATCCAAAATCATATTCCTACCCGCTGGGTCTACCACATAATACAGATAAGCATTATCCGCATTCACTTTGAAATTAATCCACATAAACAAGGCTAGAAACCCAATCGGCGTAAAATTCGCAATCCGTATCTCCAACAGCCGATTTCTTTCCATTTGATCGAAACGTTGCGCCTTGCGCATATCCGTGATAAGCTCCTTCAAGCTATCGCCAACAAAACTGCCTTCTTTCAACGCAACCCGCATAATGCCGGTAAAATAGTCCGCCCAGTTATGGCCGAGCGTAAGAGAAAAGATCCGTAAACTCTCTTCGGTATCCCGTTGCGTCATTAAATGACGATACAATTGCTCAAAAACAGGCTTTATCGGATAAAGAATACGATTTTCCTCTAGGCAATACTTTAAGGCAATTTTCATATTTTGATTCGGATCCATCATGTAGTACTGGTAAAAGACTTCCACAGCGGGCAGAAACTCTAATCTCGTCTGCAATCGGACACTAACCAGCTTCACTCGGAGCAATAAATACGGCAGTGAACTGCCAATCGTCGTGATAATAACTGCTCCTTTAACCGTTGCAAAAAACAAAATCCCCGCCAACAAACCAGATAACATCCCAATGACACTGATCGTCAACATCGCCCGCATACTCAGTTTAGAGTCGATAGATTCCAGCAAATCTTCAATATGTTTAAAAGCTCTGCTATTTTTCTCCAAATATGCGCTTAATCTTGCACCGACTGTGGCATTTTTGACATAATGCAAACGAAATCTTGCCTTCCGTTGGCGAACCAGGACCTCCAGAAGGGCTTGGAAACCTACATATACAAGTATAAATAACAACAAGAGAAAGACATATTTGGCGAAAATCACTCCCTTAAATCGCCTTCTTCCCCTTCTTTTTCGATAAATCCGTGCTGCATCAACAGCGAATAACTATCCTCATCTGCCCTTCTAATTCTTCGCGATGCATGAAGCGACAATTTCCCGGGAAATGTCCATTTGTCTGTCGAGTTGTCATAACGTGCTAGATTCGTGACGAAAACGCATTTATCTTCATAACGATATTCGACGATTCGTACTATCTTTCTTTTGCCCCGAACTACCCGCATTTCGATGCCGATATGTGTCACAAATTCCGTAATCCGCTTCGTCAAACGCTGCGAGTTCATCCCTCTGCCATCCAGCATGCACATATCTGTGATCGCATCCGGCACATCCTCCAGTTCACTCACGTGGACGGTCGTCAAGCTGCCTTCATGACCGCGTGTACAAGCGCGAACATATAAATTCGCATCCTCGTCCCGGATCTCCGCATGACAAATCCGTTTCGGAGACTGTCTTAACGCCAGTTTAAAAGCCTGCAAACCCGAGTGTTTCGGATCTTCTTCGTCAATTTCGTATTCGACGATATTTTTATACGGGAAATCTCGCTTTAA
Source organism: Paenibacillus pectinilyticus (assembly GCF_001700435.1). Lineage (GTDB taxonomy): Bacteria > Bacillota > Bacilli > Paenibacillales > NBRC-103111 > Paenibacillus_E > Paenibacillus_E pectinilyticus. Next base: position 69,053 of record NZ_LYPC01000016.1, read on the forward strand.
ATTCAATTCAAATCGAGATTCAATCGTGATAATACGCTCGTTATCGTCCATTTCAGCGATGATCGCTTTGATTAAATTTGTCTTTCCGGAGTTTGTCGGTCCAATAACGACCAGATTGAAATATGTGCGGATGAAACAACGAAGTAATATCTCCATGCGGTTATCCATTGTAGCGAGGTCTGGCGAGGTTAGTGAGGCTAAATCAAATCTTTTTACCGTATAAAATCGGATCGTTAGGGTCGGTTCTGCCGTGAACCCAAAGCCCGTCATCGTCACGCGTGAGCCATCTTGGAGTACAACCTCGGCCCATCGTTTTCGGGGGTTCAGCGTATCATGGTTAAATAGCACAAGATTTTGTTGAATTCGCTCTAATTCACGGATAGATGGCAGTTCATAGTGAGAAGGTCTGGCCATTCCGCCACGCACCTCAAAAATCTGCCTCCCCACAACCTGAATCTCCTCCAGACCTTCCTTCTGTTTAAGAACAAGTTCAAGGACATTTAAGCCAATAATTTCGGCAAAAATCGCCTCTGGCAATGTCGTATACCCGCTCGTCCGAGGCGGGATGTCGGAAAGTCTTCTTTTCGACACGAGGTCGTGAATAATCGCCAGCAGCTTGCCTCGATCTTCTTCATAGCCCAGAATGGCGCGATTCAGCGTCTCATTATAGAGCTGCTTTTCGCTCTCCGACCGGCCTTTCAGGGAAACGAGCTCACTGCGAATTTCTTGCACCCATTGTTGAAAAAGCATCTCTTCGCCCAATGGCTCTTGGTTATTTCCATTTGCCCGAGCATCTTGCGTGAGTTCTCCCGGATCTCCCGTAAATTCTCCTAAGCTACCTCTTTCGTTCGCTTTATGCAGCCCCGTAACTGCGTGTGAACCCGAAAAATGCTGTAAGCCTACTACAGCTTCCTCTGTCCTGCGTTCATGCATATAGGTAATCATCGAGAACCTTTTTCCGCTCACTCCCTTCACCTCCTGTGATTGATTTAACTGACCGCACGTTTACCGGCGATAAGTTTTTGAAACCACGTTTCTTCCCGGATGTTCATCTTTCTAGGCAGCTTATAAAAATCGGCAAACTTACGTGCCACAGCTTTCACCTCATGATGCATCGAGTGGCCAGGGCTTAGTAACTCCATCAACTTCCCTTGGTTACAGCGAGCGAGCGCATCCGCATGTCTTGCAACATGTCCAATGAGATGCAGCTGTGTTTCTTTGCGAATATCTTTGATCGTAAATTCACTCTGCTTCGCATGTCGATCCGTTTGAACAGCCATCAACTCGAAAGCATCGGGCTGCAAGCCAAAAACAGACCCAACCTGCCTAATCCACCTCGAGAAATCCTCTTGGAAATGGGCAATATCTCCTGTCGTGACGACGATTTTACTATCTGCTTCGAGCAACCCGCTTACTGTTGCCGCATTGTCCCAATACGCACTCACCTCAATAATGCAGATGTCAAAAGCGCCTCGCGCCACTCGCAGCAAGTGAATGATCTCCGCTGGTGTAAAGAACTCAGCCTGCTCACGCAGCATATTCCCGTATAAAATGTGCAGCCCATGCGCCTCCTTCGGCTTATCACACACATGCAGCAACCGCTCCGGTGTTAGGCTTTGCGCCTTCAGCTCCGCTCTCAGGCCATCCAGCGTAAAAAAGTGATCCTCCCGCCCCAAATAGCGATGCAGCTTGGAACTTTTGAGATTTAGACAGAGATAGCCGACCTTCTTCGATGTCTCCATCGCTAACATGCACGCTACGCCATATGACGCTAACGTCGTGCCAATATTCGGTGTAGACCCAACGAAAGTAATTAATTTACCCGACAGCATCTGCTGTGAATGGCTGCCATTCATCCCATCGACCCATGCTCGAATATCGTCTGCAATCACAGCCGTACTGCGACCCGGCAAAATATAATCCAGCTGCATCAACTTGCACATTTTCACATATTTCTCATTGATCGAGGCCTCATGATAATTGGAAAGCAGCACAATGATTTTCATAACAGGATCTTGCCCCTGCAAGCCCTCAAGAAGCTCCTCAAGCTCCCCATACGATAGATCTCGATCCGAAATAATGACGTGTGAGTAACTATCACTTACCGTTCCTTTAGGTAGTAAATCATTCGCATCTGAAAATATTCGCCATCCAAATGTCTGGGCATAAACGACATTCGTAAGCTCATCAATCAATCGCTGATCCGTCGAGACTAAGCCGATCTGCACCTTGCCTCACCTCTCTCTTTGAGCCTTCATGGCTCATTCCTATTCTTAATCTTAGTTTCAATCCCTCTTCCCCCACTCCCTACTTATCTGTAAGGATCGACGTCGAGCTGAAGGCGATGACCAGTTTCGCTTTTTTCGAGGAGCACAGCTGATCGATTTGAAGCCATTCCTTCTCCGTTAAATTCAAATTAATCTGGTCAATCGCGCCATTGGCTTCCATCCGAGAGGTGTACATCTTTTGTTGATCGCCGTCGACCTTAGATAGGAGATTAGAGTTCTTAGGATTGTCTACCTCCACATTGGCTGAGGACTTTACAGAAGCAACTGTAATTTCTTTTTCATCAAAAATCCTTCGTGAGCTTCCATCAGTCCCTGACACATAGATACGAACACGATCGCCCGCACGGATGCCATTAGAAACAGAGAGTAAATATTCCTTAGGAATTTGAAAAGTCGCCTGTTGCTCATTCGGCAGTAAGTGATACCGATTCATTTTCCATTGTAAAATCGGTTCTTGTGTACCTAGAGGAATCAGAGATTCCTGACCCACAACATCACTCGTCTGCGTCATCATCCCCTCCGTATAGCCCCCTTTCTGTATTGCCCGGAGCTCGACCATATCATCACGAATCAACTGCCCCGCACGAATAAAATCCTTCGGAACCACGACCTGAACCGTCTGCTGCATCTCGACTTGGTTCACTTGCAGTACATACACACCATACACCAGCAGTCCTGCTAGCACCGCAGCAACTACACTAATCAGCAGGCTTCTCCTGCGATTCAATCGATCACCTCCTCTCAATCCCAAAACAAAAAGAACGCAAACCTCGGAAAACCATCTCCGAAATTTGCGTTCTTCGCAAATCAAACTATACTAAGTTCGAAACAATATAATTAAAATATCATATTAACTTCCAAATTTCAACATCTATTTACAGAATTCTGTCATCTTTCATTTACGGTGTACAAGCTACCCCTCTACTCACACTATCCCTTTGACTCAGAAATACTAGCATCTCTATCAATTGACAACTCTCCCTGTACCTAACTGAATGAAACTTGAGCCATGAGTATATTCCTTGGATTACTTCAACATAAGATAGCTATTCGGACTATCCCTTCCACTCAGGAGATTAATAGTATTCACTTTTACAACAGTCGGCTCCATTTCCCAACTTATACAACTCCGTTAATCTTGTAGATAACACAGAAATTCGATTCGAACGATCCCGCTTACTCCGCCATTGCCCAGTTAATCTTGTAGTTACGTCAGAATTTCGGGTCAAATGACATCTCACTTCTACCCTCGCCAAGGTAAGCTTGCAGATACAACAGGATGTAAGTTTGATCGACGTTGGTTGGCTTTCAGAATTTTTTTCCGTTAAAGGTATAGCGTTACTTGATACGTACTAATTAACCCGCAGCTAAGTCGTATGAAATTGAAAAAAAAGGGTATACAGCTTAAGGCTGCATACCCTCATTAATTTCATTCATTGTTGGCAGCGCAGGAATGGCCCCCCTGCGTGTGGTGGTGATGGCGCCGACGCGGTTGGCGAAGGCGAAAACACGCTCTGCCGCGCCTGGCTCAGCCAGCGCGTCCACGATCGTGGCTGGCGTAGCGTCCAGCGACGCCAGCTGAAAGAGCATGCCGCCGACGAAGCTATCGCCGGCGCCCGTCGTATCCACGGCTGCCACAGGCACGCCGGGGATCACGACATCCTGCCGCGCGGTTACGACGCGGCAGCCCTGCGCCCCCAAGGTGATAACGATCACCTTGGGCCCGCTTTGCAGCAGCTGCTGCGCACCTGTGGTCGCGTCAACACCGAGGAGGAATTCGATTTCCTCCTCGCTGACCTTGACCACATCCGCCAGCCCTAGCTGCGCAAGGATTTCCGTCCGAGCCGCATCGGCGCTCGGCCACAGGGCTAACCGGACATTGGGGTCGTACGACACCAATGCACCGTATTCTCTTGCTCGCCGCGCAGCGTCAAGCGTGGCGGTACGGCAGGGCTCGGCGATCAGGGACACCGAGCCGAAATGATAGACCGCGGCATCTTCGAGCCACTGCGACTCGACTTCGTCTGCGCGCAGCAGCATGTCCGCCGCCGGGTCGCGGAAGAACAAGAAATCGCGCTCACCGTCCGCGCGCAGCGAAACAAATGCCAGACCGGTCTTCGCCTCATCGGTCTGGTGCACAGCCGTTTGCACGCCAACGTCCTGAAGCGTGCGCACCAAGTAATCGCCGAAGGGGTCTCGGCCGATTTTGCCTATAAACCTTGCGTCGCCGCCCAGTTTGGCGACCGCCGCTGCTACATTAGCCGGCGCTCCGCCCGCCGCCCGGCCGAATTTGGCCACGTCAGCCAGCGCTTCGCCATTGACCTCCGGCACGAAATCAATCAACAACTCACCTAAGCATACGATGGTGCTTTTCCCCATAACGACCATTCCCCTCTATGTGTGATAGCCTAGCGCAAGCATAATAAACGATGTCGTTTGTCCAATTAAGGTTTCCATATTGGGTCGTTCATCTGTAAACAATGGTTCAAAAAACTCCCTCTGCTTATAAAAGAACATCGCCCCTAGTACGAACATCAACGTGCTATCTAGCGACTCAAAATGGAAGAAACCCTCTTGTCTACCCTTGTCCAATAAATCTCTGACTTTTTTCCACAGTGGAAAAACCAGCTCTCTCATTTCCTCCACACGTGGAGTAATCATGATAATTTCCATTTGAATGAGGCTGATCATCTCAGGATCCGCGTTTCGCATCTGTATAACTTCTTGAATAACGCGCCGCATTCCTTCTAAAGGATCTTCGACAGCATTGAAATCCACTAGTTTGCCATGTGGAAAAAACTGCCGAAAGATCTCATGGAAAACGCTCTCTTTTCCACCAAAATAATAGGAAACCAGAGCCACATTGGCCCCGGCCTCCTCACATATTTGACGAACGCTAGTTGCATCGTAACCATGCTTCGCGAACAGCTTCTTCGCGGCTAGCACGATTTTCATTTTCATATCTGAATCATGTTGAACCATGCACTGCGTCCTCCTAAATTAAGCGTTAAGCGAAGTCTGGCTGACGGCTGGTTTTACCTTTTTAACAACTACAACCAGCATATCAATGACGAGCGCAACTCCAGCAATCAGTAGTAAATAGCCAACTTCGCTGCCTACATCGGGCCCGCCGAATAAAATGTTCATCAACCCATTCACCGCGTAAGTCGCAGGAAAGAAATTGCTGATAGCATGATAGAAATTCGACAATAGCTCTCTTGGCACAATCGCTCCAGAAGAGACCAGCTGCAACGATAACATCGCAATGTTAAATAGCATACCTGCGTTCCCAAACAATGTCAAAAACATTTGTGCAACCAACGCGAAGGTTAATAAAAATAACGATTCGAAGCCCCAAAGTGCGGCAAAGCCTTTATCCACATGACCTCCTAGCGAGACGACCATGATCGCACTAATCAGTCCAACAACAACTGCAGCGATTACCGTGATGATGATCCGTGCGGCCATTTTTTGCGTTTTGGAAAGGGAAGCCCCAATGAGATTTGTAGAAACGCTGAAGTTCATACCCATGATCATCGTACCTACGATTGAAGCTAGCACTAGCATCATAGGCAGCATTTGGTTCGGCATATCCTTCACTTTGTTGGTGCTTTGAATGTCCGAGCTTACTTTGCTCGCTAGCCCTTGTGCAATCTGTGCCGCTTGATCAGCGGGAAGCTGCGGGTTCATTTGTGTGAGAACAGCGGATGCGCCTGCCGCGACAGCCTCTTTATTTACCGTAGCCGTAATGTTCCCCGCCACAGCCTGCATGATCGACTTGGTCATGGACGGGTTTGACTCATTCACTGTGTAGGCAATGGGTGCCGTTTGTCCGGGTGTTTGCAGCTTTTTCGAAAAATCCGGTGAAATATGCATAACCATCTGCACGTCACGCGCATTAAGCTTATTCTGTGCTTCCTCATTTGAAGCGATTACCTCCGTTTGGAACGGAAGATTGCTCTGCAGGTTTTGCACGATTTTACTGCCCATAGCTTGATCTTCATTAACGATGGCAATCTTCAAATTCTTCGTATTATCGGATACTCCTGCATACCCCGTCATCCAGATGATACTAAATAGCAATTGAAACGTAATCGCTGTGATGATCCCTACTTTGGTTGTTCCTGGTTTTAAAAATGCAGCTATTGCCTGTCTCATGTAACCACTCCTCTTTATTAAACAATCATTTAAAACGATTGTTTAATAATATGGTGAATAAGGCTAAATGTCAATAATGACTTGAGACTAAAATACGATCAACTGCAACATATTGGAACTGACCTCCGTCTGATGGATTGTCAACATGATTGACGCTACATTTTGAACATCGGAAGGAGCCTTATCATTATGAAGAAGAAACTAACTGTTATACTAACTTTGGCTGGGTTACTCGGCACAACAGCCGCTGTCGGAGCTGAGAGTCTGGTAGAAAAGGTCACAGGTTACTTGCAAAAAGATGTAAAGATTCTTGTTAACGGACAAGATAGTGCGCTAACGCCTGTTTATATTGATGGCAAAGCGTACCTCCCTGTGCGCGACGCTGCGACTCAACTTGGATATACGGTGAGTTATGACGAAGCGAATAAAGAGATTGAGCTAAACGGAGCGGAAGCGGCTGACCTGATGCGTTCATCGGGTGTGATCGTCAGCGTACAAGCTAAGGAAGACGGTAATACTCGCATTGAGCTGCTCGGCAGCACATGGGTTATTTTAACTGTAGATAAATCGACTACGATTAAGAGCTTAGACGGCAAAACGCTAACTGCAGCCGATCTTAAAGCCGGTACTCAAATCGATGCTGCTTTCGGTCCAGCAATGGCGATGAGCTATCCGGGTCAAGCCCATGCTGTAAGCATTAACGTCCAAGCAGACCGATTGGTCAAAGAAGATACGATTAAAGAAGTGAAACATACGGATGACGGCTGGCAAGTCCAATTGGGCGATAATCTGGTACTTAACGGTGGTAAAGAAACGCGTGTCCTGACGTCTCAAGGAGAATCCGTGAATTGGGAAGATCTGAAAACTGGCATGAAAGTAAAAGCCTACTATGGTCCAATTGAAACGAGAAGCCTGCCTCCACAAAGCCCAGTATTCCTTCTCGTTGTTCCGGCTCAATCGTCTGTAACAACCTCACCGAAAATGCCGCCAGAGACAGCGCAGGAATACCGTAACTTGGCATGGGCGCAAGTGAAAGAACAAGCGTCCCATATTACAACTAAACAAGACGAAGCAGTCGTTCAAATCGTTTCCTCGAAAGAAGTTAGCGTAATAGCTTCCACTGACGAGCAGAAGAAATTGCTCGCAGACGTTCAAGCTGCAAACGGCAATTTCCTGACGGTTACTTACAACACAGATCAAGATCAGCTTCTTGGGCCGTTAACAGCTGTGTTCGATTTCAATACAAAAGCTTTTGTTGGCTTCAACATTAGAAAATAAACGAATGCTAACTAGCCATGAAATTCAACCTCCGTTGAATCTCATGGCTTTTATTTTCACATATACATTTTTTATTAGTTACTAAATTAATGTAATTAAAAATTAAAATAGGGACCGTCAGACTGCGCGGCAGCTGGCGATCCCACTATTGAAGTACCATCGCTTTGTTACTTATCCAACACCAGAGGTTTTCATAGGCCAAATCACTCGAAAAAGGCAGTTCAGTTAACTTTTCAACCCGGTCAACGTGATTCCCTCTACAAAATACTTTTGACCAATCAGGTAGAAAATGACGCCTGGAGCAAAGGACAGGCACGTGGCCGCCATCGTCAATGACCAATCTTGCTTTAATTGACCTTTAAAATTGGTTAGCCCCAACGCTATGGTGAATTTATCGCTCGAATTAATGTAAATCATCTGTTGGAGCAAATCATTCCATAAGCCGATAAAAATAAACAATGCGACAACGATCATAGCGGGCTTGATCGCCGGCATAATAATGTTGAACAAAATGCGGAAGTACCCGGCGCCGTCAATCGTTGCCGCTTGGTCGAGTTCTCTCGGTATGGAGAGAATGAACTGCCTGATCAAAAAGATATTAAAAGCGCCGCCGCCGCAAAAATACGGCAGAATCAATGGCAGATAGCTGTCATGGAGCCCCAACCCTCGTGTCCATCCAATATACAGGGGAATGAGCGTAACCATGGCAGGCAAGAGCATAGAACCGACGCAAAGGATCCAGATCAATTGTTTGCCCTTAAACCGCAGCCTTGCAAAGGCATAACCGCACAAGGTAGCCGTGAATGTTCCCGCCAAACACGAAGGAACGATAATTACCATTGTGTTCCATAAATATCTCCAAAATTTAAATATCTTTAACGTTTTTTCATAATTAGAAAACAACCAATTTTTCGGTAAGAGAGATGGCGGGTATTTGTAGATTTCGGGATTCGTCATTAGAGACGTACGAAATATCCACCAGATCGGGAAGAGCACGATGAGGGCTAGTACAATGACCACTATAAGCGTAAGCACGTTCATCATTCGTTCACTGCGTTTCTTGCTCTTCAATCTGGCATATACGACTTCGCTCATTTATCTTCGTCTCCTTCGGAAAAGATCCACCGTTTCGACGTCTTGAACAAAACGGCAGTAAAAGCGGCAAGTATGGCGAAAATAATGAAGGTCGTCGCACAGGCATAACCCAGCTTGTAATTGACGAAAGCTTGATCATACATCAGGTATGTCATGAATCGGGAAGAATTGCCTGGTCCCCCATTGGTCAGAGCTAGGGCCGGCGTAACGACTTGGAGATTAGCGATCAGGCTCAATAGCAGGTTGTAAAAGATGATCGGCGTCATGCAAGGCAAGGTGACATGCCGGAAGCGATTCCATCCGTTCGCGCCATCCATTTCAGCCGCTTCATGATAGACACTCGGCACGCTTTGAAGCCCGGCCAAAAAAATAACGATTAAGTTCCCCGACAGCCAAACCGCAATCAAAGAGAGAGAGGGGATGACGTAATTGGAATCCGCAATAAAGAGAACTTTGTTCAATCCGATTGTGGAGAGGAGATAATTGAAGAAACCAAAATTCGCCTCGTACAGCCAGGACCAACCTACGTATATAGCGGCAGCAGGCAACACGAAAGGCACATAGAATACAGCTCTGAAAAAACCTCTTGCCGGAATTTTACGGTTCAGGAGCATGGCGACGAAAAGTGAATAAATCATGCTTCCGGCTACGGATAAAAATGCGAAGTAGAGCGTCGCTATAATGGAATCTTTAATATAAGGATCGGTGGTAAATAGCGTTATATAATTACTGAAGCCGACGAATTGGGGATTTTTAAGTCCCGTCCAATTCGTCATACTGATGCCCAACACGCCAAGAAGAGGCAGATAGGTAAGGAAAATCAGTCCGAGTATTGCCGGAATCATGCATATGTAAGCAACGCGTGCTTCGCTTGAATGCAAGCGGGAACGGCGTCGCTGAGGTTTAGTAATGGGTTTAATAATGGTCTCCATATCTTTCTCCCCACCTCATATTTGAAGGATGACCGTCGCTTGCTTGTTCTTGGCGGTCATCCTTCCTATACGTTATTTTGTGCCTTTATTCGCTGCTTTCAAAGCTTGAAGATTTTTGGTAATGGCGTCCTTGGCGGTCGTTTTCCCGGTCCATACATCCCCCAAAGTCGATCCCAACAAGGTGTTAAAATCTGTCGTATGATTCGTATAGAACCAAGAAGCCGGTCTCGCAGCTGAGGATTGCGCATAATCAACTACAGCGGACTTGTATTCGTTATAAGGAGGGAAGTTCGGATTGTCGACCCATTTATGTGTAAGCGTTTCATCCGTATACCATTTTTTCAGTGTTGGCATCCAAATGCCCGATGAGATAAGTCCCCAGTTGTTTTCTTCGGCATTGTACCATTTGAGCCATTCCATCGCTTCTTTCGGATGCTTTGTCTGGGAGAATACGACATTGGCACCGCCCGTGTTGAGGGTAACCTTATCCTTCAAGTAAGGTAATACGGCTACGCCATATTTCAGTCCTGCATCCTTAGCCGCATTCAAGCTAGTTCCTACGTTCCACGCACCGTTCGTAGCCATGGCAACCGTTCCAGCAATGATAGTACGCTGAATACCATCATCGGTCTGTCCGACAGACAACGGGGCAACATGGTCTTTCAAGTACAGATCCGCGACTTTTTGAATCGCTTCCATACTAGCATCTTCCCCGATTCTCACCTCTGTGCCGTCAGCCGAATAGAAGCCGCCGCCATTACTAATCACCCAGGCTTCCAATTGCCATGCCAGATTTTCGACGGATGCACCATACTGAACGATGCTTTGCGCATTGAAGCCTGCCTCGTCAGGATGCTTGCCATTCTTGTCAATCGTTAGCTTTTTGGCCGTTGCTACGAATTCATCCCATGTCCATGCTTTATCTAGTGCGGATGGAGGATAAGGTACCTTGGCTTTGTCAAACATGTCTTTGTTGTAATAAAGAAGGAGGATTTCATTGGCAGCGGCATAGGCTACGGTTTTGCCTTGATATTTGTACGCTAGGCTATCAAGTGGCTTGCTGTCACTTCCTGCGTACATAGAACTTACATCATTCAACATGCCATCAGAAGACCACTGGATGACGCCATCTTCTTTTAAAATCCCCGTATCCGGCAATTGACCCGCCGTTGCCTGCGTATTCAGCTTGGTCATGTAGTTTTCCCAAGGAATCGCTTGTACTTTGACTTCGATTTTGTCTTGGGAAGCATTAAACTTGTCTGCAGCTTCCTGAGTTTTGTTTCCTTCAGCCTCGCTTCCCCACATCGAATAGGTAATCTTAACCTTCTCTGTGGAAGGAGCCTTCGTCGCCGTTTCCGGTGCTTTCGTGGCCGCTTCTCCAGTTGGTGATGCGCTCGGTTTATCGTTATTCGTGGAGCATCCTGCCATCATACTTAAGATCAAGACCATAGACACGCTAAACATGAATCCTTTTTTCATTGTCTTCACATTAACCCCTCCATCATATATAATTCGTCGTCAGTCCTTGATTCCTCCCGCGTTGGCAGGGATTATTTCATCTGTCTATAAGATGGTTATACTGTTGGCTGCTCCCTTCCCTCCTTAACCAGAGTCACCAATCGTTATTTATTCTTGCACCTCATGAGGGTAAAACCGTATTTTCTCTGATCCACACTCTCATCTCGCCACTTCCTCGGTTCGCCCAAGCAAAGTAAGGGATGAATCGGGCAGTTGTCGCTTCTAAATGATCCTCGGCATTCATCCGGTACAGTCGATCCTTCCAGCCTTCGTCTTGGATCCGATAAGCGGTTAAGTCGATGGTAAGAAGTCCGCCTAACAAGCTTTCATCGAAGCTAACTTGATCTTCGAAGCCCGGACGGATAATCAGCTTATGCAGCCCTCTGCCATTGTCGGCTTCCTCCAGGCAGTACACCATCGGCCCTCGCTGAATGGCGACCATACCTACGGTCTCTCGAATTTCCGGATTGCCTTTCATCGGACTAACGTTCATCGGTAGAAGCAGATCGACGATATCGCCGGCGTTCCATTCCCGTTCGAGATGAAGATAACCGTTAAACAAGCGCATATCCGATTCCACTACCGGTTGCCCGTTAACCCTGACATTCCAAGACTCACACCAACTTGGTATCCGAAGAGCCAACGAGAAGACTTTGGGCCCATCCATCATCAGCTCGAATCTGATGTTACCGTTCCAAGGCAGCTCGGAATGTTGGGTGAGCCTAACGGTGCTGCCATCTACCTCCACCATGACTTGACTCCCAATATATAAGTGAGCATAAAGGGCATGCCCATGGAACGAGTAGATATAGCTGCCGAGAGAGGCAAGCAGTCTAGCGATATTAGGCGGGCAACAAGCGCAGCCGAACCATCGCTGCCTTTCCATTTTCACATGATCGAAATTCCGATTCTTACCGCTTGCATCAGGCCAAGCTTCCAATGGATTCACGTAGAAGAAGTGCTGTCCGTCGCGAGACATTCCCCCGATAACGGTGTTATATAGCGCTCTCTCCATGACGTCCGCGTATTCGCTTCTCGGCTCGATCTGAAGCATGCGCTGTGCGAAGAAGATGAGACCGATTGATGCGCACGTTTCAGCGTAAGCGGTATCATTCGGCAAATCGTAATCGAGCGTAAATGACTCGCCGTAAGACATCGAGCCGATCGATCCCGTAATGTACATTCGCTTGTTCACGATATTATGCCAGAGAGCCCGGCATGCCTTCAGCAACTCCTCGTCTCCAGTCGCAGCAGCGACGTCGGCCATACCCGTACACATATATACGACCCGCACCGCGTGACCCTCAGCCGTCTGCTGCATTCGAATCGGGATGTGCGCTTGACTGTAAGATTTGTCCTTGGCGATCTTCAGCGCTTGGAAATGTGTCTCACCATTGCGGCGATCGAACTCTAAGTCGTAGAAGTGGGGACTCTGCCCTCTCTCGTCCAAGAAGAACTTCGCCAACTTCATATACCGATCGTTCGAAGTGGCTCTGTAGAGCTTCATTAGCGCCAGCTCGACCTCTTGGTGTCCGTCATACCCTTTGATCTTTCCATCTTCGGGACCGAATGTCGCATCGATGCAGTCGGCAAGCTTGCAAGCCACGTCCAAAATCTTGCTCTTCCCTGTTGCCTTCTCATAGGCGACCGCCGCTTCGATCAGATGGCCCGCGCAGTAGAGCTCGTGGCACTCCGCTAGGTTCGTCCATCTGCCTGCCGTTTCTTTCAATGTAAAATAAGTATTCACGTATCCGTCCGCATGCTGCGCCTTAGCGATTAGATCGACGACTTCGTCCGCTACCTTTTCCAGATCGGGATCCGGCATTTGCTCTAAAAGATAACCGACGGCTTCGAGCCACTTGGCCACATCGCTATCTTGGAACACCATGCCGTAGAAGTCGCCCTGCTCCAATCCGGCAGCAATTCTGAAATTCTGGATGGCGTGACTCGGCTCGTTACCTTCGATTCGGTCATTAAGCGCCTCCCACTGGTAAGGAACGACAACATCGCGAATCAATGAAATATAAGGGGACCAGAATTCATCCTGGATGATCACGTTCTTCGATTGAACGAGTGTTGAGATGGATATATTACTCATCAAGTATACCCCTTTACTTTTATCAATTCCGCCTTTTTTTGAAAGCGCTATATTTATAATACATGGGATATCATAGTTTTAGTTAAGCATTATCAACCACTTTTTTAAAAATTACAACCAATAGAAAATATCCCAAATGGGACCTCTTCTTACCTTTTCTCTCACCACCGATTCCTGATTTCATAGATTGTGGCATGCGTTCTTCGGCGAAGGGGAGAGATTTATTATCCGGAATAATACCTAATCTCTTACGTTTTTATATCAAATTGCGGCAAATTCTGTACAAGTTGACATGCTAGCAAATGAAGACGCGTTATATGACGAGTAAGCTAACAAAGAACCTGTGACCTCCGATTACTAAGGTCATTGGCTCTTTATTATTAAAAACCTCACTATGCCAGGTAAATCTATAAGAAAACTGCCAATCAGGCAGTTAAAATACCCGATCGGCAGCTCCATTCCTTACTTACATGCCATAAACTCTCCAAGACTCAATCCCTGTGGAGGTTGTCGTTTTTGCCGTAATGTTGACACGGATTTTGGTTGTAGAAACAGCCGTAAACGTCGTCGTATTGTATTGATTCGCAACAATGCCCAAACCAGATGGACTGGCAACGTTGACCCATGCGGTTCCATTCCAATACTGAATGGTATAGGAAGCTGGCAGATCGATACCTTGGTCATCATCGAACCAATAAATGGACGTGCTGGAAAGGGTCTTAGCTGCTGCAAAATCATATTGTACCCATTGTGTTGTACCTGGATTATCCCAGTTACCATACACGGAATGTCCTCTGTCATTCGAGCTTGTTGGCGCATAACCATCATTCAGACCAGCCAAACTCTCCCATGAGGATACGAAAGAAGTTGATGCTGTGCCTAGCGCTGAAATCTCTTGAGGACCCGTTACAGTGCCTACTTGAAGCTTCACGTCATACGTGGCATTCGTTCCAATGCTGAGGCTGACAACTGTTTTGCCACCGGCTGTTGCCGTTACAGTGCCTACTTGCGCATTATTCAAAAGGACATTGTACGTACCAGCTGCAAGCCCGGTAAACGTCACTTTGGTCACATGAGCTGCAGTAGGTGTCACGTTTTTCAGAGTGAAGTTCACATCGTTTTTGGCCGTAGCTACCGTAGCAGCTGTATACTGATCACGTTCAAGCTCCATGGAAAGCTTCTCAGTAATCAGATTTAACCGTTTATTCAACCCGTCTTTTGGCGTAATCGTGTACTTACCGCTATTTAACGAAACATCCGCCCCATACCCATATAAGCCAAAGATAGGGTCAACCGCAATGTCCGCACTTAATACCTTCAAGGCGCCGAAAAGCCCAAGATCCGCTTCGCCGCTCATGCCACGCCAGCCGTTAAATAATGGACCTCCATCGAGACCTAGTGCGCCATAGTTACCTTTGTTCGCTTGATAAGTCCAAGAGACTGCACCAATATTCGCAGCGTCACTGCTGATTTGTCCAGAGTTAATCGCACTGACATTGGCAATTTTAGCTGCATAGGATAACCGTTGCTCCAGTTCCGGACTCGCGGAGTTTGAACGAATCCAATCGTCCATGGCGTAGCCTGCGAGCGATGTACTGTATTGGAAATTCCACCAGTTATCTCCTGTTATGGTGACTGGATCTGCGTAGTAATACCACACAGGCATATGCCCTCTAGATGCTCTTGTCTTGGCATTAATCTTGCCTTTAATTGTATTGTTATTATTCATTTTGGCCAGCATATACACGGATTCTTCACCCGTATTGTCATAACTGTACTCAGAACCGTACGGGTATGCATTCGCTGAGAAATTGTTGTATTTGGTCGCCATTTTGCTAATCATATCATTGGCTTGTGTCGTGTAACCTTCATCCTGGAGGGCCTTGATGATGTCAGGAGTCGTCATTTCACCCATTAGACCCGTACTCCAGTTGTAAGCAACTGGGCCGTCATATAGGGCTTTGAAGATATTGTACGCACGAAGTAAATACGTCGTTTTTGGGTTTTTGTACGTAATCAGATTTGGATATAGTTTGGAGATCTTATACATACTGAAATACGTATTGTAAATATGCGGATATGCGTAACCGCGATAGGTTGGTGTCGTATTCGGCTGCGGCATTAAGAAGTCTGGCACGAGGTAATCCGTATGATGGCCATTCATCAAGTTGGTCCATATCGCCGTTTCCAGATAATTATCAACGGCTGTTACTTCCGTAGCCACAGGAGTAATGGTATTTTTCTCAGCTAAGAATTGACTATGCGTAAGCCCCCAGTCGTCTCCCCAACCCCAATACCCTGCGAAACTATTGCGCTTGGCCTTCGATTGCATCATCCAATCGTCAAATACTTTATCTCGAAGATCGCCCGTTACATTCCACTGCTGGTTGTTTACCATAAACGTTGCATGACGCTGCAACGCCGTATCGATCGATTCTATTGCATAAAATTGAAGGACCGTCTTCTCTCCGCTTCCATAGGTCACCGTAATGTTATTCTGCCCTAGATGACTCATTGTTAGCTGATACAGCTTGTGATTCGTTCCCGTCGTGCCCAACGAAGTAATCGTCGTTTCCGACGGATATTGCGCGCTAACAGCTGTAATCGCTTTCGAAGTATGTAGGTCAAATTTAGCCGTTTGATTCGTTGGCACAATCATCCCAGGTACGACATTGAAATCAACCATACCTTCGCTATAGAGTCTGTCTTGAACGGCATACTCATCTGCTGCTTTAAAAAACTTAAAGGCATACGTTTTACTAGCGCCTGGTGCAAGAGTTAGGCTTGTATTCGCCAAGTAGCCACGATTATTGCTTTTAATCACATTGGAATGAATATAATAGACGTTTAACCCTTTCGAGTATCCCCCTTGATCAGCCGCCCACATACTGCCCGCATGCTCCTCAACACGCCAATTATCTTGATATTCGAGCCCTGCTCCCGTAGTTGTATCGGGTACCATCAGTAACGAAGGTCCAATACCGCTTGGGCGCTGAGCTACGATATAAGAACTGTTATTCCCAATAAAGGAATGGGTGATGACACGTGTCTCATAGATTTCTTCGTTATTGCCGCCAGAGAAAAACTCATTGAAAGGAAGAGGAAGACCGAAATCTCCAATTTCTAATGTCTGAGTACTCGTGTTGGTGACCGTAATCTGCCATTTCAGATAGTCACTCACAAGGGAATACGATTCATCTACTTTAAAATTTTTAATGCCTGCACTATTGGTAGAATTTTGATAGGTAATATTAACCGTGTTTCCTGTTTGGGAAATCGTTCTCGCATCCGCCGACTTATTTGTAAGCGCTTGCGCCCAAGCCCCTGTTCCAAGCCTATACGTAAACATAAGCTCCCCAACCCATTCATGATCGGTGGTATTTTGATTAGGTGCATTCGTAGCGTTCATCACATAATTGGTTGGATACGTGTCCCCGCCAATCTGTAAAGAAGTGATTTCCCCATTCGTGCCTGTTTGTACGGTGAAATTACTGTTGGTAATCGTGTTAGCAGAGGCTATTTGCGGTATCAATAGGATCGCAGCAGTTGCAAAAGTGGAAGCCGCCACCATCTGCACGCGCTGTGATTTTGACATGAACCCCCAAAACTTACTAAGCATCTGTTTCATTAGTTATCCTCTCTTTCTCTTTGTGAATTTGTGAACCCTTCAGCAAACACGTGAGGTGATTCCTTCCTACCATATTTCATTACGCCAAAAGCCCTAACACCCCCACTATTTCACAGATTTACTACGTATGTAAGCACAATAAACATTTTTTTACAGTGCCTATAGAATCATCATATAGAAAATAGCTAATCTTTACTTTAAGATTCACAACTCTTTTTTTCAAAATATGAACTCGTTGCAAGTACCATTTCCCATAATCTTCAAAATGGATGTGCATTACAAACAAAGTAAAAAGACCTCCGCCTTATAATAAAAGGCAAAGGTCTTTCTGTGTTGCAGCTCCATCTCTCCCTGTTACCCTATGTTCCAGGCATATACAACCATTGAGAGCAATCGCAAAATCATTATTGTAGGATCAATTGAGCGATACCCACTAAATCGATAATATCAATCTTGCCGTCGTGATTGCAGTCAGCATTTTTCATCAGATTCCAATCCGTACTCGTTGTATTCTTTCCGTAATGCAGAGCCACTTGACCCAAGTCTCCAATGTCGATGGATCCATCTTCATTGACATCTCCTGACTCATAGTCTCTAATCATCTGTTGGTTAAAGTGCTGCAGCGCTTGATTTAACACATTGGCACTCTCTTCAAGCTGCTCTTGAGTAGCTACAGGATTCGAGTACATGCTATTAGCATCATTGATAGCGAGTAGCAGCACTGCCTTGGAGTCTATCTGGAATTCCCCGACATGGGTTCCCTCAACTGCTCTATCGTAGACGGACTGCGCGACAGTCATGACAGCCTGAAGAGTTGTCTTAGCTTGCTGTACGTTTCCTTGCCCAATCTTTGTAGCCACGAACGTTTGCAGTGCGGTGTTCAACGCTGCCGTTTCAGCTTCGAATTCCTGATTAGTAGCCGTATTCAGGTCTACAAGTTGCTGCGCATGTGCGATTGCTGCCAATAAGATTAATTTCGAGCTTGCTGGATAATTGCCGACTGCTGTTCCTACTACAGCAACATCATATTGTGCTTGAGCATTCGCGATAAGCGCCACTAAATTAGCCTTATATGAGATTGCTTCAACAGTCATCTTAGTCAGCTTCGCATCTGCCCAATCCCCGTGATCCTCGCTGTTTCCATTGCCGGAATCGGTCACATCCAGTATAAGTTGCTTATAACCTTTAACATTCACCTTCACAAATTTGGCATCATCTGACTCTCGTATTAAACTTCCGGAGTAAAGTGATTCGATCGTGTCATCGTTCTTCACTCCCTCTATTTTAAACTGAATCGAGCCGTTGTTGCTTCCTCCGTTTACTTCCTTATCTACGCCAATAAAGGCGGAGAAAGTTTCATAATCTGCTCCAGTGAGATCATATTTGATTGTTGAATTGGCATGAGTCCCAAGCCCTTTGGCAAAAGAGAGCTCCTGATCCCCATTATTCAATACGATCGCGTTGCCACCGATGCTCTTGTCTTTCTGAACAGTAGACCAGCCCGAAGATGCGCTTAACCAGTTCAGATCGCTCAAATACTCAACTTCAGGCAAGACTTCCCCCAGTTCGGATTTGCCTTCCGCAACTCTAAACGTTGCATTGGCCCAACTTCCATGATCCTCGCTATTATCGCTATCGCTCTGCGAAACAACCAGTTCAACAATGCTTGCTCCAGCTACACTGACATCGACCGGTTTAGCCACGTCAGTAACCTTCATTACACCGCTCGCAAATTTCTCTACGCCGTCTACAAGCACCTTGAATTCTACATCGGCGTAAGACGGCGATTTGGCGATTTCTTGGTCGACTCCGACAAGAGCATTGAAGGACTTATAATTTTTATCGGAAATGTCAAAGATAATTCTTGAATTCGCATGTACGCCGAAGCCCTTCTCGTACGTTACAATACCGTTGCTGCCCATTAACTTTATCGTGTTTCCGTCCAGGCTTTTATCCTTCTTAACGGTTGACCAGCCAGAGGATGCACTTAACCAGTTCAGATCACTCGCAAAACGGTCCACCAGTTCAAAGTTAATCGTGTAGACTTCTTGCGTCGCACCGCCGTCAGCTATAGCTGTGATGGTCGTCGTGCCTGGCAAACTGTTAGCTGGGGTGATGACCAATTGCACGTTTTCAGATGCTTTATCCGCTGTAACGGTTGGAACTTCCAGGTTTTTTTCTCTCAAAACAGGCACTGTCACCATGCGATTCTCAGTATGAAGGCCTTTGACCGGCACTCCGTTGACTTTCACATTTGTAATCATAGAAGCCAGTTTTTCCACTTTCCATAATTGACCATCACTTCCGGTGTACGTATTTTGAACAATCGGATTTCCGTCAGCTGTAGAACCGTTGCTGTTTTCCAGTGCCATCCCACTGTTTACGTTCCTAATTTTGAAGTAGCCACTGCCAACATTGGAGATGGCCCACTGCTGGTTGATGGCTGAAGGATCTGCAGCAGTTTCTGAATCTGTCCATTGAATGACTGGTTTTCCAGCTGTTTTACTGGCGCCTGGAACGTCCATAACTTGTCCGCTTTGTTTATTGACCATCTTATATTTGCCCAGACCCAAATCATCGATAACCCATTGCTGATCCAGCGCAGCTGAAAGGGTCCGTCCGGCAACAGCGGCACCATTCTCCACCGAATTCCCAACTCCCAATGCTTTGCCGGTCGCTTTATTGACGATGCGGTACAACGTGTTGACATCAAAGGAGTCAATCCCCGTCCGGGTTGGAACTTCATTGGTGTAGGAACCGACTTCGAGCTCCGCTGTAGCAGCGAAGCCGCCTACGGCCGAATTCACTTCCATTTTGACATAACGTGCTGTTTGCGATGGGAAGGTCACACGTTTCATGGTCTTGTCCCCATCCCATGTGCCGCTTTTAACCGCAGTGAAGTTCGTTCCGTCTTCGCTCACGGATAACGTATAGCCGGTAATCATGCCTTGTGATAAATTTTGCGAAGGCAAATAATTTAACATAGTAATGTTGTTGTACGTGTAGCCCAAATCTAGTGTTATGGATTGAGGCAGAGAGTTGTTAGTTTGCCAAAGCGTCTCAACGTAGTTTCCTACATAATCCATAAAACCGTCAATCGCATTGTTCGCAGTCCCGCTAGTAGCTGTGGCCGAATTCGCTGTAATCGGATGCTCCATTACGACTGGCTGTTGCGGCAATGGCGGACGAGACGAATTTGGATTCCATGCTTGTCCAATCTGCGCCAATCGTTTGACTACGTTGGTATCAAACTCCCCATCCGGGTTCGGGGAAATATTGAGCAGAAAGTTTGTATAACGCGGTTCCAAATAACCGAGATGATCCTGCACAATATTCGTTACGCTTGCTGGCTCTGTAGAAGGCATCCAATTGTGCCAGAACCATTGACTGGAAACAAGCGGCATGCCCTGGTTGGCCGCAAACATATTGTTGTCTGGTGCCCAAACGCCCTTAGGTTCTTCGAAATAAATGACGTCCTCATCCCATGGCTGCGTTTGTCCATTGTGATCCACAATCAGAATATTAGGCTGCAGGCGCTTGATCAATTCACGAATTTCTTGATAGGGAACTTCATTATGACCCATCTCCCAGGCCCAGCCGTCGATAATCAAGACCGGAATTTCACCGTAATTCGTCAGCAGCTCTGTTAGCTGTCCTTTGATAAATTCGATATCCGCTCTGGAGACGGAACCTTTCGCGATACCTTGCTGACGATCCCAGATGGAGAAGTAGAGTCCAGGCAAAATTCCTTGCGCCCGCATGGAATCTACATATTGCCTTACGATATCTTTCTTGTAGGAGCTGTTCATCACGTTGTAATTACCATATTTGGTTGGCCACAGGGCAAACCCATCATGGTGCTTGGTCGTGAGAACGGTATATTTGATACCTGCAGATTTAGCGGCTTGCGCCCATTGGTCCGTATTTACATTCTTAGGATTAAATGATAGTGGATCTTGTCCTGGCGTTACCCATTCCTGATCGTGATAGGTTCCCATGTTATAGTGGATAAACATGCCAAACCTGAGATCCACGTAGTTTTTCTGATTCGTGTAATTATCATTCACAACGGGGCTTGCTGTGTTTTGATTATTTGTATCCGCAAAAACGGGTGCCACCGAGACAAAAAGTAGTATACATATAAGTCCTACACATGTTGAAATCCTCTTACACAAATAATTCCCCTCCTTGCGGACATCGTCGCTTAACGCAATTTATTAATTGATTAAATTAACGTCTTGCAGCACTCGTTTGATGATGACAGCCGCTTCAGCGCGAGTCGCTACATCTTGAGGTGCAAACGTCGTTTCTGTTTTACCTTGAACCAATCCTTTGGCCACGGCATCTGCTACCGCGCTGCGGGCATAATCCGACACAAGGTCTTGATCGGCGAATGGAGCTTTCGTCGAGGTGGCGTTAGCTGATGTTCCTTGAACGAGTCCAACAGCTTTCATCATCATCACGACCATCTGCTCTCTCGTAATCAGTTGATCCGGGTTGAATTTGCCTTCACCCACACCGTCAACCAAACCGTACTTCGCTGCTGTACCTACCTCTGACGCATACCACTGGGTATCGGCGACATCTGTAAATCCGAATGCCTTCGTTTCTGTCGGCAACCCCAGTCCTCTTACGAGAAGTGCTGCAAACTGAGCCCGTGTGACCTGCATCTCCGGTGTATACGTGTGATCCGTTGTCCCGTTGATAATCATTTTGGAAGCTAAATCCTCAACATCCTTCTGCGCCCAGTGTCCAGCCATATCATCAAAGGATTTCTTATTCTGCACAATAGCGTACATACTGTTCGTGTTACGGATGATGGTTACTTCTGTCTTACCATCCTTTAAGGTGAATACAGATGGCACAAAATGCATCTCACCCGTGATCGGGTCGTAAACAACGGCAGTAGCCTTCGAAGGATCCTGAATAACGCCATCTACTTGCATCACACGTGTCACAAACGTATTGCCAAAATTGTGGATCTCTTCTTCTTTATCCTTGGATTTCAGAATGATTTTGTAATCGATCATATCGCTTACTCGCTTCATACCCTTCTCTGCGATGGACTGATCAAATTGCAGTTCATGCTGGTTTTTTGCTTTATCGATGCGAATAATGAGTGTTGCGCTAGCATCTAAACTGCCGTCCCTACCGGCTTGGTTTAGGATCGATAGCGGCAGATCATACGTGCCTAAATACGTGTGGATGGTCAAAATGGTGCCTTTATTATCTTTCAGACTGTTTAACAAGATATCCAGTGGCAGTTCTACCGCGTTCAAAACACCGGTTCCTGGAATATCTATATTGAGAACAGGATGATCCCTATTGCTTGATGCGTGAAGATCTGATAGTTTCTGAACCAGTCGTTCACGATCGATAACCGCAGTTACCGATGCCCCGCCGTCCTCAGTCCGAATTTCCGTTCCTTTGGGTACATATAAAGTCGGATCTTCTTTCGTCGGCGTTGTTGGGGTAACTGTTCCTGTGCCCGTGCCTGGATTAGGAGTCGATGCATCAATCTGTATGGAAGCTTGATGGCTTACCTGCCAAACGGCAGGTAATAATTGTGAACTCACTGTCGTCACTTGTTGTAGAGATACGTTAGCCGATCCACTTTGCTTAGCCTTGAATGCTAGCGTACAAATGCTAAGATTGCCGCTTTCACCTGCTAGGTTACCCATTTTGGTCAAAGCGAAAGTCACTTGATTTCCAGCATTTTGAACAACCTTATAGCCCTCGAATGATCCATTCGATTGTTCTTTGTTGAATTCCAGCCGCTCTGCATCATAGGTTAGAACAACTTCGTAGCCATACAAATCTGTTATATTTTGACCTTTAATTGTAATTTTCACGTCGCCACCTACCGTCACGCGAGAAACATTTGACTCTGCTGTAAATGATGGAGTTCCTGCCCCTAGGGCCATTCCGATCGGAAACACAGTCAACAAGAGCATCCAAGTCATTAACAATACTCCAACTTTGCGCATTATGGGTACACTCCTTTGTAATAGCATAGGAAACTGGAAAGAGAAAGGATCACCCTTTCTCTTCCATTTCATATCATGAATTATTCTAGGATCAATCTAGCGATACCAGTTAAATCAAATATGTTGATTTTGCCATCGTGATTGAAGTCAGCCGCTTTAATTTCATTCCAATCCGCACTGTCTGTATTCTTTCCGTAATGTAAAGCTACTCTGCCCAAGTCTCCAATGTTGATAAAAGTGTCTTCATTGACATCTCCTGGTGCGAAGACTGTCATCATTTGTTGGTTAAAGTGTTGCAGGGCTAGATTTAACACATTAGCCGCCTCATCGAGCTGTTGCTGCGTAGAGGCAGGATTCGAGTTAATGATATTGGCAGCGTTGATTGCGGATAATAGTACTGCCTTGGTACCTGCCGGATATTGTCCGACTTCAGTTCCTTCTACTGCTCTATCATAGATGACTTGCGCTAGGCTCATAAGCGTCTGAAGAGTAGTCTTATCTACAGAAGAACCAACAGAAACCGTTAAAGTGGCAAGCAGGGAATCTATTTTTTGAGCCAGGGCATTAGAAACAGCTACCTTCGTCAGTTCGAAGTTCAGCGGTAATGATGGCATATTCGGTTTGGCTGTCCAATTGATCTTAAATACATCTCCGCTTGTTGTTATAGCCCCCGTTGCTCCTTGACTAGCAGCGATAATTCGAATCTGTCCCGGCACATCAGTAATGGTCTGAAGCACTTCAAAATCGGCTCTTAACGATACCACTGATACATAATTAACGGCATTTGCATCAAATTTCAGTGTCATATCAACGGCGTATACGGAAGAAGAATCACTGCTGGACACATTGTTTAAGCCGAAACTCGTAGAGAATGAAGCGCCAGCTTGAACCGTGGCTGGACCCGTAAGCGTTGCCTGCGGTACGTTGGTCGGCAATGGGGTCTGGTTGCTTATGATGATAAAATTGGAGCCTTGAATGCCGCTGCCGTCTGTAGCTGTCGCTACTACTTTCACGATCCCGTTCTTCTTGGCTGTCAGCACACCATTTGTATTAATGATTGCTTTATCTGTTAGGGTTACGCCATCCGTTTCATAAACTGCCCAAGTCACAGACTTGTTCGTAGCATTGGCAGGGAGTACCGAAGCTTGCAGTTGAAGACTTCCATCCTTCGTAGTAATCGTCGTCGTCGAACTTGTGACTGCAATCGATTGTACGTTATACGTGTTATCTGTCACCGTAACGTTAGCTACAGCAGGTATGGCAGTTCCATCTACAGCTCCATTCACGCTAAAATTGCCAGCTGCCGCATAAGCAGAAGCATCAATCGGATTCCATTGGACCGATTTAGTGGCCGTTGTTGCATCGTTATACACGACAGTCACATTCGCAGGAAGTACTGGCGGTGCATAGGTAGCTGTAACTACGCTTACTGGCATAACGCTTGTAATCACTTGTGCTGCAGTAGCTTCCCATTTCGCATATAGCGTGATATCAGTGGCTGGGATGGTATTAACCGTGAAATCCCATGCTGTTTGCAAGGCTGCATCTTGGTACCAGCCTGCGAAGGTAAATCCGCTTTTCGTCGGAGCTTCTGGCGCTGTGATCTTCGAACCGGATACAGCTCCGTACACGGAACGAACTGCACTGCCTCCATCTGTGTTGAAACTCACTGTCGTGCCTGTTTTAAAGAGCGAATAATCCCACTCCGCATACCATCTTGCTGTAATCGTTTGGTTCTGAGCATTCAGATCGATCGGAAGCCACACATATCTGGAATCCCCCAAATCGCCAGGATTCCAGCGATCGGCCATGAAGATGAATTTATTCGGCACAATATCGCCATTGCCATCCCGATAAGGTAGAACATGCGTGCTTTGGCTATAGTGAGTCTTATGTTGATAATCGTCTACAAACGGATCGCCTTTATCCACCCATGGACCAAACATGCCATTCGTGGATACGCGATAATTCGCCTGGTTTGGATCCCACCCGGTTAGACCGGACGTAATCATATAGTAGACGCCGTCTTGTTTGAAGATGGTTGGCGCTTCCCTGTTGTTGGAAAATGCCAATACGTAATCCGTTCCTTCTACCGCCTGACCGTTCCCACTCAGGGAAGGACCCGTATAATCATCATTCAGCATCGTAATAACGGTTGTATGGTTTTCTTCGGATGCGTAGACGAGGTATGCTTTGTCATTCGTAGCATCGTTACCATCATCATCTACATACAGCGTCATATCGCGAAGCATGCCCTCATTGCCATTGCTTGAACCCTGATTCGGCAATCTGAAGGTACCGAGGTATTTGAAAGGCCCTGTTGGCGAGTCACTCACGGCAACGCCGCCTTCCGCAGTCCAATACTGACCCATAATCGGCCCGTCTTGATGCCACCACATGACATAGTTGTTGTTCTTCTTGTTGTAGACGACTTTCGGACGCTCGACTACTTTATCCCAGTTGAAATCTTTATACATCACTTGCTTCTCTGCATTCGTTTTGTCTGCATATAAGTCATTTAGTGCTGCAATGCGTGCTGTCGAATTGTGTTTACTTAGCGTATTAGCTGGTGATTTCATGTTTCCAGTGTAGTCGATATCTTTACTTGTGATCGTGATAGAACGATTCGGGTTGTACGGTACACCGCTATTCTTGTAGGCATCCGAATTCTCATCCAAGTATAAGGGCAGATCGCTACCGCTAGGCACCACAGCTTCGCCAAGTTGCGGATTGTTGAATACCGGCAAGGCAATGCCTTCGTTTTTCCAATTGTATAAATCTTTGGAGGAGTACGCATGAACGCCTGTTGGCACGTTATCTTCCGTTTTATCTTCCCCGTACCAATAGTACGTTTGATTGGATTCATTATACAGAATGCCGCCACCATGGGCTTGGATTGGGACACCGTCTCCATCAAGCCATACTTCTCCGCTCTTAATGGAATTCGTTTTGCCTATACCCTGATATAACTTGTATAAATCCTGCAAAACACTTGTGTAGTAAGGAATACTTTCCTTGGTCAAATCGCTAAGCGGACCGATCGCTGCAATTTGATTTTCAATCGCGGTTGCTACTTTCGGGCTTATGCTGGAAGCTGTCCGCAATTGACTAATGGCATTTGCCAAACTGCTTGTATTGAAAGCCGTTCTTTGCTTCTGACTGACTGCGATTTCTGCTGTACTCAGCGTATCGCCGTCTCCGCCAGTCGTTATCGCCTGAATGGCAATATATCTGGCTTTGTTAGAATTGAACGTAGCTGTCTGAACACTTGAGCTTGTAGCGTCCCAAACACCATTCGCCACAAAAGTAAAGTGCTGATTCAAGTAATCTTGCGTGCCGCTAGCAGGTACGTTCGTTAGATCTTCATCGCTATAGTAGACCTTGAATTGTTTAAATCTGCCGTTCGCCTTATCTTGCCTTGGTGTAATCGTAATCTTGCCAACATCGGCTTTGCTCTGACCCAAATCTATGATCAAATAATCGCCTGCTGTGTATGTTCTACCGTTCGATGCCCAGTTTGTCTCATAGTAAGTAGAACTGTTGTTATCCAACATGAGACTGGCAGGATTTGAAGCATACGCTTCAGGTGCATAGAAAAGCTTAATGCCAGTAATCTTCTGTTCATCGACTTGGAGATTTGAAATTTCCGCAGTTATTTTCCCTGCTAGTTTCACGATTCCTTCCTGTGTAGCGGTTGCACTACTCAGCAGCGCTGTACCCTGTGTAAGAAGTGATTGCAAATTAACCAAATAAGAAGGATCTTTCGTAAATCCATTCATGAAAGTAGTTGCCGTAGCAATCGCTTCTGTGAGACTGGACTTATCCATTGTAAAACCAGCCAAGCTAAAGATATTGATCTCTGCCGCCGAAGCGTACTGCTTACTGGCATCACTTTTCGATTCAAGTGCAGTAAATTTCACATAGGAAGCACCGTGCGGGCTAAATGTTGCTGTTTTTTCTATTCTGTCCGCATCCCATGTCCCTTCCGCGACTTTGGTAAACGAGGTACCGTCTGTGCTGACGGATATTTCATACTTCGTCACCACACCGTTCCAATCTGAATCCTGCCTCGGCACATAGCTAAGCTTGTACACACCGTCATAAGCTTTGCCAAGATTATAAGTAATCGAGTGTGGAAGTGGTGTGTAGGATCCGTCATAGGCCGTATGCCATTTCGTTCCGGTATCTCCATCCAACGTCTTACTTGATGATTCGCCGGAGGCTGAACTCGTAGATGAGGCTGTCATTTGGCTTTGCGGGATGCGGCCGATCGGGCTGTAACGGAGGTTGTATTCCGTAACAAGACTGCCAGCCATCTTCGAAATATCTTCCTGTGTTACGTTGGCCGTATCACGAACTGTCTTAGCTTGGTTAACTAACGTTTGCAAGGTAGTCAAATCTGGATTTGTAGCAAGCAGTGCCTCTGCACTCGTTACGGCTCTGTCGAGTTTAGCCTTGTCTACAGTAAAACCTGGCTTTCTTACAATATTAATCTCTGCAGCCGAACCATACTGAGTGCCAGATCCGTTGTTGGACTGAAGGATTGTAAACTTCACATAGGAAGCGCTCACTGACGAGAATGTTGCCGTTTTCTCTGTCTTGTCGTTACTCCATGTTCCTTCGGCAACCTTAGTGAAATTCGAGCCATCCGTGCTGACTGCGACTTCATACTTGGTAGCAACACCGTTGAAACTGCTATCCTGTCTAGGCAAATATTTCAACTGGTACACATCGTCATAGCTGCCGCCCAAATCATAGGTGACGGAGTGTGGAGCCGGAGCCGGCGTGCCTGACCACGCAGAGTGCCAATTGGATCCCGTATTGCCATCTAACGTTTTATCCGGTCCTTCCCCTGAGGCTGCGCTGGTTGCCGTTACACTCATTTGGCTTTGAGGAATAACCGTGCTGCTCGTATAAGAAGCTCCATCAATAACAAAAGTCGTAATCGACTTCGCACCAACTGTTGCATTCAATGTGTTATTCAAAACAGGAAGACTTGCCTTCTGAGCCACGTTTTCCGTAGCAGAAGATACATAAGGCGTAGCATTCCCAGTGATCGAATCAAACTTAGACATGTTTAAGGAAATATCTTGACTGATCCCATTCGGATTTCGATACACAACATAGATTTTATTCTTTGCAGGATCATACGCGGATAAGGTGTTGTCATTGTTATCCCCTATGAATCTCGAACCTTCCGGGATAAATTTGCTAAATTGCGCCACGGCGTAATATTTTTTCCCATAATACCAATCTTGTGTATCGAAATCTGCGTGTAGGAGACCCCAGTTCATGTCTTCCTTCTGCATATTCTTCTCACTCTCAATTGCCTGCCATAGGACCCATGCCTTCGGTTCTAGCCAAGTAATATCCGTCATAATTCTTTCGGCTAATGCCAAAGCGGGTTCAAAATCATCGTGACTGTGAGCAACACCTGAAGGACCCATATCCACTTCCGACATCCATAACGGCTTGCCCGCAGATTTGGCGGCATCTCTGACAGCAGTTCGATTATTGCCGCTGTACGTATGCGTATTCATTTGTCCAATGTTAGCCTTTGTAGCAGCGTCGTAGGAGTTCCAATCGGTCATAAATGTATCTACGCTCGTCTCATCCATGGCCGAAATCTGAACAGATTGCAATCCCTTGTCATTGAGCTTAGCACGAGTCGCATTAATCATTTTGGCTTGCGAAGCTGGATCCCAGTGAGATCCTTCTTGCCCTCCGCCAAATCCCCAATAATTCGTGTTCGGTTCATTCACTGGAGATAAGGTATTGAAATGAATGCCCTGCGTATCGAAATGCTCAACAACTTTGGCCAAGTATTCAGCAAAATGATCGTACTCTGTCGCTTTCAAGTTATCTTTTCCTGCGTCTTGATTCCCCGTCGTACTGCCACTGACTGTCATATAATAGGGAGCCGAATTGGAGAACGCTTCCAATTTATCTGCTCCTCTTTGTTTGGCTGCCTCAAGCCACCAACGCTGATTCGCATCTTGCGTCCAATCGTACACACCTGCCGATGGTGAGAACCCAGGCACTTCACCACCTTGACGCATTGTGTCATAAGCCGGATTTTCACCGCCGCCAATGTTATATCTGGCAATATTGAAATTCAAGCCTTGCGGCGAATAGAGCGCATCGGCCAATGCATTTCGCTTTGCGTCGGGCCAACCTCCTGTTACATTACCAAACCAGGCTAATGCGGTTCCCCATCCATCCCATGATTGTTGCATATTACTTGGATCTAACGTGATAGCAGTCGTAGCCGCATTTGCCTTCTGTGCCGTTAATCCATAAAACGCAGGTGAAACTAGCGTAAAAGCTAGGCAAGAAGCAAATACCCTTCGTTTAATCTGTCTAGTCATAAAACAACTCCCTTCATTTAATCTCACATTCACAATACCCATTAATTGGAAACGCTTACCGAATCTTTCGAAAAAATGGGAACTGATTTGCGTCAATTCCCCTAAGATGGGGAAAGCAGATGCCCATGCACCCCACTTTCCCCATTAACACCAAAGCCTTTACTTACTAGCTCTTGCCTTCGTCCAATTGCTATTCAGATCGTTAGAAATTTTATCCAGTGACGTCCCGCCCATCATGTCTTGGCCAAGTTTTTTCCAGTCCAGCTGGATCGCATTCACATACTTGTTGAAATTCTCACCGCCTGGACGGTAAATAAACTCTTCAACTTTGTTCGTTTTGTAGAAGTCATTTAAGAAAGGAACGTCAGCTTTGACGCCTTCCATCACGGAATTGGATTGCTTTTTATTTACGTAGAAGGCATACGCATCTGAACCGAACATCCACTCTTGGAACTTCTTAGCTACTTCTTTATTCTTGGATTTATTGTTAAGGCCGAAGAAGTTATCGGTGAATGTCATTACCTTCAACGGTTCCGTCTCCGAATGACGTGTAGGAAGCGCGAACGCGGCTAAGTCATCCGTGTTGCCTACCTTTGATTTGTATTGCGGCAAGTACCACAATCCAGCAGCAATGACGGCTGCCTTTTTCGCTTCAAACAATCCAGTTGCTTGATCATTGCTTAACCCTAGCGGATCAGCTCCCATGACTTTTGCGTTATACAACGTTTGAATATCACTATAGGCTTGATAGAACGGTGTACCTTTCTCAAATGGTTTATCCATCGCGGCAATTTTGTCGTAGTAATTCTCATCGCCAGAAGCCAACAATGGCATGAACTCATTGAACGGATAATTCGGCCAAGAATCTTTGCCGCCCATGGCATAAGGCTGATATTTCCCGCCTTGTTTAATCGTTGTTAATGCGCTTACAAATTGCTCCCAAGTTGTAGGCACACTAATGTTTAATTCTTTAAACACACTTGGATGATAGTAAACAAGTTCAGGGAAAGAAATCATCGGCAGTGCAAGAATTTTGCCATCAACAGCAAATTGCTTCGCTTTCGTATTTTTGGCTGTAACGCTTAGATCCTCTAAAGGAAGAAGCTCCGCCTTAAAGTCATTAATAAAGTTAGGCTTCAATTCGATAATATCAGGCAGCTCATTCGCAGCTAATCTAACTTTCATTGCTTGCAAATAGTCGCCATCACTTTTGAACGTTTCAACTTCCATTTTCACGTTAGGCATTACCGCCGAGAACTCTTTCACTTTCTTCGTCCAGCTGTCTAAGAACTCGCTGTCGCTATCCCACATTGCAAGTTTCAGTGTGATCGCATTCGATTTCTCAGTGTCTGCGGTTGCTGGAGCAGCCGATGAACTGCTGCCAGTAGTTGCCGTATTTCCTCCGCAGCCTGCTAAGCCAACGGTTAAGGCAATAGAAAGTACAGATGTTACTAATTTTCTTTTCATGATCTTTCTTGACCCCCTTGAAGTTACGTAAGTTGTTTACATCCCTATCTTACAAAAGTTCGGAATACGCTTTCATTGATATATTTAGTCATTCCGATGATATATTTTGGGGTCTACTCTTTTTTCCTAGCATAACTATCGCGGTATTTCTGAGGGCTCATTCCCCGGTATTTTTTGAAGACACGACTGAAGTGTTCAGGATTTTCGTACCCCACTTTCACAGCTATCTCATACATTTTCATATCACCCTCAATTAACCTCGTTGCTTCATTAATTCGGAGTTTGGTGACATATTCAATAAAATGCTCACCCGTTTCTTTGACAAACTGTTTGCTGAGATGGCTCTCTGTCACCTGCGCCCACTCACTAACCTGACTAAGCGTAATCACACTGCAATAATGTTTCTCTACGTATCGTTTGACTTTTTCAACCAATCGTTGCGGGTTTTCCTCACGTATTTTATCTGGATGAAGCAGCTCTGCGAATCTGAGTACTAGCTGCTCAATCCACTCATGCAGATCATCACGGAACATAAATTGCTCAACAATCTCATAGGGCCTACGCCGTGTTTCAAGCACATGCGTCCAATTCATGGCCTTGGCATGCAGCAAAGCGCCAATATTCCAAATCAATTCTTCGTACACAGGAAGTGAACTTTCCAAGGTTACATGCGGGATATCACTCAGTTGGCGTAAACCTGCATATAACTGCTGTTGCCACTGAATATCCCCATTCTCCATGCGTTGCATCATGACGGCGTGGTCCCATGGCGTCAGATGCGGACTTTCGCTCATGGAGATAGTTTCCGGGTAATAGACGCGCCCAGGGCCTTCAGAGAACCGCAAACTAGCCAAACTTCTAGCCTGACTGTATTTCTGATGCCAGCTTTTCCAATCCTTACACGACTCAGAGATGCCTATAGACAGCGATACGTTTAAGAAGTTCTTGACCGTATTACGTAAAGAGTCCAGAAGCTCCATCACACGTCCACGCAAATTTAAATACGACACGGAGGATTCGAAACAGAGAAGAAGAGAAATCTCATCTTCTTGAACGGTAATAAGCTCGAAAGGCAGCTTCACGTTCTCCATCCCTTGATGGATAATTTTAGCTAAATGTTGATAATTCCCCGTCTCCACAGCGTCTGTAAGCGAGATAGCCGGCGACGATTTATCTGCCAGTAAGGATAGGAGGACAACCTGGTAGCTTGCATATGTGCTTACCCATTGTTGGAAAGCATCGTCTTGCGTTACGTTATGGCTATAGATGAAGTCTTTATCGCAAATGAGACCGCGAAGCCAGGTTTCTCGTTGTTTACTATCCAACTCATGATGCTGCTTATTTAAATTTGCCGAAAATTGAGATTGTTCTTTCAACAGATTCACAGTCTTCTCAATCACCGGGTTAATATGCTCCGGATCTAGGTCCGCCTTCATGATGTAATCCACAGCTCCAAATACAAACGCCTTACGCACAAACTCAAAATCAGAGTATGCACTCAATACAACGCTAAGCGGAGTATGATCCAATTCGGATTCCTGCAGCTTCGCTAACAGCGTAAGCGCATCCATGATTGGCATACTCATATCGACAATCATGATATCAATGTCCTGGTGGACGGAAATTCGTTCCCAAGCTTCGTGGCCATCTGCAGCTTCAGCAACCACCACACATTCTAAATCAGGCCAAGGAATTATCGCATTCAGCGCTAGTCTCACAAGCGGTTCATCATCAACGAGCATCACTCTAAACATGCGCTTCAACTCCCATTTTCAAAGTCCATATCATCCTTCTCTTCCTGAACAATCACTTGATCGTACCTTTGCTCGATGACACCTGGGATTTCATATAGCAAATAATGACGACCACTAACGTTGCCACGATAGGAATGAGGAACCAACATATATTCTTTTTTCGATAGGAGTGGAAAAACAGACACATCATTGAAAATCCCGAACTTTTCCTTCTGCTCTAAAGCGCTAGCAAAGTTTTTGGCAACAAGAATAACGCGGTCATATTTGATATCGTATAGGCAAAACCTCATACAAATAGCCCCCTTTTCATTGCTTATCTGTCTGTATGACTTTCGAAATCTGGTCAGGATTGTGAGAAAGAAGCGGTAAAGTCACGACGACTTCTGTGCCAACCCCAAGCTCGCTATGTATGATGAGTCCAAAAGCATCCCCGTAATTCAACCGAATTCGATCATTGACATTCGCAATCCCAATTCCGCACAAGGACTCTACTTTCTTCTCCTGCAGCAAGATTTCCCTCGTCTGCTGCTCCATGCCCTTCCCATTGTCCGTAACGGTGAGAATAAGCTGATCATTGTTCCTTTTAGCAGCAATTTTGACGATCCCCATCGCATCTTTACCGTAAAATCCATGAATAATCGCATTCTCAACAATGGGCTGAAGAAGAAGCTTAAGAATGTAGGTCTGTGTGATATCCTCCTCAATGTCATATTCCACTTTAAAACGATCCCCATATCGAACCTTCATAATATGAATATATTTTTCTAGACTCTGCATTTCATCAAAAAGTTGAATATAGGATCCGCCGCGATGAAAGGTGGCCGATAACAATTTAATAAGAGAATCTGTCATTTCGACCAAATTGGTTGCTTTAGACAGCATCGCCATAATTTTAATCGCATTGAGGGTGTTGACCAGAAAGTGTGGATTAATTTGAGATTGAAGCGCATCAATCTCTGCTCGATTTTTCAACTTCTCTTGTTCTTGCCTTTCTATAATGAGTTCATGAATGCGCACTGCCATATTCTGAAATGTTTTCCCAAGTGAATATATCTCTAACGGACCCTTTAGATCCAAGTCAATTTGAAAAGAACCGCTTTTCATTTTATTCATTTGATAGATTAGTGATTTAATAGGCCCTACAATACTTCGAACAAGAAAAAACGATACGATGAGAAATAGGACTAGCCCTGCAGCAGACACATTCATAATGAAGCTATAAATCTGTTTGACCTGCGAAGTCATCTGATCATAGGGCGTAATGTAAATAATTTTCCAATTGCTCCGTTCCATCGTCATGAAGGTGACAAACATTTTGCTATCGTGTTCGATCGTTTCGAAATGGCCGTCTTTGTTATTTTTTGTTTTCTCAATCGTTTGCTTTTCGATGGTTTTATTTTTATCCCTACTCGTATCCAACATGATATTTCCGTTGCCATCGAGGATAATGAAGCTACCGTTCTGGTTGGAACTGGATTCCGCGAGGTTCTCGAACATCTTGGCTTGGATCACGAAATAGATCATTTCAACATCATTGAAAGACTTCTCAAATTGCGGCGCAATGGCAGCGGATAGGATATATTTATCACCGGATTCAATTAACGTATTCTCTTCAGAACCGAACAGCATGACACGTCCTTGGTTCTGAAGCGCTCGCTTATAAAGAGCCGTGCTCTTTAAGAAATTTTCGTTAATACGCGTGTTAATGTTATGAAAATGGGTCCCCTCAAAGAAGTACGCACCTTCGTCTCGGTAAACGAACATCGCTGAAACAAAGTCGGGCATATCGTGCAAATAGCTCTTAATCTGATTTTCGATTTGGTTGGAATAGTTGAATTGCTCATTGGATTGGCTGCTCCGATGGAAAGAAGTGGCGAGTGAGATGAGATTTTTATCCGTGGCAATGGCGGCACTTGTTCGAATATATCGGCTTTGCTCCTGATCAATGGAATAGGACACTTGCTCTAACGTTTGCATTGTGCGTGACGTAATGTTGGATAGCAAAACGTCTGTATAAGCTCGCAAAGATAACGTGGTAACCAATGCGATCGGCATGACAATCACACAGAAAAACATGACATATAGAATCGATGTGATTGACCACCTTTTTTTGAACATACGCATGTAAGCGCCCCCATTTTTATAGACTACCTTGGTTCGACATGATTCTACACTGACTTATCGTCATTGTAAAATGGATCCTAGATAGCGTCAATTCCACAATAAATCCCATATATCTCCTGCCAGAGTGAGGAAGGCGTACGCCTCCCCCTTCCCCCTCACCTCGATTCACACCGTTTATTCCTTCATAGCTCCATCCATCAGTCCAGCAAAGATGAATTTACGTAGGATCAAGTAGATTAAAATAGTTGGTAACATGACCAAAATAATCGCTGCCGAAAGCTCATTCCAATACGTAGCGCGTTCGCCTACGAACGTCATTAATGCCGTTGATAGCGTGCTTAACTTCTTGGACGGCATATAGAGATAAGGAATGTACATGTCATTCATAATATCGACCGCTTTAATAATGGCCAGCGTAGCCGTAGCCGGGAGCATGAGCGGGAATAAGATGGAGCGGAAAATTCGGAAATAAGATGCCCCATCCAAAAGCGCGCTTTCGTCCAGCTGTTTAGATATTTTCTCAATAAACTGCAAGTAGATGAAGATTTGCATCAAATCCGTTCCTGCATAAATAATCAGCGGAGCAAAGAGTGTATTGTAGACACCCAGCGACTTGATGGTTTGGAAACGGGCCACTTCTGTTGTATACGTAGGCACGACAGATGCAATGATAAATAAGAGAAAAATCGTTTTCTTAAATCTGAAATTGAACCGATTGAGAACGAAAGCAGTCATGGCTCCCAGTATCGCGTTAATAACCACACTTGTGACAGTGATACTAATGGAATTCAGAAATCCGAGGAGCATATTCGTTTTCTCGAACACAACCATGAAATTTTTGAAGGACCAGCTGACCGGAAGCGAAAATGGCGATGTAGCTGCCAGCTCGGGTGCTGATTTGAAGGCGGCGAAAACAACAACAAGCAAAGGAACGAAAATAATCAGTGTAAGGATAGATAAAAGCACATAATAAAGGATTTTACCCAACGCAGCAAACAAAACAGACGATTCTAGCTTCTTTTGCGACTGGGTTGCTACTTGAAC
Organism: Paenibacillus pectinilyticus; assembly: GCF_001700435.1. Classification (GTDB taxonomy): domain Bacteria; phylum Bacillota; class Bacilli; order Paenibacillales; family NBRC-103111; genus Paenibacillus_E; species Paenibacillus_E pectinilyticus. The sequence continues at coordinate 104,792 of NZ_LYPC01000016.1, forward strand.
CTGTGGCTTACTCATGATGCTTTGTCTCCCTTCTCGCGGATCAATAAATTTTGAATGGTAGTGAACACAATGATCATCAACATTAGAATAATAGCCATCGCCGAAGCCAAGCCGTAGCTGTTGTATTTAAACGCGGTATTGATGGTGAAAATCGTAAACGTGCTGCTTGCGTTGCCAGGACCGCCTTGCGTAACGAGAAAAGGAATATCGAACACTTGCAGCGCTCCCCGAATATTGAGGAACAAAATAATTTCAATCACTCGCCGAATACCCGGCAGCACGATAAAGCGAATTTGCTGCAATTTGTTCGCGCCATCAATGGTTGCTGCCTCGTAGAGATCGTTCGGAATCGACTGTACGCCGGCCAGAAATAAAATGATATGAAAACCTGCAAACCGCCATAAGGAAATGGCAACAAGCGAATAGTTAACGACATGAACATCACTGAGCCAATTATGAATCCAATCCTCTAAGCCGAGAGAAGTCAATAACTCATTCACAGGGCCGTTCACCGGGTTATATAAATAACTGAAAATATAAGCGACTGCTACCCCATTAATAATGTAGGGCAGTAAAACAATGCCGCGAAAAAATTCACTCGCCCGCATCTTGGCATTGAGCATGACAGCTAATAAAATCTCAAATGGGATCAACGCGGCATGAATAATAAAATACAGCCAGTTGTTTGAAAGCGATTGCCATACTTGCCACATGTTGAACGCTTTCAAGTAATTATCCCAACCCACAAAATGCATATCTCTGCTGATCCCATTCCAATCGGTCATACTGTATTGAAACAGTTTCACGGTTGGGTAAATCAGAAATAACAGCAGCAACCCAATCGGCAAAGCCAGAAATGAAAAAATAAGCACTCTCTTCTGCATCATGTTACTCATGTACGTCCCTCTCATTCCTATCCTAATGTAAAGCTAATTCTAGAGAGATTGGACGCGCTTTCACATGATAATTTTTGTGCTTTTAATTGATAAATTTTGTGTCTCCATCAATTTCCCCACTCTTATCAAGGGAATTTTCCACTAGAAAAAACCGCTAGCCTTGAACGCTGGCTAGCGGTTTTCTGCTGCGAATATTCGATTGAAACTGGCTCTAACGTCTGCGATCCCGCTCCAATGCCTGCTCCTGAATCTGTATAGCTCGATCAATCTTTAAAGCTTTAATCTGGCTGACATAGCTATCAAAGGCTTCCGGCGAATCAACACCAAGTATGATTTTGAGCGACATTTCGTCAACGAGCGTCGTCACATCATTCATGATGGATGAGAGTTCCGCGTTCTCGAGCTCCGTCTTCGGAATTTGCGGTAGAATATTACGATCAACATCCGTGTCTGACCAAATTTGCACGGCCTTTTTCTGCTGATCCAGCGTGTAGAATTGCTCCATGTAGCGAACATCTTGTACATACGGACCAAAATAGCTCGCACGGCTGTACATCGCAAGCGCCTGTGCAGGTGCAAGCTTATCCGGATTATGCAAGATGAGTTCCGTATAGGTGGGGTAACCGTTCACTTCACTGTAGCTGGTTCCTTCTACGCCGAAATTAAACAGCATATGCCCTTCGGGGCTATAGCCGTAATCCAACAGCTTTGCAGCTTCTTCGGGATGCTTGCTCTTGCTTGAAATCGCTACACCGCCAGTCCCTTCGTACGCGTAACTTCGTTGACTGAACTTGGGGCGATCCCCCTTCTTAAGGACCGGATATGGCGCAGCCTCGAAGATCGCCGACTCATCCTTCTCCTCGACTAGGGGCTGCCACTTGCCGATTCCTGCGCCCGCATTCCAGATCGATGCACCGCTTCGCCCAGAGATCATGTTGGCATCCATTGTTTTCGTATCTACAGTGGCAATATTCTTGTCGAGCAAGCCCTCCGCGTACCATTGCCGGAATGTTGTCAGAAATTCCTTATATCCCGGTTCAATGGCTCCGAATTTCACATGCCCTTGATCCACGTAGAAGCCTTTTTTCACGCCGAACGCTCCCACAAAGCCACCGCCCTCAATGCCGAATAATGGGCTCGGAACCCCAAGGAAGGTTAAAGGCGCTTCTACGCCTTTTTTCTCCTTAAAGGCTTGCAGAACGGTATGCCACTCCTCAATGGTTGTCGGTGTATGCAAGCCTAGCTCATCCAGCCAATCCTTACGAATAATGGGCCCTTGGTACGTTCGAAGCTGGTCGTCTCCCCGAATGAAAGGAAATACATAATAACTGCCATCAGCTGTTTTGATTTGCTTATCAACATCTGGATGCTCATTTAAATATTTTTTCAAATTTGGTGCATAGTTATCAATGAGTTCATTTAATCGGATAATATAACCATCTTTAATCGCTTTTACGGGTCCACCGGGAAATTGGTTCCACTCATACTCCATCATATCCGGCAAATCCCCCGAGGCCAGCAGCACATTCATCGCTTCTTTGGCTTGATTCGTTGGCGGTTGAATGAATTTGAGCTGAACACCTGTCCGCTTTTGCCATTCCTGAAAGAAAGGAACGTCCAGAAAGCTTGGTTTTACACTGCCCGCATTGCCATTAAGCTCCGACCAATAGGTCAGCTTTGGCTTTGCTGCTTGAGATTCTGCAGCTGTCTTCACTTTGGACTCCGAGCACGCGGTTGCCAAAACCATCACGAAGGTCAATGACATCATGAGCCAGATATAAGATTCTCTTTTGCGTATCATTAGGTGTACCTCCGTGACTTAGCCCATTTCTTTGAATTTACCAGGTGTTATACCTTCGTATTTCTTAAACACCCGGATAAAGGTAGCTGCTTCATTATAACCGACGAGCTTAGCAATCTCCGAAATCGATTCTTTTCTGCTTCCCATCATCTTCTTCGCTTGTTCAATGCGCCACTTGGAAATGTAATCCAACAGCCCTTCTCCGGTCTGTTCCTTGAACAATTTGGAGATATAGCTGCCTTTCAATTCAAATCGTTCACCAATTGTATTGACGCTTAAATTGGCGTCATGATAATGCTCAGCAATATACGTCATCACGTTGCTAATCAGATCACGCAATGTTTCCGTCCGCTCTTTGGTTAGATTGGATTCCACTTTGGCCGCCGCAAAAAGGCATACTTCTTGCAGCAAGGTTTGAAGTTCGTTCTGCATCTCCGCGAAAGTATCGCAGGCAATAATATTTTCCATCCATAACGGATTATTTCCCAAGAAGCCGCTATCTCTCTCACCAAGCTCATTAATCGCCTTCACCATCGTGCCCACTAAATTAAAAATGAGGCATTTGGCCAACGTTAAAGAAACAAACGGTTTGTTAAAATTGCGTTCGGTCACATCGTTCATGAACGACGATGCCTGGCTAAAATCGCCAACTTTGATCAGATTAATAATCTGCTGTTCCACCTGAAGCGGATAATAATAGCCTAACTGAGACTTATCATCCGCATCTCTGCGCAAATCGTCATAGGCGATAATTTCCTTTTTGCCAATAATCAATTTATATTCCATTGCATCTATAGCCTCCTGGTAAGCCACCGCCACTCCAGGTAAAGATTTATGAATCCCGCCAATGGATAAGGTCAAATCCATCCGAAACCGGATGAGAAACCGTTGTGCTTCAGATGCGACCCACACCAAATCTTCATTCAAATCAGACGTCTCTGTCTGCCCAAAATTAATTAAACAGGCCATCATCTCGTCCATTTCGACGACGTACCCGGCATGGTACCGCTGCCCAACCAGTTCCTCTACGACATTGGTGATGATAAATTGAATCAGCTTGCGCCGCTCATTGAGATCCATGCCAGGCAGATTCGAATGCAGCGTTTCATGATTTTCGACAGCGAATAAAATAACGGCAAATTTGTTAGAGATGAGTTCAATATCGAAGGATTGGAAGGCCTCCTCATAGGAGATCAGTGTATCCATTTTCCCCTTCATCAGACGACTGAGCATATTGGATCGCAAGATATGATGGTGAGATTGCAGCTGCTGCGCTATCTTCTCTTTTTCATCACGCGTCTGGAAGATTTCGTTCTGAATCAAATGGAGCTCATTCCCGTCGACTCTGTCCGTAAGCGGATTTCGATCTGATATGGATTTCACCAATTGCCGAATCGGCGAATAGTTGCGTCGCAGGAAGAACCACGTCAACACACCCGCTCCCATGATGCTGATGACAATACTGATATACGTAAATTTGCGAACGTACTCCGCTTTCTGCCAATACGTATTGCTGGGAATCAATAATACATATTTCAAGTCGGATATTTCGGACTGCGTATAGAAAAGCTCTAAATTCCCGCTCCCTGACAGTGAATTCACATGATCCGCATCTTTCAACTGCTGCACGATCACATTTTCTTTATCCGTCACTGGTAAGTTGGACATGAGAACTTGATTGTCATGGTTAAGAATTAAAATTTGACCGCCATTAAATAAGGAGATACTTTCCATGGCTTTCTGGAACCGTTGCATATCCGCCATGACGACGACCGTACCCGCTTGTTTACCATTCAAATCCTTTGGCAAATGCGTGATATGCGCAATCGAAGATTGCGGACTGGCCGCATCTACATGCGGCAGCAGTACGAACTCATTATTTGGCGCATTGTTCATCGTGTCCAGCCATTGCTCGTAACGCAGCGTCCCGGTATTGTGAATCGTTTCAAAAGCCGTTCGTTTATCACGGACATTGCCGGGCCTCAATACAGAAGACTCCTGGTCCCAGGTAACATAGAATTCATCGATGGTGGCATAGGAGGTCTGATACGTCCGAAGCTCTTTTACCAGCTGAAAAGCAAGAAATTGTGCTTCGCTTGCTGGCTTGGTCGAATACATTAAGGTCTGAAGTGTCGTATTCCAGGAAATTTCCATATTCAGACGTTTCATTAAATCAATTTGTGTATCTATAGAATATCGGACCTGCTTCAGCAATGAATCATTCGCCCGATGGATTTCGCTTTTCAACGCTTCACTAGATTGCGAATAAATGATTAAACTCATGATCATCGGTATGAATAACACAGCGCTATAAGAGATCAGCCAGGTAAAAATAATACTCTTTCTTTTCTTCCAAAGCATATGGAGATTCACATGGTTCTCCTCCCAAAAGTTGCGTGATATATGTATGAAGGGTCGTCTCCACGTCTCCTCATTATATCAATAAAAGCAGGGGGAGGAATGTCCAAAAAGAGGAATTGGATAGACGAAATAGCAAATAGAAGCCCATTTAGCGGCTTCTTTGCTCCTACACTATCCCTTTAACGAACCAACCATAACCCCTTTGACAAAGAACCGCTGCACGAACGGATAGACGCATAAGATCGGTAATGTCGCCACTACAATGGTCGCATATTTAATCGTCTCCGCCATTTGAAAGCGATCACCTGCATCGGCTCCAGCGGACATACCGTCCGTTGAATTCGCAATCAAGATCTCACGCAGCACCAGCTGCAAGGGGAACAACTCCCGGCTTTTGATAAACACCGAGGCGTAGAACCAGCCGTTCCATTTATCCACCGCGTAATAGAGAATCATTACAGCAATAACCGGCATGGAAAGTGGAATGATGATGCGAAACAGAATCGTGAAATGGTTCGCGCCATCGATTTTCGCCGACTCCTCCAAGCTGTCTGGGATTCCCATAAAGGCTGTGCGCATAATAATTAGATTAAACGTGCCGATGGAAAAGGGAATAATGGTCGCCCATAAGGTGTCGAGCAGACCGATATTTTTTACAACCAGATACAACGGAATGAGTCCGCCATTGAAAAACATGGTGAAGACGATGATCATCATAAAAGCTTTGTTCCAGATGACATTTTTCCTCGAAAGCACATAAGCCCCTATGGCCGTCATGAATAAATTCACGACTACGCCTGCTACGAGAATAAACAAGGTATTCCGGTAACCAATTAAAATACCTGGATTGTTCATCACATTTTTGTATGCTTCCAAACTAAAGCCGAGCGGTCGGTACAAAACTCCCTTAAACGCAATCAGTCTGCTTGCATCACTTAAGGAAGCCATGAGGACGTAGAGCAGCGGATATAAGGTAACAACAACAAGGAATATTAGTACTGCATAAATACCGATATCGAACGATCTTTCCAGTAAACCAGGTCCTTTTTTCATCACTTTCACCTCACCATAAACTGCTTTTATTGACTTTGCGGCTAATATAATTGGCTGATACCAGCAGTACAAGATTAATTACCGAGTTGAATAACCCAACGGCTGAGCTGTAACTCCAACCGAACTCCAGCAAACCTTTCCGATATACGAAGGAAGAAATAACGTCAGCGGTATCGTAAGTGACCGGATTGTAGAGCAGAATGATTTTCTCAAAGCCTACATTCAGTAAATTCCCCATTCGCAAAATAAACATGATGGTGATCGTCGGCATAATACCAGGCAGCGTAATATGAAGGATTTGCTTCCAACGACTAGCTCCATCCATTCTGGCCGCTTCATACTGCTCCTGATCAATGCTCATGAGGGCAGCGATATAAATAATCGACTCCCAGCCAATCCGTTGCCAAATTTCCGATAAAATATAGATGGAGCGGAACAATTCTGGCTTCTGCAGCATCGCTTGTCCGTCGTAGCCCACCAGCATGAATAACCTGTTAATGATGCCGTCGGCATTGGTGAAATCTGTAATAATCCCGCAGATGACGACGAGTGAAATAAAGTAAGGCATATACGTAATCGTTTGCGCGACACGCTTAAACATCTTGCTGCGAACTTCATTTATGAGTAATGCCAAAATAATTGGCGCAGGAAATTCGAAAATAAGGGAATACAGACTAATAACGACCGTATTTTTTAGGATTCGCCAGAAATAATAACTGCCAAAAAAATCTTTGAAATGAGCAAAACCGACCCATTCACTGCCCAATATTCCTTTCATAGGCGAGTATTCCTTGAAAGCAATCAATGCACCGTACATAGGCGCGTAGTGGAAAATAACATAATAGGCGATCACCGGGATCATCATGATGTATAAATATTTATTCAGCTTAAAGTCGCGCACATATTTGTTCGCAACTGCCTTCGGTTTGCGTGTTTGCATTTGCTGGATCGGCTCAGCCTTCGCCATGTTCGTCGTCACCTCTATTCTAGCGGATAGAGAGGGCAGAAATGCCCTCCCTCCTATTCAATGTTATTAGCGTTTGTTAAAACGATCGTAAGCGGATTTTTGAATTTCAATGGCACGATCCAATTTTAACGATTTCATTTTAGCCACATAAGAATCAAACTGATCAACCTTCTCATTCCCCAAAATAATTTTGAGCGTCATTTCATCCACCAACGTATTGATATCGTTCATAATTTTGGCGTACTCCGTGCTCTCATCCGGTGTTGGGGTAACCGGCGGCAAGTTGTACTTCTCAGCGTCCGTCTTCTTCCAAATGTTAACCGCGTCTCGCTGCGTTTGCATCGTGAAGAACTGTTCAGCATACCGCTTATCTTGTACGAATGGCCCGTTGTAGCTGCCACGCGTATACAAGGAGATCGCTTGCGCAGGAGCTAATTTATCTGGGTTTTTGAGCAGCAAATCTGTATATTTCGGATATCCGCTCTCATCCTTGTAGCTGACACCTTCCGTCCCAAAATTGAAGAACATGTGCCCTTCATCGCCATATCCATAGTCTAGCAATTTAGCCGCAAGTGCCGGATCTTTGGCCTTCGTAGAAATCGCCACCATACCGCCGGAGTCAAAAGCTGAACCGCGCTGACCAAATTTAGGCGTATCTCCTTTTTTCAAAACAGGATACGGAGCCGCAACCAATTGCGCCTTCGGATCTTTACCTTGAACCAGCGGCTGCCATTTGCCGATACCGCCTCCCGCATTCCCGATACTAGCTCCCGTTGCTCCTGAGGCAAACCCGCCATCCAGTGCTTTGTTATCGGCAGTCGCGATGTTTTTATCCAGAAGACCTTCTTGATACCATTGATGGAACAAATTCAGATAGTCTTTGTACCCGCTTTCTGCAGGGCCGAATTTAATCTCACCATTTTCCAGATAGAAATTGCGGTTGACGCCGAAAGCACCTAGAAACGCGCCATTATACGATTCATTGAAGAAACGAGGCTTACTTACAAAAGATAGCGGAGCTGCCGCGCCTTTTTTCTCTTTGAACGCTCTTAAAGCAGCTGTCCACTCATCGATCGTCTCCGGTACAGGCAGCCCCAGCTCATCCAACCAATCCTTACGGATAATAGGTCCTTGGAACACTTGCAGATAATCATCACCTCTTATAAAAGGAAATGCGTAGTAGCTGCCATTGTCCGTTTTGATCAATTTATCTACTTCAGGATGCTCCTTCAAATACTTCTTCAAATTCGGCGCATATTTATCAAACAGGTCATTCAGCTTCAGAATGTAGCCATCCTTGATCGCTTTCTCTGGGCCGCCAGGGAAATCATTCAGGAAGTTGTACTCGATCATATCCGGCAAATCGCCAGATGCGAGCATGACGTTAAGAGTTTCCTTCACTTGACCCGTAGGCGGTGCTGTGAACTTCACGGGTACGCCCGTTTTCTTCTGCCAGTCTTGGAAAAAAGGCACTTCGCTGTGTGAAGTTTTCACACCCGTCAGATTCCCGTTCAACTCTCCCCAATAGGTCAGTGTTTTATCTGTTTGGATCGGATATGTTGTTGCTGTCGTAGCTGCAGGCGCTTGAGTGTCTGTTGTTGTTACTTTCGTATCTGTCTGCGAAGAACACGCGATTAACGTTGTGCCCATCATCATGACAGCTACTGTGGAAGCTAGCATTTTCTTCATTTTAATGACCCTCCAAATGTGTAATAGGAAACGTGAGATGCATCTCTTTCCTAAGACTAAGCGAATCGACCACTGTTCGATATGAGCAAAAACCGAAAACACATGATGATTTCAACAGCAGGAATGGACGATTTCGGTAATTCGATGGATGAAAAGGGAAAACGACATGCCAATTTACTACGTACGACAGTCGTTGGTTTTGAAAACATGAAATTTTCAACTTTTTATAAGAGAATATTCTACTCTCTCTTGGAGGAAAAAAAGCTAAGCTACATGTAGGCATGACACTTGAAATGGGAAAGGAGCGTGTGCTACCAGGATTTAATGAATGCGCTTTCAGATCTACTCACAGCAAGATGAATATCACTTTGAACCAAAAAAACGAATGTACATGGAGGTCCAAATTCATGAAACTTGCTGGTTTATCTTTCAACATGCGTCTGGTTTCGCTGTTCACCACTGCTTCCATCCTCTCATCCAGTCTGGTGATGGGTACAGCTATGGCCAGTTCAACCAGTCATTCCTTTAATACGGGGACGGGTGCCCTAAATGTGGATTATGCCAGCTACTTAGCCAAGCATGATGTCGTGTTCAATGCTCCGGTAACCGACACCAAGAGTGGATTAACCGTCGGCAATGGCCGAGTAGGCGGCATGGTCTGGAATACGGCCGGCGGACTTACGATGCAGGTTTCGGGCGTAGATGCTTCAGAAGAAGGCTTTGCTTCATCGGGGTTGGTCAATCTCTACACGAATCCTGGGCTGGATACGAGCTATACGACTTATCAACAGCGGCTATCTTTGTACGATGGATTGGTCACAACGAAGTATGATTCGAATCGCACCGTGACGATTCTGGGGTCCCCGAATTCCGAGGTCATGGGCATCCATGTGGACGACAGCCGAACGGGCTTATCCAGCGTGGCGCTAGATTTGAGCCTGTGGGATGTGAGTACATTCGGCGGCGGCGATGTCCCGGATATTACTACATGGCGGACGGTTTCCACATTTGCAGATCCGACGGTTGTTGGGTTAAGCCGGGGACAAACGGATGCGAATCATTTCGGATACACGTTGGCAGCAACGGTTGAAGGGGCAAGCTTTACAACGCAGGCGGTTAATGGCAGTAAGGTGCGTTTGAACATAACGCCTTCTTCGAGCTATACGATTTGGATCGCTAGTGCAAGCAGGCTCAATGCCCCCAGCTTTGATTCCGTTAACCAGGCTAAGAATGTACTTAACTCGGTGAAGAGCACTGGTTACGCGACGACCTTGACCAATTACAAAAACTGGTGGCACAGCTTCTGGAGCAAATCCTTTGTCCAGTATTCGAATGCCTCTGGTGATGCCGATTACTTGGAGAATTTCTATTACCTTAGCACTTACATCATCGCAGCAGGTGCGTATGGCAATTATCCGTTTCATTTTATCAATGGCGTATTCAGCGGGGTTAATGATAACGACAGCGGCAAATGGAGCAATGCCTACTGGTATTGGAATCAACGAGATGTCTACCATTCGTTCCTCGCTTCGAATCATCCGGAAATCGTTAACACCTTTAACAATATGTATAGCCGTAACTTCACTACGCTTAAAAGTTACACCAATACCCGCTATGCCATTGACGGCATCTGGGTACCAGAGACGATGGGCTGGAACGCAAGCGCAGCAGGCACCATCGGCAGTGACTACACGAAGAACATTTTCTCCACCGGCGCTGAAGCTGCCCTCAATATGTACAATCAATATAAATACACCAATGACTCTACTTACCTCAGCGGTACGGCCTACCCCTTCATGAAAGAAGTCGCCAAATTCTACGCAGCTAAGCTTTCTTTCAACAGCACAACTGGGAAATATTATATGGCCTCCTCCAATGCGCACGAACAATATTGGAATGTGCAAAATGCCTTAACTGATCTGGCCGCTGTACGCAGCTTATTCCCGGTTACGATCCAAACCAGCCAAACCTTGGGCCTCGACAGCACGCTGCGCACCCAGTGGCAAACTATTTTAGATAATTTAGTCGCCTATCCGGTTGATCCGAACGATGCTACGAAATATTTCCCGCATACGCCGCCGCTTTCCACAAATCGCAATGATGAGAATACGGTCGCTGAGCTGGCTTGGCCTTACAGTGTGACGGGTATCGGTGCTCCCGATTACCAAATGGCGGTCAATAGCTTCAACAGCAGGCCATACGGCTATGGGGACAATGTCTGGGATCCCGCTCCGATTCAAGCGGCACGGCTTGGCTTGGGCGATGGCGCTTATCAAGGTATGAAAACGATGGTCCAGAAGTATCAGGACTATCCGAATGGGCGCACCACAAATACGAACGGTGAGTTCGAATATATGGGCGTGAACCTGTCTGCGATGAACGAATCGCTGCTGCAAAGCTACAATGACAAGATCCGCGTTTTCCCTGCGCTTCCGACGGACACCAGCTTCAATAGCAAGTTCACCCTGCTCGCGAGCGGCGGCTTCCTCGTCAGCTCTGAGCGGGAAAGCAGCGAAATCAAATATATCGGCCTCAAGAGCCTCTATGGCAAAACAGCTACCGTTGTGAATCCATGGGGTACCCAGCAGGTACAAGTTAGAAGAATGTCCGATAATGCCATCGTGCTGACATCTTCAAGCAGTGAGTTCAATTTTGCTACAGCGGCCAATACGGTCTATGTTGTTGAGAGGACTGCTAAGCAGCTTAGCAGCTACACGTATGGAGCCCTGACAGGCACAAGCAATACGGGGATTAAAACGGTGACCTACAACGGTGTCCCTCGTTCTCTGGGAAGTGCGGCCCCTTACGTGGGACCGAAACCTACGTTCTATCCGAACAGCGGCTTTGGCGGTACAGGTGTTTCCCTGCCTCCAGGCAGCTACAGCATCTCACAAATGCAAGCGGCCGGGATTGCCAATGACAGCATCTCTTCCATCCAAGTGCCGGCGGGCATTACGGTTGTAGCCTATGGTGACGGTGCTTTCGACGGACCATCTTGGACCTTTACGGCTGATAACAGCAATTTAGCAAGCACGGGGAATGACAATGCCATCTCCTCGTTCAAAATCACAGCAACTGCTGTATCCGGTGTAACCTTTTACCCGAATGCGAGCTATGGCGGTACCGGCGTGACCTTCGCCCCTGGCAACTACACCTTGGCGCAAATGGTCGCCGCGGGCATGCCAAATGACGCGATCTCGTCCCTCAAGGTGCCGGCTGGCCGAACGGTTATCGCGTACGCGGATGACAATTATTCCGGTGCGTCTTGGACGTTCACAGCGGATAATAGCAACCTTGCTGCAACAGGAAATGATAACGTGATTTCATCGTTCAAGATTCAGTAAGTGCGGCTAAGATGTATTTTTGCAGTTTTTAGTTCCATCTTCGTAACCGCTCCTCCACCTTTCTACATTGGCTCCAAAGTGAACTGCCCTCCGTTTGTTAGCTCATACTAACAAACGGAGGGCAGTTTTTACTTTGAGAAAGTCCTGGGCATCATCATAACCACTCCCTTCGTATGCTTTGCGCCCATTCAGGGCACGCTAAAACGCATGGTAATGTAAGGGAATTGGAGGGATTGACATGATTGAGCAAATCCGTGCTGAATTGAATAATCCGTCTGACCTCTTCTACGAAACCCTTGACAATGGGTATTTGCAAATGGAATTAGTCTACTTTCCATCTCTCTGTGACCAAGCTTTGATCAAGAATGGATTGACGGTACCTTACTCGTATTGTTTCAATCCAGAGGAATTCGATCGTATGCTAAATGCAAATCCTGCTTTCCACAGGGTCGGACTTCACGAACATTGGGCTGGGTTACTGCTCAAAGGTACGGTTCTCTTCCAGCTAGAAGATGGCATTTATCGATATGATGTCCAGCGAAAATTTCAGGACAAGCCCGATACGGTTCAGGTGGAGGTTGCACTTCAAGGGCCTCAAACCGCACTTACCGAGGACTTGGATATGAATATAAGTCTCATACGGATGCGATATAACGCGACAACCCTTTGTGTGGAGGAACGTAATCTAGGTCGGATTTCCAAGACGCGAATTGCCTTACTCTATGACAAAAATCTTGTCAACGAAGACGTTCTCTCGTTATTAAACGAACGCTTGGCCAAAATCGACATCTCACTTCTTCAGGCCTCCGGCCAACTGATGCAGACATTATCGGGTCGCAGACACCGATTCTTCCCCATCATTCTTCAAACCGAGCGGCCCGATCGCATAGCCGCTACGCTCGATCGGGGAAAAATCGCCATACTGCAGGATGGAAGCCGCTTTGGCCTGCTGTTACCAGTTCGGATCTTCGACTTCCTGCACGCAATGGATGATGATTATGAATCTTATTGGATGAGTAAATTTCTACTTGTCCTTCGCTATTTTGCCATGCTTTTAACCATCACACTCCCTGCCCTGTATATCGCTATTGTCTCTTATAATCCTGAGGTGCTGCGTGTGCAGTTGACATTGTCAATCGCCGGAAGCCGAGTTGTTGTCCCTTATCCCTCCTTCATTGAAGTGATCATCATGTTATTCATGATTGAAGCCTTGAATGAAGCCAGTCTTAGGCTCCCCCGATATATTGGTTCAACAGCTACAACCGTTGGCGGCTTGATCTTAGGGCAAGCCATTCAACAAGCAGGACTAGTCAGCTCGATTATGATTATTGTGACATCTGTGGTGGCGATTTCCAATTTCGTCATCCCTAATAACAGCTTCGGATACTCCGTACGGTTCATCAAATATATTTTCGTAGTAGCTTCTATCTTCTATGGACTGCTTGGGGTGGTGGTATTCTTTTTCATTTTAATAGCCTATTGGTGCAATTTGAGAAGCTTCGGTCAACCCTATTTAGCGCTTTATGTGCCAAAGCTTGAGGCAAAAATGCACCATCATGGAAAGAAGGCGAAGTAACGCATGTCCCGTTACACTTACTATCACGTGCTCTATGTCGGCATGATCAATATTATGATGTTCGTCCCGTCCCTGCTTATTAAAGATCGTTTCAATGGTGCCGTTTCCGGGATGCTCATTGCGATGGTCATTGGCACGATTGTCTCCCTCAGCACGATGGCATGTTTTGAAAAGTTTCCAGGCTTGGGGTTTCCTGAGCTTTGTTCTCGTTATACCCCAAAATGGTTTACGCAAATCCATGTCTTAACCGCGCTCCTCATCTGGTTACCCGGCGGCATGATAGCGATTTATGCGTATTCCGAAACCGTTCGCATGTTTTTCTACCCAGACATGAATCCATATCTGAACATGCTGCTAATGATCCTTGCCGCTACATGGTCCTGCAGCAGGTCTACGCGTACAGTCCAATTTATTCATGAAATCATGGTACTTCTAAGCTCTCCTTTTATCCTTTTTTTTCTCATGAAGGCGGTGTTTAACGATCGTATCAACTGGGATGCCATTCGCTATGTCGCTGGTTATATCAACAAACCCCCGTCTTTTATGACCATTGCGGCCTCCACTTTTTTGTTCTCTGGCTACATTAGTCTTCTCATCTTCAATCGCTTGCACACAGAGGGGTTCCGTTTTCGTTTTCGCTGGGTCGTCCCCTTTTTCGGCATTGTGTTCTTAATTGTTACCTTTTTTGTTCCGATCGGCTTTCATGGCACAGTTGGGGTTGAGGATTATGTGTACCTCTGGAGTATGACCGCGGACTCCATGATATTGGAATACGGATTCATTAATCGGGTCTTATTCGTCTTTCTGCTCCTCTTTACGGGGTTATCTCTCCTGTTCGTCATGAACACCTGGCATACCACGATCATGCTGATTCGTTATGCCCTACATAGATCCGTTGCTGTTGAAGAGGACCCTGTCCCTATGATTAACATTTGGTTAGCATTAGCCATAGGAGCGCTCACCCTCTTGTTAATGAAATTCCTCAATTTGGAAAAAAACCAGATCATCTCTAAAATCTGGCTCGTCAGTCGATTTTTTATAGAGATTTACTTCCTAGGCCTGATGCTCTATTTCGTATGGAGGCGAAAGAAGGAACAATCATGCGCGTGAAAATAATGCTATCTTGCCTTACCCTCCTCATCTGCTCTGTGATTCTTGGCGGGTGTGGCTTTAAAGACATCGATAAGCGATTCTTCGTCGTCGCCATGGGGGTCGATTGGACAGGGAAGGAGGATAAGCCTTACCTCGTCACCCTTCGCCTAGCGATTCCCGCTTCCAAAGTGGGGGAAGGCTTAGCTGAGAGCCAGGTGGAGCAACTAGAATCGAAAAGCATTGCCGAAGCGGTTAGAAATCTCAAAGCCCATGTGGATAAAGAGCTTGATTTCGGACATTGCCGTGTTTTCCTATTTGGCGATAGTTTAATGAAACATTCGTTGGATGAGCCCTTGAATTGGCTTAGTAGAAGACGCGACATCCAATTGATTTCTTACGTAGCCATTGCCGAGCCGAATGCCAATAAATTATTGAAATCGAATCCAACAACGGAGCGGTTAGCAGGAAACTCTTTCTTCCTCACCTTTGGTAAAGAGGGCACCGTCTCACCTTACACAGTGACGGCCCTATTGTTCGACTGCTTCCGGCGCTTTAAGGAAAAAGGACTGGACCCCTTTCTACCCCTTATCAGCTTCGATGGGGATTCCTACGTTGTCGAGCATCTGGCCCTATTTAATAAAACCGGTGAGCAGCTCATACTGGATCCCAAACAATCACAGCTTTTTAATATGAGTGCGAACTCGTTCAGTAAATCAGGGATCCAGACAATCTACCGAGGGGAAGAATTGGCTTTCTACATCGAGCAGGTCTCTCGGCATGTTACGATTGTGAAGGGGGCGGTACCTACCGTACAAATGAAGTTCAAACTCAACGGTTTAGTCGAACAAGCGGTGTCAGACGTGAATATTCAAGAAGTCCAGCAGTTGCTCGAACAGCATGTGAACCAAAAAGTAGAGGAGCTGCTTTATAAAATCCGGGATGCTCACGTGGATCCCTACGGCTTCGGGCTGCATTATCTCGCGCAATATTTTGGCAAAGAGAAAGATTGGGATTATTGGCAATCGGTCTATCCGGAAGTCAAGTTCAAGGTTGAAACGCATGTAACTGTGAATAGTACGGGGCTGGTTCATTGACACCGGATTAAAAAAAGCTTAACACCATTAACATTTCTGTTGATAGCGTTAAGCTTTTGGTTTTTTTTAAACCTTAGATATACTTGATCAAAATGCTTTCAACATGCTCCAAATGCTCGCGCATCGCCGCGGAAGCCAGCACGGGATCGCCGCTGACGATCGCTTCATAAATCACTTTATGTTCCTTCAAAAGTTGAAGGGCCACTTCCTGATTCGCATACAATTCCGCGCGGCGGATATCGCGAATCATCATTTCCATCGCATTGCGGATCGAGTCACATGTCTGCACCATGATCGCGTTGTGCGTTGCTTGGACAAGCAGCTCATGGAAAGCAAGATCCGTTCGTTCACCCGCCTCGTCGTCGCCTACGGATCTCTCCATCTCCTGCATGATGAGCTTCAGCTGTGCGAGATCCTCGGGCGTTCTCTTTCGCGCTGCGATCGCTGCGATCGAAATCTCCAGCGATTGTCTCACTTCCATCAGCTCGAGAAGTGTCGTCCGATTCATCCGCAGCGATGTCCACTCAGGCAGTGACACTTCCGAAGGTGCCTGCCGAATGACACGGCACGCGCCGCCTTGGCGAATCTCGATGAGTCCCATCGCTTTCAAGGCGCTAAGGGCCTCCCTCATCGTGGAACGCCCGACGCCGAAGCGCTCGGACAGCTCTTTGGTGGAAGGGAGCTTATCCCCCATCTTCAATTGACCCTGCACAATCATATCTTTGATTTGCTGGGCAATCTCATCATAATGATTCTGTTTCTGCAGCTTCGTAACTTCCATAGGGTACCTCTTCTATCGCAGTCTATCCGATAAGCAGCACGTGCACAATTCCTGGGCCATGCACACCGATGGTCAAATCATTCTCAATGTCCGCCGAACGGCTGGGTCCTGAGATGAAGTGAATGCCGGCAGGCAGGTCTTTTCTTGCTATCTGATCGAGAGGAGCGAGAATTTCGCCTAGTCTCGTGTGCAATCGTTCAATCGGCAGCAGGACGATCAATGCCGTAGGAAGCAGGCTGACCGATCGGCCTTTTTCTTTTGATGATAACACAGTTAACGATCCCGTGTAAGCCGCCCCATGGTCAGCAAGGACAATGCCGAGATCGGCATTCGCTGCGCTGGCCTTCCAGTTGGTGTCCTCATCCGTATTCCATATGGAGAGGTCGATATTCGGGAGAGCTTGGTCAAGCTCCAACGCGTGAAGCTCAGCTTGATCCTGGTGGATGACACGTTTGATACTTAACGTGTTAACGAGCTCTTGGATGGCTGCTTTCGCCCCGTCCATCGAAGGGACTCTGACGACGTGCCCACCTGCGGCATGGAAGTTCGCCGTGAAGTTCTCTACGCGTTCCTCTGGGGACCAGTTGAACGCTTTCCAGCTATCCGAAGCTCCTTGGAAAGGATGCGCAGGCTTCTCGATAACGCGAGGGCGTCCCAGCTTCTGTGCGATGCCTTGGATGAAACGTTCTTGTTCCGCCAGAGACTGCTGATCCAGCTGGTTTAACTTCGTATGCCATTCTGGCGCAATGTCGCGTTTAGCCATGATGATGTCCTCCCTTTTTGCCCCGTGCAGCCAATGCGTCAGCCATCCTTGCTTGGATAGCAGGATCGGCCTCCGTCAACCCATGGCGAATTTCTTGCTCTAGTGTTTTCCAGCCGTCGCGGAAGGAAGCCTTCGGTAAGCTTGGCGCTACCCGATAGGTGTTCCACCCCTTGAGCGGGCCGACTTTGAGGCGGATGCCGCCATCGCGAACGACTAGCTTCTGGCCAATGCGGCCCAGCTTGAGGACAGCGTTGAAACGCTTCGCATTGCCCAGCACCGCAGCAAAGCCTTTCATCCCCGCGGCCTCGATCTTATCACCATGGCCGGCTTCGACCTTGCGGCGACGCAGCGACACGAGCATGTCGTGCAGCGGAATCTTCACCGGGCAGGCCTCATAGCAGGCACCGCAAAGGCTTGAAGCGTTGGCGATGTCGTCCCATTCCGCCACGTTTTTCTTGAGCGCTGGCGTGAGCACCGCGCCGATCGGGCCGCTGTACGTGCCGCCATAGGCATGGCCGCCGATATGGCGGTACACCGGGCAGGCGTTCAGGCACGCGCCGCAGCGAATGCAGTTGAGCAGCTCTTGGAACTCGGGGTCGCCGAGCTGCTGCGAGCGCCCGTTGTCGACGATGATGATGTGCATCTCTTCCGGACCATCCGCATCGGCGTCTCTGCGCGGGCCTGTGATACCGGACATATACACAGTCAGCTTCTGACCTGTTGCTGAACGTGGGAGCAAGGTCGCCATGACCTCAAGATCCGCCCACGTTGGAATAATACGCTCCATCCCCATGAGCGTGATCTGTGTCTTGGGCACCGTCGTGACCATGCGGGCGTTGCCTTCATTTTCAAACAAGACCATCGATCCGCTCTCCGCAATGGCAAAATTACAGCCCGTCATTCCAATATCGGCTTCCAGGAATTTCTCTCTTAATTTCTTCCGTACATAGCCAGCCAGAATCGTCGTATCCGGGGCCAATGTCTCCCCCGCATCCTTCGATAATAGCTCGGCGATTTGATATCTATTTTTGTGAATAGCTGGAATGATGATATGTGAAGGTGTTTCGTCGGCCAGCTGAATGATGTACTCACCGAGATCCGTCTCAATCGCTTCAACTCCGATGGAAGCCAGCGCTTTGTTCAAATGCAGCTCCTCGGTCACCATTGACTTGGATTTCACGACGGTTTTTGCTTGTTTTGCAGCTGCGATTTCCAAGGAAATTTTAACAGCCTCCACGTCCGTATCCGCAAAATGCACATGAACCCCGTTCGCTCGCGCATTGTTCGCAAATGTCGTTAAGTAATAATCCAAATGCGCGATCGTATGCAGCCGAATTTGTCTGCCGCGCTCGCGCCAGTCATCCCAGTTGCCGTGGTCTGCCGCTGCTTTAAGCTTACCGCCGCGTAAACGCTCCGTCGTAAACTTGACCGCTTTACGCAGAAACTCGTCATTCAGCGCAAGATCCGCCCGCTCTTTAACCGTTGACTTACCCTCCGTGTGACTCATACGCGCTTCACTCCTTCATACAACAGCTCAGCTAGATGCATCACTCTCACTGGCTCATTCCGATAGCGCAGATTCCCCGCAATATTCATCAGGCAGGCCATATCCAGGCCGACCAGCACCTCAGCTTCGGTTTCCTTCACATGGTCAACTTTCTCCTGCACCATCGCGCCAGAAATATCCGCCATTTTCACCGCAAATGTACCGCCAAATCCACAGCAATCCTCAGCAAAAGGAAGCGGTACAAGCTCCAAATCCTTCACACCTTGGAGAAGCGCCAGCGGCTCCGCCTTAACACCGAGTAGTCTGCTGCCGTGGCAGGACGGATGGTACGTAACTTTATGTGGAAACACAGCACCCAAGTCCGTGATCCCTAGGACACTAACTAGGAACTGTGTAAATTCATAGGTTTTGTTCTGGAGCTGATTCGCTTTCTCTAACCACTCCGGTTCATCCTTAAATAGATTCGCATAGTGATGAATCATATACGTGCAAGAGCCCGATGGTGATATCACAAAATCACTATCCTCAAAAGCCGTAAGCAGCGTCTTCGCCGTTGTTCTTGCCTCGTCCCAGTAACCGCTGTTATAGGCCGGTTGACCGCAGCATGTTTGCACCTTGGGCAACTCTAAGAGAACACCGTAATGCCCGAGCAATCGCGCGATCGCTTCGCCCACCTTGGGATATAGTGCATCGCTTAGACACGTAATAAATAAGGAAACCTTCATGAGAAGCCCCACTTTCTTTTCGTAAACTTATCAGGTTGTCAGACAAGTTGAGTTTACCATAAAACCCCTTCGCTTGAGAAGGGGTTTGTGGGGGAATGCGTGAAATAAACTTGTGACCGTTAGCTTATGACGAGCTTGCTCCTTTTCTTTCCACACTAAAATCCGCTCTGCGCCCACTTAAGATCAGCCTGCCAAAACTAGCTACTCCAACACACGATTTCCATCAATATGAGCACCTGCACACAAACTAGGCATAAATGAGCCACATTCGCACCAACCACAAATCCACCAATAGCCAGATTACTTGGGTTTGAAAAACTGCAGACCATTAAGCAAGCTTAGCTTGCCTATATGTCTACAAACACCTGTTTCACCTGCAATAAGCAAGGTAAGCTTGCCTATTTTAGGACCACTCATCCCTAATCGAGTCTTGTGCCACGAATAAGCACGATCCATGGTCCTATCACACGAAATGGCGCGACTTCAAGAGAAATAAGCACTTTCAGCTGTCCTATTTGCTCCACTCTCCTTTAATCGTCTAGCCACGGATGTTCTCGCCACAAAGCACCAAATTTCCTTGCCGATCCCAGCTGCATTCCTGTATACTTTGGCTGTATCAAGCACCCTAGTCCTACGCCAGCCATGGAAAGGAAGCGACCCTGATGTCCTATGTTCAAAATATCCGATTGAACGAAATCTCGCTTTATTTTGCCTATCAGCGTACAACCATCGGACATGAACAATTCAAGGGCACCTTCCATGCCCACCAAGGTGTTGAAATCCTCATCGTTCACGAGGGACACGGAACACTGATCGTTGACCAGAAGAGCTATGAAATGACCTCCGGTATGCTCTGTGTATTTCAGCCGTATCAGCTGCATCATATTCAGATGGATCCTGAGACTCCTTTCGTGCGCTCCATTGTTCAATTCGAGCCCGCTTTATACGAGTCTTATTTCAGCCATTGGCCGCGGTTGCTGGCCTTTTTCAAACATATACACACCAACAAGCTGACAGATCCATGCCTGTATGAACTTAGTGAGCTAGACCAATTTCATGCGCTTTTTCAAAGCTTAGAAGCGAAGCTGCCCTCGCTCAACAAAAAAGACGAGTTAGAGGAGTACTCCCTCTTTCTCGTCGCTTTTTTCCGCAGTATTATGCCGCTGTGGGAGCAGCGCGAGGGTCAGATTCGCACGGGCCCCACGCGTAAGACCCATCAAGCCGAGCGCATCCTCAGTTGGTTGGAGGAGCACTACACCGAGCCGCTGCGTTTGGAATTGATGTCCGCTGAGCTGCATCTGTCTCCCTACCACCTGTCCCATCTGTTTACGGAGTGCACGGGCACCAGCATTTCCGACTATGTGACGGCCAGACGACTGAAGCAAGCGGTGCTGCTGCTCACGTCAACAGATCAGACTGTGGCTCGCATTGGCGAGGCCATTGGTGTGACGAATTGCTCCTACTTTTGCAAAATGTTCAAAAGCCAGATCGGCGTAACGCCGCACCAATATCGCAAGCAATTTCAAAAGCAGCAGCTTGCCGCCAGCCTTATTGCGACGCAGTGATGATCATCGCATCGCGCTGCGCAATCAGGCACAGCTCGGCTGCTTTAAAGGTATGCTCCTGAGTCATCGCTACTTCCGTACGATGTAAACAATCCAAAATCAGTTGTCCAAAGTAAGGGAAACCGACCTGGTCATTCACAGCGAAATGCTGCTCGCCATCCTTGTTCACGAGGTACACATGATTACTCGTCTGCTCTCTGGCGATGTCGACATATTTGCGAAGCTCAATGTAACCGTCGCTCCCAAGAATCGTCAGGCGGCCATCACCCCATGTGCTTAAACCATCAGGCGTCATCCAGTCCACTCGGAAATAGCCCGTAGCCCCATTGTCCCCGACCAACGTCGCATCCCCGAAATCCTCAAAATTCGGATACTGCGGGTAGTTGTAGTTCGCAACTTTACTGTGGACCACTTTCGCATCTTTGGCTCCTGTAAAATACAAGAACTGCTCAATCTGATGACTCCCAATGTCGCATAGAATCCCGCCGAATTGTTCCTTCTCAAAAAACCAGTCAGGTCTGCTCTTCATATTCATGCGATGCGGCCCAAGTCCGATAACCTGATGAACGCGACCGATCGCGCCCTGTTCAATCAATTGTCCCGCATAGATGGCGCTTTCGACATGCAGCCGCTCACTGTAATAAACCGCATATTTCTGCCCCGTTTTCGCTACCTTCGCCCGTGCTGCTTCCAATTGTTCAAGCGTCGTGAACGGTGCTTTATCCGTAAAATAATCCTTACCGCTATCCATCACACGCAGCCCTAGAGGACCGCGATCACAAGGAATTGCCGCAGCCGCAACTAGCTTCACTTCGGTATCCCCTAGAATCTCCTCCAGCGAGCTTGCGACCCGAACACCCGGGTATGTGCTCAGGAACTTATCTACTTTTACCGGATCCGGATCATACACCCACTTCAATTCTCCGCCCGCTTCCCGCAGACCATTGCACATCCCATAAATATGCCCGTGATCCAACGCTGCCGCCGCAAAAACAAACTCACCCGGTTCACAAACCTTTTTAAAACTCCCTTGTGGTGCGTAATTCATGCCATCGCTCTTTTGCATCGTACTTAGTCTCCCGACTCAGGTTTATTTAAATGTACTTCCCGTTGTAATCGTCTGTGGTGCGAAATTCTCGATCGACGTATTCTTCTCGTAAAAATGGGTCGCCTTCGCCTGCACACCGCTTCTCGTATAGAATGCATCCTCCGCATCTAGCGGGAATTTCACAAGCTCGCCTGTACTCGCGGATTTGTAAATGCCCGTGATCAGCTCCAGCGTTTGACGACCGCTAATCCCATCAATGAGCACGGGTGCGCCAGTTTCAATGGCCGTTAACACATTGTCGATTTGCCCGACATGCCCTTCATAGATCACTTCTGGCAGCGTATTATAAAAAGCTTGCAGCTCCTCCTCCAGCGCCGTGTTCGGCTCTGGAAAACCATTCGACGTCGAGGTCGACGCCTTCACTTTCCATGGCGCAGAGGCACGCGCTTTCGCACCTTGGAAAATCAATTGCTGCTCCTCGCCATGGTGAACGACCGAGCTCGTAATTTGCCCTAGCGAACCGTTCGCATAGCGCAGCATACCGATCGAAAGATCTTCAACCTCCGCGTTATCATGCGATACATTGCTCATGAACGCTTGCACTTCCGTCGGGCTGCCCATCATCCAGAGCAGGGCGTCGATATGATGCACCGCATGATTCAGCGTTGGCCCGCCGCCTTCCTTTTCCCACGTGCCCCGCCACCAGAGGTCATAGTAGCAATGGCCACGCCACCAGAAAGAATCGACCTGCACGTGAACGATTTTGCCCATCAGTCCGCTGTCGAGTACGGATTTCATTTTCATCATCGGCGTTTTGAAACGGTTCTGCGCGACCACAGAGAGAAGCTTGCCTGTCCGCTGCGCAGCCGCATTCATCAAATCGCATTCTTCGAGCGAGGAAGCCATCGGCTTCTCCACCATGACATGCGAGCCTGCCTCAAGAAATTCGACCGTCAGCGAAGCATGCGTATACGGCGGCGTACAGATCGAAACGAGATCAATATCCGCTTGCAGCAGTTCCTTGTATTCCTTTACTGCACGCGCATCTTTCAGTTGAAATTGATCAATGCGTTCCTGCGCTTTATCCTCATAAATATCACTGATCGCTACAATCGTACAGCGCTCTGGAAATTGTAAATACGCTTCAATATGCGCCCTCGAGATGGCGCCAGCACCAATAATTGCTACCTTCAGCATCCACTTCATCTCCCTGCTCGTTGTTGCTCCAAGCATATCAAGAATACGTTTTCAAATGTGACGCTATCTTGTGCAGAAATACCGCTACTTTGCGGTTTCCTCTGAAAGACTTCTGGAGGAGAATCTATTTATAGCCACTATCCCTTTCGCTCAGACTTTCGCTGGTTATTCCCGAACTGAGGCAACGGGATAGTGGCGACAAGAAAGAAGCATCCATATGCACTAGTCCTGCCCAGCACAAAGAGCCCTTGCCTCCGCAAGGACTCTTTCACTACTTCCGGTAATCACCGGATTTGGAGGAAATTAAAATTGAAAATAAATAAAAGTGCTTTGTTCATGCTTATATAAGAGGATCAAGAGAACGACAAAAAGCGTATAAACCGCGCCTCTTACGGGTGTAGGGAACCATCGATGCCATCGCATTGAAATGTCTTTCATGTGTTTCAGAAGCAAATGCTCGATCACATGTAGAATGACCATGAACAAAATAACTATCCAAAAATGCTTCACCCAAGCTGGGAAGATGAAAGCTTCCGGGAATGTCAGCATCCTTTTCATTAAGGCTAAGGCATAAGTCAAACTTTCTACGCGGAACAATACCCACCCCAAGCAAGTTAATGCAAAAAAACCGATCATATTAGCCAACCTATACCACCAGTAATTGTCGCGATTTTTCAGACCCAGCTTATTGAGTACCGTTGACCAGAGCTTATGCCCGATTAACAAGCCTCCCTGATACATCCCCCAAGCGACGAAAGTCCATTTACTGCCATGCCACAACCCCGATAGGGTCATAGCGACGAATAGGCTTGCATATTGGCGGAACTTTCCGTGACGTGATCCACCAAGTGCAATATAAATATAGTCTTTGATCCAACTCGATAAGGTAATATGCCATCTTCGCCAGAATTCTGTCGCATTTCCGCTCAAATACGGTGTAAGGAAATTCACAGCTAAATTGAGCCCAAACAAATAGCCAATCCCAACAGCCATATCACTATAGCCAGAGAAGTCAAAGTAAATTTGAAATGCGTAGAGGACAGCCGCCGTCCATCCCTCAGCACCGTTCAGCCATTCTGGATGAGCAAAAAAACTATCACAATAGGGAGCCAGATTATCCGATATAAAGACCTTCTTAATGAGCCCAAGGCTAATTAGGAAAACACCCATCCTCATATTTCCAATGTGAAAACGGATCGTGTCGATCTTTTTTATTTGCGGGAAAAACTCGGCGCCCCTCATGATCGGTCCTGCAATCATATGAGCAAAGAACATGATAAACATCCAAAAACGGAAGATGGATTTCTCAGGCTCAATTTTCCCTTTGTACACATCGACGACATACGCAATAAGTTCAAACGTATAGAAGGAAATCCCTAAAGGAAGCGCCAAACTTAGCCATTTCGCATCGTGGGGAACAATCGTTAGGGATAGAAAACGCTCGACTGATTTGAAAATAAAAGCCGTGTATTTAAAGAAAATAAGGTTAAGGAGCGATACACTAATGCCAAGCCAAAGCAATGGTTTCTTATTACTTGCCTTCATGCATCTAGCACAAATAAAGACAATCGTCGATACAACGCCAAAAAGAAGTAAATACTTTACGCCCACAATCGCATAGAAAAGGACATTAGCCACCGTTAATAGGGAGAGACGCGCCTTCGGTACTGCATAGAACAAGATCATAGTTACGATAAGCAGGAAAGCAAACTCCGGTGTATTAAACATCATGATTTGTGCCGCTCCTCTGATTTGTAAGCATCCCATACCAAGCGTCCAAGCTCCTTATACCCTTCCGCTATGAGATGCGTATGATCTGTAAATAAGTGATCAGGGATACTTCCCTCGAGGTTGAGAAATGGGATAGGCAGCGAACTTAAATAATCGTTGATCTTTCTCGCGTTTTCTTGATATCCTGGCTTTTCTATCAAAGGTTTCATCAAACTATGATTCGTCCCCGTCATCACAAGCAGGGTATCCTTCATCTTCTGATGCGCGATTATTTTATTAATAAAATAGATGTCCACATTCTGCTCTGTTAGATCCATGGGAGCATCCGAGAATGCTTTTTGAATTTCGGGTTGTTCCAATTCATCTTTTGTATCCTTTTCATACCAAGGTATTGATGGACCGAGCTCGTCACTCGCAACTACACCTCCGGTTTTACGCACCCATTCGTTGTTTACGCTTTCATTCAAGTAATCTTTATAGGCGTATAAATTAAAATAAGGCATAAGCACATTTTCTAGTTCATTTTTAAATTTCGCATAAGGTTTTATGGCAGGTTTGTCAGTCGCCTCCAGCGGTAGTGATCGTTGATAGGCTTCTAGATCCAACGAGTGAAGGTCATCCAACCACCAAAACAAAGCAGACTCATAACTGTAACGTGGAACGAAGCTAGCATAGCGCACATTAAAAATAAGATGATCCGTAGAGATACCGTACTGATCTAATTTAAGTAACATAGCGTAGATATCGCCAGTTTGAGACGCAGGTAACGATAAATTATAGATAGGCTGCGACTTCCCTCCATCTAGCTCTCTTTCAATAACTGCATTAAACGTATCTTCTGATTTGCCAGGACTGCCATAGAAAACCGAATCTCCTAAGATAATTACATAATCTTTTAGCTTTTTTTCCTGAATATCTTTTTTTATTTTATCCAGCGCCACATTGAGATCATGATGACTATTAAGAATCAGATTGTAAGACAATCGATCATGATAAACCTCTTTAACGGGAACTAAATACGGAGTAATTATATGAAGAATAACCAAAAATAAGATCATTACAATGATCGGAGCAGGAATTCTCTTGGTCGTTTCCCTTAGTAGAATGATGAATCCTCCTTCTCAAATGACTCATATCAAGACTGACCTAATAATAACCTATAAGTTTCTTCTATTTCAATAATTTGTATGATCATCCCATTGAAAAAAGCCAACTCTATTGAGCTGGCTTAGGATCTAGCTTACGATTCTATGTTATGAATCTATCTTTGCATGCCATCCTGCGAATCCATCAATCCATATTTCATTTTGATCCGCTCCAATTTCTCAATCATCGGTCCCGAGATCACGAAGAGAAAGAACACTGTCGCGATTGCATGTACCAGATCAAACCAGAAGCCTGATGCATAAGTCGCTAGCAAGGCTGCCCATGAAAAGCTTGGTGTCACCATCAACAGTGAGCCTAGGTTTATAATGCCGCCATAGATCACTAGAGTGGCTAATCCGCCGAAAACGCACAAGGAAAGCTTCGTTTTCTTAAGCAGTCCTTTCTTGAATAAGATGCCCGCCACGAAGCCAATGAGGCCAAAACAGAACATCTGCCACGGCGTCCACGGCCCTTGACCGAAGAAGAAATTGGACACGAAGCCTGCGGTCGCGCCAACGAGAAAGCCCGCTTCAGCGCCAAAGCACACGCCGGCAATAATCACAATCGCCACGACCGGCTTGAACTGCGGCAGCATGAAGAAGGCGCCACGCCCTGCTACCGCAATCGCGGCCAATACAGCAATCACGATTAACTCCCTCGCCTGTGGCTTGCGATTCTCAAACACCATCACAAACGGAATCATCGTATATAACACGATCAGCAAGCTAATAAAGTAATATTTACGGTCATCCAGCACGAAAATCCCAAGCATGATCGTGGCTGGAATCACGATGAGAATCAGCAGTGCGGCGAACATCGTTCGCCGACTCAAACGCTTGCTAGCTGCGCGCTTCTCTTGCATAGCTCCACCACACCTTCTATCGTCACTGCCTCCGGCCACAAGTGGCGCGCCATCCGATTCGCTGCGGTCGTGTAGAAGCTGTTGCCCGCGAAAAATGGTTGAGCCGGCTTCGACGTGATGATACTTCCATCGAAAAACATCGCACAATCCTCGCCATACTTGGCGCAAAATTCAATATCATGTGAGACCATGACGATCGTCACGCCCTCACTATGGAGCTTTCTGAGAAACGTGCCGAGCTTCTCTTTGAAAAAGCCATCCAGCCCCTTCGTCGGCTCGTCGAGCAGCAGGATTCTCGGCTCCAGTAGGAGTACTTTCGCCAGCGCTGCCCGCTGTTGTTCGCCTCCACTGAGATCATAGGGATGCATCGCAAGCAGCGGCGTAAGCTCAGCGAACTGAACCACGGCATCCACTTTGAGCCGTTTCTCTTCCTGCGTAAAAGGCGTATCTGAGAGCATTTCATACAGATCTAGCTCGACCGTTTTCTTCACGAACAAGGCAGCTGGGTTCTGAGGCAGCACGCCTAAGCGATTGACGAAAAGCTGCTTTGCACTCATTTTGGCGGGATTCTGGCCTCCAATCAGCACTTTGCCCCGATATGGCTGTAGGATACCGTTGATGAGGGATAGGGTAGTCGTTTTCCCTGTGCCATTGCCGCCGACTAGGCAGTAAAATTGGCCTTCTCGAACCTCGAAGGAAAGGTCTTTGATCGTATCGGCTCCATGCTTTTCATGCCGGAACCAGACATCTTTGAACTGAACCGCAAGGGGGCTTTGGCGGACAGCGATAGTAGTTTCTATTTTCAACTCGGGTGCAGCCGCTTTATCTGCCAAATAGCTGCTAAGCCATTGCCGCCCCTCTTTTACAGTAACGGGACAGCGCAACTCTCCCTTATCCACCCCTGCGTAAATCTGCATTGGCGTCGGCATGGAAGCGAACATCGGATGCCGGAGCTTGCGCAAAATCTCTCCTACCTTCGGTGGTGTATCGTCCGCAATAACGCGGCCTTGATCTAGCACAATCAGCCGATCCGTGATAGGCAGAACCTCCTCCAGCCGATGCTCCGTCATAATAATCGTCGTGCCGAGCTCCCGATTGATTTTGCTGATGGTCTCCAAGAAATCCGCAGCAGCAATCGGATCCAGCTGGGAGGTAGGCTCGTCCAGAATGAGCACCGAAGGATGCATCGCCATGATGGACGCCAAGTTCAGCAGCTGCTTCTGGCCGCCTGAAAGCTCTGTCACACTTTTGTGAAACCACGTCTGGATGCCGAAAAAGCTCGCCATTTCCGCCACACGCAACCGGATTGTCGACTGATCATAGCCTAGACTCTCCAGCCCAAAGGCCAGCTCGTGCCATACCTTATCCGTTACGATCTGGTTATCCGGACTTTGCAGCACAAATCCAATCTCCGATGCTTGAGTACGAGTGTCTACTTCTTTCAACGCATGCCCTTGAAAAAACACGTCCCCGCTACGCTGGCCATGCGGCGTAAGTACGCTCTTCAGATGGCGAAGCAGCGTGCTCTTCCCACAACCGGATTTGCCGCAAATGGTGATGAACTCACCGCTCCTAATCGTAAGCTGAATGGCGGATAATGCTTCTTTCTCCTGCATAGGAAAGGCAAAACTTAGATCCTTGATGTGGTAAACTTCCATTTGATTCCCTCCACAATCTGAATGCACACAGGCAGTAAGCACAGCGAGCCGTAAGCGATAAAGAAAGCCACACTACGTAGCGTGATGTCATGAACATGAATCGATGGGAAATAACGAATCGTATTCTCCCCCATCCAAGCGCCTGCGCCCACAACAAGAATGAGCCCAGCCATAATCATGCTAACCCATACATCCCTTCGATCGAATCGAAAAAGGGAGAAGCTTGTTCGGCCCGGCAACCCGTATCCTCTCGATTTCATCGAGTCAGCGGTTTCGATCGCATTTTCCAACGCCCACGTCGTCATTATTGAAAGAATCCGAATCCCGTTACGGGCCCGGTTCACAATATTCCCCTGCGAAGCGTCCCTCCCGATACAGCGCTGCGCATTCGAAATAGTCTTTAACTGCGTTAAATACCTCGGAACAAAACGAAGCACCATCGAGAGAATCAACGACAGCGCGGGCATGATTTTGCCGAACAAATAAATGAATTTATCCGAGGTCATTACTGCGTTATAGCAAGAAAACCACACAATAACCGTGATATACATACACGCGGCAGCCACTCCATACAGGATGGATTCGAGTGTGATCGGATTACCATTACGAAGATAGAACAGGATCGTCACACCTGCGTGACTGAAAACGGGGTTCATCACAGCCATCACGACGAGCAGCGGCATCAGATACAGCCCATTGAATTTGGCAGCCCTCTTTCCTTTTAGCAAAATGGAATACATCGTAGCACTAATGAGTGCTATTCCTTGAAAAATCGGGTGCATGAACACCATGCTGCCTACGATCATTGCCACGAAGTATACCAAATTAATAACCGGATGAAATGTGGAGAAGGAATCTCTCATTATTTTCGACCACCTGCCCCAGCCTGATCCCCGCCAATATCGCGCCCTAGATCACAAGTATAGACCCAGTCGATGACATCGCCATCTTTGAGCATATACCGACTCGCTCCATAATTAGGAAACCAGCCATTCACTTTATACATCCAGCCGCTGAGCTCGCCGCAGTCAAACTCATAAATATTATGAATCCCCTCGATATAATTGCTGTTATAAATCGGTGTCATGGAGAACTCCATGTGAATTTTGTTCTTCTTCATTTCTCTAAGCAGTACATCGAACACGGATTCTCCCTCGAAAAAGGTCACCTTCTGTGCTGGATAAATCACACCATCTGCTGGCAGAACCTCCAGCTTATCCTTATTAAAACTGCTCATATGAGTCAAAATGGTTTTGCAGGTCACGGATAACGTTGCGGTTAACGTTTTCTTTTTATTGACGGTGACATCCTGCCACTCGGTGGGCTTCGGTTTGCCATCAGGCACGGGCTCGGTTTGGAATTTATCCTTCGTTGGTGCTGGTGTTGGCTGCGCAGAAGGAGTCGCTGTTTCCATTGCAGGATTCGTAGTCGCAGTTAGCGTCGATACTGCCTGATCTGCATGCTTGCTTGTCTCTGTTGTTGGTGGCTTAGCCGTTTCTTGATTTGGCTTCGCTGACTCCGCTAACTGTGGGATGTCCTTCTGCTGATTGTTCTCCGATGGTGTTGGCGATGTTGCTGTTCCTTGCTCCTTAGCACCTTCCCGATCTGGTGTTACTGTCGATACTGCAGTAGGAATCGCCTGCGTTTCTCCCAGTCTTGCTGCTGAATCGCTAGTACTTCTCGGGCTATTTCCCCCCCAGAAGAAGGCCGCAGCCAACACCCCAATGATGCCAATAGCCACCAGCCACTTCTTGATTGACATGCGCTTCTTCACATCCTTAACTAACAAAGCAAGGGCAATCATATGCCCCTGCTCGTCTTTTCCTATTTCTATTTCACATCGGTCATATCATATAAACGATTTTGTCCATTCAGCAGCCGGTCATAAGCGACAAGAGCATACATGGCCTGATCGCTCGCCATCGGATCCACATCACCTGGCTTGCCACCGCCATTATCGACACCACCAGATTTCACATGGTAGAAGCCGCCGTTTGTTGCGGAGAAGCTTAACAAAGCATTGATGGCCGAGTTGCCATTTTTGATAAAGCGCGCATCTGTATGCGGATTAATACCAAGTCCCGTCAGGGCTACAATCACCTGTGCAGAGCTTTCAGAATTCGCAACTCCTTGAGTGGCATACCCGCCATCTGACGTCTGACTCTTCGATAACCAAGCAAGTGCGCGATCTACAGCATCCTGAACGTTCTTATTCGTTTTGTAATAAGGTGTCAGCCCTTGGATCGCCATCGCCGTAATATCCGGGTCCGACGCGGTCGCACTCTCACCTAAAGCCCATCCACCGTCGGATAGTTCCCTGTTCAAAATAAAGTCGACCAACAGCTCTCTAGTCGTCTGTTTCTTAACGTCGTTAACTACTGGAATATCATAGTTTTTGCTGTCTAGGGCAATAAGAGCAAAGATGGGTCCATTAATTCCTTGTTTGATCAAAGTCTCGTAATCAGCAAGCCACACTCTTAAGTTGTAGCCAGCTACCTCATCCACACTTCGACCCATAGACGTAAGGCCCAGAATAGCTCGATCATACTCCGTATATTTTACTGCGTGCAGCTTGCCTGACTTTTCTTTTAAAATCTTTTCGACATTCGCGTAGTATTTGGCGTAATACGCATCAGGAACTGGAACGCCGGAGCGCGCCAGTCCTAGTATTGTCCAATCTCCACCTATCGTAGCTAGGGTAGGATCGGTTATAGTTTGCTGCAAAAATGCCGCAGTCTGATTAATTTGTTTTTCAACTTCAGCCTTCTTAGCCGCATCCGGCTTAATCGTCCCTTGACCTGTATCCGCTTTAGCGTGATATGCTCTCATCGCAACAACCGTTGCCATTTCGCGAGTTACCTCATCGCTTGGCTGGAAACGGTTATCCCAACCGGACATCAATCCTTGCGCAATCGCAGTCTGCACACTCGCTTTGGCCCAAACGGAAACTTGAGCCTCGTCTTCGATCACTGCCGTCTGTCCAGCAACTGGTAGGCCAAGTGCTTTAACAATGATGACCGCCATTTGCTCACGCGTCATCTTCTCATTTGGATTGAACTGATCATCGCTGTACCCAGAGATGAACCCTGCTTGGTAAGCTGTATTCACGTAGGAATAGAACCAGTCATCTGGTGTAACATCCTTGAAACTAGTGGCTTTGCTTGTTTTCACATCTAAGCCAAGAACGCCGACTAGCATTTTTGTGAACTCTGCTCGTGTAACAGTAGTTTGTGGGTTGAACTTACCGTAGCTGCCGCTGACAAAAGCTTTCTGCGACGCCTCGCCGATCGCGTCGAGGGCCCAGGTGGAGATGGTGGTGGCGTCTGTGTACAGTTTATTTAGATCGGACGTCGCTACATCGCTAACTGTGTACGAAACGAAACTCGTGAAGTGATTCGTTTTAATGATCAAATCATTGCCAATTACATAAGCATATGTGATCTTTTCATTACCCTTAGTTGCTTCAATCCCTTTAGCCTCTGACTCATAAATCTCGATTGGCGTAAAGGTATTTCCTTCGATAAATCCGGCTTGCTGGTCTTTTGCGCCTTTAATGACTAAAGTAAGTGGCTTATCGAATATCACCGATTGGTTTGCGTTACCCATTGCAAATGCGTGGGTTAGCTTCAGCTGCTTCACGATATCATTGCTTAGGCCGCTTTTCACCAAGTTTTGAAGTGATGCATCCGATTTATCTAACGCAGTAAGGAGTTCAATATTTGAATTCCCCGATTTCAGCACCGTCCCCTTATCGATGGAAAGTGAAACATCGCCTTTGACTGCGGTAATCATTGGAATGCTGTCTTTCACGTCTTCTAGGTTAAGGATAACTTTCGATGTCACATTAGGAATGTTAATTGTGATTAATTCTTTGTCTTTCAGTTCTTTGGTAATGTTTACTGGGTAATCTTGACTAATATTAGCTGGAACATCAATGGTTGGTTTTTTATCATTTGGGTTAATGATTGGGCCAGTTGGTAGTGTTCCTGGTGGTATCTTTTGCCCTAAATCTTCCCCATAGTTTGTTGTATACCGCCATTGAATCGAATCGCCATCCTTAAGCGTGTTATATCTGTCGGCTCCGTAATTCGGGTAGGTGCCGTTTACGTTATACATCCATCCGCTGCCAATCCCATATCTATCAACATCTAACTCTTTATAGCCATCAATGGCTTGCACATAAACACTGTTATATGTGGAATTCCAAATATATAAATAATTAATTCCACGATTTTCGAGCGTTCTCTTGAGTACACTCCATACCGTATCCCCATTCTGAAGCTCTAGACTTAATTCTGGAACGATATATCCCTTATTAACGGTCAGCACATCTACAGATAAAGTTACATGCTTTGAAGTGGGGAGAGGCGTTTCTACCACACTAGACGTGTATGCAATAAAGTCAGTGAAATGCTTCGTCTTAACAATCAGATCATTCCCGTTATCATAAGCATATTCAAGATTACCACTGGCGTAGCCTTCTAAATCACTAGCAAATTTCTTAATGACATGAATAACACCATTTTGAATATAAGCCGTTTGCTTCCCTTTCATTCCCGCAAAGGTAAGTGTAATAAATTCATTAAACTCGATACGATTGCTGCCACCTAGTGTAATGGCTTGGTTTACCTTATCAAGTTGCTCCCCATTCGTAATAATCGTGTTTACTTTATCTTTTAACGTGGGTGCTGTCGTATCGTTAGAGGTAATTAACTCGATCGCCGTTGAATCACCGCTGATAATCTGCGCTCCCTTTGGAATGGCAATTGAGACAATCCCTTTGACAGCCTCTATTTTTGGCAAGCTGCTGTTTAAAGGCAAATTAACTTGAATTTTCGAATTGTTATTACTTGGAATTTCTATTGTGATTTCTTTATTGGTATCGGCATTCGTTACAGAAATTACATAATCCTTATTGTCAGAAGGAATCAAGATTTTCGGTTGATCCACGTTCGGTAAGGGAATTTCATTTTCTCCTGGAAGCGGCGTTTCTACCTTTACATCAGACATATCATAAAGACGATTGTTTCCATTTACGAATCGGTCATAAGCCACAAGTGCGTAGGTGCCTTGGTCTGTTGCCATGCCATTTACACTGCTTGTTTTAATATGCTTGAATCCGCCATCTGCTACTGCAAATGACATCAAAGCATCCATAGCCGACTTACCATACTTGATAAATCTTGTATCTGTATTGGGATTGATTCCTAGCGCTGTTAATGCAGTAATGACTTGCGATATGCTTTCGCTGCTTGTTCCGAAGCCACCCTCACTATCCTGCTTGCTTGACAGCCAAGCAACTGCTCGATCTCCCGCACTTTTGACCTCTGGTTGGGTCATATAATATGGAGCTAACGCCTGCAATGCCATCGAGGTTAAATCGACATCAGCACTTGTGGTTCCGAAGCCCCAACCACCTGCATTGATTGTACCTTTTTTAACTTCTTTATCTAAAATATATCCAATAAGCTTATCTCTGGTTACCTGTACTTTCCCATCCGCTACTACAGGAATCTGATAATTCTTAGCATCAAATGCTAGAAGTGCGAAGATAGGTCCATTTATTCCTTGGGTAATGACATAATTGTAATCCGAGAGTGCATTCGTGAGATCAAAGTTCCCCACATGCTTGGGGTCTTTACCAATAGAAGACAATCCTAGAATGGCTCTCGAGTGCTCAGTACCTTTTGTCGTATCCAGTACGCCCTTATTTGTTACCATTAATTCATTTACATTTGCAACCACATTATTGTAATACGATTGATAATAACCCTCAGGCACTTCGTAGTTAGCCCTTGCCAATGATAGGACTGACCATTCCCCACCACTTGTTCCGAAAGTTGGGTGAGCAACTGTTTTTAAAATATAAGCCAAATTCTTATTCAACTGATTTTTATAAATAATTGCCATATTAACTTTATAAATAACCGTAAAAGTTTGCTCTGCCTTATTACCTGCTAAATCTGTAGCAGTTACGGTAACCGTGTTTGAACCCGTGTTAAGAACAAGATTGTATTGTCCATCAACCTTTGAGATGACAGTTCCGTTTAGTTTTACTTCCGGAGTTAGGACTCCAGGGGTATTATCAGTCACTTCCACACTGAAGCTTAAATTTGCTTGGGATACTTCCTCGTTATTCGTTAATCCGCTTACGGTAATCGTCGGTTTCTCTGTGTCAGGTAATTTATAGGTAACTGTAAAAATTTGCTCTGCCATATTGCCTGCTACATCCGTTGCAATTACAGTAACCGTATTTGCTCCTGCGTTAAGAGCAAGATTATATTGTCCATCCACTTTGGAGATGACAAGCCCGTTCAGTTTCACTTCTGGTGTTAGGATTCCCGGGGTATTATCAGTCACTTCCACGCTGAAACTTAAATTAGCTTGGGATACTTCCTGGTTATTCGTTAATCCGCTAACAGTAATCGTTGGTTTTTCTGTGTCCAGTACATTATAGGTGACCGTAAAAGTTTGTTCTGTCGTATTACCTGCTAAATCCATAGCAGTTACAGTAACCGTGTTTGCTCCCGTGTTAAGAACAAGATTATATTGTCCATCCACTTTAGGGATGACAGTTCCGTTCAGTTTTACTTCTGCTGTTAGGACTCCTGAGGTATTGTCAGTCACTTCCACACTGAAGCTTAAACTTGCTTGGGATACTTCCTGGTTATTCGTTAGTCCGCTAACAATAATCGTTGGTTTTTCTGTATCTTCAACCTGGACATCAGTCATGTCATAAAGACGCTTGCTCCCATTTACAAATCGATCAAAGGCTACTAGTGCATAGGTACCTTGATCTGAAGCCAAGTTGTTTACACTACCCGTACTTGTATGTTTGAAACCGCCATTTGCTACGGCAAATGAAAGCAAAGCATCCAGGGCTGATTTTCCATTCTTCATAAATCTTGTATCGGAACTGGGATCAATTCCAAGTGCTGTTAAAGCCGTAATAACTTGTGAAATACTTTCGCTGCTTGCTCCAAATGTGCCGTCACTGCCTTGCTTTTTCGACAACCAAGCAATTGCCCGGTCTCCAGCGCTTTTAACATCTGGTTGAGACTGATAATAGGGTGCAAGAGCCTGCAGCGCCATCGAAGTCAAATCGACATCGGCTGTTCCGAAGCCCCAGCCACCTGCATCGACTGTACCCTTTTTCACTTCTTTATCTAAGATATATCCAATTAGTTTCTCTCTAGTTACTTGTTCTTTTCCTACTGCTACTGTTGGAATCTGATAGTCCCTAGTATCAAAAGCAAGAAGAGTGAAGATTGGTCCATTTATGCCCTGGCCAATGACATAATTGTAATCCGCAAGTGCATTCGTAAGATCATAATCCCCCACATGCTTCGGATCTTTACCAATAGAAGCCAGTCCTAAAATTGCTCTTGAATGTTCTGTGCCCTTCGTTTTATCCAACACACCGTTGTTCTTAATCATGTTTTCTTTTACTGCAGCAACCACGTTATTATAGTACGTTTGATAATACCCCTCAGGCACTACATAATTAGCTCTTGCCAAGGAAAGTATAGTCCATTCTCCGTTCAGTGTTCCAAACGTTGGGTTGGTGACTGTTCTTACGAGATATGCTAAATTTTTATCTAATTGGGCCTTGGCAGTAATTGCTGCGCTAATCTTGTAAGTGAGAGTAAATGTTTGTAAGTTCGTATTACCAGCTACATCTGTTGCTGATATTGTGATCGT
The DNA here is from genome assembly GCF_001700435.1 of Paenibacillus pectinilyticus. GTDB lineage: Bacteria > Bacillota > Bacilli > Paenibacillales > NBRC-103111 > Paenibacillus_E > Paenibacillus_E pectinilyticus. The sequence continues at coordinate 141,349 of NZ_LYPC01000016.1, forward strand.
ATTTGTACCAGCAATAAGTACAAGTGGATAAACACCACTCACTTTTGAAATAGTAGTTCCGTTCAACTTCACTACCGGTGTTATGACTCCTGGTCTATTGTCAGTCACTTCTACACTGAGGCTTAGATTCGGTTGGGATACTTCTTGATTATTCGTTATCCCGCTTACTGTTATTACTGGTTTTTCTGTATCTGGTGCCAGTGAATTATTCAAATCAGCCAATGAGCTATCCACGCTAGCTTGCGTACTTTCCATATTAGCAAGCACGGAATAAGCATGATCACACGCTAATTTGACACCCGCTTGAGCAATAAGCGTATCTTTATTGGGATCACTATTCAATTCAGCGATCTTGGTTGTAAGTGCATCCTTATTCGCTGTTTGAATATACCCCCATTCTCCTCCCAGGTCTGATCCGTATCCATAAACAGTAAACTGAGTTCGAATCACATCGCCATCTTGAGGGGTATATTGTGACATTCCAACACTTGGAAATTCATTATTTACGGCATACATCCAACCAGACATATTCGTATAATCAAATTCCCCAAGCCACCCTTCATCGGTTTTTGAACCTAGGGGTGATCCAATTTCATCCAAAATATATTGGGGTACATGAACACTTCCATTAGCATCCTTCACTTTAGACAAATAAAAGGCATCAGCTATGGTACCTTGATTTATATAGTTGCCTACACCCAACAAGCGTGTAAGTATAGCAGCAACATTATCACCTTCATAAAAAGGTACAAGAACAGGTTCTTTATAATATCCTTGACCTAACGTAAATTTTTCAACAGCAACCGTTACACTGCCAATCGGAGTTTGCTGTGGTTTGGCTCTTATGATCAAAGGCTGGGAAGCTCGGACTACCCCAGGTGCTGAGCTTTCATGATAATTGGTTACTTCCACAGAATAATTCCCAGAAGGTACCCCGTGCTCAAATACCGCTACACCGCTAGCATTTGTAACAGCATTTGCAGAGCCGATTGTTACTTTTACCCCGTTTGCCGCAGATGTTATAAATCCTGTGTTGTACCAGTCATATGTTGTTTTCGTAACTGTTACAGAAAAGGATTCATTCTCACTAACTGGTGATGACTGTACCGAAATAGACTGAACTAATTGCGTGTCAAGATCACCATAATACACTAGTACTTGATCGTTACTTTCTAACTTATACTGATCGATACCAAAATCTGGAATTATCCACTGACCTTGACGTTGGATGGCAAAGTTCCAACCATCATAACCACCGTATTGTCCCGCATGTATCCCATTTATTCCAGAAACATACGAACCGTAGGAAGAACTCGTAACTTCTAAGTTGGGGGCTACGAATTCAGATTCCAATACTTCCAATGCAGTTGAGCCTGTAGCAGCCCCCTCTTTGATAAGACCTTGCGGCCCCTCAACCCGAAGTGCAACAGAAACCGGATCTTGGCTAGTAGCATGAACTTGGATATTTGGCACTAGAGTTGTAAATATTACTGATAGGACCATTAGTGTAGCTAGAATAGACGACATCACTTTACGATGCAATTTACTAAACATATTCTTCTCTTCTCTCCTTTGCTTACTTTAAATTCATCGCACGTAAAAACAAAAAAAGGCCAACCCTCAGGCGGGGTGGCCTTCTTAATTCAACACAAAAAAACGTGCGCCATACTGGCTACAGAACGCTAACTGAATTCCCACCCCCCGGAGAATCAGAGCAACAACGAAATTAGGCAGGTATCCTGGCTCATGCATCTTCGTAAACTTTTCGCCTTCCCATCCCATTAACGTGGACAGTGGCCTGATAGAAAAGTAACTCCGCATTTACAGTGGCGGGACCGCGCAGGTTTTACACCTGACTTCCCTTTTAAGCACTTTCGATTTTGATTTCGTAAGCGCACCTTTTTCGCAATTTATGTAGTTATATGGGTTCATACTAGCGGGTAATCCTGCATTTGTCTAGTAGTTTAATAGGAATGCGTTAAGCTAGAGCATCATCTTATTTCCTAGTTGCTAGTTTAATATATGAGCCTATATTTAACAAAAGAATTGAACGTCTACTTAATTAAAAAAAGGCAATCCCACTCCCGTGGGATCACCTCCTCATTTACATGTGACGTTCGTAAAATTAATATTTACAAATACCACGTGTGATAATTACCAGCAAAATGAAAAGTACCAAAATGCTAGCAGCTGCATTGTTTTTCGGGTAGCAAGGGGCAGCAACGGCTTGTGTGTGAACTGGTTTAGGGAAGACGAATTCGTTATGTGAGTAGGATGCGTGCAAGTGGATGTCGTTGTGTGCTGGTTGTTGCATAATCGGGGCTGGAGCCGGCATTGGCATAGGCATAGGTGTAGGCATCGGCATTGGCATTGGTTGAACAGGGTAATTCGGAACTTTAACATATTCCATGGGTGAAGCACCTCCTTAGTATTTTCCCAATCGGGAACTTTCACGATCATAAACAGGCTAAACAGGATTGTATTTGTTGAAGTTGGGTGAATAGCTTACAACATCAGTCTATGGGGGAGCACCTACGTTGCACACGGTAAATACCCATATACCCGCTAAAATGGGTGGGTGTCATGGGCGAACGAGCATGTGCATGCATTTACCCACACGCTCCATGCCCCATTTACTCACATCCCCTCTCCACCCATGTCACCCAAGCAAAAAAATAACCGCCCCCAAGCCGGGGACGGTCCTTAATTCCTTACACATATGGGTTATTCTCACGCTCGAAGCCGATCGTTGTTTTGGCCCCATGTCCGGAGTAGACGATGACATCGTCATCCAACAGGAACAGTTTATCCTGGATCGAATCCAGCAGGGTATTGTTGTCTCCGCCGAGCAGGTCTGTGCGACCTACGGACAGTTTGAACAAGACATCACCGCTGAACAGGTGTTTGTCATACAAGAAACTCACGCTGCCTGGCGAGTGGCCAGGGGTGTGAAATACCTTGAGCTGGATGCCCAGGAACTCAAGGGTTTGCCCCTCATCCAACGCGAATTCCGCTGGATCGGTAACAATCGGTGCGCCGAGATCTGGCCAGCGTGCTGAGCCGTTTTTCTTCGGATTCGTCAGCCAATCGGCTTCCAAATCGTGAATATACACGGGACAGCCCTTGAGCTTACGAATCTCGTCAACGCCGCCAATATGATCAAAATGTGCATGCGTAAGCAAAATAGCAACGATATCCATATCGGCAATTTTTTTGATCAGCGATTTCGGATTCATGCCGGGATCGATAATGATACCTTGATTCGTCTCTGGATTCGAGAGCAGATAAGCGTTCGTCTGAACCGGACCCAGGACGAAGGATTGAATGTTGATCATCGTGCTGCCACCCTCACCTTTAGAACGACTCGATTAATGAACGAAGTTCCTTCACAATAACAGCGTGGTATCCGTTACCTTCGCCATATTGACGGCCCATTTCGGCTCTGGCTACTTGCATTTTTTCGCTATAATCGGCCGCTTCGCGATCTGGATTTTCTTTCTTGAATTGCGTCATAACCGCTTGCACGTTTTTCGGGCGAGGTCCCCAGTGTCCAAGCGAGAAGCCGCCTGTATCTGTGAAGACAACGATTGGAATCCCACGTCCGCCGCCTGTTAGGAACTGATCAATCACATCATAATTTTGCTCGATAATAAGAACTTCTGTTGGAATACCGCTGTTTTCCAGAGCTTTGAAAACAACAGGCACGTTGCGAACAACGTCGCCACACCAGTCAGCAGCAATAATTAAACAACGAAGATCATCGCGATTGTTAAGAGATTCGAAATATTCCTTATCCTCTTCGTTGTCCCAAGCAAAGCCGTCGTAATAGGCCAAGAATTGTTCTTTATTTTTCTCCATACTTTCAATAAACTGTTTCGGCTTCAAGCCTGTACCCAGATTACTAGCAAGATTTGCACCCATCGTTCTCATCCTCCCAAGATCATCCTTATTCTCACTCATTGTAACAAAAGCAAGCGAAACCGCCAAATCTATCTCACTACGTTTTCGCTTTTCTTTTTAAATACAGTTGATAACCCACATAAAGAATCGTTAGTCCAATTGCCGCGATAATCAAAGGTTTAATATAAGGCCCTGCGTACTCGCCAATGGTTTCCCAATTATCCTTCAGCTTCATCCCTAGATACACATAGAGAAACGAGTAAGGAATGAGCGCTAATGCGGTATATAGTGTAAATTTGGCTAAAGGCATTCTGGACATGCCGCCAGGAAGCGAAATCGCGTGCCTTACAATCGGAATGAATCTCGCTGTAAAAATCATCCCTGTTCCATATCGGTTAAACCATTCCTCTGCAACATCGATGTGATGCTTGCTGATCAGCAGGTATTTGCCATACTTCTCCAAGAATGGTCTACCGCCATAACGGCCGATCCAATAGAGTACGACCTGAGCCAACGTTCCGCCTACGACCGCACAAAGAATAGCACCTACGAAGTTAATTTGACCATTGGAAACCAGATAACCGGCATAGGCCAAAAGCAACTCGTTCGGAATCACCTCCAGCATTAAGCCAAGGAAAATCCCCCAATACCCCAGACCTTCTAAATAGACTAAAACACTGTGAATCATATCACTCATTCGTAACCCTCTCTTCGGTAAACTTTCCGTCCCTATTACTCCTTACCTTACATTAGCGGGAAAAACTACATCTAATTTCTGTCTAGGAGCCATGAATCAACGAATAGCTGGAATTTCTCCTGTTAAATTCGCCTATTCCTCTCCCTTATACTTTAACATAGACGAGCTCTTATCCTCTACTTATATGCATCTCTTTGCTAAAATACGCCTGAATATACGCTTTGCAAGCTTCTACAGGTGTGCTCAGTTCCTTGCCGGCGCGATGAATCAGGCCATGCTCCAACGGAATGGATGGTTCCTGCCGCACGCGCATCAGCTTACCCTCCGCAAGCTCTTTTGCCACAGATGTAACAGGCAGCAATGAAAGCCCCATCCCACACATCATCGTTTGCTTGAGCATTTCCGTACTGTCAAAGGCCATTTCAGTAAAGCTAGCGATCCCCTTATCTGCCAAAACCTGCGAGGCCATCGACTGATAGATGCAGCGGCTGCCGAAGCCAATCACCTGCGTCTGTGCGACCTCCTTCCAGCCCTCTCGCTCAATCCGCTCCACCAACGCCGGAGCGCCTACCCACACCAATTCATCCGCCAGCAGCGGGATAAAAGTGAGATTGCGCGCCTTCGGGTCACGCGGCACGATGCCAAGATCTACGCGATAAGCCGATACTTCCTGAATAATATCGCGTTGGAAGCCCGTCTCCAGCTGCAGCTGGATCTGCGGGTACTGCTCAAACAACGCAGGCAGCATCTTCGGCAGATGCGGTACGCAGAATGATTCCAGTGCCCGCAAGCGAACAATACCTTTGGGTTCTCCGAGCCCCGTTAGTTTCTCTTGCAAGGACTCGCCCAGCTGCAGAAAACGGTACGCATACGGCGCCACTTCCCGCCCTGCAGCCGTCAATTCAACCCCCCGCGGCAAACGCTGAAAGAGCGACTGTCCCAGGGTTTGCTCAAGCTGCAAGATGTGCATGGTCACGGTGGATTGTACATAACCGAGCTTGTGCGCGGCTTTGCTGAAGCTTCCCTCCTCCATCACCGTGATGAAGGTCTTCATGCTTCGGCCATCCAGTTGTTCCAACATTGGACACCCACCACCCATCGAATTATCAAATACCTAGTATCATAATCATTCGTTATTCAAATTGATACATCCATGATACCATCAGGTATATCACAATGAAAAGAGGCACACCCATGTTCACTCGTCTTCGTCCGAAACTCTCTCCCGTGCTCGTCAAGCTCATCCCCGGCTTCGGCGGCTTCCTCGCCATCCTGCTGTGCAGCCTGCTCGGCGACCTCGCACACACCTCGCTGCTGATGGCGCCCTTCGGCGCCTCCTGCGTCATCGCCTTCGCGCTCCCGCAGAGCCCGCTCGCGCAGCCACGCAGCCTCATCGGCGGCCACGTGCTGAGCACGCTCGTCGGGCTCTGCGCCCTCCACGCGTTCGGCGTGCACGCGTGGAGCCTCGCTCTCGCGGTCGGCACCGCCATCACGCTCATGCAGCTGACGCGCACGCTGCACCCTCCCGCAGGCGCCGACCCGCTGCTCGTGATGCTCACAGGCGCCGGCTGGAGCTTCCTGCTCACGCCGGTGCTGCTCGGCGCAGCGCTGATCGTGCTCGTTGCCCTGGGGTATCATAGGGCAACCCGCACTGCCTACCCAACCACCTGGTGGTAGGCCTTCTTCTGCTTTACGGCCTGCTTTACGGCCTGCTTTACGCCCTGCCTTACGGCCCGCTTAGCGTCCTGCTCACCAGACTGCACTAGAGCCCTCATCAGCCTCCGCACGCCGCCTGCGCAATCCCGATTCATGCGCTGACAAGCCCTCGCATAAGATGTACAAGACCCTTGTACAGGAGGCGGACCCTATGTCCCGAGTATGGATTGTCAAACGCAAGCATCTTTACCAAATCGCAGCCGCACTTGTACTCATTTTGATAGGCTGGCTGTATATGAATCGGGGGAGCATCGTGCCAACCTTAGCGGAGCCAACCGCAGAACGCACCATCCACATGGTAGTCGGGGAGTTCAAATCCACCACCGCAGATGGCAAAACGATCGAAGCTTACCGCTGGGACCCAGGCTCTGTTGCCGTGAAGAAGGGTGAGCATATCAAGCTCAGCATCTATGGTGTGAACGGGGACAGCCATCCCTTTTTCATCGAGGGCATGAATATTAGCGGTGAGGTCAAAAAAGGGAAAGAAACCATTGTACATTTTACCGCCAATCAAGCAGGCACCTATCGACTTATCTGCATGACACATACGGATATGGCCCATAATGGCCCGATGATCGGTTATATTGACGTCAACTAAGAGGTTTAACGTACTTCTTTCCCAAAAACCAGCATGCTCCCCTCCTGTTTCATCGAGACGTCCTTACAGCGCCTTCCGATCAGGAGTAGCATTCTGGTTTTTTTTCGTTTACACTGATGCCAAGCTGTACCATTTTGTAGATGGAAGGTGCTTCCCTGTGAAAACACATATCCTCGTCGCTGACGACGATCCGCATATTCGTGAGTTGCTGCGCTTCCTTTTTTCCAAAGAAGGCTACGCCGTATTTGAAGCTAATGATGGTGAACAAGCATCTAAGCTGCTCGAAACCGAACAAATCCATCTGGCGGTAGTCGATGTGATGATGCCGCTGCGTGACGGCTTGGAGCTGTGCTCCGAAATTCGAGAGCATTACGATATTCCCGTTCTTCTTTTGACAGCCAAGGGAGAAATTGAAGATAAAGAAAAAGGCTTCGCCTCCGGCACCGATGATTATATGGTGAAGCCGTTCGAGCCGAAGGAGCTGCTTTTCCGTGCTCGCGCTTTACTGCGTCGATATCAGTTGGTTTCCTCGGAAATCATAACGCTGGGGCAGACGGTGATCAATCGCAAGAGTTATGAAGTCACGATTGCCGGCGAGACGCTCCTGCTGCCGCTTAAGGAATTTCAACTGCTCGCGCAATTAGCGAGTCATCCGGGACGCATTTTTACCCGTGAGCAATTGATTCAGATGTTATGGGGCACCGACTACGAGGGCGATAGCCGTACCATTGATGTTCATATTAAGCGACTACGCGAGCGGTTTTATGAGCTAACAGACGATTTTATTATTACGACGGTTAGAGGGCTTGGTTACAAGCTTGAGGTGAACGATCGGTGAAAACACTTTATTTTCGCATCGTGGTTACATTTATTCTCATTGCTATGGTCAGTTCGGTACTCGCTCTCTTTCTCTCAAATTGGTACTATCAAGCGAAGTTAAGAGATCAGAATGAGGAGCAGATTTGGAAAATAACAACGGAGATTCGCACGCTTTACGAGGAAATGCCGGATGTAGAGCCTGCGACTTACTTCACCCATATTGCCAATATGGGGTTTCAACTTTATGTCGTGGACGAGCAGATGAAGGGAACTTTCTACGGGACGCCTTATAAGCATACGGTGTTTGATCCTGCGCACATTCGTCAGGTTTTGGCGGGTGGGACGTATCGCGGGATGCTGCAAGAGCGGCATTTGTTAATGGTTATTGGGTATTTTGAAGATAGCCTGCGCAACAGTATCGGCGTTCCTGTTCAAGTGCAGGGGAAGACGTATGCTCTCTTTGTTCGACCTAATTTGGAGCAGCAAATCGGTGCCGTGCGCGTCCTGATGGCCTTCCTTCTTGGCATAACTTTCGTATTCAGCATCGTGCTGATCGTGATTTTCTCCCAATTCATCGTGAAGCCTGTCAAAAGATTGCGTGAAGCCACGAAGCGCATCGTTGGCGGCAGCTATGACATGGCCATGGACGTGTCGCGGCAGGATGAGATCGGGGAGCTGGCCCGAGATTTTACGTACATGGCGCAATCGCTGAAACAGCTCGATGAGATGCGGCAAGAATTCGTGGGCAATGTTTCCCATGAAATTCAATCTCCCCTGACATCGATTCAGGGCTTCGCTCAATCCATCTTGGATCAAGGAACCTCCGAGGAGGAGAAAGAGCGCTATCTTCATATCATTTTAGACGAAAGTAAACGATTGTCCTCACTCAGTAAGCAGCTGCTAACGCTAGCCTCGCTAGATAAAGAGAGTCATGTGATTAAACGAACGGTCTATCGATTGGACGAGCAAATCCGCCAAATCCTCATCCATACGGAATGGCAATGGTCCGAGAAAGACATCGAGATCGAACTCGATCTTCCCGAAACAGACATCTCTGCCGATCACCAATTGCTGCATCAGGTTTGGCTCAATCTCATCACGAACAGCATTAAGTATGCGCGGCATGGCGACGTGTTGCATATTGAAATTAAGCCCTCGGAATCAGCCGTCACTATCGTGGTTCGCGACACAGGGATTGGAATTTCGGAGGCCGAGCTGCCTCATATTTTCACCCGCTTCTACAAAGCGGATCGCGCACGAAACCGCGCTAGCAGCGGCACAGGCCTCGGTTTATCCATTGTTCAGAAAATCATCGAGCTGCACAGCGGCACCGTTCATGTCCAGAGTGAGCTTGGTGTAGGAACGACTTTTACCGTTCGATTGCCGCGATTGTAATGACAAACTTGGGCGCCATAGGTTCTTGTCTCTAGTCGCTCTCCCCCCTCTCTGTGCATACATATAACAGAGAGAGGAGTGTCGATCCCAGCATGGTGTACCAGAAGCAAAGTGAAAAGCATAAACAGCAATATCCCAATGCTCGCGGCATTCGCAGAGCCTGCAGCAAAGAGCTGTACCGGACCATCAAGCGGCTCAAAATTTGGCTATCCCCCGAGCAAATTAAAGATGCCGAGACGATCTACGTGAAAAAAGTGATGCTGAATCTCCCCTTCATCGTCGATCATGGCAGTAACCGTCGGGCACTTGCCGACTGGTTTGACGAGCAGGTCGGGCCCGAGATCGCTCCAATATGGAAAGTCGAATTAGAAGTCTTGAATGACGCGTTTCGCGATGCGTTTGGCGGTTGATGATGCAAGCCGGAGTCTGCTGAGCCACAACTACTCGTAAAGCCTGCCAGAGGTTGGCAGGCTTTACTTTTTAGAATAGCTGCTCGCAAATCAACTGGAAAACATGCAGGTAATTCCCGAGATATTCGTCACTTTTGGAGTTTAACTGGATAACATACAGGTATTTTAGCCAACTTCCTCACATTACTCTAAACTAGCTAAAATTAACTGTACGAATTCCATTTATTTGGAATAAAAGAGTGAAACCTGATAAATTAGCTACATAACATCCATTTACTCGATGTAATTACTGTGCCCGCCACACACGATAATAAAAGCCGCAGGGATTCTCCATCCCCGCGGCTCTCTTCTTACTTATACTCCGGCAACCATTTGCCGTGAGCCTCAATTAACTCATCGCACATCGCGACAATATCATCCATCGACAGCTCTGCTGACGTATGCGGATCCAGCATCGCCGCGTGATAAATATGCTCACGTTTACCCGTAATCGCCGCTTCAATCGTTAACAGCTGCGTGTTGATGTTCGTGCGGTTCAACGCCGCCAACTGTGGAGGCAGATCCCCTACATACGTAGGTGTCACACCGTTGCGGTCAACCAAGCAAGGTACTTCCACGCACGCTTCGCGCGGCAAGTTCGTGATCAAGCCTGTGTTCATGACGTTACCGCCAATTTTGAACGGCACATCCGTCTCGATCGCTTCGAAAATATACGAAGCATATTCATGCGAACGCTCATGCGTCAGATTCGCATCATTCACAAGATCCTCGCGCATTTGCTTCCAGCGGCTGATCTGATCAATACAACGACGCGGATACTCATCCAGTGGGATGTTGAAGCGATCCACCAGCTCTGGATAACTCCTTTTAATGAAGTACGGATGATACTCGGCATTATGCTCCGACGACTCCGTAATGTAATGACCGAATTTCAGCATCATTTCATAGCGAACCATATCCTTGTGCTTCTCTTTTTGCTTCTCGGCAGCGCGTTTCTTGATTTCCGGATACAAGTCTACGCCATCCTTCGTCACTTCAAGCAGCCATGCCATATGGTTAATGCCGGCAATCTTCGCTTTAACCCCTGTTTGATCGATATCCAAATGTTCAAAAAGATGCGGCACACACACCTGCACACTGTGGCACAGACCAACCGTACGAACACCACCGTAAGTGTTCATAACATTCGTTAAGACCGCCATCGGATTCGTATAGTTGAGGAACAACGCATCTGGACATACCTCACGAATATCGGCTGCGAAATCAAGCATCACTGGAATCGTTCTCAGGTTGCGGAAAATACCGCCAATCCCAACTGTATCCGCAATCGTTTGACGTAAACCGTATTTCTTCGGAATTTCAAAATCCGTAATCGTACATGGATCATAGCCACCTACTTGGATCGCATTCACCACATATTTGGCACCTCTTAGCGCCTCTTTACGGTCTGTATACGCTTTAATAATGGAGGTACTTCCACTTGTTTTCTTGATGTTATTCAGCATGTTCGCTGAATCTTGCAAGCGCTCATGATCAATATCAAAGAGAGCGATTTCAAACCCTTGTAATGCTGGAGTTTGCAGGCAATCGCCGAGCACATTTTTCGCAAAAACGGTACTTCCTGCACCTAAAAAAGTAATCTTAGACATATAAGAATCTCCTCCAAATTGCAATCTATTAGCTTATCTTTACTATAGCGCAGACACGTATGGAAGCATATGGATTGAAACAACTCCAATATGGACATTTGTAGTTTATTAGAGTAACCTAAAAAATAAAAACAAGTCGAGGCTCCCATGAATCAGGATCATAAATATTTCACCATAAGCATCAACCCGCTTCATAGTAATCTGGACTTATCCGTCCTTTTCAGCGGTGAAGGCACACCTCATCCCCTGCACAAAATGGGCCCCGCCGTTCATGACTACTATCTCGTTCATACCGTCCTCTCGGGAACGGGTACTTTTGAAACCGGAGGGCGCACCTACACTTGCACCGCTGGCGATTCCTTTTTCATACATCCAGGCGAGCTCTTCACCTATATCGCGGATGCCGATAACCCTTGGCATTATATTTGGGTTGCCTTCACTGGGCGCAGTGCGGGTACTACGTTTGCACAGATCGGCGTCTCTCCACAGCAGGCCGTCGTTTCAGGGAGCAACCCGCGTAAGATTCGACACTACTATCGCCACATTCGTTCCTGCTTCCAACAGTCGGACTTTCCTCAGCTCGAAGAATTGGAATCCGAAGGCTGGCTGAAGCTGCTCCTGCGTGAGCTTGGGCGTGCCAACACACATCACATAACGAATAAGCCAACCGCCGAAACAGATATCAAACGCCAAGTCGGACAGGCCATCCGTTACTTAGAGCTGCAGTACACGCAATCGGTATCCATCGATCAGTTGGCACGTAATTTGGGCTACCATCGAACCTATTTGTGTAAAATGTTCAAACAATCCACCGGCTTATCGCCGATGCAGTACCTGTTCAATATCCGCATGGAACGGGCCAAGCAGCTGCTCCAAACCGCTATGACCATCGATCAGGTCGCCTCTTCCGTCGGCTTCAATGATGCGCTCTATTTCTCGAAGCAGTTCCACAAATGGAGCGGCTCTGCGCCTTCCGTGTACCGCAAAGAACTTCGACAATTTTCCTTGTAGTACAACCTGGAAAAGTATACACTTTTCTAGGAATGATCCTTTTCCTTCGTGCTCAACAAATGGAATAAACTATGGGGAGGCAACACAACGATGGCACACGCAGCCGAAATTGAAAGAGTAAAAACTTTGCTCCGCCACGCGAAGCAATTATCTGGTGATAGCATCCAAGCGAATGAAAGAATTAAGAGCTTAAGCACTAGACTTGAGGCGCTCCAACAACTCCAAGGAGAGAACACATCCCCAGTCGAGCAAGAAATTGCCGCTTCGGAAGAAGCTAGTGTTGAGGCCGATCCAGCTGAGGAGCAGGCAGGTGAGCAGCCTGACGAACAAGCTGGGGAACAAGCTGAGGAGCAGGCTGCTGAGGAAACTGCAGCGCAGGCCGAACCCGATCAACTCGACTCGTAATTAACGGTTAAGATACACTTACCTACCGATACTCGAAAAGGCTGCCAGTTGCTGGCAGCCTTCTTTCTCATGGATCCAATGATTACCGCTTGGCTATGGCTAATATTTCATCTGCAACAAGATCAGGGCGATATTGATGAATATAATGCTCGGTATCCTTGACCACCACTTGCTTCGCTTGTAAGGACCAAGAAGTAAATTCCGCTTCGTATTTGTTCCAGACGTCATTGCTAGCTCCCGTAGCTCCCAAGTAATCGGATGTCAGCACGGTAAGCGGAAAAGGGAAGGGCTTTTTATCATCCAAAACGACCTTCGCATTAGTCCGGGAAAGACGCAGTTCGTCAGCCATATTGGCATTTTCAAGCTTAAGTAACGTGGCTTTCAGGTCAACCTCCTTGCGTTCATCGGGCACGAATTTCAAGTTATTGCGAATGGAGCGTGAACTTTCGATAACACTATCAAAGTGAAAGAGCATCCGAAAAACGCCAGTATTTATGAGCAAACTTTTGATAAACCCGCCATATGCTGGATACTCCGTATCGTTATAGTAAAATTCGGGACTTCCTCCATCCACCATGACGATGCCCTTTACCTCATCTGGGTATTTCTGTGCAAACCTGAGTGTTTCTAAGGAACCGAGCGAATGTCCGACAAACAGGTAAGGCGGCTTTTGACCGGATAGCTGCAGCACTTCGTGTATTTCGTTGGTTATCGTATCGATGTCACGTTTCTTGTCCGTCGTATCACTGTACCCATAGCCGAACCGATCGTAAACAGCGTATTTCACATACGGTGCAAGCTTGTCATATAACGGTGAAAAATCAACATAGGGATTGGCGGTGCCCAAACCGGAAGCGAATACAACGGTCACATCCCCTTGACCACCGGTATATATATGCATATTTTTCCCATCTACTTTGTATAGTTTACCGCTAGGGGTATAGGCTTTCAGATCCTTCCGGAGGCTTACCTGTTCATATAACGCTCCTGATCCCAGAAGAACAAGAATAACAGCCAACGCGATAACAACCATCTTCCTTAATCTTTTCAGCCACTTTTTCATCTGCCCACTCTCCTTGTATGCCCTCATTATAAATGCGCAATCTTACATGAGAGAAAACGGCACCTTAATTCCAGCTTAATTAGTTATTAAGATCTGTAATTAACGGAGAGCATCTATGATACCTATTCAGCATCTATCACTGCCATATCAACCGAATAATGGTTCCTTCCCCCAGTTGGGTCTCAACCGCAATTCGGCCCCCCATGGCTTCAATCAGCCCCTTGGATATCGCCATCCCGAGTCCAGATCCGTTGGATGTGGATGCCGTATCCGTACCGCGGTAATAACGCTCAAACAGCCGGTTTAATGTAACTTCATCCATGCCATTGCCATTGTCGGCGAATTGAATCATGATTTTGCTTCCATCTTCACTCCCCCAGAGAGAGACCGTCAAAATCGTATCAGGCTGGTTATGAAGAAGTGAATTGGCTGTTAAATTATTAACGACGCGCTCCAGCCATGGGGTGTACAACGTAGCCCAGACATCGGTTTGCGCAGCATGAAATACAATGCGCTGCATCCCGTAAGCAGGATCAGCCCCAGCCTGAATGAGCATTTGCTCCAGCCAAGCGTTCAACTCAACCTCCATCGTTACCGGAGGAAGAATACCTGTCTTCAGCCGATACGTCATCGCAAGATCGTTGATAAGCGCATCCATATGGGCTGATTTATCCAACATGGTTGCTGAGAACTTGCGTGCCTCCTCTTGGGACCAGTCATAAGCAGGCTCCGCAAGTAAATGGGCATAGCCTGTAATCGAAGACAACGGTGTTTTCAAATCATGCGTAATCCCCACAATCCATTCTTCCCGCAGGCTCTCCGACTGCTCCCTCGTAGCTAGATCCCTCTGCAAGGCGGTGGATAACTTCTCGATTGAAACCATCACCTCGGCAAAAATGCGGTACCGTCGCCGCCATTTGCCTGTTGGCGTACGGCTGCGATGGAAGCCTTTGCGATCAACAGGCTCTTGATACACCGCGTTGCCTATGGAATCCAGCCATACCAGCATATGGAGCATCGGCGCTCCAAAACGATGGGCCTGCCATAGGGATAGCAAGACAAACAAAATCAATAAGACACCCAACATGACAGCTGAACCACGAATGAAAACTGTTACTTCCTCTGGCATCCACGGTTTCGTGCCCAGATTCCCTCGGGTATTTGGCTCTCCAACTAGCCATGTGCGTCCCGTCTGCTCATCATAGGAAGTTTTAATACGATAGCCGTATCGATCGTTATACAGTGTCCGAAGCGCAAGCTCCTGAACCGAATATTGGGACGGCACCTCTTTAGGTTTGTTATAAGCGTTCAGTTCCACGCCTGACGAATCCAACAATTGAACAAAAGCATGAGCCGTTTTGAGTTCCTCCGCCAAGGCATCAGGGATCACTAACGACTTGTCGTCAGCAGCGCCTGTTCCATTACTCACCTGCTTTAATAGAGGGTCTAATCGATTTGGAGCCCCATATACCAACGTATACAGCCTTCCGTCCTTCTCTTGAACCAATAGTGCCAGTTGGTATGGAAACGGTGTTGCCCCTGTCCAATAAGCTACCAACTCCCCAGGTCCATATTGCGTGGGTACATCTTGCGGTGTATTATAGGCATTTTCTACATGCCCCTTCTCATCAAGACTTTGCAGCCAGCCATCGTGATCCTTCACTTGTTCCAACAAGCTCGGAGCAAAACGAATACCCTCTTTTCCGAGCACAGAAGATTCTACAACCCTTTCCAACCCTACACTGGCAAAATCACGCGTGACACTGATTTCAACAAAACGCTGCAGCATCCAGAAGATCGTAAACCCCGCGATAAGCAAGACAACCATGCCCGCGATAGCGAGCTGAAGAACGAACTTTAGCGTTAATCGGCGCTTGATATTCATGGTCATGGCGCGGATAATTCTTGCAGCTCATCTTTCACAATCTTATAGCCAAGACCTCTGACGTTAACGATAAACTTCGGATAGGACGGATCTGCTTCGATACGTTCTCTTATACGGTGAATATGCACCATGACCGTATTATCATCACTGAAAGCTTCTTCTCCCCAAACCTTTTCATACAATTCACTTTTGGTGTAAATCCGATTCGGATTTTTACATAAGAAGAGCAGCAATTGGAAGACAAGCGCTGGACAGGAAACAACCTGTCCCTCCACGAGCAGTTCCCCTGCTAACTCATCTAACTTAAACCGGCCGTAATCGAAGACGTTCGTCGATCTAGGTGAGGTTGCCTCTGACAGCTTACCGTATGTTGAACCAACATATCGCCGCAGCTGTGCGCGTATGCGGGCAACCACTTCCAGTGGATTAAAGGGTTTGGTTATATAATCGTCTCCGCCAATTGCAAAGCCGGTCAGCTTGTCAAAATCGGACGATCGAGCTGTCAGAAACAGAACTGGCGCATCGGTCGTTTGCCGAATAAACGGAAACACATCAATTCCGCTGCGTCCAGGCAGCATCACATCCAATACAATGACATCGTATTTTTTGGCTTTGCAAGCCTCAATCGCCTCTTCACCTGTTTTCACTGAATCGACATGTAGATAGCCTTCCTTACGTAGTACCGTCTGTAATAGCTCCAAAATGGATTGCTCATCATCAACAAGCAAAATCCTTGCATCATTCATGGAGGCAGTCTCCTTCCGCTAACTGATATTTTTACATCATAACATGATTTTTCTGGCTAGGAATTTTACCAACCTTAACGGAAGCTTAATTCATTTCACATGCCAAAAAAGCAGGCGCCGCGGCGTCCTGCTTTTTCAAATCTTTACTTTACTCAATCAGTAATCTGCATTGGTACTCCCCGAACGAAGCGGATTCCATTTCTGGCACCGCGGCATATCTAACACTGGATAGCAGCACGTTTTCCTGCAGCACATCCTCAAAGCGCAGCAGCGCTGTTTTCAACTTAGCATCCACATCAAGAACGAGATGAACGCGTTGTTCGATCGGGAGCCCTAGCTTTTTACGATAATCCTGAACCGCACGTACGACTTCCCTCACAGCACCTTCTTGTTCCAATTCCTCGGTCATTGCCACGTTTAAGGCGACCGTCATCTGGTACCCCGATGCTGAGGCGAAGCCCTCATTCGCTTGCTTTTCTACAAGTAAATCATCAAGCAAGATATGCAAGGTTTCTCCCTCCACCGTAACATCCAGATAGCCGTTGTCCATGGTTGCTTTCGTTTGTTCAGGAGATAACTGCTTCAAATACGTTTGCACAGGCCCTACGAGCTTCCCATACTTTTTCCCTGCTGTCTTCAAGTTTAATTTGAAAAGGAAGCGTACGAAACCAGCATCACTCTGTACTACGCGGATTTCTTTGACATTGATCTCATCCTTGATAATGTCTTCAAACTGACCTAAATTATATTCGCGGTCAAGGGACACAAATAATTCAGACAGCGGCATCCGGGTCTTAATTCCCGTTTCATTCCGGATATTGCGAGCCAATTCAACGATTTGTCTCACAGCTTCCATATCATTTTCAAGCGTTACATCGTATACAGACTCATCTACCGTCGGGTAATCGGCTAGGTGAACACTGTCCATACCTCCCAAATTACCGTATAAATCATCTGCAAGTAACGGCGCATAAGGAGCTATCATTCGTGCAAGGATCAATAGAACGTCGCGTAACGTTTGATAAGCAGATACCTTATCCTCCGTAAACCCGCTCCCCCAAAACCGATCCCGCGAACGCCGGATGTACCAGTTGCTTAATTCATCTACAAAAGCTTCGATTTGCTTCGCTGGGTTCAAGAAATCATTGATCTCAAGCCCCTTCACAACGCCCTGCAGCGTGCTGTTCAATCGCGACACGATCCATCGATCCAAAACATTCACTGTTTTCTGCCGCGAATGCTCCTCTGGCTTATACTGATCAATCGTCGCATACAACGCATAGAAAGCATGGGTGTTATGGATTGTATCTATAACTTTGGATTTCGCTTCGGCTACGATTTGCTTGGAGAATCGTTTGCTATTCCAAGGTGCGCTGTCAGCTAACAAAGCCCACCGGAAAGCATCCGTTCCAAATTCGTTGATGATTTCCCATGGATCGATGCCGTTGCCCTTGCTCTTGGACATTTTTTGGCCTTTCTCATCAAGGACATGACCTGTTGAAAGAACAGCTTTGTACGGAGCTTTCCCATTATAGAGGGTGGAGACAGCCAATAAGCTGAAAAACCAGCCTCTCGTTTGATCAATCCCCTCGCAGATCATATCAGCAGGATACTGCTCCTGGAATTGTTCGATGTGTTCAAATGGCTGATGATACTGGGCAAATGGCATCGAGCCGCTATCGAACCAGACGTCAATTACTTCCGACGTTCGATCCATGATACCGCCGCATGAGCAGCGAAGTTTCACTTCATCCACGTAGGGTTTGTGCAGTTCAAGACTTTCATCGATCGGATGAATCGACTTCTCCCGGAGATCCTTATGGCTGTCTGGCGCATATTCCGCTGTGCAATCTTGGCATACCCATACATTCAGCGGCGTCCCCCAATAGCGATTCCGACTGATATTCCAATCGACAAGTTCTTCCAGAAATTTACCAAAACGACCTTCGCGCAGATGTGCAGGATACCAGGTAACTTGACTGTTGTTCTCGATCAATTGATCTTTAATTGCTGTCGTTTGGATGAACCAACTCTCGGTCGCGTAATAGAGAAGCGGCGATTTACAGCGCCAGCAGAACGGGTAGCTATGCTCATATCGCTCCTTAGAGAACAATAGATTACGCTCAGATAAATACTTCACAATATCAATGTCGCAATCTTTCACAAACCGTCCTGCAAAATCTGTGATCAGATCGGTGTAACGCCCAGCCGTGTTCACGACATTCACGAAATCCAATTCGTGCTGACGGACAGTGCGGTAATCATCTTCCCCGTGGGCAGGAGCAATATGAACGATCCCTGTACCGCTAGTGTCGCTGACGTAGTCCGCGTCTACGACGAAATGTCCTTTGTTCACACTTACATAGCCAAATGGCGCCACATAAGGCGTGCCTATGAATTCAGCACCTTTATGCGTGGATAGGATTTCGTAGTCTTCTTTCATAACCTTTTCGACTAAATTACTGGCTACGATATACACTTCGTCATGCTTTTTTACTTTGACATAATCCAAATTTTTATTGATAGCCAAAGCTACATTTGCAGGCAATGTCCACGGCGTTGTCGTCCAAGCTAGGAAATGTTCAGGCCCGCTTTTACTTGTGAATTTCACGGTGGCGCTCAAATCTTTGACGTCCTCATAGCCTTGTGCAACTTCATGAGAACTGAGCGTTGTCTGACAATCTGGACAGTACGGGCTTACGCGGTGACCTTTATACAGGAGTCCTTTTCGATGAATCGTGGATAAAATATGCCATACACTCTCGATATAATCGTTCGTCAGGGTCACATACGGGTGTTCCATATCCGTCCAGTAGCCGATCGCTTCGGTCATTTCACGCCACTGTTTCTCATATTCGAAAACACTGCTTTTGCACTTCTCCACGAATTCGGCGACTCCGTAGGTTTCAATCTCCTGCTTACCGGAAATGCCTAGCTTCTTCTCCACACCAAGCTCGACAGGAAGTCCATGCGTATCCCAACCTGCTTTGCGGACGACGCGGTAGCCAGACATCGTTTTGTAACGGCCGATGAAGTCTTTAATCACACGCCCAAGTACGTGCCCGATATGAGGCTCGCCATTCGCAGTTGGAGGCCCTTCATAAAAAACAAAGTTCGGCTTCCCCTCGCGGTTTTTTATCGATTGACGGAACGTATCCTGTTGTTTCCACTGCTCAAGAACACGAAGTTCACGAGTCCTTGCCTTCTCTTTTACATCCACTTTTCTCATATTTCCCATCCTCTCTCTACCTACAACTTGAAGTTCATTCATTGACGGAAACGTGAGAAAACGCAAAAAAATCCCGCCCCATAAGGGACGAGATTTCATCTCGCGATACCACCCTAGTTCCGTAACGATCATGTAGAACATGATCTTACGACACCTCTTACTACGTACCATCATACGCATCCTTTGTAACGGCTGGAACCCGGGTCAGCTTACTTAATTACTTCAGCTTTCCTTCTCGGAGAGGATTTTCAGCTAAGTCTTGAACGTTGGCTTTCAGCATGCACCAACTCTCTGTGGAACAAGGGGATTAGCGTACTCTTTCTCGTCAATGAATTTTAATCGAACATTCAGTTAATTCATTTTTGCATCAATAGGAGAAAAAGTCAAATGGTTTCACCCGCATGGATTAGCGGATTTATTGATCATTGGTCTTCATAGGTTAGACCATGACCCAGTATGTATCGATTACCATTGCTATCTTTATAGGCATAGGTGAGTCCTTCGGGCATATAGTTGTCCTTATCATAACCCGACACATCGTTTCTCGACACGCAATTCCCATTTTCATCAACCGCAATGACGGCTTCACTCGCTGGCAAGGTTAATGGTAATACACCGATAGGCCGGATGTTGCCTGCCATAACTTCAAATTGTGCCTTATAGAAGGTATCGTAGCCTGCAATCAAAGCATCTGCCAATGGCTCAACATGGCCGAGGATCCATGGCAAAGTCACATTGACACTCATAATAACTTTACCGCCACGGCTATGAATGCTTTCTGCAACTTCTCTTAGATGATCCATACCGGTTAAGGTCGTTTCTTGGTAGGAAGAACCATCTAGAGCGGTTTCTGTCTTATTCTCACAA
This sequence comes from Paenibacillus pectinilyticus, assembly GCF_001700435.1. Taxonomy (GTDB): domain Bacteria; phylum Bacillota; class Bacilli; order Paenibacillales; family NBRC-103111; genus Paenibacillus_E; species Paenibacillus_E pectinilyticus. The sequence goes on from NZ_LYPC01000016.1 coordinate 161,739, forward strand.
ATTTCAAGCTCCAATAATCCTGGCGTAGCAGAGAAATAAGCGCCCGATTTGGGGTGTAAGAACACAATCGCGATTTCAGCTTCCTCATAGTGATCAGTTAACGTAAAATGTCCAAGCTCCTGACATTCTCTCTTTGCTTTTGCCGTGTATGCAGTTGCTCGTTCTGTCTCCTTATGAAAAACTTCCACATAAACCAACTTATTCCCTAGTTTTTCAACAGTTAAAGGCAATGTCTGCTTTTGATTCTTCAGCACGGTTACTGACTTTATATGCGCTTGATACGCAGCTTCCCAATGAGCAGGGTTACTAACGGTTGCTGTAGCTGCATCTGTTGAAACATAGGTACGATCATCGAACAGACCTAGAGTAAACATTTCGGTAAGAAGACGTACATTCGCTTGATCGATACGTTGCTCACTTATCCATCCATTCGTGATTGCTGCTTTCAAATTTTCAATATCATTGGTATCCGCAACCAGATCTGTACCTGCGTTAATAGCTTTAGCAAAACGTTCAGCTTCGCTTAATGCTTCAACGCCCCAACTCATTTTGCTCGTAATGCCGCTGTCGCTGTTGACATAGCCTTTGAACCCTAGTTTATCTCTTAGGATATGCTGGAGGAAGTAGTGATTGAATGTAAAACCGACCTCTTCGTATGGTATGTCTTCACCCTCGAATTGTTGGACGACACTCTTCTTAATACTTGGCATCGAATAATAAGGCATAATGGAGGAAGTGCCATGATCAACCGCAGCCTGAAAGGGAGGTAAATGATACTTCTCCAGGCTTCCTGGCGTCGGATATAAATTCCACTTTCCTTGCTCATAATGAGGATCAAAGCCATTTTCCCTTGCCCCTCCACCTGGGAAATGCTTCGTTGTCATCGCAATGCTATGTGTTCCTAAGCGCTCCCCTTGAAAACCGTCGATAATGCGGCCGATGGCATCTGCAATAAATACTGGATCTTCACCAAACGTACCATACGTCCGTTGCCATCTAGGATCTGTAACCGTATCAGCCATATACATATAGCCTTTTCTTATCCCCGTAGCATCCCATTCATCGTGGGCGATTTGGGCAAATTGGCTAATAAGTGAGGCATCACCGCCATTTTTAATATCGCCCTTAGCTGCTCCCGCGAGGCCTAGCGTTCCTGGCCAAGTGGAGAAAATGCCTGCTGCATCATTCATACCAAAGATAAATTCTGTATTTTCGTTTCTTGAATTAGATGCGATTAAACAAGGAATACCGAGGCGTGTTCCTTCACATACTTCGTTCATAGTATTCACCCACTCGGCCATTTGAGCTGGGCTCCAGTTATCTCTCAGAATGAAGTGACGTAAATGCATGTTTTCGAGCGTATGCGTGGTTCCCATTACTTTGGTAATGGCGAAAATACTTTCTCCCTTTTCAACAATACCTTCATCCAGCACACCATTGTGACTTGTCTTACTCTTATCCTTCTGAGAAAGCCCCATCTGACGTGTATTAATCAGCATCATCCCGATCTTCTCATCTACATTCATCAAAGAAACCAGGTTCTCTGCCCGTTCCTTCGGACTCAAACGCCAATCTTTATAGGGATCTAGTTTCCCGTTGCCATTCAAATCTTTAAATTGTAATCCATCCACTTCCATGATGTTCTTGGATCTCACTTCTAAATGAGGTTGTTTCTTGTCCATTTCCATGATCAATACCTCCTAATGAATGGGTTACCGCTTTCTTGATTTACTGTTATACTGCTATAATAACAACAAAATATTGAAAATAAATGATACTTATTGCTAGAAATATTGTAATTATTGCTGTTCGAAAGGAAGCCAATCCCCATGAAGCCATCTGTTCTTATTCCAGTCATCAGTCATGGTTTTGAAATGAATTACTTTAGTAAATCTCACGATTGGCTTATGAAAAATAACGAGTCTTCCCTTCATCCTTCCCAAATCCAGGATTTATTCCGATTACATAGGCACGATGTGACAGAAATCCTTGTATTTTTAGAGGGGGAGGTCGAATTTTTTTGTGAAGGTCAGTCCTATTCCCTCAAGAGAGGAGATGTTGTAATCATCCCTCCTTATGCCGTTCATCAAGCGGTTGTTAAAAATTTCGATACCTATAAACGCATCATTGTTAGTGTCAGTGAACATTTAATGGATGACTTTATGTCTAGCTCCCCCTCTATGAAAGAGCATGTTATCAATCAAAAGACACAAGGCTCCTACGTGCTCCATCTGCATGCCAAAATCTTTCAACATATCACTTCTTCTCTTCAAGAAATGAATCAAAGACTAACAAATGGGGAAAACAATCATTCCTTTTCGATCAACTATTTATTATTCCAAGTACTTCAGGACATCTTTGACCCTGCAAGCAGTATCCCAAATCTTTCTAACAAAAATGAACAAGACCCCAGATTCATAGCTATACTTGAATACATTGAATCTCATTTGACAGAGTCGGATTTAAGCTTAGATAACGTATCCGATTATTTCCATTTAAATAAATACTACTTCTCTCATTACTTCACAAAAAATATGAACCTTCCCTTTTATCGCTATGTATCCTTAAAGCGACTATCCTACGCTGTAACTATGATTAGACAAAATCAAATATCCATAGAGCATATTTCCTTAAAATGTGGATTTCCCGATTATTCCAGCTTTTATAGGCTGTTCAAAAAGGAATACAACCTTTCCCCGAAAAAGTTACAAAAAGAATTCAAACACTTACAGCCTAAATAATGAAACTAACGGCATAAACCCACACAGCTTAAAGTAAGAAAGCCTCCGCCACCCCGGCGAAGGCTCTTCCCACTTCAATTACTTTTTCGAATCCACCAGCTTCTGAATCTTATCCTGCGCGGTTTTGATCGTCGTATCGATATCCTGATTTTTCAGCATCATTTTATCGAATTCTTCTTGCATGATTTTCTCGACCTCGGCTTGATATGTCAGCGGTGTGGCTACTTTCGCAGCCGCCGTGTTTTTCAACACATACAGTAGCGATTCTTTATCTACCATAGCAGGCGACTTCGTTTTGGAAACGATTTGATCAACGACTTGATCCAGGTTTGCTTTTTTCCAAGAAGGAATGAAACGGCCCTGCAGCACGAGACCTTCGGTTGTGAACCAACGAATGAAGGTATACGCTTCTTGCTTATGCTTCGAGTTATTGTAAATGGCAAAGTTGTCTCCACCAACTGGCGTTACGTTAGGCTCTCCTTTGTTCATCGTCGGCCATGGTGCAAAGACTGTCTTGAACGTCGCTGGCACTGCGTCCGAGCCGCCTGTTTCCGCAATAATGAAGGAGCCTACAGCCATCATACTCGTATTCTGATTGAAGTATTGCGGACGGTAGTTCAGCTTCTGGCTCAGCACCTCGGCGTACGGGGTCGCTGACTTATCCTTCTCTGCCTGCAAGCGCAGCTCTAAGGATTTACGCATGAATGGCGTGTTAATATTGGCGCTTTTCCCATCATCGGTGACGAGGCCGGAGTTTTGCATTTGACCAAATTGAGCCAGGTATGTGAAGTTAATAAAGGTATGGAAAAACGTGCCGTAACGTGTTTTGCCGCCCTCGGTCTTCGTCATTTTCTTCGCATAGTCGAGGTAGTCATCCCATGTCCAGTTTTTCGGCACGGTCAGACCCGCTTCTTTCAAATGGTTTTCATTAATGGTAACGAACTGTGTCACGGATTTCCCTGGAATGCCATAGGTTTTGCCATTTAATTGTGTAGCACCCATATACTCGTCATCGATCTTGATGCCATCTTTATTCAAATAGGCGTCCAGTGGCTCGAACATGCCCAGCGCAGCACGCTGAGTCAGATAGCTCGACGCCGGGAGCATGATCACATCCATATCTTCGGCCGACGCTGCCGCAAGGTCAATTTTTTTAAGCGCTTCTAAGGAGTTGTTATCGCCAGCAGACACGAATTCCACCTTAATATTCGGATATTTCTTCTCGAAGGCATCGATGACAACATCAAAACCATCATTCTTTAAGTTGTTCCACGTATGCAGCTTGATCGTTACTGGCTTGCCACTGGCACTCGATGCTGGCGTCGTGCTGCCTTCTGTTCCTTTGGATGCACATCCTGTAAGCAGTACAACTGCTGCCGTCATGCCAATTGCGGTTTGTTTCCATGTTGTTTTCATCCTATAAATTCCCCCTAAGTCTGAATGTACTAACCCTTGACGCTTCCTGAAGCAACACCCTCAATGACATGCTTTTGACCTATGATGAAAATAATCAACAAAGGAAGAATAGCTGAAACGGCTGCTGCCATGATCAGAGATAAGTACTCGCCGTTCACATCAGCAAATTTCCGCATGCCCAGTTGAAGGGTGAACAAATGTTCGGAACGCAGGAAAATAAGTGGATTCTGATAATCATTCCATGTCCAGATGAAGCGCAAGATCATATAGGTGGCCATCGCTGGTCTCACTAACGGAAGTGTAATCCGATAAAAGGTCACCCAGTGGTTCGCACCATCCATGCGGGCAGATTCGATAATTTCGTTATGAATGCCCATGAAAAACTGCCGAAGCAAAAACGTACCGAGCACGCCTGAGGCGCCAATTAAAACAAGACCCAGATGGCTGTCGAATAAGCCTAACCAGCGGAACATGATGAATTGCGGCACGAGAATTGCTTGATGCGGAATCATGAACGTTGCAAGCACGAGTACGAAGATGAGATCGCGCCCCTTGAAGACCACTTTCGAGAAGCCGTAAGCCGCCATACAGGAGATGAGCAAAGAAAAAAGTGTCGTCATGATCGTGACTTTCAAGCTATTCCAATAATATAGCGTAAAAGGCAGGGCGCCTGCCCACACTTCGCTATAATTTTTTGAAGCCTGCCAGGTGTGAGGAATCCACTGAATCGGATAAGTCAGAACATCCAGCTCCGGCTTGAAGGAGGCGGAAAGCATCCAAACAAACGGCAGAACGAAGATAATGCCCCCAAGCGCCATGCCTAGTGTGATTAACGTGCGATAGAGTCGAATTCTTGGCATAGGATCACCTCCCGATTAATAATTTACCCATTTCTTCTGGCCAATCCATTGAATTAACGTGATAAGTAGAATGAAGAACAGCAGAATCATCCCAATAGCAGATGCATAACCAGATTTCAAATTAATGAACGCGGTTTCATATAAGTAGAACACGATAACCGATGTCGAGCCGGCCGGTCCACCATTTGTCAGAATCATGATGAGATCGAACGCTTTGAAGGACGATACAATCCCCGTTATCAGCAGGAAAAATGTTGTTGGTGACAGCATCGGCAGCGTAACGGAGAAGAATTGTTTTATCGGCGATGCACCGTCAATCCCAGCTGCTTCATATAGATCTTTAGGAATATTTTGCAAGCCTGCTAGAAAGATAATCATATTAAACCCGAGCGACGCCCACACCATAATGATCATGACGGAAAGGAGTGCATAGCTGGGATCAGCCAGCCACATCGGTGGATGTGCAATGCCTATCGATTTCAAGAAGCCATTGATCGGTCCACTGTTCGGATGAAATAAAATTCGCCAGAGAACGGCTACCGCAACAAAGCTGGAGATAAAGGGCATGAAATAGATGACTTTGAAAAAGGTTTTGAAGTAGGTGGCTGAATTAATCAGCACAGCCAAGACCAGTGACAGGAACATGGCGACGGGTACGACACCCATTAAGTAGATATTATTTTTAATCGCCCGCAAGAAGCTTTCGTCATGTAACAGACCTTGGTAATTCGTGACCCCGATGAACTTGATGTGCCCTATGCCTGTAATAAAATTCCAATCCGTAAAGGAGATCAAAGCGGACAGCAGAATCGGGATAATCGTGAGTACCGTCGTTGTAATCAACATTGGCGAGATAAACAAATAACCCGCGATTGTATCGTAAAATGACTGCTTACGCGCATAACGGGGTGTTGTCTGGCTCTTCGCATCCGTTACACTTTTGGTTAACACTTGTTCCATGTAATCACCTCAATCATCGTTGTATACGCTCATTATAGGAGCCTCGACTAGGAAATACATGAAACGAATTTTTCTATTTGCGAAAAAAAATGCGCGAATTTTTTTGGTTTTTGCAAAATTCGTTGAATGTGCTAGGCGCCAAAACTCACTATTATAGTAAGTATCCAACAGCCAAAGGAGAGACGAACGATGGATAAGAAACCGAATATTTTATTTCTGATGAGTGATGAACATCGCCCGGATGTTGCCGGTTGGGCGGGCAATACCGTTATACGCACTCCCATTATGGATAAGCTTGCTAAGGATGGTGTTGTTTTCAGCAATGCCTATACCCCTTCCCCGATCTGCATTCCCGCTCGCCAATGTATCATGTCGGGTCAGCTCCCTCGTACGAGCAAGTGCGAGAAGTTCGGGCAGGATTTAGCCCCTGGCTCCATGACCTTCGCTAGGCAATTCGCCTTAGAGGGCTATGAAACGGTCGTCAGTGGGAAGCTTCATCACCTCGGAACGGATCAAATGCAGGGCTGGACGTCACGAATCAGCGGAGATATCCAAGTAAACCCCTATTATATCGGCGGTAAGGCGATGGATCATCGCAAACATTTCGCAGAAGTCAAATGGTCGAATGCCAAAGAAATTACACGCGCTGGCGTCGGCAGAGGGCTATGCGTATCTCATGACGAGTACGCTGTGCAGGGAGCAAAGCAGTTTATCGAGGATTTTTTCTGCAATCCGTACTATGATAGAGATCAAACACAACCATTACTCCTGAAGGTAAGCTTGCTTCAACCACACTATCCATACTTTACGAGCGAAGATAAATTTAATTATTATTTAAATCGTGTAGATCCTTATTTGAACGAAGAAGTGTTTGATCATCCGTTTCTGTCCCAACATCAAGTGAAAGCAGGTTCTGATGTCACAGAGCGCGATCTGCGCCGAGCCACAGCAGCCTACTATGGGATGGTTGAAACGATCGATAGCCTGTACGGGGAAGTGCTAGATGCCCTCACCCACGCCGGGCAAAACCTCGATGACTGGATCATCGTCTATACGAGTGATCATGGCGAGATGCTGGGGGAGCATGGTATTTGGGAGAAGCAGAAGTTCTTCGAGGCAAGCGCTAGAGTTCCGCTGATCATCCGTTACCCACGGAAGTTCCCAGATGGCGGCGTTGTGGAAGAGAACGTCAATCTTTGTGACCTTTTTGCAACCTTATGCGATCTGTCCGATACGCCTGTTCCGCAAGAGCTCGATAGTCGAAGTCTTGTCCCCCTCATGGCCAAAAACGGAGAAGCGTGGAATAATGAAACCATCTCGCAATTTATGGGCACTAATCTCATGATCAAGCGCGATCATCTCAAGTATCAATATTATGGCGAAACGATGCCCGAGGTGCTATTCGATTTACACCGAAACCCGGAGGAATCGCTTAATTTCATTGATGAACCGGAGTATGCGCAGCAAGTGGTGCAGTTCCGTAAGCGTCGCGGCGAGCTAGGCTTCGGGCCTGAGGCTGATCCCTCTTATCAGAACGCAGGATACGTATAACAGCTAGAGAAACAACCTAGGGAGGTCATCCAGACATGCGATTCCTACAATATCTTCATAGACTATCACTTCGGCAGAAGCTCATTCTTACATCGATCGCATGCCTGGTATTTCCTACCTTATTGATGCTTTATGTGACCATTGTGTATTCTGAACGCATTATTCGTGAGCAGACACAAGAGAAATCTGCCCAATCGCTGCAGATCGTTCAGAATCAAATCTATAATATTTTCGATGAAATGGTTTCTATTTCCAATTTCATTCAATTCGACCCCGAGCTCCGAGGCTTGATGGAAAATGGCAAAACGGACCCGCTAGCCGCGAAACAGATCACCACACGGCTTGAACAGATCGCCGGTGAAAAGCCTGATTTGCAGTTAACTCTGCTGATGACAGACGGCCGCGCATACTCGGACTACTCATTTTACGACTGGGACCCGCTCCTCTTCATGAAGCGTTACTGGTTCCCTAAGCTAGCCAGCTTATCTGCCTATGACACGCTATTTATTGGTGCAGAGCCGAACTACCTTCCGCTTCAGGCCAAAGAAAATCCTTACGTATTCATGACTTCACGGATGCTGTACAGCGACTCGCCTAAGCCACTCGCATCGCTGATCGTGAGTCGATCCGAGAGTGCGATTCGTAATTTATTCGATGGGTTTACAGAGGATGTCTATTTGCTAGACGCCAATGATCAGATCTTATCGAACCGTAATACCGGATTCATCGGGCAATCCTTTCATACGATTATGGATGTCAACCAAGTCAACCCATCAGGCATGATTCAGCTGCATGGTACCAATCAGCTTTATACGTCCCTTCCCTTGCGCTTTGCCGGTTGGAAGCTCGTGAGTGTGGCTCCCTACGAACAACTGACAGAAAAACTCACAGGCATGTACCATTCCGGCCTCATTCTGCAAGTCCTTTTCGCAGCAGGCTTTCTGATTGCCCTTGTCTACCTGCTACAGCGTTTCACAAAGCCGATCAAAGTACTGGGTCTTGTGGTGCAAAAAGTCGAAGCTGGCGACATGAGTGTCCGCTCGAATATTCGAGGCGGTGACGAAGTCGGGCAGTTCGGCCGCTCTTTTGACAACATGCTGGACCGCATCTTGGAGATGTTGGAGCATGTGAAACTCGAGCAAGAACTGAAGCGTCATGCGGAGCTAGCTATGCTGCAAGCCCAGATTCATCCGCATTTTCTTTTTAACGTGCTAAGCTCGATACGCTTGAAGCTGTTGATGAAGGAGGATAAAGAGAACGCCGAACTAGTCGAATCCCTGTCTTCCCTGCTCCGTGCGATGATTTCCAATCAACTGGAGTTCATTCCCTTACATGCCGAGCTTGCCACGATTAAGCAGTATATGGATTTGATGAATTTTGCCATTCGGCATCCTGCTGCCGTATTTGTAGATGTGGCCCCCGAGCTGCTGATGGAAGAAATACCGCGATTTATCCTTCAGCCTCTCATCGAGAATGCCTATAAGCATGGCTTTAATCGCAAGAAGGGCACTATCGTAATCCGTGCTCAGAAGACGGGCAGCACCTTACTCATTACGATCAAAGACGATGGCAAAGGGATGGATGACGTGACCCTCCGGCAATTACAAGAACGCCTCCTTCGCAACAAGCAGCAGATCGTCATCCAATCCGCGATGCTGGATGGCACACGTTCTTCCGGTATCGGTCTTTCGAATGTATACGAACGGCTTAAATTGATTTATGGCGATCTTTTCGAGATGAACATTCACAGCCAGCCACAACAAGGAATGACGATTGAACTCCATATTCCTGCTGATTTCAGAAGGAGTGAACCTCTTGTATAAAGTCGTGCTCGCTGATGATCATATACCGATCCTAGATTATTTAACCTCAAGCATCCCTTGGGAATCCTTAGGATTAACCCTTGTGGCCGCTTGTGCCGACGGTGAAGAAGCCCTCGAGGCCTGCGAGCTGCATCGCCCTAACATCCTCCTTACCGACATCGGAATGCCGATTATGGATGGCATCGAGCTCTTAGAGAAGGTTCGCGCTAGCAATCCGCAGTTAAAAACGATTATCCTTTCCTGCCACGAAGATTTTCACTATGCGCAGAAAGCCGTTAAATTGCATGTAAGCGAGTATGTGCTTAAGGAGAGCTTGCAGATCGAGCATCTCATCGAGCTGCTCCAAACGCTCGTCTCGCAGATGAATGAGGAAAGAACTGCGAAGCAGGACGTCCGCAAGCTGCAGGCAGTCGTGCAGCAAAACAGCTCCGTCATCCGTTCCACCTTCCTGCGAACGTTGCTCGAGCAGCCTGTACTGAACGCAGCCGAGTGGGCAGAGAAGGCCGCGTCCTTCGGCATCCACCTGAAAGATGGCAGCTGCTATCTGCCTGTTCTCGCTTTACCCGAGCGCATCGCCGATGTGGAGTCACGTTTTGGCGGCGCTCATTTGGTGCAGTTTGTGCTGGATAACACCTTAAACGAGTCGATATCTACCGAGGGCTGCGTTAATCTCTCTCTGGATGAGCGGCACGCGATCCTGCTGTTTCCCTTCCCCAGAACGTTGAAACGAAACATACATGAAGAAATCCGTACCGCGCTCCACCAGGCGCAGCAGGCTTTCCACCATTACATGCGCATCGATATCTCGCTCTATATCGGGGAGCTCTGTGATGATCTGCCTTCGTTGAAAAAGCAAATCCAAGCGTTGCTGGATGCCAAGTTATTTCGTTTCTATGCCGGAGAAAAGCGAATCGGACCTGTTGTACCCATGGTGCCCACGGACGACGACCTCTTCGTACATTACTCCGAAGCTGTTCAAGATTTCCGCACCTGTATCCAGAGCAGCAATGAAGAGGATCTGCAAGCTGCGATGACCAAATGGTTCGGGCTCTTTCGAACCAAACACTATCCTGTAGATACCGTGCGCAGCTGGATGGTCAATCTGGTGATGGAGCTGGAGCTCAAATATATCGTGATGCAGCATTTTGTCTCGAATTTCAAGGCCGAGCTGCTGCACCAGACTATTTATGCGATCGTTACACTGGATCATCTGCAAGAGTGGACGCATCAGTTTCTCTTGGATAAAAGAGCAGCCGTACAAGCGCTCAGCCATCACACCGTGCGCAAAGAAATCGCCGATGCGAAGCGCTATATCCTGCTTCATCTAGGCGAACGGACCAGTATGGAAGAAATGGCGGGTCGCCTGAACCTGAACCCCTCCCATTTCAGCCGCCTGTTCAAAAAAGAAACCGGTGAAACCTTCGTCGAGTTCGTCACTCGCTCCAAAATGGAGCGCGCGCGCGAACTTTTAGACACCTCCGATGCGAGTATTGAACAAATCGCGGAGCAGCTTGGTTTTGAACATACGAGCTATTTTATCAAGCTGTTTCGCGGGTTTACGCAGTTGTCTCCTTCGGAGTATAGGAGGAGGATGTAGGGATGATGTAGGGAGATGCTAGGATGCGCCGCCGATAGACTCACCGCCAGTTAGTGCCGCATCCGTTGGGCTTTGGTAGCAAAAAAGACAACCGGGATCGGTTGTCTTTTTGGGTTGTATGCTGCTAGGGTGAAGGCCTTAGAGTCTCAAAGATACGAGTCCAAGTTCACAATTAAGTTACTTGTGTCGCCAAGTGAGCACCATCGGTGAAAACTTCAGGTCCAATGGTTGTGAACTGAGGCTACTGTCCAAGCAACTTGTGGTGCCCATGTGAGCCCCTGCTGCCCGTTTGGGAACGTAGATCCCTTATTTCTCGGAATTTACGCAAAAATCCGGAGTAACGGAACGTGAGTACGCTATTTGCTCGCTTTCCCCTATTTTAGGTTAAAAACAACAAAATAGCGGATCCTCGTTCCCTATCTCGCCAATTCCAGCTTATCTGGTTGAAATAGCGGAACTACGTTCCCTTCCTCCAGCTGCGGTTCCAGTTCTTCTCCAACTACTGTATTAGCTTCCAGTTCAAGCATCTGATCTTGCGTTTCACTCTTGCTACTGCTAGTACATCAGCTTCCAGCTCGAACTCCTGATGCTGCTCGTCCCCAACCAGAAGTTTCACACATTGAAACCAAAACCCTAAATCTCAATATCCACGATCAAGCTGTCCACTCGGCCAACCTCGCGAATGTAGGCAGCAACCGCTTGATGCTCTGGGTTAGGGCCGTAAGCAGCCAGCGCTGTGCGATCCTCGAATCGTACAGATAATACAACTTGGAAACCTTGATTTTTCTCAGAAAAGTTAATGCCCGCTTGAATATCCACGATACCTGTAAGATGAGCGCGAAGCGCTTTAAAGCGGTCAACGACCTCTTGAAGCTGCTCCTGCGTAGTCGTTTCACCAAATTTAACAAGGACGATATGATCGATCATGGGTGTGTACCTTCTTTCTATTTTCGTTAAGGGAATAAATAATCAACGTCCCTAATCTTATGACAAAATGGCGATCGAAGCAATTCATAACTTCCGATACCCTCGGGCTAAGCTCGGCTACCGTTACTTGCCAGCCAAAGCTGCAATTCGATCCGAAGCTAGCACCTTCACTCCTGTTTGACCCGACTTCGCTGAACGAATTAGCCCCGTCGCTATCGTGCTCTCATGAATCGGACGATACGTCCGCAGACGGCCCACCATAAGCGGGGTAATCGCTCGAGACAATAGGATACCCAGCTTCTCCCCTAGACGACGCTCGTCTCGATCACCTAGGATCAGCGAAGGTCTAAGCAAGTATACGGCACGCAGCCGCAGCTTCCGCAGCCGATCCTCTACCTCACCTTTGACCTTGTTGTAGAAAAAGGCAGAATTGCGGTCCGCGCCCATCGCGGTCACGATCGCGAAAGCATCGGCCTGTCCCTTGCTTGCTAATTCAGCTAGCTGTAAGGGATAATCGAGGTCTACTCTACGAAATTGTTGCTGGGAACCAGCCTTTTTGATTGTCGTGCCTAAGGTGCAAAAAACATGTGCATGCGCGATTTCAGATGCCTTGAGTGCATCTCCCAGCTTATTGAAATCGATAACCCGTTGTTCGACTTTCCCCTGCCCACCCAGATTTTCACCGCTCGTTTTCTTACGAACAAGCGCAATCACGCGATCATAATCTGAATCTGCTGCAAGCTGCTTGATTAATTCTCTTCCGACAAGACCTGTTCCGCCTGCAACAATTGCTGTTTGTCCCTTCATAGCACGCCTCCAGCTCCTATTTTACACATGATCCTCATCTATCCCTCTGCGATCAATCTCAACACGGTTTCTACCGCCGGATTTCGCCCGATAGAGGGCATGATCCGCGCGAGAAACCATGTCTTCCAGCACCATGGTCCCATATTCCAGCGTATGTGCATATTCCGCGATCCCCATGCTTGCCGTAATTTTAACAGTAATCTGTTCATTCCTGTAGGGCTCTGCCATTAACAGCTCTCGCAATTCCGCCGCTAACGCAGCCGTTTCTTGCGCATCTTGGCGCAGAAGCAGCACGATGAACTCCTCCCCGCCATATCGAGCAGCGATCACATCCGGGCCTTCATACCGTTTCAGAATACCCGCGACATGGTGGAGCACGCCATCACCGACTAAATGACCGTACGTATCATTAATTTTCTTGAAATAATCAATATCCATCATCATGACCGAGCACGTATGGCCGGAGGCGATACAATGCTGTAATTGCGCATTTCCTTTCAGCATCATATAACGACGGTTATGCATCTCGGTTAACTGATCCATCCATGCCGAGTACTCCAACAAGGATATGTTCGATTTCAAGCGATCCGACATCAAATTAAACGTGGTAACTAATTGTTTGAGTTCAGCCGGAGCTGTTCTAATTTTGTCAGCATTGATTTGATAATCATAATTCCCTTTTTGGATAACCTTGGTGGCTCGCAATAAATACCGTATGGGCCTCTCAATCTTCGAAGCAATCATAATCGCAGCGACAATACTGAGTAGAAGCGCTATCAATGAAATAATAATGATAGTTATGCCTAAGGCATTCAGCTTATGAAATACTTCTTTCTGCGTAATTTCACCAACGACAAGCCAAGCTTTCTCCTGAGACCATTGATACTCTCCATAAACACGCTCGCCCCGGAATCCTGTATATGCGGTTCGAACAGTACTGTTGGTGATGGCACGATGATAAATTTCTGAAGTAACCTGCTGTGTGATGCCATTCACCCCGGAATGATTAGAGGCAGTTACAATATTCCCTTGCCCATCCAGGACATAGACTTCACCTGAATCGCCAAAACTTAGCCGTGAGATTAGTTTATTCAACATCTCAAGTGTGACAATCCCCACCACCACACCTTTGAAGTCATTATGATCGCCTAGAACAGGTGCGGAGAATGTAATAATCGGTATCCCTGATTCCTTTGTCACAATGACACCAGAGATGAAGCTTTTCTTGTCCTTCCCCCGGATGTAATACTGCCGATCCCCTACATACATCTGTTTCTTAGGATCCGTGTCGGATCGAATATAACCGTCGGGCTCCACGAACATAATGGATGCGAATTCCGAATTCACTTGCGCATAATCTTGAAATTCTCGTTTTAAATCACCAATATGATGAAACTTCGCATTATCGGAAAGCGTAAATCGTTTAATCGCATCCAGTTTCTCTTGATTCCACCGCTCGATATATAAACTTTGCAAAGCAATCACTTGTTTCAATTGAACGCTGGCTTCATCTAGCCGATTTTTCTTCTCTATAGAATAAAAAGGAACAATGATAGAGAACGCAAGGATCACGATACTGGCACTGATCCAGAGTTGAAGTCTCATTTTAATGGTATGATTGGAAAAAAGAGAAAGCATGCGCCCCATCAAGGTTTCCCCCCTTTTCATTCGATTTATCACTATTATACCTTATATTCGGACTAAAATAGACAGAATCCGCTTTATTTCGTCATAAGCGTTTGAATATTCCTATATCTTGATAGGTTTGTAAAGATGGGCTCTTTGGCTTATGCTATTTCCTAAGTAGAAAAGAGGTTATGATCCCGATGAAAATTCTCGTACTAACTGAAAAACCAAGTGTCGCCAAGGAAATCGCACGTGTGCTCGGCTGTAATCAGAAGCAAAAACACCATTACGAAGGTGCCAAATATGTCGTCACTTGGGCGCTTGGCCATCTCGTCACACTCGCTGAGCCCGATGATTATGATCCGAAATATAAGACGTGGAACCTTGAAGACCTACCTATTATTCCGAGCAAAATGAAGCTCAAAGTTATGAAAGAAACGTCGCAGCAATACCGTGCGATCGAGCATCTCAGCCGGCGGGGTGACCTTGCAGAACTGGTCATTGCGACGGATGCGGGGCGCGAAGGCGAACTCGTCGCGCGCTGGATTATGGAGCTGATCCGCTGGAAGAAGCCGTTCAAACGGCTTTGGATCTCGTCGCAGACGGATCAGGCGATTCGCGAGGGCTTCGCGCAGCTGAAGCCCGGCACGGACTACAACCGGCTGTATCAGGCAGCCGTCTGCCGTTCCGAGGCCGATTGGCTCATCGGCCTCAATGTGACGCGCGCGCTGACCAGCAAGTTCGGCGCGTCCTTGTCCGCTGGGCGTGTGCAGACGCCCACGCTGGCTATGATGATCAACCGTGAGGCGGAAATCCGGGATTTCCGGTCCGTCGACTACTGGTTGATCGAAGCCGAGCTCGGGTCCTTTCGCGCCCAATGGCGGGACCCGAAAACCGGCGACTCGCGCATCTTTGATCGCGAGCGTGCCGATGCCTTAAAAGCCAAGCTGCACGGCCAGAGCGGCCGCATCGTGCAGGTGCAGCAAACCGAGAAGCAGATCCCGCATCCGCTCGCTTATGATTTGACCGAGCTGCAGCGCGATGCGAATCGCAAATTCGGCTTCTCTGCCAAACAGACATCGAACGTGCTGCAGCGGTTGTATGAGCAGTATAAGCTCGTGACGTATCCGCGAACAGACTCGCGCTACTTGACCTCCGATATGGTTCCGACCCTGCTCGGACGATTAAAAGGCGCAGCAATCGGCCCTTATGCAGCGCTGGCTGCACCGTTTATTCGCAAGCCGCTGACCATCACGAAACGGATTGTTGATGACAGCAAAGTAAGCGATCATCATGCGATTATCCCGACAGGAGAAGCGATCTCACTCGCCACGTTAAGTGCGGATGAACGCCGCCTGTATGACCTTATCCTCCGCAGGTTCCTCGCGTTGTTCAGCGGGCCTTGCCGGTATGATGAAACGAAGCTGACGATCGAAATCGCCGGAGAGAAGCTCTATGCTTCTGGCAAAGTTGTGAAACAGGCGGGCTGGAAAGAGGTATACGGTGCGACGGACTTCACAGATCCGGACCGAGACGAAGCTGATTCCGAGGATGATTCGTCAGCTCAATTACTGCCAAAAGCTTCGGAGAAAGAAGCCGTAACTGCACGCAACATCAGACAAATCGGCCGTCAGACGAAGCCGCCTTCTCGGCATAACGAAGCTTCCTTGCTCTCACAAATGGAAAAATTCGGCCTAGGCACACCTGCAACGCGCGCCGATATTATCGAGAAGCTCGTGTCCTCCGACACCATCGAGCGTCAAGGCTCTTTGCTGATGCCTACCGGCAAGGGCACTCAGCTTATTGAACTCGCCTCCGAGGAGCTTCGCTCACCAGAACTAACTGCTCGCTGGGAGCAGGAACTTGAGCGAATTTCCAAAGGGAAAGGCAGCATGGAAGCTTTCCTTAGCGGCATTCGCAAGAAAGCAGCGGAGCTGGTTGATGAGGTGAAACGAAGCTCCGCTGCGTATAAACCTCATAATTTAACCGGCAGTAAATGCCCGGATTGCGGTGAGCTGCTGCAAGAAGTGAAAGGCAAACGCGGCCGTTACCTTGTGTGCTCAAGTCGCGAGTGCTCCTATAAACGGGAAGCCGACGGTCAATTAACGAACCATCGGTGTCCGCATTGTCATAAAAAAATGGAACTCCACACGGGTAAAGCCGGCAAGTAT
The DNA here is from genome assembly GCF_001700435.1 of Paenibacillus pectinilyticus. Taxonomy (GTDB): domain Bacteria; phylum Bacillota; class Bacilli; order Paenibacillales; family NBRC-103111; genus Paenibacillus_E; species Paenibacillus_E pectinilyticus. The sequence goes on from NZ_LYPC01000016.1 coordinate 178,218, forward strand.
TTCCAATGCCGTCCGTGCAATGTCGTAGAGAAAATCGATGGGGAGTCTACCGGCGGTGGTCGCAAAGCGAATGCCAAAGCCAACCGACAACTGATCGAGAAGTTCTCCGATCAAGCTCAGCTGGGTAACTCACTCGCAGACAAGCTGCTTGCTGCTTTGCAGCAAAAGAAGGAAGAATAACTCATAAAGCCCAAGCGACGCTTCATCGCTTGGGCTTTTGTACACTATAATCAACATTTACATGCTCATGTTATTCGCATACTGGTAACAATTAAGTGGTACTTTTCGTTAAAATTCTGCCTTTTACGGCTAACTCGAGTTCTTCCAAGTTCGTAATGCCTAAACTAATCAGTGCGTCTCCCGCTTCCATATGAACATTCGCTAGGATATGCATACTGGTGTTGGGAACAAGCGATTTACGAAATTCATGAAAAAGAACCGCGTTATACGTTTTGAGAACGGTCAAAAACTCAACTGTAGGCGTAACAAAGCCTCTCGTTTCTGACGATCGCCAGAAAAAATCCCTGACATACATAATATCTGAACCTGTTCGGTTCAGCTTTCGAATCATCGCAAAAAACTCATCAACAAGTGCTTGTCGATCCGCCTTCATATGACATCCCTCCACTTGCATTTGCCTACTTGAAGGATATCATAAATAGTTCTTTAGATCTAGTATTTAGAGAAAAAGAAGGACTTTCGTCCCTAAATTTGTACTTTTCTTCCTTTTCTCTTCCAATTTACTCTCTGTGACAGCAGCATGTCCACCACATACAGCACAACACCTAAATTAATGGCCATGTCCGCTAGATTCATAACCCCATTCCCCGAGTGAATGACGATGAAATCCGTGACCTTCCCGAAGAGCAGCCGCTCAATTCCGTTCCCAATCGCTCCACCGACAAGCAGCGCTGCTGCAATTTCCTTCATGGTGCCTTGCAGGCCGCCTTTTCTACGGTACCACCAGATTCCGGCTACAATCAGAACCGCTAGCAAGCCTAATAAAGGAGCCCATCCTTGCAACGAGCTGCCGGCTGCCCCACTATTTTGATAATACGTAAATGAAATGAAATCTTTATAAAAGGGCATGGATTCCCCAACCTTGAGCACATTGCGTATCCAATACTTAGACATCTGATCAACAGCCGTTATCACAAAAATAATCGAATAAAATAACATCGTTCATCTCTCTCCTATCGTGATTCTGACTTCTCGCTTTACTTTTCTATTTTACTTGAAAATCGTACCTAACTGCTAATTCTGCGCTCACCGTCTTCGCGCATGCCAAAAAGCCACCTCAGTCCATGTCCTGTGGCGGCTCTTCTTCCTTTTTACATAATCACAATCCAATGAAATCGACCTCGGCTACATCAGGCTAAACCGTAACCTCAACTTAAACTCATTAACGTCCGGTATAATTCTCCTGGTGTATGAACGAGATAGTCCGGGTGGCCGCTGCTTAACAGCTGTGGAGAATCATACCCCCACGTCACGGCGATGATGGGTACGCCCAATTTTTTGCAAGATTCAATATCCCGCAATTCATCCCCCACATAAATCATCCGTGTAGGCGATGTTCCCCATTGCTTCATCACTTTGCGAATCGAGTGGTGCTTTCCGAAGATATGCTTCGCCGATATGATCTCCTTAAACGCGCTCTCCAGCTTATTTTTCCTCAAAAATAGACGGATGTTTGCCTCTGAATTGGAAGAAAGTATTGAACTCTTCAACCCTTGTGAGGAAAGCTTCGCAATGATCTCTTTCATGCCAGGTACGATCTGCACCGTTCGGATATTCTCATGATACAGCTGTCGCCCTGCGACCATAAGCTTAGGAATTTGAAGCACAGGTACGCCTAACCGGTCTACACGTTCAGAGATTGACATGGAGCGCAGCGACATCAGGTCTTGCTCACGAATAGGACGAAACCGATGCTGGACAGCCATTTCATTGTAAAGCTTAACCAGCAGTGCTCTTGAATCGACGAGTGTCCCATCAAAATCAAACAGAATGTGCTTTACCATCTTGGTGTATATACAAATAAGGCCGGACCCTCGGGCGGCACTTGGCGAATTTGGTTATGAATAAACTCTTGGGCTGGATCTAGGACCACATGCGGATTATTCACCGTCCGTAAATCCTCCCACACACAGGACACACTTCGCTCGTAGCCCGCCGCACTACCTGCGAACATTTTACAACCTTTGCAAAACTGCTCCTTCTGCTGCGCGTCTAGCTTCACAATTTTATTACGAAGACAACAGTAAATTTCATTTACTGCGTTAGCTACATTAACATGAGTAATCAGAGCCATTTACCGTCAACTCCTTGCGGCACTTAGAGTGTGTAATAGTAAGTTTATCGCACTACTATTAAGTGTATGACACAATTTTGTAAACGGAATAACATTTCGCACGATGCACCGTCCAAATTTGCTACAATAAGGAAAGACTATGTGATTTGGAGGATTCCCCCCATGCAAGACGCGATGCATTATGTGATTCCGGTTCTCATCATTGGCTTTATTATCTATCGACGAACCAAGCGCTCCATTGGCTTTCAAAAGCTTTCCCGTGGCCGCCTCACCTTTCGTCTGTCGCTGTTCAGTATCCTCGGTGTCATCATCTTCCTCCTTGGCTTTGTGCATCCCATTCATTTCATTGGGTATTTAATCGGCCTTGCTGGCGGTACCTTCCTAGGTCTCACCGCAATTCGCCATACCCGCTTCGAGCATCGAAGTGATGGCTGGTACTATCGGACACACCTCTGGGTCGAAGTCACCGTGCTTATTCTATTCCTTGGCCGTATCGCTTACCGCTACGCCTCGATTGCCATTTCCACAGGGTCAACCACCCAAATCAATCCTGCTGATTTCTCACAATTCTCCAAAGATCCCGTCACCGCAGGCGTCTTCTTCATCATCGTGTCGTACTATGTGTTATTTTTCGGATATTTGCTGCGGGAAGGTGCTAAATTGGATGCTACTGCTCCGACAGATGGCTCCGTTGGTGGTGCTGGTGCTGGAAACAGTGGAACAGGGACGGGAGCTCATCCATCACAAGCGGGTGTTCGGATTCTGGACTAGCGGGATTTGTGTACGCCGATGAATTGGACTGATCTTGAGTAATGCTGAATTGCTGAAATAGTGTACTCGTTAAAACCTGCAACCCTGCAACCCTGCAACCCTGCAACCCTGCAACCCTGCAACCCTGCAACCCACGGACATTATCCCGATTCTACTGGAAATGTCCAGTGTAAACTCCCAATTTTGGCGGAAAAAGAGCAATCCATTGGATTTCTCCAGTGAATTATCCGAATAATGGCTGAAAAAGGCCACTCTTTCTACTCCGGAGTGGATTTGTCCAATGAAATCTAATTTTTAGCTACTTTTAAGGGCAATCTGGTGTATTTATCCAATGGGGCGCGTGATTTGCGGTGGTGGTTTGTAGGAAGTTTCGTGTTTCAAGGCGAGGACTTGAGGTGGAGCTGCTCATGTTCAGTTACATTCAAGGAAAAGGGATGCTCCCATTGGTCAGATGACCTTGGGAGCATCCCTTTTTATGTGTGCAATAGTAAGATTCAGCAAAGCGTACCGACGGTTGGCTGTAACACGGGCAAGTTCTACTGTAAGGCCTTCGGGCCTTACGGTGGGCTTTCCGGTCCAACGTGCCGACACAGCTGCACTGTAAGCGCCCTTTTGGGTGTTACGCGGCGTGTTCGGCGGGTCAGTTCTGCTGTAGGGCCCTTTTGGGGCCTTACGGTAGGTTATTCCGGCCCAGCGTGCCGACGCGGCTGCACTGTAGCGCCCCTTTTGGACGTTACGCGGCGCGTAACGCGGGCAAGTTCTACTGTAAGGCCCTTTCCGGGCCTTACGACAGGCTTTTTCGCCCAGCGAACCGATGCGTCTGCGCTGTAACGCCCTTTTTGGGCGTTACGCGGCGCGTTCGGCTGGCCAGTTCTACTGTAAGGCCCTTTGCGGGCCTTACGATAGGCTTTCTCGGCCATGCCAGTCGACGCGGCTAGGCTATAGCGCCCTTTTTGGGCGTTACAACCTCGCCACCGCCCCCTACTTCGCTGCCTCCTCGGCAGCTTTCGCGAACTGCGTGCTGTACAGCCGTGCGTACAGCCCTTCCTTCGCAAGCAGCTCGCTGTGCGTGCCTCGCTCCACGACGCTGCCCGCTTCGATCACCAGAATGTGATCGGCGGCTAGCACCGTGGAGAGCCGGTGCGCGATCACAAGCGTCGTGCGCCCTTGCATCAGCTTCTCGAGCGCCGCCTGCACATAGGACTCGGATTCCGAGTCCAAGTGCGACGTCGCCTCATCGAGAATGAGGATGCGCGGGCGCTTCAGGATCGCACGAGCAATCGCGATCCGCTGGCGCTCGCCACCGGAGAGCCGGTGTCCACGCTCACCAACCATCGTGTCGTACCCTTCGGGTAACGACATGATGAAATCGTGGATGTAAGCCTGCCGGCAAGCGGCCTCCATCTCCTCACGCGTAGCGTCCTCCCGCGCAAAGCGCAAGTTGTCGCCAATCGTCGCGTGGAACAGAAACGACTCCTGCGTCACGTACGCGATCTGCGCGCGCAGTGACGCCAATTCGACGGCACGAACGTTCACGCCGTCGACCTCAATACTACCTGCTGTCGGATCGTACAGTCGAGCGATCATCCCAATCAGCGTCGACTTCCCGGCGCCGCTAGGCCCAACGAGCGCAACCATTTCACCCGGTTGCGCCTCGAAAGTGATGTCGCGCAGCGCATACTGAACAGCCTTCCCTCGCTCTTCCAGCTCCCCAGCCTTCCCTCGCTCTGCCAGCTCTCCAGCCTTCCCTCGCTCTACCAGTTCCCCAGCCTTCCCGCGCTCTGCCAGCTCTCCAGCCGTCCCTCGCTCTGCCGGCTTCCCAACCTTCCCTCTCTCCCCACCTTTATCCGGCTTATAAGCAAAAGAAACTCCCTTATACGCCACACGTCCCTTTACCGGTCCGAGCTCGAACGCATCCTCGGCATCCATGACATCAGGCACCATGTCCTGATACTCAAAAATTCGCTGGAACACGCCCAGCGCTGTCGCCACCTCTACCTGCAGGTTGAGCAGTGTACCAACCGGCATATACAACCTACCCAAATACGCCGTAAACGCGACGATCGAGCCTAATGTCATATGGCCTTGTATGACGGAGTATCCGCCGTAGATATAAATAATCGCCGTGCCAAGCGGCCCTAATGTACTTGTGGCCATCCCGAACCAACGGCCAACCAGATTGAGCCGCAGCTCGAGATCCATGACCTTTTGATTCATCGTCGTAAAAGCTTGCTCTTGCTGTTTCTCTCGGCCGAAAATCCGCGTCAATAGCGCGCCCGATATACCGAAATTCTCATTGAGCTGTGAGGTGATATCCGAACGTACTTTTTGCGTTTCAACCCGAAGTTCTTTCCGCATCTTGGATACCCTTTTGACAGGTAGCACGAAAAGCGGCAAAATCAGCACAGAAATAATCGCCAGCTTCCAATCCAGCGCGAATAAAATACCGATGGTTGTGAACACAATCACGATCTGCGTGATGGAAGATACGACGATCGACGTAACTACACTTTGTACAGACTGCACATCGCCCGTAATCCGCTGCACAATTTCTCCGGAACGTGCGTCAGTGAAGAACGCCATCGATTGCCGCTGCAAATTATGGAACAACGACTGCCCCAAATCCCGAATAACCCCTTGGGTTACTTTGGTATTAAGATGGTTCTGCCACACGCCGAGCATACCGCTCAACACAGGAAGCAAGATCATCATCAGCGCCATAACCGACAACAGTTTGACACGCCCCTGCGGAATCGCCGTATCAATGATTTCTTTCATGACCAGAGGCGGGATAAGCCCAATCACTGCCGCAAGCAGCGCCAAGCCAATAATCACAATAATTTGTGCCCAATACCTTTTGAACAATTGCAAAATCCTTCGTACCGATACATCCTTCAGCTTCGCCTTGGGCCGATTCCGATCGGAAAGCCGTCCCATCCCTCCAGGCCCGCCTGGTCCACCTGCTCCTATCACTCACTAATCACTCCGATCCTTCTCATCACACATGGTTATACTTGTACAGGAATTCCATAGCTAATAGCTTTCGTCACCTCATCAGCCATGTTTAGCACATAATATAACGAAGTCGTTTGCAAAATATTATACTGTCTTGGCCCATCGGCATTCACGATCGCCGCAATGGTATAGTCGCCAATCGGCGGTAGCACTTTTCCGACGGATTTCCCTGGAGCCAAAGGCTGATTCGATAGTTGGTACATACCTACACTTAATTTTTGTCCCAAACAAGCATCAATCGCGATAACCATCGTGCCCTGAGGAATTTCCTCCAGACGCATGACTAAATTACTTGCATCACACGGTGCTTTTAAAGTGCCAATCACAGACGGATAGCCGAGCTCCGCAAGCTTACTGCCCACCATTGGGCCCAAGGAATCTCCCGTCGATCTATCTGTGCCAATACAGACAAAAGTCACCTTGCTCGGGCTAAGTTCCGACTGTATCGCAATCTTTTTAAGGGACAGAGCCAAATGCTCACCATTCATCTTTTTCCAAAATTGCTCCAAGTGTTCAATCCGTTCTTCCTCCATCATGGCCTCCCCTTCAGGTATGCAGAGATATTTCCCCTCACTCCTAATGAATGATATAATGCGGTCAACTTCTATTCTTTCACAAGGAGATATACCATGTCTACTTTAGGGATCCTTGCTATTCTGACTTTGCTCTATTGGTTTTATGCTCTCATTGAAGTGCAGAGAAACATTCATTTACTTTCTACCTTACCTCCATCCACCAAGCTTCTAGAGAAGCCCCCACTTGTTTCCGTAATAATTGCTGCCAAAGAAGAAGAGGGCACCATTCGTGAAACGGTTCAACATTTACTATCCCAGCACTATCCGCGACTTGAAATTATTGCTGTGAACGATCGTTCCCAAGACGCTACCGGAGTTCGGCTGGACGAACTACGACAATGGTCCGAAGGTAAAAGCGACATTCACACGAAGCTCCAAATCATCCACATTACACAGCTGCCCAAAGGCTGGCTAGGCAAAAACCACGCACTCTACCAAGGGTATCTGCAGGCTAGAGGCCAGTACATCCTTTTTACAGATGCTGATATTCTTTTTGCGCCAAGCACGATTCAAGATGCAGTCACCTATATGAAGCAAAACGAGGTCGATCATCTCACATTAACCCCGCATATGCTGGCCAAAGGCGCTCTGCTGCGCGGGTTCGTTCATTTCTTTCTGTTCTCGTTCTCTTTATTCGTTCGCCCTTGGCGTGCCAACCGTGAGAGCGCCCGTGAGCCGGGCATTGGGATCGGCGCTTTCAATATGGTAAGCCGCAAGGCGTATGAAGCCATCGGTACGCACCAAGCCATTGCCCTTAGGCCTGATGACGACCTCCAATTAGGTATTTTTCTCAAAAGAGCCGGCTTCAGACAAAAGGTACTTTCTGGCAAGCATCTCTTACAAGTAGAGTGGTACCGCTCTCTTCAAGAGGCCATCACTGGCCTAGAAAAGAATTTATTCTCCGGCTTCCGCTATAGTTACACCGTCGCTGTACTAGCTTGCCTGGGACAGTTGATCTTCTTTATCGGGCCTTGGCTCGGTCTCATTCTCCTATGGGATTGGCGGGGCGCCCTGCTAGCCGTCGCTGTGTGTTTACAAATCTGGCTGTATCGCAAGCTCATGTTCCATCTGATGAGTCAACGCGGTAACGAGGCATACCTGCTTCCCATCAGTGCAGCACTGCTGCTTTACACCATCGTCCGCTCCGTATGGCTCACTTGGAAGCAAGGCGGCATCATCTGGAGAGGGACCTTCTATTCCTTGAAAGAATTGAAAAAGAAGCCCTCGCCAACCAACAAATAGGGCTCGCTAGCCATATATAAGTGAAACTTCAAATAAGCGTTACTCCAATGAGCAAAGCTTATTTATGTATGTATTTATCTTCTATGTAGGATTATGTATTTATCTTATTTGTCGATTATGTAGTTATCTATGTCGGACTGATTAATGCACCCGATTCATTCGCACAACGCGATAAAAAAGTTGACCGCTTACCTCTTGCTCTACTTCCAAGAAGCCTTCCATATGGACATAATCTCCCAAAATAAAGGAAGTCGCATCCGCGGAATCTGCATGGGTGAGAAAGAGAAGCGCGACTTTATCGTCGCCGACCACGAATCCCATCTGTTCCTTCACTTGGAACTTCTCTAGGATTTTACCGTGAAGTGATCTCACGATATGATGGAACCGCCAAACCCCATCTTCTTGGATGATAAAATATAATACGCGATTGCGGTGAGCATTGCTGAACTCCCTCGTCACACCGATCATGCACACCTTTTCGCCGATGCGCAAATACTCATCAATTACATAGGATTTCAGACGCAGTCGATGCACATTTTTACGCTGAATATAAGCTTCCATTTCTTCAATCGAACGCTGATCCTTCGGATCCTGCTTCGTTGCATAGAAGACTTCTTTGATAAACGTATCCGTCTGAAACTGCCTTGCCCCTTTGAAATGATGATAGGTTCGAAAAAATTGCTCAATCACTTCCCGAATGTCTTCCGGTATGGCAGGACTCGATTCCACGCTAAACATGCGATCTGTTCGACCCGACAATTTTATTCTATGAAACCAGCTTTTCCAGACACTGACTTGCATGCCGTACGTGTCACCTACTTTCTTCCAACCATTTTTTCATTATAGGCTATAATCCTCAAAAATTCGATAAAAATCGCAGGATTTCGCGCAAAAACAGCCAAAAAAAGAGCATAGGCCCGTTATGCTTTCTTTTTCGAAAGACATTACGAACGTATGCTCTTACACATTTTCCAACGATCACATTTACAGAACGCGTTTAGCGCCTACATATCTCGAACCCCAGTAGGAGCTGCTGAGACTATCGATGGCTACACCACCGGATGTTGTCGCGGAAATGAATTGATTATTTCCCAAATAAATGCCGACATGATTCACAATGCCTGAAGCGAAGAATACCAGATCCCCCGTCTTCAAATCGGTCACTCGCGTTCCCGCTTGATCATACATTTGCACAGAAGTACGCGGCAGGTCAATGCCCTTTGCCTCGAATAAATAGCGTACAAAACCTGAACAATCGAAACCACTCGGTGTTGTACCTCCCCAACGGTAAGGCGTTCCTTGATAAGCCGTCGCAGCTTGAATAATTTGTTCTGAAACGGTAGGCTGTACGACTTTTGGTGCTGCAGGAGCTGCTTTCGGTGCTGGCGGAGGTGCGATCCAAGCTGGTTTATGCGACTTACCGTCGACATCTACGATGGCGATTTTGTTCGCATCATTCCACTCAATCGCGGATCCGAATGTTTCGGTGATGAAACGAAGTGGAACAAACGTATTCCCTTCATGCAAAGTTGGGCTGCTTTCTAACGTAATCACCTTGCTGTTCACAAGTGCGTGATCTTCGTCTGTACCCAGATGAATCGACATGTCTTTGTTCACGAGCGTAACAAGAACGCCATTGCCTTGCTTGGCCCAGCTAACTTGATAGCCTAGCTTCTCTGAGAGCACACGCAATGGAACTTGAAGCACACCTTCCTCATCGATAAACGGCTGAACTTCAGGGAATTGAAGCAATTCATCATTCACCTGAACCTTCACCGAGGAATCGATGCTTGCTGCGTGAGCAGATGGTGCGGTGTACATCACTAATGCGGCGCCTAGAAGAGCGCATGAACAAATAAACCTTTTTGCGAAAACTTTCAAAACGTTGTGCCTCCTTGAAGCCTCCGAGGTTAGTTGACGGGTTCGGGAAGAGGTTTTCCCTAGTACACTCAATTAGTCTGCGACTAACTGTGTATTCATTCACCCCAAGTAAAGAAGTCCCCCGTACTAGAGCTTTTGATGCTCCAGATTCGGCATTTTTTGTCTATGTTAGACTAGCATAGTTCGATAAAGTCTGACAACTTTTGCGAAATGGTAAGTGTTTCCTTTCTGTGCGAAAAGCAAAAAACAGCCGCTCATTAAGCGAGCAGCTGTCTTCACATCATTTCATTAAACTGAGCCTACAGACTGTCCATATACCTCTGTGAGCAGGATATTTTTGAAGGGAACGAACTCATTTTCCGTCAATGGATTGGGATAACTCATGATATGTAAAGGCAGGTGCGGCTGCCCATCTCTTAAAGGAGGTTGTTCATAGGGAAATAGATTCAAATGAAAACCGCAGCGGCGATAAAATTCAATTCTACGCTGGGCATCATGGGTATCCGGCGGCTCCACTTCAAGCACAACGGGCGTTGTCCCGCTGTTTATATAATCCGTCAGCATTTGTTTTCCAATGCCTCCACCTCGTATAGCCGCATTGACGGCAATATGCTCTACAAACCGGAATGCGCTAAAGTTCCAGCTGGCCAAAAAGCCACGGATGTCCCCACTCTCATCTCTATTCACATGCAGCCGATAGTTGGGATGCGTAAGCAGCCCGCGCTGCCCTTCATACGTTCTTATTTCCGTAACCGGAAAAGCTGCTTCCATCAGCTTGAATACCTCGTCAAACGATGTTTGTTTCTCCATCTGTTGGCACCTTCCTTCTACCTATAGGGTAACCAACTGCGAGGAAACTTACAAATTCAGCTTAGTTCGCACACGTTTAAATCCCCTTAAAACCCGTTTTTCGGCATATCCAATGGCAAGGGTTCCGGAATTTTGCAGATACTCTTAGTATCATAGTACTTGCCTTCGTCCGAGGAGATGAACATCCCATGCATGATTTCTAAGACGTGATAGGCCAATTCGCCGCTCGCCCGATGTTCCGTCCCATTTACGATAGCATAGGCCATATCCATTAAGCCTAGACCGCGACTGTTCGTTGTAAAACCATGTGTGAAAGGAACTTCTTTAAACTCAGCATAATCCTGTCTTTTGAGATAAATCGAACCGCCGAAATGATTAGGATCCGGAACGATCAATGATCCCGATGTTCCATGAATTTCAATGCTCGGAATATGAGTTCCGCAGACGTCAAAACTGGTTACAATCGTTCCAATCGCGCCATTCTCAAAATCTAACGTACCGCTGATGTGCGTCGGAGTCTCAACAGGGAATTTCCTGCCATACTGATGTTGGCCCGTCACTGTCCGTTCTTTGAACGTCACACGAGTAGAACCTGCGATCCGGCGAACAGGTCCGATTAAATTCACTAAAGCAGTGAGATAATAGGGTCCCATATCAAATAACGGACCCGCTCCCTTTTGGTATAGGAAATCAGGGTTCGGATGGAAACTTTCGGGTCCATGCGACATCATAAAGGCTGTTGCGGCAATAGGCTCGCCTATCCAGCCATCATCGATGATTTTACGGCAGGTCTGAATACCTCCACCCAGGAATGTATCCGGTGCAGAGCCAACTAGCAGGCCTTTTGACTTCGCTAGGGCCAGAATGTTCTGTGCATCTTCCAGTTCGATGGCGATAGGTTTTTCCCCGTATGTATGTTTACCAGCTTCCAAAGCTCGCTTATGTATCTCCGCATGAGCACTTGGTATCGTTAAATTAACGACAATCTCGATTTCCGGATCAGAAATCAGCTCATCTACCGTACAAGCTTTAGGAATATGAAACTCTTCCGCTCTGGATTGTGCCCGTTCCAATTCCAAATCTGCGCAAGCCACGATATCGATGATTTCAAACTTTTTCCCGGTCTCGAAATAGACCGAGCTGATATTTCCGCAGCCAATAATCCCTACTTTAACTTTCCTCAAGCTTACCCCTCCGTCATCCTGCTTTTTATTTCGAGTATAGTAACGTATTGTGGTCACTGTTTGTTGCTAACTCCACTGTCTGTCCAGTTTCAGCCGACCGATATACAGCCTCTAATATTTGGGTGACGACATACGCTTGTTCCGCTTTGACGAGTGGCTCCGTATCGTGAATGATACACTCTAGCCATTGCTTAGCCTCTAATACGCCAGGACTCCCCTCGGCACCGTTGAAATAAGCAACACTGGCGCGCGTATTCGGCTTAAAATCAACGAGTTTGCCGTACTTCGCGGTATTAAAGACAAGCTCCGTTTTGCCATCCGGGCCTGCTTTCATTTCCGCTCCGCCTTCCACACCAAACAACGAAGTTTTAGCTTCTTTCACTTCTGTTGTATTAAGAGCCCAGGAGCATTCCAAGAATATGCTGGCGCCGTTCTCCATTTTAATAAAAGCAAAAGCAGAATCCTCCACATCGATCGTTGCTGGATCCCATGGGCCGAACAAATTCCCCTCCGTGTTGTCTTTCAGCTTATAGTAGACAGAACCCGTTACCGATTTAGGCTTATAATTGTCCATACACCAAAGCGTTAGATCCAAAGCGTGCGTCCCAATATCGATTAATGCTCCGCCGCCTTGCAGCTTTTTATCTGTAAAAACACCCCAGGTGGGTACAGCTTTTCTACGTACCGCGTGCGCTTTGGCCATATAAATGTCGCCTAAGTCGCCAGATGAGCAAGCTTTATGCACAACAAGCGACTCTTCGTTGAAGCGATTTTGGTAACCGATCGTCAGCTTTTTGCCACTTTTCTTCGCGGCATCCAACATTCGCTTCGCTTCGGTAGAATTAATCGCCATCGGTTTTTCACACATCACATGCTTGCCTGCTTCCAAAGCGTCCACAGTAATAGGAGCGTGATAGAGATTAGGCGTCAGCACATGCACCACATCAATGGATTCGTCCTTCAATAGTTCCTTGTAATCGCTATACACTTTGGCATCAGCATCGCCGAATTCAGCAGCTGCCTTGATCGCCCTTTCGTCTACAATATCGCAAAAAGCAACCATCTTCCCAAGATGCGACAGACTGGCGAGAGCAGGCATATGTTTTTGGTTCGCAATCCCTCCGCAGCCGATAATGCCGATTTTCAAAATATTTTCCATGTGGATTCACGCTTCTTTCTTGTAATTTTTAAAAAAGAGTGGGCCATCGTTTACGGATCGCTTGTAGCTCATCAATCCGTGTTGAAATTCATCGCCTGTCTCATCTGCTCTGTTCCTCTCTATGCATCCTATCCTTTGTAAAATCTACAAAAAGGCATATGCAAGCGTGTGAAGAAAGTGACCCATCACGATACGTTGCATATGCCATTGTTTGATTATATCCCTTACCTGCTTACTTCTTGACGTTAGCTGGCCAAGCGAACTGAATGCCTAACGCTTTTTTGGCCTCTTGGAACTTCTTGTTTTGATAGTCTTCCAATTTTTTGGATCCAAGCTTCTCTTCTGCTTCAATGCCATCTTTGTAGAATTTCTCTACATCCTCAGGTGTTTTCGCAAGAATCATTTTGGCTCTTGTTTTTATACGTAATTCATCACGCTTCGCATTGATACCCGCTTCTTCCGTACCACCTAGCGGTGAAATTGATTCAAACGGAAGCGCGTCATACAAATACTTACTGAAGTATATATTTCCTTTTGATTTTTCAATTTCCATTGCACCATTCAAAGGTAACGTGCGGTTAATCGGTGCATAGTTAATCAACCAGTTTAATGTCGTATTGCCATACTTCAATTGCGCTTTAGCCGCATCTTCTGATCTTGCCTTAATGAACTCATCCGTTAACTTTACTTTGCCATCCGCATCATAGTCCCATGTGATGCCTTTTGGACCATAGGTGACATTCAAGCTCATTTCATCGGAGGAGAGGTAGTGCATGAGTTTAATAATACGATCTTGATTCTTCGCTTTGCTGTTAACCATCGTAAGCGTCCAGCCAGAAGCTGCTACCGGATCAATCGCCGGCTGATTCCCTTTATCACCCTTAACAGGTCCCACAGCTACGTAAACGGTCTTCGGATCTTTAGCATATAACGCATCCCACTTAATCGCTTTGTTCGTTAGAGCAAAGACTGCACCATTATTTACTTTTTCAGTAAGCTGTGTTGGCGTCAATGTTTGGCTATCTTCCGGCAACAAGCCTTCACGATAGAGTCTGTTAAGGAACTGATAAGCTTCTAGTGCCTCTGGTGTTCTCTCACGATCCACCAAATTCCCTTGTGCATCCTCACGTGGGTTACCGAAGAAGCCTGAGATTACCCATGGATCGAAGTAGGCAGGAGTAACGTCGAAGCCATTATACTTGATCTTGGCATCCTTTACCTTCTTGAGCACTGTAACTAAGCCTTCTTTGGTACTGAAATCCTCAGGTTTGATGCCAAGTTGATCCATAATATCTTTACGAGCGTATAAACCTTGGTTACTGAATATCGCATCACCTGGTTTAAATGTCTCTTTCGCGTAGAAATAATTGGCATAACCATAGAAATGACCATCTGGATTACGGAACCAGTCCTGCATGGATTTAGCAACATTGAACGATGGATCGTATTTCTTGATTAACTCATCCAATGGAGCGACCAAGCCTGATTTCTCAAGGACACCCCGTTGCGGTACACTTTTATCTACAGTAATCATATCCGGAATGTCTCCAGAGGCGATAAGTGCACTTAGTTTATCATCACTACCCGATGTAAATTCAATGGATACACCCGTGTCTTCCGTAATTTTCTTGTCCAACAGGTTATTTACCGGATCCCAGATTTTCTTGTAGGATTCTTGATCCACGAACCAAGTAATCTTGATAGGTGTCTTATCATCTGGTTTAGCTGTCGCTGTAGCTGTAGCAGCAGCCGATGACTTTGGTGAAGCGGATGTCTCTGCCCCCTTATCTGTGGAACATGCGACTAATAATGTGCCGAACATGGTTGTTACAAGCCCTAAACTAATCATGCTTTTTTTCACTTTGTTTTGCCCCCTTAGTATCGGTAAAATTAACCTTTCACAGAACCAATCAGTACACCTTTGACGAAATACTTCTGTAAGAAAGGATAGATTGCGACGATAGGCGCTGTTGTTGCAACCATCATGGCAAGTTTCAATGTAGCAGGACTAATATGCTTCGCTTCATCTGGCATATACATGGAAGCCTGTTGACCTAATGCTTCTCCATAGGAGGCATCCGTTACCAAACGCATAAGAACGAGTTGAACAGTCTCTAGTGAGCTCTTCGTTGTAAACATCATGGCATCCATATACGTATTCCATTGGTATACCCCGTTAAACAAGGCAATAGCTGCCAGAACAGGCTTCGTTAACGGTAATACCAATTGGATGAAAATACGATACTCACCTGCCCCATCCATCCTTGCAGATTCAAAAATGGGTTCCGGCAGCGTCCGGAAGAAGGACATGATAATAATCATATCCCAAATACTAAACATCGAGGGAATAATATAGACCAAGAAATTATTTAGTAGTCCAATCTGCTTGTAAAGCAAGTACGTTGGAATTAAACCTCCATAAAAGAACATGGCTATCATCATAATCAGGAGATAAAAATTACGACCTTTTAATTCTTTACGAGACATCCCGTACGCTACAAGCGCTGTTAACGCGATATGCGTGGACATGCCAACCAGTGTTTTACTGATTGTAATGAAATACGCGTGATATAGACCGCTATCTGAAAGTACAGCTTGATAATTCGCCAACGTAAATTCACGAGGCCATAAGTAAACGCTTCCTCTCAAGTAATCGACGCCATCATTAAACGAACCAACCAAGGCAAACCAGAACGGTGCCAACGTTACGACAACTACAAACAACATGAAGATGATATTAAATACATCAAACCATTTGTCCCCTTTGGAACGCAACTCCATTTGTGCTCCTCCTTGTCTGCAGGCATCCTTATTAGAACAAGCTGTTATCGGTTACTTTACGGGATGCATAGTTCGCAGCAAACAACAGCAACAGTGCCACTACTGATTTCGCTAAACCCACCGCCGTTGAATAGGAGTACCTCATCTGCCTTAGTCCAACCTTGTAGACGTAGGTATCAAGCGTTTCACTCACATCCAGATTCAGCGGATTCTGCATCACCATAATTTGTTCGAAGCCCGTATTCAAGATCGCACTAATCTTAAATATAAGCATAATAACAACCGTCCCCATAATAGCTGGCAGCGTGACATACCACATGCGCTGCAGTCTGCCTGCACCATCGATCCTCGCTGCTTCATACATTTCCTGATCTACACCTGCAATCGCAGCGATATAGATAATTGCACCCCATCCAATGTTCTTCAAAATTTCGGCACACACCATAATGATCCAGAATAGATGTGGATTGGCGATGAAATTAATCGGTTCATCGATGATATGCAAACTCGTTAATATGAGGTTGAGGATACCATTCGAAGGTGACAGCACGGTCAGGACTAAGCCGCCAAAAATGACCCACGAAGCAAAATGGGGCAAGTACGAAATCGTTTGCACAATTCTCTTGAAGCGCTTCTTCGTTAGTTCATTCAAGAAGAGTGCAAATACAATGGGTGCAGGGAACTCAAGAATTAACCCCAAACCATTCATCGCCAGTGTGTTCCTCAATACATTCAAGAAATTCGGATCAGTCAGGAGATCTTTGAAGTGTGTGAATCCGATCCACGGTGAACCCATCACTCCCAAGAATAGATCGTATTCCTTAAATGCAATCAGAATGCCATACATAGGAACATACGAAAATACGAGCAGAAACAAGATCCCCGGCCAAACCATGCTTTGCAGTGCGAACTGACTCTTGAAGCGAAGCCATTTACTTGATGTGGCTACCCCTGGGGATTGTACACTGATTTTCGACTTTACGGTTCCATCCACATTGTGTTCCTCCCCGATATACTGCCTTCCCTTTTAGCATAAGAGATGGCAATGTTTCTCTTTTTATTTACCAACTTCACGGCTGCTATAGCAAAGCGACTTCTGAAGCATATCCTTACTATACATTTTGAAAGCGCTTATAAAAATATCACGATTTTTGTTTTGATACCTTCATTTGGGATATGTTTTTCTTTCAATGCCCCCTTGCTACTGTTTCCAACATGCAATACCCGCCATCAGTAAAAGTTACCAATGACGGGTTAGTTTCCAGCTTATTTCTTATGGCGTAACGCTGACCACCACATCATCAAAATAGCCTTTCAGCTGATGCGTGTACACACCGATCTTCCCAGCTGAGAACGTGCTGTCCGTGGCTGTGATGATAAGCTGCCCATTCACATAAGCTTGCAGTGTAGTCCCATTCACAGTGAATTTAAGTGTATGATACATTCCTGCAGCCAGTGGCGCTATAGCCGTTGAAATGACCAAATCGGTTGAGGTGCCATTTTGCAGCTTCGTGATGAAGACTTTCTTCAAAAAATTATCATAAGACATTGTGTAATAGTTGTTGTAATCAACGAATCTAGCGACTAGACCGATTCGACCACTTGTCGCCTCCATCTTAGCCTTGGCCTCAACCGTGTAGTTCGTCCATGTAGATGCACCTGCAACGGATTTGGTCGCCCCTTTATCCGCGTTATTAGAGAGGTAGGCTTTCGTGCTGCCGTCTGTTACAACAGAGAATGTTCCCCATCCAGAAACAACACTCCAACTGCTCGCGTTTCCAGACTCGAAATTATCTTCCAACAGTGTGCTTTTGGTCGTTACGATAGCTTCACTACTTGCATCGGAGACATTGTTAGCCTTATCAAATGCCTTAACCGTGTAGTGATAGGTCGTCGCTAGACTTAGTCCTGTGTCTTTGAAGGTGTATACCGCACCCGTAACTGTCGCAATATCTTGCCCATCACGTGCAATCGTGTAGCCTGTCACACCCGCATTGTCCGATGATTGCTCCCATGATAGGGCAACTTCACTGGACGATAATGCGGTAGCCGTCAATCCTGTAGGCGCGGTAGGCGCCACCGTGTCAGGGTCAGGAATCACATGAACCACAACGTCGTCAAAGTAACCTTTCAACATGTGCGTGTACACACCTGTCATACCTGTAGTGAATGTGCTGTCCGTAACCATGGCAAGCAGCTGTCCATTCACATAAGCTTGCAGGGTATTCCCATTCACGGTGAAGCGATACGTGTTGTAAACACCTGCAGGCAGGGGCGCTAAGGCCGCTGAAACAACCAAGTCGGTTGTAACACCATTCTGGAGCTTCGAAATAAACACTTTCTTCGAGTAATTATCATAAGTCATGGTGTAATAGTTGTTGTAATCAACGTATCGGGCAACTAGACCCATGCGACCGCTCTGTTGATCCATTTTACCCTTAGCTTCTACACTGTAATTGGTCCATGTGGGGAGTCCTGCTACGGATTTCGTAGCTCCTTTATCCGCATTATCGGACAAGTAGGCTTTCGTGCTGCCGTCGGTCACGACACTGAAAGTCCCCCATCCTGAGACAACGGACCATGCACTCGCGCTTCCCGATTCGAAATTGTCCTCAAGCAGCGTATTCTTCGTCGTAGCTGCCACCTCTTCACTTGCTGCGGATACATTATTCGCAGGATCAGTGGCTTTGACCGTGTAATGATACGTTGTACCTAAGCTCAGACCTGTATCCTTGTAGCTTGTGTTCACACCATTTATGGATGCAATTTGTTGACCATCGCGATAAATGATGTAACTGGCCACGCTATCAATATCTATAGACGGAGTCCAAGATAACGATATTTCATAGGACGATAGCACAGTTGCTGCCACATTCGAAGGTGCCGTTGGTGCTGTCACATCTCTATAAGCAACGATAAAATTATCATAGGAGACTGGGCCCTTCACCCGCTTCAGGAATTCGGTTAATCCAGTCAGAAACGTCTCATTAGAGCCAGTAATTGCATTGATTTCACTACTCACTGCGCTTCCTAGCGCAGCTATCCATTGTTGTGTTGCTGCGCCCCAAGGGAAGCCTGCCGGGAGTTCAAGGTCCTTCGTTAAAATTCCGGCGGAGCCGCTTGCAATCGAGCTGTCTGTTGCTGTAACCACCAATTGACCATTGATATAGCCATATAGGTTACTGCCTACCACTTCAAACCTCAACTTGTTCATAACATCCAACGGTAATGTCACACCGGTCGCTGTTTGAAGCACAACGGATGTACCATTGCTGCGTTTCTCAATGATTGCCTTTCCGAACAGCGCATCATAGGTGAAGCTATAATAATTGTCTGGATCCACATACCGGGCGAGAAGTCCTACCGTATCTTTATGACTAACAATTCGCACATCTGACTCAACAAAATAGTCGGTTCCACTCGTTTGTGCAACCACAGCAGTCGATTCCTTTGTCGATTGATAAACATGATTGCCGCTGCTCTCTGTTTGAAGCGCAAAGTTTCCTTTAACTGAGGTCCAATCCGCTGCACCTGACTCAAAATCATTCGTGTACAATGGATCGTAAACCAGTTCAAAGGCGAAGCCTTTATCCGTATCAAGCTGGACAAATACGTCTTTTCCTGTGGCCATCACGGGAATTTCCTGCAGCCGTACACCGTTTGTCGCCAGCTTGTAAGCTTTGTACCCTGCTGGGATGAGTGTCGTCTTCAGATGGAATTCCATTGTCTCGTGTTTGGCAAGTGTCGGCAATTTCCCTCTTACATAGGTCCTCTTCTTGCTATCGAGAGGATCTTGAATCGTATCTTCCCCTGTCGCCGCTGCATCGGTTGTATAGATGACCAGCATTCTCTCGCTTTTGTCTAGCGATTTATCATCAAGCGTTGCTGCGGATACGGTTCCTTTATCCACACTTGCCTTCATAGATACAGGACCAAGCTCAAATAAGTTGTTATTCAACGTGCCTACAGCTCCAATTACGTAAGGGGTATTGATCAGATAGGTATTTAGATTAAGATCAAATATAAGCTCACCCGTGTCCGAAACCAGCTTATTTTGATTCAGATTAGAGAGCATGTTGTTTTTCAGATTGACATCATCAATAGCATTAATAAACGTCTCCGCAACCTGCTTTAAGGTCATGCTATTCGTAATGGATATCTTATTCTGGGCAGGAAGATTACCGCTTGCGATTTGCTCAGGTGTAAGCTCAGGTGTGATTTTATAGATGGCATAGGGTTCACCAGGCTTATCTGCGTACACGGTAACCATCTTGAACAGATGCGGTATATACATTCGATTAATCTCTAAATCTTCATTCTCCGTTGATGCCCCATGCGTCTTAACCGATGTCTGATCCCTGACAATGACAAATTTAGGTTCGCTTGGAGTGATATGACCTTTACGGAAAAGAAGGGTGCTTTGATATTCGGACATCGTTACCAAGGTATCTGTTAGGGTATCAAATGAAGTAAAACCACCCAAAGTTGCACTTTGTTTAGTAGCCTCACTTACACGGGCAACATATTCAAACCTGTTTAGCATATCCCAGCCATTGAAGGCGCCGGTCGCGGCCACCATCAATCCAAGGTCGTCTCTGCCTTTCGTTGGAAACTCCTGATTATATTCAGTTAATGCAAAAGGCTTCTGGTACAGCTGCCCAAGGGCAAGACCAGGAATATAATTTTTAAATAGAGTCCCTCCAGATTGCGGCGGATAATTAGCTGCTGATTCTGGAGCAAATACCATACTGTAACGAGGATGTGACGCCGGGGTAAAAGAGAATGAGGCTCCCCTTCCATCTACAAGCCCATTATATAAGTGTGTTTCATGAACATCTGTGTTTGTTCGCCAGTAGTTGGCCAAAGAATCATTAATGTAGTTAATTCCTCCAATGGGTACCTTTACGCCAATTACATCTTTAAGGTAATTTTTCATTTCATTATGGGAAGATAACGCTTTTTCTGTGAAGTATTCGGCAAGATCATCACGAATACTCGGATCTGCAGTCCAAAACATATCTGGAAATGTTGTGATAGGCAGACGTGCTTTACCAGCCAGAAACGTATTAAAGTCTGCTTTCAACCATTCTTTTACACCTGCGTTTGAAAAATTAGCATTATAAAGAATAGTTTCATTCATGGGAGACAGCCCCATCAATATAGGATCATCCTTCAAGGCAAGTCCGGTGTACGGATTAACATGAGTAAGCCACTGCTGAGCAAATGATTGCCAAATCGCTTTACCGTCCGGAAAAAGCGTTGCCATATATTTGGCAGGGAATGAGCCGTATTTGTCTTTGCTTAAGCTTGGTACACTAGAGTAATCCGCATAAGCCAGAAGGTCGAGATCGATATAAATGCCTCGTGCCTTCAGCAAAGAAACGAAGTACTCAAAGTTATCCAGTTTGACCGGATTTAATGTAACCGTCGTGGAAGTAGGTTTCACCATAAGTCCTACTGCCCACTCAACATTATCATCATTGTCATGGAGTCGCACCGCATTATAACCCATAGCAGCAAGCCGGTCGGCGATAATAACCATTTCTTCCCGGGTTGGATCCGTACCATAGCTGCCGTTAAGGTTGGTACCAAAGAATTTTACTTTCTTATTGGGCTCATCCGTAAAATAATAATCACCATCCGCATCAATCTTTACGAAGCCTTTCGTTCCAGCTGGTGTTTGATTCAAGTAGGACAAGTCCAGCGCACTTCCAGGTGCTACCGCCAATGTCGTATCAATAGCCTTCCATGTGCTATCCGCAACAATGGGGGCCGCGCTTGCAGTTGGAGCCTGCCCTACCGCTCCAAATAACTGCAGTAATAATGCAAAAGCCAGCGTAACTGAAACCTTAGTAATCCTGCCCTTTCTCATTTTCGATCCTCCAGTACACTTTTTTTGTAAAACCCGTTTTTGCGAACATAACCATTTCCAAATCGTTCTCATTCTCTCTAATTCGATTACGTTCTCTCCTAGCCGTATCTCGCTGATTTATGCGGTCTTAACCACCTCCTTTCAATTCACTCGCCTTTATAAGGTTTTCTCGTTTATAGCGGGAGAGGATAAAGAGGCATATGCAAATGCGTGAAGTAACTAACAATCACGGAACATTGCATATGCCAACCTGTAAATAATTTTGTTAATCCCGATTTTTATTGCATTTACCGTTGAAGCCATCCGACTTGATATCAATACATCCATAAAGCAAAGCAACTTCTGAAACATATCCTCACTATATATTTTGTAAGCGCTTATAAAAATATCATCGTTTTTGTTTTGATACCTTCATTTGGGATATGTTCTTCTCCAGAAAGGTATCGCTCACCGCATGTCGAATCCTCCTTACAAGCCTACTACGAAGAAAGAAGGAGTTCTCTTGCCACGCACCCTAAACGCCATGAGTATTAAAAGTAAAGTGACGCTTGCCTTTATTTTTTTCATATTAATTCCCTTCAGCGTGCTAGGTCTGTATACATACAACCAATCGCAGCGCTATATCCAATCGCAATTACTGGCTAACTCCCAGACCACTGTGAAGCAGATTAAGCATACAATTGAGAATAAAATCGACCTTATTGAAAGCGTTAGCAATAATATCACTTATAATTATCGCTTTCAGCAATTTCTCGGTGAACCGTATTCGTTAGAGAAAAATTCATTGGATACCTATTTCAATTACGCAGCACCGCTGGTTAACTATGCCATGTTATTCCAGAAGGTTAATGCCCAGCAAATTTACATCTATATGAACAATGATTCCATCCCTGAAGGATTTGGCTCCTTTTACTCCGAGAAAAAGGTACAGCTCGAGCCTTGGTACAATACATTCATGGCCTCTACGAAGAAGTCCCTCTGGCTACTGAATAGGGCCGATGGCGGTGACATTTTCCGATATATCCAAAAAATGATTTCCATTGAAGGCACTTATCTAGGTATGTCCATTATCGATGTGCGTTTAAGTGATTTGCTTGAACCCGCTTTAAATCCAAATATTGCGAATCAATCTGTGTTTATTTTGGATGCCAATCATACGATTGTATCCAATGATCACAAGCCAGACACTCAAGCCCTATTTGACGCAACACCCGCCCTATTCACACAAGGCTTTGCGAAGAAAGCAGGCTATTTATACGTCACCGATACATTGAAAGGTGTTCAACATAGTATCGTAATGGCGATTCCTATCCCACCTTTGCTAGGATCCGTTCAGGTTGCAGCAAATCTCGTCTCCATTCTTACCTTTATCATCTTATTGTTTGCCTTTTACTACGTACTCAAGCTAACGCTAAGTAAAATGAAAACGAGCATTAAACAGATGGATCACGCCATTGAAATGGGCTTCAAGCCCATTCCGATCCTACGCAGGGATGAATTCGGGGTCATTTCCGAGAAATTCAACATTTTGCTCAATAAAATTACGTTATTGCTCAGTGATATGGTCAAGAAAGAAACCATGCATAAGGATGCCCAGCTCATGGCGCTCCAAGCCCAGATTAATCCGCATTTCATTTACAACACCTTAGATATTTTCAGTTCCAAAATGGAGATTGCCGGTCAATATGAGGTATCCGACGCTATGGCCGACTTTGGAAAAATGATGCGATATAACATGGAAAGTCACGCCAAATTTGCTGCTTTAGAAGACGAGCTTCGCTACTTAGAGCAGTATATAAATCTACAGAAGGTTAAATTTGGAGATAGTATTCATTTCCAAATTCACGTCCCTAGTGAACTTCTCGCCACACAAGTATTGAAGTTCATCCTGCAGCCTATTGTAGAGAATAGTGTAAAGCATGGCTTTGCGAAGCAAGATACACTCACCATCGATATCCATGTTACATTAGAGAATGACTCTACAATTCGGTTATGTGTAAAAGATAATGGCGTTGGCATCGAGGCTGCACGGTTAACCCAGCTCAACGAGCAGTTCCGTACTTCCGTGTATGTGGGTAAAGGCGAGAAAGAGCGAGAAAGTATTGGTCTGGGTAATATTAATGAACGATTGAAGTTATTTTATGGCGAACAATATCCTTTACGGTTAATCAGCACACAAGGTCAATATGCAGAGACGATATTAACCCTTCCTTATGAATCAAGAAAGATCCAGGAGGATGACGATGTACACACTATTAATTATTGATGACGAGGAATTGATTGCCTGTGGCGTAAAGGCCAAGCTCGAGAGGGCTAATGTACCCGGTATCCGTGACATTCACCTTGCTATCGGCGGTCTACAAGGGCTTGAGCTAGCGCTGCACCTGCAGCCACATATCATCATTACAGATATTCGAATGCCGGAGTTAGACGGTATTCAATTAATTAAACAGCTGTCCACGCAGCTGACCCATACGAAATTCATTATGCTGAGCGGGTACGGTGATTATCCCTATGTGCGCGAAGCCTTCAAATACGGCGCGCTGGATTACCTCTTGAAGCCAGCGGCCTCCGATGAGCTTGGCAAACAAGTGCAGGCTGCCATCGTCAGCATACAGACCGATCAATTGAACGATCAGCTCGCTGAACGCAGTCAGCTAGATGCCAGAGCCTTGCTTGCTGCAAGGCTGCCGCTTATGATCCATGGATCGAAGCGAGTGCCCACAGCTTCTGACTCTGCAACGGACTCCTCTCTGGGGAATAAAGACTCCGAATCTCAGCAATCGCTCGAAGCTTATTTCACTCATCCACTATTCGTCGTAGCTAATCTAACGTTCGATGATATTACCTTCAGTGAAGAGCATTTGGACATCGTGAATGACTGTATCGAGCACCTCATTCACGAGCAGGGGATCACACAACTTCTAAGCTATCTCGCTTTTCACGATACGCAAGGAAGTATTGGGCTTGTATTTAACTACGTTAATAATCTTGCCCATCCGACTGTACTAGCTTTACTTAACCGAGTCGTACGTACGCTTAGAAAAGGCCAGCAGCGAACACCTATCGCCTCAATCAGTCAGCCTGGGCAAGGCTTGAATGAATTATCGCACCTCTATAAGCAGGCGTATTATGCGATGTCTGAGCGGATTGTAAGAGAACCGGGCGAGGTATTAGCAGCCGTAGAGCCTGCGGTCCGCAACGAAGCTTGGCTGCCTGCGAAGAAGGATATAGAGGAAATTAAGCAAGCGGTCGAAACCCTTCATCTGGAACGTATCTCCCTCTGGGTTGATCGCCATCTTAGCGATGCACTGCGTTCCCAGATGTCCTTAGAGCAGCTCAAGGCGATCTATGATCTCATCCTGTCCGAAATTCATCGCCATGTGCATGATCGCTTCCTATTCGAAGAAGGGGAGCAAGCAGCAGCCTTCGATACGTTTCATACGCTTGCGGAGCTTCGCCACTACTTGAAGAGCTATGCAACTGATACGAAGCATCAGATTTCTGACCACGCGGGTCTCAACGAAACGGTTATTACACTTGCGGAAACCATTGTACGTGAGCATTATAACCGCGATTTACAGCTCGCTGAGGTCGCTAATCGCGTCTCGATGAACTATTCTTACTTCAGCAAGCTATTTAAGGAGAGAACCGGTTTAACCTTCACCGCTTACCTCATCAAGGTCCGCATGGAGGAGGCACAGAAGCTGCTCAAAGACCCCACCTTACGGATCAATGAGATCTCGGAAAAGGTAGGGTATGGCAATCTCTATCATTTCTCACGCGCTTTTAAAAATTATTTCGGCGTTTCCCCGAAAGAACATCGGAAATCGATGTAAGACTTACCACTTAGCGAAAAACGCATGTGCTGCCGCATGGAACCCCGGTGGCATCGCATGCCCCATGAATGGATACACTTCAATGGATTTATGTGTGGACTCGATTCGGTTATAAGCGGCAAAAATAGCCTCCGGCAAGCAGGTCGTATCCTTCAACCCAACCGTTACATGGACAGGCTGCCCGATGCAATCTCCGAGATTCATAATGTCAAAATAGGAAATCGTCTTCAGAACACTTGACAAGTGTTCTGGGAATCGCGTCACGAAATCCGCAGCCTCGCTAAGCGAGCTAACGGAATTCAGCAGACCGAGATCCATGTGACATAGATTTGGCACATGGGCAACTACAGCCCGAATGCGCATCTCAAGCGCAGACATGAGCAGGGCTAAGCCGCCCCCTTGGCTTCCTCCGAATACGAATACGCGTTCGCTGTCGATTTCCGGTTGTTCCAGTGCACATTGCAGGGCACGCAGCGAATCAATCGCGACTGCGCGATAATAGCTTTTCTCGGCATCGAGGATGCCTTGTGTAATCCAGCCCTTCGTCATGCCATAATCCTGTGTTAGCGTATTACCGCTGTCTCCGCCTTGCCCGCGAACGTCAACGGCTAGTACAGCATATCCCATAAGTAACCATGCGGCATGATCCTCGGGCTTTCCTTTCGAGCCTGAATAGCCAGGAAAGGTAACCACACAAGGGACCTTTTCCGAACTATTACCTATGTTAGGCAGTAGAAGCCAAGCGTGGATCGGCGTCCCTGCAGCCCCCTCCAATACGATCCTACTCACTGTCGCTTTGACGAAAGGAGTTTCTTCTGGCTCCCTCGTATACGTTACCTTTTGAGCAGCCTCCTCATAGACCCTCTCCCAAAATGCATGCAGGTCTTGAGGGGCCGTCAAATCTGGCCTATACTGCGTTAGACCCTGAATTCGACTTTCGATTGCGTTCATAAAGGTAAATCTCCTTCGTGTTATTTGTTATAATATCCCAAGTGTACATGACATCTATTGGAAATGAAAGATAAAAAAAGCGGTGTAAATAGCCCTAGTTACATACACCTAGGGCTATTCGCCAACCTTATATTAAGTTTGATAGCACCGTACTTCATAGATTGCTGCCGATGGATCGCCATTCGTCGCATCAATTACAATACGCAGCTTCTTCGTCTGAATCGCCTTCTCCAGCGTATGGCGGCAATGCCGTTGGTAATTCCCTTTCACCGCAAGCACCTGTACCCACGTACCCTGCTGCTCGGCTTCAATCCGATAATCCTTCGGACACTGTGGATCGTGATGGAATGGCGCATATCCGTGATATTCCCACAGAATATTGCCTGGGAAGGTCAGCTCGATCTGCCTAATGGATTGCTGCTCCTCCCACTGCAATTCAAGCCACTGTGGAAGCTCCTCATTCGCATCTGAGCGCCATAGATTCGTGAAGTGGTACGGTCTTGTTACCCCGCTGATGACGTGCTCCGGGCTGTACGCATGCTGTGCAGGCTCCACACGGAAACTCCGCGTAGGTCCGTTCCAATCCCTGCGCATTTTGCTTGATCCCATTTCATACGCACACGTATGTCCTGGTACAATCCCGTCTCCACAATGCCAAGCAATGTATGGATTTGCAAGTAGATCCAAACGCACATAGCTCCCCAATTTCAGACCATCCGCTTCACTCAACTGTACATCCCAATCGATCCATTGGTACGTTCCTGGCATGATTTCCAATTCTGTAGTAGCTAGCGCAGGGTTCGCTTCTGAGCGATAATCCCAGATATGATCCACCGGAATGATTTTCGCGACCACGATTTGAGGTGTGTCACTCTGATTCGTCACACAGACCGACACGCGGTTCAGAACTCCTTCCGAAATTGCAATCCATTGCCCCTTACGTTGACGCAGGAGCTCATCGTGATGCCCCAGTTCACCAGATGCGCGCAATTCCTCTTTCACTTCAGCGCCGCTTACTGCCGCTTGGCTGCTTGCTGTCACGCGCGCGTTGCGCGCTAGATCGAGCTCATCCTCGTTCGTCGTGTTCAGCAAGAAGCACCCGTCGCGCAGCAGCGTCTGCTTCACTTCACGAATCGCCTCGCTTGGCACATCAGCAAGTGCTAACCCTTTCCTCAGCGCGATCGCTGCCGACGTTCCTACAGCCTGCCCAATGAGCGCCGTCGTCGCCATGACACGCACAGTGCCAAGCGCAGCATGGGTCACCGAGATATTTCGTCCCGCCATCATCAAATTGTCAACATCCTTGGCAATCGTCGACCGAAGCGGAATGCCATAAGGACCACAATAGCTTTTCACTGCATATTCTGTCGTCTCACTATACCCTTCCGAACTGGCATGTTCGCTGGTCGGAGCATGGAGTCCTCCTGGTGTGTGCAAATCCAGAAACCAGCCTCCATAGGCGATTTCATCCTCAAATACCGTTCGGTTGATCGGATCATGCTCCGTCATCAAGTATTGCCCCATAATTCTACGACTTTCCCGTTTGCCAGGTACCTGCCCAATCCAGTCAATCGCGTGATTGGCTGCAAGTTCTTTCGTGAGCGGATCTTTATTCTTCATCCAATCCCAAATACCAAGCACATACCGTGTCAGCTCATGGCGTATATCTTCACTTTCATAAATCGTATGCCAAGGCACCCCAATCTCGATCCACCAATAGCCACCTCGGATATCATTCGGCTTGCGACCCTGCTTATAGAAAAAGTCCGGATTATCAAGCTTCGCTGCCCAATCGGGTGCAGTAAACGGAGCTGGATAGCCGATATCCTTCGTTTTAAAATGAATAGAATTGCCCATCACATCCCCACTGGCTTGTAAGGGGGCATGCGGCTCATTGAACTCCTCGCGTCCCTCGGAACCCATGCGCCATTCACAACCCGCACGATCCGCAACGATGCCATCGCCTGTGCAGTCCACAAACACATCCGCGATGAGCTCAAGCTCAAGCTCCGCATTAGCCACATAACCCACAACTGACGCGATTCTCCGCTCATTAGCCATCCGCACATCAAAAATGGACGTGTTCAAATAAAAGGTCAAATTCTCGGTCTGCTGCGCCATGTCATACATCGTCATATCCCACACGCTGTTGGTCCAGCCGTTTTCAAATATCGGTTCATGATTTCGCGCGCGTTCCTCAATCGTTAACTCCGAAATGATCCCTGTTTCCTTCGCATAAACATGAAATGCCCCCGCGCCATGCGGCGTAACACGCACTTCGGACGAGCTATTGCCTCCGAATACCGGTCGATCCTGCACGAGACAGGTTCTTGCTCCATGTCTGGCTGATGCCACTGCCGCACAGAAGCCTGCTAGTCCACCTCCACATACGACAACATCATACGTTTCCGTCTTATATTGGTGCTTTCGCCCTGATTGATTGCCCGCTGTGCTCGTATCCTTGAAGTCACTCGCCATTTCTCTTAGTCTCCCTTTATGCAGCCACATCCACCTATCCATGGATGATTGCGCTTTCTTTTCCTCCTCTCCACTTTAACGTGAGTGCGTGTACTTTAAAATATCACCATTTTTGATTTGATGCCTTCATTTTGGCATCCGAAAGTGAATTTGTCGAAAACAAAATAGAGGTATCAAATCAAAAACGGCGCTATGTAGCTCGCGGCTTTTAGTCGCTATACTGAGGTGGACATGAAGAAAACGCTGTCACAACATTGTGCGAAGGCGTTTATTCCATATATTGGGATAGGCCACATACCGCAGAGAGACGGCCTAAAGGAGGGTTACGTGCGTGATCCAGATCCATTCGGACTATGCAGGTGGCAATATAAAGGTTATTTCTTTGGGTGAAGTCGTGAGACTGGAGCAGGACATCCGGGATTCCTATTGGTGGTTTTACTGGAACTTCTGCGTCCGATGCGACGAAGAAAGGGAAGTCGTCTTCGAATTCATGCATGGTGAAGTGGTTGGACCTTGGGGACCCGCTTACAGCCTGGACGGCATAAACTGGACATGGCTCGGGGAACAAAGCGTAATGAACGCCAAATCGTTCGTTTACCGCTTTAATTCCGACCATCCAGAGGCTTACTTCGCTTTTTCACTGCCCTATCAATTGCACCACCTCGAACAATTTTATGAGAGGTTCCAAGACAATTCTATCGTGCGCCGAGATACCCTCTGTCTTACCGAAAAAAAGAGTGATGTGCCGCTCTTCCTCATCGGCAACGCGAATGCGCAAGAGCATATCTTCCTCTCCAGTCGTCACCACGCGTGCGAATCGACGGTGAACTACGTACTAGAAGGTTTGCTAGCGTTCTTGATCGCGGACCATTCTGCATTTCTCGATCGATTTTGCATCCATTTCGTGCCGTTCGTTGACATCGACGGTGTCGAAAACGGCGACCAAGGCAAAGGAAGGGCTCCACACGACCATAACCGCGATTACATCGATCAACCGATTTATGCCGTTACGCGGGCGATCATGCGCTACGTAAGGGAGTTGCGGCCCGTGGCCGGCGCGGTATATTAGGACGCTCGCCCTACTGAGCCAATTCTACTCCCTGCCGAATTAAATAAAAAAGACCACCCGAAGGTGATCTTTTTTATTTAAGCGGGCGGCGGGAATACTCCAAATTCTTATTAAAAGCTTCCTCCGGAAGCAACTGGTGGTATATTTGGACGCTCGTCCTACTTAGGTTGATTCATGGATGTATGCACGGACGGTCGAACCCTGGGGTTCAATTCCCTAGATAAAAGAAAGAACCACCCGAAGGTGGTCCTTTCTTATTTAAGCGGGCGGCGGGAATCGAACCCGCGCGATCAGCTTGGAAGGCTGAAGTTCTACCATTAAACTACGCCCGCATATCAACAATTTCTAAAATGGTCGGGACGACACGATTTGAACATGCGACCCCCTGCTCCCAAAGCAGGTGCTCTACCA
Source organism: Paenibacillus pectinilyticus (assembly GCF_001700435.1). Classification (GTDB taxonomy): domain Bacteria; phylum Bacillota; class Bacilli; order Paenibacillales; family NBRC-103111; genus Paenibacillus_E; species Paenibacillus_E pectinilyticus. The sequence goes on from NZ_LYPC01000016.1 coordinate 208,570, forward strand.
AGCTGAGCTACGTCCCGAAGTGTATATAGAGTGAAAATGGCGCGCCCTGAGAGATTCGAACTCCCGACCTTTTGATTCGTAGTCAAATACTCTATCCAGCTGAGCTAAGGGCGCAAATATTGGAGCGGAAGACGGGGATCGAACCCGCGACCCTCGCCTTGGCAAGGCGATGCTCTACCGCTGAGCCACTTCCGCATCGTGTTAATTGCCTCTCGCTCAGTAAGTGTTTCTCTGAGGCGACAAGGAATAATATATCAGGAATTCATAACAATTGCAACTGTTTTTTTCTAGCCGATTTTATTTGATAAAAACCCCGCCGAAAGGCAAAACTTCCCGCGCGATTCGCCGCAGCAAACCATCCGATTTCATATGCTCATCCAATTTGGGATCCGGCTTACAGGGCTGCATCAATACATGGCCTTGGCCTGTGATCTCCCAATGATAATTCATATGCTGACTGGCCAGCGTATTGCCATAAACACACAATCGAAGCTTCGCCTGCCGCGGATACGCGACAAGACAGCTGACATCGACATATAAGGGCAGCTTCTCATCTAGAGCCATATGAAATAACGGCCCCGCCGTCAACAGGCCAAGGGAACCCGGCCCATGAAACTGCATTTTCACCAAATCCTGCGTAATCACTGTATTCTTAACGCTCTGTAAATGCGTTGTGAAGGTCACGCCTTCCGTATAGAACAACACATGACGAAACTCAAACAGCAGGTCGTCCTCGTCTTCTAGGGGCACAACAGCCAAGCTATAGCCTTCAGGAAGCCCTAGCATGAATTGAGCAGGCCCCTTCATCAAACACTGAATCAGCCGCTTTTTCCGGAACATGCTCGGCAACTTCATAAAAGAATCTTCTCGTTGCTCCGGTCTCCCTTGGAACGCTACGATTTGGTTGGGATGCAGCACATGCACAGCCTCGCCCTTATCGAGCTGCATCGTAGCCATTCGGGCTTGTGAACTCGCTTCTTCATAGATAACTTTCATTCACACACCCCCGAATTTTACCCGCTATCGAAGCCCGCGCTTCTGTCTCCGCCAAACGATGAATCGAAATACCCGACCGAACATGAAATAGCCAATAATCAATGCCGCAGCCGTAATAATCATATACATGATCTTGCGATTCCGTTTATCTTTATCTAAAGCCACTTGCTCCATGGCCTTTATCCGTTCCTGTAATTGCTCGTTATCTTTCTTGAGGGTCTCATTCTGGCTTTGTAGGCGTTCTTCAATCGCTTTCGACTGCTCGACAGCATCGGTTAATTTATTCTTTTGATCCTCTAATTGCTGTTTCGTTGCTTCATAATCTTTCTGGATTTGCTCTACATTACTTGGCAACTGATAGATATCTTTGATCCGATCTAGCCATGAGGCTTGGGCAACAGGCGCAGGACACATAATCCCAATGAAGAACACAAGCACGACTACGGCTTGTCCCATTTTTATGATTTTACGAAGCCTCATCCGATTGCCTCCCCACATGCATCTCGACATTATATTCTATTTTACAGCAAAATTCACCCCTTCACCACTTCTATCGTTTGAACCGGGTACCGCAAAATCGTTTTTAATTTCCCAGACGCTGTCTTTCGCGGGTCAGATAGATAGATCTCATGATGAAGCCCACTATAACGAAGATGATTCCCTTCAATAAAATGCTCGATCTGGGCAAGCGTCTCTGGCTCTGTCGAATAAGGACCCACATGCATCATTTGCACACAGACGCCCTCGTGTAAAGATTCGTACTGTATATCGGCTATTACCTTGAGATCTTTTTTCTTGGCTGCAGCCAACTTACGTGCTTCTTCAACACGATCCGATGTTACATAATCAGGCATCCGAATAAGCAGTTTCCAATGCCACTCTTCTCTCGGCACTTCTAACGCCTTTTTTGGGTCCCCATCCACCCACCATTGCCCTTCTAGCTTAGCTACTGCAAAATCCAACTCCTGCTTCTTATAATCCCCTTTCACACTATAGGCGACCGTATAGAGCGCTTCTGTCGCATTGGCGAAGGTATCACTGTCCGGGTCCCCTTGTCCAACAATCGACAAATACCAAATCGTTTCAAACTCAACCAACTGTGGTTTAGATGGCGCGTTGTAATACATTTTGTAAGCCTTCGTTAGATCTAATTTATCCATGTTTACATCTCCCTTCCTTCTTCTACTATACAAAATAAACCCTGACAACTATACGTCAGCGAACAGAAAAAAACTTACCCCTCGCACAGATATGCGAAACAAGTAAGTTTTTATCCTTTAAAAACGTATGTAATTATTCCGCAGTTGGTGGCGTGAATGAGCGTTGTGCAAACTCAGCATCCAACATGAAGAAAGCATTGCTATCTGTATCGATACGTTTCAGCTTGTTGATGATGCTATCAAACATTGCTTCTTCCTCGACCTGCTCGTCAATGAACCATTTCAAGAACTGCATCGTTGCGTGCTCTCTATCATTCAGGGCTAAGTCTGAAAGGTGATAAATGCGCTTCGTCACTTCTTGTTCATGCAAATACGCATGTTCAAAAGCATCTAAGATGGATTCATAGCGGTTCACCGGTGTATCCATGCCTGCGAATTTGACCTTTTTTCCACGGTCATTAATAAATTTGAAAATCTTCATCGCATGAAATTTCTCTTCCTCAGCTTGTACAATGAAAAAGTTCGAGAACCCATCCAAACTTTCCGCAGCGCAATAACCAGCAATCGCCAAGTAGACGTGCGCGGAATAAAACTCATAATTCATCTGCTCGTTGAGCGCTTCAGTTAGTGTATCGTTTAGCATCTGTGCACACACCTTTCATTATGGTTATCTCTTGCGTATTCCCCATACATACAAGATTACCAGAATTGTGCATACAAATACAAACGGAAGTAACAATTTTAGCAGATCCGTGTTCAAGCCATCACACTTTCAACCTTAGAAGACGTGATAATTTGCTTAATCTGCGCATACAGTTGGTCAGGTGACTCAGCGCATAGAAGCTTCTTCTTCCCGATCATCGCAATGCATTCTTTCTTGCAGTGTCTGCAATTGCCCAGGCAATCTTTCTTCTTCTGCTTCAGGTCTGGGAACTCATTCTTAATGGATTTATATATTTGTTTGGATCCGAATTTCTCATTTCGACAGCAGTATTTAATCGTCTTCATCCGCGATCTCTCCCCGCTCTTCACGTGTAACGCTACTCTTGATATTAGTGATAATAATAATCAATGTCAACTAAAAATTATCTAAGCTTGTACGACAAAAAGAGCTTTCCCTCTCCTACTAAAAGGATGAAAGAAAGCTCACGAGTTGCTGGTTAACTTAAATCAAATTCCATAAGATCGCGTCCCATGGTTATTTTGCCCGGATAAATCTCCTGCATGCCTTGACTATACTCCGCTTCTGCTTCAACTGTTGCTGCTGGAGCCGGAATATGATGGGTCAGTACAAGATGCTTAACGCCAGCCCGTCTAGCGATTTCAGCAACCTCCAGCGTAGTCGAGTGATATTTGGCAGGATTCGAAAGCGATGCCGCTTGTTCAGGGAACTTCGCAATTAGGGCATCCAACCATTCCTTGTTGTAAGATTCATGGATAAGCAGGTCGATTCCCTCGCTGTACGTAACCATGTTTTCTACAGGAATCGTATCGCCAGAAATAACTACCGATTTTCCATTATACTCAAACTTATAGGCAAGCGCAGGGTAAACAGGTTTGTGGTCCACTTCAAAAGCGGTTATCTTCAACCCGTCATGATCATATACAATGCCTTCGTTGCTTTCATGATAATTTATTTTCGCGCCTTGGTCCGCAGAGAGATTATAATTCACCCTAAGATTCGCGTCAAAATCGAAGGATTCACGCATTTTCCCGATAATTTCTTTCGTCGTTGTCGGTCCGTACACATTCATCGGGACTGAGCGTCCCTCAAATACACGATCTGCAATGACATGCGTGCGCCAGCTTGAAATAAACACATCGAAGAATCCTGAATTGTGATCACTATGATGATGTGTGAATAAAACATCCGAAATCCGCTGCGGCATCACGCCCGCTTTGATTAATTGATCAACGGCTGCGCCTCCACAATCGACTAAAAACGCTTTATCACCAGCTAAGACAGCAACCCCAGCTTTGGCTCTGCCATAAAATGCGCGGGGAGTCCCCGTCCCTAATAGAATAACCTTTAAATGCTCGTGGAACGCTGGCAATAGCTTTTCTTGCGTTTGTATTTGCATGGGATGTACCTCCTATTTCTCCTTCTTAACTTCATTTAACAGGGATAAGTCGATGAATTTGCTTAAATCCAGCTCATCTTCCTTCAAGCCCTTGATATACCCTGCGTCAAAAGAAACCTTGGCCATCGCCTTAATCGCATCCGCATTCACTTCATCCGTTAGTTTCAAATGGTCTAAGGCCGCTTTGATCAGCTTGGCATCCATCCCTTTACCGCTAAGCTCCTTGAGCTCCGCACTCACTAAATCGTAAGCTTTGGTTGGGTTTTCTTTAATAAAATTAATCCCGTCTAAATTCGCTTTAATTGCCTTCTTTGCTAAGTCGCGATGGTTTTTAAGGAAATCGTCACTAGCCAATAAGAGAGTTAGCGGATAATCGCCGTTATTCGGCGGGATTTTATCCCAATCGACTAGCACCTGTCCAATTCCTTCTTCAACCATTTGTGTGCCCCACGGCTCAGGGATCAAGGTAGCATCAACCTCTTTTTGTCTGATCGCAACTAGCGTATCTGCAGGGGCTCTCGTGATCATCTGTACGCCGGATGTATCCGTTGAGACTTTCAAACCTTCTTGCTGCAATAATAAACGCAGTGATATTTCGTTCGTACTGCCTTTTGTAGGAATCGCCACGGTTTTCCCAACCAAATCCTTCACCGATTTGATGCCCGCATCCTTCCTTGCAATTAAAACAGCGCCGCCGTTATTCGAGCCCGAAATGACTCGGAAGTTTTTGCTCTTCAAATATTGGTTTATTGCAGGCCCTGGACCAACAAAGCCAATATCGATTTGATTCGTTGCCATGGCTGTAGAGAAGTCAGAGCCGTTATCAAAACCAGTGACTTCAATTTTCACATTTTTCCCGAAACCGTTCTGGAAATAGCCATTCTGTAAAGCGACAAAGCCCGGAGCATGGGTCACATTTTTCAAAATACCCACTTTCACTGTAAGATTCTCTGTGGATGAAGCTGAATTACTCTTCGTTCCGCAAGCTGAAATGACCAAAGTAAACATAAGTAACAAACTAAGTAAACCTGCAAGCTTTTTCATGTTATTTCCCCCACCTTTTTCTTATGATTTAGCTATCTTTTACTTGTAATTAAGCCATAACGCAGCATAATGTTATCCTCAAGCCGTTTGAAGCAAAAATGATCCGAGATCGTTCCAATCACTGCGATAATCACGACGACACAAAGAATTGTAGCTGTATCGCCTATACTACGGCTGTCCTGCAGCGTCTGACCAAGCCCCAAGCCTTTGGCAATCAGCTCTCCCGCTGTCAGCGCGCGCCATGCAAAAGCCCATGCGACTCGTACTCCCGTTATGAGGTGTGGGAAGGCTGCTGGCAGCATCACCTGAAAAAACATGCGAAAACCTCTGCCCGTGCCCATCATCTCTGCAGCCCGTATATGGATGACCGAAACATGCATAATCCCTGTACGACTAGACATGGACATGGTCCAAGTTGCTCCGATTGTCGTTATGAATATAACGGCCGTATCATTCAGCCCAAACCAAATGATGGCGAAAGGCAGCCATGCAATACTCGGAACGGTCTGAAGGGCCACAACCAGGAAACCAAAGGTCTCATCGAAGAATCGATACCGGGCAAACAGAAATCCCAACGTCGTTCCTATCCCGATCGAAATGACAAAGGAAATCAACAGACGGCGAAGACTTGAAACCATGGCACCAAGCAAATGCCCTTGTGTAAATCCGTAATAGAATGCTTCGAATGTTTGAACGGGTGAAGGGAACTTCCAGCCCCATTGAAAAATTCTATATCCCATCTCCCATACTACTAGCAGTAGAATTAGGAAAATGATTCTTCTTAATGCTGTATTCATGGCCCACCTCCGCTCTTACAACCTTCTCCAGCTCCTCTGTGAGAGTTTCCATTATGGTGCTCTCCAAATGATGGATCAGTGGATCACCGATATCATGGGGTCTTCCTGCTTGCACGGCAAATTCCTTCTTAATTCTGCCTGGCTGCGTAGACATGACCAACACACGCTCTGAGAGAACAATCGCTTCACGAATATTGTGCGTGATAAACAAGATCGTTTTTTGTGTTTTCTGCCATATTTCTTCCAAATCTTTTTGCAAAATAAACCGTGTCTGCTCATCTAAGGCTGCGAAGGGTTCATCCATTAAGAGAATATCAGGATCCATGACGAGCGCCCTGGCGATGGAAACACGCTGCTTCATCCCTCCGGAAAGCTCATGGGGATACCGGTCGATAAATTTGCTTAAATGCACAGCTTTAATCTGTTCATAAGCAAGCTCGTAGCGTTCTTTTTTCGCCATTCCTCTTTGCTTTAATCCAAATGCAACATTATCCAGCACCGTCAACCAGGGGAATAAACCATGCTCCTGAAAAACAACAACACGATCTGGTCCAGGTCCCCTTACTTTCTCCCCATTCACTTCGATCTGTCCGTCATAGTGCTTCTCAAAGCCTGCAATGAGATTCAATAACGTGGATTTCCCGCAGCCGGAAGGCCCTAGCAAAGAAACAAATTCACCTTTTTTGACGGTAAAAGAAACCTGATCCAATGCATGATAAGATTTTCCACTCTTTTGGGCAAAAGCTTTGCTAACCTTGTTAATTTCTATCATGGATTCACCTTCCAGCCCAACTTAGGATTAGATGTCTGTAAAAAAACGGCTCGGATTCATAATCACAACTTTTTTCTTTGTGTAATCTATCAACGCTTTTTCTTTCCACTTGCTTAGTGTTTCGGTAACGGCCTGCCTGCTGCAACCAATTACATAGGAGATTTCCTCATGGCTTAATTGCAATTGCACCTCTACCCTGCCATCCTGCTGTTTGCCCATCTGAACTAGAAACCACGCTAATCTCCAAGCCACAGGCCGACTGATTAAGATTTCCACAATATTCTGCGTTTGCAGAAGCCTTCTCGCTCCAATTACAGCTAACGCATAGGCGAATTCTGAATCTCCCTTGGCTAATTCAAGGAATTTACGCGAATCCAATGCAATGATCTGACTATCAACCAAGCACTTCGCATACCGCTTGCGTTGCAGATTCGTTAACAGCTCTGCATTGCCAAAAATCTCACCCGCGTAGCGCAGGAACAACGTTATCCCTTGCCCTTCCTGGGACGACTGTGAAATTTTGATCAATCCCGTTTCCACATAAAAAGCAGCCTGAGGCGGATCATTCTCTTGAAAAATAAATTCATTTTTGTTGTACACTCTCGGTACGCCATATTGATGGAAAGCACGAAGAATAACTTCCTTCACACTGTCATTTTCCTGAAAATCGTTCTGATTTATGATTGAATCCATCTATCATCCACCTCATTCGTCACTTACTGCGCACTCTTATTTCCTAGTATTCCGATGCGTTATATGTATACTATCATAAATGCCGTGTGTGAAATGTCGTTTAGCTGACAAAATAAAAAAATAAACAACAAAAAACCCTTCAACATGAATTGAAGGGTTTTGCTTAAAGCAATTTATATGAGATTCGATCTTAAATTACATAAAAAGTGAGTCATGTAGGATTCGAACCTACGACACCCTGATTAAAAGTCAGGTGCTCTACCAACTGAGCTAATGACTCATGTCTTGCATAAAAAAAATGGCGGAGCTGACGGGATTCGAACCCGCGGTCTCCTGCGTGACAGGCAGGCATGTTGGGCCACTACACCACAGCTCCACACTATGTAAAGATCCTCGACTATGAGGTTGGTTGCGGGGGCAGGATTTGAACCTGCGGCCTTCGGGTTATGAGCCCGACGAGCTACCGGGCTGCTCCACCCCGCGACATTACAAGCATGATATTTTATTATTTACCAGAGAAGTTCGAGATATCCAAATTTCTTCTGAAAAGATAATATGGAGGCTGACGGGATCGAACCGCCGACCCTCTGCTTGTAAGGCAGATGCTCTCCCAGCTGAGCTAAGCCTCCATGGGAATAAACAAAATTTTAGTGGTGACCCGTAGGGGACTCGAACCCCTGTTACCTCCGTGAAAGGGAGGTGTCTTAACCACTTGACCAACGGGCCTCGTATACAAGCTTTGTTTCATGTAAAAGTTCTTATGGCGGAGAGAGAGGGATTCGAACCCTCGAGACGCTTGTGACGCCTACACGATTTCCAATCGTGCTCCTTCGGCCAGCTCGGACACC
>NZ_LYPC01000016.1:217016-217255 GCF_001700435.1 Paenibacillus pectinilyticus
CGGGCCTCGTATACAAGCTTTGTTTCATGTAAAAGTTCTTATGGCGGAGAGAGAGGGATTCGAACCCTCGAGACGCTTGTGACGCCTACACGATTTCCAATCGTGCTCCTTCGGCCAGCTCGGACACCTCTCCATGAAAAGGCCAGTTACTTTAAAAGAAATGGCTCCCCGAACAGGACTCGAACCTGTGACAACTCGATTAACAGTCGAGTGCTCTACCAACTGAGCTATCAGGGAAT
>NZ_LYPC01000017.1 GCF_001700435.1 Paenibacillus pectinilyticus
AGACGACGAGGTTGATAGGTTCGAGGTGGAAGTGCGGCAACGTATGCAGCTGACGAATACTAATCGGTCGAGGGCTTAACCTAATCCCAACCAAGTGAAGATAAGCTTTGTAGCGAATTCCGAATACTTGATTGGGGCCCAGAAAATCCTAAGAGTATGACTTTACGCACGTTTCGTATCTAGTTTTCAAGGCGCAAACAAAACGCTTTGACTGTTTGGTGATGATGGCGGAGGGGACCCACGCGTTCCCATCTCGAACACGACCGTTAAGCCCTCCAGCGTCGATGGTACTTGAACCGCAGGGTTCTGGGAGAGTAGAACGTTGCCAAGCAGTTACCCTAACGGGTATTTTTTTTGCCGGATCCTCGGCACGAAGTTAGGCCCGTTGGTCAAGTGGTTAAGACACCTCCCTTTCACGGAGGTAACAGGGGTTCGAGTCCCCTACGGGTCACCATAAGTCCCCACAAAGTGACGTATTGCTAACGAAGCATATTCCGAATACTTTGCGTGGGCGCGAAACTCCAATCATGAACGCTTAGCTCAGCTGGGAGAGCACTACCTTGACAGGGTAGGGGTCGGCGGTTCGATCCCGTCAGCGTTCACCATAAAAGCATGGAGCTGTGGTGTAGTGGCCTAACATGCCTGCCTGTCACGCAGGAGACCGCGGGTTCGAATCCCGTCAGCTCCGCCATTTTTCTTGAAATGTCTAGTTAGGCTTTGTAGCTCAGTCGGTAGAGCAGAGGACTGAAAATCCTCGTGTCGGCGGTTCGATTCCGTCCAAAGCCACCATTTTTCAAATGAATATGCCGTTGTAGCTCAACTGGTAGAGCAACTGACTTGTAATCAGTAGGTTGGGGGTTCAAGTCCTCTCGACGGCACCATACCAATTATGGTATAGTAAGAAATAGATTTGTGGCGGTCGTGGCGAAGGGGTTAACGCACCGGTTTGTGGATCCGGCATTCGCGGGTTCAAGTCCCGTCGTCCGCCCATTAATTCACAGTGAAGTCAGCTTCGGCTAGCAACTTCATGATTTGCCTGATTGACAGCATGCGCGTATGGCGGAATTGGCAGACGCACTAGACTTAGGATCTAGCGGGCGACCGTGGGGGTTCAAGTCCCTCTACGCGCATCATATGCCGGCATGGCGGAATGGCAGACGCGCTCGACTCAAAATCGAGTCCGAAAGGGTGGAGGTTCGAGTCCTCTTGCCGGTATCACAGTTAACAACATGGAAAGCCTTACTAAAGTAAGGCTTTTTTTGTTTTCTGCAGTTGAATAATAGATTACGTAGAACCCCGAAGCCAAAGAGGTGCAACGAGGGTTTTTGTTCTTTTATAACAAAAAAACATGTTGTAAATAAACATTTAAAGTTATAGAATAACATTATTCATGAAGGGAGTGAAATAAGATGTCTTTGAAACCTAGGTTGCACCGCATGTTTAGCCCACAGGGGAAATGTTTCGATGTGGCGATAGACCACGGTTTTTTTAATGAAGTCACCTTTTTATCAGGAATAGAGAATATGAAGAGGGCTGTTGAGACCATCGTTGATGCGGGCCCAAATTGTATACAGCTCAGCATTGGCCAAGCGCGACATCTGCAATCCATTCCGGGTAGTCAGAAGCCGGGGCTGGTGCTTCGTACGGATGCCGCTAATATTTATGGAAGCGTGCTTCCGCGGTATGTATTTAGTGAACTCATCGATAATGCGATTGAACAAGCTGTGCGCTTGGACGCGGTTTCCGTATGTGTCAATCTACTTCTACTCCCGAATCAACCCGAGTTACATTATCAGTGTGTGAGAAATGTATCGCTGCTCAAAACAGCATGCGAGAGATATGGCATGCCTTTGATGGTAGAACCCCTCGTGATGTTAGAGAACGAAGCCAAGGGCGGTTACATGGTGGATGGCGATTTAAACAAAATTCTCCCTCTCGTGCGACAGGCCGTCGAATTAGGTGCTGACGTCATAAAAGCAGATCCTTGTGACCATGTTGAAGACTATCATCGGGTGATTGAAATTGCTTCCGGTATTCCCGTTCTTGTTCGAGGTGGCGGCAGGGCGAGTGATGAAGAGATTATGCGTAGAACGGTAGAGCTGATGAAGCAAGGAGCATCTGGGATTGTGTATGGTCGCAATGTGATTCAGCATCCTAATCCGTCAGGGATGACCAAAGCTTTGATGGCTATAGTCCATCATGAAGCTACAGAAGAGCAAGCACTTGCGTTTCTTGCACAATAAGAGAGGATGAGGTGAATACGAATGTCTGACAAAAGGATTATCCGTTTTGGCGTGATTGGCTGTGGACTCATGGGAAAAGAATTTGCGAGTGCAGCTGCGCGGTGGTGTCATTTAACTGATATTGATTTTGCTCCGAAAATAATTGCTGTGTGCGATGCCAATCCTACGGCCACGGCGTGGTTCACAGACAATGTACCGAGTGTTGAGGCGGTCTATAACGATTATAAAGGGCTTTTGGCTAATCCAGACGTAGAGGCAATTTATTGTGCGGTTCCACATAACCTGCATGCCCAAATATACATCGACATTATTCAGTCGGGTAAACATTTGTTAGGTGAGAAGCCATTCGGTATTGATCAAGAAGCGAATCGCGACATTATGAAAGCGCTTGAAGAGAATCCTCAAGTTATCGTGAGATGCTCCTCCGAATTCCCGTTTTATCCTGGAGCACAGCAGTTAATTGAATGGGTGAGGGATCAGAAATTCGGTAAAATCATTGAGGTGGAGGCAGGCTTTTGGCATTCAAGTGATCTGGATCCCACGAAAGTCATCAACTGGAAAAGGCGAATCGCCACAAATGGCGAATATGGGTGTATGGGCGATTTAGGCATGCATGTCCTGCATCTGCCTCTGCGCTTTGGCTGGAAGCCGCGTTCGGTAAGAGCGCTTTTGTCCCAAATCGTACATGAGCGTCCTGATGGCAAAGGAAATATTGTGCCTTGTGAGACATGGGATAATGCGATTCTGGCTTGTGAAGTAGAGCAAGGAGACAATCAATTTCCGATGGTACTTTCAACAAAAAGAATTGCGCCGGGCCATGCGAATACCTGGTTTATCCGTATTATCGGAACCGAGCTTTCAGCGGAATTCACGACCAAAAACCCTAAGCAAATTTCTTACTTGCCATACAAGCCTGGTGGTGTTCAAGCGTGGCATATCGCGGATGCACCGTATAAATCTGTATATAGCACGATTACGGGGGGGATTTTTGAATTTGGGTTTTCGGATTCCATCCTACAGATGTGGGCAGCATTTTGTGATGAACTCGTTCATAGAGAGTCTCCACTTAGACCGTCGTTCTATTGTGCAACACCGGAGGAAGCTGCACACAGCCACGTCCTCTTTACTGCTGCTTTAGCATCAAATCGAACAGGAGAAACGATCTCTATAGATTGGAGGAATTGATCTTGAACCTGTCTCAACCAGAAGTGATCGTGGCGGGGCATATTTGTTTAGATATCATCCCAACGCTGCATAGTAAAGCATCAGGTAAAGACTTGTTCCTTCCAGGGAAGCTGGTGGAAGTAGGACCCGCAGTTCTTTCTACTGGTGGTGCCGTATCCAATACGGGATTAGCGCTACACCGTTTAGGCCGCAAGGTAAGTTTAATGGGCAAGGTAGGCAGAGACCGGTTCGGGGAGGCTATTCTTTCTATTTTGAGTACACACAATCCTTCCTTGGTAGAGAGCATGATTATCGCTGAGGGGGAGATAAGCTCCTATTCCATTGTCATTAGCCCGCCGAATACTGACCGAACCTTTTTACATGCAACAGGAGCCAATGATACCTATACAGCTAATGATTTACGAATTGAACAGCTCGCAGGCGCACGGTTATTTCATTTTGGCTATCCGCCTTTAATGCGGCAGATGTACATAAACAATGGGGAAGAGCTATCTCGGCTTTTGAAAAAAGTGAAAAAGACGGGCATGACTATATCGCTTGATCTTGCTAAACCTGACCCGGAATCGGAGGGAGGACAAGTGGATTGGCGGTCCATTTTGGAACAGGTATTACCTGACGTGGATGTCTTTCTGCCTAGCTTCGAGGAAATTGTCTATATGCTGCATCGGGATCGTTACGATCAATGGATGGACGAATCACAGTCAGGCGATCTCTTCCCCTATGTGACAGAAGGATTATTAGCCGAAATAGGTGAAGAATTACTAGAGATGGGCGCAGCTGTTGTGGGGCTGAAGCTCGGTGAACATGGGCTATATGTACGAACAACGCCTAGTGAATCTCGACTTATGGCAATGGGGTTATGTGCTCCTACGAACGAGATGCGGGGTAACTGGCTAAATGCGGAGCTGTTGAGTTCCTGCTATGAGGTAGATGTTGCAGGGACGACAGGGGCAGGAGATTGCACGATTGCAGGCTTTCTTTATGGCTTGTTGAATGGGTATTCACTGGAGCAAACTTTACATATGGCTGTTGGTGTTGGTGCATGTAATGTTGAGTTTCAAGATGCGGTAAGCGGTATTCCGGACGGAACTGAGGTAGTTAAGCGGATTCATACGGGTTGGAAGAAACGTACTATGAAGTTGAATATATCGAACTGGCGTTCTGGTAATGATGATGATTTATGGTTTGGGCCCTGCCATCATAAATAAAAAGGAGTGAGTTCAATGAAAAGAAGCGAAGTAGTGCTTGCTCAGAAGCGTACCGCGGATATTTTACAGCAGAATAGCATTGTGCTTACGGAAGATGAAATAGGGCGTATCGAAGTGGCTGGCTTCGGTCTGAATGAGTTACAGGTACAAGGTCTTGAGTTGATTACCTATATAAATACGGACAGGTATTGCGCCAAAGAATTAGTTTTGTTTCCTAGGCAAACCTGCCCAGAGCATAGCCATCCGCCCATTGGCGATGATCCTGGCAAAACAGAGACGTTTCGTTGTCGTTCCGGTCGTGTTTTCCTGTATGTAGAGGGGGAAGCGACATCTGACATTCAGGCACAGGTACCAGTCGGAAGTGAGAGTTACTACACGGTGTTTCACCAAATTGAGCTCCTGCCAGGTCAGCAATATACGATTCAACCAGGCATCAAGCATTGGTTTCAAAGCGGTGATCAAGGGGCAATCGTATCGGAGTTCTCTAGTACGAGCCGGGATGAGTATGATATTTTCACAGATCCTCGGATTGAACGGATGCCGGTGATCCAAGAAGATTAGAATCAGAGAATAGGTTGAACCCTGCCATCGAAAACTGCGATAATAGAGATAGGAATAAGTAGCGGAGGTTTCAGGATGCACAACCAATTGAATCAAAGGCAGCAACAAATATTAGATCGGATGGCTATCGACGGTGAAGTAAAAATCATAGAATTGAAGGAATTATTTGAAGTAACCGAGATGACGCTGCGCAGAGATATGGAGAAGCTGGAGCAGTGGGGACATATCAAACGTACGTTCGGTGGGGCGATCCTGGTTGGAGCGGATATTGCTTTACACGAACGAAACGGCGTGCTCATTGAGGAAAAAATGAAAATTGGTAAATTGGCGGCACAGCTCATTCAACCAGGGGAATCTATTTTCTTGGATGGCGGGTCGACGACGCTACAGGTAGCTAAATATATCCAGCCTGGCCACACTATTACGGTTGTGACCAACGCGTTGAATATTGCCACGGAGCTTCAAGGTAAACAGATTCCGACCATCGTCATTGGCGGCATGCTGATGGGCCAAACTTCAACTATGGTTGGCCCTGTTGCCGCGGAAACGATCGCAAAAATGGCGTTTAATCGCGTGTTCCTCGGAACAACGGGGGTCACGATTAAGTATGGTTTTAGTAACTCCAACATGCATGAGGCCGAGATTAAACGTTTAGCGATCCAACAAGGAGCTGAAATTAACATCGTTATGGATGCCACGAAGGGCGGGAAGCAGGATCTGTTTTCATTTGCTTCCTTGGATGCCGTTAATCGAATCATTACAGATCAGCTACCAGATCAGTTGTTGAAGGAAGCTTGTCGAGAAGCGTCTGTCGAAGTATTAGCGAGCTTCTGAATTACTTGATCAACCTTCGCAATGTGCTGAGACATCTTCTCCGCGGCAAGCTGCTCATCCTGAGCGGCAATCGCCTCGACAATGTCGCGATGTTCTTGCAGCAGCTTCTCGGCCGATGCACGTTCAGCGAAAAACCACAGTCGGCGGGAAGACTTCATACTTAGCTGCAGCCGCTCCGTCAAGGATTCCATCATCCCAATGAAGAGGGCATTCTGGGAGGCTTTAGCGATTTCCATATGAAAGCGAATGTCAGCCCGTTCGCTTTCTTCTTCGTTTTCAAGCGATCCTTCCATTTCGAATAGAATCTCTCTGAGCACGTTCAAATTATGATCGGTACGACGACTAGCCGCCAAAGTAGCACAACCGGCCTCGATAAATCTACGCACCTCTTGCACTTCTTGAAGCGATTCGCTTTGATCAAAAAGGCCATTCGACTCTGTTGGTAACTGAGTTACTACGTAAGTCCCCCCACCATGCCGTATATCGACCCATCCCATTGCTTTAAGCCCGCTAAGCGCTTCTCTAATGGTTGAGCGTCCCACTTGAAAGCTAGCCGCAAGATCTACGACTGTTGGGAGTTTGGAACCAGGCGCATAAGTGCCTTCTTCAATTTGAGCTTTAATATGTTGAAGTACGATTTCCGAACCCTTTTGTGGACGGATTTGCTGAAATACCATGGGAAGTTCCTCCGTGAGAAATTCAAAATAAGATCTATACATCTATTACATCATAAGCTAAAATATAAGAAAAGTCATCTGATCACATGATCAATTATTCAGTGAAAGCGTATGATGAAATGGTCAAGGCAAGTTTAAGCAATTAAGGGGAGGATACTACATGCTCAACAATCAAGTAAGACTTCAACTTCAGGCCATTGTAGGCGAAGCCTTTTATAAAGACGATATGGAATCACTAGTTACCCATTCCTATGATGGGACGCCGATGCTCCAGTCATTGCCAGACGGGGTGATCTATCCGCGTGACACGGCGCAGGTTTCTGCGATTATGAAGGTGCTGAATGAGCATCGGATTCCGTTGGTGAGCAGAGGATCAGGTACTAACTTGTGCGGAGGTACGGTTCCGGTACAAGGGGGGGTCGTGATGGTCATGCACCGCATGAACGCGATTCTAGATATTGACTTGCAGAACCTTACAGCCACCGTGCAACCAGGGATTATTACCAAGCAATTCATCGAGCATATCGAGAATTTGGGTTTATTTTACCCACCGGATCCAAGTTCCATGGCTATTTCAACAATTGGCGGCAATATTGCGGAGTGTTCGGGTGGTCTTCGTGGTTTGAAATATGGCACGACCAAAGATTATGTCATCGGACTTGAATGTGTCCTTGCTTCGGGCGAAATCATGCGTACCGGCGGCAAGCTGATGAAGGATGTAGCGGGGTACGATTTGACCAAGCTGCTAGTCGGATCAGAGGGAACGCTTGCTGTCATTACAGAAGCAACGCTCAAGCTCATTCCGCCTCCGAAGGCGAAGAAAACGATGCTTGCCATGTACAAGGATTTATACGGCGCAGCGCGTACTGTTTCCAAAATCATTGAAAACCGCATCATTCCAGCAACGCTGGAGTTTATGGATAATCCAACGATTCGCGTGGTCGATGATTTTGCTAAACTGGGGCTTCCATTGGATATGGCAGCTATTTTGCTAATCGAACAGGACGGAGAGCCTGAGATGGTGGAGCGTGATATTGCTCTTATCTCTGAAATTTGCCGGGAGGAACAGGCTGATGAAGTCAGCATCGCGAGTACGCAAGAAGAAGCGCTTAAGCTGTTAACTGCAAGACGCAGCGCGTTCACGGCGCTTGCTCGCCTTCGTCCGACGACGATTTTAGAGGATGCAACGGTACCTCGCTCCAAAATTGCGGAAATGGTACTGGAAATTAATCGAATTGCCACCAAGCATAATGTTCAAATTTGTACATTCGGCCACGCAGGAGATGGTAATTTACATCCTACTGCAACGACAGATGCAAGGGATCATGATGAGGTTCACCGTGTAGAAGCGGCATTTGAAGAAATTTTCGAAGCGGCAATTCGTTTGGGTGGAACGATTACTGGTGAACATGGTGTTGGGTTAGTGAAAGCGCCATTCCTCGAATGGAAAGTAGGAAGCAGCGGGATCGCGATGATGAAAGGGATTAAGGATGCGTTCGATCCTCATCATATTTTGAATCCAGGCAAAATGTTTGCCAAAGAATCCAGACGCAGGGTGGTGATTGATCGTGTCTAACATCCATGAAGTAACATTACGGGATACCTTGATTAACAAACTAGACTACGATCAGTTAACCAACTGTATGCGTTGCGGCTTTTGTCTCCCAGCTTGCCCGACATTCAAGGAGACTGGCATTGAAGCAGAATCCCCGCGGGGGCGTATCTCGCTGATGAAAGCGGCGGTTGATGGCGTTATGGAGCCAGGTATCAGCTTTGAAGACCAGATGAATCACTGTTTGGGTTGTCGTGCTTGTGAACCGGCTTGCCCAGCCGATGTGAAATATGGCCAGCTCATTGAACAGGCGCGAGATGCCATCGAAGTGCATACAACCCAGCATAGATGGTGGGTGCGCGGCGTGCGTAAACTCGTGTTCAAAGAGCTATTCCCATCCCAAAAGAGGATGCAGCTGCTCGGGACAGGGCTTCATTTTTACAAAATGTCAGGGATACAGAAGTTAGTTCGCGGTACAGGGGTTGTGGGACTATTCTCCAAACATCTTGCAACGATGGAAAAAATACTTCCCGATGCTTCCGGCAAAGGGATCGTTGAGCGGTTAGGCACTTTCATGCCGGCAAAAGGTGAAAAACTTGGAACCGTCGGAATGTTCCGCGGCTGCTTGATGGATGTGCTATTCACCGAAACAAATATCAAAACGGTTAAACTATTGAACGAAGCCGGGTTCGATGTCGTCATTCCCGAGTCTCAGAACTGCTGCGGTGCGCTTCATGCGCATAGTGGTGAGAGTGACCAAGCGAAGCAATTGGCGAAAAATAACATCCGCGCTTTCCAAGAGGCGGGCGTTGATTATATTATTTCGAATGCTGGTGGTTGTGGCGCGATCCTAGTGGAATATGATCATTTGCTGCATGAGGAGAGCGAGTGGAAGGAATCCTCAGTATGGTTTGCGAAGCGAGTGAAGGACATTAGTACGATTTTGGTGGAAAAAGGTAGGCCTCTTCGCTTCGCTGAAGCGCAGACTAATCAAGCAGCTACGAGGGTTACGTATCAGGAGTCCTGCCATCTGCGCAACGTTATGAAGGGAAGCCAGCCTTCCAAGCAATTGCTTCAACGGATTGGCAACACCGCTTATATTGAAATGAAAGATGCTGGCTCCTGCTGTGGTTCAGCGGGGATTTACAACATGACCCAGCCTGATATGGCGAATCAGATTCTTGAACATAAGATGGACAATGTGAATGCCACTACAGCGTCTTATGTGGTAACAAGCAACCCAGGTTGTTTGCTGCAGATGAAGCTCGGGATCAATAAACACGGTCAGTCTGGTAAAATGGAAGCTGTTCATATTGCTGACTTTTTGTATGATCGGCTTGTGACGCAGGAAGCTTAAAGTCACGACGAAATGAAGGACTTCCGTGCGGCCGCAGGCGTTACGCCTAACACTCTTTTGAACATCGCATGAAAATGGGGTAAACTCTCGAAGCCGCACAAGTCCGCAATCGTTCGCACGCTGGCATCGCTCTCCTGAAGAAGCTGCTTTGCACGGATAATGCGTTTGGTCATGATATACGTAGTGATGTTCATTCCAATGAACTGTTTGAAGACTCGGCTGAAATGGGCCGGCGTGACAGAAGCTTGCTTCGCAAGGGAACGAAGTCCGATATTTTCGCAGAAATGTTGATCGAGATAGAGTAAGATTTCTCTCATCCAGACGGGGCCAACGAGGGAGTCTCCCTGCGGTGACTTTGTTTCAGAGCCCATCTCGCGCTGAATATAAAGCAGAAGCTGAAGCAGTTGTAGAAAGATAGCTTGGCGCTGACCTACTCTGGGGTGTTTAAGTTCCAGGTGCATGGATTCCAGAGATTGATCTAGATGCTGCGCCTGTGCTAACCGTGTGCTCAACTGGTAACTGCGAAGGGCCGTCGCCTGTTCAAAACTATGTAAATAGGAGAACTCATCGCCTAACAAAGGGTTTTGCAGCAAGCTAGGAGAAAAATAAATAGCCGTGGATGTCACGGGCGTGTCCTTGTCAGGGGTTGCTCGGTGAATCGTGTTGCCGGGGATGAGGAACAGGTCGCCCTGCTTCATGTCATAAAAAGTATGATCGATAAAAAAAGTACCACTGCCGCGGTACACATACACAATTTCATACCAGTCGTGGAAATGGTCAGGAAGCTCGCTTAGCGAGCTTTTTGTATTTTTATAGGCGAAAGAAAAAGGAAAGGCATCGTGATTATCGAAGATTTTACGAATAGGATCCATAAGTGTCATTCCTTCCACATCAGGTTTCTCTATAATATCAAAAAACCGTACATATTTGCCAGATATCGATATTTCATAATGAATTATTGATGCTACAATGAAAGTAAGCGATATCATATTACGTTAAGAAAGAGGAGAATCGCATGCGTATTGATGCACATCAGCATTATTGGAAAATTGACCGTGGGGACTATGGGTGGCTATCACCAAAACTGCCTGTGTTGTATCGTGATTTCTTACCGGACGACTTGACTCCGCACCTTGGGCAGAATCATTTGGATCAGACCATTGTTGTCCAAGCGGCACCTACACTAGAAGAAACAGACTATTTACTCGCATTAAGTGAGCATTCAGATACGATTGCTGGCGTTGTGGGCTGGCTTGATTTAGACGATCCTGATTATGTTGTTCATTACAAAAAGCATAGCGAGCATCCCAACTATGTCGGCTTTCGGATCATGATTCAAGAGATGGCGGACGCTCGGGCTATTCTTCAGCCTCATTTTGTAGAAGCTCTGCGCTATTTCGCAAGTGAAGACGTGCCGGTTGATCTTCTGGTTGTCGCACATCAACTTGAGCCAGTCATCGAGCTTCTGGAGCTCGTCCCAGGTCTGCGCGCGGTCATTGATCATATAGCAAAACCTTCGATTGCAGCGGGTGTGATCGAACCTTGGAAAAGCCAAATGGCGGCGATTGCGGCGCACCCGAATATCTACTGTAAAGTTTCAGGGATGGTGACGGAAGCGAGTCATACGGATTGGAAGCAAGAGGATTTTACCACTTATATTCAGCATATCTTAGCGTCTTTCGGTACTGAGCGAGTAATGTTCGGCAGTGATTGGCCGGTATGCCTATTAGCAGCAGGTTACGAGGATGTCGTCGATGTCGTGACTCACGCATTGCCAGAGGGCTGGTCAGAAGAGGCTAATGCTCGCTTATTCGGACTTAATGCTAAGGCGTTCTACAAGTTGTGAAGGAGGGCAAACATGAAAGCGATCGTCTGTGAACAAATTGAGCAGTTTCGGTATGTCGAGGTAGAGCAGCCAACCGCAGGTAGTGGGGAAGCTATCGTTCGCATTAAGCGCATTGGCATTTGCGGGACGGATTTACATGCGTTTAAAGGAAATCAGCCGTTCTTCAGTTACCCGCGTATTCTAGGTCATGAGCTTGCTGGTTACGTGGAGGAACTTGGTGAGGGCGTGACGGGTTTGGCAGTTGGTGATCTCGTTAGCGTCGTTCCGTACATGCATTGCGGTACGTGTATCGCCTGTCGGAATGGCCGAACGAATTGCTGTACAGACATGAAGGTACTCGGCGTACATGTGGATGGTGGCATGCGGGAGCGAGTTTCAGTGCCGGTGAGTCATTTGGTTAAGGCGGATGGCCTTACACTCGATCAAGCTGCCATGCTGGAACCGCTAAGCATAGGTGCACATGCTGTGCGCAGATCGGAGCTGCGTGCAGGGGGAACAGCGCTAGTCATTGGGGCAGGTCCGATTGGGCTTGGCGTGATGATTCTGGCGAAGCAGCTAGGTGCTAACGTGATTGCGATGGATATCAACGAGGAACGGTTGGCGTTTTGTCGTGATTGGGCGGGCGTGGATCACACCGTGAATGCACTTCAATCGCCGAAGGAGAAAGTATCGGAGTTAACCGATGGTGAATTCCCAACGGTGGTTTTCGACGCAACGGGGAACGCAAGGTCGATGACGGACTCATTCGGACTTGTCGCACATGGCGGCAAGCTTGTGTATGTCGGACTCGTTAAGGCCGATATTACTTTTCATGATCCCGATTTTCACAAAAGGGAGCTCACGCTAATGGGCAGCCGCAATGCGACCATGGCGGATTTTGACACCGTACGCAGCGCATTAAAAACAGGCAGCATCGACATCGAGCGATACATCACGCATCGTTCCTCCTTCGAGGAGATGGTGGATCAGTTCGAATCGTGGCTGAAGCCGGAGTCGAAGGTGATTAAGGCGATGGTTTGTATGTAAAGGGGAGGGGACACACTCAGTGGAGAGCTGAGTGTGTCCCCTTTTGCGATTCTTGCATGTATTCGAGCCTTGTATAATTTAATGGAGCGAGAGGTGCTAATATAGACAGCTTCTATAGCGAGTATCGAAACTATTAATTATTTTAATGTTCAATCACCTCTTATAATAAAGAGTAGATAAACGAAATACAACCAATTGGATGGAGGCGTATCGCTTTGAATGGAACAACCGTAGGGATTGAAGAATTAAGCATCAACACAATTAGAACACTTACAATTGATGCTGTTGAGAAAGCAGCCATGGGTCACCCTGGCATGCCGATGGGCGCGGCACCGATGGCGTATGCGCTTTGGACACGTCATTTGAAACATAATCCTGCAAGTCCGAAGTGGGCTGATCGCGATCGCTTTGTCTTGTCAGCAGGACACGGCTCGATGCTCTTGTACAGCTTACTTCATCTTAGCGGATACGATGTATCCCTAGATGATATTAAGGAATTCCGTCAATGGGGTAGCCGTACACCAGGACATCCTGAGTATGGTCATACAGCAGGCGTAGAAGCAACAACAGGACCGCTTGGTCAAGGTGTTGCCATGGCGGTAGGGATGGCGATGGCTGAAGCTCACCAAGCTTCTGTGTATAACAAGCCGAATTTCCCTGTCGTTGATCATTTTACGTATGCGATTTGCGGAGATGGTGATCTTATGGAGGGGGTTTCCTCTGAAGCGGCTTCCTTAGCGGGTCATCTCAAACTAGGTAAACTCGTCGTTCTCTACGATTCTAATGATATTTCCCTCGATGGCGACTTGAACATGTCGTTCTCCGAGAATGTTAAAATGCGGTTCGAATCCTACGGCTGGCAATACCTGCGCGTGGAAGAGCAGAACAACGTGGATGCGATCTCCGCGGCGATCGCAGAGGGTAAGGCTGATCTCAATCGTCCAACGCTGATTGAGATTAAGACAACCATCGGCTTCGGCTCGCCGAACAAAGCCGGCAAGGGCGGCCACGGCGGCACGCACGGCTCGCCGCTCGGCAAAGAAGAGCTGCTTCTGACGAAGCAAGCTCTGGGCTGGCCCCTCGAGCCGGATTTCTACGTCCCGGCTGAGGTTTACACACACTTCGCCCACCACAAGCAGGTGGGAGCTCAGTCACAAGCCGACTGGCAGCAGCTGTGGAACAGCTACCAGGCCGCTTACCCCGAGCTCGCGAAGCAATTCGAGCTCGCGAACAGCGGCGACCTTCCGGCGGACTGGAACGCCGATGTGCCGCGCTATACCCCAGAGAGTGGCGCGATTTCGACGCGTACCGCATCCGGTAAAGTGATTAACGGCTTGGCGAAGCGGGTACCTCAATTGGTAGGCGGCTCTGCCGACCTAGCGAGCTCCAACTTCACCATGATCAGTGATGCCGCGGCATTCAGCGCGGCAGATTACAGCGGACGCAACTTCTGGTTCGGCGTCCGGGAATTCGCCATGGGCGCAGCGCTGAACGGTATGCTGCTTCACGGCGGACTGCGCGCTTTCGGCGGAACATTCCTTGTGTTCAGCGACTACTTGCGCGGAGCCATTCGCCTATCCGCGCTGATGAAGATCCCAGTTGCGTACGTGTTCACACACGACAGCATCGCTGTCGGCGAAGATGGCCCGACGCATCAGCCAATTGAACAAATTCCATCCCTGCGGATGATTCCAGATCTAACCTTGTTCCGTCCTGCTGACGCGAACGAAACAGCGGCCGCTTGGGAGTATGTCCTTCAAGCGAAGGAAGGGCCGTTCGTCTTCGCGCTTTCCCGTCAGAACTTGCCGGTACTTCCAGGCACGGATAAGCTTGCTTTTGACCATATTCATCAAGGGGCTTATGTGCTTTCTGATGTTGCTGAGGGTGAGACTGTTGAGGTTCAATTGATCGCGACTGGCTCGGAAGTGAGCTTAGCACTTGACGTGAAGAAACAGTTGGCGCAAGATGGAATTGGAGCTCGTGTCATTTCCATGCCAAGCCGTGAATTGTTCGAGGCGCAGCCAGACGAGGTGCGGAATGCAGTTCTTTTGCCTCATATAACCAAAAATGTTGTGATGGAAATGGCTTATCCGGCTGGCTGGGAAGAAATTACGGGACAAGATGGCTTCGTTGTCGGCATCCGCAAGTTCGGGGCATCAGCGAAAGCAGATCGCGTCATTCGTGAATATGGCTTTACCGCAGAAGCAATCGTTGGGCAAATCAGACAGAAGTATTTCCAATAAGCACCCATAGCGGGAGAAAAGGTAGGGATACAGATGAAATTGTTTATCGACACAGCTAATGTAGAGGAAATTCGTAAAGCACACGCGTTAGGCGTCGTTGCAGGGGTAACAACGAACCCTTCATTGATTGCCAAAGAAGGAAGAGACTTTTTCGAAACGGTGAAAGAAATTATCTCCATCGTTGGCGATGTTCCGATCAGTGCAGAGGTTGTTTCTTTGAAAGCCGACGAAATGGTTGAGCAAGGTAAAAAGCTTGCCAAATTAAGCCCGAATGTCGTCATCAAGCTTCCAATGACATTGGACGGTCTTCAAGCGACTAGCGTATTCAGATCACTCGGTATTCCGACGAATGTTACCTTGATTTTCAGCTCGACACAAGCGTTGCTCGCAGCTCGTGCAGGTGCAACGTATGTATCTCCGTTCATCGGACGTTTGGATGATATCAACCAAATCGGGATCAACCTGATCAAAGAAATCAGTCAAATTTTCCAAGTCCATGGGATCAAATCCGAAATTATTTCTGCAAGTGTCCGTCACTCTGCTCACGTTATTGAAGCAGCGCTTGCGGGATCACATATTGCGACAGTGCCATATAAAGTGATAGAATCGATGAGCAAACACCCGCTGACAGACGCGGGCATCGAGAAGTTCCTTGCCGATTGGGAAGGCGCTAATCAAGAGAAGTTCTAAGATATAGAAGACTCGCCTACTTGGCGGGTCTTTTTACAAAGGAGTCAATAGCGATGATTATCAGTGACGTGAAGCATTTTGAACAAGAACGGCATCTATGGCCGGCGGCTGTAGCGCGGGGAATTGATTATATTTTGAACCGTAATCTGGGTGATGCCGAATTAGGACGTTATGATCTCGAGGGCGATAATGGCCACCTGATGTATGCGAATGTACAGGAGTCGGTGACACGACCGAGGGAAGAGCAGATTCCGGAATCCCATCGCGTGTATACAGATATTCAATTTCTCGTGAGCGGTGAAGAACGATTATGTTTCTATAGGCTGAATGATCAGTCTATTATCGTAGATAACAAGTTTGAGTCGCATGATATCGCCTTCTACGAATCAGATCCAGACCAGCTTGAAACGGATATTTTGCTCAAACCCGGCATGTTCGCCGTGTGCTTCCCGTCTGATATTCATCGACCGAATTGCTTGATTACCGAATCAACGACGAATAAGAAGATTGTGATCAAAATTCATAAAGATCTGCTCCATCTGTAAAATAGTCGTTATTAGTTGCGTTTACACGTACCATATTCGATGCCAAAAAAGTCTACTCAAGCCAAATTCCTTGGCTCGGCAGACTTTTTTTGTAGGGTCGTTGCTTGCTAACAATTAGGCTCTACTAGCCAGCATACGGGCTTGCTTCCATTTTCCAAAGCGATAATAGAGCAGGTTCAATGTCGCGGCGACACTGAAGCTTACCGGGAAGCTCCACCAGATGACATCAAAACCATACGTGTGCGACAGCGCCGTGGCAAGTGGAATTCGAACGAGCAACAGTGCAACAAAAGCGACGAGAAGTGGAAATACAACCGATCCCGCGGATCGGACAACCCCAGCGACGACATTGAAGATGCCGAAAATGATAAAGGACCATAGTGTAATATTGTTGATATGCACGCCAATATCAATGGCTTTACCTTCAGGGGGAAGGAAGAAGGAAACGACTTCACGATTAAATAAATGAAGGACAGCAACGATAAGTCCCGTCATCAGGATATTTACGCTAACACCTGTCCAAGTGATTCGGTTGACACGATCCCATTTACCAGCACCAATATTTTGCGCGGCCATCGAAGTCACAGCACCGCCTATTGCCATTGCTGGCATTTGAACATAACTGGATATTTGCATGGCCACCCCGAAAGCGGCTGTGGATTCAGAGCCATAAGCATTAACAAGATGAACCAACATCAAGTTGCTCATGGAGACAACAACCATGTTTAAACCCATGGGCAGGCCTTTTTGAATTAGTGTACGAATAATGCTCCAGTTGATCCGCAGTAAGGGAATATCCGCTTTGGTGATGCGCAGAAAGTACTTCTTCTTATATAAGTAGGCAATTAGTAAAACGAAACTGACCAACTGCGCGATAAAAGTCGCTACAGCGGAACCAGCGATCCCCATTTTCGGGAAGGGTCCCATTCCTTGAATCAATAAAGGATTGAGCGCAACGTCGAGGACAGCGGATAAAAGTAAAAAGTAAAACGGCGTCTTGGCATCGCCCGACCCCCGCAGAATGGCCATGATCAAGTTATAGCCGAACATAAACGGAACGCCCGCGAAAATAATGCGCGTATACGTAACGGCAAATTCCTTCACATCCAGCGGGGTATTCATCCATCCAAGGATCGTGGAAGAGAAAATCCAGCCCAAGGCAGCCACGATAATTGATAAAACAAGGAAGAAAACAGTGCTCGTACCTACGACCTTTTTGGCTTCTTGAACCTTCTGGGCACCGAGATTCTGACCGATCAGAATGACGGCCGCCATGGCAATTCCGAAGATGGAGCTAATTAAGAAAAACATAATAATGTTCGCATTCGATGTCGCAGCTAGGGCGACTTCGCCTAGATACTTTCCGATCCAAATTGTATTGATCGAACCATTCAAAGACTGCAGGACATTCCCTAGTAGAATGGGCAGTGAAAATAAAATCAATGTCTTGGTAATCGGTCCCTCCGTTAATGAGGGGCGTGCTTTCTTCATTGTTGCTTGTTCTGACATGATTTCCTCCGTAAATTCACTTGCTTGATAGAATAGTGTTCTATCACTATATCAGTTTCATGCCGCTTTCTGAAATTTTACGAAGGGGAGGGAGGCGTTTAGTTGCGGATGCGGCGGTCGAACACAAACGGCCCAAAAGGAATGAAAGCCGCGATGAATGCCCCGAACACACGTTTTATTGACCAACGATGCTGTAAGGTGACCCAAGCGAGTGAAAGCAGATATAGTACGAATAGAAAACCATGGGTAATACCTACGATGAGAACAGCCTTCGGCATGTCAAATGCATATTTAAGCGGCATAGCGATACAGAGCAGAATTAGAAAAGATAAACCTTCAGCCCACCCGGCATAGCGTAAGGTGTTGAGGGATCTTTGGGATCGTTGTAGCATAATGAGCAACTCCTTTATCAATGGAAGTAAGCTCATCGTACGTGAGAAATATGAATGGAATATGAACAACAGATGTCAATTGGACACAAACTAGTTTTTTTAGTACGATAGGCAATAGAACGTTTTCGTATATTCATAGAGCTCATTTGAGAGTGATATATAGGCAGGGGGAAAAGCAGATGCTTCGTCTTGGCGAGAAAATTATCATCATCGGGGATTCTTTAGAACAGAATCTACCCATCGGTGGATATGGCTATTTAATAGCGTATGACCGAAATAACGATAACATCTTCGACTATGTCGTGCGTGTCCCGAAGGAGAACAAACACTACTACGTGACTGCAACGGACATTGAACTCGAGGAAGTTCTGATTCAGCAAGAGGCGGAGCAAGTGGAGCGAGAAGCGTTAATCGATTTTGCGCTTGCCACGAAAAACGAAGCCTTGTTTCGTAAAATCATGACCGGCGAGTCGGCGGCTGAGCCGGAGAAGGAACGGGACAAAGAAGTGCAGTCCCGCGAAGAATTTATCAAGCAAATCGGGCTGAAAGCCTGGATTTAATAGAGAATGCGACGGTGCGGATGCGCTGTCGTATTTTTTTACGTTCACACCTCCACCCGAAGCCGCTCGTGCTGCTGTTAGGCCTCTTTTGGGCGTTACAGCCGTGGCAGAATCGCCGAAAGCCCGCCCGCCCCCTTCGTAACGCCCTTTTTGGGCGTTACAGCTCAACCCCGGGGCGTTCCCCGCAGCTGAAGGGCCCCTTTTGGCCCTTACAGCTGTGGTAGAATCACCAAAAGCCTGCCAACCCCATGCAACGCCCATTCTGGTCCTTACAGCTACCAGCACATCAACTAACGATCCATGCCGCGACCGCAGGATGCAAGCGATAACACTTAATCCGCTGCTTCCCCTCACCCGCTGCTACAAGTAAATTTTTCTCCAGCATTTGATGCAGAATCCGCCTCGATTTCTTAACCCCAAATCGAAATAATTCGCACAGGACGCGAGGAGTCACTGGCTTCTCAGCAGACAATGCCAACCGACAAATCTCCCTTTCAACAACACTTAACTCCCCAACTTGACCTTGCCCCTCTCGATGTTCACCAAAATACTTCCCGAGAAATTGCAATAGAATCTGCTCACACATCCGCGGTCGATCTTTCACATCATCATAGGAGAAACGTAAGATTTTCCAGCCATCGATGACGAGATGATTTTGGCGGATCAACTGGTCTGAGAATTGGGTGCGGCTGATCTGACTCGAATGCGTGTTGTACCCATCAATTTCGATAGCAAGTTTCAGTGCTTGACGTATATAGGCGAAATCAAGATAACGAGTGCCATCACGGAAATCTTTGACCTCATACTCAGGATGCAAGTATTGAAACTCCCCCAACGCCTTCCACCATACATGTTTAATAAATAGCTGTTCGGCATGACCATGCCCCTCTTTAAGCCGTCTTAACCGTTCGCCTTTGCGTGAGGAATAATGCTGTTGCAGAAAAACTTCGTAAGATTTCTCAAATAACGACATCAGAAGAAAGCTCGCCTCTTTTCTGAAAATGAATAAGCCGCTCCCTTGAATCAGCAAATGCTGACCAAGAAATGCGGCGTGTTCTTCACTACCATTTTCATCCATTTTACCATGGTTTACGAGGTAGATACAATCGGACCAGTCATTTACATGAATTTTTTCTGCCCAAGCTTCTATATGCATAACTCACATATCACCCCACAATCCTTATTCTGGATTGAGTTCGCAAAATTTCTGGGATATAATGAAAAGAATGACTAAACGCTGATACAAGGGGTGTAGAATACGTGAGCATAACGAAGAAAGATGTCGATCATGTCGCCAAGCTGGCTAGACTCGATCTCAATGATACCGAAAAAGATCTATTTACAGATCAGCTTAATGCCATTTTAAAATATGCCGAGCAGCTGAATCAATTGAACACCGAAGGTGTTGCACCAACGAGCCATGCGATGCCATTAGTCAACGTGATGCGCGAAGATGTTGCGAAGCCGTCACTGCCGATTGAAAAAGTGTTGCTGAACGCTCCTGATCATGAGGATGGACAGTTCAAGGTTCCTGCTGTTTTAGAATAAGTTAGAGATGAAAGGGAGTGCCTGTCGTTGTCTTTGTTTGAATTAAACCTACAACAAATCCACGCGAAGCTGCAAAGCAAAGAAATCAAGGTTTCGGATCTTGTGGATCAATCCTATACACGAATTGGACAAGTGGAGAGCAAGGTTCGCGCTTTCCTTACATTAGATGAAGAAAATGCAAGACAGACCGCAGCGAAGCTGGACGAGCAGCTTCTTAGCAATGCAACTCGCGGTGATTTATTCGGCTTACCCATCGGGATCAAAGATAACATGGTGACCGAGGGCCTCAAAACAACCTGTGCAAGCAAATTCTTATCCAATCATATTCCGATTTATGATGCGACGGTCGTTAGCAAGCTCAAGGAAGCACAAGCAGTGACCATCGGCAAACTCAACATGGATGAGTTTGCGATGGGCGGCTCCAACGAGAACTCCGCGTTCCACCCAACCCACAATCCGTGGAACACGGATTATGTACCGGGCGGCTCCAGCGGCGGCTCGGCAGCTGCAGTCGCAGCAGGCGAAGTGTACTTCGCGTTGGGCTCCGACACCGGCGGCTCGATTCGCCAGCCGGCAGCTTATTGCGGCATCGTCGGTCTGAAGCCGACGTACGGGCTCGTGTCCCGCTATGGGTTGGTCGCATTCGCGTCCTCCCTCGACCAAATCGGGCCGTTGACGAAGAACGTAGAAGATGCTGCGTATGCGATGCAAGCTATCGCAGGCTATGACCCAAAGGATTCCACGTCTGCGAATGTGGAAATCCCTAACTACCTCAGCGCATTGACTGGCGACGTCAAAGGTCTGCGCATCGGCGTACCCAAAGAATACATGGGCAACGGGATTGACCCAGCGGTTAAAGCCAAAGTGCTTGAAGCGCTCAAAGTGCTTGAAAGCCAAGGCGCTGTGTGGGAAGAAGTAAGCTTGCCGCATTCGGAATATGCGGTAGCCACCTACTATCTATTAGCTTCCTCTGAAGCTTCTTCGAACTTAGCTCGTTTTGACGGCATCCGCTACGGTGTTCGTTCCGATAATGCACGTAATCTGTTGGATCTCTACAATCTATCCCGCAGTGAAGGCTTTGGTCCAGAAGTCAAACGCCGGATCATGCTAGGTACGTATGCGCTAAGCTCAGGCTACTACGATGCGTATTACCTGAAAGCTCAGCAAGTTCGCACTCTGATCAAACAAGATTTTGATCAAGTGTTCGACAAATACGATATCATCATCGGGCCAACGGCTCCAACCACCGCTTTCAAAATCGGTGAGCAAAGCAGCGACCCATTAACGATGTATTTGAACGATATCATGACCATTCCGGTCAGTTTAGCTGGTATTCCAGCCATTAGCGTTCCATGCGGATTCGTGAATGAACTTCCAGTTGGCTTGCAAATTATTGGCAAAGCATTGGATGAAGCTACCGTTTTGCGTGTAGCCCACGCTTTCGAGCAGCACACAGACCACCACAAGCAGCGCCCGCAATTGTAAGTTAATAGCTAGAGAGTAACGAAGGAGGCATTCACTTTGTCGGCAACAGATATCCAATTTGAAACCGTAGTCGGTCTTGAAGTTCACGTAGAGCTTCATACCGCTTCCAAAATATTTTGTGGTTGTGCAACCTCATTCGGAGCACCTCCGAATACGAATACATGTCCAGTTTGTTTAGGCCATCCTGGTGTTCTGCCGGTACTTAACCGCCAAGCGGTTGAGTACGCGATGAAAGCAGCAATGGCGCTGAACTGTACAATTGCGACAGACAGCAAGTTCGATCGCAAAAACTACTTTTACCCAGATTCACCCGATGCGTACCAAACTTCCCAATATGACAAACCGATTGGCGAGCACGGTTGGGTAGACATTGAAGTGAACGGTGAGACGAAGCGAATCGGTGTTACACGTGTTCATTTAGAAGAAGATGCAGGTAAGCTGACTCATATTGATGGCGGTTATGCTTCGCTTGTTGACTTGAACCGTGCTGGCACGCCGCTGATCGAAATCGTATCTGAACCTGATCTGCGCTCACCCGAGGAAGCTCGTGCATACTTAGAGAAAATCAGAGCGATCATGATCTATTGCGACGTTTCTGATGTGAAAATGGAAGAAGGCTCGCTGCGTTGCGACGCGAACATTTCCATTCGACCATTCGGCCAAGAGAAATTTGGTACGCGTGCCGAGCTCAAGAACATGAACTCCTTCCGTGGTGTGCAGCGTGGTCTTGAATACGAGGAATATCGCCAAGCGGAAATTCTCAGAAGCGGGGAAGAAGTCATTCAAGAAACGCGCCGCTGGGATGAAACGCAAGGGAAAACACTCGCTATGCGTGGCAAAGAAGATGCGCATGATTATCGTTACTTCCCAGACCCAGATCTGGTCAGCCTCTATATCGATGAAGAATGGAAAGCGCGCGTTAAAGCTTCCATTCCAGAATTACCAGACGCCCGTAAAGCAAGATACAGCAGTGAATATGGCTTGCCAAGCTATGACGCGGCTGTTATCACAGCTTCCATGCAGATGGCTAATTTCTTTGAACAAAGCTTGCAATATACCCAAGATGCCAAAGCGGTATCGAACTGGATCATGGGTGATTTGCTCGGATATCTCAATGCCAACTCCCTCGAATTTTCCGATGTGAAAGTGACCGGTAAAGGGTTAGGCGAGATGATCGGCTTAATTGAGAAAGGCACGATTTCCAATAAGATTGCCAAAACCGTGTTCAAAGAAATGATCGAAACCGGCAAAGAGCCGATGAAGATCGTTGAAGAGCAAGGTCTTGTGCAAATTAGTGACGAAGGTGCGATCAAGGCCGTTGTTGAGCAGGTAGTCGAGAACAGTCCGCAATCCGTTGCAGACTTCAAAGCGGGTAAAGAAAAAGCCGTAGGCTTCCTAGTCGGGCAAGTAATGAAAGAAACCAAAGGTAAAGCGAATCCAGGTCTCGTCAATAAATTAATTGTGGAGTGCCTGAACAGCAAATGATAAGGTAGAAGTGGTGATCCTCGTACGTAGGACACCACTTTTTTTCAATTCCACCCATAGGAGTGATTCCACTGTCTATTCAACAACTACTTTTACAAACGAACGAAGAAATTCTAACCCTGCTCGCACTTCAAATCGCTTCCTACCGTGTGGAGGCTGAACTGATCGGATTTGAGGATATTCCACCTTTGAAGGATGGCATTATGTCCATACGTGAAGCGAAGGAAACTTTCTATGGGTTCTATGTGGAGGAACAAGGGACGTCTAAGCTTGCAGGGGCCATTTCATTTGAGCGTGAAGGCTGTATTGTGACGATCTGCCGGATGATGGTTCATCCCGATTTTTTTCGCAGAGGGATTGCTAGCGCCCTTTTACAGCATATACTGAATGATCAAGAACAAAAGGGAGCCACACGATTCATCGTGTCCACGGGATCTGCGAATGCACCTGCTATAAGCCTCTACGAGAGGTTTGGGTTCATGACGCGCCGCGTTTTCACCGTTCCCCCTGGTGTTTGTCTAACGACATTCGAAAGGCCTGCTAAAGGCTTCTAAGAGCTTTACAATTCGATTGAAAAAGGGAGCGTTTACACGATGGCCAATCCATGGGTAATTGATCAGTTACATGTCACGATAAGGCTTGTTTTGGCCCTATTTCTTGGTGGATTAATTGGGTTTGAGCGAGAGGTCAGCTCTCATGCAGCAGGTCTTCGTACACATATCTTGGTGTGTGTGGGATCGGCGCTAGTGATGCTATTGTCGATATACGGGTTTAGCGCATTTGTGAATGAAACTAATGTTCGTCTTGATCCGTCACGTTTAGCCGCGCAGGTGATCAGTGGGATCGGTTTTCTGGGAGCGGGTACAATCATGTTTAATGGGAGATCCATCACAGGCCTCACAACAGCGGCTTCTCTTTGGGTAGTTGCGGGGATCGGTCTGGCGATCGGAGCAGGCTTCTTTTATCCAGCCGTCTTGGTTTGCTTCATGGTGCTAATTTCCTTGTGGATCCTGAACAAAGTGGAGCATAGATATTTTAATGGGAAAAAGGTTCGCATTTTAAAAATAAAGGCACTGGATCAGCCAGGTACGTTGGGTCTCATTACGACAATCCTTGGTAAACATAAAATCGATATTAAACAAATTAAACTGGAAGAATTGGAAGATGGCAGTGAAACCGACCACGTCCTCATTACCTTTCATGTTACAATACCCAAGCCTTCGATTATTAGCATCGTGCTCGAAGAAACGAATCAAATGCAAGGCGTTACGGGCGTTGCGATAGAAAATAGTAAAAATTGAAGGGATAAATGGAGTAGGAGCGTCTAAGCTTTTAGAACACATGGCAAAGGGGGTCTAGCATGGACAATTTGACGGATGAACAATTAATTGAAGAGATCCGTCAGGGTCATACCGAAGCCTACCGTGTTATTGTGGAGCGTCATAAGAGCTATATTTTCACCTTGGTGTACCGTATGGTTGGGCATAAGGAAACTGCTGAAGACTTAACCCAAGAAGTGTTTGTGAAGCTGTTTCGTTCCCTGAGTCATTTTCGTGGTGATGCGAAGCTGACAACATGGCTGTATCGTATGACGACGAATCTGGTAACTGATTATAGACGTACTCAGAAACGTAGGCCCTATGAAGCGTTGTTGGATAAAATGAAAGGCTGGTTTACAGACAGCTGTGAAGAGCCCGAGGCGATGGTGGTAAGAAAAGATGAGCAAGCGCACATGCAGGAGCTGCTCTCCCAACTTCCGGACAAGTACCGGATTGTCATGGTGCTGTACCACTTTAAGCAGCTTTCTTACTCAGAAATGAGTGAAATTACGGGTCTGCCCATCAAAACACTAGAAACAAGGCTCTATCGCGGTAAAGCTATGCTCAAAGAGAAATGGTTGGAGGTGAATCCACATGAAGCTGGGGCAGCAGGACGACAAGCAGCTCACGCAGTACCTAAATAAGCTATTAGATGAGATGCCGCTTCATGAGCCAAGCCCATTGCTGACGGATCGCATTATGCAGTCACTTCAAGATGCGGCTGTTTCGAAGCCGGGGGTTAATACTCCACGCAGTACGAGCAGACCCTGGATGAACGGGGCCATCGCTATTGCAGCAACCGTCCTATTAATTCAGTCAGGGATGATTAACAAAATCCTACACATCGCTTCAGGAATTTCAGAGTTAACCGACTATATTCAAAATTTATCTCAATACCACTAAAATGAGTTGAAATGGAGGCTATCCCAAATGGACTTGCACAAAGATCGCACGCACATCCCTGATTACAGCACGAGCCCTTCTTATCCGCCTTACACACCTTATTATCCAATTTCTAAGAAACGCAAATGGGCTGCTGGCATGCTGTCCTTCATGCTTCCAGGAACAGGACACTTCTATTTAGGCCTGATGCAGCGCGGCTTATTCATTATGATGTTGTTAATCTTGGACATTTTTACGATTACAGCGCTTGTAGATCATCATAATGCGAGTGTGCCTACGGTTACTCTATTTGCTTTATTTCTTCCAGTCATCTACTTCTATAATCTTTTTGACGTCCTCCAGCTCACGGACCATGTGAATAGACGGCTTGAACTCGGCGAGTTCGCAGTAAATACGAACGATATGGATATTCACGATCCGCTTCAAAAATTGATGAAAGGGACGAATATGGGCGTCATCCTCATAATTGCTGGCGGTCTGATTTTTATGCTTAGCAATAAACCGAATTGGTTCTCCGTGCTGTTCAATCTCATGGGCTCATTTTTCGGCTCTTGTATTTTAGTTCTTGCGGGTGTAGCTATGTTCATTCTTGATCGAAAAAATAAATGAGCCCCTATGGTAGGATCCGCATAACCATCATTGACAAAAGTCAGAGATCACACGTACAATATAGTGTAAGGTTTTAATGACTAACATCAGGCGGTGAGTACCATGGCAGCACATTTAGAACAAGCGTTAGCAAAGTTGAAAACAACAGGTGTTCGGATGACGCCCCAGCGGTATGCGATACTTGCTTTTTTGCTGGATTCTATGACGCATCCGACAGCGGATGATATTTACAAATCTCTTGAATCCAAATTTCCTAATATGAGTGTAGCGACTGTTTACAATAATCTTAAAGTTTTTATCGAATCGGGACTTGTTCGGGAATTGACTTACGGAGATAGCTCGAGTCGGTTTGATGCGGATATGACAGACCATTATCATGCGGTTTGTGAGGTTTGTGGGAAGATTTCTGATTTTGAATATCCCCCGTTGTCAGACATTGAGATGACAGCTGCTTTGCATACCGGATTCCAGGTTGGCGGTTATCGTCTGGAGATCTATGGTGTTTGCCCAGATTGTTCGGAAACTACCAAGCATTAACTTTATTCAGAATTCCTCATTTGGTGTTCTCCTGTTGTATAATAAAACGTGTCTAGCACTTCCTAACGAAGTGTTGGCACGTTTTTTCTTTTTCATATAATCCTATCAGGTTTAATAACATTCGCACATCTGCTCAAAGGAAGTGAACCGTTGAAATCATCGAAAAAAATAATCCTTGTTACAGCCCTTGGACTAGGAATGCTTGCAGCTGGAGCAGCCACTTACCTTTTTCAACAATTCGTACCAAACCGTACACATGTAGATCCTGACTTCCATACCATAAGTAAACCTGTTTTTTATGAAGGGAATTATAATTCAACAAGTGCAATCGGAGAGAAGGAAGGTCTGAAGCTTCCGCTAGAGCTTGTCCAGAAATGGATCGATCCGAATATTATATATGAGAAAAGCACGGATTCCGTTATCATTACCACGAAAGATAAAGTGCTGCGCATGAAAACTACCGAGCTTTCGGCGCTGATGAATGAGAAGCCGCTCTCTTTATCGTTTCCTGTTGAGAAAAAGGATGAAACCATTTATCTTCCCATTGAGCCGCTAAAGCAATTATATCCATTTGAGATTCGAGAGTCAGCCAAATCGGGTGCCATCTTGCTTTTCAAACAAGGCGACATCATCCACTGGGGCAAGCATGCAGGGAAGAAAGTGGCTGAACTTCGGACGGAAGGCTCTATTAAAGCGCCGATTGTTTCCGAAATTGCTGTTGATGAACAAGTCATGATACTGAGTACAGAGGGTGACTGGTACAAAGTACAGCAGGAGAGCGGTCCGATTGGCTTTGTTCGTAAAAGCGAATTAACCCAGGATCATGATGAAACGATACCCGTCCAAACGCAAACATCATCCTACGTATCTTGGAAGCCCATAACCGGTAAGTTAAATATGACGTGGGAGCATGTGATCTCGAAGAATCCGGATACAAGTAAGATTGTTGATATGCCTGGACTGCAAGTCGTTAGCCCTACATGGTTTTCAGTAGCAGACAGTGAGGGGAAAATTAGTAACTTAGCAGATGCTGCTTATGTCAAATGGGCGCAAGACCGCAACTATCAGGTGTGGGCGTTGTTCAGTAACGGCTTCGACGCAGATCGAACAACAAAGGTCTTATCGACCTATGATCTTCGTATGAAAATGATTAAGCAGCTGCTTGGTTTTGCCCAAACTTATAAGCTGCAAGGCATTAATATCGATTTTGAAAATGTGTATCTCAAAGATAAAGAGAATCTGGTCCAATTCGTACGTGAATTGACTCCCTTTATGCATGAACAAGGTTTGTCCGTCACGATCGATGTAACACCGAAATCCACCAATGAAATGTGGTCTATGTTCTACGACCGACCGGCCTTGGCTGAGGTAGTGGATTATATGATGTTAATGGCCTATGACGAATATTGGGCGACGAGTCCTAAGTCAGGCTCTGTATCATCCTTACCTTGGACTGAACGTTCTATAACAGCACTCTTAACGACGGATAAAGTGCCGCCATCTAAGCTTGTCCTTGGTGTGCCATTCTATACGCGGCAATGGACCGAAGAGACGAAAAATGGCAAGTTGACCGCAACTTCTAAGACACTAACCATGTCAGCAGCACAGGCGATTATCAATGAGAAGAAGCTTACACCTACGTTTTTAGCGGACACGGGTCAAAATTATGTGGAATACAAAGACGGCGACAAACTCATTCGCATTTGGTTAGAAGATGAAATTTCGATCAAAGCACGCGCAGCACTAGTTGCGAAGTATGATTTAGCAGGCGTAGCCTCGTGGCGCCGGGGGTTTGAACTACCAGCAAGCTGGCAAGTCCTTAAGGATGCTCTACCGACAGTTAAACCCTAAATTCACCGCCATTATCCCTATATATAAAAAGAAAGCCAAAACCCTTATCCATTCAGGGTTTTGGCTTTTTTTTTTCCATGCTTAATGAGGCTTATGCTCATGTTCGCGACTTGGTTCGAATTGCACAGCATGTGCAGCTGCCGTTTCGTTCTCGCCAACAGGCTCATATTGTGGATCAATTGTTAAGATGGTTTTGCAGAACATGCAACGATCTGTTTTGCCGAGCATTTTCGTTCTACGACCGCACTCTGGACAATCGATAACTGTAGCTGATGTGGAGAGCATACCCGCCCAAAAATAAATACCCATACTCACCAATACACTAATCATCCCAATAATCATGAAAATGACGGCAATCACACGTCCAACTTGTCCCCAATCAAAAACGACACCTGCTAGTCCTATAATCATAAGCAGCATTCCACCCATGGTCATAGCAAGACCCCATAAGCGGAACTCATTGACTTTACTTGATCTAAATCGCACGTTCAGTTCCTCCTCATTCCTCTACCTCATGTTTTGTATGAATTGTCACAGAAATCAGCAGGAAACCCCTTCACCCTTGTAGAAATAAGGTATAAACAAAAATGGAGACAGGAGCTTTGGAAACCCATGGGAATAAATAAAGAGCAGCTATTGCTTAAGTTCCGGAATGACCCTAGAATCATTAGCGTCATGGCGGTAGACAATCCTAAGCAACTTCCCTCACTGACAGATGGTTTTGATACGCTACTTCTAATAGTAACGAATGACCTAAGCCTGAACAATCATACGACTAATTATATAAGAGACGATTCACGGATACAAGAAAGATGGACAGATCCTAATTCGATCGAGCAATGGATTCGTCATGGGGTTAATCGCAATATTCTTCACTGGTTGTTAAAAGGGGAGATACTTCTGGATCAGAACACCTATTTAGAAGGCCTGCGCCATCGTATACTTGAGTTTCCTGGTGACTTGCGTGAGCATAAGCTGCTGATTGAATTTTCGCATTTTTTGCGCAAATATCTGCAAAGCAAGGAATATATTCTCGATGATCATATTTTAGATGCCTACAACAATATCCTTGAAGCTCTCCATCACTGGGCACGTATCGTCATCGTGGAAGATGGTTATCATCCCGAGATCACTGTTTGGAGACAGATCCGCGCGATCAATCCGGGGGTATATAAGTTATATGAAGAGCTGACGATGAGTAAAGAGACGTTGAAACAGAGGGTTCAGCTTGTCTTGCTTGCTTGTGAGTTTTCGGTTATGTCCAAAATGGAACATTGCTGCGAGGCTTTTATTCAAATCCTCAGGGAAAGCGATCAACCGCTTAGCTCTGATGAGC
The DNA here is from genome assembly GCF_001700435.1 of Paenibacillus pectinilyticus. Lineage (GTDB taxonomy): Bacteria > Bacillota > Bacilli > Paenibacillales > NBRC-103111 > Paenibacillus_E > Paenibacillus_E pectinilyticus. The sequence goes on from NZ_LYPC01000017.1 coordinate 29,502, forward strand.
TCCAACAACACTCGCAGTTAGTGGAAGTGAAGTCAGAGCTTCCTCTTTTACTTAATAAACTAGTCAAAAAAGGTTTGATTAAAGAAGTTGCCGTTATAATCGATGATCAAACTTCAGAAATCGAGTTACGATATACAAGTATCTAAACGCAGCAAACCTTTAAGAATCAGGTGTTTTCCTGGTTCTTTTTTTATTCTCTTTTTAATGCTTGACTTTGATCGCGATTCTATGATAAATTAACTCTCGCCGCTAAAAACGGTAACGCATTCCAGAACAATGAGTTCTCGTATGTAAGCGAAGTATTAAAAAAGTGAAATAAAAAAAGCTTGCATTGATTGGATCGAATGTGATATATTATAAAAGTCGCCGCTAAACAGAGGGCGAAGAAAACGAAAGAAATTGATCTTTGAAAACTGAACAACGAGTGAGTAAGCACGAACGAGTAATCGTTCAAATAAAGAGATTGTAA
>NZ_LYPC01000018.1 GCF_001700435.1 Paenibacillus pectinilyticus
AGGATAAACCCGCTCGACTTGCATGTATTAGGCACGCCGCCAGCGTTCGTCCTGAGCCAGGATCAAACTCTCCATAATAGTTGTCCCAAAAAAGTGAAGCAGATGCTCCGAGGAGAATTCCGATTACTTTTTCGGGGCCCATAAAGGGTTGATGATTTGTGCTCATTTGATGCTAGCGAGATTTTACAATCTCTTTTATAGTCGATTACTCGACTGTGCTTACTCACTCGTTGTTCAGTTTTCAAAGATCAATTCCCTACAATTTCCGTCTCGCTCTCGCGACCGGACTTACAATATAGCATAATCATCCAACCAGATGCAAGCTTTATTTTCTACAAATTTCGTTGAAAACTGCAACCCGTTTTGGCCGGATCAGTAATATACCATGGGCAAGTAGATTATGCAACACCTTTTCAAAAAGAATATCGATTGAGTTCTTGCTCCACAANCCTACAATTTCCGTCTCGCTCTCGCGACCGGACTTACAATATAGCATAATCATCCAACCAGATGCAAGCTTTATTTTCTACAAATTTCGTTGAAAACTGCAACCCGTTTTGGCCGGATCAGTAATATACCATGGGCAAGTAGATTATGCAACACCTTTTCAAAAAGAATATCGATTGAGTTCTTGCTCCACAAGTTCTTGTTCAAACTGCTCTTTTAGAGAATCATTGCTTGGCGAAGTGGAAAGCCCCATTTCCTTGAACTCACGAATCAAATTCTGAATCTCATGAAGATTACCTTCCTTCACATAATGCTCGGTCTGATTAATGACATGAAACGCCATAGCCTGATAAGCATCCGTGAAGCTCTGATCAATTCCCTCTGCACCTCTGTAATCCGCATAATACCGTTTAAATGTATCCATCAAGCTTTCATCCATCCTAAAACCACTCCTTTCATCATATAGATTAGCTTCCCACCTTCCCTGCCAAATTATGCAAGAAAAAGCACAACAAGCCCCCTGCATATGAAGCAAGGAGCTTGTCGGTAAAAAACGTTCTAACCTTTTCTATCTCTAATATTTCTATCTCTAATGTAGGAAGACGAATTGTCTATCTCTTATTTAACATCAATTGTTGTAACGGATTGATTTTGACCTTTCAACTGAATCAAATGACCAGCTGTAAAGTTAGCAAGATTTCCTGTCAAAGCAAACGTTGTCGCCACGTTGTAAGTCGTTGTTTGGTTGACACCATTCACGTTTTGCGTGATGGAGATTGTAGCAATTTTGCCTTGTGCATTAATTGTAGTTGCAGTTAGTGTACCAAGGATATCGAAAGTCGTATTTACCGGAGCTGAGCCCGTTACTTCTGCAAAGACAACTGTATTATTGTATAAACGTACTTTCACCGTGTCGCCTACAGCAATATCAGAAGCAGCTACTTTCACACCGTTACGCAAAATGAATGCATCTGGGTGAAGCGTATATACAGTAGTTGTACCATTTGTTGTTAAGGAAAGTACATTGTTATACACAGCTGTGTTTACTGTTCCTGTTTTTGTATTTTGGTCTTGATCTGGCAATTGCTCACCTGTACGATCCAACAATGCTGCTAGTTGTGCACGAGTTACATTTTGTTCTGGTCTGAAGCTGTTATCTTCAAAGCCGTTTACTAGACCTTTATCAACCGCTTCTTTCACATAACCTACAGAGCCAGCAGGAATTTTCTTAGCATCTGTAAAAGTAAGCGTACTGTTCATTTTCGTTTTAGCTTCTGCATCTAATTTCAATGCTTTCACTAATAGGGTTGTTGCCCATAGACGATTCGCTTCTTGGTTCGGTTGAACGCTATCATCGCTTTCAGTGAATAGGTCATTCTCAAGCGCTACAGCAACATAACCGACTGCCCAAGCAGGGATTTTGTCTGCATCTTTAAAATTCAATTTTGTTGCCATTTCGGCAGCAGATTCCGCTTGATCACGTAATCCCATCAAACGAACGGCAGCGGTAATTGCTTCGATACGGCTAACGGATTTGTCTGGTTTGAAAGATCCATCTTCATAACCTTCAAAAACACGCTTGGATGCCAAGCTAGCGATATAACGCATAGCCCATTGTGCATTTTTCATATCATTGAAATTAATATTAATTGTAATGTTCGTGTTCCCTTTGGCATCATATTTATCATTTTTTTGACTATAGTTGTTATTATTTCCTTTGTTATCTTTATCATGGCTTCCATTTGCAAATGCGGCAGTTCCGCCACCCAATGCCATTGTTAATACTAAACCTGTAGCTACGACTTTTTTCATAAGTTTGTTTTTCATTTAGAAAATCTCTCCCTTATTCAATATGATGTTATGCATAAGATGGAGCCTTCGCGAAGGGTTCCTGGTTATGCTACAAGGATTCGCCAAGGCTTGTCATTTTTTGGGGGTGTTGGTTTGAAATCTTTTAAAATCAAATCTCAAAGTCTATTAAAACCCCAGTGAAACTGGTACACTAAAGCCATATAGACTAACGCTAAAGGAGCTCTTTGTATGCGCTTACGTAACCCACGAGTTCAGCTCGTTCTTGCTCTCGCTTTACTCCTAATCCTTGTATCTGCCTTCTCCTTCGGCAAGATTTGGTTCAAACAAGGAAGCGCAAACGTAACTGCTGTAGCTCCAACGGTTACACATCATGACGTACCCGCTGCAAGTGAAGTGCCGGTTGCTTCAATCCAACCAACGAAAAATGAGAGTGCCGTCACGTATCCGACTGAAAACGTAGATGTCGTCGTGATTGGAAGCGAGTTAGAGGGACTCTATTTAGCCAGAGCTGCCGCGGATGAAGGTCTGAAAGTGAAAATACTAGATCCGCATCCAGCATTCGGTGGGCAAATTCTTCAAAGTCAGATGTTGTTTCTAGATGAAACACGTGATGATCAAGGGCACCTGCTCGTGCAGGGCCGTGCGAAAGAACTTTTCGATGGCTTCCGCAATGCCAAGATTCGCAAGCTGTCTGAATTTACAACTTACATGAATAAGTTAAGCAAGGATATCCCCATCGAATCCGGCATAACCATTCAAGATATTGAGCAAGTCGAGACACCCGATTATATGCACAAAATTCCATCTATCCTCTATCGTACGAACAGCAATGAGGTTAAGAAGATAACAGCCTCTTATTGGGTTGACAATAGTGATATGGCCGCATTACTTAGCCGGTTAGATACGAAGCGTCTCCCAGGCCTTGAGAAGTTCTACGGTCAGAAAAACATCGAATACATGAGTGCCGGTATGATGATGAAGTTCAAAAATGTCGATTGGAAGAAATTTAATACGACGTTCAATTCATTAAAACCTGAAGAAAAATCCAAACAATTCGGCGGTGGCAGTGTCAATGACAGCTATGCCATTGGTTTAAGCGGAATGACGAAAGCGTATCATGCTTCTAATGATCGTGTTTTCTTACGAGGTCTCAATGCTGTCAACCAGCGAGACGGAGAAGTCCTTATTAACGCATTGCTCATCTATACGGTGGATCCTGCCAATGCAGCTTCCGTACAAGAAGCCGTCAACTTAGGAAATAAAGAAACCGCGCTGATTCTACAGCATTTCCGCAAGACTTTACCAGGGTGGGAGAAAGCTGAACTAGGCGAACTGCCAACTTATCCTTACATTCGTGAGTATAATCACTATGAAATGGATTACACGCTGAAACCATCTGACCTCCTCGCAGGTACGATGTTCTGGGATAATGTAAGCATTGGCGGCTATCCCCTTGATTTGCAAGGAACGAGTGCGAACAAGTGGGGCATTGAGATGGGACGCCCAGATAAATACGGCATGCCATTGCGCAGCTTTTTGCTCAAAAATTATGAGAATGTTATCGCTGCTGGGAAAAATGTAGGCTCATCAGCCATTGCTTATGGCAGTACTCGTATTCAACCGAACACTAGTTTAGCCGCTGAATCCATTGGTGTTATCCTAGGTCAACTACATGGTAAGCAAAAGCTTCGGGAAATCACACCAGATCAAATGGCTACACTTCACCAATACCTAGCCGCTCATTATCAAATCAAACTGACTGGCGTGACAGCAACGAACAAAATTGCCGGTTGGAACGAAGAAGAAATCCGAAAGCTAGATGCAGGCGAGATTACTTATCCGAGCTACATTCAAACCCGAAAAAAACCAGCAGTTAAATAAAATTCACTTATAAACTGTGCCAGCGTTAGTTTAACGTGATGTACGGTTTTTTTTCTTGAAATAAGTATTGAAAGTAAGGCAATAAGGGATTACAATAAGCAATATACTTATATTCACTTATAAACGCTTAAGTAAAGGAGGTGCATATCCTTGTTTCAAGAAGAACGTCTGCATGCGATTCTCGATTACTTAAAATCAAATAAGCGTATCTCCGTAGATCTAATCTGCGAGTTATATGATGTTTCACGAGATACTGCTAGACGAGACATGGTTAAATTAGAAGAGCAAGGCTCGATCGTACGCACACGAGGCGGCGCGATTCTTCCAACACTTTCTAAAGAAGTCGGCAATTATGATCAACGTCTGCAAGCGGAATCCTCATCAAAGCTCACGATTGGCAAGACAGCTGCCGCTTTAGCGAAAGATGGCGATTACCTTATGATGGATGCGTCTACTACCGTTTTACATGCTGCCACTGCCCTGACCTCCAAGAACAACATTGTCGTCACAAGCTCTATCGAAACGGCGGCCATTCTCACCCGTAAAGATGAAATTACGATTCATATGCTCGGCGGTGTGCTGGATAATAAGCATCACAGTGTATATGGTGCTAAAGCGATTGAAATGTTAAAAGAATATCACGTCGATAAGCTTTTCATTGGTACCTGTGGCATATCGCAAGACGGACTCTCCTGCCCTAATGAGGAGGATTGTTATTTAGTCAGGGCCATGATGCAGCATGCGGATCAAGTGATCGTGCTCGCGGATCATTCAAAGTTCGGCAAACGATTGTTCCATCATGTCGTTGGTTTTGAAAGTATTGATATTCTTGTCACGGATCAAGCACTGAGTGAGGAAATGAAAGAACGTTTATTAGCCAATGAGGTTGAAATTGTACTTGCAGGAGGAGATAACGACCATGATTAAACTCATCGTTAGTGATTTGGACGGCACGTTGCTAGATCATCATAAGAAAGTAACCCAGCGGGAGATCGATACCCTGCAACAAGTGAAGGAATCAGGCATTACCCTTTGTTTAGCCTCAGGAAGAATGAATTTAGAAATGCAGCGAGTCCTTCAGGAGATCGATCATCAAGCTCATTCCGTCTCTCAAAATGGCGCTTTTATCCACTTAGTGGATGGGACACTTTTGCAATCAAAACTATTCGAGCCATCTCTAGCTACGCGTGTTTACCAGCTTTTCAAAGATGCAGATGTCGTTCAATTCATTTGTTCCGGTGATGCCAACTATATCGAAAGACTCAGCCCGGCAGCGGACGCGATCCAAGTCAGAATGTTTGAACCTTTTATCGTGCAAAACGACATGGAGCAGGCGCTGCAGGAAGCTTTTCCGGTTTGTAAATTTTCCTTATTTGGCAGCTTAGATATTTTATTAGGACTCAAGGCTCTGTTAGAAAAAGAACTCGGGGATCAATTGGACATTTATTTGTCAGATAAAGATTGTCTCGACATTATGCCTCACCAAGTTTCCAAAGGAAGTTCCCTGCTCACCCTGCTTACTCATTTAGGTTTGAAGCCTGAGGAGATCGCCTGTGTTGGAGATTCCTTCAATGATGTCTCCATGTTCCGCATTACACCACATAGCTTCGCGATGAATTCCGCACATCCCGATGTAAAAAAGCATGCCTCCTTCCAAGTGAATTCGGTATCCGAAGTGATTGCGCATGTATTAGCTCATAATGAAAAATGGACAAATGAACTTAAAGGAACCACGTCATTATGAAAAGATTGCTGATCATGGGCTGCTTATCTTACTTATTAACAGGCTGTACCCACGTTATTCTGGGGGCTGTATTGCCTGAATTACTGGCCCATTATGGTCGGAGCTACAGTGGCGGGGGTATACTCGTATTTCTGGAATTTGGCGGCTTCATGATAGGTGTACTTTCAATGCCTTTTCTAATTCGGCGTATCAGTCGGAGAAGTACGATTACATTGGCTTTTGTCTGTTTATTCATTGCGATGCTGTCGATTGCCTTATTACCTCCCTGGCCGTTATTCATAGGCCTAACTTTCATGGCTGGTGTCTCTTTCGGACTCGTGGAGTCCAGCATTAGCACCTTTGTTTTAATGGCTGCCAAAGAGCAACAAGCGGTTGCCTTCAGCAAACTTGAAGTATTCTTCGGGCTTGGCGCATTATTCATGCCGCTCGTCTCTAGCCTGCTGATTGCTGCTGGTTTATGGAAATATGCCTTCATGCTCTTAGCCATCAGTGCAATTGCAACAGGGATCATTTGGTCGAAGCTCTCCTTAGGCGAACATGATGAATTACTGGCGCATAAGGCGGACCGCACGCAGAAAACAATGAAAGCGCCGGTCCTTACCAAGAAGTCTTTACTCTTCTTAGGCTTGCTTATGGCCGTATTCTTCTTATATTGCGGTATGGAAAATACGATTGTTAATTTCTTACCGTCCATTTTCAAGGATCAGCTTCATGCTTCCAGCTCTATTTCAACGCTTGCGGTAACGGCTTATTGGATAGCGATGGTTGTGGGCCGGCTATTTACAGGCGTGATCGCGGAGAAAATGACGTATTTCCGTTATTTAGCTGTGTCGTTTGCCGGAAGCTTACTAACGGTACTAGTTTGGTTATTTAGCACGAGTCTGTGGAGCAGCTTTGCCGTCATTCTCTTATTAGGCATCTTCATGTCCGGCATGTTCGCAGTTGCCCTTATTTATGCCAATCAACTGTTGCCAGGACGTACTGAACAAACCACAAGCACGCTCATTGCAGCTGGCGGTTTAGGCGGAGCGATCTTGCCTCTCGGCGTAGGCTGGGGCATGGACCACTTCCATGTCGGTGTCTCCATTTGGTTTGTGTTGGTTAGTATGTGTGTGGTGTTTGGGATTATTTTGTACTCGGGTAAGTGGCGCGTGCCAGCATTGCGATCTGAAGCTTAAGAGAAAGAGAAAACCCTTCCGTTCCACTTGTGTGGAATTGAAGGGTTTTTCGTATACAAGTCATTATTCTTATTGGAATGCCTTTAATTGAATCACAATATCCTTGTTCTCAAACACGATATTCTTAATCCCAATTAATTTGGGTAAAAACGATTGCAGTGGAATTTCAACTGGTGCCACCTGAAGCCACGCACTCGGCAGCTGCCAGTTTCTAATCTGTGTGTTTACATGCTGGATGACCAAGTTTGGCGGCTCCCAAGCTAAGGTAAACGTCGTATGAGCACCAATTGGCACCTTATCCTGCCATCTGAGATTCACATCGGCTTCTATTGTAGAACCTTGTAAATTCAGCTTAGCCCCTTCCATGCGAAAATCATTCGGCAGTACGCTGTGATCGGCTAGCTGTTTCTTCACCAAATTGTTCACATCGTCTTCTGTTAAACGAACTTCCAGCTTCCGGGAAAGGATGATGTCTGCAACTTTGCTGCTAATTGAAATCTCCTTGTAGTGGAGATCGAGCGATTCCGTAGGTTTCACATACTGAATGACGATGACTAGCATCACCACAGCGATGACAGCCAGTGCCACAATAATAAGTAATATTTTCTTCAGCATGTTTCACACCCCGCAGATGATAATGAGTAGCTTACGTTAAGGAGCGTGCTACTCTTCCTTATTCTGCTGCTTCTCTTTGAGCCAGCGCGGCGCGCCTTTGCTCTTGCGATCGCGTTCGCGCTGCGCTTTGCTGACGGCTTTGCCCGCGGCAGCCGGTTTGGCCACCGCTGCCGGCTTCGCCGGAGCAGCCTCACGCTGGCCGCGCGCTTCAGGCGCCGCGGCACTGACACGCACCGCGCCCGCTGGCGCGGCAGCATCACGCGAAGCGGCGGTGCCGCTGCGCGAAGGTGCTGCGCCGCTTGGGCGCGCGGCTTCACGGCGGCTGCGCATCGTAGCCGCACTGCGATCTTGGGCCGGGTCAACCAACCGGCCCTCGTACATAGCCTTCGGCTCAATCGTGATGCCGAGCTGCTTTTCGAACTTTTCGATAATGAAAAGTTCCTTGGACGTCACGATCGAGATGGATGTGCCCTCGCGGCCCATACGTCCGGTACGACCTACACGGTGAAGGTAATACTCCGCATTCGTAGCCACATCCAAATGGAAAACGTGCGTCACACCTTCTATATCAAGTCCTCTGGCTGCAACATCGGTCGCTAGCAGCAATTGGAATTTCCCTTCACGGAAATTCCCCATCACTTTGGCACGGTCCTGCTTGCTTGCCTCCCCGTAGAGAGCTTCAACCGAAAGTCCTACATATTGAAGCTTGCCAACCACCTGTGCAATATCATCGGTCACATTAATGAACACGATGGCTGAGGTCGGCTTGATCATCCGAACGAGTCTTCGAAGTGTGTCGATTTTCTCCCGCTCTTGGCATACGACATAGTGATGCTCCAGCGTTTCAGCCGTGCGCTGCGATGGGTTAATTTTGATAATAACGGGATCCTTCAGCCACTTGGCAGCTGCCGTTTCCGTGCTTTGCGGAATCGTTGCTGATACGAATACCATTTGACTGGTACGAAGCATCCCTTTCAACACCGATTCTACATCCTGCATAGATCCAAGTTCAAACACTTGATCCACTTCATCGACAATGCCGATTTTGACATGATGCAGCGTGAGTTTTCGAATTTTCATAAGTTCAAGCAATCGTCCAGGTGTACCAACAACAATATGCGGGTGAAGGCGCAGTTTCTCCACTTGTCTAACAATGGCCGCCCCACCGATCAAAGATTGCGAACGAATGGGTCCACCACTCGTCAGTTTCTCAATTTCCTGCATAATTTGCATACCTAGTTCTCTCGTTGGAACAACGACTAGGACTTGCAATTGTTTTTGCGAAGCGTCGATCCGCTCCAATGCGGGGAGTAAATAGGCTAACGTTTTGCCTGTACCCGTCTGGGATTGAATAATTGCGTCTTTCCCTTGTAAAAGAACAGGGATGCCCTCGGCCTGTATGGGCGTTGGCTCACCAATCCCTAATTGTGCTAATTTATCTAAATAAGTTTGTGCAATCTGCAGCTGTTCAAAGCTTGTACTCAATGCTAAATACCCCTTTTCTCATCCAACCTCATGCCCATATTATATGCCAGAGTGCCTCAGCAAACAAATATCGACACGAAATCGGCCTATCTCACCGATCCCCACTCATTAACGAACTTCTGCTTAATGACATCGCGCGCACGAAACAGCCTTTGTCGAACAACGCCTTCTGTCACACAGAGTTCACTCGCCATTTCCTTGTAGGATAAATTATGAATCCATTTCATGGCGATAATTTGCCGATAAGCTGGGTTCAGTTCATTGATATAGGCAATTAATGCTTCCCGCATGACTTTCATTTCAACTTCTACGTCTGGCGGGGATGAATAATCCGAAGTTGGGGCTGATTCTTTGATAGAAAACATCATTTCCATTTCTGTTTCCAATTCATCTCGATTACGTCTATGTTTCCGCAAATGATTCAGTGTGACATTCCGGGTAAGCCTTTTGAGCCACCCTTCATATTTATCGATCTCCGTGAGCAAATAAGATTTATGAACCGCGCGAAGAAACGACTCTTGGATAATGTCCTCTACCATTGCGTGATCTCTCAAAATAAAGTTAATCATGGGATACACGAGCACATAGAAATCTTTATATATCTGTCCCTGTAAGCCCTTATCCAATGTGTTAAAGTCGCTGTTAAATATCTCTCTCAGTGACTCCATAGTTAACCCCCCTAGCCTACAGGTAAAAAGACCCATTTCATACTACCTTATTTTAGGATAAAAAAGGGGAGTAAACAATCGTTAAAGGAAAAATAATCGGAAAATCTTTCCTTGTGGGCTAGAATCGGTTGAAAATAGGCCTCTGCCTCCCACTTTTGACAGCATTCCCATCATCCAGTACACTAAAAGTGGTCTATCTACTCTATTTCCATCCGAAGGGATGATACGAATGAATACGGATTTCGAGAACGATTTTAATACCTTGGTTGCCAAAACAGCCGAACTGATTACAGGTGACACCTCACCAGAAATGATCGAGAAAATCAAGGTCTGGGCATTTTTTAACCACGTGCACAAAGCTCTTCCTGCGCTAACGTCCCATTGGAACCAATCTCATCCCGAGGGTAAAGCCGAAATGCGACGTATTTTCGAAGAGATTCGTGCGCTCAATCAAGCCAAGCAAGTTGCGAAGCCTGATTCGGAGTAAACGAACTTCGGTTACCAAGTCTTACCCACAAAAAAAGCGACCCCAATCCAAGGACTGGGAGCCGCTTTATTTTTTATTCATGATCCCTGAAGCCAGCTTGTCGAACAAGCGGGGGAACATATGGAATAGTTTGATCCCAACTCCTGCTACAAAAGGCAGATTCTTCTCTGGGATATTTTTCTCAACGGCATGGATAAGCTCTTTGACCACTTTTTCAGGCTTGAGCATGAACCACGCGATGTTTTTTACATAATTGCCGCTCGGATCCGCTTTATCGAAGAATGGTGTCGCGATTGGGCCTGGGTTAATGGCGGTTACAGAAACTCCTGACTTCGAAAGCTCTTGTCGCAAGCTATTCGTAAAACCAAGCACCGCATGCTTCGTTGCCGAATAACCAGTAGATTTCGCTGATCCAATTTTGCCTGCCATCGAAGCAATATTGACGATATGACCGCTGCCCGCCTTCAACATATGAGGAAGAACAGCTTGTGTGCATCGCACTAACCCCAAATAATTGACATCCATCATTTCTTCGAAGTGTGCCAACGGTGCATCCACAAAGGATTCGAATATGCCAAACCCTGCATTATTGATCAAAATATCAATACGCCCGAATTCAGCAATGATTTGTTGAACAACCTCATGAACCTCTTCGGTTTTCGTCACATCCATCGCATAGACCCCGTGTCGCCCTTGCAGGCCTGATGCAATCTGTTTCAATTTGCCTGTACTCCGTGCCGTCAAGACGGGAATAGCTCCTTTGGCTGCAAATTGCTGCGCCATCACGGCACCAATGCCACTTGAAGCCCCTGTGATCAAGACAACTTTACCTGTGATATTCAACGCTTGCCCGCTCCTTCCACAACAAAAAAATGGAGCTACCTTATTGTAGGCACTCCACTTGTTCTAACCTATATTACGTAATAATCACTTGAATGTCTAGTTCGCCAATGCCATCCATAATTAAAGGAATGGTTAATGCTTTCTTCGGCACAAATCCTGCTGCCGTTGCAGATTGGACAATCTTAGGTGGTGTGATATCAACCCGAACGCCCTGATTGAAGAGCATTGTGCTAGCATTACCACTAATCATATTACCAAGTTCGGAAATAGCACTCTTGCCCATTTCATCCATTTCGGTAATGACGAATCCGCCCATCATGGCAGACACCATTCTCAAAGCGACATCTTCAGCCAGGCCGAAAACAACATCGCCTTCCATTTGTCCGGTCATTCCAATTTGAATCCAGATGTACTTCTCCACAAATTTGACGTCTTTAACGCCGAGCTGCCCAGTGGTAGGACGAATGTTAGCAACTTGCTCAATGACGATTCTAGCCGACTCCAAAAAGGGATTTATGTACTCAGCCTTCATAGCTCCGCTCCGATCTCACTTGTGAATAAGTTCCGCAGAAAAACGACCTTTTTCAACATTATACCTAAAATTTCGGGACAAGTATACTGTCATTTTCACAAAAATAGTTCCATCTACTCAGATACACGCCCCCTATTTAACCTGCATACTTAAATTATCGAGGAGTAAATGGCGTGCACTTCATCTAATAAATCAAAAAAATATGAAATCTAACAAATAATCACCATTGGAAAATTATACAAATTGCTGTCTAATCCTGTTAAACTAGTAGTTAGAATTTCGAAAAGGAGAGCTGAAAGTCAATGACGATGCATCCCCCTTCAACTTCTTCCAGAAAATTGACTTTTTACCTTGCAATTGCACTTATACTCATTGGAATTGATGTCTTTTATTTACATCAACTATCCTATTTCCAACAAACCCATCTGGCAGTGATCTTTTTCGATATTGGTTTATTCGTCTTATTGGTACTACTTTCCTTCTTTGGAAAGCGAATAATTATGCGGCGTCAAGACTTCATCTCGGAATCGCTTGAACGATATAAATCACTGTTTGATAATCATCCTGATTCCATTATCTCATTTAGCTTAGACGGTGAGATTCTTTCTGCCAATCATGGATTAGAAAGTTTACTTGGATTCTGCCCTGAAACGTCGAAGTCTCCTTCTTTCCTTCCCATGATTCATCCACCTGATTTAGTCAAAACCTTGCATCATTTCCAGGTAGCTTCTACGGGAATGCCACAAAATTTCGAAGCTTCCTTCCTGCATCAAAATGGACAGCCCATTCCCTCTAATGTCACCTTCGTCCCTACGATCGTGGGCAGTGAAATCGTTGGCGTCTACGCGATACTCAAGGACTTGACCGAAATACGAGAGCAGAAAAAGGAAATTGATAAATTGTATAAACAGAATCAACTCATATTAAATTCGGTTTCTGAGGGCATTTATGGGATTGATACAAATGGAAGAACGATTTTCTGGAATAAAGCAGCGGAATCGATTACCGGCTGGAAAGTTGACGAAATGTTGGGACGTCGCATACATAATCTTATTCGACCTGCACAGCAGGATGGCTCTTTCGTTCCCATAGAGGAAAGCTCGACTGTAAGCACCATGCTGCAGCGTGAAGGCTCGATAGTTAATGAAGATCTTTTTTGGAAAAAGGATGGTACAAGCTTCCCTGTTGAATATATGTCTAGCCCTATGCTTGAAGGGAGCGGCCAACTTCTTGGCACTGTCATTACGTTCAGTGATATCACAGAGTTGAAGAAAACGCAGGAGTTACTTATCAAATCTGACAAACTCTCAGCCGTCGGTCAATTAGCTGCCGGTGTGGCACATGAAATTAGGAATCCATTAACCGCTTTAAAAGGGTTTCTGAAACTGCTCCATACAAGTTCCGCGAAGGAACAGTATTATGTAGAGATTATGCAAAAAGAGCTTCAGCGCATCGAATTTATCGTGAATGAATTCTTATTTGTGTCTAAACCGCAAGCTACCCATTTCGTTACAAGAACTTTGTACACGATCGTTATGAGCACGGTAGAGCTGCTTCAACCTCAAGCGTTGCTTGGTAATATTGAAATCGATGCCGAGGTTGACTCTGGGCTGCCGCCTGTTACATGTGACGAACATCAAATTAAACAGGTTTTTATTAATATTATGAAAAATGCCCTAGAATCCATGACGCAAGGTGGAACCCTGCATATCCAGGCTGAGCTTAACGGTCCAGGGGACCAGATTACGGTCCGTTTTATAGATCAAGGCTGCGGGATTGCGCCTGAGCGATTGCCGAAGCTGGGTGAACCCTTTTATAGTACCAAAGAAAAAGGAACTGGACTTGGCCTTATGGTCTGTTATAGGATCATTGAAGCACATGGTGGTTTCATGAATATACGCAGTAAACTGGAGGAAGGAACGATCGTTGAAATCACACTTCCAACAACAACTTACTCGGCCAAAGGAGCAGCAACAGGATGAACGGATTTTTAATCGATCTCGACGGTACTCTGTACAGGGGACATGAACCGATTCCTGGTGCCGCTGCATTCTTGCAGTGGTTGCACCAAGAACAACTCCCCTATCTCCTGGTGACGAACAACTCGTCTCGTACCCCGGAACAGGTTGCCGAGCATCTGCAAGCGCTCGGCATCGAAGTACCTGCGGCGGCCGTCTACACATCATCACAAGCGGCCGCTCAGTATTTAACCGAGCAGCATGCGGGCAATCGCGTGCACATGATCGGCGAAGACGGTCTGCGGATTGCCTTGGACGCAGCCGGCTTCGCTATCAGCGGGACGACGCCGGATTACGTCGTCCAGGGCATTGACCGCAGCTTCTCCTATGAGAAGCTGACGGAAGCGGTCCGCCTTCTGAAGCATGGCGCGACCTATGTCTTAACCAACCCCGACCGGATGCTTCCGTCGGATGGCGGGTTGATGCCAGGGGCTGGCTCCCTGGCCGCTTCGATCACCGCCGCCTCCGGCGTGGAGCCGGTGGTGATCGGTAAGCCTTCGCCGATCATTATGGCGTATGCCATTGATCGGCTCGGTCTGCCAGCCGCCGATGTCTGGGTCATCGGCGATAACGTGCATACCGACATCCGCGGAGGCGCGATGGCGGGGTGCCGCACGGCACTGGTCTTGACAGGCGTTGCGACGCCAGACAATGTGGACGAGCAGCTGGCGTCGGCGGGCTTGACGCCGGACTTGGTCTGTACGGATTTACTGGATTTCATTGCGCAGCTGGAATCAACTAACAAATGAGCGAAGTTTCAAACTTCCTCATCTCCCATTGATGGTTAGTTCGAATATATCAGACTAAAGCAGATAACACTGGATAATGCGCAGGTTACGAGCATTGGACACAAAACCGCACTACCTTGGATGCCAAGGCAGTGCGGTTTTCGGTTTTGGTTTTCAGTTTTCAGTATTGAGTTTCGTTCTCTGAGTTAACGTACTTTGCCCGTATCCTAGCCAGTATCCTTCTAGGTTGCCTACGCAGCGCTTCCTATCATATAATAAAGTTACAAAAGGTTTTTATGTCCTTTACAATTTCGATAAATTTTATTTGTATCCTAATCCAGCAAGCAGGAGGTATGCGCATGAATATGAACCAGTTAGAGACGCTGCTCACGATTTCCAAAACGATGAGCTTTCGTAAAGCTGGCGAGATTCTTAACTTGACCCAACCTGCCGTTTCCGCCCAAATTAAAAGCCTTGAAGACGAATTCGGCGCAATTCTCATCGATCGTAATCAGCCTGTTACCTTAACGGATAGCGGGAAACTTTTCTTAGAGCATGCAGAGAAAATATTGCGGATTGCCAACGACCTTAAGCAGCGTTTGTCCGATCTCAGTCAGACTCCGCAGGGTCATATCCATATTGGTACGACAACCTCAATTGCCATGCAAATATTGCCTCGTGTACTCTCTTATTTTCAAGATCAATTCCCATTAATCAAAACGACGATTCATTCCATGACTTCCTCTCAAATTATGACCTCAGTAGAAAACAGCCAAATTGATATTGGGATTACATACTTATTTGAGAAAAATCAATCCTTGGAAACATCGGTGCTTTACTATGATAATTTCGAATTGATTGTATCCACCAACCATCCTTTAAGTCGTTTCACTCACCTATCGATCGAGAAACTCCGAAACATTCCGTTTATCATGCTTTCGCCAGAAACAGCAGGTCGGCGTTTTGTCGATCAGATTTTCAAAAACTATGATGTTTCTCCTCATATCGTGATGGAGCTGTCGAGCAGCGAGGAAGTGAAGCGCATGGTTGAGCTCAATCTCGGTGTTGCGATTATATCGAAGATGTCAGTCGCAGATGAATTGCGACATGGCACATTGAAAATGGTAAAAGTAAACGAACTGGATATTACCCATCCGGTAGGCGTAGTATATAAGTCAGGACGTTACTTGAATTCTGCGATGCAGCAATTTCTGCGCGATCTTAAAGGAATGCCGGAAACGCAATTTATCGGTTCAGAATAGTTTGGCTTACGGTTTTGGTATGGCTAAAGCACATTCATAGAGGAGGCCTTGCAATGAAATTCGACCTACATACGCATCATGATCGATGCGGACATGCGCAAGATACGATTCGCGACTATATAGAAGCGGCCATTGCGAGCGGCCTTCAAGTGATCGGGATCTCTGACCATTCTCCATATTTCGGAAGTAAAGAAGATCATGCCCAACCCGCGATCGCGATGGCGAAAAGTGAGTTTCCGCGTTATATCGAGGAAGTGCTTCTCCTCAAACAAGAATATGCGAATAAAATCAACGTCCTTCTCGGCGTAGAATCTGATTATTTCCCAGAGTATGCGGATATCTATCGGCAAGAATACGCAAAATACCCGTTCGATTACATCATTGGATCTGTTCATCTTTCAGGCGGCGTTAGTATTTTTAACCGCAACCGCTGGAAGAGCCTGAACGAAGCCGAGCAGATCGCCCAAAAAGAAGAGTATTATCGCCTGATTGGTGAGTCGGCACGCTCCGGCATGTTCAATATCTTAGGGCATATCGATGCCATGAAGGGCTTCTATCCTGCTTTCTCCGATATCTCCACGCCCAAGGTTGATGAAACGCTGAAAATGATTGGTGAATCTGGTGTAGCGATCGAAATTAATACGTCAGGTAAAACCAAAGATGTCGGCGGCTGGTACCCCTCTCACGAAATTCTCGAACGTGCGCTGCATTACGGAGTTGAAGTTACCTTCGGATCGGATGCTCATGTGCCGAGTCGAGTAGCGGATGACTGGGAAGAGGTTCAGAAAACACTGAAGGAAATCGGCTTTCAACACTGGGTCTACTTCCAGCAAAAGCAGAAGCAAATCGTTGCACTCTAGCAGAAATTGCATACGTAGTTAACCTAAAAAAGAGGTGCCCCAGATCAATGGGACACCTCTTTTGGTTATATGAAGTAATGAATCACAACTACCTTACGATGTAGCGGCTAAGAAAGCTAACTTATCTTGTAACCGTTCGCTCAATGCCGCATGCATGTGCTCAGGTCTCATAGGTCGAAAGAAATAATAGCCTTGAATTTGACTGCAGCCATTCGTCACCAAGAAATCCGCCTGCTCTTCTGTTTCTACTCCCTCAGCAATGATCTGCAGCTGAAAAGCATTCGCAACAGATATGATCGCTTTGATCATATCGCGATCCTTTGCTTCCGTTTGTACGCCGCGGATAAATGATTGGTCTAGTTTGATTTTGGTCACCGGGAATCTTTTCAAATAGCTTAAAGACGAATAGTGCGTTCCGAAATCATCAACTGAAATCGAGATACCAAGTTGCCTTAACTTATGCAGTACTTCCATCTGCTCGTCCTGCATTGCCACGTTCTCGGTGATTTCCATCTCTAGATATTTGGCTTCCAGCCCCGATTGCTCGAGAATAGCGATCACCTTATCAACAAAACGATCATCATTCAATTGTTTGACAGAAATGTTTACCGATATGGAAAGGCGCTCATCCGAATCGCTATGCCAAGCTTTCATTTGATGGCATGCACCGCGGAGTACCCATTCGCCAATGGCATCAATCATACCCAGCTCCTCGGAGATTGGAATAAAATCCGCAGGTGAAATGTACCCTTTGGTCGTATGATTCCACCTCAGAAGTGCCTCGACACCTACGATTGTTCCCTTCAAGCAATCAATTTGTGGCTGATACACAATTTCGAGTTCATTCCGATCCAGCGCTTCACGAAGATGGTTCCCCATTTCGAGCTTCAAGATCGAGTGCATCGCCATTTGTTGATTGAAGAAGCTGTAGGAGCTGCCGCTTTCTTTCTTAGCCATATACATAGCGATATCTGCATTCTTGAGCAGCGCATCCCACGTTGTCCCCCCATGAGGGTACTGGACGATACCGATACTCACGTTAATAAAGAAGGCATGATTCGCCAGCATATATGCCGGCTGCAGGACCTCATTAATCTGTTCACAATAGGCTTGAATTTCCTGCTCCGTAGAGCAATGCTCCAACAAAATGGCGAATTCATCGCCACCGAATCTGGCAAAGGTGTGATACACCAGCTTGGATTCTTGAATCCGTTTCACGACCTCTTGCAGCATACAATCGCCCATATGATGTCCGTGTGAATCATTCACCATTTTGAAATTATCGAGATCAAAGAAAAGTACGGCCAGCGTAGTGCCATTCACTTCATTACAGACAATTTGCTCTTTCAAAACCATTTGAAAATGTGCCCGATTATGTATACCTGTTAATACATCGTGGTAAGCCATGTAAGATAATTGCTGCTCGGATTCCAGCATCCGTTTGGCCGACTCCTGCAGTTCCTGCTGCCCGGCCAGCAGTTCTTCATTCGCTGCGGTCAGATCTTCATTCGCAATTTGCAACTCCAGCGTTCTTTCCTTAACAGACTGACTTAAACGATCCCGCTGCCGGATAATATAGAAGATAAAGAACAACCCTAAAATCAGAACAAACAGGATAGCGCCTCGAATTATCACAATCTGCTCATCAATTGACTTAACGGCATCGGCCGTAGGAATCCCCGCAAGCTCCAATTTCGTATCTTGCAGATCGATCACAGTGATCAAAGCTGATTCTTGAAATATGTTATTGTCACCATAGAATGCAGCATTCCCATGGGTTCGAATCGCCATACGCAGCCCATTCGAGCCTTCCCCATCCATCCCTGCTTCAACAAGCAGTTGATCCATATTAATAGCGACCGAAACAAAGCCCCAGAATGTACCATCCTGGAATAAGGCTTTACGCGCTACCACCCCATTCACACCTTGAAGCAGTTGAAAAGGTCCTTCGATTGTCATTCTCTTCGTTACAAGCGTATGTAAAACTTGCTCATGCACATTGGCACGCGGGTCCTTCAATAGATTCCAATTGAGGATACTCTCATTCCCTTTAATGGGATATACATACTTCATAATACCTTGAGGCGCAATAATGACATTGAACGCAGATGCCTGCGCCCCGGTATAGAGAGCTTGCAGATAAGACTGAATCTCCACATCATCTTTATCGCGTAGGAAATTGGCACTCACGTAAGCTTCCAGACTTACCATCAAATTAAAATTACGATTAATGACTGACTTTAGAGCAACGCCTTGTGCCGAAAGTTGGGCATATTCCGTGTTTTTCAATTCATGGAGCAGTGATGTTTTGTACATCGTAAGTACAGACTCGGAAGAGGAGAAGAGAAGGACAAAGATGAGAGATAAAAACATATATTGTATTTTTTTCAAGGTTAGTATCCTCCCATTCGACAAAAGACGGTGACATAGTTCGACATCTTTCTCTATTATTTCATCTCCGCTCCCTAACTGGCAAATATTATTTAATTAATGCTTGTGGTCGACGAATCCGAACAGCCATAATTGCCGCTATTAAACATAAAAAACCTGCCATAGTAAATGGCACTGTATAGCTTCCGAGCCAATCTCGCAGCAGTCCAGCTTGAAACGCCGCAAAAGATGCGCCTAATTGATGGGCCACCACAATCCAGCCAAAGACCATTCCCGCTTTCTCTTTCCCGAAAATGTCTGAGGCGATCCGCACAGTGGGCGGAACTGTTGCTATCCAATCCAAACCATAAAAGACCGCGAACACAAGTAGTTCTGTATACCCTAATCCAAGCGCCTGCGGGAGAAAAATAAGTGAAATCCCGCGCAGTCCGTAGTACCAGAACAGCAGCCAGCGACCGTCAAAACGATCCGTCAGCCAGCCTGACATCGTCGTCCCGATAAGATCGAAAATCCCCATTAGCGCCAATAACCCCGCCGCGGTAACCTCAGGAATGCCATAATCGCCACAAGCTGGAATCAGGTGAGTGCCTATTAACCCATTCGTAGAAAAGCCGCAAAAGAAAAAGGTACCTGCTAGCAGCCAAAAAGCGCCATGTCGACTGGCATCCCTCAGTGTACGCAGGGGTGTTAGAAAGATATTTCCCTTAAATGGTGTAGGTGCCACCACTTGATCAGAGCCATAGGCTGCTGCGCCAACCTCATAGGGATGATTCCGCATCCAGATTGCAACAATCGGAATTAAAACGGCAATGACAGCAATTGCTGTATATATGGCGTAGCGCCAGCCAATGTCGACTGTGATTTTGGCCAGTAAGGGCAGAAACAGCAGTTGCCCCGTTGCTGCACTCGCCGTCAGGATACCCACCACGACACCTTTGTGCTGCACGAACCAGCGATTCGCAATGGTCACCCCTAGTACATTAGCCAGACAGCCCGTGCTCAATCCAACCAAGATACCCCACAGAATATCAAATTGCCACAAGGCTGTCATCATCGGCGTAAGCGCTAGACTAGCACCTATACTGATCAACGAAGTTAGCATCACTCGGCGTGTGCCGAACTTCTCCATCAGCGCCGCAGAGAAAGGCCCCATCAGGCCGTATAATAAAATGTTGATCGAGACGACGGAGGATACGTCAGCCCGGCCCCATCCGAACTCTTTTTCAAAGGGAAGCATGAAAATGCTAGGGATTGAACGGATTCCTGCCGACACAATCAGTGTCAAAAAGGTCACAGCCACAACAACCCAACCATAGAACCACTGCCGTCTTTTACCTGCTATTCCCATTAAAACAACCTCTCTCTATCTGATATGCATTCCCACGATTCCAACCTTGATATATAATTAAGCTAGTTAAACCTGAACGAATGGAGATATGAAGATGGATATACATAATATTCCTATGCGTCTAATTGATGAAGACACGGACCAGCCCCGCTATCAGTTCGATGAAGAGGCGCTGCAAGAATTAATGAAAAGCATTGGCGAAATTGGCCTGCTCTCCCCTATCAAAGTGCGAACGACGGCCGACAACCGGTATAAGATTATCTACGGAAACCGCAGGTACAAAGCTAGTAAAATGCTAGGACTAGAGGCGATACCGTGTATCGTTTCTAACGTTACAGATGAAATGGAAATCTATCTGGAGCAAATTGCCGAAAATCTGACGCGAGAAGGATTTTCTCCTATTGAGGAAGCCGAGGCTTTTCATAAGCTCATGCATGATGCGAAGTTTAGTTCCTCCATTAAATACCTTTCTAGTAAACTTGGCAAGCCTGAATCCTATATCAAAAACAAATGTGAGCTGCTCAAATTTGGGAACGCTATTAAGAAACTCATCGTTGGCGGCACTGAAATTCGCAAAGATAAGCTCACCGAGGATCAACTGCTCCCACTGAAGGATCTTCCGATGGAACATCGCGATCCTCTAGCCCTGATTATGGCGCGAGACGAAATGCCCGTCAGTGATGTCAAAAAAATAGCTAAAATGTTTAAGGATAAGGACATCTCAGACAGGATTAAAGGTCAGTTGCTCTATAAATCAGGTCCTGAGTTACTAGAAACTTGGTCGACTTTCCAGAACAATCGAGCCGAACGTGCGAAGCCTGTGGCTGCCAAAACGCCATCTGCGAAAGTAGAGAAGGTCGCTGTTACGGTGGAGACTAATGAACATATGCCTGTTAGTGCAGGTGTGACGGAGGCTATTGTCACTTTGAGTGTGGAGCCGCAAGCTGCGGATATTGCAATACCATCTGCCAGATCGCCAATTCAACTCAAATTGCAGCAATTACTTCAGTTGATTCCCGCGCCTCCCGCTCCTACAGAGCTACAAATGGAACAGGATGCGCTAAGCGAGCAGGATAGAGAAACATTCACACAGGACGTGGCGAAGTTAGTTGATCAGCTGCAAGCACAATTGGACGCATGGAAAAAGGTTCAAGATATCGTAGTTTCACATGCATAGTGTCATGCTAGCACCGCATTCGTATCCCCGCTCTTCCTAGTTAGGAGAGCCTGGGCAGGATGCGGTTTTTTGTTTAGGGATAGGCTCAGGTTCTGAGTTTATGCTTCATCAAATTTAGACCTACCATACTACCATACAAGTATGGTAGTATGACATTAAGCTTCATTTACCGAAGGAGAAACTCATGGATTTATACCAGAAACCGCAAATCAGTTCCACACGAGACGCTGTCTACCACACGCTAAAGGACCAGATTCTGAGCCTTGCGCTATTGCCAGGTGCCAGCATTTCTGAGAAAGAAATGTCCGTAAGCTTCAATGTGAGCCGAACCCCAGTGCGAGAAAGCTTCGTTCAATTGGCACAGGAAGGTTTGCTGGACATCTACCCACAGCGAGGCACGGTTGTCTCCCGCATTGACTTGGAGCTCGTCGATGAAGCTCGCTTCATTCGCGAACAGCTGGAAAGCGCGGTAATCCGCTTAGCATGCGGTACTTTTCCAGAGGAATCACTGCGAACGCTCCAGATGAATTTGGCCTCGCAGAAAGTGTGCATGGATGAGCAAGATTACAAGAAAATGTTTGAACTGGACGAAGCGTTTCATCACACGATTTTTGAGGGCTGCAAGAAAATGAACACATGGGCTGTCATTCAACAAATCAATGTGCATTTGAACCGTACGCGTATGCTGCGACTAGCTACGGATCATCATTGGGATGAGCTGTACGCCCAGCATAAGCAGATTACCCAGGCTATTCAAGAGGGGCAACCAGATGTTGCCGAGCAATTAATCCGCGCTCATCTGCATGTGGGCATTGCCGATCAACAATTATTGAAAGAGAAGTTCCCTGCGTATTTCAAATAATAGCATGATGATGGAGGCGAATGTGCAGCTATGAAAATGGTATTCCGCTGGTTCGGAGAGGGCAACGATACCGTTACACTTCGGCAAATCAAACAAATTCCAGGTGTGGAAGGCATCGTCTGGGCTTTGCACGATGTCCCTGCCGGTGAACAATGGCCGATGGACAAAATCCAAAAGATCAAAGCCCAGGCTGATCTCTTCGGGTTACATATGCAGGTTGTGGAAAGCGTTAATATTCACGAGGATATTAAGTTAGGACTTCCAAGCCGCGACCGGTACATCGCTAATTATAAGAAAACGATTGCCACTTTAGCACAGGTTGGGGTTAAAGTTATTTGTTATAATTTCATGCCTGTGTTCGATTGGGTACGTACCGATTTGCACAAAGAGCTTGAGGATGGCTCAACGGCCCTCTTTTATGAAAAGAGTAAAATTGCTGATCTTGATCTAGCTGAGCATGTGCAAAGGATTAATGCCAATCCCGACTTCAGCATGCCTGGCTGGGAGCCAGAGCGGCTTGCTCATTTGACGGAGCTATTCGATGCTTATCAACATGTCACCGAGGAACATCTCTGGGCAAATTTAACCTATTTCTTGGACGAAATCATCCCTGTCGCCGCCGAGCATGGCATTCGTATGGCCATTCATCCGGACGATCCGCCATGGTCCGTCTTCGGACTTCCGCGCTTGATGACGAGCCAAGCGAATATTCGCCGCTTTCTAGCTCTGTATGACAGCCCCTACAACGGGCTAACGATGTGCAGCGGCTCACTCGGAGCTAATCCGAGTAATGATATCGTTGCGATCGTGCATGAATTCGCGGATCGGATTCCTTTTGCTCATATTCGGAATGTTCGTGTGTACGAAAATGGGGATTTCATCGAGACCTCCCATCGGACAACAGATGGCACGGTCGATATTGCCGGCATTGTGCAGGCGCTGCACGAGAATGGGTATGAGGGCTTTTGCCGTCCAGACCACGGTCGACATATATGGGATGAGCACTGCAGACCGGGATACGGACTGTATGATCGCGCACTAGGCATTATGTATTTGTGGGGATTATGGGACATGATGTCCCGAAAAGGAGCTACATTACTTAAAGGAGCTGAAACTGATGACGATGAGCGAGTTAACTAATTTACCAAATTTTTCATCCCTGGAAGGAAAAGTTGTTGTGATTACAGGTGGCGCGGGCGTTCTATGCCGTGTGATGGCACTGGAATTAGCTAGACAAGGCGCACGCGTAGCGATTCTTAATCGCACCCATGAGAAAGGGATAGCAGTCGTTAAGGATATTCAGGCCGCTGGTGGCGAAGCCGTTGCAGTTGCTTGCGATGTCACTGTCGCTGAAAGCGTCGAGCAAGCAGCGGCTTCCGTAGCTGAGCAGCTTGGCACCTGCGATATTCTGATCAATGGAGCCGGGGGCAATCATGCCAGCGCGAATACAACGAACGAGATTTTCAAGTTAGAAGACTTAGATAATCCCGATGTGCAATCCTTCTATGATCTAAGCATTTCCGGTTTCCGCAATGTGCTTGATCTTAATTTCGTCGGCACGCTGATTCCTACCCAAATTTTCACCAAGCAGATGCATGGGAAAACAGGGGCAACGGTAATCAATATTTCATCGATGAGCGCACCCTCGCCGATGACCAAGGTTCCTGCCTATAGCGCGGCGAAAGCAGCCATTGATAATTTCACAAAATGGCTGGCTGTCCATTTGGCCGAAAGCGGCATTCGCGTGAATGCCATTGCGCCTGGGTTCTTTTTGACGGAGCAGAACACCAAATTGTTAGTGAAAGAAGACGGTTCATTGACCGATCGTTCTCATAAAATCATTTCCCATACCCCGATGCGCCGATTCGGCAAGCCGGAAGATCTGCTCGGCACGTTGATATGGTTAGCAGATTCCGACATGTCCCGTTTCGTGACGGGTACAACGATACCTGTGGATGGCGGATTCATGGCCTATTCGGGCGTCTAACACACGATGACGATATAGAAAGTAGAAAAGCTTCTCCTTATCCGCTTAACCCGATTTGGAGGAGCTTTCTTTTACGCTGCTGAGCCCTGTCTATGTCACGTCTTCATCTGGAATATACCCGATAATCCGCTCAATATCCGCTGCAATCACTTCTAACAGCACTGTGTAGTTTTCCTTCAGCAAAATTGCCGTTTCAAGCTTCACCGCAGCTGTATAGAGTGAATCCGCAGATAAACTACCTGCAACGCCGATTAGTGTGTGTGCCGCCCGCTTCGCCGCAACCCAATCCCCGTCCCGATAATTAATCAATAACTGTTCCGCGAAATCACTATAATTTTTCTTGAATAGCTGCAACATGACGAAGAGAATACTCTCCTTGCCTTCCACTCGGGCTAACGCGCTTTCCCAATCCATCGAAGTGATTTTCTTGTAATACGGTATTTCAATCATTTCGTCCACGGGCTGTGAATACGGAAATTCCTTAGCGCATTTCTCCGGCTCCATCCACATCTGTATGACTTGAAAAAGTCGTTTGACATCCAGCGGTTTACTTACCACATCGTTCATGCCTAGACGGATATACGCTTCTTGATCCTGTTTCACCACATTCGCGGTTAGCCCAATAATGGGCAACTGACGGAACCTCGAATTTTGCCGCAGCAGCGCTGTAGCCTCAACGCCATCCATAATCGGCATGTGAATGTCCATCAGAACGAGATCGAAATCACCTGTATCCAGTTTATCCAAAGCCTCTTGGCCATTCGTAGCTAACGTAACCCGATACCCACGCTCCTCAATGAGCTCCTGGGCGACTTGCTGATTAATTTCATTATCTTCAACTAACAAGATGTGTCCTAACTTATTTTCTAGGTCTAGTTTCGACTTGTTTCCCGATTCCTCTGAAGGGGAGGATGGATTCGAATGAAATAAAGACGCCATCGTCTGATACAACTCAAGTCGACAGATCGGCTTAACGAGCACTGCATCAGGTCTTTCCTCTTCAGGAAGGTTCAGCATTTCCTCTTTCCCAAGTGGCGACGTTACACAAATGATGCGCGTTCGATTCCTGTTCATCGTCTGAAGGAAATCTTGCCATGTCTCAATCCCATACATATCTTCACTTTCCATATCCAAAATGAGACAATCCATCTCATCCTGTTGTTCCACTGTGCTTCCTAACCACTCAAATAATCCATGCCATGAAGGCAGCGTCTGCACAATGACCGCAAAAGAGGCTAACGTTTCCTGCATGCTGCTTCTCATGAGCGGATGATCCTCAACCACTAACACATGATAGGGCGTGTGCACATCCCCAATTTCCCAAGCACGTGGATCGCATTGTTCAACCACTTCAAAAGGCAGGGTAAACGTAAAGCGGCTGCCCTGTCCTACTTCACTCTCTGCTTTCAACATCCCGCCCATTAAGCTGATTAAATGTTGACTGATGGTTAGACCCAGCCCCGTTCCGCCATATTCACGGCTTGTAGAGCCATCTGCCTGAGAAAAAGGCTCAAAAATGTACGCTAGTCGATCCGCCGAAATACCGATCCCTGAGTCTTCGACACTGAATTGGAGCAGCAGCTCATCGCTAGAAACCTGAAGATAGGGCTCGATTTGGAGCATCACATAGCCGGAACTTGTAAATTTGATCGCATTGCTGCACAAATTCAGAAGGACTTGCTTAAGGCGCAGTGGATCGCCGTGAAGGCGTTTGGGCAGCTCAGCTGCCGTGTTAAAGATGAGTTCAATTTGGCGACTCTTCGATAAAATACTGCAAATACTCGCTAGTTCCTTCAGCAATTCATCCAGTTGAAAGCTTGTCCGTTCCACTTCTAACTTGCCAGCTTCGACCTTAGAAATGTCCAATACATCATTAATGATGCCTAACAAGGTATGAGAAGATGACGTGATATTCGTTAAATAATCTTTCTGATGCTCGGAAAGCGGGGTTTTCCCCAACAACTGCGAGAGGCCAATGATCCCATTTAAAGGCGTGCGGATTTCGTGACTCATTTTCGCAATAAAATGACTCTTCGCTTGATTCGCCTGATCTGCCGCATGTCGCATAGAGGCTTCTGTGAAGTCGTGCACAGTACCCACAATCCCCTTCACTTCTCCATCTGCATGATGGTAGGCCGACAGGGTTACTCGGTAATCTCTTCTTCCCCCTTCAATAGAGGGAATGCCGACCTCAAAACGCACCTGATCGCCACTTCGCAGAACTTCTTGGAAATGCCGCTCCCACACCCATTGTTCGGATTCCGGTAGAAATGCGGTCATCTTATGACCGATCATA
Source organism: Paenibacillus pectinilyticus (assembly GCF_001700435.1). Lineage (GTDB taxonomy): Bacteria > Bacillota > Bacilli > Paenibacillales > NBRC-103111 > Paenibacillus_E > Paenibacillus_E pectinilyticus. The sequence continues at coordinate 26,622 of NZ_LYPC01000018.1, forward strand.
CTCACTAAACCCGTCTGGTTCAGAAAACTTGCCGCTTGATTCACGGAAGTAATCTCCCCATCGATGGTAAAACCGAGAATACCTTCCTGCGAATTCTCAACGAGAATCCGATTCCGTTCTTCGCTTTCCTGAATACGACGCTCCGCTAAGGTCCGCTCTGTAACGTCCGTCACCGAACCAATTACTTCAAGTACATGACCATCTTCATAAACAGGTTGGAGCGTTGTTAGCACAATTTTAGATTTGAAATCAACCTCGTAAGCCACTTGCTCCCCTTGATAGGCGGCTTCGTATTTCGTCTGTAAAAACTGCGCAGTTTCCTGTGAAAAATGGGAGACAGCATGCACGTCCTTTTCGATAAAATCGTCAGACTTCAATCCGAGCTGGTGCAATAATTGACCATCGATCATGGCGTAAGTGAGCTTGTTTTGAGATTTCTTGAGCTTAAACGTAAACCCTGGCTGCAGCCGAAGGATATCGGAAAGCTCTTGCTGCATATGACGAACTTGCCTCTTGAGCTCTTCGGAGCGTAGGAAATATCGGATTAACCCTGCTACGAACAGTCCCGCACCCATATGAAGGAGTAAGTTCGGAATGACCAGCGGCATCGCCGGTAATTTATAAATAATGACCATATCAACGAATAGGACACTAACTGGACATAACGAAAGCAGGACCCATTTGATCCAATAGCTTTTGATAAAATAGTTAATGAGCATGCTTCCTGCATAAATAAGAAATGCCAGAATCGTTACCCGTATCAACACAGCCGGGTCGATCATGGCTCTGCCAATAATAATGACCACCGTCGTAATGAGACCAGAGACGCTGCCACCGATATAGGTTGCCATCACGATTGCAATCGCTTTCAGATCCAAAATGTGACTATCACCCACGTGGACGCCGAGATAGGCAAGAACAACGCCGAATAACCCGTGTATGATACCCGTCCATAGCTTAAATCTCCATCTGGCTGCTTTTTGCATATTAGGCGAATAACAAATTTGAATGGATAGAAAAACAAAAACAGCTACGATCGAAAAATTGTTTAACAGGTCTTTCCACATCACAATCACCCCATCGTATAACTCCTATGTCCACTTATTTCTATTATAAGTGTCGAATTATGAGAGGTCTATACGTCTAAATAATCTACTTGTGTAATCGCAGAAAATACGAGATCAATGATCTCCGCTCTTGCTTGATTGACGAAGCCTAACGTCGTTTGTTGCAAATTGTCCGTAGAGATGCTTGATGTTAGCAACAGCTTATGTGGAAACACATAGATGGATAGTTCATACGGTGAAGCAACATGTTTGATCACATCGCTAATGTTTGAATGGGTATACGTCGCTGGCAGCTCAATCGCGTACATCAAATAGATGGATTCCTGCCTGGATTGTGTGAGATGGAACATTTCCTTATAGGAGGTATTCGCATACGAATGCCAAAGAAAGCCGAATTTATAATGCGGCTCTTCCTCCCAGGACTGCTCGAACTGGGTAATTAACTCGAGAAACTGCTGGCGATAATAGTGGATTAGATTCATGGAGGCCCCTCGCAATTCCTTTAGAATTACTTGCAATACTTAGATCTTATCTAAGAATTGTTGTAAAACTTCAGGTTTAAATTTTAGGAGCGCATGTTTTTTGCTCATACTTCGCTAATGCCTGGAGGAGAAGCCATGATGACTTCTCTTATTTCTTCTGCAACGCAACCCACATCGACTTATTCCTGAACTCTTCCTCAGCGCCAAGCTCTCGTCCGAACCAGGATGGGGCTTCGAAACGCTGCGCGGCCTCCAAATCGGCAAATTCAACTTCGACTACTAATAGGTCAATCTGCTTATACTCATCGATTTCAAAAGTGACCCCGCCTGCTTCGAGCGTTGTGCGAATTTTCTCTAATGGAATTAATCCCGTACGCTCCAGCAGCTGTGTGTAAATCGGCGCGGTAATGTTGTACTCGATTTCTTCGCGTACCATCCCGTGACCGAATTTGAACGTATGTGTATAGTGCGACTCTCCTGAGCTGTCCACGAGCTTGCGCACACGAATTTCTTGATCTTCGGAGAAGGCCAAGTACGTTTGATAAATGTACTGCTTGGACACTTGTGTCAGTTCGTTGTTCGCTAACTCTTCCGCAGGGAATGCGGATAATAAATACTTTCTTTCAATTTCGGCACCCATGATCGGTTAGCCCCTCTCTATTTGTTCATGGCTCGAAAACGAGCTGGTGAAATCGCGTTCCATACACGAAACATTTTACCAAAATGAAACTCATCTGCAAATCCACAAGCGTCCGCGATGGCCTTCATCGGCTCATCTGTCAGCAGCAGCATCGTCTTCGCCTGCTCATTGCGAACCTTATTTAAGTACTCTTTGGGCGAGATCCCCACATGTTTGATGAACATTTTACGTAATTGAGAGACAGAAATATGATTGGTTTTCGCCAGTTCTTCCAGCCGTATGGGCTGCTCATAGCAGGTTTCAATCCACAATTTCGCCTGCTGGAAGGCTTTCATATAAGGGTCCAGTGACGTATTCGTATCTTTCATAAAATGAATCATGCGTGATAGCACATACTGGAACTCCGCCTGCCGCTCGTGCGGATCATTCCCTCTCATGTCCCATATGCGTGTAAACTGCGCTTCCAGCCAATCCGATTGCTCTGGTGAGTACCGCTTATAAAAAGGCAGATCCAATGCCTCGATGGAAACTGGCTTCAACCAATTCTGGTGCTCGTAAGGGATATCGAAAGCATCAAAAAGGAGCATCCTAATACATAAGGGCTTATCGGTTGATGATGCCATGGTCAGCGTAAAACCTGGCTTCAAATAGAGCAGATTTCTTTCATTAACGTGCAGCGGCTCCTCCTCAAGTTCATGGCGAAACTCCCCTTCACCGCGCTGAATCCAGTACAACGAGTGCACATCGGTAGTGTTGCGAATATCTTTCCAGCCGGGGACAGGCGGCTTCTCATAGGAAAGCCGATGATGATAAATACGGTGATTATTCAAAGTATTGCTCACCAGCCTTGTAGCGATTTTGACAAATGGCGAGATGGTTTATCCATTCAATTCAGCCATTCTTCTATGATACGCTTTACGAAACAGACATGAAAGGGGTTTGACTCTTGTGATACGTACTTTTCAGCAGCATAACCTGCGACCTACCCGAATTTTGAATGGCTTATGGGATTTCATCACGGATCCTGACAATAAAGGTGTTTCTGAAGGCTGGGCTTCACAATTCCCTGTGGGCTCCAAAAAATCCGTCGTTCCGTCTTGTTGGAACAACGAATTGGGCACCTACGATTATATCGGTGCTGCTTGGTATCGCACCCATTTTGATACGACCCGTGAAGCGAATATTCGTCTGGTCTTTGAAGGCATTCTTCACCATGCAGATGTGTACGTCGACGGCCAGCATATAGGCTATCACTTTGGCGGATTCACGCAGTTCGCGATGATTCTTCCTCATTTGACCAAAGGTAAACATGAACTTGTGATCCGTGTTGATAACACCGTGGATTGGCAAACGCTGCCGACCGATATCGCTGACTGGCACTCTTATGGCGGGATCATTCGCTCTGTTGAACTGCAAGAACTGCCTGACGTTTATATCGATACGATGAAAATTGATTATCAATTGAAAGATAACGTAGCCGATGTTCAATTGCAGATTTCACTGAGCTCATTGAGTCATGAAGATAGCTCGGTGGAAGTGAGCGCCACTACAGAAGGACTCTCGCTCTCCGCTGCTCATGTACTGGTGGTTGCTGGGCAGTCAACTCAGCTTACACTAAGCGGCAGTCTTGCTGATATTCAGCGGTGGGATGTCGGACAACCTGCCCTGTATACCTTTACGGTTACGGCTGGCGAAGACGATCTTATCGATCGGACAGGATTCCGTACAGTTGAGGTTCAGGGCAGCGACATTCTACTGAATGGCAAAAAGCTGTACCTGCAAGGTGTGAACCGCCATGAAGAGCACCCCGAATGGGGATTTGCTTTCCCACCGAAGTTGATGCTGAAGGATCTGGATATTTTGTCCGACATGGGCTGCAATATTGTGCGTGGATCTCATTATCCGCAAAGCCAGTTCTGGATCGACCTGCTTGATGAGCATGGCATGCTGCTCTGGAGCGAGATTCCGATGTGGGGTTGTTTCATGAGTGTGGAAACACTGGCTAGTCCGATTTTTAGAGAACGTGGCGTGCACATGCTCGAAGAAATGATTAGCCGCGATTACCATCACCCTTCCATTATTTTCTGGGGTGCGCACAACGAAATTGATACGCGGACAGAAGAAGCGCTTGAATTGACGAAGGCTTTTGTAGGCAAAATCCGCAGTATGGATACCAGCCGACTCGTCACGTACGCAACGATGCATCCGGAGCAGGATATTGTGCTTTCCTATTTCGATGTGATTGGAATCAACAAATATTACGGATGGTATGAAGGCAGCGTTGACGGTTTTGGTACTATGCTGCAGAACTACTACCTTAATGCCGAGAAGCAAGGCGCTGGCGGCAAGCCTGTGATCATGAGCGAGTTCGGCGCGGCGGGGATTTTCGGTGATGCAGGCTGGGAACCGCGCTTATTCAGTGAAGATTATCAAGCGGAAGTCGTGACTCGCGCGTTGAAAATCTTCCGCGACGACCCGCGCATCGTCGGGACGCTGATCTGGCATTTCGCCGACATTCGCGTCGATGTGCGGAGCGACCGGCCTTACTTCCGCGATCGCGCGCGGAGCTTCAATAACAAAGGCTTGCTCAGCGAGTATCGCAAACCGAAATTGGCTTATCGCTTAGTGAAGGAGATTTATCGATCGGAACGATAGAAGGAAGGGACTCAGCCTATGTGGGCTGGGTCCCTTTTTTAGTAGCAAAACTACTTGAGTTATTTCGCGTTTCAACGTTCCCCACTCCGCCTTTTGTTTAGCACAATGTAAATCTACCTTGCATTTTATATAGAGAAGCTAAATAGAAACGAGGTGATCGGAATGGCTTGTGCAAAAATTAAAGCTGTTCGTCAACCTGACTTAGTCTTAATCACTTGGACAAGAAACCCTTTAGTTGCTGGTTCTCCTCGTAGAATTACTTCTTTTCGTGTGATCGGCAGTGCTCAACCTTGCAGAGCTACTTTAGTAACGAATGGGTTACTTATTACGGCGTTGAACTGTTTGCTCGACGATTTCAAAATCGTGTACCAGAAAAAAACGACCAGTATTAGCGGTTATTTGTTATTGCAACGTTTTCGCGTTCAATAGCAAGAGTGGAGCAGCGTAGGCTGCTCTTTTTTACATAGCCCGATATATATAAACAACGTTTTTGGGACCCTCTTTAACGATCAAAAGCTCAGATTGTCGCTCGCCTTGTATGGTATAAATTTTCGTACCTACTGGTAAGTTTGTAGACATCTCATTTTCAAAGTCAGAGCCCTCGATATATTTTTTCTTTATTTCACCTAATTCGTGATCAATTAACAAGTTGTTTTGATTGTACTGCTCTTGCTTCTCAGCGCGCGTGTAAAATCGTGATTCGTAAACACATAAGATGTCAGCACCCTTGTTCTGATTTAAAATAGTTGCAGCTGTCTGGTTCCTTTCTAACTGGCTGATCTGATTGGCCCCTTCCACTTTCGGATCGGCGTAACAACCAACTAGCTGAAACAGTAGAAGAAGACTTGAAAGATATTTTAGGATTCGTACCATCTTACCATCTCCATATTTTGTTTCATATCGAGTTCCTTAATATTCCATTTTAAAATAGTATACCATCGATTGAATGTTAAATCTGTTATACAAACGTTCCCGCCATAACCCATAACAAAAAAAAGGGACCTAGGCCAACGGGGCCAGGTCCAAAGTTTATATTAAAAAAGGGGGTCTTGTTTATTATAATACCCTTTCTATGTTATCGGACTGTAACGGGAATGTTCCAATTGTGTTACAAATTTCTGTGCTCAGTTTTACACTCCCAGATTTAGAAAATCCGGGTCGTCCACTCCCGCAGCTTCGCGACAGCCTCAACGTAGTAGTAGTCCCCATAAATGAGGCCTACGTTGACGTTCTGGCCGACTGGCTTGTGCCCTGTGCCCTCACGCAAGATGGACTCGCGCTCGCCAGCGAAGTCCGCATAATCGCGCGTGAGCGCCTCAATCATGCGGATCGCTTGCTTGCGATACAGCCCCGCTTCATCCACCGGCACAAGGTCGGCGATCTCAAGCAAGCCCGAAGCCGCGCATGCTGCCGCGGACGTATCTTTGAGCAGATCCGCATCGTCACCGGTGCGGAAATCCCACAACGGAATCGGATCGACGGTCGTATTCGCCATGAAATAATGAGCAACGCGCTTCGCCGCTTCCAAGTACCGCTCTTCTCCCGTATAGCGGTACACATTCGCTAAGCCGTGCAGTGCCCATGACTGCCCCCTGCTCCAGGAGGAGGTCGGGGAGAAGCCCTGGCCCCCAAGCGCTTCGATAAACGCGCCGCTTACTGGATCAAAGCTAACGATATGACGTACGGAGCCGTCCTTCCGAATGAAATGCGCGAGCACGGTGTCGGCATGTGCCATGGCTACCTGCGTAAAGCGCGTATCCTCCGTCTCCTTCGCGGCCCACAGCAAGATGGACAAGTTCATACACGAATCAATGATGGCCCAGCCATGTTTGTCTTGATTCCAAGCCCGCAAGAACTGCCCTGCCTGATTGAACCGGCCAGCCAAGAAGTTCGCTGCTTGCAGCCCTCTTCTACGTCCGTCCTTATCACCGGTCATGAGGTATTTGGCTACAGCTGTAGGCAGAAATTGAAAGCCCACATCGTGGTGGAAATTGTTCTCTTGCAGAAAGCATGCCTCTATGTTAATATCCCATTTCCAAGCTTGCTGACGATATTTCTCGTCTTTGGTAACGTCGTACATGATCCAAAGAATACCCGGCCAGAAGCCTGAAGTCCACCAATCCAAGCGAGCATCATCGTAGATGCCTTCTTTCTCTACGTGCGGAGATTTCGTACCGATTTGCTCGATCATCCGATCTACTTTGGACTGCAATTGTGACCATAAAGTCGTCATTTCCATACCAACTCACTCCTCAACTTTAAACTATTCCAACTAACCATTCTCATTTCACCAGTCACTTATCTCTTACCCCACACTCGCCGCTGACTTCCACAAAAGCCGTCCTCAAACCCTCACAACGAGCCGAAACCATCGAGGCTCCACCACGCGGATCCATGTATATACAAGCTCGCCCATTCGCAAGCTCAATCGATCTCGAGCCCCTCACTGTACCCAAGTTATCCAGAAGCTTGCCACTTCCCGCTAGTCCAAAATGAATACGAACAGCCGCATCCGCGCAGAATACGCCCTCTGCATCATAGGCTTTTGCCTCAATCATCACATGGCCGTTCGGCTCCTCATAACTACTTAACTGCAGGGACACAGGAACTCCCCAGCTTTCTGTCTGGAAGACGAACGTAGTCTCGTCCGATACTACGTCCCCGCTTTCATTTCTCCCTCTAGCTACAACCTGATTCATACCTGGCAGCAACGTAACATTCCATCGCAGCCCCGCATTCGGATAATCCCGTACATCCCTAGTTCTTACCCCAGCACTTTCACCGTTGATGAATAGCTCAGCCTGAGAGCAATTCGAGTACACACGAATCGTCTGCTCCTCTTCTGCTGATCCTGTGCGCACATCCATGGCACCGCCATAAATCCGTATCATCGGCTTCTCTAACCAGTAGGATTGGAAGACGTAATAGGCTTCTTTCTTTTTAAAATCCCTCTCCACAACGCCCTTCATATTCAAGTAAGGGATCGGCGAGTCTGGACGTACAGGTGTCGAGAAGTCCTTAAATGACCACTGCGCAGTCCCCGTCAGCCACGGCATTCCTTGCTGCGCTCGCAGATACCAGTCAATCATGTCGCAGAAATACGTCTCCGACCAATCACCGAGGCTCGACACACGCGGATCACCACCGGTTAGCAAGTAATCCCCGTCACGCTCATCGGCACCCTGTCCGGTTTGAATATCTGCAAAGCCTGTATACGGCTTCTTCACATGCCGACCTGCGACATTATCCGCCCCCCACTCTACGTGGAGGAAACGGTCAGTGTTTTCAAAACCAGCACGCGTGTAAGATTCATACTCAGGATATACACCTCGGTACCAGCCCGCCCAAATCGAAGGGGAATACACATCAACAATATCTCGGCAAAACTCACAGCGTCGAATAGCTGTCAACCTCGTATCATCTAGCTCATGCGATAACGCATGAAGCTCACGCATGAAATCTCGAATCGCTTCTTCGTCGAAATAGTTGAAATCCGCTTCCCAATCGTTCTCATTCCCCAAGCCCCACAAAATAATGGAAGGATGGTTCCGATGCTGCGTAATCATTGCTGTAAGCATATCTTTACATTGCTGACGATAGCTGGCCCCGCCCAAACCTCCGCGGCACCAAGGGATTTCTTCCCACACTAGCAGCCCAAGCTCGTCGCATTGATCCAGCACAATTCGCGACTGCTGATAATGTCCCAACCGAATGAAGTTCGCGCCCATGTCCTTAATGAGCCGCATTTCACAGGCGATCATCTCTTCCGTCATCGCGGCGCCAACACCCGCGTGATCCTCATGACGATGCGTCCCATGTAACAGTAAGCGCTCTCCATTTAGATAAAACGGTCCCTTTTTCTCAAATTCAAAATAACGAAGTCCAAATCGAACGGTCTCCGCCGTTTCGGTTCCCGTCCCCTCATCCTCCAGCGTCACCTTACAGGTATACAAGCGAGGCGCATTCGGGCTCCATAAATGAGGCGCATCTACCTCGAAATCGGCCACCACTTCGCTGCCGTCCCACGTCACCCTATTTACTGTGGCTGCAAATATCTCTTGCTCCGTATCATCCCATACCTGTAAACGTAATCGTACTGAACGCTTGTCTGCTTCCGGATGATACAGCTTAACCTGAACCTGAATATCCGCACGATCCGCGGACACCTGAGAAATCACATGAACGGTTTCCAGTGAAACAGCGGGTACATACACCAAGTTCACATAGCGATAAAGTCCGCCATATAAGTTAAAGTCACTGACATCGGATGGGATCGTTTCCAAGTTACGTGTATTATCACACCGGATCGCAATTGGCACTTTATTCTCGTAGTAAGCAGGAAACTGACCCTCACGAAGCCGATCCGTGATATCGATTGTAAATTCATCATAGCCACCCTGATGCTCACCCACGCGGTCTTCATAGACATACACCTCCGTATGCTGCCCCGCACCTTCAAAATGCAATAACGTTCGGCCATTCAGATACGGATTATCTACCTCAAGCAGTGTTCTGTACCAGCCTTGTCCTTGATAATAAGGAACGTCGGGGTCCATCGCGTCTAAGGCATTGAAGCAATGCGGAAGCTCAACCTCGCTCCACGCCAAGTTATAATGATTATTTAATTTATCTTTGCGCCATACTTCCCAGGCACCGCCTAAGGAGCTTTGAATATATGCCCAATTATGAGTAAGCCGTTGTGTAATCATCTTTGATCCTCCTAAAGGTGCTGCGAATATCCTCTCCATTATAAAGATAAAGGAGCGCCCCCACTTGGCAAAATCAAAGATCATGTTGTCATTTTATAAGATTTTGCAAGCCTACACGCGGTTCTTCTAGCGGAAAATACTCCAATCCCATGCTGCCTGTATAGCCAGTCGCATCAATCGCTTGGAAAATCTGATTATAATTCAGCTCTCCATTATCGATCTCGTGCCTGCCAGGGCATCCTGCCGCATGAAAATGGCCAATCCATGCCCTATTCTCACGAATAGTAGCAAGGAGATTTCCTTCGGTCACTTGTTGATGATAGATATCAAATAACACCTTCACGAAAGGGCTTTCAATTTCTTTCACAATAGCGAAAGCTTCTTCCGATGAAGCTAAGAAATAGCCGGGATGATTCACACGCGTGTTCAGCGGCTCAATCAGCAGTGTTACGCCCTCTTTTTCCAAAAGAGGCACACAGGCACGCAATCCATCTATCAGTGATTGACGCTGAGCGTCTCGCGACACACCCTCTAGCTCTTGTCCCACTTGGGAGATGAGCTTCGTACAATTCAAGCGCTTCGCTACCGCGATCGATTCCGTAAGCCCTTCTATATACACATGGCGTTGTTCAGGATCGACTAGACTTACCATTTTCGTGCAAAACGCAGCAATCGTAACACCCGCTTCAGCCACAGCTGCCGCAACGGCATCGATCTCTTTATTCCACCACGTCCAGAATTCAATCGTATCGTACCCTAGCTCTTTCACTTCCAATACACTGTCTCTAAAGTCACGCCCACGATAAACGGCATCCACACAAACAGAGAGTTTCATCCTCGTCCCTCCTTCCATTCTGATCTTTTCTCATTGTATGGTAAAATGATGCAAATGCCTATCCCGAAAATTTTATGCTAGGAGTCCTATTGATGATAAGAACGCTGGCCATCACAACCGACTTTGCTGTGCTTCACCAAGTTCCGCTTGAAGGGCTTTCAGACCCATCGATCTTATGGTACTGGGTTGATTTCGATAATCCGAGCGAAGAAGAGTCGCTGCAATTGAAGGATCATTTTCATTTTCATCCATTAGCGATTGAGGATTGCTTCTATCTTCTTCAAAGGCCGAAAATCGATCATTATAGCGATGTTCATTTCTTTGTCATGCATGCCATTGATGCCAAAACGCTGGATGCAGAAGAAGTCGACATGTTTCTAGGCAAAAATTATATCGTGACCTTTCATCTGCGAGCTTCCAGGGAAATCGAAGACGCTTGGAGTCGGATCACACTCAATGATAGTTTCCGAACACAGGGTCAAATCTACGCGGTTTATCTGATTCTGGACAATCTCGTCGATCAATACTTCCCGAGTGTATATCAAATTGAAGATCAGCTCAATGATATCGAGAACAATATGAAAACAGATGCGATAGACGAATTGATGAATGAGGTTTTTGAAATACGTTCTCGCCTGTTGAAATTACGCCGAACAATCGTTCCGATGCGGGACCTCTTGTATCGACTCATCAGTACAGAACGCATTGATCAGGTTCGTGAGCAGCTTGTTTTTTTCACAGATATTCATGACCATCTCCTCAAGCTTTCTGAAATGATTGACTCGAACCGTGAGATTACAGCGGATATCCGCGATAGTTATATTTCCCTCAGTTCCAACCGTATGAACACGATTATGAAAACCTTGACGGTAATTACGACCATCTTCATGCCGTTAACGTTTATTGCGGGACTGTATGGGATGAATTTTGCCTATATGCCGGAGCTACAATGGCACTGGGGATACTTCGCGGTGCTTGCTATCATGCTGGGTATTGGCTTCGGCATGTTCGCTTGGTTTCTTAAGAAGGGTTGGTTTAAATAGCTTTTGGATGAAAAAATAAGCCCTCCAAAGGTCGGAGGACTCATAAGGTACGCATAGATCTTACTCGCTTTAATTCTGATAATCATAATTATACACGACAACATTATCGACGTAGAGGGTGCCAACATCCGCCGAATAAGCGGAAAACTCCATGTTATCGATGTTGGTGACAGCTGCCTTCAAGGGAGCGCTGCTCGCTCGTAAAATAGAATCGATATAAAGATCAAAGGTGTCGGTTACCGTATTGATTTTGACTTCCACCAAATAAGGCGTATTCGCACGGTAGGGCATAACGGTTGTTGTGTCATTCAACTTGATATTCCCGTCTGCTCCGAAAACAACTTTGACGGCCTGTGTAGTACCACTGGACATAATCATCCGCCAGTTGGTCGTCGTCGAGGTTGGTGTCAGGTAGGCAGCGGCTTTGATCGTGCCCGTCAATGCCGTGAATGCTTTCGTTAAGTACATGCCATAACCCGTCAGTGTTTTGTTCATCTTCGTCGACTGGTCGAACCAGTTGCCGGAGTTGTAATATTTCTGAACCGCGACAGTCCCCGTGTTGTTCGTTGTTGCCGTCCAACCAGACAGCACACTGCCGACGGCTGTGGTTTGATCCGTTGCACTTACGATCGGCGCAGCTGGTGCGGCAGCTGGCGTAGGTCTCACAGGCGGCGTTGGCGCTGTCACGTTCGCATACACCTTGGCATTGTTCACATACATGGCCCCAACCGTGTTGTTCGTAAAGAAGCGAAGCTGCCCAACATCTGTAACTGGCGCACGGAAGGCGACTTGACTGAGCTTCAGCGTACCGTTGACGTACAGATCAAATAGATCGGTCGACGGGTTCAGTACGATTTTAATCGCATACCAAGTTCCTGCTGCATAAGCTTGCACATTCTGCCAGGTGCCACCTACATTTGCTTTTAACATGCCCGTATCGAAGGCAAGTGAGAGCGCTGTACTCCCTGCGCTGTTGCCCACATAAATCCCAGACCAATTCGTCACGGCATCTACCTTCACACTCGCTTCGATGGATGTGCTGCCTGTTTCCGTAAACGTACTGGTGATATCAGACCCTGTTCCTGCAGTCGCCGAAGTCTGATTGATTTTCACACTTTTATCTGTCGCACTTGGATCAGCGACTACGCTGACTGTACCGCCGTTTTCCGTTTTGCTCCACCCCGCTGGATAACCGCCAGTCGTATCCGCATCAAAGGTGCTGTTCACATCGAACAATTTGAATTTGGCTTTGAAGTTATAGCCGTCTGCCTTATTCACATTCACTGTGAATTTAATAGTCGGTGATAACTGAGTTACCGTGATGCCGTCATCATAAGAAACGACCCCTGCTGCGCTTTTCGCAATCTCAACCGAAATCGTCCCCGTGTTCGCTTGTGTTGGATCTGAGATACTGATATCGAATGTATTGCCGGATTCCTTCGTCATCACGGAGGATTTCTTATTTACGGTCAGTTCGCCTACCGTTTTGACTGCATCGTTCCAGAAGTTATATCCCTTCATGCCTAGCGTATTCTCACTCACCGCATGCGCACTTGTAGAGTTTTCCAGGATTTGAATGTTCGGATTTGCCGCATAAGCAGCTGTCTCAGCAGCTGACTTATTCGGAAGCAATACATAGGCATAGGTGCCATCTGTGGGATTGATCCCATGATCCTGTACGAGCTCCATGTAGTTGCGCGTGTAGGTCACGCCGTCCGTGTAGGCGGAGTTAATAGCTCCCCAATCACCTGATCTTGCGTATCTCTTCCCTTTGATTGTCGTCGCCGTTGGGAAATAATACCCTCCTGTACCTTCCAAATACATAGAGTTTACTCCTGTCATCGTCTCCGACCAGCCTAAGCTGTTTGATTTCGATACCCCATTTACAACCAGATCATTATTGCCTGCCGCATTCAGCTTGCGATTCTCGACAACGGTCTCGATCGTCCGACTATCTGTACTATCGATATCAGAACCGAGATTGACCACTTCGTCATCAAACATAAACCAAGACTTTTTGGCCTTCAGTGTACTCAGCTCAGCAGCCAAATACATCCCTTCTACGCCATATAAGCCGTCCATTTGCGTCCCGCCAGCCCACGTAATCGTATTATTCCATGGCGCACTAATGCCGCTGGCATTCGCACGTGTCAGTGTATCCACCGTCGTTCCTGGTAAACGATAGGGGTTAACCGTCGCCCAGTAGTTATCCGAGAACTGCGTATAGTCATTGTTATAGAGATACGTCATGCCATCCGATGTGTGCCAAGCTTTCAGATTTTCGCCATTGATCGATTCATAGTTCTTCGTTTTGTTGGAGTACATCCCTACCGTAAAGCCCCAACCTGGGCGCAGATGGACGAAGCGGTCCTCATTCGGATATTGGACATGCTTGATGAGCTCGCCACGCGAGACAACCGCCGAATCATTCATAATCGATTTCACATTCGCAAGATCCGTCAGCGACATCGCTGCGTACACCGCGCCTGTTTGGTCGGACTGAACCCAATACTTGACCATGGATTTAAAATTCGCTGCATGCGGTGAGGGTGCGAAACGGCTCACGCTTGCGACAGCCGCGATCAATGTATCGCCGCTGATTTGATCTTGCACCATGTACCGGGAAATCTCTCTGCCCCGGAACGCATCCATCGTAAGACCATTATAGGCAATTGGCTCATACGTTCTATAAACCCAATCATAAACATGAGACACATCGGGATCCGTAATTGCCCAGCTAGAACCCGTTAAGATGAACAACACATTGCTCAAATCGGCTAACATGGCAAGTCCATATCCTCCGGCATAAGGGAACCAAGCATGCTGGAAATACGATCCATCCTCATACATGCCATCACTCGTGTTCACATACTCGAATAACTGACTTAGCGTATCCTTAACTAAGTTCAACTTCACCGAGCTTTTACTCAAAATCCCGCTCATCATGACGATATTGGCTTTCCAAATCCGGTTAGCCGCAACATAATCGCCTGTGAATCCTTTGGGAGTTGGGTCAAAATGATCCATCGCCGCAATATAATTCGTCTTCTGCGCAGCAGATAAATCATCATAAAGCATCGCCGTCATCTCGCCCAAGCTTTTGGACGCTGATACCTCCGTGGACCACCAATTACTGGAGTCGCGATCCACGTTCTCCGAATACCAATTTCCATAGATCCAATCGATACCGCTGATAATATCTGATTTTAGTGTCGTATTACCGGCTAAAGAAGACCCAGTTGTTTTATACGCAATGGTCATCGCTTTCAATCTGCCTAAGCTCTGTGAGGCACCTGTGATCGTTGTCAAGTCAGACCATAAATACGTACGTGCTCCTGTCTTAATTAGACTTGACCAATACGTATTGGCATCGGCATCAATTTGCGTAATACGCGCTGCGATATCTGGATCAGCGGTGCTGTAGCCGGAGCCGACAAGATTGTTTACAAGCTTCGTACGCAGACTGTCATATTCATCAGCAGCTTGCGCCGTTTGGACACCAGCAACACCGAAAATTTGAACGATTACACACAGGAGTAGTAGATAGAGAAACGTTTTTTTACCTAAACGAACGACTGCACTCATAAATGGCCTCCTTCAATATAGATACTCGGTAAATTGTAAGCGTTTACAATAAAAGTGTGGACATCCAGATTAGAACCCGGATTCCTTCCTATTCCTCCATCTAGCTGTCATTTTAATACGCGCTGTTGCTCTTCCCGATACGCGATCGGCGTCTTGCCTTCCTCAAGCTTAAATGCTTTGGAAAAAGATTGCCCCGACATATAGCCAATTTGCTCCGCAATATCACTGATTTTCACAGATGTATGAGCCAGCAGCTCCTTCGCCTTCCGCATCCGTTCGGCAAGAATAAAATCTTTGATCGTTTCGCCCGTCTCATCCTTGAAAATCTTACGGAGATAGGAGGAACTGATATAGAACTGTTCACTTAAACGCTCTTGGGATAGGTCTAACCCTAGATGATTAAGGATGAAGGCCTTGACCTTATCAACTAATTCTTGGTTCTTTACATTGCGTTTCGCTTCCAAGTACGTAATGATTTGATCATACACATTGCTCATATACGCCACCATGCCATGCATGGTCTCTTCCCTCAGCAGGTCCGTGTACGTCACATTTTGCATCAGAACGCCAACTTCAAGATCCGAATCCATTTCATAAATACACGTGATCGACGATGAGAACAACTGTAAGAAAAAGCTGCGCACAATTTCAATATGATCTGTCGCCTGCTGTCCCATATACGTTTCGAACTCTGCGAAATAACCCGTCACAGCGCCTGAGTCACCCATCTTCAAACTGTTCAGCAAATTCCTTTCAATGGATACAGGGTAAGCAATATGCTTCTCGCCTTTCTCCATATTTTCGTACAATATGATATTATTATTTCCCAGAATGAGCTTGTAATTGGCAGCCACGGTCGCTTCATAGTAGCTTACGTTCAGTTGTTCAAGCCCTATGTAGGGCGTGCTCACCCCAAAGGTAAACGTGTAGGCGTCCGTAACGGCAATTAATGCCTGTGCTTCCTTCAAAATCGCATACGCGATTTGCTTTGCTTCACTAATCTCTATACGCGGACCGAAATTCAACACGAGGGCAATCTGGTTCGTTTCGAGCTCAAGAATGAATCCCTTCTGATTTTGAAAAACCAGATTGTTCAGACTCTCCTTCATTTGCAGGAAAAGCGTATTGCGTACTTTCTCTGAATGCTCATGGCTAAACTTGGCATATTGATCCATGGAAATGAGACAGGTGACAAAGCTGCCATCGGTTTCGAGCGTTAGACCATAATATGCTAACCTTTCGAAGGTTTTGGCCGTCACATCTTCTTTTTCCACCAGCAGCGCACGCAAAAATTGGTTTCGACTATAAATCTCATAGTCCTGAAGCATATTTTCCAAATTCCGATTCTTATCCAAAATCCGTGTGACATTGCGCTCGATCTGTTTGATGCCCTTCAGACTCGTGAGCTCCTGCTTCTTATCCTCCGGGGCGAGATCATTCCGAAGCAAGGATAGCATCCGTTTGAGCGGCGATGAAATGCGGTTTGAGAACAAGAAAGAGAAAAACACACTGAACAAAAGGACGAATACCCCGAATAAGAGAGCCGTTCGCGCCCACAGCTGAATTTTGTAAGTCACGATGGACATCGGGATGGTATAGATATACGTCCAGCCGTATTTCTCCGACGACATATAGGACACTAATGTCTCTACGCCATCAATCTTTTTGACACTATAATCCGTCTCTTTCCCCACAGGCATTTGCAGAATCTCAGAAGCATTCGTAATATTTACGTTTGAGCCTGCTTTTTGCGTAATGATATTGCCAGCTTGATCGGCCACCATGATGCCGGCGTTCTGATTGGTTTGGATCGAATCGACAACTTGCTGAATGTACATGCCTTTAATATTAATAACCACATAAGCGGTAGGTAAGCCTGTAAAATAAATAGGAATCGCTTTCACAATCGTAATCACGGATTCGTCCGGTTTTAAATTTTTCTTCACAAGTCGCGTCTTCACGTAGCTCTTCTCGAATGTTTTGGACGTAAGCTCGCTTGCAAATTGTTTATCGCCAAAATCACTGAGCGGCACTGGACCTTGTTGAGACGACAATACGAAGGCATCCTTGTGATAATAAATGTAAACCGAATCGATATAATTGTTCGTCGAAAGCACATCATCCAGCTTCGCTTGCAGCATCTGCAGCGTAATCATATCTTGCTTCTTATAGTAATCCATATAGGATGCGTAGAAAGAATCAAGGAAGATGTTGCCCATCGATTTATCAACTTCAGCTAAGACCAGCTCTTGGGCATTGCGCAGCAGGGTCAGGGAATTCGTGTTGCTGGTAATGGCTTCTTCGCGTAAAACGGAGGACGAATAGTAATACAAGGAGCCCCCTAACGTGATGGTAATCAAGAGAGAAAGACCTATGAAATAATAAAAATATTCTGCGAAGTTGCTCGTTAGTAATGATTTATCGTGACTAGGCTTCATAGCGACCCTCCTGATGGTAACCTCTGTAGAAAGGCATGCGGACGGGAAAGGCAACTACCTATATAAGCGGCCCTTCCCTCGCAAGTATTGCCATTATACCTTGTTCATTCTACCGAATTCCATCCTAAATTATAGACCACCAGCGGTATAGTTCGTGCCTTTCAGCTCATTATATTTCTTCACACGAGACTCCAAGATTTGCTTACCGCCTTTTTTCTTCCAGTTCTCCACATATTGATCCCAGTTGCTAAGCGGTTCCGCACCGGTTACGAATTTGATGAACATTTCATCTTCATATTTGTCTAAATCTGGTCCGAGTGTTTTTTGATCATCGGTTAGTGGGATCCCGAAGAAAATGTCCGCGTACAAGTTATACTGACGTGCTGCCATAATGAAACGGTTGTTCTCAATTTGCGTTTTATCTTGGGAAGCATTATTGATTTTATCTACAAGATCTGGCTTATAGATGATTTGTGCTAAAGGATCCAACCATTTCTCTTCCATGGCTTTCTTCCCAGCGTCTGTACGACCTGAGACAAGATCGTTGTAGTGTACACCTTTAATCCCATAGCTTGCTAGTTCCCAGCCTTCATCAGTCGCTAAGTAATCAAGAAGTTTAATTGCTGCAACTGGATCCTTGGCTTTCGCTGAAATATTAAGCGTACCATTAATGCTGCCACGGGACTCCACGCCGCTCTTGCCGTCTGGCCCCTTAATTAATTGCGGGAACGGATCCCATTTCGCTTGCGGATTCACTTCGCCCATTTTTAAATTCACAGCTAATACTTGCGGCGCAATGGACCACCAAGCTGTGAAGGAACCCGATTTACTTTGAACGAGCTTCTGGTTTGCTTGATCCCCTTTAATAATGAATATCTCAGGATCAATGACTTTCTCATCCCAAAGCTTTTTGATGTAAGTGATCGCATTCTTATACTCTGTAGAAATGATGGGGGAGTAGATTTTATTATCTTTCAAATAGTTCTGTTTGGTTGAACCAGAGTCAAATGGCATGATGCCAAAGGCGCCGAAGATCATACTAAAATCGCCTTTCCAACCGCCTGTTGCACCAAGTCCGTACGTATCATTTTTCCCGTTCTTATCCGGATCATTCAACGTGAATTTCTTTAGAACATCCTCGTATTCGTCCAAGTTCGTCGGCATTTTGGCCCCCACGTTAGCGAGCCAATCTTCACGAATCACAGGTACGATTTTGGCAGGGATATTCTCATACGGAATCGCAATCGTTTTTCCTTTATATTTGACGAGGTCCCAGGATTCAGGCTTAATGGTCTTCTTGAGGTTCGGCCCGTATTGGTCAATCAGCTTGCCGATATCGAGGAAAAGCCCATTATCCGCATAAAGCTGGTAGTCAAAGTTAGCTAACTTACTAATATCCGGAATATCGCCGGAAGCGGCCATGACGTTATATTTATTTTTCATATCTTGCGCAGGCACCATAATGCTGTCGATGATTGTATTGGTTTTCTTCTCAATTTCAAGTGTAGAGGGATTGTCAGCTTTCCAAATACGGCCGCCATCTTGTTGGATAATGGATACTTTGGAAGGTTCCGCCGGCTTCGCTGTAGCTGCTGCGCTAGGTGCTGCACTCGTGCTCGGCGCTGAGCTTGCTGAATCCGTTTTGGCGTTACTGCATGCTGCTAATAAGGTCACTACACACACTGCACATGTTACTGTCGCTAGGGCTACCTTGCTCTGTCTCTTGTTAATCAATTGATTTACCCCTTTCAAGTACCTGCATATTTATTATGAGCCATACTGGCTAATAACCAAAGTATTTTTCTTCCTTTTAGCCTTTAAGTGAACCGACCATAATGCCCTGCACGAAGTATTTCTGAAGGAACGGATACACACAGATGATGGGAATCGCCGTCAGCATAACGGTGGCCGAACGAATGGTCTCGACAGGCGGCGGCAATCGGTCGCCATCGATTTCCAGATTGTTGGAGGCATACATCGTTCTGAGCAGCACCTGCAAGGTGTTGATTTTGTTATTGTTGATGTAAATGATGACATTCAGATATTCATTCCAATGGGTAACCCCATAGAACAGGGTGAGTGTAGCGATAATGGGCATGGATAGCGGAAGCATGATATGCGTCAATGTCTTCATCTCCGAACAGCCATCGATGCGAGCAGATTCTCTTAGCTCTTTCGGCACGCCTTGAAAGAAATTCCGCATTAAGACGAGCAGCCATGCACTGATGGCACCGGGAATCATTAAGGACCACACCGTATTAATCATGCCTAGGCTTTTAATAACGAGATACGAAGGAATCAAGCCTCCGCCAAAAAACATCGTAATAATGACAACCGTCATCAGAAAATTTCTGCCTGGCATATCTCGCACTGACAATACGTAGGCACCTAGCGTCGTCATCAACAAATTGATCGCCGTCCCAACGACCGTAATGAAAATGGTGGTTTGGTAGGCTTTTAGTAAACCCACATGATTGAACACATAATTGTAGCCTTCGAAGTTAATCTTTTTGGGATACAGCATGAAGCCGCTGCTCTTAACTACTTCTTCCATGCTAGATAAGGAAATGAACAGCATATTGACGAGCGGATACAATGTCGTTAAGCAAACCAGCAGGAGGATGATCAGGATGATCACGTCGACAATGCCTTTGCGATGAAGTTGATTCGTTGAACTCGTCCGCTTTACCATATGCCACCATCCTCATCGAGCTTTTTGGCGAACCAGTTAGCCGTCAGGACAATGAGCAATCCAAGCACAGAACGGAAGAGTCCAACGGCTGTTGCATAGCTGAAATTATTCCCGCTTTGAAGTCCGACGCGATAGATATAGTAGTCAATTACTTCGGCGACTGGGGAAACGACCTGGTTGTACATCACAACAATTTGCTCGAAGCTGACGGATAAAATGTTCCCTAAACTCATCAGCAGCATGATGCTGACAATCGTTCGAATACCTGGCAGTGTAATGTGCCACATCCGATGCCAGCGATTCGCACCATCTAAACCGGCTGCTTCATATAAGTCAGTGTCGACCCGTGTTAAGGCAGCCAAGTAAATGATGGAACTCCAGCCGATTTCTTTCCAAATCGAGCTTCCGACGAACAAACCTCGGAAATATGAAGTAGATCCTAGGAAGGGCAGTGAATGCCCGCCAAAATACGTAATGATTTGATTAATAAAACCCGTTTCACCAAAGAAATTATAGGTAAGCGCATACACAACGACCCAAGATAAGAAATGCGGCAAGTAAGAAATCGTTTGGATGATGCGTTTGGCCCCAGTGAACCGCAATTCATACACCAGTAAAGCAAAAATGATCGGTGCAGGAAATCCAAAAATGAGCCGATACATCGCGATGATGAGCGTATTTTTCATCACTTGCCAGAAATCACCGCTCGACATAAAGCGTTTAAAATGATCCATCCCTACCCAATGACTATGGAAGATGCCGTCCATGAAATTGTAGTTTTTGAAGGCGATGATCAGTCCTACCATCGGTGCATAGTGGAAAATTAGGTAATACGCAAGCACCGGTAAAAAGAGAAGGTATAAAGGAATGAATGGTTTCATTCGGGCAAAAATCCGCCTTTTGCTGGCTGCGCTTATCGGGGGAGATGCTAGTGCCCGACTCTCTGTAAGGGTCTTCATGTGACTCTCTCCTTTGTATTCGCTTCCGAATCGTCCGGACGACCGAAGCGACTTTGGCTCACTTCCTATGCCCCTATTATGGCATCAGATTTGGACGGATTTAAATATTCCATTGTGCTTTTCGAGGTTGAAAACGCTTTATATCCTCGTGTTCAAACTGATTATGTAGGTTAAAAACGCTTTTCTGGCGTAAAAAGTGCCATAATTTCCAGATGATTAGGAGGTTCCGTCTTGTATCGAATGGGGGATATCCCTTATAGTAAAGGGCAATGAGGTCTGAATCCGAGGGTAATGATTGACTGTATAACCTAGGGGAGGGGGAATGTTGGATGAGTGACCAAGTGCAGACCACTAGTTATACCATCGATGATTATACGAATCATTTTCTGGCAGCCTACCCCGTTCATTGTGAGTTTCGGACCGTGCCTCTCCAACAGCGATTGCTGCATTCACATAACGGCTATGAAATCTACCTCGTCCTCGAAGGATCAGGCTCCTATCTGGTTGGCGATCGCGTCTACCCGCTCCATGCTGGAAGCTTGACGATCATCCATCCGAATGTCATTCATCGTCCATTTCATGGACAGAGTAAAGAGTTTCATCGCTACGTCTTATCTATTGATGAGTCTTATTTAGACCGGCTGCATGCCATTTGCCAATTGTCGGATTTGTCTATACCTCGTCATCTTGCGGAGCGACATCCAGATGCCAATCATTATTTTCTAAGCGCACAGCAGCTGGGCCGTGTCCAAGGGATTCTAGCTGAGCTAACGCACGCGTTAATTACGTGTGAACGCAGCTACGAGCTGGCCGTGTTGAAACACATCGCTGATTTGTTCCTTATCGTATTAGGTTTGGATGACGAGGCTGCCTCATTAAAAACAGGTGATCAGCACCTCGTAGGTGATGTGCTTTCGTATTTGATCGCGCACCATCATGAGCCTGTGCAAATCGAAGATTTAGTAGCGCGGTTTCCTGTTTCTCGTTCGCAGCTCTTTACCTTGTTTAAAGAGACCACCGGCACGACCATTAAACAGTTCCTCATCGAGTATCGCCTCAATAAGGCGAAGCGCTTGCTCATGGAGACGGACCTTGCTGTCACCGATGTTTCGGCCTCCGTCGGCTTTGGCGACATGTCGCACTTCTTTCATGTGTTCAAGAAAGAAATTGGCCTCACGCCCAAGCAGTACCGGGTTGAGGCTTTTAAAAAGAAAAGCAGATTGGGGTAGAGTAGGCCTGACTAGTGCTATGTGCTACGTGCTATGTGCTGATTGCTGCCTGTTGCCCCTTGCTTCTTTCACTTCTCCAAACGGAAATAGTTGGAATTCCACTAGGTAAATACACTTTCCCCCTATTTTTCTCTCCCATCCTCGATCCTTTCCCTACTCCAAACGTAAATAACTGGATTTCCTGTAGGTAAATTCGCCTGTTTCCTGTTTCTTGCTCCCACCTTCGCGCCTTCCCTAGCTCAAATGCAAATAGCTTGATTTCCTGTAGGTAAATTCGCCTGTTTCCTGTTTCTGCTCCCACCCTCAGCGCCATTCCATACTCCAAAAGCAAATAGCTGGATTTCCTGTAGGTAAATTCGCCTGTTTCCTATTTCATGTTTCCACCCTAAATCACCCTTCCATACCCCAAACGCAAATAACTGGATTTCTGCTCTTAGAATTAATAGTGGACGTCTCTTAGTGTAGCAGTAATAATAATCTTAACTATGACTAAGAGGTGTC
>NZ_LYPC01000019.1 GCF_001700435.1 Paenibacillus pectinilyticus
AGCGAGATTTTACAATCTCTTTTATAGTCGATTACTCGACTGTGCTTACTCACTCGTTGTTCAGTTTTCAAAGATCAATTCATTGCTTTCAATTCGTTTCGTTCGCCGCCGTGTTTCCGAAGCAGCGAGAGATAATATATCACGTACAGTTTTCAAAAGCAAGTGTTTTTTTAAAATTCTTTTTTCCAAGCCATTCTAGCGGTTGATGTTGATCTGAAAAATTCAGTCCCATACATGATCATACGCTCTGTTTCGAGTGATGATTTATCCCTTAAAGAACGGTGGATCAGTAATATATCACGGATCTCAACGTATTACAACCTTTTGTCCATAAAAAATGAATGGCACGTAAAAGTATGCTTATACAAACAAAAACAAGGCTACCCATCTATAGGGCAGCCTTGTCGCGTGGATCCGTTACTATTTAATGCGCAGCAGCGTACTCTTCCATTTCAGCCGCCGGATCTAGCTTCTCTTTGCTCATGGCAAAGGCCGCAATCAAAGCAATAGCCGACGGGATAATCGCCCAAGCAAATGTATGCGCAATAGAGGAAGATAATGCTGCTGTAATTTTATCTAGAACTGGCGTAGGGATGAGATCACGCGTTTCTGGGGTTAAGATTTTGCGTGGATCACTTAGATCGATGCCTTGCGGCATTTGACCATCACCACCGCCGAACACCGTTGCTAATTTATTCGTGAACATATGGCTTTGGATAATACCGAACACCGTAATCCCCAGTGTCATGCCAAGTGAGCGCATAAAGTTAAGCGTTGAGCTTGCTGAGCCGCGCTGTCTAGCGCTGAAGCCATGAATCGCTGCGTTACTCAAGACTGAGAATGAGGCACCGATACCAAGACCGACCAGAATCATAAAGATCGTAACAATAAATCGTGTAGAATCGGTGGTTAATGTGGTAAGCAATGCAATACCAACCACAAGTAGCGCAAGTGTAGGGATCATGATGGAGCGGTACCTAAACTTAGCCAGCATAGAACCGCCGCCTGCAGCCGTTACAACGGAGCCTAGCATCATCGGCAGCAGGACTAGCCCTGAATTCGTAGCCGAGCCGCCAAGAACACCTTGGATAAAGATCGGAATATAGATCGAAGCGGTAATAAACGCTGCCCCGGCAAACATCGCCATGATATTACTGGTGGCATAGAGACGATTTTTAAACATACCGAACGTGATGATCGGTTCTTGTGCGCGGCGCTCGACGAAAATAAAGCCAACTATAAGTACTGCGAAAGCAATAAACAATCCAATTATCATACTGGAATCCCAAGCATATTGCTTGCCACCAAGCTCAAGAGCAAACATCAAGGCAACAATGGAAGCCACAAGTGCAAAGGCGCCGAGGTAGTCAATTTTTTGCTTAGAATGCTGAACGGACTCTTTATAGAAGAAAGCAATCATGATAAATGCAATAAGTCCAAGTGGTAAGTTAATGTAGAAAATCCAAGACCAATGGATGTAATCGGTAATGTAAGCCCCAAGAAGAGGACCAAAAATACTGGATAAACCGAAGACAGCTCCGAATAGACCGCCCATTTTGCCGCGTTTATCTGCGGGCACTACATCAAACATGATCGTAAACGCGATAGGCATGAGAGCGCCCCCGCCGATACCTTGAATAGCACGGTAAATACTCAATTGAATGATGGAGTCCGCTGTCCCACATAAAGCAGATCCAGCCATGAACACGATAATACCAAAAATAAAGAACCGCTTTCGACCGTACATATCGGATAATTTACCGAAAATCGGCATCCCCGCCATCTCAGCCACCAAATAAGCCGATGTCACCCACATTAATTTATCAAATCCGCCTAGATCGCCAACGATTGTTCCAATTGCTGTTGCTACGATCGTGTTATCCATCGATGCCATTAGAATGGCTAGCAGCAAGCCCGCAACAACAACGCCCATTTTGTTTCCATTTGCCATCTTTTTTAGTTCCCTCCACATTTCTCTAAAATGATATTTCTAGTCTAGTCTTTTCGGTGCGAATACATGCTTAAAGCCCATTTTGTTCACAATCTCACAATCCATCGAGCAAAACTCGTTTCAAGAACATGCCCGTGTAGGATGACTTCACCTCGGCCACTTGCTCAGGAGTTCCTTCGGCTACAAGCTTACCACCTGCTGAACCACCTTCTGGCCCAATATCGATTACCCAGTCTGCTTCACGAATCAACTCTAAACTGTGCTCAACAACTACAACGGTATTTCCCGTATCGACTAGCTTATTAAGTAAATCTTGAAGCTTTTTCGTGTCTGAAGGATGGAGACCTGTCGTTGGTTCGTCCAGAAGATAGAGCGTATGGTTTTTGGAAGGCTTACTTAACTCTTTGGCTAGACGAATGCGCTGTCCCTCTCCGCCAGATAAGGTTTTAACCGATTGCCCCCATTTCAAATAGCCCAGCCCTACCTCACAGAGCATCTGGATTAACCCTGAGATTTTGGTCTCTGATTGAAGGACCGGCAGGCTTTCTTGCACCGACAAGTTCAACAGATCCGATATCGAATAGCCTTCATATTGCACAGCCAAAACCTCGTCTGTAAATCTTCTTCCTTTGCAGTCGTGACACTTTACTTCAAGATCGGGCAAGAAATTCATATCTACGGACAGCATACCTAAACCTTGGCATGTTTCGCATCGGCCTCCAGGCGTATTAAATGAGAAATGCTTCGTTGTCAGCTTTCTCTTCTTGGCTTCTAGCAGCCCTGCAAACAGTTGACGCAGATGAGTAAAAACGTCCGTATACGTCGCGACATTTGAGCGTTGCATTCTCCCCATTGGTGTTTGGTCAAAGATGACGATATTCCCTACGTGTTCCAGGCCTTTTATTTCTTTGCAACCTGCACTTTCTTGACCTTGGGCAAGAATATCAAAAACAAGCGTGGATTTACCTGAGCCTGAAACTCCAGTTACGGAAATTAGCTGACCAAGCGGAAAAGAAACCACTGGGATATCGATGTTACGAACTTGAGCATCTACGATCGTGACGTGCTTGCCGTTCCCTTTTCTGCGTGTAAATGCTGGGGTAGTTAGTCTTTCCTCTCTCAAATAAGCACCTGTAACCGAAAGCTCGCTTGCCATCAAATCCTCCAAGCTGCCTTCACCCACAACAGTCCCGCCATATAGGCCGGCGCCAGGCCCAATGTCGATAAGATGATCAGCAGCCCGCATCATTTCGATGTCGTGCTCGATCACAAGAACTGTATTGCCAAGATCCCTTAACTGCTGGAGTACGCGAATGAGGCCAGCTGTATCCCGAGGATGCAGACCTGTTGTCGGCTCGTCAAGGATGTACAGCACGCCGGTAAGACCAGAACCTAGCAGCGATGCAAGGCGCAGCCTTTGCGCTTCTCCTCCAGACAGTGAAACGGTCTGACGGTTCATAGTCAGATAGCCGAGCCCGACATCCATGATTCTTTTTAGCCGCGTAGGCATGTCATGGAGAATTGGCTCTAGCAGGAGCAGCCCTTCGGGCGGGAGTACTTCTTGCAACTTTTGCGTCCATGCATAGACGTCACCAAGTGACCATGCGGATACCTCTGTAATGGTGGCCCCAGCCACGCTCACCTGGCGAATTTCTTTCTTCAACCAAGCGCCCTGGCATTCAGGGCAAAGCTGCTCACGGAAAAACCCGCCGTCTTTCTCCCCTCCGGACTCCCCTTCTTTCTCCTTATAACGCCGCCATAAACCAGGGATAACACCTTCAAACTTCGCTCCTTGGGCCGGCTTCACATTTGGATAATGACGCTTGAAAGCTTCACTCTCAACACCGTGATACAGCAAATCGCGCTGAATTTCACCTAAATCTTTCAATGGCAGATCAGGGTCAAATTCGAAGCCATAATGCTTACCTGCCGCCACTAAAATACGGATTTGAATATCCCGGTGGACACCGTTCAGAGAAGCAACTCCCCCATCACGCACGCTAAGTTCCGGATTGAATACCGCAGGTTCATGAATGCTTACAACGCGACCAAGCCCACTGCATACTTCGCAAGCCCCCTCTGGTTTGTTAAAAGAAAAGTGTGGCATCCCCAGCTTCTCGAGTTCTGCCTGACAATGGGGACAGGTCATCGTATGACGATCCATATCTTCATCTTCTTCCGCCAAAAGACCCGCGGGCTCAAACGAAGGTGGGATGCTGCCTTGGCAGGATGGGCATATTCGTTCCCCTACTCTGGAAAAGATAAAACGAACAAATGTGTAGATCTCCGTCACGGTTCCGACCGTTGATCGCGGATTGCGATTGGTGACATGCTGACCCACACTGATTGATGGAGATAGTCCGACAATGGAGTCAACTTTGGCTTTGCCAACAGAATCGGATGCCAACCCCATAGAGTCCATGTATTGTCGCTGACACTCCCGCTGCAACGTATCCATAGCGAGCGTGGATTTGCCTGAACCAGACGGCCCGGTTAAAACAACCAACTTATATTTAGGGATCGACAGCGAGATATTCTTCAGGTTGTTCTCTCGAGCACCGTTGATGACGATGAAATCTTGCACAAAAATCCCTCCTTATTTCATATGTGGTAAAATAAATTTGATTAATACTAAGATTATCTAGTATCTTGTAACTATAATATCTCGTTAAAAAAGTATCTTGATTATCGAGATAAATTTATTTTAGAAGGAGGGGTCTCTTTTGTCAACCCATCAACCTGATCAACCCACAGATTTGCAGGAAACATTCACCCTGCGCATGCGGGGGCTCGGAACCCGAACCGTCCTATATCAACAAAGTGTAGCCGCCTCTATTGGGTTATATAATAATGACTTTTTATCCATAGACATCCTGAATGAGAAAGGTCCCATCACCGCAGGTGAGCTTTCCAAACTAACCGGACTTGCCACTGGGAGTGTCACCGCCTTAATAGATCGACTGGAGAAGAACGGGTTCGTTCGCAGGCAAAATGACCCGAATGACCGTCGCAAAGTGATCATTGTCCCTTTATATGAAAATAAAGAAGAAGTCAGCAACACTTATCTTCAGCTTCATGCCGAAATGCTTAAACTCGCTTCCTCCTATTCAGCTGATGAGCTTGCGCTTATTACAGAGTTTCTGGGCAAGGCGAGTACGGTACTTGAGGATCAGATTCAAACGTTGAGTGCAACGATTCGGGGGAAGCAATCGGATTGAGTTTTTTGGGGGAGTGAATGGGTAAGACGTTTGGCTGAAATGATACGAAAGAGTAAGACGTTTAGGCTGAAAGATGTGAAAGAGTAAGACGTAGGGTGAAATTCGTAATTCGAGTGAAAAAAGATGCATCTTTGCAGGCATGTAGCGGTAGGAAGGTAATTTGCGGGCTTAGTGATAGAGGAAGATGCATGGCGAAGGCTGTCGGCTTTCGCGATGAAAAGAGTCAACAAGACCCGTCAGCGAATATATGCTGACGGGTCTTGTTGTGAGGGAAAAGACCTCTCGGCAGCGAAGCTGCCATGAGAGGTCTGGGGATGGCGCAGTCGCCGCGAGCGTGCGACTGCGTGTGTGTTCCGGCCGCCACTTTGCACGGCCGGATATGGTTGATCGGCGCTAACCGCCGCCGATCACAAAGGCACCACGTTGCGCCAGCTGCGCAACGCTGTAACATCTTCCGCGCCTTCGGCCGCGTAAGCTTCACAAACGAAGCCCGGGACTTCCGTGCCGTCCCGGAGCTCCACCTTGCCGATCCCCAGCGGAGCTGGGATCGCTGCCGCAAAGCCGCCGAATGCCTCGAGCGGCATCTCCCAGATCTCCAGCAGGATGGCTGCGCCACCCTGCTGTTGCTTGATCATCCCCGGCTTCGCAGGGGATGTCGGCAGCTTCACAAGGCTGTATTTCGCCGCGGATTCATCCTCCCGGATGAACCGCGCTCCGCAGCCTTGCATTTGCTTCTCCAGCGGGTAGCCACGCATGTGCAGCCCGCAAACCGCAACGAGCGTCGTCGACACAGGGGAGGCGCTCTCTGCACTTGCACTTGCAACCGCACTTGCTGTTCCACTCACCATTGCACTCACACCCGCAGCAACCTCCGCCTCTGCTCCAACACCTTCACTAGCTGCATTCAACAACTCCGCAGCCCCACAAATCAACCCTTCCTCTTCCGCTAACGCGAAGAGTGTAATCCCAAAAGGCGTCTCTGGCGCTGCATCACCCGCAGGCACAGCAACCGCACAGAGATCCAGCAGGTTGCAGTGGTTCGTGTAACGGCCCATGTCGCGATTTGTGCTAATGGGATCCGCAAGTACTTGCTCCCGCGTCCATGTGCCACCGCAGGTCGGCATGACGAGAACCGCGTCCCGAAGCAGCTTACGTGCTTCTAATTTAAACTGTTGGAGCTTATGCATCGCCACGAAAACGGACGCCGCATCATACTCGGCAGCGGAACCGGAGCGGAGGATCTTCTCCGTAACCGGGTATGCAACCCCAGGATTTGCTTCAATAAATGGACCTAGATCCGCCCAGCGTTCAGCTACCCATGGTCCTTCATATAATATCGCCGCTGCTTGCGCGAATAACGTCACATCAACTTCAACTACAGGGATATTCTCGTGAAGACAGACTTCCTTCAAGCGAGCTACTTCTTCTCCCCAAGCAGCACGATACTCGTCTGCGTAAGGTCCGTAGAAGCCCAGCTCACCGTGTGGCAGAAGAACACGCGCAGGCAAGCCCGCCGGTTTGCGCGTAACGTTGCGCGACCACGGGTCTTCCGCGTGGACACCACGGACCACGCTGTCTACTGCGAGCGCATCCGCGAGGGTATGCGCAAAGACCGTGACACAGTCGAGGCTCGCACAGGCAGGCACGACCCCAAGGGTCGGCCACGCGCCTAGGCTCGGCTTGTAGCCGACTAGGCGATTCAGCGCTGCCGGCACACGGCCGGAGCCCGCTGTATCCGTGCCAAGCGAGAATACCGCTTGGCCACGAGCTACACTGACGGCCGAGCCTGAGCTCGAGCCGCCGCTGATCAATTCGGGACGGAGCGCGTTATGCGCGTCACCGTAAGGACTGCGAGCGCCGACTAGGCCCGTTGCGAACTGATCTAGATTCGTTTTGCCAATAGGAATGGCTCCTGCCGCAATTAGTCTTTCTACAACACCCGCATGCTCTCCCGGGGTAAAGGCATATTCGGCGCAGCCCGCCGTTGTCGGAACGCCAGCAAGATCGATGTTATCTTTGATTGCGAAGGGAATCCCCCACAACGGTGCATCCGCTATCGAAAGAGATGACAAACGATCCAAATACGGCTGAATCAGATCCAGCGATGGCGGTGTAATCCAAATGTTCATATCCGCATCTGCGATGGAACGATCGACAATCGTCGCCATAACCTCCTGTGGAGATAAGGTACCCGCTTCATATTTTTCACGCAAGTAAGATAGGGTTAATTCTTTTTCCAACTCATCACTACTAATCCATTCTCCGTCTGTTCGCTTTCCCATGTCCTCTTCACCTCTCCCTTTATGCAGATTGAGCAATCCCTAGAATGAGTTGACCGGCATGCACCTGATCACCCGGCTTCACACCTATCATCGAAACAAAGCCATCACATGGCGCGTGCTGAGGGAACTCCATTTTCATACTCTCAAGAATCGCAAGTTGGTCACCCTTCTTGACTTGTTCACCCTCGGCTACTAGCACCTTCCATACGCTTCCTGGCATAATACCGCGCACCGCTACGGTCCCTGCTGGCAGCTCATCTTCCGGCGCCGCATCACCTGTCTCCTGCTCGGAGACATACTCCGCTAACCCTTTCGCTTTCCAACTTTCGCGCTCTTCTCTAAATGCTTCGCGCTGCCCAGTACGGAACGTATCCGTTGTTTCTTCGATAGAACTGAGGAATTGTAGATATTCACCCAAATCAAAGGTTGTTTCTTGAATGTCAGCCTCATAACGCCCGCGAGGGAAATCCTCACGCAGTTGAAGCAATTCTTCCGCACTCACTTCATAGAATTGGATTTGATCAAAAAATCTCAACAACCAAGGCTTACCTGCTTGAAAGCTCTCCGTTGAGCGCAGGCGATTCCACATTTGAATCGTACGTCCAACGAACTGATAGCCGCCTGGACCTTCCATCCCATACACACACATGTAGGCTCCGCCGATACCGACAGCATTCTCTGGTGTCCATGTACGTGCTGGATTGTATTTCGTTGTAACTAGACGATGGCGCGGATCTACAGGCGTTGCTACTGGTGCTCCTAAATACACATCCCCCAACCCGAGTACGAGATAATTCGCCTCATAAACGATCTTCTTCACTTCATCTATCGTGTCTAAACCATTAATTCGTTGAATGAATTCAAGGTTGCTCGGGCACCATGGCGCATCTGGTCGCACGCCTTGTTGATAACGCTCGATCGCCAGTTGCGTAGCCGGGTCATCCCAAGACAAAGGCAGCCGAACAATCCGTGATGGTACGCGGAACTGCTCTAATGGAGGCAAAGCAGTGTCGATATCGATGACTTTTTGACACGCTTCCGACACCGTAATTTGCGATGGATCAATATGAATTTGCAGCGAGCGAATCCCTGGGGTTAGATCGAGCACAGGAATGGAGCCACTTTCCACGATCGCCTGCATCAACGCCTGCACTTGGAAGCGAAGCAGCAAATCTAGCTCTAGCTCACCATATTCGACGAGTAAGTTTTGATCGCCACAGCAGCGAATGGTGATCGGGAATCGACGATTCTCCACTTCATGGAAAAGCCGCGGATATTCCGGTGTAATCTCCTCATTCACAACAGGCAGCTGCACGTGCACCAATTGGTCAAAATGACCCTCGCCAATCGCACGCAGGTTGTTCTCTTGCAGTTCACGCAGTGCCTCCGCTTCTGGCAGTGTCAGCAGGTGGAAACGGATCGTATCACCCGGGTGCAGTTGACCTAGCTTCCAGAACTCGGCTGATGCCGTCGTTACTGGGCAAACAAAGCCACCAAGACTCGGCCCGTCTGGTCCAAGCAGAATCGGCATATCGCCTGTCAGATCCAGCGTGCCAATCGCATAGGCATTATCGTGAATATTGGAAGGATGAAGCCCCGCTTCCCCGCCATCTTCACGCGTCCATAACGGAGCAGGGCCCTTCAAGCGAACACCAGTTCTGGATGAGTTGAAATGTACTTCCCAGCTCGTTTCTGTCAATTGATCCAGATACTCCGTGCGCAAAAACTCACCTGTACAATGTGGTCCAGGCACGACGCCAATCGTCCACTCCCGTGTCATCCCCGGTCGATGACCTGGCGCAAGCTCAAACACGTCTTGCACGCGGTTCTCGCCGCCTTCGTTCACACCCAACACATCTCCCGTGCGAAGCGCCCGTCCGCCATGCCCCCCGAATCCACCCAGTGTAAACGTGGACGAACTGCCCAGAAGCTTCGGCATATCGAGACCGCCGCCGATCAGCAAATACGTGCGCATGCCTTCTTTGGCTTCGCCAAAGCTTAGCACCTGCCCTTTCGCTGCAAACACCGGACGGTACGTAGCAACCGTCTCTCCATCTAGCTCGGCTTGCATATCCGCACCGGTGACACAGAACCACATGTCACTGCGGAACTTGTAGGATCCGCCACGCAGCGTCATTTCTAGTCCTGGAGCGTCGTCGGCATTGCCAAGCAGCTTATTCCCAATGCGGAACGACAAAGGATCCATAGGCCCGCAAGGCGGTACCCCCACATCCCAATGGCGAATGCGGCCGGGGAAGTCTTGCACCGTCGTTTGGATACCGCCATCGACAACTTCAAGCGCTCGTTCGATAGGCTCAAATGTATTCAGCAATTGCGTATATACATGGCCGCTTAGGCAGGCTTCTTCTTGTAGAAGCGCACGCACATACTGCAAGTTCGTTGTAAGACCATACATGCGCGTTTCAGCCAGCGCATCTACTAATTTATGGATCGCATCTAAGCGGTCCTTGCCGTGAACAATGATTTTAGCCAACATCGGATCATAGAGTGTCGTTACAGTAAGACCATCGCGTACCCAAGTCTCGTTACGTGCTTCGTTAGAGAACACAGCTCGGTCTAGTTGACCCGCACTCGGGCGGAATCCTTGGAGGCAATCCTCCGCGTAAATCCGCGCCTGAATACTGTGCCCTTGCGGCTTACGAATCAAGGATTGTAGGTCATTAAGCTCTAATGCCGCTTCGCGTACCATCCACTCCACAAGGTCAACCCCCAGCACTTCCTCCGTGACACCATGCTCCACTTGAAGGCGCGTGTTCACTTCTAAGAAGTAGAACTCGCACGTCTCTGGATCATAGAGATACTCAACAGTTCCTGCACTGCGGTAACCAACCTCGGCAGCTAAGCGCTTCGCTGAAGCAAACATCGCCTCACGCACCTCATCGGACAGGTTGGGAGCAGGGCTCTCCTCAATCACTTTCTGATTACGGCGTTGGATCGAGCAATCTCGCTCACCTAGCGTTACTACCTCACCTAAGGCGTTGCCGAAAATTTGCACTTCCACGTGACGGGCTCGGGCAATATATTTTTCGAGGAACATGCCTCCGTTTTTGAAATTCGTTTCTGCTAAATGGCGCACGCCATCGTAAGCTGAACGGAGCGTCTCTTCATCTGCGCAAACGCGCATGCCGATTCCGCCGCCACCTGCGGTACTTTTTAGGATGACTGGATAGCCAATACGCGCCGCTTCCATTAAAGCTTCCTCAAGCTCCGTGATTAACGGAGTTCCTGGCAGCATCGGTACGCCGGCACGTTCCGCAATCTCACGGGCGGAATGCTTCAGTCCGAACATTTCCATTTGTTCCGGCGTAGGTCCGATGAATACAAGGCCATGTTCGCGACAAGCGCGGGCAAAATCCGCGTTCTCACTCAAGAAGCCATACCCAGGATGGATCGCCTGCGCGCCGGTTTCAAGCGCTGTTTGTAGGATTAGCTCTGTATTCAAATAACTCGACTTCGCCGGCCCCTCGCCGATCAGAACCGCTTCATCGGCTCCGTCCACATGTAAGCTATCTTGATCTGCGGCTGTATACACAGCAACGGATTGAACTCCCAGCTTGCGCAATGTACGTTCGATACGTACAGCAATCGCTCCACGATTGGCAATTAGCACTTTGGTAAACATCGTAACCACACTCCTTCGCGTTTATCTTTATTTATCCCAGATGAGCACCTGAATCGGTGTCGGGTTATAGGCATTACATGGATTGTTAAGCTGCGGGCAGTTACTGATCAGCGCCATCGTACGGCAGATAGACTGCATTTCGACATAACAGCCTGGTGCGGATACGCCATCATCGAACTTTAGGCCGCCATCCGGCGTCACAGGTACATTCATGAAGAAATTAATATTCGGCGCCAAATCCCGCTTCGTATACACACCGTCTTGCCCTGCCAATTGAAGCATGAACGTATCACGACAGTTGTGCATCGACAGCTTATCGTGCGAGTAACGTACTGTATTGCTTTGCGCTGAGCATGAGCCACCTACCGTATCGTGACGCCCACAGGTGTCAGCTACGATTCGCAGCAATTCCTTGCCTGACTCTGCTCTTAGGGTGGAACCTGTGCTCAAGTAAATGTTGCTTTGACCCGTGATCGTCGCTACCGCACTGTAGTGATCCTCTGGATTCTCTGCATCATAGAACAACGTATCCGCCGCCTGATTGCCTTCCAAATCCACGATTCGCATCACTTGTCCTGGCTTCAGAACGCGCATCCAACCATCTCCTGCTTGAATCACTTCACTATATATCGCATCCTCCACTTGACGAGGGCTCTCTACTCGATTAAAAACAGCCACTTTGCATGCCTCCTCTTCTATTCCTTCTATTAAGAACCTAGTAGTGTGTGATATTCCCATGTATTTTCAAAAGCTCGGCGATTCTCCGGCCGATAATTCAAGCAATAATCGTCTTCGTTCACAGGCGCTGCGGCTAGCACTTCGATTTTGATAGGTACTGAAGGGTAGCTCTCTCTTGGATCGAGCGGGTTCGGCGTGTTGGACAGAACTACTAATGTATCTAACTCCGTCCTGAGCGTAACTGTCGCTCCTGCTGGGCAGTGATCTAGGTTGAGGCGCATATCCCCATTTTCATCCACGACCACTTTGGAAAATACATTCACAACCGGCATCATATCCCGCATGCTCAGGCCATTGCGAACCAGTTCAACGGCAAAATTCTCTTGCCCGCTTCGCAACCAATCATTACGCAGCTCCTGATAGTTCGTCTTACCGTACTTGGCATCCGTCGTTGCACGACTCGTGTATCCGCTAAGTGGATCGTGCCAGCCGAGACTGTCTTCGACGATACTCACCATCGCCCGACCATTATCGCTCATGAGCACATGGCCTCGGGTCAAATGAGCGGTATGTTGTGCCTTCAATGTATCCGGCATATTGTAGCGCTCCGTTAGATCCTTCGCGTGGTACAGCTGGATCGATACATTCGCACCTGCTTCCAACGCGGTCAACCGAATCAATTTCCCCTGACCAATAACCCCTGACCATTTGCCTCCCGGCCCTATTTCCTTGCTCCATATCTTCCCCATGCTATCGCTCTCCTTCGCTTTTTGCTTAAACAAAAAGGGAGACATCACAAGACCCATTGTCTTGGTGATATCTCCCAGGTTTTTATCCTTCCGTGTCACTCTTTCACAAGAGTGGTTTACTCTCGGACCAGCCCGATCATCCATATCGTATCGGCGGAACCCTAGTAAACAATCGTATTCGTTTGTGTTACTAAACATAACATCGTCAATGGTAAGTGTCAATAACTTCTGATTATTTTAGTTAATTCGCTTAAAATACTTCTCACATCACCAATAATGTGTTATATTAACTTACACAAACAACAAATATCTAACATCATTAATGAAATGGTTAACCATCTTATATATAAGTGACGAAACATCACATACAAAGTTTTCTAGGGTTCCGCAGGGAGGTTTTCAACTCTGGCTGGTCCAAGAGAAGACGCACAGCTAACCCCTGTGTCCACGGAGGGATAAAAGCCCGGGAGATATCTGTTACCTAGATATCGCCTTGGCTTTTTTGCATACAACCTGCTCCTGTGTTCACAGACATCTACCGATAAGGGAGTGTTACCACTATGGCCAATGAAGTCACACTGCGCAAATCCCTAAGCCTTTACCAAGTCGTTTATATGGGTCTTGCTTGGATGACCCCGATGATTTATTTCTCCATCTATGGGATTGCCTATGAGAACGCCCATGGCATGCTGACGCAAGCCTACTTGCTCGCCTTCATTGCGATCTTCTTCACTGCGTATAGCTACGGTGTGATGTCTAAGGTTTTTCCTACTTCAGGATCTGCCTACACTTATACCAAAAAAAGCATCCATCCCTACCTAGGCTTTCTCGTCGGCTGGGCGCTGCTTCTAGACTACTTCTTCTCCCCCATCATCGCGTGCCTAACCTTCGGCATTTACCTGCATGCACAGTTTCCGTCCATTCCAGCCTATGTATGGATCATCGGACTGAACATCGTCCTCGGTATCATCAACATCATTGGGATCAAATTCTCTGCGAATATCAGTAAATTGTTCGTTTGGATTCAGATCATCTTCATCGCCGTGTTCTGCTTTTTCCTGTTCCGCAACTTATCCGGTGTTGGTGAAATCCACCCGCTTCAGCCTTTTCTGCAAACGGATGTGCCTTTCTCGACCATTTTAGCTGGCGCTTCTATTATCTGCTTCTCCTTCTTAGGTTTTGACACGGTCACAACGATGGCAGAGGAAACGGTTAACTCCGAGAAAACCATTCCGCGCGCCATCATGATTATCATCATTGCCGCAAGCATTCTCTATTTAGTGCCATCTTTTCTGACACAACTCGTATATCCACATCTGACTTTCGTCAATATCGATTCTGCCGGCTTTGAAATTGTGAAAATGGTAGGCGGCGCAGCGCTGAGCTCTGTCTTCCTCACCGTTTTGATTCTTGCGATCTTCACCCAGGGGCTTTCTTCCGTGACCAGCGTTTCCCGTCTGCTCTTCGTGCTAGGGCGAGATAATGTCCTGCCTAAGCGCGTGTTTGCTTTCCTTCATCCGAAGTTTAATACACCTGTCATCAACATCGTGATCGTTAGTGTCGTGTCTTTGCTCGCTCTCGTCATCTCGTTAGATAACGCTGTGAAATTCGTCAATTTCGGCGCTTTAACCGCCTTCTTCTTCGTTAACGTCTCGGTTATCGCGCAAAAGTATATGAAAGAACGCCAACGCTCGCCAAAGCAAACATTGTTGTACTTCGTGCTTCCGTTGCTTGGTGCCGGATTCATCGGGTATCTACTCTCTTTGTTAGATAAGGATGCGTTATGGATGGGGGTAACGTGGCTCATTATTGGCATTCTCTATCATCTCATTCAAAAGCGCTTCGCGCAGGCCAAAGGTGCCGCAGTTTCGTTGCGAGCAAACGTTAGTGCACGCCCTGCGGGCACGTCAAAATAGATAACAGGGAGCAGACTCATTCAAATAAAGAAGAACCTGCGGATATGGTGATATCCTCAGGTTCTTCTTTATTTCCTTATTCACGCCAGAAGGCGGCGAATAGTACGTGCTCGTCGCAGCAGACATTGCGCAACTACCAACGAAACCTCAAATCAAACTCCTATCGCCAACTAGCTAGTTACTTTCTTGGTGTCTGTTCCGGTCTTGGCACGCAAGCGCTACCTAGTTATAAGAAACTGGTTAGGGACTGCGCTGCAGTCACGCCGGCTTGCACTGCAGTAACCCGCGCGGTTAACCCGTGTAGTGGGCCGAAATAACTGGAGAAACTCCAGTTATTTTCCGTCATATTCACCTCCAGCCATGACTAACAGGAAAACCTCCAGCTATTTCCCGCTATTTCCCGCTATTTCCTACGGGATGGAGCAAAACAGTGAAATTACCTACCTGTTTTCCATCTAATTTCAATTTTTCGTTGAAAATCAAGAGAATAGATGTACTTTTTCCAGTTAGCCGTTGCCTTGGTGAGGAGGATGAGGGGTCAGGTTCAGCCTACCCTGGATTCGACTTCGGACTTCCATCTTAGACTTTTAGTCCGATTTCCGATCTTCAAGTTCAGCTTCTGTCTTAGGCTTCCCGTCCTTCTTCAGCTCTTCGACTTTCAGTCCCAATTTCGATTTCAGTCCCCTGCCTCAAGCCCGAGCTTTCAGGGTTTC
The DNA here is from genome assembly GCF_001700435.1 of Paenibacillus pectinilyticus. GTDB lineage: Bacteria > Bacillota > Bacilli > Paenibacillales > NBRC-103111 > Paenibacillus_E > Paenibacillus_E pectinilyticus. The sequence continues at coordinate 15,151 of NZ_LYPC01000019.1, forward strand.
CCTACAAACTACGAAAAATTGTCTACCCTCGACTACTTCCGGTCCGCCGGGAACACCAACCCGATCTGCCGCCGCGCCTCATCCATGATCGCCATGGCGGCGCTGGAATTCGCGTGCGAATTCGTTGCAGACTCCGTCGTACCTTCCTCAATCAGGCGGATAAATTCCTCCGCCTCATAACGCATCGTGCGCGCACTCTGCGGCACGGTCAAATCCTCCACAGAGCCGTCGCGGTAACGGATCTGTACGTTTTCCGGTTGATTGATACGATCAATCACCATGGTTGCCAACTCACCCTGAATCTCTGTGGGGAGGTACGAACTGGCGATTTTCGAATGCTGAATGACCGCATCCATACCTTCATAACTCAGCAGCAAGCTGCCTTCGCCATCGACGCCAGATTCCAGCATCACCGCATTCGCTTGCACGCGTTCCGGTGCACCGAACAGCACCACACATGGATAAATACAGTACACACCCAGATCCATCATCGAACCATTTGAAAAGATAGGGTTGAACGCATTCAGTACAGTTCCTTGCTTATAAGCATCATATCTTGAAGAATACTGGCAATAGCTTGCAAAATAACGACGAATGGGACCCAGCTTATGTAAATGGTTTTGGATTTCTTTGAAGTTCGGCATCAGCGTTGACTTCAACGCCTCCATGAACACAACGTTGTTGCTGCGCGCAGCGTCAATCATAGCTGCCAGTTCCGCGCTATTGGAAGCCGCAGGCTTTTCGCATAGGACATGCTTACCATGGTTCATGCAATGAATCGCATACTCCGCATGCAGCGAGTTCGGACTCGCGATATACACCGCATCAAAAGTGTCACTTTCTGCAAATGCGTTCAAATCTGTGAAGCGGTGGGCAACATCAAACTTCGCTGCGAATTCCGCTGCCTTCTCTTCCGTGCGGGAATAAACAGCGGTCAATTCGAACGCTCCTGTTTCACGTGCCGCATGTATGAATTCCTCGGTGATCCAGTTCGTACCAATAACAGCAAATCGTATCATTTTTCCCCATGACTCCTTCGCTCTAGCATCTCAAGACTTACCCTATCAAATCTCATCTCTGAATTCAATGTTCACAGCACAATCCTTATATCTATCTCTAGCCTACGATTACTGAAACTTCCCATAATGTTTAATATGTACGTTCGTTGTACAATGAATTTGGATATGAGGGTATACCTCTCGCCAATCCATTGCTTTCCACTCTTGATAAGGAACGATATCCTTGATCATGCTGCCTAGCCCGATACTATCGACTCCCTGTGCTTGCATCTCCTTCATCATGGTTTCGATTTCCGCGTTAAATTTATCAGCAATTTCCCCCTCCAGCTTGTGCTTATCTGCTTCCTTACTGATCTTCAGATCCCCAATATATTCCAAAATCGAACCGCTAACCGAAATCTGAAAATCGACATTAAATTCGCCAGAATCTCCACGTGTCGCTTTGGCATGCCGTTTACTGACGAGTGCATCGAATAGAACAAGCTCCTTATGGTCCTTTTCTTTATTGAGAACAATTGATAACGAACCCATCTTGAAATTCTCTCGCAGCGCGGCAAAATAAATAGCCTCCTTCGCTGGGATCTTCATTTTATACCGATCATCCTGAAACAATGCAATCCCTTCCACAATAACGTGGTCTCCAATATCTTTAATAATAGGAGCGACAGGATCAATACCATCATCATAATAATCCCTTGTAAAATCATAAAGCGTAATGTTCGGCGCAGTTTGAAACTTCGTCTCCGAATCCAGCAACCGATCAATATACGGTCCTGTTCGTAAGTAACTGCTGTAATTTTTGTTTAAAATGCTACTCGCCTCACCGTTCACAATCGTTACCCTGACACGCGGAGAAATCGAAGGATCCCGAATCAAGGTATCGATGTCATCCCAGAATCCTCTCCGTGCTAGACTCATGCCGAATAACGCATTTCGCAACTGTCCACTGACCAGAATGAGTTGTGTTTGCCTGGAAAGATCCACCTTCGCACCTTTGCTGCTATCTGAAATCGTCGTAAGCACTTCGTTCGTTCCATTCGCTTCCCCCCTCGATAGCGGGATCGAATTCGTAACTTTCAGCATGCCACTCGGCATTAAATCAAGGCCTGTCGAATGTGTTGCTCCTACCTTTTCCAGAATCCGTTGGTCTCTTCCGCAGCCCGACAATAAGAGCACGATACATACGAATAACCATCCATTTCGCCTCTTAAGCAAGTTGTTTCTGCCTCCTTTGTATAAGAAGAAGTAGAATTAAGCTAAGCGGCAAGCAAAAGGTAATCAGAACATCAGCATATCCCATTAAAAATAGCCAATGCCCCACCTCATCCAACACACTGGGTATGAAGGAAATGAGATAAGTAACAGCCATTGTGTATAGCGTAATACGTTTAGCCTTCGTGTTTTTAAATATCTGCTGCAAGCTCAAACTAGCCGCCCAGTGATACATGACAATCGTAATGAGGACTCTTAAAATAAGAAAGCTGAATAGCACATTCTCCACTCTCTCCAAAAAAGGAAATTTGATATACGCAAGGAGATCGATGAAAGGGAACATGATTAACTTCAACTGTTGTAGGCTATAAAAACCAAAGCAGATCAGCGTAATGCTCAAGTAAGTGAGAAATGTTAATCCATTGGCTAGCTGCACGCCCGTGAAAAATCTTGTTTTGGGCTGAATATAAGGGAACAACAGCAGGCAAAACTCATACCCCAAGAAAGATCCATAGAGATTCAACCCGCCTTTCCAATATTCTTTGCCCTCTTTTAACACATAATGCGTAAATCTGGATATTTTCAATTCATGAATGAAAGTAAACTCCAAGAGCATCATCCATATGATTAAAAAGAAAAATACGGTACTCGCCTTCGCAATGGTATAGATGCCTTTAACAATCAGCAGATATGCCAGAACACTTATCGCGAGCATGAATACCATCGGATTCGCTGTCGGAAACGAGTTTACTTGGAAGATGAGCACATATTCTTTGGCTACCAAACTACCCGAAAATGACCAAATAAACGCCAGAATGACATATAAGGGGTACACCATCCACTTCGGAAGACTCCTCTCAAGAATAACAAAGATGCTCGCTCCCTTGCCAAGCTTCCAGACGATATACATCAAATAGATATTCAACGCTACGACACCAGCAATGACAATCAACATGACCCAACCGTTATAACCAAAATAGTCCGCAGCAACACGAGGTAAGGAAAAGATCCCCACCCCAACTTGGATCATATGGATCAAAATGAAAATATGGAAACCATTCAGCTTCTCTTTCACGCATGGATCATCCTTATTTTCTCATTTTATTTCGTTTGGAATTCGCTGTCCGATTTTGATCAGGCCGTCTCATTAGTGTAGCAAACGGTCCTCGAAGAAAGACATCCTTCCAATCCCCCCATTTGGCAGGTGCAACAGGTGTGATATAGGAAGTGCCCAAGCTCGTTAAACCGCTAAGGTGAATCACAATCGCCGCAATCCCGAGCATCAGACCGAAGTTCCCCCATATGCCTGCCAGTAAAATTAAACCAAAGCGGATGAGACGAATCGAAGCGCTCATGACATAACTCGGGATGACGAAGGAAGAGATGGCCGAGGAAGCGACGGCAATGATGAGAATATTACTCGTCAATCCCGCTTGAACCGCCGCTTGACCGATGACAATACCGCCTACGATACCGATGGTTTGTCCGACTTTGGTCGGCAGACGCGCTCCTGCTTCCCGCAGCAGCTCAATAGTGACTTCCATCAGCATAGCTTCATACACAGGAGGGAACGGCACTTTGCTCCGCGACTCCCTGAGCGTCAGAATCAATGCTTCGGGAATCATTTCATAGTGATAGGTCGTCACCGAGACATAAAAGGCTGTGAAGGTAATGGTTATCACGAAGGCGATAAACCGAAGCAATCTCGTGGCAGTCCCGATGGACCACCGCTGATAGTAGTCATCTGCCGAGGCAAAAAAATCAAAGAAGGCCGTCGGTGCACTCACCACAGCTGGGCTGCCATCCACAATGGCCAGAATGCGTCCTGCCACTAATTTGGAAACCGCGGTATCCGGGCGCTCTGTAATTAAGAACTGCGGAAATAACGAGTTCGGGAAATCGTCGATATACTGTGAAAACATGTTACCATCGTAGACCGCATCAATCTCTATGCCCTCAATGCGACGAACAAATTCATTGACCAATTCCATGTTCACGATGTCTTTGATATATAAAACAAACACAAGGGTCTTCGTAACTTCACCGACTTCAAATTTCAGTACTTTCAAGTGTGAGCTTTTCACACGTCTTCGAACTAAGGAGAGATTGGTGCCTGCTGATTCGGTAAACGAATCGTGAGGCCCGGTGATGACCGTTTCGGTCTCGGACTGTTCAACCGCTCTAAATTCAGGCCCATATACGAAGACTAAGTACGCTTTATCCTCATGGAAAACAGCTGCTTGTCCGGAAAGAATGCCTTTGACAACTTCTTTAGCATCTCTTTCTAAGCTAAAATTGGACTGATCCAGAATGTCGCTAATATCATCCGTCTGCCCATTCGTTAGCGGCTCAATGACTTCACGTGAAAACTGCGTATGATCAATGAGATGGGTAATATACAGAATATCAATGCCTAAACTAGGTATATTCCGATGGAAGACATCGATGCAATCCTCAAATTGATGAAGAATATGGGCAAATGTTAACGTCTCGTCGGCATCGCTCGTCTCTGCGGGCAATGGTAGTTCGAACCGTTTCATTCTGTTATCCGTCTTCTTTGAAAAAGAGAACAATACACGATTCCATATCGACATAGTTGGTCCCTTCTCCCCTTGAGCTTTGCTTTTATTCTGAGCAATTGCGCTTAAAATATTCCAAATCGCCCAAATGATTCAGGCCGCACTTGCACTTGACATGAAACTAATTGGTTTCATATAATGAATTATGTAACCAAAAGGTTTCACTTCGAAACCGTGGTGGTAGTGTGACTTTACGGGGAAACTACATGATACTAAAGCATGCAGGAGGAGATGATCTGGTGCAGGAAGAGTTGCTGAAAAAGCTGCGCTATAAAGAAGGCCGAGCGCTCATTATGCAAGCACCCGAAGGGTATGTACTTGGCATCGAGGATGCTGGCGAGCCTAGTGGGACATATGATTTTATTCAACTTTTTGTGAATCATGCGGCTGACGTAAATGCTTGGATTCATAAAGCGCTCGCTTATTTGAATGAAGATGCTATGTTCTGGATCACGTATCCTAAGCAAAGCTCCAAGGTAAAAACGGATATTAACCGCGATAGCTTATTTACTTTGATAAATGATGCCACAGATTATCGAGTGGTCAGCAATGTCGCGGTGAATGATACATGGTCTGCCTTGCGTTTGAGACATAAGAGTAAGGTGAAGAGCAAAACTTAAGGATGAATCGAGAAATGAAATAAAAGACACCGTCATAGGAGGACGTTATTATGGAAAATCAACTACAATCACTGCCCGATATTAAACAAACACTCTTACTCAATGCCCCTATTCAAAAGGTTTGGAATGCTGTCGCGACTTCCGAGGGTATCGCTGTTTGGTTCATGCCAAACAATTTCATGCCGGAAATCGGCTATGAATTTCATTTGGAAGCTGGCCCTTTCGGTAATTCACCATGTAAAGTAACTGAGCTTGATCCGCCAAACCGTCTTTCTTTCTCCTGGGGCAAGGATTGGTTCCTGTCCTTTGAGTTAACGGATTTAGATGGCAAAACCGAATTCACCCTCACCCACGGCGGCTGGGATATTGACAAGGTTACGGAATTCGGTCAACCGCATGGCGCTATTCGCGAGAACATGGCACAAGGCTGGGCTGGCATGGTGCAGAAGCTCCGCGCTTACATCGAGGCTTAGGATGGCTATACCCGCGCAGAAGCATGATGTCTTTCAGGCCATTGCCGATCCAACGCGCCGCCATTTGCTTCAACTGCTCGGTGACCAGGAAATGCCTGTCACGGTCATCTCAGGCCATTTCCCTATGAGCCGCACCGCGGTATCCAAGCATCTTCGCATTCTCGCCGAGGCAGGACTTGTGAAGGAACGCAAGGTCGGCCGCGAAACCCGTTACCGATTGGAGGCCGAGCCCCTGATGGAACTGAAACGTTGGCTCTCGTATTACGAGCGTTATTGGGAAAATAAACTCAATGTACTCAAACGATTCGTTGAGCAGGACGATGAGAGCGGTGGGCTTACCTTTGCACCGTTGGGCATTGTGGAGCCAGAGAAATAGGTAGATAAGTTAGATAGATACATGATGAGTTTGTTTTGTGAATAGATTAGCGACTTAGATAAGCGACTTCGTTTAGTGAGATAATAAGTGAGAAATCGAGAGCTGTGGGCCTCCCTTTCGGGGAGGCTCATTTTGGTATTTCCTCGTGGTACAAGAGTCTAAACTTAAACTTACAAAATGTAACTAACTTACTTGACGATAAGTTGAATGAGGCGTATAATCAGTTACATTAAGTAATTAAGTATATTTAAGTAAACCAAATATAGAGGGAGATGTTCTTTATGATTTCACCTATTTTCGTAGGACACGGCTCACCCATGATGGCGATCCAAGATACGGCTTGCACGCAATTTTTGCTCGATTACGGTAAAAAGGTAGCACCAAAAGCGATCGTCATTTTCACAGCCCATTGGGAAACAGACGTGCTGACAATCTCCTCTACCAATGAGGTATATGACACGATTTATGATTTCCGCGGCTTTCCGGATGAGCTGTTTCAAATTAAATATCCTGCCAAAGGCGATGTGGCTCTAGCGCAATCTATCGCTGAGCGATTTCAAGCAAAGGGCATCCCTGTGCAATTGGACAGTACACGCGGCCTAGATCACGGCTCTTGGGTTCCCCTTTCTCGGATGTTCCCAACCCCATCCTGCCCGGTTATTCAAATCTCCGTGAATCCGTACTTGCCTCCTGCGCAGCAATACCGAATCGGCCAAGCCCTTCGTGGACTTGATCAGGAGGATATCCTGATCGTCGGCAGCGGCGCAACCGTGCATAACTTGCGCGCGCTGAATTGGAATGCGACCGAGCCGGATGCGTGGGCGCTTGAGTTTGACGATTGGCTGGCGGCGAATATGCAAGCCCAAAACCTAGAGGCGTTGTTCGACTACGCCGCGTCGGCTCCAAATGCGAAGATGGCGGTGCCTCGCCCTGAGCATTTCATCCCGCTCTTCATCGCGATGGGCAGCGGCGATCCGCAGCGGCCAGTCGAGATCATCCACCGCAGCTACGAAGTGGGCTCGCTGAGCTATTTGTCGGTCGGATTTTAAGAGGCGCAAATGAAGGAGTATATCTGGGTTGCATCGTGCGAGCCCGAATGAAATTGGTCTATTAGCACACACTAAGATCACCAATTTCAACAAACAGAGGTGCTCTGACATTGGCATGGACATGGACGACTCGTATCATTCAAACCTTGTTGGCGGCAGCGTATATCTTGTTCGGGATTTTGATATTATCGACTCACAACCTGCAGATGGAACATTTCACCTCGACGTATGGGTACAGTGTCAGCTTCATGTATCTCGTAGGCATCGTTGAACTCGCCGCGGGCATCGGACTCCTTATTGGACTGCGCCACCCACGGACTGCCCTTCTATCCGCGGGTGTCATCGCCATGATCATGGCCAGTGCAATGCTCACCCATATCCAATCCCATGAGGGGATGCGCAGCTCTGTGCTGCCCCTCATTTTCCTCCTTATGGCGATATTCGTCGTGGTGAGAAGCTCGGTTCGTATAGAGAAGAAACGAGTAGCCGTTTAAGCGCGGGGTTTGCGGTTACGAATTTCCATATAAATTAAGAATGCCTGCGAATAAGCATCTTTTCTACAGAAATTTCCGTTTCCATAGCTTTTTACCATAGAAGCCGGCTTTGCATCAATTCCACCAAACTATTAAACAAAAAGAGACCCACAGCAACGGGCTGCGGGTCTTAAGTATATATATTTAAAAGGGGGTCGAATTTCATTATAGGGGACGAACCTTAAAGCAAGATGAATCCCAGATTTCATTTCCATGACAAAAAAGTCCAAGTATATTACTTGATCGGAATGTAAATATCCATCTGAACCAGCTCATGCAAATGAGGGTCGCAGCGCTCATCATACAGCTCAAACTCCGCGTTGCCCGCATGCTCAAAGCCAGAATGAGGGAACCATTCCGAGAAAATCGACTTCCATGTACTTTGAATTGAAGCCGAGAACTGATCGATCGTCACTTTCGGTGTCGTGAACACTGCATAGCGCGCCTCCGGGAATTCGCGGCATACAAGATCCTCAGGCACGTTCTCGAAGTCCGTCGCTTCCATCCCGATGATGTAGGAGAAATTTCCACTCGTCAAATCAAAATCCGTACAGATCCCGATCTCCACCCACGATTCCGTATGAACGCGATTGGGGATACGTTTCCCCATTCCTTCTTTGAGATATTTTTGCCAAAAGACAGGAATATCCTGCAGATTTCTGCCTTCTTTAGAGGAGGTCCTCAATTCATAACCGATCAGTTTAAAGCCAGGTTTCGTTTGTATTGCGTAGTCCATACGTATTCCTCCTAGATAGGGATTAAACTTCCGATCCAGCACATTCACTCGGGGATAGATTGGCGTCCGGATACCCTGCTTGCGATAGGCAAGAGGTGTACGTTCGAACACCTTTTTGAAAGCCCGTGTGAAATTCTCTGGGGATTGGAAGCCATTGTCGAAGGCGATATCGATGACCTTCTGATCCGTGTGTGCGATTTGGTAAGCGGCTCGGGCTAGTCTTCTCTTGCGCACATACTCCATCACTGCGTCTCCCACGAGGGTCTGAAAGACCCGATGAAAATGGAAGGGAGAGAAGCACGCTACCTCAGCTAAGCACTCTACGGACAAGGGTCCAGATAGATGTTCCTCAATATGATCCAGCGTCTTCTGAATCCGCACCTCATACTCGGTGTCCATCGTGTGCCCCCTTCAGCTTCGTAACCTCAGTTTACGTCATATAGAACTACGCTTCTTGATATTTCTTGCTGTCCTATTTCCAACTTCCTTTGGAAGCGACCGAGTAGGTCTTATACTGATTCTTCCCCTTAATTTCAAGAAGATTCAGCTGCATCCCGTAAGCACAACCGCCGTCGATCCCGATTTTATCCGTATCAAACCACACATCGGCTTTGCCATGAATATCCTTCGTCGTCGTATGCCCGAACACCACAGGCTTCTTCACAACCGTTTTCTGTTGCACGAATGGCGCACGAATCCAAATAAAGTCCCGCTCCGGCTGTGTTTTCCAATCTGCATAGGCAGGGTTCAGGCCGGCATGTACAAAAATATGGGTATCCGTTTCATAATACAACGGCAACTGCTGTAAAAACGTCAAATGCTCACTGCAGTTCGCGCGGATACGTTCCTTGGCCAATCGTAAATCAAAGTCCCGAACGCCACTGAAGCTTTGAAACGTTTGAATACCGCCATGTTCAAAAAATTTCATTTCCGTCAAAGAATCCGTCTCGCCCATCACTTCAATGAAGCGTTGATCATGGTTGCCTTTGAGCGCTATCGCACCCTTTTCACGTACCAAAAACATCACATGCTCCACAGCCTCCCGGCTCGCTGGTCCCCGATCTACATAATCCCCAAGCAAAATAAGCTGATCCTCTTCCGCATTGAACTTCACTTTATCGAGTAATTCCTTAAATTCATCTGCACAGCCGTGGATATCACTGACCGCTAGTAGTCGTTTCATAGACCGTTCCCCCTGATGTTATCTTCAAACTCCCATGTATATGTAGCTTATTTTAGCATACATATATGGCTTCAAGCTTCCTTAATTACGTTAACCATCGCGCTAACAGCGAAAAAGGCGCCCTAAGCGGACGCCCTCTTCCTCACCAATCCTTATGTTATTCATTGATAAAATGTACAGCCTTCAGGAATCGTTTCAGCATAGCTGCTGCTTCCGCCCTTGTTGCATCTGCCCTAGGGTAGAGGGACGTATCTGTCACACCTCTCATAATGCCAGCATGAACAGCTTGAGCAAGCGCTTCTCGTGACCAAGCACCTGCTTGGTCGGCATCTGCAAATGCAGCCAAGTTTTGCAAATCAACAGGCACCTGCGCACCAGCAAACGCCATAGCACGCGTCATCAACACAGCCATCTGTTCACGCGTAATGCGCTCATTCGGCCTGAACGTAGCATCTTCAAAACCGTTGATGAGACCAGCTTGAACAGCCGCACTTACACTGCCTGCATACCAGCTGCCAGCAGATACATCATTGAATGTATCCGAAGCGCCAGCTTCTTTCAATCCCAACGTTCTGACTAATAGCGCAGCAAATTCAGCACGCGTAATCGAAGCGTCAGGCGAATACGTGCCCGCTGCAGTGCCTTGAATGACGCCTTTGGATGCGAGCAGCTCTACGTCGGATTGGGCCCAATGCGCTTTCATATCGTCAAAAGATTGAACAGATTGCACAACCGCGTATAGACTGTTGCCCGGACGCTTCATCGTCACAGTTGTTTGCCCAATAAGCGTGGTGAAAATGGCAGGGACAAAGGTAGCTTCCCCTGTTTCTGGATGAATCCACACGGCTGTTGACTGGTTAGGATCAAGCGCTCCATCCATGATAACACTGCGTGTTACATACGTACTTCCAAAATCCTCTACCACAACTTGCTTGCCATTAGCCTCCGCAACAACCGTAAAGGTGACTGCATGGCCCAGCAAAGTCATGCCACGCCCCTCCAAATTCGCACGAAGGGATGCCTCACTCTCCCCAGATCCTTGTTCAATCACGATGCGAAGTGTTATACCTGGGACATTTGCACCTAAGGTTTTGGCCAGATCATGCAAATCGATAGCCTTGAGCGGCAAGTTATAGGTGACCCTATTGGCTCTCATGGATAATATAGTATCTGTGGATAACTCTGCACCCTCCGTTTGTAAAACGCCAGCAGGGATTACTAGCTGTGCTACAGTAGACGCTGGGTCACTCACCTCAACAACAAGCGACTTCGCATCACCGGTCTGTTGCTTGAGCAGACTTAACGCCTGCGCCAGATCCTTGTCTGCAATCGTGACCGAAGCCATTGTCTTCCCATCTACGACTACACTTGTCGGATTACCGGTAATTTGCACACCATCCGGAACTGTTTTAACACGTTCTGCCGGAATGATGACCGCTCCGCTACCCGATGTTTCAGTTACAGACGGGATGTATCGAAGGAAACTGCCCTTGATAATTGCCCCCGTCTCATCCCGTTCATAAGGTAATACGGGCACCAAGCTGGCAAAGTTTGCAGCTGTCAGCTGCGCACCGGATTGATTAACCGATTTCGTACCGTTCCACATATAGTTCGTTGCGGAATTTAGAGCCGCTGGGTAGTTATCTTTAGCTGTGTAATCCTTCTGATAGGAGATAAATCCATCGATTCTAAAATCCGTTGTAATCCCCGTATACGTGGTGAAATTCAGATTTCCTTTGGCATTGTTGTACGCAATGTTCGTACTCTCTGCCCTTACACCCGGATTGCTATTGCTTGCGAAACCATAAGCACCATTCTCAAAAGCAAGGCTATTGCGAATAACATGTGGAACATGAATGCCTTCACCGCCGAGCTTGAAACCGTTTTTGTCGCCGGCCCCAACGCTGCCGTTGGTCAATGTTCCATTGTGATAGGCGATGCTATCTTCAATCAGAACCGAGCCAATCGCCCCCGTGCCTGCTTTCGTGTAGAGATCCCAGCCATCATCAATGTTGTTGTGCGCGATATCACCACGGAACACATTCCCCGTTCCTGCCGTCAATTTGGCCGCAAACCCATCCGCATTATTGTTCGAAGGATCGGCATTATCATAGGATTCACAATTAAGAATCAAATTGTTGGACGGCCATAGCTCCCGAGCATCGGACTCATCGGTACGGCTAATTTGCAGCCCCGTGTCACCATTGGCATAGAATCGGCTGCTCTCTACAATATTGTTGCTGCCGCCAATGGTAAAGCCCTTCGTATTGCCTGCCGTCCGTGTAAAATCAATACCGATTACATGCCAATAACTGCCGCTAAACACAACACCCTCGGTCTTTTTATCAAAATCGATGATCGGCTTGGCGCCCGGTGCCGCAACCAAGTACTTGTTGGCCGTTGATGTACCATCATTGCCTCTTGGTATGTCGATTTTGGCATTGCGTACATATCGGCCATCAAGTAATAGGACTTTCTGGCCCGGCCTTACGTAAGCCACTGCCGTATCTAGATCTAAAGGATGAGCGATGGTGCCATCTCCGCCATCGTTCTTCAGCGCCGTCGGCGAGACATAGATATCGCCCTCATCCACGTAGGTTTTCATATCTACGGTCACATTTTTGACAATCTGATCATACGAAGTTAGGTACTGCTTATCGTCAGGCACGAATGCTGCGCTGAAATTGGTGTACGTATTCGCCGTCACCGTTGTGTTCAACGTAAAGGTTGTTCCCGCTGATAAAGCCAGATTACTGGCTAACACAGTCTCCCCTTGCTTAATCGTCACCGTTCCATTCACATTGGCGTTCAGTCCTAAGGCATATGCCGTATTTGACGTTTGGGTAAGCCCCTTAAAGTTTACGTCTGGCGTTACAGGCAGTGGAGCCGGAACCTCCATCGGTTGATCCGTTTCCGCTGCGCTCACCTTCAAGTTGATATCACTGACTTCAATTGTCGCAAGGCGTGCCACATAGAAGCCCACATACATCTTATCTTGGTCTTGGACCTTCATGATATCCGGTACGAAAAAGCTTTCCGTCGTTCCGTTATTCAAGCGGCCCGAGAAGCCATTATTCGTTTTGATCAGCGTAAGCTTGTAATCCATCGCTGGGTACGTCGTGCTGACTGTCGGCTTCACCGCGTTCAGCATTTTGCTTTGAACCCCTAAGCTGCCCGCCCCGTTCGGCGTAGTCACGCCTGTTCTAACGAATAATTGCGTACCGTTCTGTTTCGTTGTTGCACCGCTATACCCGCCGATGGCCGCAATATTGGAAGCAAATACACTGGAATCACCAGGCGTCCCGATCGCATCACGAGCCATGATACCGAAAGATTCCTGGCCATCCTGCGGTTCCTTGGCGTAGGCCGACACTTTGATATTAGCCGATAGTTCAAAGTTATCCTTCGTCGGATCCAGCTCCGTATAGTAGAACGAGATGCCGTCATGATCACCCGTGATCTTGCCGCCGCCCTCTAACGCGATTAACTGAACCGTATGCGCCGCATCATTTACGATCACTTTATTCGTGCTCTCTGCCGAAGACTGCCCAAATCGAATGGACTTCCATTCGTAAGTTTTCAGTTCCCTGACCGTGACAGGCAGGGAAATAGGCGGGATCGAGATATCGACCGGCTTAATTTGAAGCGCATAGACACCTGGCTTCGTTTTATCAAATGCGGTATCGATGACTTCATATTGATTCGATGGCATGGCCACTTTATCGCCGTTATCATATTGCTTCACAATCGCCAAACTCGTCAGATCTAGATCTTGGTCTACTTCATACGTGGTTTGTGGATACTGTGCGACATGAATGCCTGTCACAACAGGCTGTTTGACCTCAATCGTGAATGATTTCGTCGCTGTGCCTTTATAGGAAGAGACCGTCAGCGTTTTGGTACCGGCTGTGCTCATATCGGAAACAGTGACACCACTGATCGTATATTCGCTTCTCAGCAACCTTTCTTCCGTGCCATCACTATATTGCGCGTACAGAACTAGCCCCGCAGGAGTGAATGTGTCCCCTACAAAATAATTCCTCTTCACTGGCATTTCTCGAATAACCAAATCCGTCATTTGCGCATCTCTGACCGTGATAGGGAAGGTTGTATAGGTAGCGTCAGTGACTGTGGAGCGTACCGTCACTACCGTCGTTCCTGGTGTGGTCAGCTTATAGGTTGCACCCGTTACCGTAGCATTCCCTGCAGGCACGGAGATCGTATACTGGTTGCTTGCCAGTTCAGCCCAGTCGCCAGCACCATTGTACTGCCCGCGCACGCTCAGCCCCTGTGGATCCAAGTACTCGCCCACATAATATTCCGTCTTCGCAGGTAGATAGGTAATGCCCATCCCTGTGACAACCAGTGGCTTGAAGTGCAGTGGAATCGAAGCCGTTTGCCCGTTAAAATGAATCGTGACCGCTCGATCACCCGCTGTACGGTTATCAAATCCTGTGACAAGGTAGTCACTGGCTGTAAGCTCGTCTTCGTGGAGATCCGGGTACACGGCCGTCACTTTTAAACCAGTAAGATCTAGCGTATCGCTAACAAAATAATCCGTTTTGACAGTTGATGTGTCCAATCTCAGCTGGCTAGGCGCCCGCGTATCCTTTTGGAAGGAGATATTGGAGAAGGTCACGGCAGTGTTTCTAGCGGCATAGAGCCCCGCATAGGCAAGGGAGCCGGTGAAGTTATCGATAATCGTCGTCTCATCCCCGATTCTAACCCTATACACATCGCCGACTTTCTTGATACTCAATATGTATTCGTTATCTTTGCTAGGTGCAGGGGAGGTGAAGGTTGTGATCTTCTTTACTGGATTGGTCGTGGCGTTAAATGCCCCTTGTTTATAAAAGGCCTCCATCTTCTGATCCAGTGCGCCTACGGCCACATAATCACCTGTATATGCACTTACATTGTCATTATCCAGTTTATTCTGGCGCAGCATAATTCCGAATGAAACTTGACTATTGGCTGTCCATTTATTTACCTTTACTTTCGCGGAAAATTCGAAATTATCCATTGGTTGAATGGTACGGAAATAGTAGGCCATCCCTTCTGAGGCACTCGTTGAAGATGAGATTTTCCCACGATCGTTCTCTGCTCGCAGGTCCACATTGCCGTTTGCGTTCTCGGTAATTCCGAAGTTCGTTGAAGTAATTTTATCTAATCCACCTACATCTCCAAATACACTTCCTTGCCAAGCACTCGTATTTGGAATGTTGATCATCCCCGCGGGTGGGTCTGCTGCCAGTGCGGCAGTCGGTAACATAGCTATCACTAAACAGACAGCCATCCATAATGCGATGAAACGTTTGTTTGTTCTCAAGTCACATATCTCCTTTAAGTTGGAATGAGCGTAGTGCTGATATGGGATAAAGTCCTGATGCTGGATCTTGGGAGGTACGTCTTGGTGTCATTTAAAGTAATGGCAGCCAGGCATTGGGAGGCTCTTCTGGGGATAACTTCAAGGATGGTTAGGCCAACCTGGCGTGTGCCGATTTTGGGCGAAGCTTGCGTGGGCAATGATATATTGTATGCGTTTACATTTAGAAGGAAGCCTTACGACTTCCCGCATCGGGATAGAAGGACGCCGAGCGGCGCCCTTTTTCTCCTAATGCCCTACTTCACTAACGGCGCCACTTCGACGCACGCCATCACGAAAGCTCCCACACCATGCAGATCATTCTCACTCGTGGGGCGCGTGACATAATTCTCATAATCCCCAGCAGAAGTTCCAATGCAGATGAGTGGCAAAATAACGCGCCCCTGCTCGTCGAATTGCAACGTGCGCAGCAAACCTTCGTAGCCTTTCACGGCTGCATCCGCGCATTCCGGACCGACCACGCCGAGGTTCAAGGCTTTGGCAATCGTGTACACGAACAGGCTTGTACACGAGCTTTCGAGCCAGTTATCTGGCTGATCGCCCTTGTCGATCACCTGATACCACAAGCCGCTTTCCGCGTCCTGATAGCGGATAATTGCATGCACGAAGTCGCGCAGCGAGCTGACCAACGCTTCCCTACCTGGCTCTTCCGCCGGCAATTCATCAAGGAATTGCGAGACGGCGAGGCCGTACCAGCCCAGCGAACGGCCCCAGAATTCCGGCGAGCAGCCGGTTTCGGGGTTCGCCCACGGCATGCGGCGGCTTTCGTCCCACGCATGGTACAACAGACCCGTGCGCTCGTCTTTCATATGTTTGCGCATAAGCTGCTCTTGCAGCAGCACGAGTTGGCGCAAGCCGGTTTCGCCGAAGGCGTTCGCGTATTTCAGCGAGAATACGCCGGCCATGTAGAGACCATCCAACCACATTTGGTTGGGGTATTTGTCTTTATGCCAGAACCCTCCTTCGGAGGTGCGGTTCAAGGTTCGGAGCAGGCCCCGCAGCTTATCCGCTGCGATGCGGTACTTGGGCTGGCCCGTGCGCTGTTCCAAGCCGAACAGCAGCAGCCCGGCCTGCATCGCGTCGAGCTCGTCGCGCGCGAAGTAGAGATTGCCGTTGTCGTCGATCAGACCATCGACATAGGCCTGGATGTAAGCATCGTAGCGATCATCTTGACCCGCTTCTTCCACGAGCATTTCCATGCCGCAGAGAAATACACCTTGATGGTAATGCCAACGCCCTGCGGGTGGAAGCTCCATCGGCGTATGTGTCGCCATGATGGAGTCGCAGGCTGCTTTCGCCCACTCTAGCGGTGTTTTGATCGTTGTTGAAGCCATTGTGTTTCCCCTTTCGAGTTGGTCATGGTTTAACTGGAAAAACACCATCTAATTTCCTCGCTTTCAGCTTGTACGACCAATCACCTGTATTTTCTACAGGTAATTCCCCTCATTTCAGCGAGCAACATTCGAGATGACCGAAATAGCTGGAGCTTTTCTATCTAATTAGCGATAACAGACTTTTTGGCCACAAATAGCTGTATGTTTTCCATTTAGCCGATATCCCGCCTCTTATCCTTTGATCGACCCAATCATGGCACCCTTCGCAAAATGCTTCTGCAAGAACGGATACACACACAGAATCGGCAGCGTAGCTACAACGATAACGGCCATTTTGATCGACTGAGCCGGTGGCGGTGCCACGCTGTCCAAGTTCGAGCTCACGTCCATGCCGCTGGCGAGGACGACGATTTGGCGGAGCAACACCTGAATCGGCCATTTGGCACTCTCATTGATATAGAGAATCGCGCTCAAATACGTGTTCCAATACGTCACCGCGTAGAATAACGAGATCGTCGCGATCGCGGGCATCGACAACGGCAAAACGATACGGAACAAGATGCCGAAGTCACTGCAGCCATCAATTTTGGCCGACTCTTCTAGGCCTTCGGGGATGTTTTGGAAGAAATTTTTCAGAATAATTAAGTTAAATGCACTGATCGCTGTCGGAAGAATTAACGCTGCATAGCTGTCGATCATCCCCAACTCCTTCACTACAAGGAACGTGGGAATGAGACCACCGTGAAACAGCATCGTAAATACAACCATGAACATGATGACTTTACGTCCATCGACGTCCCTTCGCGACAAGCCGTAGGCCATCAACGCTGTGATAAACATACTGATTATCGTACCGACAAGTGTCGTTCCAATAGAGACCCCCATGGCCTTGAATATCGTGTTCGTCGAAAAAATAAACCGATACGCCTCGATACTCCAATCCGTCGGTATAAGGACGAACTTCTTCGTCGCCATCTCCGCACTGGTCGTGAAGGAGCCCGCCACCACGTGCACAAAAGGGATAATCGTGATCAACCCTATAATCGTCAGCAATACATAGTTAATCACGCTAAACATTCGGCCTGCTAATGTTTTATCTTCTACCACGATTACAACCTCCTAGCTGCTAAGACGCTTACCCATTTAGTAAACGCCCTCTTCACCCATTTTCTTCGCAATCCGGTTCACAATCATCACCAGAAATAACCCAATGAAGGATTTGAACAAACCAATGGCTGCGCTGTAGCTGAATTGCCCTTGTTTCAGACCTGCTGTATATACGTAAGTATCAATGATCTCAGCAACTTCTCGGTTCATGGAGTTAAGAAGCAAGTACACATGTTCAAAACCGAGCTCGAGAACCGCACCTATTTTCAAAATTAATAGAACAATAATGACACTTCGGATCGCGGGCAGCGTAATATGCCACATCTGTCTCATCCGTCCTGCTCCGTCCATACGTGCCGCTTCATACAAACCAGGATCGATGGAAGCAATCGCTGCCAAATAAATGATCGTCCCCCAACCGGCCTCCCGCCAAATCACTTGCAAAATATAAATCGGCCTGAACCACTCTGGGGCCAGTAGGAAGTTAATCTTTTCGAAGCCAAAGTACGAAATCATTTCATTAATCACACCGCCATCCATGGTCAGCATGACGAAGCTGATGGAGACGATAATGACCCATGACATAAAGTGAGGTAAGTACACAATCGTTTGGAACACTTTCTTGAACATATCCCCTTTGACCTCATTCAACATCAGCGCGAGAAGGATCGGTACAGGGAAATAGAAGAGCAAATTCATGACGAATAAGATTAACGTGTTGCTTAAAATGTTCAGGAAATCCGGCTCCGTAAACAGCCGCCGAAAATGCTCCAAACCGACCCATTCACTCCCTGTCACGCCTTTGAACGGCTTGTAATCCTGAAAGGAAATGATCAGTCCATACATCGGGATATATTTGAATACGATAAAATACAAGATTCCCGGGAGCAGCATGACATAAATCCATTTGTTTTTCCAAAGACGTCTGGAGAGCTCACTGCTTTGCTTTCTAGTGGTCACGCTTTGTGCAACATTCACTTCTTGCATAGGACTTCTTCCTTTCCTTAAAAGGAGAAGACTGCCGCAGTTCCAGCAGCCTCCTCACCTTACATGTGTGAGACGCGAATGTCTTATTTTTTGTATTGCGCGTTGTATTCTTCCATAATTTTGCTGCCGCCACGAGATTTCCAATCTTCAATCGCTTTGTCGAAGCCTGCTTTATCGATTGTGCCGTAAATGTATTTGTTCGTTGCATCGACGATAACAGCTTGCAGTTGTACACCTTTTTCAAGGTTTGTTTTGGAATCCAATGCCGCTGTTGGATCTTGCACGGCGAACTTCAGGTTGGCGATTTTCAATTCATCCGCTTTGCCTTGAGCAGGAATGGATGGAATACCCAAGTAACGTCCTGAGGTATCTTCATCACCGATAGCTAGATCTGTGAATGGCTTCACTTCACGTGTCCATTTCTCATCATCGAGTTTCTTCGCTTTGTTGTCTGTTACGCTGTAGTTCACATCTTTGATACCCCAGTTTGCCATGTTCGCTACTTCTGGTGTCATCATTTTGTCGAAGAAAGCTAACACTTTGCGAAGATCTGCTTCAGTTTTGATCGCAGATTTCGGGAATAGTACGACGTTTGCGAAGCCAGGCAGTGCCCATGCAGCGAATTTGCCGTCAGGTCCCGCTACCATGCTGTGTACATCGACAACAGCGGTTGGCACGTTTTTAACCAAATCCTTATTGAGTGTCGGAACGTCCGTCATAGCTCCGATGTACATACCTGCTGTGCCGCTGGTAAACAGCTTTTGTTGATCCGTTTTACTCGTAGCTGCGAAATCTTTATTCATATAACCGCCATCACGCATCTTTTTGAAATAATCCATCGTCGTGACATATTGCGGGAACATGAATTCCGGTTGAAGCTTGCCGTCCTTCTCACCCCAGTTATTCGGTGTGCCTTCCCAAGCAGCTATCGTTTTGAATGCACCATAGATCAAATCGTTACGATCCGTAAGGCCGATGGTGTCTTTTTTGCCATTTCCGTCAGGGTCATTCTCCGTGAACGCTTTCGCCATAGCGAGCAATTCATCTAGATTGGTTGGTGCTTTCAAGCCCAGCTTATCCGCCCAATCCTTCCGGTAGATGAGACCTTGGCGAGCGATATCTACGCCTCGGTACAACGTGTACAGCTTGCCGTCGACTTTCGTATTATCATTCGTGGTTGATTTGAGCTTGCTCAAGTTCGGGAAGTCTTTCAACAACGGTCCGATTTCCCAGAACTGTCCATCGCGGATTGCTGATTTCATTTGAATGAAGGTTGCTTGGTTTTTCAAATACGTCGCTTGTGGCAGAGCGCCTGTTGCGAATGTCGTATTTAGTTTCTCTTCATACGTGTCTGCCGGGAAGAACTGATACGTCAGCTTCGTGTTGGTCAACTTCTCCAGTTCTTTAATAATGGTATCTGGTGGCGTCTGTGCCGTATTCAGCGGTGCCATGATTGTAATCGGTGTCGGTGTGTTGTCTGTCGGTTTCGGAGTTGCTGCTGCCGTCGTCTCTGTTGCCGCTGATGACGATGCAGGCGTTTCTTTATCTCCGCATGCTGCTAACGCAAAGCTGGAAACGAGTAGAACGCTAAGTGGGATCGTAACTAATTTTCTCTTCATATCGGTTTGACCTCCGCGAAAATGTGGTGTGCTACAACTCACACATTACACGGCATGGCAGAGGTACCGAAACAATCATTTGCTCATATAAGCCTTATCTGGCGCGGGATGTGAGATGATGATTATCGGGGGAGGAGATGATTATGAGGGGGAAGTTTATGCTGCGTCTCGGTGAGCAAAATGCAAAAAAGACCGCCCGCGTGCGTAGTGCACTTAGACAGTCTTATCTATTAAACGAAAGTACCCACTCAGGCTGACTACCTAACCAGTGGGTTACACCTTGCAACTACCTTGGAGGTTGCCCACCAAATGATTGTGCAGGAGACCTGTTGGTAGCACGTCTCTTTTATATTTATAATCTTATCACGCCTGATTTATACACGCAACTCACTTCTTCTTCCCATACGCCTCATTATACTCGCTAATCATCTGATTCCCACCGCCGCGCCGCCAACGCTCGATCTCTTGCCCGAATGCCGCTTTATCCAGCTTGCCCAGCATGTAATTGTACGTGGCGTCGGAGACAATTTTGTACATTTCGACGCCGCGCTCATCGTATGTCTTTGATTCAAGGCCCAATGTCGGGTCCTTGATGACGTACTTCTCATTGTCCAAGCTGAGCGTATCTGCAAGCTGGGACAGTGATTCGCTCTCCACAACGGGCATGACGTTGGGATTGTTCAGATCAGCGATCATGAGCGCATAAAGCGCATTCACTTCATTGACGCGAATCTTCGAGGTATCCTCGGATAGCTGGACCTGCCCATTTTTAGTCGTAAAATGCCGCCCTTCTAAGCCATACTTCATCAGATTCGCGACATCTTTATCCATCGATCGATCAAAAAACTGCAGCACCTGCTTTAATTCCGCCTCGGTGCGAATCGCCTTTTTAGAAAAAAGATATAAGGCACTATAATTCGGAATCGACCAAATGTGGAACCCTTGCGGCCCTTCAATACGATTGACGAGCGTAAATCGAGCATCGGGATTCACTAACTGTGCTTCATCTGAAAGCCGCTGCACATCCTGCATACTGCCAATATAGACGCCGGCATTTCCGCGGATCAGTTTATCCCGCTGCACTTCTTTGCTCGTCACTGCGAAATCCGAATTAATCAGCTTCTCATCATACAGCTTTTTCATGAAGTTCATTGTGTCCACATACGCCTGCGTATCAAATTCCGGCACGAAATTCCCAGCGGAAACCGCCCAATTATTCGGCACACCGAAGTAGGAACCAATCGTTTTAAAAGCCCCGAACACCAGATCATTGCGGTCCGTTAATCCAATGGTATCGTCTTTCCCGTTACGATCGGGATCTCCGTAGGTGAAAGCCTTGAGCACAGCATACAGCTCATCCAGGTTCGTAGGCTTGTTTAACTTGAGATTATTCAGCCAGTCCTCCCGAATAATTATTCCCTGGCGCGAGGACGGGCGCTCGGTGTATAAGCCATAGATTTTGCCATCGACAGCCGCCTGTCCCAAAATCTCTTGATTCAACTTCTTCAAATTTGGAAACGCCGACAGGTACGGCCCAATATCCCAGAACGCGCCGGAGCGGATTGAGTTTTTCATCAGCATGTAGTCGGTATATTTTACGTAGGTCGCTTTTTTGAGCGAATTCGTCGTTAAGGCTGTATTCATTTTATCCGTATAAATGCCGTCCGGTACCCAGTTTAACTCCAGCTTCGTTTGCGTCAGCTTCTCAATTTCTTGGACGAGCTCTGGAATCGGTGGGTGTGGAAAATGCAGCGGTGCCATGATAGAAATAACGGGTCGGGCATTACTTTCTTCTGCCGCTTTCGGCGAATTGCTACTCTGACAAGCACTCATCACTAAGAGACCTATCAGCCCCATGATCAGATGCCCCATCCCTATAAACCTTCGGCCATGCCTACTACTTCCCATGCTAACTCCTCCTTGCAACAGCAGTGTTTTAAGCGCCAATCTGAGATAATGATTATCCCATTTGCAGATGATTATTGATATAAAGCGCTCTCTTGACTACAATACATAGATAGTCTGACAAATGATTCTTAGATAAGGTGTTGGATGCGATGCGTTTAAGTTTTCTTAGCAAAATGACGATATTCAGCTTCGTGCTCAGCACACTGCCGGTGATCTTGATCGGCGCGTTCGCTTTCGTGACGTCCTCAAGTGAGATCCAGAAAAATGTCAACGAAGGAAAAATGCAGTTAATCACCCAAATCAATTCCAATGTAGAGCAGAAATTAACGACTGTCAACCATACACTTAATCAAGTCATCAACTCCACGGTACTCAAAAAAGCTATGGATATGCCACTTGCTGTAACCGATTTCATGATGTACGACGATCTGCGAAGCGAGATTCGGTATATGCAATCTTTTGATACGAGGCTGGAAGACGTCCTCTTGATTAATGCGAAACAGAATTGGATGATCAAAAATTCAGGTCTTTATCGTTTTGACAGTTACCCTTATGTCGATAAATTGACCGCACTGATGAACGCACAAGATAACAGCACATGGACCCTCAATCCATCCGAGTGGTTCTACACCGAAGAGAATGCGCGGAGCGTGACCTGTGATTACAGTATTTCGCTTGTCAAAAAGCTGCCAACCACCGGGCTGGACAAATTCGGTATGGCCCTAGCTAATATTCCCGCCTGTTCACTGCAGGATATGATTCAAAGTGATTCCGAACATCCGGATGATATTCTCATCATCGATGAGGGGCAGCGGATTCTGATGAATAGCGATCCTAGCTTGATCGGGAAATCGATTACGGAGGCTGGCCTTACGGATTTGGCTCCGCTTGAGGCGGCTAGCGGCCAGTTCCGTGCCAGCATTCATGACAAGCCGTATTCCGTCACATTCCTGCGTTCGCACCTGAACAACTGGACGTATTTATCCTTGACCTCGATCGATAGCTTAACCAAAGAATCCAGTAAAATTGGGACCTATACGATCTATATTTGTGTCTTTATGCTGCTTCTTTCCATGTTCCTAGCTTGGCTAGGCTCGCGCAAAATGTACTCACCGATCCAACTTCTCCTGAATCAAATCGGAGGACTGGTAACCGTGAATCAGAAGCGCAAAGCCAACGAATTCCAGATGATCAGCGAGCATGTGCATACGTTGTTTCAGTCGAAGTCTCAGCTCGAAAAAGAGGTCCATCAGCACATCGGCCAGGTTCGGACGTTCTTCCTGATTAAAGCTTTTCAGGGGCATATTAAACCTGGTGATCTACTCGAAAAGCTTGCACAATTCGGCTACACCGATCATATTGCCGCTTGGAAAACGATGTCCGTCATTACGATTCAAATCGATGCCATCGACCATACCCGTTATGACAAAAAGGATATGGAGCTGCTGCTTTTTGCCGTGCACAACATGTTGGAGGAACTCATCCCTTCCGAGCAGCGCTTAGCGCCCGTCTTAATTGATCAGACCATCGTCACTTTAATCGGCAGCACGAACGCTGTTGATAGCGACTTCCGCACGATGGTGTATGGCCTCACCGAGCAGGTACAGCAGCATATTTACAGCTTCCTGAAGCTGCATATTTCCATCGGGATTTCTCTGCCGATCCATGCTTTCACCCAGATGTCACTGGCGTACAAGGAAGGGCTTGAGGCCCTGAAGCACCGTATTAAGCTCGGTGAAGGCATCATTATTCAATATGAGAATATTAACTCAGGCAAGCATTACTTGAATCTGAACTATCCAAAGCCTTTGGAGAACGAGCTGATCGACAGCATTAAGTTGGCTGAAAAGGATAAGTCTCGCGACCTGCTCAAGCAGCTGCTGCAGGCTGTGTTTGCGGCTCCGCTCTCTCCGCAGGAGTACCAGATCCCGCTCGCGCGGCTGCTGAATAACCTGCTGATGATGATGCAGGAGTCAGGCATCGCCTTGAATCAGATTCATCCGAATAAAGGCTCCCTGTTCGAAGAAGTTCTAGGTCTGCATATGACCGTCGAAATCGAAGATTGGTTCTGGACGGAGGTCGTCTATCCGCTAATCCGCATTTACCGCGATCGCCAGGATGCGCAGTACCACAACATCTCGGAGAAAATCATCGATCTCGTGCAGCATTACTACGACACCGACTTAACACTTGAGGAATGTGCGTCTCGCTTGCACTATAATGCGAATTATTTGAGCAGCATTTTCCGCAAAGAAACGAACTGCTCCTTCAGCGATTATTTATCAAACTACCGCTTCAATATGGCGAAAAAATGGCTCTCCGAGACCGATATGCCGATCAAGGATATCTCCTCAAAGCTGCGCTACAACAACTCGCAGAATTTCATCCGCTCGTTCCGCAAGCAGGAAGGGCTCACACCCGGTCAGTACCGGGATAAACAGAAGGAGGGCTTGCCGCCGGGGTCTTAGGGGGGCCTGAGATCTCAGCGGCAAGCCCGAAATATAGGGGCGGATAGGGATGCGGCGGTTGATCGAGACGTCGGGCAGTTAGGCAATTGGAGCCGGCCGACTGGTAAGTCGATACCTTTACACAGCAAACAGCCTGTGAAGCCACCACATGATTGGTGGTGGTTTCGCAGGCTGTTGTTTATAGGGACAGCACTTAGGAGGCTTGTCCATACGTTGAGTGCTTGTTGTCAGCTGACCTAGGCGGAAACGACTCGACTGGCTTCAACGGCTGCTTTCAACGCAGCACGGTTGTCCCACAAGAAGGAGAGCAACAGGTTGCGCTCTTCGAAAAACAACTCTTCCGCGTCTTCGTACTCTTGCCCAACGCCATGTATACTAAAGCGATCATCTTCATAAGCCATTAACGTCCATTGTCCCCCACGTTTCTTATCGGCGAACACGAGGTAAAACTTCTTCCCTGCTGCATCCCACTCTGCGAAGTTAGAAAAGTTGTCCAAAATCAAGCTGATATCCTGTTTATTCTTCATTTGCATGATCTTATCTCCTTTTCGCTTTTTTTAAAATCGTACCCGAGATTCCATGAAAAGTTTGTCACACTCTAGGGACGAATTGTAGGAGTTTTTGTCGAAGGGGATGGTGGGTTGTAGGCTTAATGGTGGCTGATGTGTGCTTTATAGCGGGAAGTTAGGTAGCTCAGGTGGTTAGGCAGCTGTTGAAAATAGATGGAAATCATACAGCTGTTTTCGGCGTATTCGGCGGCAAACAAAGTCTAGATGTATTTCATGTCGTTAATTTCGTGTAATTAGGTCAAGGGATAGAAAAACGGCGAAATCAACTGTAGGAAATCCAGTTATTCGGAAAAATATGCTGTTTTCGCCTGATTTAGCGGGAGGAAATCCAGTTATTTCTGGACGCCACCAAGGATGGTCAACTATTTGTTCTGTGGTGGTTATGGTTATGGTTATGGGTATAGTTCTAGTTCTAGTTCTAGTTCTTGCCACTCTCGCCATCGTACTACTCCACCTCGCACCGTAGAACATGACTAGTGGCTCATCATGCGCTGATCAATCTAAATTATCCCAAGGTAAATAAATTAGTGACAGGCTGCAAATCGTATTTTACACAAATTAATTCGCATAATCCCCCTCCATTGGATAAATACAGTGTATTCGTCTTGAAAAGGCTCAAATTCCATCCCTCCATTGGATTTATCCAACTAAATTAAAAAATCAGCTTTTTTTCAGGGACTTTCATTGGATATATCCAATGGAGCATAGTTATGACTAGTTTTGGGGCTAGGGTGTAGCATTCATGTGGCGGGCGGTTATTATAGGCTGGTGGGAGGAGTCTGAGTTTAAGGTTAAGTTAGAACTGGTGTTGGGGTCGGTACTGGTGTTGGAGATAGTGTTAGAGCTGGGGTTGGGGTATGGTTCTAGCTCTTACCACTCTCGCCCTCGCACTACTCCACCTTGCACCATAGAACATGGCTTGAGGCTCATCACGCGCTGATCAATCTAAATTATCCCAAGGTAAATAAATTAGTGGCATGCTGCGAATCGTATTTTACACAAATTAGTTCGCATAATCCCCCTCCATTGGATAAGTACAGTGTATTCATCTTGAAAAGGCTAAAAACCCTTCTCTCATTGGATTTTTCCAATCAGATGTCCCGAAATCAATCTAAAATGACCCTATTTCTTTGATTTGAATGGATTTATCCAATTAAATTAAAAAATCAGCTCTTTTTAAGGGACTTTCATTGGATATATCCAATGGAGCATAGTTCTAACTAGTTTAGGTCTAAGAGTTAGCGTTCATGGGGTAGCCATCGGTTGTTAGAGGTGGATGGGAGGAGTCTGAGTTTAAGTTAGAGCTGGGGCTGGGAGTTCCCTCCCCCTTCTCCAATATAACCAAAAAGAGCGAGTTCCCACCAAGGGGTACTCGCTCCACTCAATCAATCACTCACTCAATCAATCACTCAATCAATCAATCATTCAATTTTCAATTATTCAATTTCACTAGCTACCGCTAAATCTCCGCCGCGGCGTATACCTTGTCGAAGCCCGCTTTGGAGCGCTCGACGAGGCTCTCCGGCGAATCCGTCGGCGGCGTCGCTGTCAAAATCTCCTGCGCCACCGCGCCGGTGTAGCCAATCCGATGCAGGCCTTGCAGGAAGCCTGCCAGATCAATGACGCCTTCCCCTGGGTACAGGCGTCCGTTATCTAGCACATCTGCCACCGGCACGTCCGGTGCGTCGTTGATGTGCACATGCACGATCTGATCGACGCGAAGCTTCTCGATGTCCGCGACCGTACCGCCATTCGTGTACCAGTGGTACGAATCGAACAGCAAGCCCACGCCCGGCTCACCGATCGCATCGATCCAATCCAACGTTTCATCGATGGTCCAGATGAACGGGTTCTGCCACCGTGTCCGCAAATGATGCGGACCCACGAACTCCAGCCCTAGGCGGATGCCGTAGGCGCCTAGGATTTGGGCGCACGTGCGCAATCTGCGCGTCGCGAGCGCCATGAAGTGCGCTGCCCCGAAGTCCGTCGAGGGCAGCACATACGTGCAGCAGCTCGTGCAGCCGAGCGCTGCCGCTGCTTCCGCGGCCTGCGCCAGCTTCGGCAGGCCTTCGCGGAACGCCTCTTCCGTGGTCCGCCACTCCACGGGCAACCCAATGGATCCGACGACGAGTCCATTCTTCTCTAATAACTCACGAGCACCCGCGACGGTGTGAGCTTCTACAAGGCTCAAAGCGTCGAGATCGACCGCTTGGAAGCCATATTTTGCCGCCAACTCTATGAATTGCTCATCACTCTCGATCTGACCAAGCCCTGCTCTTGTTAACCCTCTAAGCATATCGGATTTCCCTCCAAATGATGTTTCTGTTAGCAATTCCGTTCGTTCTCGACTACTCCCAGTTCAACTTCACTTCATTGCCTGTGCGTGAAGACTCGTAGATTGCATCAAGAATCAAATTGTTCGTATATCCGGATAG
Source organism: Paenibacillus pectinilyticus (assembly GCF_001700435.1). GTDB lineage: Bacteria > Bacillota > Bacilli > Paenibacillales > NBRC-103111 > Paenibacillus_E > Paenibacillus_E pectinilyticus. The sequence goes on from NZ_LYPC01000019.1 coordinate 42,744, forward strand.
CGCCGAAGTAATCGGCTGTTTGCCTTCTCGAATGCAGGACAAGAAATGCGCGCTTAGACGTTGGCGTTCGCCTTCATCGTTCTCGGGCTTCGACAGCTCTGTTTCGATCGGACGGTTGAATTTCTCAGTCAGTAATTTACCCTTAGCTCCCTTGTAGCTGGCCCCACCATCAGAGCCCATCAGATGTACAAAAGGCGTATTATCTGTGTCCATATGCACCGCCCAGCTTACTTCCAGCGTCAACGTGCTGCCATCTTCCATTCGAATCAAGGCTGTAGCCAAATCCTCTACATCATACGTACCGTTCCAGTTCGGCTTGCCCCATGTGCCAATCCCTTTGCGGCGAGGACCGAATTCCGCATACGTTGCTCCCACAACGGAAACAGGTTTCGGGTTGCCCATCAAATAAAGTGCCAAATCCAGCATGTGAACGCCGATATCGATCAACGGACCGCCGCCGGATTCATCCATTTTTGTAAACCAAGTTCCCCAGCCCGGAATGCCTTTGCGGCGGAACCAGCCGGTTTTGGCTGTATAAATTTTGCCTAGCTCACCCGCTTCAACCTGCTCCTTAATTTGCATCGGAATGGATTCCCAGCGCATTTGGTGACCGATCATCACGATCGTGTTCGCCTTCTGACTCGCCTCATATATTTGTTTAGCCGCTGCAGCATTGATGCCCATTGGCTTCTCAAGTAGCACGTGTTTGCCCGCTTCAATCGCCTGTACAGCAAGCGCGGCATGGTATTGGTTGGGTACACCAATGATGACAGCATCGACATTCGCACTTTGAATAAGCTCCTCAGGGGTAGCTGCGATGTGAGCAATACCGAATTCCTTCGCTTTCGCTTCAGCCAATGGTAAATACGCATCTGTCACCGCAGTAATTTCGCAGAGATCCCCTAATTTTGAAAACTCGTTCATATGTACGCCGCCAATATTGCCTGCACCAATAATACCAATTCTAATTTTGTTAACGCTTTCCACAGTTCGTTCCTCCTCATATATACACCTGTTGACCATGCTTTTATGATAAAATATAGCGAGTAAGAAGTCGTACCGTATATTCGGAAAACGTCCCATTTTTTCGAAGGAGCCTGAGTACTCATGACGTATTTTCCAGATTATTTGAAAACGTACCCCAATATGCATTCTTCCTTCCCTTTTCACCTCAGTAGAAACACCTTAGCGCATGGTTTCCGAGCTCACCGCCATGATTTCTTGGAGTTCTCTTATGTCGTGGAGGGACGGGGTGCAGAAACGATAAATGATGTAAAGCATGTGATGGCGCCAGGTACGTTTACCTTTGTGCTTCCTTATCAGGTGCATGAAATTTTTACGGACCCGGGTCAAAAGTTAGTACTCTTCAATTGCATGTTCAGCATGGATCTGCTCATGGAGCCTGGCAATGATCAGGGATTGTCTGATTTATTTAATGATGCTAATGATTTGCCTGCGTATGTGCAGTTCGAAGGGGCAGAACAACAGCAGATCGCTGCTCTTATCGAAGATATGTTTCGTGAATATCGGGGAGACGAACGCTACAGACAAACGCTGCTGAAGGCCAAATTGAAGGAGCTGCTCATTCGCTTTGATCGGCATCGATTTGATCGGCGTCAGTTTGGGCACGCTGGTCAATCTGATGCGGTGATGATATCGAAATCTTCTTCTAGGTCCAGCCATGCTGTGTGGCCGATCATTCATTATATCCATCGGAATTATCAAGAGGATCTGGCTTTGTCCGATCTTGCTTCGCGCTTCACCATGAGCGTTTCACGCATCAGCGAAGTGATTAAGCAAACGACAGGCCAAACCTTTGTCCATTTCCTCCACGATTTACGCTTGCGTCATGCTTGCAGTCTGTTGGTATCCACCGACATGAGTGTCACCGAAATCGCATTGGAGGTTGGCTACGGCTCGTACAAAACCTTTTCGCGGATTTTCCGCGAGAGCAAAGGGATCGTGCCGAAGGAGTATCGGAAGGTGGAGCATGGTCGGGATGTGACGTTGCAACCCTGAGTCTCAAAGAACATTTTTAACAAATATAGCTTCATGCAAAAATGGAGGATCCGTTATCGGATCCTCCATTTTTTGCTTTATCGACATTAAGGCGCAGTCAAGGCTACGGATAGTTAAGTTTCATTAAAGGTTCCCGCTCTAAAATAGATGTATGGACCAGCGAGGCAGTCAAAGGCATACAGATTCATCATTCGAAGCCGTGCTCGCTATCAGAATCCACACCATCCACACGAAGGAGTGATCACTATCATTTTCCGTCACCGAAAAAAAACCAAAATCATGACCATGATAGCTATATTTCTGATGATCATTGCTGCCATTCTATATGGGCTCGCTGATCGTTATTTATTCGAACACGTCGCGGTCATCGTCACACCCAACAGTGTCGCAACTCAAGAGCAACCTGCCAAACAAGCAACGACGCAAGCACAATCGGATGACTGGAATTATAAGGACAGCAACGAGACCGTTAGCATTAAAAAGGTGCAAACCGGCTCCGGCTCCGATGCAATCACCTATTTCGTGGCCGACGTGACTTTCAACAATACCACAAACCTGCTTACGGCTTTCGCCAAAAACGCGTTCGGTACAAATATCATCGAAAACACGTCGACAATCGCGGCCAACAATAACGCGGTATTCGCCATTAACGGAGATTACTATGGCTTTCGGAACGATGGCGTCATCATTCGAGGCGGCACCGTGTACCGCGATGAACCTGCTCGTGACGGCTTAGCTCTGCTAGCAAATGGCACCTTGCAATCTTATAACGAAAAAGAGCTTTCTTCGGCTGATTTACTCGCTGAGGGAACAACGAACACCTTCTCCTTCGGCCCTACCCTCGTGACTGGCGGCGAGGTCGCCGGCGATTTCAGCAGCGTAGCCATCGACAAAAACTTCGGCAATCGCTCCATTCAAGATGCCAATCCAAGAACCGGCATTGGGATGATTTCGCCGAATCACTTTCTGTTCGTCGTGGTAGACGGACGAAGTACCAACTATAGCCGAGGCATGACATTAACCGAATTCGCGAATCTATTCCACGAGCTCGGCGCAACCGAAGCCTATAATCTCGATGGCGGTGGCTCATCAACCATGTATTTCATGGGCAGAGTTGTGAACAATCCGCTTGGCAAAGGCAGTGAACGAGGCGTAAGTGACATTATCTATGTTCCTAAATCCTAATAAGGAGGACTGTTACCATGACCATACTCATCCCCTCCTACGAGCCCGATAGCCGTTTAATCGCCCTTATTCACAAGCTACACGAAGTTAGCGACGCTTCCATCCTTGTCGTAGATGACGGCAGTGGTGAAGAGTACCGCGCGATTTTTGATTCGGCAAAGGAAGCCGGATGTACCGTGCTGACGCACTCCATCAACCAAGGTAAAGGCAGCGCTTTGAAAACGGGCTTTGACTATATAAGACAGTACGGCAACGACGACGGAGTCGTCTGTGCTGACAGTGATGGGCAGCATTTGCCTGGAGATATTCTCAGACTAACGAAAGCCGTTCGCGAACATCGTAATCATATCGTGCTGGGCAGCAGACAGTTCACGGGCAAGGTCCCCTTGCGCAGCCGCATTGGAAATTCAGCGACGCGGATGGTATACACTTTAGCAACGGGCATGCCCATTCAAGATACACAAACTGGCCTTCGGGGCTATTCTTCCGACATGCTGGATTGGTTATGCCAGATTCCAGGTGATCGCTTTGAATATGAAATGAACATGCTTCTCGAGGCTCCAAGTGTCGGATACGACTTGATAGAGGTGCCGATCGACACCATTTATTTGGACGACAATAAATCTTCGCACTTTCGTCCACTTGCCGATTCCGCCAGAGTTTATTTTCCTTTTCTAAAATTCTGTGCGTCTTCGGGATTTGCTGCGATCTTGGATTTCATGCTGCTGCTCTTGCTGCAATGGATGACCTCGAATTTGCTCGTATCCGTCATCGGATCACGGTTATGCAGTTCCATTTTCAATTACGTGATGAATCGGAAATTTGTTTTTGCCAAAAGGAACGGGACAGTCATCCGCAAATCGGTGCTCCGATATTTCTCTCTCGTTACCGTTATCCTTCTGTTGAATTACGGTCTCCTACACCTATTTCATGACAACATTGGCATACCACTCATCGCGGCAAAACTCCTGACGGAAGCTTTGTTATTTTCGTTCAGCTATTGGGCGCAGCGAAAATTTGTCTATTGAAATTTCAGTTAGCAAAAGAGCCCTAATTCCTAAGTAGGAGTAACACAACGGCCACGATGCTTCACATACACCGCGGTCCCGCTTCTCTACCCATGTTGTATTTTTTACAACAACATATTTGCTTTCAACTGCTTCTCACCAAGCTTGTTGCACTTTGTGCAAGCTAATCGCCTCATAACTTACAAATTCGCTGATTTCTTCAACTTATGTTGCACAAAATACAACATAGATGCGAAATGTTCGGTTAAATCTGATTTATGTTGCATATTTTACAACATCAAGCCCCTCTTACTTCTGTATTTATTCTAACGGCCGAATCGAGTTCAGTCGGTGAGCAAAGATGAGGGGCGACCCATTGGATAGGGATCACATTTGGGTAGCTTTTATCGTAGTGATGGAAGAGAAGGCCGAGGTCTCGGTGTGGGTCTCTCCATTGTGATGGGAGTTGTTGATCCGCCTAGGTACACCCCTTTATCAATTGTTAAAGAGTAATCCCACATCACAGTGACTGAGAACACTCAACCTCATAAATAGCAAATGAAAAGGCACCCGCTGGGTGCCTTTTCATCGCCAAAGCGACGAGGTTATAAGTTCATTTATTTCTCAAGCATGTGGAACACTTGTTCGACATCCTTGTCTCCGCGACCAGAGAGGTTGATGATGATGATTTGATCCTTACTCATCGTAGGAGCAAGCTTCTTCGCATAAGCGACAGCATGCGCGCTCTCGAGTGCAGGGATGATCCCTTCTGCGCGAGACAGCTCCTGAAATGCCGCTAAAACTTCATTATTGCTGACCGTCGCATACTCCGCTCTTTCGGTTACTTTCAAATGGCTATGCTCCGGCCCGATGCCAGGATAATCTAGACCTGCTGCAATCGAATAAGTCTTCCGTGGGTTGCCTTCCTCGTCCAGCAGCACCAGGCACTTGAAGCCGTGAATTACGCTCGGAACACCTTCAGTCAACGTAGGCGCTTGATCCGGCTCGACTCCGATTAAGCGAACCGATGGTTCGTCTAGGTAGTGGGCAAACGCGCCGATCGCGTTGCTTCCTCCACCGACGCAGGCAATAACCGCGTCTGGCAAACGCCCCTCTTTTTCGATAATCTGACGCTTAGATTCCTCACTGATGATGGATTGGAAATGTTTCACCATCGACGGGAACGGATGTGGACCTACAGCAGAACCAAGTAAGTAGAACGTGTTCTTGTAATTCTGAACAAGATCGCCCAGGGCTTCGTCAACGGCATCCTTCAGGCGACCTTGTCCTTTGTGAACCGGTACAACGGTAGCGCCAAGCAGCTCCATCCGGAACACATTCAAGGATTGACGTCGCGTATCTTCTGCGCCCATATAGATGATACATTCCATGTCGAACATGGCACAGGCTGTCGCCGTTGCGACACCATGCTGTCCAGCACCCGTCTCAGCGATAATCCGCTTGGCGCCCATCCGCTTGGCAAGCAGAATTTGACCAATTACGTTGTTAATTTTGTGCGCACCTGTGTGGTTCAGGTCCTCACGCTTGAGATAGATTTTCGCACCGCCCCAAGTCTCAGACAATCTCTTCACATAGGTAAGTGGATTCTCGCGACCCACATATTCACGTAAATAATAATTATATTCTTCATTAAATTCCGGATCGTCTTTGTACTTATAGAATTGCTCACTCAGATAATTTAGCACTTCCTGTAATTCTGGCGGCACGAAGCTGCCTCCGAACTCCCCAAAATACCCTTCCTGCACGTGTTCCTGATTCATACTGTAAGCGCCTCCAATATCAATGGTAGTAGTCTGTCCGACCTAGTTACCATCGTACCATAAATAACCAGTTTGTGGTGTTGCGCATTTTACAAATTCATGATGGAAGTTAGTCTGTACAACGATAAAAAAGAGGCCCTAGGGCCTCTCATTCATGCGAGGCTCCCCGTCTAGGACAGTCCCTCTGATTTAATCTATGCCGCTTTCTTCTTGTTCTTCACATTCTTATTCAAAAAATGGATAAGTGCCTGGTAGAAATCACGTTCATTTTCTAACTTGGAATAACCATGTCCTTCGAACATTTTGAGCATATAAGGTACGTCAACATCTAGCTTGCGTAGCGCTGTTACCATCTGATCCGATTCCGTTCGCTTCACCCTCGGGTCGTTCACGCCTTGTGCGATCATGAGAGGGGCTTTGATTTGGTCCGCATGCAGCACGGGTGAATAGGCTTGGAGCATCTTCTTATCTTTGACAGGGTCACCTACTTGTTGATACATCTGAGAACGACCAATTTCCCAATAGGGTGGCAGCGAGTTCAAAAACGTTAATAGACTGGACGGGCCTACATAATCCACACCTGCTGCGTACAAATCTGGCGTAAACGTCATACCTGCCAACGTCGCATAGCCACCGTAGGAGGCTCCATATATCGCCACACGTTCAGGGTCTGCCGTGCCCCGCTCAATCAGCCAATTCACACCATCGGTGATATCATTCTGCATCGCTTGGCCCCATTGCTTATCTCCAGCGTGCACGAAGGCTTTCCCATAACCTGTTGAGCCTCGGTAATTCAATTGCAGCACAGCATATCCTTGGCTAGCCAACAGTTGAACTTCCGAGCTATAGCCCCAGGAATCGCGAGCCCTCGGCCCGCCATGCGGATTGACAACAACAGGTAGTTTCGTTGCTGCTGCACCTTTAGGTAACGTCAAATATCCGTGAATTGTCAATCCATCTCTGCTTTTAAAAGATATCGGCTTCATGTCGGCCAGCTTCTTCTCATCCAGATTCGGATTGCTGTCTGCAATCTTGTCCAGCTTATCCATCTTGCGATCATACAAATAATAGCTGCCGTATGACTTATCGCCTCCGGTATGCAGCAGCAGCACATCTTTATCCGGTGAACCAATAATACCCCAATGCGTGTTTTGCAGTTTGGCATCGAGTTGGTTCGACATCTCTTCAAACTCTTTATCCAAATACTTCACATGTACATTATCCGTTTCATAGGAAACTGCTAGAACGGACCTCTTCTTGAAGGAATAGATGAAATTGCTAATATCGGCTTCGTCATTCACGTAGATGACTTCCGTCTCTTTCCTCGTCTTTAAATCATAGGTAACGAGTGCTTCTTTATCGCGTCCAACGTTGGAAACCGCATAGAGTTGATCAATGGCAGTAGCACCAGGATTGTAAGTGAACATTACAGGAATAAAGGTATCATTTGCAGCAAAGCTCGCAATTTTCTCAAAAGCTTTGTCCTCATCCTCCCTATAAAGGAGGCTTGTTTCTTCGCCATCTACAGCGATCGCTGCACGAACTCGGCCCCAATTATCGGTCTGCCAATAATCGACGTTTCCTGGATTTTGCACATGGAGGAATGTATCGCCCGTTCCCAGCTTAACTCGGTAAACATCCATCGCCTTGGGATCCCGCTTATTCATTGTAATTAAAAGTTCAAAATCATCTTCCTTCTGAGCAGGCAGCACATCCAACAGGTCTGCCTTTACATTCGTATAGGGAGTCAGGTCTCTATCGCCCGTACCGTCTACATGAACAACATGAATATGCGTATTTTCGGTACCGCCGTTATCAACGGAATAGACAAGCACTTTGTCTGTAATCCAATATAGGCTTTGAATGTTTTCGTCTTTGGAGCTCGTGATCCGCGTGCTTTGTGTCTCTCCAACCTTTTGAATATAGAGATTCATGCGGTTTTCCCACGGTTGCAATAAAGCTAGTGTCGTACTGTCAGGTGATAAACGAAAAGCAACCTTATCCGGTAACCGCAGCAGATCATCCAAGGAAACGGTACCTTGCGACGTCTCTTCTTGCGCAGAAATCGTCCGATATAGAAATAAGACAAGCTGTGCACGCGTCACATGGTCCTGTGGCATAAACGTCAATTGCTCGGTAATAAAATTTTGCTTCAGTCTTATCACATCGTCGTGATGCGGCTTTGCGATGCTGCCCTCATCCTTGAGCCAGGCCTGAATGCCATTATCTTTGAGCTGAAAAGCACGTACGAGCAAGCTCGCCATCTGTTCACGTGTCAGGAAAGATGCTGGTTGATACATCCCGCCATCCCCCTGAACGATATTCCGTTCCTTCAAAGCGTTGACCGATTCCGCGTAAGGACTGGCTTCTGCCACATCCGTGAATCCATTCAGTGACTTCGGCTTCTGCACCTTGAGCGCTTTGCTTAGCCATACCGCAGCATCTCCGCGTGTAACGGCATCATCCGGATGAAAGTTACCGTCCTCTTCAGCTTGGATGATCCCTCTTTGCTTCAGCCATGTAATTTCTTGACTCGCATAGTAATCGGCTGGCACGTCCTCATAGGCGACGTCATCACTGCTTGCCTGCGCACTGATTGGCACCGCAACGGCCGCAATCCAAACAGCAGCCAGTAGCGAGGCTATCCCTTTTCGAAAAAAAACCTTCATGTTATTCCCCCTGTAAACTAAATACAACGAATATCGTACATCCCATTATATGACAGGACAACCTATATTCATAGACTTATAGGATAGATTTGTATAACATTTATATTTCCTTCTAAAAAGCTAAAAGCCCCCAACTCACCATAAAGTGATTGGAGGCTTCTTTTATCTGTTCAGCACCTGATTGGATACATCGCTGATCTGCTGTAATTCTTCATCGGTCAGTGTGAATTGCATCGCCTTCACATTCTCCTCGGCATGATGCGTCTTCGATGCGCCCGGGATCGCAAAAACGGTCTCGCCATGTGCATGTATTAACCAATTCAGCGCGATTTGTGTGGGCGAGGCATCATAGAGAATCGCAAGCTCATCCAGCTTATCGATCAGTGGCTTCGACTTCTGGAGCCCCGCCTTGCGGAAGGCCGAAGTGAATTTACGCGGACCTTTGATCGCCTTCACAAGCGCCGGATTCTTGTGAAACTTGCCGCTGAGAATCCCTTGCTCTAGCGGTGAATATGCGATTATGGCGATTCCCAGCTCTTGCGCGGCTGCCATAATGCCATTGTGTTCAATGCGGCGATCCAGCAAGCTGTATTTCACTTGGTTGGAAATGAGCCGGAGTCCGTGCTCTCGCAGGACTTTGTCCGCTTCACGCATTTTGGCGGCAGAGAAGTTGCTGACCCCTACGTTCTGGATCTTGCCCTGCTTCACGAGTTCAGCCATCGCGTTCATCTCCGCCCGAACCGACGAGAAGGAGAACGGCTGATGCACCTGATGCAGCTCAATGGTCCGATTCTCCAGCAGTCGGATGCGCTCGTCGATGGTGCTCGTAATGCTGCCCGCCGTGCGGAGCAGCGGCCACCATTTCGTCGCAATATGCGCGCCCTCCGCCAAAGGACCCGCTTCGCGCAGCGCCTCGGCTAGCATTTGCTCGGATTGTCCTTTGCCATACACCTCTGCTGTATCAAACCAATTGATCCCGCCCTTGAGACTGGTTTGAACAATGCTGCGCACATCTTCTTTCTTCAACACCGGCCAAAACTTGCCGACCATCCCTTGCCCATTGCTGAATTGCCAGCAACCAAGCCCAAGTGGCGACAGGGACAATGACGAGCTGCCCATCTGCCTGCGTACCGCTTTCCCCACCATACTTTTCACCCAATCCTCGCTATGATGTGATTCTTCCATTATTATACACGATATGGCGGAGAATCACCCGATTTGAGATTGGGGACGCCTAGCAAGGGGATGGCCTCTATTTCCCTTTTATTACTAGCATTATGTTTATTGGAATTGTGGCAAATAAGCTTTGTTTTCTGCAAGGATATCATCTAACAACGGCTTCGCGATATCTACAGATCCTACCAACGGGTGAATCGTGAGGGCTTGCAGTGCAGCATCATAATCGCCTTTCACAGCGGCCTCTACGGCAAGCTCCTCATACGCTTTCACGACCTGCAGTAGCCCGCGAATCTTCGCATTCATAGGCGTTGTGATCTGCACCGGTTTCGGTCCATCCGAGCCTATCACACAGTTCACTTCGATGGACGCATCGTCAGGCAGACTAGGAATCGTGCCGTTATTTTTCACGTTGACAATCTGAATGTCCTTCTTGTTATTGTATATCGACGAGACCAAATTAAGCGCGGCATCCGAATAATACGCGCCTCCCCGCTGCTCCAATTGCTTCGGCTTAATGGCAAGGTTCGGATCTTTATACAGCTCGAACAGCTCCTGTTCCACCTTTTTAACAATCTCGGCCCTAGTTCCCACTTTATCGACTTCTTCTAACTGCTTCTTCAACATCTTCTCCTTCATATAGAAGTATCGGTGGTACGCACAAGGAAGGGCGCCCATAGAACGGATAAAATCTTGACTCCAAGCGAAGCCAGGAATATTTTGCATCGTAAATTTGCTCTCACCAGAAGCTTGAAATAGAAGGTCGTCTGTGCGATCAACGCCATCCACCCAAATTTTGGTCGTCCAGTTCAGATGGTTGATACCCACCATTTCAATATCAATTTTGGATACATCGACTTCCATTACGTCCGCAATTTGCATTTTCGTTTCTATAGGCAGGTTGCATAAGCCGACTGTGCGAACTTTGGAGTACTTTAAGACCGCTTCAGTCACCATACCTGCGGGATTCGTGAAATTGACTAAGAAAGCGTTAGGAGCCAACTCTTCGATATCTTTACAAATATCCAATATGACAGGAATCGTACGCAATCCCTTAGCAAACCCACCCGCGCCTGTTGTTTCCTGACCGATACAGTGATATTTCAGCGGTATCCGCTCATCGCGGCCACGCGCGTCCAGCAAGCCAATCCGCATTTGTGTCATGACAAAATCGGCATCCCGAATAGCTTCGCGTCGGTCATACGTCAAGTGAATCGTGATGGGAACATTCGCTTTTTCCAGCATTCTTTTAGCTAAACTTCCTATGATCTCTAGTTTCTCCCGACCCGCTTCAATATCAACTAAGTAGAGATCCTTAACAGGCAGTTCTTCATACCGTTTGATAAAACCCTCGATCAATTCCGGGGTATAGGAAGATCCGCCGCCGATAACTGCTACTTTTAAGTATGTTTTTCTCATTGTTGTTCATATCCTCCATATTCACTGAATCGCCGATGCGTCCCTTCTGACGTTGGGATTTGCAAATGATCGAATGCCAGCAAAATGGCACCGTACACCGGCGCCATTTCCGGTATCATCAATTCGACGTTCGGATTCTCTGTTTCTAAAGTGTTGCGTAGTTCCTCAAGCAGATGAGGATTGCGCCCTTTTTGAAGGACGCTGCCAATGAGTACGACAGGGACTGTGTCCCCTTTGAAGCCGCCAAGCTTGCGAATCACGGCATTACCTGTGACCCCTAGCTCCTTACCTGCTTCTTTCAGCAGCCGGATCGCCAGCTCATCGCCTGCATCTGCCGCAGCATGTAAGCTTATCGTTAATGCACCTTCGCGAATTTGCTGAATATTACGTTCAAGGAAATGATCGACCAACGCTTCCATCGTCGAATAGCCGAAATAAGCCAGTAGCTTATCAGGCAGACTGGAGGCTATTTCGCGCCCCTCCCAAGATCTGACGGCCGTCCGAAACATCGTCGTCGCCATGTAATTGGCCCCTAGGCTGTCACCGTACAGATAGCCGACACCCCCGACCTGAACAGTTGCTCCAGCCTCATTCCTGCCTGCTGCATTCGTACCGCTGCCACAGATCAGGACAATGCCTACATTGCGCAAACTACCCGTTCGAAGTCCCGCCATTGTATCTGGCGCCATATCCCAGCGCGCGAATGGAAGTTGAGAGAGTGCCTTGCGTACGATCTCATGATCATGAGGGCGATCAAGTCCAGCCAAGGCATATTGAGCAAAGGCCATATCCGAATACGAAAGACTCGCAGCATGCAGAGCTTGTTCTATCGATTCCTTGATAGCAGCATAGGCTTGATCGATCCCTACAACTTGATGGTTGCTGGACCCGGATATGCCACTGCTGATTTTGTGACCATCTCGATCTACAATGACCGCATACGTCTTAGAGCCGCCGCCATCAACACCAAGAATATAGGTTTCCGTACTCATTCTTTGACTCCTCCCGCTGTTACGCCTCCAATAATGTACTTATATAGGAACAGCGAAATGACGACAGGAGGCAGCGATGCCAGGAATCCGCCTGCGGTCATAGAACCCCAATCGATACTGTGCTTGCCCACAAATTCTGCAATCATGATTGGCAGTGTTTTGGACGCGTACGTTTGAGTGAAGGCATTCGCAAAAAGGAATTCATCCCACGCATTTAAAAAGACAAAAATCGCTGTAGCCGCAATCCCAGGCATGGAGAGTGGAAGAATGATGCGAAACATGGTGCGCAGACGACTGCAGCCATCCACATAGGACGCTTCTTCCAGTTCCTTGGGAATGGATTGGAAATATCCAGCCAAGAGCCAAACAACATAGGGCAAGCTGAATGATGTATAAGCGAAGATCAACGCCCATACTGAATCGAGCAAAGGCGGCGTTTGAAATAACACGATGCCTGTAAATGGGATATCTAACTTGATGCCATCCCGAATCATGATATACAGCGGTGTAATAATACTGATCGAAGGCATGATTTGCATAGCTAATACGACGAACAACCCCGTTTTACGAAACGGAAAATTAATTCGTGAAAACGCATATGCCGCAAATACACCGACAAATATCGAAATCACCGTGACCATCACGGACACGACGACACTATTTTTCAAAGCGCTGGCGAACATGACCGCATTGCTTCCCGTGAGAAGGCCGATGTAATTTTGGAATGTCGGCGAATGCGGAATGATATGTCCGTTGATAAGCTCGACTTCCCGAGATATCGAAGATAGAAACAAATAGACAAAAGGGGCTAACGTAAAAATCGTCAATCCGATCAAGCCGAGCCACAAATAAAACGGTGGAAATAAATCCGTGCTGGACGCCTTAAATAGCTGGCCCCATCTATTCTTTTTGGTGTGCATGCTTTCACCTCCCTAACAGCTAATCTTCTTTTTTATTCAACATACGTATATAAATGATAGCCAGAAGAAGAATGACGATTGCTGTCATACAGGCCATGGCTGATGCCTTCCCGAGAAAGAAATAACGAAATGCATTATTAAAGGTTAGGTAAGAAACAGAGGTTGTCGCATCTCCGGTGAAAACGGTCAGCACGTCGTAAACCTTGAACGCACCCATTGTCCGTAGAACGAGCGCCATCATGACCGAAGGTGCAATCTGCGGAATGGTAATATAACGAATTTTCTTCCAAAACCCGGCCCCATCCAGCATCGCCGCTTCATATAAATCAGATGAAATAGACTGCAGTCCAGCTAGCAAAATAATGGTGATGAAAGGCGTCATCTTCCATACGTCAGCAAGGATGACGAAATAAATTAAGTGGCTGGAATCCGCCAGCCATACAGGATTCACATCTGGCGCAAGCAAATGAAGCTGATGTAAAACAACCGTGATCCCGCCGTATCCAGGCGTCAAAAGCCATTGCCAGGTCAAACCGTTAACCAAGGTTAGCAGCGCCCAAGGAATAATAATGATCGCTCGGAAGAACGATCTCCCCTTAAAGGTCTGGTTCAGCAGCAGCGCGCTGATGAAACCAAAGAACAACTCCAATACGACGGATAACACAGTAAAGACTAACGTTCTGTTCATCGAAAGTTGGAAATCCGCACTTTTCAGCACGTCCAGATAATTCTTAAACCCGACATAAAAGGAGCCTGAGCCTTCCATTAAGTTGTACTGGTAAAAGCTCCAAACGATCGTTTGGTATACGGGATAGACAAACGTTTTTACGAGTAAATAAGCTGTAGGCAAGATGAATAAAAGAGCCATTAGCACGTTTTTCTGTTCATGGTTCAGCGTCTTTTTTTTGCTATTGAAGGTTTTATTCATAGATCCTCCCTAGGAAGAGTTTTGCGGGCTGTATGCCGGAAAAGAGCAGCCCGCAAGTTCCCGCCTATCATTTTGATGTAGAATCGGCAATGGCTTTCTCAATTTTTTGCGCGGCTTCATTCAAAGCATCTTCTGGCGTTTTTTGTCCAAGCAGTGCCTGATGCAGGTCAGCGGCCAGAATATCAGACCAGTTCACATAACCTGGCGCATTCGGACGATCGTGACCATAGTTGTATTGCTCGGAAATTTTACCAACTGTTTTTGTTGTGTCCGCCGCAAGAAGCTCGGGGTCTTTATATAAACTTTGAAGAACCGGGTATTGACCTTCCATTTTAAACTCATCCAGTTGATAATCTCTTTCTCCAATCCATTTCAGGAAGGCAAGAGCCGCTTGTTTATGCTTGCTGCTCTTCATAAGAGCCAGGCCTTCAGAACCTGTAACCGCTGAGGATACAACATTACCTTGACCAGGCATTAAGCCGACATCGGTTTTATCTACTACATTAGATTTCGTGGGATCGTTCAAATCGGGATAATGCCCTTCCCACGCGCTGATCATAGCCAATTTGCCCGCAGAGAACGCACGCGTAACATCTTCTTCTGACCACTGCAAGCTTGCAGGATCCACCGTTTTATCTTTGTTAAGAATATCCACCATGTACTTAAGCGCTTCCAATGCACCACCCTTATTAAAGGATGGCTTGCCGTTCGCATCGAAGAATTGTCCGCCGAACCCGTAGACTAAGCTTACGTAATCCGTAATTAGCGCCTCGGATTGCTTCCAGGACCAACCAGACGCGTAAATGCCGTTACCCGTGAGTTTCTTGGAAGCTTCGCGGAACTCATCCCATGTTTTCGGAGCATGATCAATACCGGCCTTCGCCAAGAGATCCTTGTTCCAGTAAAAGTGCTTCGTTCCTGAATACCACGGCATAGCCACTAAATGCCCATCATACGTCACTGAGCCAAGGGATGATGGCGTCATTTTGCTTTGTACATCCTTAGGAATGACATTGCTCAGATCTTCAGCGAGATTGCCTTTATAAAATTGTCCCGCCCATATCGTATCCATCTCTACAACATCAAGATCTGCGGAGTTCGACATCGCGGAAAGCGTGATTTTGGAATATAAGGAGTTGTAGTCCACGCCCATAATATTGACTTTAATTCCTGTCTGCTCGGTGAACTTCTTCACCATGGCAACCCGAGGGCTCTCTGCGCCTTTGGATACTGCCCAAAGCACATTAATTTCTTGGCCTTTCAGAGAGGGATCGCTGGTCTTGCTCCAATCCAACCCAGTAGCCGTCTGGGATCCGCTGCTATTTCCTTTATCCGTACTTTTCGCGGTTCCCCCCGTATCCGGTGTCCCGGCACAGCCAGCAAGCAGCACCAAACTCATCGCAGTCATCGTCAACACTTTCCATTCTTTCTTCATACCTACACCTCCGAATGATATACTTGCCTAATTTGTTCCTATGAATTGAATAATCAAAGAGGATTGCATGGCAGCAAACATCGCCGCCTAAACTAAAACAAATTCAAACAATTCATCCTGTTGTTATAACAAATTAATCCAGCTTGATGCTCTTATTTACGGATCCCCCCAAAATCGTATCGCAACAGTCCTTCGAGATTTATCCAATACAACAATAAGCAATTCATTACGTTGTAGTAACAAATATGGATACAATCAACTTCAAATGACTGCTTTTATTAACCGAGTATAGTATGCTCACTGTGTTTGTGTCAATTATAATTACATATTTTTTGTTTTAAAAATTTGTAAGCGATTTATAATGAGGTTAAATTTCATTTGTGTGAGGTTAAATGACACGTCTTTATTAATAGTAAATAAATTTTTAATTTCAAGCTGGCTGTTATCTTATGTAAATTTATATTGTTGTTATAACAAATTTTCAATGGTATGATGATGAAGGACAGTTCATATCTGGAGGTTATTCACTACAATGAAAAAAGAGGGCATTGCACTTTATTATACAGTTAAGGAAAAGCTCCACGAAATGATTGAAGAAGGAAAATACGCACCAGGACAGCAATTTCCTACTGAATCTGAACTGTGCGAGAAGTTCGGTGTAAGCCGTACGACCATTCGACAGGCACTGAGTCAGCTGAAATTAGAAGGACACATCTATCAGGTTCAAGGAAAAGGTACATTTGTCTCTTTACCTAAACTCGAACAGTCCGTCGCACCATACCGCAGCTTCAACGAGCAGCTCAAAGGACGCGGCCAACAAATCGATACGAAAGTTGTTGAACTTACGGTCGTATCTGCCGATAAGCGGCTCGCGAAGAAGCTCGAGATTCTCGAACAGGATGCTGTGTTCCGTCTTGAAAGAATCCGATACGCGGATGATCTCCCGTTATTGTTTTCGATCACCTATATCCCATGGAAGGTGACTCCTGGGCTTATGAAGGAGGATTGCTTCGGTTCCTTGTATACGCTTATGAAAGAGAAATTTGCTGTCGAGCTGTCTCATTGCGTGGAATCCATTGAACCTATCCTCATGGATGAAGCCATCGGCAAGCATTTGAACACCCCCGTTGGAGCTCCTAGCTTCTTACTCAATACGGTCACTTATGCGAAGAATAACAAACCTGTAGAATATTCACACGAAGTGTTTAGAGGGGATCGTGCTAAATTCACTATTGAACGGAAGTTTTGATCGATTGGGACCCGTCCTGCTGTTATTCACCGGGTAGCTAGGCTCCTCCCTTGTTTGGACTTTCCCCAAATAGATGGAGGTAAAATACGAAAATAGCAGACCTACGTTCCGTAACTCTACGATCTATCGAGACTTCACTGAAATAGCGGAAACACGTTCCGTATTTCAATCGTCTCCCGAATAAAAACCGCAAAAAGAGCTGCCGCAGCAGCTCCTCCTTAACCAACTTAAGCACTAGTCCCTGGCCCCGCCACGGGGACCACTTCCTCATGGCTCGACAGCACCTCACGCTTCATAAAGAAGCATGCGATGAACGCCACCACCGCGAACCCAATGCCGATTGTGAAAATATGCTGAAAGCTGTCAGCAAACACGGTTTTAATCCGCAGCATGAGATCTACCGGCAGCCCTTTCGGGATGCCGCCATTCAAGATCGTTTCCGCTGTGCCAGCTGGGAATTGATCCGACATGCCTGCAAGCCCTTTCGTAATGTTCCGTGACAGCAGACTGCCAAAGATACTAAACCCTAGCGTCGTACCGATCGCTTGGAACAATTGCACGGTCGCTACGCCCACGCCGCTATGCTCCTTCGCGACCGACTCCTGCACGATCAGATTATCGGAGCCGAACAATACGCCGATGCCTAGTCCCAGAATGAAAAATCCTACGATAATGTACATCACCGTCGTATCCACATGAATCCGCGACAGCAGGATATAGCTGGCGATCGGGAAAATGAACGAAAGGATGAATAGGTTTTTATACGCTACCTTTGTGATCAAATTCCCACACAGAATGCTCGCCGGAATGGCCCCTGCCATGAAGGCAAGTGACAAGTAGCCGGAGGCTGTCGGTGTCATGCCCATGACATTTTGCGCGAAGAACGGGAATCCAGACATACCGCCCATCACCCCCAGCATCGTGAGGAACACGATAATGGAGAGCACGACAACAGAGCGATTCTTAAAGAGCGTGAGTGGAATAATCGGCTCCGCCGCTCTCATTTCAATCTGGATAAAGAGCGCCGTGAATCCAACGAACAACGCCAGAAGTCCAAGAATCGCCGGCGACGTCCACGTGTAACCTTTGACATCAATGAGAACCGGTGCCAAGAGCAAGGCGAACATCGCGAGCACCAACGTACAAGCGCCTGACCAATCGATCGATTTTTTCTCCGTTTTTACTGACTCGCGCAGTCCCTTCACCATAATAATCGCCGAGAAAATACCAATCGGAATATTGATGAGGAAGATCCAATGCCAGTTCACATGGCTAACGAAGTAACCGCCTATCGTTGGACCCAGCAGTTGTGGCAGGATGAGCAGCGGTCCAATGAAGCTTTGCAGCTTCGCACGCTGTTCCAGCCGGAACGTGTCACCGATAATAATCATCGCAAGCGGCATCAAGCCGCCGGCCCCGATTCCCTGAATCCCTCTGCCTATGAGCAGTACGGTCATCGAATCAGCCATCCCGCAAATGATCGACCCCGCCAAGAACAACACAACACAGCTCAAATAAATTTTCTTACGACCGTAGATGTCGGCCAGCTTCCCAAAAATCGGCATAAACATCGTAATGGACAGCATATAAATGCCCGCCACCCAGCCATACAACGACAACCCGTGCAGTTCGCGGATAATCGTCGGTAATGCCGTAGAGACAACCGTCTGATCTAGCTCCGAGAAAATGAGCCCCAGCATCAGACCAATGAGTACTAGTTTCTTATTGCTTCCTTGCTCCGTCATAAGTACCTCCTATTTCTTCTATTCATGGGCTTCACCAGCCTGGAATTCACGTTGATTGACTCTTTTATCATAAAGCAACACCAACTCCCACTCATCAGGCGCAAGCTTTAACCTTTCCTCGGTCTACAGATGTAAATTGGCAAGCTATGGTATACTGTCCACATATCTTACTTTTTGAAGGAGTTTGCGTACCGGTGGACGTGCTATTCAAGGAACTAACCGCTCATCACGACATTACCATTTACGATACAGACACCTTCGCAGGTGAAAAAGGACGCTTTCGCATCCTAGAATTCTCCAACCACGCCATGCAGGGCGCCATGGATCTACGACAACCGGATCGCGTGCTTTTCGAGTATCCGCGGGCGATGATTCATCTCATGCAGGCAAATAACCACAGCTTTCAGCGGGTTTTCCTGATCGGGCATGGGATCGGCTCCATTGCCTCTCATCTGAAAGAGAAGCGCTTCACCGTCGCAGAGCTGGACGAGCATGTCGTCGCGCTGAGCAGACGCTACTTTGGCTATAGCCAAGACAATGTACGTATAGGCGACGGTAGACAGCTCCTCCGTGAAGAGTCAGCAAGCACCTACGACTACATTCTTGTCGATGCTTTTACCGAGAAGGGCACGCCCCTGTCGTTAACGTCATTAAGCTTTTTCCAAATGGCTGCGCAAAAACTCGACGCCGAAGGCGCTATCCTCCTTAATCTGATGGGTAAGGGGGAGCAGGACCCGCTCCTTGCCGCGATTCATACCACACTTCACGAGGTATTCCCGTATGTCAAAGCTTATAAACTTCCGTCCGAGGGACGTCGCGATCCCCAGAATATCATTCTGATGGGTCAAAATAAGCCGATCACCGCCAATCTACGACAGATGGCAGGCTTCGTCGAAATGATGCCAGGCTATGGGCATATCCTGATGGATAACGAATAAAAACCCCATTTTTCCACATCTGGGGAGTTGTTTGCACCCACTCGTTTATAATAAAATGTAAGAAGAAAAAAGTTCAATAGAAAAGGTGTCATTCATGAGCATATTAAATGTAGAACGACTTAGTCACGGCTTTGGGGATCGCGCGATCTTCAACGATGTCTCTTTCCGCCTGTTGAAGGGCGAGCACATCGGACTTATTGGCGCAAATGGTGAAGGGAAATCCACCTTCATGAATATCATTACCGGCAAGCTGCAACCGGACGATGGGAAAGTGGAATGGTCCAAGCGCATGCGCGTTGGGTACCTCGATCAACATGCTGTGCTGACCAAAGGCATGACGATGCGCGACGTACTGAAGGGTGCTTTTCAATATCTATTCGATATGGAACAAGAAATGAACGATATGTACGGCCGCATGGGCGACGTTAGCCCAGAAGAGTTGGAGCGTTTGCTCGAAGATGTAGGAACGATTCAAGATACGCTAACGAATCAGGATTTCTACATGATCGATGCCAAAATCGAAGAAACGGCCCGCGGTCTGGGTCTGACAGATATCGGCTTAGATAAGGACGTAAACGATTTGAGCGGCGGGCAGCGGACGAAAGTTCTGCTTGCGAAGCTTCTGCTCGAGAAACCAGATATTCTGCTCCTCGATGAGCCTACGAACTATTTGGATGAGCAGCATATCGAATGGTTGAAGCGCTACCTGAATGAATATGAGAATGCCTTCATCCTCATCTCACATGATATTCCCTTCCTGAACAGCGTAATTAACTTGATTTACCACATGGAAAATCAAGCTTTAAACCGCTACGTCGGTGACTATGACCATTTCTTAGAAGTTCATGAAATGAGAAAGTCGCAGCTTGAGTCCGCGTACAAACGCCAACAGCAGGAAATTTCTGAACTGAAAGATTTCGTTCAGCGTAACAAAGCCAGCGTCGCGACACGTAACATGGCGATGTCCAGACAGAAGAAGCTCGACAAGATGGATGTCATCGAACTGGCCAAAGAAAAACCGAAGCCGCAGTTCAACTTCAAAGAAGGGCGTACGGCAGGCAAGCTCATTTTTGAAGCGACAGATCTGGTTATCGGGTACGACACACCATTGTCCCGTCCACTTAACCTGCGTATGGAGCGTGGGCAGAAAATTGCGCTCGTCGGTGCCAACGGTATCGGTAAGACGACGTTACTTCGCAGCATTTTAGGCGAAATCCCGGCTCTATCCGGATCTGTGCATAAAGGTGAAAACCAACAAATCGGCTATTTCCAACAGGAAATTAAGGAATCCAATAACAATACGTGTATCGATGAGGTTTGGAACGAATTCCCTTCGCTCAACCAATTCGAGGTTCGCGCGGCGCTTGCCCGCTGTGGACTCACGACGAAACATATCGAGAGCAAAATCGTTGTACTCAGCGGTGGCGAGAAAGCGAAGGTTCGCTTGTGCAAGCTAATCAACCGCGAAACGAACCTGCTTGTGCTCGATGAGCCGACGAACCATTTGGACGTCGATGCCAAAGAAGAGCTGAAGCGTGCGCTTCGCGCTTACAAAGGCAGCATCATCCTGATCTCTCACGAACCTGATTTCTATCGCGATGTCGTGACAGAAACGTGGAACTGTGAATCCTGGACGACGAAAGTATTCTAAATGTTAGTAAAGGGAGCTCACTTACTCGCCTCGGCGGTAGGCGGGCTCTCGTTCTATTTCCGAGTAACAGAAGGAAAAGGTTGACCAACTCTAACGTTGCATGTTAGAATAACATTTACTCAGGTCCGTAGCTCAATGGCAGAGCAACCGGCTCTTAACCGGTAGGTTGTGGGTTCGACCCCCACCGGGCCTATATAAGTAATCCCCCTCGATCTTTAGCGGATCGCGGGGGATTTTTTCTTTGTGAAGCATGTTGTGTGTGATACGTTCTGGACAAGTCCCTCCTTTTAATGATACATTATGTATCAGATACATATCAGATTCTGATTACATTTGTATCAAAAGAAAGCTAAGCCACGATCTGTATCACACCACAGAAAGCGAGGATCCCTATGCCTGACCTTCGTTCCTTGTTCAGGAGCAAAATGCTGATCTTGCTGCTCATTCTATGTTTCTCTGACGCCTTATTCACGGATGTAGGCCTGCATCTAAGCTTCATCGAAGAACTCAACCCGTTCATACGCAGTTTATACGAATGGCATGTAATCGCTTACTATGCAGTTAAACTTATTTTCCCTGTTACCTTAATGATCCTATATCCGTATATCCACCAGAAAATGTGGGTGCATCCCGCTCTGACACTAACCGTCATCGTCTATGCTGGCGTCAACGCATATCACTGTGTTTGGCTAACCTACGGACTGACTTATCTTGCGGGACACGTTTAGATCTAATGATGGTGTGCCAAAAAGGGGAAAACCGCATGCTGATTGTCTGTGACGATGCAGACCCGTAAGGCCCTTTTTGGGCGTTTCGACGTCAGCAGCTCCGACCAAGAGGCGATACTACCTGCGGTAACGACCTTTTTGGGCGTTACAGCTCGGTTACGAGCCAAGGCTCGCCCCGTAACGCCCTTTTTGGGCGTTACGACCCCAGCAGCTCCGCCAAAAAGGCGATACTACCTGCGGTAACGACCTTTTTAGGCGTTACAGCTCGATTACGAGCCAAGGCTCGCCCTGTAAGGCCCTTTTTGGGCGTTACGACGCCAGCAGCCCCGCCCAAAAGGCGAAATCACCTGCGGTAACGACCTTTTTGGGCGTTACAGCTCGACTACGAGACTGCTGAAAAAACAGCAGTAGACACAAACAAGGATCTAAGCGCACAAGCCGCTTAGATCCTTTTCCAGCAATCGCGTCAATCTCGATCACTATGCGAAGATCCGTTCCCTACTGTACCTCACTCACCATAACAGCCTTGCCCTTACCCAGTATGCCGTCTATCTCCTGCTGAACACGCAGTAAGCGTGCACCGCAAACCTCCGCATCCATGCCATGTTCCAATTCCTTCTCCATGCTGAGCACCTCCGCCACTAGAGCTTCTGCGTAGAAATTCACGGCAATCCCTTTCAGCGTATGGATCTTCCTGCTTACGATGGCTTTCTCCCCGCTGCTCACGAGCAGCATAACTTGCTCATAGAAGCTGCTATAATCTTGTCTAAATTTCTCTATCATATACTGGAAAATATGAAGCTTATGATCAATATTCCGCATCAATTGCTCGGTATCTACACCTTGTATCTCTAATAGCCAGCTGAGCCCTTGCCATTTCGTCAGCATATCGGTCAGCTGCCCTTCCGTTACAGGCTTGGTGAGCAGATCGTTCATGCCCATCTTCAAAAGCTGCATACGATCCTGCATCAGCACATTCGCGGTGAGCGCAATGATCGGAACGCGATTCAGGCTTTTTTGCTGCCGCAGCTTTTGCGTAGCTTCATAGCCATCCATCTCCGGCATATGAATATCCATCAGGATGAGTGCCCACTCCTGACGATCAGCAAGCGCCAAAGCTTCCCGGCCATTCTGCGCGATCACCACGTGATAGCCTAATTGCTCTAAGAGCTCTGAAATGACAAGCTGATTAATCTCATTGTCCTCCGAGACAAGAATGTTCCCTCTGGACGCAGTGACGCGCTTCTCCACGGAGCGAGTCACCAGGCAAGGTTCCGTTGCAACGGAGCGTGCTTCCTGTCCCTCCAAATTCTCAATGGTCATCCTCAATGTCCTTCTGCTTACGGGTTTCACGAGCACGGCATCTGCCTGTAAGACCACCGGCAGCTCAGACATCTGTTCTCGGCCATCTAGCGTAGTATACGCGATAACCTTTGTGCGCGAGCGATCGATCGGCGCCATTACTCGCTCTAAGCCATCCTGCTGCTCGAGGTCTGCCATTTGCATATCGAGCAGCAGATAATCAACAGGATTAGCATTCCACGCATCCTGCTCTAAAGAAGTCACCAACTCCGACGCAGTCGTCACGGTATCCAGTTCTAGCTGCATGCCTCCGAGCAACGCTGTCAGGTGCTGCGCCACAAGCGGATGATCTTCGGCCACTCGCATACGCCGATAAGGCGCATCATTCTCGCCGATCATCCTAATGCTTGTATCCTCTATAGCCTCTTCGGAACGGACTCGTCCTAGCAGCAAGCTGAAATAAAAGCAGCTTCCTTGGCCTAGAACGGTATCCACCTGCAAGACGCCGCCCATCGACTGCACTAAGTGCTGGCAAATCACAAGACCTAATCCCGTCCCGCCGTATCTGCGGCTCATCGACGTATCCGCTTGTGAGAAAGGAACGAAAAGCTTGGTCAACTGTTCCTTCGAAATACCAATGCCGGTATCCTCCATGGCAAATGAGACTAAATAAGTTTCATCCGCGGTCTCCTCGAGCGCTACTTTTAACCGTAGATAGCCATTTCGAGTGAATTTAATCGCATTATTCGTTAAGTTGATCAGGACCTGCTCCAACCGGAAAGGATCACCATTCACCAAATCGGGCAGATCCTCAGACGTATCGAGCATAATCTCGATCGGGCTCATGCCTAGCGAGACGCTCGCTAGATCTGCTACCTTTTGCAGGGACGCCTCTAAAGAGAAGTCTACGGTTTCTAACGACATTTTACCTGCTTCCAGTTTGGAGAAATCAAGAATATCGTTAATCGTAGTTAACAGCACATTGGAGGAAGAATCAATTTTGGTCAAATAATCCTGTTGGATCGCCGTTAATTCGGTTCGTTGTAAGAGCAGCGATAATCCGATAATTCCATTCAGCGGTGTCCGTATTTCATGACTCATTCTAGCTAGGAATTCGCTCTTGGCTCTGTTCGATTGATCCGCCTCTTCACGTCTCTTCAGGTCCGTAATGTCGTGAACGGTGCCCATTACACCCTCAATTTCGTTCTCTCCATCCTTGAAAAGAGGGGATAACGTGACGTTATACGCATGTTCCGTCCCGTCGGGATGCTGTAGATGAATGCCGAATTGCTGCGTTTTCCGCGCAACAATCGTTTGCTCAAAGCCTCTCTCCCATTTCTCAGGGTCGTCCATCTGAATCACATCCGACAATTGACGTCCCTTCACTTGGCTGGAATTCATCTGATACGTAAGGTACATCTTACTGTTCGATGAAGCAATGGTCCCATCTAACCGAAACCGGAAGATGAAATCCTCTGAATTTTCGACCAAAGTCCGATACTGCTCATCTCTCGTCCTCGCCTTATTTAAGGCTGCACGATGATCCGTAACGTCACAAGCGGAACCGATTAATTCCATCACAACACCATATTTATAGATCGGCTGTAAACTGACTAGCAGCGTATATCCATTAAGGGAATCATACTCGTAGGTAACCCGCTCCCCCTGCCACGCTCTATCATACTTTTGCTTGATCATCGCCACAAAGTTCTTATCCTGAAATGCCACATCATCGACACGTTTGCCAATGAATTGTATCGGCCGTAAACCAAGCTGCTCCAGCAGTTGGCCCTCGATCACAATGTAAACGTATTCACCGTGATGTTTATGAAGCTTGAATGTAAAACCAGGTTGATACCGCAGCATGTCGATCAACTCATCTTCAACTTGACGAATCTGCTGTTTATATTCGCGAGTACGAACCAGATAACGTATGAAAATACTAACGACGAAAGCGCATACCATCTGATACATAATGTATATCGAGATCGTACGGAGCGGCGTCCCGTATAGTAACCACATACACGTATAGTAAAAAACGAAGAAAAAGGTCACTCCGTACAGCCATTTCAGCCAAAAGGAACGCGTCCTTGCGAAGATGATAGCCGTTCCGGAAACCGCAGCTAAACCGATAATCAGCAGCGGGAGATCAATGGCCCCCTCAAAGATGAACCTGCTGACCCATAAGCACACAAACGTAATAAGTATAGATAAGAAGCCGCCCATATAAACCGACAATAACAAACCTATCCCTCGAAAATTCAGACTCACATGCGGATCAACGGACACACTGAATCGCATCAGCAGTATCACGAGTGCACCATGTACTAAACCACTGTACACTTTGAACAACCAGGTAGGCTGTTGATCTAGCTTCGTTAATAGAAAGATTTGTTCAACAAATACGACAAACACCGTAATCAAAGCAAAGTTTATTATCAAATCTTGTAGCAAAGCTATCACCAACCTGTTTTCGATTCCTGCAAGAACGTCCTCATTTCTCGTCGCTTACTCATTGTATCCTACATTTCAGATAAGATGAACTAGCATTTCTTCAATATGCTGAACCTCAACCGGTTTACTATAATAATAGCCCTGCACGAATCGGCAGCCATACGCCCTTAGCGCTTGCAATTCCTCTTCTGTCTCTACCCCTTCCGCCACCACGAGGAGATTCAGGTGCTTCGCCATCGTAATCATCGTATTCACGATCACCGCGTTGACGGTTTGGTTCTGTAAGTCTTTAATGAAGGATTTATCAATTTTCATTTTATCGATAGGGAAATCACGCAGATAACCGAGGGAACTGTATCCTGTTCCGAAGTCATCCATCGCAATGCGGACCCCAAGCTTCTTCAGCTCGCCAAGCGTATCAGAAGCCAGCCTGGCATCCACGCTCAAGCTTTCCGTAATTTCGAGCTCCAAGTACTTCGGTTCCAGACCCGTTTCCTCCAGAATTTCAGCAATCGTCAAACTCAGCCGGCAATCGTTGAACTGCTTCCTGGATAAATTCACAGCCACAAACATCGGAGGAAGACCTGCCTTCTGCCACTTCTGATTCTGTGTACATGCCTCCCGCAGCACCCATTTGCCGATTTCATGGATAAGTCCACTTTCTTCTGCGATTGCTATAAATTCAGTTGGCGGAACGTGACCTAGATGTCGGTTGTTCCAGCGAAGCAGACACTCCAATCCAACCACGCGGCTCGTATGAATTTCAACTACGGGTTGATAGACGAGCTTAAATTCCTGCAGCTTGAGCGCCTTACGCAAATGAAATTCAATATCCATGCGCCTGCGCAGCAAAACTTCATTGAACATTTGGGAGCTTATCTCTGCTAATTCGGCATTTCCGTCCATTTGAATGGCTGCAGGATAGACGCCCTTAACCCCATTTTGAATCGTTAATTTGCACCGCTCTAAGAAATAACTGATAATCCCCTCTCTATGTAAACCTTCAACAAGCATGTCTTTATGAAAATAATCTGCTGCCCCTAATCGCATCGCCTGGATGGTTAGCACCGAGCCCTCCGATGTAGACGTGCTAAGGACAATGACTGGAGTAGGACTATGTTCCATAATGAGCTGGAGAGCCGTAAGACCTAACAATTCAGGTAAAGCCATATCAATCAGGACTAGATCCGGTTTATCACATAGCATACAAGCCAATGCCGCATGTCCATGCGCAGCAATCCCGACCAAATTAAACTGCTCATCCTGCTCGAACAGGGTCTTTACAACCTCCTGTGAATCTATTGATTCACTCACTAATAGTACCCCGTACCTGTCCCTTGGTCCCATTTTCCCGCCACCTCTACCCGCCATTCTTACTTATAACCACATTGTAGCTTCCACTTATTAGGTTACTTACTTAAATCTTATGAATTTAGACCTTTTTTTTCGCTAATATTTTACTAACATTTCATAAAATTTCGTTGATGAAAACGGTTTACTCTTAAATTTCGACAGCGTATAATGGATATATTAGCAAATTATTAGCGAGGTCACTCACCACTTCACATTTTACAAATTTAATTAGAAAACTATGCGTTAGGGGGGACTTCTAATGGACAGAGTTCTATTAATTGAAGACGATGATATTATCGGTGAGATGATTTGTATGTATCTGAAAGAGGAAGACTTCGTCGTTCTTAGGTGTCACAATGGACAAGAGGGCCTTGCAGCTCTGCATCATTTCCAACCCGACCTGATCCTATTGGATCTTATTCTTCCTGATTTCGAAGGCACAGAGCTTTGTAATTCCTTGCGAGGGTTAACGCCTGTTCCTATCATTATCATCTCTTCCAACTCCAAGGTAAGTGAGAAGATTGAAGCCTTTACCGTAGGAGCCGATGATTATTTATGCAAGCCCTTCAGTATGCACGAAATGAAAGCTCGCATACAAGTTCTGTTGCGTCGGTTCAAAAGAGAACTACCTGCAGAACAACAGCAGTCTCCTCCTCCAGAGCCTGCTCCCAGTCCGCAACGCGTAAGCGTGCCTGCTACGGAACTGCAAATTAATTTAGAGAAACGTACACTCCACGTACGAGGCGCTTCGATTGAAATGACCTTCTCCGAGTTCGAACTGATTCGTTTATTAGTCGAACACCCCGAGCGTGTATATCGACGCGAGGACTTAATCAATGCCTTACGCGGATTCGACTCCTACATAAATGAGCGTGCGATTGACGTACATATAACGAATTTGCGCAGGAAAATCGAAGTCAATCCCAAAGAACCTAAATACATTAAGACCGTTTGGGGCGTAGGCTATAAATTTGTGATCTAAATAAGCTGGTTCATACACCAAACCCGATCCTAATTAGGATCGGGTTATTTAACCTATTTTTAATAAAATTTAACAAAAATTGGTGGACTACTTTTCCACATTCTGTTAGTATTGGAATTCCGAGCACGATTCAGCGATAACCATACTAGAAGAATTATGGGTGAGGTAATGACATGCACATGGATATGAAGGACGACGCCAACGAAGTTGCCAACAATCTAGAGAATGCTTACCATTCGATCAATCAGACAGAAGATATGCGCGTGAGGAAGACGATCATGGGATTACTTATTCCCAGTGATCTCGATGTGATTCACATTGGAGCGCACAGTATCCATATCTTTATTCGTCAGGATGACACCACTTTCAGGATTCAAGGCGGTATATGCGAGCTTAATCAACAATTCGACTTACTGGAACCTCCGCATCAAAGACAGATTGCCACTTGTATCAAATGGCTTTCTTGTCGGCTGCCACCATCTTTACAAACCTTCGCTGTTATAGGTGATGGTGTTCAAGCGTTGTGCCCGCCTCAAGTGGAGCTAGAACAACATATGTTTTGCCTGCGTGAAGATTTCATCCGCTTCGCACAGCACATTGCTTTTCAAGAGGCTCGTATCCTACAAACAAACCCAATTGGCGACTCCAACTGTTTGCAAAAAGATGTTGCTCTGCATTGTGTAATACTAGCAGGATTGTTCAAATCAGGTGCCTCGAAATTTATGCCCTACTTCTGATAACCCCTTATCCGCGGCTCCTTCACTTCCGGTTATTCGGCTGCAATAAACCCAAATAAAGCGCATGCCTCTAAGCGAAGCATGCGCTTGTTTATATGCGTATCTTACTCTTCACATGGCCTACAAGGCTTTGAAAAAAACTCGACCCGGTTCATGACTTGTCTAATGGTGAAACTGCTCAAGTATTCAATTGTTCGCCTTTCAGCCTCGAATAGAATCTTCTCCAGCTCCATATCCAGCAGGTCCCCGGCCTCACCGCAGCCAGAACTCTCTTCAGGCTCTACACATCCGGCACTTACTGCGGAAAAGACTTCCCCAAGCGTGATGTCATCAGCAGACTTCCGCAGCATGTAGCCGCCCTCTCGCCCGCCCTTGGACTCCACGAGCCCCGCATCAGCGAGGGATTGCATCACTCTGCGCATGAAGGTCGCGTGCGAATCCACTTGATTAGCAATCGCCGCACTGGATAACAGGCACCCGCTGTTGGCTAACCAGACTATGCCGTGAACGGCTATTTTAAAACGTGGAGGACCAATGTTGACTCCGCGATTGGCTGTACTCATTCGACACCACTCCTAATGATCAGTAGGACTTTAAACATGCTGATTTCGTACGCTCATTATACCATTGCAATGATGCGCAAAGAAAGACCACTTGGCATAGCCAATTATTTTAACGCAAATAACCCGGCACAAGGCCTCATGGCCTACCGGGTTATTTCACATTCAGATCAACGATTTTTTCTATATTTCGCCGTACGCGTATCCTCGATAACACCGCTCCAATTCAGTCCGAAGGCAAAATCATACGTATGACCTTCCGAATCTTGGTGGCACAACATGTCATGCGCTACATCTTCCAGCTGCTCTTCAACCGTTCTCATATTGGCCGGCATTTGCATCGGAAGCAAACCGGATGGCTCATAGGCTCCCGACAATACATCCAGGATTGCCTGATCCTGCACGCCAAAGCTCACGATAATCGCATCCACTTCCGCTTCGAACTCCGCGACAACCGCTGGATTCGCCAGCAGCATCGAGACGATGACAGGTTTGCCTTTCATCATTTCCTTCGTCTCTAGGACGATTTCCAGATCGTTCGCATTCTGTGTGGTTACCGTTTTGCCTTGATAAGAGCGGTTAAGCACGTCATGTTCCCTAGGGTCGCCTGCAATACTTACTTCACGCGCATGTTCCGCTGTATAAGGTTTGTACTGAAGGCTAATCGGCACGTACCCGTTGCCGCCCTGTTCGGCATCCTCCTGGCTGTAACCAATGCCTGATTTCGGATTCTGGATGAATACAAGCCCGAAGTCGGCTTCCTCTGGATTGTCCGTCGTATCATAATACGTTTGTACAACCGCTAAATTAGCCAAGTGCTCTAATCTCTCTGGCGTTGGCATACCGAACCAATTCCTTCCGGCCGGTAAGTAGCGCTTTGGAATATAGACTTTGCTTCTCGGTTTCATCGGCAGGACTTGCCCCTTGTTCTTCAGAAGAACAACCGACTTCAGCTGCGCATCATAACCTGCTTGGATAAATTCAGGACTGCTCACGATCTTCGCACTTTCCTCTGGCTGCACATAAGGATTCTCGAACAGACCTAGTCGGAACATATTCAACAGAAGACGAACTGCCGATTGTTCGAACCGGCTTCTCATATAGGCCTCACCATGCTCGGCTACACCGATCTGGTAAGCCTCCAACACAGGCCCCGCTTCGTTATTACCGCCAAACTGATCCACACCAGCCATGATTAGCTTGTAGTGACGCTCTGCAACAGTTAAATGCTCAACTCCCCAGGACTTACCGGTCAAAATGGTATCCTGAACGCCTGTCTCATCGCCCGTAATCATCCAGTCTGTGCATACAACGCCATCATAGCCGTATTGTCCACGCAGTAAATCATTGATTAAATAGGCATTATACGCGTTGCCAACATTCTCCCCATTCACGTTATCCTGATCAAAAGAAATCGTATAATACGGCATGACAGCAGAAGCCTTGCCTGTTTTGCCATCTAATTGAAAGGCGCCATCGATGAATGGCTTCAAGTGCTCTTCGAAATTATTTCCCGGATACACCGCATATTTCCCACAAGCGAAATGCGCGTCTCGGCCTCCCTCGCCGGAGCCGCCTCCCGGCCAGTGCTTCACCATCGCGTTCACGCTGTCGAAGCCCCAGCCTTCGGCTAACTCCCGTTCACCTACGGACGTTTGGAAACCATCCACATAGGCACGCGTCATGTCGGTCGTCAAGGCAGAATCCTCTCCGAAGGTTCCATTGAAGCGGAACCAACGGGGATCTGTCGCGATATCAATTTGCGGAGACAGGGCTGTCGCAAGTCCAAGCGCGCGGTATTCTTTGGAAGCAACCTCCCCGAATTTACGGGTGATTTCGGGATCGAATGTGGCTGCAAGCCCCAACGTTTCAGGCCACATGGATACCCGTGACTCTGTCCCTGCGCCAATATTGAATTCCGAGCTGGCATCCGACCCATGCCGTGGATCTGAGCTGTTGTTCGCAGGAATGCCTAAGCCTGACTTTTCTGCGAATGCTTGCAGTAAGTTGTTCCAGCGTGCGCCTGTTTCTGGATTGGCAATTGTCGTCACGAGCACATGGCGTAGGTGGTCATCCGTCAAGAATGCGATTTGTGCATCCGTCAAATCCCAAGGATTTGCACCGCTCTCCTCGTAGGATTTCCCGCCATATTTCCCAGCGAACCAACCGCCGCCCGCAGCAGGTACCGCTTGATGCCCACTGTATAACATCAAGCCCGCAATCTCTTCTACTGACATTCTAGCGGCAAGATCCTTGGCCCGCTCCTCAGCGGGCAAACGCCAGTCCTCATAGGGCTTCAAGACACCGTCTTTGCTTACATTTTTAAAAGATAACCCATCTTGCTCTATGATTTGCGCACCGGATGAAAGGGAATACCCAAGTGTAGGTCCTCCCTCATTATGGATGAATGCGATTGATTCTTTATCAGCAGTTGTTGTATTTGTTTTGTTAGACATCGTTGTTTCCTCCCTAACCTATTAGGATATTAATTTATTAGCAGTTGGCATTTCATTGGTCATGATTTCAGGACGCTCACCTGGTAGTTGACCTACCTCAGGCAGCGGTCTTGTGGCCAAGATCCCGCCGACTACGCAAGCAGCCAATGCGATGTAGAAGAATGACCAGCCGCCGATAGCGAGCAGAACGGGTGCAATGGCAGGCACGATCGATTGTGGTAAGGCATTCGCGACGTTCATGAGACCGAAATCTTTGGCAGCATCGTCTTTATTAGGCAGGATTCGCGTAACTAACGCCATATCTACCGCTGAGAAGCATCCTCCGCCAAGGCTGATGATGACAGATGCTAGGATAAAAGCCATGTACGTTGGCACGAAAGCAAATAGTAAGATACCCATAATCATAATGATGGCAGAGCCATATAAGAATGGCTTTTGAATTTTGAACTTATCCGAAAGCATCCCTCCGAATACGCTCGTTAACGCCATCGCAAACAATGAAATAATTTGAATCGTACCTGCCGTTGAAGTCGCTTCACTCTCCGTGTAACCCATCCGATTGACGAGCATGACGGTTAAATAGAGGGAACTGCAAAAACCCATCATAAGTAAGAACTTCGATACAATTGCCCAAGTAAAGGATGGGAATTTACGCGGATTCGGATAGACTTTGCTTAATTTCTCTGCAAATGAAGTGCGGCCGCCTTGGACTCTTACGATATCCACTTTGCCCTCTTTAATAAAAAACATGCTGATGAGGGGGCCGACGATTCCGATAATCGACACCAACAGCCATTTCGTGCTCGAAGCAGCGTTCGGCATAGCCATCATAATTCCCATACCAACGGACATCGCTATAGGAACGATGAGACCGATTAAACCGGAAAGCGTACCGCGCTTGGACTCCTCGACTTGATCAGGTACAAGTCCCGTGAACGCCGCCATGCCGAAATTAAAGAACAACTGTGCGACGGACCAACCTACCATCACCTGCCATACCTGCGTAGCCTGACTAATCCACAATAGCGACGCGCAGCCTACTAAAGAGCCAATGATAATCCACGTACGTCTGCGACCGAACCGGTTGTTCGTTCGATCACTAAGCGCCCCGCCGATTGGGTTGCCAATCAGGGCAAAAAAGGCACCTATCCCCGCTACGAGTCCAAACGAAGATGTATATCCATCTGGATCAATTTCAATCATTTTGAATGTTAAAAGCAGAACTGCCGGCGTCATAAGCGCCATCATCATGCAACCATAGCCGAACATAATGCCGAATGTTAATCTTTTGAATGATGTTATAACTGCCATTGTTAACGACCTCCCACTTTGTACTGAAAACGTTTACATATTGATTATAATAAAAACCGCCTATCCTCGGAGAGGCAGCGGTTTATCTAATCCTATAGCTTAATTTAATGTATTTGATGTAAGCGCATTCTTCGACGTAACATGAGAGATTAAATTTTGCCCTAAGCCTAACCCCTCAACCTCACCAGACAGGAATCAATTCTATCAACTCAATCCCGTGCGGCTCTAACACCGAAACCAGGGTTCGCTCATTGTTCACTTCAATTAGGCTACTGCTCATCTTCGGTCGGGATCCCGCTTTCAAGTAGAGGATCTCCTCATGCCCCATAACTTGAGGCGCCCCCATCTCCACCCAGCGGTCATAGCTGCTCCCATACGCTCGACCTACCTTATGACTAACCATCCGATAACTACCGCTTGGTATACCTGTCAGTTCCAGCTCCAGCTTGATCGTCTTCACGTCCTTGAACCCATTGTACCGATTCACCGAATCGATGAAGGAGATATCGCCAAGCGCATAGAGATCATCGAAATGGCAGTAATTAAAGGTCAATATCTGATAGCCGCCGCGACCCGCGGTAACGATATACCGCTCTCCCCGCTCAATGAGTCGGTCACCTAATTTAGCCAACAATTCATAGGCCAGCATTCCCGCCTTAGGTATTCCATGCTGTGCAATCAAGCCGAGCCCGCCGTGGAACAACTGAGGTGAGGCCGCCATTTCTTCAATATTATCGCTAAGCACCCAATATCCGAAGCCGGCGATGCTGTCGAGATTATCGATAATATTTTTGACGATATAGGCGGCTTTGTACAAGGTATCATTCGTCAGTTCGCGATGATAAGCCGTCGAATTCCACTCCGTTAGGTATAACTCGACACCCGACATCCCATAAGGTTCCAGCAACTTCATCTCGTTAGCCAGCTTATCCCTCAGAAAATCGGGATTCGGAGACACGCCGCCGAACTCCTCCATAAGCTTACGAAACGATTGCAGCTGATGGAGTTCAGCGAATTGTTCGATTTGCAGCCTGCTTTCCAACCTGTCATGCGGGTAGAAATGAAGCGGAACGAAATCAGGCAGACACTCCCGCTCCTGACAAAAAGCAAAGAAATCGTCGTAAAAGTGTTCCACTTGAAGTGTAATGATACGACCAGGTGCTCCGATTTGAAGACGCTTCGATATCCGTTTAAGTGTTAGGTAAGTCTGGGCATAGAGCTCCCGATATTCCTCCATCGTGCCTGACCAGAACGCCTTGAATTCAGGTTCATTCCAGAACTCGAATTTCCACGATTCGACCTCTTCAGCCCCGTACCGATTCATACAATTCCGTATGAACCGATCGACCAGCTCACACCAGACAGCTACGGATTTGGGTGGGCTCACGCAGCTTTTAGTATAAAAGATGGTTGTATGCGGATCTGAGGCCATCGCGGTAGGCATGAACCCGAATTCAACGAATGGTTTCAATCCGATGGATAGCAAGAAGTCGAACAATTCGTTGATCAATCTGAAGTTGAATTGCGGACGACCGCTTTCATCCTCCGTATACACCATCATGGCGTCATCGAAGATGCCGTGGAACCGTAAGTAACGAAAAGACGATCGCTCCTGAAGCAGCTTGAGCTGCTGCTGAACGTCAGCGTGCAAACCTTCCTTCGCTTTCCCAATTGCGATTATGCTTCGCCATGTGTGCCCGATACGACTCCCTGTGACAGCTACATCAATCTGGTTGACCTCCGTTTCAAAGCCAGTGATCTCTTGGGATGTCTGCTGGGAGTGGCTTCTCTGCAGATACTGCTGTATAATCCCCAGGGCACTGGATTGATTAAACGTTAAGTAATTGCCAGCAAACTTGTCCTTCCTTTCACTGAGCTCTGGACGAAAATGCTTCCGATAATCGTTCGGGGTCATGTTGTATCTACTTTTAAAAGCCGCATAAAACGACTTCGCATTCGGGAAGCCATGATTCATCGCGATGTCCGCAATGGGCATATCCGCATTATGCAGCAATTCCTCTACCGTATGTTTCAAACGGATGCTCGTTACATAGGATTGAAAGTTGAGGCCAATATTCTCGCTGAAAAATTTCGATAAATACGGAAGGGATAAATATTCGCGTTCCGCAATGGCCTGAAGGGAAATTGGATCCCGATAATGCTCATCGATGTAGGTAATAATCCGCAGCATCCGCTCCATGTATTTCTCATTCATCGCACCATCGGATGCTTGCACCTTGAATTGCTTCAGCAGAATCGCGAATACTTCGAGCATGCGAATTTGCATATCAATTTCGTAGACATCGCTTTTCTTATGTTTGAGTTGTACCATCTCGGCTAGAAAACTACGGATACGCTCCAGGGCATGACGACGTTCCTTGTCCTTCGAACCCGAGTAGCAATCGAAGCTAAGGTCCTCTGCCCCTGTCAGCTTCTCTCTCAGATAATTAATCGGGATCAGAAATGTCGCAATAATATTCATATCCAGACCGATCACTTCATGGACATGGCATTGATTAATCAACAAGACGTCGCCTTCCGAAAGTGTCAGCTTCTCATGCTTCACCTTCACCTCGAGGGTACCGCGCAATACGAAGATGATCTCGACACTGTTATGCCAGTGACTCGGCACATAATTGACATTATGAAGCGAGACATCGAAGGGGAGTCTATCGTTCGTCTCCACTAATTCGTACATCGCATTCCGCATACCCTTCACTCCCTTTTATCTGTGACCCTAACTGACCCTAATGTCGCGTTCTCAGGTAGTACATGCCCCCTCGACTTGGACAATCCGATGCGTTGTGACGTGTAGATCCCCGTATGTCCGGAGAACAGATAGCTCACGATACAGGCCATGAACATGTAGATGATGCCTTCGGAGCCGAACAGCTCGATACCCATGATAAAGCAGGCAAGCGGCGTGTTCGTTGCCCCGCTGAATACCGCGATAAGGCCAAGACCGGCCAGGAACGGTGCGGAAAGCCCTAACACATCGGCAAGTGAATTACCGAGCGTAGCCCCGATCACGAATAGCGGCGTCACTTCCCCGCCCAGATAACCTGCACCCAGCGTGAGCGCGGTGAAAATCGTTTTCCATAAGAAAGCGAAATGAGCGACAGGCTCTACGAAAGCTTGCTGCAGCAAAGGAATGCCTAGTCCTAGGTAATCTCGAGTTCGGAAGATCGCAACCAACAGGATGATCACCAGCCCGCCGATAAAAGCTTTCAACATCGCATTTTTGAATAGGTAGGTGTACAATTTCTTCAAACCATGAGTCAATTCACTGAACAAGATGCTCGCTAAGCCGAATAGGATCGACGCAAACACGACTTTGACTATAACCCCTGTGGATAACTCAGGCACAGCCCCCATGGCATAATGAATATGATGAATGCCCCATGCCGTAGTTACGAGGTTCGCAACGAAGCTGGCGATAAAACAGGGAATTAACGCTTGGTATCGCACCATCCCGATGCTGAGCACTTCCAAGCCGAAGACCGTCCCCGCAAGCGGCGTGCCGAAGACGGAGCCGAACCCGCTGCTGATGCCGCACATGAGCAGGATTCTCCGATCGTGTGCATCTACTCGGAAGCGTTTGCCGATCCATTCGGCTAAGCTTCCCCCCATTTGCACGGCCGTGCCCTCACGGCCCGCGGAGCCGCCAAACAAATGCGTGAGCACGGTCCCGAGGAGGACCAGTGGCGCCATCCGCAAAGGGATCGACTCCTTGCCTTCATTCACTTGTTCAAGGATCAAGTTATTCCCCTTGCCCGCGTTTTTGCCTATTTTCAGATAGATATACGCCATCAAGGCGCCGCCCACGGGTAAAAGAAATAACAACCATGGATGGGCCATTCTTTTCTCCGTCACGAAATCCAAGCTAGCCAGGAACAGCGCAGATGCAGACCCCGTCAGAACGCCGACAAGGCTTCCGTAGAAAAGCCATTTGATAAATGAACCTATAAGTGCGATATGGAGGTATTTCCCGGCATACTCGGCAAGTGCCTTTGGATATTTCAACGTCATCTTCACCCCTATTTGAAAGGCCTGCTCTTACACATTACCAACTTGATCCATCAACTGCGTACTTTCCGCATTCAAGCCGATGATCGTGACTACTGCAAAATGCCTGTAAGTATCGTCGCGGCAAATAAATACTCGATCCCATATTTGGCTACGATGGGTCCCATCAACGAGGCCATCGCTCCTGTCGCCGCCGAAATCATCCCCCTACGCCCGCCAACGATCGATATCGTCACGGCTATACAGAAAGAGGCGTATAACCCCACCATCGGATCTACGCCCGCCAAGATGGAGAATGCAATCGCTTCAGGAATCAGTGCTAGGGCAACCGTTATCCCCGCAAGCACATCTTTACGGACATTGGAGAACCATGCCATTTTAACAGTTTGAACCCACAACCCACTTCCACTCCTTCATTTCACCCGTGCTACTCGACCATTCAGCCTTAGAAAAGTCGGGTCCGTTCGTCAACTTTTCTCATTATACACCTATCGCCCGCTTCCCTCTAGCCTGTACAAGGCGTTCTAATCTTTATTCGCTTCATTAAATAGGATAAAAAAATGAGCACAGCCTACCCCCAAGTGGGAGTCTACTGTACTCGCTGTCTTATCTCTATCGATTAGTTGAACCCTGGGAAATTCGAAAGATCCGAAACGTTGATGAAGAAAAGGATAATCGCTAAAATACCGATGAAAATGATCGGAAACATTTCTTTCAAGAAATCCTTCGCACGCACATGGGCTAGTGCTCCCCCGATCGCTGTAATCGCAATCACAAGTGCGCCTGCCGCGACCCAGCTCGCATCCCAGAAACCAACAACTAACGCGGCTGCGGACACGAACTCAACCAGTCCTGTGAATACACGGAACCATTGTGGTAATCGCAATTTTTTGAAATTCTCTACGTGCATTTTGGATCCTGTGATTTTACCGATACCCGCCATAAGAAAAGCTAACGCTAATAACGATTGTAAAATAATTGAAACGACATGCATGGTTCAACATCTCCCCTTCTCATTTGTACCCCTTACAAGTATATGCGCCTAAATCAAGCACAGTATTGCTTTTAAAAAAAGAGCTGCTTAATTGCAACTCTACTAAGCACATTATAAATTAGAATGTGACATTTGACTAGTAGCAATTTAATGCGAAAAAAGCATCTCCCACTTAAGGGAGACGCTTTTCCTCTGAAACTTCTTTT
This sequence comes from Paenibacillus pectinilyticus, assembly GCF_001700435.1. Lineage (GTDB taxonomy): Bacteria > Bacillota > Bacilli > Paenibacillales > NBRC-103111 > Paenibacillus_E > Paenibacillus_E pectinilyticus. The sequence continues at coordinate 80,967 of NZ_LYPC01000019.1, forward strand.
TATACTGCATTAACCGGCTTCCGCTTGACGATAGGTTCTGGCTCATCCTCAGCTTGATTTACACGTTTAATGAAGAAAGACAACAATAAGCCCACAACCCCGATACCAATAATGACAAGATAAGAGTCGTTAATGCCTTGGATGGATGCCTCTTTCATAAGTTCCTTAGACGCAGTCGCTGTTCCATTCGCCGTCATCATTTCGATGAGATGGGATTTCGTTCTTGTTGTCATCACGGTGACCAATAGCGCGGTACCTACTCCGCCTGCCACTTGCTTGATCGTATTCGAAATCGCTGTCCCGTGCGCATTCAGTCTTGCAGGCAATTGGTTGAGGCCCGCGGTGGTGATCGGCATTAAGAACAGCGCCATCCCGAAGCGACGTCCTGTCGACATGAGAACTAGATACGAATAACTGGTTGAATCCGTTAAATTAATGAATCCGAGTGTCGTTACGATCGTAATGGCCATACCCACAACGGACAACCACTTCGCTCCGAATTTATCGAACAGTTTACCCGCCACTGGCATCATGATTCCCATGAGGAGTGCGCCAGGAAGCATGAGAACACCAGACTCCAACGGGGTATATCCACGTGCATTTTGTAAATAAAGAGGAAGCAGCATCATATCGGCATACATCACCATGGTAACGGCAATGTTGATCACCGTTGTTAAGGTAAACATGTTGTACTTGAATGCTCGAAGATCAAGCAGAGGGTCTTTGATGACCAATTGACGCCATGTAAATAAGATTAAAGCAATGACACCAACAATCAGAGAGACGATGACTTCCGCACTTGACCATCCTTTACCACCTGCGCTGCTGAAGCCGTAAAGCAGGAAGCCGAATCCCAAGGTCGAAAGAACCGCACCCCACGCGTCAATTTTCGGATAAGTCCGTTCAGAGACATTTTTCAGATAAATCCAAGCAACTACAATGACAATGACAGCAAATGGAATAATGCCATAGAACAACGTACGCCACGAATAATGCTCCAAAACATAACCAGCGATCGTAGGACCGACAGCCGGGGCGAAAATGATCGCCAACCCAACCATGCCCATCGCAGCTCCACGCTTATCTGGTGGATAGATGGTCAGGATGACATTCATCAGAAGTGGCATTAAAATACCAGCTCCAGCTGCTTGAATCAAGCGGCCAATCAATAAAACTTCAAATCCAGGTGCCGCGGCTGAAACAATACTACCAATAAGGAAGATAATCATAGAGGCTTGAAACAGCTCACGTGTCGTAAACCGCTGCATGAGGAATGCCGTTATCGGAATTAAGACGCCATTTACCAACATATAGCCAGTGGTCAGCCATTGGCCTGTCGACGCGACGATATCAAATTCAACCATGAGCTTCGGTAAAGCAACACTCATAATCGTCTGATTCAGAACGGCAATGAACGCCCCCAAAATCATAACAAACAACAACGGGCCTTTCTTAATCGAGCTGGTATCCAATTCTGCAGGTTTACTCATGGCAGTTAATCCTTTCTACTACGGATTCGAACTAATTGACAAAATGTTGTATAATAAACTTAATGTAAATAATATTATAGACATCCATTCTAATGTTCACAAGCAACACCTTTTTTATGAATGTTGATTAAGTAACAGCTGCCGCTCCATTTGTCGTCTATTCCAATCATCATCTACACAACTCGCAGAATTTGTCGTTTAGCATAATAATTCCATACAAGTAGAAAGGATGAGTCATGATGTCAGCACCAACACAACGTATTGACCCGCGTGTACTGCGTACACGTCTATTAATTCGAGATGCCTTTATTGAATTACTCCAAGAGATGGAGCTCGAGAAAATAACCGTGAATCGTATCGCGGAGCGTGCGACCATTAACCGTGTCACCTTCTATCTGCATTATCGCGATATACCAGATATGCTCGATCGATTGGCTGATGATATGATTAACGAAATCCAAGACATCCTGAATGAGGTTCCCAATCCTCCTGGTTTTAACATGGAGATCATGATTCGGATGCTTGAGCACATTGAACAGAATTCCAAGTTCTACAAGGTGCTGCTCGCTTCCAAACGCATGCCTGTCTTTACGGAACGACTCATGAAATTGATCTCGGATTTTATCATGGGTCGTATGGACAAGCTGGGGGCATCCAAAACGTTGAACGTGCAAAAAGATATCGCGATCTGGTACGGCTCCTCCGCCATTATCGGAACGATTGTATTTTGGCTTCGTAATGATATGCCTTACACGCCACATTTTTTGGCTTCTCAACTTTCAGAATTATTCCATCTCCCGAAGAATGAAACCAACAGAGTTCCCAAGAAATGACCTCTTTCTTAGTATTTGTAGAAGCTTAGGATTCCTTACATGGATCCTAGGCTTTTTATTTTCGTTGAATGGTTCTATACAACAGGTAAAGGACACTTTGTAGATTATCCTCAAGATCGGCAACAGATTGTTTTCTTTTATAAAGTAATCAACATTTCCTAAGAATCTGTCGCTTGTGAACCACCCAAGTGATGATTATAATTTGTTTACAAATAGTTTAGTATACAACAAAGTGTTTATTAACTTTATTCCCAAGATCAGCTAGGAGGTGAGTCTACCATTAAAATTGGAATTATGGGTACAGGATACGTTGGTTTAGTTCACGGAGCCGTACTTTCCAGTTATGGCTTTCAAGTCACTTGCATGGATGTAGATGTGGATAAAATTAAACACTTACAGGATGGCAATTCACCGATTTATGAACCAGGCTTAGAGGAACTTCTCAGGCACAGTTTACGGGATGGACTACTGACCTTTACAACAAGTCCCCAACAGGTTATCCAGGAAAGTGACGTTATCTTTATTGCCGTTGGCACACCTGCCAAAGAGGATGGTGGTGCTGATCTTTCTTATGTTCGAGACGTTATTCAGCAAATTGCTACCTATATAAATGGTTATAAAGTGATTGTTTGCAAATCAACTATGCCAGTTGGCACTAGCCGCCGTATTGCGACTTATCTCGACACATTACTGACAGACAGACGGTCAGACTTCAGGGCAGATGTCGTGTCTAACCCCGAATTCTTACGCCAAGGGAAAGCGGTAACTGATGCCCTATCACCATCTCGCGTAATTATTGGTACGGAGAGCAGCCAAGCTAAAGAAACCCTGCAAACGATCTATCAGGTACACATCCAGCATCATGTACCTTTTCTATATACGAACCTAGAAACAGCCGAAATGATCAAATACGCATCCAACTCGTTTCTGGCCGTCAAAATTTCTTTTATTAATGAACTTGCCCTTGTATCGGAAAAAGTGGGCGCCAATATTCAGGATATTGCCACTGGCATGGGTCTCGATGAGCGCATCTCTCCTCATTTCCTACAGGCAGGCCCGGGTTATGGTGGCAGCTGCTTCCCCAAAGATACGCAGGCCATGCTGGATATCGGCGAAAAAAATGATGAAGACCTCTATATCATCCGTGCTGCCATCGCGGCTAACGAGAAGCAAATGAAAAGCATGATAAACAAAATAAGTGAAGCTTTGTCGGTTAACGGCACCTTACAAGGAAAGACCATTGCCATATGGGGACTTTCCTTCAAGCCAGAAACGGATGATATTCGCTATGCGCCGAGCTTCGAAATCATTAAGGGGCTACTGCAGCAGGGGGCCATGGTTAACGTATTTTGCCCGCAAGGGATGGAACAAGCCAAGCGCATGTGGTCTGATTTTAACAATCGTATCCACTATTGCCAAAGCGAAGCAGCATCCGCCCAAGATGCCGATGCGATCGTCCTGATGACGGAATGGCACCAATTCCGAGCACATAACTGGCCTATGATCGCCAAAACGATGCGCGGTAATGCCTTTTTCGATCTACGAAATATGTTCACAACAGATGTACAGGTACGTGAACAATTTCAGTACTATTCGGTTGGCTCCAGCTGACCACAAGGAGGATTCATGAAAACCTATTGCATAACAGGAGGAGCAGGTTTCATTGGCTCCCATCTTTGTGAGCGGCTGTTACAACTCGGACATCGTGTCGTCTGCGTTGATAATTTCAACGATGCTTATGACTACAGGATTAAAATTAGAAATCTTCTGGATGCTGCAGGAATAGCCATTCCTTTTCCTTTTACCAACAAATCAGCCGATCTGGTGCATCTGCAAAAGCTTGTGAATACCGATCAATTCTCTTTGATCGTTGCAGATATTCGCCATTCAGAAGATATGGATGACGTTTTTGCGCATAAACATATAGATACTGTTATTCATCTTGCTGCTATGGCCGGCGTCAGACCATCTATTGAACAACCGCTTCTCTACGAAGACGTGAATGTGAAAGGGACGCTCACGGTGCTCGAGGCCATGCGTAAGCATGGGGTACGCCACTGGCTGTGCGCTTCTTCCTCATCCGTCTACGGCAATCAGACCAAGGTTCCCTTCTCGGAGTTAGACAGCGTCGATCGCAGCATTTCGCCGTATGCCGCCACGAAGAAGATGTGTGAAGTGCTGGCGCATGCCTACCATTATTTGCATGAGATCAATACGATAATGCTGCGCTTCTTCACGGTGTATGGCGAACGCCAACGGCCCGATTTGGCCATTCACAAGTTTGCCAAGTCACTTGATCGTGGTGAGGAACTCACGCTTTACGGGGATGGCTCCACTCGCCGAGACTACACGTACGTGGGTGATATTATTGAGGGTATCATCGGAGCCCTGCACTACGTTGAGCAGCAAGACGAATTGGTGTATGAGATTGTGAATTTAGGCACGAATCGGACGATCACACTCCGCGAATTGGTCCAGCAGTTAGAAGCCGCATTCGGTACCAAAGCCCGCATCCGTCGGATGCCAAACCAACCTGGGGATGTCGATCAAACCTACGCTGATATTTCCAAAGCCAACCTTTTGTTCGGCTACAATCCCCTGACTGATTTTGAAACAGGAATAACTAAGTTTGTGACATGGTATAGGGGGAATACAAATGGTCAAACTCTCGATTATAGCACCCATCTATAATGAAGAAGACAATATTAAGCTGCTTCATCAAGAAATAACGGATGCTGTCCGCGGCAAGATTGAAAGCTATGAAATCGTGCTTGTTAATGACGGCAGTAAGGATCGGAGCGCAATTCTATTAAATGAGCTGGCTAAATCGGATCCAGCCGTTAAAGTCATTCATTTTGAAAGAAATAGCGGGCAAACGGCGGCCATTTCGGCCGGGCTTAAGCAATCCAGTGGCGAGCTTGTCGCCTTGATTGATGCTGATCTGCAGACAGATCCTCGTGATATTTTCAAGCTTATGCCTTATATCGTGAACATGGATTTCGTAAATGGTAAACGCGTCCACCGGAGGGATACCTTCGTTAAGAAAGTGTCTTCTCGCGTCGGCAACGGCGTCCGTAACTGGCTAACTGGCGACAAAATCTATGACACAGGCTGCCCCATGAAGCTCATGAAACGCGAAGTCGCGGACAGTTATTACTTGTATGAGGGCATGCATCGCTTCCTACCGACATTAGCGAAAATCAACGGCTTCAAGGTCATCGAAGTAGGCGTATCCCACCGTGAGAGACAACATGGCGTTTCCAAATACGGCGTATTCAACCGCGCCTTCGTCGGACTTATGGATGCGATCGTCATTGGCTGGCTGCGCAAACGAGTCATTCATTATCAGATAAAGGGACAATAATATGTGGTGGCATTTTGCGGTTAACCTGTCGCCCTATCAAATTGGCTGGATTGTGTTCGGTTTTATCGGACAAATCATGTTTTCCATGCGATTTATTACGCAATGGCTGGCGAGTGAGAAAGCGAAAAGAACCGTCATTCCCCTCTCTTTTTGGGTATATAGCATTCTAGGTAGTGCTGTCCTTTCGATCTATGCCATTTATCGGAAAGACCCTGTCTTTCTGCTTGGGCAGCTGCCCAGTGTGTTCATTTATTTCCGCAACATCGTACTGAACCGTAAAGCCACGGCACGGCCTGCTGATGGTACGTACAATTCTGTTGATTCTTGATTCTTAATTCTGGATTCGGAATGAAGAAGCCCTTGGTCCCTCCTATTGGAGAAAACAAGGGCTTCATTACGGTTATCGTGCAGTTTTTTGCATAAGCCGCGGTGTGGAAGTTCATCCAATCACGGGATAAAAACCACACGTTTTCCGTGATTAGTAGGAGCATTCCACACTTTCTCCACGTCAGAGAGCGGGAATGATTCCGCATTTACGGTAAGCTTACCAGCCGAAATCGCTGCGATCAGATCTGGGAATTCCGCTACATATCCAGCCGTCGAGACCGAGCCTTGGCCACTGCCAATCACTTGGAAGTTGGCAGATCGAAGGGCGACTGAAGGCACCGCAGCTGTCGGGCCGGCAACGGAGCCTATTTGGATCCACGTTAATGCACGGCTGCGATCTGATCTCTTCGTCAATATCGGCAGCATGGCAAGCTCGGCTGGTTTCCCCCACAGATAGTCGATAACGATATCTACTTCAGAAGCAGCCTCTCCTAGCCTTTCTGCAACCTCTTCCGGATCTCCGGCAAGAGAGACTAGATCGTCCGCGCCTAGCGCAGCAAGAGCATGGAGCCGCTGCTGATCACGCCCAGCGCCAATCACGTGACTTGCGCCTAGAAGCTTGGCAATTTGGACAGCCATCTGTCCCGAATTTCCTGTCGCTCCGAGTACTAGCACCTTTTGCCCCGGTTGGAAATCCACTCGGCGTTGCAGTGCCACCCATGCTGACATAGCGGGATTCATGGCTGCTGCGATGAGAACAGGATCAACACCTTCGGGCAGTGGCACACTGCGGCGCAAGTCGATAACCGACTTCTCTGCGAACGTCCCTAATGAGGTGTCAGGAGCAACGAAGTAGACACATTTGCCATCTGGCAGCCGCCCAACGCCGTCAATCCCAGGGATGAGCGGCAATTGATCTGAACTGGTATAGTGTGAGCCATTTGCCTGAGACCGCACGCGCGTGTGTAACCCGGCAGCAAGAACATCGACGAGAATCTCATTTTTTCCGGATGGCTGTGGTGTATCAAACAAGTCATATTGAGGAGCCTTATCGAAAGAACGCACAACAGCAGCATACATATAAAAGACCTCCATTTTGCGACATCGCGCATGAATTTAGTTTGTGTTACAAACAATATAGTTTGTTCCACGTACAAAGTCAATGGCTATTGTGGTATACTGTCAGGAGATGGCGACCGAACGTCAAAGACTCATCTCTTTGGCCATCGTTCGAATATTGATAAGTCCGGAGTGAACATGTTGAATAATGAACCTTTTACACATCAAAACGATCTATCCATCTTGGACAGTTTGGTCCAACTTTCCTTTCATATTCAAACCATTCTCGGGCGAATTGGTGCCGACCATGACCTGTCGATCATTCAAATCCGGCTGCTCGGCATTCTAAGGGATCGTGAACCCAGCATGCTCCAACTTGCCCAGTATCTTGGTCTAGACAAATCCAGCATCACGGGCTTAGTCGATCGCGCTGAACGCCGCGGCCTCGTCGAACGTACCATCTCTCCCGGCGACCGGCGGGGATTTAACGTGAGCGTAACGGCTGATGGTCGGCAGCTCATCCATGTCGTAGGTGCCGAGATCGAGCGCCAAGTCCTTGATGTTGTCGAAGTGCTTTCTGAGACTGATCGCTCACAGTTCGCTACCCTAGCAACCAAGATTTTAGGCGCTACCCTACACCCGAAATGATGTACATTAGCTTGCCTGTCACCTAGGCGATACACGAACGAAAAAATCCCACCGCGCTTTAAGCGAGGATGGGATTTAAGTTAGCGCTTTTACGAGAATAATGAGTCCAATTTATCTTCAACTTGCTTTAAGATTCCTTTGTAAGAAGCATCATCAAGATATCCGATACTGCCGAAGAACAGATGACCTAAGGATTCAATACCAACAAAGTCAAATATACCGGTGTCGGACGTGAGCTTCAATCCGTTGGTCATGCCAATATGATCGTAAACCTCGTTTGGAGTACCATGCGTATTGATGATAACTCCTTTTTTACCTGCGAGCAGTTTAATAATGCCTTCTTCACCCACACTATAGGCAAATCCGTAAGAGAAGACACGGTCTATATAACCTTTGAATATCGCTGGCAGACCCGTCCACCAAATCGGATAAATAAATGTTATCACATCAGCTTGGGCTATATGATCTTGTTCAGTTTGAATATCTTGCGGTGTATGCCCATTTCTCATAGCAGCCGTATCCGCTGGTTTCAGCACAGGTTGAAAATCCAGTTCGTACAAGTCACGTACCGTTACCTCATGGCCTTGTTTCTTTAACGTATTCACCGTCGTATCCAGTATGGCGTGGTTTAAACTCTCAGAGTTTGGGTGAGCATAAACGATTAAATGTTTCATTATCGTGTCCTCCTTATTTTTCCTGCCAAATGTATTTTCTCCAAAAAGCCTTCTTTTACATAAGCAAATGAATACGATTCCCCGAAGGATCTGTAGTGATCCAAGTACCGCCCTCTTCTTTAACACTTGCACCCATCTTGTTCAAATTAGTAATAGCCTGATTCCGCGCTGTTTCATTGGGGTAAACTAAGGTAAATGATCGAAGACCAACACTATTTTCAGCTGGTTGCGGAGCACCCTCACCGTTCCAAGTATTTAATCCAATATGGTGATGATACTTGCCAGTTGAGATGAAAAGCGCTTGCGTTCCATAGCGATTAACAACTTCAAATCCGAGACCTTTTGTGTAAAATTGTTCTGTCTCTTGTAAGTCGGAGACATGCAAATGAATATGCCCCATAACCGTACCTACCGGCAGACCGCTCCACACTGGATACTCTTCAATCCCAACAAGGTCCCTTATATTCAAAGGGTCAACCGCCATTTTCACGTCCCCATTCTGCCATTGCCATGCCAAAGGATCGCGGTCTCTATATACTTCAATCCCATTCCCATCTGGGTCTGACAGGTAGAGAGCTTCACTGACAAGATGATCGGCAGATCCAAGCTGCAAACCTTTATTAGCAAAATGAAGAATCATTTGTGCCAAATCGGACCGCGTTGGTAACAGCAGCGCAAAATGATAAAGCCCTGTCGTTCTCCCGCGGCTAGGTACAACGTTATCCGGTTGTTCGAGGGATAACAGCGTCGTCTTCCCATCCGCAGTCAAGTTAGCACGCTTCTCTGTTTGCTCCAAGATTTTAAAACCAATCACATCTTGATAATAGGTAAGGGACCGTTCTAGATTTTGAACCTTCAGATTGACTTGCCCTACAAATGTATGTGGTTCACGATGAAAGTTCATTATTTTCTCTCCTCCTAATGGCATCATGACAGTTGTCGCGACTTCCAGTTACTTTATGTAAGTAATTATATTATTGTTAGTTATTTTTGTCAAGTAACTAATCTATTCGAAGTAACATTCTTTCCGTAACGGTAGATTTACTATTATCCCAAAACATGTTATAAGGAAAATATGAGAAAATCTAATCAACCTATTATTAGTCGCCGCGCTCGGCCAGCCAAAGAGCCGCTTAGCATTGAACTCATTGTCGAGACCGCTTATGCGTTACTGAAAGAGGAAGGCATGTCAGGAATGAGCATGCGCAAAGTTGCTAAAGCTCTGGATACAGGGCCATCTTCCTTGTATGTCTACGTCAAGAACCTCCAGGAACTTAGCGCTTATGTCATGGATTACGGACTCAGTCAAGTCGTCTTGCCTGACCCCGGTGAGAACACATGGAAACAATCCTTGTTTGAAGCGCTGGATGCCTATCTCATGCTACTTTACGAGCATCCGGGCTTAGCGGAGCTATCGCTCACTACGATTCCGATAGGGACCAACTCGCTGCGACTGTCAGAGTTCATTCTCAGCAGGTTGCAGGAGGGAGAAGTTACATCCCGTTCAGCGGCCTGGGGGTTAGATCTCTTCTTGTTCTATGTCTCCTCCGTGGCATTCGAGAAAGCTTCATGGAGGAAGAATGGGGATGATCAGATATCAACGCTCAAGACATCGTTCCAATCCGCCGACCCGCTTCGCTACCCTCTGATCGCCAGTCTGAAGGAGGAATTGTTCTCTGGTAACACGGACTCAAATGAGCGGTTCCGTTGGGGACTTGAAGTCATTCTACAAGGGATTTTATCAACACGATTGTCATGATGATTAGTTTCTCCTGTTAGCATGATGCGCTGCCAAGCGCACAAAAGGCTGTCTCTCCGTCATTAGATGACTTCTGAGACAGCTTTTCTTGTTTATCTTGCTCCTGTACTGCAAGAGTTACTTTTTCAAACTCGTAATGTAGTCATTCATTTGCTTCGCATACTCATCGCCGCCGTTTTATACCAGCCGCTTTGCAGCTCCGTAAATTTATCGACAGGCTCTTTGCCCATAATAATTTTCATCATCATTGTGTAATTCTATCAACAATATCCTTCGGCGTTCCTACCTTAATGAAGAACGATTCCTCGTTCGCGCGTCTCATCGTGTTCTTGCGGATGTAGTCGGTTGGAAGTGTTGCAGGCGCTACTTTCTGGCCATCCTTGATCGTATAGTCATTGCCTTCTTAGCCATCCTTCACCACGTTCCATATATCTCCGTCAGCCAGGAATTCAACAGCTCAGCGGCCTTCATCGGGTCCTTGGCAGATTTCGTGATGCCCCAGAAGCCCCACGTTCCTGTCGCGGCAATAGACCCCGTATTAAAGCTCGCTTTACCGTCTTTCCCTTTAATCCAAATATACGTGAAGAATACCTCCATCGCCGCTTAAGCGCGTGGATTCGCAAGCAGTGTCTTGTATGCGAATGCCTTTGTCGAGCGAAAGAGAAATTGAGCGCTACGGATAGTACTCCGCTGCCCGCAGGCAAGGTCGGTGGTCGCGCTTATACGGCCAGCTTTGAGGTCGATAACTTATATGTAGAAGCCAGATAGGTATTTGAAATATAACCTTGCAAACGCAAAAAAAAAGAGAAGCCGCGGCTTCTCTTTTTCCTACTTTTTGAACTCTTTCACCCTAGACTCTAAGAGCTCTATTTGTTCGTTCGTTAACTTATGCGCTTCAAACAATTTCCCCGAACGCGCTTCCTCCAGCAAGCTCAACAACCACAACTTCTCCGTTTCACCAAATTGAATGAAGCCTTGGATCATTAGCAAACTTCCACGAGGAAGGAAATCAGCTTTCAGCTCCAATACTGCTTGCATGCGGGCTACTCGTGTTTCACACACGTCAAGCTGCTTCATGATGAGATCCTCGATCATCCCTGGATCACCGTGGCGAACAAATGGCATAGCGAGAAATAGCGGATGCTGCGGATAGGAAGTTAGCTTAAACTGCTCCTCGAGCAGCTTCAAGAAAGCTTCACGTCCATGGGTCGTAATGCGGTAAATTGTCTTATCTGGCCTGTTATTTCCTTGATTAGCAATAACCTCAACTGCTTCAATCTGGCCATCCTCACGCAGTTGATCCACGGCATAATAAAGTGACCCGTCTCTGAGCTTGAAGCTTTCGTTCCAGTTGCGCTGCTTGATTGTTTGTCGAATCTCATAGGGATGCATGTCCCGCTCCATCAGCAAACCCAGTATTAAAAGCCTGATCGACATGATGCCTTAGCCTCCGTTATACGTAGGCTCAGGTTTGCCGCCGCCTCCACCACCCGAAGAACCTGGTTTACCTGGACCACCTTGTGAACCAGGCCCGCCAGGTCCGCCAGGAGCTCCAGCTTTATTCAACTCTAAGCGCGCGCGTCCCATCAGAAACACAAAAATCAGCGCGACGATTGGAAGAATGAGCGACCATTGAAAAATGGCAATGACCGAATTCGCAAATTGCTGCAGCATCACCTGCACAACATCCGCGCTAAGACCCATTTGTTTCTGCACGCTTGGATCAAGAAGCGCTTGACCGCCTTTAATCTGTGCAGCCAATTGAGGATTCAGATTCGGCAGCAGCTTAACATCGGATTGGAACACGGATTTCTGAATGGCACCGAAAACAGTAATCCCAAGCGCCGAGCCGATTGTACGGAAGAACGTAATCAGCGACGAAGATGTCCCTTTATATTGCGGAGGTACAGCGTTCAGTGTTGAAATGTTCAACAGGGAGAAGGAAACCCCGATACCGAGACCTACAATAATCATAAAGAGTGAAATGACGAGACGGCTTGTTGACGAGTCCATCACGAATCCAAGAAGTGATAAACCGATAATCAGCATCAACGCAGATACCAGCATAACGTCACGATAGCGGAACTTCGAAACAACACGCCCACCAATTTGACTGCTCACGACAACACCAAGCATCATCGGAATCATGACCGTACTCGTTTGTGTGGCCGTTTTATGGAATACACCTTGAATGAAAAGCGGAATATAGGAAGCTGACGCGATCATCACGCCGCCATATAGCACCGAGATGCCCATGCTGCTCGTGAACACCTTATTTTTGAAAAGACTCAGTTTAATAATTGGATCTTTCGCTACTCGTTCAGCTAAGAAGAAAGCAATAAGGAATACGACACATGCGATGAAAAGCGAGATCGTTTTCCCGGAGTTCCAAGCCCATCCGTCTGTGCCACCAAGCTCCAGACCGAACATAAGGAATAGCACGAAACCAGTTAGTGTAATCGCACCGATCCAATCGATCGATTGTTTGCGTTTATTTTTATTCTCATGATACGCATTGGCAATGAAGAGCAGAGAAAGAATACCTAGAGGAACGTTAATGTAGAAAATCCAGCGCCAGCTGATATTATCCGTTATCACTCCGCCTAGAATAGGGCCAAACACGCTTGAAATACCAAATACAGCGCCGAAAAGCCCCATCATCTTGCCGCGTTTCTCAGCTGGGAACAAATCGAAAATGATCGTAAATACAATTGGCATCAGCGCCCCGCCGCCAACCCCTTGGATAGCACGGTAAATGATGAGCTGCTCCATATTTTGTGCCGTTCCACAAAGAATGGATCCCAGCATAAATAGAATAAGCCCGATCATAAAGAACGACTTGCGCCCAAACATATCCGAGAGTTTACCGAAAATCGGTGTGGAGACAACCATTGCGATCATATAGGCGGAGTAAACCCATACAAACTTATCCAGCCCTCCAAGTTGTTTAATAATCGTACCCATAGCGGTCGATACAATTGTCTGATCCAGCGCGGCGATAAATAAGCCGAGAAGCAGACCTGCAATGACCAGCTTTACATTACTGCGATTAGCATCCATAGATTTCAATCCTTTCACCTTGATTTTACTCAAATTTGAATATCCATTTGTTATTATACTCAAATTTGAGGTTTTTACAAGATGGGTAAGAAAAAATAAATGGAATTAAAATAGAAAAAGCGCCCTCCATTTCTGGCGGGCGCCCATTCCTTATTCTACTGTCACACTTTTCGCCAAATTCCTCGGCTTATCCACATCATTCCCACGCGCCAACGACGCGTAGTAGGACAGCAACTGCAAAGGAATCACAGACAACGCAGGTGTTAACACATCCAATGTTTTCGGAATAATGAACGTGCTGTCTACCGACTTCTGCAGCTCCGTTTCACCTTCCACAGCAATACCTAATACGTTCGCGCCGCGCGCCTTCACTTCTTTGATATTGCTCACGGTTTTCTCAAGCAGCTCATGCTGCGTTGCTAAAGCAATCACTGGGATATCATCCTCGATCAGCGCAAGCGTACCGTGCTTCAACTCACCAGCTGCATACGCCTCGGAGTGAATGTAAGAGATCTCTTTCAGCTTCAGCGAGCCTTCCAGCGCTACCGCATAATCCAAGCCTCTGCCGATGAAGAACAGATTATCATGCTTCGCCATCTCTTCTGCAACGACTTTCAGCGCTTCCGCTTGCTCCAAAATCTCGCTCACTTGCCCAGGCAATTCCTTCATCGCTGTAATCACTTCTGCGATTTCTTCAGGGGTTTGCGTGCCAAGCGTTTGCGCCAAGTGCAAGCCCAAGAGATAGAAACCGATCAATTGCGACGTGTAGGCTTTCGTTGAAGCAACCGCAATTTCCGGTCCTGCCCATGTGGTAATAATATCGTTCGCTTCACGCGCAACCGAGCTTCCTACCACATTCGTAATCGCCAAAACATGCGCTCCACAACGTTTCGCTTCACGAAGTGCTGCCAATGTATCCGCCGTTTCACCGGATTGGCTTACAACAATCACGAGCGTATCCTTTGTGATGATCGGGGAACGATAACGATATTCAGACGCTACATCCGTTTCCACCGGAATACGCGCCATTTTCTCAATAACATACTTCCCAACCATACCAGCATGGAATGCCGTTCCACAAGCGACGATATGCACACGGCTAATGTTGCGAATCGCCTCTGGTGTAATCGTAAGCTCGTTCAACGTAACGCTCTTTCCATCCGGTGCAATACGACTTCCCATCGTATCACGGTATGCCTTCGGTTGGTCATAGATTTCTTTCAACATGAAATGATCAAATCCGGCTTTTTCCGCCGTAACAATGTCCCAATCGACATGGAACATTTCCCTGGAAATAAAATTCCCCTCTAATGTCATTAATTCGACAGCATCCCGCGTTAATAGCGCCATTTCGCCATCATTAAGAATGAACACATTACGTGTATACTCTAGAATCGCAGGAATATCGGAACCAATAAAATTCTCGCCTTCACCAATCCCGATAATGAGCGGGCTAGCTTGACGTACCGCAACAAGACGGTCTGGTTCGAACTCCGTCAAAACTCCAAGCGCAAACGCGCCCGTCATGTGCTTAACAGCCTTTTGAACCGCTTTGAGGATGTCTCCCTCATACAAGCTGGCGATCAAATGCGAAATAACCTCAGTATCCGTCTCCGATACGAACACATGCCCTTTCGCGATTAACTCTTCTTTCAGCGTAATATAATTCTCAATAATCCCGTTATGCACAACAGAAAATTTCAGAGAATTATCGGTGTGTGGATGTGAATTCACGTCCGAAGGCTTGCCATGTGTCGCCCAACGCGTGTGGCCAATACCAACACTGCCGTTCAAAGGCGTTTCACCTAACTTCGACTCCAAGTTCGCAATACGGCCTTTGGCCTTCTTAATTTGCAAGCCATCCGCCGTATACACCGCTACCCCAGCAGAATCATAGCCCCTGTACTCCAGCTTTTTGAGGCCATCCAATAAAATCTCCTGAGAATTACGCTTTCCAATATAACCAACAATACCGCACATAGTTACAACCTCCAAATTTTTATAAGCCGCATCGTAAAGGGCTGTTTGTCAAGGATCTGAACGTACTAGCAAACATATTACATATTGAAATAAACCATCTATAAGGGCGTTCTTTACGTGTTATGTGATTGAATCGTTAATAGATGTTGGATACTTGTCTGCCCGGTCGCCCGAACGATTTTGCTCTCCAACTTAACGGCACTCCTCGTGCCGGAAGGTCCCCGCCGAATGTTTCGAACACCTTCACCTCGTCAACTCACCGCGTAGTAGCAGCCTTAAAGGCCTACATTTCCGTCCCGCTTGCGAGTTCTGGCGCTATTTGTTACGAATAACCTCTGCCCTGCCTTTCCTTCTTGAGTAACTACATCATATGCATTTTCGCACAACCGTGCAACTTATTTTTGGCATGCCTGAACCCCATCTCGCCCTTTTCTAGCAAAATGGGGGGCTAGCTGCCTATGATTATACCAATTGCTCTTGAATAACCTTCGCAATATCGTGAACATATGCTTCTACTTGTTCCTTGTCAGGGCCTTCCGCCATAACACGAATCAGAGACTCTGTACCCGATGGACGAACCAAGACGCGGCCGTTATCACCAAGCTCATCCTCCACTTTACGGATCGCTTCTTCAATTACCGCGTTATCCTTCAGCTTGCTTTTATCCGCTACACGGATGTTGACTAGCAATTGCGGGAATTTACGCATAATCCCTTTCAAATCGCTAAGCTTACGCCCAGATTCAACTAACGTATTCACCAACTGCAGGGCAGTAAGAATCCCATCGCCAGTGGAGATGTAATCTAGGAAAATCACATGACCGGATTGCTCCCCGCCTAGGTTGTAACCGCCTTTACGCATTTCTTCCATCACGTAACGGTCGCCTACAGCTGTTTGCAGAGCTTTCAAGCCCGCTTTTTCAATCCCTTTGAAAAAGCCGATATTCGCCATCACCGTAGTCACAATGGTGCCGTGGTTCAGCTTACCCTGGCGATTCAGCGCATCGCCAAGAATGCTCAAGATGAAGTCGCCGTCGACTTCATCGCCTTTCTCATCGATCGCGATCAGACGATCCGCGTCGCCGTCAAAAGCCAGCCCGATGGCTGCGCCATGCTTAACTACCTCGGCACGAAGTGTCTCCGGGTGGGTGGAGCCGCAATCATCGTTGATGTTGCGCCCATTCGGCTCAGCGCCGATGGTGATCACTTCCGCTCCCAGCTCGCGGAAGATCAATGGAGCCAGCTCATAAGCGGAGCCATTCGCACAGTCAAGTACAACCTTAACGCCAGCGAATGACGCGCTGACCGTCTCTTTCAAGAACGCCAGATAAGCGTGCTTCGCATCCGGCTGATCCGAAACCGTCCCAATCTCGCCGCCTACTGGGCGAGGCAGTTCATCCACAGCTGCGTCTAGCAGCTGTTCAATTTCAAGCTCCGTCTCATCCAATAACTTGAAGCCGTCGCCCCCAAAGAACTTAATCCCGTTATCCTCAACCGGATTATGGGAAGCAGAGATCATAACGCCTGCGTCTGCGCCTAGCTTTTTTGTCAAATAAGCAACAGCTGGCGTACTCACGACACCGATACGAATAACCTCAACACCAATAGATAACAATCCAGCTACAAGGGATGCCTCAAGCATCGGCCCCGAAATACGTGTATCTCTCCCGATCACGACTTTCGGATGCTTTGCCTGTCTCGTTAACACATACCCGCCGCAGCGTCCTACTTTATAAGCTAATTCTGGTGTAAGTTCGCCATTCGCGACACCGCGTACACCATCTGTACCAAAATATTTCCCCATTTTTTTATTCTCCTCTTTCTCTATATACCATTATGGATTTGCTGCTTTAACTGTTTTCTCGCTGATTTCGACCGTAGCCTTCACTTCTTGTGGTAATCCAAGTTTGACGAAGGTTGGCAAATTCAAAGTAATATTGAGTTCATGCTTGCCCGGAGGTAAGTTACTTACATCTAGTATCGCTTGAATGTCCCCAACTTTCAATTGATCAATAATGGTAGGAGCACCTTCTACAGTGATATTCAAAGAAGCTGTCGCTGGCTGCGTCACTTTGGTCACGTAGTTTTCATTTTGACCAATGATCGTAATTGGTACATTTTCTATCGCTTTCGTGATCGAAGGCACAATCTCGACATGGACGGTCACCTTCGCAGGATCCAGTTGTGTTACTTTATTCCTGAGAGGAATGTCCAGTGCAAAATCTTTCGTTTCCTTCACATCCTGCATACTGAGCTGCGGTCCTTGATAGAACTCAAGTCGATCCACGACATCTTGTGCGCCATACACCGTCACCTTATCAGGGTTTTGCGTAATCATTGCAATAGCAAAGCCTTTTGGCGGTTCTCCGCTTATTTTCAGCTGCAATGGGATGGTTTGGAACGGGCTCGTAATCGGTACCTCAACATCCACCACAGAAGGATTCATGTTAAGAACGACCTCTTTGCCTTCCTTATCAAAAGCCTGAAGTCTGACTTGCTTCGTAACAGCTGACTGTGCTTTATCAACGGAAACTTCGCCGCGGACATTTTCAATCTGCTCCAACTTACTCGTCTGAGCGGTTATGTACACCTTGCCAGGCTTCACAATAGGTTGTCCAGCTTTAAGGCCTGCAGCAGGCGTCCCTTTGACATTAATGACGACAGGAACTTCTTTCATCTGCAATTCTTCAATCACTACATGAACTGTCCTAGGCACAATCTGCACATCTACATCGGATGGAAAGCCTACAGGAGTAAGCACCAGCTCATGATCACCCTTGCCTACCTGTGTCAAATCGAGCTGAATCTGATAGGTATTACTTGATGTTACTTTCTTAACGGAAGCTTCCTTCCCTTTCAAAATGATCTGTACATTGGCCGGCGACATCGACGAGATGTGATAATGAGTATCATCATATTTGGTCGTGATCGCTACGTTATTAATCGTTTCTTCGCGCTCTCGCAGAGGCGAATTCCCCGTAATATTCGTCTCTTCCATATGGACAACGACCCATAGTAAGATCCCAATTACCAGAGCAACAATTCGCACAACATTCGTATTACGTAACCATTTATCCATTTGAACGGCCCCTCCATTTCAAGAAAGGGTTCTTTTCTTTTGTTTTCGCTTTCGGTTTCAACTCTTCAAAAAGCTTAGAAATCAACGATTCCTCTTTGATATCCCGTACAATATGCCCATTCATCGTTAATGAAATCTGGCCCGTCTCCTCCGATACAATCACACACATCGCATCGGAAACCTCACTCATGCCAATCGCTGCGCGATGTCGAGTACCTAGCTCCTTGGAGATGAAAGGATTTTCAGATAGGGGCAGATAGCATCCAGCCGCCATCAGCTGACCTTGCCGTATAATAACAGCACCGTCATGAAGCGGCGTATTTGGGATGAAAATATTAATTAGCAGCTCTCCGCTGATTTTGCTCTCTATGGCAACACCGGATTCTACGTAGTCCGTAAGTCCAGTCTCTTTCTCAAATACAATTAAGGCCCCAATCTTACGTTTGGCCAAATAGTTCGCAGCCCGCATCACTTCGCTGATCCGTTTATTCACATCTTGATCTTCTTCTGAAGAAGATCTGCTGCTAAATAGCTTCCCACGGCCTAGTTGCTCTAGGGCTCGTCTTAGCTCAGGCTGAAAAATAATAATGACACCCAGGACGCCGAAGGTAAACGTCTGATTCATCATCCACTGGAGTGTACTTAACTTGAACCAAATACTAATGACCCATGTAATTACAACGACGAGAATTCCCTTCATTAGCTGAATGGCTCTTGTCCCACGCACCAACAGGATCAGTTTATAAATCACATAGCTGACGATCAGTATATCGACGATATCCCTAGCCGAGATGCTCGTGATTAAATCCATTCTCTACTCCCCCAGGCGACTGTACAAAGTTCTCTCTATATAAGAATCATAACATAAACCTAGGTATACTTCTATTTATCTAGACTCGCCACGCAGGAATTGGTTCATTTTTCCTATACCGAAACTAAAAAAAGCCCCCCATAGACTCAACTACAAGGGGACATTCCGTTAAGGGGTGATTCTACCTACGAATTCACCTAATTTATACCAGACCCAGCTCAATGCTTCATCGACTTGTTTGACTTCTCCGGATATATGCGCCGTCGAGGCAAGATTGACAGATCCATCAATAACGACGACGTTCCCCGTTACATCGCCTTCAACCTTCAACTCTCCGCGTTTCACAACGAGATCGCCATTCACCGTATGCCCTTGTGGAACCGTCACGGTATCTCCTTGAATCACAACGTCCTGAAGATTAGCACCCTGCACCATCAGATTCTTATCATCATCCCACATCGACGCGAAGCTTCCGAACATGACCATTCCGAAAACAACTGCAACGGATACAGCCGGATGTCTGCGAATCCAATCCATCCACGAATTCCGTTTTTTCATCGGTGGTAGTCCGCTCATAATCTGTGCAGTTAACGTATCAGGAACTTGAATGGAGGGCAGCATTTTAACCAAAGCATCTGTTTTCTCTAATTGCTTGAAAGTGTTATGACACGCCTGACAGGCTATCAAGTGCTCCTTCAGCTGTAGAGATTCCGTCTTTGGTAAATCACCGTCGAGATATTCATGTATGAGCGGGAGGGCTTCTTTACAATTCACGAAACAGCCACCCCTTTCTTGAAATAGTAGAGTTTGTATTTCCTCCATAACGCACTCGTCCTCAGCGGACTCCGTATACAGATATGTCGGACTTTTACTTGTTGTGGTATACCATACGTTTCGAATACAAATATGTTTCAGATTCCAACAGGATTTGTGCTAACAACTTGTTCCTCTTGCTCCAACCTTTTTCGTAAGTACTCACGGCCCCTATGTACACGTGTTTTAATTGTCGTAACAGGCATCTCCAAGACATCGCTTATTTCTTGCAAAGACATATCATGCAGGTACCTGAGGATAACGACAGATTTGTATTTCTCAGGCAGCGCCTCAATCGCTCGATGAATTTGCGCCTGCGTCTCCGATACAATCAGGAGCTTCTCTGGCGTTTCTTCATCACTCGGCAGCATGGCATAGTAATCATTGCCCTCGCCATCCGTCATTTCAGCATCAAGGGAGTACGTCATCTTCCGCCGACGCAGCTTATCAATACAGAGATTGGTCCCAATTCGGAAAATCCACGTCGAAAATTTCTGATTCTCATCATAGCGATGCAAATTGGTATATACGCGCAGGAACGTTTCCTGCACGGCATCCTCGGCTTCTTGCTTGTTATTCAGCATGCGGTAAGCCAAATGAAAGATCTTATCTTTATAGAGCTCCACGAGCTCTGCAAAAGCATGGCGATCCCCATTTCTGGCCAGCTTAGCCAGTCGTGCTTCAACAAAGTTCAATTCGTTTTCCTCCGGCTTCTCGACAAGTCAACTTCTATATTAGATCATTCATCGGTGGATAAAGTCTCTCATTTAGTATATACGCAGGAGTCTAAGATTTGTTTTCAGAAATTATTATTCCTCCAAGAATTAAGGCCATTCCACCCCATTGTAACATACCGATCGGTTCACCAATAAGTAAATACGCAGCAAGGATAGCCACAGGAAGCTCCACGGATCCGAGCATAGCGGCAAGTGTACTTCCAATTCTGGGTATGCCAATGTTAAAAGATACCGTAGGTAAGGCCTGTCCTAAGAAGCCCAAGAGTAATCCCCATAGCATCAGCATTCCCCCATTTTCATGCACAAACACGGTTGGGGGATACAAGATATACATGACAGGAATCGCGGCCGTAAGCATAATCGCAGAATTCATGAGAGGAGGTAACGAGCTCACCACTTGCCCTGTGAAAAATAAAAATATGCTATATGTCAAAGCCGATAATAAGCCATACAAAATGCCCAGAAAACTGAGCTCGCTCCAGTTGGTCTCAAATACATTTACCGCGAGCAGCGTCCCCGCCAAAATAAGCACAATTGCGATGCCTTCCATCCGCTTCGGCAATCTCCGTTTAACTATACAATCCATCGCGATGGTCATCCACGTAAATTGAAAAAGCAGAATTATCGATATGGACGCATCTAACTCCTGCAAAGCGATATTGTAAAAAATTGTCGTCAACGACAAGCCAAAGATTCCGATCAACCCTAGCTTGATCCACGGACCCTTAAAGGGATTCACCCATGACTTTTTATGAAAAAGTATCAATACCCACACGAATAGGGTACCCATCGTCATTTGAGCTGGCGTAATCTGTCCATCCGTAAAACCCTGATCATAAGCCATTTTAATAAAAGAAGAGAGCAAGCCGTAGCTTGACGCCCCAATAAGAACAAGGACCATTGCCAACCATCGCCCCATGCTGCTAACACCTCCGTCTACGGGCAACTCCTATAATCGCACGAAAAGCCGAGACACCTGCATAGCTGCAAGGCTCCCGACTTTATCATCCTGTTGCTGTTCATATGTGTTGTAAGGGATCAGCCTGTATTCCGAAGACCCGCGGCAATCCCATTGATGGTAAGTAGTACTTCACGAAGCAGAATTGCATCATCTTCATTGTTTTCTCTAAGTTCACGCAGCTCAGTCAATAGTTCAACCTGCATGTAGCTAAGTGGATCCACGTAAGGGTTACGCAACTTGATGGACTCTTGAATCACAGGAACGTTATCCAGAATCTCTTGCTGACCCGTAATTTGCAAAATAATCGAAGAAGTCAACTCATACTCATCTTTAATCAAGTTGAAAATGCGATCTGCAATCGCAGACTCTTTCACTAGGCTGCCGTATTCCTTCGCGATTTGAAGATCTGCCTTCGCTAATGCCATTTGCAGATTATCAATCATCGTACGGAAGAAGGACCAGTCCTCGTACATCTCTTTAAGGACAGCCAGGTTCGCTTCATTGCCTTTTGCAAAGCTTTGTAGACCTGTACCCGCCGCATACCATGCTGGCAGCAAGTATCTTGTCTGCGTCCATGAGAATACCCACGGAATCGCACGTAGATCCTCAAACTTATCGCTATTTTTACGCTTGGACGGACGTGAACCGATGTTCAGCTCACCAATCTCCGGAAGCGGTGTGGATTCTTTGAAGAACGTTAAGAAGTCTTCGTCTCTGAAAATAAGATCTTGATACTTCGTTTGTGCTTGTTCCGAAATACCACGCATAATCGCCTCCCACTTGTCTTCCAGTGGGTGTCTTTGCGGGGATCGGGACAGCTTGGACGCTGTGATCAACGCAAAAGTTGCTTGCTCTAAGCTGCGGTAAGCAATCCCTTGTAGGGAGTAACGGGAAGACAATACTTCGCCTTGTTCCGTAATCTTAATGCCGCCACCAAGCGTTTCAACCGGTTGAGCTAAAATACTGCGGTTAAGCGGCATGCCGCCGCGGCCTAACGCACCACCACGACCGTGGAAGAACTTCAGTTTCACACCGAATAACTTAGCTGCTTCTGTAATGTCCTGAAGGGCCATACGAAGCTCCCAGTTCGCTGTAATCACGCCACCGTCTTTATTACTGTCAGAGTAGCCCAGCATAATTTCGTGCAGCTGTGTTTCAGGATCAAGGCTAGCTCGGTAAGCAGGAATCGCCAGCAACGTGCTCATAATACCAGGCGCTGCATGCAGGTCGTCAATCGTTTCAAAAAGCGGAACCGACTGAACCGTGCTTGTCACCGTGCCATCGCTCTCTCTGCGGTATAAGCCTGCTTCCTTCGCGAATACCACGACCTCCAGTAGGTCACTCGCGCCTTGCGTCATCGAGATCAGGTAACTGTTGATACAGTTGCGGCCGAATTCCTTCTGCGCTTTACCAACCGTGCGATACACATCCAAACATTCCTGTGTACCCTCGGAATAATCCAGATAAGTCGACGTGATTGGGCGAGGATCATTCAGCACGTTCGTAAGAAGCGTGATCTTCTCTTCTTCGGACAGCTTGCTGTAATCAGGCGTAATGCCCATTTTCGCCAAAATCTCCGTCATCGCATTCTCATGCTCTTTACTGTGCTGTCTGATATCCAGAGCAGCCAAGTGGAAACCAAATAGCTCAACTTGACGAATCAACTTCTTAATATATTTATCAGCCACATAGTCTGCAAAATGCATACGCAAACTAGCTTCCATGATTTGTAGATCTTGAATAAATTCTTCAGGATTGTTGTATTTCTGAGTGTCTGCTACAGCTGGATTGCCCGTGTTATGAATCTTTTCGATCATATAGGTCGTTTTGATTCGGTACGGCTCCTTCTCATTGCGCCAAACATCCTGTACATTCCCCATAGCATCACGGTCGTTCTGAATGGATGCAATCAGAGCATCGCTCACGTCCACAATGTTCATGCTAAAGCTCATGTGCTCAAGGGAATCTTTAAGAACCTCTTCATACTTCTGCAAAGCTAATTGGCGATGTAAACCAAGCGTTTCCCACGTTACGTTTGCTCTAACGGACGGGTTGCCATCACGGTCTCCACCAATCCAAGATCCGAATTTCAAGAAGGATGGCACATGCCATTTGTCTTCTGGGTAATATTTATTCAAACAACGCTCAAGCTCGTGATACACCTCTGGAAGAACATCGAACAACGTCTCGTCAAAATAATACAATCCATTACGAACTTCGTCGATAACGGTCGGTTTACGATCGCGCAGCTCATCTGTTTGCCATAGGTTGAACACTTCACCTAGCAGCTTCTCACGCAATTGCTCGCGCTCGCGGTAAGTTAGGTTAGGGTTGTCCAGCTTCATCATGTCATCTGAAATGCGCAAGTTAATATCCAACACAGCACGGCGCATAGCTTCCGTCGGATGTGCTGTCATAACAAGCTCTAATGAGATGGCTTTAAGAATCTCTTGTACTTCTGCATAAGGAATATGCGTATTCTTCAGCTCTTGTACGATACTCTCGATCGAACCTGGTTGTACAGATTCCCCAGAGGAACGCTCATAATCACGTTTACGACGAATACGGTGGTTCTGTTCTGCAATATTAACTAGTTGGAAGTATATAGCGAAAGCTCGAATCACTTGATGGCGAATTTCCGGATCTAGTGAAGAAATAGTGTTCTTAAACTCATCATAGATCTCAATGACATAGTGTGCTCTTAACGACTTACTCATCTCACGAATACGTTCAACAACATCAAGCAGATCATTTCCGCCTTGTTGTACAAGAACTTCGCCTAGTATGTGCCCAAGAAACCGAACATCTCTGCGCAGCAGGTTATTCGCGCTTTGTTTTTGTAGGACAATATCACTCTCTACCATTACTCTCCACCCCATCTATTCACTATGATGCATTAATGCTTCTCTCTGCAAAAGCTAGTCGCTATAAAAACTCATTTCAGAATATTTTACCACAATCTGCCCGCTACACATAGTATTAAAATAAAAAAACCGTACGTTTTTACGTGGTAATTAATGTATTGATAAGATTCTGTAAATATAGAAGCCATCTAAACAACACTTCTCTGTGCATACATGCCCTTAGTATTCCAGTTTTCATCATCGAAAAAACCACCCGAAGGTGGTCTTAAGTTATTATTAATCGGGATGAGCGCTTACCTAGACTATTGAAAGCTTAGTTACCGAAGCAAGTCTTACTACTGATGATTCAATGATGTGTATACGAGCCGTCGATCCCTTGGTACAATTCCTTGGTAAAAAGAAAAAACCACCCGAAGGTGGTTCATTCTTTAAGCGGGCGGCGGGAATCGAACCCGCGCGATCAGCTTGGAAGGCTGAAGTTCTACCATTAAACTACGCCCGCGTAGTTTGTAAAAATGATCGGGACGACACGATTTGAACATGCGACCCCCTGCTCCCAAAGCAGGTGCTCTACCAAGCTGAGCTACGTCCCGATACGTTTATAACCTATAATGAAGAATGGCGCGCCCTGAGAGATTCGAACTCCCGACCTTTTGATTCGTAGTCAAATACTCTATCCAGCTGAGCTAAGGGCGCTTAATAAATGGAGCGGAAGACGGGGATCGAACCCGCGACCCTCGCCTTGGCAAGGCGATGCTCTACCGCTGAGCCACTTCCGCAGGGTACCTCAGACACATGAATGTGTTTGAGGATTTAATGCGCGTAGAGGGACTTGAACCCCCACGGTCACCCGCTAGATCCTAAGTCTAGTGCGTCTGCCAATTCCGCCATACGCGCATGTTGTAAAGAAGGCAAATGGTGAGTCATGTAGGATTCGAACCTACGACACCCTGATTAAAAGTCAGGTGCTCTACCAACTGAGCTAATGACTCATAATGGCTGGGGATCAAGGATTTGAACCTTGGCATGACGGAGTCAAAGTCCGTTGCCTTACCGCTTGGCTAATCCCCAATAGAAAACATGCCGTCGAGAGGACTTGAACCCCCAACCTACTGATTACAAGTCAGTTGCTCTACCAGTTGAGCTACAACGGCATATAAAGGTAATGGTGGAGGCTGACGGGATCGAACCGCCGACCCTCTGCTTGTAAGGCAGATGCTCTCCCAGCTGAGCTAAGCCTCCATGAGAACAAAAAATGGTGACCCGTAGGGGACTCGAACCCCTGTTACCTCCGTGAAAGGGAGGTGTCTTAACCACTTGACCAACGGGCCTTGCAAAGAGAATTACTGGAGCTTCCAACCGGAATCGAACCGGTGACCTCATCCTTACCATGGATGCACTCTACCGACTGAGCTATGGAAGCAATGGCTCCCCGAACAGGACTCGAACCTGTGACAACTCGATTAACAGTCGAGTGCTCTACCAACTGAGCTATCAGGGAATATTGTTTGGCAACGTTCTACTCTCCCAGAACCCTGCGGTTCAAGTACCATCGACGCTGGAGGGCTNAAAGAGAATTACTGGAGCTTCCAACCGGAATCGAACCGGTGACCTCATCCTTACCATGGATGCACTCTACCGACTGAGCTATGGAAGCAATGGCTCCCCGAACAGGACTCGAACCTGTGACAACTCGATTAACAGTCGAGTGCTCTACCAACTGAGCTATCAGGGAATA
>NZ_LYPC01000020.1:0-125473 GCF_001700435.1 Paenibacillus pectinilyticus
ATGTCCCCAGCGCTCTTTGAGCAGCTATATTATCAGCGGGTGGCTTAACTTAGTGACGTCTACTTTCTTGACAGAAGAGCACAGAGGTGCTTATTTGGTTAAAATTACTGCAAAATTAGAGAATAAGCAAGCCTAACTTGCTTATTCTCCGTGAAGTAACCCACCATGCAGCGATTTGCAGATAATAAGCACACTCTGTGGTCTTCATCCATCAGATGCACCGATTTAATGATAAATAAGAAAAACTAGCTTGCTTATTTATTTTTTATATTTAACGCAGATGAGCAAGCTCGACATATGCGAGCTTACTTTTGCAACAAATGCAAACGATACACATATTCGAACAAGAACTCGAACGCTTCGAGATGGCGCTTCGCTTCGAACGCATTCGCTCCCCACGCATAGATACCGTGCTTACGTAGCACGATCCCTGGAATACGCGGCACGATCGCGCCTTCGACAAGAGCGGCGATACGCGGAATTTCCGCATAGTTAGGCAGAATAGGAATCTCGATTTGAGCTTCCTCATCCCAAATATTGAACGCTTTGATCAGCTCAACGCCATCAACGGGAATACTCCCGCGCTCCCCATACAGTTCGGAAATAAGATTGTTATAAATCGTATGCACATGGAAAATGGCACCTGCGCCTGTTAAACGATAGATCTCGCTATGGATCAAAGTTTCCGCTGAAGGCTTCAAGCTTGTAGCTTCCGTTGGAACGCCTTTCTCATTAACAAGCAGGAAATCCTCCGGTGTTTGGACGGATTTATCTCTGCCGCTTGATGTGATGGCAAAGGTAAATTCACTCGGCTCAAAGCCGCCTACGCGAATAGACAGGTTACCGCTAGTCGCTGGGAACCATCCGCGCGCTGCAAGATTGGCCTTAATATCACGTAAATCAGCGAATGCACGCTGTTTTTCTTCTAGTAAAATACTCATAGGACTGGTTCAGCCTCCAATTGCTTGATGATATCAAAGAAGGTTTCGAATGGGTGATACGCATAACCTAGCTGCTCGCATCGCTCGATGAGATGAGATCGGGCAAATATCGTATCGACCAACTTGGCACCTTCGAAATCGGTGATGCTATCTCCGATAATAATGCGCTCATACCGCTCAGAATCGTAGGACCGAATGATGCTCGTTTTGCACATGCCGCAATCTGTCTTGCAGTGTTCATCGCAACGATTCGGCCATAGAATCTCAATAGTTTCGCCTTCAAATGAGCTTGCGTTGCAATAAATATGTTCCTTAGGAATCGGAAAAGATTGAAGCAGCGGATAAATGAAGAAATCAATACCGCCGCTCGTAATCAACAGTGTAATCCCTTGCTCCTTGCAATAGGTGACAAACTCAGCGAAACCGTCGCGGATCACAGCATTATTAATGGCATAATCCACGATTTCAGCTTTGCGTGAGGTAGGAAGTAGGGCGAACATAGCCGCAACACCTTCACGAATGGAAATTTGCTGTGTCACGATTTTATCAACAAGATCATCCCAGCCTTCGGGTTTGAAATGCTTCATAATCGCAACGATGTTATCGTTAACGGTAATGGTACCGTCAAAGTCACAGAAGATAATGCGTTCCTTACTCATTCTTTAATCCCCCAAGTATCGATCGCGGATTGCAATTCTGGATGTGTTTGGGCATAGTCGCGCAATGATGTACCTTGTAAAGTGGCGTCAATCGCTTGACGGAAAGCTCGTCCACCAGCGATAGTACCCATCGGATGACCGTGAACACCACCGCCCGCATTTACGATAACATCATGTCCGAAGTCACGCAAAATAAGCGGAACGAGACCTGGGTGTATGCCTGCGGATGGTACAGGGAAGCTCGATGCTAATTTCAATTCTATCTCATCTGGCGCTTGATACGTGTAATCTTTACGTAAATCTTGCGTTAAGAGCACATGCTTAATCGCTAAATTCTCTTCTTTCGGCATCACAACGGAGCCGTAGGGAGAAGGGAACAGGACTAAGTCAGCGCCAGCAAGCCGCATTAGCTTACCCAACAATACGGAAGCAGATATCCCGTAATGCGATGAAGGATACATGGCGCCGGCCATAGCCGGGTGTGCCATTATAGGGATACGGATTTCAGGATCCGAACTTAACTCATGCAGCACATCGAAACCATAGGCTAATACGTTAAATAACAACGCATTCGCACCCTCCGCGATCGCTTTCTTCGCTTGCGAAGCTAACTTGGACGTTGGTCCCGTTAAGTTAACGGCATAGAGAAGCTTTTGGCCTGTTTCGCGTGTCGCTTGTTCAGCAGCTTCGAGGCAAATTGCAATCCGTTTCTCCATCGGCGTTAACGGATTCTCGAATAGAATCTCATCATCCTTGATGAGATCGACACCGCCTGCCGCTTGCAAGTAAAACTGTTCGCGAAGTGCTGGCAATTCGTAGCCCACGACGGATTTGAAAATACTCATTAACAGCGGGCGATCATGCACGCCAAGTAGGTCACGAACACCTTGCATCCCAAATTTCGGGCCAGGGAACCCAGCGAGGAAATCGGAAGAGAAGGCAAGGTCGATCAGTTTGATTTTGCCATCCATCGACAATTTGCCAAATACCGTGACCAACAGCGCGGGAATATCTCGACTGAAGTTCACATCGGGGTACGCGATCGTAATATCCGCATAGCGGCTCGAAGCTGGCTCACCAGGAGCGGGTTCATGAACCTCAACGGACACGACCTTGCCCAAGTGCTTCTCCATGGAAGCCTTCTGGGCTTCTGGCAATTCCGTCCAGCTGCCTACAGTCAGACCAACGGCGATGCCTGTGGCTTTTTTATGGAAATCGGCTTTCTCATCGAAACTCCGATAGGTAGCTAAACAATAAGAACTCTTCGTCATGTGGAACATTCACCTGCTTTAACTAGAATCAGTGCGTTAATTAGAGTTGGAAAATAAATTAAACCGATTTGCCTACTGGGCTACTCGAGGCAATTTGCTCGCCCATTTCTTTGGCTCGCGCGGCGGAATGAAACACGGCTTGTGCCACAGCTTCGCTGAATTGGTAGCGATCCAAGGCTTCAATTGACGCTTGCGTTGCACCGTTAGGCGAGGTAACTTTGCGGCGTAATTCCGCTGGATCTTCCTTCGTAATCTTCACCATGTGTGCGGCGCCAAGTACGGTTTGAAGTGTGAGTTGCTTCGCATCTTCTTCGTTAAGACCGCCTTCGATTCCCGCTTTGATCATGGCTTCCATGAAATAATACACATAGGCAGGACCGCTTCCGGATACACCAGTAAGAACTTCGAGCTTATCTTCATCAACAATGGTTACAATCCCTACGGCTTCAAACATTTGGATTGCAAGCTGCTTGAATGTATCATTAACCTTAGAGGAGAAGCTCATTCCTGTAGCGCCTAATCCGATGGTTGAAGATGTGTTTGGCATTGTGCGAACGATCGGCATATTCGATTGCAATAACTTCTCCGCTTTCTCGATCGATAAGCCAGCAATCACGGAAATAAGTAACTGGCCTTCGTTCAGAAGGGGCCTTAGCTCTGCGAATGCGGATTCTACATCCTTTGGCTTCATACAGAGAACGACGACGTCCGCTTCTCGGATAAAAGTATCTTTAGTTGCTGGATCTGAGCTTGCTTGCAAGCCGTATTCCGAGCGGAGATAGGCGAGTCTATCTTGATTGGAGCGGTTCATCATATATACGTGCTGCGGATTAGCTACTTCTTTCTGAATGAGGCCACGGGCGATGGCTTCGGCCATAGAACCTGCGCCGACAAAGGCAATTTTCGCTTGTGATAAAGCATTAGACATCAGATCTTCCTCCTAATTGGAATAGTAACTATTCGCGTATTTGTCCGCTTCCGTAGACGCGGTATTTGGTTGAAGTTAAGGCAGGCAGCCCCATTGGACCACGAGCGTGAAGTTTCTGCGTAGAAATACCAATCTCAGCGCCAAAGCCGAACTCAAAACCATCCGTAAAGCGAGTAGACGCGTTATGATAAACGGCAGCAGCATCCACTTCCTGCAGGAATTTCTCTGCATTGGCAGCATCTTCCGTCACAATACACTCGGAGTGCATCGTGCCATACTCACGGATGTGCGCTAAAGCTTCATCCAAATCTTTGACGACTTTTATATTTAAAATATAATCCCCATATTCTGTGCCCCAGGCAGCCTGTTCAGCGACAAGCATGCTTGGAACCAATTCGCGGGAACGCTCATCGCCTCGCAACTCCACGTGTGCACCTTGGAAAGCTTCTGCAATCGCTGCGAGATGCTGCTCCGCAATCGCCTCATGTACGAGCAAGGTTTCCATGCTGTTACACACAGAAGGACGCTGCGCTTTTGCATTAATTCCAATGCGAACAGCCATATCGAGCTGTGCACTTTGATCTATAAAAGTATGACATACGCCTGCGCCTGTTTCAATGACTGGAACGGAAGCGTTATTGACAACATTTTGAATAAGTGATTGTCCACCACGTGGAATCAGCACATCGATCAGGCCGTTCAGCTTAAGCATTTCATCCACAGAGCTGCGATCCGCACTAACGATTAATTGCAGGGCATCGGCAGGGAGGGCGGAGCGCTCCAAAGCTGTATGTAGGACCTCAACAATTTTCTCATTGGAAAATAGGGCTGAAGAACCGCCACGCAGCACAACAGCGTTGCCGGTTTTGAGACATAAGCCTGCGGCATCGACCGTTACGTTCGGTCTTGCTTCATAAATAATACCGATGACGCCTAACGGAACACGAATTTTACGAATGCGCAGACCGTTTGGACGGTCAAATGACTCTAGCGTATCCCCAATTGGATCTGGCAGCTCAGCAATTTGACGAAGACCTTCGGCTATGGCGGCAATACGAGACTCGTTTAAGGCTAATCGATCGAGAAGGGAAGCACTTGTGCCAAGCTCTTTACCCTTTTGCAAATCTTTCGCGTTCGCTGCAATAATCGCTTGCTGTTCGGTAATTAAGGCATCCGCCATAAGAAGCAGGGCCTCGTTCTTCTGTTCGGTTGTGAGATTGCCCATTAATTGAGCGGCATGTTTGGCTAGCTTGGATTTACGAATAACTTCACTCATGGAAAGACCTCCTAGTTGAATAAAGATTGGCAATGCGCTAACAATTGTTCAACGTTCATTTCATAAAGATCACCGTTATGGCGCTCTTTGCATTCGACGATGCGTTCGCTCGTTTTTTTGCCAACAGTTAGTCGGAGAGGGAAGCCAAGCAAATCAGCATCATTAAATTTCACGCCTGGGCGTTCTTCGCGATCATCCCAAAGGACGGAGAAGCCTGCACGGGTTAAGGTGTGATAAATCTCTTCAGACAAGGCCATTTGCGCCTCATCGCCAACTTGAACTGTCAAGAGATGAACAGAGTAAGGGGCGATAGCTGCGGGCCAAATAATGCCCTTCTCATCGTGATGCTGCTCGATAACGGCCGCCAGTACACGTGAAACACCAATGCCATAGCAGCCCATGATCATCGGCTCGGAGAGCCCGTTCTCATCACTGAAGGTAGCACCAAGTGATTCACTGTATGTAGTGCCAAGCTTGAAGACATGACCGACTTCGATCCCTTTGGCAAAAGCGAGTTCATGTCCACAGTGGATGCAGCTTTCGCCTAGACCCACATTTCGAACGTCCACATAGGTGATGTCGCCTAGATCGCGCGAGACGTCTACGTGCTGAAGATGATAATCAGCTTCGTTTGCGCCAATAACAGCGTTCCGCAAGCCTTGAATGGACGTGTCAGCGATCAACGTAACATTTGTAAGGCCAATAGGACCAATAAATCCAGCTACGGACCCTATAGCAGTAATGTCCGCTTCAGAAAGCATTGTAACTTCTTGTACGCCAAGCACGTGGTTAAGCTTGATTTCATTGATCTCGAGATCTCCTCGGACTAACACAATGACAGGTTTACCGTCTGCTAGTACGGCGAGCGACTTAATCATTTGCTTTGTATCCATGTGAAGAAATTGACTTAGTTGCTTGATGCTTGTGACACCTGGTGTGTGGATTTTGGTTGGTTGTAGAGTTGTCGCCACATCACTAGGAGATGCTAATTCGTTGGAGATACGTCCAACCGCTTTCTCCATATTAGCTGCATACTGGCAGGCAGGACAATGAACGATCGTATCCTCACCGACTTCTGCTAATGCCATGAATTCATGGGTATCTGTTCCGCCAATCGCGCCTGAATCTGCTTCAACGGCACGGAATTGTAAGCCGCAACGGGTGAAAATATTGACATAAGCATCGTACATCGCTTGATAGCTGGCATCGAGGCCGCTCTTAGAACGATCGAAGGAATAAGCATCCTTCATTAGGAACTCTCGTCCTCGCAAAAGTCCAAATCGAGGTCTGCGTTCATCGCGATATTTCGTTTGAATTTGATATAGGGTGACTGGCAGCTTCTTATAGGAATGAATTTCATCTTTGACGAGCGTCGTGATGACTTCTTCGTGTGTAGCGCCAAGGGCAAACTCACGACCATGTCGGTCTTCCAGCCGCATAAGCTCTGGCCCGTAGACATCCCAGCGGCCGGAAGCTTTCCATAATTCGGCAGGATGGAGAGCCGGCATGAGCATTTCCTGCGCGCCAGCACGATCCATTTCTTCCCGTACAATCGTTTGGATATGTTGGAGGGCCTTGAGACCCAATGGTAAGTAGGAATATATACCGCTGGAAAGCTGACGGATCAGTCCTGCACGCAGCATGAGTCTGTGACTGGCGGCTTCGGCATCTCCTGGCACATCCCGTAAGGTTGGATTTAATAGTCGTTGTTGTCTCATTGTTGGGAAATCCTCACTTTCCTATGTTAAGTCAAAGGCACCCATTCATCGCGGTGGATCACTTCGATGCGTGAGACCTCGACACGCTTCTGGACTTCATCGGTTGAGAGACCTGCTGCGGCTTGCACTTGCCAAGCCGCATAATTGACGACGCCGCGGCCAAGCAGCGTGCCTTCCGTGCATATCACCTCGACGACGTCGCCGGGGTGGAAGTCGCCGACAGCTCCCGTGATACCAGCAGGGAGCAGGCTCTTGCCGCCGTTGATTAGGGCCGCCTTGGCGCCTT
The DNA here is from genome assembly GCF_001700435.1 of Paenibacillus pectinilyticus. Classification (GTDB taxonomy): domain Bacteria; phylum Bacillota; class Bacilli; order Paenibacillales; family NBRC-103111; genus Paenibacillus_E; species Paenibacillus_E pectinilyticus. The sequence continues at coordinate 7,080 of NZ_LYPC01000020.1, forward strand.
GATCAACGATGATTTGCCCTTGGGGCAGCGAGTGGAAGCCGACCCATTGCTTCTTGACCGGCAGATTGTTCAGCGCCGTGTCAAAATATGTGCCCTTGCCGGTGCCGTTCACGGCAAGCTGTAAATCTCCGGGCTCCAGCACGCGCCCGATGAAGACTGGCACGCCCCCGCGCATCGAGATGCGGGCGGCCTCGACCTTGGAGCGCATGCCGCCGGTGCCGACCGCGCTCCCTGATCCCCCAGCGAAGCTGAACAGCTCATCGCTGATCGCATCTACGCGATCGATGCGCTGCGCGTTCGCATTCTTACGTGGATCGTCCGTGTACAGGCCGTCCATGTCGGTAATGATGATCAATTTGTGCGACTTGACCAAATTACCCACGAGTGCCGACAAGGTATCGTTGTCGCCGAATTTCAATTCATCGACCGAGACGGTGTCATTCTCGTTAATGATTGGCACGACGCCGCGCTGCAGCAGCTCGTCAATCGTCATCATCGCGTTCTGGACGCGCTTGCGGTTCGAGAAGTCGTACCGGGTCAGCAGAATTTGCGCCACGCTCACGCCGTGGGATGCAAATGCTTCGTGGTACGCCTGCATTAAGAGCGCTTGGCCGACGGCTGCGGCGGCCTGTTTCTCATGCAGCACCTTGGGCCGTGTGCGGTAGCCAAGGGAAGTGAAGCCTGCGGCTACCGCGCCTGAGGTCACGAGCAGCACTTGGTTGCCTTCTTGCTGCAAGCGCGCCAGCTCCGACGCGAAGAAACGTAGTTTATCCGGATTAAGGCCGCCCGTATCTGAAGTTAAAGAGGAGCTGCCGATTTTGACGACGATTCGCTGAGTCATACCGATCCCATCCTTTGATTTTACGAATTATGTATGAGAAAACCTATATCGCGGCCATTCGAGGATGAGCGACCCTGTTTTGATGTAGGTTTTATCGCCAAATAGAAAGATGTTTTCGAGAACCGAAAACATACACTTTCTATTGTGGTAAACAAAAAAGACTCCCGTCCTTATTACATAAGGACGAAAGTCTGTTGCTTCCGCGGTACCACCTTAGATTAGCGCATGTCAAATACAAAGCGCTCAACTCTAGATTCCCTCTGTAACAGTAGGGCACTGTTCAACTCATCGTTGACGGTTCAGGGGCGGGTTCGGATTCGGTTCACGGCAAGCTCTCTCAGTCAGTGGAGCTTACTCCCTGGTTACGTGCGGCACGTATCGTACTATTCCCATCATAACGTTGCTGTTTGTAATTTTGATTCTATCTAGAATAGCATGGTACGCAAGTTTTTGTAAAGGTGTAATAGCCTTGTCTAATAAGGTCCAACTAAAAAAGATTCAACTTCCCGATCCGTTGCACGGCTTCTGCCAATCGTTCTTCTGAGGATAATAAGCCTAATCGGACGTACCCCTCGCCATGGGTTCCAAAGCCTACACCAGGCGCAACAACGACCTTTGCCTCTTCGAGAAGCAAATCGGCAAGACTCTGTGACGAATGCCCCTTAGGAACAGGCAGCCACGAGAAGAAAGATCCTTGTGATGGTTTAGCGTTCCAACCGATGCTTGCCAGTGCCGTATAGAGTGCATTGCGACGACTCTCATACACATCGCGAAGCTCGGTTACACAGTCTTGCGATGCTGTCAATGCAGTAGCAGCAGCAGCTTGAATGCCGCCGAATAGGGAGCAGTAATAGTGATCCTGCATCAAATTGATGAGGCGGATCACTTCTTTGTTGCCGAGAGCGAAGCCTACGCGCCAGCCGGCCATGTTGTAGGTTTTGGAGAGGGTATAGAACTCGATCCCGACTTCTTTGGCACCCGGCGTTTGTAAGAAGGAAATCGGCTTCTGACCATCAAAACCGATGGCGCCATAAGCGAAATCACTGGCAACGACAACCCCATTTTTCTCAGCAAAGGCAACGGTTTCTTCATAGAAAGAAGCAGGAGCGGTCGCACCTGTTGGATTGTTGGGATAGTTGATGAACATAAGCTTCGCATGGTCGAGGTCCGACTGCTTCAACTGAGCGTAATCAGGCAGGAAATTATTTTCTTCACGGAGCGGCATGAAAGCCATCTCAGCACCTGCGAGTGCTACACCGGACCAATAGTCTGGATAGCCGGGGTCAGGAACTAGGCAGACATCACCTGGATTCAAAAGGCATTGCGCGATTTCAATCAGGCCTGTTTTGCCGCCGAACAGAATGGCGACTTCTGTATCTGGATCTAGGTCAACATTGTGATCTTCCTTATAACGCTGCGCGATCGCTTGTTTTAGGAAGGGAAAGCCGCTGAAAGGCGGATATTTATGATACAACGGATTGGCCGATGCTTCTTGGATGGAAGTCACGATATGTGGAGGCGTCGGGCGGTCTGGATTCCCTTGGCCTAAATTAATGACGTCATGGCCAGCGGCGATTTGGGCATTGGCTTTGCCAACGAGCGTAGCGAAAAACTGGGTAGGAAGACCCTTCATTCTTTCCGCAGGCTGTATGGCGAATTTTGAGGAAGTTGATGATACGTTTGTCACGGTTTAATTCACACTCCGGAGGTCGGGATTTTAAAAGATACCCTAAATGTAACATGATTAAACTTTTTTTCATAGTCGATATAGATAATCGATTGTACTTCATTTTACCCCTGTCATACAATGAAGGCATTCAAGTACAGGGAGTTGATGAGGATGACGGATAATCGGCAAGTGGCTGATGTTTTTCTGCAGGAATCGATTCGGGCATTTCAGAGTATGAAAAAGCTGGCGGATAAATCTTTCTCGCAAACAGCGGATGTGCATTTTTATGAGACCCTGGATAAAGAATCGAATTCGCTGGAAGTGCTGATCACGCATATGCATGGGAATATGTTGTCCCGCTGGACGGATTTCTTAACCTCAGATGGGGAAAAAGAATGGCGAGACCGCGATGGTGAATTTGAAGCTGGCACTCGCTCTCGAGAAGATCTGATTGCCCTATGGGAAGCCGGCTGGCAAGTCCTGCTGACAACCCTGGCATCTCTCACTCCTGAGGAGGTATTATCCCAAGTTCGAATTCGTGGTGAAAGCCATACCGTTCTGCAAGCGATACAGCGCCAAGTCTCCCATTATGGGTACCATGTTGGGCAAATTGTGATGCTTTGTAAGCACTGGTCTTCACTGGATTGGCAGACACTAAGTATTGCTAGAGGGGAATCTAAGCTTTTTAAACCTACAATTTAGAAAAGGTAGATGTTGAGTTGGACGTTCATTTCGACTAATATGTACAAATAGATGTTTTTTACCGGAAGGAGTCGAATGAAATGTCCCAAACCCAATTACTTCATCTTGCTCTTATTCAAATGGATATTACGATCGGTGAACCCGACACGAATTACGCTCATTTAGAAAAACTGCTTCTCGAAGCAGTGAATGCGGCTCAGAAGCCGGATGTGCTTATTTTTCCGGAAATGTGGAATACGGGCTATGCGCTGACTGAAATTCACGAACTTGCTGATATGAACGGGGAGAGAACGAAGGCGTTCTTAAGTGAATTCGCTCGAACACACGGTGTGAATATTATTGGTGGATCTATTGCTGATAAAAGAGACGATCGTGTACTTAATACCATATACGCTTGGGATCGTGAAGGCCGCGAGATCGCCGAATATTCCAAAATTCACTTATTCCGTTTAATGGATGAAGAGAAGTTCCTTCACAGTGGGGAGCAGCTGGGGTTGTTTGAGTTAGAAGGCGTACCAGCGGGAGCGATGATCTGCTACGATATTCGATTCCCTGAGCTTTCACGCAAATTGGCCCTTGACGGCGCACGCATCCTATTCGTACCAGCTGAGTGGCCGCATCCACGTTTGCATCATTGGCGCACACTGCTGATGGCGCGTGCCATTGAGAATCAAATGTACGTTGTTTCTTGTAATCGCGTTGGGACAAGTGGTACCACGAATTTCTTCGGTCACTCGATGGTCATCGACCCTTGGGGCGAGGTGCTGGTGGAAGGCGATGAGAGCGAAGCGATTTTGCACGCTAGCATTGATCTGGAGGAAGTTGTCCGTGTGCGGGGCAAAATACCCGTTTTTGAAGATCGCAGGCCCCATTTGTATTAGGGAAGTTGATTTTTGCGGCGATATTCTGTAAACTAAAACCAATTGAATGATCAATTGTGGCTGTGAAGGATGAATAGTACTTGAACGACTTCATGTTCAGCGAACTGGGGATGGTGAAAGCCCAGGATGAAGCTCAAGGAAACGGCTATCCGGAGCCAATACGATAAAGGGGATACATGCTTACAGCAGGTGTATCAACTAGGGTGGAACCGCGGGTGCTCAAGCTCTCGTCCCTAGGCATTATTTGATGCCTTTGGATGTTGAGCTTTTTTGATGTTTGCTCATATCCAGAAGGTCGTCACCGGGTGGTCAGCAGCCCACTAACTAGAAGCTTAAGGAGCGAATGAACAATGAGTGTAACGATGGAGCAAGTAGTCGCATTAGCGAAGCACAGAGGATTTGTTTTCCCAGGTTCAGAAATTTATGGCGGTTTGGCCAATACGTGGGATTACGGCCCGCTTGGCGTGGAATTGAAGAACAACATCAAACGTGCATGGTGGAAAAAATTCATTCAAGAGTCCCCGTACAACGTAGGGTTGGACGCAGCGATCTTGATGAACCCGCAAGCATGGGTGGCATCTGGTCATGTAGGTAACTTCAACGATCCGATGATCGATTGCAAAAGCTGTAAAGCCCGCCACCGCGCGGATAAATTGATCGAGAACAAGCTCGCTGAGAAAGATATCGAAATCATCGTTGACGGTATGACGTTCGATGACATGATGAAACTAATCGTTGAGCATAACATCGTATGTCCAGATTGCGGAAGCAAAGATTTCACGGATATTCGTCAATTTAACCTGATGTTCAAAACGTTCCAAGGCGTAACAGAAGCAAGTTCCAACGTTGTTTACCTACGTCCTGAAACGGCTCAAGGGATCTTCGTTAACTTCAAAAACGCACAGCGTACGATGCGTAAAAAGCTGCCATTTGGTATCGGCCAAATCGGTAAGAGTTTCCGTAATGAAATCACGCCAGGTAACTTTACGTTCCGTACACGTGAATTCGAACAAATGGAGCTTGAATTCTTCTGCAAGCCAGGCGAAGACTTGAAATGGTTTGAGTATTGGAGAAGTTTCTGCCATAACTGGTTGCTTTCCCTAGGTGCCAAAGCCGATAACCTTCGTCTTCGTGATCACAACGACGATGAATTGTCCCACTATAGTAACGCAACAACAGATATCGAGTACAAATTCCCGTTCGGTTGGGGCGAGCTTTGGGGCATCGCGGATCGTACGGATTACGATTTGAAGCAGCATATGACGCATTCCGGTGAAGATTTCAACTACATCGATCAAGAAACGAATGAGCGTTATGTTCCTTATTGTATCGAACCTTCCCTTGGTGCGGATCGTGTTACGTTGGCGCTCTTGATTGATGCGTTCGAAGAGCAAAAGCTAGAAGGTGACGACAGTCGTACAGTTCTTCATTTCCACCCGGCGTTAGCGCCGATGAAGGCAGCGATTTTCCCACTTTCCAAGAAGTTAAATGAAGGCGCACAAGCGGTATTTGCAGATCTTGCGAAGCACTTCATGGTTGATTATGATGATACAGGATCGATTGGTAAACGGTACCGTCGTCATGATGAAATTGGTACGCCATTCTGTATCACGTACGATTTCGAATCCGAGACGGATGGTCAAGTAACTGTTCGTGATCGTGATACGATGGAACAAAAGCGTATGCCGATTTCTGAATTGAAAGCATTCATCGAGAACGCTCTTCAATTCTAATTTGCACACCGTGCTTCATAATTTTCATAGCTAACAGCAAATAGCAAACCCCCTGTATGGGCGTCTTGGGACGCGTGAACAGGGGGTTTTCATTTTCTTTTAAATCACATAGTCCAGAACTTCACTATAAGGTAAGTAACGGCGTACTTCACGTAGAGGCGGTGTATAGACATGAATAGATATAGCTGGCTCATGGAATGGATTATTTAACTGGTGGATTTGTTCGGCAGGTGCCGTGAAATATTCCCCCGCTTGGATAAAATCATCCTTCTGTGCAACAGGATATCCTTCAGTATCTAATGTGAAGATGGAATTCACTAAGGATCCTGAAACTAAGCAAGCCGCACCAACGGACAGGCCATGGTTATGAATGGCTGTCGCCCGAGAGGCTGGAATGTGAATGATAATGACCTCAAGATGAGGTGAACTATACACGACATTTCTACCATAGGGGAATTGTGTTGGCTCAGTTTTGTAATCAGGGACTAGGGTGAAATTTCGCTCTATCGATTGAAGCGCCTCTTTCAATTGATCTAGCGACGGTGTCTGCAACTTACAGAATGTCTGTTCAATTGCTCTAATGAGCGTCATGGCTTCCGCCTCCTAGGCTTTCTTATCTCTTTATCAAAATAATTAGGGGAAAGGATAAGTTTTTTTTATATAATATGCCTTTGAAGTCGAAAGGGTTAGGGGTATTTGCAACATTTTTGGCGTAGAAATTGGTCAGGAGACGGGGAATTGTTCTTACTCTCGTGGTCTACTTTGAGAGAGTTGACTGATATTCAGAGAAAAGGCGAGTGGATAATCGCAGCTACTCACAATGGCCGCATCCAATCGCCTTGGTTTTATACCGAAAACCGCACTGACATAAGCGTTATTACACCCGAAAAGGCGGCATACGTCTGCCATCGATATCGGTAAAACCATATTCTTCGGCAAGTTGACCCACCTCTAGAAGTTGTCCAGCTTTTAGACTGACTTGAGGATCAGAAGCCAGTGCGACGACTGCCCTGCCAATGTACTCGACAGATTCTGATGAATGCATCTCTTCGATGTTCATGAACGAAGGATCACCAGGCTGTAAACCATAGTGTTGAAAAACGGCTTCGGTGCGCATCCAACCTGGAGCTAGTGCTACAGCAGTTACTTGCAACTGGTTCGCTTCGAGGTTCTGCGACATAGCGCGGGTCATGTTGACGACAGCTCCTTTGACCGTGTCATAGAAGACATTCACAGGATAATCACCGCCGATATCACTGTATACGCCTGTATTAATGAGTAAACCTCTTCTCTGATCCAGAAAAAAGGTGGACATCGCATAGCGGCTCGAAACCATCTGGGCGCGCAGTCCTGCGTTAAACATTTGATCCCAGCGAAGCATGGGCTGCTCCCAGAATGGGGCTAAAAAATCACCATCCTCGATATTTTCATAACCGCCCCAAGCGTTATTCACGAGAAGATCCAATTTACCTTGTTCTTGCTTGATCTGAGCAAAGAGCGCCTGAACATCCTCTTCGTTCGTATGATCACAGCGAACGGCGATTCCAACACCACCTCGAAGTGTTACGTCCTCTGCTGTATCCTCAATTGTTCCTATCGCATCAACTCTACTCAATTGGGCGCGTGTACTGCGACCTGTTACATAGACGGTTGCTCCTGCCTCGCCAAGAGCTAATGCGATGCCACGACCGCCTCCGCGGCTAGCTCCTGTTACCAAAGCGACCACGCCTTGTAGTTTTTGCGTCATATGTCTCGTCCCTTTCTATAAATAAGTGATAATGAGAAATTTCATGTTAGATTAGCTTTCACTATTGTAACCCATGTAAGGCCGAATGAGTCGATTTTCTTACATATTCATCCATATCAGCTACTTATGGGACATTTAAACACTTTTTATCCTACGAATGGCACGTGTCAGAAATCCTTAATTGCGGTGCTTCGGATGCAAACGCTGTCTTTATGTAGTACAAGTATACTATCTTCTTGGAATTACTACCTTTGCACTATTTCAAGCATTCAATTTGAGCCTTATAGTTAGTGACACATGCGCGAAAAATACATAATTTTGTAAGGGTGTTGATACAGACAGCGGCAGACGATAATTTCGATCATAAACAAAGAATAAATGCTAATTCATTTCGACGTTGTATAGGGAAAGAGAGTGGGATTGATGACAGGATTAGCTGAAGAGACGCAAATGCATGAATTCACAGAGAGAGTCGGTATCTCACAAGCGGAAATTGCCAAGCTGCATGAAAAATCGTTCCTGAATGGCGTTCAACGAGACTCGACGCGCGTGAGGTTTCGAGTGCAAGGCAAAATGATGGAACGGCTGCTAGCTAAAAACCAAGTACTCATGGATGTCATCCTTCGGCAAGCACATCTGAAGACGAACACCTTCTACTTTCCTAATTTATTGATGGTTACAGATAGTCATGGGGTTATTTTAACAATTAATGGGGATGAGAGGTCGATCCTCCAAGCAACGAATTTGAACAATATCGGCATTGGGTCATCCTTATCGCTATCTAGTGCAGGGACAAATGCGGTATCGGCGGCTATAGATCTTGGTCGTCCCGTATGGATAAGTGGAGAGGATCATTATCTCGATACGATGCATAATTGGGTTACGATGTGCGTGCCGATCAATACGGCTGATAATCAAGGAATTGGTTACTTGGTTTTGACTGCTTTTCAGCATATATCGGCGCCGTTCATGTATCCGTGTATTAAATCGATTGCCCTCCTGCTTGAATATGAATTACGCAAAACAGAGCTGCAAAGTAAAACGTGGTTCGTGGAAGAAATGCTGGAAGAACGCTTAAAAGCCTTTAAGCTTACGCTGCGCGAGAAAGAAGTCGCGACGTATTGGCTGCTAGATTATGATTATAAGCAAATTGGTAAAGTTCTTGGTATCAGTGAGAACACGGTTCGTGTCTATGTAACGAAGATTAATCGTAAGCTGAAGGTGAATTCCAAAGCTTCGCTGATTCTTAGTGTTCTTGGCGCGATATAGTGGAAGTTTGGAATGAAGGTGTCATACATAGGGAAAACCTGATTGTACAATGATGGATATACTTATTAGATTATTATACATATTGACGAATCAACACGAGTATTGGTTCAAAAAATTAGAAAAAGCTTCTGTCTCACCATTTTGGTGGGGATGGAAGCTTTTTTTATGATTGTTAGCCGGAAAAATCGGCTAATTCGTCGTGAACCGGTGAACGTGGGCTGGAGATCGTCGGAAAAGACGACTACCTCGGCGAGAAACGTTGCCTGTGGGCTGGAGATGGTCGGAAAAACCGATTAAATCGCTGAGGAGTGGTGCCGACAGGGTGGAGATAATCGGAAAAGCCGACTATCTCGGCGAGAAGGGGTGCCTGTAGGCCGGAGATGGTCGGAAAAACCGATTAAATCGCTGAGGAGAGGTGCCTGCAGGATGGAGATAATCGGAAAAGACGACTATCTCGGCGAGAAGGGGTGCCTGCAGGGTGGAGATAATCGGAAAAGCCGACTATCTCGGCGAGAAACGGTGACTGTGGGCCGGAGATGGTCGGAAAAACAGAGTAATTTAATGATAAGTGTTGCCTACAGACAGGAGTTGGTCGATAAAATCAACTACACATAAGCAAAAGTAGAACTTCGGATATTGGAAGTCGATAAAATCGACCTCGCAAAAGCAAAAGTAGCGCTCCGGATGTTGGAAGTCGAAAAAATCGACTACGCATGAGCAGAAGCAGCACTCCGGATGTTGGAAGTCGATAAAATCGACTACGCATGACCAGAAGTAGCACTCCGGATGCTGGAAGTAATAAAATCGACTTCGCATGGGCAAAAGTAGCGCTTTGGATGTTGTAAGTCGATAAAATTGACTACTCATAAGCGAAAGTAGCACTCCGTGTGTTATAAGTCGCTCAATCGACTTACTTTTCCAGAATAATTTCTTGCTGTTGTAGGAGATTGTTCCTGCTCTTGCGATTCTTTAGGATTCATTCATCCAGTCGATCCGTACAAACGCTGCATTTCGTTACTTCTACGTTTGCAATTTTTGTCGAGAAGCAGAAGTGGAAGACCCATTTTTATAAGAAAATGAGGAAATGGTGCGTTATATCACGTGTGTATGCATGTGTAATATCTATCGTGTTTCAACGCATGTAACTGTATGCGCTCCCAAAGAACTATCTCACATAGCTTCTTAAGAATGACTTCGTGCTAGAAATCCTGACTACATCCCCTCATTTCATGTTCAAGTAGCTTGAAATCCCTATAAAAGGTCCCGTTAGTTACCGACATGGCTTAAGAATTATAGTAAATGCATTAGGTCATTTGAATTAATAAATATGTATGATTTGCTCTACAGAAATTACCGTCTATATTTGAGGCATCCCACCGAAACGGGAGGGAAATTGTCGAGCTTTGAAGGACGGTAGGCTATGAGACAAAGAAGAAAGGCCTTGATCCTGCAGCCTATTAAATGGATTCTTCTTCTAGGCGTCGTCGGTTCTGGAAGTGTATATGGTTTATCGGCCGCAGGCTTCATCGAGTGGAAACCGGAGCATCAATTGGAAAGTCTGATGTTTTGGAAAACCACAAGCAATCATTTAACAGATGGCGTTGCCTTAGCAGCAGGCGTGGATAAAGAAAGCGCGAAGCCATCGGTTAAACCGACACCACAAGCAGGTGGAACAGCAACGGCAACTCCAACAGCTGATGTTATAAGCACGCCAGCAAGTACGGCAACAAGTGCGCCAACAAGTACACCGGCTCCCACGCCTGCAAGTACATCAGCAAGTCTGGCAGGAGATAAGTCAGCTACTTCAGGGCTTCAACTCATTTCGCAAGCCCAAAGTATCGTACCTGTGAGTGCGAATGAGAAAGCATGGCTGGAAAAAGCGGGCTTGATTAAGCTCGATCCGGGGAAGTTGTTCTCCTACCAAGCGTGGTTAACAGAAGTTAGCAAAGCGAAGATGCCAGAGAAGAAAGACGAAGAATTATCGCATATGGCTGGATTGCTGTATGAAGCTGCGATGCGAGCAGGGCTGCATGTTGGAGAACGCTATCCACATCAAGATAATCCAACCTACGCAGCTGCAGGGTTTGATGTTGATTTTCAACCGGAGAAACAAGATTTAACATTCTATAACTCGCTTGGTGTTCCGATAACGGTAGGTGTTATCTACAACGGAGAGTCACCGGTGGTTACCTTCAACGGGAAGCCGAAAGCGGACTGGAAAGCTCCGAAAATTACGGTTTCGAAAGAAGTTTTCGCACCGGAAAACATGGTACTTACGGATTTTACGCTAACAGGTCAAGGTGATGTTAAACGGAGTGAAGGTCAGTCAGGACTTCTGGTCAAGGTGTTTGCAGACGAGAAGAATGATGGCAAGAACGAGCTGATATATAAAGATTTTTACGCACCGCATCCGATTGTGATCGCCAAGGCGCCAACACCCGAAGACCTTAAATAAGGGTAGCATGTAGTACAGTCTTCCAAAAGGGTTTCATAGAATCGATACGTACGCTATCAACAGAAGGGAGGACCCCCCAATGCGCATTGGTGAACTTTTTGTCATGAACGGACTCATCACGGAGGACCAGCTGGAAGAAGGGCTGAAGCAGCAAGTGCACACCCGGAAGAAAATCGGTGAGATTCTAATTGATAAAGGGTTGATAACGGAGAGGCAACTGGTCGAAGTACTTGAATTTCAACTCGGGTTTCCAGTTGTCAATATGTTTGAGACACATCTTGATATGCAAACGGTGCAATTAATACCCGAAACGCTTGCAAGAAAGCATTGTGTCATTCCGATCGAACGGAAGAATGGCAAAATTAAGGTGGCGATGGTTGATCCGCTAAACTATGGTGCCATTGAAGAAATTCGTATGGCAACGAATATGAGCGTACAGCCGGTCATTGCGATTCGCTCAGAAGTCGAGCAGGCCATTACCAAAAACTACGGAATGAAAGAATCCGTTGACGAGCTGATGGTCGATTTGGATAAAATCGAAATCAAAGACGAAGAGTCGGAGGCGAATGATCAAGGTTCACCGATCGTCAAGCTGGTGAATCAGATTATTCAATCCGCTGTGCAGCAGAGGGCGTCCGATATTCATGTTGATCCACAGGAGAAGCAATTGATCGTGAAGTACCGGATTGACGGTGTCCTTCGGACGGAGAAAGCACTGCCCAAGCATATGCAGGGCGTGCTCACTGCAAGACTCAAAATCATTGCGAAGCTGAACATCGCGGAACGAAGACTTCCACAGGATGGACGTATTCAGATGCAAGTGGATAACCGCAGGATTGATATCCGGGTTTCGACTTTGCCGACGGTGCACGGTGAAAGTATTGTTCTACGGATTTTAGACCAATCGGCAGGGGTAAAGAAGATAGCCGATTTAGGACTCAGTGAAGCGAACCTGGTGAAATTCGACAAAATGATTCAAAAGCCGAATGGCATTATGCTCATCTCGGGCCCTACAGGAAGCGGGAAAACGTCAACATTGTATTCAGCGCTTGGTCAATTAAATGGGGATGATGTGAAAATCATTACCGTTGAAGATCCTGTCGAGTATCGTATGAACGGCGTTACACAAGTTCAAGTGAACTCGCAGATAGGCTTAACGTTCGCTTCAGGCTTGCGGTCCATCCTACGGCAAGATCCGAATATCGTCATGGTCGGGGAGGTCCGTGATGCGGAAACAGCTGAAATTGCTGTGCGTGCTTCACTGACAGGGCATTTGGTATTAAGCACGATCCATACGAACAGTGCAGTCAGCACAATCAGCCGACTTGTCGATATGGGAATCGATTCGTACCTCATTGCTTCTTCAGTGTCTTGCATTGTAGCGCAACGCCTTGTACGCCGGGTGTGCCGGGAATGTGCTGCACAAGTACCAGCAAGAGAAGATGAAATTAAGTTCTTATCCACCCATGGGCTGCTGAGCAGTCAAGAGCAGCAACTCGCAGGTACAGGCACAGGAGTCGTCGTACCGATAACGGCTCCAAAGACGACAGATAAACCGGTTATGGTGACCAGAGGCCGGGGCTGTGGAACATGTAATAAAACGGGCTACCGAGGTCGAATTGCTGTACATGAAGTACTCGTTGTCGATGAGGCTTTGCGCAGCTTGATTGTACAGAATAGACCCGTAAGTGAGTTAGAACAGCATCTGACGAAGCATGGGTTCAAGAATATGCTTTACGATGGCCTGCTCAAGATTCGGCAAGGGAATACCACGATTGAGGAAGTGTTAAAAGCGGTAGCAGACGAGTAATGGCTTAAGAAATGTCCACATGAGAATGGGGGTGAACAATAACTTGGCTAACTTTACGTATGAGGCCGTGAATGAGAGCGGCAAGAAGATGAAGGGAATGCTGAAAGCCCAGAACAAGCAGCTTGCTATTACGGAGCTTCGCGGTCGTGGAATGACGATCCGCAGCATTCAGGAGAAGCGGGCAGGGACCATGGATCTGGAGATTCATATTGGACGCGCGGTGAAGTTAGAGGATTTCGTTATCTTCTGTCGGCAATTCGCCACTTTAATCCGTGCCGGTATTCAAATTGATCAATCCGTTACGATTCTTGAGGATCAATCGACCTCCAAGTATTTGAAAGCGGCTTTGGGCGATATCTCTGAGCAAATCCGCAGTGGACATGCTTTATCGAAGGGGATGAGTGAACATCCGAAAGTATTTCCCGCCATGTTCGTCAATATGATCTCATCAGGTGAAACGGGCGGGAACTTGGACGAGGTTCTGGATCGGATGGCTGAGCATTATGAGAAGGAGCACAAAACGGTTCAAAAGGTGAAATCAGCGATGACGTATCCGATTGTTGTCCTGATCATTGCGATAGGCGTTGTTATTTTTCTCTTATTGAAAATTGTCCCGACCTTCGCTGATATGTTCCTCGAGCAAGGCTCGCAGCTGCCCCTGATTACCCGGTTTGTTATGAGTTCAAGCGATGCGATCGTCCATTATTGGTGGATGTTCTTAGTTGGGTTAATCGGCGTTATCGTCTTGTATCGAAGTTTTGCAGCTGGGGAAGAGGGGAAGTTCTGGATTGATACGATCAAGTTCAAGATCCCTGTCTTCGGTATTATTCTGAAAAAGGCTGCGGTTGCCCGTATGGCGCGCACGATGTCCTCGCTGTTCGTCAGTGCTGTGCCTGTTCTACAGGCACTTGATGTAACTGAGAAGGTCGTTGGCAATCGCGTAATTGCCAAAGTGCTTCGCGAAGCCAAAGACAGCTTGCAGCAAGGGAAGATGCTGTCGGAGCCGATCCAGAAAAGCGGGATTTTTCCCAAGATGGTTGTACAAATGCTGATCATTGGTGAGGAAACAGGGCAAGTCGATAATATGTTGGCGAAAATTGCAGATTTCTTCGAGGCAGACGTAGATCAGAGTGTAGATCGATTAAAGGCGGTGATTGAACCTCTTATGCTGCTGTTTGTTTCTAGTATTGTCGGAGTCATCGTGGCGGCGATCATGAGTCCGATGTTCAAAATGTACGATAATTTCCTGAATTAATGCCAACCATTAAAGTCAAATTAGCTTGAAGGGAGGTGATAGACAAACATGTCGCCGGTTTTATCAGCAACACAACATAACGTAAGGCAAGATTGGCAAGAGCACGTACATAATCAAAACCAAACTAAACCTAGAGGTGGGAATGCTATGAACGAATTGGCACTGGACAACAACAACAAATGGATGAAATTCCGTTTACCGAAAATTTCTTTGAAAGAGTTGAACAAGAACCAAAAAGGGTTAACGTTGATCGAGTTACTCGCTGTTATCGTCATTATCGCCATTATTGCAGCGATTGCGATTCCATCCATTGGTGGCATTCTGAAGAATACACGCGTTAGCGCTCATAAATCAAATGCACATATGTTCATTGATGCAACTAGAACGATGATTACTGGAGAAGGATTAACACCGAATGCAACTAAAAATTCATGGTCTCTGAAAGAACTTCACGATGGCGGCTTCCTAGAAACAGTGCCAAAAGATCCATCTAACAAAACACAAACGTACGATGAGGATGCTACAAAGGTTACTGTTGCACCAGATGCAACAACTGGAAATTTCGAGTATACCATTACAATCGTTGGTAAGAATGCTGTTACGCACATCACTGCCATTAAAGAAGCGGGCATTGATGACCTTAAATTCGGTACAACTGCAGCCGACGTTCAAGAGTAATTCATTCCAAGTGCGCGCTGTCCTCGGGCGGCGCGCCCATTTATAGTCATGCATAACCGAGAGGGGTTACCGCAATGTTTGCAAAGAAAACGAGCAAGTATACATACGGCATGCAAATTTCGGATACAGAAGCGAAGCTAGTTGAGATTATGAACGTGAATGGGCAGGTTACCCTGACACAGCGTCACTCCATTGCGCTGGATAGAGGCAGTATTAAACATGGAAAATTCGTGGATGAAGATTCGGTCATTGGTCGTATTTCTACCTTGGTCAAGCAAATTGGCTTGCAAGGAGCACCTATCAATGTAACGGTACCCCTATCTAATGTGGTGCTTCGTAAATCGATCTTCACCTCCTTAAAAGATAAAGCTTTACGCAACATGATCGATGTGGAATTGCATGGCGGGCAACAACTGCCTTTCAAGAATCCTGTCTTTGACTTCGTCCGACTTGGTGCACCCAAAGATGAAGCCGCAGTTTCGACAGAAGGTGTCTTGAAATCATCTAAAGCTTCATCGCAAGAAGAAGTACTGATCTTCGCAACGCCAGGCGAGGTCGTTGAAAGCTATGCGCACGTTGTGAAGCAATCGGGGCTTGTACCTGTGTCCGTTGATCTGGCGCCACTGGCGCTGCACCGCATGCTGGTACGCCATACACGCGTAACCAATTCCGCGATGAAGGATCGATTCATGCTGCTGCATGTCGAGCCAGATCATGCGGATATCAGCATATTCGTGGATGGTATTCCTGTATTTTTCCGTTCGATTCAGATTAATACAAGCTTCTTCTTAGATACAGGCACGGACCAGCTTGCTGCTTATGGCCGCAACTTGTCGATGGAACTGGGTCGCGTCCTGAATTATTTCCAATATACGGTTTCTACGGACCAGAAACATATTGAGCTTGTCTATCTGGTAGGGGCACATGACTGGATTACGGCGCTTCCCGAGCACTTGGAGAGTGCTTTTACAGGTGAAATTACCTCATTTCCACTTCAGTCGATTCTGAAAGATGAAGATACAACCTGTCATGCCTTTGCGGTTCCCGTTGGGCTGGCGATGAAAGGGGCTTAAGGCACGATGAGTACAGCCGTTCAGAAGCTTCAGTCTATTGAAATTAACTTGTTACAGACGCGGCAAGATGAACAAACAGGAACAAGTCCAACGTTGAAATATGTGTTTATCGCTGCGCTTGTAGTCGTTGTAGGCGGCATGGGGTGGATGTATACAAGTGCGAAGTCAGATATTAAAAGCTCAAATAAAGCATTGGAACAAATCAATTTGCAAATCAAAGAAGGGCAATCGAAGCTGGCTAGTTCGCCTACAGCAGGTGCAGTAGCAGATTTCTTAGCACTGCCTAAGCAATTGAGTGCGAGCAAACCGCTTGCCACCGATGTATTGGATAAGCTTTCGGCCCTAATGCCGCTATCATCCAATCTAACCGCTCTCTCCTTCGGAGAAGGGAATAAGCTGAAAATAACAGGAAATTTCGCTTCCAGCGAGGATATTATTACATTCATGCAAGCAACGAAGGCTTCTGCCTCATTTACGTTACTTTCAACAAGCGGTATGACGAAGGTTGTGGCTGCGGCCGAGGATAAGAACGCACCTGTCGTGATTGATCCTCCATTACCCGTCATTCAAGCTACATTTGAACTGCAATACAAGACAGATACCAATAAGAAAGGGTGATCGAACGCATGAATTTATTAAGCTCTGTTAGAAATCAAATCATCGTGGCGGTCATCCTCGCATTGGCTCTCGTCATGGTCTATATCAATTTCGTTTCACCGTTACAAAATGAGAAGGAGTCGAAAGCGAAGCTTTTGACACAAAAGAAACAAGAGTTAGATGCCTTGAATAAACGGGCTACCGGTGGAAGTGCACTGGGAGCCGAGGAGCAAGTCAGCTTATCCAAAACACGCAGTCGCGTACCTGAGGTGCCTGATGTCGAAGGATTAATCCGCAATGTTCGCATGTTAGAAGTAATCACGAAGATGCCGCTTGCCAGCTATAATTTCGAAATTGGTAAAGCAGCTGATCTTGTAACTCCAGTGGCTTCTAGCACACCACAAACAAGTCCAGCTCCAGCTAGTGGAAGCGCGACAGCAACGACGGCTACGCAGCCTGCGGCTCCATCCTTGGCGATTCCGATTAAGCTGAATACCACAGCGAAAGGGGATTATGCCCAGATTCATCGATTTCTGGAGGAACTTCAAACGACGAATCGTTTGATGCAGGTCGATAAACTAACGTTTGCAGTGAAAAGTGGAGCGCCAGTAAAGCTAAATGCATTGAAACGTGAAATAACCGTCAATGTTTCTTTAGTTTCGTATTATGCACCTGGATTGCAAAAGTTTTTCAGTGCGCCACTGCCAGTTAGTTACACGAAGCCTTCAGGGAAGTCTAATCCACTATACTAAACCGGTTATGTACCTAAAGGAGGAAATACGATGAGTATGATGGCGCCATCGAATTCGGACACGTTATCACTGAAGGATTTACTGCGTGTTTCGTACGAATCGAAAGCTTCTGATTTACACATTAATGCAGGTACCGAGCCGCTCATGCGATTACACGGAAAGTTGATGAAGGTCGTTGATGCCGTTCTTTCACCTGAGGATACACACCGTATGGCACAAGAAATTTTAACGAAAGAGCAATACGAGACGTTATCTAAAAAAGGGGAAGTGGACTTTTCCTTCGAGCTTCCAGGCTTATCTCGTTATCGTGGCAACGTATTCAAGCAGAAACGTTGTATTAACATGGTATTTCGGGTGCTGTCAACGACCGTACCTTCGCTATTTAGCTTGCACCTGCCTGATCTAGTTCAAGAGTTTGCTCACAAACATCAAGGTCTAGTACTAGTAACAGGTCCTACAGGAAGCGGCAAATCGACAACGCTGGCGTCTATCATTGATTTCATAAATGAAACACAAAAGAAGCATATCATTACGCTGGAAGACCCGATTGAGTATATTCATCCTAGTAAAAATTGCCTTGTCGCTCAACGTGAAATTGGTATTGATACCTTAACCTTCTCGAACGGATTACGCGCAGCGCTTCGCCAAGATCCAGATGTAATTCTGGTTGGGGAAATGCGGGATTTAGAGACGATTAAAACAGCTATAACGGCTGCTGAGACGGGACATCTTGTTCTGGCGACGCTGCATACCCCTGATGCCCCCCAAACAGTCGATCGGATTATTGATGTGTTCCCAACAGAACAACAAAGACAGATTCGGGTACAGCTTGCCTCTGTGCTTATAAGCGTTTTGTCACAGCGGTTAGTACCGCGAATGGATGGCCGGGGTCGAGCCATGGCACTAGAAATATTAATCAATACACCTGCGGTTGCCAATTTAATTCGGCAAGAAAAGATTTATCAAATTAAATCCGTCATTCAAACGAACCGGCAAATCGGTATGCAAACGATGGTCTCCAGCTTGAAACAGCTAGTTGAAGAAGGCATCATTCACCGAGATGCGATCCGAGAATATGAGATGAGCTTAGGAGAGGATTAAATGAAGAAGAGAAAACACGCAATCGTTACGACATTACTGGTCTTATCCATACTATCGCCGTCAGCAATCTACGCGAGTGAGGTGCCAAGTGCCGCTGTTACGGCTATTCAACCCGCCAACCCTTTTACAGCGATACAAGGACTCGATTATGAGGCACGGAATGCGCAATACGACAAGATGAAGCTTTCTCCAAAAGGCTGGCAAGTTGGCATGATTATTTCTAAAGAGCCTTATGCTGTTGTGACACAAGTGGATGCGGCTGGTGCTCATGTGAAAATTTGGACGGGTGCACTAGCGCGTGATTACAATGATCTCCTCGTTTTCTGGGATGAAATCGGTGTAGATCAGGCGGGTGTTCTTGATTTCCATGCGACTGACGTCGAAGAGACGACACGCTCTTACTTTGAAAGCGCCTCCCAGGAAACGTATCGCGTGAAAGCTTATTTAGGAAAAGTACCTTGGGCCAACATTCCAACGGATGCAGAAGCAGCTCAGAACGGAGCAGCGAAAGTCACTTCCAATGGGCTCATCAATGTGTATGGCATCACTTTTCAAGACCCAGACCGTGCGATTTCGCCAACACTGGGTTCAGTGAAGAAATCTACAGATATTCCAGAAGCAGTACCTACCTTACGGACTTGGAAAACGACGAAAGTTAGCTCCGTACCTACCGATGCGGAGACGCATTGGGCCAAAGATGAGATCCTTGATCTTATGCAAAAATCCATCATCGATGGCTACGAAGATCACACGATTCGCCCTAACCGAACACTTTCCAAAGCAGAGTTTGTAACACTAGTTGTTAAGGCGTTAGGGATTGAACCCGTGAAAACACCTGTATCTGGTTATGAGGATATGCGCAGCCATTGGTCAACAGCCATGGTGGCCTCCGCCCAAGAGATGGGATTACTCGATCATAAGCCCGTTGATGTGAATTTTTCGCCAGATTTACCGATGAGCCGTATCGAAATGGTGGAACTTGTCGATCGTATTTTGCACAAGTATAACGTAAATCTTCAATTAGGCTCTGGCGATTTCAATGATATCGCAAGTTTAACGGATAACAATAAAGCAGCACTGCAGAACGTCATTCATGCTGGTATTGTAGGCGGCTATGAAGATGGATCGTTCAGACCGCAGGGTTCACTCACGCGAGCAGAAACTTTCAAGGTAATCTCGCGAATCATTCATTTGGTGTAGAAAGGAGTTCGTATCTATGCATTGGTTTGTAAAAACGAAAAAGAAAAGCGCAATCCTGTTAGCTGGGTTGTTGCTCACGAGCATGTTGCCTGCTGTCATCGGAACGAATCCAGCTTATGCGGCAGGAACAGATATTGGATGCTTGGCGATCAGTGGTACGGGAAATGTACCAGTAACGAGCGTGGAACGTAATCAATTGGTCACGATCAATTACTCGCTAGATCCGAATGGGACACATACAGTTACACAAACACGGGATGCGGTAGATATTGCGTTCGTTGCCGATATTTCGGGCAGTATGGACTACCATATGAACAAAAGTGACAGTAAAACTCCGATTCGTATTGATATTTTGAAGAGTGCATCCACAACGCTAACGAATAAGTTCAAAACGGTGAATATGGGTGACCGCCTGGGGCTTATTAAATTCAGTACATCTGCAACGAAAGTCCTTGATTTATCAACAAATTACACCAATGTTCAAACTGAAATTAATAAACTGACAGCAGGTGGAAGTACAAATATCGATGATGGTCTGGCGAAAGCGAAAACCATGCTGACAGCGAGTGGCACGAAGCCCGTGAAACAAATTATTTTGCTGACAGATGGTAAAGCCACTGTTTGGACCGATGAAGCGGACGGTAATAAGCAAAAAACAGGCGATGTTAGCGCAGCGAATGCCGCACGTGCAGATGCGGATGTTCTTGCTGGACTAGGGATCAAAGTATATACGATTGCCTTGGCGACGCCAGGTTCTGACGAAATTGATCTTGATTTGCTGCAGTATATCGCGAATAAGACAGGCGGAACGGCTTATCAAGCGAGCTCTGCGAGCCAGCTTTCATCGATTTTTGATAACATTGCCACTACAATCGAAGCACCAGCTCAGCTCAAAAATGTAACGCTTCGTCAACCGATTCCTGCCGGATTCGTCCTTGCGCCTGGCGAGAATGCATCGAATGTGACGTATGACACGACAACACATGAAGTTGTAGTCAATGTGGGAAATATTGATTTCCCGTTCGTGCAAGACAAAATCGATCTAGCTGTTAAGTTGATTCCTGATACAGCCGCAGGTGATTATCCTTTGCAAGATGCCAAGGTAACTTACCAAGATGCTTGCAGCACGAATCGACAGTTTAACATTAATTTTGGTACACAGCTCTCTGTTAGTATTCGTGTGGTTGATAAATATGGCAACGTGTATATCGGCAATAGTGCAGGTGAAGTACAGCGTCTACGTAACAGCGATAAACAAAAACAATGGACAATTAAGAATAAGAGCATGGCAGTTTCTGACATTCGGTTCGTTGACCCTGATCTTCATTCGGTTGTGCGGATCGACTACAAAGATGGTACGACAGATCAGTGGGACTTAAAGCCATCGGCTCCAGCGAGTTATGAATTGGTTGATGGAAATGGTAAGCCTATCAATGAAAATGGTTGGCATATGGGTCCGGGAACGCTTCGTTCTGTATCTGGTTCCGGCACACAGCTGCCAGCTTCAACAGTCTATGCCAACGATGATTTCAAAGACGGCTATATTGCAGGCTACGAGAATTCCGTGGATAACGGTACTTGGAAAGCGCAAACCGCAGCAGGTGTTGCGATTCCCGATGGGAATGGTGTGAATTTCAAGACACGTGCTTTCACGAATGCCATTAGCGGCAGTGCATCGATCCCCATTGCAGGGGCAGTGGCAACAGGGAATGTCTCTTTAGATAGTACCGGCCCGATGATTAGTTGGAGCAGCTCCATCATTAATCCGACGGATGACGGTATCATTTACATCACAGCAACGGATAATTTGAGTCCAGTGACAAGTGTTAAGGTTTGGTTCGATAATAAATCACTTTCGATTTCTTCTAGCTCATCTAAGATGCAGCGGAATGGGAATACCTATGCGTTTCGATTAAGTGATGTAACTGGCTTTGATACGATCGAGAAGCGTCAAGGCTGGCATCAAATTCAGTTGGAGGCAACGTCAATCGGAGGAACGACAACGACGGCGCAAGCGCCAGAGTATTTTGTCATTAATCCAGGCCCATCAGCTACGCTCAAAGGTGTGAATTATACCGCAGGCGATATCGCTGATAAACCGGTAAGTGTCGTTGTTGAAGATTTGAAACTACCTGTTGCGGATCGCGCTTTCGGCAGTCATCAAGAGAAAGGTTACACGTTGAAAGGGATGTATTACGTCATCAAACAAACCCCAACAACACCGGATGCAGGTGAATGGAAGCAATTAGCAGCGAAACGATTGACGGTAACGACCAAAACGAATACGACGTCTGGCACCTACTATGTATTCTTGAAACTAGTGGACAGTTCGAATATTGAAATGGTGCAACAACCACTGGTCATTCAATTCGACACGGAACAGAACAATAATTAGCAGCACAATCGGTGAGGTAGTGAGGAGGACTTACGGTGCGCCGGAATGAACGTCTGAAGCAAGACAGCCCGAATGAAGACGGCATGTCACTCGTAGAAATCTTGATTGCTGTGACGATTATGTCGATTATCAGCGTCACGCTGATGGGTTATTTTACATCGGCGGTTGATAAATCGGCGCAAGAGAGCCGGAAAATTATCGGCGCTAACCTAGCTCGTCTGAAAGCAGCGGAGCTGCGGGATTCTTTTAAAAACGGTTATGATGACACCATTGTTTCCCAGTTGACGAGCAGTCCGAAATTCTCGGGTGATTTATCCAGTAACGGGTCTGAGCTGATGAGAGGTCGACTCTCGTCAACGGAGATTAATGGCACAACGTATCACTATTTGGTTGAGCTCGATAAGAGCTCGGACCGCTTTGAACCATCAGACCCGTTTCGCAATGATGCGGACGCATATTTGGCTCAAATGTATGTGACGGTATACTGGTCAGGTCAAGAGTCACTTGATGTTCCATCAGCGAAATCATCAACGACACTCGATACGTATCTTATCAAAAGGTGGTAACGCCACATGGCGCGCAATGAGAAAGGGATGACCTTGATTGAGCTATTGGCAGCCATCTTGATCTTCGGTATGGTTGCCTCCATCCTGTACTCTTTTATGCTGATGGGCGTGTCCATGTATAAACGAGTCACGATGGAAACCCAGATGCGTAATCAAGGAGACGGGTTGTATAGTCAGATTATTTCGGAGTTGAAAGAAGCCGTTTATGTTCAGGATGAAGGCACGGATAAGAGAGTCATTCGCTATGCGAAGAAGTCGCAAGATCCCAAGGCCTATATCGACCTTTATGAAATGGAAGTGTTCCCAGAACCGAATGGCGGGGGCAAAATTGAAGTAAGAAAAGCGGGCAGCTCAGTAGTAGAACAGGTGTTCCAGCTAGGGGGCAAATTCACGATTCGTGAGGGCAGCTTGAGTGAAGCAAGTCAGAATCATGATCGTGTCCAAGTTACGCTAGAATATGCCAGAACCAATGCGGATCAGTATAAGCTTGCGGATAGCCCGAAACTTGTCATTAATTCGCAAATCCCACTATTTCGCAATGATTAAATGTAACGGATGGGAGGAGGTACCTTGTGCACGCCGTGAATGTAGACAACCATGACCTCCAACCGAGGATACCGAATGAAGAAGGTTCAGCACTAGTCATCGCTTTACTAGCCGTCGTGCTTATGACCATGATGGGACTGATTCTAATCAGTGTGCTGCGTGGCGGTGCGATTCAAGCAGCTACAACGGAGTCAAGTGTTCAGGCTGAAGCCATCGCTCAGAAGGGCTTGGATGACACACTTGCACAAATAAGAAGAGCAGTTGCCAATGGTGAATCGATTGGTGGCACCAACTATCGAAATCGTGTGCGTAATGTGGAAAATCAATTATCCTTAATGCTTCCTTTTATCGATAAGCAAGTGGGGAATGGTTCGAATCTGGAGGACGAGAATGGGGAAGTGATTGCAGCCAAAAAAGGAAAATATCAGATTGATATCCTCTCGGCCAAGACACTGAGTAATCCAGAATCGCAGGTTCGACCCGTAACCAATCCAGATTTCCCTTATGTGCGGAAGTTTACCATTCGTTCTCGCGGCATCATCGAAGGGAAGCCAGGGAAAACAGTGACAAAGCAGATGACGATCTATGTGTCTACAATCAACCCTGTTTTTCGGTATCCCGTCTCCTCAGGTGGTGACTTGATTCTTAATGGAACCCCAACGATTACGGGGGATCTTTATGTAGCGAACCATGTGCAGATACGCGATGAAGCTCTTTTTACAGGAACTTCTAGCGGTACGAATCGAACTAAATTTGGGATACAGACAGGACTTCCAGCAATCCGGGGCTTCATTCGTGTGAATGGGAGTGGCGATGCAACAACCTTTGGGAAGTTTAATTTAACCCATGCGGATGGAGTAACCGAGTTTCCACCGTTAACGGGAACAAGTGAAATCGTACAACCTTCCTATTTTACACCGCAATTCTTTCCGTTAGAAGATCCTACTCTTGATGCTGATGTGGATGTAGATGTACAAGGGTATGTTTCGAATAAAACGCAGATCGATATGACAGCTAAGCTTGCCGCATTAGGCGGGTATAAGGTGCCTGATCCGGATCTGTTGGAGGTCCCACTTTTTTATGATTTGAACAAAAGTACACTGTACAACGATCAATGGCTCACTGTGCAAGGTGGTGTCCAGGTCAAGGATTCGGCTTCAGCAACGGCGGATGCCGATGTATTCGTAAATAACGGAGTTCTTACCATGGAAAGTCAAGATTCCAAGCTTACTTTAACGAATGGCTCGCTCTATGTGAAAACGCCCGATCCCAATTTAGTTGCAGCTGATCTCAGAGGCAAGCTTTCCCTTCAAGCAGGGAAATTCGTGGCGGTAGATGGCAATGTCACGATGAATAACGGCTTTGAATTTCCACAAGGAAGTATGTATATCAAGGGAGATTTGAAAATCATTGGCGATATTAGGCTGCAGGGTACCGTATATGTCGATGGGAATGTTGAGCTGAAGGAAATGACCTCGATTAATAAAATGAGAGCAGGTGATACTGCACCTATTCCACTTATTGTTATTGCCTCGGGTGAAATCGTACTCGGTAATAACACGAATGCAGGAGACGAGGAGATTCGCGCATTCTTTTACACGAAGCAAGGCATTCGGCTGTATGGTGTTATCTCTAAATTGAATTTGACTGGCGGTATTCACGGTGGTGTGAACGGGGTTGAACTCAATGCTGTTCGCGGTGACTTGGTCGCAGGTGGGGGTAGTTCAGTCACCAGATATCAAGGAGCGTCCAACTGGAATAAGGATGTACCTGAAATTCAATTGAACAACAGCAAACCCTCCAGGCTGCAGATTTCCTATGACGATAACCTCTATGATATGCCGCCTGACGGCATTCCAACGACGGATCTTTTCAATGTATTCGTAAAGAATGTTCAATACATCAAGTAACGACAGATTAACCATTCTGGAAGGAGGTACCTTCAATGTCATTCCAAATTCTGGTCGTTGATGACACGAAGTTTATGCGGAAAATG
This sequence comes from Paenibacillus pectinilyticus, assembly GCF_001700435.1. GTDB lineage: Bacteria > Bacillota > Bacilli > Paenibacillales > NBRC-103111 > Paenibacillus_E > Paenibacillus_E pectinilyticus. Next base: position 32,346 of record NZ_LYPC01000020.1, read on the forward strand.
CTGACTGATATTTTGAAGCAATACGGGCACGAGGTAGTCGGGGAAGCAGAAAATGGCAGGCAAGCCGTACAGAAGTACGAGGAGCTTCAGCCGGATATCGTGCTTATGGATATTACGATGCCCGAAATGGACGGAATTGAAGCGATGAAGGAAATTCGGCTTCTGAATCCCACGGCCGTTGTTCTCATTTGCTCGGCGATGAGCCAGCAAGATCTAATCTCAGATGCACTGAAAGCTGGCGCGAATGGCTATGTAATGAAACCGTTTAAACCGAATCGTGTGAACGAAATTGTACGTAAATATGGTGTTCCCCGGGTCATCGGCCATTTAATCCCGCAAGATATGCAGCGCTCTGAGGTTGTACATGCTGAACCTGAGGTTGTTGAGACGACACATGTGGAGGAAGAATTGGCATTTCAGGCTGCGGTTGCTGAAGGTGCTGCTGCACAAGCAGAAGCAATGAAAGCTGTGGATCAAGCTTTTTCAGAGCCTGAAGAGCTGCAACCTACAGAGCTGGATATGGAAGTGTTACATGAAGTGGAGTCTAGCACGGGATTAGACAACGGGTTTGGGAGTAAACTGGTCCCAGACGTTGCGCGAGAGCCTGAAGTCATTGAACTCCAAGCTTCTCTATCGGAACCTGAGATAAAGCCCTTCGTCGTTGAGGAGAAGAAAATAGCAGCTAAACCATCGCAGGTCGTCAATGCACTAGAAGTGTTGCTAGCTTTTGCAGAAGTAGCTGAATCGAAAGAAGCTGCTGCCTCGGAGCACAAGGAAGAGATCACAGTAACAACGAACTTGCCAAGTGAGGATCGCACTTTAGAAATGGAGCGGCTTGCGGCTGTTATGCAAGGGGATATGGATGAGGAATGGGAAATTAACCAGCTGGAAGCAGCTTCTGCGCGTGAGTACGGAGAAGCTGCTGAGGGAAAATCTGCCTCTGATGAACCCATCGAAGGGGTTGCCGTGGACATTGAACCTCCTCCTATTGAACTGAGTTTAGAGGAGCTTAATGAGATGACCTTAGAGATGTCATTCGAAGAACCAACGCAGGAAACGCAAGAAATCCAAGGGATGGAAGAAATACGAGAGATCCATGATATCCAAGAAATTCATGAAATCCAAGCTTCAGAACTTGAAATGCCTGAAGCCAACGAACAGGTTTCAGTAAATGCTTCAAACAGAACGCAACCATTTAAAGCTGTGAATGGCGGTAAGATCATTAACTTATTTAGGGGGATTGGACCGATGAAAAACTTCACTAGCAGTGTGATGTGTAATTGGAGTGAGGAAGTAAACAATGATATGACACAATACCTGGTGGTCTGTACAGAAGCTGAGAATAAGATCGAGATTGAAATGGCAGGAGCGAATGGCCAGAAGCAATCGATCACCGTTACGATTGAAAGCTTTAACCAGTTGGCTGCTTGGTTGCAGGTTCAACTAGGGACAGCGCCTGTGAGTAACCGAGAATATGCGAAAAAGGCTGATTTTTAGCAGGTAATAGGGAATTAAAGTAGAGACATCATGAGGGGGTTAGGCAATGGGATGGGAAGCATGGAGTTACACAGTCTTTTTATTCATCGTGGGTGCCTTGTTCGGATCTTTCTTTAATGTGGTGGGATTAAGGGTGCCGAAAGGATTATCTGTCGTAACTCCGCGATCCAGCTGTGGAAGTTGTGGGCGTCAGCTTAACGCGATTGACTTAATTCCTATTTTTGGATGGTTAATTCGAAAAGGAAGATGTCATACATGCAACGCGTCCATTTCTCCCGTCTATATGGTCGGTGAGTTGGTAGGTGGACTCTTATTCGCCGCACTTCCCTTCATGGTCTCACTCCATGAACTGTGGATTGCGTATCCGCTGGTGTCTGTGCTTCTCATTCTCACGGTGAGTGATTTGGCTTACATGCTGTTGCCTAACAAAATCATATACCCCGCGATGCTTCTGTTTACTGGATTACGATTGTTCGTACATCCTTTACCGATTTGGCAATATGCGTTGGGGTTTATGGTTGGTGGAGGAACGTTGATACTGATTTCCCTAGTAGCAACTTGGATGGGGAAGCCTGCTATGGGCTTTGGGGATATACGATTGATGGCGTTAGTTGGACTTGTCATGGGAATCAAGCTTGTGCTTTTGTGCATCTTTCTCTCGGCGCTGCTTGGCAGCGTCATCGGTGTGGCTCTAATCGCCTCAGGTAAGCTGGATCGGCGTTCACCTATTCCCTATGGTCCTTTCATCGCAGTTGCTGGTCTAGTCTGTTTTTGCTTCGGAGACCCATTGATGACGTGGTATATGGACCTCATCCTATGGCAGTAAAACAACATTTTTGCAAAAGAGAGGTCGATCCCTTATGAACTGGTTTCTAGCTCAATCCTTTCGTGCTAAGCTGCAGCTAGGCTACTATACCATCGTTGTCTTTTACACAATTATTATCCTGACACTGATGCTGACAGCAGACGTATCCATTATTTTTGCCTTATCATCTTCGCTTATTCTGATGGTGTTTAGCTTTCCTTATGTGCGTTTCTTAGAAAAAGCATTAACAGAGCCGATTGATAATGTGACCCGCGTTGCAATGAATATTGCCAAAGGTGATTTCACGCAAACGGTAGATGCTTCCTCGAAGGATGCATTAGGCGATATGGGTCGTTCTTTTAACGCGATGATCGTGAAATTGAAAGAGCTCTTGAATGAGACAGCTTCAATTTCCAAGCATGTGGCGGACTCCAGCCGTGATATTTATCATAAAAATGAAGGCATTAATACGATGATTGTTGAAGCAACGGGATCCGTCACGTCTCTTGCCGAGGGAGCTAATGAGATTTCATCTGGTGTATTCAAGAGCTTCTCTGTCGTAAAAGAAATCGAAACGAAAATCACAGATTATGTTGATTCGACACATGAAATGAATAATCGCTGCGGTCAAACCCTTGAATTAGTGAAAAAAGGGATGAGGGCCGTTGAAAGCCAATCCGAGAGTGTATCCCATATCGTACTAGCGACGAGTAATGTATCGGGCACCATTGATGATCTTGTCAAAGAAGCCGCAGGCATTAGCTCTATCACGCGTACCATTTCGGAGATTGCTGAACAAACGAATTTATTGTCATTGAATGCTTCCATTGAGGCAGCACGTGCCGGTGAACATGGTCGAGGCTTTTCCGTTGTCGCACAAGAAGTACGCAAGCTGGCGGAGGAATCATCGAAATCGGCAAAAGGTGTATTCCATATGGTACATAATATCGAAAATAATATTAAGATGGCTCAGAAAAATATTCAAATCAATGAAGAAATTGCCCGCAGGCAGACAGAATCCATTGAGGCTACTGAAAAGATTTTTGGTGAGATGGTTGAAAGCATTCAGTTCATTACACAGCGTATGAGTGAGTTTACTGGGGAAAGTCAGAAGATGTTGAATGCGGCGCAATTTATTACCGGTACGATGGAGAACATATCAGCGATTACGCAGCAATCCGCGGCGGGAACTGAACAGGTATCTACATCGATGGTGCAGCAGACACGTTCAGTAAAAGCAGTTGTTATTCAATCGGAACAAATGCTGCGCATGGTCACCCAATTGCAGCGTACAATTCAAATATTCAAGCTGTGAGAGAGGGAAGTTGAAATCCAGTACGTATGTAAAAGTAGGATCCCCATATAGACAACGGTAGAAAAGCGGAACAAATTGTTAATCAGCACGCGCTTGCCAACTTTCGTTGCGATAAAGAAAAGCGAGAGGGGGAGAATGATTTTAATCCCGTAAAAAGCAAGATAGCTGTGTTCATACAGGAACGCCATGATCGGATTGGCTTCACCAATTAACTGCATACGAAGTCCCATATCTGTTAAACCGGCATCCAACAAGCTTGCTATACATAGAAAAATGATTAGTGTTCGACTCACATGGATTCCCTCCTAATCGGGTATCGAGGTTATGTAGATTCTATTGAATCGTTTGCATAACCTCTTTCATTGTGGAAATAAACGCTTCCGCGGCTTTGGAAATATAGCGGCCTTTGCGATAAGCGATAACAAGCTTGCGCGTGGGGCGCCCCTCTAAAGTAACATTGACCGGAGAAAGCTGACTCAAGCTTCGCTTGGAAATTAAATATGGCACGAAAGCAATACCCATCCCTGCGGCAACCAACGACTGTACCGTTTCCATATTGCTCGATTCAAAGACGATGTTCGGAGTAAAACCAGCCTCCTGGCACAGGTCAAGTGTTAGTTTCCGGAATCCTTGTCCTTTTTTCAAGGCGATGAAGGCTTCCTTTTCTAACAGCGAGATTTGAATAGGCTCTTTGCTTCTAGCCAAAGGATGCAGCGGCGGAACAGCGAGAATAATTTCTTCCTCTAATAATGTCTCATAAACGAGAGATTCCTCGCGCAAAGGCAGTGACAGAAGTGAAATATCGGTCTGGCCATTCACAGTTAATGTTTCGAGATTGGAAGATGTTTCTTCCACAAGTGAAATTTCTATATCGGGATAAGCTGCTTGAAAGACGGGTACGACGAAGGGTAAAATGGTTGATCCTGTGATCGGCATACTGCCAATGACAAGTCGGCCTTTCTTCATTTGGGAAATGTCTTCCATTTCTTTCTTGAGTCCTTCAATCATATCGAGTATTTTTTGAGACTTCTCAACGAATAATGAACCCGCATGCGTGAGCTCAACGGAGTTGGTGCTTCTTTGAAAAAGGAGTACACCAAGCTCTTTCTCAAGCTTGGACAATTGCTGACTCAAAGACGGTTGGGCAATGTGAAGCTTCTCCGCCGCTCGTGAGAAATTTCGTTCTATGGCAATCTGGATGGCATATTGTAACTGACGTAATTCCATTCGAAGAAAAGACTCCTTTATAGTTAGCTTGAAGGCTATCATATCAAGCTTTAAGGGCTGAAACAAGATGGAACAAAGGAATATATAACCAGAAGGGCAGTGACGACTGGATTCATCCAGTTACACTGCCCTTTATGGGTATATTTGGCTATTTTCGCACCGTGCTTCTATACATTAAGAACAATAAATAGGGAGCACCAATCATCGCTACGATGATACCGGAGGGTATCTCTTTAGGAAGGAGTATCGTTTTTCCTATGATGTCAGCTCCCGTAAGTAATATTGCACCCAGAATAGCAGATAGTACTACGGATTTCTGATGATGCTGGCCTAAGAAAAGACGTACAGCGTGTGGGGCTAATAAGCCAATAAAGCTTATCGTACCCACAGATGCAACTGCAATTGCAGCAACTAGGACGCCTATTGTTGCCGTAAGGAGGCGAGTTTTCTGTAACTTTAAGCCTAGTCCGAGCGAGACATGATCACCGAAAGCCAATAAATCGACACGACGTCCGAGGAACCACGCACTAGGGATTAAAATAACCGTTGTAATGAGCAGTTGAACACATTCTTTCCAGCCTCTTGCGTAGGTGCTGCCGGCCAGCCAAGTTAGTGCTGGTGCTGCGCCAAGCTTTGATTGGATGATCAGAAACTGGATCACGGCCGAGCCAAGCGCCGAAATTGCGATGCCCACAAGAATTAAAACAACGGGATTGAGCCCCTTTTTCCAAGCCAGGGCGTAAACACTTCCAGCGGAAAGGAGTGCACCAATAATCGCTCCAACGGGCACCCAAGTGCCTGAAGAAGTGGGCCAGATCGTCAGCACCAGTAGTGCACCCATCCCAGCCCCTGAAGTGACACCAACGACTGAAGGGTCGGCAAGTGGGTTTCGCACGGCTCCCTGCATCATGGAGCCTGCGACAGCTAAGGAAGCGCCTGCAAGTGCTGCAACAAGAATACGTGGAAGACGCAAGTTTAGGATTACATGGCGAAACATCTCTTCGCCATGTCCGGTTAATACGGCAATAACCTCTGATAAGGGGATGCGCATGGCACCTGAAGTAAGACCGAATAGGAGCAAGAAAACTAGCGCAAGGGATGAGAATATGATAAGCAGTACATAAGGAAGTTTGGTGCCCACATAACCAACGCTCATGGAACTGCTCTCTCCGCTTGACTTCATGCGAGACCCGCGTAACGCGAGCCAGATCAACCACGGTGCGCCAAGCAATGCTGTGACAGAACCAGCGGGGAGCTCGCCGAGTGTACTGCGAAACATTTTGGCGATGGTATCTGCACCTAGTAAAACAACGGCCCCCCAAAGGGCGCTGCCTGGAATCAACCAACGATGCCGCTGTAAACCGATTAGACGGACAAGGTGAGGGGCAATGAGACCGATAAATCCGATCGGTCCAACCACACTTACCGTGACACCAGCGAGAAGAATAGCTGCGGCTAAAGCAATAAGACGAACAAGATTCACATTCTCGCCTAAAGAGACAGCTGTTTCTTCGCTAAGCGCAAGCATATCTAACTTTTGACTGAAGAGATACGCTAAAACAAGTCCAATGCAAATCCAAGGTAACGCATATTGAACACCATGCCAGTCATTCTGACCTAAGGCTCCTGATCCCCACATGAATAAACCGTTTGTCTCATTTTCAAACATGATTTGAAGACCGCTCGTGAAAGCCGATAGAACTAGCGTGACGATCATCCCTGCCAGTGCCATCCGAAGCGGTGAGCTTTTACGCCCACCAGACATGAAATAGGCCATGAGTGCGGCGCCGCAAGCACCAACTAGTGCAAGCAACAGAGCGTGATCGGACTTGAGGCTTGGAAAATAAACCGCCGCAAGGACAATCACGAAATATGCGCCTGCATTCAGTCCTAACGTGGATGCAGAAGCCAGCGGATTGCGTGTCACCGTTTGAAGAAGTGCGCCAGCGACTGCAAGCGCAGCGCCAGCTAACATGCCCATGACTGCGCGCGGCATGCGAAGCCCCCGCACCATCAGATGGTCGGGGGTATCTTGTGGAGACAGCAAGGCTTGAATCACCGTATGAACGGAGATGCTTGCTTCTCCTTGCGTGATGTTTGCGAAGAGCAGCAGGCAGAGTGCAATCAAGCCACCGCCGAACACAAGGAGTGTTTTCCACTCAATTAAAACGAAAAGATTTGTTTTCGATTTCATCGCAGGTTTGATCATTTCATTAAGGAAGTAGCCGCCAACTCAGCGAATACTTTGGCAGATAACGGCCCGCCGAATGTCCAAGTGTTGCCAGGCAATTTGAACGTCTTGTTTTCTTTTACGAAGGAAAGACCTTTCCAAACCGCATTGTCTTTCAATTGTTTTTCAAAGACATTATCCGCATCTTGAACAATGTAGAAGAAGTTCGCATTTTGAACAGCAGGCAGAGCTTCTACGGAAGCAGTTGAGAACCCATAAAGCTCAAATTTGCTGGATTTAAATACATTTTTCAAACCGATACGTTGCAAGATTTGTACGACCATGGAGTTGTCCGTGAACATACGAAGCTCTGCATTGTTTTGATTGCTGTATGCTTGCGTTAAAGCAAACTCGGCGCCATCTTTTTTCGCAGCTATTAATTTCGTTTTCAAATCTGCAAATGATTTATCAAGATCTGTAGTAACTTTGTCACCCTCAGCTTTCTTACCTGTTACATCAGCAATTGTCTTGAATGTCGTTAACATTCCTTCAAATTGATCGCCTTTTCCTTCAGCTGGATAGGATTCAAATACGATGGTTGGCGCGATTTTGGAAAGAGCCTCGTAATTTTTACTCGAACGCAAAGTGCTTGTTATAATCAAATCTGGTTTCAAACCTGTGATGGTTTCTAAATTAGGTTCTTGACGAGTTCCTACATCGACAACTGAAGCATCTAATGCTGGCTTTACATTTACCCAATTTTGATATCCTTTAATATCAGCTGCACCTACCGGTTGAATGCCGAGCGCAAGTACATCTTCGGTGTATGCCCATTCAAGGGTGACGACGCGTTTGGGCGTGCCTTTAATTGTAGTTGTACCTAAGGGATGCGTGATTGTTTTCACTGCGTCCGTAGCGGGTGTTGCAGCTGGCTGTACAGATGGTGCAGACGTTGAAGTAGAAGTCGTTGACGTAGAGGTCGTACTACCGCATGCTGAGGTAATGAGAAGTAACATAAGTGAAAGAGTAAAAGTAATTGTTTTATTAAAATATCGCACAGTAATCCCCCTGAATGTATGTAGTCATCTAACATTGTGGTAGCGATGGCCATTTCATTACCGACAAGGAGAATGATAATCATTATCAATTGTGATGTCAATGCTTATTTGCTTTTATAGGATTCAGCTATCAAGCTTATAGTTATTATATCTTGGAACTATGACGCGAATCGTGCTAAAGTACTGTATGAGGGTAAGACATTAGCAAACTAATGCGGATAATGACAAGAGGTGACTGGTATGAGTAAAAAGACAATGTTCGAGAAGATTTGGGATAATCACGTTATTAACCAGGAAGATGGCAAGCCTAGCGTTATTTATATTGATTTGCATTTAGTACATGAAGTAACTTCACCGCAAGCTTTCGAAGGACTTCGTTTGTCCGGTCGTCAAGTTCGTCGTCCAGATTTGACGTTCGCAACGATGGATCACAACGTACCTACGAAGGATCGTTTCAATATTACAGATCCTATTTCGAAGCAACAAATTGATACACTTTCCCAAAACTGTCGTGATTTCGGTGTCACGCTGTTCGATCTAGACAGCCTTGATCAAGGGGTTGTTCACGTTATGGGGCCTGAGCTTGGTCTTACACACCCAGGTAAAACCATCGTATGCGGCGACAGCCACACATCGACACATGGCGCATTCGGCGCACTTGCTTTCGGTATCGGAACGAGTGAAGTTGAGCACGTTATGGCGACTCAAACGCTTCAACAATCCAGAGCGAAATCCCTGGAAGTTCGCATTACAGGCAGTTTGAAACCAGGCGTAACAGCTAAGGACTTGATTCTTGGTGTGATCGCGAAATACGGCACAGACTTTGCTACAGGTTATGTAATTGAGTATACAGGCGAAGCGATTCGTGGACTTTCCATGGAAGAGCGTATGACCGTTTGTAACATGTCCATCGAAGGTGGAGCTCGTGCAGGTCTAATTGCTCCTGACGCAACGACATTTGAGTATCTACGTGGTCGTGAATATGTACCACAAGGCGCTGATTTTGACGAAGCCGTTGCTGAATGGTCCAATCTTGTGACTGACGATGGCGCTGAGTATGATTGGGTATTGGAATTCGACGCTGATACATTAATCCCGCAAGTGACCTGGGGAACAAGCCCTGGCATGGGGACAAGTGTTACTTCTTTGGTTCCAGATCCACAAAGCTTTGAAACAGAAAATGAACGTAAAGCTGCTGAAAAAGCGCTTGAATATATGGATTTAACACCAGGAACGCCTATGACTGAACTGAAAGTGGATTATGTCTTCATCGGTTCTTGTACAAATGGACGTATTGAAGATCTTCGTGCAGCTGCTAAGATTGCACAAGGATACACAGTAGATCCAAGCGTAACAGCAATTGTAGTTCCAGGTTCAGGCCGTGTTAAAATTCAAGCTGAGAAAGAAGGTTTGGACAAAATCTTCTCCGACGCTGGATTCGAATGGCGTGATGCAGGTTGCTCCATGTGTCTAGCGATGAACCCTGACGTTCTTCAACCAGGACAACGCTGCGCATCCACATCCAACCGTAACTTCGAAGGTCGTCAAGGCCGCGGTGGACGTACACATCTAGTATCCCCAGCAATGGCTGTAGCTGCAGCAATCAAAGGTCATTTCTATGACGTTCGTGATTGGGAAATCAAAGAATATCAACAAGCTTAATTAAGTATTATGGAAATCAATGTTTACGATGCTAGTTTTGCAATAGCGAAACTTTAAGGAGAATGAGAACTATGGAAGCTTTCAAACAACATACAGGATTAGTAGGCCCTGTAGACCGTGTAAACGTAGATACAGATGCAATTATCCCTAAACAATTTCTAAAAAGAATTGAGCGTTCTGGTTTTGGACAATTCCTTTTCTTCGAGTGGAGATGGGACGAAGCAGGCAACGTGATCGAGAACTTCCCGTTAAATCAAGAACGTTATCAAGGAGCTTCCGTTCTGATTTCCAGAGCGAACTTCGGTTGCGGATCCTCCCGTGAGCATGCGCCTTGGGCGATTCAAGATTTCGGTTTCCGCGTCATCATCGCGCCTTCCTATGCAGACATTTTCTACAACAACTGTTTCAAAAACAGCATTCTGCCAATCAAATTGTCGGAAGAGCAAGTTGAGGATTTGTTCCAACGCACAGCGAAGCACGAAGGTTACAAGTTGAATGTTGACCTTGAGAACAACAAGTTGACAGATGAGTACGGGCTTGAAATCAACTTTGATATCGATGAACACCGTCGTCAATTCTTGCTGCAAGGCTTGGATGACATTGGTTTGACACTTCAACATGAAGCGAAAATCACAGCATATGAGCAAGCGCACCAAAAGCGGTTAGCTTACAAATAAGCTTGACAAATTAAGCGTATCCCCAGCGGGGGATGCGCTTTTTTGTTGTTTTATCCCATGATTTTTATGGAGAAATCTTGCAACTTTTGGCAACTTGTTACGTCTAATAGGTTACTAGAATGTCGAAGGAATGGAGGTTGTGCTGTCAGGAATAAGACAATTTTGCTATAATATTAAAGATGCTGATAGATTGATAGGTGAGATTACATACGGTTTTGTTTACATCCCCTAATTCCGACATTACATAGAGGTGAATGATGAAATTTCCTGCATTTTGTTTGTTCTTGCTTATTTGTCTGCTGCTCATTCCAACAACGGCCCTTGGAGCTGAAGCTCCTAAAGCGATTACACTATTTATGAATGAAAAGCAGTTGGATTCCGTTGATGTTCAGCCGCGTATCGTGAATGGGAATACGATTGTTCCCCTGCGCATTATTGTCGAGCAAATTGGTGCTCTTGTGACATGGGACGAAGCATCCCGGAAGGTGACGATTACAAAAGATAAAACGAATATTCAACTTGTCATCGATAATACAACAGCACTTATTAATGGGAAAAAAGAAGCATTAGAAGTAGGTCCTAAGATCGAAAATGGGACAACCATGCTGCCACTGCGTTTCATTGGTGAAGTATTGGGTATTGAATTTAAATGGGATGGCGCAACGTCTTCGGTTCATATGTTCAAGGACAACGACTCTGATTCCAAGCCTGTAACAGGGCCTGTTGACGGTACTGATCCTACAGATAATACCTCCAACCCTGAAGTCAAACCACCTGACACGAAGCCAACTACCGGGTCTGGAAGTGGAACAGTAACGCCTGATCCATCTGTTCATCTGATAACATCCATTGTTCTATCCGAAACTGATTTAACCGTGACAGCGAAGGATGGCCCTTTAGAGCCTAAGGTTCTTACTTTATCGAATCCATCACGACTTGTATTTGATTTTCCGAATACGACGCTGGATGATTCATTGAAGAAATTACTTGTGAAAAATTCTGGCGAATTGCCTTCCAAGCAAACGCGTGTTTCCAAGGTGCGGTTTTCTAATTTCAACGCTAATCCTGCTACAGTGCGAATTATTTTGGATTTAAATACACCAACGGATTATCAAGTTCAGCCAACCAAGCTGCCCAATCAATGGAAGGCTACGCTTGGCGAACGGAAGTTAACGGTCGTCATTGATGCAGGACACGGAGATAACGATCCAGGAGCACTTTCCATTACTGGGAGACACGAGAAGGATTTTACACTTGCGACAGCGAAGAAGGTAGAGGCGTTACTTGCACAGGATAAGCGGATTCACGTCCTTATGACACGTTCGGATGACACCTTTATTCCACTGGATGACAGGGTTTCTTTTGCCAATAACATTGCGGCGGATCTCTTCTTATCGATCCATGGGAACAGCGCCAAAGCTACGGTATCGGGCACAGAAACGTATTACAACAGACCAGAAAGCTTAGCTTTTGCCAATGTTATTCATAAGTATGCTGTGCCAGCAACGGGCTTTGCTGACCGTAAAGTGCGTGAAGCTGACTATCGGGTAATCACCAAAACGACCATGCCTGCTGTCTTGCTTGAAGTTGGTTACTTATCCAATAAGAATGATGAAACCGCGATGTACAAAGACGCTTTTCAAGACAAAATAGCGGCAGCGCTCGTTACCGCCATTAAGGAATATTTGAACCTAAAATAACGATTGAAACCAAGAAGCGGACGCTACATAGACTAGTTAGGCTAAGCATCACGCTAAGGAGTGAATAAGATGACCAAAACAAGTCGCCTAGTTCAAGGAGCGCTTCTTGTAAGTGCCATCACGTTGTCGTTGACGGCTTGTGGCCAAAAAGTGCAATTTACCGGAGCGGCAGCACCGACTGCAACTCCGCAAGCTACAGCTACACCTGTTGCCACAGCACCAGTTCAAACCACTGCACCTAAGGCAACGACAGCGCCAATGAAACAACAACAGGTGAAGGCTTACTACAGTGATCAAGACGAAATGAAATTGATAGAAAAAGTGGTTACTGTCAGTATTCCTAAGGAGTCAGACGTGTATGAAGCTGCCCTGAAGGCACTTCAGAAGAGCGACGATCCCAAAGCAGTACCTTTGTTCGATGATCTCAAGTTCACGAGTGTGAAGTTTGATTCGGCGAAAGGGGAATTGAGATTGGATCTGGCTTTCGGTCCCAAAACGCAGTTGGGAGCACCGGGAGAAGATTTATTTTTACAAGCGTTAAAGAAAACCATGTTCCAATTTCCGGAAGTGAAATCATTATACGTACTCAGAGATGGCAAACAAGTAGATAGTTTAATGGGGCATTTAGAGCTGCCATATCCAATTAAACGACCTAACTAAATGGGAAATTGTAGAGGAGTTTATACTTAATATGAAAAATAAAAAATTGGCGAGTGCTATCGTAAGCTCTTTGATCATCACAAGTCTAGCAGGTACGCCAGTCTTGGCTGCATCCGTCACTTCAACAACATCAACAAGTTCATCAAATTCAAATGTACGACTATCTTTCCCTGATGTGAGCAGCGATTATTGGGGGATTCGCCATATTTCCAAATTAGCTTTGGAGGGTATTATTCAAGGCTATGAGGACGGCGCTTATCGTGCTGAGAACTCCGTTTCTCAACAAGATGTGTTGATTATGGCTGTTCGGATGATGGGGTTCCAAGCGGATGTCGATGCCATGACGTCTGAAACGGTATTTCCTGATTTCATGCTGGTTGATAAATACGCACGTAATTATGTAGCCGTTGCACTTCAAAAAGGGTTAATTTCCACTGAAGAAGAGAAACAAAGAAGTGCGGGAACGAAGCCAACAGGCGTATGGGGGCAGCAAAAAGCTACGAGAGAATGGGTAGCTGAAGTTGTAATTCGCGCCATTGGGAAAGCTTCGCTAGCATCCAGCTTATCCACTTCGGCAACATCGTTTACGGATAACAATCAAATCAGCTCCACAACATTAGGATTTGTGAATGCGGCTGTTTCACTAAAAATTGTGGATGGTTTTGAAGATGGTACGTTCCAACCTAAAGGTGCTGTAACACGTGCACAGATGGCAGCTTTCCTTAGCCGTTCTCAGAAACAATTGACAACACTGCCTGACCATGTAGTTACGGGCTATATGACAAGCCTTACAAGCGGCAGCATCGGCATTATGGACAAAGACGGGAACACAAGTACATACAAATTATCACCAAATACAGTCTTCTATGGAACAGCGAATGACACGGCGATCTCCCCGAAGGATCTGCAAGAAACGAATGAAATTTCTCTAGTCCAAGTGAATGGCACAGCTTATTTCGTTGAAATTACAAGTGATGTAGTGCATATGGATGTACATGAGGGACAATTGCTGAAGCTTAACCTCGCAACGATGAAAGCTACCTTAGATGACTTTGAGAGCTATGATCTTGCTTCGGATGTGGCAGTAACTGATGTTAATGGACGTGGATTAAGCTTGGGTGACATTGTTACAGGGAGCACAATTCAAATTCGTAAGAGTCAGTTAGTCGATAGTGATAAATATACCTCTATCGTTGTGAAACAGGTCCCTGTGAACAAAACAGCGACTGGCGATATTCAAGCCCTAGACAAAAATGCGATGCAAATGACGTTGATGGATCCCGCATCTGGCACGACAGAATCGTTCGGCTTTTCTAGTAATTTAGTAGCGACACTTGCGGATAATACGCTGATTAATGTGGATGCCATCCATGTTGGCGATTCGATAGAATACACCGTTAAGAACAGTGAGATTGTTAAAATTGTAGTTAAAAAGCAAGCTGATGTGGGTACGACGGTAGAAGGTACCTTCAAGCAATTTACGGATGACAAATCGACGATTCTAATCAATAAAACGTCAGGTAAAACCGTAGATGCGTATGAATTGAGTGATAACCCGCGTGTCGTTATTAATGGTCTGGCGAACGCAAGCATTTATGACCTGGCTGCGGGTGACCAATTAAAGCTGGACGTGTTGAATAATAAAGTTACGATGATCACGGTAACGAATCGTTCGATTGAGAATAAATATTTTGCCAAAATAATTGATTACAAGGACTCATCCAAAATTTTAACCGTAACTGATACATCAGGTAGCCCTAGTGCCTATATTTTGAATGACGGTATTACCGTCATGTACAATGGAAATAAATTACCTTTCAGTTCGTTTAGCGGTATTTTTACACCTGGTAAATATGTAGATCTACTAGTTTCTAATAAAACAGTTTTACAAATTCAAATGTCTTCCCAGCTTGATGGTGTGCTGACCCAGTTAAATCTGTTAACCAATGATGTGACATTGAAGACGGATAGTGGCCAAAACTTAACGTTTAAACTAAACTATGCGCCTACTGTAGAGCTTGCCAATAAGCCAAACAGTACACTTGCAGATTTGAAAGTTGGCGACAATGTTAGTCTTATCTTAAGCTTTGATCAAAGTACGGTAAATAAGATTGTGACGTCCAAAACAACGGTATTCAAAACGCTTTTAATCAATCCAAACTTGAAACAAGCGACAGTTATGGATAGCGCGAATACGAATTATGTCATCCCGCTCGATGGGGTACCGATTGTAAGAGCAGATGGAAGCAGCGCAACGATTGCAGATCTTGCTCCTGATGATTATGTGAAAATGACATTCAAAGGTTTAACCGTGACGAGAGCGGAGATCATTACGCCAATTCGTGGTAAAGTGACGGCTGTCAATGCAGCGACAACTAGTTTGACTGTTCAAGATTTTACTGGGAAAAGTCAAGTGATTAGCGCCGGAAGCAACTTTAGTGTGAAGTTGAATGGTGGCATTGATTGGAGCTTCTCTTCGATTAAAGTCGGGGATCGAGTCCAAGTGATGAAAGATGCAACAGATAAAATACTTATTCAAGTTGCTGTTGCTTCCCAACGTCAAATTGATCATTACAGCAGTTCATTGAATCAACTGTATGTCAAAGCTGCTAGTGCTGGGGACCGCACGACCTACAATTTGTTCCCGAGAGCCTATTACCATAATGGTTCGACAATTGTGTCACCGTCCTCCTACGTTTCAGGTGATCTTGTGAACTTGTATGTGCTGGATGATAAAATTGTAGAAGTTGAAAAATAAGATAGTTGAACAAATATAGGTGTACAACCGTCTGTTAAAGAGAGGGAAATCTTCTCAAACAGGCGGTTTTTTACTTAATTTCAAAAAAAAAACGGATTTTTTTAGAAAATGTTCGCAATTTGACGCTTTCAAGGATTGATTCTGATCTTACAATTCGCTAAACTGGAGAATATTACGACCCTAAGGAAGATCAGCTATGACACAGAAGACAGTAAGACATATTCTGGATACCATCGGTGAACTTTATCCGGATGCTCATTGTGAGCTGAACCACAGTAACCCGTTTGAATTAACGATTGCTGTTTTACTATCAGCTCAGTGTACAGATGAAACCGTGAATAAAGTTACCAAGGACTTGTTTGAGAAGTACAAACGGCCTGAAGACTACTTGGCTGTTCCTTTAGAGGAATTGGAGCAAGACATTCGGCGGATCGGATTATTTCGCAACAAGGCTAGTCACATTCATAAGCTGTGTCAATTGCTGCTGGACAAGTTCGGCGGTGAAATTCCTGAAAAGCATGAGCAACTTGTTGAATTACCTGGCGTTGGACGAAAGACGGCAAATGTCGTTGTCTCGAATGCATTCGGTGTACCAGCTATCGCTGTTGACACGCATGTGGAACGAGTCTCCAAGCGATTAGGACTTGTGGGCTGGGATGATTCTGTGCTTGAAGTTGAAAAGAAGCTCATGAAGAAAGTACCACGCGAAGAATGGACCCTTACACATCATCGACTCATCTTCTTTGGGCGATATCATTGTAAGGCACAAAACCCGAACTGCACCCTATGTCCGTTATTGGACAATTGCCGAGAAGGTAAGAAACGTATGAAACCTAAGCCAACTAGGAAAACTATTACAAACAAATGAAATGCTGACAAAGGATGGGATTGAAATGAAATGCATCGCCGTATATACGAATAGCTTCGAATTGTTCTCTGATATTTATGAGCAAGTGATCAACACACCATTAGCCGATAATGAGGAAAAAGTCATTGAAGGTGTAACTGTCAGTGAATCCGGTGAGGTTCCTCAGAATTACATAGACAAAATGAAAACGAAATCCGAGGTTGTTGTGATGAAAGTGAAGGATTCGGACATTACGATTCTTCAACATCGTGACGTTTTTGAAATTTTCCTACCGGAAAAAGAAAAAATTGCCCTCACTTAAACCTGAATCTCCCCTTTGGGAGATTTTTTTTCTGTATAGCGACAAGAACGAAGTAAGTCAGGAATAAAGAGGAGCGGAATGGACGAATGACGCAATTGATGGATAGAAGCATCACGGTCATGCCGGATGCGATCAAAGGAATGAAGCAGGTGCTTCAGACTGCTGGGGATCATGATAATGCTGTGAAAATGGGGCAGCTGCTGGATAAAATCGACAGTGGGCGGATGAACATTGCATTCTGCGGTCATTTCTCTGCAGGGAAGTCGACGTTGATTAATCAACTATGCGGGCATGCATTATTGCCTTCGAGCCCAATTCCGACGAGTGCTAACATTGTTAGCATTCGAAATGGAAGCCCTGGTGCGCATGTTACGCATCGCAGTCAAGAAGGGATGATTACCTCTAACGGTCAAACTACGACAATCCCTCTTAGTGAATTAGAAGCATACTGTGTAAATGGCACGGATATTGAAACGGTAGAAATCACATATCCGATTTCCTTTCTAGGGGAGCATGCTGCATTGCTAGATACACCAGGTATTGATTCTACAGATGATGCCCATCATCAATCCACAGAATCGGCCCTTCACTTGGCTGATGTGGTGTTCTATGTAATGGACTACAATCATGTACAATCCGAAGTAAATTTAGCTTTTACGAAAAAGATGAAAGAATGGGGTAAACCACTTTATCTTGTCGTGAATATGATTGATAAGCATAAGGAATGGGAGCTGCCATTTGCCCAGTACCAATCGGGCACGAAGCAAGCTTTTCTGAATTGGGGCATCGAGCCAGATGATTTGTTATTCGTGACGATGAAAGAGCCGGCTCATCCGCATAATGAATATGCCAAGCTGCAATGGTTGCTAAACGGGCTAATTGAACGTGGGGATAGTTTAAGGAGCTATAGCATTGACGCTTCTGCACGTTACTTGGCCGCTGAGCATGGCAAATGGCTTGCGGAACAGCATGAATCGGAGAAGGCAGGGTTGTTGGAAACAATTAGCCAAGAAGGCGATGTAGAGGACGTTCAGGCGCAAGCTGCTAAGAAGGAAGCTGAGCTTACGACTTTAAAGAACTTGCCGGAAACGTTGATCATCGATATTCGTAAAGAAGTTGGCTCGATTATCGAAAATGCCAACATTACCCCTTCGTTAACGAGGGATTATGCGCATGCCTATTTGGAGAGCCGTAAGCCTGGTTTTAAGGTTGGCTTCTTCTCACGTGCAGCACAAACGGCTGCAGAGCTTGAGAAACGGCTAACAGCGTTTCAAACCGATTTGGCTGAGCAAGTAGAAGCACAACTAGACTGGCATCTGCGAGATGCACTCAAGAAAGCAGCCAATGAACAAGGATTGCATGACGTGGCGTTGATTTCA
Organism: Paenibacillus pectinilyticus; assembly: GCF_001700435.1. Taxonomy (GTDB): domain Bacteria; phylum Bacillota; class Bacilli; order Paenibacillales; family NBRC-103111; genus Paenibacillus_E; species Paenibacillus_E pectinilyticus. The sequence goes on from NZ_LYPC01000020.1 coordinate 50,423, forward strand.
CAAATCGAAGCGTTGAAAGTAGAAGTGACAGGTGCCTTGCTCGCGTCTCAGGTGAATCCTGGCGCGAGTTTCGGCGGGGAGTATACGCTGAACTACATGAAACAAGTAGCTGGCGAGATTAAGCTGCAATACCGCAAACAGGCGTTTGCGGTGATTGATATCATTGCGGCTGCGGTCCGCGATAGCTCGCTGCCAGCCGCCGCTGCGCTAGCGGCTGAACTTCAAGAGCTAAGCGGCCGGCTGAGCGCCTGCCGCGAGCTCGCACGCCTCGAGGAAGCCGAGGCGGCGGCAGAGACCCAGCTGCTGGCGATGGCCAGCTGGGTAAGACCATCTGCGCCGGCGCTGCCGGATGCGCAGCAGTTCACGGACATGGAGGAGCCGGCAGCAGCCCCGCTGAGCGGGGCTAACCTGCACGTGACCTCCATGGATATGATCCTGCAAGCCGCCGCGTCATCAGTTTCGGCGGCTGCGGGAGTGACAGCTACTGATGACGCGGAGGCAGCTGCGCCGTCATCAGTGCCGTCATCCGTGTTCACCACAGGTGAACACGGGCGGCGCATGGAGCGCAAGGCCGCCGACTTGCAGGCGGCCTCTGGCCTTATCGACGGACTGCCGTCGATGCGGTCGCTCGCGCGGTCCATGCGCGAGAAAGCGGATCGTCTGCGCCAGCGGACGTTCACGATTGCGCTGTTCGGCGCATTCAGCGCAGGCAAATCCTCCTTCGCCAATGCGTTGATTGGCGAGCGGGTGTTGCCGGTGTCGCCGAACCCAACAACGGCAGCGATCAACAAGATCATGCCGCCGACGGAAGAATGGCCACATGGCACAGCCAAGGTCAAGATGAAGAAGGCAGACGCCATCCTAGAGGATGTGCTGTATTCCCTTCAAATCCTTGGCGTGGATGCCACGGATATGACTTCCGCGCTGAAGCGGATCGGTCAGCTGTCACCTGCTGACGTTACAGCCAAAGGAAAGCCGCATTTCTCCTTCCTGAAAGCTGTTGAGAAAGGCTGGTCTGCAGCCGAAAATCAGCTTGGCACCGAACTTAAAATTACCAAGGATGAGTTCTCCGGCTATGTGGCGGAAGAGCACAAATCCTGCTTTGTTGAATTTATAGAATTATATTATTCGAATCCGCTTACCGATCAAGGCATTATCTTCGTAGATACACCAGGAGCAGATTCCATCAATGCCCGTCATACCGGTGTCGCGTTTAACTATATTAAGAATGCGGATGCAATCCTGTTCGTCACGTATTACAATCATGCTTTCTCACAAGCAGATCGTGAATTCCTTCTACAGCTCGGACGTGTCAAAGATAGCTTTGAGATGGATAAAATGTTTTTCATCGTCAATGCGGCTGATTTGGCTGCGAGCACAGAAGAGCTGGCAGGTGTTGTTCACCACGTGGAAACGAATTTAGTACAGCATGGGATTCGCCATCCGCGAATTTACCCGATCTCCAGTTATTTGGCGGCGGAAGGGAAAATTAACGGTAATGAAGGCCTGATTGAACAATCAGGTATTCAGCCTTTTGAACAACAATTTGTTCAGTTTACGTTAAACGAGCTCAGTGATGTTGCTATTCATTCTGCGAATTTGGAATTGAATCGGGCGATTACGACCATGCAGACATGGCTGGAACGTGCGCAGTCAGGCGAGGCGGAACGGAAGCTTCAGTTGATTATGCTAGATGAATCCGAGAAGCAGGGCTTAGATCTGTTGGAGGATACGCAGTATGATGCCGAGCTGAAGGAACTGAAGAAAGAAATTCAAGAGCTCATGTACTACGTCAAACAGCGTACGATGTATCGCTTTGGTGAGCTGTATAACTTTGCTTTCAATCCATCTACGTTCCGTGATGAAGCCAAGGACCCGAAAGCGGCCCTCCAATTCGCATGGAATGAGCTGCTGCGTATGATCGGACACGATTTATCACAAGAAGTACTTGCTACCACGCTTCGTGTAGAGAATCGCATGAATTTGATCAGTTCGAAACGGATGAATCGTTGGGGCGAGGAGCTCAGTCGACTATTAGAAGGCTTTGAACGTGCTTCCTATGAGGCGAATACGTTCGTAACCCCAGAGGTAACGACGAGGCTAGAAGCATCTGACGTCAGCTTGAAGCTGCTGCAGGGCTATTACAAGAATGCGAAGCAATTTTTCGAAGGCGATGGGAAATCGAAGCTAAGAGCCGATTTGGAAAATCGGATCAATGCGCCTGTCGTTGCTTTTATCGAGGCGCAAACGTCTGAGCTTGAACTCGCATATGGAGGCCAATTGGAAAATTGGTTGATTTCTCAGAAATTACTCATGGAACAGCAGGTCAAAGAGCACGCAGAAGGCGTGCGTGACGCACTCGAAATGAAGATTGATTTGGATGAACTCATATCCAAACAGCATCAGTTAAAGGCATTTGTTTAGCCATTAAACAAAAGGGTGATCGGGTTCAGTTGAACTTGATCGCCCTTTTTTTTGCAATGTCCATGTAAGGGCTTTCATTGGCGGGTATCCCGATGATTTAAAAGAATAGAGTGGATTCCTACACGATTTTGTGAAATTATGCCACATTAAGCGTTTAAATCCGAGTATCCCCTGATTGCTCACATATAGCGATGGTGTTAAGATTCATAAAGTGTTCACACTTACTAAGCTTTTCCAATCTAGCCTTTTAAGGAGGGCCCAAAGTGGATGTATTCAGGCAACTGAAGCCATATTTTTGGACAGAGAAGAAACTGTTTTTTGGAGCTATTGCATGTCTTGCAATCGCTACCGCGCTCGGCTTGGTGTATCCCAATTTATTGAGGTATTTGATCGATAATGTGATCTCCAAGAAGCAATTTGATCTTGTACCACGTTTAGCACTTATTGTTGTATTGGTTGTATCCACGAAAGGGATTTTCCAGTTTCTACATGGTCTGTGCGGGGGGCGCTTAGGGAACCGTGTTGCTTACCACTTAAGGAATGCTATGTACAATAAGCTGCAGTATTTGTCGTTCCAGTACTACGACCAAGCCAGAACAGGCGATTTAATGTCGAGGCTGACGGCAGACTTGGAAGCGATTCGTCAGTTTATCGGCTTTGGCTTCGCTCAATTGCTTAACGTCTTCCTTATGCTCGTATTCGGGATGGCGATGATGTTCTCAATCAGTTGGAAGCTAGCGCTACTTACGATGATTACGATGCCGTTCTTGGCTTTTACAGCAATCCGCTTTGAAGGCAAGATTCATCCTTCCTTCCGATTAGTACGCCAATCCTTGAGTACCATGACAACGGCTGTTCAAGAAAACATCACTGGGGTACGGACGGTGAAATCTTTTGCACGCGAATCACATGAGGTTTCCAAGTTTGCGGCACGCAACGAAGATTACAAATCAATGAACATTGATGCCTCAAGCATTTGGGCAAAGTATTTTCCGGTCATGGAAATTTTGGCTAACTTGAGTGTTGTCATCCTGCTCGGGGCTGGCGGTTATATGGTTATTAACGGATCGATCTCACTAGGAGAACTAGTAGCCTGCTTCAGTCTCATTTGGTACATCATTGGGCCGATGTGGGGATTAGGTTTCCAAATCAATAACTTTACGCAAACGAAGGCTTCTGGGGAAAAAATTCTAGATGTCCTTCATCACTATATGCATGTGAAAGATAGCGAGAACGCCGAAGCCTTAACGAAGGTCGATGGGCATGTACGGTTCGATCATGTGACGTTCAATTACCCTGAGAAACAACCTGCTTTGCACGATTTTACCTTAGATGCGCCGCCAGGTTCTGTTATTGGACTGCTAGGCAGCACAGGGTCAGGTAAAACAACAGTGATTTCACTCTTAATGCGTGCTTATAACGTCAAAGAGGGTAAAGTCATGCTCGATGGAAAAGATATTCGTAATTTACAGATCGAGAGCTTCCGGAGCCAAATTGCCCAAGTTTTTCAAGAAACATTCTTATTCTCATCTACGATTCGCAATAATATCGCCTATGGCCGTAAAGATGTGACGATGGACGAGATCATACGGGCTGCCAAGTTAGCAAAGGCGCATGGCTTCATATCGGAGCTGCCAGAAGGTTATGATACGGTCGTTGGCGAGCGCGGACTCGGACTATCTGGCGGACAAAAACAACGGATTGCGATAGCTAGAGCCTTGATCAAAGATCCAAGAATTCTAGTACTGGACGATGCCACAAGTGCGGTAGATATGGAAACCGAACATGAAATCCAAGCAGGTTTTGATGAAGTCATGGCAGGACGTACGACATTCATCATTGCACATCGGATCTCATCTTTGAAGCATGCAGATGAAATTATTGTGCTAGATAAAGGGCGGGTTATTCAAAGAGGAACGCATCAAGAGTTGCTTGCTCAAGAAGGTTTGTACCGTCAAACCTATGACATTCAGTATGCGGACGGGCCTCAAAATGCGGCCAACAACCAAGCGGCGGTAGCTAGAGAAGAGGACACTTCCATAGATTCAGTCGATGCTGAAGTCAATCCGATCACCCATTCCTCCATGCCAGAAAGAAGGTTGGCACATTGAGTATGCAATCGAAACATCCAGAAGCGGAGACAGCTTCAACAAATCCGGATTCGCAAACAGGTCATCGTTTCGTCTATCAAGATGACGAACTGATCGAAAAACCTTTTAACTGGGGTCAATTAAAACGCTTGTTTGGCTATATGAAGCCATATCGAAAGCAAATGCTGCCCGTTATTATCATCATGATGCTCGTAGGCGCGATTACAAAATTGACTGTTCCTTTGCTGATTTCAAAAGCGATTGACAATGCCATTATTCCTAAAGATAAACAGTTACTTTTCTTGATTGTCGGCATTATGCTCGGTGTGTATCTGATACAATGGATCGCCAATACATTTCGTATCAAATATACGAATATGATCGGACAGCGTGTTATCTATGATCTTCGACATGACCTTTTTAGTCATATTCAAAAGCTTTCATTTCGATTTTTCGATACAAGACCGGCTGGTTCTGTCCTTGTTCGTGTAACAAACTATGTAAACTCCCTGCAAGATTTGTTTACGAACGGCGTTGTCAATCTATTGATCGATGTCGTGCAGTTAGTTGGTATTATCATTATTTTGTTGTCTTTTAACTTTAAATTAGGTGCTGCGATTATCGTAACTGTCCCGATTATGTTCATCATTTCGACGAAGCTGCGGACCAAAATTCGCCGCGCATGGCAGGACGTTACGATGAAACAGTCGCGTTTGAATGCCCATTTGAATGAGTGTATTCAAGGAATTCGCGTCACGCAGGCTTATACGCAAGAGAAAGAAAACATCCAATTTTTCACGAAAATGAATATGACGAATCGGTTGTCTTGGAACCGTGCTTCTATGCTCAATCAGTCGTTTGGTCCGTTGATTGAAATTACAGGCGCGATTGGGTACTGCATTCTCTTCTGGTTAGGTGCGCATTTAATTCAAACCGAAGAGATTTCAGTCGGATTACTCGTAGCGTTCGCGACGTATATTGGTTACTTCTGGGAGCCGATTACACGTTTGGGGCAAATGTACTCACAGTTACTGATTGCGATGGCTTCAGCCGAGCGGATCTTTGAATACATGGATGAGAAACCGATCGTAGCTGAGATACCAGGTGCCAAAGATTTACCGCAGGTACAAGGAAATGTGAAGTTCAAAGATCTTGTTTTCGAATATGAAGCAGGACGACCTGCTTTAAATGGCATCAGCTTGGATGTGAAAGCGGGTCAATCCATTGCCTTAGTCGGTCATACAGGTTCAGGCAAAAGTACGATTATGAATTTACTTTGCCGATTCTATGATCCCAATCAGGGGCGCATTGAGATTGATGGTATTAACATTAACGAAGTGACCATTCAGAGCTTACGTTCGCAAATTGGTGTCGTGCTCCAAGATACGTTTATTTTCTCCGGTACGATCCGAGACAATATTCGTTTTGGGCGCTTGGATGCGACGAATGATGAAATTGAGCAAGTGGCCAAAGCTGTTCATGCTCATGATTTCATTGCTTCATTGCCGAATGGTTATGATACTGAAGTGCAAGAGCGCGGTAATGTGTTGTCGATGGGTCAACGTCAATTGATTTCCTTCGCTCGAGCGCTGCTCGCCAATCCGCGTGTGCTTATTCTGGATGAAGCGACAGCGAGTATTGACACCGATACGGAGCTTAAAATCCAAGAAGCACTCAAAACTCTCCTTGCGGGTCGGACTTCTTTCATCGTGGCGCATCGCCTATCGACCATTCGAAATGCCGATAAAATCGTCGTGTTAGACCACGGCCGCATGATGGAAATCGGTAACCATGATGAACTTATGAAGGAACAGAAGATTTACTACGGTTTGATCCAAGCCCAGTATAAATTTTTACAGGATGCTGGATAGTCACGAAATAGAGAGCTGCTTTGTCACTTGAGGGTGATGGAGCAGCTTTTTAGTTGTTTTCATGGATTAGCGAAAATGTTATTGGATGGTGAGAATGGTTATCAATTAATTCATCGAGCCATGCTTTTAATGGAGAATCCCAAGCTGAAGCTTTGTGAGGTTGCTAAACAAGTCGGCTACAATGACGAATATTACTTTATTCGAAAATTTAAACAGCTAGTCGGGATCCCGCCTGCGACGTATATGAAAAATAGACAACGCAAAGTGGCTGCGTATAGTTTTGCAAATATCGGACAACTGTTGGCGTTGAAAATAGAACCTTTTGCCGCTCCCATGGATCATTACTGGACGGATATGTATCGCAGGAACCGGCGACTGGCGTAGAAAACGTAGGAAGTCCGATTTCTAAGGAAAAAGTGCTATCCCTGAATCCGGATCTCATTATTTTACAAGATGGCGGTGCTGCAGCCAAAGTATATGATGACATCGCCAAAATTGCTCCAACTATTGTGTTATCCTACGGAGATGGGAATTCCAAAGATGTACTTGGTCAGTTACGTGATATTGGTGACGTGGTTGGTAAAAAGCAAGAAGCAGAAGACTGGATAAGTAAATACAACGCGAAAGTAACAAAATATCGTGATCAGATCGGTAAAGTGATCGGTCCTGACAAAACGTTCTCGATTGTTGAGCTGTGGGCTAAGCAAACCGTTGTTTATGGGAAAAACTTTGGCAGAGGCGGCTACAATCTGTATGAGGCACTAAAACTTTCACCGCCGAAAGCAGTCAAACAGACATGCTGGATAAGAATGAAAGCTTTCTAGAAATTTCGTTAGAAACGCTGCCTACCTATGCGGGAGACTATATCTTCTTAAAGGCATTGTTTGCCTTAAATTTCGTGTTCTATCACAATGTTTGCAAAATTTGACGAGAAGCTATACTCTTAAAATTAAAATATGCCAATTATTCGCAGGAGGGACAGCACTTGAAAACATCTCGCTTCATCTGGGGGGCCATTGGTTTAACCGCGACAATATCAACGATTGTTTTCGCTGTTGGCTTTGGTTACGCGGCGAATCAAATATGGTTTCCCAAAGCATCTGGAGACCTTCAGCTAGCGACACCTGCGCCAACGAAACCTTCAATCATCGATAGCAGCGCTAAACTTCAAATCGTCGCACTTGGCGATTCATTAACAGCTGGAACTGGCGATAATACAGGGAAAGGCTATGTCGGACGTGTTCGTGATAAGTTGGAAAAGGAAAGCGGCAAGCCGGTTTATGTACTCAATAATCTCGCCATTCCGGGTTACAAAAGTGATCAGCTGCTGGCTGATTTAGAATTGAAAAAGACCCAAGATGCGTTAGCTCAAGCGGATATCATCTTGCTTACCATCGGTGGAAATGATATTTTTGCCGGAGGGGATGGGCTTTTCACGGGCGAAACACAAACGGACTTCAATCCAGAAGCAGCGGAGAAACGGGTTGATCCTGCGCTCGCCAATATGGATAAAATCATGGCAGATATCAACAAAGCGAATCCGAAAGCAACGTTATTATACATTGGATTATACCATCCGTTCCTTGACTTAGATCCGAATAGAGAGGGTTCTCTAACGGTTCAAAGATGGAATAATGGCGTTTTTAAGCTGACGAATAAGTATCCTCAAATGATCATCGTACCAACTTACGACTTGTTTGAGCAAAATTTAATCAAATATTTGTCTTCAGCGGATCATTTTCATCCAAATGGCGATGGATATGATCGGATCGCGGATCGAATCGTCCAAATTTTAAAATAAGGGGGCATAGGGATGGCTATAGCAGCAACACCAAAGATCGTTTTGTCCGTACATAATCTCAAAAAAAGCATTAAAAACAAAGAAATCATAAAAGGCATATCGTTTGATGTGTATGCAGGTGAAATCTTCGGATTTCTTGGCCCCAACGGGTCTGGCAAAACAACAACCATTCGGATGCTCGTGGATTTGATTCGCCCAACGGAAGGGACGATTCATATTTGTGGACATGATGTACATAAGGAGCACGACGAAGCCATGAGCAAAGTCGGCTGTATTGTGGAAAATCCTGAACTTTACTCCTATTTGACAGGTTGGGAGAATCTTGAGCATTTCGCTCGGATGCTGCCGGGTGTGGATGAGAAACGAATTCAAGAAGTCGTGGAAATTGTCTCGATGGATCAGCGAATTCATGACAAAGTTCGTACGTATTCCCTTGGGATGCGCCAACGTTTAGGCATCGCACAGGCGCTGCTGGGTCGACCAAGCCTTCTTATTTTGGACGAGCCTACGAATGGTCTAGATCCACAAGGGATCAAAGAAATGAGGGAGTTTATTCAACGACTGGCAGCAGAGGGGCTTAGCTTGTTCGTCTCCAGCCATTTACTTAGCGAACTTCAGCAAATGTGCCATCGCGTTGCGATTATTTCGCATGGAAAGGTCATTCAAGTGGGGGCTGTGGATGAGCTTATTGCACAAGGTGGTAAAGTTGTTTGGACAGTCTCACCAGGGAATGAAGCTGAGCGTTTGCTCCTATCATCGCCGCTGGTGACGCACGCAATTGAAACAGATATAGATAACCCAACTGGCTTGCCAGCTTCGGTTAAACAGTTCTCAACGCAAATGGATAAAGAGGACATTCCTAAAGTAAGTCAGCTCCTGATGGAAAAAGGAATTAGCTTGTATGCTGTAGAAATCAAAAATCCAACACTGGAAGATTTGTTCTTGCGTCTAACCGAAGGTGAGCGAATAGAGTAGGAGAAGGTGAATAACGTGACGGGACTATATGCGCTAGTTAAAAATGAAATGATCAAAATGATTAAGAAGAAGCGATTCTATGTCATCTTACTTATTCTTCTTGCTTTAATTCCCATGTTCACTTATGCTCAAATGCGGGTTGCTCAACATACACAGAAGCAATTTGGCACGACGGATTGGAAGGCGGATCAACGCCAAAAAATCGCGGACATGGAAAAGCGCTTAGGATCTGGCCGAACGCCAGATGAGTGGAAACAGCAGCTTCGCGTGCAAATTCAGATTTCGAATTATTATTTGGATAAAAATGTGGATCCAAGCTCACCGAATGCGGTTACATTTACACGCGAATTTATTAGAAACGCCGTTGGCTTATTCATCCCCTTGATTATCATGGTCATTTCTGCCGATGTCGTATCATCCGAGCATTCTACGGGGACTATTAAATTATTGTTGACAAGACCGGTCAGGCGTTGGAAAATCCTATTGAGTAAATTAATCACCGTTATCTTCTTCACGTCACTGACAGTGATGTCTACAGGATTGATTTGTTATCTGATTTCTGGCGTTGTTTTTGGGTATAACGGATGGCATATGCCGATATTTATTGGCATTCAATTGTCGGGGACAGATGTCGATTTTAGCCGTGTAAGCGCGGTAGATCAATGGTTCTACCTCCTGATGGAGTTTGGCTTAGTCTGGTTCACGGCGATCGTCGTGGCCATCATGTCACTCATGCTTTCTGTATTAATTCGTTCAACCGCAGCAGGTATGGGAGTTATGCTTGCCGTATTAATATCAGGTACGATTCTTTCGAGCATGGTTTCCTCGTGGGAAACGGCTAAATATTTATTTATGGTTAACCTAGACTTAACCAAATATTTGACTGGAGGCCTCCCACCGATTCAAGGGATGGATTTATCGTTCTCACTAAGCGTTCTGAGCATATGGGCGTTGGGGGCATTAATTGTTTCATTTACAGTTTTTTCACGCAAGGATATTTTAAATTAATGGATACGAAGAGAGATAAAGGAGGGCTCCAATGGCTGAGCAACTAGAATTTGCGAAAGGGAAAGCCCCATCACCCCTATCTGATTATGAAGCGGATGATATTCAAGTCCTGGAGGGGCTTGTTGCCGTTCGTAAGAGACCAGGGATGTATATCGGCAGCACCAGTTCCTCAGGTCTTCATCATCTGATCTGGGAAATCGTAGATAACGCGGTCGATGAGCACCTAGCAAAGCACTGTTCCAAAATTAATGTCACGATACATAAAGACCAATCGATTACGGTACAGGACAATGGTCGAGGCATTCCTACCGGTATTCATAAGACTGGTGTTCCTACACCACAAGTCGTATTTACGATCCTGCATGCAGGTGGTAAATTTGGCGGATCCGGATACAAAAAATCCGGCGGTTTGCACGGTGTTGGTGCTTCGGTAACGAATGCGCTCTCCGAGTGGCTGGAAGTGGAAATTTACCGTGATAGCAAGGTGCATAAGATGCGCTTTGAATACTGGATCGATGACAAAGGGATTGAACATGTCGGGGAACCGGTCACGGGCCTTGAGGTCGTTGGTAATACGAATCGGACAGGAACGAAAGTCACGTTTAAGCCGGATAAACGGGTTTTTCAAGGCGGTACAACGATTAATTACGATACGCTAGCGGAAAGATTGCAAGAGATTGCTTTTCTGAACTCCGGTTTGCATGTAACGTTGAAAGACGAACGTTCGGATAAAGTGGATTCCTTCCAATACGAAGGTGGAGCAAGTCAATTTGTTGCCTTCCTGAACGAAGAGAAAACAGTGCTGCATCCTGTGATTCATTTTGCCTCGGAGAAGGATGAAATTGAAGTTGAAGTCGCTCTGCAATACAATGACGGCTATACGGAGACGATTGCTTCGTTCGTTAACTCGATTCCTACGCGCGGCGGCGGTACACATGAGACCGGCTTCAAGACAGCCTATACGCGTGTCATGAATGAATATGCCCGTAAAGGGGGCATTCTCAAGGAAAAGGATAAGAACCTCGATGGGACAGATCTTCGCGAAGGTATGATGGTCGTCATCAATATCAAAATGGGTGATGTCGAATTCGTAGGCCAGACGAAGGATCAACTGGGAAGTGCGATTGCACGTAGTGCCGTGGATGCGGTCGTTTCCGATAAAATGACGGTTTTCCTTGAAGAAAACCCGCATATCGCGCAAATGATGCTGAAGAAAGCCGTACAAGCTTCCAGAGCAAGAGAAGCCGCGCGGAAAGCACGCGAAGAGATTCGCAGCGGGAAGAAAGGCAAGAGCGAGAGCTCGAATCTTAATGGGAAGCTGACGCCGGCACAATCCAAAGATTTGCAGCGCAATGAGCTTTTTATCGTGGAAGGGGATTCCGCGGGCGGTTCTGCGAAGCAAGGTCGTGACTCGAAGCACCAAGCGATTTTGCCACTAAAAGGGAAGCCGATGAATCCTGAGAAAGCCAAGCTCCTTGACATTTTGAAAAATGAAGAGTATAAAGCGATTATCGCGGCAATTGGCGCAGGCGTTGGTTCAGAGTTTGAATCAGAAGAGACGAATTACGGCAAGATTATTATTATGACGGATGCGGATACCGACGGTGCGCACATTCAAGTTCTCCTGTTGACCTTCTTCTACCGCTATATGAAGCCGCTTATTGATTCAGGCAGAGTCTATATCGCGCAGCCTCCGCTGTATAAAGTGACGCGCAAAGGTAAAAACGGAGGTCACAAATACGCATGGACGGACGATCAGCTGCAAGTTGTAGTCAAAGAACTCGGCAAAAACACGGAACTTCAACGCTATAAAGGACTAGGTGAGATGAATCCGGATCAACTGTGGGAAACAACCATGAATCCGGAAAGCCGCACGTTGCTTCAAGTTCAGATTGAAGATGCCGCCAAAGCAGAGCGTCGTGTGACGACATTGATGGGTGATAAAGTAGATCCGCGTAAACGATGGATTATCGAGAATGTTGATTTTACCGAATATGTCGAGTAGATAAAAAAGAGTGGTGACGGGAAGTTGAGTATTTTAGAAGAGTTTTTACCAGCCTATCTAGAAGAGATAGTTGGCGACCGTTTCGGTCGTTATTCCAAATATATTATTCAAGATCGCGCGATCCCCGACGTAAGGGACGGTCTGAAGCCTGTACAACGCCGTGTGTTGTACGCGATGTACGATTCAGGTAATACTCCTGATAAACCCTATCGGAAGTCTGCCAAAACCGTTGGAGACGTTATGGGGAACTATCATCCGCATGGTGATGCGTCCATTTATGACGGTATGGTTCGTATGGCGCAGCCTTGGAAAATGGGACATACCTTAGTTGACGGACACGGAAACTGGGGCTCGTTAGACGATGATCCGCCAGCAGCAATGCGTTATACGGAAGCACGGTTATCTGAAATCGCCATGGAATTGCTGCGCGATATCGAGAAACGTACGGTTTTGTTCAAGGATAACTTTGATAATTCAACAAAAGAACCAGTCGTATTGCCAGCACGTTACCCGAACCTGCTTGTCAATGGGGTAAGTGGGATCTCAGCAGGCTTTGCAACGGAAATTCCGCCGCACAACCTGCGTGAAATTATTGACGCGTGTATGGCGATGATTGATAAACCGGATATCACAGTCGATGAGCTCATGGCGATTGTCAAAGGCCCAGATTTCCCTACCTCCGGCATTATCATGGGGGAAGAAGGCATTCGTGATGCATATCGCACAGGAAAAGGCCGTATTCACATTCGTTCCAAAACTGCGATCGAAGAGATGCGCGGCGGCAGACAACAAATTGTGATTACAGAAATCCCGTATCAAGTCGTCAAATCTCGATTGGTTACTGCGATGGAGAACATCCGTCTGGAGAAGAAGATCGAGGGTATCGCCGAAGTGCGTGATGAAAGCGGACGAAACGGTCTGCGTATCGTGATCGAACTCAAGAAGGAAGCGGATGCACAAGGAATTTTGGCGTATTTGCTGAAAAAAACGGATCTGCAAGTGACTTATAACTTCAACATGGTTGCGATTGTGAACAAAGCGCCTCGTCAGCTCGGTATTCGCGAGATTCTGGAAGCTTATATTGAGCATCAGAAAGAGGTTGTAACGTTCCGTTCGCAATATGAACTGGAGAAAGCCGAAGATCGGGCCCATGTACTAGAAGGCCTCGTGAAAGCTTTGAACATTTTGGATGAGGTCATCGCGACCATCAAAGCGTCCAAAAACCGTCAAGACGCTCAAAATAATCTCGTAGAGAAGTTTAATTTCTCTGAACGTCAAGCTGATGCTATTCTCGTCCTGCAATTATACCGTCTAACGAATTTAGAAATAACCACGCTAGAGAAGGAATTGAAGGATGTTGAGAAAACGATTGCGTACTTACGCGGGATTCTCGGCAGTTTGAAGAAGCTTTTGGGTGTCATTAAGGATGAAATGGGCGATATCCGTAAGAAATACGGCATCGATCGCCGTTCCGAAATCCAAGGTGAAGTGGAAGAGCTAAAAGTAAATCTTGAAGTACTTGTGAACGCCGAAGATGTGCTAGTGACCTTGTCCAACGAAGGCTACTTGAAGCGGACAAGCAAGCTTTCCTTTACGCGCTCAGGCGGCGAACTTGAGAATACCGGCATGAAAGAAGGCGATTACCTTCGTTTCTTGCTCGATGTTAACACGATTGAAAGCCTGCTGATTTTCACGAAGAAGGGGCAATACTACTTATTGCCTGTCCACCAAGTCCCAGAGTACAAGTGGAAAGAGAATGGTACGGCCATTGTGAACGTCATACCCATCGCCAAGGAAGATCGCATTGTGAGTGTGATTCCGGTGAAAGGCTTTGACGATCCGACAAAATCACTCGTGTTCGTTACACGGAAAGGTCAAGTCAAACGTACAGAGCTCAAAGAGTACATGACAAACCGCTCGAACGCGATTGTAGCTTGTAAGCTTGGCGAACAAGACGAGGTACTGCGTGTTCATTTGAGTGACAATACGAAGGAAATTCTGCTTGTCACGAAGCAGGGCATGAGCATACGCTTCCGCGAGGAGGAAGTAAACCCGATGGGCCGTGCGGCCGCAGGTGTACGCGGCATCCAGCTCAAGGAAGACGATGAAGTCGTGTCAGCTGAGTGGATTTATGGGGATGAAGGGGAAGTACTGGTCATCTCGGACCTCGGGTATGCGAAGCGATCTCTCGTTGTGGATTATCCAATTCAAGGTCGTGGCGGTAAGGGGATTATTACCTTCGAGTTCAAGGAAGGTAAGCGTGTCAGACCTAACGGAGCAGCCTTAATTCGGACATTTATTGTGAAAATGGATTATGTGATCACCGCTGTGATGAGCACTGGCGAGAAGCTGCGCTTCTCAACGGAAACGGCTCCGCTCGAAGATCGTAAAGCACAAGGCAAGTCGCTGATTCCAGTCAGCAAAACAGAATCCATTGTTGAGATTCTGCGTTTTCCTCAATCATAACTAATCGTTGGGGGATCCAGCTTCTCAATTAGCATAAAGGCTATCTCTAATAAGACCCACAGGGGCATCGGTTCGTCTAATCGATCCAGCCACTGTGGGTCTTTTAACATGCCGGCTTCCAGCGCTTTTTTGCCAAGTTCCATTTTCCATGTTTCCATGCCTATCACTCCTTAGAAGGGCGTTATACCACTGCGATCAGTATATGTAGGGGATGGGCGAAATGTTAAAAGAAGTCGATTAGCTTGGCATTCCTCTTACGAGTAGACAAACTGTGAGAAGGCTCGACATGAGCTTTCAGCAATCCTCAGCATGTCCATGTAACCTGCGATTTTTGTAAGAAAATATTAATGGCATTAATCTTTAAACTAGCGAAAAGGCATGCTATACTTGATGTAAATAGGCGAAATTGGAAGCGAGTTGAT
The DNA here is from genome assembly GCF_001700435.1 of Paenibacillus pectinilyticus. Classification (GTDB taxonomy): domain Bacteria; phylum Bacillota; class Bacilli; order Paenibacillales; family NBRC-103111; genus Paenibacillus_E; species Paenibacillus_E pectinilyticus. The sequence continues at coordinate 65,485 of NZ_LYPC01000020.1, forward strand.
GAGGATGTATTCCGATGAATTCGGAAAGCTGTGGTTAAAATTATCGAAGGAATTGAAAAATCAAATGGAGGTAGGCTTAGCCCCTACGATTACGGAAGGTCAGTTAAATGTGTTGGAACTGCTTCTAGTCCATGAACGTATGAAGCCTTCGGATTTGATCGAATACTTATCCACAACACCCGCTGCCGTGACAACCTTATTAGACCGGATGGAAAAAGCGGAGTTAATCACGCGTGTGCGTGATGAGAAGGATCGTCGGATCGTCTGGATTCATGTAACGGACAAAGGAAAAGCGGAATGCGAGAGAGGCCGTGGAATCCGTGAAGAACTTTTGGATTCGTACCTGAATCGCGTTTCCGCTCATAATCAGAAATTGCTTATTTATTTATTGGGCAAAGTTGCGAATTAACCTCTCGCAGCCTGCACGATAGATCCCTCGCTGCTATAGCTCGGGGATGGTGAATTCGTTCCACGGGCGCTGCACCGGAGGCACCGACCGGAAATGCATCTTTTCCTTGAGCACAGGATGCTCAAAGGCAAGAGCCGTGGCCCACAGCGCGAGCTGTTGGCCGGGTTTGTTGACAGCGCTGCCGTAGCGCTGGTCGCCGTACAGCGTGCAGCCGATGGCTGCCAGCTGCACGCGGATCTGATGCGGCCGCCCGGTATGCAGCTTGATCTGGATCAAGCTGAGCCCGTCTTGGCTGCCGAGCAGCTTGTAGTCCAGCACCGCCTCCTTGGCGTCTGGCTGGCCTGCCTTGACCACGCTGACGGTATTTGTCCGCGTGTCCTTCCACAGCCAGTGGCGCAGCGTAGCTGCCGCCTGAGAGGGCTTACCGTGCACGACAGCGACGTAGGTCTTGTCGAGCTGCCTTGTTCTTACCGCGTCCGATAGTCGGGACGCGGCTTTTGACGTTTTGGCGAAGACCATGACGCCGCCAACGGGACGATCCAAGCGATGGACAAGCCCAAGGTACACATTGCCGGGCTTGTTATATCGTTCCTTGATGTCCGCCTTCAAGGCGCTCAGCAAGTCGAGATCACGTGACTCGTCTTCCTGCGTGGGCATGTTGATGGGCTTCTCCACCACAAGAATGTGGTTGTCTTCGAAGAGAATGGGAATTTGCGATGCCTGATTGCCGTCCTTGAATCCTGCCACCGCTTACGCCTCCCAGCGCCCTAGAATACCGCATGGGAGCATAAGACCGGAATGCGTAATCGGAAGGCCGATTTCACCGCTGGAGATCGTACCGCCATGCTTGGCTTTCATAGCCATCGTCAAAATGTTCTGAAGTACGGTAGCCGAAATTCCCGTCGTGTAGGAATTAATCAATAGGAACAACGGATTGTCTGTCAGAATCGATTGACACGTCTGGATGAAAGGGAAGAGGTCATCTTCCAATTTCCATGTTTCACCGTTAGGTCCCCGTCCATACGAAGGCGGATCCATAATGATGGCATCGTACTTGCTGCCGCGGCGCTGTTCTCTTTGTACGAATTTGAACACATCGTCCGTGATAAAGCGAACTGGTTTGGAGCCCATACCGCTTAGGTGCAAATTTTCCTTCGCCCATTGGACAACCCCTTTGGAAGCATCCACATGGCACACCTCAGCGCCTGCATGTGCACAAGCAAGGGAAGCGCCGCCTGTATAAGCGAAAAGGTTGAGAACCTTAATCGGGCGACCAGCGCCTTTGATCTTGTCCATCATCCATTTCCAGTTGACCGCTTGTTCAGGGAACAAACCGGTGTGTTTGAAGCTGGTTGGCTTAATATAGAAGGTCAGCTTCTGATCATACGTGATCGTCCAGCGCTCAGGGAGCTCTGCGTTTTGTTGCCATTGACCACCGCCGCTGGAGCTGCGATGATAATGAGCGTCAGCTTGACGCCAAGCTGGTGTTTCTTTTTCTAAGGGCCAAATAATTTGGGGGTCGGGTCTGCGAAGTACAATTGTACCCCAGCGTTCTAGCTTTTCGCCGCCGCCGGTATCTAGAAGTTCATAATCGACCCAATCTTTTGCATAAAACATGCTGTAATCCATCCTTCAACTTGTTTACTTGACTAAACTCTGATTGTACACCATTTATTGACTTAAATCGATCTTTTCAATCAATCCTGGAAGTTCTTTCTCTGAGAATTGCTGCGACTGTGCCTGTTCAAGCGAAGCACGAAGCGATTCTTTCACCGTATCAAATGGCTTAACAGAGCGGGATTCTACTTTGATCACGTGATACCCATACTCAGTTTCAACCGGATCGCCCACGACACCAACTTGTTGGGAGATGGCAGCCTTCTTAAAGCCTTCCACCCATTGACTAACATCGGCGTCTGCATATAATCCGCCATTATCCTTTGAACCCGGATCGTCGGAGTATTGTTTCGCAAGAGCTGCGAAATCCCCGCCATTTTTCAACTTCGTCTCAACGTCCTTCGCAATGACCAAAGCTTCATCTTTTGTACGAATAGTTTTCCCTTGTGAATCCGTTAATCCGATCAAAATATGACGCACAGACGCGATCGTAAAGGCATCCTTATTCGCTGCCAATGTGGCATCATACTGTGCTTTTAGCTGAGCATCTGTGATAGTGGATTTAATATAATTATTGGCCGTCATGCCGCCAACAAGGTAGTACTGGATATCAGCTTCTGTCGCGTTCACGCCTTTTAAGTCGGACTTAAATTTATCTTCACCCATTTGCTGTTTCCAGGCTGCGACTTGCTGAGCTGCACTTTTCTTCGCAGCTTCGATATCAGCCTCAGAAGCGCGGCTATAGAGAATACGGTTCGTAATTAATTGTTTGAGCATACTTGTCTGGTAATCAACATTATCTTTCGACGCTGCATGTGAACTGTTGAAGAGCGCTTGCAGGTTAAAGAAAGCATCAAATTCACCTTTCGTTACGGTCCCGCCCTTGTAGGTCGCAACGACATGCGTTGGATTGTTTCCGATCCAGATGGTGCTCGTAGCATCATCCCACTCGACCTTTTTACCAAGAGAATCGCTCATGAAGCGTAACGGTACATAGGTCGTACCTTCATAAATAAAACCTTTCGCATCCACGGGTGCTTTTTCGACACCATCGAACATGTACGTCAGATTACGAAAAGCGACTTCAATTTGATTTCCCGCTGCAAATGCCACAGTTCCGCTAAGCACGGATCCAATTGTTAAACCTACGATGAGTCCTTTGACTTTGTCCTTCATTATGTTAATTCCACCTTTCGATATCATGTCCTATCAATAATTCACCGAACGTTCTGAGATTTCCTTTTTTTATTCGGTTGGAATTGAAGGAATTCTTTACCTGTTTGTTGTATTTGTAGAGGTAGAACCGTTATGCAACATTCATCTTAGAGGTAAGACATGTCGAAATAAGGGGGGATAATGTGGGAGCAAATGTTGGAATACCCAGCTCCGAGGATTTGTTTCTGCTTCATGAAGGATCCCTGTTCCACAGTTATCGTATCTTAGGGGCACATGTTAGCAAAGAAAAAGGGCATGAAGGCGTACGTTTCGCCGTATGGGCACCGCATGCCAAAGATGTTTATGTTCTTGGCGATTTCAATGAATGGCAAACGGGCGAACATGCAATGAAGAAGATTAGTACGCTAGGCCTCTGGATGATATTCATTCCGGAAGCGAGTGAAGGCGACTATTACAAGTACGAAATCCATAGCCAAACGGGTCAAATTTTGTTAAAAGCAGATCCATATGCCTTCTATTCAGAGTTGCGTCCTGGTACGGCATCGCGTGTTGTCGATTTGCATGGGTATGCGTGGCAGGATCAGGCTTGGCAACAGAAGAAGAAAGAAACGCCAGCTTACAATAAGCCGCTTTCCATTTATGAAGTTCATCTGGGGACTTGGCGTAAAAAGGATCGAGCAAGCGAAGAATTGTACACGTATCAACAATTAGCGGATGAATTAGTCGACTATGCTGTCGACATGGGCTACACCCATATCGAGGTCATGCCGTTAGCGGAGCACCCATTTGACCGGTCTTGGGGCTACCAAGCCACGGGGTATTACTCCGTAACGAGCCGTCATGGGGAGCCAAAGGATTTCATGCGATTCGTAGATCGCTGTCATCAGCAAGGTATCGGCGTCATCATGGATTGGGTGCCAGGCCATTTTTGCAAAGACAGTCATGGACTTCGCATGTTTGATGGAAAACCGTTATATGAATATGAGGACCCTCGCAAAGCAGAGAAGCTGGAGTGGGGAACACTGACCTTCGACTTCGGCAGACCAGAGGTGCAAAGCTTTTTAATCTCAAATGCCGTATTTTGGATGGACATGTATCATATGGATGGCATACGCGTGGATGCTGTCGCCTCCATGCTGCATCTTAATTTCGGCAGATGGAACGAAGCGCCTATCCGCAACCAACTTGGCGGTGAGGAGAATTTGGAAGCTGTTGCTTTCATCCGCAAGCTGAATCAAGTGGTCTTCTCCTATTTTCCAGATGCGCTGATGATGGCCGAAGATTCAACAGACTGGCCGCTGGTAACAGCTCCTGTCCACGAAGGCGGGCTGGGCTTTAACTACAAGTGGAATATGGGCTGGATGAACGATATGCTCAAGTACATGAAGCTGGATCCGATCCACCGCAGGTACAATCACAAGCTGATTACCTTCTCGTTCATGTACGCCTGGAGTGAGAATTATGTGCTTCCGTTATCGCATGATGAGGTTGTGCATGGCAAACGATCACTCCTCCATAAAATGCCAGGTGACTATTGGCAGAAATTTGCTAATCTAAGAGTATTATATGGTTACATGTCAGGGCATCCAGGTAAAAAACTGCTCTTCATGGGCAGTGAATTCGGTCAGTTTGATGAATGGAAAGATATGGAAGAACTGGACTGGTTTCTGTTAGAAGATTATGAGAAGCATGTTCAGATGCATCATTATGTGAAGTCGCTTAATCATTTTTATTTAAATGAACCAGCGCTATGGCAGCTGGATCATGATCCAGCTGGCTTTGCATGGATTAATCCCCATGACGAGAGCCAAAGTGTTGTCACGTATTTACGCAAAGGGAATTTGCCGGAGGATGAACTTATTCTCGTGTGTAATTTTACACCTGTCGTTCATCCGGATTATCGGATCGGCGTTCCAAAATTAGGGGTTTATGAAGTTGTTTTCAATAGTGATGCTGCCGAGTTCGGTGGTTCAGGGCAGGGGAATTCGCTGCCAATCACCAGTGTTGTTACGTCCATGCATGGCCAGCCCTATACCTTAGCTCTATGTATTCCGCCGCTTGCGGCTGTCTATATCAAGTGTGTGAGTGAATTCCAAACAGAGATTGACGAAGTTGAAGGGGGAAATCAAATATGCGCAGTAAAGAATGTGTTGCCATGCTCCTCGCTGGAGGAGAAGGGCGTCGATTAGGCGTACTAACGAATAATTTAGCCAAGCCTGCTGTTCATTTCGGCGGCAAATATCGCATTATTGATTTTACTCTCAGCAATTGTACGAATTCAGGGATTGATACTGTAGGTGTTCTTACGCAATATCAGCCACTCGTGCTTAATACGTACATCGGAATTGGAAGCTCTTGGGATCTTGACCGTAAATATGGTGGTGTAACTGTGCTGCCACCGTTCATGGAACAAAAAGGCGGCGACTGGTACAAAGGGACCGCAAATGCGATCTATCGCAACATTGGATTTATCGAGCAATATGATCCGGAATATGTCTTGGTCATCTCGGGTGACCATATTTATAAAATGGATTACGACCTCATGCTGGCCTATCACAAAGAGAAAAAAGCGGATGCTACGATCGCGGTTATCGAAGTGAAATGGGAAGAAACAAGCCGTTTCGGCATTATGAGCGTAAACGATAAGCAAGAAATTACCGAATTCGCAGAAAAGCCGAAGGAAGCTAATTCCAACCTGGCTTCGATGGGGATCTACATTTTCAACTGGAAAGCATTGAAATCCTATTTGCTGGAAGATGAGGCGAATCCGGAGTCGAGTAAAGATTTCGGTAAAGATATCATTCCGATGATGCTGAAGGATGAAGCGAGAATGTTTGCTTATCCATTCCAAGGCTATTGGAAGGACGTCGGTACGATTGATAGCCTATGGGAAGCGAATATGGACCTTTTGGATGATAATAATGAACTTAACTTAAATGATAAAGACTGGCGTGTGTATTCTCAGAATCCGTACCAGCCTGCTCAATATGTAGCACCTACAGCGAATATCAAACGTTCTTTGGTCAATGAGGGCTGTGCGATATTCGGCGATGTTGATCATTCCGTCCTTTTCTTCGGTGTTCAAGTTGGCGAGGGCAGTCAAATTACGGATTCCGTCATCATGCCAAATGCGAAGATTGGGAATAACGTCACAATTACTAAAGCTATTATTGGTGAAAATACAGTCGTTGAAGATGGCGCAGTTGTCGATGGGCATGGTGAAATTATTCTTATCGGTGGGAATGAACGGGTAACAGGCAATGCTAATCAGAAGGGATGATGTCAGATGAAACACGTGATGGGAGTCATTAATTTAGTCAATGAACCGGATGATTTGGAGGAACTGACTTACTTCCGCTGCCCGGCATCAGTACCTTTTGGCGGTCGTTATCGGTTAATCGATTTTTCCTTATCGAACATGGTGAATTCTGGCATTGATAATGTGGCCGTGTTCACACAGCACAAGTATCGTTCATTAATGGATCATTTGGGTTCTGGAAAAGAATGGGATTTAGACCGCAAGCGCGGTGGACTTTTCGTACTTCCTTCCGTACTAAATGAGCCTACTGGAATCTCACGCGGCGATTTGTATCAATTCTATAGCCATCGTGACTATTTCTATCGCGGTAAAGAAGAGTTCGTCATAATTTCCCGCTCTCATATGGTCTGCAATTTGGATTTACGCGATGCCGTACGTTATCACGAAGATATGCAAGCGGATATTACCGTGATTTACAAGCAAACGGATGAAGAAGTTCATGGCAAATTCCGCCGCATGGCTGTCAAAGATACAGGTCAAGTGACGTTGATGGAAGATCAAAATGGCAGATTGCGTACGAATAACATTTCGATGGAAATGTACATTATGAGCAAAGCGCTCCTTCTCGATATGGTGGAGTCCTGTCTAGCTCAGGGCTACGATAATCTGGTGCGTGATGGCATTATGAAAAATATTGATAAATTGAGCGTATATGGCTACAAATTTGAAGGCCATTTGGGTATCGTGAACTCAATCCAAGGCTATTACAAGCACAGCATGCAACTACTGAATCCAGCTATTTGGCGGGAGTTGTTCTTCCAGAAGAACCTGATTTTCACCAAGGTTAAGGATGAACCGCCTGCGAAATATCTAGAATCAGCCGCTGCCAAGAATGCGCTTATCGCGAATGGCTGCCAGATCGAAGGCAAAGTGGAGAACAGTATCCTGTTCCGCGGTGTGAAAATTCGCAAAGGCGCCTACGTGAAAAATAGTATCATTCTGCAAAACTGCGAGATTGAGGAGAACGTAATTATCGAGAATGCGATTCTTGATAAAGATGTCTTCATCAGCCGAGGCCGTGTCTTAACAGGCGACAATAAAGCGCCTTTCATTGCAGCGAAAACCAAAGTGATCTAATGGTTCGTTAGCTCCGTGGACCACCAAAGTTGGAGGAGTGGCTAGATGAAAATACTGTTCGCGGCTTCGGAGGCCGTGCCTTTTATAAAGACAGGCGGACTCGCTGATGTGATCGGTTCCTTACCAAAGGAGCTGACGCGTCAGGGATTGGACGTTCGAGTTATTTTACCGAAATATGGAGATATTCCGGCTAAGTACAAAGATGAAATGACGCATGTCGCAGCATTTGATGTGTATCTCGGCTGGCGGAAGCAATACATCGGGATTGATACGCTGGTGATGGACGGGGTGACGTTTTATTTCGTCGATAATGAATTTTACTACAAACGGCCTGGGATTTATGGCTATGGGGATGAAGCGGAGCGATTCGGCTTCTTCTGTCGAGGCGTGCTCGAAGCGCTGCCTCAGCTCGAATTCCAGCCTGATGTGATTCATTGCCACGATTGGCAAGCAGGGATGATACCTGTTTTGTTGAAGGCGCATTATCAACAGCTCCCTTTCTACAGTGGGATCAAAACGATGACGACGGTGCATAACCTGAAATACCAAGGTGTGTTTGGCCAAGAAGTTTTCAAAGATTTGTTTGGATTGTCGGATGATCATTTTTCAGGAACTGCACTTGAGCTGCACGGTGGTGCAAGCTTTCTGAAGGGCGGGCTCTTGTATTCGGATCAGATTACGACGGTAAGTCAGACGTATGCCGAAGAAATTCAGACACCGTACTACGGTGAGTTCCTGGACAGCCTGCTGCGTCATCGCAAAGATCAATTAACAGGTATCGTGAATGGGATTGATTACGATGTTTTTGATCCGATGACAGATCCAAATCTGGTTGTGAATTACCGGGATTCCTTGCCGAAGAAGCAGTTGAATAAAACAGCGCTCCAGGAGCGCCTAGGACTTCCTGTGGATGGCGATATTCCAATGATTGTATTGGTGACTCGTTTTGTTCAGCAGAAGGGATTAGACCTCATCCAGCATGTGCTGAGAGAGATATTGGCTCTGGACATCCAACTTGTCGTACTAGGGACAGGTGAACCTGCGTATGAGCAAATGTTCCGAAATGCGGCGCTAACGCATCCTACGAAAGTATCAGCGCATATTTATTTTGATGAGGGATTAGCTCACCAATTTTATGCGGCTTCAGATTTATTCTTAATGCCTTCGCAGTTCGAACCTTGTGGGATTGGGCAATTGATCGCTCTTCGCTATCGATCTGTCCCGATCGTACGCGAGACAGGTGGTTTAAAGGATACGGTGCAGCCGTATAACGAGTTTACAGGAGAAGGTACAGGCTTCTCGTTCACGCATTATAACGCACACGATATGCTGCACAGCATCCGGCGCGCGGTTTTCTTTTACAAGAATGATCGGGAAAGCTGGTTGAAAATTCAGCAGAATATGAAAAAAGGTGACTTCAGCTGGCGGAAATCCGCACAGCAATACATCACACTTTACAAGGAAATGACCACATAAAGGGTTGCGAAGGACCTCCTGATTCGAAAGAATGAGGAGGTTTTTTCCGTATTTATGAAATTTCAGGTATAATAGATGGGCAGTTAGAGTTCAGAGGTTTGGAGTGATACGCAGTGGGTATGGATTGGGTCTCGCATTTCTTGACATTTGTTTTCGTCGTTAATATATTATTAGCCCTCACGGTCGTGTTCCTTGAGCGTCGGAATGTGGCCGCAACGTGGTCATGGTTAATGGTGCTATTATTCATTCCTATTCTGGGGTTCCTCCTCTATGTGATGTTGGGACAGAATTTGAGTAGGCGGAAGTTGTACAAATGGAATAAACGGATGCTGGAACGTGTCCAGAACGTGACGGCCGAGCAGCGATTACAGCTGATGGATGGCAGTTTTCCTTATCAGGATCCGATGGTAAGTGAGTATCGATACCTGATTTACTTGAATGTGGCGACGAATGATTCTGTATTGACGCAAGATAATGATGTTACCATTTTCACAGATGGGGTAGACAAGTTTGATGATTTAATGACGCATCTTGAAGCTGCGAAGTCGCATATCCATATGCAATATTATATTGTGAAAAATGATACGCTCGGTAGGCGGATTATGGAGATCCTTACGCAGAAGGCAGCAGAAGGGGTTACGGTGCGCTTTCTTTATGATGACATCGGCTCGCGTACGTTGAAGGATTCTTTCTTCCGAGAGTTCATCAAAGCTGGTGGGCAAAAAGCGGCATTCTTTCCTTCACGAATTCCCTTCCTGAACTATCGGGTCAATTATCGGAATCATCGTAAACTCGTTATTATTGATGGACAGATCGGCTATATTGGTGGATTTAATATCGGGAATGAGTATTTGGGTTTAGACCCGAAGTTTGGCCATTGGCGGGATACACATCTCCGATTGAAGGGGAGTGTAGTACTTGCTTTACAGAACCGGTTTGTCCTAGATTGGAATTTGGCATCAGCAACACCTATGGAAGTGGTGAGTCATTACTTTCCGCTAGTTAAAGAGAAGGATGTGCAAGGACAAGTCCCCATGCAAATTGTGGCGAGCGGGCCGAATGAGACATGGCCGCATTTTGTCTATACGTTTTTGAAGCTCATTCATATGGCCAAAAACCGCATATTGCTGCAAACGCCGTATTTTATCCCAGAAGAGAGTATGCTGAATGCCTTAAGGGTGGCTGCACTGTCCGGGATTGATGTGCGGATTATGATTCCTTTGAAAGCTGATCATTTATTTGTACACTGGGCTTCTTTATACTATGTAGGTGAGTTGCTTCGAGCAGGTGTGAAATGCTATCTCTATGATTACGGTTTTCTACATGCCAAAACAATCATTGTGGACGGTAAAGTGGCTTCGGTGGGAACCGCGAATTTCGATATTCGCAGTTTGCGGCTTAATTTTGAGACAAATGCGCTAATGTTCCATGAGGAGACGGCGAAGAAGCTGGAAAGTACCTTCTGGACAGATATGGAAGGCTGTATGGAGCTGACCCTGGAAGAGTATGAGAAAAGGTCACTGCGTATCCGGTTTTTGGAGTCGATCTCGAAGCTGATTTCACCGATTTTATGAAAAAGGGATTGCGAAGCCTCACATGTGAGTGGGCTTGCAATCCTTTTTTTGGGTAATATTCGTTTAGAAATTAATAAGGATTCGAACCATCTTCGTAGTTAAACTGCCAAAGAATGCCGAACTTATCTACGACTTGGCCATATTTTTTGCTCCAAGTGGTTTCTTGCAGTTCCATAGCAACGGTGCCGCCTACTTTTAGCTTGTGGAAAGCATTTTCAATTTCTTCCAAGTCAGCACTGACAAGTGAAAGTGTGATGTTATTACCAACGGTGTAAGGCATGCCAGGGAATGTGTCTGAGAACATGATATCGCTGCCGCTAATTTTGAGTCGAGTGTGCATAACACCATTTTTCGCTTCTTCTGGAAGCGGGTAATCCGGGTGTGCTGGCGCGTCGCCAAACGTCATGATTTTTGGAGCTGGCTGGTTAAATACTTCAGCATAGAAAGTTACAACTTCGCGAGTGTTTCCAGGGAAATTTAAATAAGCATTAACTGACATAGCCATTCTCCTCTTAGTGTGAAATTGGGACAATCCCCCTATATTCTACCATTATATGCTTTGAAAATCCAAGTTTGAGTATTGTAAATTTTGGGGGAGTAAATAGACAGGTTCTAAATGAATCAAGGTAAGACTAAATCATGAAGCTCTCGCTTAGCTAAAGGATTATTTACAAGGTTAAAAGCAAATTTAGAAGCTGTCTTCTTCCTTCTGGTGGCAAATCTTGAAGTACCTGTTCAGAGGCCAGACTCATGGCTGCACGTGCTTTGGTAATCAAGGCAGGAGCGATTTCCGTTAATTGAAGGAAGGTTGCACGGCGATCATCGGGGTCAGAAGTGCGAGTCAGCATCTTCTCCTGTTCGAGCGCATCAACAAATTGTGTGACTGTGCGGGCTTTGATTCCTAATTTCTGGGCTAGCTCGGACATCCGAATAGTGCCTGCTTCTTCAATGGCAATGAGAACACGTACGCGCGGCCCCGTCAAGTAGGCGGGGATGCCGAGCGAAGACAGATGATCTTCGAATTGGGTGTGAAGCCGATGAGTTGTGCGAATGAGCAGCTGTAAGACATCTCCAGCAGATGGGGGAGATGCAGCATGGCTGGAGGCTATATGGTCAGTTGATGGATCGGTATGGTTCGTATGAGTTGGTTTCATAGTCCTCCTTGACACTTGGAAAAATGCTGAGTATACTCATTATTAGTTGAATTAGTGAGTATACACAATATATATAGTATATCAGAAAAGAATAGGGTATGGAAATTGGGATGGAGGAGGCTTGGCTAAGATGAATGAAATCGGTATGGGTACTTTGATGCAAGCAGTAAGGTATCATGAATTTGGTGAGGTTGATGTGTTGCACTTGGAGCATATTCCTGTTCCTCAGCCGCAGGCAGGGGAAGTGTTGATTCGTGTGTATGCAGCGGGCGTGCTTCCTGTTGATTGGAAAATACGAAGAGGTCTATTCCCAATGCCGGTGCAATTCCCGGTTATTCCAGGAACTGCGTTCTCAGGAGTCGTAGTTGGACTAGGCGAAGGTGTGTCCAAATGGCAGATTGGGGAGTCCGTGTTCGGGCGCAGTACAAAGGGAACTTATGCGGAGTATACGACCGCACCGGAGGATGTGATTGCTCGGAAGCCAGCTTCAATTACTCATGAAGAAGCGGCTACCTTGTCAGGCGGGGCCACCACTGCGTGGCGCGCAATTGTCTCGGAAGGCAACGTGCAGCCGAGAGAGCGGGTCTTGATCCACGGCGCCGCAGGCGGCGTAGGGTTGTTCGCCGTGCAATTCGCGAAAGGGATCGGCGCCGAGGTTATCGGTACCGCGGGAACTGCGAATGTGGCTTATGTGAAATCACTTGGTGCCGACCAAGTGATTGATTATACGGCCGAGCGATTCGAAGAGATCGTGAGGGATGTTGATTTGGTCCTTGATACGGTCGGCGGGGAGACATTAGCGCGAACATGGTCAGTTTTGAAACCAGGCGGGCGACTGGTGTCGATAGCGGGACAACCGCCAATGGAGAAAGCCAAGCAGGCAGGCATCCAGGTAATTCGTCCTGGCGTCGCGACTAGCGGGGATTTAAAGGCGATAGCGGAGTTGATCGAGGCAGGCAAACTGACGATCAACATTGAGATGAGCTTCGCGCTAGCCGATGTGCGTCAAGCTCACGAGAAAAGTCAAACCGGCCATGGGCGGGGCCGGGTTGTGCTTCGGGTGCGGGACTAAGATGAAACACGGATCCGGCCGGGTCTGTAACGCCACAAAAGGGCGTTACAGCGATCCCCGCGAGCGAAGCAAGGATGCCGCCGGGTCTGTAACGCCCCAAAAGGGCGTTACAGCAGTCTCGGCGAACGAAGCACGGATCCCGTGGGGACTGTAACGCCCGAAAAGGGCGTTACAGCAGTCCCCGCGAGCGAAGCAAGGATGCCGCCGGGTCTGTAACGCCCCAAAAGGGCGCTACAGCAGCCCCCGCGAGCGAAGCAAGGATCCACCCCGGGTCTGTAACGCCCAAAAAGGGCGTTACAGCAGCCCCCGCGAGCGAAGCAAGGATGCCGCCGAGACTGTAACGCCCCAAAGGGCGCTACAGCAGCCCCCGCGAGCGAAGCAAGGATGCCGCCGGGTCTGTAACGCCTCAAAATGGGCGCTACAGCAGCCCCCGCGAGCGAAGCGCGGATCCCGCCGGGTCTGTAACGCCCCAAAAGGGCGTTACAGCAGTCCCCGCGAGCGCAGCAAGGATGCCGCCGGGACTGTAACGCCCCAAAAGGGCGTTACAGCAACCCCCGCGAGCGAAGCAAGGATGCCGCCGGGCCTGTAACGCCCCAAAAGGGCGTTACAGCAGTCCCCGCGAGCGAAGCAAGGATGCCGCCGGGTCTGTAACGCCCAAAAAGGGCGTTACAGCAGTCCCCGCGAGCGAAGCACGGATCCCGTGGGGACTGTAACGCCCGAAAAGGGCGTTACAGCAGTCCCCGCGAGCGAAGCACGGATGCCGCCGGGACACTCAATTTGATACAATCGTGCGGTCACTCTTCGAAAAGTCAGCATTTTTAGGTATTCACAAAGAGAGGATTGTCCTATATACTCCTAATTATCGATAATGATTATCAGTATCATCTAGGGGGATATAAACATGTTAAAAGCAAGACATTTACTCAACGTTTCAGCGGTTTTACTCGTTTCATCACTATTTCTAGCCGGGTGTGGTGCCGGAACCGATAGCAAGAGTGCAGCTACGACGACACCTGCGAGCACTGCTCAAGCAACAGCTAGTCCAGCAGCCAAGCCTCAAGAACGCATTTTGAAGGATGCGATGGGTCATGAAGTGAAGATTCCAGCCGAGCCAAAGCGCGTCCTTGCTCCTTTCTTGGAAGACGGGCTAACAGCTATTGGTATTAAGCCAGTCGCACAGTGGTCAGCAGGTGGCGAGCCGCAGCAATATTTACAAAATGTCCTTGCAGGCGTGCCTGTCCTTGACATGATGGGTGGACTTAAACCTGAGCAAGCGTTAAGCAACAACCCCGATCTTATTATTTTAGCTGCACCGTCATATATCAAAAATGGCACTTATGAAGATTTCTCCAAAATAGCACCAACCTACGTGCTCTCCAATGATGAGACTGACTGGCGTGGAAATGTTGCTAAACTAGGTGAAGTACTTGGCAAATCCAGCGAAGCAGATCAAGCCATTAAGAAATATGATCAGAAGCTAAACGATTCGAAAGATAAGATTACGAAAGCCGTAGGCAATAAGTCGGCCGTCTTGTTCCAATCGGCAGAAGAAAAAGGCTTCAAATTATTCGGGGCAAATTTCTATAGCGGCAGGCTGCTCTATCAGGGCTTTGGATTTAAACAGCCTAAGCTGTTGAAAGGTGATTACGATACATATTCCCTGGAAACTTTGGCACAATTAGACGATGTTGACTACATATTTGTGCTTTCTGGTAAAGGTCGCGCGAAACCTCCAGTAGATAATCCGCTTTGGAAGCAGCTGCCTGCTGTGAAGCAAGGACATGTGTTTGAAGTGGATTCCGGTCATTGGTTTAATCAGAACGTGATTGCGAACCAATTGATCATTGACGATGTTCTTCGCTATGTGGTGAAGTAGTTTGGAGATCTGGTACAAGCTTACGAGCATGGAACGAATCATGGTAAAAGACTTGAAATGGCCCGTTGAGCGAGATTTTATCGCCGCGGGTTCCTTGCTTTTACTCGTTTCTGAGACGCCGGAAGGGCGCATTGTTATTAATGGCAAGTTCTTTCCTTTGCGTGCGGGCACCGTTTTTATTTGCAGACCCGGGCAATTAGTAGAAATCGGGATGCCTTCAGATGAAGAGCAGGGGATCTATGTCATTCGTTTTCAAGCAGTAACGTTACAGCACATAGGTGAGCCCGAATCGAGCGTGCGTCCTGTTCATACGTTCCCTGGTGAAGGCGATGTCATCCAGCTTGCCCCTTCGGTGGTTCTTCCTTTAGTCAAAATGATCAGTTCGAATTGGCAATCAGGCCATATGGCAGAAAGCTTTCGAGCAGAAGCAGGTTTTTATGAATTGCTGAGTTTGATTTTGCAAAATGAAGAACACAAAACCGCGATGGCGCTGGAATACGCGAAATTTATGCTTGAGCGTGATTTTGCCGAGGATGTAACCATTGAAGGGTTGGCTGTGACTGCCGGTTTAAGCCGGTTTCATTTTATGCGGCTATTTAAGGAGAAATTCGGCAAAGGAGTTATTGAATACGTAACCGAATTGCGCCTCACGAAAGCCAAAGAGCTGATGCGCGAGCACCCGGATAGTTCTATCCGCGAGATTGCCTTTCAAGTTGGCTACAAGAATGAGATTTATTTTAGCAATAGCTTCAAGAAACATATGGGGATGGCACCTGCACTGTATTTGAAAAACTCGAAAATCAAGGTTGCAGCCTATAGTTGGGTCAATATTGGTCAGCTTTTAGCGCTGCAAGTGATTCCATTCGCTGCGCCGATGGACCATTATTGGACGGATTACTATCGAAGTAAATTTGGCTATGACGTGACAGTACCTCTAAGCCATCACTATGATTTCAATCGAGAGGCACTTTCGCAATCTCGACCTGACTATATTATTGGTATTGATGCGTGGATTCCAAATGAAGAACAAGTGAAGCTGGCTCAACTTGCTCCTACGTTATTCGTGCCATGGGACCAAAGCTGGCGTCAACATCTGAAGCTTATTGCTGACTTTATTGGTAAAACGAAGGAAGCTGAGAAATGGCTTCAAAGCTATGAAAAGAAAGCAGCTGAAATAAGAGCAACGCTCGCAACTGCGTTTCAAAGTGAAAGCGTGCTTGTCGTTCACCTTCATCACAAAGAAATCCTAGTGTGGGGGCGTCAAGCGGGTACCGTTTTATATGATGATTTGAACTTTCAACCAGCAAAACTGGTGGATCAATTTCAATGGACGAAGTCCATCTCTCTTACTCAATTAGCCGATTATGAGGCTGATCATATTGTGTTGAATATATCGAAGGATCCTGTTTCACAAGCGCATTGGGCAGGACTCTCCAAGATGTCGTTATGGCGGGAACTTCCTTCCGTGAAGCGGGAGAAAGTTCATACAACACCGGGCTTTTCGGGCTGGGAATCACCATGGAATGAGTACACCGCATTCAATCATGAGCGTTTCCTCCAGCAAATGGTACAAATCATGAATCCAGCAACGTAATCGTAGGCTGGATTTTTTTTATGAGATCAGCTGTTTATTTTTGTTCTATTCGAATCACCGAAATCATGATAGAATTACTGGAAATTGGAAGAGGTCGCAGGTGATCCCATGAAAAAATTAATAGTAATCGCCATTATTGTCGCTAGCTTCGTCACATTATCATTTTCTTTTTATTATATGCTCACGATCTATCAAAGCGATTTGGGGATTACGAGCGCGGCAGAGCCGATGGCAAATGAGCATGCACAGCGTATTGTGATCATTTCACAGGAGCAGGGCAGTTTCATGATGAATGAAATTCAAAAAGGTGCGCGTGAAGCCGCGGAAGAACATCAAATTAAGATTGATTTCTGGGGTGTGTACCGCTCGAATTTGGAAGGGTTAATTAAGCAGATCGATATTGCAATCGCTTCCAAAGCAAGTGGGATTATCGTGGAAGGCGTAGATCACCCAGATTTTGATCTCATGGTGAAGAAGGCGACGGAGAAAGGGATTCCGGTTATAACGATTAACTCTGACGCGCCGAACAGCTTGCGGAAATCTTATATCGGTTCGGACCATTACCAAGAAGGAATTATTATGGGGGAGTACATTGCAACCCAGTTGAAAGGCAAAGGTGTTGTGGGCGTGATTAAGAACCTGTCATCCCCCTCTACGGATGAACTGCGATTGAAAGGACTGAACGAAGTATTTAGCAAATACGGCGGAATTAAGCTTGTTTTTGCTACAGACGATGAAGAAATGTCACAGCCCAAAATGCAAGCGAACGATATCTTGAATCACTATCCAGATGTGAGCGCATTTATTGGACTGTCTACGGACTCAGGGGAGAGTATTGTCCAAGCGGCCCACTCGCGTTCCCGAGCGAAAAATTATCCGATCTTTATTTTCGATGATTCCCCACAGACTGTGATGTTGATCAAAAATGGCCAGATTCAAGCAGGTCTTTCTCAGCACTATGAAGAAATGGGTATTATGAGTGTGAATTTAATGAAACGCTGGTTAGATGCGACCCAGTTACCGCTGGAGAACAGCTATTTCACACCAATTAGTGTGGTGACTTCATCTGGAGAAGAGGAGAAAGCCCTTGAAAACCATTCGAAGTAAAATGATGCTGTTGTCGATTATGATCTGGGTCATCATGGCCATTATTTGGCTCTCCATGAGCATTTATAATCAACGAACCATAGAGAAATACAACGAGATCCTGCAGCGTTATTTGCAAATGAATCAAGCCTCGCAGTTAAGTCAGCAAACGTTGACAACGTTGAATAAATATCGGATGTCCCCGACCTTAGACAGTTTTAACCAATATGTAAACGATAACAACAGCTTGCTGCGCACGAAGTCGGATATGAATTGGCTGCGTAATTTGAACAACAGTATGCTGCTCGACAATTTGCAGAATATGCTGGAGAGTCAGTCGGAAGCGATGGATTTAGCTGTACGTTTTCAAAAGGATAATGATGAAGAGAACGCTGCCAAAGAATTTGATGAGGCCTCTAATATTTCTAAGTATATTTCCGATGCAACGCTCACGTTAATTAGTGGTGAGCAGAACACCTACGATGCCTTCTATCGGAAAATTATTAAACGCAGCGATGATATTAAGAAGATGGGGCTATGGACGCTGGCACTCGTTTCTTTGCTGCTCTTGCTGTTTTCGTACCGATTTGTCAATAGTGTAACTCAACCGTTATTAAAGCTCACGTTAGCAGCGCGTGAATTGTCGCGAGGGAATTTTAAAAATCCCATTGACTTAGGCAATAACGATGAGATGGCTTTTTTAGCCAGAACCTTGGACAGTATGCGGCTGAAAATTGGGAATTTGATTGATGACATTCAAAGTAAAGCGCAATTGGAGTATGATCTCCATCGGCATAAACTCATGTTGAAAGAAAGTGAGCTGAAGAGTCTGCAGAGCCAGATTAATCCTCATTTTCTGTTTAATACGTTGAATATGCTCTCGAAAGAGGCTTATTTGGCAGGAGCAGGAAAAACAAGCGAATTAATTAGCTCTGTCGCCGGTATGCTTAGATATAATCTCCGTAAATTGGATAGCCGAGTGTCCTTGAAGGATGAACTTGAGGTATTGGATGAGTATTTAACGATTCAAAAAGCGCGTTTCGGGGATCGATTGCGTGTCGTCAAAGAAATTGATGAAGGGGCACTGGGGATCGAGCTGCCTATTCTCATTCTGCAACCGCTTGCAGAAAATGCGTTTATCTATGCGATTGAACCAGCTGAAGAGGGAGGAACCTTAACGATTCGCGTGAGGGAAGATGAGCGTCATGTAATTGTGCAGGTACAGGATACCGGACAAGGCATGGATGAAGAGCAATTAAATCGACTACTATCTCTGACGGAGACGACGGTTTACAAGGGACACTCAACAGGAATCGGATTATGGAATGTGATTCATCGCTTACAGCTGTTCTATGGGGTTGAAGAAATTATAGAGATTGAATCCCATATCGGAGCTGGTACTTGTATTACATTGAAGCTGCCAAGGGGGCAAAACGTATGATTCGCATGTTGATTGTAGATGATGAACCGATCGAGCGCATGGCGCTGCAAAGAATTATTGAAGAGGGCGGACTAGGTATCGAGGTGGTTGGCCAGGCATCGAACGGACGGGAAGCGATTGAAGCGGCGGCTCAACTACAGCCTGATTTGATTACAATGGATATTAAAATGCCTGGTATTAATGGCTTGCAAGCCATAGAGAAGATTAAGGAAACGGATAAAACGGTTAAATTCATCGTTGTGACTGCGTTTGATACGTTCGAATTTGCGCAGCAAGCGATTAAGTTAGGCGTTTATGACTATATGTTAAAACCGAGTCGAATCTCGGTCGTTTTAGAAACGATTGGCCGAGTTGCCAATGAGATCAGATTTCTACACCAAGAGCTAGAACTTCGGAGCAAGGATCAGCTTAAATTGCAGAAAATGACGCCTTTGGTAGAGGCGGATATTGTGGAACAGCTGTTATTCGATTATGTACAATCGAGTTCGCTTACCGAGTTGATTGATTTAGTAGGGCTTCCAACGACAAGGGATGGTTATGTGATGACGTTGCTATTCTCCTCTTCTTCTGATGAGAGTGGGCAAGTTGGTGACTATGAAGAGGTGTATGAACGATTAACAGGTCTTCTTCAAACGGCTGCATTGCCCCCATGCTGGAACGGGAAAATGTCAGGCAATCAAGTGCCGCTTCTCGTTTTTATGGAAGATGGCGATCTGTCGTATCGAGCACAGGCTATTGGAGTAGCCAAAAAAATCATTCAAGGGCTGCACATACGGGGCGAAAACCGTGTATTTATCGGAATCGGGGGTGTGTGCAGCGATGTGCGGGATATGCGGCGATCCTATCATGAAGCTTTACTCGCTACAATGGATACCAGTCTGCCGGCTCATTACTGTTTGTATGAAAATTTAACACAGCCAGATATCCAATCGGTTGGCGGACGCACCCTGGAGATGGAGAAAAGTGTTCTGGAAGAAGCACGCCGGGGTAACTTGGAATCAGCTGGAGAGCATATTGCGAAAATGATTGATGCTTTCGAGAGTGTGGGCCAAGGGATCGGGATGGCGCAGCAGCGTGTATTCGAAGTGCTGATCATCGTGACGAGAATGCTGCAAGATATGGGGATGGAGGTCAATAAACCGTATTTTCCATATCCCACAACGAGCTATATGCAGCTGAAGGCAGAGTCACGAATTTTAATAAATAATTTAGTGGAAGTCGGAGAAGTCGTAGAGACCGATTTACTCCAAACCATGAAGCTTTATATTCAAAAGCATGCGCACGAAGATCTGTCGTTGGAACGAATTGCCGCCACTGTCGACCGGAACCCGTTCTATGTCAGCAAGCTGTTCAAAGATCATTTCGGCATGAATTATATTGATTTTCTGACTGACTATCGGATCGAGACCGCCAAACAATTAATGCAGGAAACAGATAAGAGTCTGAAAGAAATCACGTTTGAGGTCGGCTATAACGATCCGAATTATTTCAGCAGAGTGTTTAAGAAGCTTGTCGGTCACTCGCCAACGGATTATCGGAAAATGCTGCTTAGACCCACGAATAAAAAGCAAATATAGGGGAGTGGCATGCTGTGAAACACGTGATCAAAAAGAGAGAGGTTCTTGGCATCGCTATTATTGTCACCTTGTTATCCTCCTGTTCGTTCTTCGGAACGGACAGGGCGACGAGCGGGAGGCCTACCTCCCCAATTGATAGCAAACCAAGTCCCACCCATGTCATCCAGCCTGGCAAAAAGGTCGTCGTCGGGCTATCGATCGATACGTTACTCGAGGAGCGATGGCAGAAGGATCGCGATTTATTTAAAGCTGCTGTTGAGAAGCTGGGGGCAGAGATTGAGGTGCAAGCCGCGAACGGGGACGATGCCCTGCAGCTGGCACAAGCCGAGAACCTGATCTCGCGTGGTGTGGACGTACTGGTTGTCGTACCGCACAATGCAGAGGTTTCTTCTGCGATCGTGGAAAAAGCGCATCAATCCGGCATTAAGGTCATTTCCTATGACCGGTTAATCGTCAACTCGGATGTGGATTTATATATTTCTTTCGATAATGAGAAAGCTGGCGAACTGCAAGCGAAGGCGATTGTATCCAAGGCGCCTAAGGGCAATTATGTTTTAATCGAAGGCGCAGATACGGATAATAACGCCCATATGTTTAAGAAGGGGCAAATGAACATTCTGAAGCCTCTTGTTGAGAAAGGCGACATTAACATCGTCTTCGATCAAGCCACGAAGGAATGGAAGCCTGTCAACGCAATGGCAAATATGGAGCTTGCATTGAAGGCAAATCATAACCAAGTTGACGCGGTTGTTGCGGCGAATGATGCTACGGCAGGCGGTGTGATCCAAGCTTTGGCTGCGCAAAAAATGGCGGGGCTTATCCCTGTTTCGGGACAAGATGCCGAGCTTGCAGCTGCGCAGCGTATCGTGGAAGGCACGCAAACCATGACGGTCTACAAGCCCATTAAGAAGCTGGCTGAAACAGCAGCCGAGCTCGCAGTGAAGATGGCCAAAGGTGAAAATGTCCACGCGGATAAAACAGTAAACAACAAGAAAATAGATGTGCCTTCCATTTTGTTAGATCCGATCGCCGTTGATAAGTCTAATATTGATACAACAATTATTGCGGATGGCTTCCATTTGCGAGCAGATGTGTATAAAAATGTGAATCAAGCACAAATGACAAAATAGTATAGCATTGTTGAAAAAAGTGCTAATATAAAGCGGTTACATGGGGAAATCCCGATGATATACTCAGTTTGTAGTTGGCGAACAGCCAAAACAATTGAGAGGGGTATATGAATGAAAAGTAGTGTGAAAGCGATTTCTCTGATGTTGGTGGTTATGTTTCTTGCGGTGTTTGTAGCAGCTTGTGGGAACTCCTCCAGTTCCAAAGTGAGTGTTGGGATTGTATTGCCAACCAAAGATGAGCCAAGATGGGTTCAAGATGAGCAACGCTTCAAAGATGCTTTGAAAGGCTCCAAGTATACAACTGAAATTTTATTTAGCCAAGGATCCTCTGCCAAAGAAAAAGAGAACGTTGACGCCTTGATTGCGAAAGGAATCAAAGTTTTGATTATTTGTCCACAAGATGGTGACGCTGCAGCAGCCGCTGTAGAATCCGCTAAAAAAGCTGGCATTCAAGTTATCTCTTATGACCGTTTGATCACGAAAACAGACGCAGTGAACTACTACGTTACTTTCGATAGCGTGGCTGTAGGTAAAGCCCAAGCACAATACCTCGTTGATCATGCGAAAAAAGGTCAACCGTTGTACTTGTATGCAGGTGCAGCTTCTGACAACAATGCTTTCTTGTTCTTCCAAGGTGCTTGGCAAGTGCTTCAACCGAAAATCGCGGATGGCACATTCAAAATTGCTAACTCCAGCGAAGCGGTTGCTTTGAAAGGAAATAAAGATCTGACTCGTGAACAATTAAGCAAAATTATTGGTCAAGTAACAACGAACTGGGATGCAAATGAAGCTAAGAACAAAGCACAAACACACTTAACTGCAGCAGCTGCTGATATGAAGGGTGACGTTGCGATCCTTGCGCCAAATGATGGAACTGCTCGTTCAATCGCTGACGTGTTTGGTTCTGATAAAGCGGTTACTTCTTTCGTGGTAACAGGTCAAGATGCTGAGAAAGCTTCCATCCAATACGTAATTGATGGTAAACAATCCATGACGGTGTTCAAAGATGTTCGTACATTGGTTAAAGATGCAATGGGTATGGCTGTAGCTATCCTTGACGGTAAAACACCAGAAACGACTGGTTCTTACAATAACGGTAAAATCGATGTAAAAGCGAAACAAACGAATGTAATTGTGGTTGACAAAGCAAACGTTAAATCTGCACTTGTTGATTCCGCGTACTACCAAGCAAGCGATTTCAAAGGTCTGTAAGTGTAATCAAACATAGCTTGGACGGAATAGTGATAGATACGTCTATCACTATTCCTCTATTCCAAGAGTCGTCTTGTTAAGGAGCGCCCCTACAATGAGTAAATACATTTTAGAAATGAACAATATATCCAAGGAATTCACTGGTGTGAAGGCACTTGCGAATGTCAATTTTAAGGTAAATCAGGGTGAAATTCATTGTCTCGTTGGTGAGAATGGCGCTGGCAAATCGACCCTGATGAAGGTGCTTAGCGGTGTTTATCCGCATGGTACGTACTCAGGTGATATCGTCTTCGAGGGTAAAGTCCAGCAATTCACCAAAATCAGCGATAGTGTGAAGACGGGGATCGCCATTATTTATCAGGAATTAGCGCTGTTTCCGGATCTCACCGTCTATGAGAACATTTATGCCGGCAATGAAGTGAAGAAAGGCATGTTCGTTGATTGGAACCAAACCATTCGTCAAGCGAAAGAAATGCTCCAGAAAGTGAAGCTGGATGTGAATCCGGAAGTGCTTGTGAAGGACTTAGGCGTCGGTAAACAACAGCTGGTTGAGATTGCCAAAGCGTTGAGCAAGGACGTGAAATTGCTCATTCTGGATGAGCCAACGGCTGCACTGAATGAGAAAGAAAGCGATAACTTACTTGAATTGCTGCGTGATCTGAAGAAACAAGGGATTACGAGTATTATGATTTCCCATAAACTCAAAGAAGTGACAGCTATTGCTGATCATATTACGGTTCTTCGAGACGGTAGGACCATTTGTACCTTGGATGCCGCTAAAGGTGAAGTTTCGGAAAGCGTCATTATTAAGAACATGGTTGGTCGCGAGATCGATGATATTTACCCGAAAAGAACGAATCAATCATTTGGAAGTGACATTCTCGAAATCCGGCATTGGACGGCTTATGATTCAGGTTTGGGCCGGGAAGTTGTGAAAGACGTTAATTTGCATATTAAAAAGGGTGAGATCGTCGGCATTGCTGGTTTGATGGGCTCGGGTCGTACGGAATTGGCACAAAGTATTTTTGGCAATCCCAAAGGCTATAAGCTCCGCGGAGAGCTCCTGATGGACGGAGTGAACAAAGTGTTTAATCTTCCGAAGGACGCGATTAAGGCAGGTATTGCTTATGTAACCGAAGATCGCAAAGGCGACGGGTTGTTCCTAATCCAAGATATAAAGCAAAACATATCCGTTGCGAATCTCGAAGGGATCTCTGACAAAGGGATCATAAACAATAACGAAGAAGTGAAGATTTCCAATCATTACAAGCAGTCTATGAATATTAAAGCACCCTCTGTGGAACAAATCGTTGGCAACTTAAGCGGCGGTAATCAACAGAAGGTATCACTCGGGAAATGGCTATTTGTGAATCCGAGCTTACTGATCTTGGATGAGCCAACTCGCGGCATTGACGTTGGAGCCAAATATGAAATTTATACAATTATGAACAAACTGATCAGCGAAGGCATGAGCATCATTATGATCTCGTCGGAGCTCAGTGAAGTATTAGGCATGAGTGATCGTGTCTACGTGATGGCTGAAGGGAAAATAAAAGGTGAGCTGTCCATTGAGGACGCGGATCAAGAAATGATAATGAAGCTTGCGACGCAATAGGAGGAAGACCAGTGCAATTTTATAGTGAAGCGAAATCGCTAATCAAAGTTAATATTCGCGAATACGGGATGTATATTGCCTTATTCGTTATCATGCTCGTTTTCTCCATTATGACGGATGGACTATTTATGTCATCGCGGAACATTAGTAATTTAATCGATGCGACGGGATACATTGCGGTTCTTGCGGTGGGAATGACACTCGTTATTGTGATTCGTCATATCGATTTATCGGTTGGCTTTGCTGCCGGCTTCTTAGGCGCCATAGCGGCGGTACTCCTTTCCCAAGCGGGAGTACCCTTCTATCTGACCATTCCTATCATCCTTGTTCTCGGTATTATCGTAGGATTATTTAATGGCTTGTTAGTTGCCCAGTTCGGTATTCCGTCCTTTGTTGCCTCCCTAGCGGGTATGTTGATTTTCAGAGGCGCACTTCTTCGCGTAACGGAGAAAACAGGTACGATTATCGTCAAAGACGAGCATTTCAACGCGATTGGTAATGGATTCATCCCTTCCATTACGAAGGTTGGCGGTTTGAACCTTCTTTCTTTAATTTTAGGCGCTGTGATGATCATTCTATATATCTATAGCGAATTTTCCAAACGGAATAACAAGCTGAAATACAATTTCGATGTTGTTTCTGCTAATATTTTTACGGTAAAGGTCGTCTTCGTATCCGCAATCATCGCGTATATTACGTGGATTCTTGCAGGCTATAACGGTTTTTCCTGGACAGTCATTGTTGTCATGATCGTCGTAGCTGTGTATCACTTCTTAACGACTTCAACCGTATTAGGTCGACATATTTATGCTGTGGGCAGTAATCCGGAAGCGGCAAATTTGAGCGGGATTAGTGTAAAGAAGATCACGTATATCGTATTCGGTTCAATGGGGCTGTTATCAGCGCTTTCCGGGATTTTGTTTACAGCACGGTTACAATCAGCAACTACGACGGCAGGCACACTGTTTGAGCTAGATGCGATTGCAGCGGCTTATGTTGGAGGTGTTTCGGCAGCAGGTGGTGTAGGGAAAGTAACAGGCTCTATTATCGGTGCGGTCGTTATGGCTTCCTTATCAAGTGGGATGAACTTAATGGGAATTGGTATTTCTTACCAATATATGATCCGTGGCGCAGTGCTAGCAATTGCCGTTATCTTCGATGTGGTCACGCGTAAGAAGAGAGCGTAGCGGTTATGGCCATTTACACACCTCAAGGACTTATCATTAGGCTCGATGTGCCGACTAGTTTTGGTCTTATGGCAAGATTATATCCAGAAGTAAGACCTCAGCATATTTTAAAAACCACAGAAGCAATTAGTTTAATGTCCTCCTCTTTAGGGTTTGTAACCGGTCTCGTGTGTTTTCTACTTCATTTAAGCCCTCAGAATATTGGCATTTGTACGCTGTTTGCCATGGTTCTCGGCATTATTTGTAACGCGAGTGGTATTATTTTAGTACCATTCGTTCAGTTAGGTGCTGCTTTTCGTCATATCTATGTCTTCTTTGTCCCGACGATCATAGCTATTGTTGTAGGTTATCTCCTGATTGGCTGGCAGGGCGTTATCGCTTTCTTGCTAACACGCGGCATGGCTGCTTGTCTTTCCTTGATCGTTGGCATGGGGTTAGCGAGATATGCGTTTGACAAAAAGGGCTACTCGTTTACCTGGGCAGAACGGAATTTCTTCAATGCCTATCGCTACCATGCGGAACTAATCGGCAAATCGAAGAGTGTTGAATTGTCCTATGAGGAACTAGATGAAGCCTTCTGGCGTGCAACGTACCAAGACTTCATTCAGAATTATCCGGAAGGCGTTCAGCGGATTAAAGCGTGAATGATGAGAAGTGAATACATGGATCCAAAGTGAGCGATGTTCCAGAATATGGAGCTTCGCTTTTTGTCATCCAAGATTCTTGTCGCTATAATGATAAGTATTCTTCCTATGGAATGGGGATTTGGTTTGAACGAGAAAGATTGCATCATGCTACAGTACTTAGCCGAAGAACAAAGTCTGACGAAAGCCGCTGAACGTCTTTATATTACACAGCCTGCACTCACTTATCGGATTCAGCAGATGGAGAAAGAATACGGTGTGCCGATTATTGCCAAATCGAGTAAAGGGACCCGACTGACGCCAGAAGGTAGTTACTTGGCCGACTATGCGAAAAAAACACTGATTGATTTACATAAAATGAAAGATTACATCACGGGTATGCGAAATGAGGTCAAAGGTACGCTTCGATTAGGCGTAGCCTCTTACTTTGGTCTATATAAACTCCCGCCATTGCTAAAAATGTTTAATGAAGCTTGTCCAGACGTCCAAATTCATGTCACCTCGGCATTAAGTCCAGAGATTCTCGATCTCTTGCATCAGGAAGCGATCCATGTAGGGATCATTCGCGGGGAATATCCATGGTTCGATGCCAAGTACCTTCTCCATGATGAACCGATTATTATCATTTCCAAAGAGGAAATAGCGCTTGAGCAGCTCCCTGAGCTTCCACATATTCTCTATTATGAGCCTCGCATTAAAGCGTTGAGCCAGACGCAGTCTCCCTTCAGTGAAACGATTCAAGCGTGGTGGCACGAGAGATACAGTGTACCTCCAACCATCACGATGCGGGTTGATACGTACGAAACCTGTAAGGAAATGGTAAAGCAAGGGCTCGGATACTCGATTGTACCTGGGGTGTTCGTTAAGCCACAGGATGGCTTGTATACGATTCCATTAATCCGCAAAAGCGGAGACCCCATTAAGCGGAACACGTGGATGTTGTACAGGAATTCCTCTCTAGACTTAGCGATCGTTAACCGTTATGTGCAATTTATGAAAAATCAGCATATCTGATCAAACTACCTCTAAACGCTGTCGCTCATCATTGAGTGGCCTCGATAGAGGTTTTTTTCAATTTCACCGTATAACTCATAAAAAATTTTAAGGGGTAACCACAAAAACTATTGATTGTACAACTTCAAGATGGCTCGATAAAATATTCATAAAGTTACATAAATATTCACTTTCTTGCGCCATATACCATCTAGACACCAATGACAACGACAGGAGGAGAGACATGTGATGGAACACGTGTTAAGCCCATCAAAAAGACGAATTGAACAAGCGGTTGAAAGCCGGGATGAACAGTTGCGTTGCATTTCTATGCAGATTCATGCAAACCCAGAACTTAGCTTCCATGAACATCAAGCTCAAGGCTGGTTGGTGAAACCCTTAGAGGAAGCGGGATTCGCGGTAGAGCTAGGGATAGCGGGTCTTCCTACTTCATTCCGCGCAACTTGGGAGGGAGCTGCTGGAGGACCAACAATTGCCTTGCTGGCTGAATATGATGCATTGCCTGTGATCGGTCATGCGTGTGGCCATAATCTAATCGGTACGGCTGCAGTAGGTGCTGCACTTGCTTTAAGGGATGCCTATCCAGAACTTCCTGGTAAGATAATTGTTCTGGGTACGCCCGCGGAAGAAGAAGGCGGGGGCAAAATCATGATGGTGGAGCAAGGTGTCTTTAGTGACATTGACGTTGCTATGATGTGCCATCCACAGAACAAAACGATGGTCCTTCGCGGAGCACTTGCTTGTGTGGATGCTACCTTTACGTTCCATGGGAAGCAGGCTCATGCTTCCTCAGCTCCTGAGAAAGGGATCAGTGCGTTGGATGCGATGATCAATGCTTTTGTAGCGATCAATGCCATCAGGCAGTTCGTGAAGGAAGATGTACGAATTCACGGCATCATCACCAAAGGCGGAGATGCGCCAAACGTCGTTCCCGAGCTGTGCGAAGCTGTATTTATTCTAAGAGCGTCAACGGTGGAAGAACTTGCCGTAGTGAGAGAAAAAGTATATCGAGCTGTTCGCTGCGCGGCTGAAGGCGTGGGGGCTTCAGTAGATATTGCTGAAGGTCTTATTTATGCCGAACGGAACAATAATAAGGCATTGGCGCAACTGTTTGAGCAGAACTTGGAAGAACTGGGTATTGAGGTGTTCGCCCCTCCACTAAAGGGTGGAGTTGGCTCATCCGATATTGGCAATGTGAGTCAAGTGACGGCAGCGATTCATCCCTATATCCGACTAGGAGACGCGACAACACACACGCCTGAATTCGCAGCGTTGGCTGGATCTGAAGCAGGTATGATCGAGATGAACCTCGCGGCCAAGGCGCTTGCGATGACTGCCTACGAGCTTTGCATAGATCAAGACGCATTTCAGCGCGTTCGCACGGAATTCACACAATGGCATTTGAGTAGAAATGGGGGAAACGGACATGGATAGCGCACTTAAAACAGGAGGGACAGCCAAAAAAGGTTTTCGTTCTTGGTTCAAAATGCCACATACATTTGTCATTTTAATCATTCTAATATTCGTGGCAGCCGCATTGACGTACACGATTCCGTCAGGTAAATTCGAACGGGTGAAGGATGCCGCGTCTGGGAAATCACTGCTTGTTCCGGGATCCTATCAGCATCTGGCTTCAAGCCCAGTAAGCTTCATTGAGATTCCAAAAGCGATCGTTCACGGTCTGATATCTTCAGCCGACGTCGTTTTCTTTATTTTCATCATAGGCGGAGCGTTTCAAATTATTACGTCGACGGGAACCATCGAGGCTGTTACTTCGCGGGTAGCCAAAACATTTGCGAATAAAGGCAGGTGGGTCATTCCAATCTTCCTTATACTCTTCTCCGTCGGTGGCTTTACCATGGGGATGTCAACGGAAGTTATGGTGTTCGTTCCGATCGGCATTGCAATTGCGCGAGCGCTCGGTTTTGATGCGCTGACTGGTACGGCGATGATTTCACTAGGCGCATCTTGCGGTTTTACAGCAGGTATTTTGAACCCATTCAACGTTGGATTGGCGCAAGCGATTGCGCAGGTTCCGATGTTCTCGGGGGCGTGGTTGCGGGTTATTTTATTAGTGTGCTTGATCACGGTGACAAGCCTTTATTTAATTCGATACGCAGGTAAAGTGAGAAAGGATCCATCCAAAGGTCTTGTGCATGAACTTGAACAAAGTGTTGCTGGTGATAAAGTGGATTTATCCAAGCTGCCAACGATGCAAGTGAAGCATTATTTAACGATTGCGGCTATCATCATCGGGTTTGGTTTGGTCATTTGGGGTGTTTCCAAAAAAGGTTGGTGGATGGAGGAACTAGGTGCGCTCTTCTTATCCATGGGTGTCATCTCTGGTTTCTGCGCTGGCTTCGGGCCGAGTCGTATTGCTAGCGAGTTTGTGAAAGGTGCTAGTGCGATAACCTATGGGGCGTTCATTATTGGGATTGCCCGTGGCATTATGGTTGTACTGGAACAAGGAAATGTGATCGATAGCATAGTGAATGGCTTGTCGATTCTGGTAGGGGATCTGCCGACCTCGATTCAAGTATTGGGCATGTACGTGTTCCAAAATATTATGAACGTGTTTATCACGTCTGGTACGGGGATGGCCGTTACGACGATGCCAATCATGTCGCCACTATCCGATTTACTCGGTGTCACCAGACAAACATCTGTACTCGCTTTTCAATTAGGTGATGGGATCACGAATATGATTCTACCCACATCATCTGCTTTAATGGGTAGTTTGGCGGTGTCAGGGATTCCTTATCAGAAATGGGTTCGTTTCTTCTGGCCGTTAATGTGCATGTGGTTTATCATTGGGGCGATCTTTATTGTAATTGCAAATGTCATCAAATATACTTAAAGAATAGATAAGAAGGCTGCGACGTATATTACGTGTGCAGTCTTTTTACCTTCCTATATAACTAAGACGGAGACGCCACTTATGAAAGTTTCTCAGATAACCGCGGTAACGAAACCTAAGGGAAGAAGGTACCTATATCATTTTACAAGAGTCAGAAATTTACCTGTAATCGCACATTTCGATGCGCTGTTGTCTAGCCAACATATCTATCCTAGCGCTGCACATGAGCGGCGAATTATGCAGCAAGAAGTGGTTCATGAGGGACAAACGATTATTCTTAACGCTCATTTGCGCATTCCAGACAGTATGATAGACCCTTCTACGACACAGGAACAATTTCGAGCGAGTATCGATCGTCATGTCTTTTTTTGGCCCACATTACGAGATTGTCTGAAAATGCTGGATACCTACGCTCGGCGGGAGCCGGGAGAAGGATTTGCCGTTTTGAAATGCGATGCGCAATCCCTTTTGTTAGACCATTACGACTCTGCGAGATTATCCAAATACGACTCGGGGAGTTCACCGCGGTACCCCAATAACTGTACCTATAAGAAAAGTCAGGACATGTTCTTGCCTGTAGATAGTTTTCAAGAAATCAATAAGCATTTGGTTCCAACGAAGGCATCTGAAATTAAAGAAGTGTTAATTGAAGGTAAGGTAAGTCACTTATCGAAATATGTAGAAGAGGTTTATGCAGATGATGTTCAACGAGTTCCGGAGCGGTGGCGTGAACTGACGCAGCCTTTGCAAGACTTGCGAGTCATGGATAGAAACGGTACGAACAATCCATCCTAACAGTAGCTGATAGCTGATCTGTGTGAGAAGCATGACACTGAGGGGGAGAATATTGTGAAACTTACATCGGAGCAGATGGTTACTCTGCACGGCTTTAACAATCTAACCAAATCGCTTAGTTTTAACATGTATGATATCTGTTTCACCAAAACGAAAGAAGAGCGCGAAGCGTACATCGCTTACATAGACAAGCAATATAATGCGGATCGGTTGACCGCACTATTGAATACGGTGGCGGACATTATAGGCGCTCATGTGTTGAATATTGCTAAGCAGGATTACGTCCCGCAGGGCGCTAGTGTAACGATGCTGGTATCGGAGGGGCCGATTGAGCAAGAACCGAATGAGTCCTTCGAAGAATCGCCGGGGCCGCTGCCAGATACAGTTGTCATGCATTTGAATACAAGCCATATTACCGTACATACGTATCCAGAATATCACCCTGACGAAGGCATCAGCACCTTCCGGGCAGATATTGATGTCTCTACCTGCGGCGAAATTTCTCCGCTGAAAGCGTTGAATTTCCTGATTCAATCCTTCGACAACGATATCCTAACGATGGATTATCGGGTCAGAGGATTTACACGTGACATCAGTGGACATAAGCTGTTCATCGATCATGAAATCAGTTCAATTCAGAATTATATTCCTAACGAAATTAAAGACTTATATCAGATGATCGACGTCAATGTGTATCAAGAAAATATTTTTCATACGAAATGTAAGTTAAGAGAATTTGATTTGAATAATTATTTGTTCGGATACACCAGGGAATCACTGAGCGAAGAAGAGCAGGAAGAGATTGAGAAAAGTGTGAAATGGGAGATGGACGAGATCTTCTATGGTAAAAACATGATATTCTCGTAAAATCAGTAAGCACGATGAGATCCGACTTTTAGTCGAATTCTTGTGGTGCTTTTATTATTTTATGAAAGTTGGTAAGATAATACCAAATCGTGGTTATTTTATCACGTAATTACCTAATTCGATTTGAGGCCGTAATCATGTATAATGATAAAATAGGACATCTTTCGACATATTTATATATTAAATTACTGTAAGGGAGCTGCTTATTTGTAGATGCGAAATCGAACAACCATGTTAATAAGCAGTCTCATCATGTTAGCACTCCTTACAGGATGTCAAACCAATAGACCCTCACCGATGCTGAAGGAATTGGCTTCCCAGCTGGAACGGCCATCGTTTGGCGAAGAATTTCAGGTTGCGGGTAAGCGAGATTCATTGCTTCAGTTTATAACAGGCCAACTTACCGGGCCCTATGGGATCTATACGAATTGGCAGGACACGGACCAAAAAGCTGAAGTGGCAACAGGGCACGAGGCTTTGAGTGAATCTGCTGGCCTTCTAATGCGTTATTATGCCCAAATGGGGCAAAAGGATAAATTCGAACAACAATGGCAGCTGGCGAAGGCAACTTTTGACATGAAGACAGGTTTCAGCTACCGCTACAGCCCCAAATTACAGAAAAAGTTCACTTTGAATGCGAGTGTTGATGATTTACGTATCATGCGTGCATTAGAAGAAGCTGCTATCGTTTTCCATGAGCCTTCCTATAGAAAAGAAGCAGAGTCGCTCGGAAAACGTTTTTACTCGAATCTTGTCGTTGACGGACGGTTAACTGATTTTTATGACGAATCCTATCATATGAATAATTCGTTCATTACGCTATGTTATATTGATTTGGCTACACTGGATCTTATCTCAACTTCTAATAAAAAAAGTGCTGAGCTGCTATCAAACATGGTTCATATTGCTAAAAACGGGTACTTATCTGATAGCTTCCCTTTCTATCAAACTCGCTATGATTACAAGACGAACTCGTATCAAACGGAGCAGATTCAGACTGTTGAATCGCTGCTAACCATATTAAATCTTGCGGAAGTGAAGCAACATTCTGATGCTAGCATTCGTTATATCAAGGAGCATATTCAATCAGATACTTTGTTTGCCCGATATGCGATAGATGGGACGCCACTCAACGATGTCCGATCCACAGCCATTTATGCCATTGCCGCGATGATAGGATCTGTGATTCAGGATAAAGAGTTGTACAATGCCAGCATCCAGAGAATGAATGCATTTCAAGTGCAAGATGCACAAAGTCCGCTATTGGGGGGCTTCGGAGATGTGCCATCGGGTCAAGCCTACTCATTCGATAATCTCATGGCCTTACTGGCCTATGTATATAGATAGGAAGGAGTGAAGTGCGTCTTGGTCATACGTATTTGGCAATTTCTGCTGCGTAAAATGTCACCTGCCGCCTTCGCGGCCATAGGGGTATTTCTAATAACGGTCTTCGCTTTGTTTATACCGCCTTATATCGGAATGGCGGATAATGGCGATTACGCTCGGATTTTAAATGGTCTATATGTAAAGGATCCAACTTATGTTAGTCAGTATTTTGGCTATTTTATTAAAACTTATGGTATTTTTCAGAATTTCAATGAAAACAGTGCTTCTATTTTCTCCACACAATCCTTTTTTATTAAAACAGCAACGCTATTAAATCAACTTTTTCATCCCAATACGGATACCTTTGATATTCGTTATCAGGCAGGTATGTATTTAATTTTGTATACAACAGCCATTTATTTATTTACCGAAGCATTGACGTGGAAAATGTCAAATAAGTTAGGCTACCTTGTTGCAACGGTAGTTATTTTTATTTTAGGAGATACAGGATATACCGCGTATTTCAACTCTTTCTATGGAGAAAGTGTTGTACTCATCATGAGCGTATTTATGGTAGCCTTCGGATTACTGCTGTATCGGAAACGATATAATGATTACCTTATGATCGTGCTATTTGTTCTTAGTGCGATAGTATTGACTGCGAGTAAGCAGCAAAATGCGCCTGTTGGCATCATCGTTGCTATCATTGGTATATTTTTCGTCTATATCCGCAAGAGAGGAATGTACCGCATAGTAACAACTACACTTCTTATCTCTTTACTGTGCGTAGGTGTTGGGACGTATGTGCTTATCCCGAAAGAGTTTGTGAACATTAACAAATATCATGCGATGACGCGCGGCGTACTTATGGTCACAGATAATCCAGAGAAAACACTTGAATCATTTGGTATCGATAAGCAATTTGCGATTTTGAAAGAAAGTGAATATTTTGATGCTTACACAATGATTGATTTGGATTCAGAGCTGCTTCAGACAGAGTTCTATAACAAATATGGATTTGGTTCTATTTTAAAATATTATGTATTGCATCCGACTCAAGCAGGTCAAATGCTCAATTTGGCAGCACGTGACGGCTTTAGCATTCGGCCACATGCGATGGGAAGTTACGAGAAATCAGTGGGCAAGCCATTTGGAGCCCAGACGAAATTCTTCTCTGGCTATAGTTTGTTGAAAGATAATTTCACACCAAAAACGTTTGGTTTTGTTTTAATCTGGATCCTTATTATTATCGGTCTTTATATGCCTTCTTTTATTACAGCATTAAGAAAGAAACTATGGCGAAATGCAATCAGATTGCCGTTAATAGTCATGTTAATTGGAATCGGACTATCAGGTATTTTTGTTTCAATTATTGGTGCTGGAGATGCGGATTTAGCCAAGCATGAATTTTTATTTACCCTAATCTTCGATCTGGTATCTCTCATGACCCTAGTTGACTTATTTGCGAAGCGCTTGTGGATACAAGAAGAGGTGGAAAGTGAAAGTGAACCTAGAATCGTCCAAGGAGTTGGAGGCGTTATGCATGCATAAACGATGGTTATCCTGTATATGCCTTTTCTTACTGGTAGGATTAAATGTAATGTTACCATTGCCCTCGAAGTCTTTAGCAGCTACTCAAGTTGAATCGCCAGGTGTGCTTCTGGTATACGATAGTCTAGCGATTGGTACGCCATACGAGGGGAATGTAGAAGCTTTACAACGTATACTTGCATCATTTGGTGTCCAAGTAACATTACGTTCTTATGATCAGTATGAAGCGGGGACAATGAGCAAATACAGTAAAGTTATAGACATTCATAATGTTGATGATATGACAGCACTTCCCGATTCTTTTTCGCAGGATATGAACAAGTACAATGGGGATTATATGCATATAGGAAATCATCTTCCAGCGAAAATTGGGCAAGCCTTGCATCTCGAGGAACAGACGCAAAGTCAAGATACAATACGTATTGAGATTGGCAAATTGACTCAACATTCAATTTCAGTAAATGGCATTTCGTATATAACCAAATACTCGGGGAATTCATATGGCCAAATAACATCGGAGAATAGAAGAACGAGCGTTCCTTATAGTGTAAGTAATGGGAAATATGCGTATATCCCATATATGGTGAAGGGGAATTTAAGTGAGCAAGCTGCTTCTTTTGTGTTGAAAGATTGGCTGGCAGTGACAACACCAAGTCACTATTATGTATTGTTGAACGAGATTTATCCTTTCTCGGATCTAGATTTACTCAATGAAATGGCAGATCGCTTGTATAGCGCAGGAATCCCCTTTATTGCAAGTGTTCAACCTGTGTTTGGTAATCAAGATTTTCCAGCGATGCAGCGTTACTTGGAATCACTTAAGCATGTGCAGTCCCGAAATGGAAATATAGTCGTCAATGCACCCGTGGTAGAATCGACAACCAGCCCAGATGTCTTAGGATTAAAATCACAGATGAGCGCTTTTCTCGACGCTTTAGCGGGTTATAGCATTGTACCATTGGGGATCAGTTCTGAGCTGTACTGGACCTACGATCAGCATTATACGGAACAAGGTTTGTCATTCTTTGATTCAGGAATTATTCTGCCGAATAATCGTCTCAGGTATCGGTCTCAAACAACGACATCTAGCGTATTTGCTGGGAAATCGATGTATACGATCACAGCAGAGGAGTTAAGTAAATACTCGCTTTCCAATCGAACCCTAGATCCATTACCCATGGATACGGCGCTCGTTTATCCGTTCCCTGAGAATCGGAAAGACATGGAGACGATGTTAGATACCATGCTTGCTAGCTGGACAACGTTTACAGATTACAAAAATGTGCCACATACGGTTCGAACCGAAGCCAACGAAATGACATCACGCAGCGGTCATCTGCAAATCAACGGCGCGGCCGTTCTTTTGAACAACAGCATGCAAGAGATCGATTCGGAGCATATGTACGTGCAAGAGACTAAAAAAAGCTTTACTGCGCTATTTACCTTGCAAAATAATATTTTCATTGTGTTGATCATAGCAACGCTATTTATTTTTATGGTATTCCTCATTATTGGACATCGCCTATATAAACGAAAATTTACACATCAGGGGAGATCCTTATGACGATTGCAGATATTCTGATGCTCATTTCTGTTTTTTGCATTTGGTCTCTCTTACTGGTCAATGTTGTCCTCATTGTTGCTGGATACTTATATTATATTCAAATTGAGAACAAACCGGTGGTGCCCCTTCGCGGGGAGCCGCCGTTCGTTAGTATTATGGTACCTGCCCACAACGAGGCCAAAGTGATCACGAAGACCGTGGAATCCTTATTGGCGCTGAACTATCCACATGATCGCTATGAAATTATTGTGATCAATGATAATTCATCCGATAACAGCGCTGAGCTGCTCGGCAAGCTGCAAGAGAAGAATCCACTTCGAAACCTCATCATCCTTAATACAGACAATATTATAGGGGGGAAAGGGAAGTCCAACGCACTGAATTTGGGACTTGCGCAGAGCAAAGGAGAACTCATTGCCATCTATGATGCCGATAACACGCCAGAGAAGAATGCCCTCTTGTATTTGGTCTCGGAGATATCGAATGATCCTTCCCTTGGGGCTGTGATTGGCAAATTTCGAACGAGGAATCGGGATGCGAGCCTCCTGACGCGATTTATTAACATCGAAACCTTATCCTTTCAATGGATGGCGCAAGCGGGTCGATGGAAACTGTTCAAGCTATGTACCATCCCTGGAACGAATTTTATCATGCGACGCGAGATTATTGAGAGCATGGGCGGCTGGGATGTTAAAGCCATCGCTGAAGATACGGAAATTAGTTTCCGCATCTATATGATGGGATATAAGATCAAGTTTCAGCCGAAGTCAGTCACTTGGGAACAGGAACCACAGACCGTTAAGGTCTGGTTTAAGCAACGGACCCGGTGGGCCAAGGGGAATATCTATGTCATCGTTAAGAACATTCCATTGTTATTTAAACGTTCCGCCCGCAATATTCATTTTGATATTTTATACTACATCTCGATTTATATCTTGCTGTTAACTTCCTTAGTCATGTCTGATTTACTGCTTGTCCTGCATGCGATGGGATATGTCAAAACAACCATTGCAAGCTTTAGCTCCTTCTTATGGGGACTGGCCATCATCCTATTTATTGTGGGAACATTCATTACGCTTGTCACTGAGAAAGGCGAGATGAAGCTATCGAATGTGTGGATTATTATGTTGATGTATGTGTCCTATTGTCAGATGTGGATGGTTGTGGCGGCTTATGGGATGTACGGATATTTGAAAGATTTATTTTTCAAAAGAGAAGCAAAATGGTATAAAACCGAAAGGTACTAGGTAGGAGAGATCATTATGAAGCTAAGACGGCTATTGATTGTGTCTCTAAGTCTGCTATTCATTCTTTCGCCTTTTCGCTCATTCACATGGGCGGATGAGTCTTCCTCATCTGGGGCGAAGCAAGTTCAAACTAATTTCGCAGATACGTCATTATTGGGTGGAGTGACGTATACGCAACAATTTTTTCAAGTGGAAAACTATTGGAACGTGTCAAGTGTCGACCTTCATCTCGATTATCAAATCTCACAACTTTTACAAAACCAAAGTTCAAGCATTACGCTGTCCATAAATAATGTTCCTTTTCAATCTTTCCGTCCGTTGGTGCAAGAGGGGAAAACGCAACAGATGACGGTTTCAGTGCCGCTTTCGGCTATTGTAAAAGGCGTGAATACGCTAACCGTACAAGGTCATTTGGAAACGACATCACCCGTCGTCGTAAATGCTTGTCTGCCAACAGATACCCGAGATAATTGGCTGCAAATTGACAAAACCTCACGGATCGCTGTGAATTACACGAATGAGGCTATTGCGAGTAGTATCCGTGATTTTAATACGCACTTTATCGGTTTGGATACCGTTAAAGAGGGACAGAATGCGATTGCGGTGACCGAGGATAGCCAGATGGCGGTGCTCGAAGCCGCAACCTATGCACTATCCGGGTTCGCAAAGGCGAATCCCGTTTCAGACAAGGGCATTCCGCTTATGTCTTACTCCACAGATAATTTGAAAACGAAACAAGCGGTCATACTTATTTCACTCTATTCAGATCTGCCGGATGAGGTAAAAGCTGCTATACATATCGATGATCTTGATAATAAAGCCATCCTACAGTTAGTAAGCCTGGGTGGTCGTTCTATACTCGTTGTGACGTCCAATGATACAGCTCTTCTCGTGAAAGCGGGTCGTTTGGTAGGGAATCAGTCGATTCTAAGTCAAATCGATTCCGACCGTAAAGTCGTGGATATGACGACGGAAGTCGATACACCACCAGTGAGTGTAAGCCGCAATACGCCACTAACAGAGACAGGGGATAAACTGGTTGGTGACAGGCACCGTGAGAAGGCGTATTATATTTCGCTTCCTGGGAATAGGTCTATCGCAGATGCGAGTAAGTTGAGCGTGGATTTTAGATATGCTAGAAATCTCGATTTCGATCGTTCCATGGTCACAATTTTTATCAACGACACGCCAATTGGCAGCAAAAAGCTGTCCACAGAGCTCGCTGACGACGATCATATCAACGTGGTTATACCCAAAACGTTGAATATCAGCGGCAATTTTACAGTGAAGGTTGCATTTGATCTGGAACTCAAAAATGCAGGCTGCATGGAGAATCTGGAGCAGATGCCATGGGCGTTTATCGATAAGGATTCGATGCTGCAATTGAATACCAAAGACAAAGCCGACATGTTGTTCAACAACTATCCGTATCCATTTCTGAGAGATGGCAGCTACAATCAAGTTGCTGTCGTCGTGCCTCAAAAGCATGATGCGTACGTTTTTCAATCGTTGTCGAATATTTTTAATTTACTAGGTCGGTATGCACAGACCAACACAGGTGAAGTCCTTTATTATCAAGATAATGTCGCGGCCAGCCAATTAAAAGGACGAGAAATTATCGCCATTGGCAGTTATCAGGACAACCAAGTGATCCGAACGAATAACAGTTCGTTATATTTCAAATATGATAAGAGCGGGCAAGGCTTTGTTTCCAATGAAAAAATGAGTATCGAGACCAACTATGGCAAACGCATTGGTTCCTTGCAATTAATCGACTCGCCTTATGGCAGCGGATTTGGGATGATGGCTGTCACGGGCAGCAGCTCAGAGTATGCGTATTTGGCGTCAAAGCTGATCGGTTCGGAAGGGACGCTATGGAAAGTATTTGGTGATGGGGCCGTTACCGACATAGATGGACATGTTCAAGCTTTCCGCTTTAAAAAGGCGACAACAGCTGCGCCATCTTCACTATTAAGTGATGTGGTTGAGCGCCGTGACGTGCTAGGCTTTATGGCCGCGGTGGCCCTTGTAGCCTTATTAGTTCTACTATCCCTCATTCTGATGATTCGTAAATACAATAAGAAGCGGAGGGATCGTCGATGAGGCGTTGGCAGAGCTCAATGGTGTCCGATGGAGCCTTTCTGCTCCTGATCCTTTCCTGCTTTATCAGTATCGTGTTTACGGCAGGTAATCCGAATCTGTATCTTCAGAACATCATCTTTCTAAATCTCGCATTTTTAATTGCGATTGTGACCTATTTTACCAATGTGACTACGGGCTTGATTCTGAACATTCTGTTCATCTTTGGCTACGGCACATTTACGTTATATCAAACAGTTGTCGTAGGCGGGCTCATTGGCACGCAGAACTATTTCTGGCTGATTATGACACCCCTATTTACCATCGCGACATGGCTGCTTACGTTAGGGAATCGGCAGTTACAGCAGGAGAACGAACAATTGCATAAAATGAACGAATCGCTGGCTACTGTCGATGCCAAAACGAGCTTAAAGAATACATTTTCGTTCCAAACGGACGTCACTGTCTTCATGGCACTCTCGGTACGCTACCACATTCCGATTATCCTTCTCGTGATGAGTGTGAAGTATTGGGACGAAATCAAGCGGATTATCGGGGAAGAACAATTGATGGAAGCTGTGCAAGACTTGTCTAAAATGGGGCAAAGCAGCATTCGAACGAATGACTCTCTCTATTTACTAAATAAGGACAATCCCATGTGGGGAATGCTCTTATTTACAGACCGGCCAGGTGCGATGATTGTCATCGATCGGTTAAGAAAACGTGTAGATGAACGCAACCGGGACGAGTTTGCAGACAAATATCGAGTTGAGCTGATTTTTAAAATTGGCTATTACGAATATGATCCGCAGCAGGTCGCGAATCCGTTGGAATTTATTGCGCTCGCGAAGAAGCAGTTGGAATTTGATGTGTAAAAGGAATATAAAAAGCGCGTTCCGA
Organism: Paenibacillus pectinilyticus; assembly: GCF_001700435.1. Lineage (GTDB taxonomy): Bacteria > Bacillota > Bacilli > Paenibacillales > NBRC-103111 > Paenibacillus_E > Paenibacillus_E pectinilyticus. The sequence continues at coordinate 105,921 of NZ_LYPC01000020.1, forward strand.
TAGCGATTCGGAACGCGCTTTTTGCGTTTACAAATTACAAGCAAGACCACAAGAGCAGCGATGTTCGCCAAAGGCGAGAGCGTAACTCGATGAAAAATCACGATTTATGCGAATTACTTCTTTCGCGAATTCCGCGGCATCCTTGGGGCGTAGACTTAAGCGGTCTGCTTTTTCTTGCGTGTCAATGATCGCACCAGGTGGAATGAATCGATCATCTGCAATGCTCACTTTACCGATGACGACAGCATTATTGGAAATATAGACATTATTCCCTACGACTGCTTGGAACACGAGAGATTGGAAACCCACGAAAGATCCTCTGCCAATAAATACAGGGCCGTGCACGATGGCACCATGCGCGATCGTGACAGAACGATCAATGAATATCGCATACAGATCTTCGTTTACGATAACCTTCGCATCTTTTAACCCATGAAGAATAGCACCATCTTGTAAGTTCGTTCCTTCCCCGATATAAAAAGGAGTTCCTTCATCCGCACGAATGCTGACACTTGGGGCTATGAAAACGTTGCTAGCAATGGTTACATCACCAATCACACTGCTAAAGGGACCTACAAATGCGCTAGGATCAATCCGAGGATGCACAGCTTGTTGGTTGAAGCTTGTAGCAGGGTTTGAGCTGATAAAACGAATAAAATAGTTATAAGGTCCTTCAGGGTAATTATCCAAAACACACCATTCCTTCGATATTGCAAGATGTGATTTAGTATATGCGCCTACGCTTGAAGGTGTAAGGAGCTAGTTCTTAGTTCTGCTGCATCAAAAGTGGTGCAATGAACTGACGGAACACGTCTCTGGGAGGTTGTTCCTTCTGGCGTTTATCGTTCGTTAAAACAGTGACGATCTCGAGGCTCGGAACGATATGGATGTACTGTCCTCCAAAGCCGCGCGCGTAATAATACGCGAGAGTAGGCGCGGAATCGTCTTTATCATCGAGCGAATAAGCATCCATCCACCAATGTAAAGCATAATAGCCGCGGTTAGGAGCATCAATCGTAATGGCTGGCTTTATTGTGCTAGACACCATTTCCTTTGAAATAAGCTGTTTATTCTCCCATTTACCATGCTGTAAGTAAAGCTGTCCAAATTTCAGCATATCAGTAGGCCGAAGGCTTAATCCGAACCCACCGGTATGAATACCTTGGGGGTCTTGCTCCCAATCATAGGTTTCAATGCCAAGGGGCTTGAACAGATGTGCTTCCGCGAACTCGGCTACGGGCATGCCCGATGATTGTACCAGAATAGCCGACAACAATTGGGAAGCGCCGGAATTGTAAACCATTCGCGTACCAGGTGGATCTGACAGAGGCTGTGCCAAAACATAGTTAACCCAGTTGGGGGTTCTTGTCATTTTCGGAAATGAATTCAGCCCACCAAATTCCGTCCAACGAAAGCCAGGGGTCATGGTTAATAAATGATACAAGGTAATCTCTTTTTTGCGGGGATCAGGATCGGCATTAAGCTCTGGGAAAAACATAGATATCGGCGTCGTAAGCGCTGGCAATGTTCCTTGATCGACGGCTATACTCAGCAGGGCAGAAAGGACACTTTTGGTGCAGGAGTTAATTTTAGCTATCTTACGCATGGTTAGGTCATTTCGATAGTGTTCAAAAATAAGTTGGCCACGCTGACTAATTAGACAGCTTCTCAAATCAAGCGGCACAATGTTGTCAGAAAGAGATGTTAAATTCATGATGACCTTCCTTGTATCTTATAGATAATATTTATTCAAAGTTAGTATGTATCTTATCATTGTAAAGTATCGGATGGAAGGAAATGACGGTAGACCTCCTAGCAAAAATACTGATTTTTGATAAAAACCTTCATTATATTGGATTGGACCGTTATGCTAAACTAGAACCAATGACATTTTTAAATCATTGAAAGAGGTGACGCCTCATGACAACGCAAAATAAATCCAATCGATTAGCTAATGAAAAGTCGCCGTACTTGCTGCAACATGCACAAAACCCCATTGACTGGTTCCCTTGGTCTGAAGAAGCTTTTAGCAAAGCGAAACAGGAGAATAAACCTGTTTTCTTATCTATTGGATATAGTACTTGTCACTGGTGCCATGTAATGGCACACGAATCCTTCGAAGATCAAGCCATAGCCGATATGCTAAATAAAGATTTCATTTCCATCAAAGTGGACCGTGAAGAGCGTCCTGATGTTGACCATATCTACATGGCAATATGCCAAGCCATGACCGGGCAAGGTGGTTGGCCTTTGACGGTTTTCCTTACCCCAGAGCAGAAACCGATCTTCGCAGGAACTTATTTTCCACGCAGTCGAAAGTATAACCGTGCTGGGCTGGTAGAGATTATCGCTCAGATAGCAAATAAGTGGAAAGATGATCCTGAGCGTATACGCGAGGCTGGCGAACGTATCATTCAAGACACGCAAAGTCGGTTGTTGGAGCATCGCTCGGGTGATGTTCTAACAGAAGAAACGCTGCATGAAGCTTTTCGAATGTACGAGTCTAATTTTGATCCCGAAAATGGCGGCTTTGGCAGTGCGCCGAAGTTTCCGACTTCGCACAATTTATCATTCTTATTGAGATATTATATGAAAACGGGAAACGAGCGAGCGCTCGAGATGGTTGAAAAAACATTAGATACGATGCATCGTGGAGGCATGTATGATCACATCGGATTCGGCTTTTCGCGATATTCGGTTGATGAGAAATGGTTAGTGCCGCATTTTGAGAAAATGCTTTATGATAATGCGCTTTTGGTTATGACTTACATAGAAGCGTATCAAGTGACTGGCAAAAATCAATACGCCGAAATTGCTGAGCAAGTTATTTCCTATGTACTTCGAGATATGACGCACGAAGAAGGCGCGTTCTATTCTGCGGAGGATGCGGATTCGGAAGGTGTAGAAGGCAAGTTCTATGTTTGGACGATGGATGAGATTGAAGACGTGCTGGGCATTGAAGAGGGAGACCTCTATAGTGAGATCTACAATATTACGGAGTCGGGGAACTTTGTGGGTAAAAATATCCCGAATCTGCTGGACGCGACACTAGTTTCCTTAGCGAAGCGCAAGCAAATCCCACAGGATGTGCTGAAGCAGCGAATGGAGGCGGCACGTAACAAGCTGTTCGCGCATCGCGAGCAGCGCATCCATCCGGGCAAGGATGATAAGATTCTGACCTCGTGGAACGGTCTGATGATCGTAGCGCTGTCCAAGGCGGCGCGTGCCTTGGACAAGGAAGTTTACGCAGATGCTGCCGCGAAGGCTGCGGATTTCGTACTTCGCGAGCTGCGACGCGAGGACGGGCGTTTGCTCGCTCGCTATCGTGATGGCGAAGCGGCGTTCTTGGGCTACGTGGACGATTACGCTTTCCTCGTCTGGGGCCTGATCGAGCTGTACGAGACGACGTTCGAGCTGCGATTTCTCCATGAGGCGGTCCAGCTGAACGCAGACATGCTTCGTCTCTTCGGCGACGAAGCGAGGGGCGGGCTCTTCTTCTACGGCAGCGATGCCGAGCAGCTGCTCACCCGCCCTAAAGAGATCTACGACGGCGCGATGCCGTCGGGTAATGGTGTAGCCGCGCTCAACATGCTGCGGCTGTCTAGGCTGACCTACGACGCGAAGCTGTCGCAGGCTGCGGACGAGCAGCTCCAGGCGTTCGCCGGAGCCGTCAGTCAGTACCCGCCGGGCCACGCGCTGACGCTGGCCGCGCTTGATTTCGCATATGGCGAAGCCAGCGAAATTGTGATCGCCGGCGACCCGGCGAAGGCGGAGACTCAGCACTTGCTGCGCGCCGTGCAGCGACAGTTCCTGCCGAACACGCTGCTCATCCTTCACCCGCCAGGTGCGGCAGGCGAAGAGGTGCGCAAGCTGGTTCCGCTCGTGCAAGATAAGCTGCCGCTGGGGGGAAGGGCAACGGCCTACGTGTGCCAGAACTTCGCATGTCAGGCGCCGACACAAGACATCGCTGACTTAGAAAATCTCTCCTCAGAACACTGATAATAATTATCATTATTGGTTACAATAGAAGTAGAACAGAAAAAGAGGCCATTAAGGCCTCTTTTCTAAGTCACTCATGGATGTCTTGGTAGGTACTAAATCTTGGACTCAAATGTATGACAATCCGTTTCCTTTGAATTACGAGCTTGATTCCCGTCGTGGTGACTCACGATCGAAATCGAGCTAGCGCTGCACTTGTTTCCGTTTGACCAAAATTTACAGGAATTCACTTCACACATTACATCTTTTGCCATGTCCTTTTCACCTCCCCTACTTCATAGGGTGGGCGAAAGGGACCTCTTTTTATACATCGTGCTGAAAATACTTACTCACCACCTCACCATTCCCGCACATATACATAAAGGAAGCGTATCAACGAACTTCAAGGGGATGGACCGATGGCCGATAAGGATGAGCTTCAAACCTGTGTCAGGTGTAAGTATGTTGCGGTGAAAGAAGATAAATACTGCATACGCTGTGGAGCGCCGCTTAAGAACCGATGCACGAAAGAGAAGAGCCTGATGCACAAAGGGTGCTATAAAGTAAATAAAGCGGATGCGAAATTCTGCGCGGATTGCGGGACGGAGACGACTTTTAACCAATTGGGGCTTATTTAAGCCCGTGTATCATGAAAGCTATGCAAAGAAAAACCTGAGCCAACGGAATTACCGCAGCTCAGGTTTTATTTATTTCCTACTTATTCTGCAAAACACCCTGCCACAAATCCGCTGAGTCATACCCCAATCGCCAAGCTGCAACGCCAGCAATGTCGTATTTCTTCGCGATGTTCATTCGCGCGGTGACGGTTGCTTGATTTTCCACCCAGATGACATAAGTGAAGCCGTTCTCTTGATACTCCACACGATACTGTCCAAAGGTATTGTCCCAGGTTTGTTTCGTCGTTTTGGAGGCGATCAAAGCCGGGAGATCCTTCATCAATACAGTGCGGTTACCTACAAGCGCTCCTTTGGCATCCAATTGCCATTCACGGACATAATACGGGATGCCTAAGATGATTTTGTCCCGAGGAATACCATAAGAAAGAAACTCTTGCACACCGCCATCTGCCCAAGGAATGCCTGATACCGAACCTGGGGATGTACTTCCACGCCAGTACTGATCGTAAGCCATAATGACAATGTAATCGACAATTGCACCCAATTTCTCATGATCAAAAGCAGACAGATGATTCCACGAAACACTGCCGCGTGGCAGGTCTATGGAAATCTGAAGTCCTTTAGCATGCGCTGCGGCTGTCAATTTGGCTATAAAAGCTGTAAACGCATTACGATCTGAACCTGCCAAGCTTTCGAAATCGACATTGATCCCAGGGACCCCTAATTGAACGGAGCGGTTAATTAAAGCCGTAATAAATTTGTCCTGCGCAGTACTATCTGCTAGAAATTGCGTCGTTAAAGTCGCATTAAATTGATTGCTGACTAAAGGATAGACCGTGGTGCCAATCTTTTGCAGCCATTTGACCGTATCTGCGTTTGAACTATCCTTGAGCGTCCCCGTAGCATCTCCTAGTTCGAAATAGGAAGGAGAATCTACATCCAGCCCCAATGTATTCGCAACCTGAGCTTTGATGGTGTCCGCTCCAGAGCTGCCATTCCATCCCCATACTTGTAATTTCTTATAATTATCCCACAGCATGCGATGCTCTAAATTTTGGATGGAGGCGTTGCTGTATTGTTTCCCATAGGCTAAGGCCTCAGGTAACGTTTTAAATTCCCCAATCAGATTCGTGCTTTGATACACTTGATAAGATGCGAAGTTGTTCCAAATTTTGCGGCCATCGCGATAAATGGAGCTGTGTCCCCATAATTGCGCATAGCTAATCGCCTCATCAATGGAAGTAAAGTCCTGAAGAAAAGCATCGTTCTGATACACTTTATATACCTTAAGATTGCTGTAGACGGTTTTCTGAGAGTTGACATTAACGACTGTAGAATTGCCCCATTTGATAGCTTCTTTGATGGCGTCTTCTAAGGAAGCGAATGCCCAATTTGGTGCTGAAAACGTTCCTTGATACACTTTGTATAGCACGCTGCCAGCGCTATTTGCCATTTTGTCGGAAGGGGAGATGTTATCCCAAATCCATTGGTTCGAATTCAAATCGATAATGTGGGCATTGCCCCAGTTCCTCGCTTCTGCAACCGCATCAGCCAGACTAGTAAACTTCCATGAGTCGAGAGAGATCTCATTTTGATAGAGTTGATAACGGGCATAGTTGTTCCACACCCAACCTGTCGATTGCAAATCACGTACACTAGCGTTCGTCCATTTCTTAGCTTCATTGATCGCATCACTCAGTGTGGTAAATTGCCATTCAGGTAAGGTGACATCCTGCTGATAGACCTGATATCGGGGGGAATTGCTCCACAACCAGTTGCGCGAACCTATTTCCTCGACGTGACTATTCGAAAACCATTTTGCATAGGCCTCTGCTTGCCCATAGGTAGCAAATTCCATAAGCACTTGATTGTACTGGTAGACGCGGTATTTCGTCGTTTTGTCCGTACTCATTTGACTACTACTTGCTGCAAGAACTGTTGATGGTACCGTTATCGAAAGGAGTAAGGTGCTCGTGAGCAGCCATTTGCCAATTTTCATTCATTCCGCCTCTTTCTAGTAAGCTACTCTATTGGACGTAAGAAATGGTAGAATGGTTGCGTTTTAGATAGGTTGGAAGTTCATGGATTTATGCGTGAAGTTGGACGATTCCACAACTTTTTAGTAACATGAGAGTGAATGGTTATACCGTGAAGAATTTATGGTGAGGGTGAACAATAGTGAGGCAATATCCAGAGGCTTACACCGATTATTTATGTTATTTTCACGGAGAGCGGGATTATTTTGAATGTCATGAAGTGATGGAAGAATTTTGGAAGGAGCACCCTGAGGATCCGCGCAGATTAACCTATGTGGGCCTCATCCAAATTGCAGTAGGTCTCTATCATAGCCGCAGAGGAAATCGTGCAGGCGCTGTGAAAATGCTGCAAAGCGCAGCCAATAATCTCCAAGCCGAAGATGTTCGTTCTCTAGGCTTAGATGATGTAGAGCTGCAAGCACGAATTGGGCAAGCTTGGCTTGCGATCGAAGACGATCACTTCCAATTCGAAGATGTGAATTTACCGATTTCAGATCCAGAGCTGCTTCGTCATTGCTTGGCCATCTGTGAGCAGAGGGGACTGGTATGGCAAGCGCCAAGCCGGATGTCGGATGTGATGTTGATTGATAAGCATACACGTCGGGATCGGTCAGAGGTTATAGAAGAAAGAGCAAGACAGCAGTCAATTCGAAAGGAACAAGGTGAGAAGCGATGAGCTCGGAAGGTAAAATTTTGGTCGTAGAAGATGAAGCTAATATTTCAGAGGTTGTCAGATTGTATCTTGAGCATTCCAATTTTGAGGCGATCCAACTGTTCCGCGGCGGCGACGTCATTTCTACGATTATAAGCAAGAGACCTCATTTGGTTTTGCTGGATATCATGCTCCCTGATTTCTCTGGCTACGAGCTTTGCGAACAAATTCGCAGGATGGATGCACCTTTCCATCACACACCGATTATTTTCTTAACGGCCAAAGGTGAGTCCATTGACAAATTAAGGGGCTTTAACTTAGGTGTCGATGATTATTTGGTGAAGCCTTTCGACCCGAATGAGCTCATTGCTCGAATTAAAGCCGTGCTGCGTAGAACTGCTCAGCAACAGCCAGTTGAACCAGCACAGCCGCAAAGCCCGGGTCGTAAATGGCTGGAAATTGGGAATATCGTGATCGATTTGGAGCAATATCGCGTAACCGTTGGGGGGAAACGGATCGAACTAACCCCAAAGGAAATCGAGCTATTGTTTTTCTTGATGAGTAATCCTAGTCGTGTATTTACGCGCGAGGATCTGCTTGGGTATGTGTGGAATTTTGATTTTACTGGGGGCACTCGGACCGTGGATGCGCATGTGAAAAACTTGCGTAAAAAGCTAGGGCAGCATGAGACGTGGAATATCCAGACGCTGTGGGGCATTGGCTACTCGTTCGAGGTGGTTCAGCATGCTTAAGAGATGGAACTTAGGAAAATATAATAGTTTATATATTAAAATTTTCCTATCCTTTCTCGGGACGTGTGTGCTGTTTTTTTCTGGGCTTTTCATCTTCTGGAATAATTATTTTTCGGACTTCTTCTATAAAGATAAAATCGTGCTTTTGGAAAAGCGGAATGCCGAAATTATTCAACTATTGAATTCGGTTCAAGATGGCACCATCTCAACGCGTGAGTTGAAATATACGGTACGTATTCTCGCTCGAAGTATTAATGGGCAAGTGTGGATCGTGGATGAGAAAGGGAACATTTCCGTCGGATCATCGGATAGCGAAGGCAGAGCGATCCCAAAGCCGATGGATACTTTGTTTATAGATGGTTTACATGGCCGTACCGGACATAGCATGATCAACATCAATACACCAGATGGCCAGCAAACATTATTCGCTTTCTATGCTCCGTATCAATTAGGTAATCAGCCAGTGGTTATTATGCTGCATTTCCCAGCGGGGGATGTTCGTGAGGTTATTGCCGCTGTTCGACTTAATATTATGCTGCCCCTTGCTTTTTCGCTTGTTGCAGTTGGGCTTATCTTGTTTGTCTTATCTCGTAAGCTTGCCGGACCGCTGCAGCAGATGAATCGAGCAGCCTTAGAGCTCGCTCATGGTGATTTCAAAACAAGGGTACCCGTTACATCGCACGATGAAGTGGGTCAGTTGGCTACAAGCTTCAACTTTATGGTGGAGAAGCTGGAAGAATGGGAAGGAACGAGGCAGGAATTTCTTGCGAATGTGTCGCATGAACTTAGATCGCCGCTAACGACCTTACGCGGTTTCATTGTTGCGATGAATGATAAAATCATTCCCCAGGACAAGTTTCCTCATTATCTTTCGATTTGTGATCAAGAAGTACAGCGACTGCAACGTCTTGTAACGGATCTGTTAGACCTCGCTCAGATTCAGAATGGCGGCGATGTGTTTCGACTGCGTCCAGTTGTCATTACGGGACTCCTGGAGAACTCACTCCAATTATTAAAATCTGCGATTGCGGAGAAACAGATTGATCTGCACCTCATTTTGCCACCCCAAGATGATGAGAATTGTTTCGTCAATTTGGACCCGGATCGTTTCGCTCAAATTCTTCATAATTTAATCTATAATTCGTTGAAATTCACACCTGAAGGTGGAACTTTAACGTTAGCTTTAGAAGAGAATGAAAAAGATGTTCATCTGTACATACGTGATACAGGAGCTGGGATGACGCCTGCCGAGTTAACACGGATATGGGATCGCTTCTATAAAGCAGATGATGCTAGAACATTTAAGTCGGAAGAAGCAACAGGAACAGGATTAGGACTCACAATTGTGAAGCATCTCGTTTCTGGCATGAACGGAACCATACACGTACGCAGTCGATTAGGCGAAGGAACCGAGTTTCAAATCGTATTTCCGCGAATTTTGTAACGTCTTCACAATTTGTTCACAATTCCATCATACTTAATTCACAGTTTCATCATATTCTGATGCTGTTGGACAGGTACTTATGGAGGTGTTTGTCGGTTGAGTTATACACGTACCATCTCAATGTGTGTAACCCTCACGACCTTCTTGTTAGTCGGTTGTAACCAACAGGGGGCTGTTTCTAAGCCCGCTGTTGTTGCCATGCCGTCAATGCCAATTTCCGAAGAAACCTCGCAAGAGCTGCCTGCTGCTGAAAGTGTGCAGAATCAAAGAGAAATGCAGCTTGTCATGCTATTTCAAGGTTTGATCTTCATGGATCGACACCCGTACTATAGCATAACTGCCGCACAATCCGCAGCGATCCTGCCTGTTGTTCGGAAGAGTATGGAGGAAGGAAGCATTGACGAATCAGAACGAAAAGCCATCATCAATGTGCTTACAGACGAACAGAAAACTTTTCTGGATGATCAATCGAAACAAGTGAAGCTACGAATGGCGGACCGTATGAACAATCATAGGGACAACCTTTCGGCGGCGGAGAGGGAAAAGTTTGTAAACGCTTTCGAGAAAAAGAGGAAGGTCGAGCAACAAGAAGAAACCGGTACGTCAAGCCGGGTAAACAATGAGAATCAGACTCCTGATCCACGTGGTATGGGGGACAGTATTGAACAGCAGTTAGTGAAGCTGCTTGTTTCAAAGAAGTGAGTGCTCATTGGAAAGAACCAGACAAACCAAACAAGTAAGGCAGCGCACAAATGTTAAGGGGGAAGTGTCAGAATGAAATTTTTTCGCAGTAAATGGTTCATTGTGATTGTGGCAATATGCGTTTGTGCGGGTGGCTCCTACGCTTATTTAGCGAAAGGGAAGAAGTCGAAAGCTGCTGAGACGAAAGAAGTCACTTTTGATGTCAAAAAAGGGAACATTCGCTCCTCGGTTTCGGGTACTGCGCAGTTTGAACCGAAGGATACCCAAACGATTTCATCAACGGAGAATGCCAACATTAAATCGATTCATTTAACTCGGAATCAGCCAGTTAAAGCGGGAGACGTTCTCATTGAGCTCACGAGCTCCAACTTAGAGAATGATCTGCAGGACGCACAGCTTTCTTATGAACAAATGCAGAAGGATTTGACTGCGCTGCAGCAGCAAAAAGGCCTTATGGGTGTTACAGCCCCAATCGGCGGAAAATTGACTTATGCGAATATTGATCTAGGTTCAACGATTAATAAATCGACAAAAATCGCGACAATTGGCGATACAAGTACCTTCATTGTTACATTGCCTTTTTTCGTCGAGGATGCTTCGCAATTACATAAAGGTGATGCGATCGACATTACCTTAGACGGTTTCATGATCACCAAAACAGGAACGATTGTTGCCATTGCTAAAGATCCAAAATCGGACGGTAAAGGCGGCAAGCTTTTCGATATCGATATTCAAATCCCGAATGATAACTCCATGGATGCAGGCATGAATGTAATGGGGTCTGCAACGATTGGCGGTCGTACGGTAGATTCACAAGGAAAAGCGACCCTGCAATACATGCAGATTGCTACGATCCTAGCCGGGACAACAGGGAATGTATCTGATTTACCTTTTAAAACAGGTGCCATTGTACATAAAGGTGATTTGATTGCTTCCTTCCTTAACGATACGCTGGATGATGCCATTCTTACAGCACAATCTGCGCTTGAGCGTCAGAAGCTGAAAGTGGATGCCGCACAAGACAAGGTAGACTCGTTGAAAATTGTTGCGCCTTTCGACGGCGTTTTCTCAACTGATTTTGTTAATAAAAGAGTGGATATACTTAGCAGCTTCCACGCTGGAACGAAGGTAACAAGCGGTACGCAGTTTGGGACGGTTGCTAGCTTTGCCAAAATGCAGCTTCCCGTGCAAGTTGATGAGCTTGATTTACCTAACATCAAAGTGGGCATGAAAGCTGAGATTAAGGTCGACTCCTTCCCAGGACGCACATTCCCAGCAGAAGTGACGCAAGTTTCAACAGTGGGAACGACGACGAATGGCGTAACCTTCTATGATGTTGTGTTAACGACTGAAAATAAAGACAATATGTTGAAATACGGTATGACAGCAACGGGTGAAATACTTATTCAGGACAAGAAAGATGCCCTCTATATCCCGCCTGAAGCCCTTCAATTACAACGCGGTAAACGTGTCGTTACATTGAAAAATGCCGATGGAACGAACGAGCAAGCACATGAAGTGAAGATCGGTATTCGTTCTACAACTCAAATTGAGATTACAGAAGGACTTAAAGAAGGCGATAAAGTCGTCTTACCAGTCGCTGTGAAGAGACAGCAAAATTTAAGCCAAGATGAGATCAATCGCTTAAGACAACAGTTCCAGCAAGGCGCTGGCGGTGGTGCAGGCGGCTTCGGTGGCGGAGCAGGCGGTAACTTCCAAGGTGGCGCAGGTGGAAACTTCCAAGGCGGCGGTGGCGGCGGTACAGGAGCAGCTGGCGGTGGTGGAAACGGCGGCGCAGCTACACGGACTAACGCTGGCGGCGGTGGCGGTACTAGATAAGACTGCCCTGAAAGGAGGTATTGCGGTATGAATATCATTGAACTAAAAGATATTACGAAAACCTACAGGCGCGGTGAGGAAGATCTTCCGATCTTGCGTAACATATCGCTTTCCGTTGCCGATGGTGATTTCGTTGTCATTATCGGTCCCAGTGGATCAGGGAAATCTACGCTGATGAATACGATCGGATTACTCGATGTTCCGACCTCTGGCAGTTACACACTGGACGGTGTCGTCACTGAACACATGAATGACAATGCGCTCGCTGAGCTTCGAAATCAGAAGATTGGCTTTATCTTTCAACAATTTAATCTGCTGCCTCGGTTAACCGCGATGGAAAACGTGGAACTGCCGATGATCTATGCAGGGATTTCAAAGAAAGAACGCAAGGAACGTGCGAATGCGATGTTGAAAATGCTGGGCATGGGCGAACGTGGTCACCACCGTCCGAGCGAGCTTTCAGGCGGCCAGCAGCAGCGGGTGGCGATTGCCAGAGCATTGGCCATATCTCCTTCGTTAATCTTAGCAGATGAGCCCACAGGTGCCTTAGACTCGCGTACAGGCGAGGAAGTACTTGAGCTTATTCTCCAGTTGAATGCGCAGGGGAATACCATCGTACTGATTACGCATGATCATCACATCGCGGACAACGCGAAGCGCGTTGTTGCTCTTCGAGACGGTGTCATCGTGGATGACTATCGGAATAAAGCGAAGCTGGATCTGCAGAAGCAAGAGGTGACGGTATGAAGGTAAGTGAACTCATCCGGATGTCCCTGCGGACCATTATTTCTAGTCCGTTGCGTACATTTTTGACCATGCTTGGCGTCATTATTGGTGTAAGCTCGGTTGTGACACTCGTTTCCATCGGGCAAGGAACATCGGAAGCCATCGCGAAGCAATACGAGAATATGGGAACGAATTTGCTTGTTGTCACAGCAACAGGAAATGGACGTGCGACGCAGCTCGGGTATGAGGATTTAATGAATTTTGAGAATTTCCCAGAATTCAAATCCATTGCTCCGACCATGACGAAGAACGGCTCCAATATCAAATATGACCGTACGCAAGAGAAATATAATGTACTTGGGACGAATGACCGCTATTTCGACATTATCAAAGCGACGATCGATAAAGGTCGTAATTTGTCACCGACGGATCTTGAGTTTCGTTCGAATGTAGCGATTCTTGGCAGCGAAGTGACGAAAAAATTCTTTGGCACCTTAGACCCTGTTGGCGAAAATGTCAACATCGATGGCGTTGTTTTCAGCGTAATCGGTACGCTCAAAGAAAAAGGTTCGAACATTGGAGGTGCTTCTGTAGATAGCTCCGTTATCGTACCTTTGGAATCGGCTAGACGCGAATTCAAGCTGGGGCAAATTAGGACTACATATGTAGAAGCACCTACGAAAGACGATATTTACACAGCGCAAGAAACAATGAAGCAATATCTCACTTATAAGTTCAAGAGTGACTCGGGCTTTGTACTAACGAATCAGGATGAATTGCTCAAAGCACGGACCGAAGCCACGAACACCCTTACGAATCAATTAGTGGCGGTTGCCTTAATTTCCCTATTAGTTGGCGGTATCGGGATTATGAATATTATGCTAGTTACCGTGAGTGAACGTACGCGTGAAATCGGGATCCGCAAATCCATTGGCGCGAAGCGTCGGAATATTTTGCTGCAATTCCTGGTTGAAGCGGTTGTCATCAGTGGGATGGGCGGATTTATAGGGCTTCTAATTGGTATCGGATTCTCTTACGCACTCCCTTACTTTAGTCCAAAGCAGACGACAAGTCTGTCCTTTAATGTAGGCCTATATTCTTTCTTATTTTCCGTTTTGGTCGGTGTGATTTTCGGATTGTATCCGGCGAACAAAGCATCCAAGCTGCGTCCAATTGACGCATTGCGTTCTGACTAAATACAACTACAAGGAGGACTCTCTGTGAACCCACAACGTAAGATGAAACGTCTGCTCAGCCGTTCGGCATTATTGTTAACCGCTGCAAGCTTCCTAACACTTCCTCTGGCTACTTCGGCATTTGCTGGCAAGGAAGGGGTATTCCTCAGTGATTCCGTTTATTTCACGTTAGATAAGGTCTCCTTATCGGCAGGAGCTGATGATGGCTCACTTCGCTTCTCATTAGGGTTGAATAATCATGGCAACTCAACGGTTGATTTTAACAACTATGGGGTTAAAGTCATTGATTCCAATGGGATTACGTATACAGCAAGGCTGAATGAGAAAGTAGTTGCGAGGGTAAAAGCAGGAGAGACGGAAACTTTCAAGTTCACGTCGGCCATTCCGAACAATCTCTCGGCAGCGGACCTAAAGGTTGATATTTTTAGATGGAATTACAATTCCACATCGGATATCGGTGCTCTCTCTGTAGAATCAGCGATGACAGAAGCGGGTCAGTCGCTTGAACAACAAACGGCCATCAATTTGAAAGAAATTGACACTACGTTAGCCGATGATGTTTTGATTACTGCGAAACTTGGGCGAAGCTATAAAGTGTTAAAAGATGGGGTGTGGATGGTCTATTCCGATCTGATTTTGGAAAATCAGAACAGTACAAGTGTGAAGCTTCCCGATGGCCTTGAGCTGAACTTCCAAGATAGCAAAGGGCTAACCTATGGTGCTCAGTTTGTTTCTAGTCCTGGCGCACTTCTTCCAGAAGAGCCTGTGACGGTAACACTGCAATCTGCAGTTTCAGCTTCGCTGGATACGGATCATTTGTCCTTGGTCTTCTCGCCGAAGGGCAAGGTGAAAACGACTGTGTTAGGTACAATAAGTGCGGCGAAATCGTTCAGTGTAAGCAAAATTGGCGATAAATCGGCTTATCCAAACACGGAAGATAACGCCGCATTGAACGGACTAGAAATCTCGACATCATGGGCGTCGGTTAACAAACAATCAGATGGGCTGCATGTGCAAGCCAATGTGACTTTGACGAACACGAGTGAGGGAATTGTCACACTCCCTACGTTGTCTGCGGAGATCCAGGCTTTGCGAGGTACGGTAGCTGTCACATCAAGTGATACGGCTGTGCGTTCCGCCTATTTATCTCCGAATGAGTCAACAACCTTCCATTTCCAAGGGGTAATGCCTGCGTCACTGAATGCGGAAGGACTACAGGTTGTTGTCCTCGAGAAACAAACTGTTGTTGCTTCCACAACACCGCCATCGGGCGCTAGCACGAATGCACTCAACTTGCCGGTAGCCGTAACTTCACTTGCTGGTGCAGGTGTAGCTGGTGAAGCGACATCGTATGCGGCAGCACAATCCTATAAGATCGGTGATGTACTGAAGCTGACCTCAAATGGGAATATTGACTCCAACATTGAGATGTCACTAGTCGAATTTGGGCTTAGCGTGAACTCGGACTTCGGTTATAAAACGGTTGTTGGGAAATATAAGTTAACGAATAAAGGCACGTCAACCTTAACACTGCCTGATTTCCAATCGGATTTGACCAATGTAGACGGATATACATACGCTGGTGTTCGACAAACGAATGTTGCCAAGACGATTGCACCTAATACAAGCTACGTTCTCAACTACTCGTATATGGTTCCGGATGTTGAGAAAGCAGATAAGTTAGCGCTCAATCTATATGACACGAATCGTTTGGCTGTTGGTTCGTACAAAACAGCTGTTCAATCAGTACCAACAACTGGACCAATCTCCGTGTATCCATTTACGATCAATCTGGACGATTACAATTTGAGCTCAACGTACAATCGGGATACGTCCTTCTCGTACCGTTTACGTTTGGATTTGACCGTTGAACGTCAAGCACAAGTCATCACGGATGCGAATTTCTCCTCGTTATTGTTCGAAATTGTGGATTCCGAAGGACGCTTATTAACATCGAAATCCATGTCCTTCACAGGGCAACAGAAGATTATGTCTGGCGTTCAATTTATTGACTTCGGAACGGTGAAATCCGAGCAATTGAACTCAGGTGCGAGTATTAATGTGTATGAAGTGGTTGCTACTCCGAATGGGGATGCCAAACGCTTGATCAAAACGATTAAACCTTAAGCGGATAATTAAAAAAGAGTAGAGCCTAGTCATCAGGCTCTACTCTTTACTATTTCACTCTCTAGTGTGGAAGAAAGTCTTAGTTATCGTTGGCTTCCTACAGAAGTTCAGGCGCTGGGGGATATGCCGCATCCACGAGATCTAAACGACCTGTTTCCGGGTCAATGATTAGGCCGTGAACAGGTAAATTTTTGGGAAGTAAGGGATGATTACGAATAATATTAACGCTCTTCTCAATACCATCGCGCACATGGTTGAAGCCAGTCAACCAACGTTTGAGGTCAATGCCAGAGTGTCCGAGTGTTTCGATAACATCGTCGGAGATGCCTCTAGCTTTCGCGTTAGCAATAACTACTTCGGAATTGAGTCCTGTCATGCCGCAATCGTGATGTCCAATGACAAACACTTCATCGGCATCAAGCTGATACACAGCGACGATAATACTGCGCATGAGACTGCCGAAGGGGTGAGAGACAATTGCACCGGCATTTTTGATAATTTTAGCATCCCCATTGTGAAGATTCATTGCCTTAGGCAGTAACTCTACAAGCCGCGTATCCATACACGTAACGACAACCATACGCTTGTCTGGAAATTTGGTAGTCAGAAACTCTTGATATTGCTTGGTTTCTACGAAATCCTTATTGTAGCTCAAAATCTCATTAATTAAAGACATGGTTTTCCCTCCAGGTAGTGGTATTTTAATTGCTGTCTATTTATTTGTACAACAGCTTTTATCGTTTATCAACTAGACTCATACCTGCATTATAAATTTGATTATTACTCTTCAGTATATAGGATTTATTTCCTTCATGGAAGTCGATTTTCATGTTGCTCTCGAAAAAGATCTCATCCTTCGCTTTATAAATCAGCGGGATTGTGTCCGTTATGGCCGATACATCTTCGGCATTTGCAGTGGAAACTAACCAAAGTGTAGGGACTCCATTCACGGAGCATCCGCAGCCTTCTGTATCAAAAACAAGCTTTAGCAGGGTATTATTTTGCTCCAAATAAGGGGTCAGTCGTTGTTTCGCTGTATCTGTAAATGTAATATTCATTAGGGTCATCTCCTTCACATAATTGCAGAGTAAACAGCCTGTTGATTAAGGCTTGTCCTTATTCTACCACAGCCGAACCATTATTTGATTCTATACGCGGATGGAAGTATGATAAATATTGAAACATTGGGGAGTGAATGCTTCCGAAGTTAGTTTTTCTAACGAAAAACTTTAAGGAGATGAGCACATGAGTGTTGGTGTTGTGAATGCCAAGCTGGAATCGTTCAAAGCTTATGTACGTAAAATGAAGCAGTATGAAGAGGCAATCTCTTTGATCTATTGGGACATGCGTACAGGTGCTCCGAAAAAAGGGATCGAAACGCGTTCGGAAGTTGTCGGTGAGCTCTCCACCGAGGTATTTCGGATGTCGACATCCGATGAAATGGGAGCTTATGTGGATTTTTTCACACAAACTGCTGAACTTGAACAGTTAGACCCGATTTCACGTAAAATGGTTCTGGAATGCAAAAAAGAATATGATCGCAGTAAAAAAATACCGGCTGAGAAATATCAAGCCTATGTTGTTCTGACATCGCAAGCCGAATCGGCGTGGGAAGACGCGAAACATAAATCAGATTGGGCCGGATTCCAGCCCTACCTGGAGAAAATCGTAGCAACGACCCAGGAATTCATTGAGCTGTGGGGCTATGAAGGCCACAAATATAACACCTTGCTGGATATGTATGAGCCGGGTATGACGGTAGAGAAATTGGATGAAGTATTCGGCGCCCTGCGGGAAAAAGCAGTTCCACTGCTTGGACGCATTCAAGCTTCGCCTAATCAGCCGAATCGCGCGTTCTTAGACCAGCAATTTGATATCGGCAAACAGAAGCAATTCTCGCTGTCAATTCTGAAGCAAATGCAATATGACTTCGAGGCGGGGCGTTTGGATGAGACCGTGCATCCGTTTGCAACGGCTCTGAATCCAGGTGATGTGCGAATCACGACGCGCTATTTGCCAAACGATATTACCTCGGCCCTGTTCGGGACGATTCATGAGGGTGGACACGCGCTGTATGAGCAAAATATTTCTACGGACCTCGTTGGTACCAATTTGTGTTCTGGTACGTCCATGGGAATTCATGAATCCCAATCCCGCTTCTGGGAAAATGTCATTGGCCGCAGCAAACAATTCTGGGAGCGCTACTATGGCGAGCTGCAGACGACATTTGCTGGGCAAATTGATGACGTTAGCGTCGATGATTTCTATCGTGCGATCAATCATATTGAGCCATCCTTGATCCGAATTGAAGCGGATGAGCTCACGTACAACCTACATATCATGATTCGCTATGAGCTGGAAAAAGGTCTATTCAGCGGCACGATTGCCGTGGCGGATTTACCTGCGGCGTGGAATGCCAAATACGAGGAGTATTTGGGTGTGACGCCGCCGAATGACGGAGAAGGTGTCCTTCAGGACGTCCACTGGTCCGGTGGTGCGTTCGGCTATTTCCCATCGTATGCGCTTGGGAATATGTACGCGGCGCAATTCACTAACACGCTTCGCAAAGAACTGCCTAACTTCGATAGCTTGATTGCGGAAGGCAATCTGGCACCGATTAAGGAGTGGCTCACGGAGAAGGTCTACCAACACGGTAAATTGCTGACACCGAATGAAATTATTCAAAACGTGACAGGGGAAGCGTTAAACCCTGATTACTTGGTTGCGTACTTGGAAGAGAAGTACACGAAAGTGTACGGGATTTAGTGGATATAGCGACTAACAATAGTTGCGAGTGATGGAACAATTGGTACGACTGATTGCCAAATGCATATCTGTATGAGAAACAGCTTCTTTCGACGGGATTTTCGTCGAAGGGGCTGTTTCTTTTTATTGCGGGTGTTGTGTTAAATGTGTTAGGGATTGAAGGGAAGTTAGATTGGATGGTGGGTTGGGAGAAGATGGGTAACTATGACCGTGCACTTTTGTGTATCGGCATTGCTGGATTAGATGGCTACTATTTTATAGGTTGTTGAGTGAGTGCTCAAGTGTGCGAACGGATCAAATCTAATACGTGCGATTACTCCACGGCCCCTCGCCATAGGCTCGGAACCCGAGCCAAACCTGGCCGGCCCCTCGCCATAGGCTCGGAACCCGAGCCAAACCTGGCCAGTCCCTCGCCGTAGGCTCGGAATCCGAGCCAAACCTAGCCGGCCCCTCGCCATAGGCTCGGAACCCGAGCCAAACCTAGCTGGCCCCTCGCCATAGGCTCGGAACCCGAGCCAAACCTAGCTGGCCCCTCGCCGTAGGCTCGGAATCCGAGCCAAACCTCGACGGCCCCTCGCCATAGGCTCGAAACCCGAGCCAAACCTAGCCAGTCCCTCGCCATAGGCTCGGAACCCGAGCCAAACCTAGCCAGTCCCTCGCCATAGGCTCGGAACCCGAGCCAAACCTAGCTGGCCCC
>NZ_LYPC01000020.1:125677-465592 GCF_001700435.1 Paenibacillus pectinilyticus
GCCATAGGCTCGGAACCCGAGCCAAACCTAGCTGGCCCCTCGCCATAGGCTCGGAACCCGAACCAAACCTGGCCAGTCCCTCGCCATAGGCTCGGAACCCGAGCCAAACCTAGCTGGCCCCTCGCCATAGGCTCGGAACCCAAGCCAAACCTAGCCAGTCCCTCGCCATAGGCTCGGAACCCGAGCCAAACCTAGCCAGTCCCTCGCCATAGGCTCGGAACCCGAGCCAAACCTAGCCGGCCCCTCGCCATAGGCTCGGAACCCGAGCCAAACCTAGCCAGTCCCTCGCCATAGGCTCGGAACCCAAGCCTATCTCCCGCTCCCCGTCTTTAGGTACCTCCTCCCCGGCCCATCCACCCACTGTGCCTTTGTGAAGAAGCACAAAGACACACACAATTTCGTCATTAATCCCAAATTTTATCATCCTGAACCATAAATCTGGAAGAACGATTAACCGACGTCTGGGCTCCTGCATACGATACAGTACTATTTGAATCGGAGGGACGTCCTATGAACAATCGAAAAAGATGGGGGATCGCTGTATCCGCCATTCTGCTGCTCAGTCTTATGACTACAGCTTGCGGTACCAAGAAGGAAGAAACAACGAAAGTGCGCATTGGTGAGGTAACACGTTCCTTGTTCTATGCACCGCAATATGTGGCGTTATCGCAAGGTTTTTTCAAAGACGAAGGGCTCGACGTGGAACTGACGACGACACCAGGCGGCGACAAGACCATGACAGCGCTGCTGTCCAATGCGATTGATTTGGCGTTAGTTGGTTCAGAAACATCCATTTATGTGTCACAGCAAGGATCGGACGATCCGGTTATCAATTTTGATCAGCTTACCCAAACAGACGGCACGTTCTTAGTCGCTCGTAAAAAAGTAGATACGTTCGATTGGAATGCCTTGAAGGGCTCCATCTTCCTTGGACAACGCAAAGGCGGTATGCCGCAAATGGCCGGCGAGTTCACCTTGAAGAAGCACAACATTGATCCGCAGAAGGATTTGCAGTTGATTCAGAACATTGATTTTGCCAATATCGTGGCGGCTTATTCGTCAGGAACTGGCGAGTATGTACAGCTTTTTGAGCCACAAGCTTCCATCGTTGAGCAAGAGGGGAAAGGCTTCGTACTTGCATCATTTGGCGTGGAGAGCGGGCATTTGCCTTATACGGTATTTATGGCGAAGCAAAGCTTTATGAAATCGAATCCGAACACGATTCAGAAGTTTACGAACGCGATCCAACGTGCGCAGCTATGGGTAGCTTCCAAAAGCAAAGATGAAATTACGGACGCGGTACTGCCATATTTTAAAGACATCGATGTTGCGATTGTGAAAAATGTCGTGAAACGCTACAAAGATCAAGGCTCCTTTGCAACAGATGGCATTGTGGATGAAGCCGAGTGGAACAATTTGCTCGATGTCATGACATCTGCGGGTGAATTGAAAGAAAAGGTCGCATGGAGCAAGCTTGTTAACAATTCTTATGCGGAGAAAGCCAAATCCACAGTGAAACCATAAACCTACTTGGGATTTAAAGCCCCAAGAGGATGGGCTAAAGGAGGCTAGACGACATGGAAAAGGCTGTTCGGCTTGAGAATGTAACGCAGGTTTACGTAACAGAGGAGCGAGCAACCCTTGCTCTGCAGGGCATTACGTTTGACGTCCCAAAGGGCGAATTCGTCAGCCTAATCGGCCCTAGCGGTTGTGGCAAAACAACACTCCTGTCCATCATCGCGGGGCTCATTCCATCAACGTCTGGTCAAGTAACCGTGGCGGATCATCTCGTGCAAGGGCCCTCATCTAAGGTAGGATATATGTTGCAGCAAGATTATTTATTTCCGTGGCGCACGATTGCAGATAATGCCTGCATGGGATTGGAAATTGCTGGCGAGTTGACCGAAGAAAAGCGGCAAGGAGCACTTCATTTGCTCGAGGAAATGGGGCTGCTCGCCTTCCGAGATTATTATCCCGCTCAACTTTCAGGGGGAATGCGTCAGCGTGTTGCGCTCGTTCGTACGTTGGCCATGGAACCTGAACTGTTGCTATTAGATGAACCCTTTTCGGCACTCGACTACCAGACGAAGCTGCAATTAGAGGACTTAGTCGTGGAAACCTTACGTGCGAAAGGGAAAACAGCCATTCTCGTTACGCATGATATCTCAGAAGCGATTGCGATGAGTGATCGAATTCTTGTTTTGGCGCCGAATCCGGGCCGAATTCGTCAATCCTTTGAAATTCCTGAAGCAATCCGTGCAGCTGTTCCATTTGAAGCGAGAGAATTGCCTGAATTTCATCTCCTTTTTAGGCAAATATGGCAGGAGTTTGGAGGGACGCCGCATGAGTAACCACAGTAAGCACACGGATCACCCGCTCCTAATTGACCAGGCGAATGATCAGCTCAAGGCAGAGGTCCATCAACGCTACCTCCAAGCACTGAAGCGAGAAACCAAATGGGTACGATTGCTGCAGCTTGCTATCTTGCTCCTCTTTTTATCTTTATGGGAACTTGCGGCGAGGTTGAAATGGATTGATGTGCTGCTTTTTAGCTATCCCACCAAGGTATTTCATCTCCTATGGGTGAAGCTGCTCGACGGAACTCTTCTACCGCATGTGGCTGTTACGGTTGAAGAAACGATGATTGGCTTCCTCTTGGGCACATTGCTAGGAACCGCGTTGGCAGTCGTCATCTGGTGGTCACCTTTCCTCTCACGCGTGCTGGATCCCTATATTGTCGTTATCAACAGTATGCCGAAGGTCGCGCTCGGACCGCTATTTATCGTAGGGTTTGGGCCTGGTTTGTTGTCCATCATTGCCACGACGCTATCCATCACCGTCATTATTACGACCCTAGTCGTGTACGGTAGTTTTAAAGAAGTAGATCCCAACTATGTGAAGGTTGTAAAGCTATTCGGAGGCAATCAGCGAACCATATTTCTCAAAGCGATTCTGCCCGCTTCATTCCCAACCATCGTTTCTACACTAAAAGTAAATGTAGGGTTGGCCTGGATCGGCGTCATCGTTGGCGAATTTCTAGTATCCCAGAAGGGGCTGGGCTACTTAATCATATATGGCTTTCAAGTCTTTAATTTCACCTTGGTGATATCGACCCTGTTCGTCATTGCGCTTGTTGCGACCGTGATGTATCAGCTTGTAGCCAAGCTAGAGAAGAAACTAACGAAACATCGATGAAATGCATTAAAGCTTGCCACAGCTTTCTCAAAATGAAATAATGAGCCCATAGAAAAACCTGTTAGAGGTGGAATTGCTATGGGCTTTCGTGTGCTCAAAACGGCCGTTGCGGTCATAATTGCTATGTATCTTGCGTATATTTTAGGGGTGAAAACGCCAGCGGCTGCGGGTCTTCTTGCTATTCTAGGCATTGAAGTGACGAAGAGAAAAGGAATCGAAAGCTCTTTGCACCGTATCGCATCATCAATTCTTGCTTTGTTCATCGGTTCGGTCTTATTTAATGTATTAGGTTTTCATATTTGGGTCGTCAGTGCATTTATTTTGATCGTGTTTCCCGTATTGGTTCGATTGCGAATTACTGAAGGAGCCGTAACGGGTGCAGTTGTGATGCTGCATCTCTATGCCTATGAATCGGCGTCATGGGCCTCCGTGCTGAATGAATTGATTTTACTCCTGGTCGGATTAGGTTCCGCAACCGTAATCAACATTGCTTATATGCCGAAAGCAGATGCCTCGCTTACCCGGCATAAGCAAAGAATTGAAAGTTTATTCTCAGACATTTTCATCAACATAGCCAAGCATCTTCGCGATAATACCGTCATTTGGGATGGCAAAGAGCTGCTTGAAGTCAGTGAAGAGATTGAAAATGGAGCTAGATTAGCCAAGCGTTCTATGGAGAATACCTTACTTTTTAGGGGAGATCCATATTGGCGTGTCTATTTCTATATGAGGGGCGAGCAGCTTGAATCGATTCATCGGATGATTGATCTCGTCGCGCAAGTGTACCAGTCTTTACCCCAAGGGAAATGGGTCGCTGCGATCTTCGAAGATATTAGTCAAACTGTGAAGGAAGACTATTATACGGGTGATGCAGAGAAAGAGTTGCAAGAGCTGGATATCCGGTATAAGGGAATGGCATTACCTGCGACACGTGAAGAATTCGAAGTCAGATCAGCGATTTTACAGCTAAACAGAGAGTTAATGCAGTATTTGGCCATTGCTAAAAAGCAAAAAAAGCAACGTACTGAAGCGGGTTGACTCTGACAGATATAAGTATATTAATAAAATAAAAAAGTATAAAAATAATTGTCACTCTAGACTACTGTCCTGCATACACTTGTAATGAATGATTGTATGGAGGAGGTTGAAAGGATGTCATTAGATAAAGATTTGCAATGCAGAGAGATCATTACAAAAGCTGTCTGCGGTAAAGGTCGCAAATTTTCTCATGTAAGCCATACCGTGACTCCGCCTTATTCTCCAACCAGTATTTTGGGCGCTTGGATTATTAATAACCAATTCGAAGCTGTCCACTCTGGAGAGGGCGTAGAGGTTGTTGGTACGTACGATATCAACATCTGGTATTCTTACGATCGTAACACCAAAACAGACGTAGCAAAAGAAACTGTCTCTTATGTAGAAATCGTTGGACTAAGTTACTTAGACAAAAAACATAAGTCGACGACAGCAGAAGTATCCGCTGTCGCAACGCAAGAGCCAAATTGCGTGGAGGCTAGCATCTCATCAAGCGGCGACAGCGTCATTATTCGGGTAGAGCGCGAGTTTCAAGTCGAGCTCATCGCCGAAACGAAAGTCTGTGTAGTCGTTTGCTCCAACGGCTGCAATGACTTCGACGACAAGCACGTGGATTTCGATGACAGTGGCGAGGGCGATTTTGAGGATCTGGACGCCGAACTGCTCGAAGATGAATTAGATTAAGGAATCTTATACCCCCAGTGTATGCGGGCGAAAGAGGTTCGGCAGAGGGCATTTGCCCTCTTTTTTGTTGTATCCACATATTTGGGCATACGGGATAAGCATAACGATGGAATGCTTCACAGTGAGCGAGATGAGGGGGTGTTACAAATGGTAACCTTCTTCCTGCACGCAGGGGAAAAAGAAGCGATGGAATTGGCGGAACGAACTCATATCCCTCATGGAACCGAAGTTCCCGATACTTGGAGCGGGCAAGTCGTGATCCATTGGGGAGCTGCACATCAGGAATTACCGCAGTTTGCCGCTCTGCAGCCTGTTAAGGCGATCATAAGAGCTCAGCATCGTCGGAAACGAGAAGCGATACTTCAGCTTAGCGGAATAAAGACAATGACATCACAACTCTCTACAGCTAAGGGGAGTCAAGATCGTCCGATTTTTATGCAAAAATATAAAGTCGCTGTCTTTCATCTGCAAACCCTTCTTGTTTATGAGAAAAAGGAGACGGTCTTGCTTTCGGAGAAATCCTTACAGCATCAGAGGCAGTTCAATGTCAACGGTGCGTACATAGAAGTGCAGCCCTCGCAAATTAACTTCCATGTACGCAGGGCCAGCCGTGAATCGGTCAAAGCAATCTACGCACTGGGCTTAGATTATGGGCTTGTGACCATCGGGATTACCCCAAACGGGCAAACGCTCGTCTTGGATGTGGACCCGGTTCCTAAGCTCAACGCGCGACTGACACAGCTCTTTGCACAAGCGATGGATCTCTATGATCACTCGCTTGCCAAAGAGCTGGAACGTAAAGAGCGGGCGATGCTTGGCTGCGATCCCGAGTTCCTGCTGATGAACCCGCAGGGCAAGGTGGTCTTCGCCGATCGCTTCCTCATGCGGTCTGGCGCTGTTGGCTGCGATGCGATCGTGCTGAGCGGGCATCGCGTGATTCTACCGCTCGCTGAGCTGCGTCCGCAGCCGAGTGTGGAGCCCTTGCAGCTCGCCAAACATGTGCGAAGGACGATGGGGCTGGCTGCGCGGAAAATTCATGACGAGAGCCTTGCATGGCTATCCGGCGGCATGCCTGTCAAAGGCTATCCGCTGGGTGGTCATATCCATTTTAGCCGCTGCTGGATGAATAGCCATTTGCTGCGCGCGCTGGATGCTTATCTCGCGTTACCGCTCGTGATGATCGAGGATGAATCGACCCGCAGTCGCCGCCCGCGGTATGGCTTCTTAGGAGACTTCCGCAAGAAGTCGCATGGAGGGTTCGAATATCGCACACTGCCGAGTTGGTTAACTACGCCGGAAATTACGAAAGGCGTCTTTACTTTAGCTGCGCTCATCGTGAACAACTACTGGCAGTTACCGCGGCAGCCGCTGCAAGAACCAGATATTCAAGCAGCTTACTACCATGGAGATAAGTTTAGACTCCAGGAGGAAGTAGCGAAGCTTTGGAAGGATTTGGAGATGTTGAAAGGCTATGAAGTTCATAAGGCTGATCTGGAACGCTTGCGTTTGCGAATCGCGACTGGAGAACCTTGGAATGAGATGGCGGATATCCGAATCGCTTGGAAAATTGCACCCGCTGCACGTAAAGAAGCTTTTGACGAAGAAATCATGTTATAATAGATGATCAATAGACTTATCATTTTCAAAGGTTATCCTCATGAAATGCAACCAAAAAGTTACTTGACGCAAGCTCTATAAGCGTTCATTTTGCTTCCTGTTTGTGAAACTCCAAATTCACTTACAGGAAGCAAGATGTTTCTGTCTGGTTGCTCTTTCATGTTAGAAAGAATGGTAGATTCATAGACTTGGCAATTCATATATTTGGAATAGGTTGGAGGAACACAAGTTGGCTACATATACGCCGATGATTCAGCAGTACTTAGCCGTGAAGGCACAGGTACCCGATGCTTTTTTATTTTTTCGGCTAGGGGATTTTTATGAAATGTTCTTCGAGGATGCGATCAATGCATCACGTGAATTAGAAATTACATTGACAGGCCGTGAAGGCGGCGGTGAAGAGAAAATTCCAATGTGTGGTGTCCCGCATCATGCTGCTGACAACTATATGTCCCGTTTGATTGAAAAAGGGTACAAAGTCGCCATTTGTGAACAGGTAGAAGATCCAGCTGAGGCCAAAGGTGTTGTACGACGTGAAATCGTGCGGATCGTCACACCTGGGACCGTCATGGACAGCAAACTCCTTGGGGAATCGGTCAACAATTACATCGTCTCCTTGGTCGAACAAACCGACGGCTATGCGTTCACAGCTTGTGATATCTCAACCGGTGAGTTGTATACAACGCAATTACCGCATGCTTGGGAGCTTGTTGTTGATGAATTGAACGTCTATAATCCTTCAGAAATTGTTACCAATCCGGCCTTACTTACCACAATTCGTGAGTCAGGCGCTGCTTGGGGCCGCAATATGGTGCTGACGGAATGGACGCATGCGGATGAAAGGCTTCTAGATGAGCATTTTGCTGAAGACGCAGCCCTGCCGACATTGTCTAGCATTAGTCGACAAGGTGTAGCTTCTTTGCTTGCTTATTTGAAGGAAACACAAAAGAGAGCACTCACTCATGTCAAGCATATTCGTATCTATGAGCCTGATCAATTCATGACGATGGATCCTTTCACGCGCCGTAATCTAGAATTAGTTGAAACGGTTCGTGAACGGGCCAAGAAGGGTTCGCTTCTATGGCTTTTGGATAAAACAGTCACGGCCATGGGTGCACGGATGCTTCGCCGTTGGATTGAGAAGCCGCTGATGAATGTCACGCGGATTGAAGAACGTTTAGAGGCCGTCAACTTGCTCTATAATCAGCTGATTGTACGTGAAGATGTGAAGCAAGCATTGAAGGAAGTTTATGATCTGGAGCGTTTAGTTGCTCGTATTTCCTATGGCAATGCGAATGCCCGCGATATGATCGCACTCAAGCATTCCTTACAGCAAGTCCCGATGTTGCAACAGTTGTGTGCCGCCTCAGGTTCTGAAACCTTGCGTAAACTTGTTGAAAATATGGACGTCTGCGACGACGTGATGTCTTGGATCGCGAACGCGATTGAGGACGAGCCTCCTGTCTCGATTCGGGACGGCGGGATGATTCGTGAAGGCTATCAGCCTTATTTGGACCAACTTCGCGAAGCGAGCAAAAATGGCAAGCAGTGGATCGCTGAGCTCGAGCGTCAAGAGCGCGAGGCGACAGGGATTAAGTCGCTCAAAATCGGCTACAACAAAGTGTTCGGTTACTTTATTGAAGTGACGAAAGCGAACATGTCGGCGCTGCAAGAAGGTCGCTACGAGCGCAAGCAAACGCTCGCTAATGCAGAGCGCTATGTCACGCCGGAGCTCAAAGAGAAAGAAGCGCTCATTCTGGAAGCGCAGGATAAAATGGTTGATCTGGAGTATGAACTATTTACGGAGCTTCGCGACCGGATTTCCAAGCATATCTCCAGATTGCAAAAGCTGGCGGAGGTTATTGCCACCGCCGATGTGTACC
The DNA here is from genome assembly GCF_001700435.1 of Paenibacillus pectinilyticus. GTDB lineage: Bacteria > Bacillota > Bacilli > Paenibacillales > NBRC-103111 > Paenibacillus_E > Paenibacillus_E pectinilyticus. Next base: position 134,092 of record NZ_LYPC01000020.1, read on the forward strand.
AATCGCTGGCAGCCGTCAGTGCAGCGCAGCATTTCCGCAAGCCGGAGATCGGCGAGGGCTTCGATCTTGAGATCGTAGACGGCCGTCACCCGGTGGTAGAGGCCGTCATTCAAGACGGCTCGTTCATCGCGAACGCGACGAGCCTCTTGCAAGAGCAGGGCCGCATCTTGCTCATTACCGGGCCGAATATGGCCGGTAAGAGCACGTATATGCGGCAAGTTGCCGTGATCTGCCTGATGGCGCAGATCGGCTGCTTCGTCCCTGCCAGCTCCGCGCGCATCCCGGTCACCGACCGGATCTTCACGCGGATCGGGGCGGCCGATGACCTCATCGGCGGTCAGAGTACGTTCATGGTCGAGATGATGGACATCCAGGTCATGACGGAGAAGGCGACGAGTCGAAGCCTTGTCATCATTGATGAGCTGGGACGCGGCACCTCGACAGGTGAAGGGATGGCGATTGCGCAAGCCGTCATTGAGTTCCTGCACGACCAAATCGGCTGCAAGACGCTTGTCTCAACACATTTCCATGAGCTCGCGCATCTGGAAGAAAGCCTCGGCCATCTGCGCAATCACTGCATGGCCGTGAAAGAGAGCGGCAGGCAGGTAACCTTCCTGCGTAAGCTTATCCCTGGGGCAGCAAGCACCAGTTACGGCATCTATTGTGCCGAAATCGCCGGGCTGCCCGATACGATCATTCAGCGCTCGTATGCGCTGCTGAATGGGTTTGAAGAGCGGGCTGCGGCGGGTACACCGCATGCCGCTGTCGCTGCCGAAGCTCCGCTGGCCGTCGTCACCATCCCATCTGCCGCCGAGCCAGTAGCAGTACCGGTCCGCCAGTTGTCCCTCTTCGAAGAGGACAAGCCGGCCGAAGTCGTCGTCAAGAAGAAGCACGACGTCAAGTCGCAACTGGTCCTTGATCAGTTGAAGGGCATTGACTTAATTAATATGACGCCGCTACAGGCGCTTAACTTAGTCTATGAGTGGAAGCAAAAGCTTCAATAAGCGATGTGCACCACGGTTTTATTTTTTAAAACGCCAGTCATTGCTCGATCAATAGATCTTAATGGAATGGAGATACACCTATGAAAGTTAATCGTATGTCTACAAAGGCAATGAAAGCTACACTAGCTCTTGCAACTGCGCTAGTGGTTGCTATGCCAGTCAGTGCCATGGCACAAGAGGATTTGGCCACACAGCAAGTTCGTGAAATTATTGGCAAGCTCCATGTGAGCGGTGTTACTGAAGCCGCGCTGGCGAATCAAAGCATCCAACAGATGATCGCAGGTTTGAAGGATCCGTACACGGTCTTTTTTAGCCAAGAACAATATGGTCAGTTCTCCAGCTCGCTTGAGAATAACTACGTGGGCATGGGCGCTCGCATTGGGATCGATGATCAAGGGGTTTATTTGGGGGAGATTTTTGCAGGATCTCCAGCAGAAGCTGCTGGCCTGAAGCAAGATGATTATGTTCGCGCAATTGACGGCGTACCTGCTTCAAAGACGAATGTGGATGACGTGCGAAACAAGATTATTGGAGTAGCAGGTTCCAAAGTAAAGATTACAGTGCTCCGCGGAGATAAAGAGTTAACAGTTGAAGTGACGCGTGCTGGAGTCAATGTACCTGAAACTTATAGCCATTCGTTCGCAAATGGCGTGGGCTATATTCAAATTACGGAGTTTTCCAGCGATGCTGATGAGGATTTTGACACGCAGTTGAAGGCCCTTCAAGCCAAAGGCTTGAAATCTTTAATCCTTGATGTTCGAAACAATCCAGGCGGGCTAGTGGATACTGCGCAGAACATTGCCAAACATTTTGTTAAAGATGGCGTTCTGATTCATACGAGAGATCGGAATGGCGTGGATGAGCCTGTTATGATTTCAGGTGGAACGACACTGAACGTGCCCGTTTATATTTTAGCCAATGAAAATAGCGCTAGTGCTTCTGAAGTGCTCTCAGGCGCCTTGCAAGATTATCAAGTGGCGAAAGTGATTGGCATGCAAACATTTGGTAAAGGCAGCGTACAGCAATTATTTAATTTGGATAATAACAATGCGTTGAAAGTCACCATTCAAGAATATTTAACTCCGCTTAAACGCAAAGTGAATAAAGTCGGTATTACACCTGACATTAAAGTAGACGGAGCAGCAGCGCAATTGATTACCGCTTTACACGAGACGGGAATTGCCGATATCGATGTGGAAATCTCCAAACATGGCGCCACGTTCAACGGCGTTGATCTAGGCTATGGCTTCGGAAGCTTCCGTCAAGATGGCAAATGGTTTGCGTCCACACGTGGATTAGCGGCGTTAATCGGGGCAAATATTACTTGGAACGAGGCAAACCATACAGTTGATATCTCGGATGCCAAAGGAAATACACATGCTTTTCCAGTACAAGATGATCAGTTGATTCTTGAGGATGGCACAAGTTATGTGAATGTTGATCTTTTCGATAATTATTTCTCACAGCTGAAGGTGACTGATCACGGAGAGACGCTTTCAATCCAGGGTACAAAGGGGAACTAATCGATGGGTAAAATTCAGCTCTTAAGCGAGCATATTGCAAACCAAATTGCAGCAGGTGAAGTTGTTGAACGACCTTCATCGGTCGTGAAAGAGCTGGTAGAGAACTCAGTTGATGCAGGGAGCACACGCGTTGATGTGACGATTGAAGAAGGCGGTCTGACCCTGATTCGAGTTGCTGATAACGGCTCTGGGATGGCCCTGGAGGATTGTGAGTTAGCTTTCCAGCGTCATGCGACAAGTAAAATCGCAACCAGTAAAGATCTGTTTTCGATCCGAACGCTTGGTTTCCGGGGTGAGGCTTTGCCCAGTATTGCTTCTGTCTCCCGTTTGGAATGTGTTACAAGCGCGACGAGCGATGGTCTAGGGCGCAAAATCACCATCGAAGGCGGTACGATTCGCAACGTTGAAGAAACAGGGGCGTCGCGTGGCACGGAAGTTACCGTTCGAGATTTGTTTTATAATACACCTGCTCGATTAAAATATATGAAAACGATCCAGACAGAGCTTGGTCATATCTCTGACTACTTGTATCGGCTCGCGCTGGCACATCCAGGTATTGCCTTTACGTTAAAGCATAACGGAAATGTGCTGCTCCAAACGTTGGGGAATGGCGACCTCCTGCAGGTCATCGCTGGCATCTATGGCACAGCGATTGCCAAACAAATGCTTCCTCTCCAAGTGGAAAGCTTGGATTATACTATCTCGGGCTTCGTTGCCAAGCCCGAAATGACCCGCGCGAACCGCGGCGGCATCTCGACCATCGTGAATGGTCGGTATGTGCGTAACTTCGCGCTGAATCAAGCGCTGCTGCAGGGGTATCATACCCTGCTGCCAATCAACCGCTATCCCGTGGCTGCGCTGCACATCGGGATGGATCCGGCTTTGGTGGATGTGAACGTACATCCATCTAAGCTTGAAGTCCGCTTCAGCAAGGAAGCGGAGTTAACGGCATTGATCGAAGCCGAGGTGAAGCGGCTTTTTGGCAGACAGGTGCTGATCCCGCAGGGGATCAAACCGTCTGTGCCTAAGGGTGCTTTTGTGCAGGAGCAGCTTGAGCTGACACGTACAGTAGAGCCTGTAAGAGAGCCCCGTCGCTCGCCCGCCGGGGAGCTGGAAGAGGAGTTTTTCAAGGATCATAAGGAAGAAGTGACAGAATCGAAGGTAATTCCTACACCTGTTGATATTAACATTTCTGCTGACTTAAATTCGTTGAATAACTTTAAGGTGTCAAACGAGAGTGCACGTATAGATAAGGAAACGTCGTCTCGGATTCAAGAGGTTAGTCCGACTTATCGCCAATCAGCGTCATCCTCTTATGATTTTGACACACTTAGTAAACAACCAGCATCTGCAGCACCTTATACAAGTAATGTGCCATCAGGAACAGGTTATCCCGCACGCCAGTCAACATCAACCAATTCAAGCTACAGCTCTGCCAATAATGGGCCATATCGAACGACATCTATTCAACAACAGCGTCGAACCAACGAAGCATTTATGGATCTAATGCCATCAAGTGAGGAAAGTGATTCACCGAAGCTTCCTGTGTTCCCGAGATTGGATCCAATTGGACAAATGCATGGCACGTATTTGATCGCTCAGAATGAAACAGGCTTGTACCTCATTGATCAGCATGCCGCGCACGAACGCATTAATTATGAATATTATTATGAGCGTTTTGGCAATCCTGCTGAGGCGAGCCAAGAATTGCTCGTTCCGATCACGTTGGAATTTACCCCGTCTGAAGCCGGTGTAATTGCAGATAAGCTTGCGCTATTTGAACAAGCAGGCGTCTTTATGGAAGCTTTCGGTGGCAACACGTTCCTTGTCCGAGCGCACCCGCATTGGTTTCCGTCAGGTGAGGAAAAATCCATCGTAGAAGAAATGTGTGAACTTATTATTTCCGATCGTAAAGCGTTAGATATTGCGAAGCTGCGTGAGAAGGCCGCGATTATGTGCTCCTGTAAGGCATCCATCAAAGCGAATCAAAGCCTTGGTATGCTGGAGATGGAAACACTAATTGATCGGCTTGCCAGCTGCCGAAATCCGTATACATGCCCGCATGGAAGACCGATTGTCGTTAGCTTCACAACCTATGAGTTAGAAAAAATGTTTAAGCGAGTGATGTAACCCCGTGTTAGTGACAACTTCGTATAACCCCTCCAAGGAACTGGTGGAGGAGGCGGCACGACTATCGGTTCAATATGGCGGTAGAATCGTGCCGCGCAAGAAGTATTCTTTGGAACTTCTTAGGAGAAATTATAAGGATAATGCCATTCTGCTTGTGACGAGAGATGAGATCAGGTACTATGAAGAAGACCATCCTGCAACTTTTTTCCATCCAAGCATGTCGCTTGTCCGTGTTAAACGTATGCAGCGTGGAGAGTCTGATTTGCTCATTGAAGCCTCAGGGGCAGCTGAAGGTGACAGCATTGTCGATTGTACGGCAGGCCTTGCATCTGATGCGATTGTGTTTTCTTATGTCGTTGGCGCAAAAGGGCGTGTGACGGCACTGGAAAGTGAAGAGATTCCAGCGATGCTGATTCAAGAAGGCTTAGTGACGTACGAATCGGAGATTCCTGAGTTAAATGCCGCGATGCGGCGCATTGAGGTGCAGCGGACGCATCATCTCCCTTTTTTGCAGCAATTAGCTTCGCAAAGTGTGGATGTGGTGTATTTTGACCCGATGTTTCGGAGCCCAATCGAAGAGTCGCATGCGATTTCACCGCTTCGTCATCGGGCGAACGATGAGGCTGTAAGTCTGGCTTCGATCGCAGAAGCCAAACGCGTTGCACGCAAAAGTATTGTGCTCAAAGAGAACAGAGACAGTTCAGAGTTTGCCCGGCTCGGGTTCGAGCATGTTTTACGATCAACGACGAAAACAACGTATGGAGTGATTCGACTGTGTTAGCCCCATCAGCCAAGCCGAAATTACTCGTGCTACTTGGTCCTACCGCTGTTGGCAAAACCAAGCTAAGTTTGGAGATTGCCCAGCGCTACAATTGTGAAATTATTTCCGGTGACTCCATGCAAGTGTATCGGAGCATGGACATTGGAACCGCCAAAGCGAGCGAGGCGGAGCAACAACTCGTTCCGCATCATCTGATCGACATCCATGATCCATCGTATCCGTTTTCCGCAGCGGAGTTTCAAGAGCGTGTGAAAGGATTGATCCATGATATTCACGCGCGTGGGAAGCTGCCTTTTATCGTAGGCGGTACGGGGCTGTATATCGAATCGGTCTGTTATGATTATCAATTTACGGATGTTAGCATGGATGAAGCTTTCCGTCAGGCTCAAGAAGACTTCGCGAATACACATGGGGAAGAAGCCCTGCATAGCAAGCTTCGGGACATTGACCCAGAGAGCGCAGACCGGCTGCATGCGAACGATCGGCGTCGTGTGATACGAGCACTTGAAATTTATCATATGTCTGGCGAAACAATGACAGCTCATCTGGCCTCCCAGAAAAAAGAATCTCCCTACGAACTATGTATCATTGGACTCACGATGGATCGGGCGCTGCTGTATCAGCGCATTGAAGAGCGCATCGATGCCATGATCGGGGAGGGATTAGTTGAGGAAGTGCAGGGGTTGTTGGCAGCTGGCTGTCCCAAACAGGCGATTTCCATGCAAGCCTTGGGGTACAAAGAGATTGTCAGCTACTTGGAGAATGAGCTCAGCTTTGAGGATGCGGTCATTCTACTTAAGCGGGATACTCGTCGTTTTGCCAAGCGTCAATTGTCTTGGTTTCGGCATATGAAAGACATTGATTGGGTCGATGTTACAGATGCAGCAAATTTTTCTGCCCATTTCGAAATGATTAGTGATATACTAGCAGGAAAGTTTGTACATAAAATAGAATATAATTAACAAATATCACCATTAGAAAATAGCGCCAACTGGCGAAAGTTTCATTCCATTGAGGGGGACATACTGATGAACCGATCCATTAATATTCAGGACAATTTTCTAAACCAACTGCGTAAAGAAAGCATTCCCGTAACCGTATATTTGACTAATGGGTTTCAAATTAGAGGACTTATTCGTGCATTTGACAACTTCACCATCATCATTGACAGCGAAGGCCGTCAACAAATGGTGTACAAGCATGCGATTTCCACATTCACACCGCAACGTGCTGTTTCGTTAATGGCGGCTACGGAAGCAACGGAGTAAGCCAATCGTGTGTCGCATTGTTTTGCAACTTTTTAATGGACTGGAACGTCTAACCGAATAGAAACTATCGGGAGCAACCTTGCATAAAGGTTGTTCTTTTGTTGGTTTTGTTTGTTCCTGGTTCTACATAGAGATGAAACGTAAGGGAGTTGAGTGAATCTGGATAAACCTACTCGAAAGCAAACTGTACCGCCAACCAAGTCGAAAGACAGTAAATCGGGCAAAAGTAAGGGGCCCAAAAAGAAAGGCTTCAGCTGGCGCAAGCTGATCATGGGATCCATCATTGCTGCGATTATTGCCGTGATCTGTGCGATGGGGATATATATTATCGTCATCATGAGCGGCTTCAAAATTTTGGATGCAAATATTGATAAAATTGATGACACAACGGAGTCCACACTTATTTATGCGCAAGAAGAAGGCAAAGATAAGGATGGGAAAGATAAACCGGCTACGGAGATTTCGAAGATTTACAAAGGTGAAAATCGCGAAAGCGTGAATATCAAAGACGTTCCTGAGCGCTTGAAACAAGCGTTCATTGCAACGGAGGATCGTAGGTTCAATGAGCACTCTGGTGTTGATTTGAGAGCGATCGGACGGGCGCTTGTCACTGATATTGTGCATATGAGTGCGGTTGAAGGCGGAAGTACGATTACGCAGCAGCTTGCGAAGAACGTATTTTTAAGTTCTGAGAAAACAGCCTTCCGTAAAGGAACGGAAATGTCGATTGCCTTTGCCCTCGATGAGAGGTTTACAAAGGATGAAATAATGGAAAAATATTTAAATCGCATTTTCTTCGGCAGTAATGCATACGGCATTAAGGCAGCAGCGAAGATCTACTTTGGTAAATCCAATTTGAATGATCTGAAGGTCTGGGAGATTGCCACATTAGCGGCATTGCCGAAAGCACCTTCTCGATATTCACCTTTGGCACATCCTGACCTATCCAAAGAGCGTCGTGCTGTCGTGCTCAAGCTGATGGCTGACCAAGGGTATATTACGGAGGCTGAGCGTGCGGAAGCGGCTGCGGTCGATTACGTGCCACCTGCTTCTGCCAGCCAAACGACGAAGGACTATGCTTCGTTTGTGGATTATGTGGTTAATGAAGCGGAAGACATGTATGGAATTGAAGAAGATGAGTTATTGACCAAAGGATACCGAATCTACACAACGATGAACATCAAAGCTCAGAAAACGATGGAGCAAACGTATGCTAATCCGAGTTTTTTCCAGAAGGATGCAACAGATGGTCAGAAGATTCAGAGCTCCATGGTTATTATGGACAATAAGACGGGCGGTTTAATGGCTTTAATCGGCGGTCGGGATTATAAGACTAAAGGTTTTAGTCGCGTCTACTCACAAAGACAGCCAGGTTCATCTTTTAAACCTATAGCGGTCTATGGGCCAGCGCTTGATAGCGGGAAATATACGCCAACCTCGTTGTTGGATGATACGCAGACCTCTTTTGGAAACGGGACCTATACCCCGCAAAACTACGATCGTCAAACACACGGCCAAGTGTCGATGATTGAAGCAGTCAAACATTCGTATAACTTGGCGCCAGTCTGGTTGTTAAGTCAAATGGGTGTTCAGACGGGTCGTGAATTTGCAAGTAGATTAGGTATTACGTTAAATGCACAGAAGGATCAAAATTTAGCCATCGCACTTGGGGGATTAACGGATGGTGTTTCTCCATTACAAATGGCTAGAGCTTATACAGCTTTTGCGAATCAGGGAACACTCAATAAAGCCCATGCGATTCTTCGGATTACGGACGCGCACGATAAAGAAGTAGCGGTATACAAGCCTGAGAAGAAACAGGTTATGCAACCTCTCACGTCCTATTACATGACCCAATTGCTGCAGGGGGTTGTTGAGACGGGCGGTACAGGAACTAGAGCGAAATTCAATCGTCCTGTCGCTGGTAAGACGGGTTCCACGGGGTTAGATATTAAGGGTATCGAGCAGTATGATCGCGATGTATGGTTCGTTGGGTATACACCAGAATGGACAGCAGCGGTGTGGGAAGGCTTTGATAAAGTCGATTCAAAGCACTACGTGACGGTTGGAAGTGGTGGCACTGCGGCTATTTTCAAAGAGATTATGTCGAAGTCGCTAGATGGCAAGCCGATGACCAGCTTTGTGAAGCCAGCAAATGTACCGGAAGCGACGGAACCACCAAGCGGAGGGATTACGGATTTAATGGCGATATATGCACCAGAATCCAAATCGGTTAAAATTACTTGGAGCTCTTTAGGTGATAAAATGAGCTACCAATTATATCGCAAAGGTGCTACTGAAGCTGAAGCAAAATTAATTATTCTAACACCAAAAGTACAAGTGGATGATATTGGCATTAACAGCGGTGAAACGTATCAATATTATGTCGTTCCGGTCCAAACCGATACGAACGCCCCAGGTGTTCAATCGAATGTAGCAACTGTTATCGTGCCAAAAGATGAAACACTTCCGAATGGCGGCCTTCCTTCACCGTCACCTTCGGGTGCTCCATCACCATCTCCGGGAACGGGGACTAGTCCGCCGCCTTCGCCGACACCAAGCGGGAAACCAGGTTCATCACCTAGTCCTTCGACCAAACCGGGGAATGGCACGGAAACAGGGCCAAGCCCAAGTCCTAGTCCAGCAACGAGTCCTGTAACAAGTACGAAGCCAAGCCCTACGCCGTCGCCGAGCAACAAGCCGGATGAAGAGAAGACGAAGAACGGGGCTTAAGGGGAGGTGACGCTGTAAGGCCCTAAATGGGCCTTACAGCCATAGCTGCCCGGCGGTTTTTCGCCGCTGTAACGCCCCAAAAGGGCGTTACAGCGGCGAAAAACCGCCGCAACTGGGCTTCGCGAGATCTGTAGGGCCCAAAAAGGGCCTTACAGTCACATCTGCCTGGCGTGGACGAGCTGTAACGCCCCAAAAGGGCGTTACAAAGGTGAACCCCCGCCGCAGCTCTGCACTGCGAGATCTGTAAGGCCCCAAAAGGGCCTTACAGCCACATCTGCCTTGCGTGGACGAGCTGTATCGCCCCAAAAGGGCGTTACAAATATAATTCCCCGCCGAAAACCGGCTGATTTTCAAAAAAAATCAAATCAATCAATCTGGAGGCCGACTCATGAAACTGTTTACTTCGCAAATGAAACCAAAAATGCTTCTAACAGCAAGCTTACTTACTCTAACCCTGATCGCATCCGCGTGCGGGAACAAAGGAACGGAAACGAATGGCGGTACATCATCGCCAAGCACAAGCACGAAGGCACCAAGCGCTTCGCCAGTGACATCCCCTGCAGCGTCCACAGCAGCAGGCAAGCAGTGGAGCAAAGCGCCTGACATGACGATCGATACGAACAAAACGTATCAAGCAGAGGTTACAACGTCCAAAGGGACGTTCACGATTGATCTCTACGCTAAAGATGCGCCGAAGACTGTAAACAACTTTGTGTTTTTGTCCAAAGAGGGCTTTTACAACAATGTGACCTTCCACCGTATTATCAAAACGTTCATGATTCAAACAGGTGATCCACAAGGAACGGGTAGAGGCGGTCCTGGTTATAAGTTTGCAGATGAACTAAGCAAGGCGCATACGTATGAACCAGGTACAGTGGCGATGGCGAACGCGGGTCCAAATACGAACGGCAGTCAGTTCTTCATTTGCTCAGGAGCAGATTGTGCGAATTTGAATAAGACACCGAACTACACCATTTTCGGAAAAGTCACTGCAGACAGCATGGCTACGATTACGAAAATCGCCGAGACACCCGTGGAATTAGATCCAAATGGTGGGGATCCGTCCCCAAGTAAGCCGAAAGAAAAGGTAACGATTAACACCATTTCCATCAAAGAAAAATAAACTATAGTAATAAGCGCTTACAAGCTGGATAGGAGTGGATCTCATGAAACAACCATGCCTTTTGTTCCATGGATTTACAGGTGGACCTTATGAGGTTGAGCCGTTAGCTCGGCATTTACGAGAGCGTGGACAGCTGTGTGAGGTGCCTATACTCCCCTGGAATGGGGAGAACCATCATCAGCTTCACGCTTCGCGTTGGGAAGATTGGGTGCAGGCTGCAGAATCGCATGCGGAGCAAATGACAGCTGCTTATGGCTCGTTTGATATGGTCGGATTTTCAATGGGAGGCCTGCTGGCCGCCTATTTATCCGTCCGGTATCCGGTGAGGAAACTCATTTTGCTAAATACTGCGGTCATTTATGTGAGTCCTGGAAGGTTATTGAATGTTATCCGTGATGAATGGAAGTATGAACGTAAAATAAGTCTCGTAAAAGCTAAATCCACGCCGCTGCTTGCGACTTGGCAATTTACAAGGCTGGTTCGGCATTTGAAGCCGGAACTTAGCTTAGTCAATAAGCCAACGTTCGTTGCGCAATCGGAGCGAGATCAAGTGATTCATCCACAGAGTGCGCGGTACATCTACAGTAGACTGAGAGGGCAGCGAGAGCTGCATTGGCACGCCAAATCAGATCATTTGATTTGTTTAAGCGAGGATGCACCCGCATTGTTCCGGCAAGTCAGTGCATTTTTGGAGAAGGAGTAGGAAGGATGACGGTTAAGCCTAGCATGAACAAAAAACAAAGCACACCCGCATCCACACCTGCCAAGCGGAAGGCCAATTCGTCCAAAGCGAAATCGCCGTCTAAGGCTTATCGCACTTTTGTAAGGATTTTTCAAGTGATGCTAATCGGATTTGTATTGCTGTTGGCTTGGATTATCTTTATTCAATGGAAAGTACAGATCGGTCCTCACCAGACGTTGCCGAAACAAGTGGATGTTGGGATTGTACTAGGTGCTTCACTGCGCAAGGATTTACCTAGTCCGGGACTTCAAGAGAGACTGGATCTAGCCGTGGATTTGTACAAGCAAGGACGTTTTAAGCAGCTTATTGTTACAGGTGGTTTGGACCATAATGGTTCGCTTCTAACAGAAGCAGAAGGTATGAGAGATTATTTGGTGAAACAAGGGATTCCGCGGTCAAACATTTTGGTTGAGCCCAAAGCGACGAGCACGTACGAGAATTTACTTTTCAGCAAACAAATCATGGATGAGAAGGGGTTAGTGAGCTCCATTATTGTCACTCATCGATTCCATAGCTCACGTTCGCTTGATATTGCAGAAACAATCGGTCTGAGTCACCCTTTCGTCTCGTCAACCAAATCGGATGTGCTATTCATGCCTTATCACGATACAAGAGAAACGTTGGCTTATACGAAATGGTATGGAACCAAACTACTTTTAAAGTTGGGCCTAGAATAGATCAAAAAAAGCATGACAGGGCAGCGGTGATTTCCGCTCGCTTGTCATGCTTTTTCTATTATCCATTCACAATAGTGCCGCCATTGATGTGAAGGATTTGCCCAGCCATATAAGAAGAGTCCTCACTAGCCAAGAATACATAGCTAGGAGCCAGTTCACTCGGCTGTCCTGCTCGTTTCATAGGAGTAGTCGAACCGAACACTTCCACTTCTTGAGCGGTGAAGGTGGATGGTATGAGGGGTGTCCAGATGGGACCTGGCGCAACACCGTTTACGCGAATGCCTTTGGCATTAAGCTGCAATGAAAGCGAGCGTGTGAACGTAACGATAGCCCCTTTGGTCGCTGAATAATCAATCAATTGTTCATGTCCATGATAGGCCGTTATGGATGCTGTGTTGATGATAGCACTTCCTGGCTTCAAGTGAGGGAGCGCTGCTTGGGTCATATAGAAGAATGAGAAAATATTCGTTCGAAAAGTTCGCTCTAGCTGCGCTGAAGTAATGTCCGCGATACTTTTCTGTGGGTGCTGTTCGGCGGCATTGTTGACGAGGATGTCAAGCTTACCGAAAGTTTTGACCGCTTGCGCTACTACTTGTTTACAGAAGTTTTCATCACCTATGTCTCCAGCCACAGGCAGGCATTTGCGGCCTGCTTGCTCAACGTGGTGCTGCGTTTCTTTCGCGTCTCCTTGCTCATTCAGGTAAACGATGATGACATCCGCACCTTCTTTGGCATAAGCCACAGCGACGGCGCGGCCAATGCCGCTATCACCTCCGGTGATGATGGCGACTTTGTCTTTTAGCTTGGCAGCAGGCGTGTAGCTACCCTTCTCGAATTCCGGGAGTGGGTTCATTTCTGCCTCGATGCCAGGTTGATGATTCTGATGTTGCGCTGGGAAGACAGGTTTTTCCTTCGTTGTCGTCATTCGTGTGTCTCCTTTCATCCTAAGAAAATCTTTGTTAGGATGATACAAGCGCAGTTAAATCATACTTCACGCGGTAATGATAGCCATATTGCGTTTGATAACCAAGTTTCTCATATAGAGTCACTGCGGGAACGTTGGTTGCGATAACCTGTAAATATTGCTGAGTCGCTCCTTGCAGTATGCTCCAGGCGGTTAACGCATGAAGAATGGCATACCCTAAACCTTTGCCGCGGTGATCTTCATGAACGATGACATTGACAAAACCTGCCCATTCACCTTCGACAATGGCAGTTCCTAAGGCTACGATTTGACCTTGATCCTTCAAAAGGACGAACCCTTTCGAAGTGGGCATGCGCTCGCTTAAGTCCTGATAGAAGCTCCTGCGGGCTTCCGGATAGTTCTCAAGTAAAAGAAAAGCATCCAGCCACTCTTTCGTCACGGTAGGAGAAACCTCTACATCCAGTAAGAGCGATGAAGGGTATTGATTCGATAAGCGTTCAAGCGCAATTTGAGCTACAGACGAACAATCAGCCGTCATCATGAGGCAGGGAGTATCCATTTCGTATCCTTGCGCCATTAAATGATCATCCAGTTGTGCTGGTGAGGCATCACTTACATGAAAAATAGCAGGTAACCCCTGATTATGATAAAATTGTTCAACACGAGCAAGCCAGTCGGTCGCTTTCGGGTAGGAACCAATGGCAAGGACACTGTTCGCTCGTTTTGTAATGCCTTGTGAAGCGCGTAAGAGCCAGTGCTCAACAGCAGCACATTGTTCGGCTGGCCAGGTGTTGGCGGCGATTAGATCTAATTTTTCAAATGAATTAACGTTTGTTAGCATGAATTGTTCCCCCTACTTCGCGGTTATCGCATTACATAAATATACATTTATATGTATAAAAATTCAATATGTTTCATGTGAGGATATGCAGCGACTTTCCTTGTTGCTTATAAAAGCATTTCTTCAAATATCGGAGGTAGAACCGTTGGAACTACAATTACGAAGTGCAACGTGGGAAGATTACGACGCCGTGAATCGCATCATACGTGAGGGACAAGAGGAACATGCGGATGCACTGCCAGACCGATTTGCGCGTTTAGATCATGTTGTCGCCATGGGGTGGTATCGGAGCTTCTCTGACCAACCGCACAAAGAAATCATCGTAGCAGAGGTCGCTGGTGAGCTCGTAGGTGTTGCCATGCTTGAGATGAAAAAAAGTCCAACTTATGAAGCCTTAGTTCCACGCAGCTACGCATATTTGAATGAACTGGCGGTTTCGTCCAGCTACCAGCGACAAGGTATCGGCCGGAAGCTTTATGAGGCATCTGTCCTTTGGGCTAAAGAACGCGAAGCCGTTTCTTTAGAACTGAATGTCTGGGAATTTAATGAGAAAGCGTTACGGTTTTACGCATCCGTAGGGATGTCAACTTTAAATCGAACCTTAACGGTTAACTTAATTTAGTAGAACGAAGGAGAACTCCCATGCTATTTATCGATAATGAAGGTATTACCGATCCAAGAATCAATTTGGCCATTGAGGAATATGCCCTGCGTCATCTGCCTGCAGGCGAAAGTTATTTGCTTTTTTACATCAACGAACCCTCCATTATTATCGGTAAGAATCAAAACACTTTAGAAGAAATTAATCCTGAATATGTCAAAGCGAATAACCTGCACGTTGTCCGACGTTTATCTGGCGGTGGGGCTGTTTATCATGATTTGGGAAATCTTAATTTTAGTTTCATTACGCAAGATGACGGCAATTCCTTTCATAATTTTCAAAAGTTTACGGCCCCTGTTGTTGCAGCCTTGCATGAACTGGGGATCGCGGCTGAATTGACCGGTCGAAATGATATTCAAGTCGGTGAGCGTAAAATTTCAGGCAATGCCCAATTTGCGACGAAGGGTAGAATGTTTAGTCATGGCACGCTCCTGTTCGATTCGGAAATGGAGAATGTCGTCTCAGCGCTTCGAGTGGATCCCGACAAAATTCAATCGAAAGGCATTAAATCCATCCGCAGCCGAGTGGCCAATATTGTTGAGTTCCTGAAAGAGCCTTTAACGATGGAGCAATTCCGATTTAAACTGTTACAATCTATATTTGGCGTGGAAACGGAGCAAGTGCCGACTTATCAGCTCACTGAAGAAGATTGGTCGCGAATTCATCAGATTTCGGAAGAACGCTATCAGAATTGGGATTGGAATTATGGCAAATCCCCCAAAAGCACGGTCCAACAGGCAAAACGTATCGAAGGCGTTGGCCGGATTGATATCCGCTTATCCGTTGAAGAAGGTCATCTGCAGCTTGTCAAAATATACGGGGATTTCTTTGGTGCTCATGATGTAGCAGAACTGGAGGAGATCCTCCAAGGAACAAGGTATGAGGAATCAGCATTGCGTGAACGGCTGTCAGGTGTAGAATTGAAACGTTTCTTTGGTGCTTTGGATCATGAAACGTTCATCTCGTTACTGCTGTTAGCTTAAAAAAAGGAGGTGAAGACAATGATTCTTGAAGTAGCCATATTGCCTGTCATCGCAGGGAAAAACGACGAATTTGAAGCCGCGTTTCGTCAAGCATCAGCCATTATATCATCGATGAAAGGCTACATCTCCCATGAACTGCAGACCTGTTTGGAAGATTCGAACAAATATTTACTGCTCGTGAGATGGGAAACATTGGAGGATCACACCCAGGGTTTCCGAGGTTCGGCTGAATATCAGGAGTGGCGTCAATTGCTTCATCATTTCTATGATCCATTTCCTGTGGTCGAGCATTACACGCTTACTCAAACCTACAACTAAACGACATTCATCGGTCTAAAATGGGCCTCTCGCGCGTAGGATGGTGGATACGCACTAATAAACCATCATGTAAACGAGGTGATCCTCATGAGTGGTAGAAGCTTGCCATCCAGACAAATCAACATCGTTTTGCGGCAGCCAGAAGCAGGCAGTCAGCGGCGAACGGTTGAGGGTTCAGGCGGGCAGTCAGGCGCTTCACCCCTTGCCGACGCCGAGCCCCTGCACACTGGCAAAAGGACGCCTATGGAGGGTCCGCTATCGGATATTTTCAAAGAGCTGAATGGACTTGTTGGGTTAGATAATGTGAAGGAACTGGTGCATGAAATCTATGCCCTTCTCCAAATTTCTCATTTCCGTGCGGAAGCGGGTCTCATGAGTAATGCTCATGTGTACCATATGATCTTTAAAGGCAGTCCAGGAACAGGTAAAACGACTGTAGCTCGCCTGCTGGGCCGTATGTTTCATGCGATGGGTGTGCTAAGTAAAGGCCATTTTATAGAAGTGGAACGTGCAGACCTTGTTGGTGAATACATCGGGCATACCGCGTTAAAAACGCGTGAATTGATGAAAAAAGCGATGGGCGGCGTGCTCTTTATTGATGAAGCGTACAGCTTGGCGCGTGGCGGTGAGAAGGATTTTGGCAAGGAGTCGATCGATGCCTTAGTGAAAGGGATGGAAGATAAGAAGAATGAGTTCATTCTCATTCTGGCTGGCTATAGCGAGGAAATGGAGCAATTCCTTTCAACGAACCCAGGACTTCCTTCTCGTTTTCCGATTCAAATTGAGTTCGAGGATTATCCAATTGATCAGCTTATTCAAATTACAGAGTTGATGGCAAAGGATCGGGAGTACGTTCTCCTGCCGCAAACCCTCGCGAAGCTCAAGCAACACCTCACGGAGGAAAAAGCGATGACTTGGCGTGCATTTAGCAACGCGAGATATGTAAGAAATCTACTTGAGAAGGCCATGAGACATCAAGCCGTACGTCTATTGAGCCAATATGTGAACGCACCTTCCAAGATCGAATTAATGTCAATTCGTCCGGAAGATGTGAAATTTAAATGACAGCACAAAAAGCTAATTAACTGATCCCAGTTAATTGGCTTTTTTATTTCATAAAAACAATTGACAGATGTGTGGAACGGAGTAAAATAAACAGAGTGATTATTTTGGTGATAATGATTATCAATATTAATTCTAAATAAAACAGGTGGATTTTATGAGGGTAAAGGAGTTGTCAGTCATGCGGAAAGTCATACTTTCCAGTTTGGTTGCCTTATTATTGTTTCTTTCTGTTCCTTTAACGGTTGGAGCGAAAGCGCAGGATGATCTTGCGAAAGCAGATGAAGGTATAGTTCAAGCCATTCAAGCCGCGGATAGCGGGAATGTGGATCAGGCGACGAAATTGTTTGAAACTTTTCAAGTCAATTGGTTGTCCTATGAAGATGGTATTAAGGAGCAGTCATTAGCCGCCTATCAGAAAATTGAAGGTGCCATGGGGGAAGCGTCACTGCAAACGATGAAGCAGCCTGTGGATGCTCAGAAGCTTGCAGCGAAACTGAAAGATCTACATACGATGAACACGAATTTCATAGAAGGGAAACTCGATGCATTCGGATCTGCCGCGAAGAGTGATGGCGAAGTAACGGTTGCCACGCTTGTAACCTTATTGGAGAAAGCGTCGGATCAATTGAAACAGCAAGATATTGCTGGAGCTACAGATAGCATCGAAACCTTGCGTAACTCTTGGTTGATCATTGAGGGCATCGTTGTTGCGCAATCTTCGAAGGTGTATGCCTCGATGGAGAGGGATATGGTTACTGCCTACGGCCAGTTATCAGCTTCGCCTCCTCAAGTGCAGGATGCAGCGACTACGATAGAACGTATGCATACAGCTTTACAGCCTTTGGCTGCAAAAACGAGCTACTCCATGTTGGATGCCACGACAATTATTCTGCGTGAGGGCCTAGAAGCGTTATTAGTCATTATTGCGCTATTAGGATTCTTGAATAAGTCAGGTCATGGGGACAAGAAACGTTGGATTTGGTTCGGTGTTTATGGCGGGCTCGCTGTTAGTCTCGGACTTGGTATTGTCGTCCAACAGTTGTTCTCTGCCAGTGCATTTGGAAATAACAATTTCCTCATTGCAGGTTGTACGGGAGTTTTTGCTGCACTCATGCTTCTTTACATGAGCTATTGGTTGCACAGCAAATCAAGTGTTTCAAATTGGCAAAGTTATATTCGTAATCAAAGTGTAAAAGCTTTAGCAACAGGTAGTTTGGCATCACTAAGTGTACTTGCTTTTCTTGCTGTATTCCGTGAAGGGACTGAGACGGTGCTGTTTATGATCGGTATGGCATCTTCAATTTCAATAGGTTCCCTTCTAGGCGGCATTGGCATTGGAGTAGGCATTTTGCTAATCGTCGCATTCTTGATTCTCAAGATTGGACTTCGCATCCCGATGCGTCCGTTCTTCTTGGTGTCTAGCTTCTTTGTATTCTACCTTTGCTTCAAATTTGCTGGGATGGGTGTACATGGGCTTCAATTGGCCGGGTATTTACCAGCAACACCGGCAGATTGGGTACCAAGCTGGGACGCTATTGCTCTGTATCCAACGTTAGAGAGTGCAATCCCGCAATTTGTATTAGTGTTCCTGGCTCTTTTCGCGGTAATCAGGGATCGCCGCAAAACCATTGTGTTGAGAAATATGGCATTATCCAATAAATAATACATGAAAAAGTGGAGGGTCTTTCCTATGAAAAAAAATCAACAGCTTATTATTCTAGCTGCAGCAACAACTTTAGTACTTGCAGGTTGCGGTAAAACAGAAACAACAGAAGTGGCTAAGGTACCTTTCAAAGACGGATCAGCAACCTTAGTTTCCAGTATTGATACATTGAAAACACAATTAGATGCAGCTAAAGTTAAAGATTCTAAGAAACTTGCAGACAAGCTTCAAGATCAATGGGCTAGCTTTGAAGATGAAGTGAAACCTAAATTCCCAGAGTTATATTTTAAAGTTGAGAAATTTTTAACTCCGCTAGAAGCTGCTTTGAAAGAAGATAAGTTGGACTACCCGACATTGACGGCTTTGAACACGAATTTGAAAGCGACTTTGACGGAGCTTACGATTTCATTTGCTGATAACAAAGGCGCGGTAAATAAAGAGACGATCGAAGCTTCTGCTCCACTTAAGGAAGCAGCTAAAGCGTATAACAAATATGTACAGGACCAAGGAAATCAATTGGTTACCTTATTGGATCAACTGAACACAGCTGTTAAGAGTGGAGATATCAAAAAAGCAAAAGAAGCGTATGGTCTTGCTCGCATGCCATATGAAAGAATTGAGCCGATCATTGAGACATTCAGTGAGCTTGATGGCGTAATGGATGCCCGCGTTGATGATTTTAAAAATGAAAAAGATCCTAACTTTACTGGATTCCACCGCATTGAGTACTTATTATTTGTTAAGAAAAATGTCAAAGATGCTGAACCATTTGCAGCTCGTTTGCTTGAAGATGGCAAGAAAATGCAACAAGCGATTGCAGCTACGACGATTGCACCTACTGATTTCATCGCAGGCGTTGGTGAGTTGATGGAAGAAGCGCAATCCAGCAAAATTACAGGTGAAGAAGAGCGTTGGAGTGGAGCAACGGTGCCTGTTATCCGTGCAAACGTAGAAGGTGCACAAGCGATCTACGATCTAGTTAAGGTTGAGCTGAAGAAAAAAGACGCGGCTTTGGATGAGAAGATTAGCAAAAGCTTAGCGACGGTTATTGAAACAATGAACTCACTTTCACCTGTTGGTCCTACTTGGAATGATTTCGGTAAACTCGATCAAGCGAAACAAGTTGATTTGAAAAATAAATTAGAAGCACTAGCGGAACCGCTTGTGAAAATGCCAGGAACATTAAGTAAATAAGAGGAAGAGGTTGAGCGGGATGTCGGATAAAATGAATCGACGAGCTTTCTTAGGGATGACCGCTGCAGGTGCTGCGGGCGTTGTGTTGGGAGAATTGATGGGGAAAGCTAATAACTTTCTACCAACGGAAAAAGCGTCTGCTAGTACCCTAAATGAAACCTTAGATTTCTATGGCGCTCATCAAACGGGTGTTGTTACACCAGCGCAGAATAGTGCTAATGTAGCTGCCTTTGATGTAACGACAAACGATGTGAAAGAACTGCGCGAGTTGATGAAAAAATGGACGGAGATGGCAGCGACGCTGATGGCTGGCAAACCACTTGCGGTAGAGCCGCAAGATGGCGCATTTCCACCCACAGATACAGGCGAACAAATCGGTCTGGATACGGGCAAATTGACGATCACATTTGCGATTGGGGCATCCCTTTTTGAGAAAGATGGCGTTGACCGTTTCGGTCTTCGTTCGCGCAAACCGGCAGGTTTGACGGAAATGCCAATTTTCCATAAAGATTCATTGGAAGATCAGCTGACACACGGTGATATCGTCGTGCAAGCTTGTTCCGATGATCCCCTAGTCTGTTTCCATGCGATTCGGAACTTGTCCAAAGCTGCGCGTGGTGTTGCTCATCTGCGTTGGCAGCAAACCGGACAGTTAGGTGTGAAAGCAGAAGGAACTAAGCGAAATTTGTTTGGTTTTAAAGATGGAACGGCAAATCCGGCTCTGCAAGATGAAACATTTATGAAAAATAATGTTTGGATTGATGCTGGTGATGGTGCTTCTTGGCTTGCTGGCGGTACGTATATGGTTGTTCGTCGCATTCATATGCGAATCGAAACATGGGATCAACAATCATATTCTTCACAAGAAAATATTATTGGTCGTCAGAAAGTATCTGGGGCGCCAATGGATGGCAAGGCTGAATTTGATACACCTCAGTTTGCTGCAGATGCTGCAGGTAAGGTGACCCCTCTTGATTCCCATATTCGGTTATCTAACCCGCGCACTGGCGAGAACTCAGAGCGTGAGCGTATCTTGCGTCGTGGCTACAACTTTATGGAAAACCTCGATAGTGTTGGCCGCATTAATGCGGGGCTATTGTTTGTTTGCTTTAACCGGAACATTCAAACCCAGTTTGAGTCCATTCAGAAGCGTTTAACCAACCCGAACTTACCCGATAAGATGCTATCTTATACGGATACAACGGGTGGTGGCTATTTTGCTGTGCTGCCTGGTGTAACGTCTAAAGGATCCTATCTAGGACAGGCATTATTTGAGTAAACGTTATAGCATGAGGTTTGTCTTCCAAGTCGGCTAAAGACTTGGCGGGCAAGCCTTTTTTGTTGGTGAGTCCGTTATAATTGAATTTTCCTCTCCATCAAATTGACTTTCCCTTTCATTTCCTACACAATGATGAAGGAATAGGCCTTATTGGCCTTATTTCGCTCATTTCAGCCTAGCGGGGAACTAAAGGAGACGTCTATGAAAACAACTTCACATATGGTAGAAAAAGAAATCGATGACAGAGCGGTGCTTGTCAGTCTGATCACACAAAAGCAGAAGAAAAATGAGCTTCTGGCTGAATATTCGTTGCAAGAGCTGGTGAAGCTGGCGGAGACCGCTGGCGTTCAAGTATTGGAAACGATGACACAGAACAAAGAAGTCAAGGATACCAAATGGTTCATTGGTAAAGGGAAAGTCGAAGAGTTAAAGCTGTTATTAGAGGAACTTGGCGGGAATACAGCGATCTTCGATCAAGAGTTGTCGGGTGCACAGGTTCGTAATTTGGAAGCCGCGTTAGATGTGAAAATTATTGATAGAACGCAGCTGATCTTGGATATTTTCGCGCAGCGTGCCAAGACACGCGAGGGGATTATTCAAGTTGAATTAGCACAATTGAGTTATCTATTGCCAAGATTGTCGGGACAAGGTAAAAACCTGTCGCGTCTAGGTGGTGGTATCGGGACGAGAGGTCCAGGGGAATCGAAGCTGGAAACCGACCGCAGGCACATTCGCGGACGCATCGATGAACTGAAAGCGCAATTGGAGGAAGTTGTTCGTCACCGTACGTTGCATAGAGAACGTCGTAAGAAAAGTGGTGTTTTCCAAGTTGCTTTAGTTGGGTATACCAATGCTGGGAAGTCAACACTTTTGAAGCAGCTCACGCAAGCAGATGTGTATATCGAGGATCAATTGTTCGCAACCTTAGATCCAACTTCGCGAACCATGGTACTGCCAAGCGGCAAAGAAATAGTGATCACAGATACCGTTGGATTTATTCAAAATCTACCGCATGATCTTGTCGCTTCGTTCCGTGCAACGCTGGAGGAGGCCAATGAGGCTGATTTGATCCTACATGTTGTAGATAGCTCCACAGAGATGCGAAACGAGCAAATGCGCGTTGTAGGAGAGGTATTAGAGCAATTAGGTGCCCATCAGAAGGAACAGATCACCGTTTTCAATAAAATTGATCTGATTTCGCGAGAAGACCGGGACTTGCTTTCTGCTGAAGGTGAGTTCATGAAAGTTAGCGCCTATGCACCTGAGGATCTTGATCGATTACGTGTTACGATTGAAGATAAACTAATGGGTGACAGTAAGGAGTTCCGCATTCCTGCTGATAAAGGTGATGTCATCGCGCTCATGTATCGAATTGGTGAAGTGCTTGAAACGGACGTGGATGGGGAAGATATGGTGTTTAAGGTCCGTGTGAACACTGAGGATTATGTAAAGCTGGCCTATTTACTCGTTGATTACGATCAATCAACAGGGAAGGCAGAGTTTGAAGAGAACGAGGGAGAGAGCAACTAAGATGCATTTCGGGGAAAACGTCATGGCAAGAATGGAAAAAGCAGAGCAGCGTGTTGAGAGCGCTTTTCGACACATCGAGAAAACCATTGATCTCAATCAATGGAAGGTGATTCGCGCCTTTCAAACACATAAAGTGAGTGACTATCATTTTACCTCCTCAACGGGGTATGGCTATAATGATCGGGGCAGGGAAGTGCTAGACCTTGTGTATGCGGATGCTATGGGGGCAGAAGCAGCCCTTGTTCGCCCGCATTTTGTTTCGGGTACACATACGATTGGGACTGCCTTGTTCGGTGTGTTGCGCCCCGGGGACCACTTACTTTACATCACGGGTAAGCCCTATGATACGTTGCATAAGGTTATTGGTAAACCCGGTGATGGGACAGGCTCTTTACAAGACTTTGGGATCCCTTACAGCGAAGTAGCGCTTCTAGAGGATGGTTCGCCGGACTGGCCGGCGATCCAGGCAGCGATTCAACCGAATACGAAGGTAATCGGTATCCAACGGTCACGCGGCTATTCGTGGCGGCCGTCGTTTACGGTAGACCAAATCGGCGAAATGGTCCGATTCGTCAAAGAGATCAACCCCGAGCTCATTGTTTTCGTCGACAATTGCTATGGGGAATTCACCGAGGAGCGGGAGCCGACGCAAGTTGGCGTCGATCTCATGGCCGGCTCGCTGATCAAAAACCCCGGCGGCGGCATCGCCCCTTCGGGCGGCTATATCGCCGGGCGACGCGACCTCGTAGAGCTCGCCGCGTATCGACTGACCGCCCCCGGTATCGGGGGCGAGGTCGGGGCTATGCTCGGCGCGACGCGAGCCATGTTTCAAGGGCTATTCCTTGCCCCGCATTTGGTGGGGCAAGCGGTCAAGGGCTCGGTCTTCGCCGCAGCGATGTTCGAAGACCTCGGCTTTGTAAGCCATCCGCGCTGGGATGCGCAGCGGACGGATTTGATCCAAGCGATCCGCTTCACGTCCGCGGAGCATTTGATCACCTTCGTGCAGGGCATCCAGAAGGCCGCTGCCGTTGATTCGCATGTCACACCTGAGCCTTGGGACATGCCTGGCTATGAGCATCCCGTCATTATGGCGGCGGGAACGTTCATTCAAGGAGGCAGTTTGGAGCTGTCAGCTGATGCACCAATTCGCGAGCCTTACATCGCGTACATGCAGGGAGGCTTGACCTACTCACACTGCAAGTTAGGTGTACTAACGGCAATCCAACATATGGAAGACAAGGGACTCTTGTGAAAATTTAAACTGTGAACAAACCTAACACTCCTTGACACGTTTTTGTTAGGGCGGTACAATAAGATTGAGGTACTTACTGACCAGGAGTGATTAGCATGAGTGATGAGATACGTAGGAATATGGCGTTATTCCCCATTGGGATCGTCATGAAGCTGACTGATTTAACAGCAAGACAAATTCGGTATTATGAGCAGCATGAACTGATCATCCCGGCAAGAACAGCTGGTAATCAACGACTCTATTCGTTTAATGATGTGGAACGTCTTCTAGAAATTAAAGATTTGATTGAAAAAGGCGTTAATATCGCGGGCATTAAGCAAGTTCTCATCCCTGTGGATAAGGATTCTGAAGATGCAACGATTCTTAACGAGCATACAGAAGTGAAACGCAAGGAATTAACTGATTCCCAATTGCACAAAATGCTTAAGCAACAATTGATTGGCGGCGGTAAACGTCCTGATCAGGTTTCACTGATTCAAGGACAACTATCTAGATTTTACAAATAGCCTGTCACATCGCTTACATTTGAGAGGAGAATGCACGCGTGAGCTACAACAACAACTACACTAAAGATGATATTCTTCGTATCGCGAAAGCAGAAAACGTTCGATTCATCCGTTTGCAATTCACAGACTTGATGGGAAGCATCAAAAACGTAGAAATTCCTTTAAGCCAACTTGAGAAAGCGCTTGATAATAAAATGATGTTCGATGGTTCTTCCATCGAGGGCTATGTGCGTATCGAAGAATCGGATATGTATTTATATCCGGATCTAGATACATGGGTTATTTTCCCATGGGTAACAGAAAGCAAAGTAGCGCGTTTAATTTGCGACATTTACATGCCAGACGGTACGCCATTTGCTGGCGATCCGCGCGCTATTCTGAAAAATGCGTTAAAGCAAGCGGAAGAAATGGGATACACGGCTATGAACGTAGGTCCAGAACCGGAATTCTTCTTGTTCAAAACCGACGATAAAGGCAATCCAACGACTGAATTGAATGACCAAGGTGGTTACTTCGATTTGGCACCGATGGATCTTGGCGAGAACTGCCGTCGTGATATCGTGTTAACTTTGGAAGAGATGGGCTTTGAAATCGAAGCTTCTCACCACGAAGTAGCACCTGGTCAGCACGAAATCGATTTTAAATACGCAGATGCCATTAAAGCAGCTGATCAAATTCAAACGTTTAAACTGGTTGTTAAAACTGTAGCAAGACAGCATGGTTTACACGCAACGTTTATGCCGAAGCCTTTGTTCGGAATGAACGGATCCGGTATGCACTGTCACCAATCCTTGTTCAAGGGTGAGACGAACGCATTCTACGATGAGAGCGATAAATTAGGCTTGAGCACAGTAGCAAGACAATATATGGCTGGTGTGCTTCGTCATGCGCGTTCTTTTGCAGCGATCACGAACCCAACCGTAAACTCATACAAACGTCTAGTGCCTGGTTATGAAGCGCCTTGCTATGTAGCTTGGTCTGCAAGCAACCGCAGCCCGATGATCCGAATTCCAGCTTCCCGCGGTCTAAGCACACGTGTAGAAGTTCGTAATCCGGATCCAGCGGCGAATCCTTACCTAGCATTAGCTGTTATGCTTGCTGCAGGCTTGGATGGCATTAAGAACAAAATGCAATTGCCTCCGCCAACAGATCGCAACATCTATGTGATGAGCGAAGAAGAGCGTGAGAGCGAAGGTATTCCTAGCTTGCCGTTGAACTTGAAACAAGCATTAGACGAGCTGCTTCGTGATGATGTGGTTTGCGATACGCTTGGCGAGCATGCCCTTGCTCATTTCTATGAATTGAAAGAAATTGAGTGGGATATGTACCGTACACAAGTTCACCAATGGGAAAGAGATCAATATCTGTCCCTGTACTAGAATTGAGTAATAACCTTGATAGCTAATGACAACTAGATAAGAAAAGCCCGTCAGTCCCGATATGGAGAACTGATGGGCTTTTTCATGCGAAGGAGACGAGTAACATGGAACATTTTAATCGTAATTTGGAAAAGTACGCAGAGCTAGTGATTCGGATTGGCGTTAACTTGAATAAAGGGCAAGATCTATTGGTCGAAGCTCCTATAGAAACATTGGATCTGACAAGACTGATCGTACAGAAAGCTTATGAAGCTGGCGCGAATTATGTCCATGTGCATTGGCAGGATGATGTTGTCACACGCAGTAAGTTTGATTATGCCTCAGATGAGACAATGGACTACTATCCGGAATGGTATACAACGATGTTGGAACGTTTCGTCGAAAACGGCGGAGCCTTGTTGAACATTAAGGTGCCGAACCCAAATCTCTATGATGGCATTGATGCTGCTTTGATTTCTAGAGCTTCCAAAGCAGCCTCAACTGCGAGAGCTAAGTATCAGCACTATGTGCGTACAGGCGAGTTTAGCTGGTGTTTAATTAAAGCGCCAACTGAAGCATGGGCATCTATTGTGTTTGCAGATCTGCCAGAAGAGCAGCGTGTTCCTGCGATGTGGGATGCTGTTTTTAAGATCAATCGCGTCTACGAAGAGGATCCGATTGCAGCTTGGCGGACACATCTGGACACGCTGAAAGCCACTCGTAAGGTGCTTAATGCTCGCAACTATAAAGCACTTCGTTATCGGGCAGTAGGCACGGATCTGCGTGTTGAGCTGCCTGAAGGACATATTTGGCTAGGCGGAGACAAAGGGAACGCTAGAGGCATCCGTTATGTGGCCAACATGCCAACGGAGGAAGTATTCACATTGCCTAATCGAACAGGTGTAGATGGGACGGTTGCGAGTACGAAGCCACTGAATGTAAATGGGGCTTTGGTAGATCGTTTTTCATTTAGATTCGAAGCGGGTAAGGTCGTGGATTTCCAAGCAGAGGTTGGCTATGAGCATTTGGCACGTTTGCTGGATATGGATGAAGGTGCTCGATATTTAGGCGAAGTAGCCCTTGTACCATTCGATTCCCCAATTTCGAACCTGAATCGCATCTTTTATAATACGGGCATCGATGAGAATGCCTCCTGTCACTTGGCTTTGGGAAGCTGTTACCCAATCAATTTGCAGGGCGGGACAACGATGACAAATGAAGAATTAAAAGAGCATGGCGGGAACAGTTCTTTGATTCATGTGGATTTCATGATTGGTTCCGCGGAGATGGAGATCGATGGTGAGTTTGCTGACGGATCCATTGAACCAATTTTCCGTGCGGGGAACTGGGTTTTGACGTTCTAATTTTAATAATGGTAGGAAAAGATAATGAAAAAGCAAGGCCCTCAAGAGGTTGATCTCTTGAGGGCTTTGCTTTTTGCGTGTTGTGATCTACATATCACGGAACAATCCAATAACACGACCAAGAATGGTGACATTCTTCAATAGAATTGGTTGTAGAGCGGAATTCTCGGGTTGAAGGCGGATATGATCCTTCTCTTTGTAGAATCGTTTGACGGTAGCTTCATCGTCTTCTGTCATCGCGACAACGATATCGCCGTTATTCGCTGTTTGTTGTTGCTTAACGATGACATAGTCACCATTGTGGATACCGGCTTCAATCATACTGTCACCCATGATGCTAAGCATGAACACATTGTTGTCACCGACCATGCTAACAGGGAGAGGGAAGTAATCTTCGATATTCTCAGTGGCTGTGATTGGAACACCAGCCGTTACTTTACCAACGAGGGGAACACGGGCGACGGAAACTGCGAATTGGGATTCGGCGCCATCAAGCCCTAGGATTTCGATCGCACGTGGTTTGGTGGGGTCTCGACGAATCATACCCTTTTTCTCAAGACGTTCCAAATGACCATGTACGGTAGAACTGGATGCTAGTCCAACCGCTTCGCCGATTTCACGAACGGATGGCGGATAGCCCTTATCTTTCACTTCATTCTTAATGAATTCCATTATTGCTTGTTGACGCTGGGAAATTTTACTCATAAGATATCACTCCAATACTGGGAATCATTACCCAAAGTATAACATAGAACTCGAGTTCGTACAAACATAAGTTCGAACAATCCCTTGACTCAAACATGTGTTCGTGTTATTCTAATACCAGAACAAACGTTTGGGAGATGATTAATATGTATATGGCTTATTCACAATCGAACACAACAACAACACTTCAAGGTTCTGCTCATTCATCCAAAGGGATGACAATTAAACGAGGTTATACGAAACTACTACTTCGTTTCATACTGATAGCAGCTATTCTTGGTACCGTGTTTTCGTTTGGTGCGATCGTACAAGCCTATGCAGGTGAAGGCGCATCGACTGCGTCTACGACTCCTTCCGTACAACCGATTGCTAAATCTACACCACAAGTGAAGGTTGTTGTTCAAAGTGGTGATACCCTTTGGGATATTGCTAGCTCTCATTTGAAGAAAGGTGAGAACACACGTTCTTACACGGAGAAAATCAAATCTTTCAACCATCTGACAAGCAGTTCGTTGAAAGAAGGTCAAGTTCTTCTGCTACCATAATGTTCACATTCAAAGTGGCTATATAGATGTATGAGAGAGGCACAGGCACCAGTTCCTGTGTCTCTTTGCTTTGTATCCTTGACAATCCTAATAAGGGATGGCAAAGTAGTACTCATATTGAAATTTTGACTGGGAGGATTACAATGAGTGACAGCATGGATAAGACGATTGAACGTATCAATGAATTAGCTCGGAAGGCGAAGACCGTTGGTCTCACGGATGCCGAGATTGATGAGCGTAATGAACTTAGGAAGAAGTATATTGAAGCATTCAGAGGTAACCTGAAGGTACAACTCGATTCCATTAAGTTTACTGACGAAGAGAACTAAACCTACACATAGATACTACATTCAAAAGGGGAAATGAATGATGTCGTTGAAAGCTGTGTTATTTGATTTGGATGATACGTTATTATGGGATGATCGCAGTGTGGAGGAGGCTTTTGCGGCGACGTGTGCAGAAGCGGCTAAGCATGTGGACGTGAACCCTGAGGAACTAGAAGCGTCTGTTCGTAAAGAGGCGAGAAGTTTATATGAATCTTTCGAAACGTTCCCATTTACTAAAATGATCGGAATCAACCCATTTGAGGGTCTTTGGGCTAATTTCACTGAAGGGGAAGATGAGAACTTTAGGAAATTACAGAAACTTGCACCTGGCTACCGAACAGAGTCTTGGACAAGAGGGCTTGCTGCTCTAGGTGTCGAGGATCGTGAACTAGGTCATAAACTGGGCGAGTTCTTCGCTGCTGATCGCCGCACGCGTCCTTACGTATATGAAGAAACGTTCCGCGTATTAGATGCTTTGAAAGGTAACTATAAGTTACTTCTTTTAACAAACGGATCGCCTGATTTGCAAAAGGAAAAGTTAGCAGGTGTTCCAGAAATTGCTTCATACTTTGACCATATTGTCATATCTGGTGACTTTGGACAGGGGAAACCGGCTGTGTCTATTTTCAAATATGCCATGGGCCTTCTTGATATCGAAGCAGAGGAAGGCATCATGATCGGGGACAAGCTGACAACGGATATTCTAGGATCTAATAGCGTAGGCATGCGGAACATTTGGATTAATCATCACGGGCTTCAAGCGGGTGATGAGATCGTTCCAGCGAATGAAGTCAAGCGTCTGCAAGAGATTTTACCGATTATTACGAACGGTTAATTCAAACCAAAAAGCCCAACAGCTCTGCAAGACTTCACGGTCTTCAGTGCTGTTGGGCTTTTTTTAAAAAAAATATGAGAAATTAAGCTTTGATAAAGTCTGGATCATCAATGTTGTAAGCAATCCAGCCATCTTTTTCGATGAAAAGACGAACGGCAACGATTTGACGGTTATCCATCAAAGTGAAGAAATGATTCGTGTTCTCTGGAACGGAAATTACATCACCTGGCTCTAATTCAACATCGTAATAGCCGAGTTCTTCGGATTTAATGATGAAAATGCCTTTGCCAGAAACAATTGCGCGAATTTCATCTTCGGTATGCGTGTGTACTTGCTCGAACTTTTTAAGAAGTTCTTCAATATTGGGTGTTACATCGGATAGGGAGATGACATCCCAGATTTCATAACCTCGTCTAGCAGCCAAATCTTTGATTTCAGCTTCATAAGTAGCAATAATTTCTGCTTTGTTCTCATCCGTAAGTGTGAAATTCTCGCGAAGTGCTTCAGGAAGCTTGTTCGCATCCCAGTGTTCGTAGACAACTTCTTGGCTATCTAAGAAGGCTTTAACTTCAGCTTCGCCCTCAATGCGTTCATTCGTATTTCGAATTCTAATTTGTGCCACTTTACATCCCTCTTTCATAAATAAATATATACATATTATAGAGGATAACAAGCTCACTGTCGATGGAAGGATATAAGTTTTTCCGATAAAACCTATAGGAATTATTCGTAAGTCAAAATCTTTTCATAGACGCCTTATTCTGTTACACTAAATCTTAACATAATTTGTCGATTTTTTTCTCATTTCGTGTTTGGATAAGTTGAAAGGGAGTCTTGCCATGAAGAAACCACCGATTCAAGAACAGCTTAAGAAAAAAATTATGATCCTAGATGGTGCCATGGGCACCATGATTCAGCAAGAAAATTTGACTGCTGAAGATTTCGGAAGCGATGATCTGGATGGATGTAATGAAATCCTATGTGTTACGCGACCAGACGTTATTCAGAAAATTCATGAAGCTTATTTCGCCGCTGGCGCTGATATGATAGAAACGAATACGTTCGGAACGACAAGTGTTGTTCTAGCGGAGTACGACTTACAGGATCGTCATCGGGAGCTAAATTTAGCTGCGGCTAAACTCGCAATTGATGCGGCTAATAAATATTCTACACCAGAATGGCCGCGCTATGTTGTAGGTGCAATGGGACCAACAACCAAAACCTTGTCTGTGACAGGTGGCGTAACCTTCGAACAACTAGAAGAAAGTTATTATCAACAGGCGCTAGCACTTATTGAAGCGGGCGTTGATGCGATGCTGCTGGAGACTTCCCAAGATACGCTGAATGTTAAAGCGGGCTCTATCGGTATTCGCAGAGCTTTTCAGACATTGAATGTTGAGCTTCCGATCATGATCTCAGGTACAATTGAGCCGATGGGAACAACACTTGCCGGTCAAAATATTGAATCCTTTTACATCTCGCTTGAGCATTTGAAGCCGATTTCGATGGGCTTGAACTGTGCGACGGGGCCTGAATTTATGCGGGATCACATCCGTACGCTATCTGGCATTGCGGAAACTGCGATTAGCTGCTATCCGAATGCAGGTCTGCCGGATGAGAATGGACATTATCATGAATCACCTGAATCTTTGGCCAAAAAAATGGCAGGATTTGCTGAGCAGGGCTGGCTGAATATTGCTGGTGGCTGTTGCGGAACGACGCCAGACCACATTCGTGCCATGGCCGAGACACTTGCGAACTATAAGCCTAGAACAGATTACGGTTCCCATCCACCAGCGATTTCAGGAATCGAAACGGTCTATATTGAGCCAGAGAACCGCCCGATCATGGTGGGAGAACGGACGAACATTTCCGGATCTAGAAAGTTTAAACGTTTGATCAAAGAAGGTAAATTTGAAGAAGGTTCAGAAATCGCCCGTAATCAAGTAAAGAACGGCGCTCATGTCATCGACATTAATTTACAGGACACGGACATTGATGAAGCTTACGCGGTAGAAGAATTCATGCAAGAAGTCGTGAAAAAGGTTAAAGTTCCTTTGATGATTGACTCGACCTATGATCATATCATTGAGCTTGGTCTTAAATACTCGCAAGGTAAGGCCATCATCAACTCGATTAACTTGGAGGATGGGGAGACGAAATTCGCAGGGATTTTGCCTTTAATCCATCGTTACGGGGCATCCGTCGTATGTATTCTGATTGATGAACGTGGTCAGGCCGTCTCACGCGAAGCGAAAATCGAAGTGGCAACACGCTCGTATGAGCTTCTAACTGAGAAATATGGGATGAATCCAGAGGATATCATTTTTGATCCGAATATGTTCCCTGTTGGCTCAGGTGATCCCCAGTACATTGGTTCCGCGGTCGAAACGATCGAAGGCATCAAGCTTATAAAAGAGAAATATCCGAAAGCCAAAACGATTCTTGGATTAAGTAATATTTCCTTCGGGTTGCCGGATGCAGGCCGTGAGGTTCTGAACTCTGTGTATTTGTACCACTGTACGAAGGCTGGTCTTGACTATGCGATTGTAAATACGGAGAAATTAGAGCGTTACGCTTCGATTCCGGAAACAGAGCGTCAGCTAGCGGAGGAACTCATCTACAATACGAATGATGAGACACTGGCTAAATTCGTAGCCCATTTCCGTGAGAAAAAAGTCGAAAAGAAAGAGAAAATTTCGAACCTTTCTTTGGAAGAGAGACTTGGTTCTTATGTGGTTGAAGGAACGAAGGAAGGCTTGATTCCTGATTTGGAGACAGCACTTCAAACCTATTCCCCGTTGGAGGTCATTAATGGGCCGCTGATGAAAGGGATGGAGGAAGTTGGCCGTTTGTTCAATAACAACGAGTTGATTGTTGCGGAGGTACTGCAAAGTGCTGAGGTAATGAAAGCTTCCGTTAATTACTTAGAGCCGTTCATGGAGAAATCAGAATCAGCCGTGAAGGGTAAAATTATTTTGGCAACTGTTAAAGGTGACGTACACGATATTGGTAAAAATCTCGTCGAAATCATCCTTTCCAATAACGGATACAAGATTGTCAATTTAGGGATTAAGGTACCGCCTGAGCAAATTATTGAGGCGTATCGCCGCGAGAAAGCGGATGCCATCGGATTATCTGGTCTCCTTGTGAAATCGGCTCAACAGATGGTTATCACAGCTCAGGATTTACGCACAGCGGGGGTAGATGTGCCAATCCTCGTGGGTGGAGCTGCGCTTACCCGTAAATTCACCAAAACTCGGATCCAACCAGAGTATGAAGGCGTTGTTCTTTATGCGAAGGATGCGATGGATGGACTTGATATTGCGAACAAACTGAGTGACCCCGAACAGCGTAAACGATTGATTCAGGAACTTAGAGACAGCTTAGAATCCGACGTGATGGATACAGGCCGCAAAGAAGAAAAGCTGCCGCAGCTTACGCGTGTGAGTTCATCGGCCGTGTCTAAGGATCTACCCGTTCAAGTACCGCAAGATACAGAGCGTCACATCATGCGTGATTATCCGATCAGCCATCTGATGCCATATGTGAATATGCAGATGCTGCTTGGTCATCACCTTGGTTTGAAGGGGAAAGTGGAGCAGTTGCTGAGTGATAAAGATACGAAAGCGATGCAGTTGAAGGATACCGTCGATTCCATTCTTTATGCAGCGCAGCACAATGGCATTATAAAAGCACATGGCATGTACCGTTTCTTCCCAGCACAATCTAACGGCAACGATATTATCGTCTATGATCCGCAAGATACCAGCAAGGTGCTTGAAACGTTCACATTCCCGCGTCAAGATAAAGAGCCGTACTTATGTTTAGCGGATTATCTCAAATCGGTTGAAAGCGGCGAAATGGATTATGTAGGTTTCCTTCTCGTAACGGCTGGACATGATATTAATGATTTGGCGAAAGAATGGCGTGACAAAGGCGATTATTTGAAATCCCATGCCTTGCAAGCGACAGCTTTGGAAGTAGCGGAAGGATTTGCTGAACGCGTTCACCATATCATGCGTGATGTCGTTGGAATTCCGGATCGTGTCGATATGACCATGCAGGAACGTTTTGGTGCCAAATATGTGGGCCAACGGTTCTCCTTTGGCTATCCGGCTTGCCCAAATCTAGAGGATCAAGCGAAGCTGTTTAACTTGCTCAAGCCAGAAGATATCGGCGTAGAGCTGACGGAGTCCTTTATGATGGAGCCGGAAGCATCCGTGTCGGCGATCGTCTTTGCACATAAAGAAGCGCGTTATTTTAACGTAGGTTAAGTAGATGAAGGCGAGGCAGCTAGCGTGAACCATGGGTTCCGCGGCAACCTCGCTTTCCATTTTGCCAGGTGATTTCGAACATAGAATGGGGTTTGGTTTGTGGACTTGTATTTTTTGGGAACGGGGGCTGGGATGCCCTCCAAACAACGAAATGTCACCTCGATCGCTTTGAATTTATTAGATGAGCGTGGGACTTATTGGCTTGTGGACTGTGGAGAAGGTACACAGCAGCAAATCTTGAATTCGCCAGTTAAGCTTGGACGAACCGAGAAACTTTTTATTACACATCTGCATGGCGACCATCTATATGGGTTACCAGGTTTGTTAACGAGCCGTTCTTACTTGGGAGGAGATACGCCACTGACGTTATATGGCCCTCGCGGACTCAAGCAATTCGTTGAGACGGCGTTAGAGGTCAGTGGGGCTCATTTGAGCTATACCCTTCACCTTGTTGAACTTGACGAGGAGGGCATCATTTTCGAAGATGAGACCTTTCTTGTGGAAACAGCTCGATTAGAGCATCGAATTGAATGCTTCGGTTTTCGAATCGTAGAGAAGGACCAACCAGGTAAGCTCCTGCATGAAAAGCTCAAAGAACTTGGTATTCCAGCTGGACCTATCTATGGTCAATTAAAGCAAGGACATTCCATACAGCTGGAGGATGGACGTACCGTTCATGGCAAGGATTACTTGGGCGAACCTGTTCCAGGTCGTGTAGTGGTCATTCTAGGGGATACTCGCTATTGTGAGGGGGCCAAACGTTTGGCGCGCGGTGCGGATGTACTCGTGCATGAAGCGACGTTTGCCATGGATAAACAGGAGCTTGCTTATGCATTCGATCATGCGACATCTAGTGATGCGGCTAGGACCGCTCAAGAAGCGGGTGCGCATGCGCTAATCATGACGCATCTAAGTTCACGTTATCAAGGGGATAGCGTGACTGAATTGCTGTACGAAGCACAACGGATCCATGCGAACAGCTACTTGGCGAAGGACTTCTGGAGTTTTGAAGTGCCGCGTAAAGTGTAAAATACGAATAAGCTTCTTCCGTTTGAAATTAAGCGGTGGAAGCTTATTTTTTATTGTCCGCGTCAATTTCTTCGCTTTTGCCTCATACACTAATCAAAACAATGAAACCGAGGTGAAGGTATGGGAATATCACTTGCCGAAGTGCTCCTTTCTATCTTTATCTCCTCGATCTTTTTCATTATGATTAGGGAAATCAGCAAATCATACAAAGACTCGGAATAAGGGAAGTCGGCGCGGACCGACTGGACGTCCATTGAAAGAGCGCATCGCCTAAGGCGAATGCGTTCTTTTTTGCATAAACATAGATAAGGTTCAATTCTTACAAATTCTTCACAACGCGCAAATCAAGCGGAAATAAAGCTCTGTTAATCTGGAGTTGTTAAACTCTAGTTGAGGGGCGTGAGGAAAAATGAGTGGAGTACCTCTACAAACGGCGCCACATCCTACGAAGCTGATGGTGAAGCTTGCAACCACTGCACAAGAAATTGAGCAAGCGCTGCGACTGCGGTATCAGATTTTCGTGGAGGAAGAGAAAAATTTGCGTTTACGGAATGAAGAGAAGCTTGAGCAAGATGTCTATGATGCTTATTGTGATCACTTGATCGTCAAGGATCTCGAAACCGACGAGGTTATCGGAACGTATCGCCTTCTTCCGGGGGATCGAGCTTTGAGCGGGATCGGATTTTATTCGGAAACAGAGTTTGATTTAAGTGCTTATACCGATTTGAAAAGGCAGTCCCTAGAGCTTGGCAGAAGCTGTGTTGCACCGGAATACCGCGGCGGCAGAGCGATCCAATTGCTGTGGGAGGGCATTGCCGGTTATTTGAGCGAACGCCAGTTTACGCATTTAATAGGATGTGCGAGTGTTCACATCCCACATATAGATGAATTGAATGAGATTTATTCCATGTTGCGTCTGAAACAGGTGTTGACAGATCGTTATGGCATTAAGCCGCTGGAGACACATCGGATTGCTGGTCTTACTTGTCTTGCGTTGGATAGTAGCGCAGAGAAAGAGATGTTCCGTAAATTACCTCCATTGATGAAAGGCTATCAGTGGCTGGGGGCCGAAATTGGTGGAGACCCAGCGTATGATGCATTGTTTGGGACGGTGGATTTCTTCATCGTTTTGCAAAAGGATAAAGTAGCACGTCGCTATAAACGACATTTCTTACAAGAAGATTGAGCTGAGGTGGACACTCGTTGTATGAATGGATTGCAAAACTAACCTCAAGTGAAGGTGAACAGAGCCGATTGGCGCGCATACTGCCTATTTTCCCGTTGTGGCTGTTGTCACTCTTATGTTCAGTTATTGCATATATAGGTTATTTAGTTGCTCGTAATGGCTTTATAAAGTGCGTGGAAACTAATCTGGCAGATGTCTTAGGATCAAGCTCAAAACGTAAAGTAAAAGCATTGACGAGGCAATATGTGCGTAATGTTGTCTTTACGTTGTACGAGATTGTCTTCCAATCCAGTCGGTTGAATGAACAAGATTTTGAACTGCAGGGAGAGGAACATTTGCAGGCCGCCCAAGAGCTGGCGAAGGGCAAAGGGTTCATTATTTACACACCGCACGTAGGGAATTTTTTTGGTTATTATTGGTATTTCACAAAAAGATTCGATTGTCTCACTGTTGCATCCGCAGGTAGCCCTGAACTCAAGCCTCTGTATCTAAAATTTGCGGCTTTGGGGTGTAAAGGACTGGATTACGACAATGTTCCCTCCATGGAATTATACAGAGCTTTGAAAAAACACATTCAAGCTGGAGGCGTCATCTTCCTATTGGGAGATTTCTGGCGGCCCTCATTTCCGCTATCCCAATTTTTTGGCAGATCGACACGAACACCCGAAGGTGCCGCGATGCTTGCTTATGAGCAACAAGTGCCGATTGTCCCCTTCTATGGGTATCGTGCGCGTGGATTCAAGCACCGTCTTGTGGCTGGGGAACCCATCGTACTAAATGCAGTAGAAGGGCGCGCTACTAGAGCAGCTAGAGCGGCTACAAATCTGCAGTTGAATGCTTTCATGGAACAGGTTATTCGGGAACAACCGGCCTCTTGGTTCTACTGGTTTAACGTACATGAGCGGTGGGAGCCAGATCGGCAGCAAATTCAAGCATAAGGAAGGATGATGGGCAGATGGATTCAGGAAGTCATCTCTTAGTTGGTGTTAGTCTTGCAGGACTTGCTTGTTTGGAAGGGGCAGTCACGCAACAACCCTCGCTGGCTCACGCTATTCTTATCGGGACGTTGGCTGGTTCTTATGCCCCTGATTTAGATACAGTAGCGCGATTGCGTGGATATGCGAATTATGTTCGCACACATCGTGGGCTGACGCACTCGTTGCCTGCCTTATTTATTTGGCCATTAATCATCAGTTTGCCGCTCGCTGCAGGGTTTGGGTTATGGGATCATATTTTGAGCCTGTATTTTTGGACGTTTCTAGCTGTGGTATGTCATGTAGGGCTAGATCTTTTCAATGTGTACGGGGTACAATGTCTGCGACCTTTCACTAAAAAATGGTTGCATCTCGACACCCTTTGTCTCTATGATCCGTTCCTATTTGTGCTGCATGCAGGCGGCGCTCTCCTATGGTTTGTTATTTGGGGCGGCGAAAACGCAGCATATATTGGAGAAATGTATGCCGTCATTTTTGCGATAAGTTTATTTTATATTGCCATTCAATCCTCACAACGGAATAAGATCATGAAACTGGTGAGAAATGAGTTGAATCTCTCATCCGGTGTCTGTCATCTTGTTCCAACATTAAGCTGGTTCTATTGGCAGTTTGTTTGCGAAAGTGAAACGAGTTTCTTTTTGGGTGAAATTCGCAATGGGCAAGTGCACGTCCTAGAGCAGTATAGTCGGAAGGATTACAACAGTCAGGGCTCACATCCGATTGTAAAAGCCTCCATGGGAACAGATGGCGTGCGTGCCTTTTTACACTTTGCCCAACACATTTATGTATCTTGGAAAGAGAAGAATGGCGGCTATGAGGTACAATGGCGGGATATGCGCTTCTGGCACAAACGCAAGATGTCCTTTGGCGTCGATGTTCAGCTTGATCGAGAGATGAATGTCGTGAATGATCGAATTGGTCTGGATAAAAAAGCATGGGAACCGCCATTTGTATAAAATGACTGATTAAGTAGCCTCATTCCTTACGGGAGTGGGGCTTTTTACTTGTGGCTGCAAATATGAAATGTGCCCATTTTGTCATTTTAAAAAGAGGGGAATGCCCTAATTATGTTGAAAATATGGTACAATAGTCCTAGGTATTTAGGCGTACGTGAATGAATTTAGTAGAAATAGGAGCGGTGTAGGATGAAAAAGAAAGAACCGCGCGATGAAGGATTTACGCTGATTGAAGTTTTGGCCGCGACTGTCATCTTGTCTGTGGTTTCTTTGGCTATGATGGCTTTTTTCATACAAGCAATGTCCTATAACAAAGGGAATCAGAACAAGACGGTCATGGTGAATCTGGCGAGGAATGCGTTGTTTTATATGGAGAAGCAGCCGTTTACGGAGATGAATGACTATTTGAAGGCTAATGGTGGAATTGATTTGGAGAAAGGGAATTGCAGTATGAATGCAGGGGCTCTGATTTGTAGTCCGACTGACATGACTATAAGCAGCATGACAGGGCTTTGGGATGTATTTAATCCAGAAGTCAATGGGAAACAGTATGAGGTGACGGTGAAGTATCAGAGCGATTTGATTCATGAAGAGTTAGAGATGAACCCTACTAGCACGAAATTTCAATACTTAATTCCAATTTCAGTTCAAGTTGTGGATAAAAATGCGCCAAACCCTAGCTCACGATATCAAG
This sequence comes from Paenibacillus pectinilyticus, assembly GCF_001700435.1. Classification (GTDB taxonomy): domain Bacteria; phylum Bacillota; class Bacilli; order Paenibacillales; family NBRC-103111; genus Paenibacillus_E; species Paenibacillus_E pectinilyticus. The sequence continues at coordinate 172,560 of NZ_LYPC01000020.1, forward strand.
CCGATGTGGAGGGGTATATTCTTGATGAATCGATTCGTTAGAAGCTTAAAGAACGAAGAGGGACTTTCGCTGGTTGAATTAATTGCCGCATTAACGATCCTCTCCTTAGTGATGGGGACGATCTATGGCGTTATTACTTTCGGTTTTACCTCTTACAATAAAGTGAACGTTGAAAATGCTTTGCGGGATGAAGCGGACATCGTAATGTCCTCGATCATGACTGAATTATATACGGTTGGTCCTACGACGATTGAAACCTTGTCGAGCGGAAATGGAATTATACTGACGAGGAAGGATCTTTTCGATGAGGAGCCATCGACTAGCCAAATATTTGTTGATCTCGAGACGCCAGATGTGAAAAGTCAAATTCGGCTAGGTGATCCAACGTTAAATCCACCTTCGGTTAAGCCAATCAAGATCGTCGCTGATCTCAAAGGTTCTACCATTCAGCTCGAATGCGGTTCGATCAAAGAATGCCACAGCGGCCTTATTATCGTGGACTTGCATCTGCAGCAGAACGACGCGAAAGGGATTCCGCACACGTTGAATTTAAAGAGCAGGTTTGGCTTCTAAAGGAGGAGTAGCGTCATGTTAAACAGACTTAAAGAGGAGCGAGGTGCAGCATTGCTGCTCGTCCTCTTTATCATCATCGTGTTTACGATGATCGGTATGGCAGTCATGAGTGCGAGCATTGGCGGCGCCGTTAGAAGCCAAACGAAGCAAAAGGATGTGCAGAGCGTTCATTTGGCAGAGAAGGCTCTAAATGAGGCTGTGGCGATGATACAAGGGAAGTTAACGGGGCAACATGCGATTAATTTGGATTTACTAGCGGATCAATTGAAAATAGAAATAGCTAAGATAAATGATAAAAGTAAAAATGAAACGCGTACGGAATATGCGAAGTCAGATGTCATCACTAATGCCGAACTAAAGCAAGAAGAGTATCCGCAGAAGATTACAATCAGTGTGACAGCAACAATCGATGGGGTTACACGCAGTTTGGAGCAGAATCTCATTATTAATTCCTATCCAGATGCATTGAAATATGCAGGGGGCTCGCAAGATGGCAATTTTATCATAAATGGTTCACCTTATTTTCTTGGTGGAGATGCGAATGCCGGTGGGATCTATGCGGGGAGACAGTTATTAATTAAGAACGAAGCGGAGTATTATTACGAAAGTGACGATAAAAAAATGGGGAGTACTACCTTTCCTTCACTTGAAGGAACGGCCTATGTGCAATCTTTATCGAGTATTAGGTACTGTGATACCCCCAATTGTACAGATTATAAACCGATACAAGAAGCAACTGGGAACGGGGAAGCTAAAAAAGCAGAGAACATACTGGGTAGAACAAGTGAGACACAAATTAAAAGCAATAAAGATTTTATAGGAATTAATATGAATGAATCTTTTGAGGATAAGCTGACGGAAGCAATAGGTGGGGATGCTCGGGATTGGACATATATCGATGAGCATTTCAATGATATGAGCGCTGTTATGAATTATATCTCTGGAAAACTACAGCTGATAAATGGAGATGAATCACACATTAGTCCTATAAAGCCATCGGGAACGGACTCTACGGATACAGTAACAGAGTATGACCGACGATTAGCTAAGTATAAGCTGTTGGTTAATTCAGAAATCGGAAATGAAACATTCTTACATCGAGGAAACTTCAATCTAAATAATTTGGATTATTCCCAATTGCTTTACGCTACGGGAGTCGATTCATTAGGGGAGAAATTCGGAAAAACATTTAGAAAAGATGCCAATGACGATGGGTATTATCGAAGTAACTGGTTCATCATCGATGGTGATTTGAATATTACGAACACTACGTCTACAGCTATTCAAGTACGAGCTAATATCCTCGTTACGGGGAATGTCAACATTGTTGGTCAAGTCGATATGGATTCTACGATTTTTGCATTAGGTAACACGGTTATTGAGGATGCTTCCATTAAGGGGCTGGACAATAAAGAACTTGTACTCATGAGTAAAGGGAGTATCCTCATCACGAGGGTGAATACGAATGGAGATGGATTATTCAAAGATATTCCTGATAATCAGTATGAGCTTGCATTTGGTAAAGATTCAAAAAATAACGGCGATATCAAGCGATTGGATGCTTTCTTTTATACGGATTCTACGGCAGAATTGTATGGTGTGGGGTCAATTTTTTGGATTCGAGGCGGATTCTTCGCCAAGGGAGATTTAACGATTAATGCCGTTAGAGGTAGAGCGGAAGTTGTTGGGACGTCAATTCAACCAGAGGAACCCCAATCGAACATTCTAGGAGAACGTGCTCGATTTATCATTTCTTATAATAAAGATATTTTTATTGATCAATCGGCTGCGTTGCCTCGTGTGAAGTCAGTTCAACTGCTGCGTGGGAAGAAGATTATGAAAGTAATAGAACCAACTGAATAGAGAAAAGAGAAAAAGGCTGCCAGCATGTGGTCATACCCCTGTCAAGTAGACAGATGAAAAAAGCTATGCTGCCAACGCGCACCGATACTCAATCGGTGCGCGTTTTTTAAGTTTTTTTTGAAACCGCTGATAATTATAAAAGTAAATATAATCTTCCACCGCTTGATGAATTTCACTTCCTGATTTACACTGTTGGAGATACAACTTCTCTGACTTGAGATGCGAAAAAAAGGATTCGATGCATGCGTTATCTAGGCAAGTAGCTTTGCGAGAGTGGCTGCCTTTAACGCCGAATGCTTCTAATCGCGTGTTGTACGCCGGAGACGTATACTGGAAGCCTTGATCCGAATGGAGCACGGCTTCCGCTACGTCTCTTTTTCTTGTCCACTGTTCGACTGTGTCTAGCACAAGTTTCACATCGTTGCGTTCAGACAATTGCCAAGCAACAATTTCATTACTAAATAAATCTTGAATAACGGATAAATAATGAAAATTCTCACCATCCGAAATAAACGTAATATCCGTAACCATTTTTTGCTGTGGTGCTGTTGCATGAAATTTACGTTTCAAGCGGTTCCGGGTACACAATGGAAGGCGTATAATTAGATGTTTTTCGCTTCCTTCGAATGACCGATTGGATATTTAAAACCTTCATGAGGCGCCATGCTTTCTTGTGATTTACGAGATAACCAACCTCTGCTAAGGCATCAACCATACGTGGATATCCGAAGTAGGGATGTGCGAAATGTATGGCCATCATGTGTTCCTTAAGTTCATGATCGAGGTCATTTCTAGCCTTACGCTGAGGCTGTGTGGCTCTCCATTTGTAATAACTGGCTCTAGCAATACCTGCAATGGCAAGCAAGCTTGTAATGCCGTGTATTTGGCGTAAACCTTCCACTATTTCATAGTTATCTCGCTGGCTTGGTGCTTCTCCTTTACTAGATTTGGATACCGCTTTTTTAAATAATCTACCTGTGCTTTTAGATAATCCCGTTCTTCTCTACAGTGCGAAAGATCGTGCGTGGACGTCCTGCACCAGGTGAGGGTTTCTTCTCTAAACGTACGTCAAATACCTCACCAGCTAGCCATTTCTTCACCCATACCTTTAATTGTGTACAGCTCCTGATATCTAGCTTTTCAGCTACAGTTTTATAACTCGATGTTCCCTGCGTGTATTCATGAACGGCAGCTAACTTAAACTCTTCCGTATACTGATTAAATGTTTGCCCCTTTTTAGCCAAAGAAAAATCCCCTCCAAGTTTGTACTCAAGCCCTAATGGTACCATAAGGGCTTTTTTGAGTGTCTTCTTAAAGGGGATACTACCAATGATGAACAGCCTTTTTCTCAAGCTAACTTGATGAACATAGGGAGAGTAATAATATGCAAGAAAATAAATCTGGATATGTCTTTAACTACTGTAATACAACCTTTTCTAACAAAATGCATCATACCGGATGTTCATTTCTAAACCGGCTTAAAGATGAAGGAGCAAGAAAAATATTAGATAATTTGTTCTGAGAATTACACAGAGCTGATTTAAAGATTGTTTTATAAGATCACTTCGATATTTTCGTTGAAATAAAAAAGACTCAAGTAATAAATAAATGTGCGTATTCTCGTTTAAAAGAAGAATGTATTTTTGATAATATCTAACTTATCAAAAATAATGATCGAACTTTTTACATGCCAAAAGGGAGTAGCACAATTAATTTATAATTCCACAGTTCCAGAACAAGGTCCATTTGCAATGATGTGAAGAAAAAACAAATTTTTATTGTAAAAAAATCTGTTACTTGTAGTTTTCCAGATTTTTGCTTTTAATTTTCTGATGCTGCTGTCATTTTTCTAGTTCGTATTTCTTGGGACAATCCACCGATAATACTTATAAACTCTCTAAAAGAATTTAAATGTGTAGTTGAGTCAATTCTTTGCAACATTTGGGAAAGATATCCAGGGTCTTGAACTGCTTTTGAACGCTTTCCTTTGGAGTAAGAAGTGTTTCTTTCAAGAAGCATTTTGCTTAAATAATATTCATGGTAAGTAGCGGTGGTGGAGATTTGAGTGACATTTCCGTCAAGTCCCATAAATTCCGGATCATTTTCTCTTACACAATAAAAATCAGCACAATTAATGAATTCAATTGTTGTTGGATTTCTTGAATAGACCCTTTGATTACCTAAGCACCATGTTTCTATACAATGATTTTGAACTACAACTAAAATCTTGGATAGGTCAAAATTATGTTTCTTCACTTCATTTAGTACTTCAGCACGTCTGTCATCTACTGCAACATCATCAGCATCCAAAATTACCATAAGGTAATCATATTTATTTGATAATTTAATATCATCTATTGCATTTCCAATGTCATCTAAAATACTGGGGTAACCCTGACAACTAAATAGATAATAGTTCTGATTCTCTACTTCATTATGGTTATTGACTTGGATTAGATCCGGTAATAATTGCTTTAACCAAGCGGGATAAATATATTTCTCGGATTTTCCTTCAACTAAAATATATAAGTTCATGCTTCTTCTCGCCCTTCAGTGTAAGCAGTAAGATTTATTAGTTGTTTAAAGGCCTCATGTTTAGAGTGACCTATCTTATAATCTGAAGCATTTTTTACAACAATTTGATCTGAGTGTCGACTCACTATCTTCCATTGATTCATAGATATTTTATTAATGATATAAGGATGGTGACTTGTTAGTAAATATTGAGCATCTGGATTCAAATTTGTAGGTAGCAAATCAATACAATTAATGCCTAGACTGTTTTCAAATTCATCGATAAGGATAACGCTATTTTTTGGAATTAAATAGTTCATTCCAACAAACGTTAAAGATTTAAACATACCAGACGATATTTCACTCGAGGGAATCCAATCACTATTTTCTTCTTTAATTTGCAGTATCCACGGTTCACTGTTATCTTTATTATCGCGATCTTTATGAAATCTTAAATCTATTATGTATTCAAAAATATCAATAAAATCTTCTTTAATTTTGTTGAAAATTTCTTCGAAATATCTATAGGCAAAATACATTTTCCCTAGAATGGGCATATTAGACTCACGTAATGCTGCTAGAGCTATTGCACTTTTTTCCTCATCTAAACCGGATAATGCCTCTGATTCTCTCTTTATGTTTGAAGGTAAAACTACTCTTCTTTCATTCTCAAAGTGAAATGAATATATTGAATTGAAACCTTTAATTATTGGCGCGATATGTTCCTCTTCTGAAAAAATATTAATATAACTTTTACTAGTTGTAACTTTTGGAACAATTTTGTCTCTAAGAAAATTAATATCTGATATGCTTCTTTCAAATATTGTTAAAGTATCGGGATGATTAACTTTAACAAGTTTCTCGTAAGTAAACTCAATGCTGCTTGTATTACTTTTTTCCTCATCATTTCCATAAAGAATTTCCAATTCTTTTTTTATATTTGTTTCGCCACTCCAAATGTAGGTGCTTTCATTTTCAATAAACTTAATACTCCAATTTATTGCGGGAATTCGACGATTTGATTCTTTTCCAAGAGCTAAATTTTTTAAGTTTTCGATAGCATTTAATATTTTTGTTTTCCCAACACCAGAGGCTCCAACCAATAAAGTCAACATCTCTAAATTTATTTCAGGTAAGTTCCAGTTAGATCCTATTTCACAATACCTAAAGGATAAAATCTTCATTTTCTCACTACCTTAATTTTAATTTGATCTAATAGTAACAGACTCGTGAATGGAAATCCAATATTTGCTACTTATAATGCTATATTAAGGAGAAAATTAATGAAAACGCAATGTGTGTTTTTAAGTAAGTCGGTTAATTATTCCTTTCTTTAAAATGTCTTTAGCTTCAGCAGAAAGAAGTGTGCTGTTATACAATTTCACAATGGTTTTTGCCATATCAATTTCACTAAAAGCAGGGGCATTATTAACCGTTCTTCCATTTTTGGTGTATCTCATTAAGATTTCTTCTTCGTTTTGTGTAACACCATTAATGATTGGCGTGCATCTATCAAACACAATGTCATACTCACTGTTAACATTATGAGAGATGCGATCGTGCAGTTTATACTTCATTTTAGAACTGCTCAATGTTTGCCCTCCTTAGGATTCCTGATGGATTGTTAATTATAATTTCAACATGAATCCCGCATTAACCTGCACTTGCCAGTATTTTAAATTTATTAAGCCGTTGTATTAAAATAATTAGAGGGTGTCCCTTGCCATGTTCATGGCTTTTGGGACACCCTCTTCTTTGTTAATATTTGTTTTGATATTTTTTCTTTTCAACAACAATGATTTGAACGGAATCGTTGAGCGTAGAGCCATCTGCATTGGTGATTGTGACTGTGACTATGCTAGTTCCAACTCTAACTGCCGTCACCAACCCATCTGAAACGGTTATAGACGGATCTGATGCTGACCACTGAAGTTGATTTCGTATCTCATCTTTGAGGGATGATGGAACGATCGTCATAGGTGTCCAGAGATTTACTGAATTCTCGCTTGGGTTGGTGGAATCTACAATGAGTGTAATTGGGCCATCGGGTAGGGACACATGTGTAATTATTTGATTGACGGTGATCGTTTTCGAAGCCGATTTCCCGCCAACAACCACTGTGACGATCACTTTCCCTTGATTCTGACCAGTTAACGTAACCTGACTTGTTGTTTTTTGATTCAACTGAGCTACGTCCGTTTCGTTGCCATCCTCGGATAGAATTGTCCATTTAAAGCCGTCATGTGCCGCATCTTGACGCGAAATCACGGCAGTTAAATCTAAAGGATCTCCTACATTAATGGTGTCTGATTTTCCGTCGATCGCGACACTACGAACGGGATTTGTAACGTTAATTGTAAAGGTGGATGTGTAAGATTTATCTTTGTTTGTTAGAACAGTAAGCTTACCGGTCACAACTCCGACCCGTTTGCCTTCGAAAACACGTGCGTAGTCATCGGTTGAATAAGATACCGCGTTGCTTGGATCAGTGATCGACCAGGTTATGGACTTCACAGTTTGATTCGTAGATACAAAGGCAGCTTTTATTTCTAACGTATCACCAACTAACAGAGAGGAAGACCCCGAAACCCCAAGATTGCCATCAAGCGTGGTTAGCTGCACGCCTGGTTGTATGACCGTGATCACACCAGTTGCCGATACAGCTGGATACGTTTTTGAAACAATCGTGATTGTAGATGTACCTATTTTTTTCGCTTCAATCTGCCCGTTTTGATCAACCGTTACAATTGAAGTGTCACTGGATGACCAGTTAAAACCACCTAGATCTAAATTGGAAGGATTGATAATCGGTTGTAAATCTGCTGATTCATTAATATCTAATTCACTGTTCGGTAAGCTCAATGTGTACACGGTGAATGAAGTTGACGCGGTGTAGATATTGTTTTTATCTGTCTTGAGTGTAATCGTGGCGGTTACGATGCCTGGAGAACTGCCTGTAATAATTCCACGATAGGAATCTCCTTCAACTATATTAGTAAGTGTTACTTTATCGTTTTCACCCGTACTCCACTTAATACTTTCTGAAAGTATTGTTTCATTCACCGTATCTAACTTCCCTATCAATGTCATTTCGCTGCCAACTCTTAGAAGGTTGGAATGGTTGTCAATTGTCACTACAGGTTGCATAACTTTAATTGATGTTGTTGCCGTAATGTCCGTAGTATCCATGGATTTTGCTGTGATGGTTACTTCTCCAGCCGCCACGCCATAGACATTGCCCCTCTGATCAACTGTTGCAATAGCAGGGTTGGAAGAACTCCAGTTTAATTGCTGATTCGTTGCATGTAGAGGTGAAATAGATGGAACTATTGTGTAAGTTTCTTTAACGCGAATTGTAGTTCCGGACAATGAAATCGATTTGATAAGTATGGGCTTCACTGTAACAGAGAAGGTCCCTGTATACGTATTACCTTTATCAGTCGTAATCATTACAGTACCGATCACGTTGCCAGGTGTTACCCCAGTGAGAACCCGTTTGTCTTCACCATTATAAGCGAAGCTTGCCTTATCCTGCGCATCAGGACGCCAAGTGATAGATGAAATCTGCTCGTTCACCGTATTGAGTGAAACAGCCAAAGTGATTTGATCTTCCACGATTACACTCGTTGGTCCGCTTACTGTGATCGTTGGCTGCATGACTGTAATTTTGACGGAACCCGTGCGGTTTGATCCGTCCGTAGAGGTTGCCGTGATTGTAACTTCACCAACGGCCACCCCATGGACATTGCCGTTCTGATCAACCGTCGCGATAGCAGGGTTGGAGGAACTCCAACTTAAGTTCTGGTAAGTAGCGTTTAAAGGCATTATATTGGTCGCAACCGCTGAAGTTTCACCAAGACGAATCGTAGAGGAGCCAGTCAAAGTGATCGATTGAATGAGAATAGGTTTTACTAAGACTGAGAAATTTCCCGTATACGTATTCCCTTTATCAGTGACAATCGTTACTGTACCTATTACAGTGCCAGGTTTGACTCCTGTGAGAATGCGTTTGTCATCGCCATTTGTAACGAAACTCGCTTTATCTTGCGCATCAGGACGCCATGTAATCGATGAAATCTGCTCGTTCACCGTATTGAGTGAAACAGCTAATGTAATTTGATCTTCTACGATTACACTCGTTGGTCCGCTTACGGTAATCGTTGGCTGCATGACCGTGAATTTTGCACTGCTTTTGCTGTTAGTACCATCCGTGGCCGTTGCAGTGATCGTAGCATCACCGGTGGCGACACCGCGTACATTCCCGCTCTGATCAACAGTTGCGATAGCTGTGTTGGATGAAGTCCAATTCAAAATTTTATTGCTAGCGTTAGCAGGTAAAATTGAAGAATTAGAAGCATACGTTTCTCCAATTCGAATTGTGGCAGGGGAAAGCGTAACTGATGTAATGAGAACTGGCTTAACGGCAACGGTGAAATTCCCCGTATATACATTCCCTTTATTCGTTGTTATCGTCACAATACCCGTGACAGTTCCAGTCTGAACACCTGTTAGCACTCGTTTATTATCACCATCTGTGGCAAAACTAGCTTTATCCTGTGCGTCTGGTCGCCAAGTGATGGTAGAAATGTCTTCATTAACCGTGGTCAGCGAAGCTTCCAAAGTGATCTTGTCACCAATGAATACGCTGTTTGGGCCACTGACCGTCATGCTTGGCTGCATGACCGTAATCGTTGCACTTCCTACTCGATTAGATCCATCCGTTGATCTCACAGTTACTTGAGTTGTTCCAACAGCTTTCCCTGTGATCGTTCCATTCGCATCAACGGATACAAGGTCTGTTCGGTCTGAACTCCAAGCAAAACTCGGATAATCGGCATTGAGTGGTAAATAGCTTGGTGTTAATGGTGTCGTTTCGCCAACGCGAATGGTTTTATTTCCGATAGCTACAGAAGTGACTGGGATGAAGACGGAAACCGTATAATCCTTGGTATAGGTTCTGCCTTTATCGGTTACCACGGTTGCAGTTATCGTGACTGAGCCTTTGTGATGACCGTCTAAAACACCAATGAACGCATTGTTACTGCTAGATGCAATACTTGCTGTACTGGCGTCAGAAGAGCTCCATCGGACAGATGTCACGTTCTCATTGACGGTTACGAGGGCTGCCGTTAAATTGATCGAAGCATCCACGGCGACCTGAGTAGGTCCTGTAATATTTAAGCCTGGCTGAATGACTGAGACAACAGATGTGGCTACAAGTCCGCTGCCATCCTTCGCGGTGGCTGTGATCTTGGCTGTTCCTGCCGCGAGTCCATTAATTTCGCCGCTGGCATTAACCGAAACGATGGAAGATGCGTCTGAAGACCATGTAAAATCTTCATTTTTTTTGTAAGTGGCAGTTATCGGTAAAATTTTAGGGATCAACTTCGTCGTGTCCCCTCTAGCGATCGTAAGATCATCTAACGATAAGCTAGTTATCTTAATAAAGGCTGTAAATACTTTGTTGGAGAACAGAACATTTTGACTGTTGGAAGATGCAAAATCATTATAAGTTAGGTTCGCATTGGATAAAGAGAAGTCCCCGCTGCTTTTCGGTTTAACAACAATTGTAAACGTAGTGGGATCTCCTACAAATTGGTTGCCTTCCTTCCGGTAAGGGATACTCGTGATATCACCCTCTAATGTAAAACCTGTTGCAAGCGTACCTGAAGGCTTTAAATTAGTTGGATAGGAGACTAGCTCTAGATTAGCTGGAAAGACTTCCTTGAAATGAATACCGCTAATCGTCAAATCACTTATATTCGTCGCTGCACTGTACGTTTTGGCAGTTGGCTTGATTGCATAGTTGACGGTAACCGGATCGTTGACTTCAATTTTATCCGTTGAGATTGTGCGGTCTGGCGTCAGGCTGGTAGATGTAATAACTTTTACTATAACTTCTTTGGTTTCAAGAGCACCAGCAGCATCTCGCGTGGAAACAGAAATCGTTAGATCTCCACCGCTTGCGGAAAGCGGATTAGTAAAGGATTTATTAATCGTTTCGCCTTTATTGGATTCAAAATTACTAAGTACTGTTACGGCTTGATTGGTTCCTTGGCTGTCTTTGTATTTGAAAATAATGGATGAAGTTACTTTCTTATCATTTAAATCCAAGTCGTTAGGTTTGAAGCTGACCGATATATCACTGTTTGCAGAAATATAGTTTTTGGACGTCGTATCAAAAGCAACAGGGGAAAGGATATCTACCGTTGGCTTATGATTAGATCCAATAAATGCGCGATACATGGTGTTAACAAATAGCTTTTGTTCCCAATCCGGGAAAGTACTGTTCACTGAGGTGTTCACGAAATTATGTCCAGTACCTGAGTAGGTTACGTTTCCTTTGGAATATGTGTAGTAATGGTTCCAGCTATCTTCGATATCACGTGGACTTCCATTAATATTGTACCAAGGAATGACATCTGCATCATTCAGGTTAAGTCTGAAATACTGATCATGCGTTGTTGCAACTTGCGGTGTCATTTCACTAATGAAGAAGGGGAATTCAGTGAGAAGCCCTTCGTTTACTTTGACCGTCGATGTTGAAGTGTTGGGAGCGTTAAGACCCATATTCGTCATCGGTCCAATTTGACCAGTGGCTGCTTGGAAATTAGTAATCCAGGTCTGATTCCCTTGGTAAACGGTATCATGCGTGAACATGACGCCTTGACCAGTTGCGATAAAGGATTTAACTGCAGCTGCTGCGGTTGCCGAGATATCGCCAGTTTGGTTGTATGAATCATTAAAACCAAAAATGACCATGTCGTATTTACCATTAAGCGTACTGTAATCCGTTGAGTTGAATTTATTAAAATCAGTCACGGTAATATTAATTTGATAATCGTCGGAGTGTAAATAATTTTGCTTAAGATTAGATTCCAATTTCAAACTACTTGTTAGATTAGATGATTGTGAGTTGGGCAAAACCTGCAAGACATTTATCTGTGGTGCTTGATCTTGGTAATGGAACACACCAAAGGTAGCATCCTTCAATTTGCCGGTGCTGGTTTGATCAACGAGTTCGAGGCGCCAGTAGTACAAACCAGAGTAGCCTTTCGGTAGGACAAAACTGATCGTATTGTTCGTCAGACTAGTCACTGCAACAGATTGTACCAATTTCGTGGCGTCAAATTTCAAAACACTGTCAGTCCCCAGGTAGAGATTTGCAACAAGATTACGTTGAGCTAGATTACGTATATTCGAGACATTAAACGTGTAAGACAGCGTATCGCCAGCTTTATAACTAGCGCTTCGGTTCGCACTTAAGGTGTAATCCAAAGGTTTGTTCGTCACATTTAACTGCGGTCTAACATTGGCGCTCGTGAGCAGATTTGTTTTGGTTAGAAAGGCGCTTAGAGAGCCAATGTCAGTATTGTTTACGAAAATAACATTGCTTTGAGGAGTAGTCGTATTATAAGGGTTAAATAACGCGAACAGATTACCGGATTTACGTGTCCATGTACCATTATTTAAATAACCCTGATAAAGCGCTCCGCGATTCGTAGAAGAATCACTATATACAATTACGGGTAGACCTTTTGTAATATATTTGTCTGTAAGTTCAGTTGCTTTGAGAGGTGTTATATCGTTCTCTTCATATCTTGTGTTGTGATTGTTCCCTGTCTCAGAGGTCGGATTGAATAAGCTTTTACCAAAATAAATGGCATCATATTTCCCATCCAGCTCGTCGCGAAGTGCGACAAACTTTTTGATACTCATCGTTTCGATTTGCAAATTGGTGTTCGATCCTAATGTAGTTGCAAGATCGGAAACGATGGAGGTTGCACTGCCGTTTGCTTCTAGATCCTTGATTTCCAGAATCTTGATCGGCTTTGTTAGATCAAAGTAGGTAAGCTTAAACTGAGATGCGTTAGATGATGTAACATTTGGAGTAATTCCATCGCTGCTGCTGCTCGGCACAGAAAGATAATTGAAGGATACAGATTTCAGTGAAATCGTGCCATTCGTGTTCACAATCTGTGTGAATTTCTCCGTATTCCCTACTGTCGAGGAATCGGCTTTTAAAGAAGAGTTCGCACTAGAGCCTACGCTAACGTATTTACCATTGGATCGAGATTTCAAAGCTACATTCCCATCACCCTGATCAATCAAATCGAATAACTCGCTGAACCAAGGGCTAGTTGTACTTGCCTTCACTTTCGAGCTGTCACTCGAATCTGGAGACAAGTATTTGTTATTCGATGCTTGTAAAGCAACGGTGACCGAATCGCCTGTAGCAGCGTGAGCGGTGTGAGACATTGGACCTGCAATAAGGCTTAAAATGGAAGCGAGTAATGTAAAGAATAGAATGAGACTTATTTTTTTATGTATAGTCGGCAACATCGGTTCCCCTCCTTCTAAATGGTGTGAAGTAGTTCTATATGAGACTATTTTACTACTTTTACAATCAAAAAATATACACTTTGTGTACATAATTATGAAAAATATTATGAAAAACAATATAAAATAATCGTAAATACCTATTTACTTGTCATTTTTCGGGAAGGAATTCACAGAAATTACGAGAACATATATACAAGAACGTATCCTAATGTTGTATAATGGGATTTATTATCGCATTTTTAGGTATATAGTCCTATATAGTTTTAGGATTGAAAGATCAAATACCTCGTCAAACAGGGATGGAGTGGAATAGGCATGGCGCTGATTAAGAAGAGATTAGGAGACTTGTTAGTCGAGAGCGGAATTATTGCGGAGGCTCAACTCCAAGAGGCGCTTCAAGAGCAGCGGAAAACGAAACAAAAGCTTGGCGATTTACTAATCACACAAGGCTACATTACAGAGCAGCAGTTGATTGAGGTCCTCGAATTCCAACTGGGAATCCCGCATGTGAGTTTGTTCAAATACCAGATTGATCCTGAAATCACGAAGATCATTCCAGAGAGCATGGCTAGACGCTACCAAGCGATCCCCCTTCATAAAGAAGGCGGTAAGCTGATGGTTGCGATGGCTGACCCACTTGATTATTTTGCTATCGAAGAAATGCGTATGAGTACGGGTTACCGAATTGAACCAGCGATTACGAGCAGGGATGAGTTACAGCGTGCTATAGCGCGTCATTATGGGCTTCAGGATTCGATGAGCCAAATGATGACAGACATGCCTACCACTGAGGATATTAAAGAAACGGAAATTACGGATGAAGATTCGCCGATCGTGCGACTCGTGAATCAGATGATTCAGCAGGCCGTCCAATTGAAGGTTTCTGATATTCATGTGGATCCAGGTGAAACCAATCTGGTCATTCGGTACCGAATTGATGGACATCTAAGAACGGAAAGGCTTATTCCGAAGCAAATGCAAGGCTTTATCACAGCAAGGCTGAAAATTATGGCCAAGCTGAACATTGCTGAACGAAGGTTACCGCAGGATGGTCGTATCAAAATGCAGGTGGACTTTAAACATATTGATATTCGGGTTTCATCCTTACCAACCATCCACGGAGAGAAAATTGTACTTCGATTGCTTGATCTGTCAACAGGTGTTAAGCCAATTGATCAATTAGGCTTCGGTGAACATAACATGGGTATTTTCCGTGAAATGATTGAACAACCTTATGGCATTTTGCTAATCACTGGACCGACAGGTAGTGGTAAAACAACCACGCTTTATTCTGCACTCAGCCACTTGAATCGTGAAAATGCCAATATCATTACCGTTGAAGACCCTGTGGAGTATCAATTGCCGGGGATCAATCAAGTGCATGTTAACCCAACGATTGGACTTAGCTTCGCAGCTGGGCTACGCTCCATCCTCCGTCAAGATCCGAATATCGTCATGGTTGGAGAGATTCGAGATGCGGAAACAGCGGAAATTGCGATTCGTGCCTCGTTAACGGGACATTTGGTTCTTTCAACCCTACATACGAATGACTCCGTTAGTACGATTACGCGGTTCCGAGACATGGGTATTGAGCCTTATCTGATTGCTTCCTCACTGATCGGCGTCGTTGCGCAGCGGCTTGTTCGCAGGATTTGTCCAGAGTGCAAAGTAGCGTATACACCATCAGATCAAGAAGTTATTTTTATGAAAAATAAAGGGATCCATGCAGAAAAACTGCACAAGGGTGCAGGCTGCGGGAACTGTAATCGTACCGGGTATCGAGGACGTTTTGCTATCCATGAAATCCTGGGAATCAACGAGGGTCTCCGTCAATTGATAAGCGATAAAGCGACTGTCCAGGAGATGAGAGCAGTAGCATTAGAACATGGATTGATCCAATTAATGGATGATGGCATTGACAAGGTCAAACAAGGCTTTACGACGTTGCAAGAAGTGATTCGTGAAACCGTCGCTTACTAATGAGAAGGGAGGTGGCAAACATGTCGCAATCGTTAGATCGCATTGTAGACCTATTGAGGCAAGCACATGAGTCGAAGGCATCAGATTTACATCTGTCTGTGGGTTCCCCGCCTGTTTTACGAGTACATGGGACTTTACAACTGGTTGGTGATGAGGCTTTAACTACAGAGGATACACGTGGTATGGCGGAAGCTTTACTAAGCTCAGCGCAAGTTGAACGATTTCAAGAAGCGGGTGAGATAGACTTTTCCTATGAATTGGAAGGTTGCTCGAGGTATCGGATTAATGCCTATCGACAAAGAGGGCGTGTGAGTGTTGCGATTCGTACGATTCCTACAGCGATTCCATCTCTAGAACAATTACAACTGCCGCCGATCATTTCTACCTTAGCATTGAAGCCGCAAGGTTTAGTCTTAGTGACAGGACCGACAGGAAGTGGTAAATCGTCCACGTTAGCAGCCATGATTAATTACATTAATCGCAAAGAAAAGAAACATATTGTCACACTAGAAGATCCCATTGAGTTTCTACATACGCATGCCTCTTCCATCATTGATCAAAGGGAAGTGGGTAGTGACACGAAGTCGTTCTCGAATGGTTTGCGCGCAGCACTTCGTCAAGATCCAGATGTCATTCTGGTAGGTGAAATGCGGGATCTCGAAACGATTTCAGCCGCAGTGACGGCCGCAGAAACTGGCCATTTAGTATTTGCGACGCTACATACGACAGATGCTCCACAGACGATTGATCGGATTATTGACGCGTTTCCAGCACATCAGCAAGGTCAAATTCGGGTGCAATTAGCGGCAGTTCTTGTTGCAGTTATTTCCCAACGATTATTTCCTAAGCCAGATGGGCAAGGCCGCTCATGTGCAACGGAAATTATGATTAATACGCCAGCGGTTGGCAACTTGATCCGATCGGAGAAAATCCATCAAATCAAGAGCGTCATGCAAACAGGCCGGAGTCAGGGCATGCACACATTGGACATGTCCATCAAAGAGCAGATGCAGCAGGGGCTTATAGATCCGATCGCAGCGAGAGCTTATCTTGCTGAAGGTGGTGTCTTGTAATGTCTGAATTTATGTATGAGGTCAGGGGCAGTAGTGGTAAGCAGTTGAAGGGTAAAATATCCGCTTCAGATAAGCCGACTGCCGTTGATGAGCTTCGCAAAAAAGGGTATATCGTCCTTTCTGTGAAGGAAGAGCAATTCAAGGCGTTAAAAACGGAGATTTACATCGGGAATCCAGTCAAAACGATTCATTTTATCGTCTATTGCCGCCAATTTGCTACGTTGATCAGAGCGGGTGTGAACATTGTAGAGGCAACTAGTATCTTGGCGGCTCAAACGGAAAGTAAAGCATTGAAAAAATCTTTGACAGAAGTTGCGTCAAGTATTTCGAAGGGGATTTCATTCTCACAGTCGATCTCGGAGCATAAACGGATCTTCCCTCCGATGTTTATTAACATGGTGCGAGCGGGGGAAGAGACAGGGGACTTGGAAGGGACGCTGGATCGCTTAGCGCGTTTTTTCGAAAAAGAGCATGTGACACGCGAGAAGATCAAGTCGGCCATGACCTATCCGGCGACTGTTGGGGGACTTTCGATTGTAGCCGTTATTTATCTCTTAAAGTCGGTTGTACCGCAGTTCGTGAGTACATTCGAATCCTTGCATGCGGAGCTACCTTTGATCACGCGGATTGTCTTAGGGCTAAGTAATAGTATTCAGCATCAATGGGTCTCGTGGTTACTTGCGATCGCAGCAATTGTTGTCGTGTATCAGGTTGCAAAGCGAAATGAAAAAGGCGCATATGCGCTAGATTATCTAAAGCTGAAAATACCGGTTTTCGGTAAGCTGAAGCAAAAAGGGTCCGTAGCCCTGATGACGCGAACACTTTCATCGCTTTACGCGAGTGCTGTGCCTGTTCTACAGTCACTGGCCATCGTGGAAGAAGTGGTCGGGAATAAGGTGATTGGTGGATTTATTCGAAAATCGGCTGAATCTCTTCGGCAAGGCAATCCGTTGTCCGAGCCATTAAAGCAAGCTTGGGTGTTTCCACCGTTGGTTACACAGATGATTGCGATTGGCGAAGAAACAGGCTCCTTGGATCAAATGCTAGAGAAAATCGCCGATTTCTACGAAATGGACGTCGAGAACACGGTGGATCGCTTGAAATCGCTGCTGGAGCCGTTACTGCTCGTTGTTTTATCAGGAGTAGTTGGTGGGATTGTTGCGGCGATTATGCTGCCGATGTTCAGTATGTATTCCAATTTGAGTTAAATAAACTACATGGAGGTAGAACGTATGTTAATTAAAATGATGAACCGTTTGAAGAAGGAAGAGAAAGGTTTTACATTGATTGAGTTATTGGCGGTTATTGTTATTTTGGCGGTAATTGCGGCGATTGCGGTTCCTTATATTTTGGGGGTAATTGATAAGTCGAAAAAAGATGCTGATGTGGCACTTTTCCATCAAGTGTATGAAGCCTCAAGATTATACATAACTTCAGAAGTGGAAGGCTCAGTTCCGCTTAAAGTAAATATTAAATCGAAATTAGTTGCGAGTCATTATTTGGATTCAAATATTGTTTTGCCAAGTACTAAAGATGTGATAACCGCAGGGAAATTAGATTATGACACTGATGGTCAATTAGTTGACGTTGTCATTTCAACTTCAACTAAATCATTTAAAATGGATGCTGCAGGTGTAATTGCATCTAAAGGTACAATTGTTGATGTTACTGGAACTGCAGCGGCGTATCCAACAGAAAACTAACATTTTCTTAAAAAAGGAATCGGTTCATTCCGATTCCTTTTTTAAAATCAAACGAAAGCGACCCCACCACATGACGATTCTAATCTCATTATATATCTTCATCCTTGGTCTTGTTCTAGGTTCGTTCTTCAACGTAGTTGCACTGCGAGTGCCTGCGAAGCAGTCCATCGTTCGCCCGCCTTCGGCATGCCCGTCATGCCAGACTCAGTTGAAAATAAGGGATCTGATCCCTGTGTTCAGCTATCTTTTAAGCAGAGGATCTTGCCGTTATTGCAAGTCAAAGGTTTCCATTTTATATCCAATTGGAGAACTGGTAACGGGGTTGTTATTTCTCTGGGTGTATGTGCACGAGGGGATCACAGGAGAGGCACTTGTGGGACTCGTCTTGGTTAGTTTATTAGTTATTATTACGATTTCGGATTTGACGGTGATGCGTATTCCGAATCAAGTTTTGATGTTTTTCTTTCCCGTTTTTGTCGTATTACGGCTCGTGTTTCCCGGTGGTCAGGCCTGGTGGAGTTATGTGCTTGGCGCTGTGATTGGATGCGGGATTGTCGTGATGATTTCATTACTAACGCGCGGTGGTATGGGAATGGGAGATGCCAAGCTCCTGTTAGTTTGCGGCTTTGTCGTAGGCCTGACACCTATCCTTGTGGCTTTCGTTTTAGCATGTCTGATCGGTAGTCTGGTTGGTGGACTGCTGCTGCTGTTAAACATCATTAAGAGAAAACAGCCGGTTCCATTCGGCCCCTATTTGGCTGTGGGCATCCTTATTTCTTATGGATATGGATCGGATCTTATAGAGGCTTACCTCAAATTAATCGGATAGCAGGATGTGATGGGAATGTTCGGTCTAGGTAGCAAAAGAATCGGGATAACGATCGATCAAACGGGTATCCGATATGTAACTGTGAAGAAGAAAAAGACATGGGAGATCGGTTCAAACGGTTTTTTGCCCATCCCGCCAAGAATAATTATTGAAGATCAAATCATGAACGCGGAGTCATTAAGTCTGCAGGTTAAGCAATGGGTCAAAACTGAGAAGCTTCGAGGTGCAACGGCAACAATCGCGATCCCGACTTCTCAAATTATTATCCGCAAAATGCGTATCCCCAGCATTAAGGCTTCCGAGCTTGCGCAGCTTGTGGAGTTGGAAGTAGAGACCGCGCTGCGTTTGCCTTTCGAGGATCCAGTTTATGATTTTATCAAAGTTGGACATGACGACGAGAGTACGCAGGTGTTGGTTTTCGCGGCGCCTAAGAAGTTGATTCAAAGTTATGTGAGCATTTTTGAAGATGCGGGAATCCATGTGAAGGCTGCTGAAATTTCAGCAACGGCCCTTGCGAGAGCAATAGCTGCGCAGCAGGAAGAGTTTTTTCAAGAATCGATGTTAATTTCTTTAGATAAAAATTCACTTGAAGTGTATATGTTGCAAAATGGGAATCCCATCTTCATGCGAACGATAACGCTTGTTGAACATGATGTAAGTGTGAATGAGGGACTGACTTCTGATCAGATTGGTGAAATCATCGCTGAAATCTCAAGAATGTTGAGTTTCTATCAATATAGTATTCAAGAAGGTGCAAGTCGCATATCCCACATTATTGTAACGGGAGTGGATGAGGCACGCTTTCAGCTACATAGCGAATTGCAGCAAGGGCTAACTGAATTGCATGTGGAGATGGTGGATTTCGATGTGTTCACCAAAGGACGTTCGCAGGATTTTAATGCCAATGCCTTCCGTGTTGCTGTTGGTGTTGCCATGTTTACGAATCGAAATGCACAGATCAATTTGCAGCCGCATCGGAAAACAGAAACCAAAATTAAACTGTTTGTTCTTTTGATTTTTGTTGTCGCCTGGGTTGCTTGTATGGGTATTAGTGGAAAGACATATTTGGATAACCGGAATGAAATCGCGCAAAACACAGCGAAACTCACTCAGTACCAAACGGAGAAAAACGTACTTGAAGCTAAATTGACCGTGAAACCTGAGACGTCCACGGATCCTGCTAATTTCATTGCTGTCACGAAAGCCGCACGTAAGGACGTCGTTGCGCTTGTGAATGAGATGATGAAGCCATTGCCTGTGGATGCGCATATCACAACGATGGCTTATGCAGCTGATGCTCAGATATCAATGACGGTTCTATTCGCCAACATGGAGGATTCTGCGCGTTATTTGTTTGATTTAAGGAAGCTTTCATTCGGAGCCAATACCTTACTACAGTCCATAACAGAGTCGACAAACGGAGGAACAGCGAGTAAAGGTACCCCGGTTAGTAACAACTCAAACGTTCTACCAGATGAAGGGAATACAAATGTATCAGGTACGAAGCAATACACCGTGAATTATACAATTTCGTTGAAAAAGGATGCTCCCAAAGATGCAACGGCTAAATCAGCATCAGGAGATGTGAAAGGAGCTGCAACGTCAGATGTCCAACAAAAATAATCAGCAAACATGGTTGTTATTTGGCGCAGCACTTCTTTTTTTAGGTCTTTTTGCCTTCTATTATTGGGTGCAAATTCCTTCCTCAACAAAGGTGAAAGCGCAAGAGAGTGAACTAAGTTTACTAGGTAAACAAAATCAGCTGCTATCTCAAAAAGTGAGTGAAAAACAGAAAACTAATGCGGGTCCTTCGTTGAAAGAAGTGCAAGCTGCACTTCCATTGTGGGATAATACGGAGCAATTAACACTAGATTTAAACAAGATTAGAAAAGATCAGAACGTATCCTTTAGCTCGATTGCCTACTCCGTTAGTGATAAATCTACACAGTCTGCTGATACAACGAAAAAAAGCACATTTCCAAATGTTCGTGAAGTGAAGGTAACAACCACACTTAGCGGCACGTTCAAAGAAGTGACGGCTGCGATTACACAATTGCAGGATTTACCTAGGCTGATCAATGTGGATGCGGTCAATTATGGGAATCTACCGAAAGAAACGACTCGGAAAATAACCGTGAATTTGACGTTTACTGCTTATTTTGACCCCTCGTATAAAGCCAAAGTTGATAAAGTGGAGACTCCTTATTAAAAGGAGAAAAAGAGAAAGAACACCTCAAAACACTTGATTTCAAGTGCTGACGTGTTCTTTTTTGCCTAGAAAAGTGATCTTTATTCGAATTGACCAGCGTAAATAAACTCGTTAACTTCGCGTCTGCCTGATGGAACTTCGCGTTCTTGCAAGGCTTCTGGAAGTGCCTCAGCAGGTCCACGGTAACCAATCGCAATAACTGCATGAAGTTCATAATCAGCAGGGATGTTAAGCGCTTCACGTGCTTGATCACGTTCAAATCCACCCATTGCGTGTGTAATAAGCCCTTGATTGTTGGCTTCTAGAGCTAAGTAACCCCAAGCTGCTCCAGTGTCAAAAGCGTGGCTAGGATTATTTGTCCCTTTAGGTGTTTTGGTGTTGGAGATGACAAGTGTAAGAACGGGCGCTTTCTCGCACCATATTCGATTAAGCGGCATGATGAACGAATGAAATTTAGCCAATTGCTCAGGGGTGCGAGCGACAATGAAACGCCAAGGTTGATTATTGCTGCCGGATGGTGCCCATCTAGCTGCTTCAAATAAGCTCAGAAGAACGTCTTCAGCGACTTCCTGATCGGAAAAGGAACGAGGGGACCAACGCTCTAGGAACTGTGGGTTAATTTCGTGCTCGGGTTGGCGGTGCGTTTCAATTTCAGCTGGTAAGGATGTTGTCATAAGTAATTCCTCCTTTAATGTATTCACATCCTAATTTTACCTGATTACGAGACAGTTTACGAATTTATCAATCTTGAGTTTGACTTGTATGGGTTTACCGCAATATGGCAAAGCTAGAAGTTATGAAATGATAGACCAAGAAGAGGTGCGAGAAGCCGTGAATTTCACTAGTCATGATGTCATTATCATCGAAAGAGCTTTAAGAACCGCCATGAAGGTTGACAGAGAAGAGCATCGTACAAGGGATTATCAAGAAGTTCTGTTTAAAATGCAAGAAAGTGCCAACCAAGCTTTATCGGTAACGGCGCTCATTGCAAGCGAAGGTCATGATGGCATTCGTTACGATTATGATGATTCTGCCGATTTAATGTAGACACACGAACGTATATTCGTTAAAATGAAAGAAACATAATGGGTAAGGAGATTCAGTTTATGAATCCTTTCACAGGCAAGGTTTCTTCCATGATAGAGATGATTGATGGGCTGCGGCAAACGCCAGAAATTATGGCGCAAGTAACCTATTGGCACACGATACCCCCACGTGATCCGAAGCTGGCAGTTTTTCCAGACGGACTACATGAGGGTATTCGTGCTGCACTTGAACATAAACATATCGGACAATTATATACGCACCAAGCAGAATCTTTTCGTCAAGTAACGGCAGGACATCATGTGGTTACAGTAACGCCTACGGCTTCTGGTAAGACGTTATGCTATAACCTTCCTGTGTTGCAAAAGATTTTGGAGAACGATGCTTCGCGGGCACTGTATTTGTTTCCTACGAAAGCCTTGGCTCAGGATCAAGTCGCCGAACTGCAGGAAATGGTTGAATTCATGGATGTGGACATTAAGACACATACCTATGACGGAGATACGCCGCCTACCGTTCGCCAGGCGATTCGAAATGCAGGGCATATCGTGGTTACAAATCCGGATATGCTTCATTCCGCGATTCTGCCTCATCACACCAAATGGGTGAAGTTGTTTGAGAATTTGAACTACATTGTCATAGATGAAGTGCATTCCTATCGCGGCGTTTTTGGCAGTCATGTGGCGAATGTGATTCGGAGATTAAAGCGCATTTGTCGCTTCTACGGTTCGAATCCACAGTTTATTTGTGCATCGGCGACGATTGATAATCCGAAAGAGCATGCGGAACGCTTGATTGGTGAAACCGTAAAGCTGATTGATAATAATGGTGCGCCTGCGGGTGAGAAGCACTTCGTGTTCTATAACCCACCTGTGGTTAATCAACAACTGGGGATTCGTAAAAGCTCCGTCTTGGAGACGCGTAAGCTAGCAGGAACGCTGCTGCGGAGCGGGATCCAGACGATTGTATTTGCACGGAGCCGCGTGCGTGTGGAGATCTTGCTGACCTACCTGCAGGAGCTCGTGAGCCACGAGCTGGGCAGCAAGTCGATCCGCGGCTATCGCGGCGGGTATCTCCCGAAGCTGCGCAGGGAGATCGAGAGAGGCTTACGCAGCGGGGAAATCCGCGGCGTAGTGAGCACGAACGCGCTAGAGCTGGGCATCGACATCGGCCAGCTGCAAGCGTGCGTGCTTAATGGCTATCCGGGCACGATAGCCAGCACTTGGCAGCAGTCCGGACGTGCCGGACGGCGGCAGGAGACATCGCTGACGATTCTCGTCGCGAGCAGCAATCCACTGGATCAATATTTGATCCAGAATCCGCGGTATTTCTTCGAGCGTCCGCCAGAGCAGGCTCGGATTCACCCTGACAACCTGATTATTCTCGTTGATCATGTGAAGTGCGCGGCGTATGAGCTTCCCTTCGAAGCGAATGAGAAGTTCGGTGAGGAATCGCTCACCGATGTTCTGGAGTATTTAACAGAGGAGCAAGTGCTGCACCAAGTCAATGATCGTTGGTATTGGATGGAGCAATCCTTTCCAGCTCATAATATCTCGTTACGATCTGCGGCTCAGGAGAATTTTGTCATTATCGATATGACCAATGGGCATCGAGTGATCGGGGAGTGCGATCGTTTTAGTGCTCCGACATTGATACACGAAGAAGCTATTTATATACATGAAGGTATTCAATTCCAAGTGGAAAAGTTGGATTACGAAGAGAAGAAAGCGTTCGTGCGACAAGTAAATGTGGATTACTTTACGGATGCAAGTATGGCTGTACAGCTGAAGGTCCTGTATGTGAATCGAGAAGGGCGCGTTGGCGGTTTGTTACGTCAACTAGGAGAGGTCACGGTGAATGCGCAGCCGACGATATTTAAGAAAATTCGTTTGCGTACGCATGAGAATATCGGTTCAGGGCCGATTCGTTTGCCTGAGGAAGAGCTGCACACGAGCTCTTATTGGTTTACGTTCGACGAGGCGATGTCGGCAGGGCGTTCAGCGAATGACATGCAGCATGCGCTGCTTGGCATTGCGAACGTGCTGGCGCATTTGGCGCCGCTGTATTTGATGTGCGACCCGATGGATATTCGGGTCGTGCCGCAGGTGAAGGCAGTGCATAGCAAGCTGCCGACGGTGTTTTTCTACGACCGCTATCCTGGCGGCGTAGGTCTTAGTGATCGGCTGTACGAGGTTCACGGACAGCTGATGGATCAGGCGCGCAGCCTGATTAAGAGCTGCGGCTGCATCAGCGGCTGCCCGGCCTGTGTGGGGCCGATCGAAGAGGTCGGCCTGCTGGGCAAGAAGCTCGCGCTAGAGCTGCTCGCAGAGCTGGAAGGCGGTGCCCGATGAGCGGGCTCCGTGAAAGGCTCGGCCGCCTGCGGGGACCTGCGGCGGCTGGGGGTACACCGCCGCCCCCGCCGGAGGCAGGGGGCGAGTGGGCGCAGCTCGGCGCCCATATTACGACGAGCCCGGCGGGCTCGTTCGTTATGCGGCGCCGTGTGTACGGCGCGGACAGCGCGCACGGCAAGTATCGGCTGCGTGAGCTAGCCGATGTTGCGCCGCAGCTGTCCAGCTTTCACGAGCAGGACGCCGTCGTCCGGCACGAAGAGCTGCTCTTCTTCGATACCGAGACAACCGGACTCGGCGTCGGCGCAGGCAATGTTCCGTTCATGGTCGGCATCGGCTATTACACCGGCGAGCTGTTCACCGTTGAACAGCTCATGATTCGCAACCCAGCAGAGGAGCATGCGATGCTGGTGTACCTGCAAGAGCTACTTGGACGATATACACATATCGTCTCGTATAATGGCCGAACGTTCGACTGGCCGATTTTGAAGAATCGTTTCGTCCTGAATCGGCTTAAGCTAGATGACTCCGAATTGCTTCAACTTGATCTACTATATCCGTCTAGGAGTCTGTGGCGAAATACACTGCCTTCTTGCCGATTGAGCAAGGTAGAAGAGAGCCGACTGGGCTTTGAGCGCGTAGACGATGTACCAGGGTCTATGGCGCCCGCCTTATACTTTCAATATTTAGCGGAGAAAGATCCTGCGGTTCTTGCAGGTGTATTTATTCATAATGAGCACGATATCGTAACGTTGGCGGCGTTAACGATACACTTTGGTAAGTTATTGCAGCCAGAGATGGAAACGTTTCTAGAGCGAGAACTTGAACCTGATCTAGAGACTAGCCTTGATTGTGGCCATGTATGTGATATTGATTCTGATATTGATTCTGAGTTTGATTCTGATTTTTGTCATGTATCATATCTTGATTCAGATTTTGACCATGATTCTGTTCATGACCTCAATCCCTATCACATCTCTAATTTCAAGTCTGACAGCGATGTCATCACGCCAGACCTCAACCTCGACCCGGAAGAACTCTTCCGCACGGGTCTTTGGCTCGAGAAAATGGCACGTGCAGCTAAGGCGGAGCGTTATTTCAATGTTTTATATGGAAAATTAATGTCAAAAGTAGTGACCTTGCTGCCAGCTCAGCGAGAAACTGCCTTACTTCAATTAGCTGGCTATTACAAGAAATATAATCGTTACGATCGTGCTACGCTGCTCTGGAAACAAGCGATTTTACTTAAACCTTCAAGTATTTCCCTTCAACTGGAACCGTATTTGGAACTTGCGATGTACTACGAGCACAAGGAGAAGGATTTAGATCAGGCTGTATTTTACGCGGAAGAAGCGTGGGCTAGGCTATGGCGACGACGTGCACTGCATCGGGGTGACCGGAAAATTAATGAGTTGGAGGAAGCTTGGGAGAAGCGGATGGCTCGGTTGAAAGAGAAAATACGGAAGCAAAAGTTAAGTGGGAGTGAATCACATGCTAAGAGACCCGCATCTCGCTCATTATCTCACGCTAGGTCATCTTACGAAGCTCATCCAACTTCTCAAGCTTCTTCTAGCACTTCTCAATCTATACCTTCGTCTACTTCTGATGCCATCTCTTTCTCTGGTTCTTCTACAGCAGCTCGATCCAAACGTAACAAAAAAACAGTCAAGCCCGTTTACGTCAGTGAAGGCTTAATTTAATCGTTCATTTTTTCGCATATCACTTATTTCGTAGGGGCATTGTGTTTACACGAACCGCCATTTGGTTATACAAGGTAAAAAAATGGCAAGGAGCGGTTGATGTGCCTGAGCTTCCCGAAATGGAAACCTATCGTCAGCAGTTGTCGAGATTGATACAAGGCGTACCGATTACGGGAACAGACGTTACACGTCCGAAATCATTGAATATTGCGCCAGATGCTTTCGCAAACAAGCTTACAGGTAATCGGTTTGTGCGGTTGGAGCGAAGAGCGAAACATTTACTTTTCCATTTGGCTACAGGTGAAGTACTCGTCCTTCACCTGATGCTTGGTGGTTGGATGTTTTATGGAACAGAAGAAGAGAGACCGGATCGAACGGTCCAATTTGAAATTCATTTTGGCGATAAGAAGCTATATTTCATTGGATTACGTTTAGGATATTTACACATACATTCGCTACACGAGGTTGATCTTCTTCTCCGTAAGCTGGGCCCAGAGCCACTTGGATTGAACCTGCTCCAGTTTCAAAATGTGCTCCGCAAGAAAAAGAGGAATCTCAAAGTCTCCCTTGTTGATCAAAGTTTTCTTTCTGGTATAGGGAATTGTTACTCCGACGAAATCTGTTTTGAAGCCGGTATCCTTCCTATGAGGTCGATGACTTCACTTTCCGAAACAGAGAAAATCCAGCTCTTTCAGTCAATGCAGGCACTGCTCCGTGAGGCGATCCAAGTAGGAGGCTACATGGAGGAACCTATATTCACAGGAGATCAGTTAACTGGGCAATATAATCCGAGATGCCGCGTTTATGATCGCAAAGATGAGCCTTGTTTGCGTTGTGGACTTCCTATTATTCAAATTGAGATATCAAGTCGTAAGTGCTTTTATTGTGCCCATTGTCAAAAGTGAAAGGTCGGATGGAACATGTTTATCGGTGCCCATGTAAGTACAAGAGGGGGCTATGTCAACGCAGCCAAAACGGCCCTGTCAATGGGAGCGAACGCCTTTCAATATTTTCCGATGAATCCTCGAAGCCTCGCGACGAAAGTGGTCAACCCAAAAGATACAAGCGCTTGCGCACAATTATGTAAGGAGAATGGCATTCTTTCCATTGGACATGCCCCTTATGCGTTGAATCCTGCCGTGGATGAAACGGAACGTGAGTTGATGGTGAACCTGCTGAAAAATGGCTTGGACATTACAAATGCCTGCGGTTCGATTGGACTTGTGGTGCATTTTGGCAAATATACAGGAATAGAACCATTACAAGGTTACAAAAATATAATACAATGTTTGAATAGCGCTACGGCGAGTTATACGGGAGCTTCTTTGATTTTGCTCGAAAATCAAGCTGGAGAAGGATCTCAACTAGGACTAACGATGGAAGAAATGGTACAGGTTCGTAAATTATGCGAAAGGCCGGATAAGATCGGCTTTTGTTTGGATACCTGTCACGCATTTGCAAGTCGTCTGTGGCAAGGGTCAGACTGGTTTGAATTAGAGACCAGGGGGGCGCAACTAGACTATTTGCCCCATTTGAAGGCCGTGCATCTGAATGATTCCGTGCATCCTTTGGGATCACGCCGCGATCGGCATGCTAATATAGGTGCTGGCCATATCACCTTAGCCCAATTTCAAGAACTGCTGGCTTCCCCCTTTTTGCAGGACATTCCGATCGTTCTTGAGACGGGAACGGGGACGGATGGCACACATCGGGAAGAGATTAGACTCGTCAATTCGCTGCTGGAAAGGAAATGTGAGGATGATTCATGTATACTTAGATGATTCGCGTCCTTGTCCACAAGGATTCGTCTTAGCCAAAGATGCCAAAGAATGCATCACGTTACTCGAAGAATGTGAGGTTGACATTTTATCTCTAGATCATGATTTGGGCTGGATGTCGAAGCAGACGGGGATGGATGTTGTCATTTGGTTGATTCAGCATCGCAAATTTCCTAGAACAATTTATATTCATACTTCAAGCCCTTCTGCTTGCACGCAGATGTATCAAATGCTTGGTACCGTTAAGCCTGATCGTATGGGGCTATTTGCACATCGGATGCCAGAGGAAGTATTATTAGGCGTCGCACAAGGAACATATCCAAGTAAACCGTAATGTGAAAGGAAATGAACTTATGATCCATTTATCTGGTATACATTTTATACGTGGGGAACGCCATATTTTAAAAGATGTGAATGTACATATCGAATCCGGTGAACACTGGGTATTGCTGGGACGTAATGGCTCAGGTAAAACAACACTGCTAGAGCTGATGAATGCCTATGAATTTCCAAGCCGAGGGACAGTTGATGTCCTAGGTAATCGCTATGGCCAGTGTGATGTTCGTGAAGTTCGCAAGCAAATCGGCTACATTTCACAATCGCTTTTTGAAAAATTGAGCTTAATTGACCCAGTTCTCGAGGTAGTAGCTACGGGTGAATATGCCTATCTCCGCTTTTATCAAGAGATCCCGCAGGAAGTGAAGGATCGGGCACTCGAGATGCTGAAGCGTGTTCGCATTCCACATCTTGCTGATCAGCCATTAGGCAGTCTTTCCCAAGGAGAACGCAAAAAAGTCATGCTTGCCAGGTCATTAATGAGTAATCCATCGATTCTAATTATGGACGAGCCTGCAGCAGGACTTGATTTATATGAGCGCGAGCGGTTTTTAGCGGATGTTAACGACCTAAGTAAACAAGATGTAACGGTTGTATATGTCACACATCACATTGAAGAAATTATTCCTCTATTTACGCATGTTGCGATTATCGAGCAAGGTGAGTTAATTGCTGCTGGACGCAAGGAAGATGTGTTAACACCAGCCAATATTCGTCAAGCTTTCGGAATTGATATTACCTTAGAATGGTTCCAAGATCGTCCGTGGATCAAAGTTATTGAGGATAAATAGATCAAATGCAGTAAGTGTATAAGAATGTAAATGACCTAAAGGATGCGGCTATGACACAATTAACGACCTATATTGGGACCTCAAATCATGGGTTCGCGCAATATGCGCAAGATGAACTGCGCAAGTTATTTCCACAAACCAAATTCACGTTACTGGTGCCAACAGAAGTTTTTTATTTCCAAGTTCCAAATGAAGGTACTGAAGTGATATCGACGATTCAAGAAAATGAGCCCATCTTCTTGCGACATGTTCAGCCTGTCCATCAAGAATGGGATCTTAGCCGCACGGATGCAGACATTGCGCACTTAGCGTCGTGGCTGCGTGAAGCCTATGCTTCTGGTTTATTTAATTACGGAGAGAAAATTGCAACACAAATTCGCAAAGAAGAGCGGGCCGATGTGCCTTATGCGCCATTTTCGATTAAAGCTGCGCTGGATGAAATTCTCGTGGCGGAATGTGGTGCAGAACCGGTCGTTAGATACGCGGATCATATCATTTCGGTGTATATCAGTGCGAAAAAGCTGTACATCGGTATATCGAAACCACAGGACAACTTGTCAGATTGGTCTGGCGGCGCCATTCGTTTCATGAAAGAAGAGGACCAAATCTCACGAGCGAAATTTAAGCTTTTGGAAGCAGAGCAGCGTTTCGGAATCGATTTTAGTATTGCTCGCAAAGCAATTGATATTGGAGCTGCGCCTGGCGGATGGACGTCTTTGCTCTTGGAGCGAGGTTTGAAAGTAACGGCGATTGATCCCGCTGCGATGAATCCTCGACTACTCGGTAATCCGCTGCTTACATTCCTGAAGAAAAATGCCAGTGATGTGAAGCTTCGTGAAAATGAATTCGATTTACTCGTCTGTGATATGAGCTGGGATCCACGCCAGATGGGGCGGCTTGTCGCTGATCAGCTGTTCGCCTTACAAAGTGGAGGGACTGCGATCATCACGGTGAAACTTATGCATAAGAAACCGTTCCAAACTGTACGCGATATTTTGCGCATATTTGAAGATTCATTGCACCTCTTGAAAGCGAAGCAGTTGTTTCACAATCGAGAAGAACTAACATTGTATCTACAGAAGATATAATTACTGGAAAAATAACTAGATTTTCCAATCTCCCTCCCTTATAATCAAGAGCATTATGGCTTGTGATAAGAGGGGGTTTTTGGATTATTGTGAATCAAACAGTCAAGTGGCAAGATGTAATTGTAGGCGATAGATATCAACTTAAGTCCTTGCTTGGGCAAGGTGGCATGAGTCAGGTTTATCTTGCGGAGGATCAGAAGCTGAAAGGCAAACGTTGGGCAGTGAAAGCCTGCACATGCACGGATTCTGATAAGGCTTCGTTCATGGAGGAAGCTGAAATGCTGGCCAAACTTGGGCATGCGCAACTGCCGCAGTTGGTGGATTATTTTATAAATAATGATGGCATTGGTTATCTAGTTATGGATTATATTGAAGGGCCAACCCTTCAGGATATGTTCGACAAGCAACATTGCGAAATACCGATTGGACAAATTGTACAAATCGCTTTTCAATTACTTGATATTTTCCATTATCTCCATACGTTTCGGCCCCGACCCATTATTTACCGCGATCTCAAACCTTCAAATGTCATGCTCAATGAACACCATCAAGTTCGCTTAATCGATTTCGGCGTCGCAAGACAGTTCAAACAAGGTCAAGCCTCGGATACGATGCAAATGGGGACTATCGGATTTGCTGCACCTGAACAGTATTTGGGACAACAAACAGATGCGCGAACCGATCTATATACACTTGGATCCATGTTGTATTATTTATTGTCCGGCGGTCACTATGCCTATATCTCACAAAAGCCATTAGAGCTTATCAATGAGAAACTCTCAAAACCATTAACGGCCATTATTCATGTATTGCTTCAAGAAGACCCGCAGAACCGTTTTCAATCCGCATTAGAAGTAAAGCTGAGACTACGTTCTTTGTACCCCGAAACATGGACTTCTAAGGGGGAATCGCAGCCTTTGTCATTGACATCCCCCGCCATATCTGACCAATTGATCGTGATTGGTGGATTATTCGCAGGTGTTGGGGCAACTTTTACAGGCATATCCTTAGCACGCATTCTCCATGCCCTCCATATCCCACATGCTTACGTTGAGCAACCGACCATAGAGCCTGATCTATATATGCGGCTATACGGTGAGCGACATGCCCCGAACTCGTACGTGTTTCCATCGGCGCTCGTTCATGACGCCTCCACATCTTCTCCAACTCCATGGAACAACGGTTTCACGACTTGGGTACCGATTCATCCTGATGGATTTCAAGGCACATGGCACGCTTCAGATTCGTTCAAATTGCTGCACATGATCAAAAAGCCGATCGTCCTGTGGGACGTATCGACTCAGTGGGAGCACCCTGCTGTGCAGGAGCTTTGTCATAGCGCAGACGCGATTATCGTGGTGATCGATAGCTTGCCTGGGAAATGTGACCGACCTAGCTCGCGCAGACATTTGCAGTTATTTGAAACGCACCAGCTGCGGGGCAAGAAAGTGCATTATATCGCGAATGGACCAACGCCGACACAGTTTCGAAGAGAATGGCAAGAATCCCTTCCTTCCATGCCTACCTGTACAATGCCTGAAATTCCTAGAGCCAATGTGAAGCAAGCCATAATTAAAGGCGAATGTATCCAGGATCAGCCCTTGATCTTGAAAGCTTTATTTGAGGCTGCTCAACCCATCCTACGTGAAATCCTCCCTGAGATGACCGATAACCCACTTCATCAACATACAAAGAAAACATGGTTTTCTCGGTTTAATAAGCGTGCTTAGCCGTTTTATTTAATTGATAAATGGTCCATGCTAATAAGGTTGCGAAACATGACCACAATAAATAGGGAATTAATAACCATGCTGCTAATTTTGAATAAGGAATTGTCGCATAAATTAACAGGAATGTCGTGAGTGCCACGATGGCAGTGTCAAGGAAAGCTAATTGTAAATTTTTCAACTTGAATTCGAAAAAAGTAAAGGCTTGATTGGCTAAATAGTTGATTAATAAAATCAAGACATAGCTGTTAGTCATCTCTTGGAATCCATCCGTTTTCGTGTAAACGATGGCGACCGACGCAGAAATAAGCGCATATAGGATGGCCCAAGCGATTCCGAACAATTTGGCGGGGGGATTCCAACTTGGTTTTTTCAGAGTGGCGTAATAAGGAAGGTCCGTTGGGAATAGCACGCCGGAGATTGAGAAGAGTGCGTATGTAATCAGGAACACGATGATAAACGTAAACACATGCAAACACCTCCAAATGGTTTGTTAAGCTTGTATTACTATATTACACACGTGGTAGAAGTTATAACCAAATACAGTCAAAAGTGTGGTATGATGAGTCATATTTTGTAAGAGATAAGAGGGGGAAACAGGCATGGAGCCGCGCTATTCTAGAGAATCCAGATGTTTCAAAACATCGCGTATTTTTCCAACAGACGTAAACAATCATAATACACTGTTTGGCGGGAAGCTGATGTCCTATATTGACGACATTGCTTCTATTGCTGCCCATAAACATTGTCGGAGATCGGTTGTGACCGCTTCAACGGATTCTGTTGACTTTTTGTATCCTATTCATACGTCCGATTCTGTTTGTTTAGAGTCTTTCGTTACGTGGACAGGCAAAAGCTCGATGGAAGTTTTCGTCAAGGTCGTTACGGAGGATCTGAAAACAGGCGTTAGAAAAATCGCCGCGACTTCTTTCTTAACATTTGTTGCTCTAGACGAAAATAAGGTGCCTGTGGAAGTACCGGATGTGATCCCGGAGACAGAAGAGGAGAAGAAACTGCATGAATCCGCGCCACAGCGCGCAGAGATGAGGCGTATTCGCCGAGTGGAAAGTAAAAAGCTTGCTAGTTTCTTCACGATGAAATATCCGTGGGAATGAGAAAAATGCAAAAAGGATTGATTTATCAGACAAATGTGGTACAATTTGGTTAATAGTTCAATCAGACAAGCGGAAGCACCGCTGAGGGTAGAGAGCATA
Source organism: Paenibacillus pectinilyticus (assembly GCF_001700435.1). Taxonomy (GTDB): domain Bacteria; phylum Bacillota; class Bacilli; order Paenibacillales; family NBRC-103111; genus Paenibacillus_E; species Paenibacillus_E pectinilyticus. The sequence continues at coordinate 205,673 of NZ_LYPC01000020.1, forward strand.
TCTCTATCGTCGGCGAGTGCTTTTTTGTTGTTTCGAAAGGGGGTTAGCTAGGAAAATGAAGGTCGAAAGGACCACGCGTATTGCCATTATACTTGCGGTTATGGGTTGTGTACTTATCGGCAGCGGCGTGTATGCAAAGTTATCGGGTTGATTTTTAGCAGGAGAGGAGTTAGGCAGGAATGAGTAAACTTCAGCTGTTTATCTTAGATGACGACATGGCTTATGCGGAAAGATTAGCAGCATTTATTCGATCGACAGCATTCGTGGAGCGAATACAAGTTAAGTTATACTCCCAATCGGATCGACTACTTGAGGTGTTGGAGGACTCTCAAATTGAAGGCGTGTTACTGATATCTGAGGCCTATTATCCACTTTTAGAGCAGATTCGTACGCAGTTATTTCCTATCTGTTTGAGCGAAAACATAACGAATTCCAATGATTCAGAGATCGCAATCCCTTTCTTATTTCGTTTTCAACCGCTGCAATCACTGCTTTCACGTATTCTTGCGTTGTATGCGGAGGGACTTCAGAGGGATCGTAAACAGCTTTCAGGTGCGCGAAGGACACGTGTCTTAACTGTGTATAGCTCTAGTGGTAACAGCGGCAAATCCATAACTGCCGTTCATCTGGCAAAGCAACTGGCTTTTCGAGGAGAACGCGTAATGTATGTAAGTCTCGAGAGCATAAGTGCTGCATCGCAATGGTTTCAAGGAGAAACCGGAAGACTGTCACAGCTCCTGTACTTCTTGAAAAGTTCACCAGAGATGTTAGGAGCTAAGCTGGAATTGCTTAAATCGCATGATACTAATCTTCGAATCGATTATTTAACACCACATGATCAAATGAGAGAAATGCAGGAAATGATCGGCGAGCACGTCCGCCAATTAATTGAATCTATTCTTCAATTGTCGGTGTACGACACCCTAATCCTTGATTTAGAATCGTCGGTTCATCCAAGAATCGTAAAGTCACTCGAAATGAGCGATGAGATCATTTGGTTAATTAGAGATGATTGGAATGATGCATTCAAAACAAAATCCCTCTACAAGCAGATGAATGCTTATCAGCCAATCCATTTTGTGATGACGAGCTATCGCGGGACTCAAACGAACTCGTATGATTTTATAGATCGCCCTATCTCGTACAGACTGCCCTATATTCCTGAGTGGAAAGTCTTGCGTGCGCCTGAGCAAATTTGGCAATCAGAAATCTTTGCTGAGCAAGTATACGGCATGTTGACATCCATTCTCAAGGACAAGAGGAATAGCACTTCGCATATGGAAGGAGATGCTTCTTTATTTGAATCAAGAGCTGTTTAACGAGTTAAAGAAAGAAATCAAAGAGAACCTAGATCTCTCGCATGAGGTCAATGATGCTCAGCTGCGTATGCACATTGAGGAGGTGATTTTCCGTGTTGCACCAGCGAAGGGCTGGACTTCATCAGACATGCATACTGGCGTCAAACGAATTTTCGACAGCTTTCGCGGGCTCGATATTCTCCAACCGCTGATTGATGATCCTACAGTGACGGAGATCATGGTGAATGGCCACACATGCATCTTTTACGAACGCCAAGGCGCCGTTGAACGATATCCTTTCGAGCTGGAAAGCGCAGAGAAACTTGAGGATTTGATCCAAATGATTGTTTCTAAAGTAAATCGAATTGTGAATCAAGCCACTCCTATTGTAGATGCACGTTTGAAAGATGGCTCCCGCGTGAATATTGTACTTCCCCCGGCTTCGCTTAGTGGTCCCACCTTGACGATTCGAAAATTTCCTGCGAAACCACTTGGCATGATGAATTTAATTGAAATGGGGAGTCTGTCTAAGGAAGCTGCTGAAATACTGAGACTAATGGTTGAGTCTGGTTTCAATCTGTTTGTTGGTGGTGGTACAGGGTCAGGGAAGACAACATTTCTTAATTCGTTGAGTGCTTGGATTCCTGCGCATGAACGTGTGATTACGATCGAGGATTCAGCAGAGCTTCAGATCCAATCTGTACCCAACCTTGTCAGAATGGAAACGAGGAATGCGAATACAGAAGGCAAAGGGGCGATTTCGATGCGGGAACTGATCCGCTCTTCACTGCGAATGCGTCCTAATCGCATTATTGTCGGTGAGGTAAGGGGAGCTGAAGCTTTGGATATGTTGGCTGCAATGAATACGGGACATGACGGTTCGCTAAGTACAGGCCATGCTAACACTTCGTTGGATATGCTGAGCAGGCTAGAAACCATGGTGCTCAGTGCTGCTCCACTGCCCATTGAAGTAATTCGCAAACAAATCGCGTCAGCTCTGGATGTGATCGTGCATATTTCAAGAATGAGGGATCGCACACGAAAAGTAACAGAGATTCATCAAGTCATTGGTGTGAAGGATGGAGAAGTCCAACTGCAACCTCTATTCTTATTCGAAGAAAAGGGAGAGTCACCCGATGGCAACATCATTGGCGAGCTTCGATATACCGGGCAAGCGCTTTTCAATCAACATAAGATGAACATGGCGGGTAAGCAGCTTCCTAGTTGGTTTACACAGTACAACGAAAAGTGTGAGGCCGAAGCCGTATGAATATCGTGGTGTTACTTCTATTATTTGGCGGTGGAAGTTGGCTACTCATGCTTTTATTGGAACGGCGTACTTCCTCAACAAAGCGTATTGATAAAGAAAACATCACAATCAACAAACGGGTAAATACCCAATCATTCCTCGACTACAACCACTATTCATTATCTTCCAAAGAAAAAGTCATCGCTATTCTTATGCTTGCTATACCAGCGTTCCTAATTGGATACATTTTCTACCAAAATGTCGTACTTGCGCTCGCTCTAGCGTCATCAGGGCTCTTCTATCCTCGAATCCGTCAGAAACAGCTCATCCTTAAACGGAAAAATATGCTGTATGTGCAGTTTAAACAAGCACTCAGTTGTCTTTCGTCTTCCATGACGGTTGGGAAATCCATTGAATCTGCTTTCCGTGAGGCTTGGGAGGATTTGAAACTACTGTATCCGGACCCTGCCTGCCTTATCGTCGTTGAGTTCGGAATGATTTGCCGAAAAGTGGATAATGGCGAGCCAATAGAGACAGCACTTAAGCATTTTGCTGATCGAAGTCATTTAGAAGATATTCAGAGCTTTACGGATGTTTTTCTAACCTGCAAACGAACGGGAGGGAATCTTGTCGAAGTTATGAAACGAACGGCAACGGTTATTGCTGAGAAACTGGAAATAACCCAAGAAATAACCATTATGATTGCTCAAAAGCGCTTTGAATCTCGTGTGCTTGTCGTAGCTCCTGTTGTTATTGTTGCAGTGTTGGCTTTCAGCTCACCGGACTATATGGTTCCCCTGTATTCGGGGAGTGGCGTTCTCATTATGACCATCTGCTTACTAATGTTAGGTGCCTGCTATGTTCTTACTCAAAAAATAATGAATATCAAGGTGTAAGATGTGGATGTGGACGATAGGTTTGTCACTAATTATTATAGTTGTCGCGCTTCAGTTGCATGGACGGAGGAAATATGGGGAGCTATTGGAATCACAAGCTTATCCATTTCGTTTGAAGTATTTACTGCCTTATAGCTACTATGTGATCGACAAGCTCCAATTGTTAGAGCGATTCCCTGATTTTACATCCAAAATCCATCACAAGTGCATGACCTTGTACGGGAGAAGCCTATCCTCGCAAGGAAGCAAATGGTTCATGGCCGAGCTGATTTCAGCTAGTACATTATGTGCACTCATTGGAACGATCCTTGCTATATTAGCTGGAAATGACAGTTCAATCTTCGGATTTGGGATTGTTGCTACACTAGTAACTCCAATGTTGATGGTTCGTGATTTAGATACTCAAATACGGAAGAAACAACAGCGGATGATCTTAGAGCTACCTGAGTTCCTAAGCACGATCGTACTGCTAGTTAATGCAGGGGAAACCGTCAATCGAGCATGGATACGCTGTGTACAAGCGAAGCCGCATACGACAGACTCCCCCCTTTTCAAAGAATTGTTAATTGCCGTACACGAGCTGGAAATGAATATTTCCTTTACGAAAGTGCTGGAAGATTTCAGTAAACGATGTGCCTTACATGAAGTGTCACTTTTCACTTCAACACTTGGGCTGAACTATAAAAGGGGAGGTCATGACTTTGTCGTTGCGCTGCATTCGTTATCCCTAGAGCTTTGGCAGCGGAGAAAGAGTATTTCACGAACGCTCGGAGAAGAAGCATCCTCTAAACTGGTTTTTCCGATGGTGTTAATTTTTGTTGTGGTGATGGTGATTGTTGCCGCACCGGCACTGCTTATGATGAAACAATAGGAGAGGAAGATGGAGTTGAACAAGTTAAAGATTTGCTTGAAAAGTGTGTGGGAAGAGGAAGATGGGCTAGGAACGTTAGAGATTTTGTTGATTGTTGCGGTTTTGGTTGCGATAGCCATTATATTCCGTAAGTGGATCGTCTCTTGGTTTCAAAAACTGATCGGAGATGCAAATTCGGATCTGAAGGATAATAGCGCGGTTGCACCTTGTGCGCCAAGCCCAACTACGAGCTGTGCACCATAGTCGGTTTGATCGCTTTACGAGAAACGAGCAGGGGAGTTTTACCCTTGAGGCATCGATGGTATTTCCGACAATTTTGATATGCACAGTGTTACTTCTGTTTATTGGCATGTATGCCTATCAAAATGTGTACATGCAGCAATTAGCGCGTTCCACGGCAGAAAAGCTGGCTTTCACATGGGATAATAGCAATAAGGATGTAAATACAGGAAGCTTCAATCCGCAAGAACACGATGGTTTATATTGGCGTTTAACGCAGGATCATATGAGCGATTTATTCGGGCTGCTTCAGGGGAGTGGGGGTGCGAGCATCTCGCTTCCTGCTTCACAAACGAATGGGCTTATCGAGAAAAAATTGGCCAAAGCAACAAGTTTGCTACCTACAGGAGTAACAGGTAAAGCGACTTATCGAAATTATCTGCTTGATCATCAAGTGGAAGTCAGTATCGACAAATCATTTCTAATGCCGCCTATTTTACGAAAATGGTTACACACTTCGGTGACGAGAGGAAAGGCAATTGCGCATGTCGTTGACGCGGTTGAGTTAATTCGAACAACGGATCTGACTCGTACATATCTCCCAACATTAGTTGGACGTATTTCACCTGAGAAGGCGAAAGCAGCCCTAGTGGATCCTATGAAAAGTGATTTATCTGGTCCGGTGATTACGATCCAATCGGAACGTCAAGCGGCTGCTTATTTAAGATCGTTGGTCGGAGGTAAAGAAGTTAATCGGATTACGGCTTCTGGTAAAAGTAGAAAAATCGATGCGTTAGATGCACGAGGTATTGCTCATCAAGCGTTCTATAGTCTGACGGAAGCGCAGCTGCGGGCGGAACAATTGCCCAAGGATATTGAACTGCTTCAACAAGATCCAACCGTGAAGGGCGTTGTTTGGCACTTTTTTAAGAAAGATGCTAATGGGAAGGGCATGCCATCAGAAGCTTTTCGCAAAGAGCTCGAACGTAAAGGGATCGTTGTTGTTATTCACAATTAGAAAGAGGGGAGCTTTTGAGGAGATTTCTACGGGCAGAAAACGGAGCGGTATCCGTCTATTTGATACTCATTATAGTACCGATTTTTTTGTTTCAAGCTGTACTCATTGACTTCGCTCGTATTAAAGTAGCGGAGAAAGAGACGGAGTCTGCTGTTCAAGCAGCTGCAAGATCTGTCATGTCTTCGTTTGATACGGACCTACAAAAAAGAGGGTTGTATGGAATGGGCCTCTCGCAAGAGGCATCAGAGCAATTATTTGGCGATGTTTTTATCCGAAATTTATCGAGTAGTGTTTCTGCTAAAGGATTTCACTTTATAGATACCCACTCTCTAGAAGATTCCACGCGGGTTACCCCCGTTTACTCCCTTGCCAACCATGTGATTTTTGAGAGACAACTTACGCAGGATATGAAGATTAAAGCCCCGATCGAGTACACGCTTGAAATCGTTGATAAGTTTCAAAAAAGCGGAGTCAAGGAGCCCTTCCAGCTGGGTTCACAATTTGCAAAAGAAGCGGCGGAAGTGGAAAAGCTCATCAAGCAGCGAGAGGACGCGCTGGATGAAGCCTGGCATAGTACGGAAGCTATGAACGCCAAATTGACATCGTATCATACCTATTATCGAACACGAATTGCTGCTTTAAATGAACTGGCTGATCGAATCGGCATCCATACCGTAGATGGTATTCGTGATGACATGACAGCAACAAATGAGCATCTTCAATCGCTTGCAAGCTCAATAAGTGATATGGAACTTTCAATAGCATCACTGAGCAAGGCTGGTGCAGAAAGTGTAGAAAGTATAAAGTCGTTAGTTGCGGCTAAAAGCTCCCTCGAACAGCAGGCTAGTACGTTGACGCACAAACTTAGTGAACTTCAAGCTTTGCTCCAAAATGTACTGGACTATACAGCACTAACAGTCCGCACAAAACTCGAACTTGCAGCGAATGCAAGTGAGATTGCTCGCTTACAACAAATCATTGAACCTGCCATTCGGTTAGCAAAACAGAAAAATGACGATATCCGAACTAAGCTATTGGGCATTTCGGATTCTTCATCCACTGGGAGCCTAGGTGGGGCAAAGGATGTCTTCCAACATGTTTCTCTCATCAGAGATGATTACTTTTATCAATATCAGACATCTATTGCGAGTATAACTGCGTTATTTTCGGCATTTCAAGCTTCCGTCGAAAGCGTCAATCTATATACGACTGAGCATACAGCACAGATCAATCAAAGGAATGAAGCATATTGGAATGAGATGAACTCCTTTTATGCGAAACAAAGTTCTCTAGAGAAAGTTAGAATGAATGCTAATTCAGCGACTGAAGCGAATAAGCAAGCACAGACCAATACAATTCAGGCTATTTTAGAGAAAGCGAAACAAGCCATTGGCGGGTGTGATATCTCAGCTTCACCGTCTGGGGATGAGGCACTGTACAGTAAACTGCAGGGGGATTCAGACCAAACAGCGGCAATCAAGGAACAGGGCTATTATCAGAAATATCGACAAGCCAATGCTCAAGACGCAACAATCGGGAATGATGTCGCCTATGAGCTGGATAAGGCTGAATCCACTAGCCTTCGGGCCATGGACATATTAGGATCGATTTCTCATATGGCAGAAATGTTGCGAACTGAGCTCTATGTGAATGAATATGCCTTCACTAAGTTTAATTATCGAACATATGGACTTGAGAAAACGCCAACTGGAGAGCCCAAATTATCCAATGAGCTGATTGATCCGGGCACACATGTCTTGGCTAACCAAGAAGTCGAATATCTGTTGTATGGCTTCTCATCATGTGCCGCGAACATTACTTCAGCGTATGCTGAAATGTTCTCATTACGTTTAGCGATCCGAACGCTTGAAGCATTATTAGATCCCGAGAAAGAATTACTTAACGTAGGTTCACCTCTGCTCGTTCTCTTAGTTGCAGCGGCACAAGGTGCTGCCAAAGCATTCGGTGACATGAACGCATTAGTAAAAGGGGAAGCTGTTGAATTATCGTCAAAACTGTCCGTGACAGCATTCAAATTAACGTATAAAGACTATTTACGCTTATTCCTAATGCTGCACAGCAATAATACGAAGCTGATGGCAAGAATGCAAGGTCTGATTGAGTTGGAAACAGGTAAGGATCTTTTACAAGAAACAACTTATATGCAAGCGAACGCAGCGAGTGAAATTCGACTGTGGTTTATACCGAAGATGATAAGACTTTTAGAGGGTTCTGGACTGTTGGGTTGTAAGGTCGTCGGGACACAATGTCAGTTTAATAGATCGGCTGTTGTTTCATACTAAAAGGGGGAGGATACATGTTTCGGAAGTTACACCAATGTCAAGAAGGTGGCATCGTACTAGAGGCATCATTAATATTGCCGTTATTTTTGGCTTTTGTGGTTGGACTTGTCCTATGTATTCAAATTGCCATAGTCGAAATGGCCATGCAGGCAGGTGTTACTGAAGCGACGAAGTCCATCGCTGGCCAGCTGTACCCAGTTCAACTGATTGTTCAGGAAGCGAAGTCCAAATACGATCAAAGCCGCGCAGCGGAAATATTTAATGGCGTGATCGATAAGGTTCAAACGGCAAAAAGCCATGTCACAGGTGCTGAAGAGTTTGCGGATGCGTACGAGGCTTACATCCCCGATTCACTGGTGGAGCTTATTCGATGGGAGAAAGAGAAACGGGAGCTCGGCGAAGGGTTGGCACAAGAGGAGTTAAATGACTTATACGAATCGCAAGTAAAACCTCGCCTTCTTGCTGCATTTACACCTGTCGTTTTCGCATTTTGTGATGCGTCCATCATTGGGAAAAATAATTTCAAAGTCAGTTCTGTTACCCTTCCAAGTATGGAACAAGGCGGGCAAGCTTTTTTTGGCGTCGAAGCGCAGTTGACGTACAAACTTCCCATTCCTTTTATGAGTCAGACAATCATAGTGAAGAAACGTGCTTATGAGCGCGCTTGGGTTGGTGCTTAGGGGCTTCTTATTTTGATTAGAGATGAGGTGAGAGTAAGATTCTGTTTATTCAGTTCATTTTCATTTGTTTTATTGGGTTAGCGTTTGTCTATGATATGCGATTCGCGAGATTACCCAACAAGCTCACAATGTTCGGAGTATTGGCAGGACTTCTTTTCCATGCGGTAAACGAAGGCTGGAGTGGCCTAGTTGTTGCAATCATCGGTGCATTAACGGGCTTCCTTGTCGTCCTCATCCTATATCTCCTAGGTGGACTAGGAGCGGGTGACGTTAAACTCTTTGCTGCCATAGGCGCAATGATGGGAGTACTGTTTGTCTTGCAAACACTTATGTACGCGATTCTTTGTGCGGGATTCATCGGTCTCATCATTTTATTATGGAAAAGCCAAATGAAAGTAACAAGCCATAAGTTAGTTAGGTGGCTCTTCACGATCGTTGTTCAACATAACTTGGAAACACTTGTAGAAATCAAGGATCAAAAAAACATCAAATTCCCGTTTATGTATGCCGTTGTACCCGGTGTGGCTATAACATGGTACTATTCTTTGCTATGAAATGAGGTGGTTGTGTGACACAAGAAATTTTTGGACTTCATTACGAATTTATGTACCGACATGGACATTATATGGATCTATACAAAGATCCGGGATTGGATTCAAATGCGTTATGCTCTTTACAACTACGGATGCTTGAAGCTAATCAAATTCCGCGCTTACTCCCGCTTGATATTCATGAAGTGGATTCTCAAATCCGGCTGCAGTATCAATTGTCCTCTAAGCGTATGCTTTCGCATGTGTTAAAAGTGGAGTCTTTCACTTTACAGCAGTTCGCTAAGCTCATGTTTGCTATTATTAGTACGTTGGAAGATAGCAAAAACTACATGTTAGTTGAGGCGAATCATATTTTAAAAGATAATTTTATTTTTGTTGGCGCAGATTTGTCGGATATTTATTTGACTTATGTACCACTTCAATTGCAACACGAGGTCACTGATGTCTATCCGTTATTGGATCAACTTATAAGTAAGCTGGCAGCACACATTGTGGAAAGTGAACAAGAGCGTATTCCAACTTGGATTGTATCCACGCCAAAATCGAGTATGAAGAGCTTGCAGGCGTATAAGGAAGTTTTGTTAGGGCTTATGGATGGACCTGCTTTGGAAAAAAACCATTCTATTGGAGCCGCGGCTTCTATACTGCCATTAGAACAACAGGTTATCAATCCCCTAAAGCCAATTTCAATTATGGATCATGCAAATGAAATAGTTGAACCAGCCCCACCAGAATCAGGTTTGCCGAGGCCACATTGGAAGTGTGAAACGAATAAACCAGCTCCATCGATAAGGCTTGCCGAGGCTAAGCCGGAGGCACAATCAATGCTTAATCAGCATGCAAGTCAAAGAGAAGCTAAAACAACCACGGTTAACAAAACCCTGATCACGTTCATTCCCCTTCATCAGCGAGAAAAATGGATCGTAATAGCGGTGTTATTGATCGTGTCGGCTTTTCTCTGGCAGCAATATTTTATTTATCTTTCTTCAAGTCTGTTTCAAATTACTGCAGGAGTTACACTTCTCCTAGGCGATATAGGGTTTGTTCTTTTGAAATGGGGGCGTCCTAGGTTTCTCGATAAAGTTGACGCTAAATTACAAGCTGCCGCAGAGTTCTCCACGACATATCCGGATCCTTTTGCTCTGAATACCACGTATTCAACCGCAGAGGTAACCTCAAATATCGAACAGTATTATCAAGATCTCCCCATGCATACCACCTTGTTAAGCCCAGCGAATCCAAATGCCACTGTATTCCTCGGAAATTCGAAGACTCAACCAACAGGGCCTCGTCTGGAAGTGAAGGAGGAAGGAGCCGACAAGTCTATTCCCATCACTAACGACCCTTTTATTATAGGCAGAGGAGATACGAATCTAAAGGTTGACTATGTCATTGATATCGCGGGTGTATCGAGAGTCCATGCGGAAATTGTTAGAACAAGTCAAGGCTATCAACTTCGAGATGCTGGCTCTACGAATGGGACGTTTTTGAATGAGGGAGCGATGGTCACTTATCAAGCTTATCCTTTAAAAGACGGCGATGTGGTGCGAATTATTCGTCAAGAAATGACTTTTCGCGTGTAATACAAATAGTTCTACTTCCTGTCTGGCTTGAGCAGTGGTATAATAAGAAGTCGTGAGTAAATGCGCGTATCTTAGAACTAGACAGGGGTTTGGTTTTACAAAATGAGTCTGTTAACCATTGAAGATTTAAGCCACAGCTTTGGAGACCGTACATTGTTTAAAAATGTATCGTTCCGATTGCTCGCTGGTGAGCGTGTAGGTATCGTAGGAGCAAATGGCGTGGGGAAGTCCACGTTGATGAATATATTAACGGGTAAGCTTTTAAAAGATACAGGTAAAGTAGAATGGACACCAAGAGTCCATTATGGTTATTTGGACCAGCATTCCGTGCTGGCAGCAGGTAAATCGATCCGCGATATTTTGCGTGATGCCTTCCTCCCTCTTTATGAAGAGGAGAAACGGATGATGGCGATTACCGACAAAATGGCTGATGCAACGCCGGAAGAGCTTGACCTATTGCTAGAAGAAATGGGCGAAATTCAAGAACGTTTGGAAATCGGCGATTTCTATCTGCTTGATGTTAAGATCGAGGAGATGGGTAACGGTCTCGGTTTGAATGCGATCGGTTTAGATCGGGATGTAACTTCTCTTAGTGGTGGGCAACGGACGAAGGTTCTTCTTGCAAAGCTTTTATTAGAGAAGCCAACAGTACTTCTACTCGATGAGCCTACCAACTACTTGGATGTTGAACATATTGAATGGTTGAAAATGTACCTGAAGGATTATCCCTATGCTTTCATGCTCATTTCACATGATACGGAATTCATGAACGAAGTTGTTAACGTTGTCTATCACTTGGAATTCTCCAAATTGACTCGTTACACTGCGAACTATGAGAAATTCCTTGATATGGCTGAAATGAACAAAGCGCAGCATATTGACGCTTACGAAAAGCAGCAAGATTATATCAAGAAACAGGAAGATTTCATCGCTCGTAATAAAGCACGGGCATCAACTTCAACTCGAGCGAAGAGCCGAGAGAAGCAGTTGGATAGAATCGACCGAATTGAACGACCGGAGACCGCGATGAAGCCGAGTTTTGTATTCAAGGAATCTCGTTCAAGCTCTAGAATTGTATTTGAAGCTGAGAATTTGGAAATCGGCTACGATCGTCCTCTTTTACCGAAGATGAACGTAACGATTGAACGCGGCGAAAAGATTGCGATTGTCGGATGTAACGGTGTAGGGAAATCGACGCTGCTTAAATCCATTTTGGGCAAAATTGAGCCATTCAGCGGCAAAACGTACCGTGGCGATTATTTAAGTCCTGCGTACTTCGAGCAAGAGGTTAAAGCGCCGAATATGACTCCGATCGATGATGTGTGGAATGAGTTCTCATCCATGACTCAGAATGAAGTTCGAGGAGCACTTGCTCGTTGTGGGCTTAAGAATGAGCACATCACAAGAGCGATGGGTAATCTAAGCGGTGGCGAGCAAGCCAAAGTTCGACTTTGCAAATTGTTGATGCGTGAAAGCAATTGGCTGCTATTCGATGAGCCGACGAACCATTTGGACGTCGTTGCCAAAGAAGAGCTCCAACGCGCTTTGAAAGAATACAAAGGAACAGTGCTGCTGGTCTGCCATGAGCCTGAATTTTATGAAGGCTGGGTAACACGTGTGTGGGACGTTGAAGCATGGTCCGCCAAAGTAACGAATTAACCTAGTAAACAAATTGGAGGAGATATTGATGTTAACGCATGTTGTGTTTTTTAAGCTTAAAGATCGCAGTCCTGAAGCCATTGAAGTAACCAAAGCTGTTCTTACGAACATGGAAGGTAAAATTCCAGTATTACGCCACATTGAGGTTGGAACTGATATTCTACATTCAGAGCGTTCGTATGATATTGCACTCATTACAAAGTTTGATTCATTTGACGATTTGAAGGTTTATGATACACATCCTGTGCACGAAGGCGTCAAAGCTCATATGAAGACAGTACTTGATGGAACGTCCATCTGTGTTGATTTTGTAAGCTAATCCAGTTTGAAAAACATAGGAGAACAGTGTAGTATCCTTAGAAGAGGCTCGTTTTTGACTTCGTCAGGCGGCCCTCACAATTTCTTAGGCTACACTGTTTTTTGTGTGTTTAATGCAAAACTAACTTACATAGACATGGGAGAGGAATCCAAGTGAAGTCCCAATTAAATAAAAATTATATGACGGAAGTTCTCGAGATGCTGTTGCGGACGCCTAGCCCGACAGGGTACACGCATCACATTATGCAAAAAGTAGAGCTGGAAGTGAGTAAGCTTGGCCTCGAGCTTTCCTATACGAACAAAGGTTGTGGAATCGTAACAGTTCCAGGCACGCGTGCAGATCGTGTCATTGGTATCTCAGCTCATGTAGATACGTTGGGGGCTATGGTACGCTCGATAAAAGACAATGGTACGTTGAAAATCACGTCACTTGGCGGTTTTATGATGGGTGCTATTGAAAATGAATACGTACAAATTCATACGCGTGATGAGCGCGTTTATGATGGGACGATTCTTACATCGCGTCCTTCTGTGCATGTGTATGAAGATGCGAGAGAGTACAAGCGTGATGAAGCTAATATGGAAGTGCGTATCGATGAGCTAGTGTCCTCCAAGAAAGATGTGCAAGCACTTGGCATTCGCGTAGGGGATTTCATTTCATTCGATCCACGTGTTCAGGTGAAAGAAAATGGGTATGTGAAATCACGCCATTTGGATGATAAAGCGAGTGTAGCAGCCATTTTTGGACTTCTTAAATGGATTAAAGAGCAAGGTCTGCAGCCACTCTATACGATCAAACTGTTCTTCTCCAATTATGAAGAGGTTGGCCATGGCTCAGCTTTTATTCCAGAAGATATTACGGATTTCATCGCGGTAGACATGGGTGCGCTTGGTGATGATTTGAGTGGCAGCGAGCGAGATGTTTCGATATGTGCCAAAGATTCATCAGGTCCTTACGACTATGCGATGACTTCGAAAATGATTGAGCATGCCGAGAAGCTGGAAATCGGCTATGCGGTGGATATTTATCCGCGCTATGGCTCGGATGCATCAGCGGCGCTCAGAGGCGGCCGCGACATTCGCGCAGCGCTAATAGGGCCTGGTGTTCATGCGTCACACAGCATGGAACGCACGCATATGGATGCTGTAGTGAACACAGCAGCCCTTCTTGCCGCGTACATCATGGAACCGGTGCAAGGATGAATATTCTAAGCGCGGTCGATATTACCAAAACCTATGGCGACAAGGTGCTCTTCGATGATATCTCGTTCACGCTGAACGAGAAACAACGCATTGGCCTCATCGGCGTGAACGGCACTGGCAAGTCCACGCTGCTGAAGATGCTAGCGGGTCTGGAAACCCCGGATCGCGGCAAACTCGTGCACGCGAACCATTTCCGCGTGGAATACTTGCCGCAGAACCCGGAGTTTGATCCGAACTCCACGGTGCTTGAGCAAGTATTCCACGGCGATTCGCCGCTCATGAAGACGCTTCGCGACTATGAGCTGGCCCTTGCGGAGCTGGAGCTAGACACCTCCAACGAGAAAAAACAATCGCGCCTGTTCGCAACCCAGGCGCGTATGGATGAACAAGGTGCCTGGGAAGCCAGCACCTTGGCCAAAACCGTGCTGATGAAGCTCGGCATCAGCGAGTTCGACAAGCCCGTCGGCCAGCTGTCCGGCGGTCAGCGCAAACGCGTCGCTATGGCGCGCGTGCTCATCCAACCCGCCGATCTGCTCATCCTCGATGAGCCGACGAACCATATTGATAACGAGACGGCCATCTGGCTCGAGGAGTTCCTCAGCAAATGGCGCGGCGCCTTGCTACTCGTTACCCATGACCGGTACTTCCTAGAGCGGGTCACCACCCGTATTCTGGAATTGGACCGGGGGAAGATCTACAGCTATGAGGGGAACTACGAGTGGTTCCTCGAGAAGAAAGCGGAGCGGATGGATTCCGAAGCCGCTAGTGAAGATAAGCGGCAGAATCTCCTCCGCCGCGAGCTGGCCTGGCTCCGTCGCGGCGCGAAGGCGCGCACGACCAAACAGAAGGCGCGGATCGACCGCACCGTGGAATTAAGGGACCGCAAAGTGGACGGTCCCGCTGACAAGCTCGACATGGCGCTGGCGGGCAGCCGCCTTGGCAAGAAGGTGATGGAGCTCGACACCATCACCAAAGCCTACCCAGGCGGAAAGCCGCTCATCAGCGGCTTCAGCTACATCGTGATGCCGAAGGATCGTCTCGGCATCATCGGTCCGAATGGCAGCGGCAAGTCCACGCTGCTTAACATGCTGGCCGGGCGCATCCAGCCTGACAGCGGTACGATCGAGACAGGAACGACAGTGAAATTGGCGTACTACACGCAAGAGAACGTCGAAATGGACGAGAAAATGCGTGTGATTGAATACATCAAAGAAGCTGCGGAACAAATCCGCACGTCGGATGGTGAAACCATTTCGGCCGCACAGATGCTGGAGCGCTTCTTATTCTCACCTAACCTGCAATGGTCGCCAATTGGCAAGCTTTCAGGCGGAGAGCGCCGCAGACTCTATTTGTTACGCACCTTAATGGGTGAACCTAACGTTCTGTTGCTCGATGAGCCGACGAATGACTTGGACATCCAAACTTTGACGATACTGGAAGATTATCTGGATCAATTCTCAGGAGCTGTCGTAACGGTTTCCCATGATCGATACTTTTTGGATCGAACCGTTTCTCACTTATTTGCCTTTGATGGAAATGGGGGAATCGAGCCCTTCATTGGCACGTATTCGGATTACCTAGACGATAAACGTGAACAAGAAGAGGCAGAGCAAGCGAGGAAAGAAATCGTACGTCAAGCCAGTTCGAAAGCGGTTAGCAACAACTCATCTTCTAATCCTACGAATGAAAGCAATGCGGTATCAGCGAACCGACCGAAAAAGCTTTCTTTTAAAGACCAGAAAGAGTGGGACGAAATTGAGAACACCATTGCTACTTTGGAGGACAAAGTCGAAAGCTTGAAAAAGCAAATCGAAGCCTCAGGCAGTAACTTTGACCTTGCACGCGATCTCTATGAGCAAGAGCAACAAACCACTGCGGAGCTTGAAGCCGCCATGGAAAGATGGACTTATTTATCAGAGTTAGTAGAAGAAATAGAGCGAAATAAGTTATGATAGAAGAGGTAGTTCAAAAAGTCGTGTTTTGATCACGAAGTAAGCCAAGAAGTTTAATCGACATCGAATTTTGCGTTCACCTTTGAAGTCTGGTGCTCATGTAGGTTTGCCTACACTCCGCTCCTCCTTCTTCAGGTTCTCGCAACTTTCTCGGTGCTGAAAACTCGACTTTTTGAACATTTATTTAGAAGAAAATACAATAAAGGTAGGTATATAGACCCCATGATTAGTGTAAATAACGTGACGCTTCGTTACGGCAAGAGAGCCCTTTTCGAAGACGCCAATATTAAATTCACACCAGGAAATTGCTACGGTTTAATCGGAGCGAATGGTGCAGGTAAATCAACTTTTCTTAAAATTCTTTCCGGTGAGATCGAGCCGAACACAGGTGAAGTCAACATCACACCAGGCGAGCGTATGGCTGTTCTGAAACAGAATCATTACGAGTTTGATGAGATCGAAGTTTTGAAAACCGTGGTGATGGGTCACTCCCGTCTATTCAAAATCATGGAAGAGAAGGATGCACTGTACGCAAAAGCGGATTTCTCTGAAGAAGATGGCATGAGAGCAGCTGAGCTTGAAGGTGAATTTCAAGATCTAGATGGCTGGCAAGCAGAATCCGATGCAGCTGAGCTTTTGATCGGTCTCGGAATCCCAACATCGATGCATGATACGAAAATGAAGGATCTCGACGGTAACGAGAAAGTTCGCGTGCTCTTAGCACAAGCTTTATTCGGTAACCCAAACATTCTTTTACTCGATGAGCCTACCAACCATTTGAACTTAGAGTCCATTCGTTGGCTGGAGCACTTCTTGTCCCGTTTCGAAGGCACTGTTATCGTCGTATCACATGACCGTCACTTCCTAAACCAAGTTTGTACACATATCGCAGATATCGATTTTGGTAAAATCCAAATGTACGTCGGTAACTACGACTGGTGGTATGAGTCCAGCCAATTGGCTCTTCGTTTGGCACGTGATGCGAACAAGAAAACAGAAGAAAAACGTAAAGAGTTGGAAGCCTTTATCGCTCGTTTTAGTGCGAATGCGTCCAAGTCCAAACAAGCGACTTCCCGTAAAAAGCAATTGGAGAAGCTTACGCTTGAAGATATTCGTCCATCCAGCCGTAAATATCCGTTCATTCACTTCAAAGGTGAGCGTGAAGCTGGTAAGCAATTGCTTGCTGTAGAAGGACTTACAAAAACAATTGACGGTGTTAAAGTATTAAATAATGTTTCGTTCACCCTGAACAAGGGTGATAAAGTTGCCTTCGTGGGTGTAGACGGTATTGCCAAAACAACGCTTTTCAAAATTTTGATGGGCGAAATGGAAGCAGATAGCGGCACGTTCTCATGGGGTGTAACGACTTCACAGGCGTATTTCCCAAAAGACAGCCAAGATTACTTCAACTCCGAATTAACGCTAGTGGATTGGCTGCGTCAATACTCCAAAGATCCGGATGAGTCATTCCTTCGCGGATTCCTAGGACGTATGTTGTTCTCAGGCGAGGAAGCGTTGAAGAAAGCGAATGTCCTTTCCGGAGGAGAGAAAGTACGCTGCATGTTCTCGAAAATGATGTTGAGCGGTGCGAATGTACTTATTCTCGATGAGCCAACGAACCATTTGGATTTGGAATCTATCACAGCGCTTAACAATGGCCTTGTTGATTCCGATTGCACGATGTTGTTCGTCTCCCATGACCATCAGTTCATTCAAACGATTGCGAATCGCGTCATGGAGTTGACACCGAAAGGTATCATCGACAAAATGGTGACGTACGATGAGTACTTGGAAAGCGAAGATGTGAAGAAACAACGTGAAGTTCATTACGCATAATTGAAAAAGTAAAAAGCGCCCTGAAGTATTTCTCTCAGGGCGCTTTTAGCTACACAAAGTGTTGTCTAGCTGCCGCCAGTGCGACGGCGTTGATTATTTACTTTTTTGGTCATTTGGCTTTTCGCAGTTTGATTGTTATTTCCGGCTGCTTTTGGATTAGCGCGTGCTGCTGCTTGATCCGCTTGCTTCTGAGCTAGCTTCGCTTTGATCGCGTCGGCTAAGCTGACTTTTTTGACACCTTGTGGCTCGACCTGGTCGGCCTGCTGATCTTGAGGCTTGTCTGACATGAGAACACCTTCTTTACGTGGTATATCCATAGTATAATCGAATCAAAGAAAAGATGAAAGAAGGTGTGTGGGGATGTTTGATCCGACGATCTATGACAATATCAAAGTCGTGCTCGAAGGGGCTGTCTACGATTTAGACTTGGAAGGTAAAATCATCATAACACGAAGAGAAGATTTGATAGACTTGTCCTCGATGTCTCGCACATTTGCTATCGAGTTTGCTCGTAAATTAGGTCTGCCTAGTCAAGCTGAGATTTATCTGCACGTGCATCTGAGCGATTTGGCAGCTGAGATCTTAGAAAATCCAACAGCTAAGCCAGGTTGTACGCTTATGATAAAGCTTCACACGCATGTGGAGGATCCAGAGTTGGACTGCCCGATGATAGAAGCACAATTGAACGCTATATGGGAGCAACGCCCGCGAATTACGCAGCAAATTTCTTACCTATATGGTGAACAACCCGAAGAATATCGCAATCTCATTACGCATTCTTTTGGTCGCAAAATTGATGAGAGCCATCTCGATGACTTTTCAGACTTGATCGACTATGCTTTTCAAAGCTTAGTTTGGCTGGATGAAAGAGGGGCATAGTGATGCAAGAATTAACGCAACAAGAGCTTATAGTCCGTGTCAATGAAGGTGAGGCAGGCCCCTTGGCTGTCTTTATGTATACCCCATTATGCGGCACCTGCAAAGTAACCGAGCGCATGCTGGATATTATTTTAACAATGAAACCGAACCTTCCACTGGTCAAATCCAACATTAATTTCCTTCCGCAGATTAGCCAAGAATGGCAAATAGCAAGCGTCCCGTGTATCGTGATCATCGAACCAGGGAAAGAGAAGGAATTCATGTATCGGATGCAATCCGTGGATGAGATCTATCGCAGGCTGAAGCCATTAGTTGAACAAGAATTAGAATAGGAGTTGATTATACGATGAGTTTTCAAGTAGGAGACCATGTTATCGCTGAGTACAAAACAGGAGTTTATTACGGTGAGGTCGTTGAAATGTCCAATAGCATGAAGGCGGCTGTTCGCATTCTAGCTGTGAAAGAGCATCCGACACAAGGGGATTTACATAATCCGATGGATCCAAGTGTTGCATTTTTTCATCAAAGACGGGCGTTATCCCACCAGGAAATTGCCTTAATGCCACTAGCGACGATTCGTCCTTATACGGGTGCAGTTCCAGCGTATCAAGATTCTCTGAAGAGAGCGTTATTGGCTCAGATCGATAAGCTGTCGGACATGGAAGCTTGGGCCCGACGCTCTCTGCAGGAGCTTGATCAGCTGAATAAGGAATATTTTCCACCGTCCAATTAAGAAACTTCGAGGTACAATTTCGTGCCGTCGTTGTATTTGAAAATAGCCACATCACCAATGATCTCGATAAGCGAGATCATTTTTAATTTTCTGCGGAATTCGAAATGAAGCTCATATTCCTTTAATTTACTCGAGAGAAGCTCCATATGGGAACGTTTATGAGTGAAATTCATCACGGGGATCGATTTATTCTTGAAACGGATTGTGTTAGCTTGCATGTCAAGCCCTCCTTTACACCTGTTACTAATGTCTTACACCTATTAGGATACATTTCAAATGTTAAATATGTTTATGAGCAACTATTAAAAAAGTTTTAGCATTTTATTATATGTGAATAATAGCGCTACAGGGCTAGTTCCGATAAGATAAATTTTGGAGGGGCAGATTCTTGTGTTGCGGGGAAAGTTAACCCCATTTATAATAGATAAGATTGTATTCTAACAGGTTCTGGAGGGTCACAGCATGTCAATAGTAAAACCAACTCGTATCGGGATTATAGGCTCCGGAAATATCGGGAATGTCCATATGGAGACGTTCAAAACCATGCCAGGAGCGCAGCTAGCAGGCGTAACGGACGTCTATTTGCCGCTTGCAGAGACGAGAGCGAAAGAGCACAACATTGAGCAGGTATATGCAAATTCAGATAAATTGTTAGCGGATCCGTCCATTGATGCGGTTGTCATTGCCGTTTCTAATGAATGGCATGCACCACTTGCTGTTCAGGCTTTAGAAGCTGGGAAGCATGTTTTGCTTGAAAAGCCGATGGCGATTGATTTGGCTTCTGCACGTCTTATCGTTGAAGCTGAGCGCAAAGCAGGCAAGATTCTCATGATTCCCCACCAAATGCGCTGGGAAGCATCATCGATTGCCGTCAAGGAGCAGGTCGAGAAAGGTGCGCTAGGAGACATTTATCATGCCAAAGCGAGCTATTTGAGACGTAAAGGGATCCCAGGCTGGGGCACTTGGTTTACGCAAATGGAGAAATCAGGCGGTGGGCCGCTGATTGATTTGGGTGTACATATGTTAGATTTAACCATGTATTTGATGGGTAATCCAAAGCCTGTTTCCGTCTATGGCGCGACTTATGCAGAATTTGGACCTCGAAAGCAAGGGATTGGCACATGGGGTGCTCCGAATTGGCAAGGGAAGTTCGACGTTGAGGACTTAGCGACGGCTTTGGTGAAATTCGACAATGGTGCTACGCTTTCGTTAGATGTAAGCTGGGCTGGTTTGCTTGAAACGGATAATTTGCCTGTCGTACAGCTCCTAGGAACAGAGGGTGGTGCATATTTGAAAGGTGCCAAAGGGAAGCTTTTTGCTGAGAAATTCGATCGAATTGTGGAAACGGAGCTTGGCGCGCCAGCAGCAAATGATGATCCGCGAGCACGGATGGTTCAGCATTTCTTATCAGCCATTGAAAGTGGATCTCAACCGATCACTTCAGTCATGACTGGCTACACGAATAATTTGATCCTTGATGCGATTTACCGTTCGTCGCAAACAGGCGATGAAGTGAAATTGAACTGGGACATCGAGTAGACAGGGGCTGCAAGTCGTGAACTGGGAGTTATTTAGTATCATCGGAACGATCGCCTTCGCAGTGAGTGGTGCGATCGTGGCGATGGAAGAGGAATATGATATCTTAGGTGTGTACGTTCTTGGCCTTGTCACGGCATTTGGCGGGGGGATCATTCGGAACTTGCTCATCGGTAAACCCATCGTGCTCCTATGGGAGCAAGGCATGTACTTTCAAATCGCTTTATTTGCGATGACGATTGTATTTTTTAGCCCAGTAAAGTTCATTCGATTATGGAAAACCTGGGAAGCCTTCTTTGATGCGATCGGTTTAGCGGCTTTCGCTATCCAAGGAGCGTTATACGCAACGAACATGGGGCATCCATTAAGTGCCATTATCGTCGCAGCAGTACTGACAGGGATTGGCGGCGGGATGGTCAGGGATGTACTAGCTGGGCGCAAGCCATTAGTACTCAAGGATGAAATTTACGCGGTCTGGGGCATGCTTGCAGGTGCATTAGTCGGACTTGGTTGGAATCAAGGCACATGGCAGTTAGCTATTTTATTTTCGTTAATCGTCATATTGCGAATGTTCTCCGTGAATTATAAATGGAAGCTGCCCAAAAGATCGCTTCGCGAATCCATGATTGAATCTTCGCGAAGATCGGATTCCTAGTCTTATTGGGAGACAGTTTTACATAGGAGGTGAGTTAGTTGGAATCTTCATTCAGCCAACAACAGAAAATTTCAGCAGAGACAATTGCTTCGCGGATTACATCCGTGAAAGAATTGCTTCAAACAGAGTTAGATCTTTATGAAATAGCTAAGGATTCCGAAACAGGCGAGCATTATCTTCATTATGCTTATATGCATCGTGACTTCTCGAATACAGGCGTACCGGAGTCTTTTCATTACTTACTACCTATCGAGAGTGATGATGTGCTTGGGATGATTTTTGGAGAGCAGGGATATGCCTATCCGGAGCATTGGAAATCTGCCTTTTTACGAAATGGGCCTGAGGGCTTCTATATCTGGTTCGACCCTTCTCATGAAGATGAACAGACTGAAGACGAGGCTATCGCGGCTGATTTGATGCAAAAGCTAAGAGCTTTCCATGATCAGGGTAATGTAGATCCAGAGGCGGTTCGCAAGCTTTTGGAGGACATTGACGACACGCGGAAGAAAGACGAGTAGTTGTGTGATTTGAGAAATATGTAGCCTTTACTTAGGCCGTTCTATTTGGAACGGCTTGGGTGGAGGTTTTTTTATTAGTTGGATGTTGGAGGGGGATGTAAGACTTAGCCTTGACTCGAATAGGAACCAGTAGTTCCAACGCTAGCTCAAATCCAAATCAGTAATAATACTAACTGCATGATTTCCATAGACAAGCCCCACAAACCCGACAAAACTGCAAAAGTGCAGGCTTATTGGTGCTTTTTTGATGGAAATATTTTTACATTTATTTATATTTTAAACAAAAAATATCTAATAAAAAATGCGCTTTTGCAGGCTTTATAAAAAAAGGTTACTCAACATGCTTATAAGGACGCTATCAGATGTTTTTCTAAATAAAAGTAGTAAAAATAAGGGTTTTGGACCATATTAACACTAAAGTCAATCTGAATGAGAAAGGGGGCTAATCGAAACATGGAGATGGATGAATATCATTTTGCAAATTTAGGGATTCATGAGGAATTGATGCAGGATCTTCGTAACCTGGAGGCTCGTATGAAAGAGGAATTAGGCTATGAAATTGCGCTAATTGCGTATACCAAGGAACTGGACGGGCTTCCGAGTTAGTAAAAGAGGAATTAAGAATTGTAATTCGGTAAGTGAGTAAGTTATGGAATCTACAGATATAGAGGGGGAATAACGATGAACGCTGTGAAAATGTCCGTTCTGATGACGGCTGCAATCGTAGGTTTGACAGGGTGTACGGCGGCAGCGGGTACGAATAAAAACAAGGAAACGATGGTTTCCATACAGAGTAGTGGGAGCTCCGATTTCAGTAATCATAACTCGAAAGGTGCTATGGCATCTTTCGAAACAAACCAAAACCACCGTGCACACGCAGGGCACGCTTTGGGGACGCAATCCAAAACAATAGATGAGAAAACGCATCGCAACACGTATCTATCCATGAACCGTGAAGTGGCAGATCAAGTCATGCAGGCCGCTCGCCTAGGCTCGACTGTTGTGGCTATGACGGATACTAATATTTATGTGGCTGTTGATATGGGCGGGATGAAGGATAATACGACAATGACTGACCAATCCAAGCAGCTAAGCAAAAATAACGATCCTACTAAAGAAGCAGGGTTGTTCGGCTCAGGTATGGGAGCACAAATGGATTGGGTCTCAGCGAAACCCATACCAATGGATAGCAGCAACGCGATCCGTCATTTGTTAACGCGCATTTATCCGGATTCCACGATTTATATATCGTCTAATCCACTTTTTGTGAATCGAATGATGTATTATGACATGCAGCAGCGCAATAACAAACGAATGGATACATATTTGAACGAGTTTAATACGATGGTTAAATATGCTTTTAATAGTAGCAAATGAGTAATAAATATAAGGTTCGTGCGTACTGCAGCTCGCAAACATGTGATTACATGCATAAAGAAGATATGATGCTAGCCATCAATTATGAAACTGCCTATAGCTTGGCCCAGCATTATAATGATTTTCCATCTAAACCATTGTGTCCATCCTGTGGTGAAGCGATGTCTTTCTATGCGTTTTCGGTCATCGAGGAGCCTTGGTTTACGTAAGTGGCTTGACAATAGGCGCTTTCCTGATAAATAGTAAGAAGATATTGCAATCAGGAAAGGATCACCATCACCATGCAAATAGCGTCATTGAAGATAGAACACCTGCCGAAAGAGCTTCATTTAACCATTCTAGATCGACAAAAGAACGTATATACGACGGAGGATCGCAATTTGATTGGCGTAGCAGCCTATGAAGCCCCGACAGAGGAGCTTCTTACGGATGCGATTCTTTCCCTCTTTTTAGGTAAAAATGTACTGCTGAAGGGGCCGACGGGTTCTGGCAAAACCAAACTGGCGGAGCATGTTTCGGCTATTTATAACCAGCCTATGCATAGTGTCAATTGTTCCACAGATTTGGATGCAGAAGCGTTGCTAGGATTCAAAACATTAACGCATGACGAAAATGGCCGCAGTCAAATCGCGTTTATTCCTGGGCCAATTATGAAAGCTATGACCAAAGGGCATTTGCTGTATATTGATGAAATTAATATGGCCAAGCCGGAAACCCTGCCATTGATTAATGGTGTACTGGATCATCGCAGATCGATTACGAACCCGTTTACTGGTGAGGTTGTTAAAGCACATCCGGATTTTCGAGTGCTGGCGGCCATCAACGAGGGGTACATTGGTACAGTCCCTTTAAACGAAGCACTCAAGAATCGATTTGTAACAATTGATATTCCGTATTTGCAAGGCGAGGCTTTGTTTCAGTTAGTCAAAAGTCGTTCCGTACTGCGCGATGAGAAATTGATTCGCATATTTGTTCAGCTATCAGCGGATTTACTTTCTCTGATTGAAATGGGCCAATTACCTGATGAAGCGGGGTCCATTAGAGCCTTGTTAGATGCCTGCGATCTAGCAGCCTATATTCCGGCTATGCGGGCTGTAACGCGAGCGATCGCAGATAAGCTAGAAGATGAAAGGGAACGTGCAGCTGTGATGAATGCGGCTGAAACGTTTTTTTAACGCGATGTTCGTAGGAAGTCTTAGCCGATTGGATGATAAAATTGATGCTATGCTGCATATGCAGCTGGTTGATTTGGCTCGTTTATTTACCAAACGAGGAAAGCTTGAGGTCGAGGCGGGATTCCATGCACACTATGAAGAGTCAGCCTCTCACATGACCGTGAGCCAGTTCTGGTGGGATTATTCCCTAAAGGATAAAACAGCTGGGATGAAAAGTGATGTGTATCTGCGTTGTCTTGGCAGTGCCTGGTTCACGGGAGCAGAAGCCGTGAGCGACTATCTTCTTTTTTGTGCGAATACCAGGTTTCCTAAGCTGGCTAATTGCTTGTTTGCACTCTGCGAAGATATGCGGCTAGAACGAATCTGCCGTAAAATCAGACCTGGAACTGGAGCTGTGTTTGCTCACCGGCATCGCATACTAGGTTCGTATTTTCAACATAAATTAAAGACTCATCTAACCAAGGGAGAGCTTGGGGATGCTGTGCTACTATTGGTCTATGGCTGGTTTACTGGAAAAACGTGGAAAAGCGAGATGCACACTACGTTTGGCATAGAATTGTCTACTCAATTAGCCGCCCTTTACAACGATTTAGAGCAAGTCGAGGAAGCGTCACATACGGCAGATGTTGCAAAAACTTGCGAAAAGATGATGCTTGCGCTATCCGATTGGCTGGAGCGGGACGCTGTTGCTGCCTACTTCTGGATGCAGCAAGGCAGTGGCGTAGCCGAGCCGGTTGTTGCGGATTACAAAGGCGAGCTCAAGCGTGCGAAGCCGCTTGCCAACGATGATGTGCTCCCCGAACAAGAGGGGGAGCGGCAGTTGCCAGGCCAAGAGCGGATGCCGACTTGGCACCGCGAGAGCAGTGACCGCAGCCCGGGGCTGCTGCGGTTCGAGCTGGAGCGCGGCGCACGCACCGCCGCGCAGGGCTCTGCGCCACGTGAGGGCGATGCCGCCGACCAGGCGCTCGCCATCACCCAGGGGCGCTCGCAGCGCGCCCAGCGCACCGGCGCCGCCGCTGAGCGGCGCCAAGGCGCCTCCGTGCCCGCCGCAGCGGGGCACGGCGTAGCTGAGGTCGCCGCGTTCGCGACGGCGACCTGGCTCGCGCCTGAACGTCCTACTGCTGCGCAGGAGGACGGGTTCAGGCGCCTGAGCGAGCGCGCAGCGCCGCTCGCGAAGCCCTTGCAGCGTGCGATACGGCGCACGCTGGAGCAGAAGCGGATCGCCCCGCGCGGCGATCGCTTATTCGGGCGGCTCGATAAGCGGCTTACGCGAGCCGTTACGCAAGAGCTGCCGCGCCTCTTCTATAAGAAGCGCGCGCCGGTACCCCAGCTCGATGCAGCGTTTGCGCTGCTCGTCGACTGCTCAGCGTCCATGTATGACAAAATGGACGAAACGAAGCTCGGTCTCGTGCTGTTCCACGAGACCCTCAAGGACCTGCGAATCCCCCACGAAGTCGTGGGATTCTGGGAAGATGCGGACCGCGTTACGGAGCAGGAGGCACCGAACCTGTTCCAGGTTGCGGTCGACTTTGGCTCCTGCCTCGCGGTCGGGAGTGGCGCGGCTCTGATGCAGTTGGAGCCGCAGCAGGATAATCGCGATGGCTTTGCTATTCGCGAGATGACGAAGCGGCTGCTGCGTCGCACAGAGCGGCAGCGCATCCTCCTTGTGTTCTCGGATGGGGAGCCTTCCGCAGCCAACTATAATGATGTTGGCATCTTGGATACACACGAAGCTGTGCTGCAAGCTAGGCGCATGGGTGTCGAAGTCATCAGTGTGTTTCTAGCGAATGGCACGGTGCATGAAACACAGCGGAATGCCATGCGAAATATGTATGGGCGTAGTAGCATCGTTGTGCCTAACGTAGAGGAATTGCCCGAACAACTGGTGCCGATTTTGCGAAAGCTCCTACTGAAATCAATTCTCACCTAACAAGATGACGTGAAATTTCCTTCATTTATGAACAATCGGCGGAACCTAAACTGCTGTATTCATCTATCTTTTACCCATAAAATCCAGTACAATAGATCAGGGTCATTTCACGGCAAAATCCGAGTAAATGTGACCCTTTTCGATGATTTTGATCTCATTTCGTTCTATCATCATTTATTATCTACATACGTATCACACATTGAAGCCGTCATTATTATCATTATAGGAGGTAAGGAATCTCATGTACGGAGCACCATTATCACACAAATCGAAGAAAATTATGCTGCTTGGCTCAGGAGAGCTTGGCAAAGAGGTTATCATTGAAGCACAACGTTTAGGTATTGAAACGATTGCGGTTGATCGTTATGCGAATGCACCTGCCATGCAAGTTGCACATCGCAGCCACGTTATTGATATGCTAGATAGTGAGCAACTGCGTGCGATTATCGAACAAGAGCGCCCGGATTTGATCGTGCCTGAGATTGAAGCAATTGCCACTTCCGTACTTGTTGAATTGGAGACGGAAGGCTACCGAGTCATTCCGACGGCAACGGCTTCTCGTTTGACGATGGATAGAGAAGGCATTCGCCGACTTGCCGCTGAAACGTTAGGATTGCGCACAGCTAAATTCGAATTTGCCAATAGTCTGGAAGAATTACACGCAGCAGTAGCAAAAATCGGGACACCTTGCGTAATTAAACCGATCATGAGCTCTTCGGGTAAAGGGCAAAGTGTTTGCCGCACGCCTGAAGGCGTGGAAGCTTCGTGGAACATCGCCATGGAAGGCGGACGCGCCAAGAAAGCTCGCGTAATCGTTGAGGAATTCATCCACTTTGAATCGGAGATCACATTGTTAACGGTTCGTTCCATCTCGGGGACTACGTATTGTGAGCCGATTGGTCATATCCAAAAAGACGGTGACTACATCGAATCTTGGCAGCCTCACACCATGTCAGAGCAACAGATCATGGATGCGCAGCATATGGCCAAAACGATAACGGATGCCCTCGGTGGTCTTGGTTTATATGGGGTAGAGCTATTCTTAACCGCAGATGGCGTATACTTCAGTGAAGTTTCACCTCGCCCGCATGATACAGGGATGGTTACGATGGCTACACAGGATCTCAGTGAATTTGCGCTTCATGCAAGAGCGATATTGGGCTTCCCCATAACGGGAGTTCGCTTGTTAACACCTGGTGCAAGCTACACGCTAAAAGCAGATCGCGAGCAAGTTGAATATACGATTAGCGGAATTGAAGAAGCGTTATCTGTGCCGAATACGCAAGTTCGCGTGTTTGGAAAGCCAGAAACCAAAGTGGGACGCCGCATGGCAGTAGCCCTAAGTTCGGCTGAGACGGTGGAAGAAGCGCGCAGCCTAGCCAAGCAAGCAGCAGGGAAATTAACTTTGAATTTCGACTAAAATATAGCATGACTGCAGTACCTGTATGTCTGAGGTCATCATTCGGAGGCAACCAGTATGGAACCCAAAGCAGCAAGACTGTCTCGAACCGTGTTGACAGAAATTATTTTGCCGGCGGACACGAATTACCATAATACGGTGTTTGGCGGGCGCGTTATGCAGTATATCGATAAAGTGGCAACTATTGCGTCGATGCGCCATTGCCGTAAGAGTGTCGTAACTGCGTCTAGTGATAGTCTGGATTTTTTCGCGCCAGTTAAGCTTGGCGAGGCCATTCAGTTGGAAGCATTCGTCACATGGACACATCGAAGCTCCATGGAGGTCTATGTGAAAATTGAGTCGGAGAATCTGCTTACAGGTGAAAAAAAGCGGACCGCTACTTCATTCTTGACTTTCGTTGCTTTGGATGAACATGGTCAGCCATGTCCCGTTCCAGGCATCATCGCCGAGACGGATGAAGAGAAGAAGCTGTTTGAATCTGCGGAAGCACGTTTTACAGCGCGGAAACTTCGTAAAGAAGAAAGACATTAGGCAGCTACTTGACGCGTG
Source organism: Paenibacillus pectinilyticus (assembly GCF_001700435.1). Taxonomy (GTDB): domain Bacteria; phylum Bacillota; class Bacilli; order Paenibacillales; family NBRC-103111; genus Paenibacillus_E; species Paenibacillus_E pectinilyticus. The sequence continues at coordinate 234,081 of NZ_LYPC01000020.1, forward strand.
GCTAATAAATAAGGCAGTTCCCAATAGGGAGCTGCCTTATTTGTTTTGGAAAAGGAAGGAATAATTGGATGCTTATTGAATATTACTGATATCGCACGTGAATGAACAAAAGCAGCACAGTGTTAGTGGTTAATAACCACTTTCGAACTTTTTATAAACTGTAGGAGTCAAATCTAGGGGATAGTCGACTCCATCTATTGCCAAAGAAAAGGACGGGGAATTAGTGGAATTTGTTGAGATGAAAAAACGAATAGGCAAACGGTTTCCATTTTTATATCAACTTCGGGTAAAGCAGCTTATGTTCAAAAGGCACATCATCAATTTGAATCCTGGACATACATTCGCATACTTAAAAAGTGACCAGATACTTCCCTACACGGTGAAGAAGCATAAGTCGATTTTACGAAGAGTACTCGGTCATACAGATCCGATTTTACAAGAGAATAAGATTGTGAATTTACGCATTGCATTGAAACATGTGAATGGAATCGTGATCCAGCCTGGCGAAACGTTTTCCTTTTGGAAGCTAATCGGCGTAACGAGTAAGGAGAAGGGGTACATTGAGGGCCTTATGTTATCCCACGGCGAGGTGAAGGTAGGAACGGGCGGAGGGCTGTGTCAGTTAGCCAATATGCTGTATTGGTTAGCGCTACATACGCCACTTGTCATCAAGGAAAGGCATCATCATAGCTTTGATCTTTTTCCTGATGATCGCCGAGTGATTCCTTTTGGGACAGGGACGAGTGTGTTTTACAATTATGTCGATCTGCAATTTTACAATCCTACTGAGAATCGGTTTCAATTTAACCTAGAAGTGACCGACGAGTACTTAGAAGGCACGATTAGCAGTGAGGCGGAATTGGCTTATGATTACAAAGTAAAAGAAAAAAACCATCAGTTTTATCAACGTGGAGATAAATGGTACAGAGGGAATGAAATATGGCGGCAAACTTACCATAAATCTGATGACACGATGCTAGACGAAGTATTAGTGAATGTGAATCATTCCGAAGTCAAATATATGAATTCGCATACACCCCAGGAGACAGTATGAAAGTAGAGCATCTAAAGGAATTCCTGATTTTCGGCTGGAAGCAGGCGTTGTGCTGCATTTTTCCTGTTGTAATTTTTATGACATTAGCGATATCGAAAGTTGTACATATTGATTTTATCCATCGCTATGATTTTATCTTACTTGTGTGTATCCTTGCTCAGCTCCTATTGGTCTGGTCGAAGCTAGAAAGCGTGGATGAGCTCAAGGTAATCACATTATTTCATCTCATCGGACTAGGCTTAGAGTTGTATAAAGTGCACATGGGTTCTTGGTCTTATCCAGAAGAAGGATGGACGAAATTCGGCGGAGTCCCGTTATATAGCGGCTTCATGTACGCCAGTGTGGCGAGTTACGTATGTCAGGCATGGAAACGTTTTGATTTACATCTGGTGCACTGGCCGAGGACTTCGATTGCAGTTATGATAGCCGTGTGTATTTATGCGAACTTCTTTACGCATCATTTTGCCTATGATATCCGTTGGTTCCTCATCGCGGGTTTAGTTATCCTTTTTTACAAAACGAAAGTTCGTTTTACGGTCACCACAGTGCCTCGTCAAATGCCCACCATGTTGTCCTTTGCACTGATCGCTTTTTTTATTTGGCTCGCCGAAAATATTTCCACCTTCCTAGGTGCATGGCGCTATCCCGATCAAGAAATTTCCTGGCAGATTGTGCACTGGGGTAAAATCACTTCATGGTTTCTGTTAGTCATCATTACGATTATCAGCGTGGCTGAATTAAAGCGGATCAAATATCCAGAGCAAGTGAGGGGAAAAGTGGAGAAGGGCGCTTCCCTTAAATAACGAAAACCCCAGAGCACAAGGCTGCTCTGGGGTTATTTCTTGTCTTACTTAGCTCCGCCTTCGGCAAGGATGGTTTCCCAAATCGCGCCTTTACCATAGAGCTCTTTGTTCACTTTATCCCATCCGCCAAGGTATTCGATGTTGAATAGGCCAGGAGGAGTTGTGTAGTTTTTCTCATATTGTTTCGCAACTTCTGGAAGAACAGAGCGGAAGCCTTTGTCAGCAAAAACCTTCTGAGCATCCACAGAGAACAAGTAGTTGTAGAAAGCTGTAACAGCTTCACGATTACCATGTTTATCTACGTATTTATCGATAATAGCAACTGGATTCTCAATGGAAGTTGTGTATTGCGGAATAACTTCAACATATTTTTTACCGGATTGGATACGAGCAACAAGTTCATTCTCATAAGTGATGATCGCATCGCCTACACCTTTATCGAAAGTCGTAAGGGAATCCGCACCGCTCTTGTCTAAAACTTTAATGTTTTTGTAGATTTTGGCTACCAAATCTTTGGCAACGGCAGGGTCTTGCTTGCCAGCAGCTTCGGAGATTTTGAGACCAGCACCATAAACGGCATTGATATCCCATTTAGCGCCACCGGAAGTGCTTGGATTTGGAATTAGAACTTCTACACCTGGTTTGGTCAAATCGGACCAATCTTTGATGCCTTTCGGATTCCCTTCACGTACACCGATCGCCGCGATGGATGTTGTGATGTTTCCTTTGTAAGGATTGTTTTTCCAATCACTCGTGATCAAGCCTTTTTCCACGATTTTTTGGATATCGCCTTCAAGAGAGAGTGGGGCGATATCTGCTTCGAAGCCTTGAATGATCGCAGTAGCTTGGGAACCAGATGCTACATAAGATTCTTGGAAATCAACAGTTACACCTGTTTTCTTTTTATATTCTTCTTTGAATTTCGGCAGGATGACATCAAAGGAATCTTTCAAGATGGAATAAGCGCCGATGGTGATTGTTACTTTACCGCCATCCGCTTTTGGTGTCGTACTTGCAGCTGCTGTTGCTGTTGCGCCAGTGGTTGCTGCGGCTGTAGGTGAACTAGTGCTTGCTGTTTTTGTGTCGGATCCGCAAGCTGTAAGGGCAATACTTGCTGTGAATAATGCGGCAGTAACGAGGCCAAGCGATTTGAATTTTTTCATGGTTAACAACTCCCCTTCTTTTCTAATGCTTATTTAGGATAAATGATCATATGAAGACAGGCTGTGGATCTTGTTTGGCCTGATTATCAATCCAAGTAGTACCGTCCTTGGTAAATACAGAAATTTGATGAATCAAGATGTTCACGTCATCGCCAACTTGATAGATGCGGTCATTCACTGGCTGGTAAGCAAAGAGTTTATATGGACCAGCGTCCATTTCCAAATACCAAGAATCGCCGCGGAAGTGAACGTGTGTGACTTTACCTTTTTCACCAGCAGTAGCTAAGTGACTGACATTATGTGGTCGAACCTCAATATTCTCAGGTCTAATGAGGACATTGACATCTGGAAGCCATTTACCGTCTTGCTGAAGGTCAGCAAGGGACGGGAAGCCAACTAACGGTGCGTAGTGAGACAACACATTAGATTCACCAATGAAGGAAGCTGCGAAAGAAGAGGCAGGCTTCGTATAAATTTCCCAAGGGCTTCCTTGCTGTTCGATTTTTCCGCCTTGGACCAAAATTATTTCATCAGCGACCTCGATCGCCTCATCCTGATCATGCGTAACGAACAAGGTCGTTACTTTGAATTCATTAATGAGATTACGCAGCCACACACGTAGCTCTTTCCGAATCTTGGCATCAATTGCCGCGAATGGCTCATCGAGTAGAAGGAGGCGCGGTTCAGGTGCTAATGCCCGGGCAAAGGCAACCCGTTGGCGTTGACCGCCAGAAAGTTGATGCGGATATTTCCGCTCATGGCCAGCTAGCCCCATTAAATTAAGTAAATACGTAACGCGATCCTGAATCTCAGCCTTCGATTTCTTGAGTACCTTCAGTCCATAAGCAACGTTGTCAAAAACGGTCATGTGTTTGAAGAGGGCATAGCTTTGAAATACGAAACCAATTCCGCGCTCTTGCACAGGAAGGTGAGTCGCTATTTTACCGTCGAAATAAATATCGCCGCCAGTAGGGCTTTCGAGACCAGAGAGCATCCGCAGGATGGAGGTTTTACCGCCACCGCTCGGTCCAATCAAGCCGACAAGATGCCCTTCTTTTATTTTAAAATTAACGTCTTTGATCGCATGAAATTCACCGTAATGTTTATTTAAGTTGGTCACTTCAATGTGCATGCGGGGATCCTCCTCCATGGTTTCTTGCTGCTTCACTTCTCCGTTTTAACCACTCTAGCACTAACAAAATCGTGATCGAAATGAGTCCTAGTACGAAAGCTAAGCTATTCGCTGCAACAAGTTGAAATTGCTCAGCGTCTTGATAGACGAGTGTAGTAGCCGTTTGTGTTTGATTAATGATGTTACCGGACACCACCAGGATTGATCCGAATTCACCGAGCGCTCTCGCAATAGTCAAAATTAACCCATACACGACACCCCAGCGAATACTCGGCCAGGTCACTTGGAAGAACGTACGCCATGGACCGGCGCCTAAGGTAGCCGAAGCTTCTTCGGACTGTGTACCGATCTCTTCAAGTAAAGGGACAACTTCACGTACCATAAGCGGGAAGGTGATAAACATGGTCGCGATCACCATACCAGGAATGGCATAGACAATTTTCATGTTATGGTCTTCCAAGAAGGCTCCGAGCGCTGTGTTTGGCCCGAAGATCAAAATCACCATTAAGCCCACAATGACTGGAGATACAGCAAAGGGAAGATCAATCAAGGCGTTAATGATAGGCTTTAGCCAACGGGAGATCCAAGACCCTCTTACAATTTCTAATGAAATATAAATTCCGATAATGGCATTAAGAATAGTAACGATGGATACAATGATCAGGGAAATTTTCATGGCATGCAGGGCTTCTGGTCGAACCAGTGATTTCAGGAAAGCACTAGGCCCATCTTCGAACGCGCCCACTGTAATACCTAAGAAAGGCAATATAATTAGTAGGAATATGACCAAAAAAGAAATTCCGATTAATAATCTTCTCATGCTAGCCGCCCCTTTCCGCGTGTCCATACATGGATAGCCCATAATATCAGGACGGAAAGTGTAAGGAGGACTAGTGAGATCGCAGCAGCACCTTCGGGATTGTAGTTCTGCGTTTCACCATATATATAGACCGAGGCGACCATCGTTTTTCCTGGTAAATTACCGGAGATCAATGAGATGGCACCGAATTCAGCAAGTGAGCGGGAAAAAGCGAGCATACTGCCGGCAATCGTACCGGGTAGAAGTGCTGGAAACACAATGCGGCAGAACGTATAGAATCTGCTTGCGCCGAGTGTAAAGCTAGCCTGTTCTTCTGCTGGATCGATCTGCTCGAGCAATGGCTGAACCGTTCGTACAACGAATGGAAAGGTTACGAAGACGAGACCGATAACGATCGCGGTTTGATTATAAAGCAGCTTAATCCCCGCATGGTCTAGCCAAGCCCCTAGTGGACTTTGTGGTCCTAGTAGGGTTAGAAACATTAATCCGGCAACAGAGGTCGGAAGTGAGAAGGGAAGATCAACCATACTGTTTAGAATACTCTGCCCTCGAAAACGATACCTGACGAGAACGTAAGCGATGATCGTTCCTACTATGGCTTGAATCACAGTAGCAATGACGCTGAGCTTAACTGTTAACATAATTGATTTCCATGCTAAAGGTCCCGTAACTTCTTTCCAGAAAGGCTCCCATCCTAACGAAAATCCTTTGACATAGATGGATGCGATAGGGATAAGAAGAAAAACGATTAAGTAGCCTATAAGCACGGATCGAACCGTCGCTTTAAAAACCTTGTTCCGCATGGAACACCACCATTCTGATAAAACTTATAAACCATACCAAGTTACTTGGTTTTATTAAAATGAATATAACAGCGCCAGGTTTATTCTGTCAATACGTAATTGTGGAAAAAATTCGCAATGTAAGGTTTTTCTTTTTGCATATAATAGTAAGGAGTTAATTTTCTAAAAAGGTCAAAATTGACGAGACGAATATCCATGAAAAATGTTTGGATAATTAAGCCAAAGATGCATTGACACCTGAAACTTCACATGCTAAGATGGTTTTATCTTCTAAATCCGAGTAAATTCATCAGAATAATATGAGTAATGAAAGGGAGTTACCAACATGGAGCATGCCATCACGATTCAAAGCGACGACGTCGAATTAGCTGCAACGCTACATTACCCCACAGATCAACATACGGCGGCACAAGCCGATTGTCAGCGCTGGCCCTTAATCATTATTTGTCACGGATTTATTGGGAGTCGAATCGGTGTTGACCGGCTTTTTGTAAAGGCAGCTCGTTCTTTCAGTGCGCAAGGTTATTTTGTTCTCCGTTTTGACTATGGCGGCTGTGGTGAGAGCACGGGCGATTATGGTGCAGGCGGGCTAGATGTTCTAATTGAACAAACACGTCGAGTGATCGATTATGGCGTTTCAATCGATTGCGTGGATTTAAGTAGAGTTATTCTGCTTGGACATAGTCTAGGTGGAGCGGCAGCTGTATTGACCGCTGCTAAAGATCACCGCGTGAAAACACTCGTACTTTGGTCAGCAGTTGCACATCCTCATAATGATATTATGCGCATTGTTGGCAAGAACGAATACGAGAAACTACCGCTAGGCGGTACAATTGACCATCATGGCTATACATTAACAAGCCGATTCTTCGAATCCTTATCTCAGCACCAACCGTTCGAGCAATTGCGCAAATTTGCAGGTGACGTATTTGTGGTACATGGGACAGCTGACGAAACAATACCAGTCGATTACGCTCCGCTCTATCAGAAGATGTTTTGGTTGCGTAAACAAGGGCAATGTGATCTTGAACTCATTTATCAAGCGAACCATACGTACTCAACGACACCATCTACAACTGAATTGTTAGAGAAGACCGGAGATTGGCTGAGCTTTTCTTATAAACGAAATAAAGAATGGAACGATTGGACAATTTAATCGACTTGGAGGCAAAAATATGGCGAAACCACTGGAACTAGATGAAGTTTGGGTAGGACGCATTAAACAAATTTTGGACGGATTAGAATATGGTTCAGTTCAAATTGTTGTTCATGATGGGAAGATCACACAAATTGATAAAACAGAAAGAAAAAGATTTGAGACCGCGGCAGCCCCGCAGGCTCAAGCTCCATTGCAAGCAGTTAAATCAACGAAGCAAAAAAGTAAAGTTTAGTTATCCTTTGCACTCATACAGGAGCCCTCTTTCTTCGGAAAGGGGGCTGTTTTCATGCGTCAGAAGACTTATACTAAACAGAGAAGGACAGTGGAATGTGGAAGGGGAGTCTTATGCGTAAGGGGCACTTTATTTGGGAAGATGCGCAGGGAATCAATCACTATGTGTACGAATGGCTTCCTTCAGAAGGCATCAACGTAAAGGGGATCGTACAAATTGCCCATGGCATGGCAGAAACAGCTGCCAGATATGAGCGATTGGCAAGTGTTTTAACGGATCAAGGGTATGCAGTGTATGCCAATGATCATTTGGGGCACGGTTTAACAGCAGGATCACCCGATGCAGTGGGCAAATATGGTAAGGACGGGTTTCATGCCATGGTGGCTGTGATGGGGCAAATCACGTTACAAATTCGTTCGCTTTTCGAAGATAAATGGCAATCTGGTGAGTCCACAGAACGAGGAATAGAGTCCAAGCACCTGCCTTTATATGTACTAGGGCATAGTATGGGGTCATTTTTGACACAGCATTATCTCGTATCTCATATGGAGAAGTATCCTGACCATGTTCAAGGCATTCTTCTTTCAGGGTCAAATGGCAAAGAAGGCGCCGCGCTGAATGCCGGTATTGCTATTGCAACCTTGGAGGCTGCTTTCCGAGGCGATCATTTTCGCAGCTTGCTGCTAACCGCACTTTCATTCGGTTCATTTAATAATCACTTTAAGCCGAATCGCACACCATTCGATTGGTTGAGCAGGGATGAGCAGGAAGTCGATGCTTATATCGATGACCCCTATTGTGGGGTTGTGTTTACTTCAGGGTATTTTCGAGATTTCTTCAAGGGACTGAAAGAAATTCATCAAGCCCAGCATGTGAATCGAGTTCGGAAAGATATACCGATTTATATTTTCTCAGGCGAGGATGATCCCGTTGGTGGACATGGCAAAGGTGTGCGAAAGCTAATTAAAGCCTATGAGGATCTTGGCGTTCAAGATCTCAGTTATAAATTGTACCCTGGTGGCAGGCATGAAATGCTGAATGAGATCAATCGGGCCGAGGTTATGCAGGATATTACAGCTAAGCTGGATGAATGGGTTGAGAAAAATAACAAGTAGCTAACACGAATAAAGCTGTTCCTTTGGGCAAAATGCCTGTGAGGGACAGCTTTTTTGTGTTGAAACGAGCTGATTACGATATGTATGGAAGACTCGACTGGGAAAGGGGAAAGGGGAAAGGGGAAAAAGGTGTAACTATTTCGCGTTACGCTCGAGTTGTACGCGAATACCTTCGCGGTCAATTTGTATCCAATACTCGACGATTCGCTCATTCGCGATACGATAAACGGCGCTGGCGATTTCGATAATTGTTTTCCCTGTCGGAGCATAGCCATCTACTTCTCCGATATGTGTACCTGTTTGTTTCCAACGGACATACACGCGATCCTCTTGTGCGAGCAGTTCCTGAATTTCTAACTGAAAGGAGCCGTAAGCTTCGATCATTTCTCTAACGTGATCAGCGTAATTCGTAGGCGAGCGATGTACGGTTGTTTCTTTCTCGGCTGTCATTTGATGGGCGAGAACTTGCTCTGCCATGTAATCGTGTGCTGCATCGGGCTGCTTGCCGGAACGAACGCGTGCGAAAAATTGATGAATGACTTCTTGTGGTGTTAGTGGCATCTAAGTTGCTCCTTCGAAAGTAGTTAATTTTGTTCGGTATGGACTTCTGAATTTCGGGCTACTCAATTGGCTCTATCTTTGTACTTTCCAGAGTGTACGACTTGAACCTTAACCGTGATTGTATCAAGGGAATTGGCATTCAAATGGAAATCATTTTCCTTGTTAAGTTCATGCCACTTTTTTGGGTATTTCCTATAAAGTCTTTCACCAAGTTGCAGCACATCTATCTTCTTTTTCAGTCCAATCGCGTATGTACTTCTAAGTTGATCCTCAATCACTTGCGCTGCTAACAACTCCATTTCTTTAATAGGGGTATCTTTTACAATTTCATCGATATAGGCATTAATGTGTAATTTAATCGTGTAGTAGACTTGACCATCCCGAATAACAGGAATTATACGCGACTTTGGCTTAATCAAGACAAGTGCCGCGACAGGATTATTCGAATCTGGAATATTAATGGAAGTACGCTGCAGTTTTTCTTCCAGCCATCGAAATCCTTGGAGCTCATGTTCAGACATCCAACCTAAATATTTGTCTTGTGAATAATAAAAAGCCCCGTCAATTCTATACATCGATTTGGGATGTTCGTCTTCGCTCCAGGCATGTTTATCAAGGGAGATGGAAGGCATCAAAGCGGATTGGCCGGCTTCATTGATCTCTGAAATCACCTTGAATCCCTCATGAGGTGTAATGTAGGAGCGCTGCGAATAAATTTGCGAAGGGCTGTCTAATAAAGAATCGATAGGTGATAAATTCAGGATTGATTTCTGTACAAATATATCCTTCATCGACTCTTTTGTACCATAAAACAGAACGTTATAGCGGATTTCTCGATACCTGTTTACCATATCATAAGCTTCTTTAACTCGATCCGTATTTTTTAGGAATCGCTCTGTGCAAACAATCGCCTTCACATGGCCCCAATACACGCGCAACTGAGAAGTTTCGTATATCGCATTAAAAGTTTCAGTAACCGTTACGCCTTCGCCTTTCCCAATCCATGAAGGGATATTTTTCCCCATCATGGCGGACTCGCTTTTGGCAAAACTAGCAAAATTGAGAACTTGTACATAAGTCACGTATTTACCGTTCTCGTAATCCATGCCAACCGCCGTTACATAGGCCATCGTTTGGATATCTTTTGAATTCCAGCAACCCGTCAACAGAAATAATTGTACCATAATGAGAATAAATAGACCTATTTTCCTCATTCTGTATCTTTTCCTTGATGATCTGAATCGAGCGTATGCAGCTCTTGAGGACGCGATTTCATTTTATCCCAAGGATACTTTAAATAACTCCTAAATACGTCTTTAAAAATAAGTGGAGACCACGGTGATAAGAAAGGGATACCGAATGATCGAAGTCTGGACATGTGCAAACCCAACAAAATCATGCACAAAATAAGTCCGTACATGCCAATAACGGCAGAAATAAGAAAGACAATCAGTCGAATGATACTAACAACAGTACCTAACGTCTGATTGACAAGCGTAGCTCCCATAATTGCCGTTATGGCTCCAACAACAACAACAGAGGGCGATACCAACCCTGCGCGTATCGAGGCATCGCCAATGACTAAACCGCCAATGACGGTTAAGGTTTGACCAATAGAGCTAGGCATTCGAACACCTGCTTCTCGGAAAACTTCAATGAGAAACAGCAAGGTGAACATTTCCATTTGCGCAGAAAAGGGCAACCCAATGCGAGCGAGTGATATCGTCGACATAAGCCGAAAAGGAATTTGATCTTGATGAAAGGCCGTGAGGGAAACCCAAAATCCAGGTAAACATACACAGATCCAAAAACTTAAAAACCGAATCACACGTGCGAATGCGACATATTGAAAGGGAAAATGAATATCCTCAGGAGATTTTAAAATTAAAGAAAAGGTTGCAGGTGCAATTAGAATCACGGGATTGCCATCGACAATAAGGACAAACCTCCCCGCCAGCAAAGAACTAACTGCATAATCGGGCCTCCCCGTCGTATCATTTAATGGGAATAGCGCATATTTCGAATCGGCAATGGCTTCTTCCAATTGGCTGATACTATAAATGCCATCGACATCGATTTTATTCAAGCGGGTACGGATCTTTGCTAGTATATCGGGAGCCAGAAGGTCTTGGATATACAGTATGCCGACTTTGGTTCGCGTTCTTCTGCCGAGGATGAAGGTTTCACAGCATAACGAATTACTCCGTATTCGTTTGCGAATCAGGGCAATATTCGTTGTCAAATCTTCAACAAACCCATCTTTTGGCCCTTTAATGGAGATTTCGATACTCGATTCCTCGGGTGATCGCTGTGGACGATTGCAAATATTAAGCTTGTACATCGCATCCGAAGCTAAAAAAATGAGCAGAAGATCCCCTTGAAAAACGGCATCTGTCATTTCTTGCTCCGATGCTTCTCCGTTATAGGAAATGAGCGGTAAGGCACCGAGTACATAGCCGTTCTGCAAATATTCGAAGCCATTTTCTTGATAAATCGCATTCAATTCTGGCAGGACGGTATTCCCTATTTGAACGGAATCGCACAATCCTTCGCCATAGATCATCATAACCATAGATGACGGATCATCTTCAGCGAAGAGGTGGACCTCAATTTGCACATCAGCGCAATTTGCAAATACTTGCCGCAGCATTTGCTCCCTGGTTATATCGTTTGTTCGTGTACCACTCATACGGTTCCCTCCTTCTCAGCTTTGCTCATCCATGCGAGGACAGTCAAAACGATCGTAATGATCATGCTGGTAGTCAAAAAAACAGGGAAATAGATTTTATACATCCATAAATAGAATGTAGTAAATTTTGTTACAATCAAAGAGAAAGCAAGATAGCAAAGTGATATAAGCAGAATGAAGCGACTGCGCTTGCTGGCGTTCTTAAATGAAAATAAATCGGCCAGCATAAACTGTGCTAGGCTTATTCGCACAGTTGCCCCAGCCAACCATTGATAGACCGACAAGAAATCGAGGTGCTCCATATACGAACCAATTTTGACAAGACGCCACTGTTCATAAGGGGAAACCATCTGTTTGGCTGCTTCTTGAGGGCCGAATTCCGTGATTGCACCGATCAGTGGTCCTAGTGTGATGAAGGCAAGAATGGCCCCTAGCAAGATCATTTGCCATACACGCATCTGCGATTTCAAACGGTGCTGGAGTATGAGCATCATGATGATTTCTACTAGTGCACCTCCACAATAGATCATTCCGTTCATCGCTGGTTTCCAACCATGCTCAAGAAATGGTTGAAGCAGTCGCCAATCTTTCTCTGAGGTATTGGCAATAGAAACGAAAAATCCCAGCATAACGACAGTGGGGAGCAAGATACCGGCACATATAGCGATCGTTTGAATACCATGCTTGGCTGAATAATAACAAACGAAGAGCAAGGCAATGATCAAAACATAGGGAGGAGTCGCAGGCAAATAATTCGTAATGGTCCAAATCTCTGTTTGAATAACGGTCATTCCCCCGATAAAAAACAACTCTAAACAGATTGGTGCTAAAATCAGCCAAGCGATCCAAGGCTTTGTTTGGTTCGACAGCCATGTCTGTAGCTGCTGTTGGCCTGATTTCTTCATAATATAAACAATAAGGGCACACCATGGGAGATAGACGACAGCCGTCAAGATGACAGTTATCCATGAATCTCTACCTGATGCATCCAGAATCAACGGATTAGCGATCACATGACTGACCATTCCATTGAACAGCATCATGACCATAATGATAGATACTAAACCGATTTTTCCTTTTGATTGATCCATATCGACTTCCCCATCTGTGCTATGAATAGCCTATTAATCCGGAAATATTTATGTAATATCTGCCTTTTATGCATATTTTATGCGTGTGTCACGATTAGTGGCTTTCCTCAAAAAGTACAATCACAAAAAGCCCATGCCATTGGCATGAGCTTTTTGTGATTGATGTGCTGATGTATTAGCTCAGCAGCTTCCTGAATTCTTCGGTCAGCAGCGGCACGACCTCGAACAGATCGCCGACGATGCCGTAGTCAGCAACTTTGAAGATCGGCGCTTCAGCATCCTTGTTGATGGCAATGATGACGCGCGAAGAGCTCATCCCCGCCAGATGCTGAATGGCGCCGCTAATGCCGCACGCGATGTAAATTTCCGGCGTCACAACCTTGCCGGTCTGGCCGATCTGCATCGCGTATTCGCAGTAGCCCGCGTCGCAGGCTCCGCGGGAAGCCCCAACCGCGCCGCCTAGGACGGCAGCCAGCTCTTCGAGCGGCTGGAACCCGTCGGCGCTGCGCACGCCCCGTCCGCCGGAGACCACGATCTTGGCTTCTGCCAAGTCGATGGCGCCGGACGTTTTCTTCACGACCTCTCGGATGATGCTGCGCAGGGAGGGGGCGGGATAGGCAACATCGATGATGGCAGCTTGGCGCGAAGCGTCAGGCTCGGCGGCTGCGATGTTGTTCGGTCTTACCGTGACGACCCATGGTGAAGCTGGGTCGGTAAACGCTTTCTTTTCGATCGCTTTGCCAGCATACATCGGTCGCGTAAACAACACGTTGTCGCCAGTCCGTTCGATGGCGGTAACGTCGGAGATTTGGCCGGCAGCCAGCGAAGCTGCGGCCAGTGGTGCAAGATCGCGGCCCACCGCGGTGTGGCCGAAATACAGAGCATTAGGCCCCGCAACCGCGACAACGGCCATTAACGCACTTAGGTATGCTTCCGAGCTATAGCTCTCAAGCTGCGCATCTTCAATAACATAGATCGTATCCGCGCCATAAGAGGCGAGCTCACCAGCCAAAGCTTTGCTACCGATGCCGCCAATGAGTACTGCGGCGAGAGAATCCCCGTCCTCAGCAGAAAGCTGCGCAGCACGTAACGCCTCAAAGGATACTTGACGAAGCTTGCCACTGCGAGCTTCTGCCACTGCGAGAAATTGTTTAGACATCGTTGTAGCCTCCCCTTACATTTTCATAGTTTCGGAGTAACGTTGATGAGTACGGTTAGATCACTTTGGATTCGTTACGCAGTGCTTGCACAAGTTCGGTTACTTGGCCGGCAAGCTCACCTTTGAGAATACGGCCAGCTTTACGCTCAGGTGGTAGGGATAAGGATAGACGTGCTGTTTTGCTGACAATGGCATCTGCACCAGCAATATCATCAAGAGTTAAGTGTTGAAATGGCTTTTTCTTCGCTTTCATGATGCCGGGGAGGGAAGGATACCGTGGTTCATTCAGCCCTTGTTGTGCTGTAAAGAGGGCAGGGAGGGGCACCTCAATGACTTCAATGTCGCCTTCGGCGTCGCGGTGAACGAGCGCTTTATCGCCAGTAATGTCCAATTTGGTAATCGAAGCAACGTGAGGCAGTTGGAGCAGGGAGGCAAGACGTATCGCAACTTGACCTGCGCCATTGTCGACGGAGAAATTTCCGCCTAACACAAGATCCACAGTCTGATCACGTAAATACTGTGCGAGTATTTCTGCTATTTCGTATTCATCGCCTTGGATGCGATCATCGGAAATTAAGACAGCTTCGTCAGCACCCATCGCTAGCGCTGTTCGAAGTGCTTCTGCGGTACGATCAGGCCCGATCGAGAGAAGAGTCACTTTACCGCCATGCTCATCGCGCAGCTGAATGGCTTGCTCAACCGCATATTCATCATAGGGATTGATCACAAACTTCGCACCATCTTCTTGTACGGCGCCATTCTGTAAGACGATTTTCTCCTCTGTATCAAACGTTTGCTTCAATAATACAAAAATGTCCATAGTGAGGCTCCCTCCTGAATATACATGAAATAAGAACGTTACATGGTTGTTCTTGCATCCATTTTCAGACTTCAATTCCTCTTAAGAAAAAATCAAGTGTAGGGCCAACCTGAGCCGTTAGTGAATATTTCTGGCCGGAAATGAGCCAAGAAGTAACGACTTCATCCATGCCGCCGAAAATAAGAAGCCTCACGAGTTTCACATCTAGATTGGGACGGAAGCTGCCATCCTTCTTACCTCTTTCTAATATATTTTCGATGAGGATAATATATCTCTTGAGGGCAAGCCCAATCTCTTTGCGTAGCTCCAAATCACTTTGGCGCAGCTCAATTTGTGTGAGGTAGGCCATATGAATGTTCGTTTCCAGCTCGCTGAAATGAATTTCACAGATTTTGCGAAGCGCATCCTTCGCGCTGGCGCTTTCATCTACGGCACGATTGAATTTCTCAACGAGCTCGCCTAATTTTTCCTGGAACAGACTAGTCAGGATATCCTCCTTCTTCTTGAAGTAAAGATAAATGGTACCATCAGCGACGCCAGCTTCTTTGGCAATGCGAGAAACTTGTGATTTATGGAAACCATTTTCTGCAAAAACCTTCATGGCGCCCTCCAGAATCGCGTAATACTTGTCTGGTTTTTTGCCACTTGTCAAGGAGATCACCTCGGTGTTAGAATACAGATATTGGTGAATGAATACTCATTCATTTCGTAATTTCATCATAAAATACGCAGTACGCCTTGTCAACGACTTATTCCGCTTAACCAAGCAAGTAGGGAGGTTTGTCGGCTTACTCTTCACAATGAAGCACGTTTCTACTCTTATTTGAAAAAGGGATGATGGAAATTTGCTTTTTTCTGATAGGGTGATGAAAGCGCTAACAATTAAATAATAAGGAGGCTCCTCCATGACCGGTACGCTGATTCAATTTCTCCTTTTTCTGGCGGTAACGGGTTTGGCGCTCTATGGGTTCGGCCGGGTCGTTTACCACCGATATTTATATATCCAGTTGGGGAAATCGGTGAATTTGAAAAAGGAAGCGAAGATACGGCTTCAAGGATTTATGGTTCAAGTGTTTGGCCAGACGAAGTTATTGAAGGATAAAAAGAGCGGCATTATGCATATCGTGATCTTTTATGGCTTCATTATTCTACAGCTAGGCGCGTTGGACCTTATTTTAAAAGGATTAATTGACCGAGGGTTACCGATACCGGGGTACAAATACTTCACCCTCATCCAAGAAATAACGGTTGGGTTGATCGTGCTGGCAATGGGATATGCAACCTATCGTCGATACGTGGAGAAGCTGAAACGTCTCAAACGTGGCTGGAAACCAAGTATTGTTGTGTTTTTCATTCTGTTTTTGATGTTATCCGTTGTCGTGAGCGGGGGCTTTGAACGGGTGCGGGAAGGTCTTCCGTCATCAGGCTACGCTCCGCTAACATCAGCTTGGGCAGCCATATTCGATGGGATATCTACATCTGCGGCAACTGTGGGTTTCTATACAGGCTGGTGGATGCATCTGATGATTCTGTTTTCTTTCCTCATCTATGTGCCGCAGTCCAAGCATTTTCACATCATTACGGCTCCAATCAATATCTTGCTTCGGCGTACGGAGCCGACTGGCAAGCTGACTTCACTGGATTTGGAGGATGAAGAGGCGGAGTCATTCGGTGTAGGTAAAATCGAGGATTTTACGCAAAAGCAGATGCTGGATTTCTACTCTTGTGTAGAATGCGGCCGATGTACGAGCGTGTGTCCTGCAAATACAACAGGTAAGCTGTTGTCACCGATGCACCTCATTACCAAGCTTCGCGATCATCTGACGGAGAAAGGTGCAGCCATTACTTCGAAATCTCCTTGGGTACCTGCGATGGTGTTCGCGCCAGAGTCACATGGAAACCCGTTAGAGGTCGAACTGATCGGCGATGTGATCACTGAAGAAGAGCTTTGGGCTTGCACGACTTGCCGGAACTGTGAAGATCAATGTCCTGTTGCGAATGAGCATGTGGATAAAATCATTGATATGCGCAGGCACTTGGTGCTAACACAAGGCAGTATGCCACATGATGGGCAGCGTGCACTGCAAAATATCGAGAGACAAGGCAACCCGTGGGGTATCTCTCGAAATGACCGTGTGAAATGGGTCAAAGAGGTGGACCCTGAAGATGCGCTTGAAGTAAGAACCGTCAAAGAAAATCCGTCGTTCGAGTATCTATTTTTCCTCGGCTCAATGGGAGCCTATGATAATCGCAGTCGCAAGATCACCCATGCATTCGTGAAATTAATGAAGGAGGCTGGTATTTCTTTTGCCATATTAGGAAATGAGGAGAGGAATTCCGGCGATACCCCGCGCCGTATGGGGAATGAATTCCTGTTTCAGCAGTTATGTGCAGATAATATTGCGACGTTCCAGAAGTACAAGGTGAAGAAGATCGTCACGACATGCCCGCATACGTATCATACGTTCAAAAATGAGTATCCCGATTTTGGCTTAACCGCCGAGGTTTTTCATCATACCGAACTGCTGGACCTGTGGGTCAAAGAAGGGCGCTTAACGCCGCAATTTGAGGTGAAAGAGCGCATTACGTACCATGATTCCTGCTACTTAGGCCGCTACAACGAAGTTTACGAGGAGCCACGGAATGTGCTGCGCGCTATTCCTGGCGTGGAACTTGTGGAACAATCGCGTTCGCGTGAGAACAGTATGTGCTGTGGTGCTGGTGGCGGCATGATGTGGATGGAAGAAACGGCGGGTACCCGAGTGAATGTGGCGCGTACGGAGCAGCTACTGAGTGTTCAGCCGACGATAATCTCCTCAGCGTGTCCCTATTGCTTAACGATGGTGGAGGATGGCACGAAGTTGAAAGAAGTAGAGGAAAGGGTAAAAGCGCGAGATATCGCGGAAATTCTTGCACAATCGGTGTTTGGCTTGACTGAAAAAACGGGATAGTGATTGCTTTTCGAAGCTAGTTTTTCCAAAGAAAAACGGAATGAATGCTTTCCAAGCTAGTTTTCTACCGAAAACTTTAAAGGAGATGTGCGCATGACAACTATTCGTACAGCAGCCGTCATCGGCTCCGGAGTGATGGGTTCCGGAATTGCGGCTCATTTGGCCAATGTAGGTATTCCTGTTTTATTGCTGGATCGTGTACCGGAGCAGTTAACGCCGCAAGAGGAAGCCGCAGGACTCACGCTTGATCATCCTAAAGTGCGCAATCGATTCGCGGTAAGTGCCTTGGAGAAACTTGCCAAAACGAATCCAGCTCCGCTGTACAGCGAAGCTTTTGCCTCACGAATCACGCCTGGGAATATTGAGGATGATTGGTCGAAGCTGAGTGGTGTGGATTGGATTGTTGAAGTGATCATTGAAAATTTGCAAGCCAAGCAGGAGCTCATCACGCGTATTGAAACTGTGTGGAAGCCGGGCACGATCGTCTCCTCCAATACTTCAGGAATTTCGATTAATGCCATGGTGGAAAACGCTGGGGCAGCTTTTAAGAAAAACTTTCTTGGGACTCATTTCTTTAATCCTCCGCGGTATATGAAATTATTGGAAATTATTCCGAATGAGGGAACGGATCCAGCAATTGTTGCGTTCATGTCCGAATTTTGTGAGAAAAAGCTGGGGAAAGGCGTCGTGCAAGCAAAAGATACTCCGAATTTCATAAGTAATCGGATTGGTACGTATGGGCTCCTCATTACACTTCGGGAAATGTTGACTAAAGGATATACGGTCGAAGAAGTGGATGCAGTCACGGGACCTGCCATGGGCCGGCCGAAAAGTGCGACCTTCCGCACACTGGATTTGGTTGGTTTGGATACTTTCGTTCATGTCGCGAACAATGTATTCGACCTTGTAACGGATCCAGTTGAGAAGGGTGTCTTTGATACACCGACCATTTTGAAAGAGATGGTAGCCAAAGGCTGGATTGGTGAGAAGCAAGGCCAAGGATTTTATAAAAAAGTGAAGTCAGCGGAAGGTAAGGAAATTCAGGCTTTGAATTTAACGACGATGGACTATGCGGCTAGTCGTAAAGTGACTTCGGCGTCTTTGGAAGCTTCGAAACAGGCGAAGGGAACGATTGCGAAGATCAAAGCGCTTCTGAGCGGGAAAGATCGTTATTCCGAGCTGGCGTGGAACATTTTGAAACCTGTACTCCTCTATGCCGCTGAAAAACGTGATGAAATCGCAGATCACATTGTGGACATCGATAACGCGCTCAAATGGGGCTTTAATTGGGAGTTAGGGCCATTTGAAACATGGGATGCGATCGGTTTGAAGCGTTCTGTGGAACGCATGGAAGCAGAAGGCGACACAGTCCCTGCGTGGGTAAAAGCTTGGATAGCGGCGGGCCATGATAGCTTTTATGAACGGAAAGAAGGCCGAACCTTTGCGATTCGACATGAGGAGCTTCGTGAAGTCGAATCAAGTCCTGAGATCATATCGCTAGCAGCGCTCAAACAGCAAAACAAAGTCATCCGTTCCAATAGCGGCGCGAGCTTGATCGATATCGGTGACGAAGTAGCTTGCTTGGAATTTAATTCACCTAACAATGCAATTGGTGCGGATATTCTGACGATGATTCAGCAAAGTGTGGATGAGGTTCGCAGTAATTACCGTGGGCTTGTTGTCGCTAATGAAGGTAAAAATTTCTGCGTAGGAGCCAATTTGATGCTGTTGCTGATGGAAGCGCAGGATGGTGAATGGGACGAAGTGGATGGCATCATTCGATTGTTCCAGAACGCGATGCTAAAGCTGAAAAGACTGGATAAACCGGTGGTTGCTGCTCCTCATAAAATGACACTTGGCGGCGGTGTAGAAGCGTGTATGCCGGCGGATCAAACGATTTTCTCGGCGGAAACATATTATGGACTCGTTGAAACGGGGGTAGGCCTGATACCTGCTGGCGGTGGCTGTAAGGAGCTGGCTCTTCTTGCCAGCCAACAAGTAAAAGACCCTGAGGTCGATCTGCAGCCTTGGATCAATGCGGTTTTCGAGACGGTGGCGATGGCCAAAGTGTCCACAAGCGGCCATGATACGAAACGGCTCGGCTACATGCGAGCGCAGGATTCGGTTGTTGTTAATCCGGATCATCGGATTTACGAAGCGAAGCAGGCGGTGCTTCGTATGGATGCAGCGGGATATACGCCACCGGCGCAAGAGAAGATTCGCGTCGTTGGCGAGAATGGGAAAGCGGTTATGCAGGTTGGCGCATACACGATGCGGAAAGGTGGCTATATCTCTGCGCATGACCAGCTGATTGCCAATAAGCTTGCGCATGTGTTGGCGGGAGGGAATATACCAGCGGGGACGTTAGTCAGTGAGCAATATATGCTCGATTTGGAGCGAGAGGCCTTCTTGAGCTTATGTGGGGAGCAGAAAACGCAGCAGCGGATGCAGTATATGCTTTCCAAGGGGAAAGCTTTGAGGAATTAGGTTGTTAGTAATGATGGGAGAGAGTTTCGGCGTGCAGTATAAAGCGAGTATTACGCAGTGATATGGAATTTATATCCAATTATTCCTGAAGAGGTGAGTTCGATGAAGGAAGCCGTCATTGTATCTATAACCCGTACCGCCGTTGGGCGCGCGAAAAAAGGCAGCTTCGCGCAAACACGCGCGGAAGATCTGGGCAAAGCCGTACTCGAAGAGGCAGTACGGCGTGTACCGGGACTCGACAAGGGTGATGTCGAGGACATTATCATTGGCTGCGCGATGCCCGAAGGCGAGCAAGGGCTGAACTTCGCCCGCACCATGTCGCTGTACGCGGGCTTTCCGGTGACCGTGCCAGCGATCACGGTCAATCGCTTCTGTTCCTCCGGCTTGCAAGCCATCGCATATGCGGCAGAGCGCATCATGCTCGGCCACGCCGAGGTGATCATCGCCGGAGGCGTGGAGAGCATGAGCCACGTCCCGATGACGGGCTTCAAGCTCTCGCCGCATCCGCGGCTGGTCGAGACCATGCCCGAGGTGTACATGGGCATGGGGCATACCGCCGAAGCCGTAGCGGAGCGCTTCGGCATCTCGCGCGAAGCGCAGGATGGCTTCGCGACGCGCAGCCATCAGAAGGCGGCGGCGGCCATCGCAGCCGGCCGCTTCGTCGATGAGATCGTGCCGGTGAGCACGAGCGTGAAGGGCGTTGACGAACGAGGCAAAGCCTACGTTCGGGAGTACGTGTTTGCCACGGATGAGGGTGTTCGCCCCGATACATCCGTGGAGACCCTGAGCAAGCTGAAACCAGCGTTCAGCTTGGGCGGTTCTGTGACGGCGGGTAACGCGTCACAGACGTCGGACGGCGCAGCGGCGGCCGTGCTGATGAGCCGTGAGCGCGCGGAGGCGCTCGGGCTGAAGCCGATGGCGACGTTCCTGTCTTTCGCCCTTTCCGGCGTGGAGCCGGAAATCATGGGTGTCGGACCCGTCAAAGCGATCCCTAAAGCGCTGCAGATGGCCGGGATTACCCAAGATCAAGTCGATCTCTTCGAGATCAATGAGGCCTTCGCTTCCCAATGTGTTCATATCGTGCGCGAGTTAGGTATAGATGAAGAGAAAGTGAACGTGAATGGCGGCGCGATCGCCCTCGGTCATCCGTTAGGCTGCACAGGAGCGAAGCTCTCGACAAGCTTGATATACGAGCTTCAGCGGCGAGGCGGCGGGTATGGCGTTGTATCCATGTGTATTGGCGGCGGCATGGGAGCGGCTGGCGTTTTTCAAGTGCATAGCCCCGAGTAGCGGCAGAAAGATCCTTTAGCATTAGCGTGTATCTCATCATGAACAGCGGATTCATCTCAATCAACCTTTATGCATAGAACCACCCCATTCAAAGGAGAGTTGACTCATGACGAACAAAATCGTTGGCGGAAGCTTTGTCATTTCAGACCTTGATTTTCAATCGATTGTAACGCCGGAGGATTTCACCGAAGAACATCGTATGATTGCCGAAACGACACGTGACTACGTGAACGGGGAAGTCTTGCCGAATGACGAACACTTAGAGAAGCTGGATTATGATTTAACCGTGAAATTAATGCGCAGCGCAGGCGATCTAGGATTACTCGGTGCAGATGTGCCTGAGATTTACGGCGGCCTTGGTTTAGATAAGGTCAGCTCCACCATCATAAGCGAGAATTTAGCCCGAGCTTCCTCGTTTGCCCTATCCATTGGTGCACACGTCGGGATCGGCACACTCCCAATCGTTTTCTTTGGGACACAAGAGCAGAAGAAAAAGTATTTGCCTGATTTAGCCACAGGTGCCAAAATCGCCGCTTATTGCCTGACAGAGCCAACCTCAGGCTCGGATGCCCTTGGAGCGAAAACAACAGCTCGCTTATCCGATGATGGGAAGCACTATCTGTTGAACGGATCCAAGCTCTATATTACAAATGCCGGATTTGCTGATATTTTCATCGTATACGCCAAAATCAATGGCACGGACTTCACCGCGTTCATCGTGGAAAAAGGGGATCCTGGCTTTACAATGGGCCCTGAGGAGAAAAAGATGGGGATTAAAGGCTCATCGACACGCCCGCTCTTTTTCGAAGATGTGAAGGTTCCTGTAGAGAACTTGCTCGGAGAAATCGGGAAAGGTCATCTGATTGCCTTTAATATTTTGAACATCGGACGCTATAAATTAGCCGTAGGCTGCCTCGGTGCATCCAAAGAAACGATTGAACTTGCCGTGAAATATGCGAATACGCGTCAGCAGTTCCAAACACCGATCTCACGTTTCCCTTTAATTGGTAAAAAACTGGCGGAAATGAATATCCAAACCTATATTCTTGAAAGCATGGTATACCGTACGACAGGTCTATTTGACAACATCCTTAAGGATATTGATCACACGAGTCCCGATGCAGGGAAGACGTCGGCCAAAGGCATTTCCGAGTACGCACTCGAATGCTCCATTAATAAGGTATTTGCTTCAGAAGTACTTGATTTCGTAGCCGATGAAGGGCTGCAAATTCATGGCGGTTATGGCTTTATTCAAGAATACAAAGTCGAGCGCATTTATCGCGATTCCCGTATTAATCGAATTTTCGAAGGAACGAATGAAATTAATCGCTTGCTCATTCCGGGGACCTTGGTGAAAAAAGCGATGAAAGGCGAGCTGCCTTTGCTGCAAAAAGCACAAGAACTGCAAGCGGAATTACTTTCATACCTGCCAGGTCAGACGTTCGAGGGTACGTTAGCCGAAGAGACGCATATGGTCAGTATGGCGAAGAAGGTATTTCTCATGGTTGGGGGGCTTGCTGTTCAGAAATATGGGATGGCTCTAGAGAAAAATCAAGAGGTGCTTAGTAATCTTGCGGATATGATGATCCAAATTTTTGCTGCAGAAAGCGGTTTGCTCCGTACGCAAAAGCTGATACACAAGAATGGCGAAGCCAAAGCGAACAATGCGATTCAGCTTACAACCGTGTTTGTTCATGAGGCTTTTGACAAAATAGAGGCATATGCGAAAGAAGCGCTCAGTACGATGGAAGAAGGAGATGTGCTTCGAACTCAGCTTTCTATGCTGAAGAAGTTGTCTAGACGGAGCAGTGTGAATACAGTGGGGTTGAAGCGCGACATCGCTGCACGTGTAATTCAGGGTGAGAAATTCATCGGATGATTCTCGTTGTCATGAACCTGAAGGGGATGGTTTTGTATGAGGGAGACAAAGCCTTGGCTGCGTCATTATCCATCGGAAGTGGCGCCGACTTACGAGTACCCGAAACATAATCTGGCACGTCTGCTGGTTGATTCCGCAAGTCAATATCCCGAACGGCCTGCTTTATATTTCATGGGAAAAAAAATATCGTATCGCGAGTTGCTCACCGCGTCTTATCAATTTGCCCACGTGTTGCTGGATCTTGGGGTACGTCCTGGAGAACGCGTATCGATTATGCTGCCGAATTGTCCTTCGGCGATTATTGCTTATTTCGGCACGCTGATGATGGGTGGCATTGTGGTCATGACGAATCCGCTGTATGTGGAGCGAGAGCTGGTTCACCAGCTCTCCGACTCGGAGGCGACGGTCATCGTGACTCTGGATCTGCTGTTCGATCGCGTACAGAAGGCGAAATCAAGAACGTATTTGCGTCATGTGATTGTTACATCCATCAAGGACTATTTGCCTTTCCCTAAGAATCTTCTGTATCCGATTAAAATGAAAAAAGATGGCGCTAAGCTCGATGTCGCCTATGGCGAAGGCGTGTATGCATTCAAGAAATTGCTGCGCCTAGCCTCCAAAATGCCCATCTGTGAGAATGTGAATGCGGACGAAGATATCGCACTTCTTCAATACACAGGAGGGACGACGGGGCTCTCCAAGGGTGTTATGCTGACGCACACGAATCTTATTGCCAATACCTACCAAACGAGTAACTGGTGCTATCGTGTACAGCCTCAAGGAGATCGCTTCCTAGGTGCAATTCCTTGCTTCCATGTCTTTGGATTGACTGTACTGCTGAATCAAGCGATCTATCGTGCGGGAATGCTCATTCTAATTCCGAAATTTGATATTGATTTGATTTTGGACACGATTCATAAGCTCAAACCGACGATTTTTCCAGGAGCTCCTACGATGTATGTAGCGCTGATCAATCATAAGCGAGTGAAGGATTTAGATATTTCCTCCATCAATGTTTGTGTAAGCGGTTCAGCGCCGCTGCCGTTAGAGGTTCAAGAACGATTTGAATCACTGACCGGAGGTAAATTAATCGAAGGCTATGGTCTGACGGAAGCTTCGCCCGTTACGCATGCGAATCCCATTTGGGGTTATCGTAAAATAGGGTCGATCGGCGTCCCGTTTCCAGATACGGACACCAAAGTGGTGGATTCCGCTACGGGTGAGGAACTGCCGATAGGTGAAATCGGTGAGATTATCATCAAGGGGCCTCAAGTGATGAAAGGGTACTGGCGCCGGGAACCAGAAACAGCTCTGACGATCAAAGACGGTTGGCTCTATACCGGAGATATGGGACGTATGGATGAGGATGGTTTCTTCTCCATTGTGGATCGGAAGAAGGATTTGATAATTGCGGGCGGATTTAATATTTATCCGCGGGACATTGAAGAGGTGCTCTACGAGCATCCAGCGATTCTGGAAGCGGCTGTTGCAGGCGTTCCAGATGAGTATCGCGGTGAAACGGTGAAAGCTTTTATTGTACTGCGTGAAGGCATGACGCTGACGGAGAAGGAATTAGATGTCTTTTGCCGAGAGCGATTGGCAGCTTTTAAAGTACCTCGCAAGGTGGAATTCCGCCAAACCCTGCCGAAGACAATGATTGGCAAGGTGCTGCGCCGTCAATTATTAGAAGAGGAAGCGAAAAAGTGAAGTGAGCCTCACTTCGCTTTTCGATAAAGGGGCAGCCCTTTACAAAGAAGTGGAGGGAGTCCAATGGATGATGGAAATGATCGTATAACGAGAAAATTGCAGCAGCTCGCCGCCGCAGCGGAGTCCACCTTCTGGGGGTATCTGGGCTGTGAATTTGTCAGCATGGAGGGCAATATCATTACAATTGCTTTAGATGCGAAGCCGCATCATCTCAATCCGATTGGGATGGTACATGGCGGTGTGACGTCTTCTCTTTTGGATACGGCGATGGGAATTATTGCGATGATTGCGAGACCCGAAGAGAAGGTGGTAACGACGAATTTGAGTGTTCATTTCGTATCCCCGCTCTATGAGGGAAGATTATTTGTAACAGCGGAGCTAGTACATCAATCGCGTAAAATGATCACAGCGCAGGCTCGTGTAGTTGACAGTGAAGGCAATCTAGGTACGATGGGCACAGGCTCATTTCGGGTGATTTAAGGCTACACGACATTGTGAAATGGAACCTTCGAAACCATGAGGTCTGTGGTGGTGAGGGTTCTTTTGCGTGCATTAATGTCATATTATATGACATCTAATAATGAAATTTCATGAAAATTTCATAAATACTTTGTAAATGTCATGTTTCATGACACAAACTCATTGACTGGACGTATCAGGTCATCCTATAATCGTTAAAAAGGCATAGGGGGGAAGCACGATGCATCTTACCATTCGTGAAGCGTTAGCGATTTATCCTTTAACAGAAGCAAAATTGGTGGCCGGCAAACAAGGGGAATCTCGTATCGTTAAATCAGTCAATGTGATGGACGCGCCGGATATTGCGGATTGGACTAAATCAGGTGAGATGTTGTTTACAACTGCTTTCGCCATGAAAGATAGCCCGCAAGAAACCGTCAACCTCCTGCGCAAATTAAATGACCGCGGAGCCGCGGGTCTAGGAATTAAGCTCGGGAGATTTTGGACGGAGCTGCCGCAAATTGTGATGGACGAAGCGGATCGGTTACATTTTCCAATTATTGAAATGCCGTTTCAATTTACCTTTTCCGATCAAATGAATGCGTTATTTAATGCGGAATACCGCCGAAATACAGAGCTGCTGCAAACCGTACTCGATAAGCAAAAGAAGCTGATGCAATTCGGTCTTAAGCAAGATAATATGCAATCGATGTTTCAACTTATCAGCGAAATTCTAGGCTATCCCATGGCGGTTGTCGGAGCAAGAGGGCAGATTTTATATAATACAAGTGCATGGAGTTCTGATCAATTAGCTCAGAATTGGCCGAAGAAACGGAAGTCAGGCTGGGTGTATGCAGGCAAAGACCGTGCGTATCGCGTTGGCTTGCAACAACAAGATGATGAGCCGTTAGGTCATTTGCTCATAATTCCAGATGCAGTGCTCCTAGCTACAGTGGAGGAAGGGCTTTTCCAACAAGCTGCCGATATTCTTACTTTTCATATGAGCTACACATTCCGCTCTCACGTTGAAGCATCCGCAGAGCGCGATTTGCAAAATAATCTGATCCGCTATCTCGACAAAGGAACATCTCTAGAGGAGTTTATGGAACAGGCTGAAGCGAGAGGCTTATTCATCTTCACGGGCGCGTATCAATGTGTCATCGGGAAAAATAAGAAAGAGAGTCTAGTAGCGGACTCGACGAACGAGAAGCTGAAGGATTTGAAGCATTACATGGAAGCTCATGCGAAAACAAGTAATTTGCGTGGTCACCATTTTATACTGAAGGATCGCATGTTCTCGATTTATTCAACGACGCAAGCGGATGGATTCCCTGAAGAAGAGCTGTCGCAGCTGTTAAGTAAATATGATGGAGATGCGGGGAGTATATCAGATGGGGATGGCATGGTGTTCTACACTTCTTCATTGAAAGTGAAACCAACTGCTTTGCGCGAAGCGTATCTGGAATGCGGCGAAACGCAGCGGATGTCCGATAAGTTGAATTTGCCGGATCGCGTTCTTCATTATGAAACGATCGAATTCGCTCATCTTTTTCAACATTTGTCTTCGTCCATGATGGAAGATTATTGTGCTAAGATTCTACGCCCGCTCTTGGAGAAAGACCCCGAGTATTCACAAGAAATGATTCGTACACTGGAAGTATTTATTCGTAACGACGGCCAAGTTAGTGAGGCTGCTAAGCAATTATTCATTCATCGTAATACGGTTACGTATCGGTTAGAGAAAATTAGTGATCTTCTGCAAGTGGATTTTAAAAAGGTTAATGATTTATTGAAGCTGAAGGCTGTCTTCCTTTTCCGTCAGTTCCTGCATGTGAGATAATCATCGAACGAACCCCTAAGTCGCCGCATTGGCGCTTAGGGTGTTTTTATTTCGATGACAATCGAAATAAGTTGCATAAGCCTAGTCATTACTTTATAATTTTAAAGAGTACAAGGAAGGAGATGACTGACATGTCTGCATGGAAAGAGCTAACAACGTTAACAGAATGGCAAGAAGTGCTTGATCGCTCCAGCGAAAAGCCTGCCGTCATTCTCAAACACAGTACAACCTGTCCAGTAAGTGCGAGTGCACTTGAGGAATATGAATCCTATTTATCCGGTACACATAACGAGGGTGTGGATTATTACTTGGTGAAAGTAATTGAATCCCGTCCCGTATCGAACCAAATCGCGGAAGATCTAGCTATTAAGCATGCTTCACCGCAAATTCTTTATTTCAAAGATAAAGAATCGATCTGGAATACATCGCATTGGTCCGTTACTACCAAACATATCACTGCGGTTTTGGACTAATCCTACCGTGAATACAACCCTTTGGTTTACCTGCATGTCGCGGGTGAAATCGAAGGGTTTTTCTTGTTTCTCAATTAATTGAACGCTGATCAAAAAACCATTGGCAACTGCAACTTCCTCCTATATACTTATTTGATGCTAACAAGAAGCAAGTTTTCATAGAAGGAGTACGTACGATGAATGCCATGAATAAAACGAAAATACCGATCCCCATATTTCTCCTAATCGGCATTATTGCCATTTCTTTCTCCTCCATTTTCGTCAAATGGTCAGATGCTTCGGCTTCCATTATTGCGATGTATCGGTTATTTATGACCAATATTTTAATGCTGCCCTTTATTTGGAATTATCGCAAAGAGTTTCAGAGAATCGCATTGAAAGATTGGCTGCGCACAGCGATTTCGGGGCTAATGCTGGGGCTGCACTTCTTATTTTGGATGGATTCACTGAAATATACAACCGTGGCGAGCTCGACCGCGATTTTGACCTTGGAGCCAATCTTTGTGCTTGTTGGCGCCTTTCTTCTTCATGGCGTACGGACAAGCCGTAAGGCGATAATTGCGATGTGTATCGCGATTGTAGGGGCGGTTTGCATCGGATGGGGCGATTTTCAATTTTCAGGCGAAGCGTTAAAGGGTGATGTGCTTTCCTTCGTAGGAACGATCGCGGTTGCCGTTCATATGTTACTTGGCAAAAGCTTGCGCGAACGGATTTCAGCCTATGTATACAGCTTTCTCGTGTTCTTATTTGCGGGGCTGACGCTGGCAGTTACGAATGTTTATACAGGTGAGGCATTCACGGGCTATCCGCTAAAAGAGTGGGGCATTTTCTTCCTTTTGGCCTTCGTGTCCACGATATTCGGACATTATGTTTTTAACTGGCTGTTGAAATACATGAAAGCCTCCTCCGTCTCGATGACGGTGTTAGGTGAGCCGCTCGGGGCGTCGATTTTGGCTTATTTCTTGCTGGGTGAAACGATTACAACGATCCAGTTGCTAGCGGGGGGACTGCTCTTGATCGGCGTTGCGTTGTTCTTGCGCAGTAATGAGAAGACATAACCTTCTCATTCCTTTTAATTGAACGATGGTAAATAATTGCAATTCCGTGAGCTGCTTTTCAAAATGAGGTGGAGAAGGAAGGAGGCTGCACATGAGGTTTCGAGATTTCCATTCCAATGTCCAGCTTCGAATTGGTCTTTCCTTTATTTCAGGTACAGCCAATAATATGGTGCTTCCCTTTATGTCGATTTATTTTTCGGGGAAATTAGGGGATACCCTTGCAGGTATGGTCGTCATACTCGGTATTCTCGCTGGCGTCGTTGCCGGCATCATAGGCGGTCATTATTCGGATCGGTTCGGACGGAAGAAGCTGATGCTTGGAGCTGAAATTGGCTGGATGATCTGTTTCTTGCTCATGGCGGCTGCGAATTCACCGTGGTTTGAATCTGCGGGACTAACATTTGTCCTCATGATCCTGGTTAGCATGTTCTGGGGAATACACGGTCCAGCGAATGAGGCCATGCTCTTGGATGTGACGGCTCCTGAGGAACGGAAATTTATGTATGCGATCATGTACTGGATGAATAACTTGTCTTTTGCCATTGCGGGAATCGCGGGTGCTTTCTTGTTTAAATCGTATTTGTTCGAGTTGTTTCTTGGTTTGGCCATAGTAGGTTTGCTATCCGTTATTATCACTTATTTGTTTATTCAAGATGAATATCAGGCGCGAATGGCGAAGAAAAACGAACTTGGCAGTCAGAGAAGCCAGCCTTCGATTTGGTCCAACTACCGCAAGGTGCTTCGCGATAAGACCTTTATGGTATTTACGATGGCGTCCTTGTTCCTTGTTTCTGTGGAATTTCATCTAGGGAACTATGTGTCTGTTCGGCTGGGGAAAGAGATGGCGGATGCGCCTTTTTTACCTTGGCTTACGAATGATTGGCGGATTGATGGGTTTAAAATGCTAGGGTTTATGCGAACGGAGAATACGGTGTTAGTCGTCGTGCTCTCTCTGTTTATGGGGATTATGATGCGGCGTTTTCCAGATCGGAAAGTGCTTTTCATTGGGTACACAGGCTATATTGCAGGCTACAGTTATTTGGCTTATAGCAACCAACCTGGTCTGCTTCTGCTTGCCATGTTTATTGCTACCGTTGGTGAATTGATGTATGTACCGATTAAACAAGCCTACCTTGGCAACCTTGCTCCTGACCATGCGCGCAGCTCCTATATGGCCTTATATGGCATGGTCTATAAAGGAGCTACGTTTCTAGGCGGAATTGGGGTTATCCTCGGCGGCATGCTGTCCTCATGGTTAATGGCCCTACTGATTGCAATTAGCGGGATCATTGGTATGGTAATGTTCTATACGATTCTCGCACAGCTGGAAGAACGAAAACATGGTCATTTTCCAGCCGCGAATTCTTCTTTAATCGACGCTAGTAAATCTGGATTAGAAAGCACTTCATAGGCTGTATAAGCCAGCGCTTTTGCGGTGAAGATCATGCTGTCTAAGGCAGGTTCATCTAGTGCAAGATCACGGAATTCCTTCGTATGAAGCAAATATCGCTCATTAACGACCTTCACGAACGGGTGAATGGTCGGACATTGGGTCGAGACATTGCCGAGATCCAAGGAACCGTGATCTTTGCCGATTTCAATTTCCTTCGGATCAACACCCAGTTCAAATAATTGTTCCGTGAACACGTTGGATAAGGCTTCGTTGGTACGAAGTTCGTCATAAGAATACTCGTAGAACGAAGTTTTTAGCGTGCAGCCCGTCTGGAGAGCTGCGCCTTCTGCGCAGTGAAGAACCTTCTGAACAAGCTCATTCGTGTAGGTCCGTGAGGCCGAACGTACATAGAAACGGGCGACCGCATGGTCCGGGATAATATTCGGCGCTTTGCCGCCTTCTGAGATAATGCCGTGGATGCGGGCATCGGTCTTGAGCTGCTGGCGCAGCGCGTTGATGCTGTTGAAAAGCTGTAACACCGCATCCAGCGCGTTGATGCCTTCATACGGCTGTGCAGCGGCATGTGCCGAGCGGCCGAAGAACTCGTACTCAATAGCGTCCATCGCCAGCGATTCGCCTGATTTCTCAAAGCTATGATAAGGGTGTGCCATGAGGGCGATATCGACATCCTGGAAAAGACCCGCTGCTGCCATAGGGACCTTGGCTCCTTTGGTTTCTTCTGCAGGCGTGCCATACACGCGGATGCTGCCGCCGGTTTCGGCTAGGACCGCTTTGAGGCCGATTGCAGCCCCGATACTCATCATGCAGATGAGATGGTGGCCACACGCATGACCGAGGTCAGGAAGCGCGTCGTACTCGGCCATGAAGGCAACGACAGGACCTGGCTTGCCGGAGTCGTAGGTCGCGATAAAGGCAGTAGGGATGTCTAAGACGCCGCGTTCAATTTGAAAGCCGTGAAAGGCTAATTCTTCGGTTAAACGGGCAAAAGCAAGAAATTCTTCATGCCCAAGTTCGGGGTTGGCTCCAATGAAACGGGAGATGTCTTTGAAACGGTTAGCATTGCTTTCTATGGTTTGAGAGATGATTGATTTCATGAGATGTGAGCTCCTTTGTTGAATGGTTCTTCACTCCATTGTAGTATATAGAAGCGCGAAGTGCCAAATGCAAGTAAACCGCTTGAAGGCGAGCAGTGATTTTTTGACTAATAGAAAGGGTGAGATCGACGATGATGAAATATGGGGCAGAGCACGAGGAACATCGCTTTAGCTTATCTTTTTTGGAGGCAGAAAGCCGTGGTCAATGGCGGGATATTTTCTTAGGAATCCATTTGGCTGAAGGGGAAAAGCTCCCGGAAGGCTTGGAGGCACCTTCGATTCTTGTCATTTGCAATACAGATGGGGATATTATACAAATTGTGCTGCATGATGAAGGATGCGATAGTGAATTTCAATTTACCTATGCCGAGAAAGCGCAGATTGAAGCTTATGTGGGCGAGCTTGAAAACGTTTAAAAAAACCGCGAATGTCCACGTGTAGCTATCCCTTCCCAAAATGGGCGGTGACGCATATAGTACTATACGTCATGCTTTAGGGAGAGGATAGCGATGGGGAAAAGTATTCATTATTTGGCGTTTGGCGATTCTTTAACCGTTGGTTATGGTGCTGAGGAAGGTCACGGCTTCGTTTCGATCTACCGACAATGGTTAGAGAGTATGTTCCACGAACCTGTTTCTTTGCAGCATGCTGGAACGAATGGAGCAACGACGGGAGAATTGCTGGAGACGATTGAATCTGATCCGCAGATTCGCAAAGCGATTCAAGAAGCGACGCTCATCACCATCACGGCAGGCGGGAATGATTTGATTCAAGCGGCGATTCCTTTCTTCTATGATGGCGATAATTCAATTCTCAAAAAAGCACTTCACACCTATGAGTCGAATTATAAGAAGCTCATTCATGAAATTAAGAAGCTGCGCAAAGGCATTCATGCTCCGTATTTAATCGCCATTATCGGCTTATATAACCCACTGCCACAGATACCTGATGCGGCTTATTGGGTGCAGCGGTTTAACTTATTTCTGCGAAAATTAGAGCAGCCGCATATTCAGATTGTTCAAGTGTACGATGCCTTTGTCGGGCAAGCGGCACGCTTCATCTCAGAAGATGCCATTCATCCGAACCAACTCGGTTATGAGAAATTGGCTGATCAGTTAGAAGCGACGGTGACATTGCAGCAGCTTCAATCGTTACTAGTTTAGAGTTATCTGACTTAACTGAATATGGAAATGAAATGACAGGCGCTGCCGGCCAGTACAAAAACGTGCCAGATGGATGGCATGATGGTAAGGGATGCGCCTCCATACATAGAACACGTGTAAGACATGCCTGTTTGCGAATTTTAGCGAAAGTTGTCTAAAAATGTAGGATTGAGCTTTTTTTATCGTTCTATTATACTGAACACAACATACGACTGATAACGTTCTCATTTATAATAGGATATTGATAGATAAGGTGGTAGAATCAAATGTCTCGAGTTCGTATTTTTACAGATAGTACGTGTGATTTAAGTGAAGAGTTACTGCAGCGTTTTCAAATCGAGGTCGTTCCTTTATATGTGATTTTTGAGGAACAGTCCTATCAGGATCGCGTGAATATAAATGCGCAGCAGTTGTTTGATTTTGTAACACATACCGGTAAATTGCCCAAAACTGCTGCTCCAGCGCCAATCGATTTCGAGAAGGCCTTTGCTCCGTTTATCGAAGCGGGAGAGGATATCGTCTATATAGGTCTGTCTTCTGAGCTTTCCTCGACCATTCAGAATGCAGCTATCGCAGCTGGTAGTTTCCCAGATGGTAGAATTTTGGTGATCGATTCTCGGAACCTATCAACCGGAATTGGCGTATTAGTAGTGAAGGCCGCACAAGCCGCCTTAGAGGGACGTAATCAGGCTGAGATTAAGGCCATTATAGAACCTGTAATAGGTAAGATCGAAGTGTCATTCATCATTGATACGCTGGACTATTTACATAAAGGCGGCAGATGTTCGAGTGTACAGGCTTTTATCGGAAGTCTTTTGAAAATAAGACCGATCGTTACCGTCATTGGCGGTGCAATGCAGTTAACGGACAAAGTGCGGGGGAAACGAGAAAAAGCGTTAAACCAACTGCTGCAAAATGCCTTAGCTTTTAAAGACGAAATGGATACGGATTTCATGTTCATCACACATGCGCAGGCACATGAAGAAGCTGCTTATGTGAAACAACAATTTGAATTACATACCAATGTGAAAAACGTATTTTTGACGGAAACCGGTTGCGTCGTTTCAAGCCACTGCGGACCACATACGGTAGGTATTGTTTTCGCCAAAAAATAAGAAATGAGTGGACACCTATGACGACAATCAAGATTATCACTGACAGCAGCTGCGACCTCCCGAGTACGATTATTACTGAAATTGGCGTATCCATTGTTCCTTTATCCGTGCAATTTGGGGAGGAATGTATGAAACCTGATATGGAGCTTGCCGATTTCTATGCAAGGATGAAACGGGAGAGTGCGCTGCCTAAGACCTCAAGCCCATCCCCTGGGCACTTTCTGAGCGAATATCAGAAATGTGGTGCTGATCAGGATATTCTTGTGCTTTGTCTTTCATCGGCTTTAAGCTCTACCTATCATCACGCGGTAATGGCGAAAGAGATGTTGATCGAGGAAGGCTTTACAGGCCGAATTGAAGTCATTGACTCGAAGACAACCTCGCTGGGATTAGGTGTTATCGTGTACCAAGCGGCGCAAATGGTTGCTTCAAAGGTACCTTTTGAGAAGATGGTGGCATCCATTGGACAAGCGGTAACGCGCTCTGGGACATTCTTTTTCCTAGATACCCTGGAAAATGTCATCAAAGGCGGAAGGCTGGATCGAGTACGTGGCGCTGTCGCTTCCGTGTTAAATATTAAGCTGCTGATGAAAGCCAGCGAAGAAGGCGCGATTGAGGTTGTAGAGAAAATTCGCGGCACGCAGGGAGCGTTGAAGCGGTTGATCTCGTTCCTTAGTGATAAAGAGCATGATTACGAGAAAGATGTCATTGCCATCGCACATAGCAATTGCGAGCCAAGGGCGCGTGAATTTATGGCGCAGCTGTTAGAAAAGCATCCGTTCCGGAATGTGTTATTCTCCAATATGGGGACTGTTATTGGCACCTATGCGGGGGAAGGCGGCGTTTTGGTCGCTTATTGAGTTATTTAAGAGGCTTCTAAAGTTGAAAAAGACACCTATTCCCTGATCCAAGTGATCGGTGGGTAGGTGTCTTTGTTTGCATTTGCTTGGCTCATTGAGCTGATAAGGCTACGCAGGAAATTCCGTCGTCGTAATGTCCGCTTGGTCGGCGTCGACTAGCGGCGAGAGTTCGCCGGTTACGACCAACCATAGTTCGTGCAGCGCACGCGTACAGCCAACATAGAGGAGCTTCGCGTCCATGAGCGTTGTCTCATAGTGGTCCGCGGTAACATCCATCAGAATGACAGCGTCGAACTCTAAGCCTTTGGTCAAATAGATAGGCAGCACAGAAATTCCGCCGCGATAGACGCGTTGCTTGGACGTGATCAAATTCGTTTCGATCCCGAGAGCGGTGAGCGCCTCGTGCAGTTCTTGCGCTTGCTTCTCCGTACGAGCGACAACAGCGATTGTACTGGAGCTGCCACCTTGCAAGCTAGTAAGCGCTCGCTGCAACAGTGGCAATCGCTCTTTCAGCGAAGTTTGCAGCACTCGTACTTTATTGCCACTGCGGAAGACGGGAACTGCAAGTAAGGGATTCTCAACGCCGCGCTTCAGCACAGAATTCGCGAACTGAATAATTTCCATCGTGGAACGATAGCTTCGTTCGAGTTCGAAATATCCGGTTTCTTCCTCTTTAAATAAACTGGAAAATTCCTTCCAATCCTGAATGCCTTGATACGCATGAATCCCTTGCGACAAATCCCCCAAGATGGTGAAGGAACTATTGCGTGTGTATGCATCTAAGACAGTAACTTGGAAGGGTGAGAAATCCTGCGCCTCATCAATGACCACATGATCAAACATACGATCTGACGGGATCCCATGAAGACGTGTGTGGATATAGAGGAGTGGAGCGAGATCCTCTAATTGAACTTCCTTCTTTTTGAAAAGCTTCGCAGACGCGGTCACGATCGATTCTGGTATGCCCTGCAACAAATCGGCAGGCAAGCTTTCCGGGCGGCTTTTGTCCGTGAACAGCATTTTATAGAAAGTAAATGCCGTGTATTCAGGCCAGCCCGTGAGGTAGGTGCGAAGCTTTTGCGCTGATTTCTTCTTGAGTTCTTTCTTCAGGCTTTGCTCCCACACCTTATCGAGCTGCATTTCCATCCAACGCTTGATTCGCGCGACTACACGTTCCCGACGTTTAACGAGTGGATAATGTTTGTTTTCGACGAAAAACCACTCACGAATCGTAGCAATCGGAAGCTTTGCACCATCCCAAGGCGAGAAATCCGCCACAGGCACGTAAGTTTTCTCAAGTTTAGTCAGGCAATCATCTAAGTAAAGCTTGAAGTCCATAGCCCCCTTGAAACGTCCAGGGGCGTGATCATCAACGGGAGGTCGCTTACTCCCGAGTGCGAACCAACGTTGAAGCGTGAGCTCTTGATCAGCGATCTGCACTTCATTCTCAAGTACATCGAGTGCCCAATCGGTGAAAGTGCTTTGCCCAATATTGCCCACACCGAGTTCAGGCAGAACGCCCGAAATATAATCTAAGAACATGGAGTTGGGAGCGAAAATAATCATACGTTCCGCCCGAACCTGTTCGCGATACTGGTAGAGTAAGAAAGCGAGTCGGTGCAAGGCGACGGTTGTTTTGCCGCTTCCTGCGACCCCTTGAATAATAAGTGCAGTATTCTTCGCGGCACGGATAATGCGATCTTGCTCCGCTTGAATCGTAGAGACGATATCGCGTAGTTTATTATCTTTATTTTCGCCCAGCCGGTAGAGTAAGAACTCATCGCCGACGGAGAGGGAGTCTTCGTTGCGGTCGTATGTATCGACAACCCGTTGAAGAATTTGCTTGCGGACGACAAGATTTCGCTTCAAATAGACGAGTCCATCGATGATGCCATCCGGCGAATCGTACGATGCGGCGTCCAAGCCGCCAGTGAATGAGTAGAATAAGCTTGCGACCGGTGCGCGCCAATCAATGACGAGAAGATGTCCGTTGCGCTCGTCTTCAACACCTGCTTTGCCTATATACAGCGGTACAGGTGCGCCAGCTCCCGTTTCTTCGAAATCAAGGCGTCCGAAGTACGGTTCATCAATCGCCTTAGCCAAATTATGTCTGCCATTTTCGCGTAAAGCCTCAAGGGCCTGCTCGGTTAAATCGGGACCGTAATAAACTGGAGTAGCGCGCAGCCGCTCCAATTGTTTATCGATTTCGATATTCGTTTGTTCGAGCCGATGAAGTTCTTCTTGATAGGCACTTTGAGTCTTTGTGTCCAAGATCAGTTACCTCCTAAGATCAGATGTTGTTTATTGAAATGTCATAAACAGGTAAACACTATAACACACCTGCTCGGAGATAGAAAGTCATTTATAAGAAATGAGTTTTTCGTCGGTTTGGGCTTCTGCGGCATGGGGTGGTATACTTAAAAGGTAGTTATTACAAATTTATGGAGGCGAACCTCATCATGTCTATTTATGATATTAACGTACAAACCATTACTGGCGAAACACAGTCACTTTCGGCATACAAAGGGAAGGTTCTGCTCATTGTCAATACAGCGAGCGCATGTGGTCTTACGCCGCATTATAAAGGGCTCCAAGAGCTTTATGACCAATATCAAGATCAAGGGCTTGTTGTACTCGGGTTTCCATGTAATCAATTTGCTGGACAAGAGCCAGGCACGAACGAAGAGATCCAAGCTTTCTGCGAGTTGAACTACAAGGTGACGTTCCCATTGTTTGATAAAATTGAAGTGAAAGGCGAGGGTCAGCATCCGCTTTACGCTTATTTGCTTAGCCATACACCAGCACCGTATAACACAGGTGATATCGAGTGGAATTTCGTGAAGTTCCTGGTGGATGCTGAGGGTAATGTGATTAAGCAATACGGTGCTCGTACGGAGCCTGCTGAGATCAGCGGAGATATTGAAGCTTTATTAGCATAAAAAAGGAATGGAGGACGTGCAATGGGGTCTCGACACGGGTTTATATATGCCCATCCGGATGATGAAACGTTCTTAAGCGGATGCCTCATTCGCCGTCTTGCTGACGAAGGGGAACCTCCCGTTCTATTGCTCGCCACGCGTGGCGATGCGGGTAGACAAGGGCTTGAACGGGCCAAGAATCGCCAAGAACTCGCCGAATTGCGGGAACAAGAAATGGCAGTTGCTGCGGACATATTAGGCATTGCTGCCGTAGAGCATCTAAAGTGGCCGGATGGTCAGTTAGATGAGGTTGATTTCGGGACGTTGGTTCAAGGCGTGATT
The DNA here is from genome assembly GCF_001700435.1 of Paenibacillus pectinilyticus. Lineage (GTDB taxonomy): Bacteria > Bacillota > Bacilli > Paenibacillales > NBRC-103111 > Paenibacillus_E > Paenibacillus_E pectinilyticus. The sequence continues at coordinate 271,732 of NZ_LYPC01000020.1, forward strand.
TCGTTTATACAGCGTCACGAAGTAGAAATTGTCTATTCCTTTGCTGAGGACGGTGGAAATGGGCATCGTGACCATATCGCCATCTCCAAGGCAACGACGGCAGCGGTGCTAAGCGGAGCGTGCCCAAGCGTAAGGAAACTTTATTATGCGAACTCTCCTTTTATTAGAGAGAAGGGGCTTAAGCCATCCATCATGATTGACACTGAGAGCATGTGGCCTGTCAAGGCTGCTGCACTACGAGCGCACGAAACCCAGCATGTAACGATTAATAGGACTTTCGGGAATTTGGTCGATTTTCCAGAAGAGAGACGCTGGGAAGCCTTCGTGTTAGGTTGGCAGGATGGCGTGCTTTGGCCTGAGCGAGAGGAAGTTGAGTCGCAATGCCCCTAATCGCTCGAATTGAAGCGATTCTTATCGCAGATGATCCATCGACGTTCGTAACACGAGCGCTGGACCGCGTAGCACTGCAGTTTGGCGGGATTGAAGGTGACCGGCATTTCGGAATTTTCGCCAAAGCGGGTGTCCGACAGCCGATGTATAAGCGCGGCCAGGAGATTATGAATCGACGCCAGCTCAGCATTGTTTCTGTGGAAGAACTGCAAGGCATTGCAGAGCGGATTGGCGTAGATCACATCAAACCAGAATGGTTAGGTGCTAATCTTGTGGTGAGCGGAGTCCCGGAGTTAACGAAGCTGCCGATGGGCATCCGGATGATGCTCCCGAGTGGTGGCGGGCTCGTCTGTGAAGGTGAGAATGAACCGTGTTCTGGTCCAGGTCGTATCATTGCGAGTCACTACAACGATTCTCTGTTGACGAAGCTCTTCATCCAAAAAGCGCAGCAAGCAAGAGGCATTGTGGCTTATGTAGAACGGCCGGGCGAGATCCGGGTAGGTGATTTGGCAAAAATACATATGGAATGACATCGACCCCCAGAAAACGGGTTAACCTTACGAATGTCACTAAGGAGAAGGTTATTTGTCGAATTTGGGGGAGTGGAGAGATGTCTCTTTGTAATTGTGATAAATGTGGACGCTTATTCCTCGCGAAATGGGAATCACGTTGTACAAGCTGTTCACAGCTCGTGCTTAAGGATACACATAAAGTGAAGGATTTTGTTCGTGAGCATCCACGAGCAACTTTGATTGAAATCTACAATATGACAGGGGTTCCCCTGCAAACGATAAAAGAATTAATGAGAGCTTAAACGTGTAAATTGCTGGAAGAGGAGTTTCGATCCATGCCTCACATGATTGTTCGAGGAATCAGTGTTCTAGACATCCAATCGATTAGCTCAGCGCTAATTGCTGAATTAGCCGAAGTGTGTGATTGCGGAACAGATAACTTTATGCTGGAATGTCTCTCGACGGTGTCTATTTTCGAAGGTGAGATCTGCGCGACCTATCCTTTTATTGAAGTGGGTTGGTTCGAGCGGGGGCCTGAAGTTCGTGATGCGTATGCCGGCGTATTGACGAAACACATCTTGTCACTGGGTATACCAGAAGTGGAAATTGCCTTCAAGGTGTACAAGGAAGACAGCTATTATTGGAATGGTAAGCTAGTTTAGATCGTCTGCCTATGCTTGGTTATGATAAGCCACCAAATCTGCTTAAACAGCAGGTTTTGGTGGCTTTTTTGCTGTGTCATTTGGAGCAAGTCATTCGCCCTTTTTCATAAAAATACGGCTTGGAATGGGGGACTAGGGCAAGGTCTAACGAACGCTTTGGCCTTGTAGGACATATAAATTGAATAAGGATGAAAGGAGTTGACTTCATGCGGAATCGTCTTGCAAAAGTAACTCTCTCTATGATTGTGAAAAACGAAAGCCATCGCTATTTACGATCTGTACTGACACAGCTGCGAGATTGGGTCGATGAAGCCGTTATTGTTGACGATGGAAGTACGGATGATACGGTGGATATTTGTCAAAAGGTATTGGCACATATCCCGCTCAAGATCATTCGAAATCAGCAATCGCAATTCTCGAACGAGGTCAACCTTCGCAAACAGCAATGGGAAGAAACGATAGCCACGCAGCCTGAATGGATTCTCAACTTAGATGCGGATGAATGGATGGAGAGTCGATATCAACCTCATTTGGACGCTATTCTAAGTAGCTGTACACAGGATGCAATCTACTTACGGTTGTTTGATATGTGGAGTGAGACGCATTATCGAGATGATGTTTACTGGTCGGCTCACAACACGTATCGCCCCTTTCTGATCCGGTACAAACCGGGATTTCCTTCTGTCTGGCACGAGGTTCCACAGCATTGCGGGCGTTTTCCAGCTTCGATTCATGTACTTCCCTACTTCTTGCACCCTTGCAGAATCAAGCATCTAGGCTGGTCGAATCCCGCTGATCGGATCGCGAAATATCGCCGATATATGGAGCTGGATCCTAACGCGAAATACGGATGGAAAGAGCAATATGATTCCATTTTGGACGAAAGTCCGCATCTTGTGGCGTGGCAGGACGAATAACAACTTAGATAAAGGAGGCCAGAAGGTGATTTCAATTAGTCTCTGTATGATTGTCAAGAATGAAGAGCAAGCGCTGGGTCGGTGTCTTCACTCGGTCAGAGATGTTGCCGATGAGATTATCATCGTGGATACAGGTTCTACCGATCGCACAAAGGAGATAGCAGCTTCATTTGGTGCGGTAATTTACGATTTCGCATGGATCGACGATTTTGGAGCGGCACGTAATTATTCTTTTTCCAAAGCAACACAATCCTATATTCTTTGGTTGGATGCGGATGATGAATTTGAAGAAATCGACCGTATTAAATTAGTTGCACTGAAACAAACCTTAGATCCAAGTGTCGACAGCGTCTCGATGAATTATCATTTAAGCTTCGATGCTACGGGGAAAGTGACTTCCAGTCTGCGACGGAACCGATTAGTAAAGCGTGAACGCGACTTTCAATGGGAAGGTCCAGTGCATGAAGTGCTAATTGTTGGCGGTAAGATTCTTGCTGCTGATGTTGCAGTGACGCATAAGAAAGATAAAGAGCATACCGACCGTAATCTTCGTATTTATCGCAAAAGGGAAGAAGCCAAGGAAGATTTCTCTCCACGTGATCTGTACTATTTTGCAAATGAGCTTCGAGATCATGGGCTGCATACAGAGGCGATTGCCTATTACGAACGCTTTCTGGATACGAAAAAGGGGTGGATCGAGGACGTCTACTCCACCTGTTTGAAAATCGGAGACAGCTATGGTGTTTTGAAAAATAACGAGGCGCAAATTCGCGCTTATTTCCGAGCCTTGGCTTATGATAAGCCGCGAGCGGAGATGTGCTGTCGGGTAGGCGCTTACTTTTTAGAGCATCATGCAGTTGGTTTAGCAGCTTACTGGTACGAAACGGCAACCACGCTAGGGACACCTGAGGGATTGATGGGCAGAGTGGATCATGCGGCTTGGACGTGGCTGCCACATCTGCAACTATGCCTCTGTTATGACCGATTGGGTGACAAGGAGCGAGCAAATGTACACAATGAGAAAGCTTTTGAATATCAGCCCAACCATCCGAGTATTCTGCATAATCGCGCCTATTTTGCGAAGGTCCTGCGTAAGGGACCAGCCGAATGAGCCATAAACGCATACTCATAGGGAGTCCGATCAGACAAACGGCGAAAATACTGCAAGCTTTCTTGGATTCACTCGTGGAGCTAGAGCAAAATACCTGTGAAGTCAGTTATTTTTTCATAGATGACAATGTATCCGGTGAATCGCGTGAAATCTTACGTCATTTCCAGCAAAAGAATGAAAGAACGTTCATACAAGATATGCCTTTAGAACCAGTCATCTATGCCAAAGATGAGCGTACCCATTATTGGGAAGAGGCCACGATGTGGAAAGTCGGAAGCATGAAGGATGACATTATTGTTTATGCGATAGAACATAATTTCGACCACTTATTTCTCATAGATTCCGATCTTATCTTACACCCCAGAACATTGGAACAGCTCATCTCCACGGAAAAGGATATTATTTCCAATATTTTCTGGACGAAATGGCATCCGGATCAAATCGAAATGCCTCAGGTGTGGTTGACGGACCAGTACACATTGTTTCGAATGACGCGGAAAGAGACTTTAACGGAAGAGATCATTACACAGCGTAAATTGGATTTCCTCAAACTTATGCGGACCCCAGGCATTCATGAGATCGGCGGACTTGGTGCGTGCACCTTGATCAGTCGGGAGGCGATGGTACGCGGAGTGCGATTTGCGGAAATCCGAAATATATCTTTCTGGGGAGAAGATCGACACTTCAGTATTCGTGCGCAAGCTTTAGGCTTCTCCTTATACGTAGATACACATTACCCTGCGTTTCATGTGTTTCGACAATCCGATTTTGGGGGAATTGACGTGTATAAACGTTCTTACAATCCCATTGAAGATAAAGATCGCAAGATCACCGTAAGCTTATGTATGATTGTGAAAAATGAAGAGCATGCACTGCCCGAATGTTTGAAATCCGTGGCAGGTATTCCCGATGAAATTATTATCGTGGATACGGGATCGACGGACCGCACGAAGGAGCTTGCTGGCACATTTACCGATCAGATCTTTGATTTCGAATGGATCGACGATTTCGCGGCTGCACGGAATTTCGCCTTTTCCAAAGCGACGAAACAATATATTCTCTGGCTGGACGCGGATGATGTGATCACAGATCGAGACCGTGCGCTCTTTCTGGAGCTCATTCGAACCATGGATCCGCTTGTGGATCGTGTGACGATGCCCTATAACCTTGGTTTTGATGCAAATGGCAAAGTGTCGACCTCCTTACGGCGTAATCGACTTGTTCGTCGAGATTGCCAATTTCAATGGGTAGGCCCCGTTCATGAATATTTAGCTGCCTATGGCAGTGTGCTCAATAGCGATGTGGCAATCACACATCAGAAGGATAAAGCATACACCGATCGAAATTTACGTATCTATCGCAAGCGTCAAGAGATGGGGGAGACTTTCGGGCCGAGGGATTTATTTTATTTCGCCAATGAGCTTAGAGATCATGCCCACTATGAGGAAGCCACTGGGTATTATCAGCAATTTCTTGATAGTGACGGTTGGGTCGAGGATAAAATTAATGCCACAATCAATTTGGCGGATTGCTATGCTCACCTGAAGGATCGGGATGCACAAATGGTCGCTTTGATTCGCGCCTTCGAATTTGATCGGCCTAGAGCTGTTACTTGCTGCCGGATCGGATTTATTTTTGTCAGTGAGGGGAGCTATGAGAAAGCGATATACTGGTATGAAAAAGCCTGTCAAAGTCCGAATGTCGGCGATATGACCGCCTTGACAGACCATAGCGCTTGGACGTGGCTGCCGCGTGTACAGCTGAGTCTCTGTTACGACAAACTTGGTGATCCACTTAAAGCGAAGATGCATAATGATGTTGCATATCATTACAATCAAGCCCATCCTGCGATTCTTCATAATCGGCTTTATTTCGAAAAGCTATTTCCGAAGGAATCCTAATCCACGTTACAACTAAAGCCCTCAGGGGCTTTTTTTCTATGCCAAAAGTCATTTTTCACAGGATCGATATTGCAGGCGCTTATAAAGTGGGATACACTGAATCGACAGAATCTGATTTCTAAATGAGCTTTGGAAATCAAAGGTTAGGAGCGATTAGTGGTTGAAGACATTAATTATTGCGGAAAAACCCGATATGGGGCGAAATATTGCTGCCGCAATAGAACCAAAGGCCAAAAATATGAGGTCCCATCTTGAGGGCGAACAGTATATCATCACGTGGGCTATTGGGCATTTGATTGAGCTGGCTGAACCTGATCAATATGATGATAAATATAAGAAATGGAATATCAATCACTTGCCGATCATTCCGACTGAGTTTAAATTGATCCCGAATCCGCGCACCTATGACCAACTTAAAGTCATTGCTGAGCTTGCGAAAAAGTGTGATCAGCTGGTCAACGCCTGCGATGCGGGACGTGAGGGTCAGCAAATGGGAAGTAGGCAATGAAATATATAGAAACCCCTTCTGTTATCTAACGGAAGGGGTTTATTATTGTTGTAAGGATTTAAGTCTTTGTGTAGAATTAAGGGAGAATATGTAAATGAAAATAGGGATTGGATTAGTATACCTCATTGTTATATACAATAAAATGAATAATGATACAAAAAGGAGAATGGGATTGGGATATAAAGAACTCTTGAGTAGGGCGGCGCTAATGACTGAAACAGTCAGATTAATTGCATATGCACGATACTACAAGTCGCTTCAAATAAATGGATTGTATTACGTACATCAAGTAGATGGAAGCAATGCCATTGCCATATGTGGACCTGATCATAAAACACATCATGAATCAACTACATTTTTATTGAGTCAACTGCATGACAAGAAGTGTCAGATTAAAACAGTGGAGGGACATGCTCGTAATTTAAAGAAGTTCTTAGACTTTCTAATGTTTTGGTTATTAGAAGACGAAATGGAAAGTATTCATCATGTTCCAGTAAAGTCTGGTGGTACTTATCCACTTGAAGTAATTCTCTTAGGGTTTGCAGATTATCTACGATGTATACCAAATGGGTATAAGCCCTTTTCAGAATTAAAGGGTTCAAATCATAGTATACAGTGGTCAATGTTAAAAAGTATACCTCTCAATAAGTATGCAATGGCTGAAGGGAAAGTAGTGCCAGCAGTTCGAAATGATCATAACCAACTTAGGAAAGTAGACTGGTGTGAATATTCCCCAGGTGCACTTGCACCTATCCTATATACAGCTTGTGCCTATTTGGAATTTTTACGAGAACGTACAAAACGGTATGTGAATTTACCTATAGAACAAATACCTAGAAAAGAAATAAGAGAAAGCTACTCTTTGATATCTGGTACTGCGGGTAGCCGAATACGCATTGTTTTTGATGTTGAGAATCTAGCACATGATTCTGGAACCGCAGGTCCAAGCGGTGGAAAGGGTCGTCAGGGTACGCCAATTGATCGTTCTGAGGTTATAAGCGAAGCTGAAGCGAACAGTTTCTTCACATTTTTGAACCCTTATGAAGATGCACAAGACCTTCTATTATTTACTATTCTAAGATACTTTGGTTTACGACCTGGAGAAGCAGCTAACATCCAAATTGACGAGTCTTCTGTCCCAACAAATCTTGAAATGTATCATAGCTCAAGAGAAGCATTAGTTTTATCTTTGCTTGGGAATATAAAATTCATTCAAGAGAAAGGGTTACATGGAAACTGGGTCATACATACTGGATGGAAAACGAAAGCGTCGCAAAGAGAAGTACCGTTAATAAATCACAAGGCAATTGATCCCTACTCAGGAGCTGAAATTCATTTTCCTACACAAGATCAGTTTACAGATATACTTTACTGGGCACTTGTTCAGCGAAGTGACTTGATGTCGCATAACCATGGAAAAGATCATGGTTTTTTGTTTGTCTCGTCTTCTAATAATTCAAGAGGAAAGCCATTAAGTGAAAAGGGAGTATATAGCAAATTTAATAAACTAGTCAATAAATTATGGGTAAATTCTCAGAATTCAATAGATTTACGATCTTATTATCCTCATACTTTCAGACACCTTTTTGCCACCTCATTGTGCCTTAGATATCGCAGACCAATCGAGGAGATAAGCAAATGGCTTGGGCATTCATCAGTAACAATAACGCAAAATAGTTATATTCACTGGATTCCAGAAACAAATACAGAGATTGAAAAAGGTGAAGTAGCGCATATGAGTAAATTATACAAGGAACAAGCTGATATTTCTGAACGGGCAATGTTGAGTAGAGGGGAAGAAGTTTAGTGTCATTAGAATGGGTTCCTTTGGCTGCGTTTCGTAGATTTCTGAAAGAAACACTCAAATTAAATAATGTGGCACAAAAATTTTTTCCAATGAAGAATGCTGTAATTCAACTTCAAGCCACCTATCCTAACCCACAAGATTGGCTTGCTACCAATCCTGAGCTAAGATTGTCATTTCGAGCAGGGGGTTCTCATGAGCTCTGGTACATTATTTTCTGGGTTTGGGATACTGGCTACTGCGATGGTGATGATCAAGAGGCACTCATTCGACGTACAGATATTATAAGATTTTTATCGACGAGAGGGCGTGTAAACCTTGCTAATTTTCCTGTAAAGTTAGGACTGCTTTCGAACTCTGAAGAGGAGTTTATAAGAAGTAAGGATGTTTCTAAAAAAGGTTTGTTGAACAAACTAGCTATTCATATGATAAGTGTCATGAAGCCGTTAAAACAATTTACAGAAGAAGAGATAAATCTAGCAGATCTGATGCGACCAAATGATCAACGCTATAATGCCAAGAATTTAAAAGATCTAATTTTTGAGTTGGGACATTCTGAAATACCAGGGAAAAGAAGACATAGGACATATTTGGATAACTGTTGTTTACATCCCATATGGGGTAAAGTGTCAAAAGAATATCGTCAACATTTGATTCGTGCAGATGCTTTAGACTACTACATGCGTAAGGCTGGAGCAGCTTTATTAAAATTTTTTGTTTGGCTTGATAAACGAGGGGAGCGTGATGCTTCTCTTCTTGATTATGAAGACTATCTAGATTTGTTTGATTATTTTTCTCTAAATGAAGATGGTAATAAATACTCTAACAAATACATCGGTAACAGCTTAAGCTTTATTAAAGCATTTATGATGTGGGGAGTGGGTCTTCAATCCTTTTTTCCGAATCAATTGGACTGGCCGAATGACGTGTATTCAGGTATACACCGTGATGCTCAAAGAGAGACGTATGCTGGCGACGGATTAGCATTTGATGACCCTGATTTTCCTTCACTAATGAAAGGAGCGATTGAAAATTACAAACCAGAGGACGATTTAGAATCATTATGTCGTGCTTTCTGGCTAATTATAGCTTCTTCGCCAGTACGTAAAACGTATTTGCTTAACTTACAAGTTGAAGATTGTGTGTTACCACTACCAAATGCACCAGCTGCAATTGGGTTATACAGTCCTCATGCAGGTATTGAGAAGGCTAAGCATAGAAATGGTCAGTTTCCAATTTTAGATTCTAGCGGATTAATGGCATTAAATTTTTTAAAGAAGAGAGCAGTGGAGAATGAATTACGTCCAATGTGGAATGAAAGGGCAGAAGCCTCTTATGTTCATTTGTTTCAACTCAAAGAATTCCCTTGGCTATTAAATGAAAAGCAAATATACAAGTTTTTTGATAAAATCGCGGAATTTATTGGACATAAGGATAAAAAAGGGAAAGCTCACGGATATAGACACTACCTTATTACTCATATTTCGATTGAGACTGGAAGTAGTGCTTTAGCACGATTAGCTGCAGGACACGAAAATGATGCGATGTTAAGTCGTTATCTTAGAAGTAATCTTTCTCGTAAAGCCTTGTTATTCGCAACAATGAAGAAGTATCAGGATGGTGAAATTGCTGGACGATTCATTTGGCGTATTTTTGAAGCACTTACCGATGACCAATCTGAACCAGATGAGTTGATAAAGGCACTAGGATCAGAAGAAATTACTTTAGATGAATTTTTTGCAAACTATGGTTTACCCGCACCAACAGGTGTCGGTAGGTGTCTCATTCAGGGAGCATGTGAATTTGAGGCGAAATGCTTTTCCTGTCATCATTACGCTATAAGAAAGAGTGAAGTAGATCAAGCTTTCCAAAAACTTGCTAGATTGACCAAAGGGATGTGGAACATGATGAGAGGAAGTAGAGACTTTACTACTCAAAATTCGAAAGCAGCTGGGTTAATGACACAAATAGCACTGCTCGGAGATATGATTCGACACTTCGGGTACTCGGAAGACCAAATTCAAGAGGAAATTGTTCATAGAATCTCAAATGTTTAGACTAGATAGGAGGAAAACATGTCTTTGTCATTAGCCCGTACAAAAAGCAACGCTATACCTATTATTGCTAAAAGAAAGGGATCTAGTGATACATGGAAACATCTAACTAAATCAGAATACATAAAGTATCGAAATCAAAATAAATGGCCATTTATTGAAGTTCTGCTGTCATCACCAGTAGTAGGTCTATCACAACCTAGCAATTTCCTCAAGTTATTAGCAATACAAAAAGATTACATCTTACTTCTTGCTTTTTTACAACGTGGAATTCTTCCTATTGAACTAGCTTTTCCTCAACGTATCAATCTTAATAAATTTCCATTCTCTATATTACCCAATTTTCTTTATTTCGATGAATTATTTGAACGTCACTATCCTTCGATCTATCAGATGAGTAGTGGAAAGTGGATTATGAAAGTAAAAAAAACTTTACTCCAAACGGTTGCATGCTTGTGGTTTGCAGGTTATGCACTTAAAGATGGTCTTGGGGGAAATAAAGTAATAACAACAACGACGTTGAAAGAGGCAAGAAAGATTGCAAAATATCATAAAAGTAGCCTGGCTATTCTTGGTAAGATGCTAGCTATGGAGGTGGATTCCTATGTTGAAGGCAAATCTCTGGTGAGATTCAATGACGCTGAGAAGAATCTTTGGATTGCCGCGGGGATATTATCTACCGAAGCGTCTTTTGGAAAGAGTTTATTCAATTTTGTATTCTCCTACTTGGTTGGACGAGTGAATGGAACGGTAACCGATGATCATTTTGATGACGAGGGCATATTACTATTTCGATATGGCAAGAAAACGATAAGTCAAAATTATTGGAGATCGATTGCTAAGTACATTCGATACTTCGCAATTCAAGCTAAGTCTTTATGTATTAAAGACCTAAATGAAGATTCTATAATTAAGGTATACAACGAATTAATTAGTCAAATGAAAGGACGAGTTAACAAAGCATCGTTTAGAGTGGCAATTCGGCAATGGCTTCGTTGGTTAAACAGAACAACAAATAACCGATTCAATATTGATCGCATAATACCTACCCCTAAGCGAATTTTGTCAAAAAACCATGGGCGCGTATTCAGCATGTCAAAAGCATACATTTTTGTTCAAAATCTACTTAATAATCAAAGTGCTCTATTTAATGAGAATGATTTAATGGACTATCGCTATAGAAGAGGTTGTTTGCTTATCTTATCAACTGCAGCTAGGCCAAATGAGGTTGTTAATCTTCTTCAAGAGGCAATAACGATAGATTCAAAGGGGGAATATTGGATAAGATTTCAAAAAACTAAAACAATTCGAAATCAACCAGTCAAGAAGTCATTCGAATGGGTTCATCAAGTTGCGCTTAAATCTGATGCAGTGAAATGGTTTAATGAATTATTGCATTTTTCTCCATCAAAACCTTTGCACTTTCCTGTTGAGTGGGGAGGGGACGATCTTACTGAATTACGTTTATTAGCTACAAGACATAATGATGCTCCAATTCGAGCCGGCAGTTTTTATAAATTCTTAGCTCGTATTCAGAGAAAGCTTTGGCCAGAGCTTACTAAACCTTATTTCACGCCACATAATTTAAGGGCACTTCATCTTACATATCGTCAAATAATAGGTGATAATGGCTTGTTATTGGAACGTCAAGCAGGGCATAGTCATGCTTCTTCCAAAAAGCCATATACACAAACAATGTCAGCAGAAGAAGTGGGTAAGTTTGCTGAAATTTTAAAAAAAGGCGTATGGGGAACAACAAAACATGAAACTACAAAAGGTGATTATCAGAGTTTTTCAGTGGATGCGAATACTAATCTCGATGAGATTACAAAGATATCTACCAAGTTTATGGTTACACCAACAAAGCTTGAGGAAGTTTTCAAACTTACACAGAAGGTCATGGAGGCTGCTCCTCTTAAATTTCGAGGAAATGTACTTGAATTAGATGCTGAGCTCTCAGAGAGTGTTGTAGGAGGTTATACACATAACTGCAATGCGCATGTTTTGCTTAATTGTGGCCACACACCAGGGCATTGTCGAGCATGTGATTATTATAGTCCAGATAAAGATTCGGAGGATGCACACCGAGTAGAAGTTTTCAGAGAAATGTTACATTACTTTTACTGTATTGAAGCTGAGAAGGAATTGAAATCCACAGGGCAACGAAGAATGGTATTCCAGAAGGCTGATGATATAAAAGATCGTTTAAGCACAACAGAAAACAAATTGTGGGTTGATAAATTTGGAATGAAGCAAAATGAAGCGAAGAAGTTGCATGCTATGCTCTGGAAAAAGGCAAAAACCTATTTTAAACAAGATTCGAAAATTCAACCAAAATCAAATAAACCTATACCTATACCAAGTACAGAGGAGATACTAAAGTTCATAAACAGTGAGGAGATGGGATGATTGGCTCGCACTTCATCTTTTTCCAATAGTGATTTGTCCTGGGAATGCTCGCAAGTGAAAAGAAAGATACTGAATGATGCCAAGAAAGGTCGAATAACCCGTATTTCCAAATCCGTTGTTTTTGAATTGATTGCTGCACGACCACGAATTGGTTTGAAAAGCTCTCGAATGTTGTGGGCAGGCCCACAACGAGAGTACCTGGAAAGTTGGTTCGTCAAATTGGAGGAAGAACTTCAATTGATTTTCGACTCACCTCCTGATGCAGACCCAACTCAAACTCGATCAGAAGAGCTGTCAAAAAATTATTCAATACTAGAAGCGAAAGTGACTCATTTGACTGATCTGGTTGCAACGTATAGGGATGCCTTGGAGAAATTACGGTTAGAAAATGTAAAGTTAAGAGAACTTACTATCCTTCGCTTTGGACATATTGATACTGAAGCAAATTAAATAGGGGTGGGACTCAATGGTCCCACCCCTTCTAAGAAAGCATACGTTCTTCAAGATCCATCGCCAAGCTTTTAGATCCATTCATTCCTTTTATATATTTTAAGGGTCCTGAAGCTGACCAATCAATTTTACCTAATTTTATAACTGCTTTAGTAATTCCGTTATAGTCGAATTGACGCTTAGACTCAGTCGAGCAGTTAGCGAGTATAGTAGACCCTGCAATGGAAAGTGCATCTAAACAAACAATATGTGTTAATCGATAACTGCTGTAATCAAGCCACTCTTGTGGAAAGCATTCCTTTACAGCATTGTAGAAAGTCAATGCCATTGTTAATTTATCTTCTCGTGAATAGAATGAAACCTTAGGATTTTTGCTTAATAAATGTAAGGTTCTATACAAATTCTGTAGAGTAATATGACGTCCTTTGTTTCTCTTTCCAATAATACTCCCAATATTATAAAATGGACTTTCAGATCGAATGAGTAGCTCAGTAGCTATCCAGCTCATGTCATCTGAATCTCTACGTAAATATTTACTTAATGAGGAGCCAATTCCTTTAGCTTTTGTATTTATCGTATTGAAAAGCCGTATTTCTTCATCCTCATCTAGACAATGAAAAGCAAGAAATGGAATGTTTATCTCGGCATTGGTTTCTTGTGTATATCTTTTAATTCCACCTAGTCGGTGCTGACCGTCCATTAATGAAGCTTTACCTTTACTAATGATTCGACCAAAAGCAGGACGTTGCTTATCATATGCTGAGAACTCCCATTGACCTCCTGCGTTGAGTAAAATGGGGGTAAACAAGGCATCCTCGCCTTTTGATAGGTAAATTGCAAAATCATTACATCTTTTTGGATCAACTGGCCTTTGGTAGCCCTTACCTGAAGGATCGTCAAAAGGTTTGACAAAAGTCATGTTTAAAGCGACAGTAGCTGGGACATGACTTTGATATGCTACTTTTCCACGAATTTTACATTGAATAATATTTTCAATCACAATTGGACTTACTAGTGTGCTGTTCATGATGTCTTCACTCCTGTGATTTACCGTTATTTTATCTTATCAGTTACTTTTGGAAATGGTCGTATTACCATATCGAGTATAATATTACCAGATTGATCTGATTGTTGAATTAGGAATCCAAGTTGAAGAAACAAATCGATAACTTCTTCCATCGTATTTGGATAAGAAAAGCCATTTTTTTTCAGATTTTCTTTGATCATAAGTTCACGAGAGTAGATAAGATAATACTCGTTTATTTGATATTCTGTGCCGAACAATATATCTGCATTTTCAAAATTACAAAAAAGTTGATTGCTTTTGTGTAAGCTTAGATACTGTACAGTATCTTCTCTTGTAAATTCCTTAGAGACACAGTAGCTTATTTGAGGGAGTGTACTAATATTCACTAAAGGAAGCCATTCCGCCCATCCGTATTCGTAGAAACCTTTAGGTAAAATGCATTGATTAGCGGTTATCAAATTTAATTTACTAAGCAATCTAACTGTGATTTTCCCTAGATTCATTCTAAAGAAAACCACCTCCCTCATTAAAATCACCATATTCGACGTTATGAAAAAATCTCAACAATAAAACTCACCTCGATAACTATATAGGATACGAATACATATATTGTATCACTTAAAAGGTTTGTTAACAATTAAATTAATACCTTATAAGTGATAGTAAATAATGGGGGTAACTGGATGTCAAATTTACAAGTGATTGTAGGGGAAAAGATAAAGAATTATAGAAAGATAAAAGGATTAACGCAACTGGAGTTAGGAACCAAAGCTAATATAAAACAAGGATATTTAGGTGATGTAGAAAGAGGTGCAAGAAACATATCTTTGGAGTCATTAGAGAAAATTATGGGTGCACTCGATCTAAAACCAAGTGATTTATTTGGTTATCATGAAATTGATCTCAAGGATGAAAATTATGAATTAGAATCAATTATTCAGAAGCATAGTGAATTTCTTAGAACCAAAAGAGTTGAAGATGTAAAGATGATCCATAGGATCTCTCTGGAAATTTTCAACTCATTGGAACGGAAACCGATTGAATGATGCATGAAAATATGTTTTTTAATATAGATTTATTGTTTAAATGTGATTTCGGGTAAATATGTAATTCGTATATTAACTAATGAAAAGGGAAATACCGCTTCTTTAGGGATCGGTATTTGGCGTATTATATTTAAGGAATCTAACGAGAAACGATAGTTAAATGTAACACTACTTAAATGTTTTTTTCATAAGGCATAGTATAATTTTAATTCGCCCCCTTTAAATATATAACATAGACCCTCAGCCCATTGCTGGGGTCTCTTTTTGTTATTTTCAATTAAAGGACACTTAAATACAATAATCCAATCCCAACGTAGGGAAATTCGTTCGATTCACCTAGTTGCTTCGTTGTGCATAAAGTTAATAAAGAATTTTTTGGGGAAGAGGCGAGGGAGATATGAATGGCATACATTTGGCAACCCTATGAGTCAAAATCCAATTGATCAGCCAGCGTTCGTGTCGCAGAGGCCGGTAATGCATACACAAATTATTCCAATTACAGGAATTCCTCAGCCTAATATGTATATCACACAACTTAACCCCGTGTTTGTACAGCATATAAGCAGACACCAAGGTCAAGAAATTGCTATTATGACGACTGCTGGAAAGGTAGAGGGAGTTCTCGCTGGAGTTGCTGTAGACCACGTGCAATTGAATTTGAAAGATCGTGCCATACATATTCGAATTTCTCAGATTATATATTTTGAAGGTCCTTTAGCCTCATATCGTTAAATAAAAGCCATGTAAAATGGGCTTTACTTTATTGAATTATAAAGCTCCACTTTTATTGGTGGAAGTGCATGACGGGGGTGTACGGCTTTAAACCAATGAGTGAAAAAGATAATAAGGATACAGATGTCGATGGCATCCCCGCCATAATACATGAGCTTAACGCCGTTTTCTGCTTGGATTGCTGAAATACCCTCTGGTGAGTTTGCATACATATATTTTGATAAAATCCCGTGTGCAGCCATAGTAATTACAAATGCAATGGAACGGTAAACGAAGCTTGTTTGATGCGAAGGTTTGTCGATGTAAATCACCGAAATCGTGAATAAGTAACCCGCCGAGAAGACATGAAGATGCACAAATAGAAATAATATTGAGGAATGGTGCATCCTCGCATATAGGTCTGTTGTGTATAAAATAAAGAGTCCGCCGATATTAAAGAGGGAAGCTACGTAAGGATCACTAACTATGCGGAAAGGCAAGCTTCTGAGAATACGTGCGAGTCTGCGTGAAAGACGTACGGGCAGGGTCCTTAAAATGAGGGTTACTGGTGCAGAAAGTGCTATGAATAGGGGAGCCAACATTCCAAGAAGTAAATGTCCTAACATGTGAGCCGTGAAATCCATATGAGAAAGATGGGCTAATGGGCCAGCAATAGATAGTAAAGCACAAAGTGTGCCAAGAAACCAATAAAGAGTGCGCGTGACTGGCCATCTCCTGTAAGTACGACTGGAATTAACCGCGGCGTATAGATAGAGAATAATTGCACTTAGAGCTAGCAATATGAGGAGTAAGTCAGAATGAACACCGATTCCATGCGAAAGGTGTTCATTCGACATGTGATGCATCTCTCCCTATATGTCCATTGCGTAATTCTTTCCATGAGTGCAGTGTAAGAATGATTCCAACTAGTAGCATGATACTAGCTCCAATATTCCAAACCATATCGTAAATAATCACATTTGGGGTGTAGCGGATTTGGTGAAGACGCATAATTTTGTGTTGGATGGTTCCATCATAGAGTTGGAAGGCGCCACTGCCTAGGAAAACACCGCCAAACCATCTTTTGAGGTGTAAAGCTTTTCGACGACGTAAGTCCGCAAACATAAATAGTGATCCAATGGTAGCAAACCAACTGAACGCGTGAAACAGACCATCGGAAATCAAGCCGATTTGGGTCGTGGATTTATCGTAGAAATGATGCCAATGCAGAAGTTGATGAAATACCGTTTCATCAATAAAACCGACTAAACCGAGGCCAAATAAAATACCAGACCACAGATTGCGGTTGGCATATGAAGTGAAATTACGATCATTCTTAATTGGGTTCACAGTATTCATTCTCAGAACTCCTTTACTCTCGTTTTTCACCTTTATTTCCCTGCTAATTTGCCCATTTATTGGAGTTATAACCACGTTTGGCTTCAAAATGATAATAAAGAAAGCAGGGGAGGAGAATAATGACATATAAGAATGGAGGGATACAATGAAAGCGTTAACCTATCAAGGGATTCGGAATGTGAAAGTTAAAGAAATACCTGATGCCACATTACAAAAATCGGATGATATTCTGGTTCGTATCACGATTACTAGCATATGTGGCTCGGATCTTCACCTCTAAAATGGGGAAATGCCAAATATGCGAGACGACTTTATTATCGGTCATGAGCCTATGGGAATCGTGGAGGAGATAGGAACAGATGTAACCAAGGTGAAAAGGGAGACCGCGTCATCCTTCCTTTTAACATCGCATGTGGCCAATGCTGGTACTGTACCCATCAATTAGAAAGCCAATGTGATAATTCGAATGATTTTTTACATGGTGATACAGGTGGGTACTTCGGCTATTCGGATATATATGGCGGATATGCAGGCGGACAAGCTGAATTGTTGCGTGTTCCTTATGGGAACTTCATCCCTTTCAAAGTGCCTGAGGATGCTGAAATGGAGGATGAGAAAATCCTATTTCTCTCTGATATTATTCCTTCTGCCTATTGGAATGTGGATCATGCAGGTGATACCGTCATTATTCTCGGCTGTGGGCCCGTTGGTTTGCTGACACAGAAATTTGCTTGGTTAAAAGGTGCAAAAGTGGTGGAGCGAATGTAGTTATCGATGCTGTAGGGTTGGATTCTGAGAAGACTTTTGTGGAGAAAATAGAAACGATGCTTAAAATTCAAGGTGGTGGACTTGGCGCATTCCGAATGGCTACTAAGCTGGTGCGCAAAGGCGGCACGATTCAGGTTACTGGGGTTTATGGAATGAATTACAATGCTTTCCCTTTTGGTGACTTGTTTAGCCGCAATATTACGCTAAAGATGGGGCAGGCTCCAGTCATTCACTATATGCCTGAATTATATCGCCAAATCAAAGAAGGTGTATTTGACCCAACCGATATCATTAGCCATCGAATGAAGTTGGATGATGCGGAGCATGCATACAGCATTTTTAATAAGAAAGAGGATCAGGCTATTAAAATAATTTTGAAACCTTAGTTGTATCGTGTTAAAAAAGTGAGCAGAATCCCATTGGGATCCTGCTCACTTTTTTATCTTTAGGCATTAACAGTCTCAGGTCTTTTAATTTGTAGTGGTGGAGGAATGAGCCAACCTTTATCTTTACTCATTTCAAGTATTTTTAATCCTTGGGCCGCTTTTGTGATATGGTACTTTGCAAAAAGAGCGCCGATATCTTCTCTAATCGCTTGTCCCATAGCTTGACTACAAGCAACTAGTCCAAGTGAAGCATCAGCAGCAATTTTAGCTGAAATTTCAGGATCTGAAAATCTTGCACCAACGGGAATATCTTCAAGTTTAACTGACGGTCTTTCAGGAAGTACAGGAATAGGTGGAATTCCGTTATCAATAAGAATATTATCCAGTTCTTTAATCTCCAGTTTTGCTTGGTCAATAAGACCATCTAGAATTTTTTTTAGTTCTTTGTCACCTGAGTGATTTAAATAAGCTTGATAGCAAGATACAGCCCCTTTAGCTACTGTGGATGCCTGCCAAACACTAAAAATTTCACCGTAGTGAAGAGGTTCATCTTTAGGATTTCCACTTAAAATTCCCATTTTATTATATCTCCTCATAGATCAAATTTTAACTTTACTATTATGTCTGAATGCCCATTTATAATTCATGGATGCTTGAATCGAACTAACATAGGGTTAGCTTATCTTTCTCTAACGTTATTTCTTGATCTCATTCCAGCTAAACCAATCAGACCAAGCAATCCAAGCCAACCCCAGTTGGAAGCTTTCGACCCCGAATTTGCGGTATCATAAGCGCGGATAGGATTTGATTTATTAGAGTAAGAATTAATCCCATTGCTGTAATTTGTTTGGTTTAGATTAGCACTGGGAGACGCAGAAGGTGAGCTAATCGTTCCTGTATTTGTGCCATAAGCACCGTAATTATTCATATTACTATTTGTATTTATACTTGTTGAGCCTGTTGAAGAGTTCATTCCAACACCTGTATTTTCATGTGCACCAACGGTTCCAAAACTTAATGCTGATGTTAATAAAATAGCTAACGTAAGAGTTTGAACTTTTTTCATAATGACCTAACTCCTCTCAACTCTTTTTTGGTTTCGCTTGTTAGTTTGTTCAATGGAGGCGCTTTTTAATGGGGGAGTTAGTGGAATTAATCATAAACTCAAAGTCCATTTGGTTATATATTTCTTTTCAAGTTTTAATGTCGAGACAACGTTTTGGTACTGGAGAATCTAACAAAATTAAAGTAGAATAAGTGATTTTGGTCAAGTTATAACGCAGATAACGATTAATAAAGGCTTTGAAAAGGAGGAGACGTATGTACTCTCCGCCTGGTCTACCGCAATTTAGTCCGTATGAAGCTTTACAAATAGGAACATCATTATGGCCAGCGCTATATGGACCCTATCCAATGGTTCAGGAGAAGCCTAGGGAGGTCGAACAAACATGAGTCACCATGTGCTTCCCAATTCCTATTATTCGCAACTATGCGACTTGCAGGCTGTGGATTTTGTCTTGGGGGAGTTGACGCTCTACTTGGATACACACCCTGATGATCTAAGCATCATTCAGCAATACAATCAATTTGCTCAGAAACGCATGCACACAGCTGAAAAGTTTGAAATGGAATTTGGTCCACTGATGCCCTTTGGTCATAGCTTCACGAGGCAGCCTTGGCAGGTGGGTGGAGACACCATGGCCTTGGCAAGTTTGAGAAGGAGGTCAGTTGATGTGGATTTATGAAAAGAAGCTTCAATTTTCCGTAAAAGTTAGTAAATGCATTCCTCGAATGGCTAGAATGCTTCTTGAGCAGTATGGAGGTGCGGATGGGAACTCGCCGCGGCCCTTAGATACTTAAACCAACGGTATACAATTCCAGATAAGGTTGTGGGATTGTTGACAGACATTGGCACAGAGGAATTTGCCCACTTAGAAATGATTGCAACGATAGTTTATAAACTTATGAAGGACGCAACGTTGGAGCAAATCAAGGCAGCCGGTTTAGATGATCACTATGTGGCCCATGATAAGGCGCTGATCTATTAAAATGCTTCTGGCGTTCCATGAACAGCAGCCTACATACAAGCTAAGGGAGACCCGATTGCTGATCTATATGAAGATATAGCTGGCGAGGAGAAAGCAAGAGCGACATATCAGGAAGGTAAGGGGATATTATAAAAGAGGACCTTCATCTCTATAAACATTAGAGATGAAGGTCCTCAATTTATTTATTCGACTAAATTAGTTACTGGTATATCCGTAGTGCGCGATGACCGGTTGTGATGATTGTATTGATCCTTGTTGTGGATATCCACTATATTGGGAATTCTGATCTTGGTAGCCGCCATAATGAGAAATGACAGGCTGTGAGGCGTAATGAGAGTTAGAATTAAACTGGGATGCATAGTTAGGCTGAATGCTGTGCTGGGAATTCTGTGCTTGATAGCCACCGTAATGAGAAATGACAGGCTGTGAGGCGTATTGAGCGTTAGCAAATATTTGAGATGCATGGTTAGGCTGAAAGCTGTGCTGGGAATTCTGTACCTGGTAACCGCCATAATGAGAAATGACCGGCTGTGAGGCGTACTGAGAGTAAGCATTCATTTGGGATGCATGGTTAGGCTGATTGCTGTGCTGAGAATTTTGTGCTTGGTAGCCGCCATAATGAGAAATGACAGGCTGTGAGACGTATTGAGAGTAAGCATTGATTTGAGATGCATGGTTAGGCTGATTGCTGCGCTGGGAATTTTGTGCTTGGTAGCCTCCGTAATGAGAAATGATCGGGTCATGCGAAGTATTAGAATTAGCATATCCGTTTGTAAAAGACGATTGAGATGCATTGTTGAATTGATTCATTTTGAAGTCCCTCCCAAAATATCTAAATTGGCCTTAGAAGCCTACATTATTATTAGGATTCAGCCTGCTTTTATCCTGTGAATAATTGGTTATTTATCCGTACAGGATTACTTGATAAATCGATGTTATGAAGAGAACTTCCCACTTCCCATGGTATTGTAACAGAGGGGGATGTAACTAAACCGAGTAAATATGAAAATAACCCAAGGAATTAGCATCCTTTGGGTTATTGTTTGTTTAGAATTGAATTGATTCCTAACTACATCGTATAACAGTATATTCGCATTTATTTTCCCTTCATAGCAAAGTAAATCGGAAAAGATACAGCTGTTGCAATTCCCAATGAACTAGCAATTAAACGTGCAGAGATGAACGATTTATTTTTCAAATTGAAAAACCTCCTGAGAATATGTTGTATCAAACCCACCACCCGTTCTGAAGTTCATTCAGACTTCAAATCATCGAAAGTAATTGCTTCATACATTGGCCGCTTGTTTAAATGACTCCGGTAAAGCATAACTTCATTTGATTTCCACGAAAGTAGGTCTTCTGGGGAAGAATTAAGCATCGTTAAAGTACTCAACTTATTACGATCAAATGAAGTCTTGCTTATGTAATTGCGTGCAAGTGTTAAGTGTGGGTGAAAATTACGATCTTCAATAGAAAAGCCAAGTGGCGTAAGTGCCTCGGCTACCCGTTTCTGTAAGTTGCGAAGCGCCTCTACGTCGCCGCCGACACCGGCCCACAGCACAGAAGGCTGGGTCGATCGACCGAAAAAGCCGAGGGGTTCCACACGAAGAGAGAGTGGACTAGTTACTGTCATTATTTCATGCAGAACTTGGTTAATGCGAAGGACACTTCCTGACGGTGTATCCCCGAGAAACTGCAGCGTAATATGCAGGTCCCCAGGATGAACCCATTTACGAAAAGACAGATGTGGTTTGATTTGATCGATCCAGCTGGCGAATGCATGCTTTATTCCGGGCGGGACCGGTACAGCAACAAATAATCGCACTAGATTGACTTGATTCATTATAGCCTCGCTCGCATTCATCATAGGGTGTTTTGTTCAGTTGTAGCATACCCAATATTTGCTCACACCAATTCATTTCTCAATGCATGAACACTTCATAACTGCTTTTAGTAACTTAAAAATAACATAACCTAGTACTCCAATACTGTGCCTGTATTTTTGTAACTAGTCACGTGTTTGTTATCTATTACACTGTTATCTGGCAAAGGAGAATAGTCTGTATTCATCGTAACAGCTCTCGTACTACTTTTTATACTTAAGCTATTAACCGCATAAAAATTGAATGTTAATGTTAAAAGAATAGAAATTGTAACTATGATGATCTTTCTCATTGAGTGTCTCCTTTTTAACCATGATATGAATTCAATGTTAGCATGTCCAAATTAAAGATCTTTTAATGTCGCGAGATATCGACCAGATCCCCTAGTTGTGTAACAAGGGCAAGGGAATTGTCAATATGTATATGAAATAGGAAAAAGACCTCCATAAATTGGAGATCTTCATTACTTTGCAGTCTTTCCTTCTTGAATTGGTTTTATAGCGAATAAAGCAAGAAGCGCAGCAACTACACAAGTACCAGAGATACAATAGAACATAAGTTGAGGTGAAAATTTCACAAGAACTGAAGCCAGTGGGGGACCAACTGCAACGCCAATGAACCTCATAGAGCTATAGATGGAAGTTATTGTACCTCTTTCTCCTTTATCTATTCCTTCCGTTATCAAGGAATCTAAGCAGGGTAGAGTAACACCTATCCCAATGCCTGCAATACTAATTAAAGTGATTAACCAGTATAGGGATTGAACCATGCCAGATACGACAAGTGAGGCAGTAATAATTACTACTCCACATAGAGTGATCCACTTCATTAATATCTTATTTTCACCAATTTTTTTGCCAGTAATGAATGACGCAAGGCATAGCACGGCAGAAGGGATGGCAATCACGCATCCTTTCCATATGCCTTTAATATGGTATTTGTCCTCAAGTGTGTCTGATAAATAGAACAGTGTCCCAAAAATAACAAACATACAGATGCAACCTATAGCAAAAATAGCGGATAACCACCGGCCATTGTTCATAAATATTTGCTTAAGGCTTTGAAGAAAGTGCTTAAAGGTTACTTTTTCTTCATTCTTATCTTTTTTCTTGGGAGATTTAACTAGAAAGGCAACTAATATAGTAGATACTACACACAACACAGGGATGGTTAGAAACGGAAGAAACCAAACCACGGAAGCCAGTACCGAACCTAAAATAGGACTCAGAACTTTACCCAGCGTGTTGGCTGTTTCTACAATTCCTAGGTTTTTACTAACTTCACTTTCATTTTTGTACATATCGCCGACAAGTGGAAGCACTATAGGGAACGCCCCCGCGGCTCCAACCCCTTGTAACGCACGGCCTAGCATAATGACCACATAGGGGTGTTCTAGCCAACAAGCGCCTAAACCAGAAATCAAACCACCAATTCCAGTGATGAGTAAACTCGGGATAATGATGATCTTCCTGCCAAAAACGATCCGACAAATACCCAGCAATCGGAATGAGTATGATAGCAACTGCAGAGTAAACGGTAATTAATAAGCTCACTTGAAACGACGTTATTTGTAACTTGTTACGAATTGAGGGAAGAACGGGAATTAACATTGAGTTTCCCAACGTCATAATTAATGGGATGGATGCAATTGAAAGTAGGCTCCATTTATTTGTTTCAAGATCCTGTGCCTTGCCATAAGGAATACACATTATCACCTCTGGTTTAATTTCTGCAATCATTATCAAATCAATCCAATGAGATTTAATATTTTTAAGTAAATTCTCATACGGTCAACAACCCATTTACTGAATCTTGTTATCTACATAACGCCCATGGTTTGGGACAGCTATCCGTTTGAAATCGGCCACCAATTGAGACAATCCACTTGTTAATTCCTCGCCAGAGATAGATACTCCATGGCCGGTAATGGCTACGCTCGGCTTTAAAGCTTCTAGCTTTCTGACCGATTGCTCAGCCTCATGCCAATCAGTTGTAAAATATACCGGTGGCCCTGTTAGCTGCTTTTTCTGAATTAGAACTTTGTACAGTGAATCCTGCTCAACCGTTACAAAAGCATCACCTGCAATAAGCGCCCTGTCCTTATCCCGAAAAAGCGAGACATGCCCAGGCGTATGGCCTGGTGTATGGATCCACCGCCATCCTGGCATGCCAGGGATACTGCTATTAGAGGGGAAAGTTCGTACATGACTCCCAAGATTAATAGGTTCATTAGGAAAGAATGGTGAGATCTTGGCTAGAAGTCCGCCTTCAACAGAGCCGTCAGGTTCCGGATAACTGGCTTGGCCAGTTAAATAAGGTATTTCTAACTCGTGGGCATACACCACTACATTCCAAACGTCAACGAGATCAATAACAGCGCCAACGTGATCAAAGTGTCCATGTGTTAGAAGAATGGCCTTTGGTATCGAGCCTGCACCAAAACGATCTTCTACGGCTTTCAGAATATGTTTAGCGGAATGCGGCATGCCAGTATCCACTAACACCCATTCTTCGGCAGTGCCAACCATACTTATGTTGACGATCTGGTTGGTATAGCAGAATAGATCGGGGCTAACCTCTTCACCTTCACCGCTTCTAACGGAAGTCATAGGTATATAATGATTTGCCATATTATCTTCCATATCCCCAAGCTGATGATGATGCATTCTAATAACTTCCCCCTATTGTAATGTGACTTGAAATTTTAGATAGTATGTCCAAGCAAACTTGATAGTTATAAATAGAATTAAATTACTGAAAAAGTAAATTTTGATTATTTTTAGGACATAATACAACAGAGGTGATAACATGCGTTGTTTACTTTGCGAAAATGAGCAAATGTTAAAAGGTAAAAAGACGAAGTGTTTTATATGTACCATTATCAATGGGCGAAACTCACCTAGAATTTAAGCATAAGCGATGGAGGTTTTTTTTTTTGAAATCGATCCAGGATAAGCTATCAATCGTAGCTCTTGGTGGTGTGAACAAATTTGGAAAAATATGTACATTCAATATAACGATGTCATCATTGTTATCGACTGTGGTTCCAAATTTTCCAGATGAAAGCCTGTTGGGCATTGATCTAATTATTCCTGATATCTCATATTTGCTTAAAAATAAAGATGAAGTGAGATGTTTGATTATTACACAATGACACTAAGATCATATTGGCGGTATTCCCTATATTATTAAACAGTTGAACTTGCCCATTTATGCTACGCGACTTACCCTTGGCCTAATTAAGGAGAAATTGAAAGAACACGGACTTCTGGGCACGACTACACTACACGAGATTGATGCAAATACTAACCTTACATTAGGTGGGTGGGATTCCGCTAAGTTTCTTTCGAACGAACCACAGCATTCCTGATTGCTTAGGTATCGTCTTCGATACCCCGCAAGGCGTAGTTGTACATACAGGTGATTTTTAGTTTGATTTAACTCCAGTAAACGAGCAATATGCAGATATTCATAAAATGGCAGCGATCGGTCAATGGTAACGGGCATGCATGTATCCGGTCATGCCAGTCAGGAAGAATTAAAGCTCATGCTCACATTAATAAAATCTACATACTTTATCCCAATTCATGGCGATTATCGGATGCTGTATCAGCATCGTTTATTAGCTGAAGCTGTTGGTGTGAATTCGGATAACATTTTTATTATCAATAACGGCGCGGTAGTTGACTTTACAGGCTCTATCGCTCGTCAAGAGCGTCATATTCCGAATGGGAATACGCTAGTAGATGGACTTGGTATTGGAGATATTGGTCATATTGTTTTACGAGATCGGAAAGTGTTATCTGAAGATGGCATCTTGATTTTTTTGCTTTCACTCAGTAAATCGGATTGCAGTAACGACCATCACACAGCTGCAAGAGACAAAAACGAACCAATGGGGGCTCTACAAACAAGCGCTTAAAGAAGCGGTTGGCAAATATTTATATACCCAGACTAAAAGAAGGCCGATGATATTGCCGATTATCATTCAGGTTTAATATACGCCGAGAATAAGAGTGGAAAATAACGCCATAATATAGCTGGAAGTCTATTTACCCATAAAGGAGGATACAACTACGATGACATCAAGTAGAGGACATCAAGGCGCACATGGGGCTGGTCAAATTGTTGAACAACTGAACAATCAAACCGAAGCTGCAGAACAAATTCAAGGAAGTAATCAAGTAGATCAAGAGATCCAGGCAGCCGCGAACGAACATAGTTCAGAGTTGGATGAAATCTTCAATAATGATAATGATAGCGACTAGTTAAAGTACTTTAAAGTGAATTAGGCTTACTCCTGCTGATTTAGGAGTAAGCCTATAAGTATAAATGCTTTTAAACAAACATATCTTGCAATCCTGGACTATGCTCATTTGGCATGTCAGGTAGTTGAGGAACCGGGAATCCCATCGGCGGCGGGGTTACTAAAAGCTGGCCTTTATTTCTACTTGGTGAAGCACCTTGGTAGACCTCAGCGATTCGTGTATCATCTAAACGAAAGTTAAACTGAATATTATGATAACCCATCTCTACAAATTTTCTGCATTCTGGATACTTGTTAATATCGTAATTAGGAACAGGGAACAGTTTCCCCCAATCAACACCTAGGGTTTCTAAAGCTTTGGCAAAAGCATTTTGGTGTGCATTATCACGAACGATGAGGAACCCAAGCGTCTCTCTTAACGTTTTATTCGAACTCATTTCATAAATTCTGGTTTTTTGAAGGACTCCTGTTGATTCGAGAACTAAATTATTTAATAAATCAGCAATCAGATTACCATGTGAGTATACCCAGGAACCATTCCAGGGGTTGCCGCCAGCATCTACGGGTAAAGAGGCTTGAGCGCCGACAATGAAATGGTGGGGATTTGCATGTTTGAGTGCTTCATCAAGTGGTGCGGCATCGATACCTGCGTTTCCTACACCAAAGGATTTACCAGAATCGTTCAGTAATTGATTTATCGTATTTTGAACCAGTTCAACGTGAGAAATCTCTTCTAGAAATACCCCGCGGATTAAATCGCGATATTGTGTAGCATTACCTCGGAAATTAGAGCTTTGAAAAGAATATTGCATCATGGTTCTCATCTCACCAAATTGCCCGCCTAGGGCTTCTTGTAAGACTTTAGCTGCTGCTGGATCAGGTTTGTCCGGAACAATTTGATTAATTAGTTCTTCTTTATAGTAATACATACAATCACTCATTTCTTTTGATGTTTAAATGGGGTATGGGGTTTATTTAGTCATCTAATGTTTTCTCCTATATGTAAATCATTTATACGAATAATAGAGAACCCACTAAGCCCACTAAATGGATGGTGTAGAGTAATTCGAAAAACACATAATAGTGATGTTCCAAATTAATTAAGATGGGTGGGCTATAGTCATGACGAACCAGAAAAAGAGCATAAAATCAGCAAAGCAAAAAAACCAAAAGCCAAGTAACAATAACAAAAGCAGCAGCAATAACGGTATTGATGATGCAAATATTAATTCTGGTGGTTAATAATTAAACAAATTAGTAGCCTCAACAAAGACCCTTACTTCAAATTGAAGTGAGGGTCTTCTGTATAGTTGTTTCAAAGGTGGTAATATCGTTTGAAATAAAGTATATGTCATCATAGTTTATGTTGAGTGAGTAATGAATGTAGAGGGTAAAAACCTACCCTATTGGAAAATGAGATAGACTTAAACTTTTGCAATACATAATAGGACTGTAATGTATCTGAATAGTGGGCCGAGATAGCTTGTAATTCAATACTATTTAAAGCTTGGTTTTTCACCGTAGAAGTCTAATCAATTGAGCGAATTACCAGTGAATTGCATAACGAGTGATATCTTCTTGCGCAAGTTCTTTCCCCAATACGACTTCCATTAACTCAAGATGAGTAACTGCCTTAATTCCATGCTTGATGCCTGCTGGAATTTGTAAAGCATCACCCGCCTGAAGCATGTACAGTTTATCCTCCATAAGGATTTCTGCACAACCTGACAAAATCGTTACGATTTCTTGACAATTGTGATGCTGATGATAACTTGTATTGTTTCCTTGAGTGAGATTCACTTTCTTAATCATGGTTTCATTCCCATCATCTTTCTTCCAATAATCAATTATTCGATAGGAACCCCATCGTTTCTCTGCATACATCGGAATAGGGGAAATATCAGCGAGTATTTCCTTAATTTGATTAGCTTTATCCTTATTTGCGATTATAATCCCGTTAGAATTAGCCGCAACAATGATATCTGGAACGCCAATAATTTTAATTGGATAAGGCAGTTCATTGACAATGTGGGAATTGACTGCATCATCTGAGATTCTACCTAAACCGATAACTCGATCCTCGAAATGACTGCAGAGCGTTGTCCAGCTCCCCAGATCGCTCCAGAAACCTTCATATCCCAAGACGACAACAGACTGTGTGTGCTCGACTACTTCTCGATCAAAGCTTAGATTTGCAAGGTTCTCGTAATTTGCTAACCATGTATCAAATTGATCAGGAAATCCACTATTATGCAAATAAGTAAGCATGAATTTTAAGGGGAAAGCAAATACGCCACAGTTCCACATAGCGTGATGCTCTATTAAACTGATGGCTATTTTTTCATTTGGCTTCTCAATGAACTGACTGACGAAGGCATACTCGTCACACTCCTTAGGCAGTACGGGAACAATATAGCCTAATTGATCTGAGGGGTTAATTGGTTTCGTTCCCAAGAGTGCAAGATCTGCGTTTGAACGTGAAAGAACTTCAGGAAAGCAGTGAAGTAACTGAAAAAAAGCAGTATCTACATATGTGTCAACGGGAAGAATACAAATCGTTTCATTTGGATCCACTTGAATTTTCTCATGAAGATAACTTATGGCTAAAGCGGCAGCTGTAAAGGTTCCTCTTTTATAAGGTTCTGCTATGATCGGAATGTGTTCACCAACATAGGTGCGCGTAATCTCCATTTGACTTTGATGAGTAACAATATAGGTGGATTGAAGCAGTCCGACCTCATCTAATTGTCTGCATATTCGCCCAATCATTGATTCGCTGACACCATCTTGGCTTTTTAATAGTTTAAGAAACACTTTAGAGCGAATCTCGTTGGATAAAGGCCATAGTCTTTTTCCCGACCCCCCGCACAATAGTACAATACGCAAGTTATATACGCCTCCTTGGGGTATAGCATCCTTACTTGTATTTTTTGAATTTCATAACTTTTTCAAGCGAAAGCTTCATTAACTTCCCTGCACGATCATGATAATCGATACATATCCTTTCTACCTTGTCGTCCTTTTGCTTTGCAAAGCTCGGGATTCTCATAAGCTTTCCTCAAGGTCATCTTCAAGCTTTGCAGATCAGGTTCCGCCCATAGTTGTCCTTCTTGTGCAAATAGATTGCTGAACTTTCTCGATATGG
Source organism: Paenibacillus pectinilyticus (assembly GCF_001700435.1). GTDB lineage: Bacteria > Bacillota > Bacilli > Paenibacillales > NBRC-103111 > Paenibacillus_E > Paenibacillus_E pectinilyticus. Next base: position 301,090 of record NZ_LYPC01000020.1, read on the forward strand.
TATGGGAACTATTCATACTTAATGTGCGGTTCTTCAACTTATAAGGAAGTAGGAAAGAGTTTTTTTTTCGTAAGGAAATCCATCTGCCCACCCCAACCAGTCGCGATGACTGGCACTCCGCTAGCCAATGATTCTAGAAAAGGGAGTCCGACACCTTCGCCACGTGTGGGAAGGTCGAAGGCATCTCCAAGCGTGTATAAACCTTTTAGCTGTTTTTCACTTATCCGGTTGCCAATAATGAGAATAGGAGCTTTTTTTTTCGGATACCGAGTCTTTTTTTTGTATAACCATATTTGATGTTTAATCCATTTCTCATTCTCAAAAGGTGCATATCCGTTCGTTTTTATCACAAGAATAACATTGTCACGAGAGGAAAATTCTTCTCAGTATGCCCGTAGCAGGCCTTCTGGATTTTTTCGATGCTGAAAGCCGAAGACAGAAACAAAGGTGAATTTCCCTGCTGCTTGAGGCAAAAATATCTTTTTATTGTTCGGATGAAATTCCTTGGTATTTACACCATGAGGAACAATATAAATCGGGACCTTGATACCGCTATTCTTTAGCGCCATCTTGTTATGCTGTGATGGAACACAAATCGCATCAAATTTGTTCATACTGGAAAGCCAACTTTTTTGGGTCCTGTTTGTTTCCCATACGGTGTTCAATATGATAGGATCATAAGATATTCGCACTTTCTTCCATTGCATGTGAATTGGAATATGATGATAAATAAGTGCTTTCTTGACTTTTGGGAGTATACGATTGCTTGTAGTACCTACTATAACAGTGACACCTTGCCTCTTTAGTGATCGTACATACGCTCTACTTGCTCGTCCAAGGCCGCTAACCTTGTGTACAGGTCCTTTTCAGACAACATAATAGGGCTTCATTTCACTAACTTCTTAATGCTTTTAACGTAACCTTTACGTTTGTGAAAAGATATCGACCTATAAAGTTTTGACAGGGAAGATATTTTAGAAGGAGACATATGTGGACCTCTCATATTCAAGCTCTTATTCATTGCAGGCTTTAAGATCATTTTGTCAGGCTTAATGGAATAAAGGAAATTACCGTAGGTCTCAAATTCAGAGAAAGCGAATTGCTTGGATGTATTCATGCTTTTCATAATGGCTGAATACCAACTTTTTTTATGTTTAGACTCAATCACTTGTTTCAATTGCTTTATTTTTGATTTTTCGAACAACATGTAATGAGTTACGAAAGACAATCGAGCAGAACGGCTTTTTCCCATCAATTTTTTATACGTATTGAAATATTCGCCTTGACTCCAGTTTCTACAGTAGTACACAGTCTTGTTGCCTATCTTAAAGACGTGCGGACGAATGAACATGGTGTCTGCATCTATGACCAAATAGTACTTTGATGTACATATCGTATCGCCGTTCATTTTGAGAAGCTGCTGATATAGCCATCCAGAACGATTCCAGGTTTTTCCTTGATAATGGATGTCTCTCTTCGTTATAGGTAGAACGGTATCTTCATGTACGAATCTACACCCCTTTTGTGAGCAAAGATTAAGCATTCGTTGAGTACGTGGAGCCACAATAATGATTTCTCGAATAGGGTGCTTCACAAACTTTCTCACAGCATCAATTACATGGGGAAGTGTCCCTAGATCCTTATCAATCGCTGGGATTAATACATCAATTGGTTTTGTCATTCACTCATCTCCATATTCAAAGTTATTTACTATGATATGTAGGGAGAAAGAAAAGGGGTGGGTAGATTGAGGTTGGACCTGTCTAAATAACAATTTTAATGATTTTCTCATATAACTGAAAGAAAAATGGCCATCCAAAGTGACGCATGCGAGGGCGCCCTCGTTACTAAGTGTCATTTGTCCCTTCCATTTACCCGAGCTTGCTTCGTTTAAATTAAGGCCTGCATGGCGGAGTTAGCGTTCACGTGCGCGTAATCTCTAAGATCTCCAGACTCTATTAAAACACCAGCTAAATCAATTGCACTCATACGTGTAATGCCTAGAATCTTGCCAGAATAAGGGATACATTCAACAACGTCTTTAGCTACTTTTTCGATCCTCTGCAGCTGTTTATTTTGCTAGTCATGCTCTTCAAGAAGCTGTTCAAGATGGAGCATGTAAGCGTGTGAAGCCTGTTTGGAACCAACGGTTTGCTTGGCAAGATCGATGAGTAGATGAGAGCTCTACGCACACCAGAATGACGTTTCATGGATTTCTGCCATCCTCTAATAACATCGTCAGGACTTAGTTTACATAGGTTAGCTGGGAGCGGAAAGAGCCGAAGGGTTAACAAAGTGTGAGGCCATAAAATTCGCGATTACCTGTCTACTGACCTACGTGTTGTACAAGGACATGTCCATAATTGGTTGGATCGTTACTTCCCAGAATTCCTCACAGTGTTTAAGGATTGGGAATGTAAATCAGCCATTCAAATGCTAAGTCTAAGCATGCTGCGGCAAGAGCTCGTATCGTTATCAGATGATTTCTTGCTTGGGCGTCTTAGACAAGTGTCGAGTGACAAGAAAATAGTCCGATAAGCATCCGCAGAAAATGCGGTTTTTTTATTTTATCGGAACAAATTCTTGTCATTGATCAAAGACAAGAATTTGTTCCGATTGCCGATTCTTTGAAAGAAATTGGTCGAATAACATGCAACGTGTTGTTTTATAAAAGACGGGAGTAAAGTTGTTCATTTCATGAAATTATCAATAAAAGGAAATTTTACGAAGTTCACGAATACATACATAGCACAATATTTTGTGAATTTCGCAAAAAAGACGTTAACTGAAATCCCGAAGAAAAGGAAGATAAGAATGCACGATAAAATAAAGGAATCATTAATTGGAATACTGAAAGCAAGTCTTTCAAATGTCCCTTATGCAGGAGGACTGTTAAACGAGCTGATATTTGATATTAGAGGGAGAATTGTTCAGAAGAGAATTAATAATTTTGTAGAAAGTTTTCTAAATTATATACTTGATCATGGAATTAATTTGGAAGAAAGTGCCTTTACATCAGAAACTTTCAATGATTTATACATATCAATATTGAAGCGAGTAATCGATATTACAAGTGAAGAGAAGCTTAGAATTTTTCGTCAAATATTGGTTTCAAACACAATTATGTCATATGAATCAACTTTCAGGGAAACCTTTTTGGACTTGGTTAGTAGACTTGATTACATACAGATAGAAATATTGAAGATGTATAAGGAAACAGGACGAAGAGGGAGTATGGATTTAGAAGATGGTTATATTGGCAGTGTTAGTCAGTTAACCAGTAGGTCATTCAAGATAGAAACTATTGAGACAATAAAAACTCACTTTCCAAATATTAATACGATCGAAACAGAAGGAAAATATGAATTTTATATGTGTGACTTAATTTCGAAGTCTCTTCTTGTTGATAAAAAAACGATGGGCAATACATGGAATGTTGTAGAAAAAGAAGGATTAACTTTGCTTTATATAACTGATTTTGGGAAGGAATTTATTAATTTTATTACTTCGACCCCATAAAGTAAACATGTTGATATGCCGAATCGAAGAAGTCGGGATTTCAGTTAACAACGTATTCACGCGACGGGCCTGACGGCCCTTGGTCTGCAGATGGATTTCGGGGAAGCAGAATCAGCAGACAACCTTGCACTGGCAAAGTCCGTCGGACCCGGCGCTAATGCGCCTTAAGCCAATGAGGGTTAGTGAAAACAACAACGTTATACGTAACCCTGTAACCAAATAGACGATATTGATGGAGTGAATCCACTCCAAAATGAAAATTATGTATAGTGGAGGAACGTGACCCGTGATTGATAAAACGCTTGAAATGGAGCTATATAAATATAATGTTTATGATGCATGGCAATTTGTATTAAACACCTCAAAAGCTATTGATACAGCAGAGTTTTGTATGAGTGTTTTATTTGATCTAATTAATAAAATCTCTAGTGAACATGATGAATGGAAGGATAATTTGTTTAATAATTTAATGAATCAAGAGAATGATTTTAAAAAGGTTTCAATTACTACAAAAAATCTTCCGAATTATAAAATACAAGTTTTCTGATATAGAAGTACCGGTTGTGTTTCTATTGAATAAGTAACAAAAGACTTTTTTCAATATATTAGAAATTCATTTGACTCAATGTCCCAAATTTCAAATGCAGCTTTATTAGCCAACAGGGCAAAAAAAATTGACAGTGTTGATTTCCCAAAGATGAAGGGTGTTTTTGATCAACAAACATATGCACAAGATTTTCCTGTCCAATGACACGAATATGCCTACATAATTTCAAATCCAAATGCCTTAGGAATCAGGCTTTTTTATTTTTATATAGGAAGATTTGTGTCATCTAAAAATGCACAAATGTCCCAACATTGTAGTCTGACGATACAAATTCACCTACATTACAGGAGATCGATTTATGGATCGGATCGAATCATTCAAGAGATTCTCCATTTGCCAACAAAATAACCCTAATTGGTCAGTTGATACGTTAGACTGGGATGGGAAAAGTGTTTTACAAATTCTGAGCAGCGTAAGATAAGAGGTTAGCCCTGGCGCAATAATCCTGCAACACTTTGCAGGCGGGAAGCAAGGGAGTCTCAACAACACGGTAGAGGCACTTCCTCAGATTATCGCCTACTTGAGGCAAAAAGGTTATACCTTAGTGACGGGGTTCCAGAGCTGCTCTCTGCCAAGTAACAAAAGTTGAATGCAAATACAACCCAGTTCCACATAGCGTGAAACTCGATTAAGTGACTGGATGCAAGTACATTAGGCTTTTCAATGAACTGGCGGTAGAAAGTATATTCATCATACTCCTGGGCAAAACTGAACAATTTATCCGAACTGATCACTTTCCCGTACGAACCCATGATAATTGAAAAATATATCTTCTGCCTTGGTGTCCTTTTACTTACTTTGCAAAGTCCTGGATTCTCATATACTTTCCTGGTTCCGCCCATAGTTGTCCCTTTTGCGCAAAAGATGGCTGAACTTTCTTGAGATGGCATGCTGACTGTTCATACGGACTGATGGGTTCCTCAATTTATAGGGAATTAGGAACGAGTTATTAGGCGTAAAGAACTCCATTTGCCCGCCCCAACCTGTTGCGATGACCGGCACTCTGCCCGACAACGCTTCTAAAAAAGGTAGTCGACACCCTCTCCACAAGTGGGGAGGACGAACGCATTACCGATCGTATACATGCCCTTCAGTTGGCTTTCACTGAGTCGCTTGCCGATAATGACGAATAGTACTTTGACGTGCATACCGTATCGCCAATCAGCTTAAGCAACTGTTGATAAAGCCATTCAGCCCAGTCCTATCTTATGCTTTTATTATTGAAGTGATTTGCCTCCATTAACAAGTCAGATATTGACATAAACGAGAAAAAGGGTCGTCTGAAAACAGACGACCCTTTTTCTCGTTTATTTATTTGCTTCGTTAAAGATGCTAAGCGAATTATTAAGTGCAGATTTGCACTTGACGGCATCAGGTTTAGACGAACGAACTGACGCTAATACCACATCAATCGTTCCATCAATTTTGGTCCATGTTGTGCCATCTATTTTCCTAAGCTTAGGCTCAGAAGTGTCCCATTGATGTTCCAAACTGTCTGCGCTTTTTTTCGCCGAAGCAAAGTCATTTGAGTTTACAGCGTTTAACATATCCGTTTCAATTTTAACAAAATCGGATAATTGCCCAGCTAATTTATTTTTTGGAGAATCCGGTTGCGATTTTCCAACTGTTGTAATTTGCTGTGAATCGGTTTGCGAAGAATCGGTTTGCGATGCTGATTGATTTGCTCCATTGATGATAGTAAGTGAATTGTTAATTGCAGTTTTGCTTTGGCTGACATCAGGTTTTCCTGAACGAACGGATGCCAATACCACGTCAATAGTTCCATCAATTTTGGTCCATGTTGTGCCATCTATTTTTCTAAGCTTAGGCTCCGATGTATCCCATTGATGTTCCAAATTGTCTGCGCCCTTTTTCGCCGAAGCAAAGTCATTGGAGTTTACATTGTTTAGCATATCCGTTTCAATTTTTACGAAATCGGATAATTGTCCAGCTAATGCAGCTTGTGCAGAATCGGTTTGCGATGATATACGATTGCTTAACCCAACATAACCGCCTATTCCAACTACTAAGGAAATACATAGAACCACAGCGGTTTGTGTCAAAACATGTTTCTTGCTTCTATCTACTTGGTTCGTTTCTGTTGGCTCACTTTTTACCGTAGTATCTAATTTTGTAATTGCAAGAAAAACGATGATGGCTAAAATAGCTATAAGAAAAATGACACTAGTAACTGTTGTCCCCAAAGCCAACGCACCATTCTCTTTCGGTTGAGATAGGTAATCACCTAATGATGCTCCGAGTGGGCGAGTAAGAATATACGCGATCCAGAACGCCAATACCCCATCAAGCTTAAAAAATTTCCATGCCAAGAATACGCAAGCTATGATGATAACGACTGCGGTTCCTGTGAGAAGATAACCAAGACCAAGTTGTTCAGAAAATAAATCGCCGACTGCGGTTCCAAGTGCAAATGTGAAAAGGATGGTAAGCCAATAGAAAACTTCTCTTTTTCTCGTATAAATCGAGTGTATCGAGAGTGTTTTCTCACTAAGATACCAAAAAAGAAATGTAAATCCTAGTAACACGGTAAAAACGAGTGTACTAGTTTCGAGAGGTATTCCGACATTGTCTGTCAAATTATCTGTTACCAACGTCCCAAATACGCTAATAAGCACAACAGTTAGCCAATAAAGGCCTGGAACATATTTCTTTGCTCTGAATTGAAGAATTAATGCGATGAAAAACGATACTCCCATAATTATGGTAGTGACAGTTAAACCAAATCCGAGATTGAAATTGATGAAATCTGCAAATGTTTCACCGACTGTTGTGCATAAAATCTTGATTATCCAGAAGAAAATAGTAATTTCTGGCACCTTGTTAAGTAACATTTTCATTTTATTTTGGTTTGCTTCCATACATAATTTCCTTCCTTTGCAGTTTTTATTTTTCCCTCAATCCACAAAAGATATCTGTTTAATTTAAAAACGAATCCTTTTACTCAACTTATAGTACATGCTTCAAATGAGATTCTAATGAGAAATAATTAATTCAGAGCAAAAAGTAGCTATAGGTAAATGTGTTTGCAATGTTCGAATGACGGGAGTATTATGAATAAGACTTTTGCAATCCAATTTGAAGGAGTTGAAATTTTTTATGGGTAGTCGAAGTTCTAGCGAACCTGAGCCAGATTTACGAAACTGGGGAGTCATGAATACTAATTATCATTTGGAGGTTTGGTTACTTCATAAGAAAGTCATCAATCCTAAAAGAATAGGTATGCTGGGTTCCTGACTTCCTCAGTTAACAAGAGGAGGGTTTCCAATGACAAAAAAGAATTACTTTAATAAAAAAAATGACATCCAAGACGCTTCTAAAATTCAGGGTTTCGATATTGAAATCAATCATACGGATGCCAAACGAATTGATAGATTGGTGGATAATTACGAAAAAAGCATTCTCACTCATTTAGACGAAGAATATGTGCGAAAAACGAGTTGGTCGGATCGAATTGCAGACCGTATTGCATCATTTGGCGGTAGCTGGAGATTTATTATTTTCTTTGCTGTATTTTTAATTTTGTGGATTATATGGAACACATTACCCTTTACGTATCACTTTGACTCACAGCCATTTATCCTATTAAATTTATGTTTGTCTTTTATCGCAGCCTTTCAAGCTCCAGTCATTATGATGAGTCAGAACCGTCAAGCCGCAAGGGATAAACACGAATCCATTATTGACTTTGCTATTAATTATAAATCAGAGCAAGAAATTGATGACATGCAGAGTCATCTCCACAGAATAGAAGGAGAGCTTATTGAAATAAAGCAGCTATTGTTAGCGAATCAATTGAAAAAGCAAGAAGTGTAATGTAATTAAGGAGCTGCATCTGCAGCTTCTTTTTTCATATGTGCGCGTTAGTAGAGAACTAATGAACCCAACCGTATTTTCTATAAATAGGTTACATAAATAAACAAATAGATCGTGTTCTAGAGTTATTGAAAAAAACAAAAAAGTTTTTATCCTTTTGAGGATAAAGGCAACTAAAACAGCTAGACTAAACCTGCTTGTAAGATGTGAAATAATTAAGTAAATTGCTATTTCGAGTAGGTATTTAAGATGATAGATGCTCTTAAACAAAATGCTCTTAAATATCAATTGCTTTTTTCTTTTTTGTATTATTTTTAAATTCCCATATATTCATTTTCGTTATTCCAGCCGGTCCGTCAAAGACAAGATAACTTATATAAGGCGGTTTTTTTTATTTTATTTTTGTAGCACTATATCAATATAAAGTGTTTGATCTCCAACATGTGTCAGCGCTATTATTTAGAAAAGAAACTAACATCAAAGATTAAGTGAAACACATATTTGGAGAAGCGCTAATTTGAAGAAGGAACATACTTGGAGGTATATCATGTGAAAAATCGTAATCCAAGGATCATAATTCTGACTGCTAGATTTGGGGACGGACACATCCAGGCTTCCCGGGCGCTGATGCAAAGCTTTAAAGATCAAGGGGTAGAAGACGTAAAAGTGATTGATTTGCTTCTCGAAGCTCATTCGTTCCTAAATATTCCAAAAAGATTTATATAACCAGCACACTAACTACCAAATATGGGCTTGACTACTACGGTTGGAGTTATTACATTACCCGCAATAATAGCTTGGATAGACCTTGGAGCAAGTATTTCAATTATTTAGGGGAAAAGAAATTAAGGGAAATAATTCATCAAGAACAGCCAGATGGGATTATAAATGTCTTCCCATTCGGCGCAACACCTGAAATTGCTCAGGGTTTTGACATTCCAACGTTTACGGTATTAACGGACTATGCCTTGCATGCCCGTTGGTTTCATCCCAAAACCGACAAATATTACGTTGCCACGAATGAGCTCAAGTCGGAATTATTGACCAAGGGCTTTGAAAACGAGCAAATCGAAGTGACTGAGATTCCAATCAGATCAGCATTTTACAACGTTTCAACAATTCATAACAGCTTTATTAAACAATTAGATCCATTCAAAAAAACAGTAATGATTGCTGCGGGAGCATATGGAGTACTAGGTGAAATCGAAGTCATGGTAAAGTCATTGCTATCCAATTCCGACTGCCAAATTGCTATCGTTTGCGGACGAAATCATAAAATGGAAAAAAGTTTAAGAGAAACTTTTGAAGGAATCAATCAGGTTCACATTTTCGGGTTTGTTGAAAACATTCAAGAACTAATGGCGATTTCTTCGTGCTTGGTAACAAAGGCTGGGGGACTCACACTTTCTGAGGCATTAACTTTGTCGCTTCCCGTATTTATTTATAAGCCATTTGGCGGACAGGAAAACGCATTGTATTTTGTCAATAAAAGAATAGCCATGATCGCATTTAACAAAAGTGAACTGGAAGAGCAACTTATTAGTTTCCTTTCAGATGAAAAGTACACAAAAGAAATAAAAAAGCGTATGATTGCTCTTCGCAAAAAGAGAGCAGCTGACAATATTTCAAAAAATATCCTACAAACAATTACGACAAAAATATTGGAACCAATCTTAGTTTAATCTCGACTACAAGACAAAATCGTCGGTTTGGATGCCGGAGTGGACGATCATTCTTGTGATCTTTTTTTATAGCAGCGGTATGGTTAAACTTGTCCATGTCCAATATACATTGAATAGGTGGTGCCTTTCTCTTTATATCAAAGAGGAGGGCATTTTATTGTACTTTTACTTTTCAAAATTATAGTTAAGTCCATTGAACGAACGCTTTCAAGACCCCTAAAAAAGTTCGAAAACATTTCGATGAATCCGTAGAGGCGATTGAAAAACATTGGGGTAAAACCGATCTATTATCGTCCCCCTTTGGGTATTATTAATGTTTTTGACCTGATTAGTGATTTCGATTGGTCATCTGGTCGTTAATGGTAAGTTATTGTAGAAGTAAAGGAGGCACTGAGAGAATAAAAAAAAAATTACTAACCATACTACTTACTGCATCCATTGATTACGGAATCTGACTCCATGAAACGCGCTATACAGAGCTTTCTTTCCACGGTTTTTAGAGGTTTGTTTTGCCAGCTTACACTTTGCTATGTTCTTATTATTCGTTCTTCAACCTAACGAGAGGGATCAATTAAAATTGAAGACTTAACTATTAACACCAAGAACAGCGCTATTTCAATGCAGGAACTTAATAAACAATTGCGATTTCACTTAGTAAGGATTGATTCACATGAAGCAAACTCAAACCAATACGAAGCTTCTAAGCAGTATAAGTATACTTGTCATTGTAGGCATCATAAGCTATTATCTCTATCTTGTTCAGACTGGAGAAGCGGAAAGACTAATTAATCGTATTCGGGATTTTGGGAAAATAGGAATTATTATTGGTATCCTTGTCCAGTCTATTGTGAATATTATCCCTGTGCCTGGAGAATTTATTTCAATTGCTCTTATGGAATTATATGGTCCAATTTGGGGAGGTGTTTATTCATGGATTGGAGGTATAATGGGTGCGGTTGGAGCGCTCTATTTAACAAAATGGATAGCAAAGCCTTTCTTCGGTAAATTAGCGCAGCCATTCCTTCAAAAAGTGGAAGAATTCACAAAAAAGCATGAAACATTTGGTCTGTTAGTCATCCGATTCGTCCCGCTGGTCCCGTACCATTTTGTGAACTATACAATGGGGTTTCTGAAAATAAACATTTGGTCTTTTATCTGGACCACTGGATTGGGCATACTTCCCTATACGATAGCAATGAGTGGTATTTATGCGGGAGTTCGAAATGGTTCACTTCTATGGGGAGCCATCGGTATCTTCGTTTTTATAGTATTGCTAGGTTTAAGCTGGATGATAAAAGCCAGGCGGAGACGTATCTCAAATCGCATATAATTAATTTGAATTTAGATCCTCAACAGAAATGAAAAGCACCGCACTTTGAATAGACATTTGAAAAAGCTCAGTTTAATCCGAAGGAGGCGCTTTTTCGTTTTCGCTGCGTAGTTGACCCAATTAAAGGAAACTAGACAGCAACTCTAAAAAATCCCCGATATTTATCAACATTTTCTCAATAAATCTTCATCTTCCTCCTGTATTCTTATGCATAAGAGGTGGTAATCTCTTGTCTAAACAATATTGGGTATTTCATACTTCAGCGGTTTTTTTAGGAATTAGTCTGTATTATTTTACAATCATCGGAAAAATGAGTACATCCATATAACTTTTATTAACGGAAATTGCTTCCCTTGCCATATGCAGTGGAGGTTTTGCTATTTTACATTTTACGTCCATAACTACTCCAAACCTCAGTCCCGAACTGTAGGTCTTTTTTTGTTGTTCAAGGTTTACATCTAAAAATTCTGAGCAAAATTATAAAATGAATTAACGTGTCCTTTCGTATCGATAGCCATATCAAAGCATCAAAGCCCCGTGTATTTACACTTCGATAAGAAGGCCGTAGTTTAGCCGCTCCTAGTAAGGCAACGTGATCTAGTTGCTATACTTCGCAACACTATTAGATTTTCGCGGGCGTAACCCGAATACCTTATCGCACATATTGCTTGGTAAACATACATTGGAGCTTTCATTTGGGTGACGGTTTTTATCTCTCTAGGGAAGTTAGGTCCACAATGGAAGCAATATCATCATACGATTAATCGTTATCTGATTTACGCAGGGATTATGGCGGCCTCCATATTGCTGTTGGTATACGCCTACCAGAGAAATAAGATTCGATATACCGCACTGCTTACAAGTAGCATCCAAAAGGATCGGATGCTCAAATTAATGTGTTTTGCGTTTGTAATTTTGGGGGGAGAAGCGCAGGATGAGGGATTACGAATGCTATTTAATCGCGTTGGACCTGCCGCTATCAATCATGGATTTCCCTATACATTTCCAAGTGAGCAATCTTTGATTTCATTGACAGTATGTGACTTTGCGGCTTATTTGCTAGTTAGAAATATAGGGAATTTGAAAGTTCGTATCTCAGTGACCTTTTATGTTATTTTACTATGTCTCTAGTTGGGATCTGTCGCGTCTTCATTTATGTAAAATTCCCAAGTGATGTGCTTGCTGGTTACATATAAGGGGGGAATTGGTTCAGTCTGAAAGTGATCCTATTAGAGATTTATCGAATGCTGCGAAGAAATGAAATTCATATTTTTTTGAAAAATAGAGAAAAAGCCGGTGCTTATGCACCGACTTTTAATGAACCTCATATGATCTTAATTCGTTAATTTTTCTGCCAATTTTGGCTTCCATACTCTTATGAATTGTAAGAAGACATAAGAACCAACGACAAAGACGAAAGCAAAGGCCTGTGCGCTTATGGTTTCAACTGTGGGGAAGAACGCAAACCATAATCCCATCCAGGAAGGAATAGTAAAGTCAAGATTAGTCGTTGAAATCCAACCGGCAAGCTGCATTTCTTGAGCGGTCTCGCCTGTCATAACTAAAAGTACTAGGATGAGTAATCCACCGGTTAAGATCAACATTTTCTTGTAAGGAAGTTTTTGATGTCCGACAAATGTCAGAATGGCAACAATTCCAGTAAAAAACAACCCGATCAATGCACCTAATAAAATAACTTGGCTGCCTACTTGCAATCGAATGTTCTGTAGGAATAGAACGACTTCAAATCCTTCCCGATACATCGAGGTTAAACCGATAATCACAAGACTCCAATAGGATGCCGCAACATTTGGAGTTGCTTCTTTGGATACATCTGTAATCTGACGACGTTTTTTATTATGTAAAGAAATCCACCCAGTCCAATAAATCTTATGGAAAAACCAGTTCATGATAACGAGAAGGACTATATTCGCTAAAAGCCCAGTCCCCGCTTGAACATTAAGTTCCGACGTTGTTGAACCAACTAAGGAAATAATACCTACTACAACAAACCAAGTGACAATGGTTGCTGCTAATGAGATGCCGGATCCGACAAAAATTGGCTTCCAAGAATCCTTTTTATTTCTGATAAGACCTGCCGTTATTGCGGATAGAACAAGAATGGCTTCTAAGCCTTCACGAAATACGAGAATTGCCGTATTTAGAATAGCTGTAGCTGGTGTTATATTACTTTCCGAAGGATCGGGTGCACCATTCGCCGTAATCCCTTGCCACACTAGGATGCCGATTACGATAAGGGCCATAATCCATAACATAATTTTTTTTGGGGTAAAATGCTTCATGTAAACCAATCCTCATTTCTCAACGTATTCAAATGATAATAAATATCATTATCACTTGATCAGTATAAGTAAAAACTGATATTTCTGCAACAAGAATTAATTAATCCCTATTAATCTATGGAACTAGCCCTCGCATCTATGAATCTTAAGAATAATATATATTATCTCTTTTGAAAGGAGTTGATATATATGACAATTTTGGTCAACCAGTTTTATGGAATTGTTTACAGAAATACCAATGGAACTACAACTGTTTTTAATGCACGCGTTGTGGCAAGAGGGTTAACTAGAATAAGAATCAAATTCATGAACGCAAGAGGAATCATCGTTTTTAGATTTCTTTTCATTCGCCAAATTCTTAGACTTGTCTTAATCTAATAAAACTTAGAAATGATGATACAGAATGAACCCGGAAGATGGACGTTAATAGCGACATCTTCTTTTTTGTGTTTTTCAGGGTTCAATATCCTTCCTTCATACACAGGCTTATATATCATTCAGAGAGCGATTGATATAGCAAAAATCAATGCGAGACCTTTTGATGATATCAGAATCATGATGATGCGAAACGATCAGAATCAGTGGCAGTACGCAGGAATGTTAGCCAAAGTTGCTAGACGATCTAGTGTGATTACGAACGTAACTAGGGGAGGGGGATATGCAACTCCCATTGAGCATGCGTTAGACACATCACTTCGTTTATCCCACAATCAGAACAGAAACAAAGAATTATTCATGAATCAATTCGTTAAAGTCATCGTATCTGTATACGATTTAATCGCAACAAATATTCTGCTCAAATTGGTATTGATTTTGGGATCGATCAACATCACAAATTATGGATCATTGAAATCAATTTTTACTATCCATCGCATGAACTGTTTATCAAACTCAAAGATAAAACGATGTATCGAAAAATTAAAAGCTTAAGAAATACGTATATGAAAGATCTCTGAGCTGGAAGGATTAGAAGAAAGTGAGTCTCCTCCACGGCGAAAAGCTCCGATCCCATGTTTAAGTTGGATTGGAGTATTTTAGTTTACTTACGTTTATACGTAAGAACCGACCGTTTGCTCTCGCGATACGATGAGCGTCTGCGTTTCTTTTGTATAGATGAAATTGAATCATTCACAGTAGATTCTAATGTAGATTCTAATGATACGCATGTACAATTCATTTATCATTCAATTTAAAAAGGATAATTAGGGTGATTTTGATCAAATCACATTATTCTTTACATCTATACATAACTTTATAAAAGGTATCTGTCAGTTTCAAAGGAGTGACTGAGCATAGAAGCATTGTATGCCATATTCATTGGTTTTATTGGAACTGCCGTGGAATTTGTTGAAGCTTTAACGGTCATTTTAGCAGTCGGGCTGGTCCGTGGATGGAAATATGCCATATTGGGAGCGGTCACTGCTTTCATTATTCTCATTTTGTTAGTATGCCTAATTGGTGCTCCTTTAGCTCTCATAATCCAAATTAACTGGGTTCAAACCATTGTTGGATTATGCTCACTTCTATTTGGGATTCGATGGCTGCGTAAAGCTATCCTACCATATGGCGGGTTAATAGCACTTCATGATGAGGAAGAAGCATTCAAAGAGGAATTTAATCGTATGCACAAGGTTGGCTTCGTCAAACAAGGTTTTGACCGATTTGCATTTATGACGACCTTCGGAATTACAATGCATGAGGGTCTAGAAACTATTATAATTGTTATCACTTTCGGTCTTAGCCTGCATAAGATGAATTATACTGTATTAGGCGCCGCACTTGCTCTGATTTTCGTTATTTCAGCTGGCTTTATTTTGCGTAAACCACTATCCAAGGTCCCTGAAAACACGATGAAATACGTGGTTGGTGTGATGTTAACCAGTTTTGGAGCCTTCTGGACAGGCGAGGGATTCGGGGTCATTTGGCCAAATGAGGATGCATCCATTTTATATATTGCTTTAACGATAGTGGTATTTTCATATGTTATGGTAAAACGTATTAAGAACAAATTACAGAGTGTAGGACTAAAGAAAACGAATAGAGGGGGAGTGGAGATATGAAAGAAGTATTGAATATTATTTTGGGCATATTTATAGATGATGCCCGGTTAGCCTTAACTTTAGTTATTTCTGTAGCACTCTCTGCCCTAGTTTCTACACTGGGATATCCTATCGTCGGTATGTTTTGTTTGTGGGTAGGTCTACTGTTAGCGCTTTTTATTTCCATTGAACATCAACTTCACGTAAAGATGCATTCAAAGAAATAATAATTAATGAAGCCCATCTATGAATACATTTTAATTCATTGTAGTAGTTAGTTACTGTGTTGGCACAGAGATTAGATAAAATACTGTAACCATCATTCATATCTGAATGGTGGTGTGCCTATGCTTCATACGGATTATTAAACTCCTTGACTTGGTTATTGTAGCTGCAACAAATGAGAAGAGAATGAGAAACGATTACTGAACGAACGCTATCCGATCTGATGTTTATGGTAAAATAAAGCACCAAAATTCATACACAATTTCTTCATCAGTTTTTAATCTTGGTTTAGTAAGCTTGAAACCAGGTTTAAAAAAACGACTGAAGGAGTAACTTATGAATTTAGCTCAATTAGATTACCAATGGTTTCAAACCATTAATAGCTTTGCGGACAGATTTTCCGCTTTGAATCCAATCGTTGCTTTCTTTGCAAATAACTTGGATTACGTTTTTTACTTAGGTGTTATTGTTTATTGGTTTATTCGAACGCCAGATAATCGCAAAATGGTCGTGAATACACTCCTTTCAGGAGGCGTAGCACTGGGAGTCAATAACATTATTGGTGTGATTTATCATCGGGATCGTCCGTTCGTAGCTCATCATGTCATCCAATTAGTTCAGCACGATGCATCAGCTTCTTTTCCCAGTAATCATGCAGCAGCAGCTTTTGCCGTAGCGACCTCAATTTGGCTTTGGCGCCGAAAAGAAGGAAGCGTTTGGTTCGTTCTTGCCATACTAATCGGATTTTCCCGGATTTGGTCTGGGATTCACTATCCATTAGATATTATTGGAGGCGCGATTTCTGGAACTGTTATCGGGATCGCCGTTAAAAAGATTATGAGTCAGCAAGTGCTGAAAAAGGTTTCCGATTCCGTAATCTGTTTTTATGAATCCATTGAACATAAGGTATGGAAACCATAGCTACTTACACAAGTCAGGACAGAGAATGCTCAGTCTTGGCTTTAAGGTAAAAATTAGATCCTAGGCCACGAATTGTGGCAAGTTCACATCGATGATTGGCGTGTTAAATTTTCCTGAAAAAACTCCAATCCACATCTAACAGGATTGGAGTTTCATAATTTGTAGCCTTTTGTCATAATCAGCTACCAGTTTATAGTGAAACGAGTGATCTCTTCTAGTACAAGTTCATCACCTAACAAGACTTCCTTCAACTCAAGATTTGTAACAGCCTTGATTCGATGTTTAATGCCTACTTGATAGGAACCCAACATTGGTGACTGAGACAATTGGCCAAGTATTTCTTTGATTTGATTAGTTTTATCTTTATGAGCGATCAAAATTCCGTCAGAACATGCAGCAACAATTATATTGGGAATGTTATTCAATTGTCTGCATATTTCAAAATTTGAACATCACCCTTCAAAATTATTTCTTAGATCGCATTACTTTTTCAACCGCATGCTTCATTAATTTTCCCGCGTGATCCCAAGATAATTTAAACATATCTCTCCTGCCTTGGAGTCCTTTTGCTTTGCAAAGAACGGGATTCTCATAAGCTTTCCTCATGATCTTCTTCAAGCTGTGCAGATCCGGTTCCGCCCATAGTTGTCCCTTTTCCGCAAAAAGATGGCTGAACCTTCTTGAGATGGCATGCCGACTGTTCATGCTAACAGATGGGCTCCTCAACTTAAAAGGAATTAAGAACGAGTTATTGGGCGTAAGGAAATCCATTTGTCCGCCCCAACCTGTTGCGATGACCGGCACACCGCTCGCCAACGCTTCTAGAAAAGGTAGTCCGACACCCTCGCCACGAGTGGGGAGAACGAAGGCATTACCGAGTGTATACAAACCCTTCAGCTGGCTTTCACTGAGTCGTCTGCCGATAATGACAACAGGGGCTGTATCTTTGCGGATACCCAGCCTTTTTTTATATATCGATATCTGATGCTTGATCCATTGCTCATTCTCATAGGCTGTATTTCCGTTCGTTTTGATTACTAGAATGACGTTATCTTTTGATGAAAACTCTTCCCAGTATGCTCTAAGCAAGCCTTCTGGATTTTTACGATGCTGGAAGCCAAAGACAGACACGAATGTAAATTTTCCCGCCGCACGGGGCAAAGTCATCTTCTTATTGTTCGGATGAAACTCCATGGTGTTAACACCATGAGGAACATTAAAAATCGGTATTTTTACACCGCTATTCTTTAGTGCCCTTTTATTATGTTGTGAAGGTACACAAACCGCATCAAATTTGTTCATATGGGGACGCCATCTCTGGGGGATCCTGCTTGTTTCCCAAACAGTATTCAAAATAATTCGATCAAAAAGATTTCGTTCTTTTTTCCATTGAATATGACTAGGAATATGATGATAAATAAGTGCTTTTCGTCTTTTTACCGATATGCCATGGCTTAAAGTACCAACTCCAACAGTAACGCCCTGGCGCTTTAGTGAACGTACATACGATCTGCTTGCACGACCAAGACCGCTACGTTTGTGTACGGGTCCTTTCCAGACAACATAATAGGGCTTCATATAGACATCACGTCATACATAACATGGGGAAGTATAACTAGGACCTTTTCAACTGCTGGGATTAACACATCAATTCGGGTTGTCATTCGCTCATCTCCATATAATCAAAATATATTTATTATGATATGTGGAGAGAAAGAAATGGATTGGAGTATTTAGTATTAATTTGTACTCATAATTTAAGTGGTTGGAGAAGGGGAATTGATAGAATACTGCGCTACTCAAGACTTTTGTATGGATGCTCAGTTCTACTGTTAATCTCCGAATGGCACGAATTATCTTTAGCATCGCAAGTGATTTTACATAGAACCTTATCAGAGTGGTCATAATACTATTCGACGGTGAAAACAGCGAGGTGTAGTGTCGCAGAGCATTTAATGATAAAACACCAGGGAAGTTGTTTTTGAATCCATATTAAAGCGAGGCGATGTGCCGTGAGCTCATTAATGTAGTCTTGTACTGCAATTAGTGTGATGAGGTAGATACCGAGCAATGTAAGGATCAAGGCAAAAGTACCATCAATCTATTCGCCGTCGAAAAGGACTCCGAAAGGAGTTCTTTTCTGTTTTTTATTATCATTATTCTAGTGGGACGGTGAGTTCAGTGAATATTCTACTTGCAGAAGATGATCTAAAGCTTGGAAAGCTGGTGAAATATGTCCTTGAAAAAAAAGGTGGGTACCAAGTAGATTGGGTAGAAAATGGTGAAGATGCTTTGGTTTATGCAGAAGGATCCATGTATGATGTTCTAATTGTTGATTGGATGATGCCTAGATTGGACGGCATTGCTGTTTGCAAGAAACTGAGGTCTGGAAACTATGGCAGAGCTATTCTGTTGTTAACTGCAAAGGATGCACTTCAAGACAAGATTGTCGGTTTGGATGCCGGAGCGGACGATTACATAACGAAACCTTTTGAGATGGATGAATTACTCGCGCGTCTTCGTTCCTTAAAACGGCGCAATTTTGCTCCTATTCAATCGGATGTTGTGGCATTCAGAACATTTTCATTAAACCGGAGTTCCCATCAATTATTTCAGAATAATGAAGAGATTATCCTTAGTCAGAGGGAGTATCAGCTGCTGGATCTATTTCTTCAAAATATTGGCTATGTTTTAACACGGGAACTTATTTTAGATCGTATATGGGGTGTTGGTAGTGACGTATCCTATAAAAATGTGGATATCACAGTAAAGATGCTGCGCGATAAACTGGAAACGGAGCATGAACAGCCGATGATCCACAGTATCAGGGGGGTGGGGTATCGATTTAAAAATGAAATTTCTGAAAAAGGCTGATGTATTTGTACAAACTGAGCGAAAGTTAACCTTTACCTATACCTGGCTAATTATTCTATTCTTGGTGTTGTTCTCGATCATAGTTTCTGTCTTCTTTGGTGGTATGGCATATCGAGAGAATCGTCAATTGATTCGAACTACGATGTATGCGACGGAAAATGGCAGCCCATTGATTCCCGATCTAGTCAGTTCAGATCATGAGGATTTATACTTTTACTATCTGGTGAATGGCAGCGGAAATGTAGTTGGAGGCAGTGAAGTTTTTCCGCTGAATAATAGCATTAATCTAGAGATGATTGAAGAGTGGCATCCCAATAAGGAGGAGTTTCGCTTAAAATGGCTTTCTGTTCCTCACAGTCATCATGAGGGTAAAACGTTAATAGATAGAGATAGGCTGCTATTTGTTGGGGCACGTCCAGCGATTCTGCAAGATGGCAAGAAAGGTACGATTTACGTTGCTAAAGATGTGACTTTTTATTTGGATGTATTTCAAAATCTTCTAATTGTGTTTCTGTGTATTCTTGTAATCTTTTTTATCGCAGCCGTATGGTTAAGTTTGACTATGTCCAAGAAAGCCATGATCCCCATTCAGCGGTCATATCGGCAGCAACAGCAATTTCTTGCGGATGCCTCACACGAACTTCGAACTCCGTTAAGTATTATGAACACCTCACTGGATGTCATAGAGCTTGAAAACGGGAAAGATTTCACTTCGTATACGAAAGAAGTCATCGTAGATATGAAAGAAGAAGTAGGACGGATGAGCCGCATGGTTCATCATTTGCTGTTATTAGCGCGTTCTGATTCTGGATCTGTCGAATTTGAGATTGTTGCTTTTGACTTAGTCCCGAGGATGCGCCAGTGGGTACAAGCCTTTGAAGCTATTGCTAACCAGAAGGAAATTGTTTTGAACGCACATTTGCCGAGAGAATTGTCCATTAAAGGTGATATTGAGCGCATGAAGCAACTGGTGTATATACTTTTGGATAATGCGATCAAATACACACCTAAGCATGGAAACGTTAATGTAATCGTCGATCAACAATCTAAACAATGGAGCTTAGCGATCCAAGATACGGGGGTTGGTATTCCTATAGAGGACAGGAGGCGGATATTTGACCGGTTCTATCGAGTAGAGAAGCATCGCTCTCGGGATGAAGGTAGCGCGGGTCTGGGATTATCAATAGCAAAGTGGATTGTGGAAGCTCATCACGGCTCAATTGAAGTTGAGAGTGTTGTCAATCAGGGAAGTACCTTTACGGTGAAGTTCACATACCTTGAATAAGCGGTGCCCTTACTCTTTATATCAAAGAGGAGGGTACTTTTTTTCATTTACCGTACTTTTACTTTTCAAAGTTATAGTTACTTATGTGAAGAACATGAACAAGATTAACTGCCCAACGAAAGGATGGATGTAGAGAATGAAACCACGTAAGACTTGGATAAAAAAAGTGTTTCTAATCGCTGTGATTGCCGGAGTAATCGGAACCGGTGTAGGTGTGGCAGCAAAGATGGACAGGCCCGACTTTAAAGAAGCCTTCAACCATGATATACAAATTGCCCAGCAATATAATCCGAAAGGTAACGATAAGGCGTTGGCAGGTAAAGGCGAACATCAAGTGAAAGGCAGCCGTGAAGGTGACCACGGGCATCATGATGGTATGGAAGCCGGCATGGCGATTGGAGGAACCGTTCTAGCAATTGGGCTGTTGTTCTGGATTATTAGAAGAAGAAAAAGAAATGGCGGCATGCTTAAAACCAATAGTACGCATGCCATGATCAATACATCAGATTTCTTGGATCAATGGGAAAACAAACAAATCAATTCAAAGGAGACAAACTAATATGGGTATCTTAAGAAGAGTAAAAGAGTTGTTTTTAGCGGAGACGAATGGACTTTTAGATAAATGTGAACAGCCTCTCAATATGGTGAATCAATATATGCGGGAATTCGATTTAGAACTTACGAAAGGACAGAAAGCACTGGCGAATCAGTTGTTCATTGAAAGAAGACAAGCCGCGCTAATCGCTGAGACCGAAACGCAGATTGAAAAAAGAGACCGCCAATCTAGGCTTGCTGTGAAACAAGGCGAAGAGCATATTGCAAAGCTAGCCATTCAGGAGAAACTGTTGCAAGAGAAAAAACTGGCCACGTACCAATCACAATATACAACTATCCAAGAGCAGACGAAGGTGCTCGAGGAAAGAATCGCTCAATTGCTTGTTCAATCGGAAGAATTCAACCATCGTCGTTTATTGTTAGCGTCACGAGCAAATGTGGCTAGCTCCTTGAAGGAGATGTCTCAAAGCGTCGTTTCCTTCCAAACGGAGAATATATCGAAAGGCTTCGCACGCGTAGAAGAGAAGGTCATGTTGATTGAAGCAGAATTGGAAGCCATGCAGCGGTTTCAATCACCTGTCAAACGATCCGCACCGCAATATTTGGATCCAGGCCTCAAAGACAATATTGAAAAAGCTTTGGAAGAAATAAAGCTGAAAAAAGAAGATTAATAAATAAGACAAGCCAGGACAGAGAATACTCAGACCTGGCTTGTCTTATTTATCATATCATTTACTGAATTAATTACTATGTTGCAAGTAATGATTTGAAGTCTAGAATGATCTTGGAAGGAATCAATGATGAGGTTATCGATGTAACGGGAATACCTATCCGAGATGTATTTGAGAAAAATAATTATCGGGAGGGGAATAAATAAATAAAATGATACTTATTATAGTTGGTGCATATAGTCAACTTAGTATTACAACTTATAGTAAAGAACTTCTTACATCATAGACAAGCAGCAGAACGAATCGTAAAAGACGTTCTTAGTACGATATATTCTCTAGAAAGAATGTGATAGGCTTGCATACATGGTTATGGAGCATCTTCATAGTATTGCTTCTATATACAATTTTACCCACTCTTACTGTTCGTCTATTTGGATTGTGGGTGTATAAAAAGAAAGTGACTAGGCAAGGCATAGCTTTAATCTTCGATGATGGTCCTGATCCAGAGTTTACACCGCAATTGTTGGACCTTCTATCCAAATATCAGATCAAGGCTACATTCTTTGTACTTGGGTCTAAAGCGGAGAAGTATCCAGATATCATTCTACGAATTCATCATGAAGGCCATTTGATTGGCATTCAGCTTGCTTGAATTGATGTGTTTTTCATTTGTTATTGTAGGGGGAGAAGTGTTGGATGAGGGGTTACGCATGTTATTTCATCATGGTGGACAAGCTGCCGGAAATCACGAATTTCCCTATACATTTCCAAGTAAGCAAACCCTGATTTCATTGACCGTATGCGGCTTTGCTGCTTATTTATTAGTTAGACATAAAGGGAATTTAAGTCTTCGCATTACAGCAACGTTGTTAGTTATTACGTTATTTCTGTTGGTCGGGATCAGCCGCGTCTATTTCTATGTACAATTTCCTAGTGATGTTCTTGCTGGGTACATATTTGGAAGGTGTTTGGCTCAGCTTAAACGTGACTCTGCTAGAGATTCTTCGTATGCTGAACAGAAATGAAATTCGAGAAGGAGTTAAGCCCTAATTTTGAAAAAAAGTAAAACCAATGCCATGACTAACATGGATTGGAGTTTTTTAGGTATTTTTGTGCCTAGTCTTTAGGATTCTCATTTTTTTTTCATTTCCATCACGTAATGTTAATAACAGATAATGAGGATGCGCTTATTCCTCAGAAGGTTTAGGAAGAAAGAGAGGAGTAGAACATCACATGAAAGCATCCTTGGGTATGTTATATTTTCTAGTGTTTGTGATGACAGCGTGCTCCAATACGGATCAAAGTCATCCATCGACAACAGAATTATCTCCGAGCCCTAGTACTATTCATTCACCAACGCTTCCACCAGTTCGTACATCTCCAACACTAAGTCCCAGCCCAAGTCCCAGCCCAGTGTCAACGAGTTCAGCTCAACCAAAGGTTTCTCAACCAATTTTTGAAGGGACAAGACCTGACCATGTCGTCATCGTTATTGAAGAAAATCATTCTTATGAGACATTAATCGGAAATCGTTCGGCTCCCTATATCAATGCATTGGCCAAGCAAGGAGCATTTTTTACGCATTCCTATGCTGTTGCACATCCGAGTCAGCCAAATTATTTTGTGCTCTTCTCTGGATCAAATCAAGGAGTTACTGATGACTCATGCGGACATGTGTTCAAAACAGCAAATTTGGCAAGCGAACTGGTACAAGCAGGCTATTCATTTGCCGGTTATTCGGAAGATTTACCTGGGATCGGTTCAACATCTTGTACCAATCACCAATATGGTCGAAAACACAGCCCTTGGGTGAGTTTCTCCAATGTAGCGAAGGAGAGTAACCTACCTTTTACTCAATTTCCACCAGATTTTAGCAAACTGCCTACGGTATCTTTTGTCATACCTAATTTAGATAATGATATGCATGATGGGACCATTCTTTCTGCTGATGAATGGCTGAAAACCCAAATCGGTCCCTATGTGAATTGGGCTCAAAGTCATAATAGCTTGCTCATACTCACATGGGACGAAGATGATACCTCGAAAGACAACCATATACCAACGATTTTTGTAGGATCGATGGTCAAGCCCGTTCGTTATGATCAGCATATTACCCATTTGAATGTTTTACGAACGATAGAAGATTTATATCATCTGCCTTATTTGGGGGCGACAAAGGATGCATCAGCTATTCAAGGTATCTGGAAAGCTCAGAGTTAAAAGAGATTTAAGAAATGTAACGCCTATGACAGTGCATATTCGCAAAATGAACAGGAAAGGATGTGTTAAAATGAGAGAACCATTGGATGAAATGGATGTTTTTCTGCGTACGATACACGAGCTAGAAGAGAAAGTAGTAAGGCTTATTCAGGGTTCGAATTTAACTGAAACGGAAAAGGCCTTCATCCTAGAGCATATTCTTATCATTCCCGGAAAGTGTAAAGATCATGAAGCGAAGAATGTACGATGATACAATACAAAGAGACCTCCCTCACGTATGAAGTGAAGGAGGTTTTTCTACTTTATTTAATGACGCGGCGAGCCGTCTTATAATGCGTGCTCCACCAACCGGAATTCATATCCGAGAAGGTTACACCAGGGCTGCCATACGTATGCATGACTTTGCCATTCCCAATATAAATACCAACATGATGAATAGGTGAATAGAAGAAGACTAGATCTCCTGGTTTTAGTTGATTCCTAGGTACGTAACTACCTACTTGTGATTGCTCTTTAGAAGAACGCGGCAGCGAAATGCCATACTGGCCATAGACATATTGCGTAAAGGAAGAACAGTCAAATGTGCGTGTATTTCCTTTCTGAGAACCGAACTTATAGGAAACACCGAGATATTTTTTACCCAAGCTGATGATGCCATCGGCTTTGGTAGATACGGAAGTTGATGTTGCTGACATCGTGTTCGTTGTAGCAGCGTGAGCCGCATGTGGAGCGGCCATCACACTAATAGAAGCAAATAAGGAAACACTAAGTGTAATTCCTAATAGCGACTTTTTCAGGCGATTCGTTTTCATAGGATTCATGATTGGATATCCTCCTTAAGGATCGTGTATTAGGCTTTCACTTGGCCTGGGATAACCTTAACACACTTAGAACCTCCTAAGGATTACTAACTAGCTCTGGAATAAAGAGCTCACAAGGACATAGCGCGATTTATTAGAAAACGATGAGAATTTAGTGAGCAAAAAAATATTGACATCATAAATAAGGGACGTAAAAGCTAGTTCATGCATCCCCTTTATGATAACATTCTAATCTAACCTCTTAGGATGCTACCGTGATGGCTCGGATACTATGGCAATATACTGTACCATAGTTCCTATCTGAATGGTGGTGTGCTTATGCTTGATACGGTCGGTATCTTGGTGGATCGGCAAACATTTAAAGGAATTCCAAGCAGATGAACAGGGAATGAACGGCTTGCTCTTTAAAACAAAGCGGCAAAGGAGCTTGGCTTAAGACTCTTTTACATGTCGCTAGATCATTTAGGGAGTAGATCAGCATCTGGGTTTATTTATCGTAAAAAGACATACAAGCTGGAACGCCGTCCTATTCCCGAAGTAAGACATAACCGCGTCATTACTTTTTCGTCCAAGGAGAATGGGAAACTCAAGCAAGTATCGCAAGCTAGCTATTTATATCAATCGACAGAATCGATATGATAAGTATAGGATCTATAAACTGATCTATCAGAATCCAACGCTACGAGCTTATTTTCCTGTATCAATGCCATTTACACCAGAGGAACTACAATCGGCAATGAAGAATTATTCTTCTTTATATATCAAGCCTACGAATAGCAGTGTGGGCGAAGGGATTATGAAACTTAAGAAGCATAAGAGCGGGAAATGGCTGTTTTACTGGAAGAAAGGGTCACCCAAATTGCTATCGAGAAAAAAAGCAGTAACTACGATCACGAGGTATGTGGGTAAATTGAGATATATGATTCAAGAAGCCATTCCTGTAGCAACATACAAGGGAAGACCTTATGATATACGCGTAACGCTACAACGCGGCAGCACGGGGAGTTGGCAAGTCATTGGAATGATTGGCAGGATAGCAGCGACAGGAAGACATGTAACGAATGTGGCCAAAGGTGGAAAAGTAAAAAAGGTCGAGGAGTTGTTCCTTGCGAGCGGATTTGAACACGAACAGATGGCTTCTGCTATCCGCGAAGCTTCCATGCAGATTATGTCTTATTTGAGCGGGAAATTGCCTCAATTGGCAGACGTCGGTCTAGATATCGGAGTAGATCGACAAGGCGCTATTCAATTAATAGAAATCAACGGACGAGATCAGCGCTATTCTTTTAAAAAGGCAAAGTTGAGATCAACATTTTATCGGACCTATGAAACACCAAAGAAATATGCGAAGTATATATTGAATCAAAAAGCATCAAAACCCTCTAACTTTTAATGGTTAGAGGGTTTTTCATGGGGAGGGAAATGATAACTTCCGTTCCGCAATTCCATTCACTATTCAATTGGATGGTTCCACCATGCAGGGTGACAATCGATTTGGCTATGGCTAGGCCTAAGCCAGATCCGCCTGTTTGCCGGCTCCTAGAGCGGTCAACGCGATAGAACCTGTCGAAAATGAAAGGCAAAAATTCGGAAGGATTACCGATGCCATCATCAACAATTCGGATACATACATGTGATTCCTGATGTTCGAGGTAAATGTCTATACGGTGGTTCGCATATTTTAAAGCATTATCCAAGATAATTAAAATCACCTATTTGACCTGTATGTAAACGATCCACTGCTAAGAATAGATTTGAAGCAGAAGGGGATAGCAGCATATTTTTATTTGAAAGTGGCTGTAGAAGGTGAATGGTCTCCTTAAAGAGTGAGATCAGATCAAAATTACTAATGGAGAGAGCCTCGACTCATGTTCTAATTCAGCTAATTCAAGCAGTTGGTATGTAACATGCTTCATTCGGTTACTACGTTGGAAGATAAATTCTTGAAAATGACAGGCGGTGAGTCCAATGGTTAATCTGCTCTTAAATGAAAATATGAAGATATACCAACGATTGCGAACGTGGTTATTGATTATTGGTCTGGTTGTCACGATGGTTTGCTTTTTGATTGCCCAACAATACAGTGTGAAGCCTACGCAGGTGGCAGATGCGAATTGGCAGATCAATATGCAGCAATAGATTCAAAATGATACTCTGCAATTAAATAATATGAACAGAGGACCTGAATGGAAAGCACATGTTACTTCGCGTATCAATGTGAATCAGTATCATATTGATCATAATATCCCGCCTACAGAGGAAACGCTTTTTGGGAAATATGCTGAATGCTATATATCGGCATTTACTTTTTCGATATTGTTATTCATTCTCTTGTTCGCTACGGCCTTCTTAGTATCAGAACTCCTGCATGGATTTAAGGACATAAGTGCTCCGTATGTTTACGCATCGAGTGATACGATTGCTCATGAAACAAGTATCGTGAAACATGCTATTAGTGCCTATTTATATCAAGGTATTCAAATGGTGTTGGTTGTCACTTTGGCCTTTAAGATATCTACGATTTCACGCAGCAGTTCGAACGCTATCGCGCTTTCGATTGGTATCATGTTTGCTTTGGGACAAGCATCGTTGGATTCTTGAGCCAAATATAACTGGGCCAAATATTACTTATTTGAAAATACGGATTTAACACAATATTTGAATGGTGCTCCCTATATTGTAGCAATGTCATTAGCTTTAAGCTGACATTCAAAGCCAGCAGATCATAATCATTTTCAGCGTTCAATTGAACGAACTCTTTTAGCGCGATTTTCCATATACCATTGAAAGATCCAAACACTGAAAGTGAACCAGAATCCGCTAGCAAAATAAGCGCCAACAACGTCACTCGGATAATGGACACCGAGATAGATCCGACTAATACCAATCATGAGTATCATTAGGATACTGATCAAAATGACCGTCGTTCGACCGCGTTTTGTAGGGACATGTCGCCATAGTAGAAAGGCAAGTGCGGCATACAGCGCAAAAGCCTCCATGGAATGGCCGCTGGGAAAGCTGTACCCTGTTTCTTGAATTATTCTGTGAAGCGAAGGGCGCTCCCTTTGAAAAATCATTTTCAAGATAAAATTCAAAATGGCGGTGCCCGCCACAAGGACCAGAAATAGAACTAATTCTAGTCGGTGGTGGAGGAATTTAAAGAAGAGGAATAAACAGCCTATTGCAATGACAATCACAACGGGCGTTGAACCGATGAAAGTAAAAGCTTTCATTAGCGAAGTCAGCCATGGTCTTTCCATTCCTTGAATCGAAGCGATCACGCTGCTGTCAAAATGTGCAATCGGCTGTCCTTTTAACAGGGAAGCAACCACTAAAAAGCAAAGAACAGAAATGACGCTTAGAACAAGGAAAATAGTTACTTTTAATTTTGAATGCATGGTGAAGTTAGCTCCAATTCTCTGTAAAAGCATGATAAGGATAGTATTGCAATTTAAGTCGTTACTATGTCGCCACGTAAAAATTCGCAACTTCAAGGGTAAGGAGAAATCAAGAATGAGTAATTCTAGATCACCTATATTTAATCACATTAAACAATTAGCTGCCAAGGTACCCGAAATTACGCTCTATTTTTGGATCACCAAACTGCTGACAACTGGCATGGGAGAAGTCGCTTCTGACTACTTATTTGAACACCTGAATCGGCTGATTTCAGCACTGCTAAGTGTTCTTATCTTCGTAGCAGCCATGATCTTGCAGTTCAAAGTGCGTAAATATGTTCCTGGTGTCTACTGGCTAGTCGTCATCATGGTTAGTATTTTTGGCACAATGGCCGCGGACGTTGTTCGTGTAGGTTTGGGAATTCCCTATATCGTATCGACCCTTTTCTTTGTAGCGGCACTAGCTGCTATTCTCATCACTTGGTTTTACAAGGAAAAAACGTTATCCGTGCACAGTATTTTTACACGTCGCCGCGAGATTTTCTATTGGCTTACGGTTCTAACGATATTTGCACTTGGTACTTCTGCAGGGGATATGACCGCGACAAGCATGCACTTAGGTTTCTTCACTTCCGGCTTGCTGTTTACCGGGATGCTTGTCATTCCAGCTGTAGGGTACTTTATGTTTGGTATGAAAGAAATTTTTGCCTTTTAGTTCGCTTATATCTTGACGCGACCAGTAGGTGCCTCGTTTGCTGATTGGTTATCTGCATCTCAAAGTAACGGTGAAATGGGGTTTGGCAGCGGTGCGGTTAGTCTTGTATTAACTATTTTTATTGTTATCCTTGTTGTATTCCGTGGAGGTTCTCCCGCACAGTCGCAAGATACAAATGGAGATATCAAAGTTGCCTAAAGTAAATCTAATGACCTGCCATTAGTGTCAAAGCGGAGAAATATCCAGAACTCATCAGAAGGATGCACGAAGAAGGACATTTGATTGGCATTCATAATTGGAGGCTTGCTGAACGTAGCTAGTTGAATCCCCCTGTGGTAGGGCATCTTGGAGATTTGTACTACGCCAATAATAGCCGGATCCTACCTCGAGCACCAGTATACCTACAACTACGACTACTTGCCAGATGACGGCAAATCCTTTCGTTTCATAGGCGGCTTTTGTTGATGAGGGTGCGACTAGATTTCGCTTCGTGATGGAAAGGAAAATGATGATCAGTAAGATGGCTAAAAGGAAAATGACACTAGTTATCGTTGCACTTAATCCTAACCCGCCGAACTCTTGCGTTTGTGAAAACAAATCCCCAACCGAAGCTCCTAAAGGACGTATTATGATATAGGCAAACTACTTTCGGTACATGCTCGAAGGTGGAAATGTGGATATGTCATAAAGTAGCCGTTGGGGTTGTTTTGGAACGCTCAAATCCCTAACACTATTATGTCAGGGTACAAATAACTTTTTCACATGAGAGTACACATTATATATTCATATTTGGTGTATCCACAATATCTGGGTCAATTGTATTCGTGCTGCCATTAAGAACATTCTGGACACTTCCAAAGCTGTCACCGGGACAAAATGAGATGGCTCCTGCGAAGGTTTTGGAATTGCTTGATAGATTAATATTGAAGGTATTTCCGATCTGTACATTAGAACCAGAACTAACACTAATGACCTTGATACCACCATTTACAACAATTGAAGGCATTTTCTAGACACTCCCTCCCAACCATCATATATTGTATGAGTACTCCTGCCCATTTGACACCATTTAAACGAATGCGGAGACCAGGGTTTTCCCTGACATACAAGAAGAGTAGAAACGTCTGAAATGATTAGTAAGGAGTTCCTACACCGTTGTCGGAACGGAGGTGACCAATATGACGATTTGCGATGCAAACAAAATAGTAAAAGAGGAGCTTTTGCGAAGCTTGACATTAAGATGGGTGAGTCGGCACATATGGACGGTGCCTATTCTTCGGAAATAATTACCAATATGATCATACCTCTCAGTAGACCTGTACTTTTTGTTGTCGGATTATTTGCATTTCGAAAAAACTGGAACTCCTTGCTATGGCCGCTAGTAGCGACAAACAGAATCAGTAGAAGAACAATTACTGCTGGGTTAACTGTGGCGCAAAGAACGTTTGAAAATGAATTTACACTAGTAAACACGATCACGGTGATGTCTGCTATAATACTTTTGATTATTTTTATTTTCGTTCAAAAGTATTTTACGGAAGGTTTATCCATATCCTCCGCGCTAAAGGAATAAAGCCGCGCGGTTTGTTCGAAATGAAGGACTGCTTCCCGGTATACTATTGGGGAGCTGTTTGCACTTTCTAAGCCCATGAAACTACTCAAAAAATAGGCAAAGGGGAATAGAACATAACAAGCTTTAATGACTTGGAGAGCAGCTGGCGAATTGAGAAAATCGAGAGTGTACATAGAAGGGGGAAAAGAAAGAGGATGAGTTTTAATTCAATAAAGACGCCGGCATGTTCGTGTGCAGAGTCGGCCTGATAGAAAAGCGCGGCAAGGGAAGAAAGACGTAGGGACAAACCAAACCGATATCTACTATTTTGATGTAAAGAAATGCAAGCGATGTCCGTTCCAAGAAGGATGCTACAAGGCTGGAGCAAAAGCAAAACTTATTCGGTAAGCATAAAATCCGAAGAGTATACTGAACAAATGGTATTTCAAGAATGTGGGCACTTCAAGGAGAAGTCTAAAGAGCGATACAAGATTGAGGCGAAGAACAGCAAGTGAAACACAGGCACGGGTATGATGTATCCACATCCTCGGTCTATTAGGGATGGAGATGGAAGGGGCGAAGGCAATATTCGCAGTTAATCTAAAACGGAAATTGAAACTAAGTGAATAAGAATACCTGAACAAACAGGACGTATAAATGCAAATAAGACGACAACTACCCAAAAAGATGGAGTAGAAGTCGTCTTTTCATATACAGCATCAACCAAAGAAAGAGCGGTAACCTTCCCTATAGAGTTGCCGCTCATCATTCTGTTGAGGGAACCTAGCAATATCTTCTTTTAGCACGCCTGCTTCATTTAGAATATTCCGAAGGATTTTCATTTGATAATTTACTCGATCAGAAAGGGGTAAATTCCAACTCGTTTCGACGGTGATAGCTCTTGAATTTAATAAACGATATGCGGCATTACGACCCGAACCAGAAGGTAAATTCCGCAAGCGAACCGTAAAATGTCTTGATTTTTGTTTTATCGTGAGATTCATGAGACGCACAATTCGTCTTACAAAAGGTATTACTTTGCTTTTAGGATTGGCAATTAATGTTTGTCCTAACACCTTTGGGGTGATTTTTGATAAACCGTTTGCTTCATGTAGATCAATATACCAGGTTGGCTGGAATTCCTTTGCCAATTTACATAAGGCAGCCGAAAGAGGATGACTTGCCACATGATTGTGTTTACGTGGGAAAGTCCGATTCAAATCGGGAATACCCCTAATCCGCTCTTTATAGGCGTTTTGATTAACAATTGGAATGATAATCAAACTCCCTTTGTTAATGTGGAGAAGATCCTTCTGTATCAAACCCAAAAATTTTTTAGCTGCGAGAATGCTTGCTCTTTCATCACCATGAATACCTGCTGTTACAATTACTTTATTCCCTGCTGAGGAACCTTTGATAATGTAGTAAGGTGTTTCGAACTTCGTGTCTTTCGCTAAAAGACTCTCAGTTATGTGCATTTTGCAAAAGTCACCTCCAAGATCATTTAAAGTACGCACCTACTTAAGTTATTGAAATAGACACAAGCACAAACAACATCAAAAACGCATACTTATGCTCAATGTTTAAATTTCGTTGAGGAGAAATGGATTTAATGGGAGGGTTTGCAACCAAGCAGAATGTAATTAAATCGTTAATAAAAGTTCTGGAACTTAGTCGAAACGTTCCTGAAACAAGGATATAAAGCGAGTGGATGATGAAGAGGATTCTGGATAGATAAGTGGAAAATCTTTATCATATATACCATCCGTATAGGTTCAGTTCATCGAATTGATCGTTCAAAATCTTGAATACCTTAAAATCTTTCTATACATTGTTTTGTCTTTAAGCGAATTAAAAATACTCATATCTGGCCCAGTATTAATCTCTAGAATCCATGGCTTCATATTTGAATCAATAGCAATATCAACTCCGAAAGCTTTTTTTCTTCTATAACTTTCTCCGAGAACAATACTCGCTTCTCTCCCTAAAGCTTTAATCTTCTTTATAAAGTTTGTCCTATCGGCTCCTCTGAGATGTGATTTGAGTAATGTGTCTATTTTTAATGGTGTGCCTCCACTGTGGAAATTAGTTACTATCTTGCTCGGTTTAGCCAACCGCCCAATTATACCTGTCGTTTGGAGTTGTCCATTTCTGTTCTTTTGCACCATAACCCGTATATCAAATGAGCGACCGTCATGTTTTAACAGATCAATACCTTGTTGAACAACATATTTGTTTTTATATAAGAACTTGTGAAGAGAACTGTATAAAGCATCAAAGGTTTTATAATTTCTTGAGGTAGTTCCACCTCTTAAAACAAACCCATTTTCGGTTTTAGTTATTTTATATATTCCACGACCTCCGGTGCCTTCATCTGGTTTTAAGTAAAGAGAGTCATACTTACTTATCATATTAAAGATGTTAGATTTTGTTGCTGCTTCTGTATCAGGTAATACCGTGTTTATATTGCTATATTTTTGCATGAAAATATGTTTGCCTAATTTCCCCATTTTGTATTTCACTTTCTTCAATATATCTACCTCCTACATATTCATTTAGAGGTATTATATGCGAACAGATTTACATGGGGCACGGTCTTTAGATGGCTTTAGATAAGTGCGATGCTCGAAACGGTGAGCGTTGTTTCTGCCGGAAACGGCACCCAATCATTTCAATTGTCTTAATCTAAGAAAACGTTGACATGACTATACGAACGAAATGAACCCGGGAAGATGGACGATACTAACGACCATCTTCTTTTTATTTGTTTTTCCAGGGTTCAAATCCCTTCCTCTAAGAATATAAAGAAGTAATTGAAAAAAGACTTTTTTGAAAATACGCGTAAAAGTTTTAAAAACAAAATAATTATCCTTCTAAACGGAATTCGCTACCTAGCCTTGGACGATGTATTGGAAATTCTAGAGTATGATTTAAAAGGAGGCAATGCCAGATTCCTGTTTGCTACAGATGGTTCTGAATTCATATTTATTCCACGACAGGGAGGGATTTCCAGAAGTGAGGGAGTTAACTTCCGGATGGATCCCCTCCTTACTGACCAGGGAAAACGATACGTGAGTTTTAGGTCAATCAATAGGCTCTTTAATGTAGATATCACTTCAAATTTGGCAACCCGGAAAGCTTTCATACGTCAACCCGGATTATTCTTTATTACCTTCAAAGGAGATACCTTAAAAAGTTTATCTGAGCTATTAAACACGACAATAGCGAGATTGCTTGCGATTAACAAAAATCTAAAAGAACCTATTGTAGCAGGAATTCATGTGAGAATCCCTACTATTCAACCAAACTCATCCAGTGCTAAAAGGGGGCTTCAGAAAGCCATTAGGATCAAAGAAACGGAAAAGGCACCTGACATAATAGCTCTCGGAATGAGATTGAGAGGGACGCCATACCGGTTTGGAGCAGGACCCTATCCAAGATCAAGAAGATTTGATTGTTCATCGTATCTCCAATACATTTTCGGGAGAAATGGCATCAGCTTGCCCAGAACGACTAGATCTCAAGCAACTTTGGGCAAAAGGATCGCTCAAAAGGATGTTGAAGCCGGTGATGTCATCTTTTTCCGTAGACCGCGTATTCGGATAATAGGATAGGTCATTGTGCGGTTGATATCGGAAATGGCAGGATGCTCAATACGTATAAATCACCTCCCGGCGTGACAATTACGAGATGGAGAAGCCCTTATTGGTTAAGTAGGTACATTACAGCTCGATAGATACTTTAACAGGGAGAGGATGGCATGCCTGGTAAGTTGGGTTTGCACTTATTTTATTCAAAGGATCCCCATATCCGAGCTTATTTGCCGTCGACAACGGTATTAAATCGGGATTCATTTTATAGCTTAATGAGACGGTACCAATCGGTTTACATTAAACCGAATATGTCTCACATGGGCAAAGGTATCATGAAAGCATGGTCTACGGAAAAGGAGTATCGATTTGTTAAAGTGAAGGGGGATGTCAAGTCCTTTCGGAATTTAAAGTCCACGTATAACGCGATACAAAAACAGACTTCCAAAGACCTATATATCGTTCAGAGAGCGATTCATTTAGCCAAAATCCAAACGAGGCCTTTTGATATCAGAGTCATGATGATCCGAAACTCACAGAATGAGTGGCAGTATACAGGAATGTTAGCCAAAGTTGCTGGATCGTCTAGTGTTATTACAAACGTAAATAGGGGAGGTGGATATGCAATTCCGATTGAGAATGCATTAGACACTTCACTACGTTTAACCCATGAGCAGCAACATAGAACGATTAAAGACCTAATCGATTTAAGTCATCGCATTTGTCATCGATTTAATCGCTACAAATATTCTTCTCAAATTGGCATTGATTTTGGTATCGATCAACATCATAAAATATGGATCATTGAAGTCAATTTTGACTATCCATCCCATGATCTGTTTAACAAACTCAAAGATAAAACGATGTATCGAAAAATTAAAAGCATAAGAAATACGTATTTGAAAGCACTCCAAGCTGGAAAGATTAGAAGGAAATGAGCCTCTTCCAAACTAAAAAACTCCAATTCCATGCTTACTTGGATTGGAGTTTTTAGTTTACTTACGTTTCAGCCGTAAGAACCGACCATTTTCTATCGCGTAACGTGAAGGAGAGTCCTTATGATTTACGCGTAACTGTTCAACGCGGCATCACGGGGAGCTGGCAGATCATAGGCATGATTGGAAGCCATGTATCCTGAAATTATCCCGCCAATACTCCTGCGCGCGTCATGTTTAACAGAGCATGAGGTGTGAAGTACAGGTAGATTCGACAGAACGAAGGCTGAAGCCATTTTGAAAGAAAAAAAAGGTATGCCGACGGATATGTCGCGCGGCTGAAAAACTGAATATGGTGAGAATGTTCTAATTGAAGCGAACTGACGAACTTCCGAATGTACAGGTCTAAAGTTAGAGCATGCGGAAACGAATGTACCATCAGACGATGGGGTGAGTGGTGTAAAGTAAAATTTTCTTCTATGAAATACGTTATGCCGAACAATGGCGGCATCAAACTCACAGGCTTAGAGGAAGCACCTAAGTTCAGAGCGGAAAGCTAGGTTGCAAGGGACTTGGAAAACAAGGGACGTTGCAGGAAGGGCTGTTACCCGAAACGGTTGCAATAAGGAACTTGCCGAAATGAATTTATCCTTGTGAGGGCAGGGGCACGACTGATGAAATCTCTGTAAACGATCATTTTCCACACGTGAATTGCACCGATCAGGTAAGAATGTGGGGACATCGCTTCGTTAAGGAGGGGGGCCACAGTGCAAGCTTTACAAAATTGGGAGTATTACGGCATGACGGAATCTTTTACGGACTTGTACGCAAGATCGGCAAACAAAGAAAGTTTTTCACACCTCTACGAGATCGTCACATCTAGAGATAATATTTTGCTAAGCTTTCCGCACAATGAAGTCCAATAAAGGATCGAAAACACCAGGAACAGGTGGACTAACCATTAAAGACATCGAACAACGATCCGAACAAGTACTAGTGAGTGAAATCCAAAGCAGACTGGAAAACTACCGCCCCAAGAAAGTCAGACGGAAGCTTATCCAAAAAGATAATGGTAAAATGAGATTGCTTGGCATCCCTTGCATCCTCGACCGCATTATTCAACAATTCTTCAAGCAAGTCCTTGAGCCCATAGCCGAAGCCCAATTTTACAACCACAGCTATGGTTTCAGCCCCTTCGATCGACACACCATGCCATGGCAAGAGTTCAATTTCTCATCAATCAGGCATCGATGCATTATGTTGTAGACATCGACATCTTGGGATTTTTCGACAATGTCAACCATACGCTACTTTTGAAGCAACTTTGGAACATGGGCATTCGAGATAGAAAGGTTTTAGACTGCATCTCTAAAATGCTAAAAGCTGAAATCGAGGGGGAAGGAATACCTTCAAAAGGTGTACCACAAGGCGGTTTACTGTCAACACTGCTCTCGAATATTGTATTAAATTACTTAGATCACTTGGTTGCAGGTCAATGGGAACTCTTTCAGCTGAAAAAACCTTTCAAATCAAGAACTGGCGAAAGGGCTGCGAAAATACGCTCAAGTCTGAAAAAAGGCTATCAGGTGCGTTACGCCGATGACTGTGCGCCACGAATGCATGGCGCGTAAGAAAGCCAAAGCAATGCTGAACAAAAGATGAAGGCGGGCCCTTCGGAGTCGCTGTGCAGGCGGAGGCTTCAAATTACCTTAAGCTGCTGCGGTCAAAAGCCGTTGGTGGTGAGCGTTAAGGAAAAGGCAGAGCAAGACTCTGTCAGGTGAGTGTTACGGAGACGAACATAAGTCAATTGCTATTAAAGTGTCGAAAGCGTAGGGATGTCATCAAAACCAGGAGGGAGTCGTTGGCCTGGGATGAGTCTGGAGGAAACCTGTTTACTGTCTAGATGGTGACTGGCATAAAGGCAACGTGAACGTAACATAGGCTTTTGTTCGGAACGTGGGAACCTACGACTCCGATGCGAATGGAAAAATCCAAGCGGAAATCCCGCAAGGATGAAAATACAGATGCGGGGTATAGGGACGGAACAGCCTGTAGTAGCGATGAACCCACTGAAAAGGTGGCGGAGCCAAGGGGCTATGTTATCCAGTTTTGAAAATACGTCAACCACGTAAGTGGGAGGAACAAATGGACAAAACAAAGTCGTATGAAATTTCAAAGCACACCGTATGGGAAGCTTATGAGCGAGTCAAAGCGAATAAGGGAGCAGCCGGAGTCGATGAAGAGTCTATTCAAAAGTTTGAGGTAAACCACAAAGCTAACCTCTTTAAAATCTGGAACAGAATGTCCTCGGGAAGTTACTTTCCCCCACCAGTTAAGGCGGTAGAGATACCGAAAAAGAACGGCGGGGTGAGGATATTGGGGATTCCAACCGTCTCAGATCGTATCGCGCAAATGACAGTTAAACTGATCTTTGAGCCGATGGTGGAATCTATATTTCACCACGACTCTTATGGATACAGACCGGGAAAATCCGCGATAGATGCGGTTCGAGTAACAAGAACCAGATGTTGGAGAAATGACTGGGTGTTGGAATTTGACATTAAAGGTCTTTTCGACAACATCGACCATGGGTTGCTTATGAAGGCAGTAAAGAAACATACGGACTGTGTGTGGATCATTCTCTACATCGAAAGATGGCTTAGAGCTCCGTTCCAAATGAAGAATGGAGACATCGTAGAACGAAACTCGGGCACGCCGCAAGGCGGGGTCATCAGTCCAGTACTTGCGAATCTGTTTATGCACTATACATTCGATAAATGGATGGGAATACAACATCCCCATAATTCGTGGGCAAGATACGCGGATGATGCAGTGATCCACTGTCGTACGAAAGAGGAAGCTGAACGACTCCTTGAGCAACTCAGAAATAGGTTCAACGCTTGTAAACTCGAACTGCATCCGGATAAAACACGAATTGTGTATTGCAAAGATGATGACCGAAAAGGGGAGCATTCCGAAATTAAGTTCGACTTTCTGGGGTACACCTTTCGGCCAAGGCGATCGAAGAATCGGTTCGGAAAATACTTCATCAACTTCACGCCAGCAGTGAGCAACAAGGCGTGCAAAGTGATGAGACAGACGATTAGAGGATGGCGGATGCATTTAAAGTCGGACGTGGCCATAGATGACCTGTCGCGGATGTTCAATGCCTCAATTAGAGGTTGGATCAATTACTACGGACACTTCTACAAGTCGCAACTATATCCCGTTTTATGTCATATGAACGATGCACTCATCCATTGGGCAAGAAGGAAGTACAAGAAATTGGAGAGGCACAAGACACGGGCAATAAATTGGATGGGACGACTTGCAAAGAATCTTCCTAAACTGTTTGCACACTGGCAGATGGGAATACTGCCTGCGATTGGATAATGGGAGCCGGATGAGCCGAGAGGTTCACGTCCGGTTCTGAGAGGGCCTGAGGGTGTGATTCCCTTGGGCTACTTACCTCAAAATCATTTGTAGAGATTGGAAATCGGCTCAGAGGTGGTATCATGCGGTTGTTCTGTATCTCAAAGACCGCTTGAAACTAGACATCTCACCAGAGAAATCGCAGATCATTAATCTGCGAAAACGAGAGTCGGAATTTCTTGGTTTTACAATCCGAGCGAATAAAAAGGGTCGAAAACGAGTAGCGCATACGGGCATTAAAGCGAGCAAAAGGCATAAAATAAAAGCGAAGTCAAGAAACACATCCTCAACATCAAGGGGTTCAGTCTAATGTAGTGTAGTGCTTATGAAAAGTAAACAAGCCCATAACCGTAGTTGGAAGTAAATTAATTTTCTAATTTATAAGGGTATGGGCTCTCTTTGATCCTAAATAAGGCAGTGTAGGTTCTTATCACTTATAAAACATCATCATCTGCTAATTTATCAGCTTGGATTTCGAAATCTTCTAAATTAGTCGGGATCTTTAATCTTACTTATCGCCTTCTAAAGTCACTCCCATTTTACTAGCATGTTTGAACGGATCGTAGTAGAACTCGAACAACCAAATATGAATAATGTCCTTACCAGAGAGGTCACTGCACAATATTCCAATCCGCATGCTTACGTCTGCCAAGCGCTTCTATCCCTTGCCACCAATTCTTCTATGGCAAATGGCTTAACTAAATAGTCGTCGGCCCCCTGTTCCAAGCCTTTCACCCTGTCTTCTACCGCATCCCTGGCGGTCAGAATAAGTACCGGAGTGTAATCGCCCCTTTTGCGCAAGCTTTGGCACAGTTCCAGACCAGATCCATTGGAAAGCATCCAGTCGAAAACATACACATCATAATTGCATATCTCAATATAGGCTTCCGCATCCTGGACTCCTACCGTCCAATCCATTTCGTGGAACGCCCTTTTAAATTTGTATTGAATTAACGGCCCTAACGTTTCATCATCTTCCACAAGCAAAATATTCATTAATTATGCTCCTTGTTTCCTCTCAGTATTCAAATTATATCAAGACATGATGAAATTAACATGAAATGCAGTCACATAGAATTTCATGATAACTTCATTGTATTTTAATTAATATATACATCAGAGCCCTATAAAATTTGGGTTACATCCAATTTACAGGAGGAAATCTGCATGAAAATGAACGCTAGAATGATCAAAATCGCTTCCGTAACAGCTGTACTCGTCGCATTGGTGCCGATCAGCGCATTTGCGGCAAGTCCAAAACCGGCTGAAAAATCCGTCACACAAGTTAAGAAAATACTGGATGCCTCCACCAAGAAGGAAGCAAGCGCCGGCTTCGATCTGAAACCGCTCTTCGATGTGCTCGGCCTGAGTAAGCAGACATACAGAGACGCCTTCGAAGCTGGGAAATCGTTTATGGACATCGCAAAGGAGAAAGGCATTCCCGTGCAGCAGCTCGTTGATGCCCTGACGCCTGAAGTGACCAAAGATTACGACGAAGCCGTGCAGCGCGGCAAATTCACCAAAGAACAAGAGGCGGATTTAGTAGCGCAGAAAGTGAAGCAATTCATTAACGAAATAAAAGGACACGAAAGCATCAAAGGTGCCGGGAAAATTAAAGAAGCCCAAGCCATTGACTTCGATCTGAAGCCGTTATTCGATTTGTTGGGCCTGGATAAGCAGTCTTACGTACAGAATTTGAATGCAGGCAAATCATTCGCTGATATTGCACAGGCGAAAGGCGTCTCCCGTCAACAGTTAATTGATGTGATTACACTTCAATTTGCCCAAGTTATGGACGAAGCAGTCCGGAACGGCAAGATTAGTCAGGAAGACGCCGGCAAAATTACGGCAGAAAAAATCAATAAAGTCATCGATGGCGTAGCCAACGGTGAAAAAATTCGATAAAACCCTTTATAAAATTAAAAATGGCTCTTTTCGCATTGTTTGCGAAAGAGCCATTTTTACGTTGTTTATTCTCTATTTCCATCCCCTTATTTTAACTTGGAAGTGCCACGCAATGCTGCCTAATAGCTTAATGAATGAAAACAAGGAGCAACTGCCGCAGGGCTTAACTGCTCCTTGTTTAATTGAACTAAAGTTATAATGCAGTTTAGGCTTTTGAAACTTTTCAAAATACTGTTTTCGATTTTTGGATGAATCATTTAGTTATAGCGTTTCGAATTTATTAAAATACTACCTTGTCCCAAACAGCTTTATAGTCGTGTACATACGCTTCAACAGTCCGTGGAATACGCCCCGTAATTTGCGTGAAATCTGGCTTTATGCCTTTTGCCATGCCCAGTTTTGTAAACGTATGAAGCCCCCCAACCAAGTTCACATACTTGGCTTCATAACCTTTCTGCATCATGTACGTCTTGAATTCCTTCAAACTAGGGTTAGAATAGAAAATTTTGCGTCCGAGAACTCGAGTCATGATATCTGCAACTTCATAGAAATCGAGTGCCTTATTACCCGTAAGAACATACTTTTTATTTTGATTTTTATTGGGATTGAGCAAAGTCATGGCAGCCACTTCAGCAATGTCACGTAAATCAATAAAACTGGTTTTACCTTTACCACAAGGAACATAAATACGGTCATGCTTTACTAATTCATCCAACAAAAACATGTTCAAGTTTTGCGTGAAGTAGCCTGCTCGTAAAAAAGTAAATGGGATGCCGGACTGAACTATCACCTTTTCATTCTTGTGATGTGGGACAAAAGGTAAGAACTGCACATCTTTTACCGATAAATAAGTCAGGTGCCGGACACCCTTTTCTTTTGATTTGTAGATAAAAGCATGAAAATCATTAAATGGCGTTTCTGGTGGATAATTAAGAAATACGCGATCAACACCTTCCAATGCTTGATCAAATGTTTCCCGATTTACAAAGTCAAGCGTAACAAACTCGTATTCACCTTGAAATTGCTTCTGTGCCTTTTCAACGTTGCGAACACCGCATACCATTTGAACATTGTCTTTCTTTAGTGATTCTGCAACTTCCCGTCCAACGTTTCCCGTAATCCCTGTAACTAAAATTTTACCCACATTTGGAGACCTCCCTTTCCTTAAATTATAATACAAAAAGGAAATTTTTTTATAAATCCCGCCGCGCGAATCGATAGCGCGTATGTATATCACTTTCTCGTCATGATTGTTTCAGAGAGGATTCGTAATGTACCGATCCTGAGTCAGTATAGGTCGAATGAAGAATTGATTGACCTCGTATTTTTTTGAATGACCGCATAACAGCGCATTAACGGTCATCAGGCATTCGGAAAACGGCTGGTTACGTCCGCTAATGCCATCCGGAACGAAGCCAATACGTGACCGCTAATGCTGTAGTAGGATTTTTCTTATTCCTTGTGTCTTCAATTCGTCTATTGCCTCATTAACAAGGTTGGATACTATACCTCGATTAACGATAGAAGAATTCGTTCAGCCGCTTCCTGATATACTCATTTTTCACCTGATGAAACCGCATCCATCCATACTACTGTCGTCCTCATGACATAGCAATATCTTACGAAATTTTATTAACTGCGGTATATCGGTTGTAATAGTTTTTCGAAACAGCACGATTGACTTCCTCCCCTTGAATGGAGACCGTGTTTAATTGAAATTGTTCGTAATGAGTAATTATAATGATTGCCCCCTTTATCAACTATTGCCCATTATATCATCCATTTTATTCCATTAAACAGCCCGTTAGCTCAATAAAAAGAACGCTCCCGCGCTTTCGCTTGGGCTACGTCCTCCGCATTATATTCCATTTCCAATCACCTATTAAAGAACGTACGCGGGTAGCAATTAGTGCTTAAACAGGGGACTTAACTTAACCTAAGCACTAAGAAAAAACTATATTTTCTCAAAACAATTTCTCGCGAACTAGATGCGAATATGGCCGTGGTTCTGATATTTTTGAATTACTTTAGGAAATTTAAATTGCAAAAGTCATTGTTATAATAACCAACAGAATAAAAAGAACCAAGACCATTGCGGATGAACGATGCCCATAACCTTCACCATAACCTACTGCTCCCATGTTTACTCATTCCCTTCAAGTGATTTTTAACTACTGTATACTTATACGTTCGGTTCATAGTGCTTGCTTGGACGTATGCCCTTGTGATGTGATCGCCGAGGAAACTTGCAACCCGTTTCGTAAATAAACTGCAGAACTTTAATTCTTCAATGAATGCAGGATAAGGAAGGAGGAAGTAAGATATTAATTTAGCGAGCGGTAAAACACAATGAAAACCAGCCCCTGACGTAAAGTCCGGGGTTACATCAAAAAAACTGAGAGCAGGTTTAATGTCATGCGAGCTTCAGTTCCCGATCCCAGAGAAGTAACACTAAGCCAACACTTCAAAGCTCAGTGGCATCGCCGCGGGGAGGAATTATTGCATTGGATAGCACGTGAGAAGATCTCTATTGGGAATAAAAGAATTGCTGTATTCGACAATACGGTTGTGGATGAACAGTTGCTTCAAGCTTTGATTCTACTAAAGCAAAAAGGAATTGTCACAGAATTCTCGTGTGCAGGTGTGAGTCTTCTGGATGAAGTCGAGGATCACTCTCTGTATGCTTACATAACCTTGATCGGAAACGAAAACTCCCATGCTTTTATTCAAGCTGCTATGTAACGAATGAAACATCGTATTCTAGTTTCTTACGAACCGGGTAGGAATCGATACAATATTTTTTCTTTCTTTCTTGGTCATAATCGTACATTCTGTCGGCTTATTCAAGCTTGCGCCGAGGAGTTCGAATGGAAAGTAATTACGGAATAAACTGAATTATCTATATCAAAAAGTGAAGCGAGATCCGCTTGACAGTAAAGAAAAATATTCGGTTGCCGAAGTCAAAGGGGATTGAAACAGGAGCACTCTGTAGCAGATTGATTAGGATCTTATTTGGAATTATGAAGAAGGGGCACATTTTCAGTGAATTAAAATGCATCAGAATATCCTTCGATTTTCTAACTTAGAATCAGCTGCATAACATATAGCTCAATTAGGATAACGAAGAAAAAAGTAAAGATTGGACAACGAAGCACGGAGAAGTCGGAATAACATTAAAATACGCACGTATCCTATCAGGCAGCATATCCGACCTCGACCTCATGGACAGGTTGAATGAAGGAATGCGAGAGCATAGACTCTGTGAGACATGGGAGGGTTAACATCCATGAGACATGTGGAGATCGGATTATAACATTTTAGTGAATGGAGGGCTTTTTAAAGGAAGGTAGTTTTTAATGAAATTTTGAATATGAAAAAGCGCAGTTACTAACAAAAGAAAACAAGACACCCTTGTTTCTAGGTGTCCTATTTGTTGCTCATAATTTCGGTTAAGAACAGTCTCACTTTTTTAGATCAGAAGTCTTCATTTCTATAAGTAGTTCATTTACCTCTGTCATAACGTTTTCACGCTCCGAAATTTTACGAGAAGATGATCTTTCATAAGAAAAAACTCTTGAACGGAATCCTCTAACGCGTCAGCAAGCTTTTGAACATTAATTAAAGATATATTCTTCTCGGCTCTTTCAACCCCACCAATATAAGAAAAATGGAACCCACATTTTTCCCCTAACTCTTCTTGTGTAAAACCTTTTAACTTACGAATCTGACGGATGCGTTTTCCAACCATTGGTAAAATCGAGTTGTCTTTCATGTTTACACCTCTAGTGTAAGTGTAAACAAAGAAAACATGTTAATACATCACAGTATCAATGTCAAATATTTTTTAATGATACAAATAAGTTTCAGGAAACATAGATGAGTTTCTTTCAAAATATAAGACAATTACATTCTAAGTTATATCATAAGGAGTAAAAAATGAGCAGACCCGTTGTTCCCGCTGGTACACATCCTATTGAACAAGGTGGATATATTCTCCCCACTATGGAAGTAAAACGTCTCATGGAAAGCCTCACTAAAATCGTGATTAATCGTTTACCAGGCATGATTGTCTATGGTAGACCACGAATTGGAAAGAGTAGATCCGTAGAATTTGCATTGAATTATTTACCAACGCAATTGGGAACGTTTTTTCCAATACTGAGAACACAATGTAAAAGTTATCGAGTACCAACAGAGGAAAAATTTTTCGGAGATCTATTAG
The DNA here is from genome assembly GCF_001700435.1 of Paenibacillus pectinilyticus. Taxonomy (GTDB): domain Bacteria; phylum Bacillota; class Bacilli; order Paenibacillales; family NBRC-103111; genus Paenibacillus_E; species Paenibacillus_E pectinilyticus. The sequence continues at coordinate 345,725 of NZ_LYPC01000020.1, forward strand.
CCGATTTTAAGTTCGCATTTCCATCTAAACGAAATCCTTCCCTTATGAGAAGACAAATTGTTAACCTGATGCTAGAGCAAGGGGAAAGGTCACAAATGCGCCGAATCATGTTGGTAATTGATGAGGCCCAACGACTAACGGAGTATCATTATAACTGGCTTATGGATATTTATAATGATCTTGATTATGAAAAAATCAGCATGACCGTTATTTCAGTAGGGCAATCTGAGTTACTCGCTAGGAGGGAATTTTTTTAGAGCAAAAAAAAGCTCAAATAATTGGAAGATTTATGACAAATGAACAAGGATTTTATAGAATCAGGTCATTAGAAGAAATTGAACATTGTTTAATGTGTTATGACGAAGTATCCGAGTATCCCGAAAACAGTGAGTGTAGCTATACTCGATATTTTTTCCCTGATGCTTTCGCTAAAGGTAAACGTTTGAAATCTTACGCAAATGATTTGTTCAATTTATTTAAAGATTTACGAAAGGAACATGGACTGTCTAAGAAAATGGAGATTCCAAAGGAGTATTTTACTTTAACCGTAGAAAATGCTTTAAAACTGAATGGAACAACTGGTAACGGAATCGAATGGTTAACAACTAATCATTGGAGAGAAGCTATTCAAATTCTGGCTATGTTGAATCAGAAATATTTATGGCGCTCGCTTAATACATGAGAACAGGGGGGAATGAATCAATGGAAAAATATAACTGGAGAACAGAGTGGATTCGTCCCTTTGAATCGACTTGGTCAATTCTAGAAAAATTATGCTACTCTAATGTTATTATTAGAAGAGGCCCGCTATTAAAACACTTAGGAAATGATAAAGTCAAAACGATGAAAGGACCTGTTAAGGCACAAAGACATAATAATTTACTAACAATGTTTGGGTTTGATGAAGTTTCACTTTCAAACTCTTTAGGAGTTAATATAATCAAACAAAACAAAGAGACCATCAATCAATTACTTAACAATGTAACAAGGATCTCAACGGATCTCAATGACTGGTTTAACGAAGACTTAATATGGTGTGAACAATGTATCGAAGATGGATATCACAGTGTTTTACATCAATTTAAATTATTGAAACACTGCCCATTTCACATGAAAAAATTAATATATACCTGTTCAAACTGTAATTCAATACCTTATCAATTTTCTGATACTGCATTAGCAGCTGCCTTTACATGCAAATGTAGGTTTCAATTTGCCGATTTAAAAAAACGATGGTTCAACTGGGGAAACAAATTTGAAATACAATGTGAAATTACTTTGAAATGGCTAAGTACAAACTTTAATTCACTAAATCAAAGTATATTGTTCTTACCTGAGTACGCAGCTGCGCAAATGAATCCGATTAAAAAAATTGTTGAGTTACTAGAGGACACTGATTCTCATATATCATACGGTGGTAATGGTCAGTCTTCAATAAACCACCAAAAGGTTCCATTAACAATATCTAAATTTAGCATTGATAACAAGGAATGCTTTCACGATTACTTTATTGATCTGGATTTTAATCTAGCTTCTAAAAGTGCAAATATGCCTCTATATAAATATATGTATAAACAAAGCGTTAACGTATTTAAATCGATTGAGCACCACTTATTATACGGTGAATTAACTAAACATAAAACTTGTATTCAAAGGTTTCGCGAATTAAGAAAAGTAGAAAAGGGGGATTATCCCGAAATCTGCCCATATGCATATAGTTATGTATTTTGCAAACACTCATTTATGGGGGATAAGTTTTTTTCAGTGATGATTTTATTATTAATCCTTCAAAAACACTTCGTGGGTTTGAATTGCTATCGGGTTTCTTTGACACCGACTTGGAAAATTTAATTAAATTATTATTAAGAAACAATAATCAACAAAAATATTTAATATAGCTTTATTAAAGTGGATTATGATGAAATTTATCGCTGTTGTTTATCTACACTATTTTAACTGCTGGAAAGCATTGGAAGTTGAGGGGGCAGCTAAATAGGTCGTACCAAATTACAATGAATTAACTAAAAATAGGCATAAAGAAATACCTCTAGTGATATTGAAGTTACTATATCCAACTAGTTCCACAGAATTAACAATTTTCATTGTAGATCATGACATAAGAAGTAGTAGTATTAGTAGTAGTAAATCAAAAAAATAATTTATTTTGCCCATACAATTCAAAAACGAAAAAAAAATTAAACCAATAGAAATATCACATCATCCATTGGCATTAGCAGTTAATAGTTCTTCATATACAAGTCTAACCGAAAGATATATTAAAAATTTAGATATTTTCAGGAAGCCCCTCGAGGCTTTTTTATTTTTTTTCAATCGGAACAACTTCTTGTCATTTATCGGAATACAATCTTGTCATCCGACAACAAGTAGCAAAACGTGGAGCTGGTATTGGCCGAATACAGACGCTAAAGTCCGCTGCTAGTCGTTCTGTAGGCATTAAGCAATGGTAGCGCGTCAAATTCCTCATATTCCGTATGTCCGCTGGTGGCATGAAGCTAAGAGTGATGAGCCCCGAACGAAAGAGGAAGATTGTTTATGGAGGGGAGAAGATACAACTCAAGAAAAAGGGCAGTTAGCGTCCCTTTAGTCAATAATACTGAAATGTCTTTAATGGTAAGTATCTGAGTTAAAGTCTTGAATTGGTTTTCTTACCCCTCTATTGTCCAGAGCTTAATTACATCATCTACTTAAATTAGTGAATCTTTCGTATCGTATGATTTTACGAAACATCCGCTTATCGGAAAGGGCATTAAAAATGTATTTATCTGGACGTGTATTGACCTCTATGATCCAAGGCTTCATCTCTTTATCAATGCCTATATCCACCCCATACGAACTAAAATTCGGAAAAATTCCACTCAATATGTTTACTGATCATTATACCTAGCGCCTTAAGCGATTCCACATAGGAAACCTACTCCTTTTTAGGCGTAAATGGGGAAAGCAGCTTTCCAACTGGCATCGGCCGCCCCCCGCTATGATTGTTGGTCACGACCTTATTAGGCATGGCTAATCGTCCCACGATTCCGGTTACCTCCCACTTACGCTGTCGGTTTCTCTGTATCATAATAACCAGATCAAACGGAAGCTCATGATAGCGGAGTAAGCGTATGCCCTTCTGCACCAAGTAGGTTTTCTTCCTTTTTGCTTTCTGAAAAGCGACGTATGTTCGCTTAAAGGTTGCGAATGAACGGTTGCCGCGTGTCATTCGCCAACCGATATCGGGTATCTGTGCGAGACAACTTAAAAATACCATAGCCTCCGGTGCCATTACTCGGCTTTAGATAAACGACTCGATATTATTCCAACATCCCCTCCACGTTTACTTCGGTTGCAAGGATTGTTGGTGGCAGATTAAGAGCTAGTTACTCATTTGTTTATAGGGCTTTGTATTTGCCTATCTTGTTATTTCAGTAAACCATGCCTTCACCCCAAGCATCAGTATTCATACTCTTTTAGTATTATGAATAACAGTTAATGGTTGTTTGGACTCCACAACTATATACTTACAACCAAGGTTCCTTTAGTGCACATTTATGTCCCCAAAATGTCTGTTCTACAATGTTTAACACTATCGATCCGGCACAACCCGATAAACGTTTTTCTTCTCTACATTTTGTAAAATACGGGTTGGCAAACATGATATTTTCAACACATCCGTGATCCCTTTTGCATTTTTCGTCAAGGTTAACATCAAGATTGTTCCTCGCAGTCTAGCTGTATGCCGAGGAAGTTCGGTGGATACGAAATTTCCAAGAGAAGACGCTGCTACCCGATTTCTAGTAAGTCCGTCGATATCCTTCACCTTATACATTCTGATAGGATGCAGCACATGGGGATGCGCTCCCAACACTACATTCACACCATTATTAAACAACAGCTGAATGAGATGGATCTGGTGGCGGTCGGGATGAGTTCGAAATTCTTTTCCGAAATGTAGGCAGGCGATGATAAAATCTGTTCTACTCTTCAAGCTGCGTACGTCTGCTATTATTTTTTTCTGGTTTAGCCGGTTGACTAACGACGGCGCCGGGACTGGGATTCCGTTCGTACCTTTCGTATAAGCCAATATTCCGATTTTGATACCCTTTACGTTAACAATCAGTTTCTTGCGGGCTTCCCGGGCAGTGCGATACGTGCCCGTATGTCGCAGACCGTGTCGATCGAGGACGTTTAATGTTCGCCTCAAACCAGATAGTTTCCCGTCCATACAATGGTTATTGGCTGTGCCTACTACATCGAAGCCCAAGTTCCGGAGCGTAGCAGCGAATTTGTCCGGAGAGTTGAATAACAGTTTTCCAGGTTCTTCGCGGAAATGTTTGCCGGAGAAGGTCGTCTCAAGATTACCTATCGTTAAATCAGATTTCCGCAGATAGGGCTTCACTTTTGAAAAAATAGGGGCGAATCCGCCTTCCCGTGCGGCCGAGGCGATCATCTGCTTTTTCATCAACAAATCCCCGACTGCTGCGATTGTGATTTTCATAAAATCAGCCACTCCTTTCATGATTACACCTTATGCTATAGAAAAGCGAAATGCTTGTAAGTTAGGCATCCCCGGTACGGCCAGAAGAAAAAGTCCCATGCCTGGATCCGCGTGAGCTTTCGCATTCTAACCCTCTCGAGGTTGACGCCTTTCATTACTAAACAAATACGGATTATTTCGGTTTTCCGCTTTCATTTCATTTTCAGAAAGATAGGGTATATTACAACTATTCATAATGAAGGTGGAGGAAGTAAGATGGGCGCTCAGCAAAATCAAGAAGTAAGACAGTCATGGATTCCTAAGAAAGAACGCTTGTGGGTATTTGGTGCGATGGGAGTAGCCACAATCTATGTGATATGGCAACTTTGGAGTCTTTTTCACATACCAGCAACAACGCTGCACAATCGTCGCTTTGAGCATACATTCAAAGATTATGGCTCTAATGCCCGGATAGCCTTATTCGTAGTGTTAGCGAATTACGTTTTAGCATTTATAATAAAACAGCGGATTTGGACGAAATTAGCTGCTCTGAAAAAAGGGTTGGTTATGCTACTTCGCATTGCCAAAAAATTTCATGCTGCAATAGCCATTCTTGCTATTGCGCTTATTACACTCCATGCAGTTGCAGTTTTTATGTATGGTTTTAAATGGGATTTCAACAACATTAGTGGGCTTCTTGCACTAATCGTCCTATTACCGGTACCGATATCGGGTTTATTCCGCTACAGAAGACTCGATAAGAAATGGCATCTAAGATGTGGACTAGCCTTTGCTGTGTTATTTTTGATTCATGCATTTTTATAGCGATTTAATTGAGGAAGTTGGTGGTAGGTCTATGCATATCTTACTGGTTGAAGATGATGTGAAGCTTGGCGAGCTGATTCAATATAAGCTTAAGAAGCAACTGTACCAAGTGGAATGGGCATTAGATGCGGAGTATGCATTGGATTTAATGGAAAGAGTCACCTTCGATATTTATATATTGGACTGGATGATTCCACACAAAACCGGTATTGAACTGTGCAAAGAAATCCGAATGAAGAAGAATCGGACGCCTATCCTTATGCTAACGGCACGAGATTCCGTTACTGACCGCGTTCAAGGATTAAATGCCGGTGCAGATGATTACTTGGTGAAGCCATTTGATTTTGAGGAATTGATTGCTCGCCTTCATGCCTTATATCGTAGAAAAGAAACGAACTGGGAAGCGGATACTAAAATATTTGGCGATACACTTGTCATTGACCATAGTACATTTGAAGTGAGTAGAAACGGGGTTTCGATTCCTCTTTCGCGCCGCGAATTTCAATTGTTGTCCTTTATGTCACAGCATCCTAAACAAATATTAAGTAGAGAGCAGTTAAGTGACCGCGTATGGGGCATAGATGCGGAAATTACACTGAATACAGTTGATGCCACCATTAAATTACTGCGTAAGAAGCTGGACGACCCATTTTCAGATAAAATTATACAAAATGTACGTGGACTTGGTTACCGCTTGGTTGTAGAAGGGGGGAAATGATGTTCGAACGAACAAGAAAGCAACTGACGATATTTTTCGGCAGTATCCTTGGCGTTGTTATCATTTTCATAACTGCTTTTTTTTATCTGATTCTACAGGAAACTCTTCAACACAATGAAATTCAGAAATTAGAAGATCTAAAGAATAAAATGTCCCAGCAATGGGAGCATCGCATTGAGGAGCAAACGAAAGGAATTCGATCTACCAAGAATGTTGAGTGGATATTCTTACTTTCTGACGAATTAATTGTGTGGGTGAGTCCGGATCAGAAAATCCAGATTTCACCTAGTCGTTACACAGCAATGTCCAATCAACTCTTAAATTGGTCACAACGAAATGAAATGAAACGTGAGAATGGTGAACGGTTTTATGTGGATGAAAGTGGGGAAAGGCAAACCTTTCTTGTCAGTTCTCAAATTTTAAATGACGCTGGCGGCGTATATTGGATGGCCATCGACATATCCTCAAATGAAGCGCTCCTACGTACAATCAGGCTAATCTTAATGCTTTCTACCGTTGTTTTATTATCCATTGCGATCTGGTTAGCTTATTTCTTTGCAGGCAAAGCAATGGTCCCTATAAAAAAATCCTATGCTCGCCAAGTTGAGTTCACAACAAATGCATCTCATGAGCTAAGGACACCACTGAGTGTTATTCATTCATCCGTAGAATTATTGGAGGAATGCAAGGATACATTGCCCGAGTTTGAACAGCATATCCTAGATAGTTTACAGGATGAGGTGAAAAGGATGATCCGGCTTGTAGAGTCATTACTAACGTTAGCCCGCAGTGATTCGAAATCTCTTCCAATAAAGATGGAAAAAGTTGATTTAGTTCAAGTTTCTCATCAAATGTATCAGGCGATACAGCCTCTGGCACTCGTGAAAGGAATTATTTTAAAGTTGGATGCCCCCGTAATTGAACATGAACTTACATACATTCACGGGAACTTAGATCAAATAAAGCAGTTAGTTTATATCTTACTTGATAATGCGATTAAGTATACACCACCTGGTGGACAAGTAATGATCTCATATCGCACTTCACAAGACGGTAAACCAACGTTACAAATAGCTGATACGGGTATTGGTATACCCAGGGAAGAACTCGCACGCATATTCGAGCGATTCTACAGAGTAGATAAAGCACGTTCACGAGAATTGGGTGGCGCAGGATTAGGTCTTTCTATTGCCGCGGACATCTTAAGCAGTCACGGTGCTTACATTCATGTTACGAGTGAAGAAGGGAAAGGAAGTATATTCGAAATTGAATTCCAGTCAGAGCCGATTTCAGTTTAATTTCATTTACTTGATGTATCATGAATGAAGTAGATGAAAGGTGAAGCAGGATATCACAAGTACTTCTTACGTAAGTTGGAGGAATGAATATGGCTAAAATGGATAAAAAATGGGTTGTGCTTTGTACGACAGCCATTGGCGTCATGTATAGTGCTGGATATATAACGACAGAAACGCAAGCTGCACTATCGCAACCACAGCAGCAAATTCAAACCAATACTCATACAGTTAATAGCCAGATCAAAAGCCAATATAAGAGTGGCACCTTCGAGGGAAGTGGAAGTAATCGGCGTGGTTCCATTGGAGTAAAAGTGACCATTTCAAATGATAAAATAACCGACGTCGAAATCAGTCACTTTGCCATGCATTATTCCGAAAAAGACGTTGTTGGATTACCTGAAGAGGTAATACAAAAGCAAAGCGCTCAAGTACAGAATGTTTCAGGCGCAACGTATAGTACACAAGCTTTTCAAGATGCTATTGAAAACGCACTTACACAAGCGCGGAATGCATAATGGTTCATATTGTAAAAAAAACCAAGTTATTTATGGATACCGTCGTTGAAATAAAGGTCGTTAGCTCCCTTCCAGTGGCTGAGGTGGAACCTGTGATCGAGCATGCATTTGAAGCGTTTCGGAAAGTAGAACAATCGTGCAGTCGTTTCACTCCTGATAGTGAATTAATGAAAGCCTGTCAACAGGTTCGGACCCATGTTCCGATCAGTTCGTGGTTATTTCAACCCTTGAAATTTGCCTTGGAAATGGCGGAATCGACGGAAGGGATCTTTGATCCATCAATCGGAAATACAATGGAGTATTATGGATTTAATCGGCATTATTTAACTGGAGAAATCAGCTCGAATCTAGCTTCAGAAAACGCTACCTATCGAGATATCGTCTTACGAGAGCAAGACAGCACGATGTATTTGCATAAACCAATGGTAATTGATTTAGGTGCAGTTGCGAAAGGATTTGCTATCGACATCGCCTCCCAGACGCTGGCTCGTTTTCAGGGCTTCGTTATTAATGCTGGTGGAGACCTTTATGCTGGTGGGGTAGATGAGGTGGGCCAAGCTTGGCGAATTGGAATTCAGCATCCAGTACACAAGGATCATATCATAGACACCATTGAAGTATCGAACGAAGCGGTATGTACATCTGGCGGCTACGAGCGTAAAAGCAAAGTCAGCGCAGATGTACATCATATTATTTACCCGAACAGCAAGCAATCGCCTCATGGTTTGCTTAGCTGCAGTATTGTGGCTCCTTACGCCATGTTGGCAGATGTCTTCTCAACGGTCATTTGTTTATATGGGTTGGATCAAGGCAAAAAATTGATGATTGAAATGGAATTGAAGGGAATTTTGATTACACCCAAGTTATATGTGGAAAGGGTTGGAGGGATATAAATGTCTACTCATCCATGGCATAAAAAACCAAAGAGCTATGTTATTATTTGCTTGGTAGCCTTTCTAGTTATAGCTGAGGTATTATCTTCAGATATAAGAGGAAGTTACAATGTCATGATTGCTCTGGTTACAGCTGTAGGGATGGATTGGATCTGTTTTCTGTTGGGGAAAAGAAAAAAATGGCTAGCAGATGGTGCTGTTATAACAGGGATCATTATAGGCTTAATTTTAAGCACAACAACCTCGTGGTATTTGGTAGTTATTACTGTAATCATGGCTATTTTATCTAAGCACCTTATTGTTTTTAAGAAAAAATCAGTATTTAACCCAGCTGCCTTCGGCCTACTCTTGTCTATTCTCTTTTTTCAAACGGGGCAGAGCTGGTGGGGAGCATTTGGGGATCTACCGGTGTGGACAATTGGATTACTTTTAGTAGGCGGTTACGTGGTTACCAATCGCGTGAACAAATTCCCACAAGTGTTTGCATTTCTTAGTGTTTATTTTTTGTTATTGCTTCTAATGGGTTTCATGCATGTCGGAGAAGCTGCCGATGCATTTCGACCGCCTTTTATAAACGCTTCGCTGTTCTTTGCTCTATTTATGCTGACAGACCCACCAACCTCCCCAGTCTCCAATAAGGATCAAGTGATTTTTGGTGTGCTAAGCGCAATAGTAGGTGTTGTTATTTATGGTTTTTTTGGTGGCCTAATGTACTTATTTATCGGACTGCTTATTAGTAATGCCTATCACGTGGTTAGATCGAGGAAATAATAATGCTATTTAAAACCGCCTTTTTAGAATGCGGTTTTCTTGTGGTCGAACCAAAAAGAGCACATCATCGGTACAAATCTCTGTATTGTTTAATATAAAAAAACCAATATCGTCGGCCTTTAGGCAAACAAATTGGCTTTTTATGCGTAAGATAATCATTTCCGATTCAATGTGAGCGAATAGTTGTATTTACTTGCATGTTTTTGCTCATATAATATAATGCCATACTAGGTATCACGATAAATACCAGTGGGTAGACCAAACCACATTTGCCGATATTTCTCAACTGCAGACCATTCACCTTGGATAGCTTGTTTTAATCCTTCAGTATAAGAATGTACTTTTGGGTATAGTTCATTGCTAACGCCATGTATCTCGTGTCCAGTAAGATCTTTGTAAAATACCGCGAAACATCTGATTATGCCCCTGTTCATAATCACGTATGGAGGCAATAAGGGCAGACTGTTCAGATGTTGGTGCAAGCTTAATATGTTCATCGTAGAACAACTCATCGTTTCGTTCACCCTGTACGGATTATTTCACTAATTCTAAAGCTTGCTGTAAGTTTACATTCCAAATTGGCTGAATTGTGGAACGATATTCATACGGATATATCCAATACATTTTGATCCTCCAATGATTCTATGATGAGATCATTTTATGTGCGAATATTTCTTATTGTTCTAAATAAATGCAAATAAAGTATTCGGAAATTACAGTCACTAGGCTGTTGCCGTGAATCTTTATAAAAAACAATTGATCAGGATCTGCTACCCGGCAGATCCTCTTTTTATTTAAAGGATTAGGTGAAAAAGTGAAGGTATCGCATATTGAAAACCAATTACACATCATTTGAAAAATGTACCATTTAATTAATTAGAACCATTCTGAACTTTAGTTGCATAAGCCCAGTCCTTTCATTTTGTAATAAGAGAAAACAAGAAAGAAGGCCACACAAATATACATGTCTCTACTAAGGAGTGTGCCATGCAAAATACTTTTCTAAATTTTTATATATTTTGTTTTGGGATCCTACTATATGTTTTGGCGATTACTGGTCATCAGTCGGTTTTGGAAAATTTGATTGTTTCTGAAATTGGTTCTGTTGCGTTATGTTTCAGCGGTATTTCAATGCTTTACTCAATAAGAGAAAAAAAGGAATGAGGTTGGAATAATGAAAAGAATAATCGAAGGTTCAATGCAAAGGGCGATTCTAGTTGTAGTCTGTATGCTGCTTATTTTAGCTTGGGGCGGTGTCTCTGCCTTTCAAATGCAGCGTGATTACTTACCAGGCATTAATAATACAACACTGCTTGTTTCAGTACGGGCATCATCTTATCAGGCGGATCAGGTCAAACTAAATGTAACACCAAAATTAGAAGATGCTATTAGGTCTTCTGATGGCTTAATGGATGTAGAAACGAATTCCTATGATGGCGGACTTTTAATGAATCTGTACTATCCAATGGATTTTGATATGAAACAAGCAGAGAGTGACATCAAACAAGCGTTATCAAGCGCAGTGCTGCCAACTGACGTTGGGGCTCCGGTTATCACTCGTGTAACGACGAGTACATTTCCAATTTTGAGCTATAGCTTAACTTCAAACAGTACAAACATTGACGAAACTACACTTCGTTCTTCGGTCGAGGCTGATATAGCTAAACAACTGAAATCCGTTCCGGGAGTCGCAGATGTGCGTGTCACTGGAGCAGCAAACAATGGTTATGTTTTAAGTGTTAGGATGCAGGATTTAATGAAGAGTGGTTTAACCATGGATGATTTGAATCAGTCACTAACTGCCGCGCTGCCGAATTGGTCCACTGGTAAAGTGTCTAACAATAAAGACTCGTTTCCATTAACGGTGAATGGTTGGAACTTAACAGACCAAGAGTTAAGCAATATTCCGATAAAAAACAAGCAAGGCACCAACTTCCCGTTATCTACTGTGGCTGATCTATCCCATTCGCTGACTGACATTAAAACCGTATCCCGCACTAATGGAAAAGCAAGCATCCTTCTAGATGTTCTAAAAACACCGTCATCGAATATTACGGCAGTAGCCAAACTAGTCAAAGAGCGCGTAGCGCAAATAGCGCCAATTAAAAATAATGACGTTTCGTTAAACGTGATGCTTGACCGCGAACATGAGTTAAATGCTTCCCTATTAGGTCTTGTACGCGAAGGACTTTTGGGTTGCCTGTTCTCTATGTTGTGCGTTTTCTTCTTCTTCCGGAATGTGCGTTCGACACTGCTCATTGCTGTATCGCTGCCAATATCACTGCTTGCCACTACAGCTGTTCTGAAATCGATGGGTATTACACTTAACATTTTGACCGTGTCCGGTTTGATTGTTGCAATGGGGAGAATTGTTGATGATTCCATTGTTGTTCTTGATAATATGTATCGCAAATATCAGGAGAATAAGGACCAATCCACTTTACATGTGCTTTCATCTGCTGTAAAAGAAATGCTGCCAGCTATTTTTGCTTCTACCGCAACAACGATCGCTGTCTATGTACCTATTGCCATGGTTGGTGGTGTCATTAGCGCATCTTACTCTGGCTTTGCATGGTCTGTCGTCATTGCACTTATTGTATCTTTCTTTGTTGCGATGTTAGTCGTTCCAACTTTTGCATTTATGGGTTGGAGAAATGACACCTCAAAATCCGTAACACTTGAGCCGATGATGAAACCAGTTCTGCGTTTTGCATTTAGTCATAAGAAATGGATTACTTCGATTTCACTACTTATTTTCATCGTTGCTGCAATATTTGCAACTACGCTTCCAGTGAGCCTGCTGCCTACGGCAAATTCAGGAGATGTAGCGATTCAAATTGAACTGCCGAAGGGTAGCGCACTTCCTGAAGTGGATACAGAAGTCCAAAAAGTTGAAGACGTGCTGAAGGTAAATCCGAATGTCGCTTCGTATTCAGCCAATTTCGGATCAACGATGATGCCACAAGCCGATGACGTATTTGATGCTGGGGGCGGATTTATTCAGCTGCCTAACATAGCCAATATGACTGTTGCATTAAAGGATAAAAATAGTATAGATGCTGTCATTTCAGATTTACAAAAAACTTTACCCCAATTAAATCAAAAAGTAGTTTATACCGTATCGAATCAAAGTATTGCAGGTGATGATAAGCAGATGAAGATCATGCTTTCCGGAGCTGATCAGAAAACACTTGATGACGCGGCACAGCTCGTTAGAAGCAAGTTAGTTGAAGTACAGGGTCTTAGCGTACAAGGGGCGACTGATCTAACGAACGGAACACCCAAATATGCCATTACACTTAATCGAGCTAAAATTGAACAGGCCGGAGTGAACATTCAGGACGTTACCAAAGTAATTGGGCAATACATGATTGGCGGTAAAGACTTTGATATTCAGGTAGATCATAAGTTGATTCCAGTGGATATGTACATCACTCGTGTACCCAATACGAATGCAACGTCAACTGATGTGTTTGGAGCACTTGCCTCTGAAACAGTAAGTGGAGCAGATGGGCACAAAATTAGAATCGATCAATTGGCAACCATCGCTCCTAACCAAACTCCGTCATCTATTCAGGAACGTGATGGGCAATCCTTTTCAACGGTTACCGTACAAATCACTTCAATAGATATCAGTAAAGTTTCAAGCGCTGTTGACCAGAAATTGAAAAGCATCGCACTACCAAGTGGAGTAACGTACTCGACAGGTGGTATCACAGAGCAAGTTAAACAAATGATTGTGGATATGTCCATTGCCGTTGCATTTTCCATCTTACTCGTATTGCTGATTACTAGTGGAGTCTTTAAGGGTTGGAGAGCCCCTCTAGCCGTACTGTTAAGCATTCCACTTGCTCTAAGTGGTGTTGTGCTTGCCCTTATGCTCTTTGGAGGGGAATTGAACTTAGCTGCGCTTATCGGTGTCTTGATGTTAACCGGTATTGTCGTCACGAATGGCATTGTATTGATTGATAAAATTGAGAGAAACCGTAAAGAAGGTATGGCTATCAAAGATGCGATTATGCATGGTAGTCTCTCTCGGGTAAGACCGATCTTCATGACTGCAGGCACAACCATCTTAACGCTATTGCCACTGGCATTGACCCATAGTTCGGATACGGTTATTTCGCAAACACTGGGTATCGTCGTGATAGGTGGAATGATTACTTCAACTTTAAACAGTTTCCTGGTCATTCCTACGTTTTATGAGTGGTTGGTAAAAAAGAATCCAAAGACCCAAATCGATCAATCTTAAGGGGAGATTTATGGTTTGACGAATACCCTTGAGTATTAAGCTCAAGGGTATTTTTTATCAAAAGTATGCAAAAAGTAACAACGTATAAGACGAACTTCTCTAAGCTATAATAATTTTTTTGCTATGATATTCGTGGGGGTAAACATGACACACTTCATTCAAAATTTAGTGGATCAGTATGGGTATCTTGTCTTAGGGATTGCTCTTCTATTCGAATTCCTCGCCTTGCCATTACCGGGTGAAGTTCTTATGACATATGTAGGGCTTATGGTTTTTAAAGGAGATATGAATTGGACCTTAAGTATTCTTACAGCGGGAATTGGTTCGACGATCGGAATGACATTATCTTATTGGATTGGGTACCGATTAGGAATGCCATTTATCAATAAATATGGATCGAGATTTCATTTTGGACCTGAGAAGTTAAAGAAGACATCGTTATGGTTCGAGAGCTATGGAAATAAACTTTTAATAATCGCAGTTTTTATCCCTGGTGTTCGACATTTTACAGGGTATTTCTCTGGGGTTACTCGCATGCCGTATCGAACATATTTAGCTTATTCCTGTATAGGAGCATTTGTATGGACGGGCACATTTATCTCACTTGGAAAAATTCTCGGTCCCAAATGGGAGCAATACCAGCATACGATCACGAAATATTTACTCATTGCTGGGATTATTGCGGCTGTGATTTTCATTATGATCTATATAGTTAAAAAATATAGAACCCAACTATTTGAAATGCTTATAATTGGACTAACCAAAGGTGTCAGAACCTTTCGTTCTCTAGGTAAGGTTAAATTTCTTGTTTTAATATCTTTTGCCGTGTTTCTTACACTTTTCATCGTTATGGCGGGATTAGTTCAAGACTTCTTAGCAAAAGAATTTGCTGATTTCGATGATGTCACACGCTATATTGTTCATGTGGTTTTTAATGAAGCTTGGGGAACATGGATGAGTGGCTTCACATATTTATCTTCGTTACAAGTACTCCTGACAATATCGGCTTTATCTCTTATTTGGATAGTGATAAAAGGGAAAGACCGTATCTTAGAAACTAAATTCTTAATGCTTGTTTTAATTGGAGGAGAAATTTGGGATGTAGGGTTGCGGAGGCTTTTTCATCGTGTAGGACCTAATAACCTCTTAAATTCATTCCCAAGTGAACAAACGTTACTTACAATCATATTCTTAGGTTTTGCTACCTACCTGTTGGTTCGACACGTCAGTATTACTTGGTTTCGCACTATCGCTTTTCTCCTCGTTATTGCTGTCTCATTTCTCGTTGGTATTAGCCGAATTTATTTTGACATTCAATATCCAAGTGACGTAGTTGCGGGATATGTATTTGGTGGGGTTTGGCTGAGTCTGAATATTTTAATGTTGGAAATTTATCGCTTAATACGAAACAACAAGGTGAACTTTTTGACTTGATCTGAAGTCTTTTTGTATCGATGGATGGTACTGCGGGGGGAAGAGTATGCGTGGATCAAGAATTATATGACTTAATCGCTAAGGCGAAAAGCGGTGACAAAGAAGCATTCGCCTTACTCGTCAAGCGTTATAAAGATATCGTATTTCGTTACTCCTATGGGATGCTGGCAGATCGTATGGAGGCGGAAGATGTTTCTCAAGAAGCATTTGTTAAAGCGTTTTATTCACTTTCTAAATTGGATAATATTTATGCCTTTGCATCGTGGTTAAAACGAATTGTATCCAATTTATGCTATGACCGAATACAAAAACAAAAGAGAACGAATTCAGTATCTGACGAATTGATCGAAACACGGATTTCAAATAATGATATGGAACGAAGAGATCTCCGAATGACGATTGAAGAAGCGATGGGGAATTTGAGTCCTGAACACAGAGAAGCAATTGTTCTAAGAGAAATTGAGGGTTATTCGTATGATGAGATTTCAGGGATGCTCAACATTCCTCTCGGTACTGTAAAATCACGTATCAGTGCAGCGCGACTATTGTTACGTAAAGAAATGATTCGTGAATTGGAGGATTAAGATGTCAAACCATATAGAGGATCAGCTATCTGCCTACATGGATAACGAATTAACTGAGACTGAACGACAACAAGTCGAAGAACATTTGGATACATGCTTAGCATGTAGTGCGTTGCTCAGTGATTTATCGGGAATTAAAACTCAAGTATTTACTGCCTACCATTCGATTGAGGCTCCTGAAGGATTCGAAGACAAGGTAATCAACGCAATTGGGTTTAATGCTACACCCGTAAATGTTTCTAAAGGAAGCAATTGGTTGTTGTTTCCGCTTATAAGTGTTCTGTGTTTCATTACGATCGTTTTGGTAGTTATGGGATCTTACTTATTTAAATTTAGTTCAATTATGCTTAAAGTTGCTTATAATTTAATTCATGTATTCGGAGACATCTTAGGCTCGCACACTTATATCATTGCTGGCTTAGTCGGGCTTTCGATCGTTCTCATTGTTGCATCGAGCATTTCAATAAAACACATGCTAAAAGCAAGTGGGTTTAAGGGGGCTAATTGGTGAAAAAGAAAAGGTTATTATTTATTGCACTGATGTTTTGTGCCCTTTTATTTACAATACCGACGAATGCTATGGCAAAAGGGATTTTTGAACATCAAGATACGGTTGTGCCTGCGAATCAGGTGGTTGATGATGTAGTGGTTGTCGGTGCAGATACGACCATATGGGGAACTGTGAATGATTCAGTTATTGTTTTTAACGGAGACCTAAATTTAAAAGCATCTGCAAAGGTAAATGGTTTTGTTTTAGTTGTAGGTGGAAAGATACAGCAAGAACAAGGAGCATTCATCTCAGATGAGATAATCAATCTATCCTTTGATAAAGCTACCCAAAATAGTCTGTTGATTGGTGGAGGACTAGTCATTGGGATATGGTTATTGCAATTAACCATCAGTATTATTTTGATTTTACTGCCCTTATTGACAATACTAATCCTCAAACAGCGGATACAACCATTCATGACTCATGCGCGGCAGTCACCTGGTCGCTTATTGTATATAGGTTTTTTCAGTAGTCTCATTTTGATTGCACTAACCGTACTTCTACTTGTTACAGTCATAGGGATTCCAGTGGCAATTTTATTACTCGTTTTAGTATTGTTAGCTTTCATAATCGGTATGGCTGCCTTAAGTATTATAGTAGGTGAAAAAATTCAAGGTACGTTTGGTCGTTCTAACTGGATTATTTCATTAACTGGTTTGATCTTATTGGTTTCACTAATGAGCATTCCTCTTGTTGGGATGATTTTATTTCTGGGGATATTACTTTTTTCCATTGGGATTATAACTTTATGGATTTTGGAGATAGCAAAAAGAAAACTATCGTAAGATAAGGATTTACTACAAACAGATGACATTTTCAATTAGTAACTCTGACAATACAGGGCTAGATGTTCAAAGAAGTTATCAAACTAACGTGAGTGAAATGGAAATCCCGCACGCCTAGCATTTTTTCCTCAACTATAATGCCCTTCAATATAACCTATGCTTTTCATTTCATTCTCATATAAAGAGGGTATATTACAACTATTACTATGAAGTGGAGGAGTCTAGATGGTTTCTCAGCAGAAAAAAGAAGTAAAACAATCATGGATTCCTCGGAAAGAACGCTTATGGGTATTTGGTGCGATGGCTGTGTCCACAATCTATGTGATATGTCAGTTCTAGTGTCTGTTTCATTTACCATCAACAACATTACATAACCGTCGTTTTGAGCAAACATTCAAGGGTTTTGGATCCAATGCCCGAATAGCCTTATTCATTGTGCTAGCGAATTATGTTTTAGCATTTATCATTAAACAGCGCATTTGGGGGAGATTAGATTTTCTAAAAAAATGTTTAATTATGCTACTTCGTATTGTCAAAAAATATCATACCTCAATTGCCATTCTGGCTATTGCACTTATTACACTCCATTCGGTTGCCGTTTTTATGTATGGTTTTAAATGGGATTTCAATAACATTAGCGGCTACTTGCACTGATCATCCTGTTACCGGTACCGATTTCGGGTTTATTCCGTTACAGAAGACTCGATAAGAAATGGCATATAAGATGTGGCCTAGCATTTGCAGTGTTATTTTTGATTCACGCATTTCTATAGAAGTAAATTTGAAACAGGTGGTGGTGGGACATTGCATACAGGGGCAGATAATTATTTGCTGAAGCCATTTGCTTTCGAGGAATTGATTGCTCGTCTCCATGCTTTATATCGTAGAAAAGAAACGAACTTGCCGTTGTTATCATTCTTATCACTGCTTGTTTTTGTTCGTTCGATTCCACTGGAAACCATTCAACACAATGAAGTTTAGAAATTAGAGTCTTATTTGATGTCATTGCTCGATAGGAGTGAGAAATATACTAATAAACATTATCTTAGGCTTTATTATCCCTTGGATATTTGGTGTTTTTTTGTATAAAAAGGCCCCGAACATTGTAATAATCATATTTCCAGTTTCCTCAATCGTCTCTTCATTTATTAACGCAATCGGATTTCACCTAGAGTTCTGGGACTTCACCCCTTTGATTGAAGATGATGAAACGATTTCCGCACTCCCCTTTTATATTGGACTATATCCATTAGCAGCTTGCTCAGCAATGTATTGGATTGATGTGAAGAAAACTAATCCAATTTTAACCCTAGTTCTGCTGAGTATTTTATTAACTGGGCTTGAGTACATTGGATTCTTATTTCATAAAGTTCAATATGGGCATGGTTGGAATATTGGATGGACCTTTATTTCTTATTTAATTGCTACTTTTGCTGCTTACGTATACTATTTGCTTGCGAAAAATCATGAAGTCAATTTTAAAAGTAAAAAGTAAGGTGAATATATACCTTACTTTTACTTTTGATACAAGCTCTTGTAATAGAGAGATTTTAGTTCTCTTCTTAATGTTGGGAGACATTAAAGTTTTGAAGTGGTGTTAAGTTCAAAAGAGCTAAAACACCATTTATTGACATCTCATTCAACTGGTTATTTCTCATAAATTAACGAATTCTTTTTTAAGAATAAGCATATAGCCTATGACCTATGGATATAAATTGATTAAAAAAAGAGGAGAAAATTGGTCTACATGACTAAACAGTTTCAAATGACAACTCAGCAGGAACTTATAGATATCGTTCAGGCTTGTGTTGAGCAAAGACAACCAATTGAATACTGCAGTGGAGTTACTCAAACTTCTACAGAATATGGAACATGAAAATGCAAATTATGTTTTAATTGAGATTAAACCAGCATCTTAGCCCCGAACTGAGTCTGTAAAATAGATTGTGTAAACTCCTAAACCTATTAAAATGGAAGTATAGGAAAGGTTGGGGAGAACACATGGGATTATGGACAAAGCAGCAGCTCCGCGAGTTTATCAAGGAGAATAAGTTAGTAACGGCTCAAGATGCCCAAAACGCATTGAAGAATCTATTTGCAGAGACGATTCAGGAGATGCTAGAAGCGGAAATGGACACACACTTAGGCTATCAAAAGCATGAAGTCGAAAACAAAACAACAACGAATAGCCGTAACGGAAAGAGCAAGAAGCGTGTAACCAGTGAGTATGGAGAGCAAGAAATCATTGTTCCACGCGACAGACAAGGCGAGTTTGAACCTCTTGTGGTGAAGAAGCACCAGTCGAATGTAACGGGCATTGAGGACCAAATTATTGCATTGTACGCCAAGGGAGTCAGCACGAGAGACATCCAGGACCATCTCGAAAATATGTATGGGATTGAGGTCTCACCAACCCTCGTTTCCAACGTAACCAACAAAATTGTTCCACTCATCAAGGAATGGCAGAACCGCCCTCTACAAGGCGTTTATGCCGTTGTTTTTCTAGATGCCATTCACTTCAAAGTCAAGCAAGACGGGGCTATCGTGAACAAAGCAGCATACATGGTGATCGGGATTGATCTGGATGGAAGCAAGGATGTACTGGGCATGTGGATCGGTGAAAACGAGTCTGCAAAGTTCTGGCTTAGCGTTTTAAATGATCTGAAGAATCGTGGCGTTCAGGATATCCTGATCACGTGTGTAGACAATTTAACAGGTTTTACACAAGCTATCTCGGCCTGTTATCCAAAGACAGAAATCCAAAAATGCATCATCCACCAAATACGCAACTCCACGCGCTATGTCTCTTACAAGGATTTGAAGAAGGTAACGGCCGATCTGAAGCCCATTTACAAAGCTACATCGGAAGAAATGGCATTGGTAGAACTCGACCGATTCGAGGAAGCCTGGGGAACGAAATACCCGCTCATCCTTCGCTCTTGGCGTAATAATTGGGATGAACTGGCTACCTTTTTTAAATATCCGCCAGAGATCCGAAAACTTATTTACACGACCAACATAATTGAAAGCTACCATCGCCAACTTCGAAAGGTGACTAAAGGAAAAAGCATCTTCCCAACGGATGAAGCTCTCTTAAAAATGCTATATTTGGCCACCATGGATGTCACTCGAAAGTGGACAGGCCGCGTCCAAAACTGGGGGCAAATGCTGCTCCAGCTATCTGTTTTCTATCCAGATCGCATTGGCCAGCACCTGCGCTGAAAATTTTTCTCCCCTCGGGGAGAAGTCTTTTAAATGAGTTTACACAAAAGATTTGACAGACCCCCCGAACTTTTTGGAAATATTTTAAATATTTTAAATTACTTCCTTTGTTCTATTGCTTTATCTTTCTAAACACCTCTTTCCTGCGGAGGTGTTCTTTTTATTATTTTGTGAATTACGTCACAGAATACAAAAGAGGGGCTGCCGCGAAGCAAGCCCCTCACCTATCGTACCCGTTAACTTAGTCCACACTCGAGCTGAAGTGCTTGTTAAACCACGAGCTTCTCTAGCCATATTGAGTCAGGTTTCATTCTTCGTAATCCATCTGCTAACCAAAGCTTCTGCTGATCATTCATATAGGTGACATAATCATTGAAATCATCAACATCTTTTTCTCTAGGGTTCAATCCTTTAAACGGCAATTTCCAAATAGGATTTACAAAGGGACTTTCTTCACGATCTTTGAGAGCAAAGTCATTTTTAGGCATGGTAATATTTTTGTTTTTTCGAAAGAGAACTTTATCATCCACACGATCAGTAAACAGAATTTCTAAAAAATGCCGGTAACCTGTGTCATGGTGCTATCGTTTCCCGTTAATCATTCTCATTAGTATACTTTTAAGTCTCTTTTTTTTCTTCAGGATTTCAAAAGGTCGCATCATCTCGTAATCTTCATGTTCGAGCATGTGACAATGCCATACAAAAAGCCCAGCGAAAGGATTGAAACTCGCAATAAAAGAAGTAACGGTACCAGCGGGAGCACGAATCGAATCTTTAAATCCCCTTTCGTTAGGTTCAGGAGGAACCGCATGTCCTGTAAATTTTAGTTTTCCTTTGGCTTGGAAATGAGTAACATCAAAAGGTTGGCGCTCAAGAATTTGCATGTCAACGACATGTAGATGAATGGGGTGGTCATCGGCTGAGAGATTGATTAACCGCCAGATCTCAATTGTTCCTAATTCCACTTTCTCGGATATAGGATCATTCCACATTTTACTGTCCAGTAAATTCAGCGATCTTCCATATTCATCCTCCACCCTAACGAGTGTGAGATCTCTTGTCCTTTTTGCCATCTCTCTAGAGAGGAATTCAATTTTCGTTAATTGATCCGGAAGCGAACTGGTGTCTGTGCCTTTTAACGGAGTGGTTACTTTAAACTGCATGACATCGGTTGTTTCGGGGGAGGCACCCTTGAAGACATTTTTAAGAATGATCGTCTTGCCAAAGGATCGAGAAAAATCGACGATCACATCCGCACGTTCTGTCGTTAGAAGGAGGATATCATTCATTTTCACTGGTTTCTCTAATAATCCGCGATCGGTCCCAATTTGATAAAATGGCTGTCCAGAGTCCAGTTTGAATGTCATGGCTCGACTATTACAGTAATTTAACATACGAAATCGGTATTTTCTCGGTTCTACTTCAAGATAAGGGGATACTTTGCCGTTTACCAAAATGTAATCTGCGTCAAAAGGTGTAACAATTGAAGGATAAGGAAGCCGAGGATTCTTTTTATCTGGAGTAGCAGGGTAATAGAGCGAACCGTCCGGGTTAAACGAGCGATCCTGTACCATAAGAGGGATTTCATATTTTCCCTTCGGCAGATTCAGGGATTGTTCATGCTCATCACGAATGATAAAAAAACCTCCAAGTCCCGCATAGTTGTTTAATCTTGTAATGCCCATTGTATGGTCATGATAAAATAACGTAGTGGCTTCAAGGTTGGGATACTCGCATACTTTTCTTTTAAACATAGGTCCTGTTTGTTCAAAATTCCTCGTAAACCAAGCATCAGGGTATCCATCACTATGGTCATGCTGTTTTCCACCGTGTAAATGAACCACAGTCCTAACCTGTGGCAGTATTTTTTCTGCACCATGAATTGTCGTATCGATGGGGAGAAAATGCGTTTTGGGCAGATCATTCATCCATTTGACATATGTCGTTTCGTCCTTCATCACGTCAAAAGTAGGACCTGGGTACATTCCGTTGTAGCCCCAT
Organism: Paenibacillus pectinilyticus; assembly: GCF_001700435.1. Taxonomy (GTDB): domain Bacteria; phylum Bacillota; class Bacilli; order Paenibacillales; family NBRC-103111; genus Paenibacillus_E; species Paenibacillus_E pectinilyticus. The sequence continues at coordinate 368,053 of NZ_LYPC01000020.1, forward strand.
AAGCGGGTAGGCCCTAGATCACGATGTAGTTTTTGGGTAAATTCCCTCATGGTCACTTCATAATACGAACCTTTTTTGTCATGTTTTATCGGGGAAATGGTTTTGGGAATTGGCAGTTTATCGACGAATTTTTGAAGTTTTACTTTAACGGGCATATGAGTGGAGACCTCCTCACGGTTAATACCTTAAGTAAGCGTATGAACGACAGATGTCCCACTATGTTTAATTGTGGATTTTTTTCTTAATCTATTCCCTAACAATTAATGATTTTTAGATGTATCATTACTCATTCTATAAGATTGGAATAATTTTCTAGGGAACCATGAAGCTATCATTTTTGTATGCTGCCCGTTAGTTTAAAATCTTCCCCGCGGATACGACTTAGGACTTCCTACTCCCTCCATACACAAAATTAAATAAGCGTTCACCCAAAAGAGTGAACGCCTATTTAATTTCAAAACTTAATTTGTTACTTCATTAACCGAATTTCAAATATGTAAAAACATAAAAAACATTGATTGTTCTTCAACAGAAATATTTTAAAGGTACAGTGGGCCAAAGACAAAGGCTTCAGACTTAAAGTTCTACATGATTCCTGATTAACTATATCTACAAAAGTCACCTTTGAAATACAGAAGCTCCGTTTACTTTCACAAAAATAAGGGATACATTCCCAATGTTACAATAATTACATCCAGAATCCTATGAATTATATTCTTCCAATGGCTTTCGAAATCGGCTCGCCCTTTTTCATCAAGTACTACAATCTCGCCATCTAATATGGTCCCTTTCGGAATAGGCGGGTTGTGCAGCTCTGGATATTTGGCTGTTGAATTTGTGTTTTTTGTTTTTAGATTAAGTTCATCCAAATTAGAAACGATCAACCTTATGACATCCCACTTAAGTTCGTCGAAAGTGGAAGAGTCATCAAAAGCCAGATTGTTTTTACTGTATTGTAGAAGCATTGGAGAAATAAACATTTTCTTCATCACCCATAATAATGGTACACCTTAGAGGAGTCTATGACTAATGGAATTTGAAGGAATTAAGGAGCCTTGTTAAATGAAAAAACTAATAATTCCCAGTTCATTTGTTTGTTTGAGCATTGCAACTGCAAATCATTTCCAGTTTACTTCGCTCTTAAAGGAAGATGAACCACATGGGTGAATAAGCTCGGAGTCATGATCTCCGAGCTTCAATTAATTAGGCTGCGGCCGCCATGTAATTAAACTGGTATAGACTTAATACAGGCTGCAGGTGACTTATTCGGGAGCCAGTTGATTTAACTAGTCTATGATCGATGAATGAGCTTATTTGTTGAGTAGGTTAGATAGCAAATCCTCATTGGCCGTAAATGGCCTGTGGGGATTTTAGGGAGAGTGAGAGTTGGAAGGATTATAGGTTGGAAGTATTTGAGGAGATAATAAAGAAGGTAGAAAGTTTGGTGTGTTTCTAACCCTATCAAGTCAAAGACCATCAGATATTTCTAACACGATTATTTCCCAGCTTCATAATGTATTTATTCACAGGCTAATAAATAATAATGATTTATTAACGATGAGCAAAACTATCTCCTTTTTGGACAAAACTTCTTTCGATTCTTTGTCTATTTTACCACCTGGAGCTTGCGTTTTTACTGGTACAGCAACTGAAACACCTATTGTAGTCCAAATCCCATTACTAGATAAAAGTCTGCATCCTATGAGCGAAACAGTCAATCTTGAAAGGTTATGGGGACTAGATAGTTCACATCAAGCTCCATTGTGTTAGAGAGTTATGGAAAAATGGTGTTAATAACAAACAGGGAATTTGGCTCATTCTCTGTTTTCTACAAAAAGAGGAAAGATGACAGCCGACTGGGCACTTATCCCTAGGGATGTGCTGGAGAAGATTTCCGTACGTATCGTAAATGAGGTAGAGAACTAACTTGAATCGTATCGTATACAACATCACATCCAAACCGCCAGCTACCATCGAGTGATTCGAATTAAGAAGTAATTTGATTTCTGCTCGGATAGTGAAAATTCAAAACTAATTAACTTACTGAATTAATATTTACTTACCAATCTGCAGATGATATAATAATTGCAATAATAAAGTATGACTTAAAAGGTCCAGAGTTAGTAGCTCGGGCCTTTTTTGTTTGCAGTTTTCGTTCTCAACTTTGAGTAGATATATTAATTAAGGAGCGATAATCTGTTGAAGACATTAATTATTGCGGAAAAACCGGATATGGGACGAAATATAGCTGCCGCAATAGATCCTAAAGCAAAAAATAACCGTTCTTATTTAGAAGGCGAACAGTATATTATTACTTGGGCAATTGGGCATTTAATTGGATTAGCTGAACCAGATGCATATGATGATAAGTACAAGAAGTGGAACATAAACGATTTACCTATTATTCCCGATAATTTTAAGTTAGTTCCCAATAAAAATACAGTTGATCAACTTAAAGTTATTGCTGATTTAGCTAAACGGTGCAATTTGGTAGTCAACTCTTGCGATGCCGGAAGAGAAGGCCAGTACATCTTTTCGCTAGTCCAGAGATATCTAATGTTAAGTCAACCAGTTAAACGATTATGGATTTCTGATTTAACTCCAGAAACAATTAGAAAAGGATTTTCAGAGCTTAAAGATGGTTCTGAATATGAAAACTTAACAAAAGCTGCAACTGCCCGAAGTGAAGCAGATTGGCTGATTGGCATGAATGGTTCGAGAGCTTTTACGACTAAGCATAATGTATTGCTCTCTGTTGGCCGCGTACAAACACCGGTGCTTGCTCTAATTTATGACCGTCAGAAACAAATTGAAGCATTTTCATCGCTCAAATTTTATGAACTTGAGGGTTATTTCACTCAAGAGGATATTTCGTATAGAGGCATGTGGCAAGGCGAACGATTTACTGATGGAGAAAAAGCAAATTCGATTGCAACCAAAGTCAAGGGAAAGCCAGCAAGAATTAATTCCTATGAAGTTAAGGAAACAAAGGAATTTCCATTTAAGTTGTATGATTTGACTTTGTTGCAACGAGAAGCAAATGGGAAATATGCCTTTTCAGCTAAGAAGACATTGGACCTTGCGCAAGCTTTATATGAAAAGCATAAAGTAATATCCTACCCAAGAACAAATTCGAACTATGTAACCGAGCAAAATATCCCGGACATGCATAAGTCTTTAAATGCCTTACAAGGCACAGCATACCATGAGCTTGTTCAAGGTGCTAATCGTAATCTTGTTAATATTAATAATAAATTTATTTGTAATCCATCAAAGGTCGAAGATCACCATGCAATATTACCAACCAATAAAAAGGCTACATCACTTAATCCAGATGAACAGAAACTTTATGATCTAATTGTGAGACGTTTTTTGTCGCAATTCTATCCACCTGCATTCTATAAGGTACACACAGTGTTGACAGAAGTTGAGAACGAAATATTTAAGACAACTGTTAAAGAGCTACTCTCGCTAGGGTGGAAAGTTATTTATGCAGATCAAAAGAAGGAAAAGGCAAAGAATCAAAAAGGGAAAGAAAAAGATGAGGAAGAGGATGAAGAAGTAGAAGTTAGTGAGCCATTTTCAGTCAATGCTCAGGGGGAAGTCCAATGTTCGGATGCGATAGTTAAAGAGAAAGACACCCAACCTCCTAAGCATTTTAATGAAGGTACATTGCTGAAGGCGATGGAAAGTGCCGGTAAACAAATTGAAGATGATGAGCTTCGCGATGCAATGAAAGACTCTGGCCTTGGAACGCCAGCAACTCGTGCAGCTACAATCGAGAGGCTGAAAAATGTAGGATATGTAGAGATGCAGGGGAAAAAAATTCAAATTACTCAGAAGGGTCGGACCGCAATTGAATTGATTCGGGGTGCAGGAATTGAACTCTTGACCTCCCCTGAAATGACAGGACAATGGGAACGTAGACTAAATGAGATTTCTCGTGGAACTGCATCAAATGATCAATTCATGGAGAACGTGAAGAAATTTGCCACTAGAATTGTCGAAAAAGTTAGAGTGCAATCTCGCGCATCTAAAACCTCATTTGAGAGCGAGACCCTAACTAAGGTAGCTACTACTAAAGGACGAAGTAAAATTACTAAGCAAAGTTCAGACACAAAAAGCCCAAATGATAAAAGTGTTTCAAACGAGACCAGTCGTCGTTCGACTGCCAAAAAGTCTAGATCACTTGAAGAAACTACTTCCGTGTCTTCTAATGCATCACCAAGTATAATTGCCAGATGCCCACGGAAGGGTTGCAACGGTTTAATATTCATGGGCCGCAAGGGTTATGGATGTTCTAAATATAAGGAAGGTTGTAAATTTGTTATCTGGAAAGAAAACTTCGGGCGTATTTTGACAGATGCTCAGGTTAAATCTTTAATTGAAAAAGGTAAAACTGGCAAACTAAAGCTTGAACGAGAGGATGGATCCTCAGTTGATGCACGTTTAATAATCGTGAATGCGGAGGCTGGTGAACCGACTCTTATAATTGAATAAGGGTATATTAAATATTGTTAATTTAAGTGACATAAATTGTTTTGTTCCAACAAAGGATGATGTATTTATTATTGTTAGTTCGGGGTTTATGATAGGTTATTATTTAATAAAATGAAATTTGTCTTGAAAACCTAGATAAGTTAAGAGCAATTAAAAGATATTGTTTTGATTCTTCTTGAATCAAATGCAAATCTTTAGTTGTTCTTTATTTTTTTTGAATTAGCATTTATTACAGACATGATTTAAAATAAAATTTAAAAGTCTAAAAAAATGCTTGGAAATTGTTTTGATGTATAAATATTCATACTGATGAATATTAAATTTAAAATATTAAATTTTAATTTATTGAAAACGTGTAGTTTCGATGAAAATACTTATGCGCGAGTGAATACGTTGAATTTATTTTAAGTGAATGTTACTGGTAGAGTGCGCGGTATCGGCAATTTCGATGAAAAATGCATATGCGAACTTTCCATTTGTGAATATATTTTTTCCCTCATTCAACGACATCTCGGGCTGCGGCAGCCCGTTAAACGGTTGTGGATTTCGGATTTAACCTCCGAAACGATTCGCAACGGCTTTGCCACGCTCAAGGATGGCGCGGAATATGAGAATCTTACGCGTGCTGCGCGTTCGCGAAGTGAAGCTGATTGGCTGATCGGCATGAATGGCTCACGCGCTTTTACGACGAAGCATAACGTCTTACTCTCCGTCGGTCGCGTGCAAACGCCGGTTCTTGCGCTTATTTATGATCGTCAGAAGCAGATTGAGGCGTTTTCCTCACTCAAGTTCTACGAGCTGGAGGGACATTTCGCGCAAGGAGAGACACCTTATCGCGGGATGTGGCAGGGGGAGCGATTCACCGATGGTGAGAAGGCTGCTGCGCTTGCTGCCAAAGTGAAAGGGAAGCCTGCGAGAATCCAATCCTATGAAGTGAAGGAAACCAAAGAATTCCCATTCAAATTGTATGATTTAACCTTGCTGCAGCGGGAAGCGAACGGGAAATATGCGTTCTCCGCTAAGAAAACGTTAGATACCGCGCAAGCCCTCTATGAGAAACACAAAGTTATCTCTTATCCGAGGACGAATTCTAACTATGTGACGGAGCAAAATATTCCGGACATGCATAAGGCTCTGAACGCCTTGCAAGGAACGGCTTATCATGAACTTGTCCAAGGCGCGAATCGCAATCTTGTTCATATTAATAATAAATTTATTTGCAATCCATCCAAGGTTGAGGATCACCACGCGATCCTGCCTACCAATAAGAAGGCTTCCGGTTTAAGTCCCGACGAGCAGAAGCTGTACGATCTCATTGTACGACGCTTCTTGTCACAATTTTACCCGCCAGCGGCTTATAAGGTGCATACGGTCATGACTGAAGTTGAGCAGGAGATGTTCAAAACAACGGTTAAGGAACTTCTCTCCTTAGGCTGGAAGGTCATTTATGCCGATCAGAAGAAAGAGAAGGCCAAAGCCACCAAGGGCAAGGAAAAGGAAGACGAAGAAGAGGAAGAAGTCGAAGTCAATGAGCCGTTCTCGATTGATGCGCAAGGGGACGTGCTATGTACGGATGCCATCGTAAAGGAGAAAGATACGCAGCCTCCTAAACATTTCAATGAAGGGACCCTGCTCAAAGCGATGGAAAGCGCAGGGAAGCAGATTGAGGATGAAGAGCTCCGCGATGCGATGAAAGACTCTGGTTTAGGCACCCCGGCAACCCGCGCAGCGACGATTGAACGACTGAAGAAGGTCGGGTATATCGACATGCAAGGGAAGAAGATTATTTTGACTCAGAAGGGCCGCATGGTTGTTGAGTTGATTCGCGGAGCGGGTATTGAGCTGCTAACCTCGCCGGAGATGACCGGTCAATGGGAGCGCAGATTGAACGAAATCTCCCGCGGCACGGCATCTGATGAGCAGTTCATGCATAACGTGAAAAGATTCGCGACGCTGATCGTGGATAAGGTACGCAAGCAAGCCCGCGCTTCGAAAACGGATTTCGAAGCGGAGAATGCGCCTGAGCCAAGCACGAAGCGCAGCGCATCATCACGCGGTGATGGAGCAGCGAAAGCGCCAGCAGCGAGGAAGAAAGCACCTGCTGCAACGAAGCTTTCAGGTGATGGGACGAGCACGTTCATCGCGACATGTCCAAGACCGGGATGCGGCGGTTCCCTCTTCATGGGACGTAAAGGGTATGGCTGTTCCCATTATAAAGAGGGCTGCAGTTTCGTCATCTGGAAAGAAAGCTTTGGTCGGAGTTTAACAGAAACGCAGGTACAAGCGCTTGTCCTTAAAGGGAAAACAACGAAGTTGAAGCTTGTGCTTGCTGATGGCACAGAAACAGATGGGAAAATCGTATTGAAGGATGTTGCAACAGGTGCGCTTGGTACCGAATAACGGCATGGAGGAGGTCCAAGTGAAACACGTCACGAATGATTGGTTAACGGTGCTGCAGGATGAATTTCAGGCACCCTACTTTGAACAATTACAGTTTTTTCTTCAGGAAGAGTATCAGACGGGGACCATTTATCCGCCAGCGGATGATGTGTTTAGTGCCTTGGAATTGACCTCATTCGCAGATACGAAAGTTGTTATTCTCGGGCAAGATCCCTATCATGGAAGCGGACAAGCACACGGGCTCAGCTTTTCTGTGAAGCCAGGGATGGCAATCCCTCCTTCTTTGAGGAATATGTACAAAGAGTTGGAGACGGATATGGGCTGTGAGATCCCGGATCATGGATATTTGAAGTCATGGGCAGAACAAGGGGTTCTTCTTCTGAATACCGTCTTAACGGTGCGCGAGGCTGCTCCCAATTCCCACAAGGGAAAGGGCTGGGAACGCTTTACCGATCGTGTCATTCAGGCACTAAATGCCCGAGAGACACCGGTTATCTTCGTCCTATGGGGCAGTCATGCACAGGCGAAGCTGTCATTTATTGATACGAATCGACATTATATCATCACATCGGTGCATCCGAGTCCTCTTTCGGCCTATCGTGGATTTTTGGGAAGTAAGCCCTATTCTCAAGCAAATGCCTACTTAAAACAACTGAAAATGACAGAAATCGACTGGTGCATTCCACCATTCGCACACATCAAAAACCATGAATGACAATATTCATGGTTTTTTTCATTTCTATGGACCAAAAACTGGATAATGTTTCGAATAGTATGAGTAGCTATAAGAATGTCGGATACTTGCTACAGGATCGAATTGACATAAGTTAAAGGTAAGTCAAGTTCGCAGTCCTTTCCAGACTCATAGGATCGGTTTCCAAGTACTGCCTGAAGCGATGCATAATCAGCATCTGAGCCGCTTTGCAACGCGCGGATGGTCGCTTGAAGAACCTGCATGGCGTCATCCATGGCGATGTCGAATAGCTCCCAGGCACTGTACGTATAGGTTTCGTTAAGGTCAGTTGGACAATTCCAGACATGGTTAGATTCATTGAAATAATCAAGTGGAGCAGGCTTCTTCTTAAACACCAATGGCGATATTTGACCCAGTGTCAATACCCGTTTCAGCCCGCTTGGATCGTGGAAAAGCCGCTGTGCGCGAATCATGTCGTAGTAAGCGTCGTTCCAATCCTGGTCGCTCATTTTCGAGGCAATCTCAGGGTAGTGCTGCTTGGCAGCAGCGGATAGCGCCGGTACGATTCCAAGGGGAAATGAGTCACCTACATAGATTTCTTTCCAAACCGGTGTTTGCCACGTTTGGATGCCACGCTCATGCTTGGCGACAATGGTATCCATGATGATCTCAAAGCGTTGATGATCCCATTTCTTAAAACCAGATTTATAGAAGACATAGGGATGCAAGTTACGGTCTAACACGTGATGCGTAACAAACCCGAGTACATAGAGAACAGCTGGATTATACAAGCCACGGCCTTGTACCTGCTGGATGAGATCTAGCAAGAAGGGCCCACAGGCTTCCTTGTGCATGCGACTTCCAAGCTCGTTAAGTGTTTTGTCTTTTTTCCAAGGCAGGAAGTTATGATAGAACAGAAAGTCAGGTCCTTGACAACCGAGTGAGAAAATATGCCGCAGCTGTTTATCATTCAGTACTGATGTATGACCCAGCTCATGCATGGCTTTTTGTCCGAAAATGAGATGTGTCCAAATATTAGGCAAGGGTGCACTCCTCCTATAGGCTGAAATGAAATATGATTGCTTTCATTTTAACATATTGCCGGAAGGACTAGAGCACATTTCGCGGACTAATTCGTAACCACGCGCAGTGCGGGCAGGATTGCAAGTGACGTTGTCGAATGTATCAAACAGTGATGATCACCATCCAAGCCTTAATGATAGGGGATAAAATATGAGTATGCTATCGAAAATGGAGCCTTCGTTTGACGCTATTTTTGAGTTCACAACCATCGGCATGGCTCTTATGACGCTTGAAGGGCAATGGCTGCGAATCAATAACAGTTTAAGTCGTATTCTTGGTTATTCCGAAGAGGAACTTCTTGCAACGAGCATGAAGCACTTATTTGAGGTTAAACAGGCTCGACATATAGATAACACGATGGAGAAGCTGATTTCTGGTGAGATAGCCTCCTTCCAAATGAATATACTTATGAAACATAAGGATACGTCATTTAAAAATGTGGATTGGCTCATGTCCGTAATCCGAAATTCGGATCATGAACCTTACGCATTTGTTGCTCAGGTAAAGGATCTGTCCACGCAATCGGAGATGGAACGGAAGCTTGCCGAGAGCGAGCAACGCTATAAATCTTTGATTGAACATAACCCTGCAGGGATTCTAACCTGTGATATGGATGGACGTATTCTCTGTGTTAATCCAGCGATGGAGCGGATTCTAGGATTCACTGAGAACGAATTGATGTGCCAATTCATTCACCAAATCTTTCTCCAGAACCATGAAACGGTTAGTTCAGCTGACAGTATCCTCTCGCAACAAGATAATTATATGTTGTGTTTTTTACATAAAAATGGCGAGATTATCGAACTTGGTGTGAAGAATGTACCTATTATCGTCAAAGACAAATCCGATGGGATGTATCTTATTGCCAAAGATATTACCCAATTCATTAAAGATCGGGAATCTCTTCGCATTGCACAGCAAGATCTGCATGACACGGTTCGAAGGCAGCAAGGCATGACGTTGAAGTTTAGACAATTAAATGGAAGTTTCATCCATACCCTATGTGATGGTGAACTGCTGTATCGTTTAGGTTATAAACCGAAGCATATTTTGGGTAAAGGGTTGCATGAGATTTGGCCGACTCCAATAGCGGATTCGATGGAAGATTATTATCAGAGAGCTTGGCAAGGCGAAGAAAATGTCATGTACGAAGCCACGTTCCGCGGCATCACTTATTTGACGTCATTGCGACCTATTATTGAGCAGGATCGTGTCATAGAAGTGATCGGTTCATGTGTAGATATCACCGAACGTAAGCGGATGGAAACGGAGCTGCGCGACACGAAAGAACTGCTGGAATCTGTTATTAACAATACATCAGACGGCATTTGTGTGCTTGATTTGAACGAGAGAGTGATCTCTGTTAATGCTGCTCATGAACACATTTTCGGGTGGTCCCAAGAAGAGTTACTTGGTCGACCATTACCCAATTATCCGGATTTTCTGGAAGATGAACGAAGAGGAATGTATGAGAAGTTAAGGTTAGGGCAACGAATTACCGATGAAGAGTCGGTTCGACTACGTAAAGATGGTCAACTTATTCATGTTAGTCTAACGAAAACCCCGATTAAGAATGAGAAGGGGGACATCTTCGGATTCGCAGGCATTACGAGAGATATTACGGAGCGCAAGCAAACCGAGGAGCTGTTGCGGAAATCAGACAAGCTTTCCGTAGCCGGTCAGCTGGCGGCAGGGCTTGCCCATGAGATTCGTAACCCGTTGACTTCACTCCGCGGCTTCTTGCAGCTTTTGCAGCATGATTTGAAGGGCAAGCAACATTACTTCGATATCATGCTATCTGAACTGGATCGGATCAATTTCATTGTGAGTGAATTTCTCGTTATTGCGAAGCCGGAAGCCATTACATATAAAAAGAGTAATTTGAACGCCATTTTGCAATCTGTAATTGCCTTGTTAGATACACAAGCGGCCTTGTGTAATGTACAACTATTGTTGGAGTTTCAATCGGAGATTCCAGAGATCATCTGCTCGGAAATGCATTTGAAGCAATTATTTATTAACTTGATCAAAAATGCGATGGAGGCGATTCCGAAAGATGGGCAAATCAAAATGACGGTTTCTGTGCTGGAAAATGATCTGATCCGTGTGAGAACACAGGATAATGGCTGCGGGATTCCGGAGGAACGCTTGAAGCAGTTAGGGGAGCCGTTCTATACAACCAAGGAAAAGGGGACAGGCTTAGGGTTGATGATGTGCTTTAAAATCGTCGAAGCCCATAAGGGGACTATGACTATCCAAAGTCAAGTGGGATATGGTACGACGATTGACGTCTTGTTACCGACACAATCGAATGAGCATAATCATCATGCATGAGATGCAGCTTTTGAATATGATAAAACCGCCGACGGCTTGAATCCGTGAAGGCGGTTTTTGTATTTTTTAAAAAGCTATGCTAAATTCTGAAGTTTCGCGTGAATACCAAGTGGAGACAGAGGTATTATTCTCATTATAAACTTGTACATGATCGTTGGTATATTTGGTGATAATCCCTGTATTTACTTGATAATATACACCAAGTTGGTCAAGTGACCACACAAAAACGGGTGTTTTCGTTAACGCAGCAGCAAATATCTCTGTATCTGTGTCTAGTAGCTTAGTTCCGTAAATCATCGTTACACCTCTGTCTTCTGGATAGTATCGTATTGCTCTTATATATAGAGACAGTACGAAAACGGAAATCATCACACGGTCATGTTAATTATTTTGCGGGGTTTCGTTATTTTTTAAAAGCATGATCAAGATTGACTCCTTTTTCATCACATGCCCGTTACTTAAAGGATTTCCTAAATTAAGTAGAATATGATCGAAGGTGAACATGAAAGGTGAAAATTGAGGGTTCCCACTCGCTGAATTTCCTTGTATAATGGGTAAGCTTTGCTGAATTGACAGTGGGTAAATTAATGATTGGGTAGAAGGAGAAAGGGGTCAATGGCAGTGATTGTGGTTGGGGGAATGATTGGTCTAGGTAAAACATCTGTATCTACTTTGCTTGGACAAGAATTAAATTCAAATGTTTTCTACGAGAGTGTTGATGATAATCCGATTTTACCGCTTTTTTATACGGCTTCACCGGAGGAAATCGAAAAGCATCGGTATCCATTTCTGCTGCAATTGCACTTTTTGAATACGAGATTTAAGGCCATTAAACAGGCATTGGTACATAATCGAAATGTACTGGATAGAAGTATTTATGAAGATTGGTATTTTGCCAAAGTAAATCGCGAGCTGGGTCGTATTTCACAACTCGAATTCGATGTATATGAAGGTTTGGCAGATAACATGATGTCCGAACTCGCAGAGCTTCCAAAGAAATCACCGGATTTGATGGTGTATCTCAAAGCTTCATTTGAAACGGTGATTCACCGTATAGGTCTACGCGGACGCAGCTTTGAACAAGATGAATCACTAGTTGCGTATTATCGTCAGTTGTGGTCAGGTTATGATGACTGGGTGATGAACCATTATCATGCTTCCGAAGTGCTCATCGTAGATATGGACCGGATTGATGTAGTCAATCGAGCAGAGGATGCCGCGCAGATCGTAGAAGAAGTTCGAGCAAAATTATCTGATTTAGCAATTGTATAAGGCGAATTTTGTCGAAATGTCGAAAAGACCCCCTCAAAGCTGAGGGGGTCTTTCGAATGATGTAGCAGAAGAAAAAAACCAGTGTTGTAATCCACGGAAGCGAAGGTGATGTAATTGTTGTTTATCGTATGTTACAAAGGCAAGCCTATGAGCGCAGCCCTGCCGAAATTAGCTGCAAACGAGAAGATGCTGAAGCTGAGTCGTTTTTTTACCAATCTAGAGCTTGTCGAAGTACAGCAACAATGGCAGACAGCCTCTAATTCCTAGGGCCTTACACTTACAGATAGCTTAGTGCCGCTCCGTCATCGATGAGATGTACGGAGTTTTTTGTGTTGTCGATTTTTATGTTAAAGTAAATGGGATCGTCTGTTATAGAGAGGTGGGTGTCCAAACGATGTTATTGGAAGTAATTGCGACATCACTAGAAGATGCAGTGAGAGCTGAGGCTGGCGGTGCTGATCGCATTGAACTCGTTTCAGATCTCAGACAAGGTGGTTTGACACCAGATATGGCGCTTGTGAAGCGTATAACGGATTCCGTACGAATTCCTGTACATGTGATGATTCGGCCCCATGCGCGCTCGTTTCACATGTCAAAGAGTGATGTTTCGGCGATGAGACTCGCCATTCAAAGCGCTGAACAAGCAGGCGCAGCAGCCCTTGTATGGGGAGTGCTCACCCCTGAACTTGAGATTGACCGCGGTACCATAGAGGAGCTCTTAGCTGCAAGTTCCTTGCCTGTCACGTTTCATCGGGCATTTGATGAGATTAAACAGCAAGAAGAAGCCTTACAAATACTCCAAACTTATAAGGGAATTCGTTCTGTACTTACATCAGGCGGGGCGCCTAGCGCATTGCAGGCCGTCGAGCAGCTAAGTCATCTGGAAGCATTGACGAAGGGGCGCCATTTAAGGATTATGGCAGGAAGCGGACTTACCTTACAGAGCTTGGAGACTTTCGTGCTGGCGACGAGTGTTCAATGTGTTCATCTTGGAACGGGCGTAAGAGCCAATGGTGATGTAGATGAAATGGTTGATGTAGAGCGCGTGAAGCAGGCGAGAGCGATTTTAGATCGAATAGTACATTGATAAATAACTGTGGGAGGAGAGAAAACTGTGCATATACTTATTCTTGGCGGTACTAAATTTCTGGGAAGAGCTCTGACTGAGGCGGCGCTAGCAAAAGGGCATGAAGTCACATTGTTTCATCGTGGATTACATGATGCCAATGCTTTTCCGGAAGTACGACACATTCTTGGAGATCGAGATACGGATATGGGGAAACTGCAGGCGGGATCATGGGATGCCGTCATCGATACTAGCGGATACCAGCCTGAATCAGTCGCGGCTTCAACAGACGTGCTGAAACGTAGTGCCAAGCACTACACGTTCATTTCAACTATTTCGGCCTATGCCGATTTAAAGCAAGTTCTTTTTGATGAAACCGCACCTGTGAGACGATTGGAGGATGCTGAAGACCCAGGTCAGCGATATGGTGCATTAAAAGCGCAGTGTGAAGAGGTTGTTAAAGAAGCCTTTCCTACTGGCGCATTAATCATTCGTCCTGGACTTATAGTTGGGCCGTATGATGCGTCAGACCGATTCACGTATTGGCCAGCACGATTGCAACGCGGCGGTCAAGTGTTGGTGCCGCTTCCGAAAGAGCGGAAACTGCAATTCATTGATGTGCGCGATCTCGCGGCATGGATCCTTATCTTAGTTGAAGCGGGAGTAACGGGCACCTTGCATGCAAGCGGTAGTGATTACACGATGGAAGAAGTTGTAGAAGCTTGTCGGAGGGGAGACATTGAAACGGATCTCACTTGGGTGACGGAGGAATTCTTAGTTGCAAGTGAGGTAGCCGGTTGGATGGATCTTCCGCTCTGGTTGCCCAGCGATAGCTTACTCGGCATGCTTCAATTGAATAATGCAAAAGCATTCCAATCCGGATTGAAAACACGATCACTGGTGGAAACGGTTCGGGACACATTGGCATGGGACCAGACGCGAGATGCTGCAATTGTGAGGCAAGCCGGCTTAAGTCCAGCGCGTGAAGCTAAATTGCTGGAAGATTGGAAGAAGCTTAACCAAACGGAGTAGGAATTAAACCTTGAATCGTAATGAATACGAGTTCAATGATTTGGATGCTGTACAAATTTTTAGGCATAAATGATGGTTGGCGAATATAATGGAAGAGAAAACTCTGAGAAGATGAGGTGCTGTCCATGTATGATGCCACAGATATTCAAAGTAATAAGGGAATGGCGATTTTGGCGTACATTTTGTTTTTTGTTCCTCTTATCGCGGCAAAAGACTCGAAGTACGCATGGTACCATGCGAATCAAGGCCTTACCTTGTTCCTAACTGGGGTCATCGTGAATGTTGTACTAGGCATTATCCCATTCATCGGTTGGCTGCTTCTACCCCTTGCCAATTTAGCCGTGGTGATTTTGGCGGTATTGGGCATCGTTGCAGCTGCACAAGGCCAAGTCAAACCTCTTCCGTATATCGGCAGTTACACACTTCTGAAGTAGTACGTACATACATAGACAAAAAGGCTGACCTCCGGTGAATGACTACCGGAGGTCAGCCTTTATTTGTCTATCCCTTCACGTTCTGAGCAATAATTTCAGCGATCCGTTGGTTCACATGGTTAGTGAATAGCCCACCGTGATAACAAAGGATATTCTCGATATCAAACTCGGTGTATTTCTGCAATGACGCTAAGGCCAAAGGATAGTCTGAACAATACGCTGGAATAGGACCCTCAAGTACACCGTCCGTAACAACCATGGAATCCGCGGCAATTAAGGTTTTGCTTGCTTTATGATAAAGGCTCATATGGCCTGGTGTATGTCCTGGCGTGAGGATCACGGTAAGCCCGCCAAACCGATCAATTTCTTGTCCATCTTCGAGAATCGTGTGAACAGGCCCTTTAGGCGGATTCTCAAGTCTATTCCGAAAGGCTGCCTTCATTTCGGGTGCTGCGTCCGCTGGCAAGTTAGCCATGGCACGCTCGATTGCTTCAGGTGTAATTTTGATGAGACGTTTCTCGCCTTGGATATATGGTTTTTCTAATTCGGTCGCGAATACTTCGATGGGCCGCTCGGAAGCTTCCAGAAGCGTAGAAAGGCTGCCGATATGATCGATATCTTGGTGTGTAATAATGATGGAGTCCAAAGCCTTCAAGGGAACGGCAATGTCTTCGAACGCTTTTTGAATTAATGGCATGACACCTGGGTGGCCTGTATCGACTAGGAGAACTCCTTGTTCATCAACCAATAGAGCGGGGTGGATGACAGTGACGTTGCCCATAACAGGTACAGCTAGCTCAAGTGAATAAAGTCCTTTGGATATTTGCATGCGAAGCCCTCCAATGTGAAATGATAAGTGAAAATGGAATAGTGATATCATATCCAAAGGGTGATAGTCTGTCAAATAAATAATTAATAATATCACATAATTCATTGAATGTCAATACTAATATTCTTACTAATAAAAGCAAACTAAATTTTGTCCAAATCTTGATCATCGTGTGAATAAAATATGAACAAAATCTTTTTTTTGTGGTATACTACTATTAAAGCACTTACATTTAAGTCAGGAGTTGTGATGACAATGTCTAATAGAGCCGTGTCCGTTAACCCTATTGAGCGCGTAGAACGAGATGTTATGCCATTAGTGAAAATGATGACATTTACCGCTTGGGCTTTGCTTGCTGTTGGTTTAGTACTAAGCTTGTTCAGCATAGAAAGTTTCAATGATCGCAATACACCTTTAATGGTCGGTATTGGATTTATGGTAGGTAGTGTCCATGTTTATGTGATTCGTACAGCTATTCATTTGGTACATTCTCGTTCTGTTTCCAAGAGTGAATGAGTTTTGGAATTCCAAGGAATACTATATTAGCCTTTCAAGTGAGAACACTTGAAAGGCTTTTTGTCGTTCATAATTTTCCATCAGAGTCAACAAACGTTCTGTGACAGTTGTTTTACATTCCAACGTCAAACCATTGACGTATTTGTTAAGACCTGTTTGTGATGATGATCTTTTATGAACAAGGTGATATGTTACTTATAGATAGGATTTGTGATTGGGAGGGTATAGAGAATGAAGAAGAGAAAGCTTGTCCAAGCAGGGATGCTCTTCACGATGGTTGCCATCATTACACTACTTTCAGGTTGTGGCCATCAAGCAATGGTATTGGATCCGAAAGGACCGGTAGGCGCACAGCAAAGGGATCTTATTGTGATTGCCACCATATTGTGCGCAATTATCCTCGTGCCGGTGCTTGCACTTACGGCATGGATCGTTTGGCGCTATCGTGATAAGAAAGGAAATAAAGCTTCGTACAAGCCGAACTGGTCACACAGTACTTCATTAGAAGTCGTGTGGTGGGCTGTTCCGATTATTATCATTGTAGCCTTAGCAGTTGTTACGGTGAAATACACGTATGCATTAAATCCTTCTAAACCTTTGAAGTCTGATAAAGAGGCTATTACGATTCAAGTTACATCGCTCGATTGGAAATGGTTATTCACTTATCCAGAGCAAGGCATCGCAACCGTCAATTATTTGCAAATTCCTGAAGATACACCGATTAAATTTGAACTTACATCTGATGCGCCAATGAATTCCTTCTGGATTCCGCAGTTAGGTGGACAGATTTATACGATGTCAGGTATGAAAATGACGCTATACTTACAAGCCGATGAGATCGGGCATTATTTCGGAACAGGTGCGAACTTCAGTGGGGAGCATTTCGCGGACATGACCTTCGATGTGAATACGACGTCTCGTGCGGACTTCGACACATTCGTTGCGAAGACCAAAAATGTACCGACAAAATTGACGGATGAGACGTACAAAGAATTATCCATGCCAGGTAAATCAGGTGTGAGATATTTCTCCTCCATCCCTGACGATCTATTTGACCGGACCGTGATGAAATATATGCATGGTGCAACGGTTACCAATGGGATTGAACCGGGGCATAAGAGCATGGGTTCTAAGGAAGAAGGCACGATTAAAGCCGATACGATTGAAAAGAACAAGCCTATGGACCACTCCAAAATGGATATGGACCATAGCCAAATGAATATGTCAAAGTAATTGATTAAAGTTTCACGAAGGGAGATCATCTCATGCTCGATAAAATAAAAGATTTCGCCTCTGATTTTTTCGTAACGGGCGATCCGATGATTTTGGGTGCCCAGGTCAGTATCGGGCTCTCGATGGTAGCAATTGTTTTCGTGCTCACCTTTTTCAGGAAATGGGGCTGGCTCTGGCGTGAATGGTTGACGACTGTCGATCATAAACGAATTGGGATCATGTACATCATTTGTTCGATCCTGATGTTGTTCCGCGGCGGTGTGGATGCGCTTCTCATGCGCTTGCAGCTCGCGATTCCGGACAATCAGATCCTGCAGCCGGATCACTATAATCAAATTTTCACAACGCATGGCGTTATCATGATTCTGTTCATGGCGATGCCGCTGATGTTTGGTTTGTTCAACATTGTTGTCCCATTACAAATCGGGGCGCGCGATGTCGCGTATCCGTTCTTAAATTCATTAAGCTTCTGGATGTTCTTCTGGGGCGCTATGCTGTTCAACGTTTCCTTCGTAATCGGGGGTTCACCAGATGCAGGTTGGTTGAGTTATCCGCCTTTATCTGAAATGTCACATAGCCCAGGAGTTGGAGAGAACTTCTATATATGGGGCATTCAAGTTTCGGGTATCGGTAGTTTAGCAACGGGGATTAACTTTATTGTGACCATTTTGAAAATGCGCACACCTGGCATGAAATTGATGAAAATGCCAATGTTTACATGGTCCGTATTTTCAAGCTGTATCATGATCATCTTCGCATTCCCAATCTTGACCGTTACACTTGCGTTATTGTTCTTAGACCGTTTCTTAGGTGCGCATTTCTTCACCTTGGACGGCGGCGGAAATCCAATGATGTACATCAACTTAATATGGATGTGGGGTCACCCTGAGGTCTACATTGTCGTGATTCCAGCCTTCGGTATCTTCTCAGAAGTCGTGTCGACCTTCTCGAAGAAGAAGCTGTTCGGCTACAAATCCATGGTTTTCGCGATGCTCATCATTAGTTTATTATCCTTCTTTACATGGGCGCATCACTTCTTCACGATGGGTTCAGGCGCAGATGTGAATGCTTTCTTCGCGATAAGTACGATGCTCATTGCGATTCCGACGGGGGCCAAAGTATTTAACTGGCTGTTTACGATGTTTAGGGGGAAAATCCGCTTTACGACACCGATGCTTTGGACAATCGCCTTCATTCCTTGTTTCATCGTCGGGGGGATGACAGGGGTACTCTTATCTGTGGCACCTGCTGATTTTCAGTTTCACAACAGTTATTTCTTGATTGCACATTTCCATCAAGTATTAATCGGTGGGGTTGCGTTCGGATATTTCGCGGGTCTTTACTACTGGTGGCCGAAGATGTTCGGCTTCAAACTCAATGAACGTCTGGGACGTTGGGCATTCTGGTTATGGAACATTGGTTTCTATGTTTGTTTCATGCCGCAATATTTCCTAGGGCTAGATGGGATGACTCGTCGTACCTACACGTATAGCTGGGATATGGGCTGGGGCCCGCTAAACATGGTTTCCACAATCGGTGGTTTCCTGATGGGGGTAGGCTTCCTATTCCAAGTATGGCAAATCGCGCACTCGATTAAATTCAGAGAACCAGATCTTACGGGAGATCCGTGGGATGCACGCACATTGGAATGGTCGATTCCTTCACCAGCACCACTTTACAACTTTGCTGTGCTTCCGAAAGCGGATGTAACAGATGCTTGGTGGGAAGAGAAGCAAGGCACGGTACCGAAGCAGCCTGTACCTACCACGTATGAACCTATTCATATGCCGAAAAACTCTGCAATTCCGTTCATTATCTCGGGTATGTGGTTCTTCGCAGGCTTCGGGTTCGTATGGGATTGGATGTGGTTGACGATTCCGGCATTAATCGGAGTTGCCATCTGTATGATTGCTCGTTCCTTCAGCTATGATACGGATTACTATATTCCAGCGGATGAAGTGAAAGCCACGGAAGACGCATGGAGAGGAGTGAAGGGCTAATGGCACATACAGTTTCACATGCAGCACATCATGACCACGAACACGATCATGAGCACGATCATGAATCGCTCAAGACGTTCGGCTTTTGGATATTTCTAATTACGGACTGTATCTTATTCGGTTCTTTATTCGCCACGTACGTGGTGCTTCATCAGAACACGAACGGTGGACCTACACCGGAAGAACTTTTCAAGATGCCAGGTATTATTGCTGAAACCTTCATCTTGCTTACGAGCTCCTTTACGAGCGGGATCGCTGTGCTTGGTATGCACAAAGGCAACATGAAGCAACTCATCGGCTGGTTAGCCGTTACAGTGCTTCTAGGAGCGTCCTTCGTTGGCTTAGAGCTGAATGAATTTATTCACATGGTTAATCATGAAGGAGCAACAATCAGCACGAGCGGGTTCTTATCTGCGTTCTTCACACTAGTTGGTACGCACGGACTTCACGTATCCGTTGGTTTGATCTGGATGATTGGATTAATCTTTCAATTGAAACGCCGCGGAATTACGGCTGTTACGAAACGTAAAGTGGCGATCATTTCCCTATACTGGCATTTCCTTGATGTCGTTTGGATCTTCGTATTTACGGTTGTTTATCTCATGGGGGTGATGTAAGTGAGTCAATCACATACTAGTTCGCATAACAATCATGAGTCACATGGTTCATTGAAATCGTATATCATTGGATTTGCACTCTCGATTATTTTGACCATTATTCCACTTGTGGTTGTTATGAACCATATGCTTGAAAAAACGGGGACATTGGTATTGATTTTGATCATGGCTGTTCTGCAATTCGCTGTTCAGTTGTTCTTCTTCATGCATGTCAAAGAGGGCGAGAATGCGCGCTGGAACATTATGGCGCTGATCTTCGGACTTGTCATTCTGATTACGATTGTTGCTGGTTCGATCTGGATTATGACTTATAATATGGTTGGACACTAAATCATTCATGTCGTTAATGAAAAACGTTCTTTGCCACTAGTGGTGAAGGGCGTTTTTTCGTTATGGATAGGGCATCGAGGTATTGCGGGTGATAAAAGGGTTGTCTTTCTATTTCTGACATGATACATTATGTATCAGAGATACTAATTGTATCGAACAACTGGTGAGACAAGCTAATTTCATGAACGGAGAGGAGCCGAATGATCCGACGAAATCAACGTTTCCATAACCAACTTGATGATCACCTCATCCATTTGCACAAGAACTTGTTCATTAGTCATTCAGATCCGCTTTATTATGAGAAAGTCATTCGCTATTTGGATGCGAACTCGCCGGAAGCCCATTATAATTTGGGTCGAAAATTTCATGTGAAAGGAAACTGGACTCGCGCTCGATTTCATTATAAGGAAGTGCTTAGAACCTATCCTTCACCCTTTTATTCCGCTGCGAATCGAGCGATCCATCAGTTAGACCTGCAGCACGCGGCACATCTCGAAAGTTTGGAAAACACGCTTCCAGCTAGTAAGAAGCCGTTATTGCCTCCTTTTATGAAAACGTTACTCATTGTACTCCTGCTTATTAATGTTCTCTTGGCTGCACTTTTCTTAGGTAATTCATCGATTTCCCGTACGGTTTCCAAAATGAAACTATGGGGCGTAGGCAGTGAGGTTACCTATGAGACGGTGGACAAGCCGTTTATCTTGTATGTCTCGCCAGAGACAGCGCGTTCTGACATTGAGAAGTCGCTGCACAATCAAGCCCTTGTTCTTGCAAAAGAAATGCCGAATGCCAATATTTTGATTTATAGTATTGTTTCGCAGGATGCAAGGGATACCGGCAAAACTATGCTGTTGACCAATGCAGATGTGATCAAGAAGGCCATTGCCGTTGCCACCTATCAGCCAAGTGCAGAGGACATGGTTCATATCCGCTTCCTGAATGCAGAATTTGAAGAGCACCAACCGCTTAGTGCGATTGGTGCTAATTTAGTTCGGACGGCTTTGACATCCTACGAAAAAGATGTTGGTGGCCCTCCGTCGAACGTAGATGAGCTGCTGCAAGACTATCCGAATAATTATTTAAGCTTTATCCCTGTAGAAGCTGATTCAGGCTCGAATCAGGTCTCAACGGTCTATGATGGCCGGGGGGGATGGGTGTATGATCCCCATGCAGGGGATATGGCCCATATGTTTTATGCGAATACAGATGAGGGAGCAGGAGTGCCTTATGACCCCGTTCATCTAGAAGTTAACAAAGCGGAGCACCAGTTAAAGCTGGTAAGCGGTTCATATCTCCTGTGGGATAAGGAAATCGGGCTTGGAGCTGGCGGCAGCACGCCAGAGGGCGAATTTCGCGTCATAGACCGCGTCCAGCAGCCAAAAGGGAAGACAACCCAGAGCTATGGCGAAGCAGGCTTAGGGCTAGGCGCAATCGCTTTACACGGCACTTATGATGAGACTTCCATCGGCGCGGATAAATCTCTGGGCTGTGTGCGCTTAACGAATGAGGATGTCCAACAGATATTCCCATTCGTTCCAAAAGGCGCAGAGGTGCGCATTCTCTCGAACACAGTCTCGGGCTCGAACTTGAGCTCGCCATCAGCTGCTCCAGAACCTGCGGAGCCTTTAAAACAAGCAAGCTTGCTCATACCGCCTGTCTTACCCAAACATAAAGAATCCACGGAAAAGGTCGTCTTCCATTGGTTAGGCTGAAAAAAGCAGTTGAAGCTTCACGAGGAACCTCGTAAGCCTCAACTGCTTTTAACGTCTTGGAGGACGATGTTGCACGGTGTCCTACCTAATTAACTACATTAAATTCTCGGGATTCAATTTCTCTAGCTCAGGAATGACAAAACGTCCGTCTTTCCGTATGAGCACATCGTCGAAATAAATTTCGCCGCCGCCATACTCTGGACGTTGAATCAAGACCATATCCCAGTGTACAGATGAACGGTTCGTATTATCCGCAGTTTCATAGGCTTGACCTGGTGTGAAATGGATGCTGCCGTCAATTTTCTCATCGAACAAAATATCTTTCATCGGATTTTGTATATAAGGATTCACACCGATCGCGAATTCACCGATGAAACGAGCCCCGTCATCCGTATCCAGGATCTCATTCAACTTCTTCGTGTCATTGCTGGTCGCTTGAATGATACGGCCATTCTCGAACGTCAGGACGATGTTCTCGAAAGAGGTGCCGGAATAGATCGTTGGCGTGTTGTAACTGATGACACCGTTAACGGAATCCTTCACAGGTGCTGTATACACCTCGCCGTCCGGGATATTGCGAAGGCCAGAACACGGAACAGCTCCGATATTTTTGATCGAGAAGCTGAGATCGGTTCCCTTCGCGACTAGACGTACACGATCGGTACGGTTCATCAGATCAACGAGAGATTCCATGGCTTTAGCCATTTTGCTATAGTCGAGGTTACACACATTAAAGTAGAAGTCTTCGAAGGCTTCCGTGCTCTTACCAGCCAATTGCGCCATCGAAGGATTCGGATACCGCATCACGACCCATTTGGTGTTATTGATGCGCTCATCGAAGATGGGACGTTGGAAATGCTTCAGGAATAGCTTCATTTGCTCATCAGGCACATCGGAAGACTCTGTGATGTTATCGCCGCTGCGAACAGCCACATAAGCATCCATCTGTTTCATTCGCTCCAGTTCAAAATTAGACCATGCGCTGAATTGCTCCTGCGTGCCTTTCATTTGCAGACTGCGTGTGATTGCTGGATCACGCAATTCAATGAAAGGGTTACCCCCTGCGGCATAAACTTCCTCAATTAAGCATTTCGCAAGCTCAGGATCTTTAACACCTATCATTTCAATCAATATGTTCTCACCGGGTTGTAGGTTCACCGAATATTGAATAATGTTTCGTGCAAACGTTTGAAGTCGTGGATCTCTCATCTATAGGTCTCCCTTTAATAAAAAATACGTACCGTTAAATTATAACGCAACGCGTTGTGGTAATCCAATCGAGGATCATGGCTTCGTGGAGTTGGAAGGGGTATACTACTTCTAGGAGTAAGGTGCTTTCAAGAAAATGGGACGACAACTAGAGGAGGACGCTATGGCAAGAGATCAAATTAAAGTGCCCTTTGGGTACGAACCCCCGCCTGATACAGAGAAAGGTACCGTATTCGTCTTCGAAACGTTCGAGGACTGGACGGAACGAGAGATGAACGGTTTCATCGCATGGGCAGAGAGTAAGAAGTTCGTACGAGCCGTCTTTTATCCACAGCATGAAGAAACGCTTCGTAGGATGGATATTCGCGCAGAGCTGCCTTATTACGCCCGTGTAAAGCATCTAGAGTCATTGCTGGAGGATGTCGATACGACGCTTTCAATCGAACTGGATAAATGGGAAGGAAAGCGGAAGAAATACACTCCCTTGGATACATCACTAAGCTTCCTGGCGGAGAAATCGCCTAGCCCGTATTTTATTTGTATGAGTGACCGCTATGCCAACCTTTTTGTGACCTATCCATCCTTCAAAGAATGGATCAAAAAAGCAAGACTCGTCATCTTCACGCAGTTCCGTGTTCCCCTTCATGGCAAGCTAAATGACTATGCCGATCGATGGGAAACGGTGGATTTCGGGAATGGCGCTTAAAACACTTCTTCGTGGGAACTATCAATTAACGACATTAATTATGGTCATCATTGTGGCAGGAATGAGTCAAGGGATGCTCCTGCCACTGCTGACCATATTGCTGGATCGATCCGGACTTTCCCCAGATGCAAATGGTGTGAATGCAGCGGCTCTATACATTGGGATATTTGCGACGATGTTCTTCATAGAGAAGCCTGTGCGTCGATTCGGCTATAAACCCGTCATCCTATCCGGGATGGGGCTCATCATTGTTGCAAATTGTCTATTCCCAGCCTGGCAGCAGGTTGGTTTTTGGTTCGTTTTACGATTACTAGTGGGCATCGGGGATAGTGCACTGCATTTTGCTACACAGCTATGGATTGTAGCTTCAAGCCCAAAAGAGAAGAGAGGTCGCAACATCTCCTTATATGGGATGGCTTATGGCATCGGGTTTAGTCTAGGGCCGCTAGGGATTACGTTACTAAATGCGGGGATCTGGGTCCCCTTTCTGTCGACAAGCGGCTTCTTTCTCCTCATTATGTTCCTTCTAACGCGCCTTAAGAATGAGAAACCAGAACGATCGGAACGCGCAGAGGCCGCACATAAACGAGCAACCACTGTCATTTCACTGGCCTGGTTTCCTCTCGTTACGTCGCTGCTCTTTGGTTACATGGAAGCCGCGATGAATAGTAATTTCCCTCTCTATGGCCTTCGGATAGGCATTTCAGAGTCTGTAATCGGTTTATTGCTCCCTGTGACGGGCATTGGAGGGCTTATCATGCAATTGCCATTGGGGATTTGGAGTGATCGAGTGGGGCGAAAGCCAATTCTAATGGGAACCGCGATCTTTGGAGCTACCGCTTTCGGCTGTGTGCCATTCGTTGGGGCGAATCTATGGGGTCTTGGGATCTGTTTAGGAGTAGCAGGAGGGATGGTCGGATCGTTCTTCTCACTTGGTTTGGCCTATGCTGCGGATATTTTGCCTCGGCATTTATTGCCGACGGCCAATATCATCGCTTCGATTCAATATAGTGTGGGGAGTATCATTGGACCTTTAGTGGGAGGGATGGCACTGCGATTCATCAGTGTGTCCAGTATATTTTACTTTTTAGGACTCGTTTACTTGTTATTTGGGCTTTCCGGGTTCATTTTCCGACGTCGTGCGGTATGAAAAAAGCCACTGTTCCTTTGAATAAAAGGTACGGTGGCTTCTTCGTCTTGGAGGGTTGTTTAGCCGATTTCGTAATTGGCCGCTTGATCCGTCATATAACGCTCTGTCAAGATCGTCAGGAGGGAGATACCAATTTGGTTTTCTCCGCCTTCCGGGATGATAATGTCAGCATATTTCTTCGATGGCTCAATAAAAGCATCATGCATAGGCTTTACAGTCGTCAAATATTGATCGAAAACGGACTGCAGCGTGCGGCCGCGCTCATTAATATCGCGGGATAAACGGCGTAGAACACGGACGTCAGGGTCTGTATCTACAAATACCTTGATATTTAATGCGCCGCGAAGCTCTTCATCCGTTAACACATGAATCCCCTCCAGCAGCACAATCGGCTTGACATCAATCCGGATCGTTTCATGGGAACGAGCATGCTGAGAGAAATCGTAGACTGGAATGTCAACGGGACGCCCGCTTTTTAACTCATTTAAATGTTGTAGAAGCAGAGCATTCTCAAATGCGCGTGGATGATCATAATTAATGCGTTCCCGTTCTTCAAAGGTCAGTCCGCTATGATGAAGATAATAATTATCTTGTGAAATTAACGTGACATTCGTGGATCCGAGTTTTGTAATAATCGATCTAGCTACAGTTGTTTTACCTGAACCGGTACCACCGGCAATACCAATCACGAGCATGTTGTAGTGCCTCCCCAAATAACTTAAAAAGCTTCCTACGTAGTTTAACATACTGTGTACATAAAAAGAAAAAGCGATCGATGATCGATCGCTTTTTGGGGTTATCTAATCTGCTTAGGTGTATGAAACTTCTCTTGATTAGCGTCGATGTCTTGAGCAGCTTGGTTCAATTGCTCATAAGTTTGTTGGATTTGTTGTCCGAACTGTTCGTTATCAAATGTGGCTAATTGCTCCTGTGCTTGTTTGACCTGCTGGTGAGCTTGCACTAGGGCTGCTTGTGCCGATTGGATGCCTTGTGGATTGGCTTCGCCAATGGCAACTTGCAGCTTATGCTGTGCGTCTTGTGCCTGCAGCATCGCGTGATCGGCTGCATCAATAGCGTGCTGAACGGGTTGCTGGTGTTGATTGGTTCCTGTCATGGGGAGAGACCTCCTATAGAATCATTATGTAAAAGAGAGAAGCAATGAAAAGCGACTCTACTACATTGCACCAAATTAGGGGAAATCATTCGGAAATCGGGAAATGAAATTATTTCCTGGGTAAGCGCAAAATGTGAGCGATCGGATGAAATTTCGACAATAATTGTCAGACAATTTTGAATAAATTAACTATTAAGAGAAGAGTGTTCATTCTGGCACTTGTTACCAAAATAAAAGTGGACAAACGCTGTGATTATTCATAAGCTAGAGAGGATAGTTTCTAACAGAATTAGACAAAAAACATCTTCACGGGGGATGAAATGATGAATAAAGTCAAGAGTTTGTGCATGATAGCTGCTTTAACATTCGTTATTTCCGGTTGCGGTTCCGCAAAGACGACAACGTCTGAGGCCAAATCGTATACACCAACCTTGGAAGTGACAGCCGTTGTTAAAGATGATATCGCAACTCTCAATATGACGACAGATTTGAAGATCTCGAAGGAACATTATGACCAACAGAAAGTGCAAGGCGAAGGTCACATCCATATCTCGATTGATCAAGGTGAGAAGATCGTGGTAACAGATAAACAATACGTCACGGAGCATTTAAATAAAGGGACTCACGAAGTGAAGGTCTCCCTCCATAATAATGATCACACACCTTATAATGTAAGCAAAACGATCTCGGTTGAAGTTAAGTAGGGGTGAGCATGCCTATTCGCGACAGAAATAGAAATAGGAATCTAAGCTTACAGAAACGTATTGTTGTCCTCGTTACGGTTGTGACTGTAGGGATGATTTCAACCATGATGATTTTTGACACGATGAGTATGAATCAGTCCATTCGAGAAGCGTATGTAAGTCAAATCAGCGGTATGACGATTGCCATCAATGGTCGATATGAAGAATCACGCAATATCACAGATGTTCAGCAAATATTCGATTACATTCAATATAAGAATAATCGCGTTTTGGAATTGAAACTGTATGATAAGCAAGGTAAAGTTCTCGCGGCATCAAATCGCAAAGAAATTGGGATGATTATCCCTTCATCTAGTGTCATTATCCCTACACAAGATAAAACGATCGTTGATCGTGTTCCTATGGCTGAGAGTGACAAGCCTATTGTCAGACTAACCGCTCCGCTTCAAGAGGATGGGATTGTAGTTGGGGCTGTAGAGGTCATTTTCGATTCCTCGGAGGAAGAGCTGCTTCTCAAGCAAAGAACGAAACTCATTCTTATTGTCGGTCTTAGTATCGCGGTTGTACTCTCCACGTTATTGTGGCTGATTTTGCGCGTTGTTGTCATTCGTCCGCTAAGTCGTCTGCGCGAAGCGGCAGTTATCGTAAAGCAAGGCGGGGATTTGCCTAAGCTGCAATTCAAGGCATCGCCAGAGATTGCTGAGGTCTCGGAAGCTTTCAATGACATGGTGAGTAACTTGGAGGATCGTTATCAACAACTCCAACAAGCGTTGAACACGCTGCAAGTTACACAGGATCAGCTCGTTCAATCGGAGAAAATGGGGGCCTTGGGCAATCTAGTTGCCGGCGTTTCACATGAGATTAATACACCGATTGGGATTGGCGTAACCGCCATTAGTTTTTTAGATCAGAAAACCAAAGAATTCCAATCCCTGTACGAAACAGGGAAGATGAAGAAATCGGATTTAGAGCAATTTCTGACCGTTACACATGAGACGAATGCTATGGTGCAGTCGAATCTGGAGCGTGCCTCCTCCTTGGTGAGAAGCTTTAAACAGATTTCCGTAGATCAAAGTGTGGAGATCAAGCGAACTTTCCTTTTTAAAGAGTATATAGAAGGTATTATGGCTAGTTTGAAGCCCGCCTTCAAAAAGACCCGTTTGCGCATAGATGTTCTGTGCGATGACCAGTTACATGTGTATTCATATCCTGGGGCTTTATCTCAAATTATAACGAATTTAGTAATGAATTCGATGAATCATGCTTATTCCGCGGATGAAGAAGGCACTTTAATCCTCCGTGTAGTGGAGCAGCCTGATCATATTTTAATCATGTACTCCGATGATGGCAGAGGTATGACGGCTGATGTGCTGGATCACATCTTCGATCCTTTCTTTACGACCAGCCGTGGTCAAGGGGGGACGGGATTAGGTATGAACATTGTCTATAATCTCGTTACGCAGTCCTTATATGGCACAATTCAATGTTCAAGTAAGCTGGGGCAAGGCAGCTTGTTTGCGATAACAATCCCCAAAGAGGAGGAAGCGGTGTTATGACCCAAGAAGTGGAGTCTGCAGATCAAGATGAACTTCTTTTTGCTGCAGAGGAAGACGGGGAAACTACGAGTCAGAGGACAGAACAAGATCCTTGGATCGTCCTGATTGTGGATGATGAGAAGCAAATTCATCAAGTAACCAAAATGGTGCTGCAAGATCTCGAATTTGCGGGTAGGAAGCTGGTATTTCATAGCGCGTTCTCTGCTGCTGAAGCGAAGCAAGTATTGACCCAGCAGCCGCATACGGCTCTTGTGCTCCTGGATGTCGTCATGGAACATGAGGATGCTGGCTTGCAGATTGTTAAATACATCCGTGAGGAATTAAATAATCAAGCGATACGCATTATTTTGCGGACAGGTCAACCAGGACAAGCGCCAGAGCGCACGGTCATTATGGATTATGACATTAATGATTATAAAGAAAAGACAGAGCTAACCTCACAGAAGCTATTCACGACGGTTGTAACAGCGCTGCGTTCCTTCCGCGATATCAAAACGATTGAGAAAAGTCGAATCGGCCTGGAAGAAATCATTAAGTCTTCAGCGACCTTGTTCGAATTGCAATCGATGAAGAAGTTTGCTTCCGGCGTTCTTACCCAGATGACTTCAATCGTTAATTTACATAAGAATGCTATTCATTGCAGTTTTGCAGTGACCAAAGGCGTTGAAGATATTTATATTCTAGCGGCCAGCGGTGATTATGCTTCTAATCAAGATGAGAGAGCCCGTGATGTTGTCCCTTCATATGTCCTAGAGGAGATTGAACAGGCATTTCAAACACGTAAGAGCAGCTTCGCGGCGGATCGATTCGTCATCTATTTTCAGAGTAAAATGGGTATGGAAAATGTCATATATATGAATGGTTTTAATGAACTGAGTGAATGGGAGCATTATCTCGTAGATATTTATTGTGCCAATGTCTCTGTGGCATTCGAGAATATCTATTTGAACAATGAGCTGGAGAGCACACAACAGGAAATTATTTATACGATGGGCGAAATCACCGAAACACGCTCTCAGGAGACAGGGCATCATGTCAAAAGAGTGGCTGAGTATTCACGATTGTTGGCTTTAAAAATCGGCTTGTCCGAGCAAGAAGCAGAAATTATCCGTTTGGCAACACCGATGCACGATGTAGGCAAGGTGGGCATTCCGGACGCAATCCTGAACAAACCAGGATCCTTAACCAAAGAAGAATTCGAAATCATGAAGTCTCACTCTAAATTAGGCTATGAAATGCTTAAGCATTCAAATAAAAAAGTGCTGCATGCCGCGGCGATCATTGCTCATCAGCACCATGAACGCTTCGATGGCACAGGTTATCCACAAGGACTAGCCGGGGAGAACATTCATCTGTATGGGCGGATAACAGCTTTGGCCGACGTTTTTGATGCGCTTTGCAGTGATCGGGTGTATAAGAAAGCGTGGGAGCTTGACCGCGTGTTGGATTTACTGCAATCGGAGCGTGGAAAGCATTTTGATCCTGTGATCGTGGATCTCTTTCTAACGCATCTGGATGAATTTCTGGTCATCAAAGAGATGTATAAGGAAAATCGTTAATAGGGTTAAGGTTCTGCGAGGAATAAGCAAGGGCAAGTAATGGCATTCTCGTAAGTCGTCATCAATACGGAAGTAAATCAAGCCTTGTTCTTCGGAACAAGGTTTTTAATTACTTCGCTGGCACATATTAGGAATAAAAGGATCTCTGAAACCTTACGTACACGTAAATTTCGTCAAAATTACGGATGAACTGTGATTTTCCCGAATTTGTCTAAGAAAGTGAGAGGAAATCTGCGTATTTGTCTCGATTTCGAAGAGAATGACGTATTTCTTTTAATTTACAATTCCTGTATGCTAGAAAGGGGCTTGAGACAGACAGAAAGAAGGTGTCACCATGGAAGGAATTGGACTCGTACTGGAAGGCGGAGGTATGCGAGGGGTATACACCGCGGGAGTCTTGGAATACTTTATGGAGCAAAATTTATATTTCCCGTACGTTGTTGGCGTTTCTGCGGGGGCATGCAATGCCGTTTCATATATTTCTAAACAACCAGGGCGGAATAAAAAAGTGACGATCGGCTATATCGCAGATCACCGTTATTTAAGCTATCGGAATTTATTTCGAACGAAAAGCATATTTGGCATGGATTTTATTTTCAATGAACTGCCGAATCGGTTAGTGCCATTTGACTATGATACGTTCTATGCGTCTTCACAGCAATTTGCCATTGGCACAACAGATGCTCATACAGGGGAACCGATTTATTTTACAAAGGAAGAGCTGCAGCTGCAAACGATGCCGATTGTACAAGCATCCAGCTCATTGCCATTCGTAGCCACACCGATCCATCATGACGGCAGGATCTTATTCGACGGCGGATTGGTCGACCCGATTCCGGTTCAGAAATCCGTTGCAGATGGCAATCGCAAACATATTATTGTACTGACGAAGGAAGCTGGCTATCGGAAGCGGCCATTCAAGCAGCGCTGGTTAGCGAAAAGCTTTTATCCGAAGTATAATGGTCTTGTGGACGTGCTTGTGAATCGGAGTGGAATCTACAATAATACGTTGGAGACGATTGCGAAGATGGAAGCGGATGGAAGTGCCATCATTATTCGTCCTTCTACGAAAGTAGAAGTAGGGCGGATGGAGAAGGATCCACGCAAACTCGAGAAATTGCATGAAATGGGTTATGAGGACGCAAAGCGGCTTGGGCCGCAGTTGAAGGAATGGTTATTACATTAGGGGGTTGCTCAGAGTGGGACATGATAATCAGAAGGTTAAGACGTTTTTAATGTTTACGGGTCAGGCTGAGGAGGCCATGAAGCTATATACCTCTTTATTTGATCAATCGGAGATTGTCAGCATTCAGCGCTTTGGGCCGAATGAACCGGGAGCTGAGGGAAGCGTAAAGAAAGCCACATTCACCATTCATGGGCAACAATTTATGTGCATAGACAGTCCGGCAAAGCATGATTTTACGTTCACACCATCGATTTCACTTTATGTGACCTGTGAGAGTGTGGAGGAAATTAATCGTGTATTTGAAACGCTGGCGCAAGACGGTAAGATCTATATGGGGCTAGATGCGTATCCATTTAGTGAACGATTCGGCTGGGTTGGCGATCGTTATGGTGTTTCTTGGCAATTGAGTGTTGAAAAATAATTTCGCGTAGACTTAGGACAAATATTGGGGTACCCGGTTTTCTACAACGGAGTACCTTATTTGCCGCGGTATCGAGTAGAAGCAGCTGACACTTGTTCTCAGAGGAAAGTTGCAATTTGTCGAAACATGCGGTAAGGTAGAAGCTAACCAATAAGAACCCACGGGAGCTTGAGAAGTCAGGCTGAGATTGTGACCGTCATTGTCACTAACCGTTTATCTGATCTGGGTAATGCCAGCGTAGAGAATTCATACAAATGCACGTCCATCGATACGATTTTTCATAACAATTCGATTGGAAATATCATTTTCTACACATGGCGCTCCCGGATAACGGGGGCTTTTTCTTATGGGTACATACAGGAACGTGGAGAGGGGAACAAAGCAATGAAATGGAACAAATTAGTGCCGCTAGTGCTACTCAGCTTTACCGTCGTTATGGCAGGCTGCGGCAGCAGCACGGACAAAGGGGCAACACAGTCAACGACGCAGCCGACGGCAACAGGTAAAAAACTAACCGATGTCAAGGTTGTCCTAGACTGGACGCCGAACACGAACCACACAGGCTTGTATGTGGCGAAGGATCAAGGATTTTTTGAACAAGAGGGCCTTAATGTCCAAATTATTGCGCCAGGGGAAAGTGGAGCCGATACGATGATTGCTTCAGGTGCCGCTGAGTTTGGCGTGAGTTATCAAGAAAGCATTACACAAGGCCGTATTCAAGGTGTACCGCTGGTATCTATTGCCGCTGTTATTCAACATAATACATCTGGATTTGCTTCACCGGTTGCGAAGAACATCAAGACGCCCAAGGATTTTGAAAATAAAACATATGGCGGCTGGGGTGCTCCTTCCGAAAGCGCAATGATTGATTCTTTGATGCAAACAGAAAAGGCGGACCCGACGAAAGTGAAAATGGTCAACATCGGGGATGCGGATTATTTTACTGCGGTTAAACGCGATATTGATTTTGCTTGGATCTATTATGCATGGACGGGGATCGATGCGGAATTGCGCGGAGAGCCAATGAACATGATTTATTTGAACAAATATTCGGATAAACTTGATTATTATACACCAGTTCTGGCGACAAATGAGAAGATGATCTCTACGAAGCCGGAAATCGTCAAAGCATTCGTGGCTGCGGCGGCGAAAGGCTATCAATACGCGATTGCGAAGCCAGAAGAAGCGGCTAATATTTTGATCAAAGCAGTTCCAGATCTGGATCCTAAGCTTGTCGTTGCTAGTCAAAAATGGTTAAGCCCACGCTACCAAGATGATGCTGCACGCTGGGGTGAGCAAAAGAAGAACGTGTGGGAAAATTACGCAAATTGGATGCTAGAGCACAAACTGCTTGAGAAAAATTTGGATGTCGATGCGGCATTCACCAATAACTTTTTACCGGCAAGCACGAAATAAATTCATTTTCTTGTAGAGGAGAATTCCGATGGCTAATGCACTTGTCAGTATTCAAATCATTCCGAAAACCGTAAATGGGGAAGATGTTATTCCTTATGTGGATCGCGCGATTGAAGTGATCGCCAATTCAGGGGTTAAGTTTTTCGTATCACCACTGGAAACAACGATGGAAGGTGAGCTGGATCAACTCCTTCTTATTATTCAGGACATGAATACGGCGATGATTGAGATGGGCAGCCCCAATGTCATCTCACAAGTGAAAATTTACTTCAATCCGTCAGGCGCTTCGATGGACAAGTTAACGGAGAAATACAGATAATGAACATCCAGCGATGGATCAAAGCAGGATGGCCACCACTTGTGGTAGTCATCCTTCTGTTGTTTATTTGGCAGCTTGCCGTTACGTGGGGAGGTACGGCCAGTTGGTTGCTGCCAAGTCCGTTGAAAATATGGCGAGACGGCACAACAGATATGCCGCGTGTGTGGATGCATACATGGGCTACGTTGCGTCTAATGTTTATTGGGTTCGGCGTTGGGACAGTTGGCGGTATTCTTGTGGCCAGCTTTTTGCACCGATTGCCGTTCGTGAAGGCGGGTTTCTATCCGCTGCTCATTCTTTCTCAAAATATCCCTGTCATCGCGCTGGGTCCGCTATTAATTATTTTATTTGGTTTTGGCCTTTTACCTAAAGTTTTACTGATTTCACTCATTTGTTTCTTCCCTGTCACGATGTCTACACTAGACGGCTTTATGCAGACAGATCGTAGTATGTACAACTATATGCAAATGATTGGCGCGTCGAAGCGTCAAATATTTTATAAATTGGAGCTGCCGCACGCGCTGCCTTTTTTGTTCACTGGGCTGAAAATCTCAGCCACTTATAGTGTGATGGGCGCTGTTATCGCCGAATGGCTGGGCGGAAATGTGGGGCTCGGCTATTATATGATCCTCCAAAAATCAGCTTTCCGAGCGGATCGTGAATTTGTGGCCATCGGGATCATTGTGATCCTGAGTTTACTTTTCTTCTGGCTCATTGCTGGGCTTGAGAAACTCGTTATTCGTTGGACAGTCAAAAGGTCATCGTAGAAAGGGGAGCTGTGACCATGGGTAAATTAAAGCTTACCGGGATTCAACATGCATTTGCAAATAAAAAAGGGCAAGTCCCTGTACTTGCGGATATCCATCTGCACGTGGAAGAAGGGGAGTTCGTTTCGATTATTGGCCCCTCCGGCAGTGGGAAAAGCACTTTGTTTCATATCATTGGTGGTCTTATTCAGCCTGTTTCTGGTGAAGTGTGGTTAGATGGTGTGAATGTAACGGGGAAAAAGGGGCTCATCTCGTACATGCCGCAGCAACCGGCTCTATTTCCTTGGCGCACGATTGAAGCCAACGTTGCTCTAGGTCAGGAAGTCGCGGGTACATCGCCACATAAAGCGATCTCGAGTGCGAGAGAGTGGCTGCCAAAGGTAGGCTTAGGCGGTTATGAGCGAGAGCTTCCGCATGTATTGTCAGGCGGTATGCAACAGCGGGTCTCGTTCCTACGTGCCTTGTTAAGCCCGCAAGAGCTGATGTGCTTAGACGAGCCATTCGGCTCTTTAGATGCGTTAACCCGGCAAGATATGCAGGCATGGCTGCTTGATATTTGGGAGCAGAACAAGCGATCCATTCTATTTGTTACGCATAGTATCGAAGAGGCGCTATTTCTCTCCGATCGTATCTATGTGCTATCGAATAAGCCGGCAAGCGTCTTGGAGGAATTGACGGTTCCTTTTGCAAGACCACGACAAGAATCGGTGCTTCAGGATCCGGAATTTCTGGCGCTGAGGCAGCATATTCAAGGACTTTTGCGACGGGAGACAACCAAACATGAAAGCCATTGATGCTCATATTCACCTGGACATGTATGCGGAATCGTCGGCGAAAACCATCATCGCGAATTTAGCAGCTTCGGATGTGGAGGCGTTGATTGCCGTGTCCAGACATCTTGATTCCTGCAAGGCGACTGAGCAATTGAAGAAAGACGCACCAGATCATGTCTTCGCGGCTTATGGTTTTCATCCCGAGCAGGAGCTCCCGTCGGAAGAGGAACTAGAAGCTCTAGTAAGTTGGATTGTTGAGCACGCGTCTGACATGATTGCAGTCGGTGAGGTAGGTCTGCCTTATTATAATCGCCAAGAGGCTGAAGCGGCGGGGCACATGTTCGATTTAAAGCCTTACGTTCAGCTTCTGGAGCGGTTCATTCTGCTAGCTGTTCAATTGGAGAAACCCATCGTTCTACATGCGGTCTATGAGGATGCTGAGATTGTATGTGATCTGCTAGCGAAATGTGGACAAACGCATGCGCATTTCCATTGGTTCAAGGGTTCACCGGAAACCGTAGCGCGTATGATCGGTGCTGGATATTTCATATCAATAACACCTGATGTTCTCTACGAGGAGGAAATTCGAACTCTTGTTCGTGAATACCCGTTGGAGCTCATGATGGTAGAAACGGATGGTCCATGGCCATTCGAAGGTCCGTTCGCAGGTGAAGAGACGCATCCACGCATGGTTCACGCTGTCATCGAACAAATTGCTGAGCTCAAAGGGAAAACACAGCAGGAAACGGCTTCTATGTTACGTAGTAACACCGATCGTTTCTATCGGTTGTCGTAACTCACTTGCCATGACTTCGCTAAATCCAACTGGACAAGCGTTCGTTATCGATTTATAATGAAATAGAACAAGTGTTCGATATTTGGGTGAGGTGGAAGAAATCATGACAAACCGTTGCGGTTGGGTTAACGAAGACCCGTTATATCAAGATTACCATGACCATGAGTGGGGCGTTCCCGTGCATGATGATCGTGTTCTATTTGAAATGCTAAATTTGGAAGGCGCGCAAGCAGGCTTAAGCTGGTATACGATTTTGAAGAAACGAGACAGCTATCGGGAAGCGTTTGATGGGTTTGATCCGCATGTGATCGTGGAGTATGATGATGCGAAGCTACAGGATCTTATGCAGAACCCAGGCATCGTTCGTAATCGATTGAAAATCGCAGCCGTTGTTCAGAATGCCAAGGCTTTTCTTAAGGTCCAGCAGGAGTTTGGCACGTTCGACTCGTATATTTGGAGCTTTGTGGGTGGAGAACCGATGCAGAATCATTGGGAAGACAGCCGTCAGCTGCCAGCCAAAACGGATATTTCTGATCGTATGAGTAAGGACTTGAAGAAGCGTGGCTTCAAATTTATTGGTTCCACAATTTGTTATGCGTATATGCAAGCTGTAGGTATGGTAAATGATCATACCCAAACTTGTTTCCGATATCACAACTAGTTTGTGAATAGATGTATAGATAAGGCCATCTGATGGACGATATGTCCGAGTCAGATGGCCTTATCTGCGGGTACAGAGAAAAATTATGGCTTACATGATAATTTACTAGATGACGGAATAAACACAAAACACACTCGTCCCAAGAGCAGCGGAGAGTGTGTTTATTTCATCTGATTTGTTTAATTGGCATGTTGGAGTTGTTTTTCCAATAAGTTCGCTTTAATTAAATAAATACGTTTGCGAATGTAGAAATCATAAACAGCACCGGTGAGTTCTCTTGGTTTAATGCGGTTATTCGTGTCATTATCTATGATTGTCACCGAACCATCGTCATAGAACTTGAATGTATAGTCGGCATAATAGGAGTGTGCTTCGTCCAGCATGGCGTCAATTTGTCCGGGTAAAAGATGGTCAGTGTCACACAATGCCTTCTGGTACCAATAATCTCTCTCTATAAAACGAAAATTGTGACTTGGGTTCATCATGTTAACAACCTCCTCATCTAATTGGAACGTTTGTTCTTATTTTCATTATAGCAAACAAATGTTCGTAATGGAAGAGGAATCTATGAAAAGATAGGAAATATTTTCAAAGAAAAAACCACCAATCTTTAAGATTGATGGTTGAGATCGTTAACGATATGTTTCGTAATTGCAATGCCATGCAAACGGCCGGATTCAATGAAAATTTCATTCGCATCATATTTGGATGAAGCCACAACTCCTGCGACATATAAGCCCGGAATGTTCGTTTCCATCGTTTCTGGATTCACGAGTGGTGCGTTCGTTTCTTCATGAAACTGAACACCAATGTCTGTAAGCAGTTGGCGATCCGGATGGAAGCCGGTGAGGGCAAGAACAAAGTCATTATCCAAGGTGACGTGTTCGGTTTCTTTTCGCACAACAATAGCATGCTCGTCAATCTTTATGACTTGCGAATCAAACCACATCCGAATACGCCCTTTGTTCACCATGCTTTCAAAAAGCGGCCGAACCCAAGGCTTAATATTCGCAGAAAAATCTTTGCCTCGATAAACGACCGTCACATCAGCGCCGACACGGAGTAAATCCATAGCCGCATCTACAGCGGAATTGTTACCGCCAATGATTGCAACCCGAGCACCCGCGTAAGGGTGTGCCTCCTTGTAATAATGCGTTGTTTTGGGCAACTTCTCACCAGGGATTCCCAACAAGTTAGGATGGTCGAAATAGCCTGTAGCCACGATGACCTTCAACGTATCATAAGAAGCCTTATTGCCAAACTGATCAGAGGTATGGACTGTGAAGCCAGTAGCAGTTGGTTCAATACGAACAGCTTCCTCATACGAACGAATGCGCAGCTTTTCTCTACGTGCGACCTCTCGATAGTAGACCAACGCTTCTTGCCGATAAGGTTTATCATGAGGGGTCGTAAACGAATATCCGCCAATCTCAAGCAGTTCAGGTGTGCTAAAAAATTGCAGATACGTCGGATATAAATAAATGGCATTCACGATACAACTTTTCTCTATGAGTAAAGGTGACAGGCCTTCGCGCTCCAAGGCAACAGCAGCCGATAGCCCGCAAGGTCCTGCACCAATTACGATCACATTTTCCACAGTAGCATCCTCCTCACTTAAACTTTGCTACATCTATACTAGCGCACGTTACAGGGGATGCCAAGTTGAAATGAGCCGTAGAATTAGTCGAATTGATGAAAATAGAGCAGTTACCTGCTCCTCTTGAGGAACAAGTTACCTGCTCTACTTGGCTTTAGGCGATTATTTTTGATTCAATTGATGCCCTTCATTCTCTTCACTGATATCGTCTTTAGCGAGATTAACTGTTGATGTACTTGGTGCATTTTCAAGCGTATCGTTGACGAAAGCCATATCCTGATTCTCTGCATTCATATTCGTTGTACCTGTATAATTGCCTTCATGCTTCTTGTTCTCCATGTGAACACTTCCTTCTCATTTGATATCACGTTCGGCTTTACTATGCGCAGGGGATTTGAATTTTATTCCTTTTTTAGGCAGGGGAGGGATCTATCTGGGGGTTGGTCTAGTAAAGTAGTTCAAAGAGGTAAAATCCGCTATAATAAGCAAAGATGGAAAATGAAGGAGAGATCATTTAAATGAATACGACGAGTATTAAACATATGGTTGTTTTCAAGTTACATGCAGGGAAAGAAAATGCTGCCGCAGAGCAATTTCTCAAAATGAGTGCGGAAGAGCTTGCACCGATTCCTGGTGTTGAGCAATTTGAAGTGCTGCGTCAAGTGAGCCCGAAGGCTGATTATGACTATGGGTTTTCAATGGTGTTTGCCAATCAAGCCGCTTATGAGGCTTATAATAACCATCCTGTACATACGCAGTATGTGGCGGAGCGGTGGATGAAAGAAGTTAGCTCCTTTCAGGAAATCGATTTTCAAATTATCGCGTAAATGGGGTGTTCGGAGATGAAAGTTTTGAAATTACCTAAGGATGAAAAGGACGCCTTGATCAGCGATTTACAAGAGCATTTGGATATGGAACTAGGCGTGACCGTTGGTCAAATAGCTGCGGAGCAATTGCTTGACTATATGCTTCAGCAGCTGACAGGCCCGATTTATAACCAAGCGATCGAGGATGCGCTAAAGGGAGTTAGAGATCGTATGAACGTGCTCGAAGATGATCTGTATGCGATGAAAGTGACGAAACTCACACGCAGATAGCATCCATTGACGAGTATTGGGCGGATAGGAGCTGGACAGGCAATGAAGAAGTCAGAAGAGATGTTTGATGTGTTTGATGCGAAAATGAAGTGGCTCGGCGTGGCGCCTCGCTCTGAGGTTCATGCCAAGGGTCTCTGGCATCAGACCTTCCAATGCTGGATTGTCAGCTTGGAGGAGAATGAACCGAAGCTGCTGCTTCAGTTAAGGCACCCAGACAAGGATTTGTTCCCGGATTTATTGGATATCTCCTGTGCAGGGCATCTTGCAGCAGGCGAAACAGTCGAAGAGGGAACAAGGGAGCTGAAGGAAGAGTTAGGTCTTTCCGTCTCATTTGAATCGTTAATTCCATGTGGCGTGTTCGCAGAAGAAGATCTCATTTCGGACAAGCTGATAGACCGTGAGTTCTGTCATATTTTTATCTATCACTGTGACCAACCATTGAAAAGCTATGTCCTGCAGGCGGATGAGGTAAGCGGACTATTCAGTGTGCCAGTATCGGAGTTTAAAGAATTAGTCTACGGTGAGCGGAGTGAGGTTAAGGCTATTGGTTACAGAACGGATGCCAAAAGCGGGGCGAATGTAGATATGTCGTGGAACATTACTCTGGCAGATGTAGTGCCGCATCCAAGGGCATATTATGAGCTGTTATTTCAAAAGATGGCAGGGCTGGCGTGGCTGTGATGAGAAGTACTGCTCGCGGAGTTCTGCAAAGATGAACGACAGGGGATAGTTAGTGTTCGTTGTCCGTCCAGTACAAAACAGAAGAACCGAATCAGCGAATCTGATCCGGTTCTCCTTCCGCGATGATGCAATTAAACGAAGTAAGCATTCGCTATGTAGACATAAGCAATGTAACACACGATGGAGAGCCCGATGCAGCTGATTCCCCAAGCGATCTTTTGCTTAAACAATAGCAAGAACCCAGCGCTGAAGGCGGATCCCATGACAAGCATTGAAATAAACGTTAGTACACCCATGGAAATGTATCTCCTTACCCTTTGTTTACATAATCACGGACCATATCCTCTGAAACGAGGGTACGGAGTGGAGAAATACCTTCTTTGGCATGGGCGATAATTTGGGCTGTAATCGCGTTAATTCGATCAACGCTAAAAGGTAGCCCGCGTTTGCACAAATCGACCGCAACATCAATTGCTTGCTCTCTCTGTGCATCTAGCTCAGCAAAACGAACGAGGTGCATATGCTGGGCATTTGAATGTTTGGAAATCGCTTCATGTACATTCATGTTAAAGTTCTCCTTTAGTGACTAGATTGTCTTCTAGTATACACGATTGAAAAGCGATCGAACAGGTTTCTACGGAGAAAACAGATGAACAAATCGTGATCTTTCATTCACGCTGTCAATAGTTAATGACATTAATTAGATGGAAAGCTCGGAGTGAACCTAATGAACGTGTTACCCATAGTTGCAGTCTTACCACAATTGCTTGAAAACTTGCAAGATCGGAGTTGTGCTATCGTCGTCGCACAGCCTGGCGCAGGTAAAACAACGCAGGTTCCACTAGCATTTTTGGAAGCCTCTTGGCTGCAGGGCCAAAAGATTCTCATGCTGGAGCCGAGAAGATTAGCCGCTCGTGCGGCTGCTCGCTATATGTCGAAGCTGCTGGGGGAAGAAGTCGGCCAGACGATTGGTTATCGAGTGAAAAATGACACGCGTGTTGGACCTGCAACCCGGATCGAAGTCATTACAGAAGGTGTCCTGACTCGAATGCTGCAGCATGATCCTGCCTTGGATGGGGTAGGCATTGTGATTTTTGATGAATTTCATGAGCGCAGCTTGCATGCAGATATTGGCCTAGCATTGAGCCGCCAATCACAATTGCTGCTTCGTGAAGATTTACGTATTCTAATCATGTCAGCTACGCTGGATGCAAAGGCCGTATCCACGATGCTGGGTGATGCACCGATAATTGAAAGTGCAGGTCGGACTTATCCAGTCGAAACACATTACCTCTCAAATAAAGTTGTAGGGAGAATGGAAGCGGCTGTGGTTGCGACTGTGCAGCAAGCTTTGCGAACACATACCGGAAGCCTGCTTGTCTTTCTGCCAGGTGCTGCTGAAATTCATCGTGTAGCGAGCGGACTTGCGGCTCTAAGATTAGGCAGCGAGGTGGAAATCGCACCGCTCTATGCGAATCTAACGCAAGAGGCTCAGGATGCAGCGCTATCTCCTGTTCGATCACCCGGTCATCGCAAAGTCGTATTGGCTACATCGATCGCTGAGACGAGCTTGACAGTCGAAGGCATCACGGTTGTGATCGACAGCGGCGTCATGCGAGTGCCGAAGTTCTCGCCCCGCACCGGCATGACCCGTCTGACGACGGTGCCGGTGTCCATCGCCTCTGCGGATCAGCGCAGAGGCCGGGCGGGACGTCTCGGTCCAGGCGTGTGTTACCGCCTGTGGACCGAGACCGAGCATCGGCAGCTCCCGCCGAGTTCTACGCCCGAGATCCGCGAAGCCGATCTCGCGCCGCTGGCGCTGGAGCTTGCCGCTTGGGGCGCACCAGACCCCGCTGCGCTGGTCTGGTTAGATCCACCGCCTGCCGCTGCCTACCAGCAGGCGCGGGAACTGCTCGTTCAGCTCGGCGCGCTGAACGAGAACGGACTTACGCCGCACGGCAAGCGTGTGGCGGCGTTAGGGTTGCACCCGCGGCTTGCGCACATGGTGCTGCAAGCCATTCCGCTTGCGCTCGGCGCCTTGGCGTGCGAGCTCGCGGTTATGCTCAGTGAGCGCGATTTCATGCGCGCCACGGAGCGGGATGCGGATGTACGCAGCCGCATCGAAGAGCTTCGGCGCGCGGTGCGAGGCGACGCGCGCGAAGGGGTTGACCTTGGCCTGTGCCGCCGCATCGCGGCGGAGGCCAAGGTCTTGATGCAGTCGCTCGGCGTGCGGCCGAGCGAGGTCAGGGCTGAGGCGAGCGGGCTGCTGCTCGCCTTCGCCTACCCCGACCGCATCGCGCAGCGGCGGTCGATTGGGCGTTTTACACTCAGCAGCGGCCGCGGGGCCGTGCTGCCGGAGCTGCAGCCGCTCTCGAACGAGCGGTATATCGTTGCTGCAGAACTCGACGACACCGGAGTCGAGAGTCGGATTTACCTCGCTGCTCCGCTGCTCGAAGAGGAGCTGCTTAGTAGTTTCCAAGCACAAATCCGCAAGGAGCAAGTTGTGGAGTGGGATAATATCGTTGGCTCAGTGAAAGCTAGAGAGCGTTGTATGCTTGGTGCTCTTACACTGAAAGACAAGCCACAGCAGGAGCCTGACCCAGATCTGGTTCTGCAAGCACTGCTGGCAGGGATTCGCGCGGAGTCTTTAGACGTGCTGCCTTGGACGAAGAGTGCACGGCAATTGCAAGAACGATGTATCTTTTTGCATCGTTTTACGGAGAATTGGCCGGATTTTCGGGATGAAACCTTACTTGCAACGTTAGAAGAGTGGGCAGGCCCTCATCTGTATGGACTCAAAAGTAAAGGCGCCTTAAGCAGGATTAACTTGACAAACGTACTTGAGGAAATGCTAACATGGGAGCAGCGCCGTTCGTTAGATGAGTGGGCACCTACGCATATTGTAGTGCCTAGCGGATCACGTATCCCTGTTGATTATAGCAACATGGAGTCACCGACCTTATCTGTCCGGTTACAAGAGATGTTTGGTTTGGCGGATACGCCTCGCATTGCGAAGGGAAGGGTTCCCGTCACCCTGCACCTCTTATCACCAGCCCAGCGACCGATGCAGGTAACGAAGGATTTGGCAAGCTTTTGGCGAGATGCCTATTTCGAAGTGAAAAAAGATCTCAAAGGAAGATACCCCAAACACTACTGGCCTGATGATCCGATGGCGGCGATTCCGACGAACCGTGCGAAACCAAGAACCTAAGCGATTTTGACATAGACACAGGAACATGTTTCACTGAGAAGGGAACGGAGCAGTCATGACACTTCACAATGATTCTGCGGATCTCGATATTTATGTTTCAGCTGGATTTGCCACAGCGTCAAATTTTCTGGATAACTTTGCGGATGCGTTAGCTTTACGCTATGAACAATCGGGTAGGCATGTGCGCGTGCATGTTCATTTTCCATACGGGGATTGGGACCGATCTAAGCGGAGGCAATTGCAAGAAATAGTGAGGGATGCTTGGCATCTTGCTCATAGGAAGAAATCCGTACACGGTGGTAAAAATCTAGCCCAATTCGTCTTGGATACCATGGGGCAGGGTGGAAAATTGCTCTTCATAGGCCACAGTGCTGGTGCAGTTGCAGCTGTCTTGGCAGCCGAAGAGCTTGATAGTGCAGGACGTGATGTTCTCGGTGTGATCCAAATCGGATCACCGAAATGTGCGATTCCAGCAGCTCTCAAACCCAAAGTTCTCTGTATACAAGCTACAAACCAGCAGAATCAAAGGCACGATCCCATATCACGACTTGGCACATGGGGAGGATGGCGGAGGACGCGGTTAGGATTGTTTCGTTGGCACAGCAGGAAGCATGCGCCGATCCATCAACGTATACTCCCTCTTATCGGTGGGCATGCGGATTATTTTCGAGACCACGCCCCTTACATATGGCAAGCGTCAACCAATTTACAAACGACCATGAACACCATTTGGACATGGCTGCAAACAATAGAAAAGGATGTTGAACATGATTGAAATTTTAAAAGCTACGATGGAACACAGTAAAGAAGACGGATACC
Source organism: Paenibacillus pectinilyticus (assembly GCF_001700435.1). Lineage (GTDB taxonomy): Bacteria > Bacillota > Bacilli > Paenibacillales > NBRC-103111 > Paenibacillus_E > Paenibacillus_E pectinilyticus. The sequence continues at coordinate 411,847 of NZ_LYPC01000020.1, forward strand.
TTGGGCATGTTGAATTCAAAGTTGAAGGCCATGAACATCCTTACGAAATCACGCTGCAAAGCACGAAGGGCAAAAATGACTGGAGCTACGCGCTGCATTTCTTGCGTGAATCCGGAAAAGAAGAGGATATCGAGGCGGTAGAGGAACTACTTGAAGAAGATGAGTATTTCGATCTGCTTGTGAACGCGGCGAGAGAAACATTAGCGAAATAGATAGACCACATCAGACGAAAATTTATTTGAAAAACCTTGAGTGATCAAGAGTTGTTAGAAGCCGCGCTATTTGCGCGGTTTTTTTGTTGTTAGCGTTTAACCTGAAAATGTTGCTTAAAACGTTGAATAAATAGATTAGATATTTGTGAACTTTTACTCGTATCTGAACGCACCCAGCCTAAATGTATCGGCACTTGCTCCACGTCTTCGATTTCGAGCATAACAAGACTGCCATTCAAAGCATACGGGCTATCGAAGAATGAAAAATCATACCCAATGGTTGCTGCAAGACTTTCTTTCAATGCCGTCGCTATGGCATTCGGATTATTGCTCGTAAACAAAATGGGGAGCGGACCATAATTCGCTTCGAACTCATGCAAAAAATCATGAACATAGGACTCATCATATAAAGCAAGTGAATACTTCTGTAACTCGAAAGGTGTAATTTTCTTCTTAGCTGCAAGAGGAGAATTATTCCAAACGCCAATGACAATCCTTCCTTCCCATATCGGTTCAAAAAGCATGCCAGTCCCTTTTGCTGTATCACCTCTCATTCCAACTAATCCTAAATCTACTTTGTTCTGTCTGATTGCATTCAAAGTATTATCAGAATTTTCTTCGGTGATTCGGAAAGAAACATCTGGATACTCATTTTTGAAGTTGGATACGGTCTTAACAAGAGAACTCATCACACCGGGAATGGATGCTACACGTAGTTCAGCTTGCATAATTTGCGATAATCGTAATACTCTTTCCTTCATTTCTTGTAGTTTGGTTACAACTTCTAATGCGGTTTGAATGATGCTGACGCCTTCCTTAGTAGGCTCAACTCCTGACCGAGAACGAATAAATATGGGAAGGCCCAATTCAGATTCCAAACTAGCGATGGACTGGCTGACGGCCGATTGCGTTACGTTAAGATTGTTTGCAGCCATCGTAAGTGATTTTGTTTTGGCGACTTCGATAATATATTGCAACTGATCTAACTTCATGTGTTCACTCCTTTCACATTAATATAACTTATTTAATTGTTAATAACATTAATTTTATTTATCTAATTTAGTGAGTTATACTAGGTTCTGTAAAGAGGTTTGATTTTCAAACAAGTATATTTAGGCTGCTAACATGCCTACTAAAGGAGATCTGAATCATGAGACTACTAGGAAAAACAGCGATCGTGACAGGTGGTGCAGGTGGAATTGGAAAGGCAACTGTGAAAAAGTTTTTGGAACAGGGCGCTAAAGTCGTTTTTACCGATATTAATGAACATCTTGGGCAACAAACATTAGAAGAATTTAAAACGATTTCGAACGAAGTTGTTTTCATAAAACACGATGTTCAAAAGGAAGAGGACTGGAATCGTGTCGTGAATACGACAATTGAAAAATTCGGAACTATCGATATTTTGTTCAATAATGCAGGCATTTATAGCACCAAACCGGTAACGGATTATGCAGTAGAAGAATGGCAAAAGGTGCTCGGCATTAACGTGATCGGGGTGTTTCTAGGAATGAAACATGTGGTTCCGAGGATGGTCGCGCAAAAGAATGGTTCGATTATTAACACATCGTCAGTGGCAGGTATTAAAGGAAGTTCGGATACGACCTTATATGGTGCAAGCAAAGGCGCTGTTCGTATCATGTCTAAGGATCTGGCCAAGGAAGTTGCAGCACAACAAGTGCGCGTCAACTCGATTCATCCAGGCGTTATTCAAACACAAATGGGTGATGAAGTCGCTTCCGGAAAACACGTGACGACGACACAATTGGCAGCAGGTATTCCATTGAATAGACTAGGAACTCCAGAGGAAGTAGCTAATCTGGTTGTGTTTCTTGCCTCAGACGAATCTAGTTTTATTACGGGTGCAGAGATGGTCGTTGATGGCGGTATGACAGCGTAAAATGAGGTCGATTTATTTTAGGGACTAGAAATCGGTTTTCTGCATATCCGAATTTATTCTTGAAGGGGAAATCGGAAATGGAAACTTTGGCAATTTCAATCATGACCCACCCTGTCTATAAGTTAATAATACATGACTCCGTAGGAGATGCGATTGACAAGCTAATTAAATACCGAATTAATAGTGTGCCGATTGTGAATGATCACAATGAAATTATGGGTTTTATAACGGATGGCGACATTTTAAGAAGGATTGGGAACAACCATTTAAAAGTAATCGATAATGGGTTCTATATGGCGAATTTTTATGAAAATGACGAACCCATCGGATTTCGCTGTGAAAGCATCAGACAAGAGAATATTATGAAGATTGCAAAGCGTAAGGTGATTAAAGTACAGTGGAATGCCGATATTGAGGAAGTGTCAGCTATCCTTGCTCAAAAGCAGATTAAGAAAGTGCCAGTTGAACGCAATGGGATCCTTATAGGTATCATTAGTCGAAGTGATATACTGCGTTATCTTAATCCTGAAAAGCTTGCTTGAATAGTAAAAGGGGTATTCTCCTCCATTTTTGGAGGGGGAATACCCCTTTTTATTGTCGAGTGAAGGGTTCAGAAAGCTCTAACTAAGCTCACCCAAACTTCTTCAAAATCAATACCGCATTATGCCCGCCAAAACCAAACGAGCTCGACAACCCATACTGCAATTCCGCACGTCTTGCCACGTGTGGCACATAATCCAGATCACACCGCGGATCTGGATTGTCTAAATTGATTGTCGGCGGGATGAGGCCGTCCTGCAAGGTTCTGATCAGCGCGACGGCTTCGACGCCGCCAGCGGCGCCGAGCATGTGACCGATCATCGACTTGTTGGCGCTGATTGGCACATCGTACGCGCCGCGGCCAAGCAGACGCTTGATGGCCAGCGTCTCGGAGAGATCCCCCACGATGGTGCTCGTCGCGTGGGCGTTGATGGTGCTGATCTCCGACGCGTCGATCCCCGCATCGACCAGCGCTTCGCGCATGGCGCGGTAGGCCCCCGCGCCCTCGGGATCGGTCGCCACGATATGGTAGGCGTCCGAGGTGGATCCATAGCCGACGATTTCGGCATGGATATGAGCTCCGCGTCGCTCGGCATGCTCGAGCGACTCGAGCACAAGCACGCCGGCGCCTTCGGCTGCGACGAATCCGTCGCGCTGCGCATCGAACGGGCGACTCGCCTGCTCCGGCGCATCATTACGCGTCGACAACGCTGTTGCGTTGCCGAATCCAGCGAGCGCGAGGTCGGTGACCGTGGCCTCGGCGCCACCGGCAATGACCGCATCTGCGCCTCCGCGCTGGATGAGCTTGAATGCCTCGCCAATGGCATTATTGCCTGTTGCACAGGCTGTCACAGGAGCCAAGGAAGGCCCTTTGGCTCCGTACATGATGCTAACCTGTGCTGCCGCCATATTGGCAATCATCATCGGAACAACCGTCGGGCTGACACGGCTTGGCCCTCTCGACAGCAGGGTACGATAGTTGTCGAGGATCGTATGAATCCCGCCGATGCCTGAGCCGATGTAGACACCAACACGCTCTTCGTTGGATGCATCGATCACTAGCCCGGCGTCATCGATAGCCTGTTTGGCGGCAGCAACGGCGAACTGGGTGTACCGATCCATGCGGCGTACCTCACGTCGCCCGACCTCAGCTTCGGCATCAAATTCTTTCACAACGCCTGCAAAGTTCGTTTTATAATCCGTTGTGTCGAAATGCTCTATTTTAGAAATACCAGACTTGCCCTTCGTCAAATTGCTCCAGAACGTATCCACACGATTTCCGATAGGCGTAATGACGCCCATACCTGTAATAACAACTCGTTTCATTGGGTCTTCCTCCTGTTATCGAATCGAATATAATCCCTTATGTAGCTTAGAATGTCATACTACGTATCCTATTACAAGTTAGCGTTTATACTGGTATAATGACTGCTAGGATACTAGGCTATGGAGGGAACTTGATATGAACACAAAGGAACGACTTCAAGAGTTATCCAACTTTCTTACGTCTCATCGTTCACGATTACAACCGCATGAAGTTGGTTTAATTGGTGGAACAAGACGGCGCACACCCGGTTTACGCAGGGAAGAAGTCGCGACGATTGCCGGTGTGAGTACGACTTGGTATACATGGCTAGAGCAAGGCAGAGAGATCAAGATGTCCGTCCAAGTGCTGGACCGCATCGCATTCGCTTTGCAATTGAACGAGGATGAGCGTCAATACTTGTTCATGTTAGCTTTGGAGCAACCAGCGCCGACAACGTTTGTTGATAAAATACCGACAATCAGTCCAGCGTTAAATCGGATCCTCACTGAACTTCATGATTGCCCAACGATTGTTTCCGATCGCAGGTGTCATATTGTAGGCTGGAATCAAGCCGCGGCAGCTGTTTTTCTAGATTTCGCCAAGCTTCCAGAAGGGGAGCGTAATATGATTTGGCTGCTTTTTACCCGTAAAGAATTGAAATCGTTAGCGGTCAACTGGAGCGACTTTGCGAAAGGATTTTTGGCGATGTTTCGTTCTTATTATGGCCAATATGTAGGCGATAACTGGTATAGCGCGTTTATCGAAGATATGAGTGAGCGGAGCAAGGATTTTCGTGCCTTTTGGAATGAAAGTGATGTCAGCACGGCGCCTGAAGTGTTCATTGAATTTCGCCATGCTAAGGTAGGGAAGATGCTGTTCGATCTCACAACTTTGCAGGTGCAAGGACGAACGGACTTGAGATGCAGTGTCTATACACCATCGATTGGTTCCGATACGGATACGAAAATTAGACTTTTGATGAGTAAATTAAGCGAATGAACTTAGGTGTTCCTTGTCTCTTGCAACCTCATCGAAATATGTACATACAAGTTGAGCGAATGGTATAATACGTTCACAATCAAAGCCTCGAGGTGAAGGATGAAAGAAAAGCAATTACCGAAATATATACAACTGAAACAGGAAATTTTATCTTGGCTGCATACAGGTAAGCTCAAACCTAATGATCAGATGCCCTCTGAGAACGAAATTGCCGAGCAATTTCTGATAAGCAGGCAGACGGTTCGTCAAACGTTCGGAGAGCTGGAGAAAGAAGGCTGGCTGTACCGGATGCAAGGCAAAGGGACATTCGTCTCTACGCCCCAAACTCAAAAATCCCGCGATGTCCAAACGATTGGCATCCTAACAACATATATTTCTGACTATATTTTTCCTCATATCGTACGAGGTGCAGAAGCCGCGCTGCGGGCTAGAGGCTATCGGCTGCTGCTGTCTTCCACGGACAATGACAAGGCCAAAGAACGAGAAAGTTTGGATATGATGATGAGTCAACCTTTGAGCGGACTGATTATTGAACCAACGAAAAGCGCAGAGGGCAACCCGAATCTCAGTTCCTATTTATCTTTGGATTATCAACATATCCCGTATCTTATGATCAATGAGCGGTACCCAGAAATGAATTGTCCATCGTTAACGATGGATGATGAAGAGGGTGGATATAAGGCTGCACAGCATCTCATAGAGCTTGGGCATCGCCGGTTGGCTGGCTTTTTCAAGACGGATGATTTACAAGGTGTGAATCGGTTAAAAGGCTTTATCCGTGCGCATCAGCATTATCAAGTCCCGCTGCTCCCCGAATTCGTCATTCACTATACGACAGAGGAAAAACGCGAGAAACCGTACGTAAGTGCGATTGCGATGCTGGAGCAAAGTGACGCGCAGGCTCAGCCGACGGCCTTCGTTTGCTATAATGATGAGCTCGCGATTCATTTGTTAGAGGCTGTACGTACCACTGGATTGCAGGTTCCGAAGGATGTTTCGCTCATTGGGTTTGATGACTCAACACTTGCTACTGCGACCGAAGTGAAATTGACATCCCTTTCCCATCCGAAAACCGAGCTTGGCAGTGATGCAGTGGGTATTTTGCTTGATATGATTGAGAATAAACGCGCTAGCGGCAGCGAAACAGGTAAAGTGTACAAGCCTGAATTAATTATTCGGGCGTCAACGATTCGCATTTAATTTTCAAGCGAAGTCACATTTGTCTATATTTTCGCAATTTACGTCCATTGACTTTGTTCACAAAGTTGGGCTAAAGTGAAATCAAAGTGTCTGTCCATCGATTGGCTGGACTCCGCACAAGCAGTTAACTAGGAGGAGAAGAAGAGGATGTCTACAAAAGCGTATGAAGGAACGTACAACGGAGAACAAGCAATTTGGTTACAGGCTGGACGTTATGAAGCGGTAGTTTTGCCGGAAGTTGGGGCAAATCTCATCGCTTTTCGTGATATAGAGAAAGAATATCGCTTCTTACGCGAGCCAGCGATGGAGGAAATGGAAGCGTTTAAAGAACGCCCAATCGTTCACGGCATTCCCGTATTATTTCCGCCGAACCGTTATGAAGATGGGAAGTTTCCTTGGAAAGGGAAAGTGTTTCAATTCCCGGTGAATGAACCCAAAACAGGCAATCACCTGCACGGATTTGTACACAATATTCCATGGGCTGTTGAGAATTTCAGCGCAGATGAACAAGGGAGCCGTGTTTCATTAGCTTTGCGCGTGCGCGAAGGGCATTCGGTTCATGAATTTCTGCCTTTTGACTTCACGATTCGCTTGAGCTACACCTTGAATGAGCAAGGTTTGCATCAACAAATTTCCGTACATAATGATGGACAAGAAGCTATGCCGTGTTTGCTGGCATTCCATACAACGATTAATGCGCCGTTTGCAGTCAACAGCCAACCGTCCGATTATTCGTTCCAAATGACGATCGGTGAGCGTTGGGCATTGAACGATCGGATGCTTCCGACGGGTGAGTATCAAGCACTTTCCGCCGATGAAGAGAAGATGAAAGTAGGCGGTTTGTCGCCATTCTTCGAAGGCATGGATAATCATTATACAAGTGTGCCACAAAATAGCCGCAACTTCATGGCATTGACAGATGCACGTGAAGGCATCAAACTAGTCTATGATGTAGGAACATCCTATAAACAGTGGATGATCTGGAACAACGGCAAGACAGAAGGGTTCTTCTGCCCAGAGCCGCAGATGAATTTGGTTAATGCACCGAACGTTGATTTACCTGCGGACCAGATAGGTTTAGTTTCGTTGGAGCCAGGCGAAGTTTGGGAAGAAACAGCTCGGTTATATACGATTCAAGTCGCGAAATAAGCGATTCGTTAAGGAATGACAGCACCCCCTTTGATGCATGGCGTGAATCCGATGGGAGGATCGACTTGCATGGAGGGGGTATTTTGATCAATGGAGGTGTACATATGGGAAAGTGGGATCACTTGGATCGGGAGCAGCTGATCGAGAAAGTGGAGGTAATATCGCTTGAAAATGAAAAATTGAAGGCGGAAATTGCGCGACTACGAGGCGTGAAACGCCCACCATCTGGCTCAATGGACAGCATGTCCACCAAATTGAAGGAAGCTTTGCGCGAATAATTGCGATAACCAAAGTGCGAATTACTGTCTCGGTTCGACAAAGTGGATGGGATTCGCTATAATGAAAACTGGCAAAAGGAGGGAACTGACATGAGTGAAACGAATTTGAATGAAACATTACCGCCAAAAACGTGTTCCATCGATCGTCTTGTTACGAAGGAAGCGGAAGTAAGCAAGGTTCTTGCGGGCCAAAAAACAGCATGTCGTCGTAATGGACGTTATGCAGATATCGGTGAAACGATGGAGTTGGAAGGTACGTCATTTACAGTAACGAATGTGTACCAACAAGCTTTGGGCGATCTTACACCTGAACATGCGAAAATGGAAGGTCACGAGACTGTTGATGAGTATCGCGACAGTATTCTTGCTATTCATCCGGGTATGCCTTGGCTGCCACAGATGAAAGTCTGGGTACACGAATTTCAAAAAGCAGAATAAAACAAAGAACCGTGTGGATCCTAGATTCACACGGTTCTCTCACATCAGCATAGAACGGATGGTTAAATTGTCTTGGTACATCATCATGCTTTATATTCATATTTTTAGTGTTGTGTTAAGTATAGGGCCTTATTTTGTGTTATTCCCATTACTTGCTCTTATTCGCAGAGCGCCATTTGAACAGCTCCCCGATTATCTAGAGCCTTTCCGGATTACGGTGAGACTCACTAAACATGCCGGTCATGTGCTGGTAGCTACAGGGATTCTTCTAACGTGGATTACCGCTTGGACGTGGGATACCTCATGGATTGTCGCCACCGTACTCATCATGGTTGCCTCGTTATATTTCATTGCACGTGCCTTTTCACCCTTACTCCGCCAGCTCAAAGCCCCGCATGAAGATCGTGACTCCATCGTCAACAAGCTTCGTAAAGCGCTAATCCTGTATGTGATCATTACGCTCGCGATGATGTGGTTCATGGTGTCCAAGCCGACGATTTGGTGAGTAGGAGCAGAATAAACGATATCCTAACAAATTATGGTTTTTTCGCGAACATCACCACGAAATTATAGGACTTGTAAACACAATCCACTTCCTCGAAACCACAGTCCCGGAGCCAACTAAGCTGCGTATCGAGCGGAGCCATTTTATCCAGCTTCGTCCGTTCATAGGCAGCTTGAAGTGCTTCTTGGGACAGGTCTGTCGCTTCAATCTTGGCAACCCAATCTGACCGGTATAACTTGTCGATGAAGGGGGTTTGACCTAAGACTTGATCGGCGTTTACGAATATGCCGCCAGGCTTTAAAAGCTTGAAAATACGTGTAAATAAGGCCTGTTTAGCCTCATCTTCCAAATGATGAATGGAGAGGGAGGAGATGATGGCATCGAACGGTTCGGGTGCATCGAAAGACGAGTAATCGTCGGCCACATAAGTGATTTTAGCTTCGCTATGAGCGAAACGTTCTTTGGCAATGTCGAGCATCCCGGTCGATAGGTCAATTAATGTTAGTTGGGCTTGCGGATACGATTGCAGGACATAGGATGAAAAGAGACCTGTTCCTGCGCCTAAATCGAGGATCCGTGGGGCTTCTGTATCTAGCTGAACTAAGGCGGCCGCCGTATTGTAGAAATCATCAAAACAAGGAATCAGTTTTCTCCGCTGACTATCGTATTTCTGGGCAATTTCATCGAATTTGGTTAAAATGTGATGCTTGTTGTTGTCGGTGTTCATAGATGAATCACTCCATTTCCATTTATTGGGTCATGTACTCTGTGCTCTTAGTGTAATAGGGAGAACGGAAAATATCCAAGACTTAAAAGGAATGACGTTATAGGTAATACCTATTGTTCTTGAAACACCTATAGTTTAATTTGGTGTGTGTTAGGCGCGAGCTCGTCGCAGTAATACATTTATAACTTCAGAGAAGACAAGTCCAATGGCGATGGCACCTGAGACCAGAAAAGCTTTAGCAGCCAGCTGCACAGCGACATCATAATGATTTTGTACGACATTACGCATGGCGTCATAGGCCAGTCCACCCGGAACTAGCGGGATAATGCCGGAGACGCTGAATACGATGACGGGTGTTTTATAGATTTTAGCAAAAAACTGACTAATAATGGTTACAACAAAGGACGCAATCAGTGTGGCCAAGATAGGGTCTACCAGTGCCTGTTGAAAAGAGAAATAGAGCATCCAGCCAATCATACCGACGAAACCGCACTGCACAAGCGTTCTTCGAGGTACATTAAACAGAATGCCAAAAGCTGATGTCGCAATGAAGCTCGTCAGGAGTTGTTCAATCATTTCCACGCTAGACTTCCTCCCCCTCGATAAAAGGTCAACACAAACGCAATTCCCGCCCCGATGGCAAAAGCCGTCAAAAACGCTTCAGCGCCTTTGGATACGCCAGATACGAAGTGCCCCGCCATTAAATCACGCACGGCATTTGTAATGAGAAGCCCAGGAACAAGCGGCATGACAGAGCCGATAATAATAGTATCGAGATTATGTCCGAGACCGATTTTGACCGTGAGATAAGCCATAAATCCGATGATCAGAGAGGCGAGAAATTCGGCAAAGAATTTGATCGGCACTAATCGATGGAAATAGGTTAAGGAGATCGTACCTGCGCCGCCAGCCAGAAAAGCGGGTATGAAATCCGACCATTTACCTTGAAACATAATGAGAAAACAGCCGCTTGCTATCGCTGCGACGAGCGTTTGGAACCAAGTAGGATATCTGCGTTTATCCGCTTGGATTTGTTCAAGCAATTGAAGTGCTTCACTCGGAGTGAGCTCACCTTGGCTGATGCGTCTGGATATGGCATTAACGACCGTTACTTTACGCAAATCCGTTGAGCGGGAAGAGATACGAATCAGCTTGGTCGTTTGTTCAGGTCCATCTAAGGAGAAAATAATGCCAGTAGGCGTCACGAAACTATGAGACTCCGGAATCCCGAAGGCTTCGGCCACGCGAGACATGGTGTCTTCGACACGGTACGTTTCACCGCCGTTTTCCAGCATGATTTTACCTGCGAGAAGGCACACTTGTGCGATTTCATAATTCGTAGAAGCAGGCTGCGCCAGAGCGTCCAAATCCTTCCATGAGAGAGTTTATTGACCATAGTATAAATGAAAAGGTCATGTTTTGAAAATCAGTGATGATCTAGGTTCGCCATTTCTGACAATGAATGTCTGTCCATCTATGCTATAATTTAGCAACGCTAAGCTCACTGCCTACACTGTAAATGTACTCACAGATGCGTTAGTTAACAGCTCGGTCATTAGCTATGCGACAGCAAGAAGCATGACAATGGGTGATAAATAGAATAAACATCAAGCAGAGGAGAACCATATGCCCCAATATATCGCGTTATTGCGTGGAATTAATGTAAGTGGTCAGAAAATTATTAAAATGGACAAACTGCGAAGCCTATTCGAGTCCTTGGGCTTTACGAAGGTGAGTACATACATTCAGAGTGGGAATGTGATTTTTGAAAGTGATGAGATGGACCCTAAGGTACTGCGTGACCGGATCGTTCAAGAGCTTTTGACCCAACTTACCTTCGATATTCCTGTGATTATTCGTACGCCGATTGAGTTACAAGAAGTAGTTCAACACTCACCATACCCGACAGTAAATGCGGATGCCAATGAGCAAAGGTACGTAACCTTGTTGTCACAAGCTCCAACAGATGCCGCGCTCGTGAAATTGCTGACCGCTCAAAGTGAGGTCGACGAATATCAAGTAAGGGGACTCACTGTTTACTTGCTCATTCGTAAAAACTACGGAGATTCCAAGTTTAGTAATAACTTTATCGAGAAGAAGTTAGGCGTGGCGGCCACTACGAGGAACTGGGAAACGGTGAATAAGTTGATCCAGCTGGCGGGAGACGCTGCAGAGTAATGCGGGTGACTGGATTTGGGGAAATGGTTGTTTGAATTTCGCAACGGATTTTTAGGGGATTAACCTGCATTATCGCTGGAATTCGCTGGTTAGTATTTAGCTACTTTAAAATCGTGGCTTATATGGTGGTCGGTAGGAGCAAAAGCTACTATGAATTTGAGGTTATGTAATGATAAATGGGATTATTTGCATAGTCAGCATGAGGATGGGGGAGCCTTAGGAGATCAACCAATGAACATGGATAGCGTGTTCATACAAAGGAAGGCGAACTTATCTTATGTTCTTGTGGATCAACAAAGGAAGTCTTCTTGGTAGCATGGTGCTGAAAGGACTAGTGCGTGTTAAAACCACGCGAGCACTCCTTCTCGCGTCGCTCCTGCTGGCGTGCTCCGCTGCGCCCGCGCAAACACCGGCCTCCGCGGCGGAGGCCAAACCGCACGGGATCGCCATCCCCGTGCTGAACTACCACAGCATCGGGGTGGCCACGGGGAACACGTACGTGCTCCACCCCGATACGTTCGCGCGCCAAATGGACTATTTGGCCGCGCATCACTTCACCCCCTTGACGCTGGCCGAATTCGCCAGCGTCCTTGAGCACAAGCAGCCGTCACCAGCACACCCCGTGTTGCTCACGTTCGATGACGGCTATGCGAACAATGCGGAGGTGGCGCTGCCTATCCTCCAGAAGCACGACTTTCCGGCGACAATTTACCTGTCGACCGCACTCGTTCATACGCCAGGTTATCTAACCTGGCAGCAAGTCAAGCAGCTGAGCGCAGCAGGGTGGGATGTCGCGTCGCATACGATGACGCATCCTCACCTGCCAAAGCTCAGCAAGAAGGAGCAGCACGAAGAGATTTTGAATTCGCGCGCTATCATTGAACATGAGCTGGGAAACCAACCAGCGAACACGTTCGCTTATCCGTACGGCGAGTACAATCGTGCGACATTGCGGATTTTGAAGAAAGCACAATTCCACTACGCTTTCACAACGCAAGAGGGGTGGGCAACCTCCGAACAACCTCCGCTAGAGCTGCACAGAATCGTGGTAGACAGCCAAAAACCATTCGAAGATTGGGTGCATGCACTAACGGAGCCAACAGCAAAGTAAGCGAAATTTTTCAGAACTCGTGTGGCGGGCGTGTCGAGTCAATTTATACACACTCTAAGTTTAATAGTGGATTTACCTAGGTTTTTGAGTATAATCGTAGATAGAGTTGATAACCACTTTCACTATAAAATGTCGTTTAAGGAGTCGTACAATGTCAAAAACACTTATTTTCGGACATAAAAATCCGGACACTGATTCAATCACATCCGCAATTGCTTATGCTGCATTGAAAACGAAATTAGGTCAAGAAGTTGAAGCGGTTCGTTTAGGATCCATTAACGGCGAAACACAATTCGCACTTGATACGTTTAAAGTAGCCGCTCCACGTGAAGTTCAAACCGTTGCAAACGAAGCAGAAAATGTAATCTTGGTTGACCATGTTGAGCGCCAACAAAGCGCTAGCGACATCGATCAAGTACGCGTTGTGGAAGTCATCGACCACCACCGTATTGCGAACTTCGAAACAAGCCATCCGCTTTACTACCGTGCAGAGCCGGTTGGGTGTACAGCAACGATTCTAAATAAATTGTACAAAGAGAACGGCGTTGCCATCGATAAAGACATCGCTGGTTTGATGCTTTCTGCCATCATTTCTGATTCCTTGTTATTCAAATCCCCGACTTGCACAGAGCAAGATGTCGCTGCTGCTCGTGAGCTAGCTGCAATTGCTGGTGTAGACGCTGAAGTGTACGGTCTGAACATGCTGAAAGCTGGCGCAGATCTAAGCGACAAAACGGTGGCACAATTGATCTCTTTGGATGCGAAAGAATTCCAGATGGGCAGTTACAAAGCTGAAATCGCACAAGTTAACGCAGTTGACGTGAACGATGTTCTTTCCCAACAATCAGAAATCGAAACAGCTCTTCAAGCAATCATTGCGGAGAAAAACTTGGACTTGTTCTTGTTCGTTGTTACGGACATTTTGAACAATGATTCGGTGGGGCTTGCTCTTGGACGCAAAGCGGATGCGGTTGAGAAAGCTTACAACGTAACGCTTGTTGACAACAAAGCCGTTCTTAAAGGCGTAGTATCCCGTAAATCTCAAATCGTTCCTGTCCTTACAGACATTTTCAACAACCTGTAGGTTACATAGCAGCATAGACGAACACCGTTCATTCGATAATGAACGGTGTTTCTTTATATTTTGGAGTTACTCGTAACATTTGGTATGATAAGAAGATAATTGGAGAAAGAGGTGGAGCAAATCATGAATGATCACAATCAAGGCACTAATTTAGATAAAGCTACATTTGCAGGAGGCTGTTTCTGGTGTATGGTAACACCATTTGAGTCGCTGCCTGGTATTATTTCCGTCGTTTCCGGCTATATTGGCGGGCATACGAGCAATCCAACCTACGAGGAAGTGTGTTCAGAGACGACTGGCCATGCGGAAGCGGTACAGATTACGTTCGACCCTGAACTATATCCTTATGAGAAATTATTAGATACGTACTGGCGCCAAATTGATCCAACCGATGCGGGAGGTCAGTTTCATGATCGCGGTTCATCGTACCGGACATCGATTTTTGCCCACAGCGACGAGCAGCTAGTTAAAGCGGAAGCTTCCAAACAAGCGCTGCAGGATAGCGGTCGCTTCGATCGTCCAATCGTCACGGAAATCGTGCGCATAGATGCCGAGTCTTTTTATCCAGGGGAAGAGTATCACCAAGATTATCATCACAAAAATCCGCTCCGATACAAAGCGTACCGCAAAGGCTCTGGTCGCGACGCGTACATTTCACAATATTGGAACACAGCTAAAGATAAAGAAGAACGCAAGAAAAAGCTTACACCGATCCAATTCGCGGTTACACAGAACAATGCAACGGAGCGCCCTTTTGAGAATGAATTCCATGATTCCCACGAGAAAGGTCTGTATGTCGATATCGTTTCCGGCGAACCCTTATTCACTTCTTATGATAAATTCGATTCTGGATGCGGCTGGCCGAGCTTCACGCAGCCTTTATTCGAAGGACATGTGAAAGAGGTCACGGATACAAGTCATTTCATGATACGTACGGAGGTCAGAAGCACGGAGGCGGATTCGCATCTTGGGCACGTTTTTAACGATGGTCCTGGCCCGAATGGTCTGCGATATTGCATCAATTCAGCTGCATTGCGCTTTATCCCTTTTGCTGATATGGAGAAAGAAGGCTACGGAGCTTACTTGCGTTTCTTTGAAGGGAAGTAATATTTTCAGGTAAGTCCCGAGACTAGGCGCATACATTGAGATATGGAGCGTTGAAGCGGGAGGGAGTTGCCATGGTCAAATCTCCGGATCTACGAGATCTTCCCTATGTCATGCAGCAAGGTGTGAAGTACTTTGAGTTGGTAGCAGAGCCGGTGGAGCAAGAAATATTACCTGGTATTTTTATAAAAGGGTGGGGCTACAACGGCAGCATTCCGGGGCCTACGATTCGCGTATATCCAGGGGATTGGGTGATCATTCGTGTGCACAACCATCTCCCCGAAGCGACAAGTGTACATTGGCATGGGCTGGATGTACCGAATCGGATGGATGGTGTGCCAGCTGTGGAGCCTTCCCCTTATATTGAACACGGGCAGTATTTTGACTATCATTTTCAAATTGTAAATCCACCTGGTACCCATATGTATCACACCCATGTTGATGTGGTTATGCAAGAATTGATGGGTTTGTGCGGCGGCTTCATCATCGAGGATCCGTACGAGTGTGAGGTTCAAAAGGACTACTTTATCATGCTGCAAGAGTTTCACCTGAAAGGGTTGGAAAAAGGTATGGTGAAGCCAGGGTATTTTGAGCTTGAAACCATGTCAGACTCGTTTAACTTTTTCACGATGAATGGCCGCTGCTTCCCACACACGACTTCGCTACCTGTTCGATATGGGGAGGATATGCGCATTCGTTTTGGAAATATTGGCATGAATGCTCATCCGATTCATTTTCACGGACATCAATTCTGGATCGCTGCCATGGACGGAAATTTCATTCCTTCGTATAACAGGGAACTTCGAAATACTGTATTAGTACCTAGCGGAGTTACGGTAGATATCGAATTTACCGCTCAAAATCCGGGCGTTTGGCCGCTGCATTGCCATATGCCGCATCATACGTCCAATAACATGACAAAGGCCACTGGCGGGATGTTTACGACCGTTCAGTATGTGTAGAGACAATCGTTATAGCTTGTATTTGAAGAAGAGGAGCCTCGGGCTCCTCTTCTTTTCTTTACATATGCAATCCGAACCTCACTTGTGAAGCTACAAGAATTGTCTATAACTCTTCAATAACGGAGCCTTGAACAAATTGATCACCTAGTAATAACGCGATTAGTTTTTTAGCAACTGTTGCCGGAGAAGCAAGCATACCTCGTTCTTTTGCCCTTTTAAAAATATCCGCTGAGGCAAAGCTGCTGCTATTTGCGTCCCTAGCTTCCTCCTGCAGACTTGTGTCAATCATTCCAGGCCAAACCGAAATGACTTTTACAGAAGATGAATCATCACCTTGTTCTGTGCCAACACATTTTGAAAACACATCAAGACCTGATTTCGCTGCAGAATAAACGCTCATCCCAGGAATTAGATTCTTTGCAGACATGGAGGAAATGTTTAAGACACGTCTTTCGATTTGAAAATATTGAGAAAAACGAATAAAGAATGAGATTAATAGGATTGGTGCAAGTAAATTGATATGCAGATTATGAATTAACTCTTGTGTGCTACTTTCTTCAATCCTACATAAAGGAGAAATAACTGCCGCATTATTCACAAGGTAAATTTTTTCGGCATTTCGTACATCGATTCTACTGAATACTTGCTCCATCATGTTTTCAATGTTGTCGACATTGTTTAAATCAAACTCGAAGTAATCCATATGATTGCTACTAGAAATCAAGGTTTCATTCTTATTTCTTGAAATGCAAATGAGATGGTGATCAGGAGAAATGAGGTTCTCAGCAATGGCTTCACCTAGACCTCTGGATGTACCTGTGATTATAAAATATTTCAAAATGAAATCTCCTTCACGAATTGGTATCTGGTACTAGTACTAGGTACAATGTATGCCGTTATATGGAAATTGTCAATTTGCATTGCACTGTAATTTCTGAACTTGGGTCAGGAGGAGACAATCGTTATACTCATTTTTTCCGCTAAAGTCCATTGACGCTGAGCAACACTTCTGGGTAAGATAAAAGCCATAATCACATATGAGGTCATGATCAAAGACATGATTTCCTACACGAACTGCCCAGAGAGAGAAGTAATAGCTGAAATCTTCTCCTGTCACCGGTTGGAAATTACCCCTTTGTAGCTGTGACGTTGAACCCTCTGAGTTCACCTCAAGGAAGTATGCGGCACCGCCTTATCCCCGATATCGGATACCAATAAGGTCTTGCTTGTCGTTGCTTTGGTTGATATCAAGGTGAACGTAGAAGCAAGTCGAATTAGGGTGGAACCACGAGCTGAACGCACTCGTCCCTGTCTGGGATAGAGGCGTTTTTTTGCGTTCAAAAATAGGAAGAAAGGGAGGCAAAGAACATGGAAATTCAAGTGATTTTATCAGATGGAACAAGTAGGAGGTATGCTGCTGGAACGACGGTAGAACAAGTAGCGGGATCTATTAGTCTAGGGTTGAAAAAAAATGCGATTGCTGGCCGAGTAGATGGTGAGCTGGTCGACCTGCAGCAACGGATTGACGCCGATTGTCACCTCGAAATCGTGACACTTGAAAGTAAACAGGGGATAGACGTGTACCGGCATAGTACAGCACATGTGTTGGCTCAAGCACTGAAACGCATCTATGGTGAACAAGCGATTCAGCTGGGTATCGGTCCCGTTATTGAAGATGGCTTCTATTATGACATTGACATTGATAAGCCATTATCAAGTGAAGACCTGCTTGCGATTGAAGCTGAGATGGAGAATGTTATTCAGGATAACTTCTCCATTGTTCGCCGAGTCGTCAGCCGAGATGAAGCCCTTCAAATTTTTGCGGACAAAGGGGAGTCGTATAAGGTTGAACTGATTAACGATCTGCCGGAGAACGTGGAAATATCGATTTATGATCAAGGTGAATTCTTTGACCTATGTCGAGGCCCGCATATGCCGTCTACAGGACGTATTAAAGCATTTAAGCTGCTCCATGTAGCAGGTGCATATTGGCGAGGGGATGCAAGTAACAAGATGCTGCAGCGCATCTACGGCACTGCTTTTCCGAAGAAAGCGCAGCTAGATGAGCACTTATACATGCTCGAAGAAGCGAAGAAGCGCGACCATCGCAAGCTGGGGAAGGAACTTGAGCTGTTCATGTTCTCGGAAGAAGCGCCAGGTATGCCTTTCTATTTGCCGAAGGGGATGATCTTGCGCAATGAGCTTGAGAATTTTGCTCGCGAGCTTCAGCGGCTAAGGGACTATGAGGAAGTGCGGACGCCGCTCATGATGAACAACCGAATCTGGGAGGAGTCGGGGCACTGGGATCATTACAAAGACAATATGTATTTCACAAATGTGGATGAAACGAAGTTTGCGTTGAAGCCCATGAACTGCCCAGGGCACATGCTCATTTATAAAAACAGTTTGCATTCCTATCGGGAGTTGCCGATTCGTCTATCCGAATTTGGTCAAGTCCACCGGCATGAGTTTTCAGGTGCATTGAATGGGATGATGCGTGTTCGTACATTTTGTCAGGATGATGCACATCTCTTTGTTTTGCCTGAACAGATCGAGGATGAAATTGGCCGCGTCATAGAGCTGATCGCTCACGTGTACCAGGTGTTCGGATTCGAATACAAGATTGAATTGTCCACTCGGCCGGACGACTACATGGGTTCTAGCGAACTATGGGATCAAGCGGAGAAATCGTTACAGCATGTTCTGGATAATAGGGGAATTGAATATCGTGTCAATGAAGGGGATGGCGCTTTTTATGGCCCCAAGATCGATTTTCACATCTTAGATGCGTTGAAACGGAGCTGGCAGTGCGGCACAATCCAATTGGATTTCCAAATGCCGGAGAAGTTCGATCTGAGTTATATCGGTGACGATAATTTGAAACATCGCCCTGTTGTGATACATCGTGCTGTGTATGGTTCGGTTGATCGGTTTATGGGAATTTTGACGGAGCACTTTGCTGGTGCATTCCCTCTGTGGTTGGCACCCGTGCAAGTGAAGATTCTCCCTGTATCCGACCATGAGCTGGACTATGCGTTTGAGGTGAAGAAAGCGTTGGAAGAAGCAGGCATACGGGTGGAACTAGATGTGCGGAGTGAGAAACTTGGTTATAAAATTCGCGAAGCGCAGCTAGAGAAAGTGATGTACATGCTCGTGCTTGGCGAGAAAGAACGCATCTCCGGCAACGTCTCCGTTCGAAAACGGGGCGAAGGTGATCTAGGACTCAGACCGATACCGGAGATGATCGAACAGATTGTTGCTGAAATTCGTTCAAAGCAATAAAAAGGGCTACATGGACTCTTTTTCATACCAAGGGTTCAAATGAATGAGAACTTCATCCACATCATGATGCTCATCCATAATAGACTTTTTGATCACGCGCGAGATATCATGCCCTTGTTTAATCGTTAGATCGCCTGGAATCGAGATGCGGGCATCGACCAAAATGTAATGTCCATGTTCTCGAGCGCGAACACGATCTATTCTTTTAACTTGAGGTACGGCTTCAATCAAGGCAGTAAATTGCGCGAGTCGGTGTTGATCGACGGTTTTTTCCATTAGGACATCGAAGGCTTCCTTGGCCATCTCGGCACCCAGTTTAAGTACAAGTAATGAGACCACAATTCCCGCTGCCGCATCGCCATAACTTAGCCAGTGAATGTCATAAGCTTTACCGATAAATGCTAAACCGATCCCGATGACAGCAGCAAGTGAAGCATAGACATCCGCTAAGTGATCTTGTGCAGTGGCTATCAAGCTCTTACTGTTGGTATTGCGACCAATCTTAATCGTATAGACATAGAGAAGATATTTCCATACAACGGAAACAGCAGACGCGACTAATGCAATTACACTTGGTGCGCTTGGTTCATGGAAGAGCGCAGAAACCGCATGATAACCGATATAAAGGGCAGCAATCACTAGGATGAAAGCGACAAATCCTGAGCCAAGCACTTCCGCTTTGCCATGTCCGTAAGGATGATCTTCATCCGCGGGAAGCTTGGAAATACGCATAGCGCTTAGGGCGGCGACGGTTGCGATGATATCCCCAGCGTTGTGAACACCATCTGCTAATAAGACTTCACTATGGAAGAGCAGACCGATGATAATTTTGATCAGCGTAAGGAAAATGTTACTGAATAGTGAGAGCCATATGGCCAAAACGGATGACTTGTTGTCGATGTGCATGAATGATGACCTCCTACAGAATTGTTTCCCGAAGGAAAAAAAATCCCTCGACCTATGGTCGAGGGATTTGGCTGATTTTTATGGGCGAATCTAGCAAACTATCAATAATTGGCATATTCAACACTTCACTTTACAGAAATATCTTTGTATAATACCACACATAACGAGAAATCACAAACCACCAAACGTCTATGGAAGGAAGTCGATTCACATGCGTGTACATGAATTTAAAATCTCAAAGGATCTCGAACGGAGCGATTTATCAAGTATTTCAGTGAAATCCTCTCATTTTATTTCGGATGTGACGCTCGATTTTCAGTGGGATGATAAGCACCATATAGTGGATGTGAAGAGCCTTCTCGGCATGCTGTTAGTTCCCATCAAAGGAGGTACAACTTTACGGCTTCTGACGAGAGGGAAGGACGAAGAAGAAGCGATGCATTTTATTTTTGATTTATTTCAAATCTTTTGTTGAACATTTATTAGTATGCGCTTCCATAGCACAAAATGTGACCACTTTCTCACAAGATTGGATAGAGCGATACCGCGCTAAAAGGGATAGAATAGCAGATATAACTAGTGTGTTTACACGCTAGAATGGGCTGTTGGAGGTTGTGTTCAGATGAGTAACTATCGCGTTGTCGTTGTTGGCTGTGGTGGTATGGCCAATGTATGGGTTGAAAATATGAAGCAAAGAGAAACCTGTGAGATTGTTGCACTTGTGGATATCAAAACAGAGTTCGCGCAAGCGATGGCTGACCGCCACGGGTTAACTTGCGGCGTATATACGGATGTAGAAGAAGCGATTCGTGAAAACGGTGCAAATCTGGTGCTGGATATTACGATACCGGCGAGTCATTTTCAAGTAGCGAGCACCGCGCTTCGGAATGCCTGTGATGTGCTCGGTGAGAAGCCAATGTCGGCTACGATGGCAGAGGCACGTGAACTTGTTCAGATTGCCGAAAAGGCGGGTAAGACACTGTCGATTATGCAAAATCGCCGCTATGACGCGAATATCCGTGCTCTTCGCGAGCTGATCCAATCCGGCACGATTGGCCGCGTGGGATATGTAGGGGCGGACTTCTTCTTGGGTCCGCATTTTGGGGGCTTTCGCGATGCCATGGAAAGCCCGCTGATTCTAGACATGGCGATCCATACCTTCGATCAGGCTCGGTTTATTACCGGGGCAGACCCCGTATCGGTGTACTGCCAGGAATTTAACCCGCCCGGCTCGTGGTACGCCGGGAATGCCTCTGCGATCTGCATCTATGAGATGTCAGACGGCTCTGTGTTCTGCTACCGCGGCTCTTGGTGCGCGGAAGGGGCGCCGACCTCTTGGGAGGCGGCGTGGCGTGTGACGGGCGAGCAGGGCACCGCTCTGTGGGACGGCGCGGGCGCACCGTACGCGGAGGTTGTTGCTGCCGGCGACCAAGACGGCAAGTTCCTTCGCGAGTTCACGCGTGTAGACGCGGACGTGAATTGGACAGGACGCAGCGGCCATGCCGGCTGCTTGGATGAGATGTTCGCGGCGCTGGCCGAAGGCCGCCGCGCGGAGACCGACTGCCGCGACAATATCAAGAGCATGGCGATGGTATTGGGCGCGCTGGACAGCGCGAAGCTGGGGCAGAAGGTCGACCTGCGCACGTATTGGAGCTAGGCAGGCGCAGCTGCTTAGCATTGAATTACACTGTATTGCACAGTATAGCACTACATTGCACTGTAACGCTTCGAAATTCATTGAACTGCATTGCACTGTATTGCATTGCTAGCAATGCATAACACTGTACTGCATTCGAAATGTAATGAATTGAATTGCATTGAAATCGCATTGAATCGCATGCAAAAAGCCTACAAACCACACGATGTGTGCGTTTGTAGGCTTTTTATACGCGCAAAATCTAAAACTAACTAACAAGCTTCCGTAGAAGGATATGGCGCAAATTTAGGTAGTCGTGAAGTTAACTGGAAAACATCCATCTATTTTTCACATGTCTTGCTGTTTTCTCAACTTAGATGGATTTCCTACAGTTAATCTGGCAGAATACGCTGTTTTCAAGCGAAACGAGTCAAATTAACGTCATGAAATCCAGTTATTCATGGTTTTCTGTCCGTTTGGCTGGAATTACCTGCATGAAATCCAGTTATTCCACACACATGCGGGCTAGCCGGATTGATCCGTTTTAATGAATATCCTTCTTCTTAAACCGTCCACCCTTGACATCGTGAATATTCCCGATTGCCAGGAACGCACGTGGATCCAGATCATCGACGATGGATTTCAATTTCGCTTCTTCCAATCGGGTGATGACGCTGAAAATGACTTTTTTATCATCGCCGGTGAATGCACCTTCGCCATTGAGGTACGTGACGCCACGACCTAGGCGAGATGTGATGGAGTCTCCGATTTTCTGATACTCGTCACTGATAATCCATACCGATTTGGACTGATCAAGTCCCTCAATCGTAATATCAATCATTTTAAAAGCAATAAAGTAGGCAATTAAGGAATACATTGCGCGATCCCAGCCAAATACGAAACCTGCGCTGGCCAGAATAAAGAAGTTGAAAAACATCACGATTTCGCCTACAGAGAAAGGCATTTTCTTACTGAAAAGAATAGCGACAATTTCCGTACCATCTAATGAACCGCCTGAACGAATGACCAGTCCGACGCCGATCCCCAGGATAATCCCGCCAAATACTGCAGCTAGCAAAGGATCGATGGTGATGGCTTGAACAGGATGCAATAAAGATGTACCGATGGACATTAAGATAACTGAGAATGTTGTGGATATTGCAAAGGTTTTACCAATCTGCTTATATCCCAGTACGACAAAAGGCAAATTGAGCAGAACGAGAAAGATACCGATAGGAAAACCAGATAGATGAGAAAGTATGATGGAAATCCCGACAATACCACCGTCGATAATGTGGTTTGGAACCAAGAAAATTTCTAATCCGATGGAAACCAAGATGGTTCCGATAATCATAAAGAAGATTCTGCGTGCAAATTTCATTCGTGTTAATTTCTGATGTTGCGCATGTGCGTGAGCTTGTTCAGCCCCTGTCAGTGAGTTAGCCATGAAAGTTTCCTCTTTTCCTCAATC
The DNA here is from genome assembly GCF_001700435.1 of Paenibacillus pectinilyticus. GTDB lineage: Bacteria > Bacillota > Bacilli > Paenibacillales > NBRC-103111 > Paenibacillus_E > Paenibacillus_E pectinilyticus. Next base: position 434,835 of record NZ_LYPC01000020.1, read on the forward strand.
ATTCATTTTCGTTACGATGAGTAAGAAGGAATGAGGCCCGTATAACGTGAGGTGAATTTGAGGAACGCAAGAAGAAGTACTTTCAGCTTTTTCCAGATCAAACTTGTCAAATACACGATAAAAACGACAAAAACTGTCATTTCATAGAGTTTATAAATCTGGTCATACAGATATATCTTATTTTCATCAACATGTATGATTTCTTTAGAAGGCAGCTGCTGTTGCTGGGTCAATACTTGTGTCGTATTCGCCGTAACAAGTACGTCGGCATCGGCGGTATTGTGGTTGGAAATGGGCGGTGTTAAAGGGAAAATGAACAAGGCAAGAATCACCCAGACCATGATCGTCCAACAACATTTTCGTGAAATAGGGTTCAGGGACATCCCCTCCAAACAGTGTAAACCAAATTTGCTTGAATTGTAGCATTTCACTTCCGATGAGTCAAACATCGCTGCTACTCGTTCATCGTTACGATTCCTTTTTCGAAACCGGACCATTAAGGCCTATTCTGCATATATTAGGTAGATGACCCCTATTCAGAGAGGTGACAATGTGCGAAATGTAATTGGTATTCTCCTAGATCATAAAACTTATGTTGGTATTGTTCAAAAGCAAACCGGCTATGAATACATTGAACATTACAATCGCGCGGCTAAAGGGCTTGGATTGATACCATTTTACATGTGTTTACAGCACGTCAGTGACAAGTCAGCACTAGGTTTGTGCTATGACAATGATCGCTACACGCTGAAGCGGTTACCGATTCCTAAAGTGATTCATAACCGGGCAATGACCCTCTCTCCTTATTTGCAAAAGAAATTACAGGCTCTAGCCAAGACGAGTCAAGTGTTCAATGGTCAAAATCGACACGATAAGCTGCGCGTTCATAAGCTGCTTCATGCTAGCAAAGGGAGCGCATCCTATATCCCCCAAGCTATGTCTTATTCACGTGATCATATTATGAAGGCGATGAATCAATTCATCTCCTTTTATGTCAAACCCACGAATAGCAGTGTTGGCAAAGGGGTCTTAAAGGTTACGCTAATGCCGGACGGATTATGGGAAGTATGCTGGAGTAACAAGGAACCAAGAGTTCTTGAAGAGCAGCCTGCACTTGATTTCATTGAAGCGAAAGTGAAGGGACAGCCATATCTAATTCAAAAAGCCGTACCTTTAGCAATGTATCAAGGGCGCCCTTATGATTTACGAGTCTCAGTCCAACGTGGTGGAACAGGGGAATGGGGCGTAACTGGCATAGCAGGAAAAGTCGCAGCGAGCGGCCGTCATGTTACCAACCTCGCCAAGGGCGGTGAAGCTATGCGATGTGAGAAGCTATTTCTAGCGAATGGTTTTAACCCCGAGCTGAAAAGGGAGCAGGTTGAGAAGGCAGCATTGCAAATCGCAGAGAGCTTAAGCAAACAAATTCCTGCGATGTCCGATGTGGGGATGGATATTGGGATCGATCAGAGCGGCGATATTTGGTTAATCGAGGTCAATGGAAGGGATCAGCGATATCAATATAAGCATTTGAATTTGAATAAGACGTTTTATCGTACGTACGAGACACCGATGCGTTATGCGAAATATTTATTAAGTAAGTGAAATGACAATAGACGCGGGCCAAGCGAGTCAATCCACGTCGAGAAGGTGGAGTGGGGATGTGAGTAATCGTGTTCTAGTTATCAAAATGAATCTGTTACCTTGGTATAACGAGCTAGACGATCAGTTAGAAGTGCTTCATTATTCTTTCCCATTAAATGTAAGAGAACGTATCTTAACGCTGGGTGATTATCGAATCCTCTCCATTAACCGTTACCAAACGCGATTAAGACAAATCCAACAAGTTTCTGCAAAAGATTAACGGCATTATGCGTAGAAATTAGGTAAATGAGGTATAATTAGACTATAAGAAAAACCCGTAGAGGCAGGGAAATACCTGCTTCTTTTTGTCTAGCGAAAATGAATTTGGCTTTTATGTTGCTTCATACCCCCAAAAACAAGTAAAATAGAAGTGAAGCATTATTTGTTCGATATAGGCTTTTACCCACAAGCAAATACAGGGTGTACAGGAAAAGGGGACATTTAAAGGTGAACGTTCATTTAAATTTTACTAACAAGGGCAAAGTGGTCATCGAAAATTTCAATAATGAGGAGCTCATTGAAATTTTTAGTCGTTATATTAACACGTTAACGAAGAAATACGCAGTTGATATTACGGTACCTGCTGAAGCGAATCAGAATATCGTTCAAGACGGTTCATTTAAAGTTGTTCTTTCGAATGTACAATGTGATGTTGAGACTTTTTTCAAGGAACTGGGTAGAGATATTAAAGTACCTTTGAAGAAAAGAGCGGACGGCAAGTTGGAGAATGTTTTCAAAATTCAAGTGATCGAGTAAGTTACGGGGGCATGTATGCTTAGTTTAGACGAGAAGTTAGCCATTGCGACATCTTTTCCTGAGCTGCAGCGCAAGGATGTTTCATTGGGACGAATCAATTTTCATTATGTAGAGAGTGATTATGAGAAGACTACTGTTCTCTATCACCTTCATCCGAATGGAAATGGGTTTGTGTATGCCGAATACATCCCAGGCTGCACGGTTGATGCGAAGGGATTAATTAATATCCGGGACTATAGTGAAGACGAGCTTCGAGAAATCATCGCGAAGTCGATCCAGTCTTTAACTCGTAGCGGTAGTCCTAAAGTTGTAAAGACAGAGGAAGTCCAAGCAGTCCCAGATGAAGAAATTTGGGTCGATGAGGATGGCAATCGATTGAGTGTTACTTTCGTGGAAGATTTGTGGTATATCTATGCCGGAGAAAATCTCGATTGTGCCTTTGAGACCTACGAAGAAGTGCAGGAATATTTAGAAGAAGAAGGTTTCGATAAGCAATGAATCCTGATTGAGCAGCCCTCCTTTGAGGGCTTTTCATGTTCAACACAGGGGAAAACGTTTAAGTACTACGAATGTCAAAGGGGAAATGGATCGACATGAAATTCAGACCTTGTATTGATTTACATAATGGTAAAGTGAAGCAAATTGTTGGGGAAACACTAGGTGGCGAGGGCCAGTCAGTCGTTGAAAATTTTGTTTCGGCATATGACTCCACATATTATGCGGACATGTTCCGTAGGGATCGATTAACGGGTGGTCATGTCATCATGTTGGGCGACGGAAATAAAGAAGAAGCGATTAAAGCGTTGAACGCGTATCCAGGCGGCCTTCAAATCGGCGGTGGTATCAACGCAGAGAACGCAAGTTATTATTTGGAGCAAGGGGCTTCGCATGTGATCGTGACTTCGTATATTTTCCGCGATGGCCAGCTGAATAGGGAGAATCTAGCGCTTATCGTAGCTGCTATCGGCAAAGAGAAGCTAGTCATTGATCTTAGCTGCAAAGAGAAGGATGGCAAATGGTATGTGGCTACGAATCAATGGAAACAGTTAAGCGATGTGGAGCTTAATCAAGAGAGTATACGTTTCTTCGAACAATATTGCGATGAGTTTCTCATACATGCTGTAGATGTGGAAGGGAAGCAGAGCGGGATTCAGCAAAGCTTAGTGAGCTCTTTGGCTGAGTGGGTTACGATTCCTACGACCTATGCAGGCGGTGCAAGATCATTTGAAGATTTGGCATTGTTCCGAGAATTATCCCAAGGTAAATTAGATATTACGGTTGGGAGTGCGCTTGATATTTTCGGAGGAAAGCTCTCGTATGATGAGGTTGTTAAGCAGCTTGAGAAGGCGGTATAAGCGAACGTTACTTGGTAGCTAAAAGGATGTGTTGTATGGCACTCTGGCAAAAGCTCTATTATACAGGCATCGGATTGATTCTCCTGTTAATCGTCATTGGTGAGTTGGTTTGGGTGCCTGATCCGTTACGTTGGGGAACCCGGTTCTATTGGATTGATCTCTTGGATCTTCTCATTTATCTGCTTGCGCTCGTCCCATTCTTATGGATGGTCGCTGCGCTCGTTCACCTCGCTGCTACACCAACGCGTGGGATGAAGATATTTCGCGGCATCATTAGCTTCGTGTGTCTAGTTAGCATCATTATTGTACTTACCATTCCTAAGAAACTTGAGTACTCCGCGACTGCCTTGATTCTGAGCTTGCTTCTCATTGCGACTGATCTCGTGATTCATGAACGGAAACAGCGTAAGCTCCCACGTCAGAACCTGATTGTATTCGGAGTGACACTTGTTCTCTTAGCGTTAATGCTTTGGCCAACCAACTATCTAGTGACATATCCAGGTATTACGCTTAATATGAATCGCTATGCTCAAGCCGAAGGCGGAGCGCGTCATGGAGATATATCAGGGGTATTGATTTTCGAACGCCCCGCGTTCCCGATCGATTGGGTATATGCGAAGCTTTTTAAAGACTACTCGTTTGAAATTGAAAATTTGGGCATGTCCCTAGGTGAATACAACCAAGAAGTGCGTACGGAAAAAGAAGATGCGAATGCCGCGGGCAGTGCGATTGCCTTCCAGAAAGTAGGTCTAGGCAAGGGCATTAATTCAAAAGGGGTACGGATTACCGCTGTTCTACAACATACACAAGCGTCCGAAGTGTTACAGCCTAGCGATGTCATTACTGCACTCAACGATCAGCCGATCATGATGATTCAAGATCTCAGTGAACGGATGAAGGCTGTGAAGCCAGGCGAAACGATCCGTTTGTCGATAACCAGAAAGACTGCGAAGGTTGATGTAAAAGTCACAACTCGAGCGAGTGATGATGACCCCACTAGAGCGTCGATTGGTATCATGATCGCCAATGAACTTACCTATGATATCCCTGACCTCGTGACGTATCACTCGTATTTGCTGCATGAAGGCGGTCCATCCCATGGGGCGATGCTGGCATTAACGCTCATTGACCAGTTGACACCTTGCGGTGTGACGTATGGTCATCATGTGGCTGGCACAGGCACGATCGAGCCGGATGGCTCTGTCGGCCCCGTAGGCGGACTCGTTCAGAAGGCTTATACGATAAGCCGCACGAATGCGGATGTGTTCTTTGTACCGGTAGAGAATGAAGCCGACGCACGGAAAGGGGCACCGAACTTGAAGATCGTGCCCGTACGAACGTTGGATGATATTCTCACTTGGCTAAAAGCCAATCCGCAGACTGGCGCACCAGCGTGTTCCTCTTAATTGGCAATGGCGAATAGGCTAGTCTCGAGCAGCTTCATACAGTTTGCGGGCTACAAGCTTCGGTTCGTAAAATGCGGTCGTCATATGATCGCCATGTAGTTGCAAGAATCGGAAAAGTCCCAATCTACTGGACATATGAGGATGCCAGCCATAGTTCGGATCGCCGAATGGAATAACGTTATCCTCCATGATGTGCACAAAGCTTTTGGGAATCGAGAGGCTATAAAATTTCTTCAGGTCTAACTTCTCGAATAAAGGTCCAGCAGGCTCAGGAAATGCTTTTTTATAGATGGCTTGTGCTTGCTGCAAGCTAGCTAAATTAGTGAAAGCCTCCCTGAAGAAGTCAAAAGGCAAAGTAATGGTATTGTTTTTGGAGCTCGCGGTCAGCTGCTTGAATTGTTCCACAACGGATGGAGGAAGCTCATCAGCGAGGGCTTCACCGTCTTTCAGGACGAAGGCATTGTAGAAAACAAGTCGCTTGATTCTGTTAGGGACTAATTCTGCTACCTTTTGGATCACAGACCCTCCGAAGCTATGACCGATAAGGATCACATTATGCAAGTTATTAGAACTTATGAAATCTGCAACGGATTTCGATATCATCGCATGGGTCACATTTTTATTGGGGTCAGCGCCATGTCCTGGAAATTCAGGGACGTAGACGGTATGGCCCTTTTTGCTTAGCTCGGCAGCGACGCCTGCCCAGAAACTGGCATCCGCCCATGAGCCATGTATAAGGACAAACGTAAGCGGTTGTTCTTTTTCACGGAAGTCTTGTTCTTGCTGCTGTTGTTGCAGTTGCTGTGACCAAGGATTGGGTGCAAACGGCCAGGTTGAAGGAATGAAGGGCGGGTAATTCGGTGTCGGTACTGGCCAAGTTGAGGTTGGGGTCGGTTGATAATCATCGGAATAAGTCATCGTGGTCTTCCTCTCGCGTAAGTATTGCTATACTATATGCCCAGATCCAAGATGTGCGATAAAATGTTGAAACGGAAGGGACGAAGGTTCACACATGGGTCAAACAGAACAAAAGAAATACCGTTTCAGTGAAGCTCCGATTTGGGAGCTGCAGCGCGATTATTATGAAGGGCAGGGAATTACAGCATGGCAGAGCGGTGAGGTTCCCCAATACATAACGAGCAATCGCGTAATGGCCATCTCCTACGCGGAAATGCTATTTGGCTTTCTGCAGGATCGAGCGAGAATGGGACATGTGACAGAGAAAGTCATGTTTCTAGAATTGGGAGCGGGCTCGGGACAATTTGCATTCTATGTGCTTCAGGAGTTAACGAAGCTTACGGAGATGGCAAGTATTCCATTGCCGCCATTCCGGTATGTCATGAGTGATTTGGCAGAGAAAAACATCGCCTTTTGGCAGCGGCACGCCAGCTTAGCTCCATATGTGGAGCAAGGTTTATTAGATTTTGCTAAGTTTGATGCTGTTCATGATAAAGACATTCACTTGATGCAAGCAGGCGAGCGTATAGGTCCTGGTGACCTGCATCAGCCACTAGCTATTCTGGCGAATTACTTTTTTGATAGCATTCCGCAAGAATTAATCTATATTGAGGATCAACAGGTGTATGATTGTCAGATATCCTTGGAATTTCCAGAAGGGGCGGCTGGGTTAAGTGCTTCTCAAAACCTTAAAGAGGTAGTGGCGAACTATCATTATAGGAGAGAAACCGCTTATGATGACGCTGCGTATCCGTATCGCGAGCTCTTAGATGTGTATCGACAACACTTATCAGACTCACATATTCTTTTGCCTGAAGCAGGGTTGCGTTGTTTGGATCGGTTGAAGGCGCTCTCGGAAAATGGGTTCCTATTAATAACGGCGGACAAAGGCGATCATCGATTGGAGAGCTGGGAGTATAATGAACCTCCGAAGCTAATTCATCATGGGAGCTTTTCGTTAACGGCCAATTACCATGCTATTAGTTATGTGACGGAAGCGCAAGGGGCTATGCCACTTTTCACGAAACATCCTTATACGTATCTGAATATCGGTTGTATTCTCCATCTTCCCCAACCGAATAGCTATGGTTTGACACGGCTGGCGTATGAGCGATTCGTGGATCGCTATGGTCCGGATGATTTCTTTAGTCTAAAAGAAGTGTTTGATACGCAAGTAGAAACGAAATCGCTGCCGCAGCTCTTGGCCTTGTGGCGACTGAGCGGCTATGATACGCAATTTCTGCTTCCTTGTACGAAACGGCTCTATGCCGTCATTCCCGAAGCGGGTGAACATGAATGGATCGCATTGCAGCAAGGAATTGAGCGAATGTGGGCACACTATTATCCAATGGATGGCAATACGGATGTCGCGTTAGCCTGTGCGATTTTGTTATATCAAATGGATATGTATGCGGAGGCTATATCCTACTTTGAACGTACACAGCCGAAGCATGCAAACGATGTAACCGTACTCTACGAAATGGCAGTGTGCTACTACGAATTAGCGAAGGATGAGCTTGCAAAGCAGTTCGCTGATCGCGTTATTGCGTTATCACCTCAGCATGAGGAAGCGAAGGCATTAAGTGAGCTGCTAGTATCGCTGCTTTGATTATTTTGCCAAAACCTGCAACTATTTCATAACTCCTGACGTTAGGAAAGTAACCAAAGCAAGTGATGCAATCTGCATTCACTTCACGAGAGGAGCTTCCATTCATGAAAAAATTAGCCGCTTTAAGTTTATCCATTTTGTTGTGCAGCAGTTTAACTTTTGGTTCTGCCTATGCCTTCTCCGATTTAGATGAGGGACAGGCTACTGCGATTAACGCTTTGAAAGATCGCGGTATTGTGAGTGGATTCGATTCAGAACATTTTGTGCCAAAAGGTAAAATCAGCTACGCGCAAAGTGTCCAAATGATCGTCAAGGGCTTGAACCTCAACATGGATAACCTGCGATTTATCAAGCAGCCCTTAGCTTCTGACAGTTATTCAAACATTGCGAATGATGCTTGGTATGCGGATGCGTTCGTCATTGCACATTATAGCAATCTGGGTATCCCGAAAGATGTGAATCCGAATGCAACGATTACCCGTGAACAATTCGGCGATCTACTTGTCAAAGCGCTCGAATCAAAGGGTCAATTTCCACTGGTGAAAATGTTCATCCAGATTAAGGACGAAGATCAGCTCAGTGTTGACTATCAAGGTACGATTCAAAGATTGCTGCTCTACAAAATCACGTCTCTGGATGGGGAAGGCAAGTTCAACCCGAAGAGCGAACTTACACGAGGAGAAGCTGCGAATTGGCTGTATAATGCCATTCAAGTGCTAGAGGCTCATATGCAGAAACCACAAGTAGAAGAAGTAACGGTATCCGTTGAAAAAGTAAACGAGGATGTCAACAAAGTCACGCTTTCCAGAGGAGTTAAACCTAATGGCGGTTATGGCATTGCGATTGTTGGTATTCAATTTGAGTCTGATGGCCAAGCCATCGTGAGCTACAAATTACAAGATCCACAGCCTGATATGATGTATACACAAGTCATGACGGAAGTGAAGGCCGTTACGTATGTCTCTTCGGCTTATACCGTGAAAGCTGAATTGACTAAATAACGTTGAAAAATGCTGCGCATCCGCGAGGGATGGCAGCATTTTTTTGTGCTTTTGCCACCCTCAATTAGAACCGTACAGGCTCTGATTCTCTTACATACCATGTAGTATCCTATCAAACAGGTGGTGAGAGATCATGAAAACGAACTATTATACGTTAGTATTAGGCTTACTCGGAGCAGTTAAATTAATTTTAAATGCTTATGGTGTAGATCTAATTACAGACGACACGGTGAATGCAATCGCGAATGGCGTTGCGGCGTTGCTTTCGGTTGCTGGGGTGTATACGAACCATAAACAAGCAGAGTAAATCTTGCAGAATGAGCGTTGTTACTAGGAAGAGCCTCCCAATCAGGGAGGCTCTTCTCTGTCTTTAATGGGACGATAGTAACCCCTAATAGAACATTTGGGGCCTTTTATATATAGTCCATTTAAAGACTTGTCTCTTAGGTGCGTGTTCATTATGATAATAGGTGAGTAAAGTAAGTATACGATTCGTGTTCCAGCTCATTCACTCATTCACGCTTGGAGGCAGCCACATTCATGAACAATTCATTATTACGCATAGGTATTATTGGCACGGATTCTTCGCATGCGCCTACATTCACACAACTGTTACATGATAAAGAACATCCCTATCACGTTGCTGGTGGCAAGGTCACGGTTGCTTACCCAGGAGGTTCACCGGATTTTGACATGAGTTACACTCGGATAGCAGGGTTCACTGAGCAGCTTCGGGATTATTATGGGGTGAAGATTGTAGAGTCAGCTGAAGAAGTTGCAGCTCATTGCGATGCCATATTACTGACCTCTGTCGATGGACGTTTGCACCTAGAACAGTTTCGCCGGATTGCAGCGTATCGCAAGCCGATTTTTATAGATAAGCCGATGACCGTCTCCTCGGAGAGTGCGCGTGATGTGATTTCATTAGCGCGATGGCACAACATTCCACTCATGAGCTGTTCATCACTACGATATGCAGAAGAATTAACACTTGCGCTGCAGGAAACCGAGATGGGCAGCGTCATCGGAATGGATTGCTATGGACCTATGGCACTGCAGCCTACTCAGCCAGGACTTTTCTGGTATGGTGTGCACACGGCTGAAATGTTGTTTAAATCATTAGGCAAAGATTGCCTTAAAGTAACAGCAACGACAACAGATGATCACGATGTCATTACAGGTGTGTGGGCGAATGGTACGATCGGCACAATCCGTGGCAACCGCAAAGGGAATACGCAATTCGGAGCATTGCTCCATCGGGAATCCGACACCCAGTTCATCGATGTTTATAAGCATCCTAAGCCTTATTATGCAAGCCTTCTTGAAAAGATTATGACGATGTTCTCAACCGGAATACCTGATATTGATGAGAATGAAACCTTACAAATTATTCGATTCATGGAAGCGGCCAATGAAAGTCGTGAGACAGGGCAAACGGTTTATTTACCACATTAGAAAGTATAACTTTTCGGTTCCCGAAAACGTCTTGATAATTGGCGATAAAAACTACCTATAAAACGCGGTCGCACATCCTCGAAGGACTTCGATAGAAGTTTTTCTCATAATAACTTGATGGATCAAAAGGGGGAAGCAGCATGAGTAAGTCAAATTTACGAGTTGCCGTTCTAGGCGCGGGTGCCATTGCTGGACAACATTTTGATGCCATTCGCGATACGCAGGGATTCGTTGCATGTGCGGTAGCTGATATTCACTTGGAAAAAGCGGAGGNATAACTTGATGGATCAAAAGGGGGAAGCAGCATGAGTAAGTCAAATTTACGAGTTGCCGTTCTAGGCGCGGGTGCCATTGCTGGACAACATTTTGATGCCATTCGCGATACGCAGGGATTCGTTGCATGTGCGGTAGCTGATATTCACTTGGAAAAAGCGGAGGCGATTGCCGAAGCCTATGGGATTCGGGCTTACACAGATTATCAAGAGCTTATCCGACAAGAAAAGCCAGATGTTGTGGTCATTGCCTTACCGCATTTCTTACATAAAGAAACCGCCATATTCGCTGCTGAGCATGGGTGTCATTTGATGTTAGAGAAGCCAATGGCCCTGTCTGTTGCCGAGTGTGATGACATTATCGAAGCGGCTAATGTAGCTAATATTCGCATCTTAATTGGTCATACACAGCATTATATGGCAGAAAATATACAGGCGAAGATGATCATTGAAAGCGGTGAAATAGGACAGATCGTCATGATTCAGGATGTAAGGCATGTAAATTATTTCCAAGAATCTCGGCCGCAGTGGTTCCTAGAAAAGGAGAAATCGGGAGGCGGTATTCTGGCCAATCTAGGTACGCATTCGATTGATAAAATCCAGTGGCTGATGGATAGTGCAGTCCGTAAAGTAAGTGCCAACGTTAGTCATCATGGAAAAAGAGGGAATGTGGAAGGAAGCGGTATGATTTATCTGGAACTAGATTCCGGAATTCCTGCGACGATTGTTCAATCGGGTTATCCAGGCGCGACTCGCAATGAGACCGAGATCATCGGAACTGCGGGTATGCTGAAACTCGTGACCGGCGATAGTTTGTGGATCAGTCGCGGTGGTGTGTTTGAGAAGCTAGAAGTGAAGCCGATAGCAACACCTTTCGAATTACAATATCAAGATTTGCTCGTCGCGATTGAGAACCAGCGTGAATCAAGTTGTCCGCCAGCCTATGCGCGAAGCGTTATTGAAGCGCTGGAGGTCGTGTACAGATCGGCAGAAATGGGCGTGGAACAATATCTATAGCATGAGAACCTAGCTGCTTGGATGCCAGCTAGGTTTTTTTGCGTGCGCTGCGTGGAGATATAGACGATTGAAGTCCACTTTTTCTGTCAAAACTAGGTAGTAAAACCTGTTGAGAGTGGATCGTGTTGAACATGAAAGATATTTCTTTTAAGGCTTTAGCTATTACGAATGAAATTGACCTGAACAAAATCGCCGTCCATACCGGCATTCCCAAAAAATACACATGGGAACAGCCGTTAATCTTAAGAGGTGAACTGCTTTCTTCCATTCTTCATAAAGAGATCGATGAATTACAACAAGTACTCGTGTTTTCATTTGGCAGTATTGTCTTTGTTAATCTGGCTCATAGCAATGAGATGACGATTTTCTTGCGATTTCTCCAGACGTTTGAGCCTCATATTGAGCTGCAGTATTCAGATCGATACATGGAAAATTACAGTCTTCACATTGAAGATGTGGCGAGCATGGAGTTGACAGACAAGTACGTAGTCGTTGCGGAATTTGCATTTTTTTACCCGGAGCTCATTTCCACCGTATTAGCCAAATCAGTTGCCCTTGAGAAAATAGAGGAGCAGCTTGGGCAAATTCATGATAGCCTCGAAATCATGATTGACCGACTTGAAAAAGGAAAGCTCCGTGTGGGGAACAAAGAGTTGGCTAGAACGACCGCCAAAATCGTACGGCATGAGTATAACACACTTGCGTATATCATGATCTTAGACAAACCGGATATAACGTGGACCAACAGTACGGCTAGTCATTTTTATGATGGGATGATTGAATTTTTCGAGTTAAACGATCGATTTACTATACTTAAAAGCAAAACAGACATTTTGTATCATATTTTAGAAGGATTTTCAAATATAAGTCATTCGATACGCGGACTCTTCGTGGAATGGATTGTTGTAATTCTGATTGTGATTGAGGTCGCGTTAACGATTTTACAAATTGTTGGATGGCTTCCCACACATTAGACATAGTTAAATTGATGCGATAATGGACATGTACACAAACACTGCGGAAACCGTGGTGTTTATTTTTTTGCGAAAAAAATAAATATCAGATTCGTACAGAAAACTACAATCGTGAGTTCAGAAGATAGCATCTCTACTGCTCGTTCCTGTCTCCATGCGCATTTAGCTTCCGTGGCAGGGATATTTTGTCAAGCATGGAATACATAGAAGATGGTTATATGTCATTGACATGAGTGATGAAGTAGGCTTGTGAAAGGAGACTTGCCATGATTGAATGTCCTTGGTGCCATGAGCACGTCCAATTGATCAACGATGTTTGTCCTGCCTGTAAGCAAGAGGTGTTTCAACATCATTTGAATCAACATGAGGATGCGACAGAAGCAGTAGATGAGTTGGAACTTGCTTATGATGATGAAATCGAATTAAGCTTAGAAGAACGGATGGCTAACCAATTCACATGTACGAAGTGCAAGCATAAAGCGTGCAGAGTCAAGGAAGTGGCGATGACGGGAACTGGATTAAGTAAGATCTTGGACATTCAGCATCATCATTTCTTGTTTGTATCGTGCTTACATTGTGGGTATGTTGAAATATTCGATCCAGATGTATTAACTAGCAAAAAAGCAGGACAATTAGGTACAATAATAGATATTTTATTTGGGAGTTGAGACAGGATGACCGTCATTGGACTAATACGACATGGAGTAACAGATTGGAATACGGAGCGACGGATACAAGGGCATACGGATATTCCTTTAAACGCAGATGGTCGTCAGCAGGCCGAATTACTTTCTAAACGGATGCAGAACGAAGAATGGGATTACATCTATGCAAGTGATCTGGGGCGAGCACGCGAAACAGCAGCGTATATTGGGCATGTGAAGGGAATTGAGGTGAAAACGGATCCGCGGTTGAGAGAAATGTTTTGTGGGTTGATCGAAGGAACGACGTTAGAAGAACGAGTTGCCAAATGGGGAGAAGACTGGTCCGAGCAGGACCTAGGCATGGAAACACATCCAGACATCGCGGCGCGTGGGGTTAAGTTTATACAAGACGTAGTAGCGTGGCATCCCAATCAGAACATATTAATCGTGAGCCATGGTGGACTCCTTAGTCACACATTAATGCAATTGATTCCGCACGAAGATATCGAGGATCACTTGCATAACACGTCCGTAACTAAAATCGTTCATCAACAGAATCAGTGGGCGTGCTTACTATATAACTGCACTGCACATCTACGAACGGAGCCTAACACATAGATGTTTAGAAACGCTTTGTTTCATCATAAAAATGTGAACATCATGATTTTTGCCATCGGTATTGTGTATGCGCTGATCATGTTGAACTTGCTTTTTCTACGAGGTCGATATGTGTCGCTAAGCGATCATTATATGTATAATCTCGTACCTTTTCGTACGATTCAAAGTTATATTGTGCTTCGAGAACATTATAATTTTCATACTTGGTTTACTAATTTATTCGGAAATATCGTGTTATTTATTCCTATTGGTCTGTTATTACCGGTGTTGAATCGAACGTTTCTGCGACCCATTCTACTCATAATAACGACATTAGGCATCATTTTCATCATCGAATTTCTTCAAATGGTTACCAAGGTGGGCAGTTTCGATGTGGATGACATAATCCTGAATACCTGCGGTGCTTGTGTTGGATTGTTCCTAACAAAGCTAACACTCCGCACGTTCCAACGTGACCATAAGCAAGGAGGTTCCTAACAACGATGTTTATTTATAAAAATGAATCCATTACCATTCGCCAACTTGAGGCTAGCGATAAAAGTCTCCTCGTTAATTGGTTGAATGACCCTTTGGTATTGACCTATTATGAAGGCCGCGATCGTCCTCATGATGAGGAATTGGTGGAAGAACATTTCTATCAGGTAGATGGCGCCATGCGATGTATCGTTGCATATAAGGATGTTCCCATTGGCTATATCCAATTCTATGAATTGGAAGAGGAAGAACGCTTCGAATATGGCTATGCGGGCAATGGAGAGAAGATTTTTGGTACGGATCAATTCATTGGAGTTCCGAGCTATTGGAATCAGGGGATTGGCAAGCAGATTGTGACAACTATGCTCGCGTATTTCATGCATGTTGCCAGAGCTGATCGTGTAGTTATGGATCCTCAACAGTGGAATGTACGTGCAATCAGGTGCTATGAGCGCTGCGGGTTTGTAAAGGTGAAAGAATTACCTCAGCATGAGATGCATGAGGGGGAGTTGCGGGATTGTTGGTTGATGTCCTACTCGCGAGATATTGAAGCTGCTTTGATAACTGTAAATGAGCAAGGCATTGGATGACTTTTCAAAGATCCGGATGGGAATATGATCATGGTATGTATGTGTTAAACCCCCGCGGTTACACTACAAAGGGGAAAGGAGCTTCAACCCGTGGAACTGGAAACGGTCTATATTACATATAAACAGCTGTTATTTTCGGTCGCTTATCGCATGCTAGGTTCTGTATCTGATGCAGAAGATATGCTGCAAGACATGTTCATCACACTGCAAAATACCGATACATCGCATGTTACGAATCTGAAATCGTATTTGGTTAAAATGGTAACGAATCGCTGTTTGAATTATTTGAATTCCGCTAGTAAGCAAAGAGAGACCTACATAGGACCTTGGCTCCCAGAGCCTAAAGTAACGACACCTCGCGAAGATCCCATGGGAAATCTCGTTCAAGAAGAGACGATTTCCTACGCTTTCCTAGTGCTACTTCAAGAATTATCAGCAGTGGAGCGAGCTGTCTTCGTACTGAGAGAAGTACTTGGCTATGACTATGATGAGGTTGCCGATATGGTTCAGAAGACAGAAGCGAATTGTCGGAAGATTTATAGTCGCGCTAAGGTGAAAATCAATCAGGCACCGGATGACGATGGACGCATCCTAGGTGAAACAGAGCCACTCGTTCAGAAGTTTTTACACGCCGTGGACACAGGGAACTTCCAAGATTTCGTCTCTCTCCTGATGGAAGATGCGGTTATGGTTTCCGATGGTGGCGGGAAAGTGCGTGCCGCGGTGCAACCAATCTATGGGAAACTACGGATTGCAGCATTTTTCGATGGCATTCGAGCCAAAGGTTCGTTGCAAGGTCAATGGCAAACCATTTCCATCAATGGCCAAACGGGACTTGTGCTCACGCATGAACAACAGATTTATATGGCGATCTTATTTGATCTGGGTGCAGGTCAGGATCAGTCGAGCCGCATGTATGTCATTCGGAACCCAGATAAATTACAACATATTTCCTCTGTGCTGTCATGTCACAAAACGACGACCTCATTTGTCTTATAAGCGTAAACAAAAATAAGAGGTATGTGGAGGAGATTAGATATGGAAGTTAGAATCAATCACGGCGCGGTTTACCCAGAAGCGTATCAAACGATGTTGAAGTTGGAAGGATTCATCAAATCAAGCGGCCTAGACCCGATCTTGTATGAGTTTATTAAAATTAGATCATCACAAATTAATGGCTGCGCGTTCTGCCTAGATATGCATACACGTGATCTTCGCAAGATGGGGGAGACAGAGCAACGTGTCTTCTTGATCAGTGCTTGGCGCGAAGCGCCATTTTATACGGCCAAAGAACGTGCTGTTCTAGAACTAACCGAAGCCGTGACGACAATTTCGACACATGGCGTGCCACAAGATCTGTATGATCGTGTAAGAGAACATTTCGATGAGCGTGAATTTGTAACGCTAATCATGGCGATCAACACGATTAATGCATGGAATCGCATCGCGATTTCTACGGGAATGTTCCCTGCAGCGGAGTAAGACAAGATCGGTAATTATGAATATTTTAGGAGAAATGCCATGCGCGGGAAAATTCCTGTTCATGGCATTTTGCTACTTGAAATAGGGGAGAAGATCATTTAAACTTTAATTGTGCCCGAGCACGGAAATTGAACGTCATGTACGCAACATAATAAGCTAAGAATGAAATAGCCATAATGGCTTTATTTTTTAGAAATTTCCGTGCTCGGGCACGGATGGTATTAAACAACACTTTGCAGGATAAAAAGGAGGTAAAATCATGGCCATCGTGGTTCAGAAAAGAGACTACAGCCTTCATGGACTGGAAAGTAAGCGGGCGCAAGAGCGCGGCTTAGCTGGCGCGGAATGGTATGCAAGCCCCATCCCTCGCGCGAAAATGAAAGAATTAATGAAACGGAAAGATGGTCCGGCAATTCGTGATACGCTGATTTGGTTTGTGGCCTTATTCGTGTCCGGCTATCTGGCATTTCTCTCATGGGGAACGTGGTGGGCGGTACCTGCTTTCTTCATTTACGGCGTTATGTATGCGTCTCCAGGCGATTCAAGATGGCATGAGTGTGGGCACGGAACAGCTTTCAAAACCCCATGGATGAACGATGTCGTTTATCAGATTGCATCCTTCTTCGTTCTACGTTCTGCAACGCCATGGCGTTGGAGCCATGCCAGGCATCATACAGACACTATTATTGTCGGGCGGGATCCTGAGATTCTGACGGAACGACCGCCAATTTGGAAAATCATCCTGATGCAAATTTTTCATTTGTACGGCGGACCGATCGAGATTAAGCGTTTTGCTTTGCACACGGTTGGTAAATTGGAAACACATGAGAAGGCCTATATTCCAGCATCCGAGTATCCGAAGGTTTTTCGCGAAGCACGCATCTATATGCTGATTATTTTGGCCGTCCTAGCGGCATGTGTCTACATGGGAAGCTTGCTTCCAGCAATGTTCATTTTCTTGCCGTCTTTTTACGGCAATTTGTTAGTTTTACTTTTTGGCATGACACAGCATTTGGGACTATATGAGGACGTGTTGGATCATAGGCTGAACTCGCGCACGATTCGCATGAATCCCATTTTCCGCTTCTTGTACTGGAATATGAACTACCACATGGAACATCATATGTTCCCGATGGTTCCATATCATGCGCTTCCAAAGCTGCACGAAGCGATGAAGGATGATTGTCCAACACCTCGCACAAGCTTATGGGCTGCGCTCAAAGAAGTTGTCATTGCGTTGCGGTTGCAGAAAGTTGATCCATCTTATGTCGTCGTGAAACCACTCCCTGCTACAGCCAGGCCTTATTACTATGGCAGCGACAGGGAAGAACCTGAGTTAAGGAGCCAACTAGTATGAGAGAATGGATTGAGGTTTGTGCGGTTGATGAATTAGAAAATGAGGATGTCATCCGATTTGACAACAGGGAAGCGACTTTTGCCATTTATCGTAATGCGGAGGGGCAATTCTATGCTACGGATGGCTATTGTACGCACGAGAAGATCCATCTCTCGAAGGGATTAGTTATGGGAAATATCATCGAATGCCCGAAACATAACGGTCGGTTCGATATCACGACAGGTGCGGCCAAACGTGTACCGGTATGCGTAAATCTCATCACATACCCAACGAAAGTGGAAGCAGGTAAAGTGTATATGCAGTTAGGATAGGTTGATATCCATAGAGAAAGTGCTGCCGCGGACTTGATTACGGAGCTATTTTCCATCATACTATTAGCGTGCCCGCGCACAATTTTTCGATAGGAGAATCCTATGAGTGTAACGATTAGAGAAATTGCGATGCAAGCCGGCGTGTCTAGAGGAACGGTTGACCGGGTGTTGAATGGACGAACGGGCGTCAAACCAGAAATTCGTGAACGTGTGCTTGCGATAGCTGACGAATTGCACTATGTGCCCAATGTGGCTGCCAAAGCGCTTGCTTATCATCGAAAACCGATCCGAATTGGCATTGTGATGCCACCTAAAGAGATTACGTTCTTTGATGAGATTCGTAAAGGCATTCATGCCGCCGAAGATGAGTTAAAGGGCTTGGGTATCTGCTTAGAATATGCTTATATCAATAATCAGCAGGCAGATGAAGGAGCGACAGCGATCCGAACGCTGATTGCGAATGGGGCAAGTGGCATCCTATTCTCTGCCATTGACGATGAAGCCAATCGTGTAAGTATCAACGAGGCAATTGAACAGGGAATTCCCGTGGTTACGTTTAATTCAGACATTGAGGGTTCGAAGCGCAGCTGCTTTGTAGGGCAGGATCTTGGTAAAAGTGGCGAGATTGCTGCGGGACTCATGTCCCGTGTTCTAAGAGGCAAGGCAAAGGTACTTGTCGTAGTCGCAAATATGAAATTCCATGCGCATCGCATGCGTGTGCAGCATTTTAAAAACAGCTTAGCCATCATAGGGGATATTGAAGTTGTGGAGGTTATCGAAGGCTTTGATCGGTATGAGGATACTTTCATCAAGCTGAATGAAGCGCTGCAGAAACACCCGGATTTGGATGGTATTTATATGGCGACGGGGCATGCAGGGGCTTGCATGGATGCGGTTCGAAGAGCAGGTAAAGATGGTCAGCTTCGCATCGTATGCAATGATTTGATGCCCGAGGTCGAGCAGGGGCTGCGAGAGGGAAAGATTGATTTTACTATAATGCAAAATCCGATCCAACAAGGTTATCGTTCCTTACGCATCCTTTATGATCTCATTTTTACGGGGAAGAAGCCTGAGAGTGAATATCAATACACAGAGACTAGTATTCTCATTGCGGAGAGTCTTTAGGGATATTGATATGTCGAGTCGAGGCTTGCAATTAGCAAGCTAAAAGTGCTTATTTCTTATGATTTGTGTGCAATCTGGAGGATAAGACCACATGAAGTGGCTATTTGTAATTCAAAGCTGCTCAAGCGGCGTATTCATGGAAAATAAGCAAGTTTGAGTTGCTAAAGTGGTTCAACCAAGGCGTAGTCTGATCATTAAGCACACTCAGTTGTCTTACTCATGCTATGCACCCTATAGATGAGAAAAAGGAGCTCTTTCGCACAGCGAAAGGCTCCTTTTTCGATATATCCACCGTAGCGATGATAGTCTGGAGGGGAATGCCTCGTGTGATAGGAGGCTGCTAATCTTTTACCGTCTTATAAAGGCGGTTTTTTGCCTTCATTTTCGATCAAATGATCACGATCCCCATCATCCATGATATTCCGTGTAGAGTTACGGAACTCTCGCAGCGTGTCGCCGAAAGCGCGCCCAAGCTGTGGCAGCTTGGAAGGGCCGAAAACGATTAAAGCGATCGCCAGAATTAAGATTAATCCTGAAACTCCAATATTGTTGAACATCCAAATCAGCCTCTATTCTTTTAATTTAATTTCATTTCGAACGATGCAGTAGCGTCACGTTAACTTCGCGACGCGCTGCATTGCCCGCCATTGCCAACCAGCAACCAAGACACTAATCTCGAATAAGAGAATTAGCGGTACAGTCACGGAGAGATGGGAAATCATATCCGGTGGTGAGATGCAGGAGCCTGTAATGGTCAATGCGATGTAGGCGTATTTTCGGGAGTTTTTCAGAATCTGCGGGGTTAAAATCCCGATCTTCGTCAAAAATAGCAGAACCACTGGCAGCTCGAATGCAATTGCCATCGGAATGACAATTTGAAATAGAAAACCGAAATACTTATCAATCCCGTACGTTTCAACGGCTCCGATCGTATGGTTCATTCGCATCATAAAGCGCACCATCATCGGAAAGACGACCCAGTAACTGAACGAGACTCCGATAATAAATAGCGCAAATGCAACCGGTATGTACGGAAGCGCATTGCGGGATTCTGTTGCTGTAAGACCTGGCCGAACGAAGGCCCATGCCTGATAGAGAATGACAGGCACTGTGAACAAGCCTGCGAACAGAAAGGCACATTTCATATAAATCATCAGCCCATCCGTAAATGAAAACACATTCCACTTAATTTCGCCGATCAATGGCTGCGATTTCAAGTACAAGAGGATATCTGACGAGAGGTACAAGCCGACACTCAACGTAACGACAAACCAGGCAAAGACGATGAGCAATCGCTTGCGAACCTCTGTCAAATGTAAGATCCAATCTTCCTGCTCCATGCCATGCCTCCTTTGATGAAATGTGCTGACTGCTTGCTAAACGACCATACCGCCGGATTTCAAATATTTCGAAATGCCTTCTGCCGCACGGAAAGCCAATGCACCAACAGTTCCCGTTGGATTGTAACCACTATTATGAGCAAAAGCCGAAGCACCAACGACGAACACATTTTCAGCATCCCACATTTGCAGGTAGGAATTGACCGCGGATGTGGAGGGATCGCCTCCCATAATGACGCCGCCTGTGTTATGCGTGGATTGATAGGGCACGATATTGTAAGGGCCGAGCTGGTCGGATGATCCAATCGAAGTTGGGTTCATTTCCTTCATAATCTCTGCCGCTTTACCTGCAACGAATTTGATCATCTGACGATCTTGTTCTTCGAAATCGAAGGTGATCCGGGGCAACGGCAGCCCATAGACGTCTTTATATGTTGGGTCTAGATCAACGTAGTGATGCTGCCATGGCAATGAGCTGCCTTGTGGAGAAACCGATAAAACGCTGTTCGCGTATTTAATCGATTTATCTTTGAAATCTTTGCCCCACGCTGGTGTTCCTTTGGGAACGGAATTCGTTGCAATTGGCCGCTGGCCGGTCTGAGAGATCCGAATACCTGCCCCATGGATGAAATTTAGGTTCGTATGGTCGAAATTATCCCCATTGAAATCCGGGATTTCCATCCCAAGCGAGCCTGCTCCCGCGTAAAGATTGAATGCTTTTTCATCGAAAAAGCCAGATGCATTGCCGCCATTTGTTTGATAGCAATAATTTTTACCGATAACACCTTTAC
Source organism: Paenibacillus pectinilyticus (assembly GCF_001700435.1). Taxonomy (GTDB): domain Bacteria; phylum Bacillota; class Bacilli; order Paenibacillales; family NBRC-103111; genus Paenibacillus_E; species Paenibacillus_E pectinilyticus. The sequence continues at coordinate 456,010 of NZ_LYPC01000020.1, forward strand.
CCGTGGCCGGATCGTAAGGTTTGCCCAGTTTGGATGTAAGCAGAAGCTTAATGTTGTTAAATACAAAGCTGGCCATGATCACCACATCGGCTGGCTGTTCGAACTGCTCACCTGTGACCGTATTGACATAGACGACACCGCTTGCTTTCTTGCCGTCATTCAGAATCTGAATCACGTTCGAGTAGGAGCGAAGCTCCAGGTTGCCTGTTTTCTGAGCGACAGGAAGCGCCGTCACGATGACATCGGCTTTAGCCCCATACTCACATCCGAAACGCTCACAATAGCCACAGTACTGGCACGCTGCACGTGTAATGCCATCTGGGTTCGTGTATTGTTCCGACAGGTTGGCAGAAGGCATCATGTACGGGTGATATCCGAGTTTTTTGGTGGCATCTTCGAACAATTTCAAGACAGGTGTCTTCGTCATTGGTTTCGTTGGGAACGGTGCAGATCGTTTGCCGACCATGGGATTCTGCTCCGCTTCACCAGAAATGCCTGCTAATTTCTCGAATTTATCAAAATAAGGCTCCAGCGTATCGTAGGTAATGCCCCAATCCTGAATGGTCATGCCCGTTGGGATTTTCTGTTTACCATACCGTTCAACGGTTTTACTATAAATTTCGAAATCGTAGGGAAGAAAGCGCAAGGTTTGTCCATTCCAGTGCACGCTGGCACCGCCAAGTCCTTCACCGAGGAGGAATGATCCATATTCGCGCATAGGCACAGCCGCTACTTTTTCTGTATTGCGAAAAGTAACGGTTTCCTTGGATAAATCCTGCATGAGGTCATAACGCGACGCATAGCGCAGCTCATCATGAACCATATAATAATCCGCCGTACCACGCGGTTTCCCGCGCTCCAAACCTACAACTTTGACGCCTTGTTTCGTCAATTCCGCAGCAATAATTCCCCCGACCCATCCCATTCCTACAATGACAACGGGGACTTTCGGCATTTTAGTAGCCATAAACGTTTTCCTTTCCGTAATAGACTGGGTGTATTTTAATGGACGAAATGATCGTGCAAGCTTCGCGGCTCCATCGTCACGAACTCATCCTTGTCAATCATGTTGGCATAACTCATTTGGTTACCTGGATATTTACGCATCTTCCAACCACCCATGTTCTTATTCCCCCCATATAAAGGATCCGAATATACCCCTTCCATGACCAGAACACGGAATTGGTTGAAGAAGGTTTTCCCTGTGATGCCGTTGACGACACTGATCTCGCCTTTTTCCATTGAAGTCAGAATCGCATCCTGCTCCTCTGGTTTAAGATCAACGAATCCCTTGGTATACTTGGCTTTGGCCGTTTCTTCCAAACTGTTGAGGCCCATCGTAATGAGTTCATGCCGCTCAATACTCAAGTAATCTCCCTGTGTGGCTTCTCCTTTTACGAAGGGGCCCATCCGATAAGTACGGGCATTCACACCCCAAGGACTTGCTAATTGATGGTCAATGAAAAAGGCAACCCCAAGGTCTGTAGCTCCAGGTCCACTATCGTCTTTGGGGAAAATACGCTCCGCGGCAGCTTCAGTAATCTGCAGCTGGGATTGATTGAAAAACATCGGTGCTTGATTGTAATCTGCTGTGACCGTTGCTTGAGGACTTGCGGAAGGTGATGGGGAAGAGGTGCTGGAATTTTTCTTGAAGCCTCCCGACATCGCACTGCCAATCACGCCACCAACAACGACGCCCCCAATGGCAGTCCCGGTATATTTGAGAAAACGGCGTCGTGAGTGATCAGGGGTATCTGTATGTGTGTTTTTGTCAGCCAACTTGTCATACCTCCTTGGAATTTTATGTACATATGGGTAGTTATGGATATGATGAGCTGGAAAGGATTTTCTTATGCATGATTTGCATGGAAATTTGGAAACGGGGGCAATGTAGTTGTAGGTATCAGTTATCTGCACACTGCATGTGAACCTATGAATGTGAGGAGAAGCCTACGCATGAATACAAAGATCGTGGTTCTCACTCTGCTGCTTGCCAGTTCCTTAACTGCTTGCAGCAAGAGTAATACGACACCAAGTGCAAGTCCAACAACTTCAACAGCACCAACATCGTCTGCGAACACGGGTACAACTACACCAGCAAGCGCTGATGCTCAAACCATTTTCAAAGCCAATTGTGTCGCTTGTCATGGGGCGAATTTGGAAGGACTGGTGGGGCCAAGCCTTCAGAAGGTGGGCGGCAAGCTCTCCAAGGATCAGCTAGTAGCCACGATTACCAACGGGAAAGGCGCTATGCCGAGTTTCAAAGGAAAGCTCTCTGACACCGATATCAATGCGTTGGCTACTTGGCTCGCGGACAAGAAATAAACAGGAATGATCCCGCCCCTCGCCGAATAAGAGGATAGGCGGGATTTTTCTTTGTCCATAGTAGGCGTATTCATTTCACTCGCATAGCGGCATAGGATAAGAATGTGGTGAACCTGCTATAGACGAGTATCCATTTCTTGATAGGGGTTGAAGGAGATGAACCAGATGAAGCACAAAGATCGAGGAAATGATCTCTTTGAATTTGCCATGTATGTGCTGGCTGCCGGTTGTTTTATTTATTTTCTAGTGAAGGGTAACGGGGCTAAAATGTTCGAGGCCGCGCTGATTGTTGCCGTGCTCTTACTTATACGTCTTGTGGTGCGATTAACCAAGACAACCCTATTTCCAGCCTTGCGTTTCTGCATTCTGTTGTTTATATCTGTCACCATGTTCATAGCGAATGAATTTGGTTATTATGGTGTCATTCCTTATCTTGATAAAATAGAGCATCTTTTCTCAGGCGTTATTCTATGCTTCATAGGTTTGTTGATTTATAGTAAAGCGGCAGGACATCAAGAAGGTAACCAACATCCATCCTCCCGTGTGGCTGTGTGGTTGTGCTTATTTTTCTCCATTGCGATGGCTGGCGTTTGGGAAATTTATGAGTTCACTACGGACCATTTCTTCGGACTGAATTCGCAAAATGGAAGCTTGATCGACACCATGACAGACATCATATGCGGGACATCCGGTGCTATCGTCACTTCTGTGTATTTAGCACTGAAAGCCAGACAAAAGATGTTGCCTCTTGTGGATATAAAAGGCTAAACAGGTGATGGTGATTCCGTAACTGTTGACTTAAGGGCGATGAAATTAAAATAGGTATTTGTTAAGAAAATTTGATGGGAATAACTTGAAGAGCTGCTGTGGCAGCTCTTTTTTCATTAGGTTCATAGTACCTCGGCAAAGAACATACATAATTTAACTGTGCTTGACTCATCCTACTTAGAAGATACTCATGGTCATTTTGCGATAGAGGGGGGTCCTATTCTTTGATTTATGTCATATTTTTTAGTGTTTTACTTGCTGTTGGCATTATCGCATTTGCCTGGTTAGTGTTTCATCGGAGGAAAAGAAGAGCACGTTAAGATCACGATGAGTTCATTTTTCGTTAAAGTGGGAAGAGGTACGTGAATGCTCTATACGAGCAGTTTTCTGTTCAAAGGGAGCTGAGATTCGCTAATTCTCTTAAATAGGGCAATTTTCAGTGAAATTTCCTGGTATAGCGATCTGACGTTCCTCTTCGTCAGGAATTCGCTGGTTTTCGAGTGATTCGTGCACCTTGGTTCCTCGTCACTATGGGGTGAGTTCTGTAACGATGTATGTTACAAAAAATTCACTTGAGTAATGGAGGGAACTGTCCTATAATGTGCCTATGTTAGTTGCATTTATAAATGTGCTAATAAATATAAGGTTTTCTATATAGGAGAGATAAGCTCATGGCTAATGTACTTTTTGTTAAGGTAAACGATCGTCCAGCAGATCAAGCAGTAAGTGTTCAAATGTACGATGCATTCTTGAAATCGTACCAAGAAGCAAACCCGAACGATGCAATCACTGAGATTGATCTTTATAACGTAGAACTTCCTTACTACGGAAATGATGCACTTACAGGCCTTTACAAGCAAGGTGCTGGATATGAACTAACAGAAAAAGAGCTAGCTGCTGCGACAATTGCTAACACTTACTTGGATCAGTTCCTTGCAGCTGACAAACTTGTAATTGCGTTCCCACTTTGGAACTTTGCAGCTCCAGCACCTTTGACTACTTATATTTCCTACCTAACTCAAGCTGGTAAAACATTTAAATATACAGCAGAAGGTCCTGTTGGACTTGTAGCTGGTAAAAAAGTTGTCTTGTTGAATGCACGTGGCGGCGTGTACTCCGAAGGACCAATGGCTGAGATTGAATCTGCAATCAGACCATTGAAAGCAACATTTGGATTGTTCGGTGTTCAAACACAAGAAGTTATCATTGAAGGCCACAATCAATTCAAAGACCGCACTGCAGAGATCGTTGCTGCTGGCCTAGCTGAAACTGCGAAAGTAGCTGCAGCGTTCTAAGATTGGCCTAGATGGAAGATGGAAGAGGAGGATCCCATGGGATTCTCCTTTTTCATTTGTTTACATATAAAGGGACTGTAGTTATTTTCACGAATACAGAGTAAGTACGGGAGCATCAAGAAAATGAAATAGTTGTATGGATAGTCGTATTAGTACATAGCTCGAGGAGGTTAAGCCATGGGAATTGAATGGTATGACATGATTGCCAGACGAAATGGTGGATATAAGAACAGAGCGGTATGCACGGTTGTAGGGCGATCGGCGGAGGATGTATTTGAGGAGAGGCTAATTCAGATGCTTCCGAAGTTTCACTCTGTCATGGATGCAGGTTGTGGTCATGGAGAATTCACATTACGAATGTCTGCACACACGACGAGCATCAAGGGATTTGATAATTCCCATGAGTTGATCACAATCGCTCAGAATTTATTGCAAGACAGCCAAGTTGAACATGTAGAATTTGTGTATGCTACTACGAAAAGTGAGCTTCCTTTTCTGGATGGGCAGTTTGACTTGATCTATGATCGCAGGGGGCCGACTTCGGTTATTAACCACAGTCGTGTATTGAAATCAGGAGGAACGATCATAGGGATTCATGGCAATGTGGATTTAGTCAAAGAACGGCTTGTAAAGAATGGATTCCTTGATATAGAAATTGAAGAATACAACGAAGCTATCACCTATTTTCCAACGAGGGAACAGTTTGTAATCTTTTTATCTGACGGGCCAGGGAGCCCGGACTATACGAAGGTTGAGCATCAACCAGAGCTTGATATGCTGTTCAGCGAGCTGGCTCTACAAGGCAGATTGGTTGGAGAACTTGGTATACGGGAACAGAAATATATTTGGCAGGCGAGAAAACCTTGAAATTCGATTGGACGAATGACGACTATGGTCGTACCACTATTAAAACCCGTTAGAGCTGCATGCAGGCTCTGCCGGGTTATTTATTTTGGATGGAGTGTCTTTAATTTACATATAAAGGGAAATGAGGTTGGATAAGCGAATATAATATAACGTGGGATTTAATTGTGAATTGAGTTTGGGATTCAACAGGAGGGAATAACCATGATACTTTATGAAAGATCGTTAAAGGGTTCACTCATCGCCATCTGTTTATTTTTGATCATGTCTATTCTACAACTCGCTATTTGCATTAGTGCGCATAGACCTGTCGCATTTATTGTTATGTTTAGTTTTTTAATAGGAGTGTTCAGTATACTGGCTTTCGTGATCTTATACGATATGATTCAGAAGGATCCTGGTATCGTGAGGTGTAAAGTGATGTTCACTGAGGAATATCGCATACATATTCAGAAACCGAATGGCAAGATACTCAAATTGCGTGTGAGTGCCGAGCAATACAAACAATACCAGGTAGATCAAACGCTTGAACTGCTCATTGCTAAGCGATCAGATGCATTACTTGCGATTTACAAGGTAGAAGAAGCAGAAAAGGTCAGTGAGGAAATACATCTATGAAGTTGTATCAAAGTAATTTGAAATTCACAGTAGTGGTTCTCTGTCTGAATATCATCAATATGATGGTACAACTGTTAAATTTTAAATTCACACGTCTTCAACCCGGGTTTGGTATCCTATTTGGTACATTGATAACGCTATCCTTGCTAATGAGTTCTTTTATCGTGATAGATCTTAGTAGGAAGAACTATCGTGTGCAAGTAGGTAAAGTTGTCTTGATTAAGAATTATCGCGTACATATCCAGAAATCTAATGGGAAAATGAAAAAGGTGGATCTTAAATTCGGTGGCATTGATCAATTCTCGCTAGGTCAACCCGTGGAACTGCATTATGCAAGGCTTTCGAGGTATCTAGTTGCCATACATGGTGTGGATGAGAAGATGAAATGAACGTTGAACGTACATACAATATGTTAAAAAAGTAGGGCACCCCCAAGTAGAACGTCTACTTGGTGAGTGTCTTTTTTTGTGCTTGGTGTTGCACTCACTTATAAAAATTCGAGTGAAACGGCGTCAACGCAGCTATGACCGCATCGCGAAATACATCCGTCCGGGTAATCCGGCCGTCGGTGAACAAACCGTACGCACCTTCTTTGTGATTACTACCAATGGTGCTGCCCAGTTCATCAATGATATGGCGAAGCTCGGTTTCGCCTTGTTTCAACTTCTCCCCAATGGCATGTGGGATTGGAAAATAAACGCCTCTTCCGACGGACAATTGCTGTCCATCCCATGCGGCGCAGACCGAGAAGAGATACCATTGGTTCGTATGTTTGGAATCATAGGTAAGTCCACCTTCAAGACCAAGTCCAATATCCGCTTCGGGTACCGCCTCAAGCACATGCTTAGCTCGATTGATCGCACCGATGATCGTCTCGTCCTCGGTCATGGGCTGATCCGAAACGCCCGATGCAACTGAGTGACAGATGGGTTCCACCGCAGTAGCAAGCACCACGGCAGCTCGTTTCGCTTGATTATACGTGCCAAGCGCGTATCGTATTTCTTTGTGCAACAAAATGGGAACACTCCTTACTTGGGACATGTTTTTGGATTAGTATAGCACAGTTTTATTGGACAAGTGGGGAGGAGCATTTCATATTTTAATAAAACTAACGTTCACGTAAGCTTGATAATCTGTTACGATAGGATTAACAAAATCAGGAATAAGAAAGGCAGGTTGTCATCTTGACGGACTACACGATGGAGGACATTACAGCGCGGCTTGGCATAACCGCTAGGACGCTGCATTACTATGAGGAAATTGGTTTGCTTGGTCCCGTTACACGGACTGTGGGTGGGCATCGGTTATTTGATGAGCCCATGGTTGAGCGAATTGGACATATTTTGAGGCTGAAACAGCAGCTAGGTGTGTCCTTACAAGGGGTGGGGGATATCCTACAGGCAGAGGAAAAGCTCGGACGGATAAGGGCTACATTTTATGAAGAAGGGCATTCGGATGAGGAAAAAGATGTTCTCCTTGAGGAGGCTTCTGATTTGCTGCGGACGTTAATTAGCCAAATTGATGATAAAATCGTTAATTTACAGGCCATTCGGCAAGGGTTCGAGGAAAGGCTGGAAAAAGCGAATCGATTGAGAGAACGAACTTAAGGAGGAGAAGAAGCGATGGGGAACTCGAAAAAATGGTGGATTTTATCGGTAACGAGCTTAGGGTCATTGTTATCCGCGCTCAACTTCAGCACATTGATCATTGCGTTGCCTGATTTATTGAAGGGACTAGAAGCTACGCTTTTGCAGGCGATGTGGGTAATGCTTTCTTATATGGTTGCCCAAACGGTCATGGTATTGATGGCAGGTTCACTTGCAGATGTTTTTGGGCGAAAACGACTATATCTCGCAGGTATTCTGCTATTTACCATTATTTCATTGGCGGCGGGCTTTGCGAATAATCCAACTTTATTGATTCTCTTCCGAATCCTGCAGGGAATCGGCGGCGCGATGGTGATGGCGAATAGTACGGCAATTGTTGCGGATGCTTTTCCCAAAGAAGAACTGGGGCGCGCATTAGGTATCAATATTATGGTTGTGGCCGTTGGACAAATTATTGGCCCTGTGCTGGGTGGATGGTTAACGATCGCCTACGGCTGGGAGTGGACGTTCTGGTTCAATGTGCCATTTGGTGCCATAGCGGTCGTGTGGGGGCTGTGGGTAATGGGAACGAAGGAAGAGAAGGTGGCTGAGCGGAAATCGGGCGGTCTTGATCGCGGCGGGATTGTGTCTTATGTGGTTTCGATTACTGCCCTGCTGCTGGCGCTCACGTGGGGGCCCATTCAAAGCTGGACTTCACCGGTCGTTTGGATTTCTGGACTAATCTTCGTAATCACATTTCCCATCTTCATTCTTTGTGAAAAAAGACATCCGAATGCGTTGCTGCATCTACCGCTTTTTGCGAATCGGACGTTCTCCTTCGGGATCATCTCAGCAACGCTTAATGCCATAGCCCGTATGGGGGTTATGTTTATGCTGATCTTTTACTTCCAGGGGGCATTGGAAAAGGATGCACTCGTTGCGGGAATCATGACCATTCCTCTGGCGGCAGGTATGCTGGTGGTTTCTCCACTGGCAGGCTGGCTCGGTGATCGCTATGGCGAAACGACGCCTGCGACGCTTGGGCTGCTACTGAGTGTGGTAGGACTAGCGGGACTTGCTGTTGACACCGCAATTGCGACGCCATTTTGGCATCTCGCAGTCTATATGTCCATTATCTCTATCGGTTCTGGGTTATTCAACTCGCCGAATTCCAGTAGCATTATGAACGCAGCAGGTCCAAAATACCGTGGAGAGGCTTCAGGTATTCGCTCACTGACGACGAATATGGGGATGATGCTTAGCATCGCGTTTTCCATGCCGATAGTGACACATAGCATTCCGCATGAAGCGATGTTGGCCATTTTCTCAGGTACGCAAGTGGGGATGAATGGAGCAGTTGATTCCCTGGGCGGCTTCATTTCGGGTCTACACGCGGTTTTCTGGTTCATGGCAGCGCTGATGGCGGTGGCGACGATCCTATCGTATTTACGTTCCACGAAACAAACGCAGAGCACGGGTGCTTCTGTAAATTAATGTTGTTATGTTAAAAGCGTTAGACGGAGAACACTTTCCTCATATGTGAGGGAGGTGTTTTTCTAATTAACGGGGAGGAGAAGGGGTGGTCTGAAGTAGCTGGGAGTTTGAATCACTTCTGATGAGGCCGCGCTTTTCATAAGATGTCGAGTATTTCGACATGCAGGTCGCGAGAAAGCGATTGTGAACCCTGTAAGTCGACTATTTCGACATGCAGGTAGCGAAAAAGCGATTGTGGATCCAGTAAGTCGATTATTTCGACTTGCAGATCGCGAGAAAGTGATTGTGGACCCTGTAAGTCGATTATTTCGACTTGCAGGTCGCGAGAAAGCGATTGTGAACCCTGTAAGTCGATTATTTCGACATACAGGTAGCGAGAAAGCCATTGTGGAGCCTGTAAGTCGATTATTTCGACATGCAGGTAGCGAGAAAGCCATTGTGAACCCTGTAAGTCGATTATTTCGACTTGCAGGTCGTGAGAAAGCAATAGTGGACCCTGTAAGTCGATTATTTCGACTTGCAGATCGCGAGAAAGTGATTGTGAACCCTGTATGCTCTTCTGTCAAGAAAGTAGACGTCACTAAGTTAAGCCACCCGCTGGTAATATAGCTGCTCAAAGAGCGCTGGGGACAT
>NZ_LYPC01000021.1:0-6949 GCF_001700435.1 Paenibacillus pectinilyticus
TGATAGGTTCGAGGTGGAAGTGCGGTAACGTATGCAGCTGACGAATACTAATCGGTCGAGGGCTTAACCAAAATTCCTAAGTAATCTAACTTTACGTAAGTTTCGTATCTAGTCTTCAGGGAATAATTTTCCTACTGTGGCGATCGTGGCGAAGGGGTTAACGCACCGGTTTGTGGATCCGGCATTCGTGGGTTCAAGTCCCATCGGTCGCCCTTTTCCCTTAAATAGTGGGGATTAGCCAAGCGGTAAGGCAACGGACTTTGACTCCGTCATGCCTAGGTTCAAATCCTAGATCCCCAGTTTACTTCTCTTAAGCGGTCGTGGTGGAACGGCAGACACACCATCTTGAGGGGGTGGCGCTCACAAGGCGTGAGGGTTCAAATCCCTCCGACCGCATCCCAGCTTTACAAGAGTTAACCCTTACCTAGTAAGGGTTTTTCTTTTTTCTAACAGTTGAAAAAAAGTAGTAGTACAGTTTATTAATCATCCTTGTTGACGAACGGTTGACATAATAATTAGGTAATCCACGACTGCTCTAACGAAAGCTCCTCGGAAACGAGGAGCTTTCGTTTGTTTCTGGAGATACACCTTCGATATCGAGTTAGCAATGGCCATTTTTCGGCAAAATGGATAAAATCGGACAACGAAGTATAAATAATCTCGTATCTTTGGCAAATGATTCATCCTATATTTATCCATGTAATCCTTTCATAGAGGGATGTGAATAATGCGAAGGGCAAGAAAGAGGCAAAATAAAACCGAGGAGGGATCTATGTATGAGGAAAATCGTGATATGGTTGTTGCTTTGCACCATGATAGTGGCGCTGTTTCCAACGATGTCAACGCGCGTTCAAGCATCGGGTTTTATCAATGTACTTAATCCTGGATTTGAAGAAACAACGGTAAGTCAAACGAAGCTGATTCCGACGAATTGGACTACATCGTTATGGAGCAGAACGACGCCAGTCGATACGAGTGTAACGACAGCTGTTTATAACAGCGGAGCGAAGTCACTTTATATCAGCTCTACGGATGCGGGGGCTGCTGGTTGGACGTCCAAAGCGATTCCTGTTGACAGCAGTACGCAAACTATCAAAACGACGGTGAAAGTAAAGAAGTCAGCTGATTATGCCGGTAATAACCCATGGGTATTCATCAGTTATGGCAATAGTGGTACTTTCCTGGGTATAAGCCCCTCTCCAGCGGCTACAGTAAGCAGTTCGGAGTGGACAGAGATTACGTTAACGGTCAATAGCAGTCAGTTTCCAGCGGGAACGAACATGCTTTGGTTGAACTTGGCGACAACAAAATCAGGCAGTGCAAGCAATGCGGGGACACTCTATTATGACGATGTAACGATGGAAATACTAGATTCACAAGCGCCAACAGCGCCGAGCAATCTTGCCATTTCTGGACAAACGGCGACGAGCGTTAATCTTACGTGGAATGCATCATCGGATAATGTAGGAGTCATCGGGTACGATGTGTACAATGGGACAACACTGATTGGATCCACGACGGCCTTATCCTATTCGGTAAGCGCTCTCAATGCTGGCACGACTTATACCTTTACTGTAAAAGCGAAAGATGCGGCGGGCAATATATCTGCGGCCAGTAATGCTGTAAGTTTGACCACTCCGTTTTCATTGAGTATAGCTAATCCGGGATTTGAGACGACGACGCTTAATCAAACGAAGCTGGTTCCTGTAAACTGGAATTCAAATTTATGGAATCGAACAACGTCAGTTGATACAGGGGTCACGACCTCTGAGGCAAACAGCGGCACCAATGCTCTCTACATTAGCGTAGTGGATTCAGGAGCCGCAGGTTGGGTTTCCAAGACGATGCAGATTGACAATAGCATGCAAATAAAGGCGACGGTTAAGGTGAAAAAGTCAGCCGATTATACTGGTAACGACGCTTGGGTGTTCCTAAGTTATGCGAAAAATGGTGCCTTTATCGGAACCGTTCCATCGTCAAACGTTGCGCTGAGCAGCAGTGAATGGAAAGAATTATCAGTAACGATCAACACGGCTACTTTACCTGCAGGAACGAATAATTTGCAGTTGAATCTGGCAACGCTTCGTTCAGGCAGCGCTAATCCACAAGGAACACTTTATTATGATGACGCTACAATCGAATTGATTCCAGATACGGTGGCGCCAAGTGTACCGACGAATCTCCATTCCGTAGGTCAAACAGCAGAAAGTGTTGATTTGGCTTGGAATGCTTCAACCGATAATATCGGCGTAACAGGATACAATGTTTATAAAGATGCAGTACTGGTAGGTACTGTGACAGGTCTATCCTTTACGGCAAGTGGGCTGGTCCCAACGGGTAGTTATTCGTTTACAGTCAAAGCAGTCGATGCGGCGGGAAATATATCCCCAGCCAGTCAAGCTTATGTGACCAATGATACACAGCCACCAACAGCGCCGACCAACCTAACAGCATCGGCTATTAAAATGAAAAGTGTCACACTTACCTGGGATCCATCAACGGACAATGGGGGCGTGACCGGCTATGACATTTTCGATGGCACGAAGCAAGTAGCAACGGTCACTGGGGTGACCTATACGGTAACAGGTCTTGAAGCATACAGCGGGTATATATTTACCGTGAAAGCGAGAGATGGCTCGGGGAATATATCCGCTGCGAGCAACCCTGTCAATGTACTTACCTCGCAGTATTATGATTTAGCGAATCCTGGCTTTGAAGAAACGAAGACAAGCGGAACGAAACAGCTTCCCGTCAATTGGAACACTTCGTTCTGGAGCGGTGCAAGTGGCGTGGATATGGGAATTACCACAGCAACGACGAATAGCGGAACGAACGCGGTCTATATCAACACGACAAGTATCGGAGCTGCAGGCTTTTCTTCCAAATTCATCCCGATCGATAGCGGAATGCAAACCATTAAGGTGTCGGTAAAAGCCAAAAAATCAGCTGATTACACAGGCAATGGGGCCTGGGTGTTCATCACCTACTTCAAAGATGGTGCATTCCTCGGCACGGCTGAGGCTAACACCCCAACTTTGAGCAGCACTGTGTGGACGGATGTTTCGTTTACGATTGATAATAGTCAATTTCCTGTAGGAACGAATCAAATCCAGTTAAATGTTGCGACAACCAAATCACCAAACGTCCCTAATATGGGAACGCTTTACTACGATGATGCCAGTATACAGTCCGTTGAATATTTCCCGCTGCAGGCGGATGTATTCGCAAACTGGTGGAAGCTTGGGCAAAATGTGGTGTTTAAAGCGATCGAAGATCAGCTACCAATTTCCGTGCAGACATTGACAGGGACAGTATATGATACGGATAGTCAGATTGTTGGGCAAGTAACAGTAGATCGCGCAACGTTGCTAACCACGGGATGGAGCTGGACACCTGATCATGAAGGTTACTATGAAATTGCGTTTGACTATACGAAACAAGGGATAACAGGTACGCTTCCGCTTCAACAATCGTACAGGATCCTGTCTAGTCCTAAGCGAACGGCGGCAGAATTTGTACGTAATCGAACTTCTGTGGCTGTCGTAGAAAGTCAGTCTATAAGCAAAGCCGACCGTAATCCCCTGTTTGGCTTCAGCGATGGGCTTGATGATGACCGAGGCATGCAGCTTGCAGATTTGGTAGGGTTTGATTTTGCGAGAATTCATACGATCCCATGGGGAGCAAATTTCGGTGATACAAGTGCGTCGCTTGAGCCTAGTCGTGGTGTGTTTAATTGGGCTGGACTAGATAATCATATCAATAAATTGCAAAGCTATGGCATGGAGATGATTGGCAACATTGTATTTACACCACAATGGGCTTCCTCCCATCCGGAGGATACAACCGTTTCGATCGGTGTGCCTGGTTATTCTTCCTATGCGCCAGCAGATATGAATGACTTTGCTAATTTCCTGAGAGCGCTAGTGGCTCGGTATGGAGATCGGATTACCAAATGGGAAATATGGAATGAACCTCATTTGAAAGGCGGAAGCATTTTCTGGAATGATACGCCAGAGAAGTTTGTGGAATTACTCCGTACCGGCTATGAAACGATTAAAAGTGTTCAGCCGAATTCTGAAATTTGGATCGGTGGCATGGGCGGCCATAGATATTTGCCTTTCTATAATGAGTTGCTGCGTCTTGGCGGAGCGAATTATTATGATAAGCTATCGCTTCACGGCAAGTTGCCCGATCCCAAAGAATATCAAGCCTATGATCAAATGTACAATGTGCCTTCAAAGCCTTGGGTGACTTCAGAAAGTCATGCCGGTCTCGTGAACGCTTCGGATTCCCAATATATCCTGACAGAGCCCGAGATCGCGAGAAAGATGCTGTACGATTATATGTTCCAAATCAAGAATGGGGTCGACCAAATCGCTTATTTTAATATGATTAATGATACAGAGCCTGAAGCCATACCTTTCGCACATACCGAAGGCTGGTTTACGGAATCCTCCGGATTGTTTCGCAAGAAACCAAAGCTTGAGCCGAGGCTCAATTCTGTGGTTATGCATCGATTTATTGAAACACTTGGGAATCATATTGTATACAAAGGTGAATATTCGCTAAGCGGTAACCAGAAGGCTGTTTATTTTGAAAGTGACGGGTCACCGATTCTCGTTGTATGGTCTGAGGATGCGAATGCAGGCACAATTTCAACAGCGATTTCCGAAGCCTTTACGAATGCCACTGTAATCCGGGATTGGACCGGCGGCACAGTGACAGCTGCTCCGACGCTACAAGTAAAACCGAATAGCATGTACTATATCAGCCATGTAGATGCCTCTTATCTTGCTACTTTGACGTCAACGCATGATGTACTATTGACCGATTATGAGAAAGCAGTGCAAAATGCCAATATCCCTACCGCTACGGGAATTAAGAGCAACTTGTTTGACCGTACCACAGGGGCTTTGAGCACGAATATCCCTTGGATCAACAACAATTGGGTGTTCAAAAGCTTGACTTCAGGGCAGCCAGCAGGGTTTGCGGCTCGAGCTGCGGTGGGCGCGGCGAATGATGGACTTGATCTGGTCATTGACGTAACAGACGCCAACTTCGTACAAAATGAGTCGAAAGGCAATTACTACATCGGTGACAGTATTCAATTCGGCCTTGATACATCAGGAATCGGCATGGTCGGCGCCCAAGTGGAATTTCAAGCCGCATTGACCGCTAACGGACCAGTCCTCTATAAAGGAACTGTACCGTATATCGGCGGAGACTTGCCATCTAATTGGACACCGGCGGGCCAATTCGTTCAAAATGGAAGTATTCTCATCGACAGTACGCAAAGTGGAAAGAAAATCTATAAGATTCACATCGCTTGGTCAGAACTATATCCGTATATACCAGATACGACGAAACCTCTGTTTGTATCGCTGCTTGTCAATGATAACGATGGCAATGGACGACTCGGTTGGTTGGAGTGGGCTAGCGGTATAGGTGAAGCGAAGAATGTAAGTTTATACGGTAAAATCGTACTACAAGATCCAGCCCAAGAGGCACCATCTGATTCGGTAAGTGTACAGTTGAAAGACAGCAATGGAAATGCCGTTAGTGGGGGAGTGGTATCCTACTATGATGGCGGATGGAAAGATTTTGGAGTTACGAATGCATCGGGAATCGTAAGCAAGTCTTTGCCGGATAAAGCGTATACGTTTGCGATAAATTATGAAGGAACAAGTACGGAAAAAGTCCAAAACACAGGAACGGATCCGGCGGTTGTCTTTCAGACGGTAGGTGTGAAGGTAGAGCTAAAGGATAGTCTCGGGAACCCGCTCAATAGTGGTGCGGCGAGCTATTATGCAGGGAGTTGGCGCACTTTCGGGAATATATCGGGCGGTGAAATCAGCAAGGAATTGCTGCCAGGTTCGTATACCTTTTCTGTGAATTATGAGGGAACCATCAAGGATATGGTGCAAAATATCGGAACGGACCCGGTGGTCGTCTTTCAGACGGTTAATACAAACGTACAGTTGAAAGATAGTCTCGGAAACCCGCTGAACAGTGGTGCGGTGAGCTATTATGCAGGGAGTTGGCGAACTTTCGGGGATATAGCAGGAGGTGAAGCCCGCAAGGAATTGCTGCCAGGTTCATATACCTTTTCCGTGAATTATGAGGGAACCATCAAGGATATGGTGCAAAATATCGGAACGGACCCAGCGGTCATCTTCCAAACCGTTAACGTGAATGTACAATTGAAAGATAGTGTGGGCAATTCACTTGATGGTGGTTCCGTGAGCTATTATGCAGGAAATTGGCGGACCTTTGGCACTACGGTGAACGGCGAGATTCACAAGGAGTTACTACCGGGGACGTACACCTTCGCTGTGACGTATGGGGGTGTGAACAAGGAGACAGTAGGGAACACCTCGTCGAACTTGCCGATAAGTTTTCAATTATGACAAGGGATCATGGAGAGAGTTGAATTTCGGTAGGTAATCCTTTACGATGGACGTGAACATCTTCTATTGCAAAGGAGCACCCTATGGACCCGAAAGTCAAACAAGCCTTAGACATTACACTTCACAATTGGCAGACGATGACCTCTTATCAAAGCGATGAGAAGGAAGCTGTAGCGGATCAGTTTCAATCTTCGTTTTATGCTTTTATTGAGACCGTACGCGAATGGGTACTTCGCGAAGGCAACCCTCATCTATCGCTGGATGAAATGCTTGAAAACGATATGATTCAAGAGATTTTCGACTTGCTTCCTGCTCCTTTGCATTTAAATTTCGAAACAGAAATAGAGTTAATTCTTGATCGGGTAGAACGAGTGGATGAAGATAAATACGATTGATGTGTGAGCCCCTTACGGGGCTCATTTTTTACCACATTAGAAAGTATAAATTTTCGGTTCCCGAAAACGTCTTGATAATTGGCGATAAAAACTACCTATAAAACGCGGTCGCACATCCTCGAAGGACTTCGATAGAAGTTTTTCTCA
>NZ_LYPC01000021.1:7026-67875 GCF_001700435.1 Paenibacillus pectinilyticus
TTTTCGGTTCCCGAAAACGTCTTGATAATTGGCGATAAAAACTACCTATAAAACGCGGTCGCACATCCTCGAAGGACTTCGATAGAAGTTTTTCTCATGCGTTCAATCCGAGCTGGCACGGAAAATACGAATAAATGCTTCCGCAGCTAGCGACCATTTCCTGTCCTGCCGGACAGCAAAGCCGATACTCCGTGATGGAAGAGGATCTTCCAAACGCAGTTCATAAAGTGTCCCGCTTTGAAGCTCTTTCTGCACGAAAGAGCGGCTAATGAAAGCGGCGCCGTAGCCTAATCTTGCGAACTCCGTGAGTAAATCTATGCTGCCCAGCTCAATGTCTGGCTTCACCTGATACCCCTTGGCAGCAAACCACATCTCGACGAATACTCTTGTGCTGCTTCCCGGTGATAAAAGAATGAGCGGCAGCTCGGAGAGCTCTTTCACGGTAAGGGTCTGATTTGCCAATTCTTTATAGGCTTCACCAACAACAAAGCAATCTTCCAATTTTGCCAAGGATTGAATGTAAAATTGGGGATCGTCAATCGGCATGTGTACGACAGCGCAGTCGATGTCTCCCTCCTTGAGGCGTTGCGTTATTTCTGGTGTTTTTCCATGGGAGAGACGAATGCGAATACCTGGATATGCCTGATGAAAGGCGTTCAACTGCGGCAGCAAAAGATGCTTGATGAGTGAATCGCTTGCCCCGATCCGAATTTCTCCCTCGGTTAGCTGTTTTAGATTTTGGAGATGTTTCTGTGCGGAATCTAACATGGCGAAAGATTGCTCGACATAGTCAAGCAGCGCTCGTCCTTCTTCGGTGAGCTCAACACCTTTCGATAACCGATGAAACAATTTAAGTCCCAATCCATCCTCCATTTGCTTGATAGCATAGCTGACGGAAGGTTGTGTAATATGCAGCTCTTGTGCGGCTTTGGTTAAATTACGATAACGTGCTGTGATTAAAAATATCCGATACCATTCTAAGTTTATCATCTGATATAGAACACCTCTATGACAAGATCGTTATTTTCCGATTTCACTTATTTCAACTATCTCATTATAATGGAGATATAGCAATCTTACAAAAGAGGTGGTCGCAATGCTCGTCAAGCAGCCTGATTGGGAAACACGCTCCCCGTGGTCAAGTCATAACGATAAACAGATGGTAAAGATTAATCCTCCAAAGGCAGCAGTCAATGGGGTCATTCGAGTACCAGGGAGTAAAAGCCTGACGAATCGAGCATTGATTATGGCGGCCTTAGCGGAAGGTAAATCAGACATACAAGGGATATTAAGAAGTGATGATTCGTATTGGTGCATCGAAGCGTTAACGAAACTTGGCGTGCAGGTGGTCATAGAAGGCGAGACAGCTTATATCGAAGGTTGTGGAGGCGTATGGCCGAATCGAAACGCTGAGCTGTATGTAGGAGCTGCAGGAACCGTTGCGCGCTTCTTGCCAGGTGCTTTGGCAATTGCTATTGGCGAATGGAGCCTGAAGGGGGGCTCACGATTGAGTGAGCGGCCGCTTGCCCCATTGTTGGGTGCGCTGACACAACTTGGTGCTCGTTTTGAATATAAAAAAACAGATCGTTGCCTGCCCTTCACGCTTCATGCCAATGGCCTGCAAGGCGGAGAGGTAATCATGCCTGGTTCTACATCCAGCCAGTTTATTAGCGGCCTTCTCTTAGCAGCCCCCTATGCGAAGGATCGAATCATCATACACATCGATGGTGAAATTGTGCAGAAGGATTATGTCCAAATGACACTTGATATGATGGCCTCATTTGGCATAACACCTGAAGAAGCGTTGGATGGTCAAGCAATCGTGGTGCCTACAGGCAAATATCAGGCTCAATCGTTGCAGCTTGAACCGGATGTTTCGACCTGCTGTTACTTCTGGGCATTGGCAGCACTTACGGCTGGAACCATACGAATCGAAGGTATTAATGCGACAATCACGAGCCAGCCTGATATAGAGATTTTGGATATTTTAGAGCAAATGGGATGTACGGTTATTCGAGGAGAAGACAATGTGGAAGTGCAGGGCGTGCGCCAGCTTAAAGGCGGTTTTACAATCAGTATGAAGAAATGGTCGGATCAAACGCTCACGATCGCGGCTATGGCTCCTTTTGCCGATGGCCCGATTACATTAAAGGATGCTGCGCATATAAGGCATCATGAATGTGATCGCATTGCGGCAATATGTGAGGAGCTGAGTAAACTCGGTATTCGTGTAGATGAGCATCAGGATGGCTTAACCATCTATCCAGGTCAGCCAGTTGCGGCCGTGTTAGATTCGCATGATGATCATCGCATGGCGATGGCATTATCCTTAATCGGAGTAAGGGTCCCGGATATCCGTATTTCAGATCCAGGGTGCGTATCCAAGACATGCCCAGATTTTTTTGAACAGATGTCACTTCTAGGTGTAGATATAGCGTACGAACAAGGAGGAATTGAGCAAGATGGCAGGTAATACGTATGGGGAAAATTTTAAAATTACGACTTTTGGGGAATCGCATGGTGCAGCTGTCGGTGTCATTATCGATGGGGTGACCCCAGGCGTTGAAATTGACGAAGCATATATTCAAATACAGATGGATAGAAGGAAACCGGGGCAATCCTCGGTTACTTCGCCACGCAAGGAATATGATATCGTCCATATCTTATCAGGCGTATTTGAGGGGAAGACGACAGGAACGCCACTTTTTGTCATGCTGCATAATACCGACATGAGACCGGATGCTTACAATGACATCCAGCACGCTTTTCGGCCAGGTCACGCTGATTTTACCTATTTGCAGAAATACGGAATTCGCGATCACCGAGGCAGCGGGCGAGCATCTGGCAGAGAAACGGCGGCAAGAGTGGCAGGTGGCGCTGTAGCCCGAAAGCTGTTAGAGCGAAGAGGGGTTCAGGTCTTGGCTTATACACGTGAGATCGGGGGAATCCAGTGTCAGACGTTCCAAGAGGAGATCATCGAACAGAACGCTGTTCGTGCATGTGATCCGATTGCAGCGGCTGAGATGATAAAAAAGATCGAGCATTTAGCCTCGATTGGCGATAGCTGTGGAGGCATTGTTGAATGCCGGATACGCGGCGTTGTGCCTGGCCTCGGAGAGCCGGTGTTCGATAAGCTGGATGCGGAGTTGGCAAAAGCGATGTTATCGATTGGCGCTGTGAAGGGGATCGAATTTGGAGAAGGCTTCACAGCAGCTGCTATGCTGGGAAGTGAGCATAATGACGCGATGAGCAGCAGTGGCTTTCTAAGTAACCACTCGGGTGGAATCATCGGTGGGATCAGTACAGGGCAGGAGATCGTGTTTCGAATTGCCGTCAAACCGACATCATCCATTTCTGCTACGCAACAGACGATCAACGTCAAGGGTGAGGAACAACTGATTAAGACAGAAGGAAGACATGATCCTTGTATATGTCCGAGAATCGTGCCCGTTGTTGAAGCGATGGCTTGCTTAGTCTTAGAAGATCATTATAAGCGGCAAGCTGCTATGCACAATTAAGTACTCGTTATTAAAAAATAGCCCTAAGCCTTGTATAGGCTTGGGGCTATTGGCTATTTGCGTGAAACTCAGATCAAGTATCGCTGTCTATTTGTGCGAATTATAGGGGGTATTCCATGATGCAAGTTGACTACTTAAGTTGACCAAGTTGAGCACGTAATACTTCCTGGCCAGTTGCAAGTGCACCGCTCTTAAGAGCTGTTACAACTTTCTCTAAAACTACATCTGCGGGTTGGTTGGCATCATTCACTGCGTCAAGAAGGCGTGTACCGATGTTGTTAGCACCGGTTTTTAATGCAGCTTCTAAGAAACTTTTGATAAATTTGCCATGGTTTTCAGACATATATCTCACCTCCTTCCCGAATAGTCGGAAATCCCCCTGAGGCAAAGTCTGATGTGATTTCCGCAAGTTTATTTTTGTTTTTTATTTAGTTTTACTTTTAGATTTGTCATTGGTTTAGCTTTAGGTTTCGTTTTAGATTTTAATTTTTGCTGTGGCATTGGCTTTGTTTTTTGCTTTAGCATTGGTTTTGTTTTGGGTTTTGCTTTAGGCTTCACTCTTGGTAGTGTTCTTGCTTTTGATCTCTTTAAGGCGGCAAGATGTCTTTCATGCTCTAGGATGACTTGTCTTTCATGCTCTAAGGCAAGTTGTCTTTCATACTCTAAGGCAAGTTGTCTTTCATGCTCTAGGGCAAGTTGTCTTTCATGTTCTAGGGCAAGTTGTCTTTCTTTTTCTAAAGCGACCTGTCTTTCATGCTCTAGGGCAGCTTCTCTTTCTTTCTCTATAGCCTGTTCTTTTGCTAGTTCTTTGGCTTTTTCTCTGGCCACTTCTCTGGCCTTTTCTCTAGCCTTTTCCCTTGCCAATTTTTTGGCCTTTTCCTTTGCAAGTTCCCTCGCTTTTTCTCTCGCTTCTTCTTTAGCTTTTGCTAATTCTCGTTCTTTCGCCCGTTCTTTCGCTTCTTGTTGGGCTAGTTCTCTCTTCTTTTTTTCATCTGCCCAATTAAGGAGCGCACTGCCAACGGACCGAGTAGCTTCAATCAACATCGTAGTGGGATTTTCGTTGGGTATGATTTCCAATGCTGGTTTTCCTTCTAAAGTTTGCAATTTTTGATTGGAAAGCTGATGCCATGCGGAATTTTGCGTTTCATTTTCCAATCTTCTAAAATACGTGGCCGCTTCCTCGTTCCTGCCTATCCTTGTATAAGCATCACCAAGTTCATAAATGAGCTGTAATTGGCCATCGGTGTTAAGCATGTCATCTTGTTTATTGAGGAGGAACGTATAGTCTTCAATTACTGTCTTCGCCCGTTGGAAATATTTTTCGGGGAGATTGTAAGATGCTTTGCCACGAAGCAGTCGGATGGTGCTGTCTTGTGAATCGGCAGCTACCGAATTATCGAGTATTTTCAAACCTTGATTAGACCATTTTAATTTTTCTAATGCTTTCGTTTTATCACGTGCAATCAGAATCATTGTGCTGCCATAGTAAGCATCAACAAGGGGATTCGATGGATAATCAGCCCGCAGTTGTTCTAACAACCCATAAGCTTCTTGAACAGCAGCTACATTCCCAGCTACGCCATCCATATGAAGCTGGATAGCCTGGGTAAGTTTCTCATTGAATGGGTCAGTTCCTTCCATATTGCTCGGATTATGGTTTGTCACTCGATTACATCCTCCCTGGACTCATGCATGAGCGCATCACTCAATGGCATGGTGCTAATCATCATTTTTCTTCGGTTGCATGCTGGCAAGGCGCTGTAAGAATTCATTGGCCTTGTCTGAATTTCCAATATTTTGGTAGGCTTTGCTTAGCTTCCGAAGCGCTTCTCTGACTTGTTTAGGTGTAAGATAATTGGAAGCTTGCTGATAGCGGTCAAGGAGGAACGTGAAGTCTTCGATCGCTGTTTGTGTAGAGTGGAAATAGGACTCGGGCAATTGCAGGCAGACGCTTCCGCGTAGAAAGCGAATTTCTTTGTTACTCGGATCTAAGGTTACTGCATGATGTAAGGCTTCCAAACTCGCTAGTGCTTTTTCTTCTTTGTCTAAAAGCTTAACGGCATCACGTGCTAGGAGGGCTAATGAACTACCATAATAGGCTTCAATTAAAGCATGCTGAGGCTGGCTCTCACGGAGCTTCAAAAGCATCTCATTTGCGCTTTTTGCCGCCTTTTTGTCTCCATCAACTCCATCTTGATGAAGTTCCTTAGCTTCCTTGAGTTGTTTCATGAGATAGCTGTCAGTTGACATGTATGCGAACCTCCAATTTGTTCCGCCATTCTTTGAAACTGAGTTTCTCTAAGCCGACTTCTCATAAGTACGAGGACTATATACTTGTTACGATATGAGAGTCCCAATAACTACGATTGGATGAAAGAATCACTTTTCAAAAAATATACAGTTGTCCGAGTCAAGGCTGACATGTCTTGCATTTCTTATTAGAGTGACTAGGAGGGAAGGAGTGAGCAAATCAACTAAGATCAACTACATGATAAGCAATCAATTGTTAAAAAATGAGGAAATAAATTTGCAGTAAGACAGGTTGAATGGACTCGCTAGCTATTTGAACATAGAAGAAATAGAAGAATGCTTACTTGGCGTCGTACACAACGCTTCTGGTTCACCTGCTAGATGAATGACCCTGCCAGACGTGTGGATTGAAAATGGTTAGGAGGCGTTTTGTGAAAGCACAAACCCATAAAATGACGGTATCCATGGACGAACATACATCCCATTTAGAACAATTCAAAGCTTTTTTTAAACAACTGGATGAGGATGGAACAACGATTGAGAAGCTGCCTCGGCATAGAATCGAAGAATATCAGTTAAAAGCGATTAACGCTACCCTTACGCATATTTGGAACGGCAATGCCTATTATCGCGCTCAGCTGGAAGAAGCGGGGTTTACCGTACCAGAAATAGAAAGCCTTGAGCAATTAAGCAAAGTACCGCTATTGAATAAAAACGTCATTCGAGGCGATAAGCAGAAAATCTTGTGCTTAGATCCCAAAGAAATAGGTCAGGTTCACCTCACGAGCGGTACTTCGGGAAAACCGATCTACACCTCATATTCGTTAGCTGATCAGTATGTTTATGATTTGCTGCCTAAATACTTGGAACTGTTTAAGGAAACAGATGCCGATGTGGCGGCCATTGCCTTGCCTTATGAATTTGCTCTGCCAGGACTAGGATTTCAGCGGTTATATCAATTTGCTTTTGGAACGGCAGTGCTGTCACTTGGCAAAGGTGGATACATGGCACCTGTTGATAAGTCTTTAGAATTGATGAAGGAATTTCAAGCTACAGTTCTGACCACGACCCCGTCCTATGCGGCACTTTTGGCTGAAGAAAGTGAGAAGTTTGGCATAAAGATAGGCGAAGATATTCGCTTGAAAAAAATATTGCTGACAGGTGAAGGTTGTTCCAATACGTTCCGTGAGCGGTTGGAAAAATGGTGGGGATGCGAAGTGTCCTTCTTCTACGGATCAACTGAATGCGGCGTTGTTGCAGTTGAATGCAGCGAGCATAAGGGGTATCACGTGATGGAAGGTCATGTAAAAGTTGAAATCATTGATCCCATTACACTGGAAAAGCTTCCTTATGGCAAAACGGGCGAAATCATCGTAACGACGCTGCTGCGCGAAGCTATGCCAATGGTGCGGTACCGCAGCGGGGATATCGGATTTTTGCAGAAATCCAAATGCAACTGCGGCATCACGATGGACGTCCTGCATTTGCGAGGCAGAATGGAGAACATGGTTCGCATCGGCGATGAAGATTATTCGCCCTTCATGCTGGAACATTTCTTAATGGAAATTCCAGATGTGGGCATGTGGTATCACTTCAAATTGAAGCAGGGATCATTAAAGATTGAAGCGGAACCATTTCGGACGGAGTTAACAGATGAGCAGCTGGCAGCCAAAATCCGGCAGCATATGGCTGATCGAATTGGGATTGAATGTGAAGTGGAAATCAGACACGATATTCCTCGCACTTTTGGCAAAGCAACGCGAATATTCAATTAAGGCGGCCAGGAACATGGTGCCAAGGTCGCATTCGCCATCCCAAAGCGCCGTGTAACGCCGAGAGGAGGTGCCCTTATGACAGATACTCAGAGGGAGCGGGAGGATAAGTTTAAACATTTATTAGTACGCCTAATGAAATCTCCCCTATATAAGGATCGATTAGCGAAATATAACCTTGAGCATATAGGCATGGAAGAGATTCAAAAGCTGCCATTGACAACGAAGGAAGATCTTCGCAAAGCGGGTACTTTCGGACATCTAGCCGTTGAAATGAGCATGATTGCGCAATATCACGAATCCACGGGTACAACCGGAGATCCCTCCGCTTCCTGGTTTACGCAAGAGGATATGCAAGTAGGAGGAAGGCAGCTGCAGGAATGCGGAGTCCGATTGACAGCAGATGATCTTGTGCTGATTCGCTTTCCGTATGCCTTGGCGCTGCCAGCCTTCTTAATGCAGCAAGCTGCCTGGCAGGTAGGAGCAGGAGTGGTACCTGCAAGCGGCCGCACGGTGGTTACACCTTACCCGAGAGTATTACATCTTATGAAGCGACTCCAAGTCACTGTAGTAGCGGGACTTCCACGCGAAATGGAGCTTCTGGCTGAGGCAGCACGGCTCATCGGTTTGGACGCGAACAAAGAGTTTCCAGCACTGCGCGCTATTTGCGTGGCTGGTGAGTTAATGAGTGATAAACGTAAAGCGCATATCGAAATGCTTTGGGGGGTACCCGTTTATAATATGTATGGTTCGACTGAAACCGCAAATATTGCAGCCATGTGTGAGTATGGATCTATGCATATCGTGGAAGCGGATTTCTGCGTAGAAGTGCTTCATGAAGATGGTTCGGGTCCTGTTAACCAAGGAGAGAGAGGGCATGCCGCCATAACAACACTTTCTCATCAAGCTTCTCCGCTGATGCGATACTTTAACGAAGATATTATCTCTGTTGAACCTTCCATGTGTGCTTGTGGGCGAGCAACGGGCAAATTGGTACATTACGGTAGAAGTAAGGACCGAATCGTGATCGGTGATACCCTACTTGATGCCTATGATATCCAAGAGGCTGTCTATGCATTGACTCCAGCTCCAGATGCATGGAAGGTTTTAGAACAAGAGGAGGGCCTAACCTTTCTTCTTGATTCGCATGATGCTGGACGATGGAGCAAAGAGGACATTCAAACGCAATTATCTGAAATGCTTCACGTGCCTGTCACCCTTCAAATCATGAACGACGCAACGCTTCTGGATCGGGTTGGGCTCGTGAATAACGTGCCATCGACCAAACCGGTATATATTCAGAAGCGAAATAAAGTGTAGGTAGGCAGGATAAGGATCGAATCAATTGTGGAAAAGAGGTGGGGGACCGGTCATGAACGACAAATGGCAACAATTAATCATGCAATGGGATGGCATTAACCAACAATTGCTTGATTTGATGAATGAACGTGCACGCATGGCTACGGAAATCATGCAAGAAAAGCAGAAGCAGGGTATTGCCAAAGATACGCCTGTTGGTAATCAACAACTGCTGAGCGAGCTAGCTGCCCATACCTTTGCGAATCCCAAAGCAAACAAGGAGGCTCCAGCCGAGCGCCAGCTGCTTGTTAGCCGCCAGTATAAAAGTGAGGATACGATTATTCAAGTGAAGCACGCTGAAATTGGGGGTTCTTCACACACCATCGTGGCTGGACCATGCGCAATTGAAAGCAGAGAGCAGCTATTAACGGTTGCTACCACGATGAAGAACGCTGGTATTAACGTCTTGCGTGGCGGTGCGTTCAAACCACGGACTTCACCCTATGATTTTCAAGGCCTTGGTGAAGAAGGATTGAAGATCATGAAGGAAGTGGCGGATGAAACGGGGATGGTGACGATCAGTGAAATCATGAGCCCTGCGCAAATTGACACGGCAGCTCGTTACATTGACATCTTTCAGATTGGTGCGCGCAACATGCATAATTTCGATCTGTTGAGAGCCGTTGGTCAAACCCAGAAGCCTGTCCTTCTGAAACGTGGCCTCTCCGCAACGATTGAGGAGTTCATCTATGCGGCTGAATATCTGTTAGCCAGTGGCAATAGCCAAGTTATGTTAATCGAGCGCGGAATACGCACCTATGAAAAGTGGACACGGAATACACTCGATATTTCTGCTGTTCCGATCTTGAAACAGGAGACCCATCTTCCGGTACTCGTCGATGTCACGCATTCCACGGGTCGGAAGGAGATTATGCTTCCATGTGCCAAAGCTGCGCTTGCGGCGGGTGCAGATGGTATCATGATCGAGGTTCATCCGAATCCGCAGGTGGCACTATCTGACGCGAAGCAACAGTTGAATATAAATGAATTTAACACCTTTTTGCAGGGGCTACGTGATTCAGGGCTGTATCGTTAACAGCTCATTATTACAACAAAATGTTGTACGCAGCTTACGAATCAACATGGGTTGACATACGGCTATTGGAGGAAACTGTATGACAGATAGGCATGCGAATAGTAAAGACTCGCAGCATGCGGGGGAGACATTGGATTTTTTGCAGAGATTGATTTTCGATATGCTATTAGTGACTGACGGACGGACTACAGATTTATTAGAAAGCTTGTTAGATGAAAAGATGCGCGTAACGGTCCTGAGACAAGAACAATTGAATGAGGAACATGCCGATCCAACTTATGAATCCTCCGGCGCTTCTTTATATGTAAGAGAATCGATTTTGATAAGCGACAAAAGTGATATCATCGTTTCTCATAATATTGCCATTGTGAATTCAAAACACGTTCCAGCTGCCTTGTTTGAGAAAATAGCTCATAGACAAGAAGGCATTGGCAAATCAATCAGTTCGATGGGTTTACAATCCTATAGAAAAGTGGTTGATTCTGGACGTAGGAGCGAAGAAGAAGCTGTTGATCTGTTCCAAAAGCCGATCAGTCTTCGTATTCCTGAGCTGCACGATAAAATTCCTTATAAAAAATATGATATTTATTTTCAGTTATTGCCAGGGATTCATATGCTGGAATATTTTAATCCAGCAATTATCAAACATCGGTTAAATCAGGTATTTAATTCCAATATGGAGGGATAAAAGATGAGTGAAGAAGTAATGGAAGAGCAAAAACTAGGGAAAAAAGAGGAAAAAGAAAAGGCCAAAGAGCAAGCTCGACTTGAGAAACAAGCGAAAAGAGAAGAAAAAGAGAAGCTGAAAGAACAGAAAGAGTTGGATAATCAAGCAAAGAAGGAAGAGAAAGAAAAATTAAAAGTAGAAGAACAAGAAGCAGATGAGAAACAGCAGCAAGAAAAAGGAAAAGAAAAAGTGAAAAAAACAAAAGAGAAAAAAACAAAAGAGAAAAAAAGTAAAGAATAACTGCCAGATGGGAATGAAAAAGGACTGCTTCCTTATTTTTGTAAAGGGAAGTAGTCCTACGTTTTTTCTAAAGCATCGATAACGATCTAAGATTCATTTTTTACTGCTTTTTTGACCATTTTTCATTTGTTCAACGAAAGTTATTCCTGCATTCACCATATGCTCACTGGCATGTTGTACGCCAATTTTAACAGCTGCGAACAGCTTTCCAGCAGGAATATCAGCAGGTTGATTCAACTGCTCCATAGCTTCCATGATTTGTTTTCCTGCAACATTCGCACCGCTTTTTACCGCGATGGAATAGGTAGTGGCGAAATGTAGGAACCATTGCTTCACATCACTGAAGAATTTCGACATCCCTTGATTTCTCGGTGCCAATGACATCCCCTCCTCTCTTAAGCACCTAGTTGGGTGCTCTTTCTTGCTCATCGTTGATTTGCCATTCTTCGTCCTCAGATACATGCTTATTCGACGAAGCGGTTCCCCAAGGCGATCTCGGATCATTCTTTAGCATTGGACTTGGCTGAACTTGAAGTGTTCGTTCCTTGCTGTCGATGTAAAATTTTAAAACAGCAACAATGACCCCAGCTACAAGGACAAATGTCATTACTCCGGCTAAGGTTAGTCCGAGAATAAAGATTACGCGATCCGCAAAGCCCATTTTCTTCATATCCATGTCAATTCTCACATCCCCTCACAATAATCCAGTATATGTACAGTGTAGCTCGATAATATGGACACAAGAGTACCGTCCAGCGGAATTCCACGATTGTCTAATCAATAAGGAGGGAAAAGAATGAATGTCACATTACTTAGGAATTTAGCTTGTTTGCTCTTAGTTGGATTACTTGTAAGTTCCCTTCAGACACAAAACTACCTGTTGCTAAGTTTGTGGGGAGTCTGTACCGGATTGCTCTTCATTTACAAGCCAATGCGATCATTTCTGCTGACAACGATAGGTTTGGGTGTCGGATTTGCTAGCTATCTATTCATCAACGCAAATTGGATCCACGATGTAGAGCCAAAGGAATGGCAGATCCTCCTAAACCGATTGTCCCTGATTTGTATGATCATTCCCTTGCTTATCTTAGCGCTTATGCAAAAAGTACCCTTCATGCGCTATGCGAAAGCACCGCATTGGAACGAGCGGATGGGCATCCCCTTGATCTGGTCAGGCTTCCGCCAATCGAAGGTTAAGTACTTCTTACTTATCGCAATGGCAGCGATTACGTTAGCTTTTATGCCATTTGTTATTCGGAACGGATGGCATAACGTGCAAGAGATTTGGTTGTTCGCGATTGCATTTTCCATCACAAATGTGCTGGAGGAGATCATCTGGCGCGGAATACTGCTTAGTCGATTCTCCGAACAATTGGGTGATAAAGGGGCAGTATTTGTGACCAGTGTAGGTTTTGGCTTGCAGCATTATTCCCTTGGATTCTCTTGGGGTGTGTGCATAGCCTATGCGATTGGTGGGTTGTATTTCGGAGGCATTACGATCAAGTCCAGAAGTATTGTTCCCGTCTTGATTTGGCATTCTTGGATCAATGTTCTTATGATTTTCAGTGGTTTTCTTTTGTAATTTCTGTCGTCTATAGACAGGAGGTTCTTACGACCGATTCTCACTTCACAAAACATGAATCACCAATTCCAATATTCCAATTGTACAAAAAGGAGAGGGTTCGATAAGATACTCATATACAAATTCAAAGTATTCTAATCGGAATAATTATTTTATTGTATCTAATAGGAGGTTAGGACATGGGAAAGAGAAAGCATCTTACATTTGGGGCAATGATACACGGTGTCGGATATGGTTGGGATGATTGGAGACACCCTGATGCGGTGACGGATGCGGGCGTGAATTTTAAGTTTTATAAAGAGCAGGCCCATATTGCGGAGTCAGGGAAGTTCGATTTTGCTTTTATCGCGGATAGCGTGTATATCACGGAGAAGTCGACGCCGCATTACTTGAATCGATTTGAGCCATTCACGATACTATCGGCGCTGGCTGCAGTGACGTCTCACATTGGGCTAGTCGCAACGGTCACGGTGAGCTACAGCGAGCCTTTTACATTAGCTAGACAGCTAGCGTCGCTGGATCATGTGAGCGGTGGGAGAGCGGGTTGGAATGTAGTGACGACCTTCCTAGAAGGAACAGCAGGTAATTATAGCAAGCAAGATCACTTGGCACATGACGTGCGATACAGGCTTGCCGATGAGTTCCTAGATGTCACACGCGGACTCTGGGATTCTTGGGAGGATGACGCGTTCATTCGAGATAAGCAGTCAGGAGTGTTTTTCGATCCAGAGAAGCTGCACAAGCTGAATCATAAGGGTGAGTTTTTCTCAGTCAAAGGACCGCTCAACATTGCCCGTTCTAAACAAGGGCAGCCGGTTATATTTCAAGCAGGGCAATCTGAAGATGGGCGGAATTTTGCGGCGAAGCATGCGGAGGCGATTTTTGCTGGCCACGATAATTTGGAAGAGTCCAAACAGTATTATCGCGATGTGAAAAGAAGAGCGGCCGGCTTCGGACGATCACCAGAAAGCATTTCAATTTTGCCAGGGATAAGCCCGATTATCGGTTTAACGGAAGAGGAAGCTGAGCGCAAATATCAGGAGAAAGTAAATCTCGTGTCCATCGAAAATGCGCTGACCGCGCTAGGCAGACCCTTCAACTATTTCGATTTCTCCAAGTTTCCATTGGATGAACCGTTCCCGGATTTGGGTGAACTCGGATCGAACGCCATGCAAAGCGGAACCGAACGCATTAAGCGATTAGCCAAAGAAGAAAATCTGACGCTCCGTCAAGTGGCACTGCGACTGGCAACGCCGAGAAGTATCTTCGTTGGAACACCGGAGAAAATCGCGGATACGATCCAGCAATGGTTCGAAGAAGAGGCAGCGGATGGCTTCATTATCAGCCCCGGAATTCCAAGCACACTGAAGGATTTCGTGGAGCTGGTTGTGCCGATTTTGCAAGAGAGAGGACTCTATCGTCAAGACTACGAGCACGATACATTGCGGGGGCATCTGGGCTTAGAGGTACCTGTGAATCGAAATCGCAAAGAAAAGGCTGTACTTTAAACCTGCATTCGCATGTGCAAAAATCCTTGATAGATAGGTGAGAAATAAAATGAAAATAAAAATGAAGCGATTATCAGGTAAATATTTGCCCCTATTTATAAGCCTCGCGGTCATTCTGTCTGGGTGCCAAACGGCTGCATCAACGAAGGAAGCTACGGCCACATCCAAAAATGATGAGCAGGTCACTCCCGGCGGCGAGTTAACGTTTGCCTTGAGCATCGCGCTTACGAACGGCATTCTGGATCCGCATCGCACATCAAGCCCGCAGAACTCGCGTATCATGCGTTCTATCTTCGATAGCTTGATTGTGGAGCTGCCTGATCACACGTTTAAGCCGTGGCTTGCGACTTCGTGGGAGATTTCTCCAGATCAAAAGAGCTATACATTTACACTTCGTCAGGATGTACTCTTTCATGATGGCACGCCGTTTAACGCGGAGGCGGTCAAATTTAACTTTGAACGCATTAACACGGTTGAAGCACCGGGCGTGGCGAAGAACAATATAGGCCCTTTTCAATCGGTGGAGGTACTGGATCCCTATAAGGTGAGGATTAACTTCACGAAGCCGTTTGCGCCTTTTTTGAGAAACCTTTCTTCTGAGAACTTGGGCATCGTGTCACCAGAAGCAGTGAAGAAGTATGGGGACAAATTCTACAATAATCCAGTCGGAACAGGTCCTTTCAAATTCGTGAAATTAACGGAAGGTACGGAATACGTACTGCAGAAAAACCCAGCCTACAATTGGGCTCCCGCAAACGCGAAGCACCAAGGGCCGGCTTATCTGGATAAGCTCGTATTCAAGGTCATCACGGAAGAAGCGACGAGGGTGGGTGTGCTGCAAAGCGGCGACGTGAAAGCAGCGGATATTATCCCGCCACCGAATATGGCTGCGATTAAAGCGGACCCGAGGTTCCAAGTGCAGGAAGCCGAGCTGCTAAATTACAATGCGGCCATTCACATTAATAATACGAAGGCACCTTGGGATAATGTAAAATTGCGTGAAGCGCTGCGCTTGTCTCTAGATATCGACAAAATCGTCAAAACCGTATATCTCGGTACTTTCCCGCGGGCGTGGTCTTCGATTTCTCCATCTATTTTCGGCTATGATCCATCACTGGAAAAGAAATGGAAATCAGATCCTGCACAAGCTGGTCAAATCCTCGATGATTTAGGTTGGAAAAAAGGTGCCGACGGCATCCGTGTCAAGGATGGCAAGCGGTTGACGGTCGACATGATCGACTTTTATGCCAATCGGGAACGCAGAATGGATGTTATGGCGATTGTCCAGAACCAATGGAAGCAAGCGGGAATCGAGCTGAAAATATCTTCGCTATCTGTTGGGGCGTATACGGAGCGATCGAATAGCGGTGATTATGATATTTGGATCGGAAGCCAATATGGAGCGGATCCGGATGTTTACCGTGTGGTGAATAAGAATAGCAGATTTAAAGATCCAGAGTTGGATACCTTGCTCGATGCAGGCTATGCGGAATTGGATGATGCGAAGCGGAAGGACATTTATCAGAAGGTGCAAAACCTGCTGTTTGACAAAGCTTATACGATTCCGATCTATGTTTTCCCCTATTCCGTAGCATCGGTGAAAGAATTGAAAGGACTTCCTTTCGATGCACATGGTTTTCCGTTATTTTATGACGCCTGGCTGAAAAAATAAAAGGGGGGCTGTGCGCAGTGGCGGAATTTATTGTACGAAGGCTGCATGTTTCCATCATCGTCGTATGGGGATCACTGACATTAGTATTTCTAATTCTCAATGTACTCCCAGGGGATCCCGCAGAATTGATTCTTGGCCAAACAGCGACCGAAGAAATGATTGCCAAGCTGCATAATAGCTTAGGATTAGGTGATTCAACTTGGCAGCAGTACGTTACCTACATGTCGCATATAGTACATGGTAATTTCGGTGTATCGTACGTAACCAAACAACCAGTGCTTGCACATTTGATCGAGCAATTTCCAGCTACCCTCTCGTTAACCGTTGCTAGTGTCATTATCGCAATCGGATTGGGTTTAATTCTTGGCATCCTATCTGCTGTGTATCCGAATCGAATGATGGATTATGTCATTCGGTTCGTGACGCTATTCAGTATTTCGATGCCGACATTCTGGATTGGTATTCTGCTTATTCTAATATTCTCTGTATCGTTACACTGGTTACCTGCGATCGGAAATGGGAGTTGGCAACAGTTGATTTTGCCAGCCAGCTGCTTAGGTATAGCTTGTTCTGGATCTTTGGCACGGATGGTACGCAATAGCATGCTGGAAGTCATTCATGAGCAGTACGTCACTACGTTGCGATCTAAGGGCCTGACGGAACGGAATGTGATTTACCGGCATGTACTGCGTAATGCACTGATTCCAACGATAACGATGGTAGGTATATTGGTGGGAGAGCTGCTTTCTGGCTCTGTCGTCACAGAGACCGTATTTTCAAGGCAGGGAGTAGGCAAGGTCGTTGTGGATGCGATTATGCAAAAGGATATTCCTGTTGTGCAAGCGGCAATCATGTTTGCTTCGATCTTCTACGTGTTGGTCAATTTATGTGTAGATATTACGTATACCGTCATTGATCCTCGCATTCGCAGTGGGTCTAAAAGCGCTTTGCGCTAAGGAAAGGAGTGGCGTACGTGAAATTAACGTCGTCGCAAGTACTCGTTTCGCCATTACAAAGGCAGCGACTTAAATTACAGCTAGGCTTAGGTCGTCTTCTGCGAGCCAGGTTTTTCTTCGTTGTATCTGCACTGCTTGTTGGTTTCTTGGTGGTCTGTGCGCTTGTGCCGCAATGGATCGCCACATTCTCACCGACAGATATGACGGATGCGACGCTGCAGATGCCGGGATGGGCCCATATTTTTGGAACTGACCAGTTTGGAAGAGATATATTTTCTCTGCTTGTATATGGTAGCCGACAATCGCTGCTTACCGGCGTAGGCTCTGTACTCATTGGTGGATTGATTGGTGCCATCCTCGGCCTTATTGCTGGGTATGTAGGCGGGATCATCGATTCGATCTTGATGCGGGCGATTGATATCGTAATGGCGATCCCTGGTATTTTGCTGGCCATTTCCGTATCGGTTGCGTTGGGGTCCAGCTATTTCACGATTATTGTGGCTGTAAGTGTAGCGAGTGTTCCGGGCTATGCAAGGGTCATACGCGGACAAGTCATTGCGATCAAAAGCCGTGCGTTTATAGAAGCAGCGAGAGCCGTAGGTACCTCTCACCTTGACATGATGTTCAAGCATATTCTGCCGAACTGCTTGTCACCTTTACTTGTGATGGGTACTCTCGGCATTGGCAGTGCCATTCTCGTTGGATCTTCGCTCAGTTTTTTAGGGTTGGGCGAAATTCGAGAAATCCCCGATTGGGGCACGCTCCTATCTCAGGGTCGCGGGATGCTAACGGTCGCTTGGTGGATCGCGGTATTTCCAGGACTATCTATTACGTTCCTTGTAGTATCGGTGAATTTGATTGGCGATGAGCTCCGGAATCGATTGGATCCGAAGGGGCGGAAGGGTTAGCTTAGATGATGAGAAGCGGGATGGTTTGTGTATAAAAGAAAAGCAAAAAGCACGCTCTAACGTTAGTTAGTTCGTGCTTTTTGTTTTTTTGTTGGAGCGCTCGCTTATTTGTTCGCGGCAACCGTTTCTATTTCTTTTACACTTTGATAAATGAGGTTAAACAGTTCTTCCAAGTTGCCTTCTTCGATGCAGGAGAAAGCTACGCGAAGATCTGTTTCGCCGAGTGCGATCGTGCCGACACCGTGTTGATTCAATAAATGAACGCGCAACGCTTCCGCATCAACGGTTTTGAGCTTCAAGCACATGAAATAACCGGAGTTGAACGGGTAGTAGCCCCATGCATCATCGAACTTACCACTGTCCAGAATGGACTTAGTACGGTTCGCGCGGCCTTTCATGATTTCGTATTTCTCTTGCTTCTGAATGGCGAACTCCGGTGAGTTCAGCGCATGAAGCACGAAGGTTTGGGACGGATGCGGGCCGCTTGAAATCGTTGCACGGATGATCCCCATTGTCTTTTGCTCAAGTGCTGCAAGAAGTGCATCACTTTGACCTGCATACGTAATGAAGCCTACGCGGAAGCCCCATACGTATTCTTCTTTCGTAGCGCCGTCGATTTTGACAGCAAGCACACGCGGGTGAAGATCAGCCAGTTGACCGAATAAGGATTCTTGCAATGAATTTTCGAAAAAGAGACCGAAGTAAGCATCGTCAGTCAAAACAACGACATTAATGCCTGCTTCTGCAGCATCTTTGATAGCAGCCGTAATCGCAGTGCCGTCTTCGCTATCCGGTGTGTAGCCTGTCGGATTGTTCGGGAAGTTCAGGACCACGATCGCTTTGCCCTTGGATTTCTGTGCAAGCAGCGCTTCACGTAATCCCTCGGCGTTAAATTTGTCTTGTTCGTTATAAAGCGGATAGTTCACGATCTGCGCGCCGCGGCGAATTTCGAAAGTGAGCTCGTAATTTTCCCAGTTTTTATCCGGAATAATAACGGCGTCCCCAGCATCTGCAAATAAATCAGCAGCAATGCTTAGCCCATGTGTCAAAGCGTTCGTCACAATCGGGTTACCGATGAGTTTGCTGCCAATGCCCGGATTCTCTTCGAGCATTTTTTTGCGCCAAGCTGTACGTAGCTCAGGCTTACCAGCCGGTGGAGCGTATTCATATATATCTTTAGGATTGTAAGTGGAGAGTGTATCTTGAATGACCTTCAGATGCATAGGTTGACCATTTTCGATGGCTATACCGATGGTAGCATTGAACTTCTTTGCTTTGGCCTTTGCTTCAGCCGATTGGCTAAGAATGCCTTCTTTCGGGAAGTAAATCGATTTACCTAATGCGGAAAGCATGTCATGTACGTGAGAATTTTCACGTTGCAGGGTCTCGTTTAACTGTCTTGCCAAAGGATTCATAAGAGTGGGTCATTCCTTCCAATGAGCGTTTCATTTTTTCCCAGTTATTATATCACTTTCAAGGGTGTACGTCACTGTGATCAATAAATTTTCTCTGGAAGCATTGCGGGTTTAGATACTTAGGAATCCTTGTAGACGATCCTTCACTTGCGGCCACTCTTTATCGATAATACTGAACATAACCGTATCACGCACATAGCCGTCATACAGCACACGATGCTGGCGCAGAATGCCTTCTTTGATAGCTCCTAAACGGGCAATAGCGGCTTGGGAGCGCTCGTTGCGGAGGTCGGTTTTGATCTGGACGCGCAGCAGGTTCAGGGACTCGAAGCAGTATTGGAGCAGCATATACTTACATTCGGTATTTACACGTGTGCGCCAGACACTTGGATTGTACCACGTATGACCAATTTCCAAGTTCCGGTGAGGCACTGAGATATCGAAGAGTCGTGTGTGGCCGACAATGGTTTTGGATTGATTGTCGTATACGGTAAATGGGATACACTGACCTGAATCCTGCTCATTGAGCGCTTGATACACAAATTTATGGACCTCGGCAGGGTTAAGCAGCGGAGTCATGATATTGGACCAGATGTTGGGATCGTTCGCAGCTTCAATTAAGCCAGGGATATGAGATTCCTGTAGGGGTAAGAGGGTGACACGCGTTCCTTCTAACGTAATTGGTTGTAGGTTCATGGATTAAATTCTCCTTGTCTTTGGGGGATGAATATGAGATTTTAGATAGCATAATTGAAAATTGGATTGATAAAAAGATCCAATTTGGTTTTGTTTTTATGGACCATTTGGTGGGTGAGGTAGAAGATATGTTGCGGAACGTGAATGGGTTGTTTTTTGGGAATGAAGAGTAAAGAATGGAAGAGATGAGGGAGGGTATGTATGGAATTTCATATACCTTTTGAGGCTTATCGCAAGCGATATGCAAGCAAGTATGCGGCGCTGTATCATGCCATCCATGATGAAATACTGGCGAATAAGTTGAAATACAATACAAAGCTGCCTTCTAGTCGCGAGCTCGCAGCGTTATTTCAATTGTCACGTGGAACCGTGAATCAGGTGTATGACATGCTGATTGCTGAGGGTTATTTGCAGGCAGATGTAGGTAGAGGTACGTATGTGGTCTACGCGGATGGGCAGGAAAAAGAGCAGTCTAGTAAGGGCAGGGAGATCAGGTTGTCGGCGTGGGCAAGTAGGGTGGTTGGGCAGGATTTGGTGAGGGGGAGGGAGCGAGGGGAAGGGGAAGAGGAAGAGGAAGAGGAAGAGGAAAAGGAAAAGGAAAAGGGGAGAGTTCAAGAGATCGCGTTTGCGGTGGCGCGGCCGCACATGGAGCAGTTCCCGCGGGAGCAGTGGAACCGCGGGATGTACGAGCAAGTGCGGCGGATGACGGAGTCGCCGCAAGAGGATGCCTACATCGCCGAGGGGCACTACGCGCTTCGCGAAGCGATTGCGCTGCACTTGAGGCGGATGCGGGGCATCGATGCGCCGCCTGAGCGCATCGTGATCGTGAATGGGTCCATGCAGGCGATCGCCCTGCTGACCCAACTGCTTGTAAACCCAGGCGATCCCGTGGTGCTGGAGCGCCCCGGTTATCAAGGCGCCAGCCGCGCTGTGCTGGCGGCCGGTGGTGTGCCCGTCCACGCAGCGTTGGACGAGCAAGGGCTGATTCCGCAGCCGTGGAACGCGCGGCTGCTGTTCGTGACACCCAGCCGCCAATTCCCTACGGGGGCGGTGCTGGGTCTAGATCGGCGCCAGCAGCTGCTGCGCTGGGCGGCGGAGCAAGGCGCTGTCATCGTCGAAGACGATTATGACAGCGAGTTCAGGCACCGCGGGCGGCCGATTGAGCCGCTCAAGGTGCTGGACCAAGAGGGCCGAGTGGTGTACATCGGTACCTTTTCCAAAACGATGCTGCAGGACCTGCGCATCGGCTATGTCGTGCTGCCGGAGGCGCTGCACGACGCTTTTGTAGCCGCGAAGCGGCTATTCGAGCCGCACCCGACGGGGCTGCTCGAACAGCGCTCGCTCGCCGCCTTCATGGCGAGCGGCGGCTACGAGCGACACCTGCGCCGCATGCGGCGGGTGTACGCGAGCAAGTTCTTGCTCCTGCAGGCGCTACTGCAGGAGCAGCTGTCCACCCTCTTCGAATGGGTGGACAGTGACAGCGGGCTGCATCTCTTCGGTTGGTGGCGCGGTGACCTGCGTAGCTATACCGCTTATGCAGCAGCATGTAGTAATGCTGGCGTCACGTGGACAGACGCCAGCAACTACATGCTCCCCGCAGGGAAAGCAGGCGCGTGCTTCGGGTTTGCCCATTTGACGGAGGAAGAGATTAGGCAAGGTGTCACACGATTACGTCATACCTACGAAGTTCTTGGTTGCTCCTACATCACTTGATTTGCTCTTGATCTCTTAATCTTACATCCCTTGACTTGATCTCAACTTCTTAATCTTACATCCATGACCTCACCCATTAAAAATCCTTATCCCTTGATCAAATCATGTGATCAAGGGCCTCTTTGGCATGACAGCTTTTATATGCTATGATCTAACATGTGGTCAATTAAATTAATTTCTCATAGGAGTGATCCTTCGTATGGCTGGATTAAATGGTGGGGGTACAAGCGTGATTGTGCGTTTGGAGATACATAAGGAGCTCGTGACTTTTGGTAAAATTGCAACCGCAATTGGTGATGCGGGCGGCGACATCGTGGCCGTCGACGTAACACGCGCAAGCAAGACGACAACAACACGTGATATCACAGTCAGTGTTAGTGATCCTGAGCACACGGAAACGATTACGAACGTACTGAAAAGTTTGCCTGGCGTACGCGTTATTAACGTATCCGATCAGACTTTCTTGATGCATTTGGGAGGTAAAATTGAAGTCACTCCAAAAATGCCGATTAAAAATCGTGACGACCTATCCCGCGTGTATACGCCTGGTGTAGCCAGAGTATGTATGGCAATTCATGAAGATCCATCGAAGGCACATTCCTTAACGATTAAAAGAAATACGGTTGCTGTTGTTTCAGATGGGACAGCCGTTCTGGGGCTAGGTAATATTGGTCCAGTGGCGGCAATGCCTGTAATGGAAGGAAAAGCGATGCTTTTCAAACAAATGGCGGGGGTAGATGCTTTCCCAATTTGTTTGGATACGCAGGATACGGAAGAGATTATCCGCACAGTTAAAGCGATTGCGCCTGCATTCGGCGGAATCAATTTAGAGGATATTTCGTCACCGCGTTGTTTTGAAATTGAGGAACGTTTAATAAATGAACTTGATATTCCTGTCTTCCACGATGATCAGCACGGGACCGCGGTTGTTATCCTAGCTGGGTTGCTCAATGCGGTTAAGCTGGTAGGCAAGCAATTGGAATCGTGTAAAGTAGTTATCACAGGGATCGGAGCGGCAGGGATTGCTTGTACGAAAATGCTGCTTTCCGCAGGCGTTACCAATGTGATTGGTGTAGACCGTCAAGGGGCAATTGTGCGAGGTGAAACGTATACGAATTCCGCTTGGGATTGGTATGCATCCAACACGAATCCAAATCTTGAAGCGGGCATGCTGTCTGATGTGATCGCAGGTGCGGATATTTTCATCGGGCTTTCAGGACCAGGCGTTCTAAAAGCAGAAGATGTGAAACGTATGGCAACTGATCCGATTGTGTTCGCGATGGCGAATCCAACACCAGAAATTACACCAGAAGAAGCGGAGCCTTACGTTCGCGTGATGGCGACAGGACGATCCGATTATCCGAATCAGATTAATAATGTGCTGTGC
Organism: Paenibacillus pectinilyticus; assembly: GCF_001700435.1. Lineage (GTDB taxonomy): Bacteria > Bacillota > Bacilli > Paenibacillales > NBRC-103111 > Paenibacillus_E > Paenibacillus_E pectinilyticus. Next base: position 29,766 of record NZ_LYPC01000021.1, read on the forward strand.
TTCCCAGGTATTTTCCGCGGTGTGTTGGATTGCCGTGCATCCAAGATTACGCAAGAGATGAAGCTTGCGGCGGCCAAAGCGATTGCAGCGGTTGTAAGTGAGGACGAGCTGAACGAGTACTATATCATTCCGAGCGTGTTCAATCATGCTGTTGTTGAAAAAGTAAGAGAAGCCGTGATGGAAGCTGCTTACGAATCAGGCGTTGCACGCCGACGTACGCAGCGCGATACGCAAGACGCGCATCACGAATAATAAACAAAAGCAGTTCGGTACAACGCTGACTCAGCGTACCGAACTGCTTTTTAATTTGGGCAGGAGGAGGATTCCCCCTGCTCTTTGCAAATGTTATCCACTTTGTTGCAGTTGATATAAACCATAAGCCTTCCGAAAGTTCTTATTCGGCTTCATGAACGAGTTAAACCCTCATAAGAGGCTACGCTTGCTCTTCCGTCCATGCTTTCAATTTCCGATCCGAAGGAAGCAAGAACGTAAGGATCCCCAGTAAAGGCAGGAATGCACACAGCTCCATGACATGTCTCGTTCCCCAAGTATCGCAGAGGTTGCCGAGCACGACACTTCCGATGCCGCCAAGGCCAAAGGCTAAGCCTGTGATGAGACCAGATACTGTACCCACTTTGCCAGGGAATAGCATTTGGGCATACACGACGGTAACCGAGAAGCTGGACAATAGAATAATACCGATAATAACGAGCAGCACGTAAGCCCACGCGATGGACACATGCGGCAACAATAAAGCAAACGGTGCCGAGCCTAGCATGGAAAAGAAAATCACATTTCGTTTGCCAAAACGGTCGGAGATGGGGCCACCGAAGAATGTGCCAACAGCTCCTGCCGCGAGAAACAAGAAGATGAAATCCTGTGCGCGGTCAATCGATATGCCGTAGGTGTCTTGTAGGAAAAAGGCGAAAAAGCCGCTCATTGCCGCCCCATACCACGAGCGAACAAACACTAAGAAGATTAAAACGCTGATGGCAAATCTCACTTGCTTGCGCCGTTCAGGGCTGACCACACGCTTCACGGCGGACTTGGCTTTTATAGGCGTATCGTGCAGGACTACTTTGTACCAGCGTGCTATGTACAGTTGTACGGCGATAGCAATGGCTGCGACACCGGTAAACCAGATCGAGCCGAACAAGCCGAGTGGAATGAATATCCATTTGGTCATAATCGGCGCCAGTGACTGTCCGGCATTCCCGCCGACCTGGAAGATCGACTGAGCAAGACCTTTCCGGCCTCCCGCGGCCATATGCGAAACCCTTGATCCCTCCGGATGGAAGGCAGCCGAACCGAGTCCGACAAAACAGACAGACAAGAGCACAACCCAATAGCTATGGGCAAAAGCTAGCAGCAGCATGCCGGTTAACGTCGATGCCATGCCAATCGGCAGCATATAGGGTGAGGGCTTGCGGTCGGTATAGAGACCGACGACTGGCTGCATAATCGAAGCCGTAAAGTTAATGGCGAATTGGACCCAGCCTACTTGGGAATAACTGAGACCCATCTCGCTTTTGAGAATCGGGAAAATCGCAGGAATAACGGACTGAATCGAATCATTCAGCAGATGGACTAGACCGATTGCGAATAAGATTCGATATACAGTCGGCTTGATGTCTCCCGCTCCTTGCAAGCCCTTGGAACTAAGCTGCGGAGAAGGTTTTGTGATGGATGCCATGATGGTGTTCTCCTCTCAGGTTTAACTTCCAGGCTACACGTCGAGGAAGCGTCCGAGGTCTTCGCCCATTTTCACTTTGGAGCCTAGTTGTAAATCAGAGCGAGGTTCGAACATACCGTCTTCAAATAACAGTACTACGGTTGAGCCGAACTCGAAATAAGCAAGCTCTTGACCGCGTTCCAGCGTCTTGGGAAGAGGTGTCACATATTGAATGGAGCTCACGTTGAGCGCGCCAACTTTAACTACGGCAACTTCCCCTGTTTCATGTTGAATGAAGGTAATCAGACGTTCGTTACGGCTTAGCACACGTTTCATATGACGCAGGCCAAATTCGTTAACCGGATACACTTTCCCGAGTACATGCTCTTTTTCCAGGATATCCCCAGAGATTGGCGAATGAATTCGGTGATAGTCTGTCGGACTTAAGTACAATACGAAATAAAAGCCATTGTTGTAATTCACTGTACGCGGTGAGCGATTCAGTAATTCGTCGATTGTATAGTCTTGACCTTTGACATTGACGATCAAGCCTTCCTTGATATCACCAATCCCTGTGATCATCGCATCAACAGGACTCACGACGCGCGTCGTATCTTGATGAATCGGACGTAAACCAGGTTTCAACCGGCGTGTGAAGAAATCATTAAGTGACTTGTACTCCTTGATATGCTTCTCTGCATCTTCAATTCGAATACCATACGTTTGGGCAAAACGAGGGATAAAGAGTCGACTTATTTTGGAACGGGCAAGGGCACCTGTTAGTTGAGACACCCATTTACGTGAGGATAGTTCAGTCAGTAATCGGAAAAAAGGCTTAGACATAGATCATAAACTCCTGTTCATTCGTTGGTTAGGATTTTGCGCAGGGCACAAAGCTTCCTATTAGCGGTACATCGCTAATCTTGCCACAGAAAGGTAAAAGAATCAATTGCCTATTGCGTGGATCGACTCGATTTAAGGAGATTGTATCCGTATTTTCGACAGGAAATTCGTCAATGCTGTTGATGAGGTGAAAGTGACAATGTCGATCATAATTGTTGTGTTTATTATTCTAATTCCGCTGCTTATGTTGTGCAGTGCATGGCTGTTCGAACCATTCAAGCATGTCATAGCAGGTGGAGCTGTGGCATGTGCTTATGTATTTGGGGTGATCACCTCATTGGCGGTGTATAAAATCCTTCGGGATGACACTGTTTTTATGACGAATATCCATAGCGTGTTTACGAACAAGCTGTTCCTGTTTACCGGCGCATATTTAGGGGCTTATGGGATCTATGCGTTGCTGCAATGTTTCTTGAAAGGACTTCGAAGTGATTAAGGGAATGATGCAACGATTTTGGCGAGTAAAACGTCTATTCATTAAAGAAGGAAGTCAAAGTAAAGGCAGGAACCTCTAATGAAGCGAGTCTTCTCTCTAAGAATCCGCACAATGGGTAGTTTAGGGGCCATGATCGCCCTGCTCTCAGGGTGTATGTCGCATAATGAAGCCAAACCATCTGCTACGCCTATACCCACTAAGGTAGCGGTAAGTGCAACACCATCGCCTACACAGACTGCAGCACCTACGCCTACAGTTACACCGTCGCCAACTCCGACCTCTGTGATTGACAAGATGACCTTGGACGAGAAGTTGGGTCAGATGATTTTTGCTGGTATCGATGATTACACCATGAACGAACAGGCACGGCAGCTGCTAGTGACTTATCATGTGGGCGGGATTATTCTCTATAAGCCGAATGTAAAAGATACGAAGCAGTTGGTAGGTTTGGTCAATGAGTTGAAAACCGCCAATAGCGTAAATAAGCTGCCACTATGGATAGGTGTCGATGAAGAGGGGGGGCGTGTAACCCGTCTGCCCGATGAAATTACCAAAACGCCGACGAGTCAAACGGTAGGCAAATCAGGCAAAACGGAAGTCGCCCACAACATCGGTCAATTGCTGGGGAAAGAGCTGAATGCCTATGGATTAAATATGGATTTTGCACCTGATCTCGATATCAATAGCAATCCGAAAAATCCGGTAATTGGTGATCGCTCTTTTGGAGCGAATGCAAGCCTCGTAAGCAGTTTCGGAATTCCGATGATGAACGGCATACAGGAGATGAAAGTCGCTCCCGTGGTGAAGCATTTTCCGGGTCATGGCGACACCTCGGTTGATTCCCACATCGGCCTGCCGATTGTGCAAAATGACCTCGCTCGCTTGCGTAAGATTGAGCTCGTTCCCTTCGCTGATGCGATCAAGCATCAGGCGGATGCGATCATGGTCGCGCATATTTTGCTGCCGAAGATTGATACGAAGTATCCCGCTTCCATGTCGAAAGCCATTATGACCGATCTGCTGCGGAAGGAGATGGGCTTCCAGGGGCTGATTATGACCGATGATATGACGATGGGCGCTATTGCTGAGAATTATGAAATGGCCGAAGCTGCGGTCAAATCAGTGCTTGCCGGCTCGAATGTCGTGATGGTCGGACACGATCCGAACAAAGCGATCGCTGTTCTAGCTGCGCTGCGTACCGCCGTTCAATCGGGGCGAATCCCGATGGCGACAATTGACCAAAGTGTAGCGCAAGTCAATAAATTGAAGTCGAAGTACCAGCTGACCGATACAACGGTGAAAGTACCGGATCCGAAGCTGCTGAACGCGGAGGTGCAGCGTGTGCTTGCGCCGCTGAATGTGAAATAATGACTGCGACTATTGGTAGAGAAATCCAATCTTATGGGCAGGGCTGAGATACAATAAGGAAAATTAGGACATGATGGAGAAAACAGGAAGTGGTTGGGCCACCTTGGCTTTTCAGAGTCTCAGCATGTAAAGTATCGATTGCAAGGAATCTGAAATAACTGGAAAATAGGTAGTTATTTCTGATGTTTTTCGATTTTATTAGTAAATAAATGGAAAACATAAAGTTAATTTCAGCCAAATGATCCACCTTTTGCTGAAAGGCTACAAATTAGCTGTAGGTTATCCAGTTATTCATCTCCATCAGAGAAAATTGCCAGTATTAACTGTAGTTTTTCCAGTTATTGCTTCAGGCTATGGTGAAGCGGGAGCCCTCATGCAGATAATGTTTGGGAAATCGGAGAAATCGGAGAAATCGGAGAAATCGGAAATCGGGATTCGGAAATCGGGATTCGGAAATCGGAATTCCGAATTCTAGTCCCGAGGAACTAAAACCATGCACAAGTGTCCAGCAACGCCACAAAAAGCACCGTACCTACGAGGGAAACTCGTGAGTGCGGTGCTTTTTCGGTGCTTTTTTGGTGTTCTCATTAGCACGGCGCGATCCCGCCGTCTAACAAGAACTTCGCGTAAGCAATCGGATTGTAATAGGTAGCTTTCCATTCTTCCTTCAGTCCAGCTTCCAGGAAGCTGTAACGTTGATCCTTCCCGTTGCATTCTATGAATAAGGGAAATCCCTCAGTTGTCATGGCGATATCGAGTCCAAGGTCAGCTAAGTTAGGCAGAGCTGTGCTGAGATGTTTGGCTACAAGGAGTGCGAAGTCATGGAAATCGCGGCAGACGGTTGCTGCATCCAGATGGGCGTAGTTGGCGGCAAGAATATCTGGTAAGGTTCTGACTTTTCCGCCCTGCGCAACATTGGTCAGAAAATGCTTGCGAGAGGCAACCTTCGCCACAATGCCGGTAACTCCCCACTCCCCATTTGCGCCGCGCTGGACGGAAATGCGTAAATCGAAAGGCCTTCCATCTACAGTAGCAAGAGGGAGACATTCTTGGATCATATAGCTGCTTTTTCTTGTTCTGCGACGGAGAACGAGAGGTAATTGCTTGCGAAAGATGACGGATCGCCAAATGCGGTTTTTGAGCTTCATATTTGCCGGATAGAGGAGCTTCCAGAAACCAGCCTTCTTCTCTAATTTCATGATTCCGCGACCGATACTAGAGTTCGTTGGTTTAATGATGAGGGTGTTATAAGTCATCATCATCATTCGAATATTTTTAAGCGTAGCCGGATTGGAGCTGGGGAGATGAGGGCGGATGCGCTCATCCTTCATGAGAATTTCATGAATCCGCATCTTGCTATAGCGGTTCCAACGATTGAACAGAATGACACCATGACGAGTCCACTCTTCAAGCTTCTCATAACAGGCAGGATCTAAGTAGATAGCCCGATTGTGAATCACTTTAGGTAACGGAATCCACATGCGCTCAAAGTGTTGATCGAATTGTACATAGGCATGTACTTCCAGTGTATCAATTTTGACATCGTCTATACGGAAGTAACAGGGAGTAATTTTATATTGCTTGCCCGCCTCGCCGTAAAATGAAATCGCTTCATACTGGGTGTTCCCTAAGGGAATTCCTGCAAATAAGGTATCGTTGACTAAAATACCCACATAGGGATTTTTCATGTACTTCACTCCTTCTTCAGCTTGGCGTAAATGCGTTCCGAACTCCGAATCCCTGTTAGTTTATGGATAAATCGAATAGCTTGCTTGTACGGATGCTGATACTTTCTGTCAGAGTTGGACAAATAACCACGCTTTTCGTCTTAATCCGCATATGTATAGAAGAAGTGTTAGGAAGGGAGTTGCTCATATGCGTTCAGTCATAGGGGGAATTCGAACGGCTCATCTCACGAAGCGGCATCTCGTCATATTGACGCCGGGCTCTTTCGCCATACCTTCGGGGAGGAGCAGCTCGGTCGAGCATGTCGTGCAACATACAGCCGAAGCCTTAGTGAACCGCATGCCGATTACGGTGATCGGTCGGAAGGCGGCTCTCCAAGGCTGGCGCAGCGTCAGAAAGGGAGTCACGTATCAACGCGTTACTTTCCAAGGAGCACATGGCTACTTATTGCGTGCTAGTCAACAGATCTCTCGATTGAAACCGGCCATTATTCAAGTTGAGAATCGCCCCCATTATGTGCGTCTACTTCGCAGGAAATTTCCCAAAGCGAAGCTGAGTCTCGTGATTCATTCGACCGCCTTTATTAACCCTCCTTATATATCCGCGAAGGCGTTACGAGCAAGCTTGCAGGCGGCGAATGTAATTATCGTGAATAGTGAATTTCTGAAAGGCTATGTGCAGCAAAAAGTACCAGGGGTCGCTCACAAAATTGTGACGCATTATTTAGGTGTCGACGTAGGCCGCTTTATTTCGAAGTGGTCAGGCGAGGGCAGTGAGTCTCGGGCGCAAATTCGGAGAGAGTTAGGCTTCGAACATCGAAAAATCATTTTATATATGGGAAGGCTCATCCCTCAAAAAGGAGTCCATCATGCGCTGCATGCGATGCGAAATGTCATTCAAAGCGAGCCATCCGCCTTGTTGCTGATTGTAGGAAGTGCCTTTTATGGTTCTAAGCGAATCACTAGCTATGTCAAAGAATTAGGACGAGTTGCCAAAACGATGCCAGGACATGTGAGGTTCATTCCCTATGTCAATCATCAAGAGATGCCGGAATGGATACGTTTAGCAGATGTTGTAGTTGTTCCTTCTATGGGTTCAGAAGCTTTTGGACTTGTTAATGTGGAAGCGATGGCATCGGGGGTTCCTGTGGTTGCTACACGAGCCGGAGGCATTCAAGAGGTGATTGAAGATGGCCGCACGGGGCTGCTGATCCATAAAGAAGACATGCCCACGGAGCTTGCTCCGACGCTTCTGCGTGTGCTTCAGGATGAGGCGTTGCAGCGGAGGATGGGGGAGCAGGGGCTGGAGCGCGTCCGTGACAAATTTACGTGGCAGCAGGCAGCTGAGGTGAGATGGGAATTGTACAGAACAATGCTGGAGGCATCGGCTATTCATCTAGGTTAGTGCACATTTTTGCAGGCTAACGTACTTCAATCACGAGGATTGAATATGTTACCAATGACTAATCCTTGGTGAATGGAGAGGAATCGATGAGAAAGCGAAAGAGCGTTGGTATAAAGCCGAGTGTGCAACAAGTAAACTCCCGCACGAATGAATTAAAGTGGCTTGATGATGTGAAAACCCAGCCTAAACAAGACAAGGGGGCTGATTATTTCAAAACAGGGCCGTTGCATCATACAATGAGTACGTATAATCAGGATTCAACGAAAACCATACAAGTATCGAAGGCGCCAGCAGCACCTGCCCCTGATTTATTATTAACCGAGCGCAAAACAGGGAAATTCATCGATCCCGTTGTCTACACCGACGATATCGTAGATGAAGCGGTGACATGGGAGAAAATCGCAGGCCGTTCGATTGACGAAAGTAAAATAAAGCCACTTAGCTTAGGGCCTAGAGCGATCAAGGATTTCGGCATCGAGCATTCAAAGCTTGCGCCGTCCAGTGTAACGAGGGAAAAGGTATCTTATCATGCGATTCATGATGAGCATATCGCGACAAATGCCATTTCTGGTGAAAAGATACAAGACAATACGGTGCCAGGCAGCAAGCTTCAAGATAACAGTATTACATCCGTCAAAATCGCGGATCAATCGATTAATTCTGTGAAGCTGGCGGACGGCTCGATTTTGCCAAAGCATCTCTCGGAGCTGATTATTACAAGCGATCTGATTGATAGCCAAGCGATTACGTCAGACAAAATTCATAGCGGCGCTATTCAGGCGAAGCATTTGGCGAATTACATTATCGATACGGCTAAGCTGATGGATGATTCCATTACGATGGATAAAATTAGAAATGGGTCGATCACGGAAGATAAGCTAGCTATTGGCAGCATTTCGGCTGCACATATTCAAACACAAAGCATCCTAGGTGAGCATTTAGCTAATCTTGCCATTACGACGCCGATACTAGCGGATCAGTCGGTTACGGGTCCTAAGCTTGCACCACGTGTGGTGGAGTCGAAACATATTACGCCAGCTTCCATTCGCGGGAGCCATATTGAAAATGATGCCATAACAAGCGATCACATCGCCCCTTCCACCGTACGGCGTGAACATATGCAGCTAGAGATCGTTGATTCTAGACTGATTCAAAATGGCGCTATCACATCGGAAAAGTTAAGTGATCAGAGCGTAAGTTATCGACATATCGCTCCAGGCGTTATTGAAACCATGCATCTGAGTGACAGTGTGATCACGAGCAGCAAGCTGCAAGATGAAGCTGTTACTTCAATAAAGCTGGGGGAAGGCGCTGTTGAAGCGAGACATATCCGTCAAGAAACGATTCGTACGGAGCATTTGGAAGAGCAGGCCATCACCCGTTCGAAGCTGCAAACGGGCGCTGTGAACTCGGATAAACTCGCAGAAGATAGTGTACACACGTCTAAACTGCAGGATGAAAGTATCACTTCGTCCAAAATTGCTTATGGTGCCATTCAAGGAAATCATTTGCAAGTGGGGATCATTTCAGCGAAGCATATCGTTCCTGGCGCCATTGGCGGTGTCGAAATCGATGTCTTAGCTATCCAACGTGACCATATTTCGGATGAAGCCATTGCGACGAGGCATGTACAGGAAGAGACGATCACGACGAGCAAGCTGGCAGAAGAAGCGGTGACAGGCGCGAAGATTGCTTTCATGTCCATTGCAACGCGTCATTTGCAGGATGGCATTATTGAAAGCATTCATCTCAAAAAAGGTGTCATTACTTCTGAGCATTTGGCACAAGGCTCCATTTCACTTGATGTTTTTGCGGATCGCAGTCTGGAAGGCAACAAGCTGGTCGAGAATGCCATTACGACAGAAACATTAGCTAAAGGTGCGGTTACAGACGAAAAGCTATCCGACGGAGCTGTGGGTGAGCGTCATCTGCAAGCGGATTCCATTTCGAATGATAAACTGCAAAATCAGAGCGTGACGAGCACGAAGCTGGCCGACAATGTGGTCTCCGAGGCTAAGCTCGCGAATGGCAGTGTCACTAGTCAGAAGCTCGCAAACAAAGTCGTCAACTCGGAGCATATTACGGACGGCGCTATTACAGCAGCGAAGCTGGCAAGTGAAAGCGTCCATGGGAGTAAGATTGCCGCAGGCGCGTTGAATGCGAAGCATCTGGCGGATGAAGCCGTCCTAGGCTCGAAGATTGCACCGCGTACCATCAGTAGTGATCATCTCATTGACGGTACGGTGCAAGGAACGAAGCTGGCGAAGGGAAGCATAGATGGCACCAAAATTAGCCAAGGTGCGATTACAAGCGAGCATCTTGCTCTGAGTTCAGTAACGAGTACACAATTAAGTCTTGGTGCGGTAGGCAATGAGCATATAATAGCGGGTGCTGTAGAAACAGATAAGCTTGCTGACTATGCTGTAGATGGTACTAAGCTTGCGGTTGGCAGTGTAGATAGCGCTAAAATCGTGGACGGAGCGATTCTTAACTCGAAGCTGGCTGATGGAAGTGTTGACGGAAGTAAGCTAGTTGTGAAAGCGATCGGTACGTATCATTTGGCAGATGGTGCGGTTGACGGGGCGAAGCTAGCTCCAGGTTCTGTTAGCGCAAGTCATCTAGCTGAAGACGCGATGCAGGGCTCGAAGCTGGTCCCCGGCAGTGTGGAAGGCAGTAAGTTAGCGGCCAACACGGTTGGCGCCAATCACCTAGCCATTGGCAGTGTAGATAGCACGAAGCTGGTTAACGGGGCAGTAACCAACGATCATTTGGCCTCTGGCAGTGTGGATGGAACGAAACTGAAGCCAGGTGCAGTCATTGGTGAGCATGTAGCCGAACGCTCGCTGACACTGAATAAATTCGTGGATAGTGTGCCGCGGATGCCGCGCAAGATTAGAAATGTGCTGCAGCAATTTGGGCTTATGCCTTTTGAAATGCAGATCCAAGATGAATCGATTGAAGTGGTCTTGCAGTTTGATGAACGATTTGCGAATAACAATTATGTGCTAACGGCGACGACGAATCATCCAGCATGTTATGTAACCGTAAGCCAGAAAGCACTGGACAGTGCGGTTATTTCGATCAATCGCACGAAGTTCACGTCGGAGCAACAAGGCATCGTGAATTGGATCGCAATGGGGAAAGGATTTTAAATAGATAGGAAGTTCACTTGTCCACCCATAGAAAAACGGGAGCTTGCAGTCATTGCGAGATCACCGTTTTTTTGTTGTTCCTATTTTGGACTACGCGTCGCAATTGGTAGATAGATAACCAATTTTCGTTTAAGGGATGTTCGTCCAATTTCCGTCTATCATCATAGCATATGATAGTAGAAATGGATGTAAGTAAACGCCATAGGAATGAATGTGAGAGGGGGATGTCATGTGAAGGGTGTTGTGCTTGTAGGAGGAACCGGAAGCCGTTTGCGTCCACTTACGAATATTATCAATAAGCATTTACTTCCAGTTGGTGATATGCCCATGATTCAATATGCGATCGAGAAACTAGCTAAGGCAGGGGTCTTCGATATTCTTATTATTACGGGCAAGCAGTCATCAGGCTTATATGTAGACTATTTAGGCGGTGGTGAACGGTTTGGGGTGAATCTCACTTATAAGATTCAAGAGAAAGCCGGAGGCATTGCACAGGCGCTCGCACTGGCCGAGGATTTCGTACACAGTGATGAGAAATTCGTTGTTATTTTGGGAGACAACTTATTTGAGGACAACTTGCATCCCATCATCCATACCTTCGAAAAGCAAGTAGAAGGGGCGATGGTTATTCTGAAGGAGGTCGCGGATCCAAGGCGATATGGGGTTGCAAGTATGAAGGACGGACATATTGATCGCATTGAAGAAAAGCCTGAGAAGCCAAACTCCAACTATGCGGTGACAGGTATCTATTTATATGATTCTTCTGTATTTGCCATTATTAAATCACAAGTCCCATCCGCTAGAGGTGAACTAGAGATTACAGATGTAAACAATGTCTATGCGGCAGCAGGAGCACTTACGCATACATTTTTCACGGGATGGTGGATTGACGCCGGCACGCATGAATCTCTTTTTCAAGCCACATTGTTAGTCAGGAAGGAGGAGATATAATGCAATCGTTGCTAGTAACTGGTGGTATGGGATTTATTGGAAGTAACTTTCTTCATTATTGGAAGAAACATCATCCGGAGGATCGAATCCGTCATGTTGATTTACTAACTTATGCGGGGAATCGGGATAACGTCAGATCACTAGAAGGGCAAGCTGGTTACGAATTCGTCCAGGGGGACATTGGAAACGAAGAGCTCATGATGCAAGTGATGCGAGGCATTGATATTGTTGTGCACTTTGCAGCGGAATCGCATGTGGATCGCAGTATTCATAGTCCTCGCAGCTTCGTTATGACGAATGTAGTAGGCACACAAAGCTTGCTGGAAGCGGCAAGGAGGAACAACATCCAAAAATTTGTACATGTCTCCACAGATGAGGTATACGGCACGTTAGGTCAAGAAGGTGCGTTTCATGAACATACTCCCCTTGCTCCGAATTCGCCATACTCCGCAAGTAAAGCTGGCTCCGATCTGCTCGTGCGCGCTTACTATGAAACTTACGGCTTCCCAGCGGTGATTACGCGCTGTTCCAATAATTATGGCCCAAGGCAATTCCCGGAGAAGCTGATTCCGCTCATTATTACACGTGCGCTTCGTGATGAACTCATCCCCGTCTATGGGGATGGTCTGCATGTACGCGACTGGTTATATGTGGATGATCATTGTTCGGCTATCGAGCGTGTCATTGAAGCGGGTGTGCCAGGCGAAGTATACAACATTGGCGGTCACAATGAACGAACGAACATCGAGGTGGTCAGGCGTATTCTGAAGCTGCTGAATAAGCCGGAAGATCAGATCCGTTATGTGGCGGATCGGCTTGGCCATGATCGCAGATATGCGATTGATAGTTCCAAAATCCGTTGTGAGCTAGGCTGGACGCCGGCGTATCCGTTTGACCTTGGCATTCAGATGACGCTGGACTGGTATGTCAATGAACGCACATGGTGCGAGCGTATTGCAGACGGATCTTATCGGGATCCCGATAACCAAGTAGGGGATCATCTGTGAAAATCGCCATTACCGGTGCCGGAGGGCAACTCGGCTATGATCTCAAGCGGGTATTGATTCCCATGCATGAAGTTATAGCTTGGAACAAAGAGCAGTTGGATATAACGAATGAGCAGGAAGTTGCCCAGATGCTGCTTGCGGCAAGACCGGAAGTTGTTATTCATTCGGCCGCTTATACAAATGTGGATAAGGCTGAAATGGAGTCGGAGCGGGCCTATGAAGTGAATGCGATGGGGGCACTGCATATCGCGAAGGCCTGTGAAGAAATCGGAGCGAAGCTGGTGTATGTCAGCACCGATTATGTGTTTGATGGGACGAAGGGGGCCCCCTATACCGAAGCAGATACCCCGAATCCAAGCAATGTGTATGGTCATTCTAAGCTGCTCGGAGAGAAATTCGTTAGTTTGAGCTGTTCCAAGCACTTCATTGTCCGTACGTCCTGGTTGTACGGCAAGCATGGCACGAATTTCGTTACGAAAGTAATTGAAAAGGCGCTTGCCGGCGGACCATTAACGATTGTCGATGATCAGTGGGGTTCCCCTACGTATTGCTTGGATCTGGCGATTTTCTTACGAGAATTAATCGATACCGAGCTTTATGGCCTATATCACGCCTCGAATGAAGGGGAGTGCTCTAGATATGAATTTGCGCAGCAGATTCTTCTGGCAGCAGGTCTCTCGCAAGTTAGTCTGCTGCCTGTTCTTACCTCGGATTGTCCGCCTGCTCCTGCGGTGAGACCGATGTATTCCGCTTTTGCGCATCAAGCCATTGCCAATAATGGGTTAACGCCACTCCGAGACTGGCAATCAGCTTTACATTTTTTCCTGCAATTGGACTATTATGACCCTGCGCTCCTAAAGAAGAAGGTGTGATATGAACATGTCGCTTGACAAAGCCAGTAGGGAAGGGCGGGCCAGAGGGTTTGAAGCTGGTCTCGTGCACGGCAGACGTATGGGACGCTGCCAATATGTGCTGAATACCTGCCGACCTGCTAACGTCCCGCTTCGAGAAGTGAGTGTACTCTTCATCCTGCAAGGGTTCGATGCGATAGATAAAGGGATCATCGAAGGCTTACAGCAGACAGTTCGCGTCGTCTATACCGCGAATGCCGTAGATATGCTTCGCTTAGCTGCAGAGCTACGCCCTAACCTCGTACTCGTCATGAATGGGCTCCACGTGTTTCCACCTGATCATGCCTCACACGTCGATCTCGTTAGAGGAATGGGCATTCGCACCGCCATTTGGTTTGCGGATGATCCTTATTTTACAGATGATACCGTCAGCTTGGCTCCTCATTATGATTATGTATTCACCCATGAAATGTCCTGTGTCCCTCTGTATCAAGGGTGTGGATGCGGGCAAGTGCATTACTTGCCTTTGGCAGCGAGTCCTGCCGTATTTCACCCCGAACATGTGGCGCCTGAGTACCGAAGTGATATTTGCTTCATCGGTGTCGGGTTCCCGAATCGACTTGCACTATTTAATGCACTGACACCATTTCTAATTGGGAAAAAAGTGGTAATTGCAGGTGCTCTGTGGGATCAGCTTCTGCATTATTCCCTTCTTCAACACGGCATCAAGCTGCAATGGATTCCGATTGAAGAGTCTGTGAAATATTATAATGGCGCGAAAATCGTGCTGAATATTCATCGTCTTACCTATCACGAAACCTATAACAGGAATCGTAGAAATCTACCCGGGCACTCCATCAATCCGAGAACCTATGAGATTGCGGGCTGTGGCGCTTTTCAAATGACGGATCGCCGCCACGATCTGGAACGTTATTACACGCCAGGGCATGACATCGAGACCTATGGGCAGGTGGATGAGCTCATTCATAAAATGACGCATTATTTACTGCATGAAGAAGATCGGTTACGGATTGCAACAAACGGGTTACGTAGAACGATTACAGAACATACGTTTGCTATTCGTCTGAGCAAGCTCTTGGAACTTATTTTTACCTAGAAGGGAGGGGTCATGATGGAATTTCGCAACACTGTGCATGCACGTGGACAAGGACATGCTGACGGATATCAAGCGGGATATTCGAGTGGTGTCAGGTTAGGCTTGTGCGAAGCGATTATGCAAAAAGCGGTTAGAGATCGAGCGCCAAGCCCGGTCTGGAATGTACGTGTGTTATATATAACCTCGGGGAAAGGATTTCCTTACGGCCCGTTGGATATTGCGATTATTGAGGCGCTGCGCCCCTTAGTTCGGGAATTGATCATAGGTAACTCCGATAAAGACGCCGTTCATATCGGAAATCCGACTGCAACGATTGAGACGCTGGCAGCTAGACATCGACCTGATCTGATGATTGTACTTGATGGGATGAATCTGGCGCTGGACGTCGTAGACCGAGTAAGGCGAATGGGCATTCGGACAGCGGTATGGTTAACCGATGATCCCTACTACACGGATCTTACCGCTTCGTATGCACCACATTATGATTTCATGTTCACCTTGGAGATCAATTGTGTACAGCTGTATCGAGAAATGGGCTGCGCACAGGTACACTATTTACCGCTAGCCTTTCAACCAGAGATGTTCAGGCCGAAAAATGTGCCGGTGGGGATGCAGCGCGATATTAGCTTCATCGGGTCAGCCTACTGGAATCGTGTGGCGCTGTTTGACCAAATCGCCCCTTATTTAGCAACGAAACGTGTATTTATCTCCGGCATTTGGTGGGAGAGACTTCGTCAGTACAAGCTGCTGGCACCGCAGATCCAGTTAAATACTTGGATGACCCCAGAGCAAACGGCCAATGCCTACAACGGAGCTAAGATAGTCATTAATATGCATAGAGCTTTTGATGACCAGTCCTATAACAACAACTCCCGGCGTATTCAAGGGGCATCGCCGAATCCGAGAACGTTTGAAATATCCGGCTGCGGAGTCCTTCAATTAACCGACATTCGGTCTGATTTGGTCAACTTTTATACACCAGGCTACGACATTGTCACTTATTCATCACCGGAAGAGCTCGTTCATCTAATGAATCATTATTTGATCCATGAAGAAGAACGTAAGCAAATTGCCCTGCGTGGGCTGTATAGAACCATGCGAGATCATACCTATACGAATCGGTTAATAACGATGTTAAGCATTGTGTTTGGACCTCGGTAATGTTGGGTAGTGGGCAATGCATGAGAAGATGAAGGTTGAGGTGAGGGAAAGTGAAAGTGGTTGTCAAAAAAAAGAGAACGCAAAAGCTTACCGTTGTTCGTAAGAATCCCAAAAGAAGAAGTACCCTTCTTACTAAGAAGCGGCCAAGAAAGCGAATAAAAGGAATCCGAAAAGTCCGAGTGATTAGCCGTCTGCGAAACAAACGTCAACCTCGCAGATTGCGTCGTTTGCGCAGATATTCACGCGGGCGCAGAGTCATTCGTGCTATCCGTAGAAGGCCCCTTAGATCGAAGAGAGCTGCAATGGCCTATAATGCGGCTTTCAATGCAGCCTATAACGAGGGTTTCAAGATTGGCTTTGACCAAGGCTATGTATGGGAAATGCAGCATCCGCTCGTGTAGTCCACACTGAGGCTGATCGTCAAATGCGAGATAATTCCACTATTTTTCACCAATTATGGAGCAAAGTTCAACAAGGTGAGAGCCGCTAACAACGGCTCCATCCGTCTTTTTCTATGAGACTTCTTCATACATAACTGAAATAGTAGGTGTATAAGTCGGGAAGCCTGTTTTCCTGGACTGCGGCGTCAGCCCTACCCCTTTTGTAAGAAGATCATAGAATAAGTAGAGCAGGTATTCCGCCAAGGACAGGAGTTGAGAACGAATGAGCCAGCAGCGTATTCAGCGGAGGGGGAAGCGGATAGCGAAGCGTTTAACGAAACATATATCGAATCGTAGCAAGGGACGACCTACCCAACGGTTATTCGCATCTTCACCGCAATCGCGTAGATCTTCCTTCTCACCACATCCGCCAGTCGTATCGGTTATCATTCCTGTTTGCGATGAAGCGAGCACGTTACGTAAAGTCATTCAGCAGGCCCTTCGGGTACATCCGCATACAGAGGTTATCGTAGTTGAAAATGGTTCTTCAGATGGAAGTAAGTACATTGCCGAGAGTGCAGGAGCGAGGGTCGTATCCTATGCACAACGGTTCGGACATGATGTTGGAAGAAGTATCGGTGCTAGAGAAGCTAGAGGCGAGATTTTATTGTTCGTAGATGCCGATTTTGTAATTCCAGCGGGGGAAATGATCCCTTTGATTTCTGCTGTGCAGCGTGGCGTGGATGTTGCACTAAACAAATATATTGGTATCATTTCGGGCGCGGAGGTTCATCGCGTGGTGGTCGCTAAATATGCATTGAATGCGGTTCTTAACCGTCGAGATTTGCAAGGGACCTCAATGACCACCATTCCTCACGCAATGAGTCGCAAAGCGCTTAACACGATAGGTGCGGAGTATTTGGCGATCCCGCCTCTCGCCCAAGCCATTGCTGTACAGCGTGGTTTACGTGTAGAGGCTGCCAAGTTTATCCAGGTCGGAAGCCGCAATCGGGTTCGGTTTCGGGCGGAAGAAGGCGATCCTGTCGGGGATCTGATTGTTGGCGACCATTTGGAAGCCATTAACTGGTTAATTCAGAACACGGATGCTCGAGCTCGCAGGCAGGATAATCTGCGAATCAGAGAGATGATTGAGGTGAACAGGTGAAACCTAAAATCAAGAAACGGATGCGTCGCCCCATTTCAACTCGGAGAATTAGCAGAAAACGAGTACTTGTGAAGAAGTCGATCCGTCATTCATCGCGTAAACGAGTGAGGTCGCTGCCGCAAGTTGAGCAATTCTGGAGAAAACAAGGTTATCAAGCAGGCCGACATGATGCACTTGCTCCAGATAAGGGGAATCGCCAGTATGGGAAGAAAGTGATGAATGATTGCTGGGTTAGGTGGATGCAAGCGCAGTCGCAGTCGGATTTAGCGAATATATCCAATTATGCAGCAGCTGCTAGCGGTTATGTCGCTGGATACGCTGTAGCGTTGGGCAGGCGTGCAACGAATTGGATGCTTCTGCCCACCGTGCGAACTGTTGGAGCTATTGTCACGGTAAAGAACGCAGAGCGCACCATTAGTCGGGTGCTAGAGCAGCTAAAGCGGATGCCACTCCATGAAATTATTGTCATTGTATACGGTACTAGTGATCATACGCTCGAGAGGGTGAGAAGTCACTCCCATGCTCTAATCGTGCATTACCCTGAGCAAATCGGGCCGCATGTTGGGCGAGCAATCGGTGCCAAGTTATCGACATCGGATATTTTGCTATTTGTGGAAGGGGAAGATGTCGTTCGAGCGGAGCGATTAATTCCATTTGTTAAAGATATCGACCGTGGGGCTGACATTGCACTCAATAATCGGACACCGTATTTACCTCAGTTCGCTGACTGGGATACCCTCACCGTGATGAAGCATTTTCTCAATGTCTCCTTCAATAAACCGGATTTGCATGCGAATTCTCTGATGGACGTACCCCATGCGCTCTCACGGAATGCCTTCCAGCATGTGAGTTACGCAGCGCTTATGGTTCCTCCCAAAGCACAAATTCAAGCCATACTAGCTGGGCTTCACATTACAGCGCCTACCAGCTTTCGGACACTTGCCTGGAGTCCGGCACGTCGAAATGTGAATCTCCAATTAAGCATTGGAGATCACGTAGAAGCACTCGAAGCCGCGATGCATGAGAAAGGTGAACGTATCCATTTTCCAGATATCATCCGAAAAAGGGAAGTCATCAAGGAGGAATGAGCATGCAGCTAACAAGCATTATTATTCCTACGTATAATGGGCTGTCATTATTGAGAGCCTGTGTAGCCTCTATTCGCAAACATACAGCCGTCCCTTATGAGATCATCGTGGTGGATAATGGCTCTACAGATGGCACATTGGCCTACTGTCGCCGAATGAAGCTCAAGCTGGTTGCGATGCCAGTCAATGTAGGCTTTCCAGCTGCCTGTAATTATGGTCTTCGTTTTGCGAGTGGAGATGTGTTGATGCTGCTCAATAATGACACCATCGTCACGCCGAACTGGCTGCCGAACCTGTTGAATTGCTTAAATAGTGCCGAAGATGTCGGGATGGTTGGCCCGATGACGAATTATGCCAGCGGCAAACAGAAGATTCGAGAGAAATTCACGACAACGATGAAAATGGCGAAAAAATATAATCATGTGAACCCAGCAAGGTGGCAGCAGACAGACCGCTTGGTCGGTGTTTGTATGCTTTTTACACGGGAGTTGTTCGAGAAAGTGGGTCTTATGGATGAAAGATTTTCTCCGGGCCACTTCGAGGATGATGATCTGTGCTATCGGGTCCGTCTGGCCGGTTATCGGCTGCTCATTGCAGGGGATTGCTTCATCTATCACCGTGGGAGTGTCAGCTACAGGAAGCAGGGGCGCCAAAAATTAAAGCGGCTTGTCAAACGAAATCGTCAGAAGTTTATCGACAAATGGGGCGTGGATCCGCATCGATTCATCTAGGCACCAAATCTCACAAAACGGCATATCGTAGAGTGAAAAAAGCTGTTAGGGGGGTAGCACTTGGAACAGCGCGTGACAACCATTATTGCTCATATTGCAGCTTCGCATGGGGAAATGGCTAAGATTTTGGAAACCCATCGTCATGTGTCTACACAAATGGCAGGCATCGTGCAGGAGCTGCCGGATTCACATCCTGATTTTGCTGGATTAGAAAACTTGCAGAAGCGGGCATTACAACTGACTCGTCAGGTAACGGCCTATTTAAATAGTCTTGCCGATTTGGAAGAAGCGATCGCGAAGCAAACGGAAATGGTTATGAAGGAAATGCATGTACCTGATGAGGAATAGAGGGAATAGCCTTGGATAGAACGGATCTCTATATGCAAATGCTAGATGCGACTGCCAAGCTGCAGGATGAAATAACGCATATGCTGGAAGCGAGAGTTATCGATGCGACGAAGTATCAGAACTGGATCTGCCAGCATGTGAACGCGATGAATGTGGAAGGTCATGAGCTTCAAATGAAAGTGACGGGCGAGATCCATGATAGTGTCATTGATCTCATTGATGGATTAACGAAGCTGGAGAATGCCTTGAACCATCAGATGAAAGCTTTACTTGGCGGCAAAGAATCAGGTACTGGCTTCGGAATGGGAAATGGGTTGGATTTCGGCGGCGGCTCATTCCCGTTAAGTGAGGATGAGAAGCTGTGAGGGACCTGAATCGTGAGCGCATAGAGCTGCACATGCTGACGTCGCTGGCGAGGAGCCAGCGAGCGCTAAGCAGAATTCTGGAAGCAGTGGCGGACCACGTCGAGAATTCGGAACAGCTTGCTGGCCATGTGGCAGCGAATCTCAAGACGATCAGCGAGTATCAACGTGCGATGGTGATGAGGTTGACAGGGCAGCGCGTGCGTTCGCGGCAGATCGTTGGTAAGCCGGGGAAGCCTTGGCTGAGGAAAGGGCTCTAGGGAAGCTCACTTCCGAAACGAACTTCCGAAGTCAGAACCTCGAACCAGAGAATCAGAGCCCCCGTTTAACCAAAGCTGGAGCTGGAGCAGCAGCTGCTGGAATTATCCCCAGCGTACGATCAAGCCAGCATGAGTTAATCCTCCGCCAAACCCATAAAGTAAAAGCATGTCCCCCGCCTTCACTTTCCCTTCTTTAACCCCCAGATCAAGTGCAAGCGGAATCGAAGCTGCTGAGGTGTTTCCGAAATATTCTAGACTATATAACGCTTTATCCAGGGGAATTCCGCTCTTCTCACAGATGGAATCAATCATGCGCAGATTAGCGCTATGAGGGATGAACCAATCGATCGCCTCGAGCGGCAGCCCACTCTTCTCAAGCAGCTTTTCGATGCCTTGCGGTACCGTCGAAACAGCGAATCGGTACACCTCGCGTCCATTCTGGACAAGCTTCCCGTCTCCTTCTAAGAGAGCTCCGTTCAATTCCGCAGCTAACCCAGTTCGGTACACATGCTTAGCGCCGCTGCCGTCTGAGCCCATATGAACCGCTAGGAAAGCAGGATGCTCTTCCTCTCGTTCAACCACGACCGCGCCTGCGCCATCGCCAAATAAAATGCAGGTGGATCGGTCGGTATAGTCCGTGATCTTGGAGAGGGCATCGGCGCCGATCACGAGAATCTTGCGATGCACGCCTGCTGCGACAAGTGCACTTGCTGTATGCAGCGCATAGGCGAAGCCTGCGCAAGTTGCATTGAGATCATAGGCGCCCGCGCCTGCGATGCCGAAATGAGCTTGAACCTGACACGCGACTGGGGTGGATGGCAGGTCGGGTGTATGTGTCGCGACGACGATGAGCTCGACATCGTCAAGTGAATCGGGATACCGCGTGAGCAAATTTTGTACAGCTGCTATGCATAAATGGCTTGTAAACTCATGCGCCTCAGCGATTCGGCGCTCACGAATCCCTGTGCGTTGCACAATCCACTCAGCGTTCGTATCCACCATATGGGAGAGATCTTCGTTTGTCAGAATAGCTTGGGGCACATAGGTGCCAATAGCTGAAATACGAGCTTGCAAGGGAAGAGCAGAAGGCATGAGTTGACACTCCTTTTAGTATCAGATATTAGTACTAGGTACTAAATTTAGTGTAAAGGAAGACGAGCTTTATGTCAATGGGCTCTCGTCGCGTCTTCTACTGTTGTTGTTTTTATAACATTCTTCGGATAGTCCGATAACTTGTTGGGGTATAGCCCGTCCGAGATTTAAACACACGGCTAAAATAGTGAACCGTATCAAAATGCAGCAGTTCCGCAATTTCCGTTATGCTGAGCTTGGTTTGGGTAAGAAGTTCTTTGGCTTTCTCTATTTTTTGAACTTGATGGAAGTGATGAGGGGAGATCCCGAACTGCGTTTGAAAGCTTCTTGCCAAATAATCTTCATTATAGTCTGACCAGTCGGACAACCATTGTCTGACGTAGGTAGCCGTTGCATGTTCAATTAACTTTGTCCTTATCTGATTCAAAACCTTAGTCAGGTGTGGGTGAGAATCGGTCAGGTGTTGGGAATGGTTATGTAATAAGCCAAAGAGGCTGATTAGCAGGGAGCGGTTCATCACGGCGGACATAGGGCTATCCTTTATGTAGGAAAGTGTGATTTGGTGGATGACCTCTCCAACACCTGAATCGCCAGCTGGAATGAGATCTCCGATATTTAATGTATCGACAGTGCCTTCACCAATAACCAACAGATTCTCGCTTTGTTCAGCGTTGAAATAGGATGGTTGTGGATAAGAAGAGAACGGTGAGTTTGAATAGTCTATTGATTCATTTAAGCCAAAGTGAAGGCCATAGAGTTCAAAGGGCTGGCTTCTATCTGCCTTAAAGGAATGAGTAATCGTAGGCCCATAATAAAACAAGTCCCCTTTTTTCGCAGCATACGTACGCCCTTGGATATTTCCGGTTCCTCTACCTTTGGAGATATAGATGAATTGATGGTTTGTAATGACTCTGGGCCCAAATTGGAATTCCGGTTCGCATTTTAAAATATTTGCATAATTGATTACTGGATTAAGCTCGTCCCAACTGATTCTGTGCACGGTGTTCCTCCACAACAATATATACGAATTTTGCAAAAAACTTATTGTTAGTATACGAGAACCCTTTGAAATTAGCAAAAATTAAGAAAGCAAAAGTCTATAAATTATAAATATGTGCGACTCCCTCTAAATTCATCGTTCATTTAATCCTATATAATGACAGTAATTATCGATGAGGAGGCGTACAAAATGAACATGAAAATGGACAATGCCATGAAACAGCCTAGCAAAGATTTTGAGGATTCAACCGCCCTTTTAAAACATCCAGGTGCACTACATGATAAAGCAGATCAGGATGGATATCTTTTTTTTCGCGGCTTGCTTTCTAATGAAAGAGTATTTCGTCTACGCAAGCAAATCCTTCACATATTGGAGCGGCGTGGGTTGTTAAGCTGTGACACAGATATTATGGATGGGGTAGCTGATCCTGAGAACGTATCGCAGTTGGTTGTTCAAGGCACGTATGGGGTTGGCGTCTCCACAGAAATCTATCTCGAAGTGCAGCAGTTAGAGGAATTTCATGCCATTGCACAGGACCCTGAACTATTAAATGTATTTAAAATCCTTTTTGGGTCCGAGCCTTTTCCGCATCCGCGCAATATTTGCAGGCTCATCATGCCTCATCCCAGTATGATCCCAACACCACCTCATCAAGATTTTTTGTATATTCAAGGCTCGTCTAGCACATGGACTTGTTGGTTCCCTCTAGGGGATTGTCCGCGAGAGCTCGGAGGTCTTGCCATGCTGGAAGGAAGTCATAAGTTAGGCCTGCTGAATGTGACAGGAAGCAGCGGTGCTGGAGGATTGGAGTCCTTATTATGCGGCCTGAATTTAGAATGGGCTTATGGAGATTACTTGGCCGGCGATGTTGTTATGTTCAAAAGCCATACGGTTCATAAGGCCATGCCAAACCAAATGGGGAATAAAATCCGGCTATCTTGTGATTTTCGATATCAGCCTGAAGATCAAGTGATAGACCGAAGCTCGTTAAAGGCACATGGCGGCTTCACTTGGGAAGAGATTTACAAGGACTGGAAAAATGAAGATCTGAAGTATTATTGGGATAAGGATACATTGACATTTTCGGATTGGGATAAATCGATCCATATTCACACGGATAAGATCTGTTAATGGTTGCTGATCTTTGCACAGCGGTTTTTCTGGCTTAAATCGTTGTGGAATCAGGAATAGGCTGCTCATATTATGGCAAAATAAGAAAAACATAAAGGAGAGATTCTCTTGAGAAGAACCATAGCGGATTCCATCGTGGAGTCCCTTCTGAACGCTGGTGTGAAGCGCATATACGGTATTATCGGAGATTCGCTCAATGCTTTGCTCGATGCGATCCGTCGTTCCGGAAAAATTGAATGGATCCATGTCCGCCATGAAGAGGTTGCAGCATTCGCGGCGGGCGCAGATGCCGCCCTTAGTGGCGGAATTGCGGTTTGCGCGGGTAGCAGCGGACCAGGCAATTTGCATCTCATTAACGGATTGTACGATTGCCATCGAAACCGGGTGCCAGTACTTGCGATTGCTGCTCATATTCCGAGCAGTGAAATCGGCAGCGGCTTTTTTCAAGAGACGCGTCCGGACATGTTGTTTCAGGAATGCAGCTTCTTTTGTGAAGTTGTAACCGGACCGGGGCAAATGCCTCGAGCGGTTACGATGGCGATGCAAACGGCAACGGCAAGGTCGGGCGTGTCTGTCCTAGTTCTGCCAGGTGATGTAGCCGCTTTCGAATACGATGAAAGCCCTGTTCCGCAACGTGTTATCCATTCCACCCGGCAGATTGTCTGCCCTTCTACAGACGAATTGAAGATATTTGCCGACTACTTAAACAAAGGCAAGAGGATCACCTTGCTTTGCGGTGCCGGCTGCGCGGGAGCTCATGCTTCTCTCATGAAACTTTGCGAGAAGCTGCAATCCCCGATGGTCATAGCGCTGAGAGGTAAAGAGTATCTGGAGTACGATAACCCATATTCCGTTGGATTAACCGGTCTCATCGGATCTGCCTCCGGATACCACGCCATCATGGAATGCGATGTCTTACTCATGCTGGGTACTGATTTTCCATATAGGCAATTTTATCCACAGGAAGCGACCATCCTTCAGGTTGATTTGGATTCCTCCCGGCTAGGTCGGCGAACGACGCTCGCATATGGGGTGTGCGGAGACGTGAAGACGACGGTCGAAATGCTATTACCCTTGTTAACCGAACCGCATTCCCCTGATCATTTGCAGCACTTTGCCGCACATTATGCCAAAGTCCGCGAGGAACTGGACAATCTCGCAGCTCCCGGCCGAGCGCCTATTCATCCGCAATACCTCATGAAGGTAATCAGCGATCTCGCAGATGAGGATGCCGTTGTGACTTGCGATGTAGGAACGCCGACTGTGTGGGCTGCCAGATATTTAAGAATGAATGGAAAAAGAAGGCTTCTGGGCTCGTTTAACCACGGGACAATGGCGAACGCCATGCCCCAAGCTATTGGAGCACAGGTTGCGCAGCCCGGACGTCAGGTTATTTCGCTGTCGGGGGACGGGGGACTTACCATGCTGCTCGGAGATTTATTGACTCTTCGTCAACATAAGCTCCCCATCAAGATCGTTGTCTTTAATAATGGTGCGCTTGGGTTCGTGGAATTAGAAATGAAAGCAGCAGGTTTTTTAGAATTCGGAACGGAACTTGACAATCCCAACTTTGCTGAACTAGCTCAAGCCATGGGAATCGAAGGAATTCGGGTCGAGGATCCGAATGAGTTAGAAAGCGCCGTCCGCCGAGGGCTCGAACACAACGGTCCGGTAATACTGGACGTTGTCGTTAATCGTCAGGAGCTGGCTATGCCGCCGAAAATTAATTTCGAGCAGGCACGTGGATTTACGATGTGGATGCTGAAAGCAGTTTTGAATGGGCAAGGGAACGAAATCATCGAACTGGCGAAAACCAATCTCTTAAGGTAATTCCCGAGGGAAAGGGAGTTTCCGAAAGATACCTCCGACTGACTGATGACACTATATTAAGGTCGTAAACGTAAAATAGCCCCCAACTGATTTTTTTTCAGATGGGGGCTATTTTACGCTACATTGACAGTTTATCATTACATTCTAAGGGTATCCTTCTTAATCAATTGACATGATGTAATAAGTTTACAGAAATACAATCTTAAAAAGCACTAATGATATTATACAAAACTGGGAATAATTTGATTGTCCCGGAATCCTCGTTGTACCGGACGACAGTAAGACAAGAAATTGTAGAAACTGATCTCCGGAGGGGCAAATGATAAATAATACGGATAAAATCTGTCAAAGAGCACGTGAACTCGCCTTACAGCACACACCAACAGTAATGCGAGTTCACCCCAAATACATATGGAATCAATTTGAGAGTGACATAGAGAGCTTAAGGGATTTCGTATTCTCGTTGCAGAACAGCCCTGCAAGTTGTGCTTTACCTGCAGAAGAATGGCTGCTGGATAATGCTGAATTCATTGAGGAACAAGCAATAGAGGTGAAAGCTAATTTTTCCAACCGCTCTTTTGATTACTTACCTAGCTTTCAAAAGAAGGGGACTTTTCGTATCCAAACGCTTTGCGAAGATTATTTGGAACAAGTTGACGGTATATTGGACGAGGAAACCCTGGCTTCCTATTTGAACGCATACCAAGAAGTATCAGCTTTGCGACTTGCTGAGACCTGTGCCATCTCACTCATACTTCGGATGACTTTGATCGGAAGGTTATCAGAAACCATGTCACTTGTCCGGGAACGACGCGAGATTTGCGTAGAAGTTGAACAGTTATTTTCAAGAATAGAACCTTCCAAGTTAAATCCAGAGACGATTAACGCAATATTAGACGAAGCCGAGCAAAAAGCTCCGCTATCAGGCCCTTGGATCGTCCATTTGATTAGTCACTTGCGGGAATGGGCAGAGGATTCCGCGACCGTGCGGGAATGGTTAGTTTGCAAGTTAGAGAATAGTTCGATTGATCTGGACCGCATTGTATCTTACGAGCTTCAGCTACAGTCAGCCTTTCAAGTTAAGGCAGGTAATTTGATCAGTAGTTTGCGAAAAAATGAGCGTATGGATTGGGATAACCTATTCGAACGCATTTGCTTGCTGGATCAAACGCTTCGCCAAGATCGTACGGATGATTATTCGCTTCTTGATTCTTATAGCAGGAACGAGATCCTTAATCGGGTTGAAAAATTAGCACACCGTTTGCGTTTACCCGAAAATTTGATCGCAAGTCATGCAGTAGCACTTTCCAAGGTAGAGAATGAACAGTGGGGCGACGAGCAAAGAAATAAGGGAATTGACCCACCACGATCGACGTTTGTGGCTTATTTTTTATTTGATCCAGCTGGGATCAAGAAGTTAGAACATTCCTTGCGATTATGCAGCGAGACTAGACCAGTGCGCGGAACAGGTATTGCAAAGAGAGCAACGGGTACCTACTTAACTCTGTTAATCGGATTGTTCGTGCTTGCACTTCTTGCCACTAGTGCTTGGATTGGCGGTGCACGTAGCTTAACACCAGTAGGCTGGGGAGTTGTTTTGCTTATGCTTTCCCTTCCTGTAAGCGAATGGGTCATTACTTGGCTCCACTTTGGCATCGAGCGGACGATACGCCCTCGGCCTCTGCTGCGTTATGATTTTTCGAACGGAGTGCCTTCGACTGCAACCACAATGGTTGTCATTCCTGCCATTTGGTCCACAACAGAGGAAGCGGAAGAGCTCACCAATCGTCTGGAAATTCATTATTTGGCCAACCGGGATCCGAACATTCATTACGCTCTTTTGGGTGATTTTACGGATGCCGCGCAGGAAACGCTTCAAGAAGACCATGCGCTTGTTGCTTTTACCAAAGAAAGAATTGCGACACTTAACGGGAGGTATGCGATTCCAGAAGGAGCAACCTTTCATTTCTTCCAGCGCCGCAGAAAATGGAACCCTGCTGAGGAAGTCTTCATGGGATGGGAACGGAAACGCGGGAAATTGGTGGAATTCGTTGAGTTGTTGAAAGGAAGTAAAGAGACGAGCTTCGAATCCCTGATAGGTGATGGGGTAGTTCTACCGCCATTTCGCTACATCATAACATTGGACGCGGATACACAGCTGCCGATGGGAAGCGCTCAGAGGATGATTGGTACGCTTCACCTTCCCTATAACAGACCACGCTTAAATCAAGCGCGAACTAGAGTCGTAGAAGGATACGGAGTACTGCAGCCGCGAATTGGAACTAGTTATGAGTCGGCCATGCAATCGAGATTTGCTTACATTTGTTCGGAGCCAGGATTAGATCCATATGCTTTTGCAGCATCAGATCCGTATCAGGACGCAATGGAACAAGGCATTTTTACGGGAAAAGGCATCTTTGATGTGGATACATTTGCAGAACTATTATGCGAACGTATTCCTGAAAATACAGTACTTAGCCACGATTTGCTTGAAGGAGGCTTTCTGCGGGCTGCGTTGCTATCGGATGTTGAACTGATCGATAACCACCCGGCAAGTTTTCTTTCTTATCAGCAGCGCATGCACAGATGGGTCCGAGGAGATTGGCAGATGCTCTGTTGGCTTTTTCCTCGTGTTTGCGACCGACGGGGAGCATTAAGGCCTGTTGATTTGTCCGCGATTACACGTTGGCAAATGATCGATAATTTGCGCCGCAGTCTGCTTCCAATTATTTATCTCCTCATATTGGCACTTGGTTTCAGTGTGCTGCCTGGATCCTCGGTTGGTTGGGTTGTTTTCATTCTTGTAACCATGCTCTTGCCGATGATCCGGCAACTTGTTCATATGAAGACAGCCATTTGGCATCCCCGGAGGGTGTTATCTACGGGTTTACACGTGCTAATAAATATTCTGACCTTACCATTTCAAAGCGCTGTTCTTCTCGATGCGATTGGTAAGACCCTATACAGATTGTCGATTAGCAAACGTCGTATGCTTGAATGGACAAGTTCTTCTCAGATTGAACGAAGAAATAGGGGGAAACAACAGTCGTTGTTGCTGGGTGCAAGCGGCGGATATGGATTAATTATCCTGTTTGCTTGCGCTGTAGCGATGCAGCAGAATACAGGATTAAGATGGATGGGTTTCACGCTCTGTTTGATTTGGGCGTTAGCTCCTATTGCTGTCCGCTGGTT
Organism: Paenibacillus pectinilyticus; assembly: GCF_001700435.1. GTDB lineage: Bacteria > Bacillota > Bacilli > Paenibacillales > NBRC-103111 > Paenibacillus_E > Paenibacillus_E pectinilyticus. The sequence continues at coordinate 58,053 of NZ_LYPC01000021.1, forward strand.
GAACCAGCCGATTGCGCAGGAAGAGCTGCAATTCACCGCTGTGGAAGAGGACCAGATGCGTGTGTTAGCTAAACAAATTTGGGAATTCTATGAGGATTATGCTGGTCCTAAGGATCACTTTCTGCCACCGGATAATGTGCAAATGGATCCTCCAAATGGTGTTGCACATCGTACGTCTCCAACCAATATTGGTTTTTTGCTAACAGCGTCTCTAGCTGCTCGGGATTTCGGGTTTATTGATACACCTGAGCTTGTGGAGCGTTTAGAACGGACTGTTGGTACTGTCGAAAAGTTAGACAAATGGAACGGGCATCTTTACAACTGGTACGATACCCTTTCCCTTGGTGTACTGCCGCCAGCCTATGTCTCAACAGTTGATTCGGGAAATTTCGTTGCTAGTTTAATGACGGTAAAGCAAGGTCTAGCCCATTGGCTAAAGACTGATTTCACAACAAGCAAACAGCGATTTTCGTCAGATATAAGTGGTAATTTGGGCCTGAATGTTGAATTTTCCGTTGACCTTGATCAAACAAGTCCTGAAGAAATGACACACCTTGGACTGGAAGATCATCTTGCTTTGAATCAAGCGAAGAAGGACAGCTATTCATCGCCTCAAGTAGCCTCTAGCGATTGGGTAACGCTCGGCTACAAGCTGATGGATCGTCTCGAAGCATTAATTATAGAGACCGACTTCAGACCGCTTTATGACTATAAAGCCAAACTTTTCGTTCTGGGTTACCATGCCTCATCGAACCAACGGGATAACATTCTATATGACCTGTTAGCTTCTGAAGCCAGACAAACAAGCTTCGTAGCGATTGCTCTAGGGCAAGTTTCCGTATCCCATTGGCTAGCACTCGGTCGAACGGCAAAAAGGCAAGGGAATCAGACGACTCTGGTTTCGTGGTCCGGTACGATGTTTGAATACTTGATGCCAAGCTTGATTATGCGCTCTTATCGGAACTCGATCTGGGCAAGTACGTATCGAGGAGTTGTGAATCGGCAAATTGAATATGCGCGTGAACGGGGTGTTCCTTTCGGTATCTCGGAATCCGGTTATTACGCGTTCGATTATCAAATGAATTACCAGTATCGGGCATTCGGCGTTCCAGGCCTAGGTTTTAAACGCGGACTTGAACAAGATCTGGTTCTCGCGCCTTATGCGACCGTGATGGCACTTCCTTTTGCGCTGCGTGAAGGCCTGAACGATTTGCTTCGAATGGAAAAACTAGGCGCGCGCGGCAAATATGGCTTTTATGAGGCTATTGACTTTACCCCTGGGCGAATGCCTGAAGGTGATACATGCAAGATCATCCAAAGCTTTATGGCACATCACCAAGGAATGAGCTTACTGACGCTTGCCAATGTACTACTGCCAAGTAAAATGTATGATCATTTTCATCGCGATAAACGTGTGCAGGCGGCGGAACTTTTGTTACAAGAGCGGATTCCTTCACGGGATTCCATCATAAAACGAGAATTATCCGGGCAGTCAAGGATTGAAAAACCGAAACCGGCACATATTGCCCCTCTGCGTGAATATGATTCTGCGGATACTGCGGTTCCCGAGGTGAATGTACATTCGAACGGATCGCTCACAGCGATGATCTCCAACAGCGGCAGCGGATTCATCCGGTTTGAAGGCATGGACGTAACACGCTGGAGGGAAGATCCAGTGACGGACCAGTGGGGAAGCTATATGTATATTAGGGATGTCGCTTCGGATAAAGTATGGTCTCCGACTTTTCAACCATGCCGTCAGCCGTCACGCAAACAGCGAGTGCAATTCTCGCAGGAGCGATCCACGTTCCTAAGTGAGGAAGAGGATGTGCACACGACTCTTGATATATGTGTGTCACCTGAAGCGAATGCCGAAGTTCGTCGGTTAACGCTTTCTAATAAGGGGAGTGAAGCGCGGATCATCGAGGTGACGACATTTCTCGAAATTGCATTAGCACCTCATGATGCAGATAAAGCACATCCGGCTTTCACCAAATTATTCATTGAAACGCAATTCGATGCGGATACAGAATGCCTGCTTGCTCGTAAACGTCCTCGCGATGGTGGGGAAAAATCAGTGTGGGCATTCCATACGTTAACAACTGGCGACAAGTCACTTGGACCTGTGGAGTATGAAACAGATCGAGCCCGATTTGTAGGCAGGGGATATAAGTTATCTAGGCCTAGTGGCATCGCAACCCGACTGGGCGGCACAGTTGGTTCGGTGGCAGATCCTGCATTTATTATGCGACGACGAATAACACTGCAGCCTGGTGAACGAGTCGAATTGACAGCTCTAACTGGCGTTGCGGAGTCGAAAGAACAAGCGATCGATATGGTTGAGCAGTTATCCATGAACCAACAAGTCGAGAGATCCTTTCAACTTGCATGGACGAGAAGTCAAATTGAAATGCAGCATTTACATATAACTATTGCGGATTTGGCTGTTTTTCAACTGTTAGCGGGTCGTACGCTGTATACTGCTCCTCTGAATCCAGAGCGTGCAAACAGTATTGCTGTTAACCAAAAGGGACAACAAGGACTCTGGGCATATGGAATCTCTGGTGATTTGCCTATTGTCATGATACAGGTCGAAGATACAATGAATTTATCTTTTGTTAACAAGTTAATCGTTGGATTCGAGTACTTGCGTCATAATAGGCTGTTCATCGATCTTGTCATATTGAATGAATCCGTAGAGGGATATCAGCAAGATTTACAGGATGCCCTTCGGCGTATGGTGGAACAAATCGTTGGCGGACAGGCTGCAGGACAAGGCAGTGTGCATATCCTGCCAGCTTCTCAATTAGTGGAGGGTGACAGGTCATTGTTGTTCGCTGTATCCCGTATTGTGCTACGTGCAGATGGTCCAAGTCTGAAGGCGCAATTAAAAGCATTTGTGCCTAACCACACACTAGCTGAACTGGTCCCGATAACGGCATCAACAAACCGTTTTGCACCGGCTAAACCAGTCGAAACAAATGATCTTCTCTTCTTCAACGGTTGGGGAGGTTTTACAGCAGACGGCCGAGAGTACCACATCGTACTGAAAAATGGTAATTACCTGCCAGCACCATGGATTAACGTGATGGCTAACCCGAAATTCGGCTGTATGACATCAGAACTATACACCGGATATACATGGTGGCGTAATAGCCGCGAATGTAAATTAACACCATGGTCGAACGATCCCGCCATCGACCAACCAGGGGAAGTATGCTTCTTGCGGGACGAGGAAAGTATGGCGTATTGGTCGTTAACATCAGCTCGCGAGCAAATGGATTCCACGTATAAGGTAGTGTATGGTCGCGGATATACGCGTTATCTTCATGAAAGCCACGGTCTTCAACAAGAAATGACCGTTTATGTTCCGCTGAATGATCCAGTTAAAGTGATTAAATTGCGGCTGTACAACAACACTTCCGAGCAGCGGAGGTTATCGGCGACTTATTATGCTGAATGGGTGCTTGGTGTACACCGTGAAGGGAATGCTTCGTTCATTGTCACGGATTGGGATCCGGAGAATGAAGTACTTATGGCACGAAATACGTATCAAGAAAATTTTCGTGATGCGACCGCTTTTCTAACGATTCATCCGGCAGCTAGTGTTATTCCCAATATGGACTTGTCATGGACAGCAGACCGCTTGGAATTTATTGGCCGGAATGGCAGTCTTGATCATCCTGCTGTCATGGACCGGCTTCACTTGTCAGGCGCAACAGGGCCTACGTACGAGGGGTGTGGAGCCATTCAAACCAAATTCGTGATAGAGCCTAATTCTGAACAAATCGTTTACATTATACTAGGCTGTGAAGATTCGCGTGAATCCGTTGTTCAGCTTACACAGAAGTATCGTCAATCGCTTGTTTGCGATCAGGCATTCGAGGATGTGATCAAGTTTTGGGATGATGCCATGAGTACGATTACAGTTTCGACCCCTTGTCCTGAGATGGATATCATGCTGAACAACTGGCTGCTATATCAGACCCTTTCTTGCCGGATGTGGGCGCGTTCTGCATTTTATCAAGCAGGTGGCGCATATGGTTTCCGTGATCAACTACAGGATTCACTAGCGTTGCTCCATAGTCGTCCCGATCTCACACGGGCGCAAATACTACTTCACGCGAGCCACCAGTACGAAGAAGGAGATGTTCAACATTGGTGGCATGAAGAAACGCACCGCGGCATTCGTACTCGTTTTTCCGATGATTTGTTGTGGCTGCCGTACGCGGTTGTCAGGTACATGGAACATACGGAAGACGAGAGCCTTCTAAATGAAAGAGTTCCGTTTCTTCGAAGCGAACCTTTGGGCGAAAAGGAGCATGAACGTTATGAGCCGACCGTGTTATCCGAGCAAAGTGGTACGATCTTTGAGCACTGCTTGCGTGCGCTTGACCGAGGCTTACGTTTTGGTGAGCATGGACTGCCCTTGATCGGAATTGGAGATTGGAACGACGGGATGAGTCGGGTTGGCGCTGAAGGGCGAGGAGAAAGTGTGTGGCTAGGTTGGTTCTTGGGTAATGTTTTACAAGGAATGGCTGAATTGAGTGAACGTCGCGGAGAAAACGAGCGAGCAGCAAATTATCTACACATCCAGCAGAAGCTTGCGGATTCGCTGAATGAAAAAGGGTGGGATGGTCAGTGGTACCGACGAGCATTCACTGATGCTGGACAATGGCTTGGGTCCATCCATAATGCGGAGTGCCAGATTGACGCGATCGCGCAATCATGGTCTGTCATCTCTGGCATGGCGCAGCCAGACAAAGCTTTGCAAGCTATGCGTTCATTTGATCGAGAACTTGTGGATCGAAGCCTGTCGGTAGCGCATATTCTGTATCCGCCATTTGATCAAACCGATCCAAGTCCTGGCTATATTCAGGGCTATCCACCAGGTATCCGTGAGAACGGAGGCCAGTACACACACGGTGTGCTCTGGAGCATCATTGCTTGGTGTGGGCTTGGAGAAGGAGACAAAGCGTTCGAGCTGTTCCATATGTTAAACCCCATTATGCATACGAAAACGTCATCAGAAGTGCGTAAATATGTGGGTGAGCCTTATGTCATGTCTGCAGATGTGTATACCGAAGAACCTCATAAAGGTCATGCTGGATGGACTTGGTATACAGGCGCGTCAGGATGGATGTACCAAGCTGGAATTGAATGGATTATCGGCCTGCGCCGCAGGGGAGAACGGTTGTACATCCGCCCATGTATGCCAAAAGAATGGCCGGAGTTTGCCGCCAACTACCGTTTTGGAAGCACAGTGTACCACATCACTGTCAAAAATCCTTCACAAAAGTCTAGTGGACAAACAACGTTGTCGATGGATGGAAAGGACGCCGATATGAAAAAGTTCACTATCGAGGAGGGTCCTTACATCCTGTTACATGACGATAGTGAATCCCACCAAATCGTCCTGTCACTATAATTTATAAGGGGTCCCAATCAACGTATATGTTGGTTGGGACCTAATTTTTTATTTCCCCGCACGATAAGCCGCCGGCGTCACGCCAGTCCGTTCCTTAAACAATCGATAAAACCGTTTCGGGTCCTGAATACCCACGGCAGCCGCGATATCGGCAATAGACCGGCCGCGATGCAGCGGATCTGTCAGCAGCCGGCAGCTTTGGCTGATCCGCTCGTGGGCGAGCAATGAGGTGAATGACCCTTCAGAATAAGATTCGATCATACGCTGCAGTTGCCGGGGGCCGATATCTATCTCTTTGGCTAATTGGGGTAACGTAATTTTCTCGGACAGATGGCTGCGCATATAGTGCAGGACAGCGTCCATTCGGTCTTGCTGGGGAGAGAACGGGGTATCTTTTTGCTCCAAAGACCGCTCCATACCAATGAACAACTGCAGCAGGAGACCGCATATCATGGTTTCATAGCCAGTCTGCTTACGCTGAAATTCATGATGCAAAGAGTCGAACAAATGTCCGAACTCCCCCGAGCGTTCCCGCATTTGCAGCCATTGATCCCCCTTCGAAACCAGATCACTAAACCGATACATCTGGTACTGATCTGGCAGTATAGAGGTAAGAAAATGAAAAAGTGACTGGTCAAAAATGCAGTTGCCTATCATCAGCCGCTTGTTCGGATGTGGGGATGAAGGGCGGAAAATATGCGAGATACCAATGGGGAGAAAAAATAAATCACCCTTGGACACGCGAATTGTCTGATCTCCGATATAGTGAAAACCGCTGCCTTCCCAAACATAACAGATTTCAAAGAAGTCATGAACATGTTCAGGCAGATCGAAACGTTCGTAGACTTTGTTGACGAAGATAGAAAAACCGTTCGTAAAAAATTCCTCGCCTTTTTCAACGAGCATATCGGGTCTGCGCATAATGAACTCCTTTGATAGGGCTGTGATAGGGTTGTGATACAGTCATCATATACCCATAGAATGTCGTTATCAACCTATAACATTACGAACTCCTTTTTTTATAATAAAAAGAAGAGGTAGGAACGTAAGGAGGATGTTAGAGGATGACGTTGACGACATGGCAGGCAAGTTGGATTTGGGGAGAAGGGGAAGAAAGTCCGCGGAATGAATGGAGATGCTTTCGTAAATCTTTCAAAGTTCCGGCAGGAGAAGAGGGAAGTAAAGGCATTTCTTTAAGAATCACCGCGGATTCGCGATATGTTCTGTTTGTGAATGGCACACGCATAGGGCGGGGGCCGGTCCGTTCTTGGCCATTTGAATTAGCCTATGATACGTATGAAATTGGTCATTTGCTGCAACCTGGGGAAATGAATACTGTAGCTATGTTGGTGAATCATTTCGGGGTTTCAACTTTTTACTACTTGCGAGGCCGCGGCGGACTATTGGCGGAAGTGAACGATTCCGAGGGACATGTGCTCGCGGCGACGGATGCTACGTGGAGCACCTCTTTACATCGCGGACATCATACCCGAGCTTCGCGGGCATCCTGTCAGCAAGCTTTTGCGGAATACGTCGATGCTTCGCTGTGGGACTCGGCATGGACACAGCAGGCGTATGATGCTGCAGACTGGACGAATTCAGTAGTACTCGGTCCTGTTGGGATGGAGCCTTGGACAGCTTTAAAACCTCGTGACATACCGATGCTGACGGAGGAAACCATTTGGCCTGTTCGGGTGGAATCCCTCGCGAAGATCAAGTCATTTCAAGTTACTGCGACAATTGATGTTCGCAACGCTTGGATGGATGGAAGCGAAGAACATGCGAATCGCATGCAATTTCTCGGATATGCAGCTACTTTGATCCATTCCACTCAAGCGGGTCAGGCCACATTGGGCTTCCTTCAAAGCGATGGGTGTTTCAAGGCACTCTCTCTGAACGGCGAGTGGATCGATAGCGGTCGGATATATGGCTCTACCCCAGAACGTTATGTCGATGTCACTCTGCAGGCGGGAGATAACCTATTGCTCATCGATCTGTCTAGTGATATTCATACAGGTAAGCTTCAAATCGGCTTGTATGCGGATGAGGGCAATGTGGTTTCGTTTCAGTCCCCTGTTGCAAATAGGGATGGGCAGGCTTCGGATTGGTTACGAATCGGACCATTTGACGCCGTTGAATTGCTTGATCACCAACACGTACGTGAATTGGAAGTTGAGCATCCTGTCTATCTAGAGGTGCGCGAGAAGTTGAGAAAATCAGCTGATATTCATAGATTCCAAGATTGGATCAAACCTGTAGATATTAAGTATGTGTCAGAAGTTGACGTTTTTGCGTTGAGTGTTTGGCGGAAAGAAAACATTCGATACGTGGTCCCTGCCCAATTGCAGAATGCTGTCATTCCTCATGCGGAAGCAGCGGTAGTGCCTGTATTTGAAGGATATGATACGGAAGTCCTCTTCGATTTAGGAAAGGAATATTCAGGTTATCTAACCTTTGAAGTAGAAGCGGATGAGGGTGTCGTATTGGATTGGTATGGCTTCGAGTATATGTCTGGTGAATACCGGCAGGATATGTTCGGGCTTGACCATACGCTCAGATACGTATGCCAAACTGGACGGCAAAGGTATGAAACGCCGATTCGTCGAGGCTTCCGATATATCGCATTGACTGTACGCGGGGCTCTGAAACCGATTAAACTCTACAGTGTCAACATGATCCAAAGTAATTACCCGGTAGCGGAAGTAGGTCAGTTTACCTGCTCGGACGAACTTCTAAATGATATTTGGGAAATTTCCCGGCATACGACAAAGCTGTGCATGGAAGACACATTCGTGGATTGTCCGGCTTATGAGCAAGTATTCTGGGTGGGTGACAGCCGAAATGAGGCGCTTGTCAGCAACTATCTGTATGGGGTGCAGGATATTCTTAAGCGCTGCTTAAGACTCGTACCAGGTTCCAAGCACCAAACTCCGCTATTCGCCGATCAAGTACCAAGCGGGTGGAGCAGTGTGATTCCGAACTGGACGTTCTTCTGGGCGATTGCTTGTACCGAATACTATGAGCAGACCGGGGATGAAGCATTCGCTGCTGAAATGTACGGACATATCCAATTCACCTTACAGCATTACTTGGATAAAATCGATGACCGTGGTCTCTTTGATATCAAAGGCTGGAACTTGCTCGACTGGTCGCCGATCGATCAACCGAATGATGGCGTTGTGTCTCATCAGAATATGTTTCTCGTGCATACCCTCAGGGTTGGAGCCAGAATGGCCCGTATTTCGGGGGATCAGGAAGGCGCGACGACGCTTGATAAAGCGGCTCAAGATCTGGAGACAGCTGTTAACGAGCATCTGTGGGACAACGAGAAAATGGCGTATATCGACTGCATCCATGCGGATGGAAGACGCTCAGATGTGTTGAGTATGCAGACACAAGTTGTTGCTTCCCTAACCGGTGTTGCACGAGGTGACAGGAAAGCCATCATTGATAGCTACCTCTTGAGCCCGCCGTCCCATTTTGTCCAAATTGGCAGTCCGTTTATGTCCTTCTTCTATTACGAAGCTCTGGCTAAATTGGGTGAAGTCGGACGCGTGCTTTCGGATATTCGGCATCATTATGGCACGATGATTCGCCACGGGGCAACAACCTGTTGGGAACAGTATCCTAATTTTCTGGAAAATCGTGCGAATCCCGATATGCTCACGCGCAGCCATTGTCATGCCTGGTCATCCGCTCCTGCTTATTTCTTGGGCAGGGAAGTACTTGGTGTGCGAAGTCTCGCTCCAGGCTGGACAGAGATTGAAGTTGCACCTGTACCAAGCGGTTTGACGTGGGCGAAGGGCAGTGTTCCACATCCTGCGGGGGGAAGAATCGATGTGGACTGGACTGTGAATGAGAGCAGTCAAACGATGGAACTCCATATCAGTTACCCGAAGGGTATCGTTGTACATGCTAATATTCCGGCGGGATACACAGGTATCATCCGTGAAACAATGCTGGAGCTTTTATAGTTGGAAAGGGGTTGTCTCCTATGGATATTACATAAGGGACAGCTCTTTTTTCATTTACAGCCAGGGGCGTGCCCGATTCTCCTGAGTAGTCGATTTATTCGACTTGCAAGTCTGCGACCGTTCCTGATCCTGATGAGTAAGTTTATATTTTACGATTTAACAATCTAAATGGAAAAAATCCAGCTAATTTCATTCATATCGAGTGAAAATCACATTTAACTTGATAATATGATGCTAATATTGAGTTTTTGTATGAAACTCTCAATTTGACGCCAAATTAGCTCCATAATTTCCAGTTATTTCATCCAAAACAGAAAAATCGTCAAAAATAACTACATGGTTGCTCTTCTGTCAAGAAAGTAGACGTCACTAAGTTAAGCCACCCGCTGGTAATATAGCTGCTCAAAGAGCGCTGGGGACA